>CAVTHG010000006.1:0-672571 GCA_963734375.1 uncultured Acidobacteriota bacterium | reverse complement strand
CAGTGACGAACCGGTAGCCGACCCACGGCTCGCTGAGGAGATACTTCGGGTTGGCGGGGTCGGGCTCGATCTTCTTTCTCAGCTGCGCGACCAGCGTCCACAGGTGCTCCGGTTGCTCGACAGCATTCGCGCCCCACACCGCCTTGAGGACCGCACGGTGGGTCAGCACGCGATCGTGGTTCTTCGCCAGCAGCGACAGCAGCTCGAACTCTTTCGGCGTCAGCCGGATCTCGGTGTCGCCTCGCACCACGCGGCGCCGGTCGTAATCGATCGTCAGCGCGCCGGCCCGGAACACGCCGGTGTCCTCGCTTTCCTTCGACTCCAGCCGCCGCAGCGCCACCCGAATCCGCGCGAGCAGCTCCTGCGGGCCAAACGGCTTGGTCACGTAGTCGTCGGCGCCGAGATCCAGCGCGTTGACCTTGTCGGCTTCGGAGCCGCGCGCCGACAGCACGATCACCGGCACGGCCGACTTCGCGCGAATCTGCTGGCAGACGAGCGTGCCCTCGACGTCGGGCAGGCCGAGATCGAGCACGACCAGATCCGGCGTCCGTTCGGCGACAGATCGGAGCGCTTCCGCGCCGGTGCCCGCGATCTCGACGTCGTAGCCGCGCGATCGCAGCAGCGGCGCGACCGCGCGCTGGATTCCCACCTCATCGTCGACGAGCAGGATGCGGGACCGAGGCGCCATCAGAGCGGCGAGCCTGCCGGTTCGGCCTCGCGGACGCCGACCGGCACGACGATCGTGAACTGCGCACCGCCGTCCTTGCCGTTCTCCGCCCAGACGCGTCCGTGCTCGACGGCGAGCAGGCCGCGGACAATCCAGAGGCCCATCCCGGTACCCGACGCGCGCGTCCTGGACGCCGCGCCGCGATAGAAGCGATCGAACAGCCGCGGCAGGTCGGCCGGCGTGATCCCGGGACCCTGATCGCGAACCTCGATCGTCAACCCTTCGTCCGTCACGCGGGAGAAGACACCGATCGTCGATCCCGACGGCGAGTACTGAGCGGCGTTCTCCAGCAGGTGCGCGAGCGCGCTGGCGGTGAGGCGCGGATCGAGCCGCACCGGCTCGTCGGGGTCGATGCGCACCTCCACCTTGTGCTCACGAAGCGTCTGCTCGACCTGGTCGCGCGCCGCGGCGACAATCTCGGACGGGTGCGTCCACCGCGCTTCGGTGGCGATCGCGCCGGCGTCGATCCGCGCCATCTCGAGGACATTCTGGAACAGGCGGCTGAGGCGCTCGACCTCCGACAGGATCAGGTCGGCCTGGCCGAAACGTTCGTCCGGTGCCATCTCCGGCGCCTGGATGTTGCTGGCGGCGATGCGGATCGCCGTCAGCGGTGTCCGCAGATCGTGTCCGATCGAGGCGAGGAGCGCCGTCTTCAGCTGCTCGCTCTGCCGCGTCAGCTCGCCCGCCTTGCGCTCCTCGAGAAACTGCGCGCGCTCGATCGCAATCGCGACCACGCCGGCCAGCGTGTCGAGGGTGCCGGCCTCGACCTCACGCCCCGCCGCCGCGAGGATGCCGATCGGCTTGGTGCCCACTCGCAGCGGCACGAGACGGACCACCTGCTCATCGACCGTCATCGTCCGATGGCCGGCGTAGGTGCGCGCGGAGGCGTCGAACTCGAGCGAGGTCTGCGCCGACGCGAACGCCTTGGTCAGCTCGCGACGGTCGAGCGCACTCGTGCGCGCGCCGGCCTCGAAAATGTCCCACTCGTCCGCGCGCGGCAGGGCGACGGCGACATACTCGAGATCGAACCGGCGGGCGACCGATCGCGCCAGCACCGACAGCGCTTCGCGGCTGTCGGTCATCTGCAGCACGTCGCGGCTCAAGTCGAAGAGCCGCGCGAGCTCGTCGCGCCGGCCGAGGGCCTCGTGCGTGCGGGCGCGCGCGACCGCCGACAGGTTGCTCGCCACCAGGCTGACGGCGAGGAAGACGAACAGCACGACCCAGTTCTGGACCTCGGCGATCGAGAAGGTGCCGACCGGCGGCAGAAAGAAGAAGTTGAGGCAGAGCATCGCCGCGACCGAGGTCGCGACCGCCACCCACAAGCGTGACGTGGCCGCGACGACGAGCACGACGAGGAGGAACGAGCTCGAGACGATCGCCGCGTTCGACACGCGCAGCCACAGCCCGAGCGTCAGCGTCACCACCGCCAGCGCGACGCCCGCGGCAACGACGTGCCACCGATCCGCCGCTGCCCGCGACGCCATCACCGTCATGGCTGTTCGTCCACGCGGTTACTCTTTTGGCGCGAGGTAGCTCTTGCGCGCGCGCGCCTTCGCTCCGCCCTGCGTCGACCTTCACGTTGATGTCGTGAACCTTGCCGTCGCGCTTTGGCGGCGCGAACGCGAGCAGGTACTGCGTGTGCAGCTCGTCGGCGACCGCGGCGAACGCGGCGCCGAGGTCCTGGCCGAAGCGGATCTCGGTGTAGCCGCCGCCGGTCTCCTCGGCGACGCGAGCGAGGCCGGGATCCGGCATGTCGGCGAGCAGCATCCCCTGCAGCCCGCCCGGGCCGATGCCCGGCATCATCGGCCGCTGGCCGCGACTGCGCATGCCGACCGCATAAATCATCACGTCCTCGCGCCGCGCGCGATCGATCGCCTCCGCCTGGCTCACCGGCTTCTGCCGGAAGCTGAACGACCCGGTGTCCTTGCCGTCGCTGAGGACGAGGATCACCTCGCGCATGTCCTGCACCTCGGCGAACGCGTCGAGCGCCTGATCGATCGCACGCCAGAGCGGCGTCGGCGCATCCGGCGCAATCCTCTCCGGCATCGCGCGGTTCAGCGCCTCCGGATCGTGGGTGAACGATTCGCTGATGGTGACGTCGTGGCCGAAGGCGCCGACGCGCGCGACATCGTCTGGCAGGAGCCGCCCGAACAGCTGTCCGCCGGCGGCGCGCAGCAGCGGCAGGTTGCCTTCCATGCTGCCCGAGACGTCGAGCATGACGATCAGCCGGATCGGCTGGGGCCGGTTATCGAACTGGGTGATCGCCTGCGGCTTGCCGTCGTCGCGCAGCTCGAACTGGTCCTGGGTGAGGTTGGTGACGAGCTTGCCGTCGCGATCGGTGACGGTGGCGAACACGCGAACGGCGTCGCTGCCGGCGCGAAAGGTCGGCTGCTGCGCGCCGGCGGCGACGACGGCGCCGGCAATCGACGCGGCGAGCAGCACGAGTACATGACGA
Source organism: uncultured Acidobacteriota bacterium (assembly GCA_963734375.1). GTDB lineage: Bacteria > Acidobacteriota > Vicinamibacteria > Vicinamibacterales > CAVVIG01 > CAVTHG01. The sequence continues at coordinate 669,389 of CAVTHG010000006.1, read as the reverse complement.
TGCATCCGGAGGACTCCTGGGCCGCAGGCAGGCATCTCCAGTCTACTTCCTCTGCGGTCTCTGCTGTCTCTGCGGCCTCTGCGCCTCCTCGAAGAGCATCGGCGGATGCGCGAGGCGTCCTGGCGCGACCGCGCGCGCGATCACGGCCAGCGACTGCGCGAGACGGCGCCGATCGGCCGGGGACAGGGCAGCGATGGCCTCCACCAGCCGCTCTTGCACCGGCGCGGGCGCGCGCTGCAGCGCGCGGCGTCCCTTCGCGGTGACCGCCAGCACCTGACGGCGGCGGTCGTCATTCGCTGCCACCTTGGCGACGAGGCCGCGATCGACGAGCCGCTGAATCACGACCGACACCGAGCTCTGGTGGGTAAAGGTCAGTGCCGCGAGATCGTTGATCGAGGCGCGCGGGTTCTCGGCGATCCGCTGCAGCGCGAACAGCTGCGCGCTGCTCAGGCCGGCGCGGTGCTCGCCCTCGCGCGCGCCAAGGCGGAGCGCCTGGACAATCAGGCGAAGCGCATCGAGTGCATGGCGGACTTCGGCGTCACGACTGGCTGGGCTTCGAGCGATCGGCACCGCTACCCTTCTCGCCTATCTCGCGCAGGTCTGATATCGTTAATTATATGGGACGCCATACATTGTGACGACCCTCCGCCGGACGCATGATATCGCGGAGGACCTCGGCGACTTCACCGCGTCGCCGCGACTGCTGCTGATCGCCCTCTTCGCGATCGCCATCGGCGCGATCAGCGCCGGCGTCGCGCTCGCGCTGCTGACGCTGATCGGCCTGTTCACCAACCTCTTCTTCTTCCAGCGCCTGAGCACCGCGCTGGTGACCCCCGAAGCGCACACGCTGGGGCCGTTGGTCATTCTCGTGCCGGTCGCCGGGGCGTTGGTCATCGGCGTCATGGCGCGCTATGGCTCGGAGCGGATTCGCGGCCACGGCATCCCGGAAGCGATCGAAGCCATCCTCATCAACGGCAGCCGCGTCGAACCCAGGGTGGCGCTGCTGAAGCCGCTGTCCTCGGCGATCTCGATCGGCTCGGGCGGCCCGTTTGGCGCGGAAGGGCCGATCATCATGACCGGCGGCGCCGTCGGGTCGCTGATCGCGCAGTTCTTCCACCTCACCAGCACCGAGCGAAAGACGCTGCTCGTCGCCGGCGCGGCAGCCGGCATGTCGGCGACCTTCGCGACGCCGCTGGCGGCCATCCTGCTCGCGGTGGAGCTGCTGCTCTTCGAGTGGAAGCCGCGCAGCCTCGTCCCGGTGGCGCTCGCCAGCGCGACGGCGGCGGCGGTGCGCCGCTACATCATCGGGCTCGGGCCGCTCTTCGCGGTGCCGGCGCATCCGCTCTTCATCGGGCCTCAGGGCCTGCTCGGCTGCGTCGTCGCCGGCCTGCTCGCGGGTGCGTTGTCGGCGCTGCTGACGCAGGCCGTCTACGCCGCCGAGGACGCGTTCCAGCACCTGCCGATCCACTGGATGTGGTGGCCGGCGATCGGCGGCCTCGTGATCGGGGTCGGCGGCTGGATGTTCCCGCAGGCGCTCGGCGTCGGCTACGACGTCATCGGCGATCTGCTGCAGGGCGACGTGCCCGGCCGGGTCATCCTCGGCGTGCTGATCGTGAAGTCGATCATCTGGTCGGTCTCGCTCGGATCGGGGACCTCCGGCGGCGTGCTCGCCCCGCTGCTGATGATGGGCGGCGCCCTGGGCGGCATCGAATCGTGGGTGCTGCCGGCGGAGGGCATCGGCTTCTGGCCGCTCGTCAGCATGGGCGCGATTCTCGGCGGCACGATGCGCTCGCCGCTGACCGGCGTCGTCTTCTCGATCGAGCTGACGCACGACCTGAACATGGTGCTGCCGCTGCTGGTGGCGGTCACCGTCGCGCACGCGTTCACCGTGCTGCTGCTGCGCCGCTCGATCCTCACCGAGAAGATTGCCCGGCGCGGCTTCCACGTCAGCCGCGAGTATGCGACCGACCCGCTCGAGATCCTGTTTGTGCGCGAGGTCATGCGCACGAGCATCGCCGCGCTGGCTGCCGACTCGCCGCTCGACGCGCTCAGTGGATCGCTGCGCGGCGATCCGTCGCGCGGCCGCCAGCACCTCTACCCGGTGATCCGCGAATCGCGCGAGCTGAGCGGCGTCGTCACCCGCCGCGACCTGCAGACGCTCGTCGACCGCGCGCCCGGCGACCCGGCCGCGCAGCTTGCCAGCATCCTCAAGATGCGCCCGGTGGTCGCGCACCCGGACGAATCGCTGCGGATGATCGTCTACCGGATGGCGCAGACCGGGCTCACCCGCTTCCCCGTCGTCGACCGCGAGCACGGCCGCCTGGTCGGGATGATCTCGCTGACCGACCTGCTCAAGGCACGTGCGCTCAATCTCGACGCCGAGCAGCGGCGCGAGCGCGTGCTCGGCGCCCACATCGCGCTGCCGTTCAGCGATCGCCGACGCGGCGAACAGACGCGACCGCGATCGTCGGCCGACGCGTGAGGAGCCTGTGGCGGTTCAACCCTTCTAGTCGAGCGGCGTTCACCGATCACGACGATCAACGCAGAACGCGCAGAGCACGCAGAGTTCAATTCGTCACAAGAAATGATTCTGGCGGATTCGGACGTTCTGCGTTTGTGCCATCGTCGGTCAGGGCTCACCGATTACGACGCACGCAGAATGAAATTCTTATACAACAGAAATGATTCTGCGGATTCCGCGGTTTCTGTGTTCTCTGTCGTCTTCACGGACCAGGCACTGGATGGCCGTGACAATCGCGGCAATTTGCTGGCTCGATCGCGCTGAGTGTTCGGTAACATAGCCGCGTGCGGGACATCCCTGCGGCGCGGCGGGGTGCTCCCCCGATACCCGATTTGGAAATGAGCCGGCACTGACTCATGCCTGACAGTTTCGGCGCCCGACTGCGCCAGCAGCGCGAAGCACGACACGTGGATCTGCTCGCGATCGCCAGCCAGACCAGGATCAAGCTGGCTCTGCTCGAGGCGCTCGAGCGCGATGACGTCTCCCACTGGCCGGCTGGGATCTTCCGGCGCGCCTACCTCCGCACCTACGCGGAGTTCATCGGCCTCGATCCCGACGTCGCGCTGCGCGAGTTCCTGGAGGTCCATCCGGACCCGGAGAGCGTCGCCGATGCGCTGGCCGCGGCCGCCGAGGCGGCGCGGAGGAACGGACCGCCGCCGACGCGGCTTCGCACCATGGTCGACTCGGCGATCGGTTCGCTGGCAAAACTTCGGCCGCCCGCTGTTGAGCGTGCACGACCGGCCGGGGCGACGGCGCCGCAGAACGAAGCCCCGCCTGCCCTTGCGGACCCTGGACCGGCAACGCCGCCCGCTGTGGCCAGCGGCGAAGACGAGCCGACGCACAACCGATTGCCGGAGCCCGCGCCGTCTCCTCGACTGGAACCGGCGAACCCCGACACGGCCGGCCTCGCTCTTGAGACCGCGGCCGAGTCGACGCTCGAAGCCATCGCACATCTCTGCACCGAATTCGGCCGGGCGGTCGACCGTAGCGACATCCAGCAGCTCGTCCAGGAAGCGGCCGCCGCTTTGAACGCCACTGGCCTCGTCGTCTGGCATTGGGACGAAGTGGCCGGGGCGCTGAAGCCGGCACTGGTGCATGGCTATTCTGAAAGAGTTCTGGCCCACCTGCCGGTGGTACGGCCTGATGCAGACAACGTCACCGCGGCGTCTTTCCGATCGGCGAACACGTGCGAGATTGCCGCCACGGCTCACACGAGCGGCGCGCTCGTGATCCCGTTGCTCGTCCCCGAGGGGTGCGCTGGTGTTCTCGCCCTCGAGATCCCTGAAGGAGTTCGGCCAACGAGATCCGCTCGTGCGGCGGCCGCTCTCCTGGCTGCGGCGCTGGCTCAGCTCTTGCGCCGCTCCGGGTCGCCTGAAGCAAAGACACAGGCTCGAAGCGCGTAGCCAGGACCACCAAGCTGAGCCATCGGTGATCGGCGAGAATCGCTGTCGATGGATGGCGACCCGCACAAGCCGCTGCGCGACGATGTGCGGCTGCTCGGCGAACTGCTGGGCGACACGCTGCGCGCGTATGAGGGCGAGGAGCTCTTCGCCCGCGTCGAGGAGGTCCGCGCGCTGGCAAAACGCGCGCACGCCGGCGACGCGGTCGCGTTCGAATCGCTCGCCGACCGGCTCGCCGACATGCCGATTGGCGCGGCGGTGCCGATCGCGCGCGCGTTCTCGCATTTCCTGACCCTGGCGAACATCGCCGAGCAGCATCATCGCGTCAGGCGTCGGCGCGACTACGCCCGCGATCGCGTCCACGCGCCGCAGCCGGGTTCGTGTGCCGAGGCGTTCGCGCGCTGGCGCCGCGGTGGGCTGGCGCCAGAGCGGCTGGCGGAGGCCGTTCGAACGCTGCAGATCGAGCTGGTGCTGACGGCGCACCCGACCGAGGTGGTCCGTCGGACGCTGCTGCAGACGCACCGCCGCATCGCCGACGCGCTGGCCGAGCAGCGACCGCCTCGACTTGACGCCCGAGGAAGCCGACGAAGCCGATCAACGCGCTCCGGCGCGAGATCGCGACCATCTGGCAGACCGACGAGGTGCGCGCCCACGCGGTGTCGCCGCTCGACGAGGTGCGCGGCGCCCTCGCGGTCTTCGAGCAGACGCTGTGGGAGGCGCTGCCCCGCTTCGTCCGGCAGATCGGCCGCGCGCTCGGGCGAGCCGCTGCCGCTCGACGCCGCGCCGTTGCGGTTCGGCTCCTGGATCGGCGGCGATCGGGACGGCAATCCGAACGTCACCCCTGAGATCACGCGCAGGGCGACGTGGATGGCGCGCTGGGTCGCGGCCGACCTCTACGCGCGCGAGATCGAGGGGCTGCGCGCGGAGCTGTCGATGGCTTCGGCGAGCGACGAGCTGCGCGCCGTCGTCGGCGACAGCGCCGAACCGTACCGCGCGCTCCTGCGCGGCGTCTCCGCGAATCTCCTGGCGACGCGCCAGCTCGCCGCGGAGCGAATCGAGCAGGACGGCGCTCTCGATGCAGATGGCGGCAAAGTGCTGCTGCACGTCGTCGATCTCGCCGAACCGCTCCTCCTTTGCCATCGGTCGCTCGTCGCCACCGGCAATGCGCTGATCGCCGGGGGACGCCTCACCGACATCCTGCGGCGCGTCGCCGCCTTCGGTTTGACGCTGGCGCCGCTGGACCTGCGCCAGGAAGCGGCACGACATGCCGACGCCGTGGCCTGGATCGCACGCGCGTGGCACCTCGGATCGTACGAAGATGCCTCGGAGGAGGAACGTGTCGCGATGCTCACGCGCGAGCTGACCGAGGGCACGCGCACGTTCGCGGACCTGCCGTCCGGCGATCGCGGGCCGACCGACACGGTGCGCGATGTGCTCGACACGTTCAGGACCGCGGCGGCGCTGCCGCCCGAGTCGCTCGGAGCGTATGTCATCACGATGGCGAGCCGCGTCTCGGATGTCCTCGCCGTCGAATGGCTGCAGAAGCTCGCCGGCAACCGTCATCCGCAGCGCGTGGTGCCGCTGTTCGAGACGGCGGCCGACCTGCAGGCATCCGGTCGCAGTGCTCGACGCGCTCTTCTCGCTGCCGTGGTATCGCGCGCGCATCGCCGGCCATCAGGAGGTGATGATCGGCTACTCCGATTCGGCCAAGGACGCCGGCCGTTTCAGCGCCGCGTGGGCGCTCTACTGCGCGCAGGAGCAGATCGTCGCCACCTGCGCGCGGCACAGCGTCCACCTGACGCTCTTTCACGGGCGCGGCGGCAGCGTCGGCCGCGGCGGCGGCCCGACGCATCTGGCGATCCGTTCTCAGCCGCCCGGGTCAATCGACGGCCGCCTGCGCGTCACCGAGCAAGGCGAGATGATCCAGGCGAAGTTCGGCCTCCCCGACATCGCCGTTCGCACCCTGGAGGTCTACACGACGGCGACGCTCGAAGCGACCCTGATGCCCGGGGACGATCCACCGACGGCCTGGCGCACGGCGATGGAGCGGCTGTCCGAAGAGTCGCGCACGTCGTACCGCGCCGTCGTCTACGAACATCCGCGGTTCATCGAGTACTTCCATGCCGCGACGCCCGAGCCGGAGCTGCGTCGCGTTCGCATCGGCAGCCGGCCGGCGCGCCGGAGCAGCGGTGAAGGCGTCGAAGGGCTGCGGGCCATCCCGTGGCAGTTCGCGTGGACGCAAACTCGCCTGCTGCTCGCGTCATGGCTGGGCGTCGACGACGCGCGTCGAGGGTGCCAACGCGGGCAACGAGCGGGCGCTGCTGAAGACGATGTACGAGGAGTGGCCCTTCTTCCAGTCGACGATCGATCTGATGGAGATGGTGCTCGCAAAGGCCGATGCGCGCATCGCCGCCGAATACGACCGCCGGCTGGTCCCCGCGGATCTGCAGCCGTTGGGCAGCGAGTTGCGACAGCGGCTGGGGCGCGCCACCGCCGCGGTGCTCGGCGTCACCGGCCACCGTGAGCCCGCCGACGCAACGCCGGTGCTGCGGCGATCGATCGACGTCCGCAACCCCTACGTCGATCCGATCAACCTCGTGCAGATCGAGCTGCTGGCGCGCCTGCGGGCCGGAGACGACGACCCCGAGCTCGCGCGGGCGTTCGTCGTCACGGTCAACGGCATCGCTGCCGGGATGCGAAACACAGGGTGACGCTGGCGTCTGAGTTTCAGGCGTCGACCAGAGCGGCCGCCGCGTCCGCATCCGCGGCGACCGCTTTCATCACGCCGAGCGTGAATTCCAGCAGCCCGCGCGCGTCGAACAGGAATGCCTGCGCATCGCCAACGCGCGCGCCGCGGTTACCGGTGTTCGCGAGATACGTGTCGACGAGGCGCGCGAAGAACCGCGGCGGCCAGTTGGCGTGAGCGCCGGCGTCGGCCGTATCGAACTCCGCCATCTCCTTCCACACCCGCTGGCCGTTTACGGCGACCGGCACCTTGTAGCTGGACACCTTCTTGTCCGGGATGTCCGCGATGTGCTCGGCGTAGTGCAGGAAGGTCACCGTGTCGTGATCGCTGCCGAGCATGAGAATCTTGCCGCCGAGCTCGACGAAGCGCTCGAGCGCGGACCCGCGGCCGAACGCGTAGTCCCACGGCTGCGTCGAGAATCAGATACGGCGCCTGTTCTCCCCACACCACGAAGCGCGCCACGTGATCGTTGACCGTCGAGCCGGGATAGGTGCGCAGCAGCTCTACCAGCGCGCCGTTGTCGCGCTGCGATCTCGCGGTCGAGGCGTCGAACGGCGGCAGCTTCTCGAGCAGCTCTCGCTCCTCGGCTTCGGTCAGGTTGCCGCGACCGATCTCGTCGTAGTGCGCCGGGCAGCTTGCGTACATCAGCAGAGTGCCGCCGGGGGCAAGCGCGTCCTTGAGCGCGAGATGGATCTGGTCCGGTCCGCCGGCCACGGCGCCCACCGCGCGCACCGATGCGTGCAGCATGACGGTGTCGCCGGCGGCGACGCCGAGCGCACGGAAGCCGGAGGCCAGTTCGTTGCGTGAATACACGGGCGGCTGCGACCGTGTCTGGATTGTATGAAAGATCGCGGGAACCGGCCTAGAAGGCCGGTTCCCGCGGATTGAGGATCGAGCTACGACGCCGGCGGGAAGCGCGGCTTCAGGCGGCTCGAGTCGGGCACCGGGAACGGGAAGCCGAGCTTGACCGAGCGCCCGCGGACGCGGTTCTGCGCCTGGCACTGGTGCGTGCAGATCGTCGCCGGCGGCGCGACTTCGTGGGCGTCCTCGCCGAAGACCGCTCCCATGCGCCCGCCGCTCGACGACGCGCCACACCGAGACGCCGCCGCAATGATCGACGACGGTGGTGGTGCCGTCTCTCTTCAGGATGGTGTTGGGGCACCCCTGCGTGACGCGCGTCGCGACCTGCGGGCTGTCGCGGCCGATGAACTTCCGCGAGAAGTCGTTGGCGATGTTGACGCGCGACGGCACGGCCAGCGTGGTGTCCTTGTAGGGCACGATGTCGCCTTCGCGGGCGCGGAAGTTGGGGTTGTCGAAGTAGAACGCGGTCATGAACGCCGGCTCCGGCGACGCCGGCGACGCGAGCACGTGGGTGATGTCAGTGGTGCGTGCTGTCGCCGCGCTCGACCTCCATCTGGAACACGCCTCCGGCGGCGCAGTCCTTCGCCTGGATCTTCATGGTCAGGCCCGGGCCGCTGCGGTCGATCTCGAGGTCTTCTTCGCCGAGCTCCACGTTCAGCCGGCCGTTCAGGACCAGCCCCCGGTGATTCGGGTGTCTTCCGTTCGAACACCGGAGTGCGCACGCCGCCGGTCATGTCGAGCGGGTTCGGCGCACCGGTGAACGTGTAGTTGAGGACTTCGAAGGTCGCGGCGACGACGTCGAACTCAACGTATTTGCCCCTGACCTGGAACCTCGTTCCGAGGTTCGCCGCCGCGACCGACGAATCAACCTCACCCGACAGCGTCGTGCCGTTGGCGAGGACGATCCTGAAGCCGCCGCCTTCACAGCCTTCCGATTTGGCCGCCTGCAGCCGCTGCTCGACGTGAGCGAGCGGCATCGCGAAAAGGACGCCTGCGAACGCCAGCGCGACAGCCGCGCTGCCGTGTGACAGCAGGCGGCCTGATGAACTGCCGAAATTCCAACGCATGGTTCAGCTCCCTGACTGGTTGATTGAAATGTTCAACCGCAAGACGCACGAGTAAAAGTTGCATGGAGCAGAGCTCCGCTTTTCAGCGCGCGTATGCGGACCGGCTCAACCGTCGCCGGTCGAAATCCGCCGCGTCGTCGCTAAGCGTGGCTGCTCTGGGTGGGGGGCTGCCGGAAAGCTCGCGTAGACGTTGCGGTGACATTTACCGCAAGACGCGTTCCGCAATTCGCTCGAAGCTCATGGGCGACGTTCAACTTTTCTCGAGCCGCATATAATTTCCCGGATGTCGCATCGAACCGCTGCGCGGCGCGCAACGGTACTGATCGAAGTCATCGCGATCGCGTCTCTCGTCGCCGCCTGCAGCGGAAACTCGGGTGGGACGACGCCGCCCCCCACCACGACGCCGCCGGGATCGTCTGGCGGCAACTGCTCGGTTCCGATTCGAGGACTGGCGAACCCATCGACGGTCGAGCGACAACCCAAGCCCGAATCAACGTCGAACCGCCGGACACGCCGCGGGCGCGTGCTGGAAGAGTTGTGGAAGCATCAGGCCGCGGGCGCACGGCGCCGCTTGACGCCGTTGTCGACGATCGCGCCCGCGTCGACCAGCGAGGATATCGGCCAGGTGGCCGTGATCAGGGACGAGAGCGACATCATCCTCGCCGCCAACTCGTTCGACCTGAGGAACATCGCCGTGAGCTTCGCGCGCAACGGCAGCGGCGGCTACGACATGCGCCGCTCCGATCGTGCGTTTCAGAGCTCGGTCGGCGATCGGATCACGCTGCAGGACGACGACAGCGCCCGGGTCGCGCTGCCGTTCACCTTTCCGTACTACGCGGGGCGCTATACGGAAACCTTCCTCAACTCCGACGGCAACCTCACCTTCGAGGTCGAGGAGCACGCCAGCACCGATCGCAACGTGGCCCGATTCCTCACCGGTCCGCCGCGCATCGCGCCGCTCTTCGACGATCTCGATCCGTCGAGCGGCGGCGGCGTCTTCCGCCGCGCCGATGGCGACGGGCTGCTCGTGACCTGGTGCGACGTGCCCGAATTCGACCGGCCGTCGAACCGCGTGAACGTACAGCTGCGGTTGGGATCGGACGGCACGATCGATTTCGTCTACGGCGGCACCGTCTCGCCCACCAGCGCGGTGGTCGGCGTCTCACCCGGCGAAACCGGCATCTTCGCGGCCGTGGACGTCAGCGGCGTCGCCGCGTCGGGCGCCGTCGGCGGCGGCAGCGGCGCGGTCGGCGAGCGCTTCTCGAGCCGGCAGGAGCTCGACTTCGTCGCGCTGCTGCAGAAGTTCTACCAGACGCACGCCGACGACTACGATCAGATCGTGCTCTTCACCAACACGCGGACGACCGAGCAGAACACGTTCGCCTTCGAGTTCACGGTCGCCAACGAGATCGCGGGCATCGGCATCGACGTCTACGATTCGAGCCGCGACTTCGGCAGCCGCGGCCGTCTCCGCAGCGTCGTCAACATGGATACGCTGCAGCGCTTCCCCGACGATCCGGGGCAGCGCTTCCTCGGCGAGAACAGCACGCTCAGCGTGATGGGGCAGGAGTGCGGCCACCGCTGGCTCTCGTTCCTGGAGTTCCGGGACGGCGCCGCGAACTCCTCCGAGCTGCTCGGCCGCGACGAAGCACACTGGAGCTTTTTCTTCGACTCGGACGCTTCGCACATGGAAGGGAACGACATCGAGGATCAGGGCGGCGGCGTGTTCCGCACCGTCGGCGCGGTGCAGCGTTACTCGGCGCTCGACCAGTACGCGATGGGGCTGCGCGCGGCCCCAGACGTGCCGCCGATGTTCGTCGTCACCGGCGTCACATCCGGGCAGAGCGCGGACGACGCGCCGCGAACCGGCGTCGAGATTCGCGGCACGCGCAAGGAGGTGCGCATGGCCGACATCATCGCCGCAAACGGCGCGCGACGCCCCGACGCGGCGAGCGCGCCGCGCGTGTTCCGCCAGGCGTTTCTCTACCTGGTCTCCCAGACGCGCGAGACCAGCGACGATCTCGGCAAGATCGAACGGATCCGCACGGCGTGGGAGTCGTTCTTCAGCGCGTCGACCGACGGACGCGGCACGATGATCGCGCGCCTGCGCTGACCAACGACCGTTGGAGCGCGATTCCTGGAGCTTTCGCGCCGGGAGCATCGTGCTCCGCGGCAGAGCGAGCACGGCCGCGCATGTGCTACGATGCTTAACCGCGAAGAGTTCAGCCCATGGCACCCCAGGTCCCCTCGGTTCTCGTTGTCGACGACTTCCCGGACGGCCGTGAAATGGTCGCGGAATACCTCGCGTTTCGCGGGTTTACCGTGATCCAGGCCTCGACCGGCGCCGAAGCGATCGAGCTGGCGCGCAAGCACCGGCCGCGCCTGATCCTGATGGATCTCGGCATGCCGGGGCTCGACGGCTGGGAGACCACACGCCAGCTGAAAGCCGACGCGCGCACCAAAGGGTGCGTGATCATCGCGCTCACCGCGCACGCGTTGACCTCGCAGCACGTCACCGCGCTGAACGCGGGGTGCGACGATGTGATCGCGAAGCCGTTCGACCTGGCGACGCTCGCCGACAGGGTCGACACCATCGTCAACGGCAACGCCGCGCCGCTCAAGGGGCGGCAGAATCTCGCCTGACCCGTCGGCGGCCTCGTGTCGCCAGGCCTTCAGGCTGCCATCGGCCGCGGCAGTCCCCAGAACGCGAGACCAATGAGACCGCAGAGAATCACGGGTACTGAGGATTTCTCTGCGAGCTCTGCGGCCTGTGCGTTCAGCTCGACGCCCCAAACACCCGTTCGAGCTCGTACGGGGTCGTGACCTCGAGCTGATCGTACCGGCAGTCCGACGGCTGCTTGTCGGGGCGCCAGCGCTGAAAGACGGCGGCGTGCCGGAACCGCGTGCCCTGCATGTGGTCGTACTTCACCTCGCAGACCCGTTCGAGCCGCAGCGGCTCCCACGACAGGTCCTTGCCGGCGCTCCAACGGCTCTGCCCGCCGGGCATGCGTGTCATCTCGCCGCCGTCCGCCATCGCCCACTCGCGCCAGGGATGCTCGGCCATCGCCCGCTCGCGAAGCGGCGCGAGCTCGGCGACCAGCTCGCGACGGCGCGCCATCGTGAACGAGGAGGTGACGCCGACGTGATGCAGCGCACCTTTGTCGTCGTACAGGCCGAGCAGCAGTGAGCCAACGCGCTCGTCCTTCCCGTCCTTGTGCCACCGGAAGCCGGCGACGACGCAGTCGGCCGTGCGCGCGTGCTTGATCTTGAGCATCGCCCGCTTGCCAGGCTCGTAGAGCCCGTCCGCGGGCTTGGCGATCACGCCGTCGAGGCCGGCGCCCTCGAATCGCGACAGCCATTCGGCGGCGACCACAGGATCGCGCGTCGTCGGCGTGACGTGCATCGGTGGCGGCAGCGCCGAAAGCGCGCGTTCGAGCAGCACGCGGCGCTCGCGCTGCGCGCTCTCGCGCAGGTCGCGCCCGTCGAGCGCGAGCAGATCGAAGGCAACGAACTGGGCCGGCGTTTCCTTCGCCAGCTTCGCGACGCGCGACGCCGCCGGGTGGAGGCGCATCTGCAGCAGGTCGAAGTTGAGGCCGCTCGGCGTCGCGATCACGATCTCCCCGTCGACTACTGAACCCTCGGGCAGCGCAGAGAGGAATGCCTCGTGAAGCTCGGGGAAGTAGCGATCGAGCGGCCGCAGATCGCGGCTCTGGATGAACACCTCGCCGCCGCCGCGAAAGACGATGGCGCGGAAGCCGTCCCACTTCGGCTCGTACGAGAAGTCGCCCCCGGTCGGAAGCGCGTCCGAGAGCTTCGCGAGCATCGGCTCGACCGGCGGCGGAATGGCGAAGGTCGGATCGGCCACGAGCTAGAAAATATTTTTTTTACCATCGACAGTCCAGTCGAAATGACTGAATCGCCTATACCGATCGGTCAGCGAGCGGACAATGTGGTCGTACTGTGCCGTGACCGAGCGTCAACTCGGCGCAACACCGACACGAGTGCAGCACTCCAACTGGTCATTTTGACAGGTCAACATCCCACGCCCTTATATTTCGCGGCCCTGTCGCCACCCTATTGAGGGAATGGCTGCGCGAGTCGCGTGCCGCCTAGGGACGAACGCCGGGGTCTCCGGCTATCCGAGTGTGGGTGAGGGAGAAATGATGAAGCGGTCAGTGAGATACGCGATGTTGGTGACGGCGACGATGCTGTGCTGGAGCGTTGCGCCAACGGCGCAGGAGCAGGCGCCGCAGGAACAATCAGCGACATCGCAGGAGCAAACGGCCGCGCCGGTGGAATCAACGGTCGCGCAGGAGCAAGCCGTTGCACTCGTAGACGAGCAAGTCGTCGAGACGCCGCGACGCATTGTGTTCGAAGAGCCAGCCAGCGAGCCCGCAGAGCAACCCGTCGAAACACCACAACGAGTAGTGGCTCCCGAAGAGCCAGCCGCAGCGCCGGAGCCGGCGCCCGCGCAGGAACCGGCGCCAGCGCCGCCGCAGGCAGCCGCTGCTCCGCCCGCAGAGCAACCCGCGGCCGCGCCGCAGGAAGAGGCAGCGGAGACGACTGCAGAGAAAACGGAAGCCGAGGAAGCGAGCGAGCCGGCAGAGGAACCTGTCGTCGAGGAACCAAAGGTCGTGAAGTTCCTCAACATCAACGACGCGCTGCCAACCAGGTTCTTCGACGCCGCCGCGACGGCGCCGGACGCGGCCGACCCGAACAAGCTGGTCATCGGGCTGCACGCCGACACCGATCGCGCGACGTGGAAGGCGAACGACTTCAGGGCGTCGACCGCGGCGTTCAGCCATCTCGCCGCGATTGACACGATCAGCTTCCGGGTCGAAGCGCCCAAGGGCTATCGCATCGCCACGATCACCTACACGCAGCGCGGCACCGGCTCGGCGCTGCGCGTGGCGAAGGCGCAGGGCGCGACCCACTGGGTGGTGGGCGACTACGCGGCGCAGCTCGGCGTCTTCGGCACGAACCCGTCCCTTGCGGGCGTCGCCGATTTCAGCGAAACGCCGCGTGCGGCGGTCGACGTCTCGATCACGACCGCCCTGTTCGCGTTCGCCGCCGCGACGTCTGGATCGGCGAGCCTCGAGGTGACCAGCGCAGAGGTGCAGGTCGAGCTCGTGCCCGCGACCGACGGCCTCTAGGATGATGACCCGGGGGACGGTCTGAAGACCGTCCCCTCCCAGCCCGACGCGGCCTGAAGACCGTCCTCTACCCGCCCGACCTGCCCTACCCGACCCAACGTACAATTCGCGCGTGCCGCGACCGTCCGCCGCGCTTGCCGCTCTGCTCCTGTTTGCCCTCACCCCGGCACCGGCCGCCGCGGAGCCTGTCTACCAGCACCTGCGCCTCATCGCGCCGGCCGCGCCCGGCGGCGGCTGGGATCAGACCGCGCGCGTGATGCAGCAGGCGCTGCAGAGCGCCGGCATCGTCCACACCTCGTCGGTCGAGAACATCCCGGGCGCCGCCGGCACGATCGGCCTCGCGCGATTCGTCAGCGCCGAGCGCGGCACCGGCGACGTGGCGATGGTGTCGGGGCTGATCATGCTCGGCGCGATCGTCACGCACCGCTCGGCGCTGACGCTGCACGACGTGACGCCGATCGCGCGGCTCCTCGGCGAGTACGAGGTGATCGTCGTGCCGGCCGCGTCGCCGTTCCGCACGCTCGCCGATCTCATCCGCGCCTTCAAGGAGCGGCCCGAGTCGATCTCGTGGGGCGGCGGGTCGGCCGGCGGCACCGAGCAGATCCTCGCCGGCCTCGTCGCGGATGCCGTCGGCGTCGATCCGCGGCGCGTCAACTACATCGCGTTCTCGGGCGGCGGCGAGTCGCTGTCCGCGATCCTCGGCGGCCAGGTGTCGGTCGGCATCAACGGCCTGGCCGGAGTTCGCGCCGCTACATCGAGGCCGGCACCGTGCGCGCGCTCGGCGATCTCGAGCGCCGACGCGCCTCCCCGACCTCGACGCGCCGACGCTGCGCGAGCAGGGGTCGACGTCGAGCTCGAGAACTGGCGCTCGCTCGTGGCGCCGCCCGGGGTGAGCACCGCCGATCGGCAGCGCCTCGAAGGCGCGGTCGAGGCGATGGTGCAATCCGCGCCGCTGGCGCGAGGCGCTCGAGCGCTATCGCTGGATCGATCGGTACCTCGGCCGGCGACGCGTTCGCGCGCTTCCTCGACAGCGAGGAAGCGCGCGTGCTCGCCATCCTGCAGAAGCTCGGCACCGGCGGCGACAACGCACCGACCGGCGCCGGCATCCGGTGCTGGCTGCTATCGCGCGGGCTGGCGATCTTCGGCCTGGTGGTCGCCGACAGGCCTCGTGCGCGGACGCGCGAGCGGCCGCGGCGGCATCAGGCGCGCCCACCAGCGAATCCATCGTCGCCTGGAAGGCGATCGCGCTCATCGCCGCCGGCATCGCCGCTCGATCTCGCTGCTGGTCGAGCGCGGCGGGCTTCGTGATCGCGTCCACGGCGCTCTTCTGGCTGACCGCGCGCGCCTTCGATCCGCGCCATCCGGCGCGCGACGCGCATCTTCGCGCGTCGGCGTCTCCGTCGGCGCCTACCTGCTGTTCGCGCGGGTGCTGCAGCTGCCGCTGCCGGCCGGCGTCCTCGCGGGCTGGATGTAGCCCCGGCATGGAGACCCTGACGGCACTCGGGCGAGGGTTCGCCAGCGCGCTCACGCTGCCGCACCTCGCCTGGGCGCTCGCCGGGACGACGCTCGGCACGGCGGTCGGCGTGCTGCCGGGCATCGGCCCGGCGCTGACCGTGGCGGTGCTCCTGCCGATCACCTTCAGCCTCGATCCGACCAGCGCCTTCATCATGTTCGGCGGCATCTACTACGGCGCGATGTACGGCGGCTCGACGACCAGCATCCTGATCAACTCGCCCGGCGAGACCGCGTCGATCGTCACCGCGATCGACGGCCACATGATGGCGCGCAAGGGGCGCGGCGCCGCCGCGCTGACGACCGCGGCGATCGGATCGTTCGTCGCCGGCACGCTCGCCACCATCGCGCTGACCTTCTTCGCGCCGCCGCTCGCGTCGGTCGCGCTGCGGTTCGGGCCGGCCGAGTACTTCGGCCTGACGATGCTGGCGTTCACGACCGTGGCGGCGCTGCTCGGCGACTCGGTCGTCCGCGGGCTGCTCAGCCTGTTTCTCGGCCTGGCGCTCGGCCTGGTCGGCATCGATCAGCTCACCGGCGACGCGCGCTTCTCGTTCGGCATCCCGCAGCTGCTCGACGGCATCGACGTGATGATCCTCGTCATCGGCCTCTTCGCCGTCGGCGAGACGCTGTTACCAGGCGTGGCGGCACGGCCGCGACGAGGAGCACATCATCACCCTGCACGACTTCACCGGCATGAGCCGCGAGGACTGGCGGCGGTCGTGGAAGCCGTGGCTGCGCGGCACGGCGATCGGATTCCCGCTCGGCGTGCTGCCGTGCGGCGGATCGGTGATCCCGACGTTCGTCTCGTACATGGTCGAGAAGCGGCTGAGCGACCACCCCGAGGAGTTCGGCCACGGCGCGATCGAGGGTGTCGCCGGCCCCGAGGCGGCCAACAACGCCGCCGCGGCGGGCGTGCTCGTGCCGCTGCTGACGCTCGGCCTCCCTTCGTCGGCGACCGCGGCCGTGCTGCTGACGGCGTTTCAGCAGTACGGGCTGCAGCCGGGGCCGCTGCTGTTCTCGTCGCGGCCGGATCTGGTGTGGACGCTGATCGCCAGCCTCTACATCGGCAACGTGATGCTGCTGGTGCTGAACCTGCCGCTGGCCGGCGTCTGGGCGCGGGTGATGCTGGTGCCGCGGCCGCTGCTCTTCGGCGGCATCCTCGTGCTCGCGTCGGTCGGCGCCTACAGCCTGAACCGCTCGATGCTCGACCTCGTGCTGCTCTACGCGGTCGGCGCCGTCGGCTGCGCGATGCGCGTCTTCGACGTCCCGCTCGTGCCGGCGGTGCTCGGCCTCATCCTCGGGCCGCTGTCGGAGCAGCAGTTCCGGCGCGCGGTGGCGATCAGCGACGGCGACCTCTCGGTGTTCGTCACGCGGCCGATCTGCGCGACGCTGCTCGTCCTTGCCTGCGCGGTGCTCGCCGGGCCGTACCTGCTTCGCCGCTGGCTCCCGGAGGCGGCGGCGACATGAGCGATCGCCTCTACGACGTCGCCGTGCTCGGCGGCGGCAACGCCGGGCTGTGCGCGGCGCTGACGGCGCGCGAAGCGGGCGCCAGCGTCATCGTCGTCGAATCGCGCGCCGCGCGCATTTTCGCGGCGGCAACAGCCGGCACACGCGCAACCTCCGGTGCGGCGCACGCGGCGCCCACCGACGTCCTGACCGACGCCTACTCGGAGGACGAGTTCTTGTCCGACCTGCTGCGCGTGACCGGCGACGAGACCGACGAGGCGCTGGCGCGGCTGGTCGTCAGCGATCGGCCGGCTGCCCCGAGTGGATGCAGCGGCACGGCGTCCGGTTCCAGTCGTCGCTCCGCGGCACGCTGCACCTGGCGCGCACCAACGCGTTCTTCCTCGGCGGCGGCAAGGCGCTGATGAACAGCTACTACGCCGCCGCGGCGCGCCTGGGCATCGACGTGGTCTACGACGCCGAGGTCGTCGGCCTCGATCTCGCCGACGGCGCGTTTCGACGCCGCACGCGTGCGCGTCGGCGGCGCGCACGCGCGACGTTCGCGCCCGGGCCGTCGTGCTCGCGGCCGGCGGCTTCGAGTCGAACCTCGAATGGCTGCGCGAAGCGTGGGGCGAGCGCCGCCGACAACTTCATCGTCCGCGGCACGCCCTACAACAAGGGCACGCTGCTCAGGCTGATGCTCGACGCCGGCGCGCAGCCGGTCGGCGATCCGCGCGCCTGCCATGCGGTGGCGGTCGACGCCCGCGCGCCGAAGTTCGACGGCGGCATCGTCACCCGGCTCGACTGCGTGTCGCTCGGCATCGTCGTCAACAGCCGCGGCGAGCGCTTCTACGACGAGGGCGAGGACTTCTGGCCGAAGCGCTACGCGATCTGGGGCAGCCTCGTCGCGCAGCAGCCGGATCAGATCGCGTTCTCGATCGTCGACGCCAAGGCGGTCGGCCGCTTCATGCCGTCGGTCTTTCCGCCGATCGTCGCCGCTCGATCCGCGAGCTCGCGGCGCATGCTCGAATCTGCCGGCCGACGCGCTCGAGGCGACCGTCGCCGCCTTCAACGCCGCGGTGCGTCCCGGCACGTTCGACCACGCGGTGCTCGACGACTGCCGGACCGAAGGGCTGAGCCCGCCCAAGAGCCACTGGGCGCAGCGGCTCGACACGCCGCCGTTCTGGGGCTATCCGCTGCGGCCGGGCATCACGTTCACCTATCTCGGCCTGAAGGTGGACGAGCGCGCGCGCGTCGTGATGGCCGGCGGCGAGCCGGCGGACAACATCTACGCCGCGGGCGAAATCATGGCCGGCAACATCCTGCGCCGGGCTACATCGCCGGCGTCGGCATGACGATCGGCACCGTGTTCGGCCGCATCGCCGGCGAGGAGGCCGCGCGGCATGTGGCCGCTTGAGCTCGTGCGCGAAGGTCAGCACGTGATGACCGTGTGCAATGCCTGCCGCTACTGCGAGCAGTACTGCCCGGTGTTTCCGGCGATGGAGCGAGCGGCTGACGTTCGCGGCCGCGGACCTCGACTACCTCGCCAACCTCTGCCACAACTGCGGCGAGTGCCTCTACGCGTGCCAGTACGCGCCGCCGCACGAGTTCGGCATCAACGTGCCGCGGACGCTGGCGCAGATCCGGCTGCGATCGTACGAGGAGTACTGCTGGCCGCGCGCGCTTGGCGGATCGTTCAGGCGGAACAGCGTCGTGACGGCGCTCGGGCTCGCCGCAGCCTCGATCGTCGTGATGTTCGCTCGCCGCGTGGCTGGGCGGCGGGCGGCTGTTCGCGGCCGAATCCGCAGCGGCGATTTCTACGCCGTCGTCCCGCACGCCGTCGATGGTCGCGCTGTTCGGCGCCGTCGGCCTGTTCGTCGCGGTCGCGATTGCGATCGGCGTCATCCGATTCTGGCGCGACATCCAGCGCGATGCCGGCTCGAGCACCGGATCAGGGGATCTGGTGCGCGGGCTCCGCGACGCGCTGACGCTGCGCCACCTGCACAGCACCGGCGCCGACTGCACCTCGACCGAGGAGGAGCGATCGCCGTGGCGGCGCTGGTTTCACCACTGCGACCTTCTACGGCTTCCTGCTCTGCTTCGCGTCGACGACTGTCGCGGCGATCTACCACAGCGTGTTCGGCTGGCACGCGCCGTATGCCTACACGAGCCTGCCCGTGGTGCTCGGCACGCTCGGCGGCGCCGGCCTCGTCGTCGGGCCGGCCGGACTCTTCGTGCTGCGGCGCCGGCGGGACCCGGCTCTCAGCGACGCCAGACTACAGGCGGGCTCGACGAGTCGTTCATCGTGCTGCTGCTCCTGACCAGCGTCACCGGGCTCGTGCTGCTGGTGCTGCGCGACAGCGCGTTGATGGGCGTGCTGCTCGTCGTGCACCTCGGGTTCGTGCTCGCGCTGTTCGTGACGCTGCCGTACGGCAAGTTCGTGCACGGCTTCTACAGGGCGGCCGCGCTCGTGAAGCACAGCGCGGAGAAAATTAAGAATTAAGAATTAAGAATTAGGAATTAAGAATTCAGTTCTCCCAATTCTTAATTCACTTGACGCGATCCTTGAATCCCTCCGCGATCATCGCGACCTTGTAGGCGGCGCCGCGGCCGACGACGTACAGCGTCTTCTTGCCCGCGCCGGCAAACGCGAGATTCTGCGGCGGGCGCGACAGCGGAATCGTCCCGAGATGCTGCCCCTGCGGGCTGAACACCTGCACGCCGGTTGACGCGGCGACATAGACGCGCCCCTGGCTGTCGAGCGCGAGGCCGTCGGCGCCGCTCGTCACGCCGTTTTCGTTGCGCGTCGCGCCTTCGTACTTCGCGAAGTTGCGGCGGTTGGTCACCGAGCCGTCCGCCTGGATGTCGAACGCGAGCAGGTACTCGCCGCTGGTGTTGTTGACGAACAGCGTCTTCTCGTCGCGGCTCAGTTGAATGCCGTTCGGCCGCTCGATGCCGTCGGCGACCTTCATCGCGCGTCCGCCATTGGGCACGTAGTAGACGGCTGGCGGCAGCGGCGGCGCGGACGGCGCCGCGCCAGGCTGCGCGTTCGGGCCCGGGTCGGTGAAGTAGACGCCGCCTTTCTTGTCGACGACGAGATCGTTCGGGCGCCCGAACGGTTTGCCTTCGAAGCTGTCGGTGAGAACCGCTTCCGATCCCTTCGGGTAGATCACGCCGATCTTCGTTTGCCCCGGCGTGGTCTGGACGCTGATCAGCCGTCCCTTCGAATCGAACGCGAGGCCGTTCGAGCCGTTCGTGTTCTCGAGAAACGTCGAGACGTTGTTGTCCTTGTCGATCTTCGTGATGCGATTGGCATTCGTCTCGGTGAAGAGCAGGCTGCCATCGGGATGTGCGATCGGTCCTTCGGTGCCCTGAAAGCCTTCCTTGATCACCTGAACTTTTGTTCCGCCTGCGACAACGCCGGGAATCGCCGGCGCCACCGTATCGGTCGCCGGAGGCGGCGGCTGCCCGCCGCGCTGCTGCGCGAACGATGGATCCCAGCACAGCAGAACAGAAATCAATGTCAGCACAGCAGTTCTCTTCATGCGTTCACCTCGAGTGCGCCGATTCTACTGCTGCTGGCGGCGCGCTGTTTGCTGCCTTCAGGACTAAGTGAAGGTCCGCATCAAGAAAACGCCCAGAGAAGATGAGGTCGACGGCGTTCGGCTCGACAGGCTCGAGCCCGGGACGGTGAGGGAAGTGTCGGCCAGCGTCGGTTCGTGGCTTATCGCCGAACGGTACGCTGAGCCTGAGATGCGTCGCTCCAGCGGCGACGAGGAATTCTCGACGGTCAGAGATCTCCGGGACGCGGCTAGCGACTGCCCTCGCCGCCGGCGGACCGATTACCAGCTTTGACCCACTTTCGGTACTCCTCTTCAGTGTCGATATCCGTGAACGCACCCTCGTCGGCGATCGGGATGTCGCCTACGGCTGAGGCGTGCGCGCGCACGACCGGCTTCGCACCGGCTTCAGGCTCAGCCGTTCGCAGTTCGTGCGAACAGCGAGCGGTCGATGAGCAGCGGATGGCCGTGGCGCGTGCCCGAGGTGGGACGCACCACCGGCGCGTGCGTCCGGCGATAACAGTCGATCACCGCACGCACAGTGTCCGCGGAGACGAGCGGCACATCGACCAGCGTGACCAGCGCAGCGACGACGCCCGGCCGATCGACCACTGCCAGGCCGGCGACAATTGACGACAACTGTCCGCGATCGTAATTGGGGTTGACGACGAACCGCGCGCGCAGGTCGCTCGCTGAAAAGCTCTCGGCGATCTCGAGCGCATGATGTCCGACGACAACGACGACATCGTCGACACCCGCGTCGAGAAAGGTTGCGACAATCCGCGACAGGAACGTGTCGTGCTCGCCGAGCGGCAGCGTCGCCTTCGGACGTCCCATGCGTGACGAGCGGCCGGCAGCGAGCACAAGGGCGGGGATCACAACGCAATGTTATAGAATCGCGTGGCTATGGCCGACGTCGATATCCAGATCCGTTGTCAGCGGTGCGGCGCGCAGATGGAAATGCGCGATCCCGGACCCGGCATGCCGTGGACGCCCGATCAATTCTGGGTGTGCAACAACTGCGGGCGCCATTTCTGGACGACGTATCCTCCGCCGGCGCCGAAGACGAAGCCTGCGCCCGAGCCCGGTCCGGCCGCATCGTAATCAACTTCGGGATTTTTATGTCGCGGTACGCACTTGACGATCCGGATGACGACCTCGACGAAGACGATGACGACGATTTCGACGAGGACGGCGACGACGAAGACGAGGACGAGGACAGATGGCGAGGAAGAAGAGACCTGGCAGGTGTCGACAGATCTGCCCTCTTCCGGCAGCGGAAGGCCGCTGTTGACATCCCGTTACGAACTGCCTAGACTGGCCGCAATTTCCAGCTCAGCCAAGCTGGAACAGACTCGGCCGGCACCCGCGTCCCGACGGCTTGCGACCCTTCGAGCGCCCGTAACCGGCTGAGTACCCTTGGGATATACCCAGGGGTTCGGAACGGGAGGGCAGGGGTATGCCAACCGGGACAATCGCACGACTCCTCATCGACAAAGGGTTTGGGTTCATCCGGGACGAAGGCGGAATCGAGCACTTCTTCCACCGCAGCTCGGTTCGCGGAGCAGTTTTCGAGCTCCTCCGCGAAGGGCAGCGGGTCGACTTCACACCGGAGGATTCCCAGAAGGGGCCGCGCGCCGGCGACGTTCGACTGATCGAAAGCTGACCCACTTTTCGGATTGCGGACAGCGCCTCGGATTCGTCGCGGAATCCGGCAACCGTCCGCAATCCGCCACCCCTCCACCCGGATTTATCTACAATCGTCTCTAGAACGGAAGTGAACGGGGCCCGGTGGCCCTCCCGGTCTTCAAAATCGGTCGCTCCCCGCTCGCGCGGGGAGGCTGGGTTCGACTCCCAGGCGCTTCCGCCACCCTGCTGATCACGAGCGATTGCGGATTGCGGATTGCGGATTGCGGAAATTGACCGAATGCGTAATCCGCATTCCGCAATCCGCAATCCGCAATCAATCCGCCATCCGCAATCCGAGATCCGCAATGACGCGCAGGACCTCCGCGGTGTCAGCGAGGTCCTGCAGGACGACGTCGGCCCCCGTCGCGCGCAACTCCTCGACGCTGTGACTCCCGGTCGCAACCGCCACCGATCTCGCTCCCGAGAACACCGCGCCGGCGACATCGAGCGGCGTGTCGCCGATCACGACCGCATTGCGCCGCCGCGAACGCGGGCCCGCCGCATGCTGCGACAGCCTCCACCGCTTTCGACACCAGACCGTTCCTGTGCGGCGCCTCGTCGCCGAATGCGCCGCAGCGGAAGTAGCGCCACAGATCGAAGTATTCGAGCTTGAGGCGGGCGCCGCCTTCGTAGTTGCCGGTGAGCAGCGCGAGATAGATGTCGTCGCGCGCCGCGAGCGCGTCGAGCAGCTCGCGCACCCCTGGCATCACGCCCTTGCGGGGCCCGGGTTTGTCGAGCTCGATGGCGAGGTGGCGAAGGTAGATGTCGCGGAAGCGCGCAAGCGCGGGGGAATCTGGCGAGATGCCGTGCGCGGTGGCGCCGTCCCGAAGAATCCACGCGTCGGTACGGCCCGCGAGCGGCACGCCGCTGAAGGCGTTGCGGATGCCGAAGATCTCCTCGAACGCGAGAGACATCGCCCGGCCGCCTGCGCCACCCGTGAGCACAAGCGTACCGTCGATGTCGAACAGGATCAGAGTGGCAGCGTGTCGATCAGCTCTCGCTGCGAACGTTGCCGGCGCGGGGTCCTTTCGCCGACGGTTCTTCTTCGAAAGCGACGCGCTGTCCTTCATTCAGCTGGTCGAAGCTACCCTGTACCGAGCTGCGGTGAAAGAACCACTCCTGCCCGGCGTCGTCACGAATAAAACCGAACCCGCGATCACGAACAAGCCGCTTGATAGTCCCACTGGACATCCGAGTCTCCTTGGGCGCGCACGCATGCCCAAGGCGTTTGAGGTATCAAAAGTCGTTCCAGTGGGGCTCGTAGCAAAAACGACGAGTATTGCCGAGCACACGAGCTCAGCGACGTTTTTGAAATTCCAATTGAATACGGGAGTGTACAAACCTGAGGCTGGAACGCGGCCGCTCCAGCCCCAGTCACGGACGTTACTTCACAGTAACCGTTATTTCCTGGCAGGTTCCCGGCATCGTGTCGTGCAGGTCGTCCCCCAGCTGAAGCGCCAGCTTGTGCTTGCCCGGGGTCAGCTGCGTATCGAAAACGTCCTTGCCATCGCCGAAATGGACCCACGACGGCGTCCCCTTGACGATGGTCTGCCCCGCAGGCAAACAGCTCACATCGATGCCGACGTGGTAGTGCGCCACCCCTTTTCGCACCTGCGCCTTGGTGATTTCCCCCGGCGGCACCGCGGCGATTTCGACGCCCTCGGAACCGAACTTCATGTGCAGCGGGCTGGTCACCGTCGCGCCGTTCTTCGGCTCGACGAAGAACACGCGCGGCTTTTTCGCCGCAGGCTTGGCGCCTTCCTGAGCGGCTGCAGCAAAACCGAACCCGGCGACGAGGATGAGGACCGGCAGCGCGAGCTGCTTTCCGATGTTCATGAGCGATCTCCTTTTGCCACGAAAAAGGGGCCGTACCCCTTTTGGGGCCAATCGCAGTCCGAAAAGGGGTACGGCCCCTTTTTCGAGAGACATTCTAGCGTCAAAACCATCCGCGGCGTCGCTCCTTCAACACGCCCGTCGACGGCTGGAGCGTCAGGACGCGCGTCGCGACTGCGCGGGCAAATCCGTCGTCCGCGGACAGCGCGACGAGGGCGGCGCCGCGCGCCGCGGCCAGGGCGGCGATGTCGGCGCCAAGCTGCTGCACGCTGCCGCGTTCGACCGCGGCGCTCGCGTGCTCGAGCAGCAGCACCGCCGGATCGAGCGCCACCGCGCGACCGAGCCGGACGCGCATTTTTCCCGCCGTGTCGAGCCGCGCGACCGGCTGCGTCCACGCCGCTTCCGGCAGCCGCACTTCCCGGGCAATCGCCGCCGCACGATCCCGCACCTCGTCGGCGGGCGGCTCGATCGCGAGCGTGAACGGCATCGCCAGGTTCTGAATCACCGTCAATTCTTCGAGCAGCACCGCGCGCTCGCTGACGATGCCGATGCGATCGACGGTGGCGAGCCAATCGGCGCTGTCGCCAATCTGCCGACGTCGCGCGCCCGAACAGCGCCACCTGGCCGGTGTCGGGCAGCGCCGCGCCGGTTGCCAGGTTGACGAACACTTCGGCGGCCGGAGCGTCCAGGCCGAGGATCGCGACGCGCTCGCCGGCCGCGACACGCAGCTCCGCGATGCGCAGCGGCCTGAGGCCATGATAGTCGCGAGAGATACCGGCGAGCTCGAGGACCGGTGTCACGCGCCGAGGCGCCGGTTGACCTCGGCGACGATGCGGCTGGATTCGAGGAGCGCGGCGATCTCGATCTTCGCGGCGGCAAGATTACAGACGATGGCGCCGTAGGCCAGGAGCGCGTGGACGATCGGCGGCAGCACGCGTGTGTCGACGCTCGCTCCCATGATCGCGGTCACCATCGTCGCCGCCATCGCGAGCGTGCCGATCGAGAAGACCGGCTTGCGCGCGGCCGCGATGCGGCGGTAGTAGTCGCCGGTGACGCTGTGCTCGGTCATCGCGTCCTTGACGGCCTTCCCCTTGCCGATGAGATAGAACATCATCATCGAGTGCGCGAGCAGTGTCACCAGCGTCGAGAAGATGCCGTAAGAGATGTGACGTGAGATGTCGGTGCCCAGCAGGCCGAAGACCGTGGTCGTGACCAGACCGATGAGACCGATGAAGACGGCTGTGAGGAGCGCCTGGGCCACTGGGAAGTAATCGATTATGTCACCTTCGCCGTTCATGGTCGAATGGATCGCCCGCGTCGCCGGAAGCGGTGCGGCCGATCGGCGCGCGCTCGACATCGCGATGGGTCGAGGGCGGCATGCGCTGCCGCTGGCCCGCGCCGGGTTCCGCACCTTCGGGGTCGACATCGCGTTCGAGCGCGTCCGCGACGCGATGGCGGCAGCCGCGGCCGAACACCTCGCCGTGCACGGCTGGTGCGCGGACCTGACACAGCATCCATTGCCGGAGGCGCGTTTCGATCTCGTGCTCGTCACGCGCTACCTGCAGCGCGATCTCTTCCCCTCGCTCCGCGCCGCGTGCGTGCCGGGCGGCGTCGTGTTGTACGAAACATTCACGACCGCGCAGCGCGCGCTCGGCACCGGGCCAACGTCGCCCGATCACCTGCTGCAGCGAGGTGAATTGCGGGAGCACTTCAACGGGTTCGAGGAGTTGTTCTACGAGGAAACGACCGCGCCCGAGGCGGTCGCACGAATCGCGGCGCGGCGACCTCGACTTGCAGCGTTTGTTCAACCGGAGAGATCGCGGAGACCGCAGAGCAATTGATTCGCAATCAGCCCGCGGCCTCTGGTAGCGCAGGCCTTCAGGCCTGCCAGCGGCCGCGGCGCAGCCCTCGAGGACCGCGCGAGGTCGCCCCTGGCGGCTACACGCCGCTGCGGCGGACGAGAGCAGCAAGCCGCTCGTAGTCCTCGCGCGGCAGCGACACCGTTCCCGGCGACGGCGATCCGTGCGACTCGTCGCCGTGAAAATCGGACCCGCCAGACACGGCGAGACCAAGCCGCGTCCGCGAGCGCGCGATAGCGTCTGGTCGCCGCCTTGTCGTGGTCGGTGTGGTAGACCTCGAGGGCGTCGAGCCCCGCCGCGGCCAGCGGCGGAATCCACTCGTCGTGGCCGACCAGACCGGGGTGCGCGAGCGACGCGATGCCGCCGGCGTCGTGGATGCGCGCGATCACTTCGTCGGGGCCGGCGCTCTCGCGCGCCACGAACGCCGGTTTGCCGCGCGACAGCCAGATGCCGAACGCGTCGTTGGTCGATTTGACGTAGCCGCCGGCGACCAGCGCGCGCGCAATCCACGGCCGTCCCACGGAACGACTCGGGTCGTCGATCGCCGGCTGGACGATCGCGTCGGCGTCGAGCCGGATGCCGAACACCGCGAGCTTGCCAATCATCAGCCGGATCCGATCGATGCGCTGCTGCCGCTGGCCGGCGAGGAACGCCAGCAGCGCCGGCGAGCGCGCGTCGAGA
Organism: uncultured Acidobacteriota bacterium; assembly: GCA_963734375.1. Taxonomy (GTDB): domain Bacteria; phylum Acidobacteriota; class Vicinamibacteria; order Vicinamibacterales; family CAVVIG01; genus CAVTHG01. Next base: position 643,064 of record CAVTHG010000006.1, on the reverse strand, counting down.
AAGTAGCCGAGGATGTGCACGTCGGTCTCGTCGCGCGCCGCGGTGATCTCGATGCCGGCGACGAACTCGATGCCGCGCCGCCTGACACGCGGCCGCCACCGGCTCGCAGCCGGCGACGGTGTCGTGGTCGGTGACGCTCAGGACGCTGATGCCGGCCGACGCGGCCCGGGACACGAGCTCCGCCGGCGTGCAGCGTCCGTCCGAGGCTGTGGTGTGGGTGTGGAGATCGATCACGACCGTCGCGCGGTGCGCCGCGCCGGCCGCGCCGGAGCCCGGCGGGCAGCGACGCGGCTGACCGGCGGCGGCAGCTTCTGGCGGTCGCACAGCGCACGGTATTCGCGAATCAGCAGATCGAGGTGGGCGCGCTCCTCGTCGGCGAACTCGAGGAAGATCTGCTTGCCCTCCGAGTCCTCGAACCGCTCGCCGTAACGCTTGAAGAACTTGTGCGAGCCGCGCTCGCACTTGATGCCGATGAGCAGCGCCTGCTGATCGTTGACGCCCTCTTTCAGCTGCTTCGCGCCCTCGGCGAACAGGCCGCTCGCGGCGCCCTTGAAGAACAGGAAGGTCGGCCGCGACTCGAGCTGCGGATCGGTGGCGAGCAGCTCGCGTAGCGCTTCTCCAGCGTGCCGAGGTGCTCCTGCTCCTCTTCGGCCAGCTTCTGGAAGACCGTGCGGCCGCGCGCGTCCTTGGTCTGGCGCGCGGCGCGGGTGTAGAACTCCAGGCCGCTGCGCTCGGTGGCAATCGCCATCCGCAGCGCATCGCGCGCGAACACCAGCTCGGTGGTCAGCGCCGTCAATCGGCGGAATCGTCCGCCCGGTGCGGCACTGCTCGCAGGTGCCGTAGATCTGGACCACCGCCTGCGACGCCTCGAAGTTGCGCGCGCCGGCAATCTCCTCCATCAGCGATTCGACGTCGGAGCTCAGGAACTCCGACGACGAATGGCAGGTGTTGCAGATCAGATGAAAGTGGCGCGGGTGGCGGTACGACGGCTCGAAGCGCGAGCGCCCTTCGCCGAAGTCGACCTTGCGGGCGATGCCGGCGTCGACCATCCACTGCAGCGTCCGGTAGACGGTGGCGCGGCCGATGCCGGCGGCCTCGCTTGCGCACGCGATCGAAGAGATCGTCGGCGCTGACGTGCCCCTCCTGGCGGAGGAACACCTGCACGATGCGATCGCGCTTGCTGGACCGTTTACCGCCGGCTGGACGCAGCGTGGAAAGGTCGGGAAGTTGGCGCGTCATCTGGTGAATTGGCGGATTCGGGTGAACTGGTGAAAGGACTTCACCAATTCACCAGTTCTACCAACTCGCCGAGTGTGAACGTCAGTCGACGGAGAACGACGAGCCGCAGCCGCAGGTCGACGTGGCGTTCGGGTTCTTGATGGTGAACCCGCCGCCGGTGATGGTGTCGACGAAGTCCACCTCGGCGCCCGATCAGGTAGCGGATGCTGATCGGGTCGACGAACAGCTTCACGCCGTGCGATTCGAACACCTGGTCGCCGGAGCCCTGACCGTTCTCTTCGATCATCAGGCCGTATTGGAAGCCCGAGCAGCCGCCGCCCTGGACGAAGACACGCAGGCCGCTGTCGGCTCTTGTTTTCTTCGGTCAGCAGCTCGTTGATCTTGGACGCCGCCGTTTCTGACACGTTGATCATGTCGGACATTATATCAAGATCCGCGGTTGATATACTGCACAGCCTCGTACATGGCTTACGTCCGAATCGAGTCGATTTCCCGAGAAAACCTGCTGATTTCCGCGGACGAGCGGTGGCGCGTCGATCGGCGGGACGCGGCCCGACCTCGCCCCGGCGCTGGCGCTCCAGCGCGCCCTCCTGACGCTGGTGATCGACCTCGCGGGCGTCATCGGCGCCGGGCGACTGCCGAAGCTGTCGCTCCCGCCGAAATATCTCGCCGCCAAGCTCGCCCGCGGCGTGCCGTGCTCGCCGGCGAGCCGATCCCGGTGCCGACCCGCGGTGCTGCTGCCGACGCTCCTGAAGCTGTGCGACGCGCTGGCGGAGGGCGGCGCCGGCGACGCCGCCACCCACATCCGCGAGGCGTCGAGAACGGCAGCGTCGAGCCGGGGTCGCTCTTCACCGCGTCGCTCAGCCGCAACCAGGCAGCGGTCAGGACCGGGGCGATCCCATCGCGGCCTGGCGCCCGATCTGGTGTGGCTCGTCGCCGAGCTGGCGGTCAGCCCGTTCGTGCACGCGCTGCAGCGGACGCTGCTCGGAGACGCCAGCAGCGAAGAGCTGCGCGCCGCGCTCGACGCCTGGCACGCCGGCCACTGCCCCGCCTGCGGCTCGTGGCCCGCGGTCGCCGAGGTCGTCGGCGGGCATCGCACGCTGCGCTGCTCGTTCTGCTCGACCGCGTGGGAGCTGCCGGCCTACGCCTGCATCTACTGCGGTGAGCGCGGCGAGCAGTTCGTCACCGCCGCGCCCAACGAGGAACGCAAGGATCGCCGCATCGAGGTGTGCTCGACCTGCGGCGGCTACCTGAAGACGATCGACGTGCCGCGAGCTGTCGCCGTTTCCGCTGCTGTCGATCTCGGACATCGAGACCACCGACCTCGACGTCGCCGCGATGGAGCACGGCTACGCGCGCCCGGCGCTGAAGGATTTCACCAAACGGAAGTAGGCGCCGCGTGCGTGCGCCGCGGACTGACAGTCAGACGCCGATGGTCTCGAGGTGCTGGCCCGACTCCTGCTCGATGTCCTTGTGCAGGCTGTTGCCGTGCGCGTCCATCGTCACGATCGCCGGGAAGTCCTCGACGGTCAGGTGCCACATCGCCTCGGGCGTGCCGAACTCGAGCAGCGACACGCCGTCGACGCCGCTTGATCGAGCGCGCGTAGAACTGCGCCGCGCCGCCGATCGCGTTCAGGTAGACGGCGCCCTGCTCCTTCAGCGCCGCGAGCGTCTTCGCGCCCATGCCGCCCTTGCCGATCACGGCGCGGACGCCGTAGCGCTTGATGATCTCGCCCTGATACGGCTCCTCGCGAATGCTCGTCGTCGGGCCGGCGGCGGTGACGCGCCAGCCTTCGCCTTCTTTCACGACCACCGGGCCGCAGTGATAGAGCACCGAGCCGCGCAGATCGACCGGCGGCTCGTGCTTCATCAGGTGCGAGTGCACCGCGTCGCGGCCGGTGAACATCGGGCCGGAGATCATCACCACGTCGCCGACCTTGAGCGCCCGCACCGCCTCCTCGGTGAGCGGCGCGCGCAGCGCGACCTCGCGGCCGGTGCGCGCGAAGCCCTGCCTGATCGAGCATCGGGATGATCGGGTGCGACGGATCGCGGTACAGCCAGCGATCGATCGCGCCGGTCGACGCGTTCAGCTCGACGCCGAGCCGGCGGAAGGCCCAGCAGTCGTAGGCGACCGAGACGAAGAAGCTGGCGGGCAGGCGGTTGAGCGCGCCGATCTTGCAGCCGATGAGCGTGACCTTGCCGCCAAAGCCCATCGTGCCGATGTCGAGATCGTTGACCGTCGCCATGATCGCGCGCTTCGACTTCGGCCAGCCGCGGATCGGGATTGATGTCGTCGAGCGTCCGGAACAGCTGCTCCTTCGCGTGCGTGTAGCCGGACGTGCGATCGCCGCCGACGCAGACGCCGACGGCGCCGGGCGCGCATCCCTTGCCCTGCGCGTTCCAGACGGCGTGCAGGATGCATTTCCTGCACGCCGTCGAGCGTGCGATCCGCGCGGCCGAGATGCGGCAGCTCCACCGGCAGCGCGTACTGCGCGTTGGTGTTCTCGCAGCCGCCGCCTTTCAGGATCAGCTTGATCTCGATCGCGTCGCGCTCCCACTGATCGAAGTGGATGATCGGCGTGCCCGGCCCGAGGTTGTCGCCGGAATTCTTGCCGGTGATCGAATCGACCGAGTTGGGCCGCAGCTTGCCGCGGCGCGTCGCTTCGGCCACCGCCTCGCGGATCTGCTGGCGCATCCAGATCTGATTGGCGCCGACCGGCGTCTTCACCTCGAAGGTCGGCATGCCGGTGTCCTGGCAGATCGCGCCTTCGTTGTCGACCGCGAGGTCGATGTTCTGCGCGATGATCGTCAGCGCCTGCGACGACCTGCGTGCCGGCCGGCTCGGCGACGAGCGAGGTCTTCATCGCCGCGCGGACGTCGGGCGGCAGATCGGTCGAGGTCCGGACGATCAGCTGCAGGACGCTGTCGAAAAATGAAGGCAGCATACGCCCAGTATACTGAGAGCTGACCGTCAATGGCTGAGAGCTGAGAGCCGATGCCTGAGAGCTTCCGCATCGAGCGCGATCCGCTGGGCGAGCTGAAGGTTCCAGCCGAGCGCCTACTACGGCGTGCAGACGGCGCGCGCGGTCGAGAATTTCCCGATCAGCGGCCTGCGCGCCCCGGCCGATCTCGTCACCGCCACCATCCTCGTGAAGAAGGCCGCGGCCGAAGCGAACGCCGCGCTCGGCCGGCTCGACGCCGACGTCGCGCGACGCGATCGTCGCGGCGGCCGACGAGATCCTGACCGGCGCGCTCCGCGATCAGTTCGTCGTCGACGTCTACCAGGCTGGCGCCGGCACGTCGCACAACATGAACGCGAACGAGGTGCTCGCCAACCGCGCCGGCGAGATCCTCGGCGAGCGCGCGTGGCACCTACACGCGCGTCCACCCGAACGATCACGTCAACATGGGGCAGTCGACGAACGACGTCTTCCCGACGGCGACGCGGCTGGCGCTGCTGCTCGGCGCCGGGCCGCTCGTCGCCGCGGCGCACGCGCTCGCCGAGAGCCTCGGGCAGAAAGCCGACGAGTTCGCCGACGTCCTCAAGACCGGGCGCACGCACCTGCAGGACGCGGTGCCGATCACGCTCGGGCAGGAGTTCAGCGGCTACGCCGAGTGCGTGCGGCGCGGCGCCGAGGACGTCGCCCACGCGTCGGAGCAGCTCGAGGAGCTGAACATCGGCGCGACCGCGGTCGGCACCGGGCTGAACGCCGGCGACGAGTTCCGGCAACTCGTCGTGAAGTATCTCGCGCAGTACACGAAGCTGCCGCTGGTGCCGGCGACCAACCTGTTCCGCGTGACGCAGAGCATGGGCGACGTGCTCGCGTATTCGAGCGCGATGCGGCGGCTGGCGGTGGAAGTGGGCAAGGTCGCGAGCGACCTGCGGCTGCTCAGCATGGGGCCGCGCGCCGGCCTCGCCGAGATCGCGCTGCCGGCGGTGCAGCCCGGATCGTCGATCATGCCGGGCAAGGTGAACCCGTCCGTGCCCGAGATGGTCAACCAGGTCTGCTTCCAGGTGATGGGATGCGACGCGACGGTCGCGATTGCGTGCGAAGCCGGCCAGCTCGAGCTGAACGTGATGATGCCGGTGATCGCGTGGAACGCGCTTCACGCGTCGACGATCCTGCGCGAGGCGATGAAAGTGTTCAAGACGCGGTGCGTCGATGGCATCGCCGCCGACCGGACCCGCGCGCTCGAGTTGCTCGAGCGCAGCACCGCGAGCGCCACCGCGCTGAGCCCGTACATCGGCTACGCGGCCACGGCAGAAATCGCGAAGGAATCGGTGAAGAGCGGCACGTCGATCCGCGAGCTGGTGCTGCAGCGCGGGCTGCTCGACGCGAAGCGGCTCGACGAGATCCTCTCGGTGGAGTCGATGACGCGCGGCGGGATCGTCGGGGCGGACGGGGCCGGGAAGGCAGGGGGGGCGGATGCGGCAGGCGGGGCCGGCAGGGAAGGACACGGGAAGGCGCGTGGTTAGGCAGACGATTGCGCTGCTCGTGTGCTTCACCGTAGCGGGGGCGCTCACTCCGTCGCCGGCGACCGCGCAGCTGCGCCGGCCGGGCAGCCCACGCACACCTCGAACAGGTTTACCGCTCCGGCCGCTCCCGCCCGCTCGCCCTGCGCAGCCCCGTACACCCGCCGAACCGGCCGACCGTCTATTCCGGCAGCAGGATCTCGGGCTGCTCGAAGCGCCCGATCGCGATCAGTGGCAGAAGCCCGATCAGATCATGGACGCGCTCGCCGTTGCCGAAGGGGCGGTAGTGGCCGAACTGGGCGCCGGCGGCGGATGGTTCACGCTGCGTCTCGCCTCGCGTGTCGGGCCCAACGGGCTCGTCTACGCCGAGGACATCCAGCCGGGGATGATCGAGGGCATCGCGCGCCGGATGAAAGCCGAGAACCTCACCAACGTGAAGCCGATCCTCGGCACGACGACTGATCCGCGGCTGCCGCCGGGGCTCGATGCAGCGCTGATCTCGGACGCCTTTCACGAGATGGACGACCCGAAAGCACCGTCGGTGATTGTGACGCTGCTGCGAAACATCGGGAGGTCGCTGAAGCCGCAGGGCCGGCTGGGGATCGTCGACTGGACACGCGGGCGCGGGCGGGCCGGGGCCGCCCGCGAACAAGCGCGCCGATCCGGATTCGATCGTCAAGGCGGCGCAGGCCGCGGGGCTGGTGTTGATCTCGCGCGAGGAGATTCCGCCGTTCGTCTACCTGCTGGTGTTCGGGCGCGCGCCTAGCGGCGCGACCCGGCCTGACCAGTGATCTTCCACAGGCCGGGCATCACGCCGGCAGCGACGAACAGCTTGAACACGTCGGGCACGATGAAGGGCACGACGCCGGCGGCGAGCGCTGACGACATCCCGCGAACCTGCTGCGATGCGATCGAGAGCCACGCGGTGCCGCCGGCATACACGACCGCGAGGCCAGCGGCCATCGCGACGATGGCGGTGAGGTAGCGTCGATCGAAGCCGCGCTCGGCGAGCGCTCCGGTGACGAACGCCGCGAGCGGATAACTCATCAGGTAGCCGCCGCTCGGACCGAGCAGGCGCGCCGCGCCCTGCGGCAGCAGCGGAGAGGCGGCAAAGACCGGCAGGCCGGCGATGCCGAGCGCAAGATAGAGCATCTGGCTCGTCGCACCAAGCCGCGAGCCGAGCACCATCGCGCCGAGGAGCACCACCATCGGCTGGAACGTGAACGGCACGGGCGTGAACGGCAGATGGACGCTCACTTGCGCCGCGATTGCCGTCAGGCCGGTGACGAGCACGACGGCGCACACCTGTTCGGTGGCGCGGACCGGCGCGTCGAGTCGCCTCGTCATGGTCGCGAGTAACGTCGGCTGCATGACCGGCGATCTTAGCCTATGCCTATAGCGCTGACAATTGCCGGCAGCGATCCGAGCGGCGGCGCCGGCATCCAGGCCGACCTGAAAACCTTCGCCGCGTTCGGCGTCTACGGGGCGAGCGCCATCACCGCGATCACGGTGCAGAGCACGCGCGGCGTCGAATCGGTGACGCCGCTCGAGGCCGATCTCGTCACCGCGCAGATCGAAGAGATCGCCGGCGATCTCGCGATCGACGCCACCAAGATCGGCATGCTCGCCACGGCGGCGATCGTCGAAGCCGTGGCCGCGACAATCAAGGAGCTCGAGCTGCCGCTGGTTGTCGTCGATCCTGTGCTCGTGTCGACCAGTGGCACGCGTCTCCTGGACGATGACGGCGTGAGGGCGCTGTGCACGGAGCTCTTGCCAGTGGCGCGGGTGGTGACGCCCAACGTGCCGGAGGCCGAAGCGCTCACGGGCATCCGGGTCGATTCGATGGCAGCCGCGCGCGACGCCGCAAGACGCCTTCACAAAATGGGAGCCGCCGCCGTCATCGTCACCGGCGGACACGTCGAGTGGGACCAGGACGTGGTCGATCTGCTGTTCGATGGACACCAGTTCCATGAACTGCGAACTCCGCGCGTCCACGGCCGAGAGACGCATGGCACCGGCTGCACGTTCGCGTCGGCGGTCGCCGCGGGGCTGGCGCTGGGGCAGCCGCTGGCGGAGGCTGCCGCCAGCGCTCAACAGTACGTCGGCCGGCGCGATCGCGCATGCACCCGGGATCGGTCACGGCCGCGGGCCGCTGAATCATTTCTGGAACTGGATCCGGCGGCCCTGAAGGGCGCCCTACCTTCCCCACGTGCCCCACCTCGACCTCGTATACTGATGGCGTGACGACTTCCCTGCTGGCCATCGGCCCTGCCCCGCTGGCGCTCGAGCGGCTGGCTGAGGCATTGGCTACGGGCACAGTCGCGGATCAGTCAGGCGCCGACGGCGCGGTGGTGACCTTCCTGGGGCTCGTACGCAACCACAACCTCGGGCGAAGCGTCCGATATCTGGAGTACGAGGCCTACGAGCCGCTCGCGCTCAAGGCGTTCGAGCGCATCGCCACCGAGATCGCAGAGCGGTGGCCGGCGGCGCGGCTGGCGCTGCACCACCGGGTCGGCAAGCTCGAGATTGGCGAGGCGAGCGTCGCAATCGCCGCGCGCTCCCCGCACCGCGGCGACGCCTACGCGGCGTGCCGCTACGCGATCGAGCGGGTCAAGCAGATCGCGCCGATCTGGAAGCGCGAGTTCTTCGAGGGCGGCGACGTCTGGATCGAGGGGGCGACCGCCGATCCTGACAACCAGCAGGCGCGCGCCGAAGCCGAGCGGGTCGCATGCGCGTGACGGTGCGGCTGTTCGCGCGGCTCCGCGACATCGCCGGCGCCTCCGAGCTGGCGCGCGAGCTGGCGCCCGGCGCGACGATCGGCGACGTGTGGCGACAGCTGGCGCGAGAGTTCCCGGAGCTCGCGAGCTACGAGCGCTCGATCTCGTCGGCAGTGAACGCCGACTACGCGAGGATGGATCAGGTGGTCGGGGACGGCGACGAGATCGCGTTCCTGCCTCCCGTCTCCGGGGGATGACGGGAACGCAGAGCCCGCAGAGATCGCAGAGAAGAATTCCTGTACCAGGATTTCTCTGCGTGCTCTGCGGCCTCTGCGTTCGATGGGCTTTATGTTCGATAAGCTGGCGTCGGAAGAACAACGCTACGAAGACCTGATGCGGCTGCTCGGGACGTCCGAGGTGCAGTCGGAAGCGGCGACGTACCGGAAGCACGCGAAGGCGCTGGCGGAGGTCGAGCCGCTGGTGCAGAAGTTCCGCGAGTACAAGGCGGTGACGCACGACCTGACGCAGACCGAGGAGCTCGCCGGCGCGGGCGACCCGGACATGCGCGAGCTCGCGCGCGAGGAGCTGAAGTCGCTGGTCGTCCGGCGCGACGCGCTCCTCGCCGAGCTCAAGATTCTGCTGATCCCCAAGGACCCGAACGACGACAAGAACGTGATGCTGGAGATCCGCGCCGGTACCGGCGGCGACGAAGCCGCGCTCTTCGCCGCCGAGCTCTTCCGCATGTACACGATGTACGCCGAGCGCCAGGGGTGGCGCATCGAGGTGATGTCGAGCAGCGACACCGGCGTCGGCGGGCTCAAGGAAGTCATCGCGATGATCGAGGGGCGCGGCGTCTACAGCAAGCTCAAATACGAGAGCGGCGTGCACCGCGTCCAGCGGGTGCCGGCCACCGAAGCGAGCGGCCGCGTCCACACCTCCACGGTGACCGTCGCGGTGCTGCCGGAGGCCGAAGAGGTCGACGTGCACATCAACGACAAGGATCTGCGCATCGACACCTTCTGCTCGAGCGGGCCTGGAGGCCAGAGCGTCAACACCACGTACTCCGCCGTCCGCATCACCCACCTCCCGAGCGGGGTGGTCGTGTCGCAGCAGGACGAGAAGTCGCAGATCAAGAACAAGGCGAAGGCGATGAAGGTGTTGCGCGCGCGCCTCTACGAGATCGAGCTGCGCAAGCAGCAGGACGCGATCGCGAAGGACCGCCGCAGCCAGGTCGGAACGGGCGAGCGCTCCGAGAAGATCCGCACCTACAACTTCCGCGAGAACCGAATCACCGATCACCGCGTCGGCTTCACGATTCACCGGCTCGTCGACGTGCTCAACGGCGATCTCGCCGAGGTCCTCGACAACGTGATCACGTTCTACCAGACCGAGAAGCTGAAAGACGCGACGGCGGTCTAATCCAGGACACGACACCAAACAACATGAGCATTCACATCCAGGTCTCCGCGGCGCGCCAGCGGCTCCGCGACGCCGGAATCTCGCAGACCGAATCGGACCTCGACGCGCGGCTGCTCGCGCAGCACGTCCTCGGCTGGAGCACCGAACGGTTCCTCGTCGACGCCCACGCGCAGGCGCCCGACGGCTTCACGCCGCAATACCAGACGCTGGTCGAACGCCGCGTCACCCGCGAGCCGCTCGCCTACATCGTCGGGGTGCGCGAGTTCTGGGGGCTCGCTCTCGAGGTCACCCCGGACGTGCTGATCCCGCGGCCAGCGACAGAGCTGATCATCGAAGCGCTCTTCGATCTGTATCGCGATCGGACCGCGCCGCTCCGGGTGGCCGACATCTGCACCGGCTGCGGCTGCGTGGCGGTGGCGATCGCGCACGAGCGGCCGACGGCACGGGTGGTCGCAGCCGACATTTCGCCGGAAGCGCTGGGTGTGGCGAGGCGAAACGCGGCGCGCCACGGCGTCGGCGATCGCGTGTCGTTCTGCCACGGCGATTTGCTCCACGGCATCGAAGGACAGTTCGACGCCATCGTTGCCAACCCTCCGTATGTCGTTGACGGCGCCAGAAACGCGCTGCAGCCGGAGGTCCGCGACTTCGAGCCGGCGCTGGCGCTGTATGGCGGCCGCGAAGGCCTCGACCTCCTCACGCGGCTGGTCGCTGATGCGCCGGCGCACTTGTTCCCCGGCGGCTACCTGATCTTCGAGTTCGGGCTCGGGCAGGACGTCGAGATCGAGGAACTGATCGCGGGCTCGCCGGAGCTCGAGTTCGTGGAACTGCGCCGCGACCTCGAGGGCATCGCGCGCACCGCGGTCGCGCGGCGTCGATAGGACCCGGCACCCTGGATAGCCCGGCACCCCTGAAGGGTGCCCTACCATGCGCCGCGCTAGAATCGGCGAATGGCTGACTGCCTGTTCTGCAAGATCGCCAACCACCAGATCCAGGCGTCGATCGTCTATGAAGACGATGCGGTGGTGGCATTCAACGACATCAACCCGCAGGCGCCGACGCACATCCTCGTCGTGCCGCGGGAGCATATTGCGTCGCTCAACGACCTGACGCCGGCACACGATCAGATCGTTGGCGAAGTGGTCAGGCGCGCGGCCGCGCTTGCGGCCGAGCGGCACATCGCGGTCGGCGGCTTCCGCACCGTGTTCAACACCAACCGCGATGCAGGGCAGACGGTCTTCCACATCCACCTGCATTTGATTGGCGGCCGCAGCCTCGGGTGGCCGCCAGGATAGGCAGCGCAGCGACGCGTCCGTCGCAAACCACAACGGGGCCGAACCCGCCGTTGAGCTTGCGCTGCACTGTCGGCTTGCTTACAGTTGTGCCGACATCTCCCGGGGGCGCTCGAAAAACGAGTCTGTCCGCCAACGGTCTGTATGCCATCTCAGACCGGAGGCGGAATGCGTCTCAGAATCCTCGAACAACCAGGCGGCATCGTCGACGGGATCTCGCTCGACCGCTTCCGCGTCGGCGAGATATACGACCTCGGCGCGTACGTCGGCTGCCTGTTTCTCGCCGAAGGATGGGCGGAGCTCGTCTCGGACGACGGCTCCTTCGTCTTCGACCGCAGGCGCATCCCGGAAATCGCGCCACTGGTGCTCGTGGTGGATGACGACGCCGACGTGCGCCGTCTGACCGAGACGCTCCTGAGCGCACACGGCTATCACGTCATCCTCGCGGTCCACGGCAAGGACGCCATCCAGCGACTGACGGATCACTGTCCCGATCTGATCGTGCTCGACCTGAATATGCCGGTGATGAACGGTTGGGACTTCCGCGCCGAGCAGCGCTACCTGGCCGACAAGGAACGCGCGGCGGCGCCGGTGCTGGTCATGTCGGCCGAGGACGACGTGGAAGCGCATGCCGGCCACCTTGGCGCAGTCGGCGTGGTGCGGAAGCCCTTCGATCCGGACGAATTGCTGCACGCGGTGTCGACCGCGATCAGGACACCGGGTTCCCCGTGCACCGGCGTGCGCAGGCCGCGGGCGTGATGACACGCGCGGCCGAATCGCAGACGGTCTACAACCCGAGACGGTCGAACTCCGCCTTGATCGTCGGGTAGCACTCGCACGACCTCGCCTCGAGTCCCTTCCGATTGAGGATCGTGACCTTCGCGTGGGTGTAGCGGATCAGCCTCGCTCGTTGCAGATTGCGAGCGACCACGGTGACGGTGGGACGCGTCGAGCCGAGCATCATCGCCAGAAACTCGTGACTGAGGCTGAACTGGTTCGACCTGATGCGGTCGTGCGTCATCAGCAGCCACCGGCAGCATCGTTCCTGCACCTGATGGAGCGCCATGCACGCCGTCGACTGCATCATCAACGCCATCGTCGCCTGCGCATACCGATTGACGGCCTCGTAGAGCGCGCCTCGCCGTTCGAGCTCGCGCTGGAACTCTTTCAGCGGCATCCGTTCGGCGCTCGAATCCGGCACCTGCACCATCGACTCACCCGGCATCACCTGACCGCCGAAAAACGCAGCCATGCCAACCATGCCTTCGTCGCCGACCGTCGCGACCTCGACGGCCATGCCATCGGACATCATCGCGGTGACCGAGCAGACGCCGCCGTTGGGAAAGTAGACATGGCGAATCGGCGCGCCGCGCTTCAAGAGAACGGCCTTGACGCTCAGGGGAACGGTGGTCAGGTGCGGAACGATGCGGGCGAAATCTTCGGCGGGCAGTGCGGAGAGCAGGCGGTTCTTCGGCCGTCCATCAACCGGCGGCGGCCGGCGCGCGGTCGGCGGCGGGCGAACGGACGGCGAGCGTTTCCTGGGCATGGACACCCTCCTCAACGGTGACGTTTCGCTTTGGAGAGGCTGTGGCGGACCGTGCTCGCGTCAAGCGGCGGGCGGCAGGCTCAGGAAAGCACTAGCAAGAGCACCTGCAGTCTAGCACGACGCCACCTGCACCCGTTTTGGCATCGCAGCCTCGGCTGGCGCCGGGACAGCAGATCTCGACGCGACGCTGGACACCACGAAGGTCACGAAGAACACGGAGATCACGAAGAAGAAGATTTCTGGCTAACCAGCGCACGTCCCATCCGTCTCATGAACCAGCGGGCGGGGTTTGACGTCTCATCCTACGTACGTTATCTACATAGTCATGCGGATCACGCTCGCCACCGCCCTCGTCCTGCAGGCCATCGCGCGCGGCCATCGCCACGGGTTCGAGATCGTCGACGTCACCGGCTACCCGACGGGCACGGTTTACCCGGCACTCCGGCGGCTCGAGCAGGCCGGCTACGTGCGATCGGAGTGGGAGCGTGAGCGCGTCGCCTCGAGAGAAGCGCGGCCGCAGCGGCGCTATTACGAGATTACCGCCGCCGGCACGCGCGCGCTCGAGGGCGCACTCGAACCGATGCGCTCGCTCGACGGCCTCCAGCCGCTCGCGCCGAAGCCGGCACGATGAAGCGGCTTCCCACCGCGCTCGGCCTGATTCGCCTCATCTCGCGGCTGGTCCCGCGATGGCGCCGCGGCGACTGGGAGCGCGAGTGGCACGCAGAGCTGCAGGCGCAGGCACACGACGACACCGGCGGAGAGTCAACCGTGCTGGCCCGCTCGGCCGGCGCGTTCGCAGACGCGTTTTCCCTGAGGAGCCAGGCGATGTATCTGGATTTGTGGTTGGGCGACGTCCGCTTCGCCTGGCGGGCTGTTTCACGGCGGCCGGCATTCACAGCGCTGGTCGTGCTGACGCTGGCGCTCGGCATCGGCGTCAACAGCGCCGTCTTCGCGCTCGTCGACACCGTGCTCCTCCGCCCGCTGCCGTACCGCGATCCGTCGCGCCTCGCCTTCGTCTGGCAGACGCTGCCCGAGCACAACGTCTTCGATCTCGAGGCGACGCCGTTCGACTACGACGCCTGGCACCAGGTGAAGAGCTTCGCGCAGATCGGCCTGGTGGCCAGCGACGCGTTCACGCTGACCGGCAACGACAACCCCGAGCGCGTGAGAGGCTCACGCGTGACGGCGTCGCTGATGCCGCTCCTGGGCATCGCGCCTCAAATCGGCCGCGCCTTCTCGGCCGATGAAGACGCGCTCGGCGCCGAGCGCGTCGTGATCCTCAGCGACGGGCTCTGGCGGCGCCGCTACGGCGCCGATTTCTCGATCCTCGGGCGCACCATCCAGGTCGACGGCGCGCCGCGGACGGTCGTCGGCGTGATGCCGCGCGCGACCGCGCTTCCGGGACCTCTCGCCGGCGACGACGAGTTGTGGCTGCCGGCGGAGATGAGCGGCGAGGAGCGCACGAACGACACCAGCCACAACTACACCGTCCTCGCGAGGCTCGCCGATGGCACGACGCCGGCGCAGGCGTCGGCGGAGCTCGAGGCCTTTGCGGCGCGCATGACCGCTGAACATCCAACCAGCCACCGCGGCCTCGGCGTACGGCTCGTGCCGCTGGCCGAACAGGCTGTGGTGACCATCCGGCCGACGCTGCTCGTGATCGCCGGCGGGGTGGCGATGCTGCTGCTCGTCGCCTGCGCCAACGCCTCGACGCTGCTGATCGCGCGCGCGTCGAACCGGCGCCAGGAACTGGCGGTGCGCACGGCGCTCGGCGCGACCCGGTCGCGTCTGCTGTCGCTCGCGGTCACCGAGTGCCTGATCCTCGCCGTCCTCGGCGGCCTCGCAGGCCTGGTGCTCGGGAGCTGGGCACTGCGCGGGCTGCTGCCGCTTTTCACCGACACGCTGCCGGCATCCATTGCAGTCGACGTCGACGCCCGCGTCGCTCTTTTCACCGCGATTCTCTCGGCGACGCTCGGCCTGGTCTTCGGCGCCGTCGTCGCGGCGCACGGCCCGGACGATCACGTCAGCGACTCGTTGAAGGCATCCGGCCGGACCACGACGGCGCATCGGGCGGCGCGCGCGCGAACGACACTGGTCGTGGCGCAGGTGGCACTCGCCGTCGTGCTGTTGTCGGCGGCCGGGCTGATGCTCTCGAGCGTCGTCAAGCTGTCGCGCGTCGGCACCGGCTTCGCGGCGGATCATGTCCTGACGACAAGGCTGGCGCTGAGCGGCTCGAACTACTCGGCCGCGCCCGCCCGCATCGCGTTCGTCAGCAGCCTGCTGGAGCGCCTGCAGGCCTCGCCAGGCGTGCACGACGCGGCCCTGACCTCGACCATCCCGTTCGGCGGCACGCGCGGCGCCAACGGCATCGAGGTCGAGGGGCGACCGAAGAACCCGAGCGAGATCCTGATCGTCGACCAGCGCCACGTATCGCCCGGCTATTTCCAGGCGATGAAGATTCCGATGCTGCGCGGCCGGACGTTCACAGCCGCCGACGACAGCCAGGCGGAGCCGGTCGTCGTCATCAACCGCGACATGGCGAACCGTTACTGGCCGAACGCCGACCCGATCGACAAGCGGGTGCGGTTGAACGCCGGCGACGACTCTGGTCCATGGATCCGTGTCGTCGGCGTCGCCGAAGATGTGCGGCACATCTCGCTCAGCCGCGGCGCCGTGCCGGAGATGTATCGACCGTACACGCAGGCGCCGGTCGCCACGTTCACGCTGGTCGTGCGGACGGCGAGCGAGCCGGCGTCGATGGCGCCGGTGGTGCGCTCGAACGTGCAGGCGGTCGACCCGGACCTGCCGCTCTACGACGTGCGCACGATGGACGACCGGATCGCGGCGTCGTTCGCGCAGACGAGGGGCACGATGCTGCTGCTCCTCGCGACCGCGGCGCTGGCCGCGGCCCTCGCCGGGGTGGCGATCTACGGATCGATCTGGTACTCGGTCAGCCAGCGGCTGCCGGAGATCGGGATCCGGCTGGCGCTGGGCGCGACGCGTGCGTCGGTGTTCACGCAGGTGCTCGGCAACGCGGTGTGGCTGACGGCCATCGGCGCGGCGATCGGAACCGCCGCGTCAATCGCGGCAGGCCGCCTGATCGCCGGGCTGCTGTTCGATACGGCGGCCACCGATCTGGCCACGCATGCGATGGTCGTCGCCGCGGTGCTGGCGCTCGCAGTCGCCGCGAGCGTCGTGCCGGCGCGGCGGGCGATGAGCGTCGACCCGATCTCGGCGCTCCGCGCCGAGTGAATTAAGAATTAAGAATTAGGAATTAAGAATTCGTGCCCGAATTTGGACAGGCGGTGCAACTTCGTCCACGAATTCTTAATTCTTAATTCCGAATTCTTAATTCTCACGCGCCAGCAGGTACGCCCCGCGGCGCGCCTCGCGGTCGAGGAAGAAATCAACCGCCCGATACCCGCGATCGAAGTAGGTGGTGAAGATGGCGCGTGTGCAGATGCGCCATGCCAGCGCGAGCTCGGGCGCGCCGGCCAGCATCTCGGTGAACCCCATCGGAATTTCCACCAGCATCCGCCGCGCGTCGATCGACAGGTCGACGTCGACCGATTCGAGCCACTCGCCGGCTGGCGCCGTCCGATTGGTCTTCGGCGCGTCGCCGACCTCGCTCGTCCGCAGCGTCAGCGGACCGCCGCCGGCCAGCCGCCGCTCGACGTGCGGCTTGCGAATCCACCACTCCGCCACGAACCGATCGGTCGGGTTCCCCTGGTGCAGCGGGCTGTTCGACGTGCCGTAGATGTTCTCGGCGTACTCCTCGACAGATGACGCCGAGCTTGGCGAAGTTGAGGTGGGCGTTCATCGCCTGCAGCGGGTCGTAGGTCCACTCGATGAGGTCGAGTCCCATCGCCAGCGTCCGCTCGCGCTGCAGCACCTTGAGCGTTCGCCCCAGCCCCGCGCTTCGGTAGTCGGACAGGACGCCCGCCATGTGCGACCACTGCGTCGGCTTCTTGTCCTTGATGCTCGGCAGTGAGTAGACGAAGCCGATCATGCGATCGCCGTCGAACGCGCCGATCAGGATGCCGCCGCGGTGCACGGACACCGCGAGGATCGGCACCGGGACGACCTCGACGTAGCCGGGCCCCCAGATCTGCCGCTCGAGCTCGACGACCTCCGCAAATTCTTCGAGGGTGGTGAGATCACGATAGGTCAGCGTCATCGCGGATCGGGTAATTGGGTAATCGGGTGATTGGATTGGAGATTGCGCGGATTGATTGGCCAATCCAATCACCAATCTCCAATCTCCAATCAATTACCAGATTACCCGATTACCCGATCCCCCGCTCGATCCCGGCTCGATGACCATCCGCGGCAGCTCGTCGAGCGAGCGGATCACGCGCACGCCGCGCGCGGCGAGCTCCGCCTCACCGGGGTGATCACCGTGGCCGCGGTGCAACAGCACGCCGCTCATGCCGGCGCGCATCGCGCCCTCGACGTCGTGCTTCAGGCTGTCGCCGACCATCACGGCATCGGCCGGCTCGACGTCGACCAGCTGCAGCGCCGCCGAGAAAATGCTCGGGTGCGGCTTCATGAAGCCGTGCTCCGAGGACGAGATCGCGGCGGTGATCAGCCCCTCGAGCTCGAAGTGCGACTGGAACGAAGCCAGGCACCGGTGCGAGTTGGAGATCAGGCCGATGCGCAGCCCGGCGCCGGCCAGCGTCCGCAGGACACCGGGGACCTCATCGTAGAGCTCGAAGTGCTGGCAGGCGGCCCATTCCACGTACATCTCGCGCGCGCAGGCGTCGAGAGTGGGACCTGCGCCGCCCATCCCCTCGATGATCCGCCGGGTGTAATCGACGAAGATCTCCGCCGTGTAGGCAGCGTCTTCGGGCTCCTCGAGCAGCGGCGCCGCGCCGGCGACGGCGTCGGCGAACTTCGACGCATCGACGTCCATGCCGTAGCGCGCGCAGAACGCCCGGTAGCCCTCGCCGCGAAAGGTCGGGCCTGGATGGATCAGCGTGAAGTCGACGTCGAAGAAAACGGCTTTCGTGGACACGCGTTCAGTTGATTGGGTATCGTGCTGTGAAAACCCGGGGGCTGAAGTTCATGCGCCGAAACAGTGCGACTTTCGCGATTCTTGCCGGCGGCGCCATCGCCGGAGCGATTGATATTACCTACGCGATCGTGTTTTCAGGCTTTCGCGGCGTTCCCGCCACGCGCGTCCTGCAGTCGGTCGCCACCGGCCTGCTCGGCGCTGCGTCCTACCGCGGCGGCACGCCGACCGCCGCGCTCGGTCTCTTCCTGCACTTCGTCATCGCCTTCATCTGGGCGGCGATTTTCTACCTCGCCAGCCGGCGGTCCGATGTGCTCATCCGCCACGCGGTCCTCTCGGGCATCGTCTACGGCGCGTTCATCTACGCCGCGATGAACTTTATCGTGCTGCCGCTGTCGGCATTTCCGGGCCGGTTCACCTTCGTTCCGCTGGTCGTGACCAGCGGGCTGCTCGTGCACATGTTCGGCGTCGGGCTGCCGATTGCGCTGGCGACGCGCCGGGCGTCTGCTTCGTACGTAGCGCAGCCCTTCAGGGCCGGGCCCCCAACGCGGCAGCCGCGTTGGGGTGGAGAGCTGCAGCGGCGTTGGCAGGCCTTACAGGCCTGCCCTACGACGTACCGGTGTACGGCCCGGCGATCACGAACGTCGCACGGGCCGGATCGAGCACGCGGCGCGCAGCCGCATTTGCATCGTCGAGCGAGACGGCGCCGAGCAGGTCCGGCAGGCGCACGTCGTAGTCGAGCCCGAGGCCGAAAAACTCCTCGACCTGCAGGAAGTTCGCGATCGCCGCGTTCGTCTCGAGCGCACGCGGGATCGAGCCGATGAGATAGCGGCGCGACTCGTCCAGCTCCTGCGGCGTCAGGCCCTCGTTCAACAGGCGCGCGATCTCCTCGTCGATCGACGCGACCGCCCGGTCGACATTGGCCGGGCTCACGCCGGCGCGGATCGCCAGCGGCCCTTCGACCACGTTCGCGTCGAGCGCGCTGGAGACGTAGTAGGCCATGCCCTGCCGCTCGCGGATGCTGTCGCCGAGCCGCCCGCCAATCGCATACTGGCCGAAGGCGTTGTTCATCAGCCAGAAGGCGTAGTACGCCGGGTCGCGGCGCGTGATGCTGGTGAAGCCGTAGGCGACGTCGGCCTGCGACTTGTTCATCATCGGGATGACGAGGCGCTGCCGCGTCGTTGCGGGAACCGCCGGAGGCAGATGCAGCGGCGGCGGCACCGGCGTGCGCCATCCGCCGAGGACGCGCGCGGCCACCTCGGTCGCGCGGCCGGCATCGACATCCCCCACCACTACCGCGGTCAGCTCGCTTGGCGCGAAGCGTTCGGCGTGCTGCCGCACGAGATCGTCGCGGGTCAGCCGCTCGACGATGTCGATCGAGCCTTTGGTGCGGCGGCCATAGGCATGCTCGTTCGGGTAGAGGAGCGCCATCAGCGTCTCGGATGCGCGGACGGCCGGGTTGTCGTCGTCCTGGCGAATCGAGGTGATGACTTCGCCCTTGCGCGTCGTGATCTCGTCGTCAGGGAGCGAAGGCGAGATCAGCATCTCACCAAGCAGCGCCAGCACCGGCTCGAAGTCGTCGGCGAGGCAGGTGCAGACCAGCGAGAACAGGTGCCGCGTGACGCCAATCGACAGCGTGATGCCGCGGCTGTCGAGCTCTTCGGCGATGTCCGCGGCGCCGCGCGTCGTCGTGCCGCGATCGATGACGCGCGACAGCAGCCACGTCGTGCCCGCCTTGCCGGCCGGATCGGTGGCCGAGCCCGCGCGCATCGCCAGGCTGATGGTGACGGCGGGCGTCGTGTGCGTCGACTTGGTGAGGAGCACAGCGCCGTTGTCGAGAACCGTGCGCGACGGGTTCAGCGCCGCCCCGCGGGAGGTCTGAAGCGGGAGGTCTGAAGTATGAGGCGTCGACGCCATCCGGTTCGCTCCAACGGCGCCCGTGAAGGGCGTCTCAAGTGGCGCCCCTGAAGGGGCGCCGGACCACAGGCGTCCCTCAAGGGGACGCCCTACGTACGGGAAACCGGCAGCGGCACGAACCACCCTACGGTGCGGTTGGCCTGCGTCAGTACCGACTTCGCCGCGGCGGCCACCTCATCGAGCGTCACCGCGGCGATGCGCGCCGGGGCGGTCGTGAACAGGTCGACGCTCGCGATGGTCTCGTAATACCCGAGCTGATGCGCGATGTTGGTGACGCTATCGCTGTCGAACACGAGCCGCGCGCGAAGCTGCGCCTTCGCCTTCGCGAGCTCGGCTTCGGTGATCCCCGACTGACGCACCTTGTCGAGCTCCTCGAGGAGGACCGATTCGAGCGACGCCTGTGATGCGCCGTCGGTCGCCGTCACCGACACGGTGTAGAGGAACGGCTGCTCGGTCGGCATCAGGGCGCCGGACACGCTCGACGCGAGACCGCGCTCGACGAGCGCGCGATAGAGCCGGGCGCTGCGCTGCGGCGGCGCGACGCGGAAGCTTGACCAGAGGTTCAACCCCTTCGCGCCGGTCAGGACGGCGTCGAGAATCAGCAGCGGGAAGAAATGCGGATCGGTCGCAGACGGGGCGTGGTAGCCGACCTTCAGATACGCGGTCGTCCCTTCCTTTTCGATCGTCAGCCGCCGCTCGCCGCTCTGCTCGGGCTCGATCGTTCGCATCCGCTCCGGCGCCGACCCGGGCTTGATCGGCCCGAAGTGGCGCTCTACCTGGCGCAGCGCGGTGTCGGCGTCGACGTCGCCGACAATCACCAGCGTCGCGTTGTTCGGGACGTAGTAACCGCGGTAGTAGCCGTAGAGGTCCTCGCGCGTCATCGTCTGCAGATCGGGAAGCCAGCCGATGGTCGGGTGGCGATAGGGATGCGCCTTGAAGGAGGTGGCCGTCAGCTCCTGGTCGAGGAGCTGATCCGGGTCGTTCTCGCCGCCCTGCAGCTCGGAGATGATGACCGTCCGCTCCGACTCGCAGTCGTCGGGGTGATAGAGACAGCTCGCCATCCGCTCGGACTCGATGAACAGCATGCGATCGAGCGCGTCGCGCGTCGCCGTCTCGAGATAGGTGGTCTGGTCGATCCAGGTGTAGCCGTTCCAGCTGCCGCCGAACTTCTCGATGATGCCCTTGACCTGGTCGCGCGGGATGTTGGCGGTCCCCTTGAAGTTCATGTGCTCGCACCAGTGGGAAACGCCGGTCAACCCGGGACGTTCGTCTTTGGAGCCGACCTTGTACCAGCACCAGACCGACGCCAGCGGCGCGGTGTGCTCCTCCTGGATGAGAACCTTGAGGCCGTTGTCGAGGGTGGCGGCACGAAGCGCCGCGCCCAGCCGAGCTTCCGCGGGTGTAGCCATCAAACCATTATAAAATCAGTGGATACCCATGCCTGAGTGGAAAGACACCGTCAACCTGCCGCGAACCGACTTCCCGATGAAGGCGAATCTCCCGACGAGTGAGCCGGATACGCTCGCCCGCTGGACCGCCATGGACCTCTACGGGAGGATTCGCGCGCGCCGGAAGGGCGCGCCGAAGTTCGTGCTGCACGACGGCCCGCCTTACGCCAACGGCAACATCCACATGGGCACGGCGCTCAACAAGATCCTGAAGGAGCTGGTGGTCAAGTCGCGCTCGATGGCCGGCTTCGACGCGCCCTACGTCGTCGGCTACGACTGCCACGGCCTGCCGATCGAGCTGAAGGTCGACCGCGAGCTCGGGCCGAAGAAGCGCGACATGTCGGTCGCCGAGTTCTGCCGCGCGTGCCGCGCCTACGCCGAACGCTACGTCGACACGATGAGCGAGCAGTTCCAGCGCCTCGGAATCCTCGCAACCTGGGGCCAGCCCTACCTGACGATGAACTTCAAATATCAGGGCGCGATCGCGCGCGCTCTCGGGAAGTTCGTGGCGCAGGGGCTCGTCTACAAGGGCAAGAAGCCGGTGCACTGGTGCATCCACTGCAAGACCGCGCTGGCCGAAGCCGAAGTCGAGTACGCCGACCATTCCTCGCCGTCGATCTACGTCGAGTTTCCGCTCGCGCCCGAGAGCGAGTCGGAACTCGGGCCGCCGCATCCCGGCGCTGGCCGGACGGCCGGTCTCGGTTCTCATCTGGACGACGACGCCGTGGACGATTCCGTCGAACCTGGCGATCGCGTTCCACCCGGAGTTCGACTACGCGCGCGTACGAGGTCGACGGACGATTGGTGATTGTCGCCGAAGGGCTTGCGCCGCGCGTCGCGGCGGCCATCGGCAAGCCGTTCGGCGAGCCGGTCGTGCGGATGAAGGGCGCCGAGCTCGAGCACATCCGCTTCCAGCACCCGCTGTACGCGCGCACCTCGCTCGGCGTGCTCGGCGAGTATGTGACGCTCGAAGCGGGCACCGGCGCCGTTCACACGGCGCCCGGGCACGGCGCGGACGACTTCGAGACCGGCATGCGATACGGCCTCGAGATCTACGCGCCGATCGGACCGGCGGGGCATTTCCTCGACAACGTGGAACTGTTCGGCGGCCAGCGCGTGTTCGACGCCAACCCCAAGGTAGCCGAGGCGCTGAAGGAGCGCGGACGGCTGTGGCACCGCGAGTCGTTCTCGCACCAGTATCCGCACTGCTGGCGCTGCCATAACCCCGTCATCTTCCTCGCCACGTCGCAGTGGTTCATCGACCTCGATGGCAAGCCGGTCGTCGACGGCAAGACGTTGCGCCAGGCGGCGCTCGACGCGATCGACAGCCAGGTCAAGTGGGTCCCGGCGTGGGGCCACGACCGCATGTACAACATGGTCGCGAACCGCCCCGACTGGTGCATCTCGCGCCAGCGCGTCTGGGGCGTGCCGATTCCCGCCGTCGACTGCTCGAAGTGCGGCGAGGCGATCATCACGACCGAGCTGGTCAACAAGGCAGCGGCGGTGTTCGAGCAGTACGGCGCCGACTCGTGGTACGAGCGGCCGACCGAAGACTTCATCCCCGAGGGGCTGACCTGTTCGAAGTGCGGCGGCACCGCGTTCGAACGCGAGATGAACATCCTCGACGTGTGGTTCGATTCGGGGTCGAGCCATGAGGCGGTGCTGTCGGTCTGGCCCGAGCTGACGTGGCCGGCCGACGTCTACCTCGAAGGCACCGATCAGCACCGCGGCTGGTTCCAGAGCTCGCTGATGGTCGGCCTCGGCACACGCG
The DNA here is from genome assembly GCA_963734375.1 of uncultured Acidobacteriota bacterium. Classification (GTDB taxonomy): domain Bacteria; phylum Acidobacteriota; class Vicinamibacteria; order Vicinamibacterales; family CAVVIG01; genus CAVTHG01. Next base: position 620,233 of record CAVTHG010000006.1, on the reverse strand, counting down.
GACGCCCGCCGTTCAGGCAGATTGTGACCAACGGGTTCCTGATCGACGTCGACGGCAAGAAGATGTCGAAGTCGGTCGGGAACGCGATCCAGCCGCAGGACGTCATCAAGGAGAGCGGCGCCGACATCATCCGCCTGTGGGTGGCGATGAGCGACTACCAGGAGGAAATCCGGATCGGCAAGGAGATCCTGGCGCGCGTCGTCGAGGCGTACCGCAAGCTGCGCAACACCATGCGCTACCTGATCGCCAACCTGTACGATTTCAACCCGGCGACCGATGCGGTCCCGGTGGCGAAGCTGGAGGAAGTCGATCGCTACATCCTGGCGAGGTACGCGGAGCTCGCCGTCCGGGTGCTCGACGCTTACGACGCCTACGACTACAGCACGATCTCGCAGGCGATGACCCAGTTCGCCACGGTGGACCTGAGCGCGTTCTACAACGACACCTCGAAGGATCGGCTCTACACCTTCGCGGCGAGGTCGCCGGAACGCCGGTCGGCGCAGACGGCGATGTACCTGATGGCCGACGGGCTGACGCGGCTGCTCGCGCCGATCCTGTCGTTCACCGCCGACGAGCTGTGGCGCTTCATCCCCGGCACGCGCGAGGAGTCGGTGCACATCGCGGTCTTCCCGGCGCGCGAGGAGCTCGAGCCGCTGCGCGACGCGGCGCTGGTGGAGCGCTGGGAGCGCCTGGCCGCCGTCCGCGAGCAGGTGCTCGGCGAGATCGAGCCGCTGCGCAAGAACAAGCAGATCGGCAGCTCGCTCCAGGCGAAGGTCGTGATCCACGCGACCAGGGCCGAGTTGCCGCTCCTCGAGCAGTACGCGAAGCTGCTGCCGATGCTCTTCATCGTCTCGGAGGTCGAGCTGCGGCCCGCGCCCGAGGACGTGGAGGCGCACGCGGAGGCGAAGCCGCGCGTCACCATCGAGCGCGCCGGCGGGGTGAAGTGCGAGCGCTGCTGGCGCTACGTCCCGGCGGTCTCGACCGATCCGGACCTTGCCGGCCTGTGCGACCGTTGCCAGGACGCGATCGCCGAGACCATCCATGGATAACGCCCTCGAACGAACCCGTCATCTCGCCCGGAGAGGTCGACGCCGCCGCATCGCCGCGGCGGCACCTCGAAGTGTGGCTGCCGGTAACCATCGTCACCGTCGATCAGGCGACCAAGGCGATGGTGAAATCGTCGCTGGCACTGCACGAGAGCGTGACGATCATCCCCGGCTTCGTCGACTTCACGCACGTGCTGAACAGCGGCGCCGCCTTCGGCATCCTGAACGGCGTCGAATTCCCGTTCAAGACGGTGCTGATCGCGGTGATTGCGATGGCGGCGCTCGTCGGCGTCGCCCTCTACGCGGCGAGCATCTCGCACCACCAGCTGATCGCCAGGGTCGGCCTCGCGCTGATCATCGGCGGCGCGGCCGGCAACCTCATCGACCGCGTGCTGTTCGGCTCGGTGGTCGACTTCGTGGACGTCTACTGGCGCAACCACCATTTCTGGGCGTTCAACGTTGCCGACTCGGCCATCTCGGTCGGCGTGGCGATGATGATTCTCGATATGCTGAGCGCAGGCACGCATGTATCCAAGACTGTTTGAGCTCGGTCCGGTCACCGTCTACACCTACGGCGTCCTGCTGGCGGCGGCGTATCTGCTCGGCCTGAAGCTGGCGATGGTGCGGGCGAAAGCACGAGGCCTCGACGCCAACCGCGTCCTCGACCTCGGCATCTACATCATCATCAGCGCCCTCATCGGCGCCAAGCTGCTGCTGTTCCTGACCGACGCCCAGATGTTCATCTCGAACCCGCGCGAGCTGCTGACGCTGGCGCGGTCGGGCGGGGTCTTCTACGGCGGCCTGATCCTCGCCGTCGTCGTCGCGCTGGTCTACATCAGGCGCATCGGCCTGCCGCTGTGGACGACCTGCGACGTCTTCGCGCCGGGGATCGCGCTCGGCCACGTCGTCGGGCGCTTCGGGTGCCTGTTCGCCGGCTGCTGCTTCGGCAAGCCGACGAGCATGCCGTGGGGGATCACGTTCAGGGACACGTTCGCGGCGACCAACGTCGGCACGCCGCTCGGAGTGCCGCTGCACCCGACCCAGATCTACGAAGCAGGCGCCGAGCTGCATCATCCTGATCATCCTGCTCCTCACCGAGAAGAAGGGGCGGCCATTTGCCGGCCGGACCTTCTGGCTCTACATGCTGCTCTACTCGATCTCGCGCTTCGTCATCGAGTTCTACCGCGGCGACGACCGCGGCAACCCGATCGGCATGCTGTCGACCTCGCAGCTCATCTCGGTGCTGCTCGCCCCGCTCGCGGTGGTGATGCTCGTCTACCTGTCGCGGGCGATGGCGCCGGAGCCCAAGAGAGCGCGCAAAGCTGCGTAGCGTGATGTGAATGTAGGTCAGCCCTCCAGGGCTGACCGGGGCCGTCGGCATGGCCTGAAGGCCTGCGACCTCCGTATTTCCTGATCTGTGAACCCCTCCTGACCTCGCGAACCGTGGCAACCACCATCACCGTTCCCGACGACAGCGACGGCCTCCGCCTCGATCGGTTCCTCGTGTCGCTGATGCCGGAGCAGTCGCGGTCGCAGATTCAGCGGCTGATCAAGGAGGGCCACGTCCGCGTCGCCGGGCGCGAGGCGAAGGCGAACCAGGCGGTGAAGGGCGGCCAGGACATCGTCGTCGACTCGCCGGCGCTGGTCGAGGCATCGCCGCAGCCGGAAGCGCTGCCGCTGCCAATCCTCTACCAGGACAAGGACCTCATCGTCATCGACAAGCCGGCGGGGATGGTGGTCCATCCGGCCGCCGGGCATTCGAGCGGGACGCTGGTCAACGCGCTGCTGCACCACGTCGACGATCTCAGCGGCATCGGCGGCGAGAAGCGGCCGGGCATCGTCCATCGCCTCGACCGCGGCACGTCTGGGCTGATGGTGGTCGCCAAGCACGACGCGGCGCACGAGGAGCTGGCCCGCCAGTTCGCCGAGCGGGAGGTCGAGAAGGAGTACATCGCGCTGGTCTGGGGCGAGGTGATGGCGGGACGCCGCATCGACGCCGCAATCGGCCGCGATCCGTCGAACCGGAAGAAGATGGCGTCGACCGAGTCGAAGCGCATGCGGCGGAGCCGCGAAGCGGTCACCCGCATCGTGCGCGCGGAGCACTTCGGCCGGTTGATGACGCTCGCGGGCGTGGCGATCCACACCGGCCGGACGCATCAGATTCGCGTGCACCTGAGCGCCATCGGCCACCCGATGGTCGGCGATTCGCTCTACGGCGGCGTCCACCGGCGCGTGCCCGGCGACCTGCGCGCGGTCACCCATCTCGAGCGCCCGTTTCTCCACGCCGCGCGGCTGGCGTTCAAGCATCCGGAAGACGAGCGGCGGATGGAGTTTCAGCAGCGAGCTGCCGGCGGATCTGCAGAAGCGTGCTCGACGAGCTGCGCGAGCGGTTCAATCCGCTGCTGCATGAACCATGAGATGGCGGCCCTGAAGGCCGCCCTACGATGGCAGATTGAACGTGAGGCGGAGCCTCTCAGAGCACGTCTGCAGCGGTGCTTCAGCCCCGTCGAAAGAGCGGCGTTCAGCCCCGCCGAAGAGGCATGAATGCCGATCGTATTCAAAGGCCGCGTGTTCTCCGTCGAAGTCGCGCAGGTCACGCTGCCGAACGAGCGCGAGGTGACGATCGAAGTCGTCCGCCATCCGCGATCGGTGGTGCTGATTCCGGTGCCGTCGCCCGGCGCGGTGATCCTGATCCGGCAGTACCGGCTCGCGGTCAACCAGTGGCTCTGGGAGCTGCCGGCCGGGAGCGTCGACGAAGGCGAGGAGCCGGAAGCGGCGGCGCGCCGCGAATGCCACGAGGAGATCGGCCTGGTGCCGCAGGCGCTGATCCGCCTCGGCACGTTCTACCCGACGCCGGGCTACTGCGACGAGGAGATGGTGTTCTTCAAGGCGTCGAGCCTGGAGACGCCGGCCGAGAAGGCCGCGCAGGACGAAGACGAGGACATCGAGGTGAAGACGTTCACCATCGGCGAGGCGCGCGACATGATCCGCCGCGGCGAGATCAGCGACATGAAGACGATGGTCGGGCTGCGACTCGTGTAGGTGAGTAGGGAATGCGGAGCAGTCAGGGTGTAGTCGAGCAGGGCTCAGGACGACTCGGCCATTCCTACTCCCTACTCCGCTAACTCGCCGACCGCGAAGAGCTCGGTGAACCGTGCCTGCGAGGAGCTGTCGTCGACGATCCGCGCGCCGTCGAGGACGACGATCGCGATCGGCGCTGCGCGCCAGCTCGAGGCGATGGGTGATGACGATGGTCGTCCGGCCGCGCATCACGCTCTCGTAGCCCTCGACGATCCGGCGCTCGGACATGCGGATCGAGCGCCGCGCGTCGGCTCGTCGAGGACCAGCACCGCCGGATCGGCGAGAAACGCCCGCGCCATCGCGACCCGCTGCCGCTCGCCGACCGACAGCGCCGCGCCGCGCTCGCCGACGATCGTGTCGTAGCCTCTGCGGCAGGCCGTCGATGAACGCGTCGAGCGCCGCCTGCCGCGCCGCCGTCCGCGACCTCGGCGTCGGTCGCGTCGGGCCGCGCGTAGCGGATGTTCTCGGCGATCGAGGCGTGCAGGATGCACGGCTCCTGATCGACGAGCGCGACGTGCGCGGCGCAGATCCTCGAGCCGACAGCGTCCGGAGGTCGTGGCCGTCGAGCCGGACGACGCCGCTGTCGGGATCGAGCAGGCGCAGCAGCAGATCGGCGATCGTCGACTTGCCGCTGCCGCTCGGCGCCGACGATCGCCAGCACCTCGCCCGGCGCGCACGGCGAACGACAGCCGCTCGAGCACCGGCGCGCCGCGATCGAACGACAGCGTGACGTTCTCGAACGCGATGTCGCCGCGCAACCGCCGGCAGCAGCGACCGGCGCGGCGGGCTCCTCGACTTCGACCGGCACGTCGAGGATCTCCGACACGCGGCGCAGCGACACGCGCGCCGTCGCCAGGTTCGCGTACAGGCCCATCAGCGCCTGCAGCGGCGGCAGGAAGCGCATCTGGTACGCCATGAAGGCGACGAAGGTGCCGAGCGTCAGCGTGCCGTCGATCACCCGCAGGCCGCCGTAGAGGAACACCGCGCCGGTGCCGGCCGTCAGGATCAGCCCGGGCAGGCCGCCCGACAGATAGGTCAGCAGCTGCATCGACATCAGCGCGCTGCACGAACGCGTCGTTCTTGTCGCGGAAGCGCTGCGACCTCGCGCTCCTGCGCGTTCGGCGGTCACGACCAGCCGCACGCCCTGCAGCGTCTCGATCAGGAAGCTGCCGATGTCGGCGCTGCGCTGGCGCAGCACGGCGACCTGCCCCTCGAGCCGGCCGCGATAGCGCACGAGCGCCCAGAGGCCGAGCGGCGCGGTCGCGGCGCTGACCAGGAACAGCCGCGCAGTCGAGCCAGACCAGCATCGCCGACCGTGCCGACGAGGAACAGCACGTTGCCGAACCAGGCGAGCGCGGTCTCGGCGGCGATCCGCTGGATCTCGCCGATGTCGTTGTTGATGCGCGACATGATGTCGCCGAGCCGCGTGCGCGCGTAGAAGCGCGGCGACAGCCGCTGCAGGTGGCGGTACATCGCCAGCCGCATGTCGAACAGGATGTCGGCCGAGACGCGCGTGTAGCGCAGGCCGCTGACCACGTTCAGCGCGAAGCTGGCGAGCGTGATCAGCGGCGAACAGCCCGACGATGCGGACCAGGCGGCGCGGCGTCGCGGCCGAGCAGCGCGCGGTCGAAGAAGTCGCGCGAGAGCAGCGGCAGATAGAGCGAGACCGCCGTGCTGGCGAGGCTGAGCGCCAGCACCAGCGCCAGCCGGCGCCAGTACGGGACGATGAACGGGAGAGCGCGCCGCAGGTCCGCGATGAGTGGCGCGATGGAGTGATGGAATCAGTCGAGCGGATCGCCATCATTCCATCGTGCCATCGACCGTCAGGGCTGCGTCGCCGGCGCGCGGCGCGTCGGCGGGAACGACGAACAGCTCGGTCGTCATGTCGCCGTCGAGCGTGATGGTGCGCAGGTACTGATAGGTCTCGGCGTCGTAGAGATCGATCGTGTCGCCGGCGTTGTAGATGTAGAGCACCTTGCCGTTCGAGCTGGTCTTCAGCGACATGCGCGGCCGGCCCTTGAACTCGGTGCGGCTGGCCAGCTTCCGGTGCTCGAGGTCGAACTTCCAGAACTCGTAGTGGCCGATGTCCTGGAACAGGCCGTAGGCCGACCTTGCGGCCCGGCGCCAGCGCGAAGCTCGACCGGCGACGACGGCCCGAGCGTGTAGAAGTCGACGCGTCTTCGCCGCCAGGTTGACGCGGCCGATGCCCATGATGCGGCGGTGCTGGACCGGATCGGAGACGGTGAAGATGCGCGGTGTAGAAGCCCGGCTCGTCGTTGAGGATGTCGCGTCTGAGCCGAACTCGAGCCGGCCGAACCCTTCCTCGATCGGCTTCGACAGCTCCCACTTGTCGACCTGCGTGAACGTCGGTCGGTGTCGTAGATCAGCACGTCCTGGTCGCTGAACAGGTACATCAGCTTGCCGTCGGGCGAGAACTGGATGTTGGACGTTCTGGCGCTCTTCGTTGTTCGGCCACGGGATCGTGCGGACGATCTTGTGCTCCTTCAGGTCGTACTGCACCAGCGTCGGCGGCGCCGATCTCGAAGCGGTCGATCAGCTTGGTCGCCGACGCCGTGAGCAGCATCACGAAGCGGTGCAGCGGATCGGGCTCGATGCTCCGGATGCGGACCTGCTTGTTGCCCTCGCTCAGCGTGAAGGTGTCGATCGTCTTGCGCGCGGCGATGTCGAGGATCTCGACCTTCTCCATCGCCGCTTCGATGGTGTAGAAGCGCTTCCGGTCGCGCGACAGCGTCGTCCGGCGCGGGATGCCCGACTTGAACGGGATCGTGCCGACGACCTTCTCGGTCGCCTCGTCGATGATCCAGAACTTGTTCGGGTAGGTGCCGATGTACAGCGTGCCGTTGCCGGCCGAGACCTTGGGCGCGGCCGACCTCTGGGCCGCGAGGTCGCGCACCGGCACCATGACGGCCAGAGCCGCCAGCCCGATGGCCGCGACAAGCACGGGCCGCAGACGGGAGAACTTCGTACTCATAGGCTGCGCCTCATGGGAAGACGAGATCGATCTTGCGCCAGTCCTTCTGGGCGGCGGCGCACTTGGCGGTCCAGTCGGGCGCGTGATTGAGCTGGTCGGGCACCTGCGCCGGCCAGTAGCAGCCGATGTGGCAGTCGAACAGATCGCGCTCGACCGGCTGGCACAGCCCGGCGGTGCCGCCGGTGCGATCGGCCTCCCAGCCCGGCGAGAACACCAGCGAGCAGCCGAGCGGAATGTGCGGGCCGGCGGCGGGCTGCTGCGGCGGCGCCGCTGCAGCGCGACGACATCACCGTTCGGTGCGCGCGATCTCGACGATCGCTCGGCCTTGCGTGTTGCACGGCCTTCGAGATGCTTCATGATCGCGGTCTCCTCAGCTCGACGCGTTCGGCCGGCATCGTCGCGTCGAACTGCGCCAGGAACGCCGGATTGCGCTCCGACAGCTCGCCGTAGACCTGCAGGCAGACGTCGGTCCAGCCGCGGATCCACTCGCAGTAGTGCAGGTTCGGCCGCGTCGTCGTCGCCGTAGCGCGTGTGCGCCTCGTGATAGCAGCCGCCCGAGCAGAGCGGCCGCGCCCAGCAGGTGCTGCAGTCGGTCTTGTTCGCGATGTGATGCTTCTCGAGGAACGCGTGCTGCGCGTCGCGATCGATGCCGTCGCGCACCGTGCCCGAGCTTGTGCGCGTCCGAGCCGGCGAACCGGTGGCAGAGCGCGACGTCGCCGTCGGTCGCGACGCCCATCAGGCCGAGCCCGGCGCCGCACGGGATACGCCTTGCTCATCCCCTTGTGGATCTCCTCGAGCGTCTCCTTGACGTTCGAGAAGCCGTGATGCCGGTTCTGCGACCGAGGCCTCGAGGAACTCGTAGGCCAGCTCGCGGAACTGGCCGAGCATGTCGTCGAAGCCGTCGCTCCGAAATCGCGTGGCCGCGGCCGGGCGAGGTCGTCACCGGCGCGAAGCCGACTTCCCAGAAGCCGATCTCCTCGGTGAGGTGCCGGTAGATGCGCTTGACGTCGAGCGTGCCCGACGGTCAGCGTCACGCGCGCGCCGATCGGCCGGCGTGCGATGCCGCTTCAGCAGCTCCTTGATCTTCGGCGCGACGACGTCGTAGCTGCCGGTGCCGTTGTGGAAGACGCGGAACTTGTCCTGCACCTCCTTCGGGCCGTCGATCGAGATCGTGACGCCGACGCTGGTTCTCGGCGAGGAACTCGATGATCTCCGGCTTGCAGCAGCGTGCGCGTTGGTGGTGAGGCTGAAGTCGACCTCCTTGCCGACCTCGGCGCGCGCGCTGCCGCGCGTAGGCGATCGTCTTCTTCAGCACCGGGAAGTTCAGCAGCGTCTCGCCGCCGAAGAAGGTGAGGTGCGCGACCTTGTTGTCGCCCGACTCCTTGAGCATGAACTCGACGCTCTGCGCGCGCGGTCTCCTCGGTCATGAACTTCGGCTTCTTGCCGTTCTCGGTGTCGACGATCTTGTCCTCGCCGTACTCGTAGCAGTAGGTGCAGCTCAGGTTGCACTGGTTGGTGACGTTCAGCACCATCGTCGTCAGCGGGAACGGCGTCAGCGGGAAGATCTTCGGCGTGCGGCGCCGGCGGCGCCGGCGACGCTCGCCGATCGCGCGCACGCGCGCGCAGCTCGGCGATCGTGTCCTCGCAGATCTGCTCGGCGTCGTGCCGCGCCGACAGCTCGGCGACGCAGCTCTTCGCGCGTGCGCGGCCGCTCGGTGAGCGCGCGCAGGACGTCGTCGGCCGCGTCGTCGAGCGCGAAGATCGCCGCGCTCGGCACGAGATAGACGAACGGCTTTCCCGCCGCCTCGAACCGATGATGTTCCCGTGCGCCGAGCTGGATCACTGAGTGCCCCCGGTATTGAACCAATTCATGTAGACCGGAACCGTCACCAGCAGGTGCGCGCGCGCGCGGATCGGCTTGGCGTTGGCCGGGCCGGTCGTGTCGATCAGCTCGGCGACGACCCAGACGTCGCCGACGTTGTTCCGGTTCCCGCTGCGCTTGCGGTTCGGTCCGTCGACGTTCGGCGTGAACAGCCCCTTGTCGTCGAGCGCGCCGACGAACTGCGTGTCGTCGTCGCCGAACGTGGCGGTGTACTCCTCGAGCGACCACTTCACGTCGACCAGCCCGAGGTTCAGATCGTCCTCGGTGTCCGGCTTGCCGTCGGGGCCGTTGTGCGATGCCGACCGCCTCGAACTGCTGCAGCTGCTTCGGGAAGACCACGCCGCCGACGCGCGCCATGCCGGCCTGCGGCAGCACCTTGATGCCGTCGATCCGGTCGTAGACGACGAGCGCCGCCGGCTTGACGCGTCCCGGCCACCGAGACGATCCGCGCGGACCGATCGGCGCGTTCGCGGCGACGTCCACCTCGATCGGCGAGCTCGTCCGGCGTCGCGCTGACGACGCGCGTCGACCTTGACGCCCTGGCCGAAGCCGATGTCCGCCGGCTTGACCGTCGCCGGCAGGTTGGCGCCGAAGATCTTCACCGCGCGCGCCGTCGACGGCGGTCTTGAGCGCCGCGAGGTCCGATGCCGAAGACGACCGGCTCGGCAGCCAAGGCGCACGAGCTTCACGTCGATGCCGATCTCGTCGTAGGCGCCGGTGAACCAGCGGCCCGACATCTCCCGCCAGTCGCGCTCGACGATCATCGACCTCGCGCCAGACGTTGTCGCTGCCCGGCACGCCGCCGCGGCCGCGCCACTGGAAGCCGGTGTAGACGACCGCTTTGCCCGTGCGCGTCGACGGTCTCGCCGGTGCGCGCGACGGTGTAGCGCGTCTCGGTGGTGAAGCCGTCGGGCGCGCTGGGATCGGCCGTGACGGTCACCTGGCCGAAGATCGGGCCCTTGCCCGCCTGGTAGCCGGAGATCGCCCACTTGCCGGCCAGCTTCGCCGGCTGCATCGACGCCGACCACGCCGCCCACGCCGGCGTGTTCAGCGGGAAGGTCTTCGTCAGGTGCTCGAGCGCCCGTCCATCGGGTGGCGGTTGTCCGGCGGACGGCCGTCCGCGCCCGGCTCGGTCTGCGGCGGCCGCGTGCGGCGGAAGCCCTGGCCGCCGTTCATCGGCTGGTTGTCGACGAGCGGGTAGTAGCCGCGGTGCATCGTCGACCAGCAGCTCCCACTCCTCCTTCGTCCGCCGCTCGCTCAGCACACGCGCCGATCGAGTGGCACGACGAGCAGGTGTCCGAGGTGTCCTTGTCGGCGGTGTAGGTGTAGTCGACCATGCCGGCGCTCGGCCTCGAACGCGATCGGGCGCACTTCCTCGGGCGCGAGCCCGTGGTGGTCGGCGAGGTACTTGAGGATGTCGCGCGCGTCGGCCGGCTCGAGCGTCGACGTTGTTCAGCGCGACCATCCGCTTGATGGTCTTCTCCCAGTTCTCCGGGCTGGCGCGGCGGTACGAGATGCGCGTCATCCGCCCCTTGTCGTCGCTCTTGTGGCAGCCGCCGCATTTCGACTGCACCAGCTCGCTTTGAACCGGGATGCCCTCGTCCGCCGCGGGCGTTGCCGCCGGCGCGGCGGGCGGCGGCTGCGCGGCCGCCGCCGTCACGAAGGCGCAGAACACGATCAGGAACCAAGCCAGATCCGTTTCACCATGTCGTCACCACGAGATCTTGCTTCGACACCTTCACCTGGCCGGGCGCCACCGTCACCGACGGCACGCTCTTCGCGGCGCGCGTGTGCCGAGGAACATCAGCACGCCGCCGGCGAATGCGGTCGCAGAGTCCGGCGGCGCCCAGCTCCTTGTTGACGGCGTTGGCTTCGCCGAACTCGGCGAACTCGCCGTTCTTGTTGTTGATGAACGCCGTACAGCCCGACGGCCATGCCGCCGACGAACAGCGCCGCGCCGCGTACACATCGAGCGCCTTCGACGCTGCGCGCTCTTGCTGCGCTGCGCGAGTTTCGCTGCCTGCTGCGCGGCTTTGGCAATACTCGCCGCAAGATCGCCTGCAAACGCCGAGGTGCGAGAGGCCGACGATCAAGCAGCGCAGTCGCGAGTCGCACGTTCGTAGAGGTTCTTCATGGCTCCGTCGTCCGTCCTTTACCAGCGGATCTTCGCGCCGAGCTGCATGCCGGCGCGGCGGGATGTAGCGCGTCGGCGACGCCGAACGCCGTCGACGTGCCGAGCGCCGAGCCGACCGACTTCGTACTGATCGCTGTTGGTCAGGTTCAGCGCGTCGAGGAACACGTCGAACCGCATCGGGCTGCTCGGCAGCGTGAACTCCTTCTGCACGCGCACGTCGATCAGGTTGACGTCGGCGACGCGCCGGTCGCCGGTGTTCGGCTCCATGTTGATCTGCGGCGCCGCCGGGAAGCCGAGGCCGCTGACGCGCACCGCGCGCGAATAGAAGCGGCCGGTCTGATGCTGCATGTTGCCGGCGGCCATGATGCCCCACGGGAAGCGGTAGATCAGCTGCGCCTTGGCGACGACCGGACGGTCGCCGATCAGCAGGCCGTCGGTGTTGACGAAATCGTTCGGTCCGGCCGCCTCGCGGCCGAACGTGCCGCGCCTGGCTGCTCTGGCTGTTCGTGCGGCGTGAACCTGGCGCTCGATGCCGAGCCGGCCTTCCGCCTTCGACAGCACCAGCGAGATCACGCCCTGCCAGTTGTGCGACATCCGCTTGGTGCGCCATGATCGTGACGCCGTTGTAGCGCATGTACATGCCGTCCGGGTTGGTCTGCAGGAACACGCGGTCGGCCGGGTTGCTCAGCAGCCGGTAGACCATCACCGTCTGGCCGGTCGCGTCGATGCCGACGTTGTCGATGTACGGCACCTGGCACGTAGCTGGCCGGCGATGTCCTGCCAGGCGCCGTAGTCGCCGCCGCTCTTGTGCACGTAGTTCACCTGCAGGCCGAGGTTCGGTCATCAGCTGCTGCTCGAACTGGACGATGTACTGATCGCTGTACGGCGACTTGAAGTTCGGGTCGATGCGCAGGTTGGCGGCCGGCGACCGGCACGACGTTGATGCGGTTGCCGTTCGCGTCGACCGTGAACTTGAACGGCGTCGTGATCGACGGCACCGCCGGCCGGAACTCGCTCGCCTCGAGCGCCTTGTAGTAGCGGCCGTAGTGCGCCTTGACGACGGTCCTGCCCGACTGGTTCACCTTGTAGTTGATGCCGACGCGCGGCGAGAACGTGTTCCAGTGTATAGACGTCGTCGTTCGCCGGCGACATCTGGCCGGTCGGGTTGCCCTGACGCGTCGAGGAACGGCAGCGCCGGGAACATGCCCTTGCTGTAGTCGTAGCGCACGCCGAGGTTGATCGACGGCGCGGCCGAGCCGGTAGGTGTCGTCGACAGTAGGTGCCGAACGACTTGCGCGGTGCGCCCTGGTGATACGGCAGCTGCGTCGTGCCGGTCGTCGGCCGTCCGGTCACGCTGTAGGTCAGGAACAGGTCGTTCGGTGCCGTTGACGTTGTCGCTGCCGTGGCCGGCGTACTGCAGCCCGATCTTCAAGTCGTGGCTGCCGCCGAGGAAGTTGTCGGTCAGGTGCGACAGCTTCGCCTGATAGCCGTAGCGCCAGCTGCGGTTCTCGGTCCAGCTCGTGATGCCGCCGGTGATCTGGCCCGTGTCCTGGTCCTCGAATCGCGGCTGCACGCGCGCGCTGCCCGGCCTCGTTCGGATCGTTCGAGCTGTGAAGGCAGAAGCCGGAGTAGCGCGCCTCGATGAACGGTCTTGTCCGACAGCACGCCGGTGTAGACCAGGTTCGGCGTCGGGTTGTCGCCGTGGCTCAGGTCGATCGGTGCTCGGCGCCGTGAACGCGGTCGCGACGTCGGGGATGAAGTAGTAGTCGTCGTGGTAGCCGTGCATCAGCTGATGGTTCGGCGTTGATGTTGTAGTTGAACTTCCAGAACACGCGCCGCGTGTCGTTCTTCGCCGGAGTGTTCGGGTCGACGCCGGGCTGCGAGTCCCAGTCCCGCTGGTACTGCAGCGAGCCGAAGAACCAGAACTTGTCCCGGATGAACGGCCCCGACGCCTGGACGCGTCGCGTCCCGCCACGTGTCGCGGTGGTACGGGAAGCCCGCCGTCGACCGCATCGGTCGTGTTCCGGCCGGTCAGCGCCGTCGGTCTGCAGGTAGAAGTTGGCGTCGCCGTGGAACACGTTGCCGCCCTGCCGCGTGACGATGTTGAAGACCGCGCCCTGGACGTTGCCGTACTCCGCCGACGCGCCGAGCTGCAGCACTTCGACCTCTTCGACCGCGTCGGTGTTCAGCCACGGCGTCGAGCTGATGTCGGTGCCGTCGATCTGGTACGAGTTCTCGTTCGTGCTGCTGCCGAGCGACTGCGCCGCCGTGGCTCTGTCCGACGTTCGACGTCGCGCTGACGCCCGGCGCCGAGTTGATCAGATCGAAGTACGAGAAGCGCCTGACCGGCGCGTTCTCGCACCCACTCGCGGTTGTAGGTCGTGCTGACCTCGGACGAGACGACGTTGACGACCGGCGACTCGCCCGACACCGTGATCGACTCCTCGAGCGCGCCGACCTTCAGCGTCACGTTCGAGCTCGACGGTCGACGCCGACCGCGACCGGAATCGCCTCGCGCTTCAGCGTCGAGAAGCCGGTGAGCGTGTACTCGACGCTCGTAGGTGCCCGGCGGCAGCAGCGGGAACCGGTAGGCGCCGGTCTCAGAGGTCACGACGGTCGGCGCGCCGGCCACGCCGGCGCCGCGCAGCGTGACGGTGACGCCCGGCAGCACGCTGCCCGACTCGTCGACGACCTTGCCGATGATCTCGCCCGGTCGTCCGCTGGGCGGCAGCTGACGTCGCCAGTCCGAAGGACAACAGCACGACCGCGCAGACGCGTTTCATACCCACCTCCCGACGTTAATCAAGGCACGAAATCCGAAGGCCCTGACCACCCGGTCAAGGGCCCCAAACGCTCGCCCCGACACCGTGACGGATCGAATTGGGAGACGACGCCGATCGCCCGACTCGTGCTCTTCGGTCCCCGAGATGTTTTATGAGGTTGCACCTTGCGCTAGAACGTGCGCAAAGTCAAGACGAGGTTGGAAAGGCTTAAGAAGTTACAAGTGCGTCGACAAAAGTGCGCCCTTGCGTCGGTCTAAGAGCGGTCGGTCGCTGGACGTTCGCGTGCGTCCGCGGCGGCAGCTTCCTCGATCGTCGCCGCATGGATCGCCACCGTGTCCTCGACGCGGCGCGCGTAGCCGCCGGCGAGCACGACGACCAGCGGCACGCCGGCTCGGCGCACCGCGTCGATCGACCAGCGCGATCGCGGCGCCGCAAACCTTCCTTCGTCAGCCGCAGGCCCCCCAGCTGATCGTCCTCGTACGGATCCGCGCCGGCGAGGTAGAACACGCACGCCGGCTGATGATCGATGACCGCCGGCAACGCGCGTTCGAGCTCGTCGAGAAACGTCGCGTCGTGCGCGCCGTCGGGCAGCCCGATGTCGCGCGAGCCGCGCGGCTTCCACATCGGGTAGTTGTGCTGCTGGTGCATCGAGAAGGTGTAGACGCGCGGGTCGGATTCGAAGATGAACGCGGTGCCGTTGCCGTGGTGGACGTCGAGGTCGACGATCGCGATCCGCTCGAGGCCGCGCGCCTGCAGCACCCGCGCCGCGACGGCGACGTCGTTGAACGGGCAGAAGCCTTCGCCGTGGCTCGGGAACGCGTGGTGCAGGCCACCGCCGATGTGACAGACGACGTTGAACGCAGAACCCGCGGAATCCGCAGAACCACTTCGTTGACGCTGCGTGTTCTGCGATTTCTGCGTTCCATCGTCGTGGACGAGGCCGCACGCCAGCAGCGCGGCCAGGATCGTGCCGCCCGCTCATGACCCGAAAGCCATCGACCATCGCCTGCGACCACGGCAGCTCGAGCTGGGCGACGTCCTCGGGCGACATCGTGCCCTCGCGCATCTTCTCGAGATATTCGGCGCTGTGAACGAGGGCGAGCTCGTCCCAGCTCGCCGGCTCGGGCTCGACGACGTCGGATGGCTGGATCACGCCCGTCTCGAGGAGACGAGCGTGAATCCGCTGGTACTTGTCGGTGGGAAAGACGTGCGGCCCGATATCGATGCGATACCGGGGCGAGTACACGACAATCAACGCAGAACTCGCCATTCGAACTCGCTCAGAGCAGGCTGCTTGCGGTGAGCCCTGTCTGAACCGCGTGTTCTGCGGTTTCTGCGTTGATCGTCGTCCCGTTCAATTCGCTGCTGGAGCGGGGTGCGCGGCGCGCGAGGTCTTCTTCACCGGCCGCACGTCCGACGCCGCCGGCTGCAGCGCGAGCGCGAGCACTTCGTCGATCGTCGACACCAGGTGGATGGTCAGCCCCTGGCGCAGCTCCGGCGTCAGATCCTCGTTGACGTTCTTCGCGTTCTGCTTGGGCAGGATCACTTCGTTGATCCCGACGCGGCGTGCGGCCAGCACTTTCTCCTTGACGCCGCCGATCGGCAGGACGCGGCCGGACAGGGTGATCTCGCCCGTCATCGCCACGTCGCCGCGCACCGGGCGCCCGGTCAGCTGCGACGCCATCGCCGTTGCCATGGTCACGCCGGCCGACGGCCCGTCCTTGGGGATCGCGCCCGACGGGACGTGGACGTGCATCTCGGCCTTGGTGAAGAAGTCCGGATCGATGCCGTACTCCTTCGCGTGCATGCGGAGCCACGAGAGCGCCGCCCGTGCCGACTCCTTCATCACGTCGCCGAGCTGGCCGGTGAGCGTCAGCGACCCGCCGCCGGCCATCTTCGACGCTTCGATGAAGAGCACCTCGCCGCCGGCCGGCGTCCAGGCCAGGCCGATCGCCACGCCGGGATCCTTGGTGCGCTCTTCCATCTCCTCGTCGAGGAACTTCGGCGCGCCGAGCATCGTGATGACGACTTCCGGCGTGATCTCGATCGGCGTCTCGTTGCCTTCAGCGCGCCGGCGCGCCACCTTCCGGCAGAGCGCGCCGATCTCGCGTTCGAGATTGCGGACGCCGGCCTCGCGCGTGTAGCCGCGAATGACCTGCCGCAGCGCATCGTCGGTGAACCTGATGTACTCCGGCGTCAGCCCGTGGTTCTTCACCTGCTTGTCGACGAGGTGATCGGTCGCGATCTTCAGCTTCTCTTCCTCGGTGTAGCCGGCGATCTCGAGCACCTCCATGCGGTCGCGCAGCGGCGCCGGCACCGGATCGAGGACGTTGGCGGTGGTGATGAACAGCACCTCGGAGAGATCGAACGGCACGTCGAGATAGTGGTCGCGGAACGTGTTGTTCTGCTCCGGGTCGAGCACTTCGAGCAGCGCCGACGATGGGTCGCCGCGGAAGTCGGAGCCGAGCTTGTCGATCTCGTCGAGGATGAAGACCGGGTTCTTCGATTCGGCGCGGCGCAGCCCCTGGATGATCTGGCCGGGCAGCGCACCGATGTAGGTGCGGCGGTGGCCGCGGATTTCCGCCTCGTCGCGCATGCCGCCGAGCGAGACGCGCACGAACTTGCGGCCGAGCGACTCGGCGATCGAGCGGGCCAGCGACGTCTTGCCGACGCCGGGAGGTCCGACGAAGCAGAGGATCGGCCCCTTGACGTCGGGATTCAGCTTGCGCACGGCGAGGTACTCGAGGATGCGGTCCTTCGCCTTCTCGAGGCCGGAATGGTCGGCGTCGAGCGTCGCCTTGGTCTTCGGCAGATCGATCACTTCGTCGGTCCGCTTCATCCACGGCAGCGCGACCAGCCAATCGAGATAGGTGCGCGAGACCGTGTATTCGGCCGCCGCCACCGGCATCTTCGACAGGCGATCGAGCTCGCGCAGCGCTTCCTTCTTGACCAGCTCGGGCATGCCGGCGGCCTCGATCTTCTCGGTGAGCTCCTCGATCTCCTTGGTCTGGTCGTCGCCTTCGCCGAGCTCCTTCTGAATCGCCTTCATCTGCTCGCGCAGGAAGTACTCGCGCTGGTTCTTGCCGACCTCCGACTGCACCTGCGACTGGATCTTCGATCCGAGCTCGAGCACTTCGAGCTCCTTGATCAGGATCCGGTTCAGGTTGTCCATGCGCGCGCGGATGTCGAGCGTCTCCAGCACTTCCTGTTTGACCGGCGTGCTGATGGTCGAGAGCGAGGAGGCAATGAAGTCGGCGAGCCGGCCCGGCTCGGTGATGTTCATCGCCAGGGTCTGCAGATCGTCGGAGAGCAGCGGCGACAGCGACACGACCTGCTGGAAGTTGGTCTTGATGTTGCGCGCCAGCGCGTCGATCTCGAGGCGGTCGGCGTCGTTGGTGTCCTCGGTGGCCGCGCTGACGCGCGCGCGCAGGTAGGGCTGCGTCGACAGCACCTCCTCGAGGCGCAGCCGCGCCAGCCCCTGGACGATCAGCCGCAGGCTGCCGTCGGGCAGCTTGAACATCTTGTGGATGTGCGTGGCGGTGCCGACCTGGATACAGATCGCTCTGCCCGGGCTCTTCGATCGCCGCATCACGCTGCGTGAAGACGGCGATCAGCTTGCCGTTGGCGATCGCATCGTCGATCAGGCGGACGGAGCTTTCGCGCGCCACGGCGAGCGGCATGAACGAATTCGGAAAAAGGACCGTGTCCCGAAGCGGGAGGATCGGCAGCTCCGACGGAATCGAGAGCGGCCGATCGCCGATCGAGACGTCCTCTGCTCTGAGGTTCTCGATTTGATCGCTCATCGCGACCTCTTTCTATTGCGTGATGGATGCGGAGTGCGGAGTCGCGGATTTCTTCATTCCGCAATGATCCGCAATCCGCAATCCGCGATCCGAGATTCAAGTGAACTGAGGGAACGCCGGTGGGGAAGCGAGGGGCTCCGCCACCGGCGGAGCCCCGAATCGGTTGTGGGACGCCGGAGAGTTACATGTCGAGGAACAGCGAGCTCGTGCCGCGCCGGGACTGGAGCTGACGCTCACGGTTGCTCGGCGTTCTCGCGTGCCTCCTCGCAGTCCTTGCAGCGGACCGCGAAGGGCAGCGCCCGGAGGCGCTTCTCGGCGATCTCCTCGCCGCAGTCGAAGCAGTTGCCGTAGTTGCCCGGTTTCGAGCCGCGCGAGCGCATCGTTGATCTTGTTCAGCGTCTCGGACTTCATCTGGACCAGGGCGAACTCCAGATCTTCCTGGATGTCCGCCTCGGCGCTCTCGACCGCGTCGAGCACCTCGTTCAGCTTCCCGCCCCAGGTGCCTTCTTCGCGGACGCCGCGCATCTTACCCTGCACCTCGGCGTGGATTTCACGACGCCGATCGTCCAGCATCTGCTTCAGATCGGAATAGCGAGTGCTCGATGCTTCGGGCGCCGCTACCGTTGCTGCCGTCTTCTGGTTGTTCTTCATGACCGCCGCTCCTTCCGCCCCGGACCAGCCGGGTCTCCACGCTAAGATTGCCGAGTGCTATGCAAATGAAACGCCAATCGTATGCTGAACTAGAGTCCTATGCAACCCATTGAGCCAATTGGAGCATCGACGAGCGCCTGAATCACGCCCGGCAGCGACTGTGACCACTTTTTGACACCCAGCTGCAGACGTAACACCGTAAGTTCCTTTTCCACCAGTGAGTTCTGAGCAGCGTGTCATTTTAGTCAACCGTTTGTTCAAATCTGATGATCCCTTAGACGCCCGGCATCGCCGGACGGTTCTGCGGACCTTACCGGAATTGCTGTCCGAAGAATGAGACGGACCGTGTAGCAGAATTACGGAGGCGCGACACGATTTCGGAGGCGGGACACTGTCGTGACACTATCCGGCGCCCGTCCCGATTACTGATGAGTTTATTGAATGCGGGCCGACTTGATGGACGCGTTCGGCACGACCCCGCGCTCGACCAGCAGCTGGCCGCTGCGCCGGCTCCCCGTCTTCAGCCACTTTTCATACAAGCGCAGCAGGTCCGCGTTCGAGACGCAGGACGTCCGCTCGCTGACCTCGGAGAGCACGTCGACGAAGCCGACGAATTTTTCGCCGAGCTCGGCGATACACCGGGGAGAAGGTGTCGGTTTCGACGCGGCTCAGCGCGTTGTAGGCGAAGCCGCCGATGCGACACGTAGTAGTCGACGTCGACGAGCTTGCGCTGGAGCGAATCCGAGAAAAATCCCGACGTGAAGAGCGAGACGTCGCCGATCTGGCGCAGGCTCGCGCGCTGCTGCGAGCCGCCGCTGCTCGAGCGCCTCCGCCAGCCGCAACGCCAGCGGCTTCTCGTCGCGGATGTCTCCGCAGACGGGTCGCTGGAGAAAGCTGGCGAGGAGTTGAACGACGTAGAACGAGGTGAGTTCCTGCGTGGCCAGGCCCTGATGCGTGAGCGCACCCGTCGACGAGCTCCTTGAAGTATTCGACCGCCGACTCTCGTCGAAATACGGCTTCACTCATAAGGATCGTTCCCGCCTGGCAATCGACGGTTTTGCAAAGCGCGTTCCGATGAGTTCGGGCTGAATTTCGGGCGAATTATACAATAATGCCCACCGTGGTCTGCCCCTTATGCGGAAAAAGGCGCGCCCGGCGCGGATGTCCCGCCGTCGGACAACAGATTTGTGCGGTCTGCTGCGGCACCAAGCGGCTGGTCGAGATCAACTGCCCGTCCGACTGCGTCTGGCTTGCCAGCGCCCGGGAGCATCCGCCGGCCGCGGCCGTGCGCCAGCAGCAGCGCGACCGCTCGCTGCTGATGCCGCTGATGATCGACTTCAGCCAGCGTCAAGCGGAGCTCTTCTTCCTCATCTCCGCCTTCATCGTCCGCTACGAGCCGCCGGAGTTGCAGCCGCTCTTCGACGAGGACGTCGCGGAGGGGGTGGGTGCGCTGGCGTCGACGTTCGAGACGGCCTCGCGCGGCGTGATCTACGAGCACCGTCGCGGCCTCGCATTCCCGGGGAGCGGCTGTCGGCGGCGCTGAAGGCGGCGCTCGCGGACATGGGACGCAGATCTCGGCTCGGCGTTCGAGCGTGATGCCGCCGTCGTCCTGCGCCGGATGGCGACCCTCGTCGCGGACGTCCGGGCGGTGGAGCCCGAGCAACCGGCGCGCCTTCCTCGAGATGATCCGCCGCTTCGTCACCGCGTTTCCGCCGCCGGACGACCAGCGCACCGGCGGCAGCGACGAGCCGCCGCGTCCCTCTTCCTTGATAGTGCCGTAATCGCTGGATATAATTGGGGTTTGCCTTCGCCAGGGATTTCAGGCGGTCAGGGCATCGGGCTTAGCAGTGAAGTGAGAGGGTCAGCTGAGAGCTGAGTTATGGCCAAGCGATGTGAAATCTGCGGGAAGGGTCCGGTCGTCGGGCGGCAGCACAGCCACGCGAACAACGTGAGCCCTCGCCGCTTCGAACCGAATCTGCAGCTGGTGCGCGCGCTGATCAACGGCGGCGTTCAGCGCATCAAGGTCTGCACGCGCTGCCTGCGCAGCGGCAAGGTCACGAAAGCCGCGTAGTGAAGGAAGCGATCTCCAGCGCGGGCGCGCCGAAAGCGATCGGCCCGTACTCGCAGGCGGTCAGGGCCGGTCAGCTGCTGTTTCTCTCCGGCCAGGTGCGCGCTCGATCCGGCAACCGGACAGATGGTCGACGGCGGCATCGCCGACGCAGACGCGGCGCGTCTTCGAGAACCTCGCCGCCGTTCTCGCGGCCGGCGGCCGCTCCTTCGCCGACGTCGTGCGCACCACCGTCTTCCTCGCCGACATGAACGACTTCGTGGCGATGAACGAAGTCTACGGCCAGTACTTCAAGGAGCCGTACCCGGCGCGAGCAACCGTGCAGGTCGCGCGGCTCCCCAAGGACGCGCGCGTCGAAATCGACCTGATCGCGTCCTTCGAGTAGATGCTGGTGCTGGATGCTAGTTGCTAGCTGTCAAAGCCGACCTCGAGCAACCGCGACTAGCAACTCCAGCAACCTACGCAACCAGCAACTGACTCGAGCGCGCGGTCACGAGGCCCGCCCGCGCGCTCCACTCCGAGCACTCCCTCCACGCCGCGCAGCGACTTGATCACCTTCTCGAGGTGTTTGAGATCGCTGATCTCCACCGTCATGTCGATCCGCGCCCGGCGATCGTCGTCGGTGTGCGCTTCCATGTTCTTGATGTTGGTGTTGATGTCGGCGATCTTGGCGCTGACCGCGGCCAGCAGCCCCTTCCGATCCTCCACCTCCATCGTCAGCTTCACGGTGTAGCGCGCGACCGCATCGCCCTTGTCCCACTCGACGTCGATGCGGCGCTCGGGGTCGTAGAGCAGGTTGACGACGTTCGGGCACGTCGCGGAGTGGACCGACACGCCCTTGCCGCGGGTGATGTAGCCGACGATCTTCTCGCCGCGGATCGGATTGCAGCACCGCGCGCGGAAGACCATGATGTCGTCGAAGCCGCGGACCTTGACCTTCTCCTCGCCGGTGCCGAGCACGCGCCGGACGACCGCGGCCACCGCGCCCTTCCGGCGGCTTCTCGCGCAGCGTGTCGGGCGGCACGAGCTTGACGAAGACCTGCTTCGGCTGAATCTTGCCGTAGCCGATCGCCGCGAAGAGATCGTCGGCCTTGGCGAATCGCGAAGTCGGTGAGCGCCTTGGCGAACGCCTCGCCGTCGAGGATGTTCTTGACGTTCAGGTCGTAGCGGCGCGCTTCCTTCTCGAACAGCTTGCGCCCCAGCTCGACGGCGCGCGTCTTCTCTTCGGCGTGGATGAGGTGCTTGATCTTGCTGCGCGCGCGCGACGTCGACACGAACGTCAGCCAGTCGCGGCTCGGCTTGTGCCCCGCCTGCGTGATGATCTCGACGATGTCGCCGTTCTTCAGGCGGGTGCGGAGCGGCACCATCTTGCCGTTGACCCGCGCGCCGACGCACTGGTGGCCGACGTCGGTGTGGATCGCGTAGGCGAAGTCGACCGCGGTCGCGCCGCGCGGGAGCGCCTTGACCAGCCCCTTCGGCGTGAAGGTGTAGACCTCCTCGGGGTAGAGCTCGACCTTCAGGTTCTGGATGAACTCCTGCGGATCGCGGACCTCGCTGCTGATCTTCGAGCAGCTGCCGCATCCAGAGGAAGTAGCGCTCGTCGCGCTGATCGCCGATGCGCCCTTCCTTGTATTTCCAGTGCGCCGCGATCCCTTCCTCCGCGCGGCGGTGCATTTCGATGGTCCGGATCTGCACCTCGAACGGCATGCCGTGCTCGCTGATGACGGAGGTATGCAGCGACTGGTAGCCGTTCGGCCGCGGCATCGCGATGAAGTCCTTGATCCGCCCGGGCACCGGCGACCAGGTCTGGTGGATGATGCCGAGCGCGGCGTAGCAGTCCTTGACGTCGCCGGTGATGATGCGGAGCGCGATGAAGTCGTAGACCTGCTCGATCTCGATCTTCTGCCGCTTCAGCTTCTGGCTGATGCTCCACAGGCGCTTGATGCGGCCGTCGATCTCGATCACCGGGACGTCCGCCTCGGTGAGCTTCGCGGTGATCGTCTTCTTCAGCTCGCCGATCAGCCCTTCGGTCTGCGCGGCGCTTGGCGTCGACCCGGGCGCGCAGCGATTCGTACCCCTGCGGATCGAGATAGCGGAACGACAGCTCCTCGAGCTCGTTCTTCACCTTGCTCATCCCGAGGCGGTTGGCGATCGGCGCGTAGATGTCGCGCGTTTCCTGCGCGATCTTGACCCGCCGCTCCTCGGGCAGGTGGTGCAGCGTCCGCATGTTGTGCAGGCGATCGGCGAGCTTGACGAGGATGACGCGGATGTCGTCGACCATCGCCAGCAGCATCTTGCGGAAGTTCTCCGCCTGCCGCTCCTCGCTCGACGAGAACGGGATGGCGCTGATCTTGGTCACCCCTTCGACGACGTGCGCGACGTCGGGGCCGAAGAGCTCGGTGATGCGCTCGATCGTGGTCAGGGTGTCCTCGACGACGTCGTGCAGGAGGCCGGCGGCGATGGCGACGGCGTCGAGCTTCATGTCGGCGAGGAAATCGGCGACGGCGAGCGGGTGGATGAGGTAGGGCTCCCCGGAATGGCGGACCTGGCCCTTGTGCTCGAAGGCCGAGAACACGTAGGCCCGCCTGAGCAGCTCGACGTCGGCGTCGGGGGCGTAGGCCCGCACTTTTTCGAGGAGATCCTCGAAGCGAATCATGGAATTCGGTGTCTAATCATCTGATCGGAAATGGCAGTTCACGCCGTGACAGTCGTTGACGTTCGTGGGGACGGCTCGGCCCGGCTTGGCGCCTTGACGACTCCTTGACGTACGAATTTTTGCTTCACTATACTGGCCCGGTTTCGGGTTCGGCAATTCTCTCTGTTTTAGGGGGCTTCAATGCGATCTTTGTCGGGAGCGTCGCTGGCGTGCGTCGCGATGCTGGCTCTCGGGTCACTGACGGCTGGGTGCGCCAAGGTCGGTGAGATCAAGGCCAAGAAGGCGTTCAAGTCGGCCAACCAGGCCTACCAGGCGCAGGACTACAAGAAAGCCGGAGAGTTCTACGAAGAAACGATCGCGGCCGACCCCAATCTGAACGCCGCCTACTTCTTCCTCGGCAACAGCTACGACAACCAGTACAAGCCGAGCAAGAAGGGCGACGCGGCCAACGATGCGTTGCTCGAGAAGGCCGTCGACAACTATCAGAAGGCGGCCGAGAAGCTCTCCGCGTCGGGCACTCCGGACGACAAGAAGCTGGGCACGCTGTCGCTCCAGTATCTGGTCGCCGCCTACGGTCCGGACAAGCTGAACGATCCGGCGAAGGCCGAACCGGTCGTCCAGAAGATGATTCAGCTCGAGCCGGGCGAGCCGACCAACTACTTCGCGCTCGCGAAGATCTACGAGGACGCCGGCGCGTACGAGGAGGCGGAGAAAGTGCTGCAGCAGGCCAAAGAGGCCAAGCCGACCGACCCCGCCGTCTACATGACGCTCGCCGGCTACTACAACCGGCAGGGCCATTTCGAGAAGACGATCGAGGCGCTCGAAGAGCGCGCCGCGAAAGAGCCGAACAACCCCGAGGCCTTCTACACGATCGCCACCTACTACTGGGATGAGGCGTATCGCGACTTCAAGCTGAAGGAAGCGGAGAAGCGGGAGTTCGTCGGCAAGGGTGTCGAGGCCGTCGACCACGCGCTGCAGATCAAGCCGGACTACATGGAAGCGCTCGTCTACAAGAACCTCCTCCTCCGCCTGCAGGCGAACCTGGAGAAGGATCCGGCCAAGCAGCAGCAGCTGATTAAGGACGCCGACAAGCTCCGCGACAAAGCGCAGGAACTGCGCAAGCAGAAGGCGGCCGGCGTCAGCTAGACAATTTTGTCCGGAATTTCCAGCCTACAACGGGTTGGATCGAAGGCCGTCAGGCGCAACGCCTGACGGCCTTTTTGTCGTAAGGGCGTCACACACGCGCGGTAAAATAGGCGGACTTTAGCGGTTTCTTCCCACCAGGAGTAGTCAGCAATGAAGTATTCGAAGTGGTCGCGCTTCGCTTGCGCGATGGGCGCGCTCGTGGCGCTCGTCCTGTCGGCCGTCCCGGCCGCCGCGCAAGGAGTCACCACGGCCGCCGTCACCGGCATCGTCAAGGACGATCAGGGTGGAGTGATCCCCGGAGCCTCCGTCGTGGCTGTGCACCAGCCCTCGGGCACCACCTACGAAGGTGTGTCGCAGGCGGACGGACGCTTCTTCATCCCGGGCATGCGGGTCGGCGGTCCCTACAAGATCACCGCGACGCTCAGCGGGTTCACGACCGAAGTCAAAGACAACGTTTCGCTGCAACTCGGCGTCGCGCAGGAAGTGCCGTTCGCGCTGAAGGTCGCGTCGATTGCCGAGACGATCACCGTCGTCGGCACGAGCGATCCGGTGTTCAGCTCGGGACGCACCGGCGCGGCCACCGCGGTCACGCGCGACGAGCTCGCGACGCTGCCGACGATTTCCGGCCGCATCACCGACATCACCCGCCTGACGCCGCAGTACGGCGGCAACGGCTCGATCGCCGGCCAGGACAACCGCGCGAACAACATGACGGTGGACGGGTCGTACTTCAACAACTCGTTCGGCCTCGGCGTCACCACCGGCGGCATCGGCGACCGCACCGGCGTCGCGCCGATCTCGCTCGAGGCGATCGAGCAGGTGCAGGTCAGCGTCGCGCCGTACGACGTGCGCCAGGGCAACTTCACCGGCGCCGGCATCAACACCGTCACGCGCAGCGGCACCAACAAGATCACCGCCTCGGTCTACCACCGCACGCGCAATGAGTCGTACGTCGGCGAGGAAGCGGCCGGCCTGACCGTCAATCCGGGCATCTTCACCACCCACACGACCGGCGTGTGGGCCGGCGGCCCGATCGTCAAGAACAAGCTGTTCGCGTTCGGCGCCTACGAAAAGCAGAACGACACGCGTCCGCTGACGACATTCACGTCGAATCCGGGTGGCGCGCCGGTAGGCGGCAACACGACCCGCGTCAACCAGGTCGGATCTCGCCGCGCTCAGCCAGTTCCTGTCGACGAACTTCAACTACGACACCGGCCCGTTCGACAACATCCAGAAGAAAACGCCCGCCAAGCCGTGGATGCTCAAGGGCGACTACAACGTCAACAGCGCCAACAAGGTCACGTTCCGCTACAACCAGCTCGACTCGAGCAGTGACATTCCCCAGAACGGATCGGCCGCCCTCGGCACGAGCCGGCAGACGAACACCACCAACTTCCTGAGCTTCGCCAACTCGAACTATTCGATTCTCGAGAACCTCAAGTCGGGCGTCGGCGAGTGGAACTCGGTGTTCGGCAACATGACGAACAACCTGCTCGTCGGCTACACCAAGCAGGACGAGAGCCGCGCTCAGATCGACCTGTTCCCGTTCGTCGTCATCGGCGCCGGCGACGGCAGTGCGTTGACGTCGTTCGGATCCGAGCCGTTCACGCCGTTCAACCTGCTCTTCTACCACACGTTCCAGGTGCAGGACAGCGTGACGATGTTCAAGAAGAACCACTCGATCACCTTCGGCGGCAACCTCGAGAAGTTCCACTCCGACAACTCGTTCTACTTCGGCATCCAGAGCGCCTACTCGTACAACACGCTGGCCGATTTCTACGCCGACGCCAACAGCTACCTCGCGAACCCGAACCGCACGGTGTCGCCGGTGCAGCTGAGCATCTTCCAGGTGAAGTACCTCCTGCAGCCCGGCCAGACGACGCCGCCGCTGCAGCCGCTCGACGTCACCTACAGCGGCGCCTACATGCAGGACGAGTGGCGGCCGAAGGCGAACCTGACGGTGACGGCCGGCCTGCGCGTCGACGTGCCGCAGTTCGGCAACACGGCGTTCAACAACCCGGCCGCCAATGCGCTGACGTTCCGCGACCAGGATGGCTCGCCGGTCCAGTACAACAGCGGCGCGCTGCCGGAGACGACGCTCTACTGGTCGCCTCGCGTCGGCTTGAACTGGGACGCGACCGGCGATGCGGCCACGCAGGTGCGCGGCGGAACCGGCCTCTTCTCGGGCAAGCCGCCGTACGTCTGGATTTCGAACCAGATCGGCAACACCGGCGTGTTGTACGGGTTCGCCCAGACCAACAACACGACCGCCTTCCCGTTCAATCCGAGTCCCGACCGCTACAAGCCGGCGCCGACCGGCGCCGCGGCGGCGAGCTACGAGCTCGACGTGACGGATCAGGGCTTCCGCTTCCCGCAGACGTGGCGCTCCAACATCGGCGTCGATCGCCGGCTGCCGTGGGGCCTCGTCGGCACGCTCGACTACATCTACAACCGCGATGTCAACGCGCCGGTCTACCTCAACGCCAACCTGCCGGCGGCGAATTCAGCCTATACCGGCGTCGACAACCGTCCGCGCTGGGTCGCAACCGCCACGTCGCCGGCATGCGCGGCAGCCGGGCAGGCCGGCGGCCGTGCGTGACGCGCTTGAACAACGCGGTCGGCAACCAGATCACGGCGGCCTACGTGATCAAGAACCAGAGCGAGAACTGGTCGCAGAACATTTCGGGCGCGCTGACGAAGAACCTGACCCGCGGGTTCTCGTTCAAGGGCGGGTTCAACTACGGCGTCTCGAAGAGCATGGTCGAGCCTTCGTCCACGGCAGCCACCTCGTGGGGCTCGGGGAATCCGATCGTGTTCGACCCGAACAACCCGGCGCTCGCCTACTCGGCCAATTCGCCCGGCAAGCGCATCTTCCTGGCGGCAAATTACGGCGCGCAGTGGTTCAAGTTCGGCGCGACCACCTTCTCGGTGTTCTACGACGGCCACACCAACGGCAACACCAGCTACGTCTTCTGCGGGTGACGCCAACGGCGACACCCAGACCAACGACCTGATCTACATCCCGCGCGACACGGCGGAGATGAATTTCAGGCCGCTGACCGTCGCGGGCAGAACCTACACCGCCGCCGAGCAGGCCGCCGCGTTCGAACAGCTCATTCAGTCCGACAACTACATGCGCTCGCATCGCGGCCAGTACGCGGAACGCAACGCCGTGTTCCTGCCGATGGTGCACCGCACGGACTTCAGCATCAGCCAGGACCTGTTCGCGAACGTCAAAGGCCGTCGCCATTCCGGCCAGATTCGCCTCGACATCACGAACTTCACCAACCTGCTGAACAGCGACTGGGGCGTCGGCCGGCGTGTGGTCAACACGCAGATCCTGACCAGCCCGCAAGCCGATGCCAACGGCCGGCTCGTCGTACAACCTGCAGACGCTCAGCGGCAACCTGATCACGAACCCGCTGCAGACGTCGGCGAACATCGCGTCGATCCCGAGCCAGGCGTCGGACGTCTACATCATGATGCTCAGCTTCCGCTACACGTTCCAGTAAACGCCGGACGACGAAGTCGAACGCAGAAGGCAGAACGCAGAACGCAGAACGCAGAACCCCGAACGCCGAACGACGAAGGGCCGGGTGGAGCAATCCCCCGGCCCTTTTTTCGTGCGCCGCCACGCTATACTTCCGCCGCGTGCCGCGCCTCGACCTCGTCACCGTCGGCGAAGCCTTCCAGGATCTGATCTTCGTCGGCCTGCCGCATCAGCCGCGCAGCGGCGAAGAGCTGAAGACCGCGCAGTTTATCGACACGATCGGCGGCGGCGCGGTCATCACGGCAACCGCTGCCTCGCGCCTCGGCCTGCGCACCAGCGTCATCAGCGGGCTGAGCGCCGATGCCGCACGAGCGGCTGCGCGCGCGAGCGCGTCCGCGTCGTCAACCTGCGACGCAACCGCGAGCCGCACGCCATCAGCGTCGCGATCTCGACCGCGGCACGACCGCAGCTTCGTGACCTTCAACGGCGTCAACGACCGGCTGCAGCCACGGCTGCCGGCAGCCGTCGCGCGGCAGCGCGCATCACACGTTCACTTCGCGTTCTCGCCGGAGAACTGCCTGCGCTGGACGCGCATCGTCGAGCGGCTTCGCGCCGCGGGACAGACGACGTCGTGGGACTTCGGATGGAACCCGTCGCTGCGCACACGTCCAGGGTTCGCGCGGCTGGTCGGCAGCGTCGATTTTCTCTTCGTCAACGAGGCGGAGTCGCTGCTCTACGCACGCACGCGCCGGAGCGATGGCGCAATCGCGCACTGGCGCGGTGCCGCCCGCAATACCGTGGTCAAGCTCGGACGCCGCGGCAGCCGCTGGATCGCCGGCAGCCGCGATCTGTCGGCGCCGGCGCCGCGAGTCCGCGCCGTCGATACCACCGGCGCCGGCGACGCCTTCAACGGCGGTTTTCTCTTCGCGCTGCTTCGCGGCCGTCCGCCGCGCGAGTGCCTGCGCGTCGGCAACTTCGTCGGCGCGCGATCGACGCTCGCGGCCGGCGGCATCGCGGCGCTGCCGCGGCGGCGCGAGCTGCCATGAAGGCCGAACCGTGAAGATTTCCGTCATCGGCGGCGCCGGCGTGCGGACGCCGCTGCTGGTCCAGGGGCTGACGCACTCCGATCTTCCAATCGACGGAGATCGCGCTCTACGACGCCGACCGCGCCCGGCTGCCGATCATCGGCGGCGTGGCGGCGGCGATGTCCGCCGGCGCTCGCGTCACGACCACGGACTCGGTTGCCGAGTGCGTCACCGGCGCGGCGTTCGTCTTCACCAGCATCCGCGTCGGCGGGATCGAGCGGCGGATCAGCGACGAAGGCACCTCGCAGCGCCACGGCATCGCCGGGCAGGAGACGGTCGGGCCGGCGGGGTTCGCGATGGCGGCGCGGACGATCCCGCCGATGGTCGAGTACGCGCGCGAGATCAGCCGCGCGCGCGCCGGCCGCATGGATCATCAACTTCACCAACCCGGTGGGCATGGTCACCGAGGCGATGCGGACCGAGACGAGCCGCGTCATCGGCATCTGCGACACGCCGACCGAGCTTTTCGAGGAAGTAGCGCACGCGCTCGGCCTGCGGTCGGATCGCTGCTACTTCGACTACTTCGGGCTGAACCATCTCGGCTGGCTGCGCGAGGTCTACAGCGGCGGCGGTGCCGCAGCTCGACCGCCTGTGGAAGGACCCAGAGCGGCTGAGGTCGGTGTACCGGGTGCCGCTGTTCGACCCGGCCGTTCTGTGCGACCTGAAGCTGCTGCCGACCGAGTACGTCTACTACTACGACCAGCCGCAGCGCGCCTTCGAGAACGTCCAGCGGGCCGGCCAGACCCGCGGGGAGGCCATCGCCGGACTTACCCGCCATCTGTTCGACAGGCTCAGCGATTCCGGCACTGACCAGGTGCCGCTCTACAACGCCTATCTCGCGGCGCGAAGCGCCGGCTACATGCAGATCGAATCGGGCGGCGCGCCGCGCGCGGCGACCGCCGCCGCCGAGCTGAGCGGCTACGACAAGATCGCGCTGTCGGTGGTGCGGGCGATACATTTCAACGCCAACGCGATCGTCCCGCTCAGCGTCGCCAATCGCGGCAACATCCCCGATCTCCTCGACGGCGACGTCGTCGAGGTGCCGTGCCTCGTGAACGCCAACGGGGCGCTGCCGATGCACGTCGGTCCCGTACCCGATCGCGTGCGGCCGCTGCTGACGCGGGTCAAGGACTACGAGCGCCGCACCGTCGCCGCGGCGCTGGCGCGCTCGCCCGAACGCGCGCGCGACGCGCTGGCCGCAAACCCGCTCGTCCCCGATCCGGCCACCGCCGAACGCCTCGTCGCCGAGCTCGCGCCGCTGTGGTGACCCTGAAGCGCTTTTCAAATCCATGTCCTGTCCGCCTTCAGGCGGACCTTGCGCAGTCCGGCAGAAGCCGGACACGACGAGCGACACAGAAGTGAAAGTCGTGCTGGATCGCGGTATGGGCCTGCTGCAGGCCACCGCCACGAACATCATCGGCATGGTCGGCGTCGGCCCGTTCCTGACCATCCCGTTCATGGTCACCGCGATGGGCGGGCCGCACATCATCTACGCCTGGGCGTTCGGCGCCGTGCTGGCGCTGTGCGACGGCCTCGTCTACGCCGAGCTCGGCGCGGCGCTGCCGGGCAGCGGCGGCCCGTACGTCTACCTGCGCGAAGCCTATCGTCCGTTCGGCCTCGGCCGGCTGATGGCGTTCGTCTTCATCTTCCAGACGATGCTGGTCGCGCCGCTCTCGATTGCCGGCGCCGCGGTCGGCTTCGCCGACTACCTCGGGTTCTACTGGACGTCGATGGGTCCGTTGGCGCACAACCTGATCGCCGCCGGCGTCACCGTCGCGGTCACGGCGCTGCTCTACCGCGACATCCGTTCGATCGGCCGGCTCGCCGTCATCATGCTGGTCGTCGTGATGGCGACGGTCGGGTGGGTGATCGTCGCCGGGCTGTTCAACTTTTCGCTGGCGCAGGCGTTCGACTTCCCGCCCGAGGCGGGGCGGCTCGACGCCGGCCTGCTGCGCGCGACCGCGGCCACCGGGCTGCTGGCGATGTACAACTACGGCGGCTACAACAACATCTGCAACATCGGCGAGGAGATCCGATCGCCCGAGCGGACCGTGCCGCGCGCGATCGTGCTGTCGATCGTGGTCGTCGTCGTGCTCTACGTGGTGATGAGCACGGTGATCCTCGGGATGGTGCCGTGGCGCGAGGCGCAGCAGACGCGGACAATCGCGTCGCTGTTCATCGCCCGGACCTTCAGCGATCCCGCGCAGCGGCCGGATCGCCGCCATCGTGATGACCGCGCTGATCCTGTTCGTCACCGCGTCGTCGCTCTATGCCGTGATCCTCGGCTACTCGCGGATCCCGTTCGCGGCGGCGCGCGACGGCCAGTTCTTCGCGCGCGTTCGGGCGCGCTCCACCCGACCAAGCACTTCCCGCACGTGTCGCTGCTGACGATCGGCGCGGTGGCGATGCCCTTCTGCTTCTTCTCGCTCGGCCAGCTGGTCGGCTGGCTGATCCAGGTGCAGATCCTGCTGCAGTTCGTCTGGCAGTGCGCGGCGGTGATGCTGCTGCGCCGCTATCGTCCCGACATCCCCAAGCCGTTCAGGATGTGGCTGTACCCGCTGCCGGCGCTCATCTCGCTCGGCATGTGGCTCTACATCTTCGTCTCGTCGCCCCTGCCCGGCATCGTCTTCTCGATCGCGTTCCTGGCGGTCGCCGTCGCCGCGTATTTCATCTTCCGGCAACGCGCGCCCGAAGGTAGTGCAGCCCTTTAAGGGCTGCCGCGCGGCTTTTCGCATCCCCCATCAAACGAAAACGGGCCCGCCGTCGCTCATGGATGCGAATGCGAGCTACGGTGCGGCTTCGCCGGCGCCAGCAGCGCGACTGACGCAAAAAAAACGGCCGCTCCCTCGAGGAAGCGGCCGTGGCGAATTCTAATTCTTGATTCTTAATTCGCTAGTTGCTCGATGCGCCGCCGGCCTTACGCATGCCTTCGGTGACGATGCCGACCTTCTCGACGCCGGCGCCTTTGGCAGCATCGATGACGTCGATGATGTCCTTGTAGCGCAGCGTTCCGGCCGCCATGATGAACATCGTCTTGTCTTTGCGCTGCTCGTAGATGTTGCGGAGGCGCGTCTCGAGCTCGTTCATGCCGATGTCGTTGTTGTTGACCGAGATCCGCTTGTCGGCGGTGTAGTTCAGCACGATCTGGCTGACGTCCGGGGTGACGTCGGTCGTGCGCTTGGTTTCAGCCGGAAGGTTGATGTCGACGCCCTTCTGGGTGAGCGGCAGCGCCGCCATGAAGATGACCAGGAGCACGAGCAGCACGTCGATGAGCGGCGTGACGTTCATGTCCGAGCTGGCGTGCGGAACCTCCGCGGTGACGACCTTGTCGGCGCCGAGATGGTGGTGAGCGTGTGCCATTACTTGCCTCCCGCCCCTTCGGCGCCCTTCTTGCGTTCGGTGATCAGGCCGATGTCCTCGATCCCTGCCTGCCGGAGCTGGTCCATCGCCGCCATCACGGCACCGTACTCGACCTCCTCATCCGCCTTGATGAGGACGATCTTTTCGGTCTTGTTCTCGAGCAGCTCGTTGACCCTGGTCGCCATCTCGCCTTCCTGCACGGGCTTGGCGTTCAGGTACATCGCCTTGTCGCGGCCGATGGCGACGACCGTCTGCCCCTGCACTTCCGGCTTGTCGACGGTGTTGCTTGCGGTCGGCAGCTTGACGCTGACGCCCTGCTGCAACATCGGTGCGACCAGCATCATGATGATGAGCAGCACCAGCATGACGTCGACGAGCGGCGTCACGTTGATATCGGCCTTGACTCCACCTTTGGCGCCGCCGACGTCCATTGACATGGTTGAATCTCCCTAAATTGCGGATTGCAGGATCGCGGACTGTGAAATCCGCAACGCCTCCACCCTCAATCACAAATGGACTACGCCGTCTTCTTGATGAAGTAGTCGACCAGCTCCGACGAGGAGTTGTCCATCTCGACGTTGAAGTACTCGATGCGGCCGGTGAGGTAGTTGTAGAACCACACCGCCGGGATGGCGACGACCAGCCCGAGCGCCGTCTCGACGAGTGCTTCCGAAATACCGACCGACACCGCGCCGATACCGGCCGAGCCGCTGGCGCCGATGCCCTGGAACGCGTTGATGACGCCGACGACCGTGCCGAGCAGACCGACGAACGGGGCGGTCGAGCCGATGGTCGCGAGCGCGGAGACGCCCTTCTTCAGGTCCGACGCGGTGAGCGCCGAGGCGCGCTGAATCGAGCGGCGCACGGTGTCCATCAGGTCTTCACGCGTCAGGCTGCTGCCGCTTTCCTGCTGGAACTGGTATTCCTGCAGGCCGGCGAGCACCACCTTCGCCAGGTGGCTGTAGCGGTAGTTCTTGGAGGCGGACAGGGCGATGGCGTCCTTCAGCCGCCCTTCTTTCAGGTGCTTCGCCACCTGCGGCGCATACAGCTTCGACTGGTTGCGCGCCTGCGTGTAGGTGAAGATGCGTTCGATGGCGACGCCGAACGACCACATCGACATGAAGAAGAGAATGAAGGCCACGGCCTTCGCCACGAACCCCATCGCCTGCCACATCTGCATTAAATCCACGGTCCATCCTCCATCGAGCCAAGCTCGAAGTCCGAAAAATTCGACGATTCGAAGAGTTATTGCAAAGTGAAGTTCACGGTCACGGTCATGATGACGGGGACCGGCACGCCGTTCAGCATCGTCGGCGTGAACTGCCATTGGCGCACCGCGTCGAGCGCGGCCGCGTCGAGCAGCGGGATCGAGCGGAGCACCTTCGCTTCCTGCACCGCGCCGTTCGGTCCGATGGTCGCCTCGATGATGACGACGCCCTGCACGCGCGCCGACTGCGCGATCGCCGGATAGACCGGCTTGACGTCTTTCACCTTGGTCGGCTGCCTGATGTTGCCGCCGACGCGGACCGGCGCGGCCGGGGGCGGCGGGGGCGGCGGGGGCGGCGGCGCGGCTTCGAGGCCGCCGACGATGCCGCCGGTGACGCCACCGACGACGCCGCCTTCGACGCCGCCGACGACGTTCTTGACGCCAGCCTCGATGCCCGTCTCAGCTTTGATTTCCTTCGGCGCTTCGACCGGCGCGGCCGCGGGGTTCACGTCCATCACCGGCTTCGGCGCCGCGGCTGCCTGCGGGGGCGGCGGCGGCGGGGGCGGCGGCGGGGGCGGGGGCGGGGCAGCGACGAACGCCATCATCGACGGCGGCGTCGGCAGCACGTCGGCCGCCATCAGCGGGATGATGACGATCGCGCCGATGATCGCCGTATGCACGATGATCGAGAGCGGGACCGTATACCACTTCTGGCTGCCCACCTTGATCGACGGCGTGACGACATCGCCGAACATGTCACGTGGCACGGGCTGTTCTCCTTACGCCGTTGCGCGGGGGCGCGGCGGCGTTCCTCCTCGAAAGTGTTTCAAATCGACCGGCGCGAAAGACGCCGATTATAGTCAGTCCAAAAACTGAGAGTCAACGCAAGACCCGAAGGCTTAGACACCAGTTTTGTCGAAATGGCCGATCCGGCCCCCGGTTCGCGCCTGGCGCTGCGACATCCGGCGCAAGTCGCGCCGTCCGGCAGTGCCTATATACAAGGTCAGGCGTGCAGCCCGCCCGACCCGATCCGCATCCCGTAGAACGAACGGTAGACGAAAACCATCGAAAGCCGAAGAAAACCGCCGCCAGCGCGTGGCTCAGGAACGGCCCCTGCTCGGCCGCAAGCTTGACCGCCAGCTGAACGGCCAGCAGCCCGAAGAGCGTCGTGAACTTGATGACCGGGTTCAGCGCGACCGATGAGGTGTCCTTGAAGGGATCGCCGACCGTGTCGCCGACGACCGTCGCCGCGTGGAGCGGCGTGCCCTTCATCTTCAGCTCCACCTCGACGATCTTCTTCGCGTTGTCCCAGGCGCCGCCGGCGTTGGCCATGAAGATCGCCTGGTAGAGGCCGAAGAGCGCGATCGAGATCAGGTAGCCGATGAAGAAGTACGGCTCGAGGAAGGCGAACGACAGCGTCGAGAAGAACACCGTCAGGAAGATGTTGAACATCCCCTTCTGCGCGTACTTGCGTGCAGATCTCCACCACCTTCTTGCTGTCGGCGACCGACGCCTTCTCCGCGCTATCGAGCTTGATGTTCGCCTTGATGAACTCCACCGCGCGGTACGCGCCGGTCGTCACCGCCTGCGCCGACGCGCCGGTGAACCAGTAGATCACCGCGCCGCCGGTGACCAGCCCGAGGAAGAACGGCGGGTGCATCAGCGACAGCTTCTCGATGTTCGCCGTCAGCCCCGAGGTCAGCAGGAAGATGATCGAGAAGATCATCGTCGTCGCGCCGACCACGGCGGTGCCGATCAGCACCGGCTTCGCCGTCGCCTTGAACGTATTGCCGGCGCCGTCGTTCTCCTCGAGCAGATCCTTGGCCCGCTCGAAGTGGACGTCGAAGCCGTGGTCGCGCTTCAGCTGCTCCTTGATGCCCGGGAATGCTCTCGATCACCGACAGCTCGAACACCGACTGCGCGTTGTCGGTGACCGGCCCGTAGGAGTCGACCGCGATCGTGACCGGGCCCATGCCGAGGAAGCCGAACGCCACCAGGCCGAAGGCGAACACCGCCGGCGCGTGCATCGCGTCGCCGAGGTCGAACCCGTTGCTGACCAGGTAGGCGATGCTCATCAAGCATGACGATCGCCATGCCCAGCCAGTAGGCGCTGAAGTTGCCGGCGACGAACCCGGACAGGATGTTCAGCGACGGCCCGCCCTCGCGCGACGAGATCACGACCTCCTTGACGTGGCCCGACTCGGTGGAGGTGAAGACCTTGACGCCCTCCGGGATGATCGCGCCGGCCAGCGTGCCGCAGGTGATCACCGTCGACAGCTTCCACCAGAGCGCGCCGTCGCCCAGATCGGCAATCAGGAAGTACGACGCGACGTAGGTGATGACGACCGAGACGATCGAGGTCAGCCAGACGAGCGTGGTCAGCGGCGCCTCGAAGTTCATCTTGTCGACGTTGCCGTAGCGCGCCTTCGCCATCGCCTCGTTGACGAAATAGGAGAGGCCGCTGGCGACGATCATCATGATGCGCATCACGAAGATCCAGACCAGCAGCTGCACCTGCATGCGCGCGTTCGGCGACCGCGAGCAGGATGAACGAGATCAGCGCGACGCCGGTGACGCCGTAGGTCTCGAAGCCGTCGGCGCTCGGGCCGACCGAATCGCCGGCGTTGTCGCCGGTGCAGTCCGCAATCACGCCCGGGTTGCGCGCATCGTCTTCCTTGATGTTGAAGACGATCTTCATCAGGTCGGAGCCGATGTCGGCGATCTTGGTGAAGATGCCGCCGGCGATGCGCAGCGCCGCGGCGCCGAGCGACTCGCCGATCGCGAAGCCGATGAAGCAGGGGCCGGCGAGATTGCCCGGGATGAACAGCAGGATGCACAGCATCAGCAGCAGCTCGACGCTGATGAGCAGCATGCCGATGCTCATGCCGGCGCGCAGCGGGATGGCGTAGATCGGGAACGGCTTGCCGCGCAGGCTGGCGAACGCCGCCCGCGAGTTCGCGAAGGTGTTGACCCGGATGCCGAACCACGCGACGCCGTAGCTGCCGGCGATGCCGATCAGGCTGAAGAGCAGGATGATGACGACGCGCAGCGGCTCGAGGCGCTCGAGCACCCCGAAGTAGAACACCATGATGACGCCGATGAACAGCTCGAGGATGAGAATGAACTTGCCCTGGGTGATGAGATAGGTCTTGCAGGTCTCGTAAATCAGCTCCGACACCTCGAGCATCGAGGCGTGCACCGGCAGCTGCTTCAACTGCTTGAAGGTGAGCAGGCCGAACAGCAGGCCGAGCGCGCAGATGACCAGGCCGCCCATCAGCAGCGTCCGGCCGTTGATGCCGCGGAAATCGACGGTCGACAGATCGGGCAGCACCAGGCTCGCTTCGCCGCCCGCGTGCACGGGCGCCTCGCGCTGGACCTCGGTCTGTCCGGGCTGGGCCGCTTCGAGCGGGCGCGGCAGCGCGAACATCGCGCCGCACAGGACGATGCCCAGGACCGGCATCATCAGACGCCCGAGGAGTTTATGAACGGTCACAATCATTGCACCTCGCGCAAACGGGGGATTATATTCGCAGCCGGGTCGGGAGCGCCATGCCGCCGGTCAAGAAAATCCGGATGCCGTCTTCGACGGTGATATCGGGAAACGTCGCGTGTGACGGGTCGACGATGACGATGTCCCCGAGGTAGAGGTGGTTCGTGGGCACGTAGACCGCAAGCATCGATTCAGGTCCACGCCCCCGATCGACGGAGAACTCCCGCG
Organism: uncultured Acidobacteriota bacterium; assembly: GCA_963734375.1. Taxonomy (GTDB): domain Bacteria; phylum Acidobacteriota; class Vicinamibacteria; order Vicinamibacterales; family CAVVIG01; genus CAVTHG01. The sequence goes on along the minus strand of CAVTHG010000006.1, from coordinate 583,131 downwards.
TCAGGAAGCCGAGCACGTATCCGCGCCTGGCGTCCTCGACCATCACCACGCGCTTGAACCCCGACTCGTTGTCCGGGGAGAAGGCCGCGATCAGCTGCTTGACCGGGGCGTAGATCGCCCGGAACCCGGGCACCTTCAGCAGCCACGCCTCGCCGCGCTGCAGGACGCGCCGGCCGATGACGTTGCGGGCGATCGCCCCGACCAGCACGATCACCACCGCCGTGGTCGCCGGCCCGAGGCCCGGTGATCCGCCGCCCGAGCAGCCGCTCGTACAGCGGCGACGTCCACCCGTCCACCAGGCCGAAGATCCAGACGATCGCGGCGACGCTGATGAACAGCGGCACCACCACGAAGAACCCGGCGATGAAGCTGCGTCGGAGCCACTGCATCGCGCTACACCCATCCAGCGGCGAGCGCCGCGAGCAAGACGACGCCGAACGCGATCCGGTACCAGGCGAACGGCGCGAAGCCGGCGCGGCGCACGAACCCCAGGAACGGGCGGACCACGACCGCCGAGGCGACGAACGCCATCACGAAGCCGACCGCGATCTCGAGCGCGCGCTCGGCGCCGAGGTGGCCGCGCGCCTCCAGCAGATTTTTCAGGAAGGCGGCGGTCATCGCCGGCATCGCGAGAAAGAAGGTGAACTCGGCCGCCGCCGGGCGATCGACACGCATCGCCATCGCCGCGACGATCGTGCCGCCCGACCGCGAGACGCCCGGAATCAGCGCCAGCGCCTGGAAGCAGCCGATCGCGACCGCGCGCCCGAGCGGGATGCTCGTCGACGGTCAACACGTCGGGCACCGGCCGCAGCCGCTCAACGATCAGCATGACGATCCCGCCGACGATGAACGAGACGGCGATGACGATGATGCTGCCGTAGAGCACGCTCTTCACGAAACTCGAGAACAGCGCGCCCGCGGCCAGCAGCGGCACGGTCGCCAGCGCCCACCATCAGCACGAATCGCCGCGCCTCGGGCTGCGACGGGAGCCCCGCGAGCACGGCGGCGAGCTTCGCCCGATACAGCCAGACCACGGCCAGGATCGATCCGAGCTGAATCATCACCGTGAACACACCGCCCGGATCGTCGTAGCCGAGCGCCCGGGCAGCGAGCAGGAGATGGGCGGTCGAAGATACGGGCAGGAACTCGAACAGCCCCTGGATGACGCCGAGTATCGGCGGCCTTGAGAAGCGTGGGCATGCAGCTGTTCTCGGCTGTCAGCGGTCAGCTACAGACCCGGGGTCGGGACGGTAGCTGAGAGCCGAAGCTGAAAGCGTCTACGATGCCCGCACTTTTTTCTGCGGCTTCTGTTTCCGCTGCGGCTGCTGCGGCGCGGGCGCCGAGGTCGCCGGCGCGCGCGCCGCGGCGCGTGCCGTGCCGCCGCGCCAGAAGCTGACGATCGCCGCGGCGATGAACACGGTCGAATAGGTGCCGGTGATGATGCCGACCACCATCGTGAAGGCGAACCCGTGCAGCACGTCGCCGCCGAAGAAGAACAGCGCGATCGCCGACAGCAGCGCCGTGCCGGAGGTGATGATCGTGCGGCCGAGCGTCTGGTTGATGGCGACGTTGATCACGTGGTCGAGCGAGTCGCGCCGCATGCCGCGCAGGTTCTCGCGCACGCGGTCGAAGATCACGATCGTGTCGTTGGTCGAGAAGCCGGTGATGGTCAGGAGCGCCGCGATCACGTTCAGGGTCAGGTCGTAGCCGAAGAAGGCGAGGAAGGCGAAGGTGACGAGCAGGTCGTGCACCGTCGCGACCACCGCGCCGGTCGCGAAGCTGAGCTGAAAGCGGAACGAGATGTAGGCGAGGATGCCGACCAGGGACAGGACGGTGGCCCAGATGCCCTTCGTCGTCAGCTCGCGCCCGACGGCCGGGCCGACGATCTCCGTGCCCAGCCGGGTGAACGAGCCGATGTTGGCCTGCTTCAGCGCCGCCTCGATCGTATCGGCGGTCGTCCCGAGCGACGCCCCCGCTTCGGCCCCGACCTGCGGCACGCGGATCATCACCTGCCGCTGCGACGGATCGCCGTACTCCTGAATCGACAGGTCCTGCCCGAAGTTCTTCTCGAGCGCCGACCGCACCTGCTCGATCGACACCGGCTGGTCGAACCGCTCGATGACGACCGTGCCGCCGGCGAACTCGACGCCGCGATTGAGCCCCTTGGTCGCGATGATCACGATGCCGCCGATGATGATCAGCGTCGACAGCGCGATGGCGTGCCAGCGCCAGCGCAGGAAGTCGTAGTTGGTGTCCTTGAAGATATGCATGACTCAGATACTCAGCGTCGCAACTTGATGCCGGCGCACCAGCGCCAGCTCGAACAAGGTCTTCGAGACGAAGGTCGAGGTGAACAGGTTCGACATCAGGCCGACGAACAGCGTGACCGCGAAGCCGCGGATCGGGCCGGTGCCGAACTGGAAGAGAAAGGCGGCTGAAATCAGCGCGGCCGTGTGGGTGTCGACCAGCGTCCAGAAGACCCGGCTGAAGCCGGCGTTGATCGACGCGCGGACGCCGCGCCCCGCTTCGAGCTCCTCCTTGATGCGCTCGAAGATCAGCACGTTCGAGTCGACGCCCATGCCCATCGTCAGCACGAAGCCGGCGATGCCCGGCAGAGTCATCACCGCGCCGATGTACGCCATCAGGCCGAGCAGGATCACGAGGTTCAGCACCAGCGCGATTACCGCGTTGACCCCGGACAGCTTGTAGTAGATGAGCATGAACGAGATGACGAGCAGCAGGCCGACGACCGAGGCGATGACACCGGCGCGAATCGAGTCGGCGCCGAGCGTCGGACCGATCGTCCGTTCCTCCAGGTAGGTGAGCGACGCGGAGAGCGCGCCCGACCGGAGGATCAGCGCCAGGTTCTGCACTTCCTCGGTTGTGAAGCTGCCGGTGATGCGCCCCTCGCTCTGAATCCGCGACTCGATGCGCGGCGCCGACTGGACGCGGCCGTCGAGGATGATGGCGAGCTGGCGGCCGACGTTCTCCGACGTGACGTTGCCGAACTTGCGCCCGCCTTCGTTACTGAGCGTAAAGGCGACGGCCGGCTGGTTGTTCTCGTCGAGCGACGGCCGCGCGTTGCGGAGGTCGTTGCCGGTGACGGCCGCGGCCTTCTTCACCAGGTAGTAGACCGTGCCGGCGTCGCCAGGCGTGCCGGACGCGCCGGGCACGACTTCCATGCCGGGCGGCACCTGGCCGTTGGTCATCAGCGCTTCTTTCGTCGGCGACGGCCCCTGCTCGACGATCTTCAGCTCGAGGAGGCCGGTCGACCGGATGATCTCCTTCGCGCGGTTCACGTCGGTGACGCCGGGGAGCTGCACGAGGATCTGATCGCCGTTGGTCCCCTGCTGCGCGATGCTCGGCTCGGTCACACCCAGCTCGTTCACGCGCCGCTCGATCGTCTCGCGCGCCTGCACGACCGACTCGTCGCGCAGCGTCACCTGCACGTTCGGCTTCATCGTGAAGATGTAGGTGCCGTTGGTGCCGGCGCTGCGGTCGAAGTTGGCCTGGACCTCGGCGGCCGCGTCGCGGAAGGGGGCGTCCTGCGCCGGCGGCACGCCGTCCACCTTGAAGTGCGTGATGTCGGTGGCGTCCATCGTCCCGACCGTGATCTGGCGGCGTCTTGAGCGTTTCGCGCAGCCGTTCCATTTCCTGCTGCGTCGTCAGCCGCAGGGCATCGTCGGTCTGGACGCGGAGCACCAGATGCACCCCGCCTTTCAGGTCGAGCCCGAGCTTGAGCGCCTTGTCCATCAGCCAGGACGGCGAGTTGATGCCGTAGCGCTGGGCGACGAGCGGGTAGACGCCGACGGCGGCGAAAATCAGCGTAACGGCGACGACGGTGATGACCTTCCAACGAAGGTTCGACATGGGCAATTACCCCGGGCGACCCGGGCCTCTCTATATTTCTGAGTAGCTATCTGGACTGCTGCGTCGCTATCCGGTTCTTGATTGTTGTTACGGGGTCGGGCTCGTCTCGACGACCGGCGGCTGACCCTGATAGCCGCCGATGGCCGCCTTGGACACGTCGATCCGGACCTTGTCGGCCACCTGGAGCTGCACCCGGTCGCCGTTGATCTTCGCGATCTGGCCGTAGATGCCGCTGGTGGTGATGACGCGGTCGTTTTCCTTCAGGTTCTCGAGAAACTCCTGCACCTTCTGCTGACGCCGCCGGCTCGGGAGCAGGATGATGAAATAGAAAATCGCCAGGATGAGCGCGAAGGGAACGAGCTGTAAAAGGGCGCTGCCACCCTCGGCATTCAATTGCATCGCGAAGGCGCGACCCGCTGCGTGAGACATCATGATTCGTGGGAGTGGCGGGACAAGCTCTGATGGAACGCCAGCCTGAAACGTTCAAACCGCCCGAACACTATAGCGTCCCTAATCCGGCGCAGGGTGTCAAGGTAAAAGTTGAGGTTATGCAACGTGTTAAGGGTGGCCGCGTTGATCTCGTTCGCCATGTACAGATGTCGAAGATAGGCCCGTGAACAGGTCGCGCAGGTGTAGCAGGAACAGGCCGGATCGGGCGGCCGCTGGTCGTCCGCGTAGCGCGCGTTCTTGATGTTCAGGCGACCCTCGCTCGTAAAGAGTTGGCCATTCCGTGCATTCCTGGTCGGGAGCACGCAATCGAAGAGGTCGACACCCCGCGCGACCGATTCGACCAGGTCGGCCGGGGTCCCCGTGCCCATCAGATAGCGCGGCCGTTCGACCGGCAGGAACGGCGTCGCGCGGGCGACCATGTCGTACATCACGTCGGCCGGTTCGCCGACGCTGAGCCCGCCGATCGCGTAGGCCTCGAACCCGATGTCGACCGTCTGCCGCGCGCTCTCTTCCCGCAGGCCGGGATAGACGCTGCCCTGCACGATCCCGAACTGCGCCTGGCCGCGATTCGACACGACGACGTCCGGCACGAGCCCGTCGCGCAGCGCGAGGAACCGATCGCGCGCGCGGCAGGCCCAGCGCAGCGTCCGCTCCATCGACAGCCGCGCGGCATCCTCATCCGCCGGGTGCGCGAGGCATTCGTCGAGCACCATCGCGATATCCGATCCGAGCTGCGACTGGATGTCGGTCGCCTTCTCCGGCGTCAGCGAGTGCGCGGATCCGTCGAGGTGCGACTTGAAGTGCGCGCCTTGCTCATCAATGGTGCGGCGCGCGGCGAGGCTGAAGACCTGATAGCCGCCGCTGTCGGTGAGGATCGGCTTCGACCAGCCGATGAAGCGATGCAGCCCGCCGAGGCGCGCGATCAGATCGTCGCCGGGACGCAGGTAGAGGTGATACGTGTTGCTCAGCAGGATCTCGGCGCCGAGCGATTCGAGATCGCGATGCGTCACCCCTTTCACGGCGCCCTGCGTGCCGACCGGCATGAACGCCGGCGTCTCGACGATGCCGTGCGCGGTCTGCATGCGGCCGCGCCGCGCGCCGCCGTCGGTGTGCGTCACCTCGAAGTCGAAAGACACGTGTTAAGTTTAGCCTGCGGATGACATCGACGCACGTCCCGGCAAGCGACCACGACGATGCGGAACGCAGAGACCGCAGAGCACCAGCAGAAGACGCGGCGACCGCCGCCGCGAAGCGGCGCGCGGACCGAAGAAGACCGCAAACGCAAACCGAGATCCTCGACCGGTTTGTGTTTGCGGTCTTCTCCGGCCGCGTCACGGCCGGCTTCGCCGGCCTCGCGGTCGCCTCGCGATCTTCGCGTCCCCCATGTCCCCGGCGACGGCCTGATTTCTCTGCGCGCTCTGCGGTCTCTGCGTTCCCACGTCCGTGGGCCGCGAATGCAGCGTGACGTCTCTTGCGGGAGCATGCCGTGAAAAAACTGCGCGTCGGCGTCATCTACGGCGGCCGGTCCGGCGAGCACGAAGTCTCGCTCGCCTCCGCGGCGGCGGTCTTCAAGAACCTCGATCCCGGCCGCTACGAAGCGGTCCCCATCCGGATCGAGAAGGACGGCCGCTGGTCGCTCCCGCCACGCGCGCCGACGCTGATCTCGGCAGCCGACGTCATCGCGGCGAAGTCGGAGGAATCGACCGGCCTGGTGCCGGGCGACGCACCGCGTGAAGCGCACCTCCTCGCCCACCCCGGCGCCGAAACGCTGATGACGATCGACCGCCACAACGAGAACCCGATCGTCTCCGGCCTCGCGCTCGACGTCGTCTTCCCCGTGCTGCACGGTCCGTACGGCGAAGACGGCACGGTGCAGGGGCTGCTCGAGCTGGCGAACATCCCGTACGTGGGCGCCGGCGTGCTCGCCTCCGCCGTCGGCATGGACAAGGCCGTGATGAAGCTCGTCTTCGTGGCGAAGGGGCTGCCGATCTGCGATTACGAAGTCGTCATGAAGCGCGAGTGGCAGCGCGACGAGCGCGGCGTCCTCCAGCGCGTCGTCAACCGCCTGGGCTTCCCGGTATTCGTCAAGCCGGCCAACCTCGGATCGAGCGTCGGCATCTCGAAGGCGAAGCATGTCGCCGAGCTCAGGAAGGCGATCAGCTTCGCCGCCGAGTTCGATCGCAAGGTGGTCGTCGAAGCGGCGGTGCCGCACGCCCGCGAGATCGAGGTCGCCGTCCTCGGCAACGACGCGCCCGAGGCGTCGGTGCCCGGCGAGATCATCCCGTCGAAGGAGTTCTACGACTACGAGGCGAAATATCTCGACGGCGCCTCGCGCGACGTCATCCCCGCCGATCTGCCGGCTGAACTGAGCGATCGGATCCGCGCGCTCGCGGTCGCCGCCTTCGCCGCCGTCGACTGCGCCGGCATGGCGCGCGTCGATTTCCTGCTCGATGGCGAGAGCGGATCGCTCTTCCTCAACGAAGTGAACACCATTCCCGGCTTCACGACCATCAGCATGTACTCGAAGATGTGGGCGGCGAGCGGTCTCGCGTATCCCGCGCTCGTCGATCGGCTGATCGCGCTCGCGATCGAACGTCACGCCGACAAGCAGCAGCTCCGCACCAGCATGTGATCGCGCGCGGCGCGATCACTCGCCCCAACTTCGCGATCACTTTTCAAGATTTTTTGACATTTGATGCACATTTGTGCTTGACACCTGCGCGCGGACGTTCATAATCTACATCTGGTATGAGGATGGTTCACTTAGACCATCCCTAGTGAACCTCGACTGGAAAGTTGAGTTCGCTTCCCTGACGCTTACGCGTCGGGGGTACCTGAAAAGCGACGGGGGCCGACATCGGGTGAGCGTGCCAGGCGGCAGCCACACATGATGCGCGTGAGCGCCCGCGCAGTATCCCAACATGAAGGGGGGGATAACAGACAATGGCGAAGAAAGCCAAGGGCGGGAAGAAGAAGGCCGGCAAGAAACGGTAAGCCGACCTCTCCCGTCGATAAAAGGGGGCGGCCGTCGCCCCCTTTTCAATTTTTTCCGTCGACTCGCGCCGCTGAACGCGAACGGCTCGGCTGAAGCCCTCGCGCTACTCGACCAGCCTTCGCCCGACCACGCGACCCACCTGACCTGTCCGTCATCTGCTGGCCGTCCCAGACACGCACCTGCCTGATCACGTCCCACTGCTGCAGCTTGTCGACGACGTCCATGCCGGCGATGACGCGGCCGAAGACCGTGTAGCGCGCGTCGAGGTGCGGCTGCGGTGAATGGGTGATGAAGTACTGGCTGCCGCCAGTGTCGCGCCAGGGATCGAGCGCCATGCCGACGACGCCGCGCAGGTACGGGCGCTGGTTCATCTCGTCGCGAATCGTGTAACCGGGCGTCCCTTCACCGTCGCCGCGCGGATCGCCGTCCTGGGCGACGAAGTCGGGCACGACGCGGTGGAAGCTGAGGCCGTTGAAGAAGCCCTTGCGCGCGAGCGCGATGAAGTTCTCCACCGTCAACGGCGCATCCAGCACGGCCATTTCGAGCTGAATCATCCCGCGATCGGTTTCGAGGTAGACCTGCGTCGAGAACGACGGGTTGATGAGGCGCGGGGCCGCGTAGACCTCGCGCGCGACGGTGGTCGGCGCCGGCCGGATCTGCTGCATCGGCATCGGCCGCGGCTGACGGGTCGAGCCCTTTGAGCAGCATCGCGGCGCGGACGCGGACCGCCCAGTCCTTGTCCGCGAAGGCGCTGCGCAGCACCGGCGCCGCTTCCGCCGCGCCGTACTGCGCCACGGCGGCGAGCGCCGCCGCTCGAGCGGAATACGTCGAGTCGCGCTCGCCGAGCTTGTAGGCGTCGGCGAGCGCCTGCGCTCCCGCGGGCGGCTTCAACGTGCCGATGCCGGTCGCGGCGGCCGCGCGCACCACCGCGTCGTCGACCTTGAGCCGCTCGAGCAGGATCTGCGGTGCCTTCGGCGCCTTGAGCTTCACGAGCGACGCGAGCACCGACGGGATCACGCGCTGATCGGAATCGGCCAGGGCCGCTTCGAGACGCGGCAGGGCGGTTTCGAGCGGCAGCGTGCCGAGCACGGTGGCCAGCGCCGCGCGCACGCTCCAGTGCGGGTCGGGATCGAGCCCCGACAGCACGGTGATGAAGTTCTCCGGATCGCTCGCCGCGATCGAGCGCAGCGCGGCGCCGCGAATCGCCGGGCTCGGATCCGACAGCACGTCGAGCATCGTGTCGGCGACCTCCGGCGCGTGGATGCTGCCGAGGGCGCTCACCGCTTCGAGGCGCACCTGCGGATCGGCGGCCGGATCGCGGACGAACTTCAGCAGCGGCTCGGCCGCCGACGGATCGGCAATCGCGCCGAGCGCGCGAACCGTCTGGATCAGCACCGAGCGCTCGCCGCTCGTCAGGAGCGGCATCAGCACCGGCAGCGCCGCTCGATCCTTGATCGCCGCCAGCCCCTTGACCGCGAACGCGCGCGTGTACGCGTTCTGATCGCGGGCGAGCGTCAGCAGCGCCGGCATCGCCCGCTTGTCTTCGAGCCGCTGCAGCGCGTAGGCGACCGGCCACCATTTCACGCGCGGCTGCGCGCTGCCATCGAGGATCGCGGCCGCCAGCTGCTGATAGCCCTTGAGGCGCACCAGCGCGTAGATCGCGAGGCGCGCCGCCGCGGTCGGCGTATCGCGCCGACTGTCGTCTTCGTCACCCGGCGTCTGCGCGAGTGCGCCTGATTGAACGATCTGCGCGAGGAAGCGGCCGACCGCGTCGGCGGCAGCCGCGTCGCCGATGAGGCCAAGTGCCTCCGCCGCGCTGCCCTGCACGAGCGGCGACGGATCGGCCAGGGCGCCGACCAGCGGCTCTCGCGCGCTGCCGTCGCCGATGAGGCCGAGCGCAAACGCGGCCATCTGCTTCACCTCGGGATCGGGATCGGCGAGCAGCGCAACGAGCGGTGGAACTGCCTTCAGCGAGGCCGACGCGGCCGATGGCCAGCGCGGCGCGGCGGCGGATGCGCGCTTCCCGGTCGGAGAGCAGACGCGTCAGATCAGGTGGCGGCGGCGGCGGCGGCGGAGCTGGTGCGGCCGCCGGCTGTCGCCCGCCTCGCACCGGCGCCGGAGGCGGCGCGGGCGGTGGAGCCGGCGGCGCCGGATCGCGCAAGACACGGTGATCCTCGAGCCGGAGGATCGCCGCCATTTTCTCCTCGAACGAGGCGCCGGGCGGAGGCGGCGGCGCGACGGCCGGCTTGGGCGCGCTGGCGCACGCTGAGGCGGCCAGCAACACACACGCGATCGAGATGCGTTTCATCGGACTTTCAACTGTACGTAGTGTCCAGCTTCAGCCACCCTTCGACGTGGCTCAGGGCGGCCCTGAGCCCTCGAAGGGCCGGAGTGTGGGTCCGCCTGCCAACCTTCGCGCCGAGGCTTCGGCTCGGTCGCGCCGAAGCTCCTTTTTATACGTCAGGAGCGCAGCGGAAAGGCGGACACTACGCACGGGAAAGGTTCAGCCCTGCGCACCGAGCGGCGAGAGCTGCGCCCTGAACATCGTCTTCTTCATCGTCGCGGCGTCGACCCGATCGTCGCGGATCGCCACGCCGAGGCCGGGACCGGTCGGGACGGCGATGGTGCCGTCGGCGGCGACCTCGATCGGCGGCTCGATGAGATCGGGATCGAAGTAGCGGCGGCTGGCCGCCACGTCGCCCGGCAGCGAAAAGTTCGTCAGCGTCGACAGGTGAATGTTGGCGGCGCGGCCGATGCCCGATTCGAGCATGCCGCCGTGCCACACCGGGATGCCGTGTGACGCGCAGAGGTCGTGCAGCCGGATCGATTCGCCGAACCCGCCGACGCGCCCCGGCTTGATGTTGATGATGCGGCAGGCGCCGGCCGCGATCGCCTCGCGGGCGATGCCGACCGTCTTGATCGACTCGTCGAGGCAGATCGGCGTCTTCAACCGCCGCTGCAGCGCCGCGTGCTCCGCCACGTCGTCGTAGTCGAGCGGCTGCTCGATCATCATCAGATTGAAGGCGTCGAGCAGCGGCCAGGTGATCGGCGTCGCCGGGCTGGTAGGCCGCGTTCGCGTCGACCATCAACGGGATGGCGCCGAACCGCTCGCGCAGCCGCTCCACCGGCCGCACGTCCCATCCCGGCTTGATCTTGATCTTGATCCGGCGGTAGCCGGCGGCGAGCTCGCCCTCGACCTTGGCGACCAGCGCGTCGAGCGACGGCTGGATGCCAACCGACACGCCGGAGGCGATGCGGTCGCGCGTGCCGCCGAGGACACGGGCCAGCGGCTCGCCGCGCTGCCGCGCGAAGAGATCCCACATCGCCATCTCGACGGCGGCCTTCGCCATGTTGTGGCCGCGGACCGCCTTGAGCGCGGGGAACACCTCGCGCGGGTGCGCGAAGTCGGCGCCAAGCAGGCGCGGCGCGATGAACTCGGCGATGATGTGCCAGACGGTGTCGTTGGTTTCCGAGCTGTAGTACGGATCCTTCTCGGCGACGCACTCACCGTAGCCGCTCACGCCGTCGCTCTCGACCCGGACGAGGATGAAGTGCTTGTCGTCGACGCGGCCGAAGCTGGTTTCGAAAAAGTGTACGAGCGGGAGCTTCAGCAGGCGCAGCTCGAGGCCGTCGATCTTCACGGCGCGATGATATCATCGGGCCGCCTTGCAGTTTCGCTACATCGCGATCGAAGGCCCGATCGGCGCGGGCAAAACCGCATTGGCCGAACGGCTTGGCACACGCCTCGACGCGACCGTCGTGCTGGAGGAAGCCGAGAATCCGTTCCTCGCCGATTTCTACGCCGATCGTCCCGGTGCCGCGCTGCAGGCACAGCTGTTCTATCTGCTGAACCGCCACCGCCAGCAGACCTCGCTCCGCCAGGCAGACCTCTTCAGCCAGTCGACGATCTGCGACTACGTATTCGACAAGGACAAGATCTTCGCCTACCTCAACCTCGACGACAACGAGCTGTTCATCTACCAGCGCCTCTTCGAACTGCTCGCGCGCGACGTGCCGCCGCCCGATCTGGTCGTCTACCTGCAGACGCCGACCGATGTCCTGCTGCGCCGCGTGCACAGCCGGCGCATGGACGCCGAAGCGGTCGCCTTTCAGCCCGACGACGATTACCTGCGCGAGCTGAATGAGGCGTATCACCACTTCTTCTTTCACTACAACGCGACGCCGCTGCTGGTGGTGGAAACGTCGCAGTTCGACTCCGACGCCAGCGACGAGGCGCTCGACGACCTCATCAAGCAGATCCGCGCAATGGGCCCGGGGACGCAGTATTACGTTCCGAGAACGAGTCGGGGCTAGGGGCTGGGGGCTGGGACTCGGAGGGGCTGAGGGCTGCATTCGGCGCTTGTCGATACGCGTAGGCCAATCGCGACCAAGCCCCATCCCCTAGCCCCACCCAGCCCCTAGCCCCAGCCCCCAGCCCCGACACGATTCGCTGATAAGCTGTCCCGATGGCGTGGTTCAAGAAGACTCGCAAGCCAATGGCCGCGCCGGCCAAGGAAAAAGCGAGCCGGGTGCCCGAAGGGCTCTGGGTCAAGTGTCCCGGCTGCGCGCAGGCGATCTACAACAAGGACCTCGCCGCCAACTTCAACGTCTGCCCGAAGTGCGGGCACCACTTCCGGTTGAACGCGACCGAGCGCCTGCGGATGCTGTTCGACGGCACCTGGACCGAGTACGACAAGGATCTGGTGTCGACCGATCCGCTCGTCTTCACCGACACCAAGCCGTACAAGGCGCGCCTCAAGGCCGGGATCGAGAGCACCGGCATGAAGGACGCGGTCATCGTCGCCGCCGGCTCGATCGATCGCATTCCAACCGTGGTCGCGTCGATGGAGTACGGCTTCATCGGCGGCAGCATGGGCGTGGTCGTCGGCGAGAAGATTGCGCGCGGGATCGAGCGTGCGATCGCCGGACGGACGCCGATCGTGATCGTCTGCTGCTCGGGCGGCGCACGGATGATGGAAGGGGCGCTGTCGCTGATGCAGATGGCCAAGGTCTGCGCGGCGCTGGCGCGGCTCGATCGCGCCGGCCTGCCGTTCATCTCCGTGCTCACCGATCCGACGACCGGCGGCGTCACCGCGAGCTTCGCGATGCTCGGCGATCTGAACGTCGCCGAGCCGAAGGCGCTGATCGGTTTCGCCGGGCCGCGCGTGATCGAGCAGACGATCCGGCAGACGCTGCCCGAAGGGTTCCAGCGCAGCGAGTTCCTGCTCGAGAAGGGGATGCTCGATCTCATCGTCGATCGCCGCGAGATGAAGGCGACGATTGCGAACGCGCTCCGCTTCATGGGCGCGAAGACCGAGGTGCTGGTCGCGGCGCCCGAGGTCGTCGCGACCGTCGCCACGGCCCCCGCCGCCGAGCCGGCGCCGCAGGCATGATGTCTTCCAACACCTCACCGCCCGGCAAAGGAAAACAGGAGATCAAGAGGTCAGGAGTTTCCAATTAGAAAGAGAAAGAGTTTCTCCTGCTCGCCTAACCTCTTGTTCCCCGTGACTGTCGCCGCAAACGTGGCCGCCCTTCGCTAATCCTGCTGTGGACGCCCTCCAATATCTGTTCGGGCTCGAACAGTTCGGGATCAAGTTCGGCCTCGACAACATCACCGCGATCGTCGCCCGTCTCGGGCATCCCGAGCGCGCGTTCACGTCGATTCACGTCGCCGGCACCAACGGCAAGGGATCGGTGACGGCGATGGTGGACGCCTCGCTGCGCGCCGCCGGCCACAAGTCCGCGCGCTACACCTCGCCGCACCTGGTCGATCTGTCGGAACGCTTCGTCATCGACGGCAGGCCGGTCGGCGAGCGTGACCTCGTGCGTGCGGTCGCGGATGTGCGCGACGCGATCGACGATCTGCGCACACGCGGCGAGCTCGAGGTCCAGCCCACGTTCTTCGAGGTCACGACCGCGGTCGCCTTCGAGCTGTTCCGGCGGGCGAACGTCGAGATTGCCGTCCTCGAGGTTGGCCTCGGGGGCCGGCTCGATGCCACCAATGTCGTCGCGCCGCCTCACCTTGTCGCCACCGCGATCACCTCGATTGCGTTCGATCACCAGTTGTATCTCGGCCCGACCCTGAGGGAGATCGCGCTCGAGAAGGCGGGCATCATCAAACCCGGCGTGCCGCTCGTGGTCGGACCGCTGCCGGCCGAAGCACGGACCGCGATCGAGGCGGTCGCGCGCGAGCGCGGCGCGACGGTGATACAGGCCGCTGCAGAAGATGCAGCGGGCTTCGCCATCGGCCTGCGCGGCGCGCACCAGATCGCGAACGCGGCGGTCGCCGTGCGGCTGCTGCAGACGGTTGACGCGCATGGCGTTCGCCGTTCCGGCTTCGGCCATCGGCGCGGGGCTCGCCGACCCGGGCTGGCCGGGGCGGCTCGAAACGAGATCGCTGTCCGGCGGGCGCGAAATTCTCCTCGATGCGGCTCACAACCCGGCCGGCGCCGCCGCGCTGGCGTCCTACCTCGAAGGAGACGCGGCCCCGAAGCGGCCACTGGTGTATGCGGCGATGCGCGACAAGGACGTCGACGGCATGTTCACGGCGCTGCTTCCGGCGGTGAGCCGGCTGATCGCGACGCGCGCGTCGAACCCGCGTTCTACCGAGCCGGCGGCGCTGGCCGAGCGGGCGCGGGCGATCGCGCCCGGGCTCCCGATCTCGATCGAGCCGGTCATCGCCGACGCGCTGGCCGAAGCGTGGCGCCATTCGCCGCGCATCGTCGTCGCCGGATCGATTTTTCTGCTCGGCGACGTGCTGAAGCTCGTCGATGGGACGTGATACGCTTCGACGAGCGCCGCCTGCCGCTGACTGTTCCGGATGCTGAACCTGTTCCGTTTCCTGATCGCGCTCGCATTCATCGCGTACGGCGCCCGCGCATACGCGCAGGCGCAGCCGCAGGCGCCTGCGCCGGCGACAACTCCACCGGCGACACCGCCCGCGCCCGCGGCCCCTGCCGCGCCGGCGACGCCGGCTGCGCCCGCCACTGCGACACCGCCACCCGCCACGACAGGGTCGGTCTCTGAAACGACGGTGAGCAATAACCGCGAGGCGTCCAACAACCAGAAGGACTGGCACTTCATCGGCAACGTCGAGATGGATCGCGGCGGCGACACGAAGATCTACGCCGACGATGTCTGGGCGTATACGGGGGAGAACCGCGCGATCGCCACCGGCAACGTGCTGATGGCCCAGGGCAACAACCGCCTCTCCGCCGAGCGGGCGGACTTCGACACCGAGACGCGGCTGGGTACGTTCTACAACGCGTGGGGCCTGTCGACGATCACGCCACCGGTGCAGACGAGCGCGGCCAGGCATGATCGCGCCGCCGGCGATGACCAACCAGGAACTGGTCGTCTACTTCTTCGGCGAGAAGATCGAGAAGATCGGCCCGAAGAAATACAAGATCACCAACGGCGGCTTCTCGACCTGCGTGCAGCCGACGCCGCGCTGGGATCTCAACGCCGGCACCGTCATCCTCAACCTCGATCACTACACGCTGCTGAAGCAGGCGGTGCTGCGGGTGAAGGGCGTGCCGGTGTTCTACCTGCCGGTGATGTACTACCCGACCAAGCGGGAGGATCGCGCCACCGGCTTCCTGCATCCCGACCTACGGATCGTCCACGCTCAACGGGCAGTCGCATTCACAACGCGTTCTTCTGGGCGATCAACCGCAGCCAGGACGCGACGATCACCCACGACTGGTTTTCGAAGACCGGACAGGGCGCGGGCACCGAGTATCGCTACAACGTGGGCTCCGGCGAAGGGCTCTTTCGGGCGACGTACTCGCAACCAGAAGGCGACGCAGTACGAGAACGGCGGCACCCTGCCCGATTCACGCAGCTACGACATCCGCGCGGCTGCGACCCAGACGCTGCCCTATCGCCTGCGGGCAAGGGCCAACGTGTCGTACTTCTCGAGCATCCAGAGCTCGCAGCTCAACAACGTCAACATCTACGACCTGTCGCGCAACAGCCGCTCGTACGGCGGCAACCTGGTCGGCAACTGGGGCAAGTACTCGATGAACTCCACCTTCGATCACAGCGAGTACTTCTACAACACGACCAACTCGGTGCTGTCGGGCACGTGGCCGCGCGTCTCGTTCAGCCGCAACGAGCGCCCGATCTTGAACTCGCCGCTGTACTTCTCGGTCAGCACGGAGGCGCGCGAACATCCTGCGCGACACCAAGAACGGCGACGGTCGAGATCGACACCAGCCTGAGCCGGTTCGACGTCTCGCCGCAGATCCGCTACCCCTTCAAGAAGTGGCAGTGGTTCACCGTCAACTCGACGCTGAACTGGCGCGATACCTTTTACACGCGCAGCTACGCGCCCACCACCGACCCGACCGTGCCGTCGACAGTGGTCATCGACGAAAACCTCAACCGGCCGGTGTTCATCTTCCAGTCGCAGTTCGTCGGGCCGCTGTTCAACCGCGTCTGGGACACGCCGGACAACGGCTACGCGGAGAAGTTCAAGCACTCGATCGAGCCGGTCGTGACGGTGGCAGCGCATTTCGTCGGTCGACGACTTCGATCGCATCCTCGTCTTCGACGGCATCGATCAGTACGTCGGCGGCACCAACGTCACCTACGGGCATCAACAACCGCTTCTATGCCAAGCGCGAAGCTCACGCCCGGTGCGCCGGCGGTGGCGCGGGAGATGATCGTCGGTCGAGATCTCGCAGAGCTACTACACCGATCAGCGATCGGCGAAATGCGACCCGCAGTCTCGACCACCGGCCAGGCCCCGCCGAGCCATTTCTCCGCGATGAGTGCTGAACGTCCGGGTGATGCCGACCGATGGCGTCACGGCCAACATGCAGGCGCCGTTCGACAGCCGGACGCGTGAGCTGAGCCAGATCTCGGCGCAGGGGTCGTATTCGTGGACCGGCCGGATCGTGACCTCGGCCGGCTGGACCAAGCGCGCGTTCGTGCCGGGACTCGCGGGATACAACATCCCCGAGCAGCTCGATCACTACATCAACGGCTCGGCCAACGCGCACACGCTCGACAACCGGCTTCGGCACGCTCTACTCGTTCAACTACGACGTGCTGCGGTCGAGAATGACCCAGCAGCGCATTACCGCCTTCTACAACGCGCAGTGCTGCGGCATCGCGTTCGAATATCAGACCTACAACTACGGCAACCAGTCGGCCTCGCCGATTCCGCTGGACCAGCGCTTCTTCCTCTCGTTCACGCTCGCCGGCCTCGGCAACTTCTCGCCCTTCAACGGCGGGCTCAGCGGAGTACCCCGCTAACCCAGGCGGCCCACAACATGTCGGGCGAAGTCCTAGTCACGGGCGCGGCCGGGTTCGCGGGCAGCCACCTGGTCGATCATCTCGTCGACAGCGGCGCCGATGTCGTCGCCTGGCACCGTCCCGGACATCCGCCGGCGCGCGAGGTCCGATCGACGCGATGGGACGGCGTCGATCTGCTGGACGCGGACGCGGTCGCGCTCGGCGATCGCGCAGCTGCGCCCTTCGGCGGTCTACCACTGCGCCGGCGCGGCCCATGTCGGCCGGGCGTGGGACTCGACCGAGCCGACGCTGGC
Source organism: uncultured Acidobacteriota bacterium (assembly GCA_963734375.1). Classification (GTDB taxonomy): domain Bacteria; phylum Acidobacteriota; class Vicinamibacteria; order Vicinamibacterales; family CAVVIG01; genus CAVTHG01. The sequence goes on along the minus strand of CAVTHG010000006.1, from coordinate 566,262 downwards.
GACCAACGTGCGCGGCACCCACCACCTGCTGCGCGCCCTCGAGCGCGCCGGCGCGCCCGCACGCGTGCTGGTGCCGAGCTCGGCGCTCGTCTACGGCGGCGCCGACGAAGCGCTCACCGAGTCGCATCCGCTCGTGCCGAACAGCCCGTACGGGTTGAGCAAGCTCGCGCAGGAGATGCTGGCCGGCCGATCGAACGGCCCGCTCGGCGTGACCATCGCGCGCGCTTTCAACCACCTCGGACCGCGGCAGGATCCGCAGTTCGCCGCCTCGGGCTTCGCCCGCCGGATTGCCGACATCGAGCGCGGCATCTGGCAGCCGGAGATTTCCGTCGGCAACCTCGAGGCGCGCCGCGATCTCACCGACGTTCGCGACACGGTGCGCGCCTACACGCTGATCCTCGAGCGCGGCACGCCCGGCCGGCCCTACAACGTGTGCTCCGGACACGCGATCACGATCCGCCAGCTGCTCGATCTCCTGCTCGCGCGCGCGCGCGTGCCGGTGTCCGTCAAGGTGGATCCGGCGCGCTACCGCCCGAACGACACCCCGATCCTGCTCGGCGACCCGAGCCGGCTGCGCAACGAGCTCGGCTGGACCGCACAGATTCCGCTCGAGCAGACGCTCGACGACCTGCTCGAATACTGGCGCAACCGAACGTCATGAAGGTGCTCGTCACCGGCGGCACCGGATACCTCGGCCGCGCCGTCGTTCGCGCCCTCGCCGCGCGCGGACATCAGCTCGTCGTCTTTGCGCGGACCGCGGCGCAAAGCGGGCTTCCCGGCACGCTCGTCGACGGCGACGTGCGCGATCGCGATGCGCTCGAACGCGCCGCCGCCGGCTGCGACGCCGTCTCGCACTCGGCCGCCCTCGTCAGCATCTGGCGCCGCCGGCCGGCCGACTTCGACGACGTCAACGTCGGCGGGCTGCGCCACGTGCTCGCGATCGCACGCATGCGTCAGATTCCGCGCGTCCTCTACACCTCCTCGTTCGTGGCGCTGCCGCCGCGCGATCTCGATGCGCCGATCGAGGCGAACGACTACCAGCGGACCAAGGTCGCCGCCGATCGCGCTGCCGACGATGCGGTCCGCGACGGCGCGCCGCTCGTTCGCGTCTACCCCGGCGTCGTCTATGGGCCGGGCACACTTACCGAAGGCAACCTCGTCGGCCGGCTGATCGGCGATCACCTCGCGCGCAAGCTGCCGGGGCTCGTCGGGCCTGAGAATCCGCTGGTCGTACGCCTACGTGGACGATGTCGCCGAGGGACACTGCGCGGCGCTCGAGCGCGGGGCGATTGGCGGACGCTACGCGCTCGGCGGCGAGAATGCGACGCAGCAGCGGCTGTTCGAGATCGTGCGGCAGCTCACCGGCCGCAGGGCGCCGCTGCGGATCCCGTTTCCGGTCGGCGACGATGCTCGGCGCCGCCGAGGAACTGCGCGTCTCGGTCTTCGGCGGCACGCCGCTCATCACCCGCGGCGCGGTCGAGATCTTCCGCCACGACTGGTCGCTCGACAGCAGCGAAGCGGCGCGCGACCTCGGCTACAAGATGACGCCGCTCGAGGACGGCGTCGCCAGAACGATCGCCTCGATTCGCCAGCCCGCTTCTCCGGCCGGGCGCGTGCATTCGTGAGCCCGCACTCGGAGAACGCGCGGCAGTGGGTCCACATCGGCTCCGGCGCATTCGCGATCCTGCTGCGCTGGCTCACATGGTGGCAGGCCGCGCTGCTCGCCGCTCACCGCGCTCGTCTTCAACCTGCTGCTCCTGCCGCGCCTCGGCGGGCGCCAGATCTATCGCCCGTCGGATGTCGCGCGAGGATTTCCGCTCGGGATACTTCTCTACCCGCTGTCGGTGCTGCTGCTGATCCTGACGTTCCCGTCGCGGCTCGACATCGTCGCGGTCGCGTGGGCGATCCTCGCCGTCGGCGACGGCACGCGCGACGCTCGTCGGCGCACGCAGGCCACGACGAGCTCGTCGGCGCTGCCGTGGAATCCGGATAAGTCCGTCGCCGGCACGACCGCCTTCATCGTCTTCGCCGGCGTTGCCGGCGTCGCACTGGCGTGGTGGGTGCGGCCATCGGTGACGCCGCTGCCGCCGCTCGCGTTCACGCTGCTCGCGCCGCTTGCCGCCGCCATCCTCGCGGGCTTCGTCGAGTCGATTCCGGTGAAGCTCGACGACAACCTGTCGGTCCCGGCCACGGCAGCGGTCGTGCTGTGGGTCGGCAGCCTGATGACACCCGAATCGCTGACCGGCGCGCGGGAAGCCGCGATTGCGGCGCTGCCGATGGCGCTCGCCGTCAACGGCGCGACCGCGGTGCTTGGTTACCTCGCGAAGAGCGTATCGGTATCCGGCGCGATCGGCGGCGCGGCGGTCGGCACGATCATCTACGTCGGCGGAGGCGCCGGCGCCTGGGTGCTCCTGTTCGTCACGTTCCTGGCGGCGTCCATCACCTCGCGGCATGGGGTTGAAGCGCAAGGTCGTGCTCGGCATCGCCGAAGAGCGTGGCGGGCGGCGCGGCGCGGGCAACGCGATCGCCAACTGCGGCGTCGCCGCGATTGCAGCGATCGTGGCGCTGACGACGCCGTACACGTCGCAGGCGCTGGTCGCGCTCGTCGCCGCCTTGACCGCGGGCGGCAGCGACACGGTGGCGAGCGAAATCGGCAAGGCGTGGGGCCGATCGACCTTTCTCGTCACCACCCTCAGCCGCGTCAGGCCGGGTACGCCCGGGCGCGATGTCGCTCGAGGGGACCGCGGCCGGCATGCTCGCCGCGCTGGCGCTGGCGGCGGTCGGCGTCGCGTTCGATCTCGTCCCCGGCTCGGCCACCCTGGCCATCGTCGTCGCCGCCACGGCCGGCGCGCTGATCGAGAGCGCGCTTGGCGCGACGCTCGAAGGACCGGGTATCCTGAACAACGACATGCTCAACTTCATCAACACCGCCGTCGCCGCAGCGGTGGCGCTGGCGATCGCATGACGCCGGCAGCCTGTCCTGAGCGAGGCGATCGACATGGCGACTGAGCCGAGTCGAAGGGCGGGATCGGCCGTTCGGGTGCAGCCCTCTGGCAGCGCGCGTGCGTACCTCGACCTCGGGCGGCCGTTCACGCTGGTTGCGCCCGCGCTCGGTTTTTTCTCAGGCGCGCTGACCGCGATCGGCGCGGCGCCGCGCGAGCCGTGGTCGGCGTCGATTCTCGTGCCGCCGCTCCTCGGCGCGGCGATGGCGGCGCTGCTGAATGCCGGCAACAACGCGCTGAACCAGATCTACGACCTCGAAATCGATCGCGTGAACAAACCGAAGCGGCCGCTGACCAGCGGACGCCTCACGATCGCGCAGGCATGGTGGTTCACCAACATCTGCTACGCGGTCGCGCTCGTGCTCGCGTGGCTGGTCGCGCCCGGCGGCCGGCACGAATGCTTCTGGCTCGTCGCCGTCGCCGTCGTCTGCACCTACATCTATTCGGTGCCGCCGCTGCGCACCAAGCGGCTCGGCATCTGGGCGAACATCACGATCGCGATTCCGCGCGGCGTGCTGTTGAAGGTGGCCGGGTGGTCGTCGGTGAAGACGATCGTCGGCGTCGAGCCGTGGTACATCGGCGCGATCTTCGGATTGTTCCTGCTCGGCGCGACCACGACCAAGGATTTTGCCGACATGGACGGCGACCGGCGCGGCGGCTGCCGGACGCTGCCGATTCAGTACGGCGTGCGCCGCGCGGCGTGGATGATCTCGCCGTCGTTCGTCATCCCGTGGCTGATGATTCCGCTCGGCGCGTGGCTCGACATCCTGACCGGCAACTTCCTGCTGCTGCAGGCGCTGGGGATCGTGATGACGATCTACGGCCTCTACGTGCTCTACCTGATGCTGCGGCGTCCCGAGGAGCTCGCCGTCGAAGAGAACCACGTGTCGTGGGCGCACATGTACCGCATGATGTTCGTCGCCCAGATCGGGTTCGCGCTCGCCTACCTGCTGTGAGATCTCTCCGCGGCGCCTGCAAAAACCGCGGAGACCGCAGAGACCGCAGAGTTTTCTTTTTTCTAGACAGACGAACAGAAAAGGGCTCCGCGGTCTCCGCGGTCTCTGCGGTTCCACAGGCCTCGCGAAGAGATCACAACTTCCAGAAGGCGTCCACGTCAGGCCCGACGCTCTCGAAGATCGCCTGCGCCTCGTCCTTCGTCGGCCGCCGGAAGTCGGGCTCGAGCCGGGTGCCGTACCACTTCTGCGACAGCTCCCACGCCTGCGGAATCGTCATCGTCGCCCCGCGGACGACGCCGCGATCCGCGCACCAGCTGTCGACCTCCTCTTCCGACCGGAAGAGCAGGATGTTCGCTCAGGTGTAGGCGATGTCGTCCCAGAAATGCGCGGCCGGGACGAGCAGGTGAATGAGGCCGTCGCCGTAGGCGAGGCCGTGCTCGACGCCGCACGGAACCGGCTCGCCCGACCAGGCACAGACGGCTTCGATCTGCGCATCGCAATCGAGCGCGGCCGGGATGCCGAACGCGTCCCAGGCACACGGCGCGTGCCACGCCGACCGGCCAGCGCGCACGCGAAACGCGGTCGGTCACCGCGGAGAACGGCGGCGCCCACTTGATGTCGACGGTCTGCGGGCTGCAGCACGATGACGTGCGCGTCGGCGAGCGCGCGAAAGGCGTCCTCGACGACCGCGGGCTCGAGGCCGAGGGCTCGCGCCACGTCGGCGGCGCCTGGCGCGGAGCCGCGGCGTTCGATCGCGCGGTAGATCGCGAGCCGAACCGCGTTGGTCACCGCATCGGTCGGGCCGGCTCCTGCCGCTCATGTTCCAGCCAGCATCCTGACGGCCGCCAGCGCGTAGATCTTCGCGCACTCGACCATCCGGCCGATCTTCACGAACTCTTGCGGCCCGTGCGACACGGCGAGGATGCCGGGCCCGTAGGCGAGCGCCGGCACGCCGCGCTCGGCGTAGAACCGCGTCTCGAGCAGGCCGGGGCACATCTCGAACGCCGGCGCATCGCCGGTCACCTGCGGCGACCGCGTCCGACAGCGCGCGCGCGAGCGCGTCCGTCCGCCGGCGTGGACGACGATCGCCCTTCCTGGATCTCGCGCACCTCGAGATCGACCCCCTGCGACCGCGCCGAGTCGAGCATCGCCAGCAGGTTCTGTTTCTCGCGGTCGAAATCCTCCGCCGGGTCGGTGCGCCGATCGATGGTGAAGCGGCATTGCGGCCGGCACGACGTTGAAGTTCGATCCGGCGTCGACGCGGCCGCCAACGAGCATGATCGAGCCCTTTCGTGCATCGAGCTCGCGCTTGACGTCGAAGAGCCGCGCCAGCAGCGGCATCGCGCGCTCGACCGCGTTCGTGCCCTGGTGCTGCAGCCCGACGTGGGCGGCGCGGCCGCGCACGGTCACCTCGAGCGTCAGCGCGCCGCGGTTGCTGTGCCAGACGACGCCGCTGGTCGGCTCCGGCAGGAGCATGCCGACCGGATTGGCCGGCAGCAGGCCGCGGCGGCCAGTGCGCCGGTGCCGAACTCGCCGCCGGTTTCCTCGTCCGGCACGAACAGCAGCTCCAGCCGGCCGCGCAGGGACGCCGGCTGTCCCGCAGCGCCGTCGCGGCCGCGAACAGCATCGACGACCAGCCCGCTCTTCATGTCGGAGCTGCCGCGGCCGAACAGCGTGTCGCCTTCGATCCGCGGCACGAACTGCCCGGCGTCGAACGCCGGCACGACGTCGAAGTGGCCGTGGAAGCACAGCGTCGGCCCCGACTCGCCGACCCACGCACGGATGGCGGCGCGCGGCGCGTCCGCAGGCGAGGGGATGTCGATCCGCTCGAACGGGCAGTCCGCGTTCGGCGAGCGCCGATTCGAGGAGCGCGACGCACGGCGCGTAGCCGGTCGCCGGCGGGTTCTCCGTCGGAATCGCGACCAGCTCGGACAGAAGTGTGCGTCATCGCGACACGTTCGGCATCGATCGCGCGGAGCACGTCGGCGGCAACTTTCATAATTCGATGGCAGCTGACAAAAATGTCGAGTCGTCGTTCTCTTGACGGCGTCGCAGAAATCCTACCGCTCGGTGTGGCTTGACAGCATCAGCCGCCCGATGGATTATTAGGCGAACAAAAGGCGAAATGTACGGATGTACTTCACGGATGTCGGATGTACTGCCTCTGTCCAATGGCTTCCTTCCCGCTCCTCTTCGACCTCGGTGCCGCCAAGCCGACCACGCGCGACATCGCCAGGACGGTCAAGGAAGGCGGCACCGCCGCGCTCGACCGAGGCGGAGCGCCGCGCCGATCAGGCGCGCTACCAGGAGATCACCTGCCGCTCGGCGCTGAACCGCGTGCGCGGCATGCCGTTCGAGTGGACGCTCAACCCGTATCGCGGCTGCACCCACGGCTGCCACTACTGCTACGCGCGCCGCTACCACACCCAGTTCGAGATGAACGCGGACGATGAGTTCGCGTCGATGATTCTGGTCAAGAAGAACTTCGTCGACGTGCTCACGCGCGAGCTCGCGAGGCCGTCGTGGACCGGCGACTACATCGCCGTCGGCACCGCCACCGACTGCTACCAGCCGATCGAAGGGCACTACAAGCTGACGCGCCGCGTCGATCGAGGCGCTCCTGCGCGCGCGCAACCCGATGGGCGATCGTCACCAAGGGGCCGATGGTCGTGCGCGATCAGCGACCTGCTCGTCGCGCTTTCGAAGATCACGACCTGCACGGTCTACATGAGCGTGCCGACCGTCGACGAACAGGCGTGGGAGCGGCTCGAGCCGGGGACGGCGCACCCGCTCCAGCGGCTGCGCGCGGTGCGCGAGCTGGTCGACGCGGGGGTCAACGCCGGCGTTCTGATGAATCCGATCGTCCCCGGCTTCACCTCGTCACGGGCCAAGCTCGAACGCACGGTGAAGGCGATTGCCGACCACGGCGCGCGCTTCGTCGGCTGCAACGTCATGTTCCTGGAGGACGGCACCCGCACGCACTTCATGAAGTATCTCGAGCGCGAGTTCCCGTCGTGGCTGCCGCGCTACGAGAAGCTATACTGAAGGAAGTATGCGCCGCAGGAATACCGGAAACAGGTACAGGGGATGGTGCGGCTGCTGCAGGAGCGCTACGGCCTCACGCGCCGCGAGCGCGAGCCGCACAAAGAGGAGCCACGCGAAGCGGAACAGGTCGGCTTCGCCTGGTGAACGAGGTTCGGCTCGGGATCTGCTAGATCAGCTGAGGTCTGTTCTCGGCGGTTCCGGACGTCCTAGCAACCAGCACCGGTCCCTGCAACTTCTACGCGACGTCGCCGTAGGCGAGCGTGTCGTCCGGCGTCGACATCTTGGCGACCGCCGGTTCGACGGCCAGCTCGCCGTCCTTCACCTTGACGTCGAAGTGGCGTGCCGGCCTTCCACTGGGCGCTGATCGGCAGCTTGATCTGCTCGTCGATGAAGCGCTTCAGGAAGCGCGCGCCGAAGGCCATGCTGTAGCCGCTTGCACCACCACCATCTCGAGCGCTTCGTCGGTCACCTCGATGCGTCTTGCCCGACTTCATCAGCGTCATCTTCACCGAGTCGAGGTAGTGGCGTCGCAATCTCGCGCACTTCGTCGTGCGTCAGCGGCGCGAACAGCACGACCTCGTCGATGCGGTTGCGGAACTCCGGCGGGAAGCGGCGCTCGAGCTCGCGCATCACTTCGCCTTCGACCTGCGTGACGCCGACCGTCTTCGACAGGAAGCCCATCGGGCTGGTCAGCTTGCGGAAGTTCTCCGCGCCCAGGTTCGACGTCATGATGATGACGGCGTCGCTAGAGGTAAACGCGCTTGCCGCGCCCGTCGGTCATCCAGCCTTCGTCGAACGCCTGCAGGAACAGGTTCAGCGTGTTCGGGCTGGCCTTCTCGACCTCGTCGAGCAGGACGACGCAGTACGGATTGTCCTTGAGCTGATTGGTCAGCACGCCGCCGCGCTCGCTGCCGACGATGCCGCGCGGCATGCCGATCAGCTTGTCGACCGACACCGAGCCGTCCTGGTACTCGGACATGTCGACGCGGATCATCTTCTTGTCGTCGCCGAACAGGAACTCGGCCACGGCCTTGGCCAGCTCGGTCTTGCCGACGCCGGTCGGCCCGAGGAACAGCAGCACGCCGTCCGGCCGATCGAACCCGTCCTTCAGCGGTCCCTTGTTCAGCACCAGGCGGCGCGCCACCGCGTCGATGGCGTTCTTCTGGCCGATGACGCGGCCTCTGCAGCTGCGCTTCGATGTCCTTGAACCGATCGCTGACGTCGCGGAACACCATGTCCTCGGGGATCTGCGCGACGTGCGAGATCACCGAGACGATGTCTTCCTTCTTCACTTCCCAGCGGCGGTCGATTTCGGCGCGCACCGCGGCGGTGTCGAGCCAGCCGATCACCTTGTCGGGCAGGTGCAGGTGCCGCATGTAGCGCGGCGAGAGGTCGAGCGCGGTCTCGATCGCCTCGTCGAGCAGGCGGACCGAGTAGTTGCGCTCCAGGCGCGGACGCAGGTTGTAGAGGATGTGGCGCGTCTCGTCGATCGTCGGCTCGCAGACGGTGACGCAGCGGAAGCGCCGCGCCAGCGCCTCGTCTTCCTGGATGTATTCCTTGTACTCGCTGAGCGTGGTCGCGGCGACCATCCGGATCTCGCCGCGCGCCAGCACCGACTTGAAGATGTTGGCGGCGTCCGACGGCGCGCCGAGCGCCGAGCCGGCGCCGACCATGGTGTGCGCTTCGTCGACGAACAGAATCAGATTCGGGCGCTCCTTCAGCTCGCGGATCACGTTCTGGATCCGATCCTCGAACATCCCGCGCAGCATCGTCCCGGCGACCATCGCTGTTCATCTGCAGGTTGACGACCTGGCAGTCGCGCAGGCGGACCGGGACCGTTTCCGGCTCGAACTCGATGCGGCGGGCCAGCCCTTCGGCAATCGCCGTCTTGCCGACGCCAGGCTCGCCGATCAGCATCACCGAGTTGGCGCGCTCGCGATGGCAGAGGATCTCGAGGACCTGCTGGATCTCCTTGTCGCGGCCGAACACCGGCGGCAGCTTGTCCTGGCGCGCGAGCAGGTTCAGGTTGGTGGCGAAGTGCTTGAGGAACGGCGGCAGCTCGAAGCGCTTCTTGAGGCGCTCTTCGCGCAGCTCCATATCGCGCATCCGCGTGTTCAGTCGGGACACCAGCACTTCCGGCTCAACGCCGTGGCGCCGCAGGATGGATACGGGAACTCCCTGCGTTTCCTCGAACACGGCGGAAAAGAGGTCGGCGGCTTCCAGCGTCTGCCGGCCGGCCCGGCTGGCGTGATGCAGCGCCAGCTTGAAGACGAGCTTGGTCGCCGGCGAGACGCGCAGCTCGCGTCCCGCAAACGACGGCATCATGTGCGAGATGCTCTTCGATCGCCTGAAGAATGGTATGCGGATTCAGCTCGATGTCCCGCATCACTTCTGCGAAGGTGTCCCATTCAACCTGCGCAAAAGCGAGAAAGACGTGCTCATTTGTCAGCAGGGCGTGCTCGCGGCGGCGAGCCTCCTCGATCGCCCGGTCGACAATACGTTGAGCGGTTTCCCCTATCTTGCTTGGCGAGATGTCGAGGTCTTCTACGTGCACCGTGCTGCCTCCGTTGGACCATGAGGCAGCAAGTTGTACGCCAATGCTCAAACGTGGTTAACAGACCACAGTCTGTTGCTGTGTAGACGGCGAGACGGCATCCTTTGGAGGACGCCGCCTCGACGATTTCGCGAGCGAGATCAGCCCTGCTGTAGCAGCGCGCGAACGCGCTGCTCGGTCGGCGGGTGGGTGCTGAAAAGGCCGGCAAGCCCGACGCGCTGAACGGCTTGATGATGAACATGTGCGCCGTCGCCGGGTTCGCGTCGCATCGGCACCGCCTTCGACGCCGCTTCGATCTTGCGCAGCGCGTTGACCAGGCCGTGCGGGCCGCCGGCGATCGCGGCGCCGCCGGCGTCGGCGGCGAACTCGCGCGACCGCGAGATCGCCGCCTGAATCAGCATCGCCGCAATCGGCGCCAGGATGATCGTCGCCAGCAGCGCGACCGGATTCGACCCCTCGCGCTCGTCATCACGGCCGCCGCCGAAAAACATCGCGAAGCGCGAAATCATCATGATCGCCGCGGCGATCGTCGCCGCAATCGAGCTGATCAGGATGTCGCGATGCTTCACGTGAGCCAGCTCGTGCGCGATCACGCCGGCCAGCTCGTCCTCGCTCAGGACGCGGAGGATGCCTTCGGTCGCCGCCACCGCGGCGTGCTGCGGGTTGCGGCCGGTCGCAAACGCGTTCGGCGACGGATCCGGGATGATGTAGACCTTCGGCTGCGGCAGGCCGGCGCGCTGCGACAGTGCGGCGACGAGCTCGTACAGCCGGTGGCCCGGACCGACCTCCTGCGCGCGGTACATGCGCAGCACGATCTTGTCGGAGAACCAGTACGAGCCGAAGTTCATCACGACGGCGAAGAAGAAGCCGAAGACGAGCCCGCTGCCCGCCGCCGAACGCCTCGCCGAGGAACATCAGCACGGCGCTGAGCAGACCGAGCAGCAGTGCGGTCTTGATGGTGTTGGTCATGATGGCGACTCTCTGTTATGAAACGTTCCGAGCTCGTTGTGCAGCCGTTCGGGGCTGCCAATTCGGCTCCGTTGCAGCCTTCAGAGGCTGCCACCGCTCTATTTTATCCGTGTCATGAGCCCGGCGACGAGCGCCGCCCGATCGGCGCAGCGAGTCGATGTCGACGTGCTCGTGCAGCGCGTGCGCGCCGTCGCCCACCGCGCCGAGCCCGTCTAGTGTGGGAACCCCGAGCGCGGCGGTGAAATTCCCGTCCGACCCGCCGCCGGTGCCGCCTTCGCCCAGCTCCTGCCCAAGCTCGCGCGCGACATCTCGAGCCTCACCATAAAGACGCGCAACCTTGTCACTGCGTTCCAGCGGCGGCCGGTCGAACCCGCCGCGCGCCTCGATCGTCGTCCGCTCGTCGACGGGCCGCAGAGCGCGGAACGCCGCCTCCACTTCCGCCGCGGCGGCCGCCGTCGGCACGCGCACGTCGACGATGGCACGCGCCTCGTCCGGGATGACGTTCGACCGCAGCCCGCCGCGTCACCTGCACGACGTTGACGGAGATGCCGCGGGCGAGATCCTGCAGCGCGTTGATCGCGCAGAATCTGGTGCGCCAGCTCCTGCACGGCGCTCGCGCCCTTCTGCGGCTCGATGCCCGGCGTGCGCGGCGACGCCGCGCACCGTCGACCTGGTAGCTGCCGCAGCCCTTGCGCGACGTCTTCAACGCGCCGCCCGGCAGCGACGGCTCGAGCACCAGCACCGCCGCGCTGCGCGCCGCCTCTTCCTCGATCGCCGCGCGAGACGTCTCGCTGCCGATTTCCTCGTCGGTCGTCCACAGCATGACGATGCGATGCGAGAGCGAGGCGCTCGCGCTTCGAGCAGCGCGCGCGTCGCCAGCATGGCGATGGCGATCCCCGCCTTCATGTCGAACACGCCGGGGCCGTGCAGCCGGCCGTTCGACCGCGCGAGCGGCATGCGCTCGAGCTGGCCGACCGGCCAGACCGTGTCGAAGTGACCGAGCAGCAGGATCTGCGACGCTGCCGCAGCCAGAATTCCGCCAGCAGATGATTGCCGCGCTCGGCTCGAGCAAGCCGCGTGACGCGCCCGCCAATCGCTTCGAGCCGCGACGCCAGCTCGACGCCGCACCGATCGACAGCCGCCTTGTCCGTTGTCGGCGATTCGAGGCGACGAGCGCCTCGGCCGTCTCGAGCAGCCAGCCGCGCTCGGCGCGGCAGAAATCGCTGGAGGTCTTATAATCGGATGCCATGCTGCAATGCGACATGTCCTTGCGACGCACGATCAACGCAGAGCGCGCGAATCCGCAGCGCACGCGTCTGCTCTGCGTGCTTCTGCGGCTTCTGCGTTCTCCGTGCGCGGTCGCAGCCGCAGCAGCCGCCGGCGCCGCAGCCATTCCCGCGCCCCGGAACCGCGCAGCCCGCGCCGCCGCCAGCGACGCCGCCCGCAACGCCGGCACCGGGTACCGCGACGCGGCCCGCGCCAGGACAGCCCGAAGCGCCGCCATCAGAAGCGATGCTCGGCGTGCCGATCTTTCCGGGCGCGCAGTTCATCGCCTCGTACGACGCCGGGCGCGGCCAGCGCTACTACATCTTCGGATCCGCCAGCGTCGTTCGTCGAGCTCGTCACCTTCTACCGCACGATGCTCAAGCAGAGAGGCGAGCTGGTCTACGACGTCCCGGCGACGCACGCGTTCGACGTCGGCAAGTATCGCGAGGAGACGATGGCGTTCCCGCCGGGCGTGACGATCAAGGACTACGTGACCGACGTCTCGCAGGGCTATCCGAACCCGAAGCCCGGCGGCATCAGCCGGCGCGCTTCCCGACCCTGATCCAGATCGTCCCTGTGGTCGAACGGTAACAGTTCGAGAGTTACGGAATCGTGATTTGGTGAACTAGGTCCACCTAGTCACCAAATCACCATTCACAGTCCGTCACTGCTCGACGTAGATCTCGCCCTTCTTCCGGAACTCCACCGACATCTCTTTCATGCCGGCGTCGGCGTAGTCGCGGACCTGCTGCGTCAGCTCCATCGAGCAGAACTTCGGCCCGCACATCGAGCAGAAGTGCGCGACCTTGGCGCCGTCGGCGGGCAGCGTCTCGTCGTGGTAGGCGCGCGCGGTCACCGGATCGAGCGCCAGGTTGAACTGGTCCTCCCAGCGGAAGTCGAACCGCGCCTTCGACAGCGCATCGTCCCACGCGCGGGCGCGCGGATGCCCCTTGGCCAGATCGGCGGCGTGCGCGGCGATCTTGTACGCGATCACGCCGGCCTTGACGTCGTCGCGATTCGGCAGGCCGAGGTGCTCCTTCGGCGTGACGTAGCAGAGCATCGCCGTGCCGTACCAGCCGATCATCGCCGCGCCGATCGCCGACGTGATGTGGTCGTAGCCGGGCGCGATGTCGGTGGTCAGCGGGCCGAGGGTGTAGAACGGCGCTTCCTTGCACCATTCGAGCTGCTTCTCCATGTTCTCCTTGATGAGATGCATGGGGATGTGGCCCGGCCCCTCGTTCATCACCTGGACGTCGTACTCCCAGGCGATCTGGTTCAGCTCGCCCTGCGTCTTCAGCTCGGCGAACTGCGCCTCGTCGTTCGCGTCGGCAATCGATCCCGGACGCAGGCCGTCGCCGAGCGAGAACGAGACGTCGTAGGCGCGCATGATCTCGCAGATCTCGCGGAAGTGCGTGTAGGTGAAGTTCTCCTGGTGATGCGCCAGGCACCACTTGGCCATGATCGAGCCGCCGCGCGAGACGATGCCGGTCATGCGGCGCGCGGTCATCGGGACGTAGCGCAGCAGCACGCCGGCGTGGACGGTGAAGTAGTCGACGCCCTGCTCGCACTGCTCGATGAGCGTGTCGCGATAGATCTCCCAGGTCAGGTCCTCGGGCCGGCCGCCGACTTTCTCGAGCGCCTGGTAGATCGGCACGGTGCCGATCGGCACGGCCGAATTGCGGATGATCCACTCGCGCGTCTCGTGGATGTTCTTGCCGGTGGACAGATCCATCACCGTGTCGGCGCCCCAGAGCGTCGCCCAGCGCAGCTTGTCGACCTCTTCCTCGATCGACGACGAGACGGCCGAGTTGCCGATGTTCGCGTTGATCTTCACCAGGAAGTTGCGGCCGATGATCATCGGCTCGAGCTCGAGGTGGTTGATGTTCGCCGGGATGATGGCGCGGCCGCGCGCGACCTCGTCGCGCACGAACTCGGCCGGCAGCCCTTCGCGGACGGCGATGAACTCCATCTCCGGCGGTGATCTCGCCCTTGCGCGCGTAGTGCAGCTGCGTGACGCCGTTGCCGGCGCCGCCGGTCGGCGCGCCGCTCAGCCGCGCCGTCGACCCACGGCTCGCGCAGCTTCGGCAGCCCGGCTTTGACGTCGTGCTCCTGCGGACCGCTGGTGTCGTAGACGCGCAGCGGCGGCTCGCCCTTCGACAGCGCGATCTCGCGCATCGGCACGCGCACGCCCTGCCCGCCCTCGACGAAGACTTTTTGAGAATTGGGAAACGCTGTGGAGAACTCTGACATATCCGCACTCCCTCCGCCGGTTTGAACCGGATCAGGTTCCAAGGGTTTGTCTCAATCCCGGGTTGTCGGGGATACCCCTGGCGGCAGATTCGACTATACAGCAATCGAGAAGCGCTCGAGCAGTCAGCAGGCGCAGTCCTGAGGCAGGCTAGTCCGTAGGGCGGGCCCTTCAGGGCCGCTGCTGGCTGCCGTTCGCCGCCGTACACGACCAGCTCCGCAATCGACCAGTGATACAACGCGTCCGCGCCCAACTGACGGAGGCGCACGTAGCGCGCCGTCGCCGGCGGAAAGCTGACGGTGAGCGGCACCATCCGCGCATCCTTCACCGCCGCCGCCACCGCTTTCGCGCCGCAGCGGCCGCTCCACTGCATCGTCCAGGACTGCAGGTCGTCTGAGACGTCGATCGCCAGCAGGCGCGGAAAGTCAGCGGAATACGGCCCGATCGCCAGCATCACCGCGTTCAGCCGGCTCGGCGATCCGAGATCGATCGTGATCGCCTCGGTGCCGTCCTGCGGCGCGTCGCTGTCCCACCTCGTTCGGCCGTCGCCGTCGGTCAGCGGCGCCAGCGCGAGCGGAGCGTCTCCCAGCTTCACCTCGTGGATCGGCAGCGCGCGCCCTGCTGGCACCGGATCGGCCGGACGTGCGTCGCGCGTGCCGACGATGCGGCCGCTCGAGTCGACGAAGGTGAGCGGACCGTACGGCGTGATCGCATCGAACGCCTCCATCCCGTCGGCATCGATCGCCGCGCGCAGGACCTGATAGTGATTCGGCACGAAGCCGCTGTAGCCGTTGACGGTGGGGCGCCGATGGTAGATGGACCGGTACAGCGCGGCGATGCCGGCGACCATGTCGGTGACCGGCACTTCTGCGACCGCGCCGCCAGTCAGCGATTCGAGCGAGGCGAAACGCGCCGGCAGGCTCGCCATCGGCAGCGAGCGGATCCAGCCGTCCGCGAGCGCGCCCGCGATCGCCACGACGGTCACGGCGGCCGCAAGTGGTCGCGGAAACCAGTCGCGGACCTTGACCAGCGCCAGCGCCGCCGCGGCGGCCAGGCACAGCTGTGCGAGCATCGCGAAGCGCGCCGGCGCGCGCACGTTCGAGAAGCCAGGCAGCTCGATCAGCCAGGCATACGGCGCCCGATACCAGAACGGCGTCCCGTGAAACGACGGTTGCGGGCCGAAGCTCAGGATGTACATCGCCGCGGCCGCGCAGACGTAAAAGGCGAACGCCGATCGCGAACTGCGTGCGCGCGCGAGCGTGCTGCTCGCCGCAATCGCGAGAAGTCCACACCAGATCGCGGCGGTCAGCGGCTTCATCGCGGTCGTCACGCTGACGATCGTCGTTCCGCCGACGCGAACCGCCCACGGGCGCCCCGAGTAGGCAATCAGCGCGACGGCGAGAAAACCGCACGCCAGCGCGGCAAAGACCGGCGGCAGGCGGCGGCGCGCCGTCGACTCGCTGTTCCGCCACGACAGCGAGGCGACCGCTCCGAGCGCGACCAGTGCGATCACGGTGAAGCCGGGAAACAGCAGCTGCTCGGCATTGCCGCTCGACGTCAGCACCAGCGATGCGAGCGAGAGCGGCGCCGGATGCGCGAGTGCGGACAGGTCGGCGCTGAATCCGGCGATCTCGTCGAACCTCCGCTCGAGCGACAGCTGCCCGTGAAGACGGAGGTACGGCACGACGACCGGCAGCAGCGCGAGCGAGGCGATGCACCACGCCGCCGCGACCGCGCCGAGCCGGCGCAGATCGCGCGCCGAGGCGAGGAACCACAGCGCCCACAGGCCGAGGAGCAGCGGAAAAAAGAGCTGAAAATATCCGTTCGACAACGCCTGGCCGATCCACGCGGCGCCGAATACGGCCAGCCACCGAAGGCCGCCGTCGCGCGCGTAGCGGTGCAGCGCCATCAACGCCAGCGGCATCCAGAACGACCACAGGATGTGCAGGTGCGCCAGCTGCGAGGTGCGGTAGGGGTTGAACGCGAAGACCAGGCCGGCAACCGCCGCGGCATCGTGGCGTCCGGTCAGCGTATAGCCGAGCGCATGCGCGGCGATCGCGCACAGCGGAAACGACAGGATGAAGAGGATGTTGTAGGCGGTGATCGGCTCGACGCCGAGCCACTGCAGCGGCGTCGCGACGAGGCTGAGACCGAGCATGTGCTCGGACAGCGCCATCGCGCCGCTCATCGGCCAGAACATCGGCACGTCCCACCAGTGCTCGGCGAGCGGCACGGTGTGGGCGTTCCACCACAAAATCCAGGTGGTGAAGATCGGATCGCCGGCGTCGTGCGGCACGACGGTCGAGAGACGGAGCGCGAGCGGCCAGGTGACGATGAGGGTGAGCGCGGTGTAGCCGGCGAGAGCGAGCAGCCACGGCGTCAGTTGACGCCCGGCGGGACTCGTCATGGCTTCGCGCGCGCCTTGACGGGGATGACGAACTTCTCCGCCGTGTGCGTCGTCGAGAACGCGACCACCTTCACGTCAACCAGCCCCGCCGCCTTGCCCGCGGCCATCGTCGCCTGCTCGGAGATCTCGGGGCGCCCCTTCGGACGGATCACCCAGAGCGCGCCGTTCGGCTTGAGCGAGCCCTTGAGCTTTTCGAGCCGCGTCAGCGCCGCGGCTTTGTCGGCTTCGAAGAAGATCGCGTCGCTGTCCTTGACGGTGCGGCCGATGGACAGTGTCGAGACGGTCTGCGCGAGCTCGCGCAGGAACGACACGTCGGTGACGCCGAGCGCCGAGACGCGCCACTCCGGCGTCGCGCCGATCTTCGTGAGCCGCGACGGCGGGTTGAGGATCTTGCTCGCCCACTTTGCCGCCGCGTCGCCGAGATCGAAGGTGGCCGTGCCGTCGGCGAAGGCCACACTCAAGGTGCCGCCGTGTGCCGATACCTTCGACATCTCCTTGAACGGGATCGAGAGCCGGAGGTCGCCGCCGCGGAACTGCAGCACCTCCGTTTCGAGCCGCGCCCGTCCCGTGGCGCTCTTGCCCTTGAATCGCACCGCGCAGTCTGCTTCAGCTCCCATGGTGATCTCTCCTGGCACCTGGCATCTAGCAACCAGCATCTAGCCCCTGGTCCCGGCACGCGTCGCCGCCAGCAACGCGCGACGCTTCCCGTCCGGAAACCGCTCGATCGCGTAACGCAGCGTCGTGCGCGGAATCGACGGCCCGTTCGCGCGCAGGTAGCGCTCGAGCCGCGGCTGGCTCGGCCTTCCCCGCCTCGCGAAGCATCCAGCCAACCGCCTTCTGAATCAGGTCTTCGTCGTCATCGTGCAGCATCCGCGCGACCTCGTAGGCGAGATCGAGCGCGAGGCCGCGCCGGACCGAGGGGATGAGGCCAACGGCCGCGGCACGACGCACCCACATGTTGCGGTCGCGCGCCCAGCTCCGCATGCGCGGCGCGAGCGTTGGATAGCGCACGAGCAGCGGGCCAATCAGCGCGCCGCAGATCGCGTCGGTCGTCGCCCAGTTCGCCGAGTGATTGTCCGACAGCCAGCGTTTGTAGATGCGCAGATCGCCAGGTGCGAAGTCGCGGTGATATCGCGCGACCACTTCGATGCCGACCGACTTCACCTCGAGATGCGGATCCGTGATCAGCGCGTTGGCAAACGCAGTCGCATCCGCAATCGACCAGCGCTCGCGGTTGGCGGCGTGAATCGAGCGGGCCAGGTCGCGCATGGCCGTCGTGCCGACGTTGTGGAACCGCAGATCGTCGGCGCCGCGGAAATAGCGGCTGGCGTCGAAATTCCCCGACGGCCGCGCCAACCGGGCCAGCGCACGCTTCGCCTCGAGCGCCGCGTTGCGCGGCGTCGAGCTCCCAGGTGAGGCGCCGCCGGGAGGGCGTGCTGCGGGCATCAGTCCGCCGTGCGCAGGATCAGCCATGTGAGGTTCACGGTTTCAGCCGCTCGATCTCCGGCTCGAGTTCATTCTTGTAGCAATCGGGACAGACGCTGTGGCTGAACCGGCTGTTGGTGTGCTGGGAAATGTAGTTCTCGACGGTGTCCCAGTAGTTCTGATCGTTGCGAATTTTCCTGCAGTAGGAACAGATGGGCAGGATCTCGCGCAGCGTTTTGACTTCGGCCAGCGCCGCCCGCAGTTCCTGTAGCAGCCGCTCGCGCTCCGCTTCCGCCAGCTTGCGCTCGCTGACATCCCGCGCGACAGAATAGATGACCTGCTGACCGAAATCGGGCGCCGCATTCCACAGCAGCCATCGGTAGGAGCCGTCCTTGCAGAGGTAGCGGTTCTCGAACGACAGCGCCCGCCCGCCGGTCCTGACTTCGCGGTTCTGCCGGAGCGTGCGCTCCCGGTCGTCGGGGTGGACGAACTCGATGAAGGGCTTCGACTGCAGTTCGGCGATGGTGAATCCCAGCGCCTTTTCCCATGCCGGGTTGAGCCGCTTGAAGTAACCGTTGAAGTCGAGCACGCAGAGCAGGTCAATCGCGACGGCGAAAAAGCGATCCTCCAGCGTGGGCGCCTGCTGCGTCGAGTCGTCTTCGTCGCGAGTCATCGGCAATTTCCCCTCTGGCTGCCCGGTGGCAGCGACAGATCTTCCCTGCCTTGCGCCTACAGCTTCCGCAGGATGAAGCACTTCAGGTAGTAGGTCTCGGGCACGCCGAGCAGCACCGGGTGATCGCGCCCCTGCATCCGCTTCTCGACGACCGTCACGTGCGCCTGCGCGTCGACCGATGCCTCGTGCACGATCTCGGCGAAGGTCGCCTCGTTGATGTTGTACGAGCAGCTGCAGGTGACGAGCGTGCCGCCCGGCTTCAAGCAGCCGCAGCGCCCGCAGGTTGATCTCCTTGTAGCCGGCGGTGGCGTTGACGACCGACGCCTTGTTCTTGGCGAACGCCGGCGGGTCGAGGACGATCGTGTCGAACCGCTCGCCGAGGCGATCGAGGCCGCGCAGCTCGTCGAAGACGTTGCCGGCGCGCGCGTCGACGGCGACGCCGTTGCGCGCCGCGTTCTGCTTGATCCGCGCGACCGCGTCCTCGGACACGTCGAACGCGATCGTCTCGGTGCAGCGGCGTCCCATCACCAGCGCGAAGCCGCCGTTGTAGCTGAAGCAGTCGAGCATCCGGCCGCGCGCGTAGGCGGCCGCGGCGGCGCGGTTCTCGCGCTGGTCGAGGAACAGGCCGGTTTTCTGGCCGCGACGAAGGTCGACGTCGTACTCGATGCCAGTCTCGGTGACCGTCACCGCCTCCGGCACCTCGCCGAAGAGCACGTCGACGCGCTGCTCCAGCCCTTCGAGCACGCGCGCGCGCGGATCGTTGCGCGCCAGGATGCCGCGCGGCTGCAGCAGCTCGTTCAAGCTCGCGACGACCGCCGGCATCAGCCGATCCATCCCCTGCGACAGCGCCTGCACGACGAGGTAGTCGCCGTAGCGATCGACGATCAGCGACGGCAGCAGGTCGGCCTCGCCGTGCACGAGGCGGTACGCCGTCGCATCGATGCCGAGCGACTCACGGAACGCGATCGCCGTCTCGAGGCGCTGTCTGCACGAGCATCGCATCGGCCGGCTGCTCGCCGTGGGTCAGCATGCGCAGCGTGATCTGCGAGCGGTCGCTGAAGAGCGCCGAGCCGACGAGCTGTCCGCGCGGACTGCGGACCTGCACGATGTCGCCACCGGCGCCGCGGACGTCGGCGACGTCGGTGCGATAGATCCACGGATGGCCGCCGCGAAGGCGTTGCTCGCCGCGGGCGGAAACAATGGCGGTGGGGATCATCGTCGTTCGGTTACTTCGCCGATCGTTCGGGCTTCAGCTGATCGTGCTCGTCTGGATCGCTGATCGTTCAGTTCTGGGATCTTCGCTGACGTTCTTCGTTCGCGGAACGACGAACGAAGAACGACAATCGAAGATCCGAGAACGATCAGCGAAGACCCCGAACGACGGGTCCATAGTACAATTGTTCCTTGTGCGAATCGCCATCGGTGCCGATCACGCCGGCTTCCTGCTCAAGGAACACCTCAAGCAGACGCTGACGCGGCTCGGGCACACCGTCGAGGATCACGGCACCAACAGCGAAGCGTCGGTCGACTATCCGCCGATCTGCTTCGCCGTCGGCCGCGCGGTCACCGACGGGCGCGCCGAGCGCGGCATCGTGCTCGGCGGCAGCGGGCAGGGCGAGCAGATCGCGGCCAACAAGGTCGCCGGCGTCCGCGCCGCGCTCTGCAACGATCTCTACACCGCGCGCCTGTCGCGCGAGCACAACGATGCCAACGTCCTCTCGATGGGCGGCCGGATCGTCGCCTTCGGGCTCGCGGACGAGATTCTCACGCTCTGGCTCAACACGCCGTTCGAAGGCGGGCGCCACCAGCGGCGCCTCGATCAGATCAGCGAAGCAGAACGACAACGTTCGTAGCGCGAAGGCTCAGCCGAGCCGCAGCCGAGCACTTATGGCAACTGAAACCAAGCATTCCTCTCTGGCGCACCCTCGCCGAGACCGATCCCGAAATCGCCGGCGCCATCCGCGACGAGCGTCACCGCCAGAACAGCGGCCTCGAGCTGATCGCCTCGGAGAACTTCGTCAGCCGCGCCGTGCTCGAAGCTGCCGGCTCGGTGATGACCAACAAGTACGCCGAAGGCTATCCCGGCAAGCGCTACTACGGCGGCTGCGAGTTCGTCGACGTCGCCGAGCGCGCCGCGCTCGCGCGCGCGAAGTCGCTCTTCGGCGCCGACCACGCCAACGTGCAGCCGCACTCGGGCGCGCAGGCCAACATGGCCGTCTACCTGACGCTGCTCAAGCCCGGCGATACCGTGCTCGGCATGAACCTCGCGCACGGCGGTCACCTCACGCACGGCCACCCGCTGAATTTTTCGGGCAAGCTCTACACCATCGTTCCCTACGGCGTGCGCAAGGACGACGAGCGCATCGACTACGACGAGCTCGGACGGCTGGCCGACGAGCACCGCCCGAAGATGATCATCGTCGGCGCCAGCGCGTATCCGCGCGTGATCGACTTCGCCAGGATCCGCGCGGTCGCGGATCGCGTCGGCGCGCCGGTCTTCACCGACATGGCGCACATCGCCGGCCTCGTCGCCGCCGGCGTCCACCCGAGCCCGGTGCCGCACTCCGACTTCGTCACGACGACGACGCACAAGACGCTGCGGGGACCGCGCGGCGGGCTGGTGCTCTGCCGCGAGCAGTACGCGAAGGACCTCGATCGCACCGTCTTCCCCGGCGTGCAGGGCGGCCCGCTGATGCACATCATCGCGGCCAAGGCGGTGTGCTTCAAGGAAGCGGCGGAGCCGGCCTTCGCCGCCTACCAGCGGCAGATCGTGGCCAACGCTGCAAAACTCGCGAGCGTGCTGACGGCCTCGGGGTTCCGCCTGGTCAGCGGCGGCACCGACAACCACCTGATGCTCGTCGACGTCTTCTCCAAGGGGCTGACCGGCAAGGTGGCGGAGGCGGCGCTCGGCAAAGCCGGCATCACGGTGAACAAGAACGCGATCCCGTTCGACCAGAACCCGCCGATGGTCGCCAGCGGCATTCGCGTCGGCACGCCCGCGGTGACGACGCGCGGGATGCGCGAGAGCGAAATGGAAACCATCGGCGAGCTGTTCACGCGCGCGCTGCAGGCGCCCGAGGACGATCGCGCGCTGGGCGTGGTTCGAGCCGAAGTCGAATCGCTGTGCCGGAAATTCCCGCTGTACCCGGAGGAGTAGCCTCCGCCGGCTACGCCGACTCGGTCGCGGCGGTCTTCGCGCCCGGCGGAGCGCTGGCCCGCGCGATGCCCGACTTCGAGGCGCGCGCCGGCCAGGCCGAGATGGCGGCCGCGGTCGCCGAGGTGTTCGAGAGCGGCGGCGTGCTCCTCGCCGAGGCCGGCACGGGCACCGGCAAGACGCTCGCCTACCTGGTTCCCGCCATCCTGAGCCGCGAGCGCGTGCTCATCTCAACCGGCACCAAGAACCTCCAGGAACAGATTTTCTTCAAGGACATCCCGGCGCTGCGCGAGGCGCTCGGCATCCCCTTCAGCGCGACCTACATGAAGGGGCGCGCGAACTATCTCTGCCTGCACAAGCTCGAGAAGCTGTCGGACGGCGCCGGCGGCATGCCGGTCGCGCACGACGTGTTCCTGCCGATCGTCCGCGAGTGGGCGGCGCGGACGACGACCGGCGACCGCGCGGAGCTCCAGGATCTGCCCGAAGATCTCGCGTTCTGGAACGAGGTGGCGGCGACGGCCGATACCTGCCTCGGCACCGAGTGCCCGCAGTTCGAAGAGTGTTTCGTCACCCGCATGCGGCAGCGCGCGGCTGAATCCGACGTCGTGATCGTCAACCATCACCTGTTGTGCGCCGACGCGTCGGTGAGGAAGAGCGCCTACGGCGAGGTGATCCCCGCCTTCAGCCGCGCCATCCTCGACGAGGCGCACCAGCTCGAAGACGTGGCGACGCAGTACTTCGGCTTCAGCTTCAGCAACTACCGCGTCGAGGAGCTCGCGCGCGACGTCGAGCGGCTGGCGGTCCCGGACGACAAGGCCAGAAGCCGAGATCGCCAGGGCGATCGAAACGCTGCGCGATCGCGGGCGTGCGTTCTTCACCGAGGTGGCGTTCGCCCATCGGGGCGACGGACGAACGAAGAACGAAGAACGGGTGCGCGCGACGGCGGCATCGCTGGCGCAGGTGAGCGAAGCCGCGGCAGATCTGACCGGTGCGCTCGACGTGGTCGAAGCGAGCCTGTTGAAGACGGTCCGGCTCAAGCCGGACGCGCCGACCGATACCGACGACTCGACGACCGACGCCGCGACACTCGCGCGCCGCGCCGGCGAGCTGCGCGACGACCTGCGCTTCCTGCTCCGCGGCGGCGACGAGGAGTACGTCTACTTCGTCGAGTTCCGCGGGCGCGGCATCTTCCTGCGCGCGTCGCCGATCGACGTCTCGGCGATCGTCCGCGAGCACCTGCTCGACCGGCTGCGGACAACCGTCCTCACTTCGGCGACGCTGACCGTTGACGGCACGTTCGGCTACCTCCGCTCGCGGCTCGGCATCGACCGCGCGAACGAGGTCCGGCTCGCGTCCGAGTTCGACTTCCGCCGGCAGGCGATTCTCTACCTGCCACGCCGCATGCCCGACCCGCGCGAGGACAGCTTTGCCTCCGCCGCCGGCCGCGAGGTGGTGCAGCTGCTTCGACGCACCGACGGACGCGCCTTCGTCCTCTTCACCAGCTACGCGACGATGCGCGCGGTGCAGGCGATGGCGGAGATGGCGCTCGATTTCCCGATCCTCGCGCAGGGCAGCGCGCCCAGATCGCAGCTGCTCAACCAGTTCCGCGGCACGCCGAACGCGGTGCTGTTTGCCACCTCGAGCTTCTGGCAGGGCGTCGACGTGGTCGGCGAGGCGCTGAGCTGCGTGATCGTCGACAAGCTGCCGTTCGCGTCGCCCGGCGATCCGATCACCGCCGCGCGCATCGACGCGATCCGCGCCCGCGGCGGCGATCCGTTCGGCGAGTATCAGGTTCCCCTCGCCATCCTCGCATTGCAGCAGGGGCTCGGCCGGCTCATCCGTCACCGGCGCGATCGGGGCGTGCTCGCGGTGCTCGACCCGAGGCTGCGAACCAAGGGCTACGGCCGGCGCTTCATCAACTCGCTGCCGCCCGCGCCGATCGTGCACGAGCTGGACGACGTGCAGGCGTTTTTTTCGAACTGAACCGATATCCGGGCAATCCGGGCCCGTGAGCTGGCTCTCCGGCGATTCATCTCGACGCCGTGCAGGCCTGCACTACGAGTAGAATCCGGCCGGCCGCGGATCGGGGTAAACTACCCCCTACGCGAGAGTTGCTATCTTTTCTCAGGAGGATTACATGGTCAGCCGATTGAGCGGCAGGCTTCCCTGGCTGGTTGCGTGCGTTACCGCGTTATCGCTGGCGGTCGCCGCGCCGGCGCTCGCGCAGTCCACGGGCATGATCAAAGGCGTCGTCAAGGACGCCAGCGGTCAGCCGGTCGACGGCGCGAAAGTCATGATCGACATGGCGGAAGGCACCAGCCGACATTTCGAAACGAAGACGAACAAGAAAGGCGAGTTCATCCAGATCGGCCTGCAGGGCGGGGCGTACAAGGTCACGGCCGAAAAGGACAAGCTGGCCTCGAACGTCGCGGACGTGCGCGTCAGCATCAGCCGCCCGGCCGAGGCCAACCTCGTGCTCGGCGCCGGCGGGCCGTCGAAGGAAGTCGCGGCGAAGAACGCCGAGTTGAAGAAGGTGTTCGACGAAGGCGTGGCCGCGAGCCGCGCCAACAACCACGACGAGGCGATCACCAAGTTCACCGCGGCAGCCGGCGCTGAACGCCACCTGCTACGACTGCTATTACAACATCGCCTTCTCGGAGATGCAGAAGAAGGAGTACGACAAGGCGGAAGCGGCGTACAAGAAGGCGATCGAGTTGAAGCCTGACTACGCCGAGGCCTACAGCGGCCTGGCGAACATGTACAACGCGACCCGCAAGTTCGACGAGGCCGCGGCGGCCAGCGCAAAGGCGATGGAGTTGGGCGGCGGCGCCGGCGCGGCAGCCGGTGGCGGCGGCGGCAACGCCGATGCGATGTTCAACCAGGGCGTCATCCTCTGGAACGCGGGCAAGGTCGCCGACGCGAAGAAGCAGTTCGAAGGGGCGATTGCGGCGAACCCGAACCACGCCGAGTCGCACTATCAGCTCGGCATGGCGCTGGTGAACGAGGGCAACCTCAATGGCGCCGCAACCGAGTTCGAAACCTACCTGAAGCTCGCGCCGACCGGACCGAACGCCGCGACCGCGAAGGGAATCCTGGGCTCGATCAAGAAGTAGTGATCGACACCGTTGCGCTCCGGGCCCGGCTGGCCGACATCCGCTCGCGCATCGAGCGGGCGGCCGGCCGGGGCCGGCGCGACCCCGCCTCTATCCGTCTCGTCGCCATCTCCAAGACATTTCCTGCGGACTACGTGTCGGCGCTGGCCGACGCGGGCCAGGTCGACTTCGGCGAGAACAAGGTGCAGGAAGCGCTGCAGAAGATGGACGCGACGTCCACGCTCGCGCTGCGCTGGCACCTGGTCGGACATCTCCAGTCGAACAAGGCCAAAAAGGCCGCACGCTTCGACGTCGTCCACTCGGTTGATTCCGGCGTGCTGGTCGGAAAGCTCGACGAAGCGGCAGTGGCTGCCGGACGCCGAGATCGATCTGCTGGTGCAGGTCGATCTGGCCGGCGAGGCGACGAAGTTCGGCGCGGGCGAAGAGGAGCTGCTCGAGATCTTCACCGCGGCGCGAGCGGCCCGCGCCGTGCGCGCGACCGGGCTGATGCTGCTGCCGCCGGCGTTCGACGACCCGGAAGGGTCGCGGCCGTTTTTTCAGCAGCTGCGCGGCGTCCGCGACCGGCTGATCGAGCGCGGTGTCGACCCCTCGATGCTCGGGGAGCTGTCGATGGGGATGAGCCACGACTTCGAGGTCGCGATCGAGGAGGGCGCTACCCTGGTCCGCGTCGGCACCGCCCTGTTCGGCAGCCGCACCTACCCGTAGCGCGGGCCCACCAAGCTCATCCGCTGGACCTCTGTCGTCCCCACCCCCTCCGGCCGATAACCGTGGACGGAGAAGAGATCCGCATGAATGTCAGCCCGCTCGACCTCAGGCAGCAGAAATTCCGCCGGAAATTCCGCGGTTTGGACCCGGTAGAAGTCACCTCTTTCCTGGCCGCCGTGGCCGACGACTACGAGCAGGCGCTCCGCGAAACCGACCGGCTGCGGCAGGAGCTCATCCGTAGCGAGGCCTCCCTGGCCGCGCACAAGGAACACGAGAAGAACCTGCAGAGCACGCTGATGACGGCCCAGAAGGTGTCGGACGACATCCGCGCCACCGCCGAAGGCGAGGCGCAGCGGATCATCCGCGACGCCCAGGGCCGATCCGACTTGCTGCTCGAGAAGACCCAGGCGCGGCTCGAAGACGTCCAGCGCGAGATCGACGGCCTCAAGCTGAAACGCAAGGACGCCGAGACGACGCTCGAGGCGACGATTGCGACGCTTCGGAACACGCTCGAGTTCGTCCGCGAGCAGGAAGCGCGCGAGCGCGAGGAAAAGATTCTGCTCCACCGCCCGCGGCCTGCCCTGAGCGGGAGGGCCTCCAGCGTCGAAGGGCTGGCGGTCGAGAAGACCGACAAGATCGATGCGCCGACAGCGCGGCGCGTCCAAGGCGTTTCCTGATCCGAGAGACCGGCGCGGGCGTCGAAATCGACGTCCGCGTCATTCCCCGCGCCGGCAGGACCGCATGCGCCGGGACCCGCGACGGCGCGCTCCTGATTCGCGTCGCCGCGCCGCCAGTTGAAGGCGCCGCCAACGACGCCGTCATCGCCTTCTTCGCCGCCGCCCTGCACGTCCCCAAACGCAACATCCAGATCGTCAGCGGCGAACGCAACCGCCAGAAGCGCGTCGCGATCGCCGGCGTGACCGCGGAGCAGGTCCGGGCCCTACAATAGCCGGCGTGCTCGCCGACTTTCTCGTCCGCAACACCCTCGAGGTCCTGACCTGTGCCGGCCCGGCCCCGCGCCGCGGCGCGGCGCAGGCTGACGCCCGGGCCGTCGCGCGCGCCTGCCTCGCGTCTCACCAGGGCCGCATCGTCTTCGTCGGCTTCGAGTCGCTGCTCGAGCGCGAGGTCGAGCTCACGCCCGATGCCGTCGTCATCGACGCCAACGGCGGCGCGGTCGTGCCCGGTTTCGTCGATCCGCACACGCACCTGGTCTTCGCCGGCGACCGGCGCGAGGAACTGCGCCGCCGGCTGACCGGCACGACCTACGCCGAGATCGCCGCCGAAGGCGGCGGCATCCTCGGCACCGTCGTCGCCACCCGCGCGGCGACCGACACCGCACTCGCCGCCGGATCGCGCCGCCGCCTCGACGAGATGCTGCGATGCGGCACGACGACGTGCGAGGCGAAGAGCGGGTATGCGCTGACGCTCGACGGCGAGATCAAGATGCTGCGCGTGATCCGCGCATTGGCGGCGGAGCACGACATCGAGATCGTCTCGACCTTCCTCGGCGCGCACGAGATCCCGGCCGAGTACCGCGATCGCCGCGGCGCCTACGTCGATCTCGTCGTCGGCGAGATGATCCCCGCGGTCGCGAACGAAGGACTCGCCGACTGGTGCGACGTCTTCTGCGAGCACGGCGTCTTCACCCCGGACGAGTCGCGGCAGATCCTGCTCGCCGGCCGCGCCGCCGGCCTGCAGCCGCGGATCCACGCCGACGAGTTCGGGCTGAGCGGCGGCTCGGATGTCGCCGCCGATGTTCGCGCGCGGTCGGCGGACCACCTGATCTACGTCGACAAGGCGGGCGCCGAGGGGCTGGCCGCGGCCGGCGTCGTCGCCACGCTGCTGCCGATTGCCTCGTTCTACCTGAAACTTGGCCGCTTCGCGCCGGGACGCATGCTGATCGATCAAGGGGTGCCGGTCGCGCTCGCGACCGACGTCAACCCCGGCGGCGGCTTCTCGCCGTCGATGCCGTTCGCGATGTCGCTCGCCTGCTTCGGGATGAACCTCACGTTCGAGGAAGCGCTGGTCGCGGCGACGATCAACGCCGCGTACGCGCTCGATCGCCACGACGCGATCGGCAGCCTCGAACCGGGGAAGCAGATGGACGCGGTGATCGTCGATGGACCGGCCATCGATCTCGTCCGCGTCGCGCCGACCACGATCCGCGCGGTGATCAAGAAGGGCCGCGTCGTCTACCAACAGGACGGGACGCATGCCGCTCGCTGACCAGCCGCTTCGCCAACTGCTCGCCGCGTTCAGCTCCTCCGATCCCACGCCCGGCGGCGGATCGGCGTCCGCGCTGTCGGCGGCGCTCGGCGCATCGCTGCTGATGATGGTGGCCGCCCTGCCGAAGACGCGCACCGGCGCCGACACCGAGCGGCCGCTGCTCGCGGACGCCGCGGCCGCGCTCGGCGGCATCCGCGCGCGGCTCACCGACGCCATCGACGCCGATGCCGCCGCCTACGATCGGGTTGTGGCCGCCTACAAGCTGCCGAAGCAATCGGCCGACGAGCAGGCGGCGCGCAAGGCGGCCATCCAGCAGGCGCTGCGCGATGCCACCGATGTGCCGCTCGACGTGATGCGGATGGCGGCGGCGGCCATCGGCCACGCCCGGACAATCGCCGCCAACGGCCACCGCGCGGCGGCAAGCGACGTCGGCGTCGCCGCGGCGCTGCTCCGCGCCGGGCTGCGAGGCGCGGCGCTGAACATCGACATCAACGCCGGCAGCGTGTCCGACACGGCCTATGTGGACGGCGTCCGCGCCGAGAGCGCGCAACTCTCGGACAGCGCGGCGCGCACGGCGGACGAAGCCGAAGCGCTACTTCGGGGGTGACTCGCCGGAGCCGGGCGTCTCGATCGACAGCGCTTCGACGTGGAGCGTGAACGGCCAGCGGTAGGTGTAGCCGGGGACGAGATCGACGGCGCGCACGTAGGATGCATCGATGATCGTCCGCGTGTCCTCGCGCCGGACCGCGAGCTCGTCGCCGCCGAGCGGGACGTCGTAGTTGGCCGCGAGCTCGAGGATGCGCGCGCGCAGCTGCACGTCGTTGCGATCGCCGCGATACTCGGCGGTCGATCGGACCGCATCCTTGAACTTGTAGTGCGGCCAGTAGGCGTTGACCGTCTGCCAGCAGGCATTGGCGAACAGCGCCACGATCGCCAGCTTGAGGATGGTCTTGATCACGTGCTCGCCTGATGCGGCCTTTGGTAGCGCAGGCCTGTCAGGCCTGCCTGTGGCCGGCCGGGCAGCCCTGAAGGGCTGCGCTACATTCGTTTCTGCAACCGCTCTAGTGGATCTGGTGCAGCATGCGGTCCCAGCGGGTACGGGTGAAGAAGTGCGCGAACACCGACACCAGGCCCTTGATTGTCGCGCCGATGCCGCCGCCTTCCTGGTAGTCCTCGCGCTCGGCCTGATACGACCAGTAAATCAGGAGCGCCCTGCCCTTGACGTAGTCGCGCGGCAGGAAGCCCCAGTAGCGGCTGTCCTGCGAGTTGTCGCGGTTGTCGCCCATCACGAAGTACTGGTTCGGCGGCACGGTGACCGGGCCGTAGCGCTCGCGGACGTCGAATGAGGTCACCTCGTGGAACGCCGAATCGGTGGAGACTGGCGGCTGCAGGAAGTGCACGTACGGCTCGTCGAGCGGCTGGCCGTTGATGTAGACCTTCTTGTCGCGCACTTCGACCGTCTCGCCGGGCAGGCCGATGACGCGCTTGATGAAATCGCGATCCGGCTCCTCCGGGTACTTGAAGACGACGATGTTGCCGCGCGCGATCGTTCCGATCGGCATGACCAGGCGCTCCACCGGCGACGCCGTCGGGCCGAAGATGAACTTGTTCACCAGCAGGTGATCGCCGATGAGCAGGTTCTCTTCCATCGAGCCGGTCGGAATCTTGAAGGCCTGGACGACGAACGTGCGGATGAAGAGCGCGAGGATGACGGCGATGACGATCGACTCGAAGTACTCGCGCAGCGTCGACTTCCGGAAATCAGCCATCAGCCGTTAGCCCTCAGCCATCCGCGTCATTCGGTCTCGGTTCCCATCTTCAGCACGGCGAGGAACGCCTCCTGCGGAATCTGCACCTTGCCGACCTGCTTCATCCGCTTCTTGCCTTCTTTCTGCTTCTCCAGCAGCTTGCGCTTGCGCGAGATGTCGCCGCCGTAGCACTTGGCGAGGACGTTCTTGCGCATCGCCTTCACCGACTCGCGGGCGATGATCCGGCCGCCGATCGCCGCCTGGATCGCGACCTCGAACATCTGCCGCGGGATCAGCTCGCGCATCTTCGACGCCAGCGCGCGGCCGCGCTCGTAGGCCATGTCGCGGTGGACGATGATCGACAGCGCGTCGACCGGGTCGCCGTTCACCAGGATGTCGAGCTTGACGAGCGGCGACGGCCAGTATCCGGTCACATGATAATCGAGCGACGCGTAGCCGCGCGAAATCGTCTTCAGCTTGTCGTAGAAGTCGAGCACCACCTCGTTGAACGGCAGCTCGTAGGTGATGAGCACGCGGTCCGAGGCCAGATACTCCAGCGTCTTCTGGACGCCGCGCTTGTCCTGGCAGAGCTGGAGGATGCCGCCGACGTGCTCGGCCGGGGTCAGGATCATCGCCGTGATCACCGGCTCCTCGATCATCTTGATCAGGCCGGCGTCGGGCAGCTTCGCCGGGCTGTCGATCTCCTGCACGATGTTGTCGGTCGTGGTGACGCGATAGAGCACGCCTGGCGCCGTCGTCACCAGGTCCATGTCGAACTCGCGCTCGAGCCGCTCCTGCACGATCTCCATGTGCAGCAGGCCGAGGAAGCCGCAGCGGAACCCGAAGCCGAGCGCCGCCGACGTTTCCGGCTCGTAGAAGAACGAGGCGTCGTTCAGCCGCAGCTTCTCGAGCGCGTCGCGCAGCTCCGGATACTGGTGCCCTTCGACCGGATAGAAGCCGGCGAAGACCATCGGCTTGAGCGGCTTGAAGCCGGGGAACGGCTCGATCGCCGAGCGCGTGCTCTCGGTGATCGTGTCGCCGATCTTTGCGTCGCTGATCTTCTTGATGTTGGCGACCAGGAAGCCGACCTCGCCGACGCTCAGCTCGTCCATCGGCGTCGCCTTCGGCGAGAACACGCCGACCTGCAGCGACTCGTAGTCCTGGCCCTCGGCCATCAGCCGGATCTTCATCCCCGGCCGCAGCACGCCGTCGATCACGCGGACGACAATCACGACGCCGCGGTAGGCGTCGTACCAGGAATCGAAGATCAGCGCCTTGAGCGGCGCCTCGGTGTCGCCGGCCGGCGGCGGCAGGCGGTGGACGATCGCCTCGAGCACTTCGACGACGCCGGTGCCGACCTTGGCGCTGGCGAGGATGGCGTGGTCGCCGTCGAGGCCGATGATGTCGGTGATCTGGCGCCGGGCTTCTTCCGGCTGCGCGCTCGGCAGGTCGATCTTGTTGATGACCGGGATGATCTCGAGGTTGTTGTCGACCGCCAGGTAGGCGTTGGCGAGCGTCTGCGCCTCCACCCCCTGTGAGGCGTCGACCAGCAGCAGCGCGCCCTCGCACGCGGCGAGCGAGCGCGTGACCTCGTACGAGAAGTCGACGTGGCCGGGGGTGTCGATGAGATTGAGGACGTATTTCTCGCCGTTTGCGGCGCTGTAGTTCAGCCGGACCGGGTGCGCCTTGATGGTAATCCCGCGCTCGCGCTCGAGATCCATCGCGTCGAGCACCTGCGCCTCCATCTCGCGAGCCTGGAGCGCGCCGGTGACCTCGAGAAAGCGGTCTGCGAGCGTCGACTTGCCGTGGTCGATGTGAGCGATGACCGAGAAGTTTCGAATGTGGCTGGGATCCATGAGGTGGTGCGCCGAATTTCCTATTATATCTGTCGTGCCTCAGACCACCGACTCACCGGACACGAAGCGGATCAGCGCCGCCGGCTGGCGCATCGTGCTGCTTGCCAGCCTCGGCGGGACGCTCGAGTTCTACGACTTTGTCATCTTCGGCATCTTCGCGAAGGACATTGCCGACGCGATCTTCCCCAACCCGACGCCTCTCGTCTCCCTGATGGTGTCGTTTGCTGCCTTCGCGGCCGGCTACCTCGCCCGCCCGATCGGCGGCATTGTCCTCAGCCATTTCGGCGATCGGTTCGGCCGCCGGCGCGTGTTCCTGATTTCCATCTTCGTCATGTCCGGCGCGACGCTGGGCATGGGCCTGGTGCCGACCTTCGCTACGTGGGGCGTCGCGGCGAGCACGCTGATGGTGGTGCTGCGGCTCGTGCAGGGCTTCTGCCTCGGCGGCGAGCTGCCGGGTGCGCTCACCTACGTCGTCGAGACGGCGCCGCGGCAGGCGCCGTTTGTCTGCACGGTGGTGTTCTCGTGCGTCACGATGGGTGTCGCGGTGGCGACCGGCGTCAGCCTCGCGGTCCGCACCTTCCTGCCGCCGGAGCTCGTGCCGACGATGGGATGGCGCATCGCGTTCGTGCTCGGCGGGCTCGGCGGCCTGCTGAGTTTTGCCCTGCGGCGCTCGCTCGAGGAATCGCCGGAGTTCGCGCGGATGAAAGCGCTCGCATCGCGGCGGCCGTTCAGCGAGCTGCTGCGCACCCACCTCGCCGCGGTCGTCATCGGCGTGTCGTCGCTGGCCGCGACGGCTTCGTTCACCGGCCTCTACTTCGCGCACATGGCGGCGTACATGTCCGGCGTCCTCGGCTACAGCCCGCGGCAGGCCGCC
Source organism: uncultured Acidobacteriota bacterium (assembly GCA_963734375.1). Taxonomy (GTDB): domain Bacteria; phylum Acidobacteriota; class Vicinamibacteria; order Vicinamibacterales; family CAVVIG01; genus CAVTHG01. Next base: position 534,041 of record CAVTHG010000006.1, on the reverse strand, counting down.
ATCTCCCAAACGACCGGTGTCATCGTCCATGCGCTCGGCATCCTGGCGGTGGGAGGGATCGCCGAACGGATTCACCCGCGCCTGCTGTTGCGGGCAGGAGCGGTGACGCTGATGGTGCTGGCGTTCCCGTTCTACGCCGCGCTGGCCTCGCGAGCGATCAACCCGACGCTGCTGCTCGTAGTAGCCGGCTCGGTAGCCGCGCTCGTGAACGGATCGTTCGCGGTGCTGCTGACGGATCTGTTCCCGACCCGCGTCCGGTTCAGCGGCGTCGCGCTCGGCTTCAACATCGCGTTCACGACCTTCAGCGGCACTGCGCCGCTCGTGGCCACATCCCTGATTCGCAGCACCGGCCTCAACACGGCGCCGGCGTTCGTGATGGTGGGGTGCGGGCTGATCACGCTGGCCGGCAGCCTGTGGCTGTCGAAGGCCGGCGGCCACGTAATGAAGACTTCGTAGGGCGGCCCTGAAGGGCCGCCCTACTGCGGCTGCGACCTCGAGCCGGCGCCCGGCTTGAGGTAGCGATCGAACCACTCGAGGATCCGGCGGTTCGCATCGAGCGCATCGGCGCGCGAATGCCGCGACAGGCTGTGATCCCCGTTCGCGTAGGCGACAAACTCCGCCGTCTTCCCGAGCTGCCGCAGCGCGTAGAACATCATCTCCCCTTCGCCGAAGAGGATCGTCAGGTCCTTCTCGCCGTGCAGGATCAGCACCGGCGTGTTCACCTTGTCGAGGTGAAAGAACGCCGACTGCGAGAGATAGCGCTCGGGAAACTCGAACGGGCTGCCGCCCATCCGCGCCTGGCCAGTCTCGATGTTTCGCGAATCGCGGTCGCGTCCGCTCGCCCAGTTCCGGAACAGCTCGGGCGGCGTCGCGCCCGACACCGCCGCGGCGAAGATGTCGGTGCGCGTGATCAGGTTCGACACCGCGTAGGCGCCGAAGCTGTGGCCCCAGACGCCGAATTTGCCGTTGCTGATCGGCATCTCACGCACCGCGTTCACCGCCGGCACGACGCATTTCTCGAACGAGTCGGCGGTCTGCCCGACCTTGACCTTCACGTTCGGCAGCAGCATCGCGTAGCCGTGGCTGATGAACATCTGGTTGCGCGCGTCGAACCGGTGGATGGCCGGCGTCATCTTCTCGTAGATCCAGGTGATCACCGGCGCCTTGCCGTTCGGCCCGAGCTTCGCCGGTTTGTAGAGCAGCGCGCCCAGCCGATCGCCGTCGGCGTTGTGGTAGTAGAACAGCTCCGGCTTGCTGAACGTGAAGCGCGCCAGCTGCGGGTTCAACGTCGTGATGCGCGTGCGCTGCGCGCTCGCGCCGAACAGCCACAGATCGGCCGGGTGAACGGCGTCCTCGACGCCGGCGACGATGCCGCCGCTCGTCGGCGAGAAGCGGCCGTACGATTCCCGCCCGTTGGCAACCTTCTCGAGCTTCTCCCCTGCGACCTGATACCGGTAGATCGTTTCGTCGTAGGTGGTGTTGTCGATCGCGCGGAAGTACAGCGCGGCGCCGTCCGGACTCCACGCCGGATCGCTGACCTGATCGGCGATCCCGCCAGTCAAGTTCTTCGAACGGCCGTCGGCGCCGACGATGTACAGGTCCATGAACGGCTGCGCTGTCGTGTACATGCCGGCCTTCACCGGCTCGAGCTCGGGATCGGTGATGGAGGGATCGGCCACGAGCGCCGCGAACCGCGCGCCGTCCGGCGCCCACAGCGGCTCGGCGACCGCGAGCGAAAAGCTGTCGCGCCACGGCCTGGCCTCGCCGCGGCCGTCGGGCGGCAGCACCATCAGCCGTCCGCTCTTGACGAAGGTCACCTGCCCGCCGTCGGCGGACCAGGAGAAGCGGCCGCGCTCGGGAAGCTTCACCGCCGCGGACGGCGCGGCGCCGGCACGCAGATCGATCGGCAGCACGAACGTGTCGTTCTGCTCCTTGCCGATGACGCCGAGCGTCTCCGGCACCGGCGCGACGTACAGCACGTGGCGACCCGTCGGCGACACGCGGAACGATCGCATCACGACCGGCGCCTGCGTGAGCGCCGTCGACGCGCCGCCGGCAACCTCGATCGCGGTCAGCGTCGCCTTGCGCTCGTCGGTGAAGAATTGATCGCCGGGGATACGCGCATCGCTGCTCTTGACCGACCGCACGCGGTACGGCTGCGCCGTCTCGCCGGCCAGCGCGGCGGCGACGATCAGCACCTTGCCCGACGGATCCCACTGCGGCGCGAGAAAGATCCGCGCGGCGAACGTGTCGCCGACCGGCGTCAGCTGATCGCGTTCCGCGTCCCAGACCACCGCGCGGCTGCGCCCCTGCTCCTCGCGGATGAAGGCGAGCTGGCGCCCGTCCGGCGACCAGACCGGAAACGAGCTGTGCACCGCGCCGGAGGTCAGCGCACGCGCGGCCCCCGGCCGCCCGCCGGCCAGCGCCTGCACGTTCACGTGCCCGGTCGGACGCGGCTCCTGCACGTTCCACTCATCGTCCTGATCGGTGACGACGTAAGCGACCCAGCGTCCGGTGGAAGACGCCGCCACCGGCTGGCCGCCGGCGAACGTGCGGACCTGCAGCAGATCCTCGGCGGTGAAGACCGGGCCTGCCTGCGCGCGTGCGCGCCCGTGCGAGTGCGAGCATCAGCGACAGGCCAGATGGCAACGAGCAATGCGCGCGTGGCCATGCGCCCTGAATGCCGCCTGCGAATTGGTACGCCGGTTCACCGGCAGGTCGAGCTTGGCGCGATCGATGACCTGGCCGTTCTTGATCACCGTGTCGACCTGCTTGGCGTTGTTGATGTCTTTGGTCGGATCGGCTTTCAGCAGCACGACATCCGCGAGCTTACCCGCCTCGATCGTGCCGAGCTCGTCCTGCTTGCCGAGCGCGCGCGCCGCGTTGCGCGTCGCGATCACGATCGTGTCCGCCGGGCTGATGCCGCCGCCGACCAGCAGCTCGAGCTCGCGGTGCAGCGCCGGTCCCGACGACTGGTCCGTGCCGGCGGCGACGATGTCCTTGCCGGTGTCGTTGAGGCGCTTCATGTTGTCCTGCGCCACCGGCGTCATCACCTTCATCCACGCCGCCCAGCGGTTCTCCTTCTGCTTCGCCGACTCCTCGGTCTTCAGCATCTGCCGCTCCGCCGCCTCGATGGTGTCGCGGTAGAGCGGCTGGTCGAGGAACTCGGGATGGTCGGCGACGCGGCTGTAGTTCTCGCCAATCGTCAGCGTCGACACCGTCGGCACGTGCTTGACCGACATCATCCGCACGTACTCCTCGCTCATCGGCGCCTGGATGATCGGGTGCGCGAGCGTGTCGGCGCCGGCGTAGATGGCTTCGATCGCGTTGTGCTCGTTCGAGACGTGGATGATGATCCGCACGCCCTTCGAGTGGTAATAGCGGATGATCTTCTCGAGCAGATCTTCGGGGAGCTGCCGGATCTGCGGCCGCGTGCCCCAGCCGTGTTCGTCCTGGCCGATCTTCGCGAGGTCGGGCTTGGTCGCGAGGTGCTCGTCGAGCAGCCGGCGATCGCCGGGCCAGGCCTCGACGTTATACGGGCCGCCATGCCCGTTCGGGCTGGCGACGGTGCCGCCGGTGGCGAAGATTCGCGGGCTGACGATCGCGCCGCTCCGCTCCTTCGCGCGCAGCCCCATGATGAACTCCGACCGGTTGCCGGCGTCGAAGACCGTCGTCACGCCGGCGTAGATATAGCTCTGCAGCGCGCGGACCCCGTCGCGCTCCTGATCGGCCGCCGGCGCCTGGCCTCGCCCGCCGCGCAGGTGGATGTGCGCGTCGATCATCCCCGGGATGAGGAATTTCCCGGTGCCGTCGATCGTGCGGGCGCCGGCCGGCGCCTGCGCATGCGCACCGGCGTCCTTGATCGTGTTGCCCTCGATCACAACCGTGGCGTTCGCAACCGGCGCGCGGCCGGTGCCATCGATCAGCGTGACGTTGCGGATGACGAGGACGTTGCCACCTTGCGCAAAGGTGAGCGCGACCGCGCCGAGGACGAACAGCGCCAGCGTGAACAGCCGTTTCATGATGCGTGCTCCTGTAGACTCGTAGTGTCCGCCTTCAGGCGGACCTCGACGGTCCGGCTGAAGCCGGACATTACGGATGAAGATTATCCCAATGGTCGCTGCGCGCGCGTTCGCGCCTGTCCTCGCGGCGCTCGCCGCCGTCTCGCTCGCCTGCCGTGCCGAGCCCGCGCGCAAGCGCGTGCCTGACGCTGCCGGCCGCCCCATTATCCTCGTCACCGTCGACACGCTGCGCGCCGATCGACTCGGTGCCTACGGCTCCTCGAAGGGGCTGACGCCGGCGCTCGATCGCTTTGCACAGAACGCGCTCCGTTTCACCTCCGCGGTGACGCAGGTTCCGCTCACCCTGCCGGCGCACGCGAGCATGCTCACCGGACTGCACCCGGCCGGGCACGGCATCCGCACCAACGACGGGTTCCGCCTCGGGTCGGGCGTGACCACCCTCGCCGAGGCGCTGCGCGGCGGCGGCTATGCCACCGGCGCCTTCATCGGCGGCGCACCGTTGCAGGCGTCCTTCGGTCTCGATCGCGGCTTCGATCGCTACGACGACGATTTCGCGCGCGCCGCCGGCGCCGTCGAGCGGCCGGCGGACGACGTCGTCCGCGCGGCGATTTCGTGGATCGATCAGCACCCCGCCCAGTCGCTGTTCGCCTGGCTGCACCTGTTCGATCCGCATTCGCCCTACACTCCGCCGGCACCGTTTGCCACCGCCCATCCCGGCGCGCCGTACGACGGCGAGGTCGCCTACACCGACGCCGCCATCGGCCGGCTGTTCGAGTACCTCCAGCGCTCGGATCTCTTCTCCCGCGCCGCCATCATCGTCGTCGCCGACCACGGCGAGTCGCTCGGCGAGCATGGCGAGCGTACGCATGGGACGTTTCTCTACGACGCGACGGTGCACGTGCCGCTGATTGTCAAGCTGCCCGGCACCACCGCCGCGCGCGCCGTCACCGCGCCGGTCGAGACGGCCGACCTGGCGCCGACGATTGCGTCGCTGGCGGACGTGAGGCTCGGCGCCGTCGACGGGCAGAGCCTGCTGCCGCTCGTCGACGGTGGCGGCGATCCGGATCGGCCCGCATATGTGGAGTCCTACTACCAGAACGTCCTGCTCGGCTGGAGCCCGCTGCGCGCCGCGCGGACGACGCGCTGGAAGTTCATCGAGGCGCCGCACCCCGAGCTCTACGATCTCGAGAGCGATCCGGGCGAGCTGCACAACCGCGTCAACGATCGCGCCGGGCTCGCCGCCGGCCTGCAGCGCGCGCTGCCCAGCGCCTCGGGCGAGGTGACCGCCCGGCGCACCGCCACCAGCGAGGCGGCCGAGCGCGTGCGCAGCCTGGGCTACTCGTCGGGGTCGACGATACCGACCGCGGCAACGCGCGCGATCGACCCGAAGGATCGCATCAAGGTGTGGGCCGAGATCGAAGACGGCATCGACCGTGTCGGCCGCGACCCGAAGGGCGCACAGCAGGCGTTCGCGCGCGCGCTGCGGCTCGACCCGTCCAACGGCCTGGCGATGAAGTATCTCGCCGACATCAACTTTCGCGCCGGTCAGCTCGGCGACGCGCGCGAGGGATACCGCCGCGCGATCGCGGCCCGATTCCGCCACCCGGACGTCTTCGTCAACCTCGCGGCGATCGCCGAGCGCGAAGGAAAGCTCGACGAAGCGCGCGCCGCGCTGGCCGACGCGGTGGAACTGACCGACGGCGACGCCGACGCGTGGAACCGGCTTGGCTTGGTCGAAGCGCGTCGAAGCAACCTGGACGCGGCGCGGCGTGCGTTCAAGAGCGCGATCGCCGCCGAACCGGCCCGCGCCGAGCCGTACTACAACCTCGGCCTGATCGAGCGGCGTGCCGGCAACGAAGATGCGGCGCAGACGCACTTGAAGGAAGCGCTCGCCCGCAATGCCGCCTACCCTGAGGCAAACTACGAGCTCGCGACCGGATACCTGCGAGCGAAGCAGCCGGAGCCGGCGCTCGCCGCCTACCGTGCCGCCCTGGCCGCTCGCCCCGAGTACGCCGAAGCGCTGTTCGGAGCGGCCCGCGCCGCGCTGGACCTCGGGAGGCTCGACGAGGCGCGGCGCGACTACGAACGATTCGTCCAGATCGCGCCGCCGCAATACGCGCAGCAGGCAGCCGCCGCCCGCGACGCGCTCCGCCAACTCGAACGGCGTCGATAAGCGCGACGTTCGTCGTGTCCGCCTTCGAGCCGGACACGACATTACGCCGGACACTACGCTCGATCGAACCGATAGCGCAGTGCGATCTGCGCCTGCCGCTGGTCTCGCACCGCCGTGATCGTGCCGAAGCTCGCCGGGGGCGCTGCGGGGTTGAGGCCGACGATGTTGTTCAGCGCCTGGATGTTCTTGCGGTTCAGCAAGTTGAACGCGTCCAGCCTGATCTCCAGCCGCTGCGCGCCAACCAGCTTCAGGTCGTAGGCGACGCTGGTGTCGAGCGTCACGTTCGACGGCAGCCTGTACGAATTCCGGCTCAGGCTCGCGGGACGATCGCCGTAACTGCTCGAGAGCGCGTTGCCGGGCGCGTTCCCCGTAAAGCCGTCTCCATCAGCGTCGAGACCGACGACGCCGGTGTACGGAAATCCTGAACGGGCAAACAGAATCCCGCCCACGCGGATCCCGAACGGCGCCTCATAGGTGCCGCTGGCCACGAACAGATGCGGCACATCGGTGTCGCTCGGGCCCCATTGATAGCTGCGATCGCCGTCGATCGCGGTCAGGCCCGGCACGAATGCCGTGTTCAGCCGGAAGTTGTCGACATCGCCGCGCGCGTGGCCGTAGGTGTAATTCAGCTGCGCGGCATAGCGGTTCGAGAACCGCTTGGTCGCGCCGAGTTTCAGCGCGTGGTATTCAGTGTGCCCGCCATTGAACTGCAGGTACAGGCTGCGGAATCCGGTGAACGGGATGCCGTAGTCGCCGCCGGTGCGGTTCGGGACGCCGAGCGGCCGCAGCGCGTTCGCCTGCGCCGCCGTCCGGGTCTGCCCCGGTCCGAGCGCGAAGAACGGCGGCGCGTTGATGTCCCACGTCACCAGCAGGTCGTAGCCGTAGACGCGCGCGTAGTCGGCCGACACCGCCCAGTCGCGTCCAACTTCATGCTGGACGCCAAGGTTGGTGTTGAAGAAGTACGGCGCCGATCGCTTGAAGTTGGCGCCGATGCTGCCCGGGAAGTCGTCGCCTTCAAAGATCGGCACGTACACCGTCGCGCGCGCGACCGTTGTCGACCCGCTCGGGAACTCGCTGAAACGATTGGGGAAGGTCGGAAACAGCGGGTCGCCCTGGCGCAGATCGATCGTCGTCTGGCCGACCGGCCCGGTGTTCGACTCACGGTTGATCGCAGACGACTCGAGCGTGTCGTAGAAGATCCCGGTGTTGCCGCGAATCACCGTCCGCGCGTCGCCGCTGACGTTCCACGCGAAGCCGGCGCGCGGCCCGAAGTTGTTGTTGTCTCCCTGGAACAGCGAGTCCCGGTCCCAGCGCAGGCCGACGTTGAGCGTCAGCCCGCGGCGCACTTCCCAGTCGTCCTGCACGAAGACGCCGGCCATCGCATCCGTGAAGTTCAGGCCGGAGCCGCCGAAATTCTGCGTGAACTGGAAGGGAAAAGTCGTCGGGTCGTTGGCGTTGAACGGCGTCCTCGTTCCCTGCGCGAACGTGTAGGTGCCGGGGAAGTTGTTGAAGAAGGTGACGAACCGCCACGATCCGATGATGTCGACCCCGGTCTTGAACTGGTGCGACCCTTTCACCACCGAGAAGTGGTCGACCCACTGCGCCCGTTTCTCGACCAGGTTCTGGGGGAATCCGGGGCTGGTCCCCAGGTTGCCGACGCCGGTGTAGGTGACGGTGACCGGTGCGGTGCTGAAGTCCGGCGTCCGCGACGCCGCGCCGGTCGACGCCGTCAACGGCGAATAGAAGTCGACGACGTCGTAGGTGTAGCGGAAGCGCGCCTCATTCACCTTGTTCGAGCCGAAGTTGCTCAGCAGGGACGTGACGAATGCGTCGGTGCGCCCCTCGGTATTGTTGCGGCGCTCGAACGTATTCAGCCCGCCGACGCCCTGCGCTTCCTGTTTGTTCCGATTGAAGCTGTAGCGCGCGTCGAACGTGGTGCGATCGCTGAAGCGGTTGTTCAGCTTGAAGAAACCCTGCTGCTGCCGCTGCGGCGCCGCGAAGGTCCCCGGCGCCAGCACCGAGGTCACCACCACCGCATCGTCGATGTCGGTGTCCTCGTAGTTGACGAAGTAGTGCATCACGTCTTTCTTCAGCGGGCCGCCGAGCGTGCCGCCGAACTGCCGGCGCTTCTGGGTCGTCTTCGCGCCAGTCAGCAGATTTGCGGCCACCCAGGCCGACGGCCGCCAGAATCCGTAGGCGCTGCCGGAAACCGTGTTCGTTCCGCTCTTGGTGACGACGCTGATCGTGCCGGCGCCGGTCTGGCCGGTCTCGGCCTTGAAGCCGTTGGTGATGACCTGCAGTTCCTTGACGACGTCGAGCGAGAGGCCGTTGCCGCCGCCGAACTCGCCGTTGACGGTGCGGATCTCGCGGCCGGTCATCGACACGCCGTCGGCCACGAAGTTGGCCATGCGCGTGCCCTGCCCGTTCACCGACAGGTTCGCGCTGCCCCCGCCGGTCGGCACGACGCTGCCGGAGGTCTGCAGCAGCGAGAGGAAGTTGCGGCCGTTGGTCGGCAGCGCGTCTACCTGTTTGGCGTCGAGGATCGACGACAGCTCGCTCTCGCGCGTGCGCACCAGTGGCGATGCGGCCGCGACGGTAATCGACTCCTGGACGCCGCCGACGTTCAGCTGAAAATTGATCTCGGGCCTGGTGTTGGCCTGGAACTCGAGCCCTTCGCGGTTCTGCGTCCCGAAACCGGGCAACTCCGCGGTCAGCGTCCACTTGCCGGTCGGCGGCACGGCGTTGAACGAGTAGCGCCCGCCCGAGTCGGTCACCGTCGATCGCGTGAAGCCGGTGTCGACGTTCTTCAGCGAGACCGTGACGCCAGGCAGCACGCCGCCCGTCCCATCCGTGACGATTCCGGACAGATCGAAACGCGTGATGTCAGCAGTTGCAACGGCCGGAAAGGCGAGCGCGCAGACAGCCGCGCCGGCCACGAGGAAACGAAACAGGATGCGAGGCATGGCGGACTATAGGGAGGTCCCGCCGATCGAGTCAAGTCGGCGTGACCGGTGAAATTAAGAATTGGGAATTAAGAATTAAGAATTCGTGGCCGGATTCGGAGCGACGAATTCTTAATTCTTAATTCTTAATTCTTAATTCGCCCGCGCTAGCGGGCTTCGAGCGGCTGGTAGCGCTGCGGGTACTCCGGGCCGATGTACTCCGCTCGCGGGCGAATCAGGCGGTTGTTTGCGTACTGCTCGAGCACGTGCGCGGTCCAGCCCGAGACGCGGCTGACCGCGAAGATCGGGGTGAACAGATCGATGTCGATGCCGAGCGCGTGATAGGTCGACGCCGAATAGAAGTCGACGTTCGGGTTCAGCTTCTTCTCGGACTTGACCAGCGCCTCGATCCGCTGCGACATCTCGTACCAGATCGGCTGCCCCGCCCGCTGGCCGAGATCGCGCGACATCTCGCGCAGGTGCGTCGCCCGCGGATCCTCGGTGTGGTAGACGCGATGGCCGAAGCCGGGGATCTTTTCCTTGCGCGCGAGCTTCGCGCGGACCACTTCCTCGGCTTTCTCCAGCGGCGCGTCGGCGCCGATCTCGAGCAGCAGCCGCATGACGTCGGCGTTCGCGCCGCCGTGCAGCGGACCCTTGAGCGCGCCGATCGCGCCGACGATCGCCGAGTGGATGTCGGTGAGCGTGGCGGCGGCGACGCGGGCCGCGAATGTCGACGCGTTCAGCTCGTGGTCGGCGTGCAGGATCAGCGCGACGTCGAACGCCCGCGTCGCCAGCGCGCTCGGCCGCTCGCCGGTGAGCATGTAGAGGAAGTTCGCCGCGTGGCTGAGCACCGGATCCGGCTGGATCGGGCCGCCGCCCTTCTCCTGGCGCCCCATGGTCGCGACGAGCGACGCGATCTGCGCCGTGAGCCGCACCGCTTTCGCGTAATTGGCCTGCGGTGTGTTCTGGTCCGCGTCGGCGTCGTAGTGGCTGAGCGCCGAGGTGAGCGTCCGCAGCGCGTCCATGGTGTTGCCCGGCGGCAGCGCGCGCATCAGCCGGACGACCGGCTCGGGGAGCGGCCGCGCGGCGATGAGCTGCGACTGCAGGTCGCCGAGCTCGGCGCGCGAGGGCAGGCGGCGATGCCACAACAGGAAGCAGACCTCTTCGAAGGTCGCGTGCCGCGCGAGATCGTGGATGTCGTAGCCGCAATATGCGAGAACGCCGCGATCGCCGTCGAGGTAGCAGATCGCGGACGAGGTCGCGACGGTGTCTTCCAGTCCAGCCTTGGGCTTCGAAGCCGTAGTCATAGCACGTCGATCATACTCCCGCGACGCGACGGGACGCCGACGGAGCGGGGCGATAGACGAGGCCGATGACGGTGCCGACGATGGTCCACTCGACGAGCGCCGCGACCGCCATCGACGCCGCGAGCTGGCTGCCGATATTGAAGACGGCGTAGTTGCCGAGCGTCATCCCGGCGAGGAACAACCCGAACAGCGCGCCGAACCGCGCGCCCTCCTGGAGACCGGCGCCGCCTTCGTAGCCTTTCGCGTAGATGTAGGTGGCGACGAACATCGTCAGCAAGAGCCCAACGAACAGGAACGGCATCTTGGCGTTCATCGCCTCGAGCGGCCGGAAGACGCCAGGGTACTTCGCGAACTCGTTGCTCAGGACGTTGCCGTAGACGACGAAGCCGTAGAGACCGTCGACGATCCAGGCGGCAGCGGCCGCAGCAGCGAGGCGTGCGTAATTCATCTGGTCCTCCTCGGCTTGTCAGCGAAGCCGCCGGGAGTTTAGTGGATTCTGGTCGAGGTGGGAACGGTAGTTTCGAGGGTCGGCGCCGCGGCCGGGAGCGCGCCTTGGGGACCCGTCTCGGCGTAGCGCAGGAACATCTGGCCCCACTCGGTCGTTTCCGCCCAGCGCTCGAACACGCGGCGATCGACGAGCGGCCAGCGATAGAAATCGTGGTAGACGTCGCTGGCGAGGATGAAGCCGTTGACGAGCGGGGTGTGAAAGAACAGCTTCTGGAACCGCTTGAGCGGCCCGAACCAGATCAGGTCGCCGCCGCCAATGCGCACCAGGTTCTTGCCGACGTGGAAATTCCAGTTTTCGTTCGCGGCATCGACGTCGCCGGTGATCTCGATCTGGCGTGGATCGCCGACGCCGAGCTTGTCCTCGTGCGCGAGGCGGATGTAGTCGATCGACAGCGGATCGAACCCCATCATCTTCGCCGCGACCGCGTCAATCGCCACCTGGTCGGCTGACGCGAGCATCACGTTCTTCACCACCGGATGCATCGTCCGCGGTCCCGGGCCGTTCCCGGCAGTGGTGCCGTCCATGATCGCGAAAAGGCCCGAGTGAATTTCCTTCTGGATGTGCAGCAGGTCGACCAGCGTCTCGTGAATCCACGAATGCGTGTAGTGCCGGCGCGTGTTCAGGAGCCCGCCGAACGCGTTCTTCATCGCGCCGGTGGTCGTCGTGTAGATGTGGCACTTGGTCGTCGGCAGGTGAACGATGTTCTTGCCGAAGAAGTACTCCGGCACCTGGATGCCCTCGGGGTAGATGCGGTTCAGCACCCGCATGCGCGCCTTCGGCGCGTAGTTCACCCAGGTGATGTCCTCGGGCTTGAAGTTGTAGAGGACCGGAATCTGGTAGCGCTTGAAGATCGGGACGTAGTGGTTGAGGTCTTCACCCTTGAAGGCGTTGGTGACGACCGTCTTGTTCTGGACGCAGACCTGGTTGGTGAACCCGCGCCGCGCGAGCGCGAGGATCGTCCCCTCGAGCTGCCACGGCGTGGTGTTCGCCGCCGGAAACGGAAAGTGCCAGGAGATGTTGTCCTTGAGGATCGTCGTCTTGCCGCGCGCGAGCGCGTCCGACACGCCGGCGAGGTCGACGAGTCGATCGATGTCGGGGAGGATCGTGCCTGGGGTGACGCGGATGACCGCGACTTTGGACGCCGCCACGAATTCTTAATTCCTAATTCTTAATTCTTAATTCGTCACGAGCCCTGGCGGCCAGGCTCCAGTCCGGCGGCGACGACTTCCGCGCCGGCGTACTGCTGGACGATCGAGAGCAGCCCGGTGTAGAGGAACCCGACCTGGAAGAGCACCAGGAACGGCACCGTCGCGTAGATGCCCTGCGCGAGCGCATAGAAGACGGTGGCCGTGAAATAGAGGCCGAGCGCGAGCTCGCAGAGCGGCTGCACCGCCACCGTCTGGCGGTACTTCTTGCCGACCCACTCGTCGGCGTCGACCTCGATGTGGTACTTCGGCGTGCGCGTGAACTCGCTCTGGCTGTTGAAGAGTGCCTCGACGACCGCGCGGGTGTTGTTGATCGACAGGCCGATGCCGACCGACATCAGGAACGGCACGTACTTGAGCCGCGCGATCCAGTCGCGGTGCAGCTCGCGCTGACACACCATGTAGAAGTTGCAGAACGAGAAGGTCGCGGCGAAGAAGAGCGGTACGTCGATGAGGATCATCTCGTACCAGCCCATGTTGTAGCGGATCACCATCGACGGGAACATCAACACGCTGAGGACGCACATCAGGATGTAGTTGAAGTTCGCGGTCAGGTGGAAGAACGCCTCCGCCTTCACGCCCGCCGGCAGGTTCGAGCGCAGGATGCGCGGCAGGAGCTTGCGGCAGGTCTGGATCGAGCCCTTCGCCCAGCGATGCTGCTGCGACTTGAAGGCATTCATCTCCACCGGCACTTCCGCCGGGGCGATGACGCCGGGCACGAACACGAACTGCCAGCCGCGCAGCTGCGCGCGGTAGCTGAGATCGAGATCCTCGGTGAGCGTGTCGTGCTGCCAGCCGCCCGCATCGTCGATCGCGGTGCGGCGCCAGACGCCGGCGGTGCCGTTGAAGTTGAAGAAGCGCCCGCCGCGGTTGCGGCCGCCGTGCTCGAGGATGAAGTGGCCGTCGAGCAGGATCGCCTGGATCTTGGTCAGCAGCGAGTAGTCCTGGTTGATGTGCCCCCAGCGCGCCTGCACCATCCCGACCTTCGCGTCGCGGAAGTGCGGCATCAGGCTGGTGAGGAAGTCCGAGGTGGGCATGAAGTCGGCGTCGAAGATGCCGACAAACTCGCCGCGCGCCACCTTCAACCCGGCCTCGAGCGCGCCCGCCTTGTAGCCGGTGCGATCGGCGCGGTGGTAGTACTTGATGTCGACGCCCTGCGCGGAGAGGCGCCGGACCGCCAGCTCCGCGATGCCGCGCGTCTCGTCGGTTGAATCATCCAGCACCTGAATCTCGAGCAGCTCGCGCGGATAGTCGATGCGGCAGACTGCACTGATCAGCCGATCGGCGACGTACATCTCGTTGTAGAGCGGGAGCTGGATGGTGACGACGGGCAGCGGGTCGAGCGGCGGACCGAGTGTGGGCACCTTGTCCCGGTTACTCATGTAGAGGTAGACCAGGTAGTAGCGGTGCCACCCGTAGATGGCGAGGACGATCAGGACGAAGAAATATGCGGCGAGCGTGAACGTCTCAACAGGCGTCATGTTCTACGGGCACAATAACTTATATTACTGTTGGGTCTGAATGACGTCAAACCAGGAGCTTCAGGATTTGCTCGATCGCGTCGCCAGCGGCGAGGTCGATACCGCGACCGCCAAGGGCCAGTTGCTCGACGCGATGCGGGCCCAGCCGTTCGAGGATTTGGGATTTGCGCGCGTTGATCACCATCGCTCCCTTCGCCATGGATTTCCCGAAGTCGTCCTCGGCTTAGGCAAAACGCCTGCCCAAATCGCGGCAATCGCGTCCGGCATCGTCAAACGCGGTTCCACGCTGCTGGTGACGCGCGCCAGCGAGGCGGCGTTCGACGCGGTGCGCGCCGTGGTGCCCGGCGCGACGTATTACCCCGATGCGGCCCTCATCACCTTTCGTCAGAACGACGTCACCCCGGGCAAGGGAACGATCGTCGTCGCGGCGGCGGGCACGTCCGACCTCGGCGTCGCCGAGGAAGCGGCGCGGACGGCCGAGCTCATGGGGAACGACGTGAGCCGGCTCTACGACGTCGGCGTCGCCGGCATCCATCGCCTGCTCGGCGAGCGCGCGCGGCTTGCGTCGGCGCGCGTGATCATCGTCGTGGCCGGCATGGAAGGGGCGCTGCCGAGCGTCGTCTCCGGCCTGGTCGACGTGCCGGTCATCGCCGTCCCGACCAGCATCGGCTACGGCGCCAGCTTCGGCGGCATCGCCGCACTGCTCGGCATGCTGAACAGTTGTGCGTCCGGTGTGACGGTCGTCAATATCGACAACGGCTTCGGCGCGGCTGCGACGGCGTCGCTCATCAACCACCTGTAGGGAGTAAGGGTGAGGGAGTAGGGAGTCGTTGACCCAGGGAGTAGCGACCAGGTCGAGTCGATGAGATGCCGGGGATCAGGCGGCGAGCGAAGCGGACGTGCCAATCCCTAATCCCTATCCCCTGACCCGCTTCCGTTGCTACACTTGACGGTTCCCCGCCTATGCAGCCAAGTGCCCTCCGCGCGCTCGAATTCGATCGGATCGTCGAGGCGGTCGGGGACTTTGCTTTGACGCCGATGGGCGCGGAGCGGCTCGACCGTCTGCAGCCGTCAACCGACGCGCGGACCGTCGCTCAGCTGCTGGCGGCCACGACCGAGACCAGCCGTTATGTCGACGCGCACGGCGTTTTTCCACTGCGCGCGACGGGCGATCTCCCCCAGATCCTGACCGCGCTCGCGGTCGAAGGGCGGGCGCTCGAAGCGCTGCGGCTGCTCGCGCTCGCCAACTTCCTCGATTCGATCGACGAGTCGCGGGCCGGCATCCGCCGCGCGCCGGGATCGTTCCCGCTGCTCGAGGCCGCGAGCGGCGGCGCGGCGTCTTTCCGGAACGAGACGGCGCATGCGCGCGAGAAGATCGACCCGTCCGGCGAGGTCGTCGACAACGCCAGCCCCGAGCTCAAGATCATCCGCGACCGCCTGCGCAAGCAGCGCTCGCGCCTGCGCAGCACGCTCGAGTCGTACCTGCGCGGCAAGGACACGGCGAAGTACCTCCAGGATCAGGTCGTCACCGAGCGCAACGGCCGCTACGTGCTGGTGGTGAAGGCCGAGCACCGCAGCGGCATTCCCGGCATCGTCCACGGCACGTCGACCAGCGGCGCGAGCCTCTTTCTCGAGCCGCTCAGCACGGTCGAGATCAACAACGACATCGTCGCGCTCGAGGAGCAGGAGGCGGAGGAAGTGCGCCGCATCCTGCTGGCGCTGACCGACGCGTTCCGCCAGCGCGCCGGCGACATGCAGCGGACGATCGAGGCGGCGACCGAGCTCGACGTGCTGCAGGCGCGGGCGCGCTTCTCGAACTCGATCGACGGCATCGAGCCGGTGCTCTCGACCGACGGCGCGTTCGAGCTGCAGGCGGCGCGGCACCCGCTGCTCAAGAGCCCGGTGCCGGTGACGATCAAGGTGATCCCGCCGGCGACGATCCTGCTCGTCACCGGGCCGAACACCGGCGGCAAGACCGTCGCGCTCAAGACCGCGGGGCTGCTCGCGGTGATGGCGCAGGCCGGGCTGCGCATTCCCGCCGCGGAAGGCTCGCGGCTGCCCGTGTTCCGATCGCTCTTTGCCGACATCGGCGACGAGCAGTCGATCGAAGCGAGCCTGAGCACTTTTTCCGCGCACATCACGAACATCGCGTCGATGGACCGCGGGCTGGCGACGCCGGCGCTGGTGCTGCTCGACGAGGTCGGCTCCGGCACCGATCCGATCGAGGGCGGCGCGCTCGGCGTGGCGATCGTCGATCACTTCCGGAAGCGCGGCGCGACGTTGATTGCGACGAGCCACTACGACGCGCTCAAGACCTACGCGTCGACCACCGAAGGCGTCGCCAGCGCGGCGTTCGGCTTCGACACGGAGACCTTCGCGCCGACCTACCAGCTGCTCTACGGCAGCCCGGGGCGCAGCCTGGCGCTCGAGATCGCGGGACGACTCGGCCTGAATCCATCGGTTGTCGCCGCCGCGCGCGAGAACCTCTCGGCGCGGGAAGCGCAGCTCGCCGAGCACCTCGCCAAGATCGACCACGACATGCGCGCGCTCGAACACGACCGCCGGCTGGCGTCGAAAGAGCGCGAGACGCTGCGCGACGCTGACGCGCGCATGCGCCAGCGCGAAGAGGCGCTGCGCCAGCGCGAGGAAGCGGCGCGCCGCCGCTTGAGCGAAGAGCTCGAAAAGGAAGTCCGCAACGCGCGGCGCGAGATCGATCAGGTGATCGCGGATCTGAAGGTGAAGACGAACGCGATCGCCCAGGAGGCGGGGCGCCAGGCGGTGTCGACCGGCGAAACCGGCGCCGCACGCGGTGACGCCCGGGCGGCAGTTGACGCCGTCGCCAGCCGCCTGCTCGGCGGCGAGGAAACGGAGGCGACGCATCCGCAATCGCCAATCCGCCATCCGTCAATCAATCCGCAATCCGCAATCCGCAATCCGCAATGGGCGGTGCGGTCGGCGTCGGCGACCGCGTGATTGTCGGCGGGCTCGGCCTCGAGGCGCTGGTCACCTCGGTGCACGACGGCACGGCGGACCTCGACGTGCGCGGCAAGCGGATGCGCGCGAGCGTCCGCGACCTGCGCGTCATCTCATCCGCCGCGGCCCAGACCACCCCGCCGCCGGCGCGCGTACGGGTGAACGTCGAACTGCAGCCGCGCGAAACCGCGGCATCGGACCTGAATGTGATCGGCTGCTCGGTGGACGAAGCGATCACGAGGGCGGAGCGGTTTCTCGACGAGTCGCTCTTGACCGATCAACGCGTCATCCGCCTGATCCACGGCTACGGCACCGGTCAGCTGAAGCGTGCGCTGACAGGATTCCTGCAGCAGCACCCGTTGGTCGCACGATTCGCAACCGCGCCTCCCGAGCAGGGAGGCGGAGGAGTGACAGTGGTGGAGTTAAAAGAGTAGGGCGTCCCTTCAGGGATGCCTCGAGGCACGGCTGAAGCCGTGCCCTACGTACAGCACGAGGTTATGGGCCTGTTCCCGCAGCAATTCATCGACGACCTCCGCACGCAGGCGAACATCCTGCAGATCGTGCAGGAGCACGTACCCTTGAAGCGGGCCGGCACGTCTTATAAGGGGAACTGCCCGTTCCACTCCGAAAAGACACCGTCGTTCCACGTTCATCCCGACAAGGGGTTCTTCCACTGCTTCGGTTGCGGCGTCGGCGGCGACGTCATCAAGTTCGTCGAGCTCCAGGAGAAGGTCGGCTTCCAGGAAGCGGTGCGGATGCTCGCGCAGAAAGTCGGGCTGTCGCTGCCGGAAACCGAGAACACGTCTGACGATGCGCGCCGCGACGCGGCGCTCAGGGAATCGCTGCTGAAGGTGCACGAGATCGCGGCGCAGTACTTCCGCGACGGCCTGGCCGCGCCCGCGGGCGGGCGCGCGCGCGGACAGCTGACCGAGCGCGGCATCACGGCAGAGACGATCGAGCAGCTCGGCCTCGGCTACGCGCCGCCTGCCCGCGAGGGGCTCAAGTCGCGGCTGCTGTCGCAGGGGTTTTCGCTGCCGCTCCTGGTGCAGAGCGGGCTGCTGGTACAGCTCGAGAGCGGCGAGACGATCGATCGGTTCCGGAACCGCCTGATGGTGCCGATCTGCCGCGACGCCGGATCGGTGATTGCGTTTGGCGGCAGGCAGATGGAGGCGAACCAGGGCGGCGCGAAGTACGTCAACTCGCCCGAAACGCCGATCTACACCAAGAGCCGGACGCTCTACGGCCTCAACCTGACGAAGGCGCAGATTCGCAAGGCCGGGTTCGCCGTCCTGGTCGAGGGCTACTTCGACTTTGCACAGCTTTTTCAGTCCGAGGCCGCGCCCGCCGTCGCCTCGTGCGGCACCGCGCTGACGCAGCAGCAGGTGCAGCTGCTCCGCCGGTTCACGTCCAAGGTCGTGCTGAGCTTCGATCCCGATGCCGCGGGCCTTGGGGCAGCCGCCCGATCCTGTGAGCTGCTCGTCGCCGAAGGGTTCGAGGTCAATGTGGTCGTCCTCGACAAGGGCGACGATCCTGATACGTTCATCCGCCGGCACGGCGGCGACGCTTACCGTGCAAAACTGCGCACATCACGCCCATATCTTGAATATCTGCTCGATCAGGCAGCTGAAGGGGTCGATTTCCGGCAGGACGAGGGGCGCCGGCAGTTCCTCGGAAAGATGCTCGCCGTCGCGGCCCGGATCCCGGAGGCTACCGCCCGCGACCAGTTTGGGGATCGGATTGCCCACAAAGCCCGGATCACCGAGGACGTCGTCAGGGCCGAGATTCGCAAGGCGGCGGTCCAGAAGAAGACCGCCGTGACCGATCGGGAGGTGCCGGCGACCGGCCAGCTGAAGGCATCAGAACGGGCCTTGATCTGGAGTTTGATCCACAATACAGAGGAGGCGCTCGAGGCCCTGTCCGAGCTCGACTCGGAGGACCTCGAGGAACTTGCAGGGCGGGACATTCTGGAAATGGCGCGAAGCCTGCAAAAAGAGCCGTCCGACCTCTTACCATCAACCCTTTTGCAGCGTCTAAGTACGGTGAACGCCCAGCTCGTCACAAGCATCGCCGCCACTCCTATCTCAACAGCCCCGCCTGCGGGCTGCGTCCGCGCGATCAAACGGCTCAGATGGGAACGGGAACGGGCGGCGATTCAACGCGAAATTGACCGGTTACAGCAACTTGGCGCCACTAAATACGGACAAGAGATAGACACCTTATGGCAGCGGAAAAAAAACCTACTGCACCGCATCGAGGAACTGACGTAGCCGGAGGGCAGCACCTCTCGATCGAGGAGAAGTACGACGAGGTCCGGCAGCTCATAAACATCGGCAAGGAGAAGGGCTACCTCCTCTACGACGAAGTGAACGAGCTCCTGCCGTCCGAGATTACGTCTTCCGACGAGCTCGACGATCTGTTCAACACGTTCGGCAGCGCCGGCATCGAGGTCATCGACTCCGACCAGAAGTACCTGCGCGACGACGTCAAGCCGATCGATCGGACATCGGAAGGGGCCGAGGAGCTCGAGCTCGATCTGACGCCCGGTGCGTTGGACAAGACCAACGATCCCGTCCGCATGTACCTGCGCGAGATGGGCACGGTGCCGCTGCTGACGCGCGAAGGCGAAGTCGAGATTGCGCGCCGGATCGAGCGCGGCAAGCTCGCCGTGATCAAGTCGATCTCCCGCACGCCGATCATCGCCAAGAAGGTGATCGAGCTCGGCGATCAGCTCCACGCCGGCGAGCGCACCATCCGCGAGCTGGTGATCTTCAACGACGAAGAGATCACCGACGAGCGCATCGTCGAGCGCTCGAAGCAGGTGCAGAAGCAGATCGACAACGTCCGCAAGTCGCGCGCGGTCTACGAAAAGCTCGACGAGAAGCTCGCCGAGACGCCGAAGGGCGCGACCAGCCGCGACAAGAAGAAGTACCGCAAGTGCAAGTGGCAGACGATGCGGGCGCAGGTCGAGCTGTCGCAGTACATCCGCAAGATCGAGTTCACCGAGGCGGTGAAGCGGCGCCTGATCGAGGCGATGAAGGACGCGGTCGAGAGCGTCAAGGCGGTGCAGCGCGAGGTCGACGCCTACGACCGTCAGCTCAATCCCAAGAACAAGAAGTTCAAGCTCAAGGAAGACGACAAGAAGAACATCCTGCGGCAGATCAAGGATCTGAAGCTCAAGATCAAGTCGCTGACCGACAGCCTCGAGCAGTCGCCGGACGAGTTGAAGCAGACGCTCGACGTCATCCTGCGCGGCGAGTACCAGGCCGAGCAGGCGAAGAAGGAGCTGGTCGAAGCCAACCTCCGCCTCGTCGTCTCGATCGCGAAGAAGTACACCAACCGCGGGCTGCAGTTCCTCGACCTGATTCAGGAAGGCAACATCGGCCTGATGAAGGCGGTCGACAAGTTCGAGTATCGCCGCGGCTACAAGTTCTCGACCTACGCGACGTGGTGGATCCGCCAGGCAATCACCCGCGCGATTGCCGACCAGGCGCGGACGATCCGCATCCCGGTCCACATGATCGAGACGATCAACAAGCTGATTCGCACCTCGCGCGCGCTGGTGCAGGAGCTCGGGCGCGAGCCGACCTCGGAAGAGATCGCCAAGCGGATGGACATCCCGGTGTCGAAGGTCCGCAAGGTGCTGAAGATCGCGCAGGAGCCGATCTCGCTCGAGACGCCGATCGGCGAGGAGGAAGATTCACATCTTGGCGACTTCATCGAGGATCGCCAGGTCGTGTCGCCGGCCGAGGCGGTGATCAACCTCAATCTGAAGGAGCAGACCGAATCGGTGCTGAAGACGCTGACGCCGCGCGAGGAGAAGGTGATCAAGATGCGCTTCGGCGTCGGCGACGGCAGCGAGCACACGCTCGAGGAAGTCGGACAGAGTTTCGCGGTGACGCGCGAGCGCATCCGGCAGATCGAAGCCAAGGCGCTGCGCAAGCTGCGGCATCCGTCGCGGAGCCGCAAGCTGCGTGCGTTCCTCGAGGGGCGGACTTCTTGAGGACTGGTCGCGTCCAGGCTTCGGGCTTTCGACTTCTGACTTCTTCGGTCATACTTCCCAGCGGGCCCATAGCTCAACGGTTAGAGCCGCCGGCTCATAACCGGCCCGTTCCAGGTTCGAATCCTGGTGGGCCCACCTTCGCTCTCGCTTGCGCGAGAGCTTCGGCGCGGCAAGCCCACCGCGAAGGTGTCGCGCCGAAGCGGCGTAGCCGCGAAGGCCGACCGCAATTTTTCGGCTGGCAAGCTCACCCAAAGATGTCCACGATACTGATGTTCAATCTGCCGCCAAGCCGCGCCGGTGGACAGCAACCGCCGGCTGCGAAGCAGCGGAGGCGGGCGAGCGAGCGGAACGAACTGCGCTTCGCAAGCTTCTCGCCTCTGAGATCTTGCGTCAGTTGCGGCGCGCCATCCCGCTCCAAGGCGCAACACCTCACACGAGGTTGGAAAACTTAACCGTGTAGAATGCAGGCTCCGCCCCGGCGGGGCCTTTTTTTTGGCCTGAAATAGAACTGATGCACCCGGATCTCGAACGCCTCATCGCCCTCCAGCGCCTCGACTCGACGGCGGAAGCCGCGCGCCGCAAGCTCGCCGACGAACCGGAGCACGCCAGGACGCTCGACGCGCGCCTCGAGGCCGCGCGCCAGCGCGTCGCCGCGGCCAAAGACGCGGTCGCCGCAAATCAGGCGGCGCGGCGCGAGATCGAGAAAGACGTCGCCATGCATCAGAGCCGCCTCTCGAAGTTCCGCGAGACGGCCATGGCCGTGAAGACCAACGTCGAGTATCACGCCGTGCAGAAGGAAATCGGCTACGCGCAGGGCGAGATCAAGACGCTCGAGGACAAGGTACTCGAGCGCATGCTCGAGGCCGACGAGCTGACGACGGCGCTGAAGAAAGCGGAAACCGATCTCGCAGGCGAGCAGAAGGCGGCCGAAGCCGATCGCAAGGCGATGACCGCGCAGCATACCGAGCTGCAGGCCTCGGTCGATCGCATCGTCGGCGAGCGGGCTCAGATCGTGGCCGCGCTCGACAAAACGGCGCTGCTGATCTTCGAGCAGGTCGCAAGGAAGCGGAACGGCGTCGCCGTCGCCGAGGCGAGAGACGGCATCTGCACGATCTGCCACGTCCGGCTGCGGCCGCAGGTGTTCAACACCGTGCGGCGCAACGACGCGATCACGCAATGCGACAGCTGCAACCGCGTCCTCTATTTTGCGGCGGCCCCCGCCACGGCGGCAGCGTCCGACGCCTCGCCGCAGCCGTCGTGACCCTTCGACGCGGCTCAGGGCAGGCCCTTCGACGCCTCAGCACGCAGGGCGACCCGCGGGCGACGCCGCGCACCCGGGGCTGCCATTCGACGCCGCCTCTTCTCCCGGACCGATCGTCGCCTACATCGACGGCGGCGCGCGCGGAAACCCCGGGCCCGCCGGCTACGGCGTCCGCATCGAGCGGCCGGACGGCGAGCTGGTCGAGGAATTCGCCCAGTCGATCGGCGTCGCCACCAACAACGTCGCCGAGTATTCGGGGCTGATCGCGGCGCTCGAGTGGGCGGCCCGCAGCGGCCAGCGCCAGCTGCTCGTGCGCTCCGATTCGCTGCTGCTCGTGCAGCAGATGCTCGGCAACTACAAGGTGAAGAACGCCGGCCTCCAGCCGCTGCACGCCAAAGCGCGGCTGCTCGTGCACCAGCTCGGCGACGTGCGCTTCGAGCACGTCGGGCGCGCGAAGAACGCTCACGCCGATCGGCTCGCGAACGCGGCTATGGACGGCGCGGCGAAGCCCTGATTGCCGCCGCGATGCGGCCGGCCGCCTTGCCGTCGCGTCGATACGAGCACAACAGATCCGGGAAGCTGGCCGTGCACAGGCCGGCGAGATGGATCTGGTCCTCGCTGAGCCCTGCCGCACTGAGCTGATCCCGCGCAGACGCCCAGCCATCGAAGTAATAGTGGTCCGGCCTTGCTGCGGAAGCGAACCAGCGATCGCGCTCAGCCGCTGAAAACCTGTTCTGCTCGAATTGCCGCGCGCACCTCGGCGCCGACTTCATAGCGCGGGCCGCTGATCGACGGGCCGATCGCTGCAACCAGATCCTCCGGCCGGCTGCCGAACTCCTTGCCGAGCGCCTGCACCGCAACCGCAGGCACGCGCGCCGCGAGGCCGCGCCAGCCGGCGTGCGCCGCCGCGACCGCGCCGGTGCGCCGATCGGCGATGAGCAGCGGCACGCAGTCGGCGGTTTGAATCGACAGGACGGTGGCCGGATCGTCGGAGACGAGGATGTCGGCGTGCACCAGCGGCGCGTTGCCCCGCGGCGGATCGCCGGCGCGGCGGACGATGACCGACGCGCCGTGGACCTGGTGGGCGCGTTCGAGGTGCGCGGCGTCCGCGCCGAGCGCCCGCGCGACGTCGGCCCAGGCGGCGTCGCGATTGCCGTCGGCGCTGCCGAGCGGCCACGGCCGCGTAGTGAAGAGGTGCGCCGCCAGCGGCTCGAGCGCACGGGAGACCAGGGCCGGCCCCTCGTCCAGTTGCAGCCAGGCGAAGCCGTCGTTAGGCTTGGGAAGCATCCCGATCATCATGCCAAATATCATCGGCCTCGGCCTCGACGCCACCGACATCGAACGCATCGCCGACACGCTCGAGCGCTACGGCGACCGCTTCCTGCGCCGCATCTTCACCGACGGCGAGGTCGCCTACTGCACCCGGCGGCGCGAGCCGGCGATTCACCTCGCCGGGCGCTTCGCATCCAAGGAGGCGGCGATGAAGGCGCTCGGCACCGGCCACTCGCAGGGCGTGCTGTGGCGCGACG
The DNA here is from genome assembly GCA_963734375.1 of uncultured Acidobacteriota bacterium. Taxonomy (GTDB): domain Bacteria; phylum Acidobacteriota; class Vicinamibacteria; order Vicinamibacterales; family CAVVIG01; genus CAVTHG01. The sequence continues at coordinate 510,640 of CAVTHG010000006.1, read as the reverse complement.
TCGAGGTGATCCGGCGTGGCGGGCCGCCGCAACTGCAGTTTCACGGCGGCGCCGCGCGCCGGTTTCAGGCGATGGGCGGCCGTTCGTCGCTCTTGACGATCACTCACTCCGACAAGCTCGCGCTCGCACAGGTGCTGATCATGGGCGACGAGTAGGGTCCGGCTTTAGCCGGACTTCGTGATCGCCCGCCGGCAACCAGCGTTGTCGCTTTGACCGCCCTCCCAGCGCCATCGTACCGACGCGTCGATCGCCCCTTCCTTAAGTCCTCTTTCGACCAGAACTTCCGCACACGCCCCCGTCGTTCTGCCAGCGGCACTTCGCTTGATCTCCCGGATCGCGTCCGTTGCGGAAAAGACGCAGCCGCTCGAATGCGAGCGGCTCACTGGGAAGGAGTGCCCGCCATGACTGTGATCATCACGCCGAACGACCGAGGAAACCCGCCGGGCAAGCTGGCGGACGCCGAGCTGCATTTCAACGACGGGCCGCTCGAGGGGCTCAAGCTGATTGGGTTCTCGATCTGGGAGCGCCGCACCGGCGGCGGGCGCAACGTCACCTTCCCCGCGCGCCAGTACGCCGTCAATGGCGAGCGGCGCACCTTCGCGCTGCTCCGCCCGATGGGCGACACGAAGGCGCAGGACAAGCTGCGCGAGCTGATTCTGAACGCGTTCCAGGATTTCGAGGAGCAGTCCGCGGTTACGACCGGGTGAACGTGTTCGATCGTCGTTCCGGCTTCAGCCGGAAGGTGAAACGTTCGTAGTGTCCGGCTTTAGCGGACCGTGACGGGTCCGCTGAAGGCGGACACTACTGGATGACCGGGAGCAGCCGCGCGTTCTCCTGCGCGCGCTTGGGCGGCAGCGTCCACTCCGCGCGCAGGCTCTTCTCCATCTCGCTCTCGAAGAAGCTGCGCTTCATGCCGCCGTCGATGATGTCCCACGGCAGCATCGGGTCGCGCGAGCGGTCGCGGAAGATGTAGAAGTCGCCGTCGATCCCGGCTTCGTTGACGGCCGCGCGCCAGTTCTGCCCGTTTCGCTCGGCGGCGGCAATCGCCGGCGCGACGCGGCGGTCGCCGAGCGACAGCAGCGCCTGGTAGTACGAGTGGCGCTCCGACTTGATGTTGAAGAACACGTTGTCGATGCCGGAGAGTGAGCTGCCGCAGCCGCTTGATCTTGCGCTCGACGGTCGCCGGATCTTCCATCGGCAGCCATTGAAAGGCGGTGCCCGGCTTCGGAATCAGCGGGTTGACGCTGGCGATGATCCGCCCGAGCTGCCCCTTCGGGCGCGCGTACTTCAGCATGCGGTCGCGCATCTGCAGCGTCAGATCGCGAATCGCCACCAGGTCTTCGTCTGTTTCGGTGGGGAGGCCGAGCATGTAGTACAGCTTCAGGTTCTCGATCCCGTTGGCGAAGATGAGATCGGCGCGGTCGAGGATCTCGTCGTTGGTCACCGTCTTGTTGATGACGCGGCGGAGCCGATCGGAGCCGGTCTCGGGCGCGATCGTGATCGTGCGCTCGCCGCTCTCGTGCAGCACGCGGACGATCGACTCGGTGAGGTCGTCGAGCCGCAGCGACGCCGGGCTGATCGCGTAGCCCATCTCGAGGAGATTCGCGAGGATGCGCTCGATCTCCGGGTGATCGCAGAGCGCGATCGAGACCAGGCCGACGCGGCTCGAGTGCGTGCGCGCCTCGCGCGCGAGTTGCAGGATGCGGTCGGCGGGAAACGATCGGACGGGCAGGTAGTTGTAGCCCGCCCAGCAGAAGCGGCACAGGTTGGCGCAGCCGCGCACGACCTCGATGAGGAACCGGGATCCGAACTCGGTGTCGGGCGTGAAGATGCCGGTGGCCGGCGGATCGACCGCGTCGGTCACCTTCAGCGCCGCTTTCCGCACCGGCAGCGGCGCTTCCGCGCCGGCGCGCAACGTGTACCCGGCCAGCGCGCCGTCATCGCCGTAGTGCGGCTCGTAGAGCGAGGGGATGTAGTAGCCGCGCTCGGTCGCGAGCAGGCGCAGCAGATCGGCGCGATCGGTGGCGGCCGACACGGCACGCCGCAGCCCGGGCACGAGCACCTCGCCTTCGCCGGCCGCGATCACGTCGGCGAACGGCGCCAGCGGCTCAGGGTTGACGAAGGTGACCGCGCCGCCGACGACGACCAGCGGATGACGGGGCGAGCGCTCGGCCGCGTAGGCGGGCACGCCGGCCAGGCGCAGCAGCGTGAGGACGTTGACGTAGTCCCACTCGAACGACACGGAGAACGCGATGATGTCGAACTCGCCGACCGGCGTCTGTGATTCGAGCGTCAGGAGCGGCGCCCTGGCGGCAGACAGCTCCGCCAGCTCCTGCTTCGGCGGCAGGAAGAACCGCTCGCAGACGATGTCCGGCTCGTCGTTGAAGAGGCGATAGATGGTCTGAAAGCCGAGGTTCGACATCCCGACCCAGTAGGTGTTCGGGAAAGCCAGCGCGACGCGCAGGCGTCCGCCATGCGGCTTCTTGACGTAACCGACTTCTTTCGCGAGGGTGTGCTGTGCGCGTTCCCGTTGTTCCCAGGACTTCATGCGGTGATGCGGTAACCGAGCGCGGCTGTGCGATACGCCGGCTGACGCTCCACAGGAGACGATCCCGTATCCCGTGGATCTACTTAGTTTACCACCGCGATCCCTGATGCCGGGCCGTCTTTAGGCCAGCCGCCCGATCGTTAGGCGGTAACGCGCGGCCTCGCGTCTCTTAGGGTGCTGGGAATGCCGCCTGGGCGGTGAGAATGCTTCCCGTCAGTCGATCCGCACAATCGTCCATGCGCACAAAGTCGATTCCTGAACCTAATGGACATCCTCCAAGAAGGGTCTTTGCCTGAGTCCACTTCTGACACTTACACTGCCCTTATCGTCTAGACCCCTCAAAAGCTGTTCAGCGATTTTTCCCAACGAATTTGAGTGCCTGAGCGGCTCCTCTGCTTGGTCGAGAGCGCGCCGACCTGCACTGCCCCCCGTCCCGGTGTATTCAACCGCCATGCGGCCTTGCCATAAGCCGGTAGCGACAGGGTGTGCAGCGGGAACAGCGCCCCAAAGGGTGCCGTCCAATTAGTCAAAAGCAGAGCCGGAAATTCGCCCTGACCGGTACTTCCCGGTTTGCACAGGGGCACTTGAAGCGCATTTACATTTGAACAATTCTCCGTATAATCCGCCCATGGCTGAGGTAACGGACATCTTCATCAGCTACGCGCACCCTGATGACCAGGCGCCACCGGGAAGCGAGTACGGCATCGTCACGCGATTGGAAAAATTCCTCAATGTAGTGATGGTGCATAAGTACGGCACTAGTCGCAAGCTGGAGATCTTTCTGGATACCAAGATGGTTTCGGGTCAGCGCTGGGAGGACGAGCTCGTTGAGCGGGCGCGTCGCGCCCGTGTGTTCATGCCCATTTTATCCCCAGTTGGGATCGACTCGGCCTGGGGTCAACTAGAGTGGCGTGAATTTTTGGAGAAATGCAAAAGCCGCTTGCACAACCGCATTCCAATCGTGCCGATTACATTTCAGCTCGGAGATTCCTTTCGGCGTCGGCTAACTTCTGAGCAGACGCAGTTCCAATCAAACATCATCTCCGGAACGGGTTGTCGGAGAAGGAGTTTGAAAGGGTCGCCCTGGCCATAGCCGACGAACTGGTGAAACTCCTTCAGCAGCTCGATGCGGAACCGCTCAATGACGCTTCGTCCGGTAACGGTCGGCGAGTGTTCCTCGGCGTGGCCTTCTCCGAGCGATGAAAACGTGGAAGGAGTCCGTCCGGAAGGAGCTGATGTCGAAGCTACGACATTGCCGACCCGGTTATAACCCTCGAAGTGAGGTCAACGAGTTCGTGTAGTATGTGGAGGCGGCGGCTTCAGGCTGCGTTGCTGCGATCCACTTTCTCGATGAGACCTCTGGCCCTCCCCTGCTGGAGAGAGCGGTAGGAGAGGCGTCATCCAGTTACAGTGCGAAACCGTCGCGTCAATTCAGAATGGACCGCGGAACTTCTTCTGTACCGGACCCGACCTACGCATCGATGATCTTCGCGAACCGTACAGGGGTTTCGTCGAAACTCTAGAGCACACAAGAGCGCAGCCCTTTTAGCGATGCCCTGTTAAAGAACCTTTCCATGCCTCCCGCCCCTCCTCCGCCTCCGGCAGGCCAAGACGAAGTCCCCGTGATTTGCCTGATCTGTGAGAGCGGTGACAAAGACGTGGCCGACGAGATTCGCACACACTTCTCAACGAAGAAACGTTGGCCAGTGTGGGTCCCATACCTGTATATCGAGCAACGAACTGTTCCGGTCTCATACCAGAGGCTATTTAAAGAGAACGATTTCTTTTTAGTTTACTGTGGTAAGCGCAGTAGAGCTTGGTGTCTTCTCAACTACGACTACCTAATTAGCGCTCGCCAGCTAGGTGTCTAGATGTAGCCGCCAGGTGTCTCAGCGCTCTACTACGCAGAGGAAAAAGAGGAGTTCAAAGAGAAGTTTAAATGGCCGTGTGGAGAGCTCCGCCAGTGGGATCGCTTTGACCTCTCGGCGCTTAGAGACTTCGAGCGGGCAATCGAGCTCGTGTTTTCGTCTGTTCCGCTACAGTCATGAGCTCCGATACTGCAGATGCATAGACGGGGCAGAGATCGTCGTACTGGTCTGCGGCCGTTCGGAGAAACCGTTCGTTCTTCTGCGGTCGCCGAACCCATTCGGCGGAAGTTCTTCACCGCCTCGCGGCGACTAGTTCGTCGCGTCGTGGTCTATCTGGAGTGGTAATCTTCCCTAGTGCGCGCCGGTCATCCCCGAGTTGCGCGCTGACCGCCTTAAACTCTAGCTCAGAGTGGTGATCTCCATCACGACACCTGAACACCCCGCTAGAGCGCCTCGCTGCGGCGCTCGTTTCCGCTGTTAGCGTTCGCCGCAGACATCGCGTCGATTTGGAGAGATCGAGTCGTGCGAACGAGTGCCGCGTTCAGCAGAGCTCGTCTAGCCAAGCTGTCGCGCAGCCCCGCTACCGACCGTTCGCGTGCTGCTGGTGATCGACCATTTGAGAGCTATTCGTTACAGCAACGAACTCAGTCGACGCCGCAGAGTTCATCGACAACTACTGATGCGCGTGCATCAACACTAACAACATCTGCGATGCGCCCTAAGAGACATCGTTGAGATGCTTTTCCGAAGATCGGTAGTCATTACGATGCGCTCCGATACCTCGAGACTGTGCCCGTACACAGCTTAGCGAGCAGCTAACGCGCCTGTATTTGACGCCGCACTAATCGTGAACAGCTAGAGATGCATTCGAACGCCGCTATCAAGCCATCGTCAATCTACCCTAACGTCATCTCTACCAACGGACGCGAGATCGACTTCTAGCTCGTTCGAAGTTGCGTAACTCGGCCAACGACCAGGACCAGTTGCCGGTTTTGCAACACGCGTTGATGCGGTGCTGAGATGCCTCAGACAGAAAGATCGATCTGACGCTGTATAGAAGCATCAGCGCCACCGACGCGCTGCATCAGCACGCGGAGAGTGTTCTTCAGTAGTTCGTCACCGGCGCCAACCGAGGACGCGCGTCGCCGACGAGAGCAAGTCACAAAACGGCTATTCAAGCGGATCACCAGAGCAGCTCTGAGGGACTGCGCGAATCCGAGAAGGACAGCGTGCGAGACCCCGCCACACTGTAAACGATCTGCCTGCAAACCAATGCACTGCGAAGAAGGACGGGAGGTGGTCGAGGCTTTCCGCGCGGCCGGACTAGCGTTTCTGCGTCCCAGCCCTCCCGTTGCTCTCAAGCCAGAGTCGATCATCGACATCACCCACTAAAGCCTCATCCGCAAGTGGAAGACGCTGCAAACGTGCGTGAGAGACGAAGCCTATCGGCTGATGTGTACCGGCGGCTTCTGAACGAGGCGCGAGCTAGCGATCACCATACCGTCCTCCGTGAGCGCGAAGTAACCGCTTTTCTGTCATTCACGGAGGCTGTCTATTAGCATGCGACCTGAGCGGACCGATATGGCGTGTTTATGACGAGGCACTCTGTTACTTCGTTCTTAGTCCTAGGTACACCAGCTCAAACGCGAGAAACGCGAAGCGGAGGTTCGACGCAAGCACCAAGAGGAGCTTGAAGACCTGAGACGCGCCCAGATGAAGCACGCAAGCGTTGTCGCCGCCGCATCATTAGGCCGTTTCTCGACTACCATCGTGTTCTGTTTGGTTTTCTTCTATTTGTGAGCGCTCTACTTCTCCATTTCAAGCGCCCGTGAATTTGAAGCTCATGCGAACCGCGACCGAGCCACGTGCTGCGGCCGAGTCACGCATTGCCGCAGCCCTTAGCGCTAACTGGCTCATGCGTTCTGAGACCAGCGAGTAGGCTCCACATGTTGGCATCTATCCTTCGCTCAATGCAATTGATGCCGTAGAACCTATTCAATGTTACGCAGCGCATCCCGCTTCAGTTTTGGTAGTATTTTGGTAGTCTGCGCTGCCAGTTGACAGAGGTTCCCTCTCAGACATCAGAGACTATAACAGCCTGTTCTGTAGCACTCTCCTCTGATCTTGTAATCCTCGCCATTGCCGACGGCTAGCAGTACGCATGTTAGCATTCGAGAATCCACCGAATCCTTGCACGCGACCAGATATCCAGTGTAACGTAGTTCGCTTCAGCCGGAATGGACGACAGCTGCTTGCCGCTGTTGTCTACTCAGGTCCGACGTTCAGAGGGCCTTACTCTATCCAGATGTTCGATGCGTACCAAGGTCTATTGATCACCTAGCGTGACGGCTTGTCCAGCTACCCCTTCTCTCTTTCCTTCATCTCCTATACGACTAATTTCTTCTTCCTCACTAATGATCTCACTCTGCACTTCGTTCGTGTCTAAAGTCTAGATGAGAAGATCACGTTCTTGGACAAGCGCGCAAGTCGTGATTTTGCCGTCTTTGATAGTACCGGTCGTTTCCTCCTTGTATCTCTTTCAGACGGGATAATTAGATTGGTCTACTTAGAACGCCGTAAGTCGACGCCAATCAGCAACGGCCTTCTGGTGCCAATCCGCTACAACGCTGGTGTGGTCGCACAGGACGGAAGTGCAATTGTCGTTGTTACCCTTGGATGGCAGATCTAGTTGTATACGCCGACAGCTGAACTTCGCGTTACAGCCTTCGTGTACGGCGGCGTCACTGCCCTCTATCTTTCAGGCTCCGGTGCAAGTCAGCTCCTTGCCGCGTTTACAGTCGCCGGATCCGCATACGTCCTTGCGGTAGACCCAACCGCGTCTGTACCCCAAGTACTCGCCCAACTCGGTGTGCGTTTTCAAGTGCCAGTCGAAGAGCAAGACGCCACTATTCGATGCGTGTCGTGCGACTAGCTCGATGCGATCTCCTCGCCACATGGTCTTCTCCCTTCTCAACTTATAGCTGTGAGCGTAAACAGCACACACGTATTTCACACCTTCTTCCAAATTCAGAGGATGCGCGTCTCGCATGACGCTCCACCTTATTCGCCGCGTCTACAAAAGAAGAAGGCATAGTGTCCGTCAGCCAAAACGCCGGAGTTCGCATGGTGATCCCTCGCAATAACTCGATGTCCTCAGTAGACAAGCCTAGCTACCACTAGAACTGCTTGCTTTAAGCATCTGCAGTGTTGGGAGACAAGTTCTGAGCGACAGCCTGCGACGGTTTTCTCAGGCTGTGACAAACAAAGCTTCCCACACACGGTGTCGTCCTTTCCGTAAATGTCTATCCGAACGTCTAACTTTGTCTTGGATGTACGCCCACTACCCTGATACGTTCGGAGTGCACCTCGCTCTGCGAGAGCAGTACAGCTCACGCTGGCAGTAAGTAAGTCACTTCCAGCGCTACTTCCTGCCCTGCAGCGCTCCTGTGTTTGGTGTGAGCCCTTATTTGATATGGCTCGTTATCGCATTGCTCTATCTCGCCCTACTCGCTGCCATAAGCTCTAGAGTGGGAGGTGCGCCTTTTCCAGTTGTACAAGAGTTCTAACTATGTCTAGCATGAGCAAAAGCCGCGTCTCAAACTTCAGATCTGCTAACAAGTGGCGTCGTTGGCGCTCACAAATGCCGGCGCACTCGCGGTTTGCGTATCGGACAAAAAACAGCGGCGCAATTACCTTCTAGTCCTCTCGCAACTGAACCCGTAGTTCTGTCTATCCTATAACGACTGCCTCGTCGCCCACGCGCTGGCCTTTTCGCCAGACGCGACGATGCTGGCAGCGGCTTTCGACAACGTAGCGTCAACCTCGCGCGCGTTAACGGTGACAACTTGTAGTTCCCGATCAATGGACCGTCTGAGAGGGAGTTCCCGCCCAATGGACCGTCTGACCAGGTCGCTCAACTGTCCGGCCCTGGTCGATACTTCGTGTTCAGTCCTCGCGGTAGCCGCTTCGCCGCTGTTGGGGGTCGGAGAAGCGGTCTTCTTTTCTACGAACAGAGGTCCGCTCACGAAGGAATTCACGCTGCAAGAGAACGGAAACATCCAGTCGTTGGCTTTCGTCGGCGAGGAGAAGATAGTCGCGTCCGTTGTGTTCAACAACCCTGTTGTGCGATCATCGTTTGCTCGAGTATCGCACCTCCTCACGTTCGACGAGCATGTGAAGATGCTCTGTCACTAACCTCCCAATTGCACGCGCGCGTCTGCAACAACTCACGAAGCGCGACGTTTGCGAGGGATTTCGCTGATGAATCGCGGCGGATAAACCGCGTCGCACTTAATCACAACCCGAGACGCTGTTCCAAATCCGACAGCACGATCTCGATTGGCACCTGAATGGTGGTGCGACAATACATTGTCTCGGTCGAATTGAAGGAACCATTCTCTGAATACTTATTTGACGGAGCGCCCCCGCCGCAGTAGCGAAGTATTCACACTCGCTGCGCACCGTTTCACTCCCGGCGTAAATCTCGCTGGCCATTCGCTGGAATGCCGCGCTCTGTTGAAAGTTCAACAGCTCTGTGTGCGCGATATTTCCGAAGATGAAGTCGCCAAACGCCGTATCCTTCATCCCAAGTAACTCAGGCGAGAAAGACGTTACATTGCCTTGCCAATCGACAGAGACGATGCCAAACGGCGCCACTTGCGAGTTGGTGCGCATCGCGATCTCAGCAGTGAGATTCGCGCGGACCTTCACGATGCTCTGGTATGCGCGATCGAACTCACGATGCGAATGCGGTTTCCGCTTTCAGCCTGTCGTTCTTATAGACGACGCCAGAACGCCTTCACGCGCGCTTCGTAACTCCTGCTCATCAGCGACGAGCTTCGATGCTCGCCTTCGAGCTCCTCGACGTTGAAGCCAAGTCGTCGCACGCCAAGCTCGAGTAAAAAATCGAAGATGGGATCCGCGTGATCTAGCGCGTCCGCCGTGATGACCGCAATCACGTGAAAGTCTATGCCGCGTCGCCGCAGGATGTCTATGCCCTTCATCGCATGGGCATGTGTGCCATGCCCCTGCCGGTCCTTGCGATGAAGTCGTGGATGAATGCCGGACCGTCGATACTGACGCCTACGTTGATGTCGTGCTCCTCGATGAAGTCGCACCATCGTCGCTCACGGTCAGAGCGTTTGTTTGAACTGAGTGGCGTAACCGGTCGCGCGGAACTCCCAACGCCTCTATTTCGGCGAACAGCGATGCGTAATAGTCCACCGGCAAGGACAGCGGCTCCCCCGCGTGCCAAACGATGCTTAGAGTTCGGTAACGAGGCCACTGTCAAATACGCGCCGAAGGATTTGTCGAAAGACGGCGGGGTAAGGCGCGCTCTCGAATCGCGGTCAGGCAAGTAGCAGTAGTCGCACTGTATATTGCAGAAAGGCGTTGGTTGTACGACTAGGAGGTGAATGCGAGAAGCGAGCGGACCCACGTATTGATGAGCTAGCGTCGGCCTTCTTAGTAGTTCACCCAATTGCCCCAGTTCCCCCAGTTCCCCCAGTTGTTCCAATTCTAGAAGTTCCCCCAATTGTTCCTATTCCCAAATTTCCCCACAGCTGTCCCCCGTAAAAAGTGGGGTGAACTGAGGTGTCGGGCCAGGGTGACGCGTTCGCCCTGCTGAGCCAAAGCCGCGCGGACGGAGGCGATTCTGTCAGGGAGCGAACGTTGTCTTGGACCACCCGGCGGGACGGCGATAAACCCTCTCGTGCCGAGTATGATGTATACAAAGCCCCTCGTCCAAGTCGCCAAACGCGAGCGCTGTTTACCCATAAGCCTCTCCTCTCGTCTTGCCTTAAAAGAGATGCCGCCAGAACCATACCCAGAAGCTCAACCGAAGTCAAGTACCTAAGAGTGCGACCAACTGCGGTGATGACGCGTCACACTGCTCCGTACCGTTCGCAAGCGTCGTATCGATAGACGGTAAACACTCAGTAATTGTTGCTTGGTCATCGGCATGACGACGTTTCACGACTGCGCCATGCGGTCGAGGACTTCTGCCTTTGGCCTCGCTGGCGCGAGCGCTGGTATGTAGAGGGATCCGCCGAGCAAGTCCGCGTCACCGACGTTCGACAGTTCACTCAAGGCACTCTCCTTACTCTCGCCCTGCCCTGCGCACTCCCCGAGCACACTAGTGAGACCGGTGGGAGGGTGGATAGAAGACTCGCAGTACTCGCTGAGTGGTTCGAGCGAACGAGCCGTTGGCCTCTGACTATAGTGCGCGCGAAGAGATCCAAACGTTCCCACCTGGACCAAAATCACCGCCGCTGACACATTCAGTTTTACTTCCGCCGCACGATCCAAGACGCCTCGTAGATCTGAAGGCCCGGAGCCATTTCGACCTGGAGGTCGCACAAAGCGTGTCGATCGACGACACGGACGGGACTATACGCGCGGAAACGCCAGCATCGTCGCTAGTCGAATCAGTCTATGAGTAACGCTGTCGTAGACCACTGGATTACCATAGTCACGTACCGATGGTCCGATGCGATTCGAGCGCGTCGAAGATTCGACGCGAGACAGAATCGTAATTGTCAGTGCGAAGCGCACCTTCGACATACATTTCCATCAGGTTGGTCACGGAAACGCGCTGCGCCTCGCGAGGAAGCCAAACGCTTGTTGCTGCTGCATGATAGTGAAGATGTGATCGCACCTGGCGAGCGCCGCGGCCGCTTCCAGAGTGGTGTGATCCGGTACTCTCACACCGAGGCCGACGATATACAAACGAGGCGGTTCGTTGCCATCGGCCAGCGTGACATCGTACCCGCTAGTTTCCTTTGTCACCTCTTCTCTTTATCAAACTAGCTAGCTTCACCTGCATTCTTTCCTCAAATCATAAACGTCGATGGTCTTCCGCCGTCGTTTGCCATACGAGGCGGACGCCGGCCGCCGCCGTCGGCGCCGGCCATTCGACCGCTCTACCCCTCCTGCCGCCGCAAGAACGCCGGCACGTCGAACGCCGAGCTGAGGTCGAAGTCGGGATCGGCGGACAGTTTCTCGTCGCCGGTATTCGCGTGAAGCGCGGGGTCCGCGGCATCGGCGCCTTCGGCGCCGGGCGCGTACGGCGGGGCGACACTGCCGCCGCCGCTGCCACCGGACGATGCCGATCCGCCCATCGAGGCCGCGAGCGGCAGATCGAGCGGCGGGCGCCGCGCGATCGACAGCCGTCCGCCGCCGGACAACGCTGGCGCCGGCGCAGGGTCGGCGCGCACGCGCGCGACTTCGGTATACGGCGTCATGTCCACCGGCGTCTGCACCGTCGATGGCGCCGGGCGCGCCAGGGACGGCGCGCCGAAGCCGGTCGCAATCACCGTGATCTTGACCTTGCCCTTCAGCGCCGGATCGACGACCGCGCCGAAGATGATGTTCGCATCCTCGTCGGCCGCCTCCTGGACGATGCACGACGCTTCGCTGACCTCGACCAGCGAGAGGTCGGGCCCGCCGGTGACGTTGATGATCACGCCGCGCGCGCCGTTGATCGATGCGCCCTCCAGCAGCGGGCTCGAGATCGCGCGCCGCGCCGCCTCCATCGCACGCTCCGGCCCTTCGGCGACGCCCGTGCCCATCATCGCGAAGCCCATGCCGGCCATGATGGTTTTCACGTCGGCGAAGTCCAGGTTGATCATTCCCGGCACCAGGATCAGATCCGAGATCCCCTGAATCGCCTGCCGCAGCACGTCGTCCGCGGTCGCGAACGCATCGGCCATCGGCGTCGTGCGATCGATGATCGTCAGCAGGCGCTCGTTCGGAATGGTGATGATCGTGTCGACCGAGTCGCGCAGCATCTCGAGCCCGCGCTCGGCCTGCTGCTGGCGCTTCCGCCCTTCGAACTTGAACGGCTTGGTGACGACTGCGACCGTCAGCGCGCCGAGCTCGCTCGCCAGGCTGGCGATGATCGGCGCCGCGCCGGTGCCGGTGCCGCCGCCGAGGCCGGTGGTGACGAAGATCATGTCGGCGCCGTCGAGCGCCTGGATGATCTTGTCGGTGTCTTCGAGCGCCGCCTGGCGGCCGACGCTCGGGTCCGCCCCGGCGCCGAGCCCCTTGGTGAGCTTGCCGCCGATCTGGATCTTCACATGGGCGGCATTGGTTCGCAGCGCCTGCATGTCGGTATTGGCGACGACGAAGTCGACGCCCTCGAAACCGGCGAGCACCATCCGGTTGACGGCATTGCTGCCGCCGCCGCCGACCCCAATCACTTTGATGCGGGCACTGGTACCGGCCTCGTCGTCGAGCCGCAGCCTCGGGCGTGGCGCGTCGTGCGTCCCATCATTGGTGTATTCGTCCATGCGTCGCTCCCCTGGTTGGACGGGTCCGGCCCGCCTTTAGAAGAATTCCCTGAACAAGCCGCGCAGCCGCCCGGCCACCCGGACGAGTGCGCCGGCGCCGACCGGGGCGCGTGATTCCCCGGCCGCGTTGCGGTAGCCGTAGAGCACGAGCCCGACGCCGGTTGCGAACGTCGGGCTGTTGACGTGATCGGCCAGCCCGCCGACGCCGGACGGGCATCCGCGGCGAATCGGTAGATCGAAAATCTGCTCGGCGATTTCGGGCATGCCTTCGAGGATCGCGCCACCGCCGGTCAGCACGATCCCGGAGTTGAGGCTCTTCTCGTATCCGGCACGGCGAATCTCGTCCCAGACGAGGTGAAAGATCTCCTCGGCGCGAGGCTGCAGGATCTCGGACAGGATGCGGCGCGCCATCACGCGCGGCTTCCGCCCGCCGACGCTCGCGACCTCCATCGTCTCTTCCTCGTCGACCATCGCGGCGAGGGCGCAGCCGCACTTGCGCTTGACCTTCTCCGCGTCGGGCACGGGCGTCCGCAGGCCGACCGCGATGTCGTTGGTGAAGTGGTCGCCGCCGACGCCGATCACCGCGGTGTGCCAGATGCTGCCGCGCTCGTAGATGGCGATGTCGGTGGTGCCGCCGCCGATGTCGACCAGCGCGACACCCAGCTCTTTCTCGTCGTCGGTCAGCACCGACTCGCTCGCGGCCAGCTGCTCGACCACCGTCTCGGCGACGTTGACGCCGGCCCGGTTCACGCAGGCGACGATGTTCTGCGTCGAGCTCTGGCTGCCGGTGACGATGTGCACGTTGACCTCGAGCCGGGCGCCGGTCATCCCCACCGGCGCGCCGATGCCGTCCTGCTCGTCGACGACGAAGTCCTGCGGCAGCACGTGGAGGATCTCGCGGCCGGTCGGCAGCGACACCGCCTTGGCGGCGTCGATCGCGCGGCGCACGTCCTCGCGCGTGATCTCGCGGTTCTTGCCGGCGACGGCGATGACGCCGCGGCTGTTGAACCCCTTGACGTGCGGCCCCGACAGCGCCAGGTGCACCGAGTCGATCTCGACGCCGGCCATCAGCTCGGCTTCCTCGACCGCCTTCTTGATCGAGTCGACCGCCGCCTCGAGGTTGACCACGACGCCGCGCCGGATGCCGCGCGATTCGGCGACACCGATGCCGACGATGTCGAGCGACTCGCCGCTGATGATCTCGCCGACGACCGCCGTCACCTTCGAAGTGCCGACGTCGAGCCCGACCAGATATCGTTCTTTTCGCGCCAATCGTTTCCCCTCAGGCTTCCAACTTCCGACTTCGCGACCTTCTGACCTTCCGACCTTCGCTGACTGCCGACTGCCCCTTCTATTTCGCCCGCTTGCTCTTCCCGAGCGGCCGAACGTAAATCCGGTCGTCGAACCGCAGATCGACCGAGTCGATCTCGGCCACCCGCTCGCGCAGGGTGGCGGCGAGATCGAGATACGACTGCAGCCGGACGAGGAACCGATCCTCGCCGAGCTGGATCCGCGCGCTGTCCCCCGTCAGGATCACCGCGGCGTTGTGCACGTCGCTCACGTCCACCTGCGACAGGCGGTTCGAAATCTGCGGCTTCGCCTTCACCGCCGCGATCACCTGCGCCGCCAGCGCGGCGCGCGGCTCGTCGGTCACCGAGCCGACGCCGCCGGTGCCCGTCGGCAAGCCGTCCACGATCGGCAGATCGAAGTCGGCGAAATGCGGGCCGTACTCGTCGATGATCACGCCCGACTCGTCGATGAGATACAGCTCGCCGTCGATGCGGCCGATGCCGACCGGCGTCCGCTCGATGACGACGATCTCCACCGTCGACGGCAGCGAGCGGCGCAGCGCCGCGTCGCGGATCCACGGCGAGCCCATCAGCCGGTCACGCCAGGCCTCGAGATCGGTCCACATCAGGCTCTCGCCACGCAGCCCGGCCAGAACCTTCATCACCTCGCCATCGGTCAGCCGCTCGTTGCCGTGAACGACGATGTTGTCGACCAGCAGCACGTGCGCCTGGGCGGCGACGACCGAAGTGCGGTAAGCGGCGTATCCAACTGCGGCGATGGAGGCGGTCCAGACGACCAGCGGCTTCAGCACCGCATACCATCGGCGTTTGCGTCCCGGCTTGACGTGGGCGCGGCGGAAGCGCCGATCCGTCCTGGCGGCGACGGCGCTCATGGCTTCAATGCCTCGACCAGGCGATCGGGCACGGACCCGATCGACCCCGCACCCAGCGTGATCACGATGTCTCCCGGCTTCGCCACGCGAACGACCGCCGGCACGACGTCGTCGAGGCGCGCGACGACATCGAGCGGCACCGCGGCGCTGCGCCGCACGGCGTCGGCGAGTGTTTCGAGCGTCACACCCGGAATCGGGTCCTCGCCCGCCGCATAGATGTCGGTCAGCACGACGTGATCGGCGCCGCCGAGCGCGGGGCCGAATGCCTCCATCAGCGCCGCGGTTCGCGAATACCGGTGCGGCTGAAACGCGACAACGATCCGCCGCCCGAAGGTCCGCGCGGCGGCGATCACCGCGGCGATCTCGGTCGGATGGTGCCCGTAGTCGTCGACGACGAGGATGCCGTTCGGCTCGCCTCTGATCTCGAACCGCCGCTCCGCGCCGCGAAAATCCTTCAACCCGGCGGCGACGCGGTCGAACGACAGGCCGAGCTCGAGGCCGACCGCCACCGCCGCCAGCGCATTCAGGAGGTTGTGCCGTCCCGGCACCGCGAGCGCGAGCGTGCCGAGCGTCACGCGCGCCTTGCGGCGCTCGCCGCTCCCGTCCGACGCGTGCTCGTCGCCCATGCTCGGCTTGACCAGTGCGCCCTCGAACGGCCGCACCGACGAGCCGCGCGCGCGCCGGTGCACCGTCGCGGTCACGC
Organism: uncultured Acidobacteriota bacterium; assembly: GCA_963734375.1. GTDB lineage: Bacteria > Acidobacteriota > Vicinamibacteria > Vicinamibacterales > CAVVIG01 > CAVTHG01. Next base: position 495,051 of record CAVTHG010000006.1, on the reverse strand, counting down.
TCAGCGGTCCCATTTCCACGTCGGTTGCCGTCAGATCCGCCTCCGTCGAGTCGAGCCCGTAGGTCACGACCCGCCGCGTCATCCGCGGCAGCACGCTCGCCAGGTTCCCGTCGTCGAGGCAGGCGACGATGGCGCCGTAGAACGGCACTTTGTTGGCGAAGTCGACGAACGCCTGCTGCAGGTCGTCGAAGCTGCCGTAGTTCTCGAGGTGCTCGTGGTCGATGTTGGTAATCACCGCAATTGACGGAAACAGTTTCAGAAACGATCGATCGCTCTCGTCCGCCTCGGCCACCATCAGCTCGCCGCGCCCGAGCCGCGCGTTGCTGCCGAACGCGCTCAACCGCCCGCCGATGACGGCGGTGGGATCGAGTCCGGCGCGCTCGAGCGCGAGCGCGATCATCGACGTGGTCGTCGTCTTGCCGTGCGCGCCGGCGACCGCGACCGCGAACCGCAGGCGCATCAGCTCCGCGAGCATCTCCGCCCGCGGAATCACCGGCACGTGCCGCCGCCCGGCCTCGACGACCTCCGGGTTGGTCGGCCGCACCGCCGACGAAATCACCACCACCTCCGCGTCGCCGACGTTCGCCGCGTCATGACCCAACGCGATCCGGATGCCCATCGTCGCGAGGCGATCGGTCACCGGCGATCGCTTCTCGTCCGACCCGCTGACGAGGTAGCCGAGATTGGCGAGCAGCTCGGCAATCCCGCTCATGCCGATGCCGCCGACGCCGACGAAATGAACGTGGCGCGTCTTACCCAGCATCGCGCCACCGGAACGGTTCGGGGTTCAGGGTGCTGGGTTCTGGGTTCGCTTGCGGTTCTGGGTTCTGGGTGCCTGGTTCTGCCGGAACCTCGAACCTCGAACCCTCGAACCCGGAACCCCGAACCCTGAACCCCAGAACCCGAACCTCGAACCCCGAACCCAGAACCCCGAACCGTACGCGAACCCAGCACCCAGAACCCTGAACCCCGAACCCTCTTCTGGCGTCACGAGCGCGCCGCCAGTTCCAGCGCACGGTCGACAATGACCCGCGCTGCGTCCGGCTTCGCCAGCCCGCGCGCCACCGACGCGAGCCTCCGCCTGCGCGCCGGATCCGCCGCCAGCGCCTGCACGCGCGAGGCGAGCGCCTCGCCGCTCGCGTCGTGCTGCAGCAGCAGTTCCGCCGCGCCCGCGTCGACCAGCGACTCCGCGTTCTTCCGCTGGTGATCGTCGGTCGCGGTCGGCAGCGGAATCAGAATCGCCGCCTTCCCCGCCGCGGTGATCTCGGCCAGCGTCGTCGCGCCGGCGCGGCAGACGATCAGATCGGCGTCGGCGAGCCGCCGTCCCATGTCGTAGAGGAACGGTTCGACTTCGCCCTGAACCCCCGCCTCCCGGTAGGCGGTGCGCACCATCTCCACATCTCGTTCTCCCGTCTGGTGTGTGAGACGGACAGGCGGACGGCCGGCCGCCAGCTGCGGCGCTGCCTCCACCATGGCCACGTTGATTGCGTGCGCGCCCTGAGAGCCGCCAAAGACTAGGACCCGAGTGACCGACGTCGTGTCATCGCGCGCCGACTCCTGGTTGGGCCCGGCCGCGTGAAAAAACTCCGGCCGGACCGGGTTTCCGCTCACGAACGCCTTCGCACCGAAAAACGCCTGGGTCGATTCGAACGTCACCGCCGCCGCTTTGACCACGCGCGCGAGCAGCCGGTTGGTCAGGCCGGGCACCGCGTTCTGCTCGAGCAGCATCGTCGGCATGCCGCGCAGTGCCGCCACCATCACCACCGGCCCCGAGCTGTAGCCGCCGACGCCGACAACCAGCGACGGCCGTCGCGCGGACAGCACCCGCCACGAGTCGAGCAGACTGAGCGGCAGCAGCAGCGCGCCGCGCAGCCGCCCGGCCATCGACTTCCCCTTCACGCCGCTGCTGCGGATCACATCCAGTGGAAACCCTTCGCGCGGGATCACCCGCGCCTCGATGCCCTGCGCCGTCCCCGCGAACGACACCACCGCGTCCGGTTGCCGCGACTGCAGCTCGCGCGCAACCGCAATGCCCGGGTAGAGATGACCGCCGGTGCCGCCACCGGCGATGACGACGCGAACAGCCATGCGCACCCGAGGGAGGCGTCATGCCTCCGCTGAAGACGTGTGCTGCGATACGTTCAACAGAATCCCCATCCCGACCAGGTTGATCAGCAGCGACGACCCGCCGGCGCTGACAAACGGCAGCGGCAGCCCTTTGGTCGGCATCAGGCCGAGGACGACGCTGATGTTGATGAACGCCTGCGCCGCGATCATCGTCGTCAGCCCGAGCGCCAGATACCCGCCGAACGGATCCTCCGCGTTGGTGGCGACGCGCAGCCCGCGCCACGTCATCACGCAGAAGCAGAGGACGACCGCCGTCGCGCCCAGCAGCCCCAGCTCCTCGGCGATCACCGAGTAGATGAAGTCGGTATGCGGCTCCGGCAGGTAGAACAGCTTCTGGACGCCGTTCATCAGCCCCTTGCCCGAGATGCCGCCGGTGCCGACCGCAATCAGCGACTGGATGATCTGGAAGCCGTCGCCAAGCGGGTCTTCCCAGGGATTGAGGAAGGCCAGCGTTCGACGGCGGCGGTACGGAGAGCCCATCACGGCGATGTAGAGCGCCGGCACCGCCAGCAGCGCCGCGCCGGCGATGTAGCGGTAGTTGAGTCCCGCCGCGAACACCATCACTGCGGCGATCAGCAGGAGCGACATCGACGTGCCGAAGTCCGGCTCCGGCAGGATCAGCCCGACCAGTCCCAGGACGACGACGACGACCGGCAGGACTCCGTAGGCAAGGTCGTCGATGCGGCGGCCGCGGCGCTCCAGGTGTGCGGCGATGAAGAAGATCGCCGCCAGCTTCGCCAGCTCGGACGGCTGGACGCCGATGCCGCCGACGCCGAGCCACCGCCGGGCTCCGTTGATTGGCGCGCGGAAGTACACGGCAACCAGCCCCAGCGACACCAGGGCCAGGCAGGTCCAGATGAAGACCGGCTCGCGATAGCAGCGGTAGTCGATCCGCATCACGACATAGAGCATCGCGATGCCGAGCGCGGCCCACATGGCCTGCGTCATCAGGTACCGCGAAGCGCGGCCGTAGCGATCCAGCGCGACCGCAGCCGACGCGCTGTACACCATCACCACGCTGAGGGCGACCAGCAGGATGGTGGTGATGAAGAGCACCTTGTCGGATTTGAGTTTTCTCGCCATCCTCTTTGGAGGGCACCTTTTTCAGGGTGCCTGACATTCTTTTTCAGGGTGCCTAAAGGTCTTACCCACTTCGCCCGAAACATGGCCAGCGTTCGAACTAGGATCGGAGTGAGCGGTCAGCAGTCATCAGTCGGCTTTCGGGCAGAGGCATCAGCTTCCCGCACCGGGGCAGCGCGGGTTCCCAGCAGCCAATCCTCCACCGCAAGAACCGACTGACGACTGCTCACCGCTCACGTTTGAGCTGGCAGTCATCAGCTGTCGGCCAACAGCTCTCGGCTGTCAGCCCATCAGCTCTCAGCTCGCAGCTGTGAGCTTTCGAACCTCGTCCTTGAACCGCCTCCCCCGGTCTGCGTAATCGCGGAACATGTCGAAGCTCGCGCACGCGGGCGCCAGCAGCACCACACCAGACGGCTTGCGCGAGCTCGAAGGCCCGGGCCACGGCGTCGGCCAGCGTGTTCGCTTCGTGCACGGCGATGAGATCGCCCAGCGCCTCCCGGACCAGCGGCCGGGCTTCGCCGATCGCCACCACAGCCTTGGCGCGGATCTTCAGCGGCTCCCGCAGCAGGCGCAGGTCGCCGCCCTTGAACTTCCCGCCGACAATCGGCACCAGATCCCGATCGAAGCTCTCAATCGACCGCAGCGCCGCCTCGACGTTGGTCGCTTTCGAGTCGTTGACGAAGCGGACGCCCTCGCGCTCGGCGACCAGTTCCATCGCGTGCTCGAGGCCGCGGAACGCGTCGACCGCAGCCGTCATCGCCGCCGGTGCCGCGCCGGCAATCGCGCCGACCGTCGCGGCGGCCATGCACGTCATGGACGAGGTGCGGTCCGAGCAGGTGAATCGCGCTCAGCGGGATCAGCCGCTGCGGCACGTCCGAATGCCGATCGACGATCCATCCGTCCTCGACCACGGTGCCGCGGTCGACCGCGCCGCTGCGCGCGAACAGCCGCGCCGCCGCCCGGCCGCGGCGCGCCAGCTCGAGCACCGCGGGGTCGTCGGCGTTGATCACCGCGAAGTCGCGCGCGTCCTGGTTCTCGAAGATCCGCGCCTTTGCCGCGCCGTAGGCATCGACCGTCGGATGCCGATCGAGATGATCCGGCGAGAAATTCAGCATCACCGCGATCCATGGGTGGAACGTGTCGATCTGCTCCAGCTGAAAGCTGCTGGCCTCGACGACGTGAAAGGTGTCGGGCGTCGACTCCGAGACCTGCGCGCTCAACGGCGCGCCGATGTTTCCGCCCACCGTTACCTTGAAGCCCGCCGCCTCGAGCATCCGTCCGGTCAATGCGGTCGTCGTCGACTTGCCCTTCGTGCCGGTAATCGCGATCACGCGCCCCTGCAGCCACCGATACGCGAGCTCGATCTCCGCGATCACCGGAACGCCGCGATCGCGAGCGGCCTGAACGACAGCGGTCTCCGGCGGCACGCCGGGGCTGAGCACGACCAGATCGGCCTCGGTGAAGGTCTCGGTTTCGTGGCCGCCAAGCTCGAGCCGGACGCCAAGCGGCATCAGCACGCCCGCCTCCGGCACCTCGCCGCCGCGTCTCCGAGAGCGTGACCTGCGCGCCGCGGCGCGCGAGCAGCTCCGCGGCGGCAATGCCGCTCCTCGCCGCCCCCGCGACTGTGACGCGTTTACCTGTGACGTCGAATTTCACGTTTCGAATTCCAGATTCCAGATTCCAAATTCCTGATGCCTTCACCGCAGCTTCAGCGTCGCCAGGCTCGTCAGCGCAAAGATGATCCCGACGATCACGAACCGCGTGATCACTTTCGGCTCGCTCCACCCGATCAGCTCGAAGTGGTGATGCAGAGGCGCCATGCGAAACAGCCGTTGCCCTCCGGTCGCCTTGAAGTAACCGACCTGCAGCACCACCGACGCGGCTTCGAGCAGGAACACGCCGCCGACGATCGGCAGCAGCAGCTCCTGCTTGATCAGGATCGCGACGATGCCGAGCGCGGCGCCGAGCGCCAGCGAGCCGACATCGCCCATGAATATTTCGGCGGGGTACGAGTTGTACCAAAGGAAACCGAGCGAGGCTCCGACCAGAGCACCGCAAAACACCGTCAGTTCCGCCGCCTGGGGAAAGCGCACGAGCAGCAGGTACTCGGCGAAGACGCGATGCCCGGTCACGTAGGCGAGCGCCGTGTACGCGGCGGCGGCGATCGCGAACACGCTGATCGCCAGTCCGTCGAGGCCGTCGGTCAGGTTGACGGCGTTCGACTCCGACACCAGCACGAACACCGCGAACAGCAGGTACCACCAGCCGAGATCGGGGATGATGCGCTTGAAGAACGGGAACACGAGCCGCGTGTTGTAGAGGCTCTCGTTCTGCAGCACGAGCAGCACGACGCCGACCGCCAACCCGATGAGGATTTGAAACCCCATCTTGTAGCGCGGCAGCAGGCCGTGATGCGAGCGGCGGACGATCTTGAGATAGTCGTCGGCGAACCCGATTGCGCCGAAGCCCATCGTCGTCAGCACCGCGATCCAGATGTAGACGTTGGTCAGATCGGCCCACAGGATCGTCGGCACCAGCGCCGCCGTCAGGATCAGCAGCCCGCCCATCGTCGGCGTGCCTGCCTTGGGCCGGTGCGTCTGCGGTCCCTCGGCGCGAATCACCTGACCGATCTGAAACTCGCGAAGCTTGCGAATCAGCCACGGGCCGAAGACGAGGCTGATCGCGAGCGCGGAGAGCGTCGCCGCCGCCGTGCGGAACGTGATGTATCGCGTCACGTTCAGCACCGACAGCTGCAGGTGGAATGGATAGAGGAGGTGATACAGCATCAGCCGCGCTCCGACTTGAGCCGTTCGACCACACGATCCGTTTTGACCCCGCGCGAGCCCTTCACCAGCACGACGTCGCCCGGCTGCACCATCGTCAGTACCAGCGTCTGCCGCCTCGTCGCTGGTGGCGAAATACCGCACGTTCGCCGCGGCCATGCCGGCTGCGACCGCTGCATTCGCCATCGCCGCCGCCGCCGATCCGCCGACGGCGACGCAGCGTGTGCACGCCGGTTTCGGCCGCGGCGCGCCCAACGCCCTTCGTGCAGGCCGATGGAGTGATCGCCGAGCTCGAGCATCTCGCCGATGACGGCGATGCGCCGCGTCGCGCCGGCGCTTGCGAGCACGTCGAGGGCGCGTTTGGTTGCCGTCGGGTTGGCGTTGTAGCTGTCGTCGACGACCGTGACGCCGCCTGCGAGCCTGCACGACTTCGCCGCGATGCGATGCCGGCCGAAGCCCGGCGGCTTTCGCGGCGATGTCGGCCAGCGGCACGTCGAACTCGCAGCGCCACCGCCGTCGCGGCGAGGACGTTCGCCAGGTTCGCCCGGCCGACGAGCGGCGTGGTCACGTCGACGGCGCCACGCGGCGTCGTGACGCGTGCGCTGGTGCCCTCGATCCCGCGATCCTGCGATGTCCGTCGCGCGAACGTCGGCGTCGCGATCGATGCCGAAGGTCACGATCCGGCCGCCGAAGCCGCTCGCCCGGGTGATGATCCGCGCGTCGTCGGCGTTGGCGACCAGCACCGTCGACGCGCTCGGCGCCCTCGAGGATTTCCGCCTTCGCATCCGCGATCGCGTCGACCGACGCGAAGAAGCCGACGTGGGCCTCGCCGACGTTGGTCCAGACGCGCACCTCCGGCTCCGCGACGCGCACCAGCGTGCTGATCTCCCCGGCGTGGTTCATCCCCAGCTCGACGACGGCAATCTCCGGACGCTGCCTCAGCTCGATGAGCGACAGCGGCAGGCCGATGTGGTTGTTGAAGTTCCCGCGGTTGCGGACCACGCGGTACCGCATCCCGAGAAACTCGCTCGTCACTTCCTTGGTCGTCGTCTTGCCCGCGCTGCCGGTAATCGCGACCACCCTGGTTCCCGACTCGCGCCGGATCGCGTTGGCCAGCGCCTGCAGCGCCACCGTCGTGTCGTCGACTTCGATGACGCACGGTGCGCTCAGCCGGACTCTGCGCCTTGCGTCCGGTCCACCCTCGCGGAACGACAACGCCGGCCGCGCCCGATTCGATCGCGTTGCCAGCGAACTCGCTGCCGTCGAACCGCTCGCCGCGAATCGCGACGAACAGGTCGCCCGCCTTCAGCGTCCGCGTGTCGATCGAGACATCGGCAAACTCCCTCGACGCCTCGCCGCGTGCGAGCGTGCCCGCCATCTGCGACGCCACCCACGCCGCGGTCAGCGCAGTGCGCAGAGCCGCGGTCATAGACGCCTGAATTCGCCCGCGCGTCCCAGCGCTTCGCGCGCCACTGCCACGTCGTCGAACGGCAGCACGCGGCTCGCCGATCACCTGATACTTCTCGTGCCCCTTGCCGGCGATCAGCACGACGTCGCCCGGCCGCGCCAGCTCGATCGCCTTGGCAATCGCCTCGCGCCGATCGGCGATCGCGAGCGGCCGCGGCGCGCCCTCGCGGACGCGTGTCGGAGGTGATGCCGCGCTGCACCTCTTCGATGATCCGGTTCGGATCCTCGCTGCGCGGGTTGTCGGAGGTGATGACGATGAGATCGCTGAGCCGGCCGGCGACCGCGCCCATCAGCGGCCGCTTCGTCCGATCGCGATCGCCGCCGCAGCCGAACACCGTGATCAGGCGTCCGGTCGCGAGCGGACGCGCCGTCTCGAGCAGGTTGCGCAGCGCGTCGTCGGTGTGCGCGTAGTCGACGACGACCGTGACGTCGATCGCTCGGCGCCCGACACGACCTGGAACCGTCCGGGCACGCCGTCGAGCGACCGCAGGCCGCGTTCGATCGCGTCGAACGGCAGTGCCAGCGCCGCCGCGGTCGAGACGGCCGCGAGGATGTTGTAGACGTTCGGACGGCCGACCAGCTTCGAGCGGACGTGCACCGGACCGGCGGCGTGCGGACGTCGAAGTCGAGCCCTTCGAGCGAGAACGACAGCGGCCCCGGCGTGACGTCGGCCGGCCGGTTGATCCGCGTAGGTCACGCGGCCGGCCGCCGACCTCGACGAGCGACGCCCCGCGGGGATCGTCGATGTTCAGGACGCTCGGCGCGTCGCGCGGCAGCATCTCGAACAGCCGGCGCTTGGCGCGGAAGTAGTCGTCCATGTCGGCGTGGAAATCGAGATGGTCGCGCGTCAGGTTGGTGAAGACGGCGGCGGCGAAGCGCATGCCGTCGACGCGGCGCAGCGACAGCGCGTGCGACGACACTTCCATCGCGCAGGCGCCGCAGCCGCGATCGACCATCTCCCGCAGCAGCGCCTGCACGTCCGGAGCTTCCGGCGTCGTGCGCGCCGCTTCGCGGATGCCGTCGTCGCCGGGCCGATGCGGTACGCGACGGTGCCGAGCAGCCGCACGCACGCCCGCGGCCTCGAAGAGCGACGCGATGAGATAGGCGGTCGTCGTCTTGCCGTTGGTGCCGGTGATGCCGACGACGCGCATCTCGCCGCTCGGATCGCGATAGAACGCCGCCGCGAGCACCGCCAGCGCGCGCCGGGCATCCTCGACGATCGCCCACGGCAGGTGGACGTCGGGCGGCGCCGGCTGCTCGGACACGATCGCCGCGGCGCCGCGTTCGATCGCCTGCTTCGCGAACGACACGCCGTCGGCGTGCTGCCCCTTGAGCGCGACGAACACCGCGCCAGGCGTCACCGCGCGCGAGTCGTAGGCGATCCCGGTCACCGCACCCACCGCTGCTTCAGCGCGCAGCGCGTCGTCGGCCCTGATCAGGCCGCGACCGCGAAGCGCTCCGTGCAGCTCGGCCCACGTCATCGATGCTCCGCCACCGCACGCCGCACCGGCGAGCGCTCGAGCACGAGGCGGAGATCGCTTCGCCTTCGATTGGCGATCCGGCCGCGGGTTCCTGCGACGACGACGAAGCCGTCGCCGGACAGGCGCGCCGTCAGCCCGAGCTTCACCAGCGTTCGGAGCGCTTCGCGCGCGCTCATGCCGCTCAGATCGGGCATGGTGCCGGTCGTCGTCAGCCACCAGCCTGACAATCGGCGGATCCTCGGCGATGCCCTGGGTCGGCTCTTTCGGTCCGTCGCCGGCCACGAGGACGGGGACGGCGGGTTGATCGACGGCCCGATGCCGAGATAGCGCAGCGTCGCTTCGGCGATGCGCTTGAAGATCGGCGCCGACACCGGGCCGCCGAAGTGTCCGTTCTTCCCGCGCGGCGCGTCGAGGACCACGATGATCGTGACCGCCGGATGCTGCGACGGGACAGGAAGCCGACGAACGACGCGTACGTGTCCCACGAATAGCGGCCGTTGACCAGCTTGTTGGCGGTGCCGGTCTTGCCGGCGATCGTGTAGCCGGGCATCTGCGCGAGCGTCGCCGTGCCGCGCTCGACGACCTGCTCCATGATCGCGGTCAGCGCCGCCGCGGTGTCGGCGCTGATCGATGCGCCGCAGCGATCTTCGGCTGCACCGCGAACCGGCGGTTGTCGCGGTAGACCGCGCGCACGACGCGCGGCTCGACGTAGTTCGCCGCCGTTGGCGATCGCGCTGACCGCCGCCGCCATCTGCAGCGGCGTGACGCCGACCTGGTAGCCCATCGACACCGACGCGAGCGCGCTTTCGGTCCACTTCTCGCGGTCCCAGACGATGCCGCCGTTCTCTCCCGGGAAATCGGGCGAGACCGGACGGCCGAAGCCGAATCGGTGGACGTATTCGCTCAGCCGGTCGGTGCCGAGCTTGAACCCGATCTTGATCGCGCCGACGTTGCTCGACTTGACGATGACGTCGGTGAACGAGAGCACGCCGTAGTCGTGCGTGTCGTGGACGACGCGCTGGCCGATCTGAATGCGCCCGCCGCTGACGTCGATCGCCCGCGTCGACCGGCAAGACCTTCTCCTCGATCGCCGCCGACGCGGTGACGACCTTGAACGTCGATCCGGGCTCGTAGAGATCCTGCACGGCGCGGTTGCGGCGCTCGGGATCCTCGGCGTCGCGATACGCGTTCGGGTTGAACGTCGGCTCGTTGGCCATCGCGAGGATCTCGCCGGTCTGCGGATTCATGACGATGGCCGATGCCGCCGGTCGGCGCGGTTCTCGAGCACGCCCGGCGTGCAGCTCGCGCTCGGCGATGTGCTGCAGGTACTGGTCGATCGTCAGCTCGACGCTCGACCCGGAGGTCGGCGGGCGCTCGAAGCGGCTGAACGCATGGCGACGGGCATCCGTGTGGATGAGGATCGTGCCGGGCTTGCCGCGAATCTGCGGGTCGTAGGTGTACTCGAGGCCGCTCAGCCCGGTGTTGTCGATGCCGACCCAGCCGAGCAGGTGCGCGCCCAGCTCCTTGTTCGGGTAGAAGCGCTTGCTTTCCGTCGTGAAGCCGATGCCGTCGAGGTTGAGCGCGGCGACGCGCTGCGCCTGATCGGGCGAGACCTGCCGGCGGACGTAGGCGAACGCCTTGCGGCCGCCGAGCCGCTCGACCAGCAGCTGTCGATCCTTGGCGGAGCAGTCGCCGAGCGCCTCGCACAGCTTGCGCACGGCGTCCTTCGCGTCGTCGATCTCGGTCGGGACGGCGTAGATGGTGTCGGCGTCGACGCTGGTCGCCAGCACGCGGCCGCGGCGATCGAGGATGTCGCCGCGCTTGGCCGGCGCCGACTGCGTGCGCTCGTGCTGGCGCTCGGCGCGCGCCACCAGGTCGGCGCTGTCGATGATCTGCAGGTAGACCAGCCGGGCCTCGATGCCGGCGACCCACAGGCCGACCATCCAGGCGACGACGACCAGCCGCTGCCGCAGCGTCGTGCGCCAGGCGTTGTGGCCGCCGCTGCCCGTGAACGAGACCGCAGAACCTGGAGAAGCCATTACCGGCGCGCGACGACGGATGCGTTCGGCGGATCCGCCGGCAGCACGCGCTCGATGACGATCGCTTCGTCGGGCGACGGCGCGACGAGGTGCAGCTGCTGGGTGGCCAGCGCCTCGATGCGCTTGCGGCGACTTGAGCGTGTCGATCTCGAGCCGCAGCCGGCGGCCGGTTTCCTCCTCGGTGGCGCGCTGCCGCTGCATCTCCTCGATCTGGTAGCCGTGGCGCAGCAGCTCGAAGTGCTGCCACGCCGAGAAGAGCAGCACGATCACCAGGAAGCCGGCGACGCCGACCGATCTTCCACAGCTCGCGCTGCCGCGCCTCGTCGACCTCGCGGACGATCGGGTTGTTGCGAACGTCCTTCTTGATGGCGTACTCGAACGCTTCCATGGTGGTTCCCCGCGGGCCCCGGCCCGTCACGCGACACGTTCCGCCGCGCGGAGCTTGGCGCTCCGCGCGCGCGGATTGCGCTCCACTTCCTCGTCGCGCGGCACCATCGGCTTCTTCGTCAGCACCTCGCACGAGCTCGTCGCGCTGCTGCAGCGCCCGCAGCGTGTGCTTCACGATCCGGTCCTCGAGCGAGTGAAACGCGATCACGACCAGCCGCGCGCCGATCCGCAGCCGGCGCGCCGCCGCCTCGACGAAGCGGTCGAGCCCCTCGAGCTCGCGGTTCACCCAGATGCGCAGCGCCTGGAACGTGCGCGTCGCCGGATCGATGCGCATGTAGCCGCGCCGCGGCATGCGCGCGGCGGACGATCGCGGCCAGCCGGCCGGTGGTGGCGATCGGCGCCTCGCTGGCGCGCCGTCGACGATCGCGCGGGCGATGCGGCGCGAGAAGCGCTCTTCGCCGTACTGGAAGATGGCGTCGGCGAGCTCGCGCTCGGTCGACCGCGCGACCAGATCCGCGGCGGTGTCGCCGCCGCTGCGGTCCATGCGCATGTCGAGCGGCTCGTCGCGCTGGAAGCTGAAGCCGCGTCCCGGCGCGTCGAACTGCAGCGACGACACGCCGAGGTCGGCGAGCGCGCCGTCGACGCGATCGATCTGGCGGCCGATCGAGGACGTCGTCGATCGCGCGATAGTCGGCGTGCACCAGCTCGACGCGATCGCCCCACGGCGCCAGCGTTTCGCGGGCGCGGGCGAGCGCGTCGAGGTCGCGATCGAGGCCGATGAGGCGCGTCGCGCCCGCTTCGAGCAGCGCGCGCGCGTGGCCGCCGAGGCCGACGGTGCAGTCGACGAACAGGCCGCCGTCGCGTTCGGGCCGCAGAGTAGCTCGAGCGACCTCGGCGGTCATGACCGGGACGTGGGCCATCAGATGCCGAACTCCGAGAGCGCGCGCGCGTCGTCGTCGGTGTACGGGTCGCGCTGCAGCTTGGTGAGGAAGCGATCGTGGTTCCAGACGTCGAGGTAGTTGTATTGGCCGAGCACGTCGACGTCGCCGGTCATCGTCGCGGCCTCGCGCAGGCGGACCGGAATGAGCACGCGGCCCTGCGTGTCGAGCTCGGCGGCCTGGCCGAAGTAGTTGACGCGATCGAGGAAGCGCAGCCTCGAGGGGTGGGTGGACGGCATCTGGCCGAGCTTTTCCTCGATTTCGAGTCCACACGGGCATCGGGTAGATGCGGACGTATTCGCCGGTCAGGCTGGTCAGGAACAGCTCGCGCCCGTACTTGCTCTCGAGGAGCGAGCGGAAGGCGTTCGGAACCTTGAGTCGGCCCTTGTCATCGATGCGAGCCGGCGCGTTGCCCCTAAACACGCTGAAGCCTTAACTTGTGCCACTTTTCGCCACAAATTTCCACAGCGATAGTAGGTGACGCTCACGGGTATGTCAACCGCAAAATCCACCCGTCAGTAAGTTACGCCAAATTTTCGCCTTTTCATCGCCCACTGACGGAACCGTGATCCGATTGGTCAGAGGACTCGGAGGTCAGGTGTCCGACCGCACGTCAGACCGGGTCGGACACCGTCTGACCCGCACCGAGCCGTCGGTGCCGACCCGCGGCGTCGGATCGACGGTCCGACACCTGTCTGACCCCGTCGGACCCCGGCGCGGTATACGATGGCCATTCGACATGCTCAGGGCAGCCCTCATCGGCTTCGGGTCCAGCGGCAAGTCCACCCTCTTCCAGCTCATGACCAGCGTCAGGGAAACGGCCCGCGCCGCGCACGGAAAGGGCGAAGCGACCGTCGGCATCTCGAAAGTGCCCGACGCGCGGCTCGACAGGCTGACGGCGATGTACAACCCGAGAAAGCGGGTGCCGGCGACGGTCGAGTTCTCCGACCTGGCGCTGCCGGCCGGCACCGGCGGCGCGCAGGCGCTCGTCGACGTCGCCGCCTACAAGAACGCCGACGCGCTCGTGCACGTGCTGCGCGCGTTCCAGGATCCGGCGGTGCCGCATCCGTCCGGCTCGGTCGATCCGGCGCGCGACGCGCAGGCGATGGAAGACGAGCTGATCCTCGCGGACCTCGGCGTCGCCGAGCGCCGGCTCGAGCGGCTCGAGAAGGATCTGAAGAAGAGCCGCACCGCCGAGCTCGAGCGCGAGCGCGACGTGCTGACTGCTGTGCAAGAGCCGCGCTCGAAGAAGGACGGCCGCTGCGCGCGCTCGATCTCAAGGGCGAGGATCTCAAGCGGCTGCGCGGCTTTCAGTTCCTCTCGGCGAAGCCGCTGCTGATCGTCATCAACCTCGACGAGTCGCAGCTCGCGCGACGGCGGCGATCGAGCGCGCCGCGCGCGGCCACCGGCCTGACGCCGTTCCTGTCGCGCGCGGCGACCGCGGCCGTCGCCGTCTGCGCGAAGATCGAGCTCGAGATCGGCGCAGCTCGACGCGGCGGACGCCGCGGCGTTCCTCGCCGACCTCGGCCTCGCCGAATCGGGGCTCGACCGCGTCATTCGCGCCAGCTACGATCTGCTCGGCTACATCTCGTTCTTCACCGTCGGCGAAGACGAATGCCGCGCCTGGTCGATTCCGCGCAGCACGCCGGCGCAGCTCGCCGCCGGCGAGATCCACAGCGACATCGCGCGCGGCTTCATCCGCGCCGAGGTCGTCAGCTACGATCACCTGATCGCGCGCGGCTCGATGGCCGCGTGCCGCGATCACGGCGAGGTGCGGCTCGAAGGCAAGGAGTACATCGTCCAGGACGGCGACATCATCAACTTCCGCTTCGCCACATAACGAATCACGAATCGGGTAATTGGGTAATTGGGTAATTGATTGGGGATTGGATCGGATTCATGAATCGGAACAACAATTACCCGATTACCGATTACCGATTACGAAGCAGCATGAGTGATGGCGTGACGCCGGCGGCTCCCGTCCGGAAGTGACCTCGATCGTCGTTCCCGCCTTCAACGAAGCGGCGTCGATCGAAGCGGTCGTCCGCGATCTGCGGTCGGCGGCGCGCTGGCACGAGATCCTCGTCGTCGACGACGGGTCGACCGACGAGACCGGCGCGCGCGCGGCGGCGGCCGGCGCGCGGGTCGTCGCGGCATCCGTACAACAAGGGCAACGGCGCCGCGGTGAAGACCGGCATCCGCCAGGCGACGGGCGCGTTCGTGCTGATCGTCGACGCCGACGGGCAGCATCAGCCGTCCGACGCGGCGCGGCTGGTCTCGCATCTCGACGCCTACGATCTCGTCGTCGGCGCGCGCTCGGCGTCGACGCAGGCCACAGCGCGCGGCGTCGGCAACGCGGTCCTGAACGGCGTCGCCAGCTACCTCACCGAGCAGCACATTCCCGACCTGACGTCGGGATTCCGCGCCGCGCGGCGCGAATGCCTGCTCGAGTTCCTGCACCTGCTGCCGAACGGCTTCTCGACGCCGACGACCACGACGCTGGCGTTCATGAAGGCGGGCTACAGCGTGCGCTTCGAGCCGGTCGAGGCCGCGCAGCGCCAGGGCGTTTCGAAGATCCGGCTGGGACCGGACGGCGTGCAGTTCTTCCTGATCCTGCTGAAGGTGATCACGATCTTCAGCCCGCTGCGGATCTTCCTGCCGGTCAGCGCGGTCGCGTTCCTCGTCGGCGCGGCGTACGCCGTGTGGACGATCGTCACGCAGTCGCACGTGACCAACTCCTCGGTGCTGCTGATCGTGCTGAGCGTCGTCATCCTGCTCGTCGGCCTCGTGTCCGAGCAGATCTCGTCGCTGCGCTTCGAGGGGCGCCGCTCGTGACGCCGACGCGCGCGCTGGTCATCGTGCCGACCTACAACGAGCGCGAGAACCTGCCGGTGCTCGTCGGCGCAGCTGATGCAGCAGCCGAACGTCCGCGTGCTGGTCGTCGACGATCAGTCGCCCGACGGCACCGGCGCGGTCGCCGACGCGCTGGCGCGCGAGTATCCCGGGCGGATCGAGGTGATGCACCGCACCGGCGACCGCGGCCTCGGCCGCTCGTACATCGACGGCATGCAGACCGTGCTGGCGCGGCCGGTCGAGGCCGATGTCATCTGCCAGATGGACGCCGACCTCTCGCACGATCCGCGGCACCTGCCGGCGCTGATCGCCGCGACCGAGCACGCCGACGTCGTCATCGGCTCGCGCTACGTGCCGGGCGGCGCGATCGTCAACTGGCCGAAGCGGCGCCGGATGCTCAGCCGCTTCGCCAACATCTACATCCGCGCTGGTGACGCGGCTGAGCGCGCGCGACTGCACCAGCGGCTACCGCTGCTGGCGGCGCGAAGCGCTCGCCGCGATCCCGCTCGCGCACTTCACCTCGGACGGCTATTCGTTCCTCGTCGAGATGCTCTTCGTCGCCGCGGCCGCGCGCCTGCGCATCGCCGAAGTGCCGATCACGTTCGTCGAGCGGCGGCTGGGCGAATCGAAGCTGTCGCGGGCGGTGCTGCTCGAATCGGCGATCACGCCGTGGCGGCTCGATCGCGTCGTCGAAGACCGCCCGCGCGCCCGCGCGTCCTGAGCGGCTGTTCGTGCTATGGTTTAGGGGCTTTTTACATGTCCCTGTCAGCCCCCGACAAGCCTGCGGGTCTGAGCGTCTTCTTCCCGGCCTACAACGACAGCGGCACCATCGCGAGCATGGTGATTCGCGCCGTGCAGGCGGCGTCGGAGCTGACGCCCGACTACGAGGTCATCGTCGTCAACGACGGCAGCGGCGACGCGACGGCCGCGATCGCCGACGAGCTCGCGCGCACCTATCCGCACGTGCGGGTCGTGCACCATCCGACCAACCGCGGCTACGGCGGCGCGCTGCAGACCGGGTTCCGCTCCGCGACCAAGGAGCTGATCTTCTACACCGACGGCGACGCGCAGTACGACCCGGCGGAGCTGGCGGCGCTGTGGGCGAAGATGACGCCGGGCGTCGATCTGGTGAACGGCTACAAGATCAGCCGCTCGGATCCGCTGCACCGCATCGTCATCGGCCGCGTCTACCATCACATCGTCAGCCTGCTGTTCGGCCTCAGCGTCCGCGACGTCGACTGCGACTTCCGCCTGATGCGGCGCGCGATCTTCGAGCGCATCGACCTGTCGAAGACGAGCGGCGTCATCTGCCTCGAGATGATGAAGAAGATCCAGGACGCCGGCTTCCGCATCGTCGAGGTGCCGGTGCACCACTATCACCGCGCGTTCGGCAAGTCGCAGTTCTTCAACTTCCGCCGCATCGTCAAGACCGGCGTCGACGTGCTGCGGCTGTGGTACGCGCTGGTCGTCCGCCGCGAGCATCAGCGGGCCGGCGTGCGGCCGCTGGCGTCGACGGCCGACGCCGCCGATCGCGCCTATCCGAGCACGCCGCGCACGTGACCGCCGACTACCTCGAGTTCTACCGCGGCCGCGCGGTGATGATCACCGGCGGGCTCGGCTTCATCGGCAGCAACCTCGCGCGCCGGCTCGTCGAGCTCGGCGCCGACGTGCTGCTCGTCGATTCGCTCATCCCCGACTACGGCGGCAACCTGTTCAACATCGACGGCATCGCCGATCGCGTGCGCGTCAACGTCGCCGACATCCGGCAGCAGTCGACGATGAACTATCTCGTGCAGGACCGCGACGTCATCTTCAACCTCGCCGGGCAGGTCAGCCACATCGACAGCATGCGCGATCCGTATACGGATCTCGAGATCAACTGCCGCAGCCAGCTGACGGTGCTCGAGGCGTGCCGCTACCACAACCCGAAGGTGAAGGTCGTGTTCGCCGGCACGCGCCAGGTCTACGGCCGCCCCGATTCGCTGCCGGTCACCGAGCACCATCTGGTGCGGCCGACCGACGTCAACGGCATCAACAAGGCCGCGGGCGAGTACTACCACCTCGTCTACAACAACGTCTTCGGCGTACGCGCCTGCTCGCTGCGGCTGACCAACGTCTACGGCCCGCGGCAGCTGATGAAGCACAACCGCCAGGGCTTCATCGGCTGGTTCATCCGGCTGGCGATCGAGAACGCGTCGATTCAGATCTACGGCGACGGCTCGCAGCTGCGCGACTTCGTCTACGTCGACGATGCGGCGGACGCGTTCCTGCGGGCGGGCGCGAGCGACGCGTGCAACGGCGAGGTGTTCAACGTCGGCGGCGACGAGCCGATCAGCCACCGCGACCTGACGACGCTGCTGATCGAGGTCGCCGGCTCCGGACGCGTCGAGTACGTCGAGTGGCCGGCAGAGAAGAAGGCGATCGACATCGGCAGCTTCTACGCCGACTCGACCGAAGTTCACGCAGCACGACCGGCTGGACGCCGACGGTCGGCCTGCGCGAGGGGCTGGCGCGGACGATCGCGTTCTACCGCGAGCACTGGCCGCACTACGTCGAGCGTCGACAGCTCGGCAGGCTCAGGGCAGGCCCCTTCGACAAGCTCAGGGCAGGTGCTGCGACACCTCGCGGCGGGCGTGATGACCAAGCCGCGCATCCCCTTCATGTCGCTGGTGCCGGAAGACGATGCGGCCGACGTGCGCGCCGCGATCGATCGCGTGATCGCGCGCGGCTGGTTCGTGCTCGGGCCGGAGGTCGAGGCGTTCGAGCAGCAGTTCGCCGCCGCCTCCGGCGCCGCGTACGCGGTCGGCGTCGGCACCGGCACCGACGCGATCGCGCTGATCCTGCGCGCGCTCGGCATCGGCGCCGGCGACGAAGTGATCACGACGCCGCTGTCCGCGGCCTACACCGCGCTCGCGATCATGATGGCCGGCGCGCGCCCGGTGTTCGCCGACATCGATCCGGTGCGGCTGACGATCGACCCGCGCCAGATTGAAGCCGCGATCGGTCCGAAGACGCGCGCGATCCTGCCGGTGCACCTCTACGGCCAGCCGGCCGACATGGCCGCGATCGAAGCGATCGCCGCGCGACACCACCTCGCGATCGTCGAGGACTGCTGCCAGGCGCATCTCGCGACGAGCGGCGGACGGCCGGTCGGCACGATCGGCGTCGCCGGCGCGTTCAGCTTCTACCCGACCAAGAACCTCGGCGCGCTCGGCGACGGCGGCGCCATCGTCACCAGCGATCGCGCGCTCGCCGACACGGTCAAGCGGCTGCGCAACGGCGGCCAGACCGACCGCTATCATCACGTCGAGCCGGGCATCAACTCGCGGCTCGACGATCTGCAGGCGGCGATTCTCCGCGCGCGGCTGCCGCGCCTTCGCGGCTGGACCGACGGCGGCGGGCGCTGGCGGCGCGGTACCGCGCAGCGGCTCGCGGGCAGCGCGGTCGACGCGCCGCCGGAACGCGACTCCGGGCACGTCTACCATCTGTTCGTCGTCCGGCACCCGGCACGGCGCGAGCTGCAGGCGCACCTTGCCGCGCGCGGCATCGAAACGCTGATTCACTACCCGGTGCCGATCCCGCAGCAGCCGGCGCTGGCCGCGCTCGATCCGGCCGACTGCCCGGTTGCCTCGCGCGTCGTGCGACGAGATACTCTCGCTGCCGCTCCATCCCGGACTGACAGCCGACCAGGTCGACGAAGTCGCGGCGGCGGTGCACGCCTTCGAGCCGCGGACGGTCGACCTCCTGACGGAAGGACACGACCAGTGCGAGCGTTCATCACCGGCGGAGCCGGGTTCATCGGCTCCCATCTCTCCGAAGCGTTGCTCGACGCCGGCCATGAGGTCCTGATTCTCGACAACCTCTCGACCGGCTCGATCGACAACATCGCCCACCTCAAGGGCCGGCCGCGGCTTCGAGTACTTCATCGACACGGTCAACAACGAGCCGCTGCTCGCCGAGCTGATCGACCGCAGCGACGTCGTCTTCCATTTCGCCGCCGCCGTCGGCGTCAAGCTGATCGTCGAGCAGCCGGTGTACACGATCGAGACCAACGTGCACGGCACCGAAGTCGTGCTCAAGCACGCGAACAAGAAGAAGAAGCTGGTCGTGATCGCCTCGACCTCGGAGGTCTACGGCAAGAGCGAGGACGTGCCGTTCCGCGAGGATTCGGATCTGGTGCTGGGCCCGACGCCGAAGCACCGCTGGGCGTACGCCTGCAGCAAGGCGATCGACGAGTTCCTCGCGCTCGCCTACTGGAAGGAGCGCAAGCTGCCGGTGATCATCGTCCGGTTCTTCAACACCGTCGGCCCGCGGCAGTCCGGGCAGTACGGCATGGTGATCCCGAACTTCGTCCGCCAGGCGCTCGCCGGCGAGCCGATCACCGTGTTCG
This sequence comes from uncultured Acidobacteriota bacterium, assembly GCA_963734375.1. GTDB lineage: Bacteria > Acidobacteriota > Vicinamibacteria > Vicinamibacterales > CAVVIG01 > CAVTHG01. The sequence goes on along the minus strand of CAVTHG010000006.1, from coordinate 475,506 downwards.
GCGACGGCAACCAGCAGCGTGCGTTCACCCACGTCGCCGACGTCGTCGGCGCGCTGATGAAGCTGGTGGTCGAGCCGAAAGCCATCGGCCAGGTCATCAACATCGGCAACACGCAGGAGGTCACGATTCGCCAGCTCGCCGAGCGCGTGCGCGACCTGAGCGGGTCGAACTCCACGATCAAGCTGATCCCGTACGACGAGGCCTACGAGTCGGGGTTCGAGGACATGCCGCGGCGGGTGCCCGACCTCACGCGGGTCGAAGGGCTCATCGGCTACGAGCCCAGGTATCAGCTCGACGAGATCCTGACCCAGGTCATCGACTACTTCCGCCGAAATAACGAGTTCCGCCGCAATAAGAGCTGAGCTGCAGTCTCTTACCGCCCGGCTCCGATCCGCGGCGAGGGGCGTATAATGGGGCTTCCCATGAAAATCAAGGCCCTGCAGACCCTGTTGTTCGTCGCCGCTTCTTGGATGGCCGCGCCGTCCGCCGCCTTGGCCGACGTCCAGCTGACCATGCAGAACGGACGCGTCTCGGTTGTCGCCAAGGACGCGACCGTCCGCCAGATCCTCACCGAGTGGGCGCGCGTCGGCCAGACCAAGATCGTCAACGTCGAGCGCATCCCCGGTGGTCCGATCACGCTCGAGCTCAATAACGTGCCCGAAGCGACTGCGCTCGAAGTGCTGCTCCGCGCGATCAGCGGCTACATCGCCGCGCCGCGCGCGGTGGACGCCGCCAACCTCTCGCGCTACGACCGCATCATCGTGATGCCGACGCTCGCGAGCGCGCGTCCGCCAGCCGCATCGACGCCGCCCGCCGGTCTTCCAGCAGCCGCAGCCGCAATTCACGCCGCCGCCGGTCGACGACGACGTGGACGACGAAGAACCGGCGCCGAACGTCCAGGTGCCGCCGGGCGCGCGGGCCGGTGTTCAACACGTTCCCGCAGGGCGCGACCGTCGCGCCGCAGCCTGGCCAGAATTTCGGTCGGTCAGCAGCCGTTCATGCCGCAGCCGCAGGTGATCCCGAACGGTCAGCCGGCTGCACAGCCGGGCGCTCAGCCCACCGCGCCGTACGGCGGTGTCGCGGTGCCCGGCATGGTCGCACCGCCGCCGCAGCAGCCCGGGCAGCCTGGCCAGCCGCAGCCGCAGACCGTTCCGCCGCGCCGACCCGGCGGCGAATAGTCCGTGGCCATCGTCGACGACTTGAACGGCGCCATCGCCGACGCGATGCGCCAGCACGATCCGATTCGCCTCACCGCGCTCCGCATGCTGAAGGCCGCGCTCACCAATCGCGAGGTCGAGCGCGGTCGCGCGCTCGACGACGCCGAATCGCTGCAGGTCGTCGCCGTCGCTCGTCAAGCAGCGCAAGGATTCCATCGAGCAGTTCACGAACGGCGGACGTCAGGATCTCGCCGACAAGGAAGCAGCGGAGATCCGCGTCCTCGAAACCTATCTGCCTCCCGCCGCCGATCCAGCCGCCGTCGAGCAGGCGGTCGCCGACGCGATGCGCGAAACCGGCGCCACCTCACCGAAAGACATGGGCCGCGTGATGAAGGCGGTGATGGCGAAGCTCGCCGGCCAAAACGTCGACGGCAAGACCGTGAACGAGCTCGTGCGCAGGAACCTCGCCGGCAGCTGAAAACTTTTGGCTGCTGCTTGCGTCTAAGAGTTCGAGACGGCGAAAACAGCCTCTCATCCATCCTCCTTTAGGCCCTTGCCGCCTCCGGCAAGGGCCCTTTTTTTGTGTGCTACGCTCGCCGCAGGCGATGAAACCGGACACTGTGTCCGATCCCGGACAGCCGGCGCGACCAGGCGGTGGGCTCGCGCGTTACGCCGGCGTCACCGGCGTCGCCACGCTCGCCAGCCGCCTCCTCGGCCTCGGCCGCGATCAGGTGCTCGCCGCGTTCTTCGGCGCCGGCAACGAGATGGACGCGTTCGTCGTCGCCTTCCGCATTCCCAACCTCGTGCGCGATCTCTTCGCCGAAGGCGCGATGAGCGCGGCGTTCGTGCCGACGTTCACGCGTCAGCTGACGCTCAAGGGCAAGGCGCGACGCGTGGCGGCTCGCCAACAACGTGCTCAACGCGCTGCTGATCGCGACCGGCGACGCTGGTCGTCCTCGGGATCGTCTTCGCGCAGCCGCTGATCGACGTCTACGCCGGCGACTTCGCCAGCGTGCCGGGCAAGCTCGAGCTGACGGTGCAGCTGACGCGCGTGATGCTGCCGTTCCTGACGATGGTGGCGGTGGCGGCGGCGGTGATGGGCATGCTGAATTCGCTCCATCACTATTTCGTGCCGGCGCTGTCGCCGGCGATGTTCAACGTCGCGACGATTGCCGGCGCGTTCACGCTCGTGCCGCTGATGCCGGCGCTCGGTCTGCCGCCGATCATGGCGATCGCGCTCGCGGCGCTGGTCGGCGGCTTCGGCCAGATCGCGATCCAGTGGCCGGCGCTGCGGCGCGAGGGCTTCCGTTATCAGCCCATCTTCGACCCGCGCGATCCGGTGCTGCGCCGGACGCTCATCCTGATGGGTCCCGGCACGATCGGCCTCGCCGCGACGCAGGTGAACCTGTTCGTCAACACGCTGCTCGCCACGAGCCAGGGAACGGGCGCCGCGTCGTGGCTGACGTATGCGTTCCGCCTGATGTACCTGCCGATCGGGCTCTTCGGCGTGTCGATCGGCACCGCCGTGCTGCCGGCGGTCTCGCGTCACGCGGCGGTCGAGCGACACAGACGGGATTCGCGCAGACGGTGTCGCGCGGGCTCGGGATGATGCTGATGCTCAACGTGCCGGCGACGGTCGGCCTGTTCGTCCTCGCGACGCCGATCGTGCGGCTGCTGTTCGAGCGCGGACAGTTCCTGCCGGCCGACACTGCGGCGACGGCGGCAGCCGCGCAGCTGTATGCGATCGGGCTCGCCGGCTACTCGGCCGTGCGGATCGCGTCGCCGACGTTCTATGCGATTGGCGACAGCCGCGTCCCGGCCGTGGTCAGCGGCGTCGCGATCGCCGTCAACATCGTCGCCAGCGTCGCGCTGGTGCGCGTCGATCGGATTTGCAGGGCTGGCGCTCGGGACGTCGCTCGCGTCGATCGCCAACGGCGCGGCGCTCGTATGGCTGCTGCGCCGGCGGCTCGGCCGGCTCGACGGGCGGCGGCTGCTGATGACGTTCGCGAAGGCGTGCGCGGCGTCGGCCGTGATGGCGCTCGCGGCGGTCGCGATTCAACGCGAAATGGAGCGCGTCTGGCCGGGCTCGGGCCTGCTGCCGCAGGTCGTTCGGCTGGGCGCATCGATCGGCGGCGGGCTGGTGGCGCTGGGTTTCACGGCAATGCTGCTGCGCGTGGATGAATTCAGCCGCGCCAAAGCGATAATTCTTGGCCGGGTACAAAAGTTGCTCAAACGGTGAATACTCGGGGCGGCACCCGTCGTCCCGTCCGGATATAGTACGATTCTCCGGAACCCGCACATGCGACGTCCTTCTTCACCTTACGCCTCGTCGTTCTCCTTCGGCCCAGGGCCGGTCTCCACGACGCTGAAGGCACTGATCGGCGCCAACGTCGTGATGTTCCTGGTCACGACCGTTCGCGCAATCGGTGGTTGCGTATCTCGGGCTGGTGCCGACGCTCGTGCTGCACCAGTTCTGGGTGTGGCAGCTCGCCACCTACATGTTCCTGCACGGCGGGATCTTCCACATCCTGTTCAACATGCTCGCGTTGTGGATGTTCGGGGCCGAGCTCGAGCGGATCTGGGGGACGCGCTACTTCCTGAAGTTCTATTTCGTGACCGGCATCGGCGCCGGCGCGCTCACCGTATTGTTTTCGACGCTGCCGTTCGCTTTCGCTCAGCAGGTGCAGCACTCGATCGTCATCGGTGCGTCGGGCGCGATCTACGGATTGCTGCTGGCTTACGCGCTCTACTTCCCCGATCGGCCGATCTACATGTATTTCGTGTTCCCGATCCCGGCGAAGGTGTTCGTCGCGATCATCGGCGCGATCGCGTTCTTTTCGTCGCTGAGCGAGGCCGGCGGCATGGCGAACGCGACGCACCTCGGCGGGCTGCTGGTCGGGTATCTCTTCCTCAAGGGCGCGCAGATGCACCCGCTGTCAGAATTGAAATACCGCTACCTGAAGTGGAAGATCAACCGCGTCCGCAAGAAGTTCGACGTCTACTCCGGCGGCCGGGCGAACGACTACGACCGCCGCGTCCACTAACAAGTTCAAGATTGCGCGCGGCCTCTGGTAGCGCAGGCCTTGAGGCCTGCCAACCGCCGCGCGGGCAGCCTGAAGGGCTGCGCTACTTACGGCGACAGCGTCTTCGTCGCGCGCTGCAGCGCGCTGATGACGTGCGCCGCCTGCTCGGCCGCGCGCGTGTAGTTCGCCGCATCGACCGCCTCGCGCACGCCGGGAATCGTCTTCACGCCGTATCCCGTGTACAGACCCGGCGCGTAGATCACGTGGCGATACCAGGGCCGGTCCGGAAGGCCGGTCGGCTCGATCAGATCGCGCTCGGCCATGATCAGCCGCCGGTTGATGTCGGCGTAGCTTTGCGCGGTCGAACTGCTGCCTGAGGTCAGCATCCCGTCGGCGCGCGCGCGGATGTCGGCGCCGGCCTTCGCGAACGCCTCCGCCGCGGCGCGCATGCCGGCGAAATCCACCTTCTTCGCGTTGTCGGCCGACGCGGCGGTCGCCTGCTTCTCGATCTCGCCGATGTACTCGAGGATCTGCTTGCCGTACGACTCGTAGTCGAACGGCAGCACCTCGGCGTCCACCAGCCGCAGCAGCGCGACGCCGGTCACCTGCGCCGCCAGCACGCTGAACTTGAACTGCGGGTCGATGTACTTCTTGAACCAGGTCGGGTTGTCGTAGGTCGAGTGATAGCTGCCGTCGCCGCCGCGGCCGTTGAGCCCCATGTCCATCGACGCGACGCCGATGTGATCGAGGAACGCGGTGTAGTCGGAGCCGGAGCCGAGCGCGCCGACCGCCGGCGCGTCGAGCGCCGGCTGCCCTTCGCGCGCCGGCGCCTGTTCGCGCGCACGCTCCAGCCAGAGATCGTAGAGCGTCTTCGACTCGCCTTCCGGCTGCATCGACTGCGCGAGCTCGTGGACGAACGGCGTCAGCGAGTGCACCGCGCTGCCGCTGAAGTTCAACCCGCCGGCGCCGGCATCGCGGTTGACGTAGATCGCCGCCTTGGCTTTGAGCTCGGTCGCGAGATCCTCGACCCACTCGGTCGACCCGAGCAGTCCCTGTTCCTCTCCGTCCCAGCTGACGAAGAGCAGGCTGCGGCGCGGCTTCCACCCTTTCTTCATCATCTCGCCCATCGCGCGGGCGACGCTCATCATCGACACGTGGCCGCTCACCGAATCGGAGGCGCCGAAGGTCCACGCGTCGCGATGCGAGCCGACGATGATCCATTCATCCGGCGCCACCGCGCCGGGGATGCGGCCGACGACGTTGATCAGGCGGCGCTGCGCGTAGTCCATCTGCAGGTTCATGTGCACCTTCGCCGGGTCCCGGACCGATGCGGTAGGTGATCGGCAGCGAGCCGCGCCACGCCTCGGGCGCGACCGGCCCCTTCAGTCGCTTCAGCAGCTCGACGCCGTCGCGATACGACATCGGCTGCACCGGGATCGGCGCGAACGTCTCGATCTTGTCCATCGCGAGCGCGGTCGACGCCCGGCTTCGACGGCCGGCCCGGCGTCGACGGATCGCCCGGGTAGCGCGGCATGTCCATCACGCTGCCGCGCTGGATCATCCCCCAGCCGCGGAACGGGCCGTCGGGATACACCTCGCCCTGGAAGTAGCCGTCCTCGTGCGGATCCGAATAGATGATGCAGGCGATGGCGCCGTGCTCGGCCGCCACCTTCGGCTTGATGCCGCGCCAGCTGCCGCCGTAGCGCGCGAGCACGATCTTGCCTTTGACGTCGATGCCCAGCTTCTGCAGCGTCTCGTAGTCGGCGGGGATGCCGTAGTTCACGTAGACGATCTCGCCGGTGACGTCGCCGGACGGCGAGTAGGCGTTGTACGCCGGCAGGATGCCTGGCTTGTCGGCCCACTGGTCGCCGCGAATCTTTTCCTCCTCGACCTCGAGCTTGAGCGTGTCCGGCGCGACGACGTCGATGCGCCGGCGGCCGGGCCACGGCAGCAGCACGCTGTATTCGTACTTGGTCGACTCGATGCCGAACTTCTTGAACTCGTCGCTGACGTAGTCGGCGAGCTTGATCTCGTACGGCGACCCGGTGTGGTGCGGCTCGGCGGTCATCACGTCGAAGTCCGCCTCGGCGAGCTTCGCCGACGGCGCCGCCTTCATCTCGCGCTCGCGCTCGGTCTGCGCCGCGCTCGACGCGGCGGAGAAGCCGCGGATGCGCGCCGGCGCGCCGGCCTGCGCCGACAGCCACGCCGCCGCGCTCGTGGACGCGCACAACGCCACGACGCCGGCAAAGAAACGGCGGTTCAAACTCATGCCGAACTCCTGAAAGGGATGACCGTAGGGGACGGCTTCAGCCGTGCCGCGCAGGCACCGCTAAAGCGGTGCCCTAGTCTGAAAAATTCGAGCGTCGACTGTTACCGGTGGAAGTAGTCGTCGGTGTGATCGAGCCAGTCCTGGCGGATCGGGCTGAACAGATCCAGCTCGAAGGTGTCTTCGAGCGCTTCCGCCTGGTGCTCGACCCACGACGGGATGTGCAGGACCTCGCCTTCGCGGACGGTGATCTCCTCGCCGCCGATCAGGAACTTCAGCGCGCCCTGCAGGATGTAGGTCATCTGCTCGCTCTCGTGCGAGTGCATCGGCACGAGGCAGCCGCGCTTGAGATAGATCTGCGCCAGCATTTCGCGCTCGCCGGTGACGATCTTGCGCGACAGCATTTCGGTCACTTTTTCGAGGGCGATCTCGTCCCACCGGTGGAGACGAACCGTCTGAGTGCTCATGGTCGTCGAGCATATACCAACAGGGCCGGATGCTATAATTTCGGACGAGCATGAAAGCCGTCCTGAACGGGCGTGAAACCGAGGTGTTCGAAGGTTTGCGGCGCGACGAGCTCCTCGCCGTCTACCGCGCGATGCTCCTGTCGCGCAAACTCGACGACAAGGAAATCCAGCTCAAAAACCAGAGCCAGATCTTCTTCCAGATCAGCGGCGCCGGACACGAAGCGGTGCTCGTCGCCGCCGGCCTCACGCTCAAGTCCGGGCTACGACTGGTTCCTTCCCTACTATCGCGACCGCGCGCTGTGCCTCCAGCTCGGCGTCACGCCGCTACGAGATGCTGCTCGCGGCGGTCGGCGCGAAAGACGATCCGGCGTCGGGCGGCCGCCAGATGCCGTCGCACTGGGGCCACACCGGCCTACAACATCGTCTCGGGTTCGAGCCCGACCGGCACGCAGGTGCTGCACGCGGTCGGCGCCGCCGAAGCCGGCGTCATCTACAGCCGCGTGCCGCAGATTCCCGATCGCGAATCGAAGTTCCACCCCGACGAGATCACCTACGTCTCGCTCGGCGAAGGCGCGACGAGCGAGGGCGAATTCTGGGAAGCGCTCAACACCGCCTGCACCAAGCGCCTGCCGATGCTGTTCCTCGTCGAGGACAACGGCTACGCGATCTCGGTGCCGGTCGAAGTGCAGACGCCGGGCGGCGACATCTCGCGCCTCGTGCGATCGTTTCCCGGGCTCCACGTCGATTCGATCGACGGCACCGACTTCTTCGCCAGCCTGCGCGCGATGCGCGACGCGACCGACTACGTGCGCGCGCGCAAGGGGCCGGCGTTCGTCCACGCGCGCGTCATCCGTCCCTACTCGCACTCGCTGTCCGACGACGAGAAGCTGTACAAGCCGCCGGCGGAGCGCGAGGCCGAGGCGCGCCGCGATCCGATCGCGCGGTTCGCCGAGTTCCTCAAGCAGAACGGGCTGGCGACCGACGAAGACCTCGGCCGCGATCGCGGCGGACGTCGAGCGCGAGGTGAACGAGGCGGCGCTGAAGGCGCTCGCGGCGCCGAAGCCGCCGAAGAGCTCGGCGCAGCTCTGGGTCTATTCGCCCGACGTCGATCCGACCTCCGCGGCGTTCGACACGCCGGCGCGCCCGAGGGCAAGCCCGACACGATGGTCGCGGCGATCAACCGCACGCTGAAGGACGAGATGGCGCGCGACGCGCGCATCGTCGTCTTCGGCGAGGACGTCGCCGACGCGAGCAAGAAAGAGGCGCTGCCGCTCGTGTCGGGCAAGGGCGGCGTCTTCAAGCTGACGCACGGGCTGCAGCGGCTCTACGGCGACGATCGCGTCTTCAACGCGCCGCTCGCCGAAGCCAACATCGTCGGCCGCGCGATCGGGATGGCGACGCGCAAGCTGAAGCCGGTGGTCGAGATCCAGTTCTTCGACTACATCTGGCCGGCGATGATGCAGATCCGCGACGAGATGACGATGATGCGCTACCGGTCGGGCAACACGTGGTCGTGCCCGGTCGGTCATCCGCGTGCCGATCGGCGGCTACCTGCGCGGCGGCGGCCCGTACCACAGCCAGTCGGGCGAGAGCATCTTCGCGCACTGCCCCGGCATCCGCATCGCGTATCCGTCGAACGCCGTCGACGCGGCCGGCCTGCTGCGGACCTCGATCCGCTGCGACGATCCGGTGCTCTTCCTCGAGCACAAGCACCTCTACCGCCAGACCTACAACAAGGGCGAGTATCCCGGCAAAGAGTTCATGATCCCGTTCGGCCGCGCCAGCCTGCGGCGCGAGGGCGATCACGTGCTGCGTCGTCACCTGGGGCGCGCTCGTGCAGCGGTCGCTGCTGGCGGCGCAGCAGGCGGAGAAGGATCACATCAGCGTCGCGGTGCTCGACCTGCGGACGATCGTGCCCTACGACTGGGACGCGATCGCCACCCACGTCAAGCGCACCAACCGCGTCGTCATCGCGCACGAAGATCAGGTGATGTGCGGCTTCGGCGCCGAGCTGGCCGCCCGGATCGCCGGCGAGCTGTTCGAGCACCTCGACGCGCCGGTCAGGCGCGTCGGCGCGCTGAACTGCCCGGTCGCCTACAACCCGGACCTCGAAGAAGCGATCCTGCCGCAGTCGTCGGACGTGCTGAAGGCCATCCGCGAAACCGCCCGGTACTAGACTGCGGCGCGCGCCAGGCGCGCACGGGGCCCATATGATCGTGCGCGCTCTCTGCGCTGTCGCCGGCTGCTGGCTGCCTGACCTCGTCGCTCTCCGCCCTCAAGCCCGACGTCCTGCGGTCGGTCGGCGCCGTCCCGGCGCACATCGCCGGCAAGTTCCGCGAGCCGACCGGCTTTCAGCAGTCCGCCTCCGGACAGTACTTCGTCTTCGATCGCCGCGCGCACGTCGTTCACGGGCTCGACGCGCAGCAGGCGAGCTCGTGGGAGATCGTCCACATCGGCGGCGAGGCGGGGCGCATCATCGATCCGACGGCGTTCGCCGTCGAGCCGAACGGCACCTTCGTCGTCGCCGACGCGCCGAACAACCGCGAGCGCATCCAGATCTTCACGCCGGTCGGGCTTTCGCATCGGCGGCTTCCTGCTGCCGGGCCGGCTGAAGACGCGCGTCGTGCTCGGCAACACCGTGCTGAACGGCATCGGCTCGCTGCAGTACACCGGCACGTCGATCCTGATGTCGCAGCCCGAAACCGGCGCGCTGATCACCGAGTACGACGCTGCGACGGCGGCGCGAACCGGACGCATCGGCACACCTGCGCCGCACCGGGCACGAAGACGATCGCGAAGTGCACCTCGCGCTGAACAGCGGCATCCCGCTCGTCGATCCGACCGGCGGCTTCTTCTTCGTCTTCCAGACCGGCGAGCCGGTGTTCCAGCAAGTACGACGCGGCGGGCCAGCTCGTGTTCGAGCGGCGCGTGCAGGGGCGCGAGATCGATCAGCTGGTCGCCAACCTGCCGACCAGCTGGCCGAAGCGGCAGACCAGCGAAGGCGAGATGCCGCTGGTCGCGCCGACGATCCGCACCGCCGCGGTCGATCGCCGCCGGCAATCTCTGGATCGCGTTCGTCGTGCCGTACACCTACGTCTACGATCGCGACGGCGACAAGATCGCGCACCGTCCAGTTCCGCGCCGCGGGCATCATCGCGCCGAGCAGCCTGTTTTTCGGCAGGAACAACCGCGTCCTCGTCACGCCCGGGCTGTACGAGTTCGAGGTCGGAAGGCCAGGCCGTCGAGCGCGAGCGCGAGCATGAGCGATCGGACCTGCCGCACCTGCCCGACCTGCCCTACCTGCCCCACCAGCCTTACCTGCCCCCGCGACCCGTGATCACCGCGACCGGCCTCACGCGACGCTTCGGCGCTCGCACCGTCGTCAACGACGTGACGTTCGAGGTCGGGCGCGGCGAGATCGTCGCGCTGCTCGGGCCGAACGGCGCCGGCAAGACGACGACGATGAGGATGCTGGCGGGGCTGATCGCGCCGACGAGCGGCTCGGTCGCCATCGACGGCGTGCAGCTGACGCGCGCGACCGGCTCGGCGCTGCGCAGCCGGATCGGATTCCTCACCGAATCGCCCGGCCTCTGGGATCGGCTGACGGTGCGCGAGAACCTCAACATCTACGCCGGGCTCTACGGGCTCGCGAACGCCGAGCGCACGATCGATCGCGCGCTCGAGACGTTCGAGCTGAGCGGCCGCGGCGATCGACGCGGACCGCGGAGCTGTCGAAGGGCATGCGGCAGAAGGTGGCGCTGGCGCGCGCGCTGCTGCACGAGCCGGTCGTGCTGCTGCTCGACGAGCCGACGTCGGGCCTCGACCCGGAGGTGACGCGCAGCGTTCGACAGCTGCTCGAAGAGCGGCGTGCCGCCGGCTGCGCGATCCTGGTGTCGACGCACAACCTCGACGAAGCCGAGCGGCTCGCGGACCGCGTCGCGGTGCTGCAGGAACGGCTGCTCGCGATCGATCGGCCGGCAGGCGCTGCAGGCAGCGGCTGACGACCGGACGGCTGATCGTCCGCGTCGTCGGGCGACCCGTCGCGCTATCTCGAGGCGGCACGCCGGTCGGCACCGGGCGTCGAGTCGCCGTGGACGGCGTCGCGCTGGCCGTGCGGCTGGCGGATCCGGAGCAGCAGACGCCGATGCTCGTGGCGGCGCTCGTCGCCGCCGGGGCGCCGATTCAGGAAGTGCGGCCGAGATCCCGGCGCTCGAAGACGTCTATCTGCACCTGACGCAGAATGATCGGTAGCGAGCAGGACGAGGTAGCGCGCAGGCTTCCGGGTAGCGCGAAGGCTTTAGCCGAGCGTCACAGATGCGGATACGAACGCTGATCACGAAGGAATTCCTCGACCTGTCGCGCAACCGCGCGGCGCTGCTGCCGGTCGTGCTCGTGACGATCATGTCGCTGGTGCTGCCGTTCGGCATCGCGATCCTGGTGCCGGCGCTGACCGGGCGCGGGCTCGGCGAGCGACGCCGACCTGGTGAAGGTCAGCGCGCGTGGCCGGCATTCACGACGATCTGTCCGCGGACGCGCGCGTGCAGCTGTTCCTGTTCCAGCAGTTCCTGATGCTGTTCCTGCTGACGCCGATCACCGGCGCGATGGCGCTCGCCGCCCACGCCATCGTCGGGGAGAAGCAGGCGCGCACGCTGGAGCCGCTGCTGGCGACGCCGATCACGACCTTCGAGCTGCTCACGGCGAAAGTGCTCGGCGCGCTGCTGCCGACGCTGGCGATCTCGCTCGCCGGCCTGGCGCTCTACTTCGCCGGCATCGTGCTCGTTCGCCGCGCCCGGCGTCGCCGCGGCGATGGCCAGCGCGCGCACGCTCGATGCTGATCGCTGCTGGTCGGCGCCGGCGGCGGCGCTGGTCTCGCTGCAGGCGGCGATCCTCATCTCGTCGCGCGTCAACGACGCGCGCACCGCGCAGCAGTTCGGCGTCCTCATCATCATCCCGCTCACCGGCGTCCTCGTCGCCCAGTTCACCGGCACGCTCTGGCTCTCGGCGCCGGCGCTCGGCGCTCGTCGGCCTCGGCCTGCTCGCGTTCTGGATCCTGCTGACGCTCTTCAGCGTTGCGCTGTTCGAGCGCGAATCGATCCTGACGCGCTGGCAGTAGGCTCGAAGCGGCTTCGCGATCGGGAGCGTGAGACAGCAGAGTTCAGTTTTTCAGAGCGGTTGTCACCGTGTCTGCGGTTGCAGCGTCGCGACGTCCTTGACACGCTCGCGCCGCGCCGACTGAATGAACATTCATTCAGTCATGCCTTTGAACGCCGTCGCCCGCAGAACGCCGCGTCCGCGAGCGCCGACGCGCCGCCGGCCCCAAGCGCGACGCGATCCTGCGCGCCGCCATCGACGTCTTCGCCGAGCGCGGCTTCTTCAACGCCCAGGTCGCCGACGTCGCCCGCGCCGCCGGCGTCGCCGCCGGCACCGTCTACCTCTACTTCAAGAGCAAGGACGACCTGCTGGTCTCGATCTTCGAGCGCAGCATGCGCGACGGCGCTCGGCCGACGGCCGCGACATCGGTCGCCGACCTGCGCCGACCCGCGCGAGCGGCTGCGCCGGTTCGCGCGCGCGGCACCTGGCCCGGCTCGGCAGCGACCGCAACCTCGCGGTCGTGTTTCAGGTCGAGCTGCGGCAGTCGACCAAGTTCATGGAGCGCTTCTCGTCGACGCTGCTCCGCGACTACCTCGGCCTGATTCGCGAGGCGATCGCCGACGGCCAGCGCGCAGGGCCTGTTCCGCGCCGACATCAAGCCGACCGTCGCCGCCAAGATGCTCTTCGGCGCGCTCGACGAGATGGCGACCAACTGGATCCTCAGCCGCCGCCGCTACTCGCTCGAGGCCGACGCCGACGCGGTCGTCGACCTCTTCCTCAACGGAGCGCGAGCGCGCTGATGGCCACGCCGACCATGCCGATGCGATCGGTCGCCGTCCTCGGCGCCGGCACGATGGGCGCGCAGATCGCCGCGCACTTCGCCAACGCCGGCGTGCCGGTGCTGCTGCTCGACCTCACCGCCGACGCCGCGCGCGAGGGCCTCAAGCGCGCGCGCGGCGCTCAAGCCCGATCCGTTCTTCACCGCCGACGCCGCCGCGCTCATCACCACCGGCGGCTTCGACGCCGACCTCGCGAAGATCGCCGGACGCCGACTGGATCCTCGAAGCGGTCGTCGAGCAGATCGACATCAAGCGCGCGCTGCTCGAGCGCGTCGACGCCGTGCGGCGCCCGGGCACGATCGTCACGTCGAACACGTCGGGCATTCCGATCGCGACGCTCGCCGAAGGCCGCAGCGACGACTTCCGCCGGCACTGGCTCGGCACGCATTTCTTCAACCCGCCGCGCTACCTGCGGCTGCTCGAGGTCATCCCGACGGCGGACACCGATCGCGGCCGTCGTCGAGCGCGTGTCGCAGTTCGCCGATCACCGGCTCGGCAAGGGCGTCGTCCTCGCGAAGGACACGCCGAACTTCATCGCCAACCACATCGGCCTCTACGGCGTGATGCAGGTGCTGCGCGCGCTCGAGTCGGGCCAGTACACGATCGAGGAGATCGACGCGATCACCGGCCCGGCGCTCGGCCGGCCGAAGAGCGCCACGTTCCGGACGATGGACATCGCCGGCATCGACATCCTGGCGCACGTGGCGAAGAACCTGCGCTTCGAGCTGCCGCCGCTGATCGGCGCGCTCGTCGAGCGCGGCTGGGTCGGCGAGAAGGCCGGCCAGGGCTTCTACAAGCGCGAAAAGACGAAGACCGGCTCGGAGATCCTGACGCTCGATCCGGCGACGCTGACGTACCGGCCGAAGCAGTCGGCGCGGCTGCCCTGCGCTCGACGCCGCGCGGTCGATCGAGGACGCCGGCGAGCGGATCAAGACGCTGTTTCTCGGCAAGGACAAGGTCGGCCAGTTCCTGCGCGACACGCTCGGGCCGACGCTGCGCTACACGGCGAAGGTCGTGCCGGACATCGCCTACTCGATCGACGACGTCGACCGCGCGATGCAGTGGGGCTTCGGCTGGGAGCTGGGCCGTTCGAGATCTTGGACGCGATCGGCGCGAAGGCGGTCTTCGGCGACGACGACGCCGCGCTCGCCGACGCCTCGAAGGCGTTCACCGCCGGCGATCGCTTCCGCGAGGACGGCGTGCCGCCGGCGGCCGCCGACCTGCAGACTCCTGAGCTCGGCGAAGGATCGCCAGCGCGTCGTCCGCAAGAACGCCGGCGCCAGCCTCGTCGATCTCGGCGACGGCGTGCTCGCGCTCGAGTTCCACTCGAAGATGAACGCGATCGGCGGCGACACCATCCAGATGATGCACGCCGGCGTGAAGGAGGCCGCCGCGAACTTCGCCGCGCTCGTCGTCGGCAACGACGCGCCGAACTTCTCGGCCGGCGCCAACCTGATGCTGCTGCTCCTCGAAGCGCAGGAAGGCAACTGGGACGAGATCGACCTGATGATCCGCGCGTTCCAGGGCGCGACCCAGGCGCTGCGCTATCGCCGACGTGCCGGTGATCGTCGCGCCCGCGGGCCTGACGCTCGGCGGCGGCTGCGAGATCGCGCTGCACGGCGATCGCGTGCAGGCGGCGGCCGAGAGCTACATCGGCCTGGTCGAAGTCGGCGTCGGGCTGATTCCCGGCGGCGGCGGCACGAAGGAAATGCTCGCGCGCGCGGTCGACGGCCTGCCGCCGACGCACGGCGATCTGCTGCCGTTCGTGCAGCGCGTCTTCGAGACGATCGGCTTCGCCAAGGTCTCGACCAGCGCCGCCGACGCGCGGCGCCTCGGCTTCCTCGACGACGCCGATCGCGTGACGATGAACCGCGAGCGGCTGATGGCGGACGCGAAGGCGTACGCGCTCGAGCGCGTGCGCGAGGGCTACCAGCGGCCGGCGCCGCGGGCCGGCATCTCGGTCGGCGGCGACAGCGTGCTGGCGGCGCTCAAGCTCGGCGTCCACCTCGCGTGGCGCGGCGGCCGCATCAGCGACCACGACGCGGTCGTCGGCCGCGCGCTGGCGAACGTGCTCGCGGGCGGCGCGCTGCCGCATCAGACGACGGTCAGCGAACAGTACCTGCTCGACCTCGAGCGCGAAGCGTTCCTGAAGCTGTGCGGCGAGCGGAAGACGCTCGAGCGGATTCAGCACACGCTTGAAGACGGCAAGCCGCTGCGGAACTGACGCTGCGGTGGGGTAGGGTTCAGGGTGTCAAGGATGAACATCGTCGACCGCGGCAGCGGACCTCCGCTCGTGCTGATTCCCGGCCTTCAGGGCCGGTGGGAATACATGCGCCCGGCGGTCGACGCGCTCGCGTCGAGCTTCCGCGTGCTCACGTTCTCGCTGGACGCCGACGACTTCGACGGCTACGCGGCGCAGGTCGATCGCGCGCTGGACGGACAAAGGGCATCGAGCGCGCGACGATCTGCGGCGTCTCGTTCGGCGGCCTGGTCGCGGTGCGGTTCGCGGCGCAGTACCCGGACCGCTGCAGCGCGCTCGTCCTGGCGTCGACGCCGGAGCCGGCGCTGCGGCTGCGGCGCCGCCATCAGATCTACCTGCGCGCGCCGTGGATCTTCGGCCCGCTCTTCCTCGCCGAGTCGCCGTTGCGGCTGCGGCCGGAGATCTGCGCCGCGATTCCCGACGCGCGCGCGCGCCGGCGCGTTTCGCGCTGCGACGGGCTGCGCACGCTGCTCGTCGCGCGCCGTCTCGCTCTCGCGCATGGCCGCGCGGGCGCGGCTCATCGACCAGCATCGATCGTCGCGGCCGGACTGCGCGCGCATCACCGCGCCGACGCTGATCGTCACCGGCGAGCGCGGCCTCGACCACGTCGTGCCGGTCGAAGGATCGTCGGAATACGCGCGGCGGATCCCGAACGCGCGCGCGGTCGTGCTCGAGCGGACCGGCCATCTCGGGTCCATCACGCGGCCCGAGGCGTTCGCCGACGTCGTCCGCGACTTCGTCGATGACGTCGCCGACGCGCGGGAGAGTGGCCTGATGGCGCTGCGTGAGATTGCCGGACCGGCCGGGCGGCTCGAGGCGCTGCTCGACGAGCCGGCAGCGCCGGGCGCGATCGGCGCGGACGGACGCGTCAGCGTCGGGCATCCAGACGGCCTGCGCGCGGCCGTCGTGTTCGCGCATCCGCACACCGGAGTACGGCGGCACGATGCACACCAAGGTGGTGTATCAGGCGGCGAAGGCGCTGAGCCGGATCGGCTGCGCGGTGCTGCGCTTCAACTTCCGCGGCGCCGGCGCGAGCGCCGGCAGCTTCAACGAACGGCCCCGGCGAGATGGACGATTTCCGCGCCGCGCTCGATTTCATGCACGCGCAGTATCCGGACGCGCCGCTCTGGGCGGCCGGCATGTCGTTCGGCGCGTGGATCGCGCTGACGGTCGGCGCCGAGGATCCGCGCGTGTCGACGCTCATCGGCATCGCGCCGCCGCTCGTCGCGCTACGACTTCGGCGCGGTCGAGCGGAGCACGAAGCCGAAGTTCTTCATCCAGGGCGAGTTCGACGAGATCTGCCCGCTGAAGGAGATGCGCGAGTTCTACGCGCGCGCCGCCGAGCCGAAGGAGCTGGTCGTCATCGACGCCGCGGATCATCTGTTCGACGGCAAGGTCAGCGAAGTCGGCCGACGCGATCGAGGATCTGCTCGAGGATTGGACGGGGTGAACGGATGTGGTTGCTGGATGTGGTGTGGAGCGAAGGTATTAGCAAGAGTAACAGATTAGCAAAGTGGGGATCGCACATGAAAGAAGCAGTCATCGTTTCCGCCGTTCGCACCGCCGTCGGCAAGGCGCCGAACGGCACGCTGCGCGGCACGCGGCCCGACGAGCTCGCGCGCGTCGCCATCGCCGAAGCGCTGAAGCGCGCGCCGGGGATCGACCCGGCGGAGATCGACGACGTGATCCTCGGCTGCGCGATGCCGGAGGCCGAGCAGGGCATGAACGTCGCGCGCATCGCCAGCCTGCGCGCCGGCATCCCGGTCGAGCGCGTCGGCGGTGACGATCAACCGCTTCTGCTCGTCCGGGCTGCAGGCGATCGCCTATGCCGCCGAGCGCATCATGTGCGGGTTCGCGTCGACGATCGTCGCCGGCGGCACCGAGTCGATGAGCCTGGTGCCGATGGGCGGCCACAAGATCGCGCCGAACCCGACGCTGATCGACAGCTATCCGGACGTCTACCTCAGCACCGGCCTGGTCGCCGAGAACCACGCGCGCGAGTCGGGCATCTCGCGCGAGGAGCAGGACGCGTTCGCGCTGCGCAGCCACCAGCGCGCGCTCGCGGCGATCGACAGCGGCCGCTTCGGCGACGAGATCGTGCCGGTCACCGCGACGCTGATCGACGCGGGCAGCAACGGCGGCGGGCCGAAAACGCGCCGGGTCACGTTCGCCATCGACGAAGGGCCGCGCCGCGACACGTCGGCCGAAGCGCTGGCGAAGCTGCGGCCGGCGTTCCACGCCGGCCGGCTCGGTGACCGCCGGCAACTCGTCGCAGACGAGCGACGGCGCCGCGGCGGTGATCGTCACCTCCGCCGAGCGCGCGCGCGCGCGCGGCCTGACGCCGCTGGCGCGCTTCGTCACGTTCGCGACCGCCGGCGTCGAGCCGGAGCGCTTCGGCATCGGCCCGGTGCCGGCGATTCGCAAGGCGCTGAAGCTCGCCGGCCTGACGCTCGATCAGATCGATCTCATCGAGCTGAACGAAGCGTTCGCCGCGCAGGTGCTGGCGTGCCTGAAGGAGCTGCCGATCGATCCGGAGCGGCTGAACGTCAACGGCGGCGCGATCGCGCTCGGCCACCCGCTCGGCTGCACCGGCGCGAAGCTGACGACCACGCTGCTCTACGAGATGAAGCGGCGGAACGCGCGCTACGGCATGGTGACGATGTGCGTCGGCGGCGGGATGGGCGCTGCTGGTATCTTTGAAAGGGTCTGATTATGCCGACAACCGACTGAGACGACGATTCTGCGCGGCGGCGAGTGGCTGCTGCAGCCGACGGATGCCGACGCCGTGTTCACGCCCGAGCGGCTCACCGACGAGCACCGGCTGATCGCGCAGACCGCCGCAGGAGTTCGTCGAGCAACGAAGTGCTGCCGGAGCTCGATCAGCTCGAGCAGAAGGACTGGGCGCTGGCGCGCGAGCTGGTGAAGCGCGGCGGCGACCTCGGGCTGCTCGGCGTCGACGTGCCCGAGGCCTACGGCGGCGTCGGCCTCGACAAGGTCACCTCGCTGGTCGTCAGCGAGAAGATGGCGCGCTCGGCGTCGTTCGGCGCCACCTTCGGCGCGCACGCCAACCTGACGATCCTGCCGCTGATGCTGTTCGGCACCGAGGCGCAGAAGCAGAAATACCTGCCGAAGCTGCTCTCCGGCGAGCTGATCGGCGCCTACGGCCTGAGCGAGTCCGGCTCCGGCTCCGACGCGCTCGGCGCGCGGACGCAAGGCGACGCGGCAGGCCGACGGCAGCTTCCTGCTGAACGGCGAGAAGATGTGGATCACCAACGGCGGCTTCGCCGACCTGTTCGTCGTCTTCGCGAAGGTCGACGGCGAGCAGTTCACGGCGCTCCTCGTCGAGCGCGGCTGGGGCGTGAAGAGCGGCAAGGAAGAGCACAAGATGGGCCTGCACGGCTCGTCGACGACCGCGCTGATCTTCCAGGACGTGAAGGTGCCGGCCGAGAACGTGCTCGGCGAAGTCGGCAAGGGGCACAAGGTCGCGTTCAACGTGCTCAACTTCGCGCGCTTCAAGCTCGGCGCGATGTGCAGCGGCGGCGCGCACGGCGCGATCGCCGAGAGCGCGAAGTACGCCGGCCGCGCGCAAGCAGTTCGGCCAGCCGATCGCCTCGTTCGGCGCGATCAAGCACAAGATCGGCGAGATGGTCGTCCGCACCTACGCGGTCGAAAGCCTGCTCTACCGCACGGCCGGGCCTCATCGACGCGCGCATCGCGGCGACGCCGCACGATGCGAACGACGGCTCGGCGGCGCTCGCGGCGTTCGAGGAGTACGCCGTCGAGGCGTCGATCGCGAAGGTCGCCGGCAGCGAGACGCTGACTACGTCCTCGACGAGAACATCCAGATTCACGGCGGCAACGGCTACGTCCGCGACTACCCGGCCGAGCGCCACTACCGCGACGCGCGCGTCAACCGCATCTTCGAAGGGCACCAACGAGATCAACCGGCTGCTGATCCCCGGCATGCTGATCCGCCGCGCGGTCAAGGGCGACCTGCGCGCTCATCCCGGCGGCGAAGGCGCTGCAGGACGAGCTGCTCGGCCCGCCGTCGATGCCGTCGACCGACGACGGCGTGCTCGCCGACGAGCGGCGCGCGGTCGAGGCGTTCAAGAAGACGGCGCTGATGGTGTTCGGCCTCGCGATGCAGACCTACGGCCAGAAGCTCACCGACGAGCAGGAAGTGCTGATGCACCTCGCCGACATCATGATCGACGTCTTCAGCGCCGAGAGCGCGACGCTGCGGGCGATCGCGGCGTCTGAGCAGAAGTCGCCGCGCGCGGCGCTGCACGCCGACGCGGCGCGGGTGTTCGTCAACGACGCGGCGATGCGCATCGAGGCGTCGGCGCGCCAGGCGCTCGCCGCGATGGTCGACGGCGACACGCTGCGGACGATGCTCGCGGCGCTGCGGCGGCTGATGAAGGTGACGCCGATCAACACCGTGGCGGCGCGGCGCCGGCTCGCGGATGCGACCGTCGAGCGCGGCGGGTATCCGTCTCGCATGACGGGCCGGCTGCGCTGGGGGCAGGTCGGGCGGGTGGGGCAGGTGGGTTCTACGAGCGGGGTGAGGTCATGCGATTGAGGCAGGTCGCAGCAGCAGTGAGATCCTGCGAAGAGATTTCAGGTTTTCCCTACCTGCCCGACCTGCCCTCCCTGGCCTACCCGCCCTCGCGGCAGCCCTCGCGATCGCCGTGGGCTGCTCGCTCGCCGGCTGCTCACCCGCGCCGCCGGACGAGCGCGACTACGCCACGAAGATCGCGGCCGCGCGGTCGGCGAAGGACGCCGCAGTTCTCAGGCGGCGACGATCCGATCCCGCAGGCGAAGCACGCGCAGTTCCTGCCGCTCGCCTACTTCCCGATCGATCCCGACTACAACGTGCCCGGCACGATCAAGCCGATCGACGACAAGACGATCTACGAGATGCCGACCTCCACCGGCGCCAACCGCAAGATGCGGCGCGTCGGCTCGCTCGAGTTCACGCTCAAGGGGCAGCCGCTGAAGCTGACCGCGTTCAACGAGGTCGGCACCGATCCCGGCTCGCTCTTCGTCGCCTTCGGCGACCTGACCAACGGCACCGAGACCTACGCGGCCGGCCGCTTCATGGACCTCGAGCGCAACACCACCGGCATCTACGAGGTCGACTTCAACCGCGCCTACATCCCCTACTGCTACTACAACCCGACCTACGAGTGTCCGTATCCGCCGGCCGAGAACCGGCTGAAGATTCCGGTTCGCGCCGGCGAGCGCATCAAGAAGTCTGAAGCCGGAAGCGCGAAGTAGCCCGTGCTGCGCGCGATCGTCTTCGATTTCGACGGCGTGATCGCGAACAGCGAGCCGCTGCACTTCCGCGCGTTCCGCGACGTGCTCGCGGAAGAAGGCGTCACGCTCACCGAGGCGCGACTACTACGCGCGCTATCTCGGCTACGACGACGTCGGCGTGTTCAAGGCGATCGGCGCGGCGCGCGCCGCGTGGGGGCCGAACGACATCGCGCGGCTGGTGGCGCGCAAGGCGGTGCGGCTCGAAGCGCTCGAGCGCGATATCTCGGTGCTCTTTCCCGGCGCCGCCGACGCCGTGCGGCGCGCGGCCGCCGCGATGCCCGATCGCGATCGCGTCCGGCGCGCTCGGCGCCGAGATCCGCCGCGTGCTCGAACGCGAGCATCTGGCCGCCTGTTTCACGGCGATCGTCGCCGCCGAGGACACGCCGGTCAGCAAGCCGGCGCCGGACCCCTATCGGCGCGCGGTGGCGCTGCTCTCGGCGGCATGCGGCGGGACGCTCGCGGCCGGCAGACTGCGTCGCCATCGAGGATTCGCTGTGGGGGCTCGAGTCGGCGCGCGCGGCCGGCCTGCGAACGGTCGCCGTGACGAACACCTACGAGGCGGCCGCGTTCGACGGCGCCGCCGATCTGGTCATCGAGTCGCTTGCATCGCTCGACCTCGGCGCGCTGTCGCGCCTGTACTCGTAGCGCGAAGCGTTTACCGTAGCGCGAAAGATATAGACGTAGCGTGACGCTGCAGCCGTCACGTGACGCTGCAAAGCCGTTCGCGCGAAGTCGTTTTGCTGGAGCGCGAAGGCTTTAGCCGAGCGCTCTGAGCCGAGCGGCCGACGGCCGCGTTTTTGCTATCCTGTCGTCAGTGATCCGCCCCCAGCTGGTCCGGAGCTTCACCTCCGCCGCGCTCAGCCCCGACCCCGACCTCGCCGTCGCGGCGCTGATGATCGCGCGCGTCGAATATCCAGCCCTCGACGCGAGCCCGTACCTGGAGCAGCTCGACGCGATCGGCGAGGAAGCGCGGCGCCGCGTCGACGATGCGCCGGCAACCGCGGCGGAGGCGCCGCCGGAAGTCGATCCGGATCGCTACGCGAAGGTGATGGCGCTGAACGAGTATCTCTTCGGCGAGATGCGCTTCGTCGGCAACGAGATGCACTACGAGGATCCGCGCAACAGCTTCCTCAACGAAGTGCTCGAGCGGCGCACCGGGATCCCGATCACGCTGGCGCTGATCTACATGGAGGTGGCTCGGCGCGCCGGGCTGCCCGTCGAGGGCGTCAACTTCCCCGGCCACTTCCTGCTCCGCTGCCCGGCGCGGCACGGGCTGCCGTATGCGGAAGATCTGATCATCGACGCGTTCCACGGCGGCGCGCTGCTCTCGCGCGAGCTGCTGCAGCGGCGCTATGACGCGCGGTCACCCTTCCACGATCATCTCGGCGACCCGTCGCGGATCGAATCGCGGCTGCTGCCGCATGCCACCAAGCAGCAGATCCTCGCGCGCATGCTGCTGAACCTGAAGCGCGTCTACGTGCGGATGCTCTCGTTCCCGCAGGCGCGCGACATCACCGAGCTGCTGATCGCCGTCGATCCGTCGGCCATCAACGAGCTGCGCGATCGCGGCCTGCTCGCCTATCACCTCAAGGACTTCCCGGCGGCGCTGCGCGATCTGCAGGCCTACCTGCAGCTCACCTCATCGGCCACGCTCGACAACGACGAGCGCCAGGAGCACGAGCAGATCTGGGAACATGTGAAAACGCTCCGCAAACGGGTCGCGTCGCTGAATTAAGAATTAAGAATTTAGAATTAAGAATTCGTGATCTGAGCCGATCCTGGCTCAGAAGTTGGCCTGCTGGTACGAATTCTTAATTCTTAATTCCTAATTCTTAATTGCGCGCGTCGCGCAAGCCGGCGTCTGCCCTTCAGGACAGTCCTTCAAGCAGCGGACAGACCACACAGTGCGGATCCGCTCTCGGTACACGTGGCGCCGCCGTGGTGCGAGAGATAGAGGAACGCGCGGCGGAACGCGTCAACCGACGGCGGCAGCTCGCGCGTCAGCGCATTTTGGACCGACCGCGACTGCTTGCGGAACTCCGCGTGCGCCTCGCCGTAGCCGAGGCGTCGCCCGACCCGGGTGACGCGCGCGTCTGCCGGCAGCACCGCGTGATCGGCGGCGAACAGCAGCATCCGGTGCGCCCCGGACTCGCCGAGCTGCGGCAACGGCTTCACCGCCCGCCGCGCGGCCAGCAGCGGCCCGCGGATGATCGACGCCAGCCTCGGCGTCCGCCGGAAGACGTCGACGCCCGTGCGCAGCGCCTGCAGCCGGTTGTCCGTGTAGGGGCCCGCCAGCTTGACGCTCTCCTCGAGCTTCTTTTGCGGCGCCCGCCACATCGAGTCGGGGGTCAGCGCGGGGATCCGCTTGAGCGCGGCCAGCGCCGCATCCCTCTTGCGCGGCGTCGAATGCGCCGATAGGACTTCCCAGACGAAGAGCGTGAACGGGTCGCGCGGCAGCTTGGGGAGGGCGCCGTAGAAGGCCTGCAAGGCGCCCACGAGCTCCTCGAGTCTCGACACGGGGAATCACTCTATATCAGCGGGTCTTGGCGATGGCCTCCCGGCGGCGACGCTACAGAAACCGGTATATTGGATCGAAAGATTCAAAATGTTGTTAGGTAGCTGTGCCGTTTTCGGACCGTGACCGTAAATGCCTGAAAAATCCCATCGGCGGACACGTCGAAACGTGCAAACACCGTTCGGGCCGTGGCATATCCGATGCTCGTTCACTTCTGCTTAGTCAACTTCGGAGGAACAGCACACATGAAACGTATGAGCTTTGTGTTGGCGCTCATCCTCGCGATCGCAATCCCGGCGTTCGCGCAGATCCAGAGCGGCAGCATCAACGGCACGGTGAAGGACGAGCAGGGCGGGGTCCTTCCCGGGGTCACGGTCACCGCACAGGGCCTCGACGCCACCCAGACGTTCGTGACCGAGGGCACCGGCGAATATCGCTTCCTCAACCTCGCGCCTGGCCCGTACAAGATCACTGCCACGCTCTCCGGTTTCTCCACCGTCGTTCGCGAAGGCGTCGTCGTGGCGGTCGGCCGAAGCGTCGAGCTGCCGCTGGCGCTGAAGATTGCCACCGTCGCCGAGACGATCACCGTCGTCGGCGAGTCTCCGGTGATCGATACCCGGGCCACCGGCACGGCCACCAACTTCACGGCTGACGAGCTCGCCAAGATTCCGACCTCGCGCGATCCGTTCGCGCTGATGCGCTCGGTGCCCGGCGTGCTGGTCGACCGCGTCAACATCGGCGGCAACGAGACCGGCCAGCAGTCGAACTTCGCCTCGAAGGGGACGCGGCCGCAGGACGCGGTCTGGACCATGGACGGGATCAACATCACCGACATGGCCGCCACCGGCGCGTCGCCGACCTACTACAACTACGACAACTTCGAAGAGATCCAGGTGTCGACCGCCGGCCAGGACATCAAGCAGCCGACCGGCGGCATGGGCCTGAACCTGATCGTCAAGCGCGGCACCAACCAGTTCAAGGGCGGCTTCCGCGGCTACTTCGACAACGACGCGATGGAGTCGGAGAACGTGCCCGACGAACTGCGCGCCCAGGGCGTGACCGGTGACACTTCCGATCACAACAAGCAGATCTCCGACTACGGCTTCGACCTCGGCGGACCGATCGTCCGCGACCGGGCGTGGTTCTACGGCTCCTACTCGGTGCAGGACGTCCGCCTGGTGCGCCGCGCCGGCGCGCTGGTCGACCGAACCCAGCTGAAGAACCCGAGCGTGAAGTTGAACTGGCAGGCGACCAAGAAGGACATGGTCAGCTTCCTCTACTTCGACGGGTTCAAGATCAAGGACGGGCGCAGCCCCGGAGTGGCCGGCATCCTGTTCGATGCGCCGAGCGCGACCTATCACCAGGACAACGCGTACTCCGACGTGCCGTTCCACGGCCTGTGGAAGTTCGCCGACGATCGCGTCATCACGTCGAACATGTTCCTCTCGGCGAAGTACGCGTACTACAACACCGGGTTCGTCCTCGACCCGATCGGCGGGCTCGATCAGCAGGCGGGCCGCAGCTTCACCTTGTCGCAGTCGTTCGGCTCGGTGAACCAGAGCCTCAACGTCCGGCCGCAGACCATCTTCAACGTCGACCTGAACAACTTCCTCAGCGCGATGGGCGCCAGCCACGACGTCAAGTACGGCTTCGGCTATCGCAGCACCGAGGCGACCAGCGGTACGCTGTGGCCGGGCAACATGATCCTCGCGCTCGAGAACTCGCCGACCGACCTGCGCGCGCAGGTGTTCCGCCAGGGCTTCGGCGGCAACCGGGCGACCTATCTCGACTTCTACGTCGGCGACACGATTTCGCGTAATCGGCTGACGCTGGATCTCGGCGTCCGCTACGACCAGCAGGCGGGCAAGGCGCTGCCGGCCACGACGCTGTCGAATGCGGCGTTCCCGAACGTGGTGCCCGGCTTCACCTTCGCCGGCTACGACACGCCGTTCACCTGGAAGAACATCTCGCCGCGCGCCGGTGCCACCTACGCGCTGGACGAATCGCGAAAAACGGTGGCGCGCGCGAGCTTCAGCCGCTACGCCGGACAGCTGGAGACCGGCACGGTCGGCGTGACCAACCCGACCTCGACCGCCGGCTCGGCGACCTACCGCTGGGTGGACGCGAACAGCGACCACTTCGCGCAGGCGAGTGAGGTGCAGGCGAACGCAGCGGGCTTCATCACTTCAGCCGGCGGCTTCAACCCGGCGGCGCCGACCGCCGTGACCTCGGCGAACTTCCTCGATCCGGACCTCGAGGCGCCGAAGACGACCAGCATGGTCGTCGGCATCGATCGCGAGCTGCGTCCGAACCTGGCGCTGCTCGTCAACTACAGCTACACGCGGACCAACGATCTGTTCGGCAACTTCACCGGTCGCATCACGCCGCGTACCGGCGTGACCCTCGCCGACTACACTGCGGGCTCGGGCTTCAGCGGCACCCTGCCGGACGGCACGCCGTACAACGTCCCGACGTTCATCCCGAACCCTGCGGTCGTGGCGGCGGGCGGCAACGGGTTCGCGACGACCAACATTCCTGGCTACTCGACCGACTATTCGGGCGTCGAGCTCGGAGTGGTGAAGCGGCTGTCGAACCGTTGGATGAGCCGCGTCGGCTTCTCGTGGAACAACGCACGCGAGCACTTCGACACAGTCGATGGCATCTACGACACCAACGGCAACCCGACGCCGACGCTCTCGGAACCGCTGAAGGACGGCGGCCAGTACGCCCCGCAGAGCGGCGGCAGCGGCTCGGGCAACATCTACATCAACGCGAAGTGGCAGTTCAACGCCAACGCGATGTACCAGGCGGCGTGGGGCATCGAGCTGAGCGGCAACGTGTTCGGGCGGCAGGGCTATCCGTTCCCGATGTTCCGTCAGGGCACGACCGCGGCGCTCGGCGGCGACTCGGCGCTGTCGGTGCTGGTGACGCCGCAGATCGATACGTTCCGCTACCCGAACCTGTGGAACACCGACCTGCGCGCGGCGAAGAATTTCAAGGCGGGCACGGTCAACATCCGCGGCATCATCGACGCGTTCAACGTGTTCAACGCGAACACGGTGATGGTGCGGAACAACAACGTGACGTCGACCAGCTTCAACACGATCGCCCAGAACCTGAGCCCGCGCATCTTCCGCGTCGGCGTGGTCGTCGGGTTCTAACGCAGTAGCTGCTGATGCTGGATGCTGGCTGTTGTCGCCAGCATCCAGTACCTCAGCAATTCACTCTAGCGATCCTGTAGCAACTGCGACCGCTGACCAGCAACGCAGTCAGCGTTTCGCGATCTCGTCGTACAGGATCGCCGACGAGATGATGCCGCCGTGAAAATTGCCCAGCGTCGAGCTTCTCGTTCGGCGCGTGCGCGTTCTCGTCCGGCAGCCCCACGCCGAACAGCACCGACGGCAGCCCCAGTTCCTCCTGGAAGGTCGAGACGACCGGGATCGATCCGCCCTCGCGCGTGAACACCGGCTTGCGCCCGAACCCGCGCTCGATCGCGCGTCCGGCGGCCTGCACGAACGGGTTGTCGTACGCGGTCATCCACGGCTTGCCGCCGTGCATGCGCGTGACCTTGAGCTCCACGGTCTTCGGCGTGATGTCCTTGACGTGCGCCTCGAACAGCTCGGCGATCTTGTCCGGGCGTCTGGTTCGGGACCAGACGCATGCTGACCTTCGCCATCGCGACCGCCGGCAGCACCGTCTTCGCGCCCTCGCCGGTGAAGCCGGAGAGCAGCCCGTTGACCTCGAAGGTCGGGCGCGCCCAGGTGCGCTCGAGCGTCGTGTAGCCGATCTCGCCGAACAGCTTCGGAATGCCGAAGTCCTTCTTGTACTGCTTCTCGTTGAACGGCAGCGTCGCCCACGCCTTCCGCTCCTCCTCCTGCAGCGCCACCACATCGTCGTAGAAGCCGGGGATGCTGATGCGGCCGCCGCGATCCTTCATCTGCGCGAGCACCTGCGCGAGGACGAACGCGGGGTTCGCGACCGCGCCGCCGAACGAGCCCGAGTGCAGGTCGGTGCTGCTGCCGCGCAGATCGAGCTGGAAATAGACCAGGCCGCGCAGGCCGTAGCAGATCGACGGCACGCCGCGGCGCGAACATCGCCGAGTCGGAGATGACGACGACGTCGGCGCCCAGTTCGTCCTTGTGCGCGCGGATGAAGTCGTCGAGGTTGACGCTGCCGACCTCTTCCTCGCCCTCGAGGATGATCTTCATGTTCACCGGCAGGCGTGCCGTTCTGCTTCAAGTGCGCCTCGATCGCCTTGAAGTGCATGAAGACCTGCCCCTTGTCGTCGGCCGAGCCGCGCGCGTAGATCTCGCCGTCGCGGATGGTCGCCTCGAACGGCGGCGACTCCCACAGCTCCAGCGGATCGACCGGCTGCACGTCGTAGTGCCCGTAGAAGAGGATCGTCGGCGCGCCCGCCGCGCCGAGCCAGTCGCCGTAGACGACCGGGTTGCCGGGCGTGTCGACGAGCTTCACGTTCTGCAGCCCGATGCGCCGCATCTCGTCCGCGCACCAGTTCGGCGCAGCGCTTGACGTCGCCCGCATGCTCCGGCAGCGCGCTGATGCTCGGGATGGCGAGAAACGCCTTCAGCTCTTCGAGATAGCGATCGCGGTTGACGTTGATGAAATCGATGACGTTGTCCATGGCG
Source organism: uncultured Acidobacteriota bacterium (assembly GCA_963734375.1). Taxonomy (GTDB): domain Bacteria; phylum Acidobacteriota; class Vicinamibacteria; order Vicinamibacterales; family CAVVIG01; genus CAVTHG01. Next base: position 447,926 of record CAVTHG010000006.1, on the reverse strand, counting down.
TCCCGGAGTAGGCTCCGCTTCAGGGCTGACGGCTTAGGGCTGCCATCGGCCGATCGTGCGTCGCTGCGGCGCGGTCCTGTCGCGTGCTTCGAGCTTCTCCAGGTGCGCGCGCACGTTTTCGCGCGCGGCCGGCATCAGCGCCGGCGCGAGACCATCATAGATGGATTCGGCGATCGTCTCCACCGTTGCCTGGCCGGCGCGCAGCGCGTTCGAGCACCTGCTGCTCCCGGAAGCGCCGATGCGCGAGATAGCTGCGTCAGGATCGCGCGCGGATCGTCGATCGCCGGGCCGTGCGCCGGGAAGAGGCGCCGCGGCTCGAGCGCGAGCAGCCGCTCGAGCGACGCCAGGTATTGCCCGAGGTCGCCGCCGCGGCTCCAGTGAATCATGACGCTGCTGCCCTGGACGACGAGATCGCCGGTGAAGATCGCGCGCGTCGGCTCGTGCCAGAACGCGAGGTGATCCGGCGAGTGCCCTGGCGTGTGCAGCGCGGTCAGCGTTTCGTCGCGCCGACGGTGATCGGCTCGCCGTCCCTCAGCGATCGCCACGCGATCGCGTACTGCGCGTCTTCCTCCGGCCACGGGAGCTTGCGAACGACCGCGGACGGGATACGCCGCGGCGATCGCCGGCGCGCCGCCGGCATGATCGCGATGGCCGTGCGTGACCAGCACTGTGTCGAGCCGCGCGTGCTGGTCGATCAATTCCGCATCGAGATCCGCGAGGTGTCTCGCCTCGCCGACGCCGGCGTCGATGAGCGCCGCCGACGCCGGCATCCGCGACGAGGTAGGTGTTGTTGCCCAGCCCGGTCATCGGGCTCGGGTTGTGCGCGAACAGCAGGATCGGTCTCGCACGTCAGAAACTATAGCGAAGCGCGACCGCGACGTGAGAATTGCGATCGGTACTGGCCGAGAAGTCGTCGCGGGCTGCCGGCGATGACGACGCCGCTGACCGTGGCGCGCCAGTGCTGGCCGCGCGCCTGCGAGTACTCGACCTTCGAGTAGAAGCCCGTCGCCGTTCTGCCGCACGGCGCCTTCGAAGGCGACGCTGCGGTTGGAATCGATCGTGTAGCCGGCGCGGGCGACGATCGCCCGCGTCAGCCCGCGGTCGGGCGCGAAGGTTGCCACGGCGCGTCGCGTGGTCACGACTTCGCCGGCATAGCCGCCGAAGAAGTTCCACTCGCCGCTCTGCCGTTCCAGCTGGATGACGTAGAGCACGTAGTCGTCGGTCGCGGGCGTATCGGAGCTCGAATACGCTGCCTCGCCTTTCACCGTGAACCACGGCGTCGGCACCGCCACGTCGCCGCCGTACGATCGCATCGTCGGATAGCTGCGCACGAGCGTGATCGCGCCGGGCTGCGGCGCCGCAACCGCCTCGATGTTCGGCAGGTGGTTGAAGCCGTCGAAGACCGACAGCGAGTACTCCGACGCGTCGCGCGACGTGGCTGTAGCGAAGACCGACCTGTGAGCCGTCGGGGAAGACGGCTTCACTGCCGGCAACCGTGATCGGGATCGGCGTCGGCCGGCTGCGGCGCCCATCGCTGGTTGAGCAGCGGGATGCGGCTCGGCGTGAACCGCGGCACCCAGACCGCGTCGATCGTGTGAGCGCCGAACTGGGCGACGCCGCGCGCCGCCGGTGACGCCGAGGAACTCGGTGTCGATGACATTCAGGAAATCGCGGGGCGCGAACCGGTCGGTCGGCGTGACGATGTCGGCCTTGCCCCAGCGGATGAACTGCTTGCCGACGTCGACCGTGAAGCGGGCCGCGCGCGAGCGTCGCGGACGAGGCGGCGCACCGACATCGCCGGCCGCATGGTGCCGCGATCGGTGAAGTCGACGCGCCACGAGTCGTCGACCTGATCGTGCGTGTTCTGCGCGCAGGTCGAGGCCGGCGGCAAACTGCAGCCAGGCGGCCGGCTTGACGAAGACCTCCTCGCGCGCCAGCAGATCGAGCGACGGCGTCGCGTCGATCGTTGGGCGGCGCGTCCTGCGGGAACAGCGTCACCCGCGCTTCGGCGAAGCCGCGCTGCGAGAGCGTCTGCGCCGCGGCCGGCGTGGCGCCGGAGCAGACCAGGGACGCCACGAGCGCGATGCCGATCGGCCGTCGCCACTTCACGGTTACTGCCGGCGGATCGCCTGCAGCGTGAAGTCCTCTTCCTTGAGCGGCACGTTGTATTCGCAGCTTGTCGAGCGTCAGCCGCGTGCGGCTGCCGCGGCGCAGGTCGGTCATCTCGAGCTGCCTGGCGGTCCAGATGCCCTGGACGTTCTGGATGTTCGGAGTAGTTCAGGCGGCGCACCACCTGGTCCTTGACGTAGTTCTCGATCCGCGCGAACGCGTAGTTGTCCTTGCGCATCCAGACGATCGATCGCGTGTACTGCGACGCCTTCGCCTCGCGCGGCGTCGACTGGATCTTCCAGCACGGCGCGCCGTCGATCGCTTCCTCGCCGAGCAGCGCGTACTCGTACTGGTCGACGTCGCGCTCTTCGAGATCCTCGAAGCTGAAGTCGGTGCCGAAAAACCGCGTCGAGCGATCCTGCAGCGCGATGCGCCGGTCGCGCTCGATCGCCGGCGTCCACATCCACTGATCGGACGCGCGGTCGGGATGATTGACGATGAGCAGCGCGACGCCTTTCACCTCGGCCGGCGCGGTGAAGCGCAGCACCGCCTTGCTCTGGCCGTGCGAGCCGAGGCGCTCGAGCGTCCAGCGCTTGTCGCTGATCTTGCCCTTGGCGTCGAACACCTGCAGCAGCCCCTCGTAGCGCTGCGACTTCGCCTCGGTGCGCTTCTGCGCTTCGTCGACGATCTGCCGCGCGTTGTCGGCCGCGAACACGTGCAGCGACAGACGTGCGCTGCCAGGAGCGCCGCGAGCCTCGTCTTCTGCAACACCTGATCTCATTTCCTCTCCTGCCCTACTCATACTCGAGCGCCTCCACCAGCGAGCCGTGCACCGCCGACTCCGCCGGCCAGATCGCCGCGATGAACGCCGCGCCGAGAATCGTCGGCACCAGCGCCGAGCACGGTGCCGACCGGGAACGACGTAGTCGAGCCGCATGCCGGCGATGTCGTGGTGCACGATCTGCAGGATGTAGTAGAGATTGACCGCGCCGAGCGCGAAGCCGAGCGCCAGGCCGAGCACGCCGATGCTCAGCGCCTCGAGCCAGATGGTGCGGCGGATCTGGCCGTGCAGGCCGCCGACCGCCTGCAGCACGCCCAGCTCGCGGCGCCGATCGGTGATCGACACCGTCAGCGTGTTGACGATGCCGAGAATCGCGACCAGCACGGCGACCGCGATCTGCACCGACGTCAGCCCGAACCACTGATCGGTGATCTTCAGGATGTAGCTCTTGAGCTCGCCGTTGGTCAGCACGAACACCTGCCGCTGTCCCGGCGTACCGCTCGAGGATCCGCTGCCGCACCTCGGGCACCGGCGCGCCCGGCTTCAGGTAGACGCGGAAGACGTTCACCGAATCGTCGTTCCAGTAGCGCAGGAACAGCGTTCGATCCATCAGGATCGTGCCCTGCTGATCCGAATAGTCGACGACGATGCCGACGATCGGCAGGCGGATGAGCCCGTTCGGCGCTGGCACCTCGAGCACCTCGCCGAGCGTCAGCCCCTGGAGCTGCGCGAGGTTGTCCGACACCATCAGCCCTTCGCCGGCGGCCGTGCGGCGGTACATGTCGTCGGCGTCGCCCGCGACCGGCTCGCGGCGCACGGTCTCGCGCGATGCTCTTCGACTTCGACCGCGACGATCATCACCGGCGTCTTCCGGAACACGATGCGCGCGTCGCGCACCATCTGCACCCGCTCGACGCCGGGAATCGCCGCGAGCTCCGGCGCCATCGTCGGCGGGAACCGGATCGTGCGGACGACGATGCTCTGCGACGGCATGACGAACAGCTCGGGGTTCAGCGCCGTCTCCATCCAGTCGATGATCGAGTCGTAGCTGGCGCGCGCCATGCCGGCGAAGGCGACGACCAGCGCGAGCGAGAGCATCAGCGCGGCGACGCTCGCCGAGGTCCGGCGCGGCGACTGGATCAGGCTGTCGGCGGCGAGCGCGCCTTCGACCGGCCGCAGCCACTTCAGCAGCGGACGCAGCGCTTTCGCCAGCGCCAGCGAGAGCAGCGGGCTGAGCAGCAGCGCGACGACGATCGCCAGCACGTAGCCGGCGTAGAAGACCGGGACGCGAGGTGCCGGTCGACAGGCAGACGATCGACACCGCGCCGAGCACGCCGCCGAGGATCGCGCGCAGCGCGGCTCTCGCCGGCCGACAGCACCTGGTACTTGCCCTTCTGCAGCGCCTGCACCGGATCGACGCGCGCCGCGTTGCGCGCCGGGATCGCGGCGGCGACGATGCTCGTGCCGATGCCGATCGCCAGCGCGAGCGCCAGCAGGCCCGGGCTGGTCGACGAGCTCGTCGGCGTGCTGCGCGACGCCGTAGACGTCGGCGATCAGCGTGCCGATCGACGCCGCGATGCCGCGCGCGATCAGCACGCCGAAGCGCGAGGCCGCCGAGCGATCCGATGAGGCCGGTGACGGCGCTCTCGCCGAGGAACAGCCAGCGGATCTGCCCGCGCGTCGCGCCGAGCGCGCGCAGGATGCCGATCTCCGATCGCCGCTGGGTCACCGCGATCGCGAACGAGTTGTAGATGATGAACATCCCGATGAAGAGCGCGAACAGGCTCGAGATGCCGACCATCATCGAATACGCGGCGAGCATCGCCTCGAACTGCTGGCCGCGGCCCGACGGCGGCTCGACCTGGAACCCGGGGCCGAGCAGCGCGCCGAGCTCGCTGCTCCGCGTCGGCGATCGTGCGTCCGGGCTTGACGCGCGAGATCGATGCGATCGAACTTGCGGCCGCGGCCGAACATCTTCTGCGCCGCGTAGATGTCCATGATCGCCAGGTTGCCGCCGAACGCGCTCGTCAGCCCGGACGACTTCATCACGCCGCGGACGGTGAACTGCTTCTCGCCCTCGACCGTGCCGAGCGTCAGGCGCGACGCCGATCGCCAGCTGGTTCCGGTCGGCGAACTCCTTCGCCAGCATGATCGAGTCGGGCTGCGCGAGAAAGACCAGCGGATCGTCGATCGACCGCGTCGTCGCCGCTGTCGAGGTCGTAGTCGCGCAGGCTGCGATCGCCGGTCATGTCGATGCCGAGCACCAGCAGGTTGCCCTGGCCGCTGGAGGTTCGAGTCGACGACCGCTTCGATCACCGGCACGGCGACGCGCACGCGTCGACGGCGCCCTGCACTCTCTCGAGCACCTCTTCGTCGAAGCCGGTTTCGCCGGCCGTGACCTGCAGCTCGGTCTTGCCGGCGATGCGATCGACGGTGCGCGAGAACGCGAACAGCACGCTCTGGTTCGCCGTGTGCATGCCGACGAACACCGCCACGCCCAGCACGATGCCGGCCGTCGTCAGCACCGTCCGCAGGACGTGCTGGCGGAAGTACGGCCAGCTGATCAGGCGCAGCAGGATCATGGTGATCTCAGGGCTGGCGAGGAGATCGGCGAACGTCCTCGACGATGCGGCCGTCGCGCAGGGCGATCGTGCGCTCGCAGCTCTGCGCGACCGTCATGTCGTGCGTGACGATGACGACCGTCGAGCCGAGGCGGCTGTGCAGATCGCGAATCAGCGTGAGGATCTCTTCGCCGGTGCGGGTGTCGAGGTTGCCGGTGGGTTCGTCGGCGAGCAGGATCGGCGGGTAGACCGACAGCGCGCGGGCGATGGCGACGCGCTGGCGCTCGCCGCCGGAGAGCTCGTCGGGGAGATGCTGCAGCCGCGTGTTCGAGCTTGACGAGCGACGAGCAGCTCGCGCGCGCGCTCGTCGACCTTCTTGCGCGGCCAGCCGCGCAGGTGCAGCGGCAGGCCGACGTTCTCGAGCGACGACAGCGTCGGCAGCAGGTTGAAGAACTGGAAGATGAACCCGATCTTGTCGCGGCGGACCCGCGTCAGCTCGATCGTCGCCGAGGCCGGCGAGCGGTTCGCCGTCGACGCTGACCTGGCCGGACGGTCGGGCGATCGAGGCCGCCGACCAGGTTGAGCAGCGTCGACTTGCCGGAGCCGGATGGGCCGATGATCGACACCATCTCGCCGCGCGGAATCGTCGAGGCTGACACCGCGTCGAGCGCGACGACGTCGCGCTTGCCGGCGAACTGCTTGGTGACCTGATTGAGCTCGATGATCGTGGGAGGCGGCCCGGCGGCGCGCGGCGCCGGCGCGTCCGGCGCGGAGGAAACGGCGGCGGGACCAGCGGACCTCATCCCGCAATTATGTGAATCATTTCACAAAACTGTCAAATCTCGTGGAAATCCTGCTCGAATCGACGAAATCGTCCGCGTCGCGCCCGCACGGGGCGCCGCTAGACGCCTCAAGTGCCGCCGAAGCCGATGGTCACCTCGTCGTTCTCGACGATCACCGGCACCGCGCGTCGTCCCTTGCTGAAGCCGAGCATGCGCTCGAGCTCCTTCGGGTTCTTTTTGACGTTGATGTATTCGAACGCCACATGCCGCCGCTCATAGTCGTCACGGGCGGCTTGCGTGTAGGGTCAGGTGTCTTTGCCGAAGATGTAGACCATGCGCCCATTGTAGCGACGTACCCGGGGTCGGCGGCTAACCGGGGTCGGACCCGCTGACCCGGCACGGCCAAGGGGTCGGACACCTGTCTGACCCCCGCACTGTCCCGAAGCGGGGTCGGAGGGGTGTCCGACCCCTTGGCGGCGCCGCCCTGGCAGTTTCAGACGAGGGCGGTTCCAGGAGAGTACGCAAGAAGACGCCAACGGCGATCGGAATACCGCGTTTCCTTGGCCCTTCTTTCGAGATCGAATCTTGCTGTCGAGACTCGGTAACGAGCAATGCCGAGAAAACCAAGAATTTTCATTCCTGACGTGAGCGTGCACGTCATTCACCGCGGCAACAATCGCGGCGCGATCGTCCGCGACGACGCCGACCGCGCAGTCTTCGTCGCGCTGCTGCGTCGCACGGTTGCTCGACATGGTTTGCGCGTGCATGGATACGCGTTGATGGACACGCACTATCACATGCTCGTGACGCCTCCCGATCCGGTCTGCTTGCCAGCGACGATGAAAGAGTTTGGCGGCCGTTACGTCCGGTATTTCAATCGCCGATACGAGCGCATCGGCACCCTGTGGAACGGCCGGTATCGCGACCTGTTGATTCACGACGAGCGGTATTGGCTCACCTGCTTGCGATACATTGAGCAGAATCCGGTCCGCGCGCGGATGGTTGAACGGCCTGATGATTTTCACTGGTCGTCCTATCGTTTCCACGCGTTGGGCGCCAGATCGGATTGGCTGACGCCGCATTCGTTGTATCTCGGGCTCGGATCGACGGCGAAGGAGCGGCAGCTCGCGTATCGAACGATCTGTGAAGTCTCGATTTCTGACACCGAGCTCGTGGAGCAGCGATCACCGTGGCGACCGGTCGGGCACATCGCGACGGGGACCGAAGCCGAGACAAAACAGCGGAGTCAGGAACGGTGTCTGACCCCGTTTCCGCGGTTCGATGGGGTCGGATGGGTGTCCGACCCCCGCAGCGGCGGGTGGAGGGGTCAGATAGGTGTCCGACCCCTGTCTGACCCTGTCCGCGGCGTTGGCAGGGGCCGGTCCTCAGACCGGCCCGATCCGTTGTGACTCGAGCAACGCCCGGGCGGCATCGGGCAGCGGCACCGACTTGCCGGCGGCGTAGTCGTAGCTGACCATCACGGTCTTGCCGGTGGCGACGAGGTGGTGCTTCTCCGCGTGGACGATCTCGTACTCGAGACCGAAGCTCGACCGGCCGATGTCGCCGACCTTGAGCCGCACCTCGAGCTCGTCACCGAAATACGCCGGCGCTTTGTAATCGCATTCGGCGCGCGCGACGATGACGCGCGTGTTCGGCGCCGCCTTGCCGGTCAGCTCGCGCCAGAATGTCAGCCGGCATTGCTCCAGGTATGTGAAGTAGACCGCGTTGTTGACGTGTCCCATCCCATCGCAATCGCGAAAGCGGACGCTGAGGCGATGCGTGTAGGCGTAACGAGTTCGGCGACGACATGCGCGGTAGAATACCCGACCATCGTGACCCCACAGATGCTCGCCGCTGAAACGTTCACGTCCGAGGAAGCGCGCGCGCTCGCGCCGTACTTCACCAACGTCGATCGCTCCGTCTTCGCGCTGACCAACCTGCCGGAAACGGTGAAGGGCGCGCTCTTCGCGCGCTACTCGCGCTCGGCGAAATCGGTGCGGCGATTGTTCCTCGACGAGTTCATCGGCCAGCTCGGCGCAGATGGCGGCGCGGCAGCGGTGGAGACCAGCACCGTCGGCACCGAGCGCGCCGACAAGCTCTACGCGCGCGTGCTGAGCGAATACGGCGACGACTCGGTGGCGCAGCTTGGCGGCGCGCACATCGCCTGCGAAGGCGTCTCGAACGTGCTGACGAAAGTGCTCGAGTGGGGACGCCTGATGGCGTACCTCGAGCAGTCGACGCGCTACGTGCCGTACACCGATCGTCCGAATGGACGCTGGAAGTATCACGTCCCGGGAGAGGTCGACGCGTCACCGCTGCGCGCCGAATTCGTCCGCACGCTCGATCTCGCCTTCGACACCTACGCGCGCTGGATCCCGGCGATGGAAGCGCACTTCCGCGCGAAACACCCGAAGACCGCGGAAGACTCCGACGCCGTCTACCGATCGGTGATTCGCGCCAAGGCGCTCGACACGCTGCGCGGCCTGCTGCCCGCCGCCACGACCTCCAACGTCGGCCTGTTCGGCACCGGCCAGGCATTCGAGGCGCTGCTGCTCCGCATGTTCGCCCACCCGCTGCGCGAGGTCCGCGACTGCGCGCAGCAGATGCTGACCGAGCTGCGCCAGGTGATCCCGGCGTTTCTCGCGCGCCTCGATCAGCCGAACCGCGGCGGACGCTGGATCGAATATTTCGCCGACACGCGGCGAGGGTTCGAGACGGCGGCAGAGCCGTTCATTGCCGCGGCCGCGGAGGCGCGCGACGAGGTCACGCTCACCGACTTCGATCCCGACGGCGAAGCGAAAGTTGTCGCCGCGGCACTCTATTCGGTGTCGGCGCTGCCGGACGATCAGCTGCTGGCCATCGCGCGACAGATGCCGGCCGCCGACCGCGTTGCGCTGCTCCACGCCTACGTCGGTCAGCGCGCGAACCGCCGCCACAAGCCTGGACGCGCCTTCGAGCGCACCAGCTACCGCTTCGATGTCCTCGCCGACTACGGCGCGTTCCGCGATCTGCAGCGCCACCGGCTGCTGACGCTCGAGTGGCAGCCGCTCAGCGCGCGACACGGCTACGTCGAGCCGGAGGCGATCGAAGAGGCCGGGCGCGCTCGCCGACTGGCGCAGCGTCATGGACCAGTCCGCCGATCTCTACGAGCGGCTGATGGCGCAGGGCCTGCGCGACGCCGCTCCATACGCCGTGGTGATGGCCTATCGCGTCCGCTTCTACATGGACATGAACGCGCGCGAGGCGATGCACGTCATCGAGCTGCGCACCTCGCCGCAGGGCCATCCGTCGTATCGCCGCGTCTGCCAGCTGATGCACCGTGCGATCGCCGACAAGGCCGGGCACCACGCGATCGCGGCGGCAATGCAGTTCGTCGACCACTCGCAGGTGGAGTTGGAGCGGCTGCAGTCCGAGCGCAACCTGGAGAAGAAGCGCGCGGCGCGAGACTAGGCTTGCGGCACCTCACACCGCCACGACAGCGAACGCAGAACCCGCGGAGCACGCAGGTCTTTGATCGGATCTCACGCAGCCGCGAATGTCCGCCTCAGAGGACCGCGCGGAAGTCCGGCTGAAGCCGGACACTACGACGACATGATCATGAACGTCTAGCAAAATTTACTGCGGGCTCTGCGTGTTCTGCGTTGCTCGTCGTGGATCCGATCCAGCGGGACAGGGTGAGTCGCCGCAACCGGGCTCAGTCGTTCGACTTGGCCCAGTAGCGCGAATACTCGTCCAGGAAGGTCAGCGACTCGAACGTCCGCATCCGATCGAAGAACAGCACGCCGTCGAGGTGATCGGTCTCGTGCTGGATCACGCGCGCCGGAAAATCGTGCGCGCGCAGCTCGATGCGAACGCCCTTCCGATCGAAGGCGCGCACCTTGATCTCGCGCGCCCGCGGCACGCGCCCGCGGACGTCGGGAATGCTGAGGCAGCCTTCCCAGTCCTCGATCACATCGGCTGCCGACGACGGTGATCTCGGGGTTGATGAGGGCGAGCGGCGCCGCTTCCCCCTCGTCCTCCTCCTCGCCATCGTCGAGCGCGGCGACGAAGATCCTGAGCCCCTCGTGCACCTGAGGCGCGGCGAGGCCGACGCCGTGATACTCGGCCATCGTGTCCATCATGTCGTCGATGAGCTTCTGCACGACCGCGCTCCGGATTTCGGACTTCTCGAGCGGCCGCGCCTTCGCGCGGAGCACCGGGATGCCCCATCCGCGCGACCTTCAGGATCGACATATCGAAGGAATTATACTGGCAGCGCGCCGGAGGGCCCCGCGACGGCACAGATCCTCCACCCGCACGACGACTCGCACGCCTATCAGTTCTGCCCTCGATGCGGCGGCGCGCTCGAGCGCCGTCTGCTGAAGCCGACCGATCCTGAACGGCCGGTCTGCACGCGCTGCGGCTTCGTCTTCTACATCGATCCGAAGATCGCCGTCGGCACGATCATCAGGACGCGCGAGCGACCGGCTGGTGCTCGTCCGGCGCGCGATCGAACCGGGCTACGGACTGTGGGTGTTTCCCGGCGGCTACGTCGACCGCGGCGAAACGCTGACGGCGGCCGCCATCCGCGAGGCGCGCGAGGAATGCGGCCTCGACGTGCGGCTCGACGGCCTGGTCAACATCTACTCCTACCCCGGACGCGCGCCCGTCATCGTCGTCTACGCGGCCACCGCGATTGGCGGCTCGACTGTGCATCGACGAGGAGTGTCTCGAAAGCGCCGAGTTCGACGAGCGCGAGCATCCCGTGGGATCGGCTCGCGTTCCGCAGCACGCACGAAGGGCTGCGCGATTACCTGAACGGCGCACGCCACCCGATTCCCGCCTGCGGGCTAGTTGCTGGTCGCTCGATGCCGGCTGCTAGCTGCACGAATCCCGACAACCAGCTGAAACCGCAGCAATCTTGCCGATTTTTCGCAGTTCTCCTGCAACCAGTCACCAGCCCTCGCCACTGTTCGCAGGTATACTTGACCGCCTATGAAACAGGTGATTTCTGCCGCTTGTGTGGTTCTCCTGGCCGCGGTCGCGACCTCGGACGTGAACGCCAAAGGCAAGCAGGCGCAGTCTCAGAAAGAGCCGGAGATGTGCGTGGTGCCGCCGGGCGCGCAGCCGCTGCTGCCCGCGAAGCTGCTGCCGGGGATGGGCATCACCAAGAACTTTCCGGTGACGACCAAGTCTGAAGACGCGCGCAAGTTCTTCCTGCAGGGCGTGTCGCAGATTCACTCGTTCTGGTTCCAGGAATCGGAGCGGTCGTGCACGCAGGCGCTCGAGTTCGATCCGGACTTCGCGATGGGCTACTGGTGCATCGCGCTGAGCGCCGCGAGCGACTACCGCCCGGCCTTCCAGTTGCTGCGCGAACCGGCGAACGGCGGCCGCGCCGCCGCGGCGCCCGAGCCGAGCCCGGATGCGTCGGTCGCGCGCTCGACCACCGGCGCGGCGATCGATCCGCATGATCCGCGCGCGCGAAGCGATCGACAAGGCGATGGCGCTGCGCGACAAGGTGACGCCGCGCGAGCGGCTCTACATCGAGTCGCAGGCGGCGCGGCGCGCGCCGGGCCCGAAGGATGCGGCCGACGCCGCCTACATCGCGGTGCTGCGCAAGCTGGTCGCCGAGTTCCCGGACGATCTCGAAGCGAAGTCGATGCTCGGCCTGGCGATCGACGACGGCTTCGACGCCGGCCGACAAGGCAACCGCGCGCGAACACGCTGGAAGCGATCACGCTGCTCGAGGAAGTCGTCGCCAAGGACGACAGCCACTTCGGCGCGCACCACTACCTGATTCACGCCTACGAGGGCAGCAAGACGCCGGAAAAAGCCTGGCACGCGAATCAGCGCTATGCCGGGCTGGTGACGAACATCCCGCACGCCGCGCACATGCCCGGCCACATCTACGCGCAGAGCGACAAGATCCAGGAAGCGATCTCCGCGTTCTCGGCCGCCGCAGCGATCGAGCAGAAGTGGATCGAGTCCGACTCGCTGTACCCGCAGCGGGCACCACGGCCACAACGTCCACTTCCTGATTCATGCGCTCAACCTCGGCGGCCGCTACGACGACTCGATGAAGTGGGTGCAGCACCTCTTCACCTTCAAGGAGAACCCGCGCGAGCGCGCCGGCAACAGCCAGCGCGGCGTCTGGCGGCAGGGCTACTTCGGTCTGATCAAGTCGACGGTGCGGTTCGAGAAGTGGAACGAGATCCTCGACGGCAAGACGCTGCCGGTCTACGACAAGCCGGAGCAGCAGGCGTGGCGGCACTGGGCGATCGGGCTGGCGCAGTCGGCCACCGGGCAGGCTGACAAAGCCAAGGCCACGCTCGCCGAGATGCAGAAGGATCTCGACGCGGTGACGTCCGCGAAGGAACCGATCGGCATCGCGCTGCAGGAGCTCGAGGCGACGATCGCGGCGCGCGCCGGCGACAAGAAGAAGGCCTACGAGCTCTACCGCAAGGCGGCCGACTCGCGAAGCGGCGATGCTCTACACCGAGCCGCCGTCGTATCCGCGTCCGGTCGTCGAAGGGCTGGGCAACGTCGCGCTGGCGCTCGACGACTACGCCGCCGCCGAGAAGGCGTATCGCGAGACGCTCGAGCGCGAACCGGGCAGCGGCCGCGCCTATTTCGGGCTGGCGGCGGCGCTCGACGGACTCGGCAAGAGCACCGAAGCGCGCGAGGCGCGGACGCCGAGCGGCGAAGGCGTGGGCGCGCGCCGACAGCAACCTGCCGCAGGTGCAGGCGCTGCAGCACGTCGACGGCTGCTGCGCAGCAGTAGCGGCTGGAGGCTCGTGGCTAGGGGCTTGGGACTAGGAGGGGCTAGGGAGTAGGGCAGCCAGCCCCAGCCCCACCGAGTCCCAAGCCCCCAGCCACGAGCCCCGACTCGCGAGTCGCTATCGATCGAGCACGGCGCCGACGAGATCGCCGAGCTGCTGCGGCGTGAAGTCCTTGCCCTCCACCGTCGCCGCCAGGCGGCCCTCGCGATCGATCACCGCCGTCTGCAGCGTGTGCGTGATCAGCCCTTCCTCCGCCCAGTACTGAATCCCGAACGCGTTGCACACCCGCTCGATGTTCGCGGGATCGCCGGTGAGGAAATGCCAGCCCGGCCCGCCGGCGCGCTGCGACGCTCGCGTAGCGCGTCAGGATCTCCGGCGTGTCGTACTTCGGATCGAAGCTGATGGTGAGCAGCACGAGGTCCGTCGATCCATCCGCGCGGCGAAGCGCTGCCGCACGGCGCGGAAGTTCTCGATCATCCGCGGGCAGTAGTCGGGCAGCGGGCAGCGCGAGTAGATGAAGGTGACGGCGACGACCTTTCCCTTCAGCGCAGACAGCGCAACCGGCGCGCCGGCCTGATCGGTCAGCTGAAGTCGGGCATCGGCGAGCCGACCGGCACCAGCACCGGCGCCGCCGGCGTCTGCTGCAGGCCGGCATCGACCGGCGCCGCCGATACCACCTCGACGCGATCGACCCACGACTGCCCCTTCTTCACCGCGAGGCGGAAGCTGCACCGATCGCCGGGCGTCAGCTTCACCTGCCGCGCCGACCCCTTGAGGTCGAACGGCATCGCCATCGCGTCCATGAACCCGGGGAAGGCGTCGTGCGAGATCGTCACGACGGCGCCGGGCCGGTCGACGCGCAGCACGAGACCGTTCCCGGTGTGATGCGATGCGCACGCGGCGGCCGACAGCGCGAGCGCGCCGAGCACGATCCTCAATCCGCAATCAATCCGCACATCCGCAATCCGCAATCCGCAATGCACGCTCAGTCTGCGAGCCCTTCGGCCTTCTTCTCGGCGGCCGTGATCTTCCCGCCGGCGGCGACGACCTCCGCCTCGCGGTCGATCGGAATCTGCGGCACCGTGACGAACGCGCGAGACCACGCGCGGCGGTGTCGTTGATCTTCAGCTGCTTCATCAGGAACGAGAAGCGCTCCTCGAGCGACTGGCCGATGGCGCGGCGCGCCTCGTCGCCGAGGTCCCACATCCGCCGCTTGAACGGGCCGATCGCCTTCTTGCGCGCCTTGTAGATGAACTGCTCCTCGGTGTCCTTCGGCTTCCGCTCCTCGGTCGCGTGCTCGCGGATCCACGCGTACATCTCCGACTTGAGGTCGGCCGGGAACTGCGCGTGCTCGTAGACCATGTTCTGGAAATCGGTGGCGAGGTGGATCTCGCACGCGCCGGCGCGCGGGAAGGCGTCGAACGCCTCGGGCGGCAGCGTCGACGCGCCGTGCTGCACCGCGCCGCCGAGGCCGTAGTCCTTGCGGGCGACCTTGCGACAGCTCCTCGAGCGTCTTCAGATCGATCTTCACGTCCATCCGCAGCGTGCCGTCGGCGTTGATGAAGCCGCCGTGCGCGGTGCCGGTCTGGACGCTGATCTTGCTCAGGCCGACGAGGTTGGCGCCGCGCTGCTTCAGCGCCGCGTTGAAGCCCTTCATGTACGCGTGCAGCTCGTGGACGTCGGAGTTCTTGCCGCCGACTTCGCCGATCTCGCCGCCGACCGAGACCGTGACGCCCTGCGGCTCGTGCTTGCGGATGAAGGCGGTGAAATCGGCCGCGAGGTTGACGTTCACCTCCTGCTGCTCGTCGAGCGTCGCTTTTTCGAGGTCGACGAGCGTCGAGGTGTCGATGTCGATGTTGTAGAAGCCGGCGGCGATCTCTTCCTTGATCAGCGCGCGCAGCCCGTCGAGCTCCTTGTCGCGGTCGGGGCTGTTGTACTTCTTCGCGTTGGTCTGGACGTGGTCGCCCTGGATGAACAGCGGGCCGGTGAACCCCTCGCGCAGCGCCGCCCCGAGGACGACCGCCGCGTACTCGTGCGGCCGCTGTTCGGTATAGCCGATCTCCGACCGTGCGATCTCGAAGATGAACGCGCCGGCGTTCAGCTTCTTCGCCGCGCGGATGACCGCGCGCGCGGTGTCGTAGGCCATCGCGCGCACGTTGATCGCGGGCACGGTGAACCCGCCCGCGTCGCCGCGGCCCATCGCCAGGTAGAGATCGTGAATCGAGGCCGGCCGGATGCCGGCCGCCGCGGCCAGGTTGCGGAGAATCCAGCGCGCCGTCCCCTTCAGCTCCGCGTCCGCGCCGAAGACCGACGTGCGCACGAGGCGATCGACAAGGTCGCCGGTCACCGCCGACGGGTTGGTCACGCTGACGCGGTCGCTCAACACGGAGGCCGCCGGCTTCACGGCATCCGTCATCTCCTTCGTATTCTGGAACGTCATACTGGCTCTCCCTCGCGCTGCCGCGCAGCCGATAATTCTACCGGAAATCTGAAGTCTTCCAAGGCCGCGGCCGCCACCGCCGCCGTCACCATCTCCTCGATCGGCAGCGCCTGCTCGGCCAGCTCGACATCGGCCAGCCGCGCGCGCGTCACCGGATGGCGCGGCGTGAACAGCGTGCAGCAGTCCTGGTCCGGGATGATCGAAATCGGATACGTGCCGATCCGCGTCGCTTCGGCGGTGATCTCGTCCTTGTCCATGCCGACCAGCGGACGCAGGATCTCGAGCGAGGTCGCGGCCGCGATCACGGTCATGTTCTCCAGCGTCTGCGACGCCACCTGGCCAATCACCTCGCCGGTCACCAGCGCCCGCGCGTGCGCCTTCCGCGCGAGCCGCTCGGCAATCCGCAGCATCAGCCGCCGGTAGATGACGACCCGCATCTCCGGCGGAACCGACGAGGACGACCTGCTGCTGCAGCTCGCCGAACGGCACCAGCAGCAGCCGCGAGCGCAGCTGGTGCTTCGTCAACAGCGCCGCGATCTCACGCACTTTTTCCTGCGACGCCCGCGACAGGATCGGATAACTGTGAAAATGAATCAGCGTGACCTTGCAGCCCCGGCGCATCAGCCGGTAGGCGGCCACCGGCGAGTCGATGCCGCCGGAGAGCAGGCACGCCACCTTCCCTCCCGATCCGCTCGGCATGCCGCCGGCGCCCGGCTCCTTGTCGAAGAAATAGAACGCGCCGTCCGGGAGCATCTCGATGTGCACCGTCAGCGCCGGCCGCACGAGATCGACGCGCCACCCTTTGGCTTCCTTGATCAGCCCGCCGACTTCGCGTTCGACCTGCGGCGAGATGAACGGCAGGTTCTTGTCCGATCGGGTGGCCGAGACGCGGAACGATGCCGGGTTGCGATCGCCGAGCTCGGCGACGATCGCGGCCGCCAGCGCGGCGAAGTCGTGCGGGCCGCGGCTCGCGTACGAAAAGTTGGCGATGCCGAACACGCGCCGCAGGCGCTCGCGCACCTCGTCGGCCGGCGCGCCGGGGCCCAGGTCGAGCTCGATCCGGCCCATTCGCGATCGAACCGCGGCGACGTGGAGTCCGGCCAGCGCGCCCTTGAGATTGCGCACCAGTATCCGGATGAACCACGGACGGTTCTTGCCCTTGAGCGCGAGCTCCTTGTAGTGGACGACGATCGAGTTCATTCGCTATCTGGCTTCAATCCACACGCCGAGCAGCCGGCGATCGTCGCTCCCCGCATCGACGTCGGCAGGCCGGAATCCGTTCGAGACCGCGACCGTCAACGGCGTCAGCCGCGAGTTCAGGCCGGACGGCACCTGCACGACCCGCTCATCGTCTGGATCGAGCTGCAGCGTCTCCTTCCATGCGGCGCTCGTGAGCGTGACATGATTTTCAACTGGACCATTCCGAACCAGGAGCTGCAGCGGCGCGTGCGGATCCGTCGCGATCGAGAATTCCGCCTCCGACCGTCCGCCAATCCACGCGCCGCCCGGTTCCACCCACGCCTCACCGGTCAGCCAGAAGACCAGCGACGATCCGAGCCGGGTCGCACGCCTTGCCTCGCGGTCCTCGAGCGTCTCGGCCAGCGACTGCATGGAGATCGAGCGAATCGACACATCTCGCACAGCCACCCGCGCGTCCCGATCCACCTCGATCTGGAGGCCGGCCACCGCGACGGGAATGGCCACCTGGCGCATCCAGTTCGATTCGAGCGACGCAACGTCCCAGCCGGCAATCGGTCCCGACACGCGATCGGTCTTGATCTGCACGCGGCCGCGGGCGGCGCCCACGACGCGGCCCTTCAACTCGTAGACACCCGCCGGCACGTGCGCGATTGTCGTGCGCTCCAACCGTGAATCACCCGTCATCGTCCTCGCGAGGACAATGGCGCCTGGCAGCTCATTGGGCCCGAGGCGGTGAAACGGACGGTAGCCAAACGCGACCCGACCGCTGTCGCTGTTCCACCGCGTCAACACGGGAGTGCCGGACACGGATGGCATCGGAACCGTCGCGCTGTTGCTGCGCCACACCAACGACACGGCCACCATTGCCGCCACCTGCAGCGTCGCGCCGAATCCTACGATGGCCGCCGCGCGGCCACGGCGGTTGAACAGCGCGCCGATCGCGACCGCCGACGCGATCGCCGCCAGCCAGACCGCCGCCTGCAGCGCCGCCGTTCGTGGCGGGTTCTGAAAGAGGCTCGGGAGCGCCCGGGTCAGGTCGACGACGCCGGACAACCAGACGGCGACGCGCGACAAGCCATCGCGATCGTTGAATACGAGCCACCCCGACGCGACCGACGCCATCGTGGCCGTGATGAGCAGGCTGACCAGCAATGCGCCGAGGCCCGCCACGCGCATCGCCTCACGCCGGTTTTCCGCCCACCAGACGGCCGCAGGCACGGCGAACAGCAGCGTCACGGGAACGAGGAATCGCGCCGGCGGGCTGGTCCCGCCCCACCACTGATCGAACAGGCAGACGACGATGAGATATGGCGCGGTGATGACGAGCAGCTCGATCCCGAGCCGCCTGTGGCGCCCCGCAAGCATGGCGACCATCCCCGCCAGCGCACAGAAGTACACCGGTGCGTTCGGCATCATCCCGTACTGCTGGTCGGCGATGTGTCCGGGAACGCCACGAACGAGATTACCCCACGCGAGCGAGTTCGAGGCGTCGAACGCGACGAACGGACTGGGGGTGCCGTAAATCGCCTGGAAGAAAAGAAGCCATGCGACCGCAGAGGCTGCAGGGACCGCTGCGAACGCGGCCACACGTGTGGCTCGTTCGCGATCCTCCGAGACAATGCGGCTGACGATGGCCAGAGCCGCTGACACGGCGAGGATCGCGTAGCGGGTGTGAAGCCAGGGAAGTATGGCCAGCGCCGCTCCAATCGCCGCCAGGGGGCGTGGCTTCCGCGCGCGAGCATCCACCAATGGCAGCAGCGCCACCACGAGCAGAACCGCGCCGAGGCCGTCGGGAAACATCGCCGTGGCGTGAAAGAAAAATGGCGCGCTCATCGTGACCGCAGCCCAGCCGAACCAGCTCGACGCCGCGTCGCCGGTGGCGCGAAACGCGATCAGCCACACGAGCGCGCTGGCCGCCGCCGCGATGACGACGAGCTCGGCGATCACCCCTCGATAGCCGGCCAGCGCGTACCCGGGCGCAACGATCAATGGCAGCCCGGGCGCATGCAGCGAGTAGATCTCACCGTCCTTCCCGCGGTTCAGAAAATGCATCGGGACCGATCGGCCCAGACCTGAGGCCGCGTCGCCGGCCTTGTGGTTGTTTTCGATCTTGAGGTCGTGGTCGAGCACCAGGCTCTGGGTAATGAACAGGTAGTGCGGCTCGTCGCCGTTCGGACGGACCGGTGCCGTGGACCACGCCGCAAGTCCATACGCCGCCGCCGCAATCAGGCCGGCGCTGAGCGCTGCGCGCCGCGGCGGCATGTCCATCAACCGCCATCGTCGAACCAGGCGTGAGATGCCCGGCGCGCAGACAGCGATCGCAATCGCCGCCCACAACCACACCAGCAGACTCCCGGTCCAGATGAACGCCGAGAGCGGCATCGGCAGCGGCAGCCACGGAAGCACGGCCGCCGCAGACAACCACAGTGGAGCCACCGTCGTCGGTGAGGGTCGAACGACGATCGTCAGCGCCAACGCGGCAAGGAGGAACAGGCCGAGCCACTGTAGCGACGGCAGCACGCCGACATACGGCGCGTGGTTCTCCGCGTCGACAAAACTCAGGACGCCGAACGAAACCCACAATGCGATTGCGGCGCACGCCGCGGCGCCGGCTGCGAGGAGCGACGGCCGCCTGGCCACCATCGGCCGTGATGCTATCACGGCGGATCCGATGGATCGTCCGGGCACCGGCGCGGCAGATCGCCTCGTGGAACGCAGAGATCGCGGAGACTGCAGAGATGACGATCAGATTCTCTGCGTGCTCGGTGAGCTCTCGCGTTCGACAGTGCCGCCGGTCAGGGTTGTCTCGAGATCAGCTCCGCCGCGCGGTGTCCCGCGCGCACGGCGCTCTCGATCGTCGCCGGCAGGCCGGTGTCGATCCAATCGCCCGCCAGATACAAGCCGTGAACGCCGGTTTCGGTCCCCGGCCGCGGCGGCTCGTTCGGCGCCAGCGAAAACGTCGCGCGCGGCTCGCGCACGACCGTGGCGCGAAGCAGCCGCACTGTCCGCGACGCCGGAAACGCTCCTAGCAGCTCATCGTGCGCCAGGCGGATCAGCTCTTCGTTCGTCCGGTTGAGGATCGACGCGGCGCCGCTCGACACCAGCGACAGGTGCGTGGCGCCATTGGCCGATGCGGTTCCGTGATCGGCGGGCGAGGGATCCGCGTGCGCGTCGTGATCGGCGTGCGCTCCGTGGCCACCGTGAGCGTCGCCGTGGCCTGCGGCTTCGCCGCGCGCCCCCATGATCAAGCCCTTGTCGAACACCCACTGCATGGTGCGGCCCGGCAGCCCGATGAACGGCTCGTCGAGGATCGGCTGCTCGAACCAGAGGTTGACGGTGACGATCGGGCTCGACGTTCGCCGGCGTGCGCGATCGATCACCTCTTTCAGCGCGGGCGGTTCTGACGGGAACAGGTCGGGGAACGCGAACCACGGCACCGCGGACACGACCAGATGCGCCGGCCACCGCTCGCCGTCCGCCTGCACCGCCACAACCTGTCCGTCGCGTAACGTCGACGGTGGCGGTCGCACCCATCCGGACCTGGCCGCCGTGTCGCTCGATGTACTCGCGCGCCGGCTCCGCATACATCAGGTGGAGCGGCTTGGTCGGCAAGGCAATCGCGGCAGCGCGCAGGATCGCCGCCGAACATTTCCGCGAGGACGCGCGCAAACGTTGGCGCGGCGGCCTGGTTCGGCTGCTGATTCAGCGCCGCGAGCGCCAGCGGATCCCACAGCATCTCGCGCAGCCGCGCCGACTGGCCGTTCCGGATCAGCCAGCCCTCGACCGTTTCACCCGCCGACGACGCCTTGCGGGTGGCGCCCGGCAGCAGCTCGCGCTGCGCCAGCTTGAGCGGCGTCCGCATGCCGACGACCGACAGGCGGTCGCGCCACGAGAGCGCGTCCCAGTCGAAGATGCCGCCCACCAGATCGAACGGACGCGGCAGCGCCGCCAGCGTCAGCCGCGAGCGGCGGCCGGCGCGATCGATCATCGTCACCGCCAGCCGCGGCTGCAGGCTGACGTTGCCGCCGGCGCCGATGTCGCGCAGGAAGGCGAACGTCTCCACGTAGCAGCCGACCAGCACGTGCTGGCCGTTGTCGACGAGCTCGCCGGTCTCGCGATCCTGAAACGCGGTCGCCCGCCCGCCGAGGCGCGCCTTCGCCTCGAGCACGAGCACGCGCGCGCCGTTCTTCGACAGGCGGGCCGCGGCACTCAGGCCGGCGAAACCGCCGCCGATCACGATCACATCGAAGGAGTTGGACGAAGTCAGGTCAGCAGCCATTGTCTCAACGCGATGATTGCCTGGCGCGGCCGCGGCACGCGGGCCCGCGCGGTGAACACATCGTGGCCGTTGCGCTCGATTCGCCGCAGCGTCTCGAAGTAGACGGCCCGCATGATCTCAGCCGCCACCAGCCGCCGGCGATCCCCGGGCGGCAGCGCGTCCTTCGCGCGCTGGTAGAAATCGCGCGCGCGGCGGCATTCGAACGCGATCAGCTGCCGGACCGGTTCGGTGACGACCCCGGCGGCGAGGTCGTCCACTGTACATCCATGCGCCCGCAGGTCGTCGAGCGGCAGGTAGACGCGCCCCCGCTCGAGATCGGGCTTGACGTCGCGCAGGATGTTGGTCAGCTGCAGCGCGACGCCGAGGTTGAGCGCGTAGTCGGTCGCCCCCGCGCCGCGACTGCCGAAGATCCTGAGGCAGATCATCCCGACCGCCGATGCCACCCGGCGGCAGTATTCGAACAGATCGTCGAACGTCTGATAGCGCGTCGTGTCGAGATCCATCGCGACGCCGTCGATCACATCCTCGAACGCCTGGCGCGGGAGATCGAACTCGCGGACAAACGGCTGCAGGCGGCGTCCCTGTGCGGTCGCAGGCTCACGGCCGTCGAACGCGCGCGCCAGCTCCTCGCGCCAGAACGCGACCGCGGCGCGACCCGCCGGCAGCGCTTCCCCGCCCGGCGTCACCACCGGCGCCTCATCAACGGCGTCGTCCACGGCGCGGCAGAAGTCCCACACCGCGACGATGGCGCGCCGCTGTTCGGCCGGCAGCACGAGGAACGAGTAGTAGAAGCTGGTCTTGCGCGCCATCAGACGAGCGCCGGCCAGCGCGCGGCACGCCACAGCAGCACCGGCACGTCGCGGGCGCCGAGGGTCGGGCGGTTGGTGAGCAGGGCGGAGCCGGTGCGCTCGACCCGTTCGAGCGTGCGCGCGCCGCCGAGCCAGGTGAAGCGCAGCTCGTAGCGGAGCCGGCCGCGTACGCCGTCGCAGACCGCGCGGCCGGCGCGGAACTGGCGCGCGGTCTCGGCGATGCAGCGGCCGAGCGCGGCGCGCCACGGCGCGGTCAGCGCGGAGCCGTTCAGCTCGGCTTCATCGGCGCCGCACGCCGCCGCGACCTCGCGCGGCACGTACAGCCGGCCGGCGCGCCAGTCGCGGCCGAAGTCCTGCCAGAAATTGGTCAGCTGGAGCGCCGTGCACAGCGCATCCGACGACTGGTCGAGCGCGGCGTCGCGATAGCCGGCGATGCGCAGCACCAGCCGGCCGACCGGGTTCGCCGATCGCCGGCAGTAATCGAGCACGTCGTCCCACGAGGCGTAACGGGTCGTCATGGTATCCTGCGCGAACGCGCTCAGGAGATCGTCGAACAGCGCGATCGGCAGATCGAGCAGTCGAATCGAATGAGCGAGCGCGACCACGATCAAGTCCTCGTGCTCATGCGGCGCGGTGTCCGAGCGTTCCACGGCAACCGCGGCGTGGAGCCGGCGCTGCCACGCGTTGAGCTGCGCCAGACGCTCGGCCGGCGGCGCAGCGCCTTCATCGGCGAGATCGTCGGCGACGCGGGCGTAGGCGTAAACCGCCGCGACATGCGGACGCATCGGCCGCGGCAGCAGCCGCGACGCCACCGGAAAATTCTCGTAATGCGCCCGGGCCATCGCCTCGCATGCCGCGTACGCGCGCGCCAGCAGCTCGGGGCGGTCGGGCACTGCGGCATTCTAGTTCGAAATGCGTGATGTCTTTGCCGCCCTCGCCGCGCTGCTGCTGCTCATCGTCGCGGCCAGCCTGGCGACGACGCTGCAGACCTACCGGCGGCGGCGGATTCGCGCGCGCGATTCCGAGCGCGCGCTGGGGCGCACCGTGATCGCCGAGATTCCCGCCGGCGACGACCTCACGCTCTTCAGCGAGGACGCGTCGCGGTTCTACTACGGCGAACGCTCGGTCGACAAGGATCTGATTGTCGCGGTGCGCGTCCTGATCAACGGCTCGCCGATTGCCGCCTACGCGTCGCGCCGGTTTCCGGAAGCGGCGGCGGCGCAGGCCACCAGCTTCGAGGATCGGCCCGACGGCATCGCGCGCGACCGCTGGGACGTGGCGCTCGAAACGGTTACCGGCTTGACGCTCGTGGAGTGCGGTGCCATCCGGGAGCGCGTGTCGCAGGAGCTGGCGCGGGCGGTGTTCGACGCCGTCAAGCGCGAGCTGGAGCGGCGGGATTCGAATTAGGAATCTGGAATTTGGAATGCGGAATACGTTCACGAATTCTAAATTTCGACTTCTCAATTCTTAAGTCACCACTCGGTCTCCGCGGCGCCCGCGCCATGGTTCTCGAAACGCGCGAGAACGAAGAGGAGGTCGGAGAGGCGGTTGACGTAGCGGACGAGGACCGGATCCACCGGCGGCTCGAGTCCGACCATGCGCCGCTCGGCGCGGCGGCAGACGGTGCGCGCGACGTGGAGCGCGGCGCCGGCCGGCGTGCCGCCGGCGAGGATAAAGCGGCGGAGCGGCGGCAGGCCTTCTTCGAGCCGATCGATCAGGGCTTCGAGACGGGCCACGTGGTCGTCGGCGATCACGGCTTTGGTGACGCGTGCCGCGAGCCTGTCGCCGGGGTCGGCGAGCTGCGCGCCGAGCGCGAAGAGATCGCGCTGAATCAGCAGGAGCGCTTCGTCGACGGTGGCGTCGGGCTTTGACGCGCGGACGAAGCCGAGCCAGGCGTTGAGCTCGTCCACTTCGCCGTAGGCGTCGACGCGCGCATCGTCCTTGCGCGCGCGCGTGCCGTCGAAGAGCGACGTCTCGCCGCCGTCGCCGGTGCGCGTGTAGATTTTCACGGACGAATTATACGAAATGGCCGTCAAGAAGAAGCCGAAGCGCGCCGTCGCCCATCCCCGCGCCGCCCGACCGCCGGAGATTCCGGCAGCGCCTGCTGACCTGGTACCGCCGGCATGGCCGCGACCTGCCGTGGCGGAAGACCAGCGATCCGTATCACATCCTGGTGTCGGAGGTGATGCTGCAGCAGACGCAGGTCGATCGGGTGCTGCCGAAGTACGCCGAGTGGCTGGACAAGTACCCGTCGATGCACGTCCTCGCGGCCGCGCCGGACGACGAGGTGTCGAAGACCTGGTATCCGCTCGGCTACAACATCCGCCCGCGCCGGCTGCAGTCGATCGCGCGTGAGTCGGTCGAAAAATACGGCGGCCAGCTGCCCTCGGACGAGGCGACGCTGCTGTCCTTCAAGGGGATCGGCGCCTATACGGCCGGCGCGATCCGCAGCTTCGCCTTTCGCGAGCGCGCGGCGATCCTCGACACCAACGTCGCGCGCGTGCTCTTCCGCGTGTTCGTCGCCAAGGGCGATCCGAAGAGCCACCAGTTGAAGCGGCACCTGTGGACGCTCTCGGAGACGCTCGTGCCGGTGCGCGACGTCTACGACTTCAACCAGGCGCTGATGGACTTCGGCGCGATGGTCTGCGTCGCGCGCAACCCGAAGTGCCTGATCTGCCCGATGAAGAAGGGGTGCCGCGCCTACCCCTATACACCCGGCGCCATGACCACGATCGTCGTGACCGCCGCCGTGATCGAGCGCGACGGCGCGCTGCTGGTCACGAGGCGCCAGGCGGGTGTGCACCTCGAAGGCTATTGGGAGTTTCCCGGCGGCAAGTGCGACCCCGGCGAGGCGCTGGACGCCTGCCTCGCGCGCGAGCTGCGCGAAGAGCTCGACGTCGAGGCGCGTGTCAGCGAGGAAGTGTTCACGACGACGCATGCATATCCGGAGCGGGTCGTGGAGCTGCATTTCTTCCGCTGCGAGCTGCGTGGCGAGCCGCGTCCGCAGCAGGGGCAGGAGATGCGCTGGGTGCGGCGCGGCGAGTTGCAGGCGCTGGAGTTCCCGCCCGCGGACGAGGAGTTGATCCGGGTGCTGACGCCGCACCATGCTTTCAGTGGCTTGGACGCTGACTAGCAGCAAGTCACGAAGACACGAAGGTACGAAGGGCTTTCAGCGTGGTTCATGCGCATTGAGCTTCGATCGTCGTCTCGGCGTGGCCGTCGTGAGCCGCTTACAGGCCTGCCGTCCACGAACGGCATTGCCACGACCTGCGCCGACGCGTCGCCGACGGTCACCGCGGTCCCCGGCTCCACGAAATCGCGCTGCACGTAGCCGAGCGCGATCGGCCGCTGGAGCGCCGGCGACCACGTGCTGCTCGTCACCGAACCGATCTCGCGATCGCCGCTGCGGATGGTGGTGCCGGATGGCGGCACATCACCGCCATCGACCAGCATGCCGACCAGCTTGCGTGCGACACGGCCGTGGCCGCGATGGAGCACGCGAATCACCACTTCCTGGCCGACGTAGCACCCCTTGCTGAAGCTGATCGCGCGCGACTCGATGTTTGCCTCGAGCGGAATCGTCGTCTCGTCCATGTCGCGGTGAAAGAGCGGGACGCCCGCCTCGATCCGGATCGTCTCGGCCGTCGCCGCATCCGCTTCGACCGCCCCCGCCGCTCCGAACGCGGCGACGAGCGCCTCCGCCCGCTCGCGATCGACGAACACGTCGTAGCCCGGTTCGCCGGTGTCGCCCGTGCGCGCGACGATCGCCGGCGCACCATCCCACTCGGTGCGCATGTTCCCGTCTTCGCCAAGCGCCGCCAGCACATCGGCCGACACGCCGCCGAGCACGCGCGCGGCCACCTGCGCGGCCTCAGGCCCGACGACCGCAATCTGCGCGAACGTCCCGCTGACATCGCCGAGCTGAACGTCCTCCGAGAAGATGAACTGATCGAGCTTCGCCAGCACCGTGTCCTTCACGTCGCCAGCCATCGTCAGCAGCATCAGATCGCCGAGCTCGTAGACATGCAGGTCCGAAATCATCCGTCCCTGCGCGGTGAGATACGCCGTGTAACACCCCTGCCCCGATTTCAGGGCGACGACGTCGTTGGTGAGCAGACCCTGGAGGTATGACGCACGGTCGGCGCCCGTGACGACGATCCGCCCGCGATCGGAGCGATCGATCGACGCCGCCCGGTGCCGCGCCGCCTCGTATGCGGCGAGGGAAGCGGCAGGAATCATGGTGCTATGCTGAGACATGCTCTGGCTTCATTTTATCCGCGGAGCGCTTACCGCGCTGGCCATGGCCGTGCCGCTCGTCGCATCGGCCCAGCAGCCGCCGGTGCCTCCGCCGCTCCCGGACGCCGGCGCGACCAACTTCACGATCTTCCTGCGCGGCGCGCCGATCGGCAGCGAGCAGATCGCGGTCAGCCGTACCGCCACCGGCTGGACGATTGCCAGCTCAGGACGCCTCGGCGCGCCCATCGACGTCGTCGCGCGGCGCCTGCAGGTGCGTTACACGCAGGAATGGCGCCCGATTGAGTTCACGCTCGACGGTACGGTGCGAGGACAGCCGCAGACGGTGCGCACCAGCGTCGAGGGCACGACGGCGAAGAGCCAGATGAACATCGCCGGCCAGGCGAGCGAAAAAAGCGACACGATCGACGCGGCGGCGCTGCTGCTCCTGCCCAACAGCTTCTTCGGTCCGTATGAGGCCCTTGCCGCACGGCTGCGAACCGCGACGCCCGGCACCGAGATTCCGGCCTACCTCGTTCCGCAGGCGACGATGACGATCCGCGTCGGCGAGAGCGTTCCGGAACAGATTCAGACCGCGTCGCGCGTGGTTTCCGCGCGGCGGACGCATGTGACGCTCGTGCTGCCGAGCGCGCAGCTCGACGCGGATCTCTGGACCGACGATACCGGCCGCATGATCCGCTTCAGCCTGCCCGCGCAGTCGCTCGAGGTCGTGCGCGAGGACATCGCCGCGGTGTCGGCGAGAAGCCTGTCGATCTCGCGGCCGAACGACGAGCCGATCACCATCCCCGGCAACGGGTTCCTGCTCGCGGGCACGTTGTCGAGGCCGGCGCAGACGACCGAGGCGAAGCTGCCGGCCGTCGTCCTCGTCGGCGGCAGCGGCCCGGCCGATCGCGACGGGCTCGTCTACGGCATTCCGGTCCTCGGCCAGCTCGCCGGCGCGCTGGCTGATGCCGGGTCGATGGTGGTGCGCTACGACAAACGCGGCATCGGGCAGAGCGGCGGGCGCGCGGAGTCGGCGTCGCTCAACGACTACGCCGAAGACGTGCGGGCGGCGATCAAGATGCTGGAGAACCGCAAGGACGTCGATCTGAAACGCATCGCGGTCGTCGGGCACAGCGAGGGCGGCCTGGTGGCGCTGATCGCGGCATCGAAGGAAAAGAAGATCGCGGCCGTCGGCCTGATCGCGACGCCGGGGATCACCGGGGCGGACATCGTGCTCGCACAGCAGCAGCGCCTGCTGAACCGCATGTCGATCTCGGCCGAAGAGAAGCAGGCAAAAGTCGACGCCCAGAAGAAAATCCACGAGGCGGTGATCAGCGGCAAGGGCCTCGAGCTGCTGCCGCCTGACGTGCGCCGCTCGGTGGACAACGCCGAGTTCCAGAGCCTGCTGGTCAGCGATCCCACCAAGCTGGTAGCGGCGGTCCGCCAGCCGCTGCTGATCGTGCAGGGCGAGCTCGATACGCAGGTCGAGCCCATGAATGCCGACCGCCTCGAGACGATCGCGCGCGCGCGCAAGAACGCGCCGCCGCCGGACGTCGTCAAAGTGCCCGGCGTCAACCACCTGCTCGTGCCGGCGACGACCGGCGAGGTCGACGAGTACGGGTCGCTCAAGGACAAGCAGGTCAGCCGTCAGGTGACCGACGCGATCGTCACGTGGCTCAAGAAGACGCTCTCGACCGTGCGCTAGCCGCCGCGCGCGGCTACATCGCGTCGCGCACCGGCCGCCCGGTGTGGCCGCAGACAACGCTCGCGGCGATCCGCGAGGCGTTTGCCGGACCGCTGCCCACGCGCGCGACGATCCAACCGACAGTGATCGAGGCGCTGGCGCGCAACGCCGAGCCCGGGCTCGTGACCACGACCGGCCCGCGCTACTTCGGCTTCGTCACCGGCGGCGCCCTTCCGGCGACCGATCGCCGCCGAGTGGCTCACTGCGGCGTGGGATCAGAACGCCGGCCTCTACGTGATGTCGCCCTCGGCGTCGGTCGTCGAGGAGGCCGCGGGGCGCTGGCTGCTCGAGCTCTTCGGACTGCCCTCCGGCTCCAGCATCGGCTTCGTCACCGGTTGCCACATGGCGAACTTCACCGCGCTCGCGGCCGCGCGCCACGAGCTGCTGCGCCGCGCCGGCTGGGACGTCGAGGCGGATGGCCTGCAGGGCGCACCGCGCGTGCGCGTGGTGGTCGGCGACGAAGTGCACGCGTCCGCGGTCGGCGCGCTGCGGCTGGTCGGATTCGGCTCGCGCCAGCTGGTGCGCGTCGCAGCCGACGATCAGGGCCGGATGAAGCCGGATGCGCTGGCCGCGGCGTTGAAGTCGGAGAGCGGCCCGACGATTGTCTGCGCGCAGGCCGGCAACGTGAACTCGGGCGCGTTCGATCCGATCGACGCCATCGCCGATCTCACCGCGGCGCACGGCGCGTGGCTGCACATCGATGGCGCGTTCGGCCTGTGGGCGGCGGCAAGCGATGCGCTGCGCCACCACGTCCGCGGCATCGAGCGCGCCGACTCCTGCGCGACCGACGCGCACAAGTGGCTGAACGTGACCTACGACTCCGGGCTGGTGTTCACCGCGCATCCGGCGGCGCATCGCGCGGCGATGAGCATCAGCGCCGCCTACCTGATGCGATCGGCGGACGAGCCGCGCGAGCCGATGGACTGGACGCCGGAGTCGTCGCGGCGCGCGCGCGGCTTCGCCGTCTACGCCGCGCTGCGCCTCGCTCGGGCGCAGCGGCGTCGCCGAGCTCGTCGAGCGCTGCTGCCGGCTGGCGCGCCGGTTTGCCGATCGGCTGCGCCAGGAACCCACCATCCAGATCCTCAACGAGATCGTGCTGAATCAGGTGCTGGTGCGGGTCGTGCCGCCGGGCGGCGATGCCGATGCGGCGACGCAGGAAGCCTTGCGGCTGGTGCAGGAGGAGCGCGTCTGCTGGCTGGGCGGATCGCGGTGGCACGGGATGGATGCGATGCGCATCTCGGTGTCGAACTGGTCGACGACCGAGGAGGACATCGATCGGTCGGCGGATTCAATCATCCGCGCGGTGCGGGCGGTCTTTACCGCACTCGTAGGGCGGGCCTTCAGGCCCGCCGCGACGTAGGCAGACGGCCCTAAGGGCCGCCCTACTCTTCGCGCAGCGCCGCCGCCGGATTGAGTCGCAGCCCCTGCTTCGCGGCAACGGCGCACGTCAGCATGCCGACCGCGGTCACCAGCGCCACCGTCGCGGCGATGACGAACGGATCGCGCGCGCGCACCTCGAACAACTGGCTGGCAACGACGCCGCCGATCGCGATCGCCGCGGCGCCGCCGGCAACCGCGCCGGCGACGAGAGGCACGCCGGTCTGGCGCAGCACCAGGCCCACGACCTGTGACGCGCGCGCGCCGAGCGCCACACGAATGTTCATCTCGCGCCGGCGCCGCGACACGCCGTACGCGGTCACCGCGTAGACGCCAACGACCGCGATCAAGAGCGCCGAGGCGCCGAAGGCGACAAACAGCGTCGTCTGGTAACGGCGCGCGGCGAGCGACGCATCGACGACCTGCTGCATCGGACGCGACTCGCCAATCGCGATGTCGGAGTCGACTCCCTGAACCGCCCGCCGCACCGCGGCGGACATCGACGCCGGATCGGCTCCGGTCCGCACGACCAGCGACGCCGCGGCACGGCTTCGATACCAGTACGGCACGTACACCATCAGCGGCATCGCGCCGTCGATCGACGTGGTGCGCACGTCCGCGGTGATGCCCACCACCTCGAGCGGCTTCTCCGGCCCGCCGCGCCGGAAGCGCTTGCCGAGCGCGTCCTGTCCGGGCCAGACCACTGCCGCCGTCTTCTCCGAGATCACGGCCGGGGTCGTCGGGCTCGTCTCCGACCGTTCCGAATCGGTAAACGCCCGGCCGCGCTTGAGCGGAATGGTCAGCGTCTTGAAATAATCGGGTGCGACGAAGCGATAGCTCGCCAGCGGGCGCTCGAACATCGGCCGCAGGTCGCCTTCCGCCGTCACCATATCGCCCCAGTCTTCGCCCTTCAGCGGCAGAGCCGACGCCCACGCCACCGATTCGACGCCGGGCAGCGCGCGCACGCCGGCCAGCACGCGATCGTACGCATCGATGCGCGAGGCGGGCTTGTCGTAGCGGCTCGACGGCAGCGCGACGTCGACGGCGAGCACGTGCTCGGCGCTGAACCCGCGATCGACGCGCATCAGCCTGGTGAAGCTGACCGCGAACAGGCCGGTGACCACGAGCAGCGCGACCGACAGCGCGACCTGCACGGCCAGCAGCACGCTGCGCGTGCGGAGCGCGTGCCGATCCGCGGTCGTCGCCGCGCCGGTCGCGCGCAGCGATACCTGCTCGTTGCGGCCGAGCCGCCACGCCGGGAGCAGCGCCGTCAGCAAGGCGGTGGCGATCGAGACCACCGCGGCGAATGCCATCACCCGGCCGTCGATGCGTCACCTCGGCGACGCGCGGCAGGTCGATCGGCGCGGTGCGCACGAAGGTCTGGAGCGAGACGCGCGCGACGAGCATCCCCAGCGCGCCGCCGGCGCCGGCGACAATCAGCTGCTCGGTCAACAGCTGGCCCACCAGGCGCGCGCGGCTGGCGCCAAGGGCGGTCTTGATCATCGCGTCGCGGATCCGGACCGTCGC
Organism: uncultured Acidobacteriota bacterium; assembly: GCA_963734375.1. Taxonomy (GTDB): domain Bacteria; phylum Acidobacteriota; class Vicinamibacteria; order Vicinamibacterales; family CAVVIG01; genus CAVTHG01. Next base: position 417,323 of record CAVTHG010000006.1, on the reverse strand, counting down.
GCGCGTCAGCGAGAGGTTGGCGAGGTTGGCGCAGGCGATCAACAGCACGGCGACGATCGCGCCCATCAGCAGCACGAGGCCGCGGCGTGCGCCGCCGACGACAGCCTCGGTGAGGGGGATGACGAGCGCGCGCATCGTCGCCGGCTGGCCAGCTTCCTCGCTGACGCGCACGGCGATCCGGTTTTGAATCACGTTCAGGTCGGCTCGGGCCTGTTCGACTGAGACACCGCTCTTGAGCCGGCCAATCGCGACGTAGTTGAAGTCGCCGACCCAGCCCAGGTCCGTCGGAAGACGGAGCGGCGCGATCGCGTCGACCTTGGTCGTCAACTCGAAGGCGGCGGTCGGCCGATCGGCGCGCGGGTAGTTGAAATCCTGGCGGCAGGACGCCGACCACCGTGTGCGGCTTGCCGTCGAGCGTGATCGCTTTGCCGACCACGGCCGGATCCGCGCCGAACCGGTCCCGCCACAGCGCGTGGCCGATCACCGCCACGTCCGGCGCATCGCCGCGTTCATCGTCCGGCCGAAGGCCACGGCCCAGGATCGGGGCGACCTGCAGCACGTCGAACAAGCCGCCGCTCGTCTTCACCAGCGAGATCTGCGCGGCGTCGCCCGTACCGGTGAGGTTCGACGACAGCGGCATGTACTCGGCGAGGGCCGCGAACGTCTGCGACTGGTTCTGCCACTCTCCGAAATGCCGGCCGTTGAGCGGCAGCACCGGATAGCGATCGGCAATCTCGACGAACACCTCGCGGAGCGCGACGAGCTGGTGCGACTCGCGATACGCGAGCGGCCGCAGCAGCACGCCGTTGATGATCGAGAAGATCGCGGTGGTCGCGCCGATGGTCAGCGCCAGCGTCAGGATGGTGGTGGCCGTGTACCCGGGATCTCGCCTCAGCCCGCGCAGCGCGTCACGAAGGTCGAACGGCATCACTCGTATCTCAGCGCTTCGATCGGGTCCAGCCTCGACGCCTTCAACGCCGGCAGGAGGCCGCTGACGAGACCGACGAACATCAGGATCCCCGAGGTGACGGCGACCAGCTGCAGCGACAGCGCGAGGTGGATGTCGGTGACGCGGCTGGCGTCGTCGAGCAACTCGGCGAGGAACGGCCGCGGGCTGAGCAGCCAGACCAGGCCGCACGAGATCGCGATGCCGATCGTCCCGCCGGCGAAGGTGGTCGCGAGCCCCTCGAGCAGGAACTGCATCATGATCTCGTAGCGCTTCGCGCCGAGCGCCTTGCGCACGCCGATCTCACGCGTGCGTTCCTGCACGTTGACGAACATGATGTTCATGATGCCGACGCCGCCGATGGCCAGCGTCAGCACGCCGATGAAGGTCAGCACGAGCTTCAACCCGCCGGTCATGCCGGCGGCAATCTCGTTGGTCTTCGACGACCCGAACATGTTCAACGCGCGCTCGTCGGCGGGGTTGTAGCGATACCGTTTCGCGAGCAGCTCCTTGACCTGCAGCGTCGCCTTCGGCTCGAGCAGCGGTGACACCGCCTGCCAGACGAAGGTGCCGACGTAGCGCGTGTCGGCGAGCGAGCTCATCGTCGTCCACGGGATGAAGATGCAGTACTTGTCCGGCCGGTTGTAGTTCGAGAGCTGGACCTTCTCTTCCAGCACGCCGACGATTTCAAACGGCTGGCCGGCGATGCGCATCGTCTGCCCGACCGGCGGGATGCCGCTGAACAGCTTGCGCTGCACTTCGGTGCCGATGAAGGCGACGCGCCGCCGCAACCGGACATCCTCTTCGTCGAGGAAACGGCCGCCGGCCTGCGGCTTCTCGGCGCGCATCACGCCATAGGACGCGGCCACGCCGCGCACCAGGTGACTCGATTGTTTGTTGCCGAAGACGATCGAGGCTTCCTGCATGAACTCCGGGCTGACGTTCTTCACCAGCGGCAGCTCGCCAATCGCCAGCACGTCGTCGGGCGTGACGCGGAGGCGCTTGCCCGCCCGCTCGCCGCCGGCCTGCAGGCTGGTCTGGCCCGGGAAGGTGATGACCGTGCCGTCCGAGAATGCGCCGCGGAAGCCGGCGTCGAGGGCGCTGCGGAAGCCGTCGCCGTACGCGAGCAGCACGACGACCGAGATGATCCCCCACGAGATGCCGAGCATCGACAGCGCCGCGCGGAAGCGGTGGTGATAGAGGCCGTAGAAGGCCTCGCGCAGGATCTCGCGCGCCGCCACGCCCCGCTGGCGTCTTCGATTCGACTCGGGACGCACAGAGGACGCAGAGGAAACAGAGGACACAGACGGCACCGAGGATACAGAGGCTGCGGCGTCCATCATCACATCTCGAAGCGCAGCGCCTCGACCGGCGGCAGTTCAGCAGCGCGGCGCGCGGGGTAGGTGGACGTGACGGCGCCGATCACGACCAGCGTGATGAGCGCCATGGTGCCCGCCTGCCAGGACAGGATCATCCCGGAGAACCGCTCGGGCATCGGCAGCATGTTCACCAGCTGACACAACCCCAGCGCGAGCAGCATGCCGGCGCCGCCGCTCGCGAGCGTGAGGAAGAAGCCTTCGAGGAAGAACTGCCGCTGGATGACCGCGGTGGTGGCGCCGAGCGCCTTGCGGACGCCGATCTCGCGCGTCCGCTCCTTCACCGCGATCAGCATGATGTTCATCACGCCGATGCCGCCGAGCAGCAGCGTCACGATGCCGACGATGGAGAAGAACTGCTTCATGTGGCCGATCATCCGGCCGAACATCAGCGTCTGCAGCGACGTGTCCCACATCGCGATCGCCTGCTTGTCGTCGGGGTCGAATCCGTGCCGCCGCGCGACGATGGCGCGGACGTTCCGCTCGAATGGCCAGTCGATGTCCTCGATGCGGCCGGTACGCTCGTCGAGCGCCTGCGGCAGCAGATCGACGACCCAGTCCTTCGGCGCGACGATGATGTCCGACAGCGTGCCCGGCTCGGCGTTGAGGCGCGGCATGTCGCGCGACATCGCCGCGAACGGGACGAAGATCTTGTTGTTGTCGGGCCCGCTGTAGTTGCTGTCCTGGTTCTTCTTGCGGATCTTGCCGACCACGGTGTACGGCACGCCGTTCAGCGTGATCGGCTCGTTGAGGATGTTCCGCTTGCCGAACAGCTGATCGGCCATGTCGGCGCCGATGATGGCGACGCGCGCGACGTGCTCTTCATCCTTCCAGGTGAAGTTGCGGCCGTACTGGAGCTCGATGGTGCGGATGTCCTGATACTGCGGCTCGATGCCGGTGATGCGCGCCGTCGCGGCGTTGTACGCGCTCTTGACCTTGACCGCGTTGCGCTCGATCTCCGGGCTGACCACTGCGACCATCGTCGACTCGGCCGCGATCGCGCGCGCGTCGTCGAGCGTCAGCCGGATCTCACGCCCGGCGCGCTCGCCACCCGCCTGCATGCTGGTGCGGCCGCCCCAGACGATGCGCGATGTTCTTGCCGAGCTCGCGCAGCACCTTGTCGTTGCCGCGCCGGAAGCCTTCGCCGGTCGCCGAGAGGACGACCACCGAGATCATCCCCCACAGGATCCCGAACATCGTCAGGATGCTGCGCAGCTTGTTGGCGCGCAGGTTCTGCCACGACTGGACGAGCGCTTGGCGCATGGTTGCTACACGTAGGGCACGGCTTCAGCCGTGCCTCGTGGCGCCGCTGAAGCGGCGCCCTACATTCAGCCGGGCAGAACGACCTTGTCGCCGGCCTTGAGCCCTTCGAGGATCTGGATCTTGGTGCCGTTGCCGACGCCCACCTTGACCGGAACCTTCGTCACGCCGGTCTTCGTGCCCGGCGATTGAATTTCGGCGAAGGCGTTCTTCTGCGCGTCGTAGGTGATCGCGCCTTCCGGCACGATCAGCGAATCGGCGTGCTCTTCGAGGACGATCTCGGCGTTCGCCGTCATGTTCGCCTTGAGCTCTTTGCCCGGGTTGTCGATCGAGACGCGCACCTCGAAGTTGGTGACGTTGTCCTTCTCCACGCCCATCGGCGAGATCTGCGTGACGCGGCCGTTGAAGGTCTTGTCCTTGAACGTTTCGACGCGGATGCGCGCCTGCTGGCCAAGCCGGACGCGGCCGATGTCGGCCTCGTCGACCTTGCCGCGGACGAAGACCTCCGTGATGTCTCCCAGCGTCATCACCAGCGTCGCGTTCGCGCCGAGATTGAGGATCGACGAGACCGGGCTGCCAATCTCGACGTCGCGCGAGAGCACGGTGCCGCGAATCGGCGCGCGGATGGTGGCGTTGGCGACGTCTTCGGCGGCGCGGTCGGCGGCGGCTTTCGCCTGCGCCACCTGCGCCCGCGCCTCGGCGACCTTCGCCTGGCTGACGCCGAGCTGCGACTGCGCGGCGCGCTTGCGGTTGTCGGCGACGTCAACGAGGCTGTGCGCGTCGTCGAGGGACGACTGGGCGATCAGCTGCTGCGCGAAGAGCGACTGGGCGCGTTCGTAGGCACGGCGCGCGAACTCGGCGTCCGGCCCTTCGGCCTCGACGCGGTTCTTCTGCGCCTGCGCTTCCGCCGCCTCGAGCGAGGCGCGCGCGGCCAGGAGGTTGGCTTCGGCGCCGCGCAGCGCGGCCGCCAGCTGTTCCTTGTCGAGCTCGACGAGGACGTCGCCTTCCTTGACCGTCAGATCGATGTCCGCGTTGAGCGCCTTGATGATCCCGTTGGCCTTCGACTTGATCTCGACCTTCGTGATCGGCTCGACCTTGCCGGTGGCGACGACCGACTTCACCATCGTGCCGCGCTCGACGGTGGCGAGCCTCGACTGGTCGATCTCGGGGGAGGCACCCTTGAGCGTCGCGAACCCGGCCGCGCCCCCGACGACGAGCACGGCGGCACCAACGCCGATGTACAGGCGTTTCCGCGACTTTTTGACTCCTGAGTTCATAACGGACTGTGACGAAATCGGGATGCGGGAAGTTCATTAGCGGACAGGGCGCAGCTCACAGCGGGCGGCTATCAGCTGGCATTGCACGACTTAACTCGCTCAGCGCCGGCTCAGACCGTCGCCGCTCCGTCGCGAAGCTGGACACGACGTACTAAAATGCCGCCATGTGGGTACTCGAGAGCCCGGAGGGGACGTTTCGGCTGACTCCCGGCGCCGTCAAGACCGTCGGCCGCACGCCACGCGCCGATTTCATCCTCGATGCCGCGCTCGTGTCCCGCCTGCACTGCCGCCTGACGGCGGCCGCCGATAACCTCGAGGTCGTCGATCTCAGGAGCACGAACGGGACGTTCGTGAACGACAAGCGCATCGCCACGGCGCGCCTGAAGAGCGGCGACCGCCTGCGCATCGGCCGTGTCGAGCTCACGGTCGGCCAGAAGAACTGATCGGGCGGCGGCTGATCGGGCGGCGGCGCTAAAGCGCCGCCCTACGTACGTACCGAAGCGCCGGCCGCCTATTCAGGCTACGCCGGACGGCCTTTCGGCGGCAGGGGGGCCGGCCGTTCAACGGCGCGTCGCTCGATATTTTGAAGAAACGGGTTGGTCCGGCGCTCGTGTCCAATCGTCGTGTCGGGCCCATGCCCCGGGTGCACGATCGCCTTGTCGCCGAAGGGAAAGAGGACGTCGCGGATCGAGGCGATGAGCACCTTGTAGTCGCCGCCGGGCAGGTCGGTGCGCCCGATTGAGCCGGCGAACAACGTGTCGCCGACGAACAATTCACCGGTCTCGCCTTTCCGGCCAATCTGCAGGCACACGCCGCCTGGGCAGTGGCCGGGCGTATGGTGCGTCCGGACCTCGTAGCTGCCGAACGTGATGACATCGCCCGCCGCGTAGTAGCGATCGATTTTCGGCTGCGGCTCGACCTTCAGCCCGAACATGGCGCCCGACTCGACCGCGCGGTCGTAGAGAAACTGATCGTCGGCGTGCAGGTAGACAGGCACGCCGAGCGCGCGCTTGGCCGCGGCGACGCCGGTGACGTGATCGACGTGCGCGTGCGTCAAAAGGATGTGCCGAATCGACAGCGCCCGCCGCTCGGCCGCCGCCAGCAGCGTCGCGACCTCGTCGCCCGGATCGATGAGCACGGCCTCCTTCGTCTCCTCGCAGCCGACGACGAAGCCGTTCTTGAAGAAGGGACCAACCGCAGCCGTCTCAACTATCATGATCGTTCCATGATCTTAGCCGGTACTCGACGACCTGATGTTCAGCTCGAAGATCAAGACCGCCGCGAACCAGCTCGGCGTCGATCTCCGCTTTTCGCGCTCGCTCGACGGCGCGCTCGAGACGATGCGCAAGAACCCGACGACGCTGGTGCTGTTCGACCTCAACAACCAGCGGCTCGATCCGCTGGCGATCGTGTCGGCGATGCATGCCGATCCGGCGCTGGCGTCCATCCCGACGATCGGCTACGCCTCGCACGTCCAGACCGACGTCATCAACGCCGCGCGGCAGGCCGGCGTCGGCGAAGTGCTGGCGCGGTCGGCGTTCACGCAGCAGCTGGGCGACATCCTGACGCGACATCGCGAACCAACCCAGAACCCAGAACCCTGAACCCTGAACCATGAACCTTGTTGACGTGCTGCGCGCACGGCGGCGGATCGCTCCGTACGTCCGGCGGACGCCGCTGGTGCGATCGCTCTGGCTCTCCGACCTGTCCGGCGGCGATGTCCGGCTGAAGCTCGAGTCGTTGCAGCTCGCCAACTCGTTCAAGTCGCGCGGCGCGTTCAACGCGGTCCTCGCGCGCCTCGAACGCCGGAACGCGCCATCGCGGCTGGTCACGGCCTCGGCCGGAAATCACGGGCGCGCGCTCGCGGCGGCCGCCGAAACGTTCAAGCTGCCGCTGGTCGTGTTCACGCCCGCAGATGCACCGGCGACCAAGCTCGACGCGATCCGGCGGCACGGCGCGACGCTCCGCGCGGAAGCTCCCGATTACGACGAGGCAGAGCGGCAGGCGAAGGCGTTCGCGGCGGAGGAAGGCGCGGAGTTCATCTCGCCGTACAACGACGAGGACGTCATCGCCGGCGCGGCCACCCTCGCGCTCGAGATTTTCGAGGACGCTGCGGACGTCGACCTCCTGATCGTGCCAATCGGCGGCGGCGGCTTGATCAGCGGCGTCGCGGTGGCGGCAACCGCGGTCGCGCCGGCGTGCGAGGTGGTCGGCATCGAGGCGGCCGTGTCGTGTGCGTTTCAGACCAGCGTCCGCGCCGGGCATCTCGTGGAGATCGTTCCAGGGGCGACGATTGCCGACGGCCTCGGCGGCAACCCCGACCCGGAAACGATCACCTTTGCTCTCATCAAGGAGCTCGTCGATCGGATCGAGACCGTGACCGAGGACGATCTCACCGCGGCCATCGCGGGCCTCGTCGAGCACGAGCACCTCGTCGCCGAAGGCGCGGGCGCCGCGGCGGTCGCGGCGCTGGTGGGGGGCCGGGTCGAGGTTCGAGGGCCGGCGCGTCGCGGCCATATTGAGCGGCAGCAACATCGACCGCGCGCGGCTCGCATCCTTGTTGTAGCGCGAAGCCTTCAAGCGAGCGCTCGGCTACAGCCTTCGCGCTACGGAGGCGATCGCCGGATTCGGCGCCAGGCCTACCGTCCTGCGGATGAACGATTCGATCGCATCGCGCCCGAACCATGCCGCCGCCGCGAGCGCGGCCAGCACGATCAGCAGGATGATCCAGCCGGCGCTCGATCGCCCCTTCGGCTGGCGCACCGTCGCGTGGACCACCGGCGGCGGGCTCGCGTCGGCCCGAACGTCAAGGATGGCACCCACCGATCGCAACTCCGCCGCCAGCGTCACCGCCGACTCGTAGCGTTGATCGAGGCTCTTCGACAGCGCCTTGGCGACGATCGGATCGAGCTCGATCGGCAGCGACTTGTTCGCCGACGAAGGGAGCGGCGCCTGGGCCTGCACGATCTGCAGCGCCACCTCCGGCCGGTTCGCACCGGCGAACGGCAGCTTGCCGGTCAGCATCTCGAACATGACGGTGCCGAGCGAGAAGACGTCGGTGCGGTGATCGACGCGCTCGCCGAGCGCCTGCTCGGGCGACAGATACGCCACGGTTCCCTGCGCCGGCCCGGGCGAGTGCATCATGTTCGCCGCATCGCGGCGCTCGACGCCGCCGCTGGTCCAGTTGGCGAGGCCGAAGTCGAGGATCTTCGCATTGCCTTTCGGCGTGACCATGATGTTCGACGGCTTGATGTCCTGGTGGATGACACCGTCGGCGTGCGCGTCGGCGAGCGCATCCGCCACCTGCCCGGCGAGGTCGATCACCCGGCGCGGGTTCATCGGCCGCCCGGCGATCTTGGTGCTGAGCAGTTCGCCCGGGGCGAACTCGAAGACGACGAAGAGGTGTCCCTGATCCTCGCCGACCTCGTAGAGCTCGGCGATGTTCGGGTGCGACAGCTTCGCGGCGGCGCGCGCCTCGGCGATGAACCGCTCGCGGCGCTCCGGGTCGGCGGCGATGTCGGGGCCGATCACCTTGATCGCAACCGTCCGCCCGAGCCGTGTGTCGCGCGCGCGCAGCACTTCGCCGAGCCCGCCGGCGCCGATGCGATCGAGGATCTTGTACTGTCCGAGCGTCTCGACCATTGAGGCGCGACGATTATACTGACAGCCCCGGCTGAAGCCGGACCCTACTGACATCGCTGTGACCTACACCGCGCTTCTCCGCCAAAACCGCAACTTCCGTCTGCTCTTCATCGGCCAGACGATCTCGCAGCTCGGCGACTGGTTCAACGCCGTCGCGGTGTTCGCGCTGCTGCTCGACCTGACCGGGTCGGCGACCGCAGTCGCGTGGATGATGATCGTCCAGTTCCTGCCGGTGGCGATCGTCGGGCCGCTGGCGGGCGTGGTCGTCGATCGCGTCGACCGGCGCCGGCTGATGATCGTGACCGACCTGCTGCGCGGCTCGCTGGTACTGGTGCTGCTCGTCATCCGGCGGCCCGACCAGGTGTGGATCGCCTACGTGGTGATGGCGATCATCGTCGGCGCGCAGGGCTTCTTCGAGCCGGCGCGCACGGCGACGATCCCGAACATCACCTCGAAGGAGGAGCTGATGCCGGCCAACGCGCTGTCGAGCGCCACCTGGTCGGCGATGCTGGCGATCGGCGCGTCGATTGGCGGCCTCGTCACCGCAGTGGCGGGACGTAACGTCGCGTTCATCATCAACGCCGCGTCGTTCTTCGCGTCGGCCTACTTCATCGCCGGCACCAGGTACAACTCGGCACCCGCGGCCGGGCCGCGGCCGACCGGCTTCCTCGCGCTCACCGGCATCACCGATCTCGTCGAAGGAATGCGCTACATCCGCCGCCACTCGCACGTGGCGGCGCTGATGCTGGTCAAGGCGGGCTGGGGTCTCGCCGGCGGCGTGCTGCTGCTGCTCACGATCTTCGGCGAGCGCGTGTTTCCGGTCGGCAGCGGCTCGGCGGGTGGCATCGGCGTCCTCTACGGCGCACGCGGCGTCGGCGCCGGGCTCGGGCCAATCCTGCTGCGCTGGATCATCGGCCAGGACCCGTCGCGGCTCCGCCGCGCAATCGCCGGCGCGTTCTTCATGGTCGGCTTCTTCTACATCGCGCTCGCCGGCGCGCCGGCGCTGTGGATCGCCGCGGCGTGCGTGCTGCTCGCCCACTTTGGCGGCGCGATTCTCTGGGTCTTCAGCACGGTGCTGCTGCAGCTCGAGGTCCCCGATCGCTTCCGCGGCCGCGTGTTCGCGGCGGAGCTGGCGCTGGTCACGCTGCTGTCGTCGGCGTCGAGCTATTGGACCGGGTACCAGCTCGACAAGGCCGGCTGGTCGCCGCGCCGCATGGCGTTCGCGCTCGGCTTGATGTTCTGCGTGCCCGGCGTGCTCTGGGTGATCGTGGTGGCGCGGTGGAAAGAGATGGGCGTGACCAGCGTCACGCCGGACGCGGTCAGTCCGCCGGCTGACGCGGTCAGTTCAAAGTACGAAGTCTGAAGGACGAACGTCGAACCTACGAACCACGAACGTCGAACGTCTTCCGTCCGTCAACCTTTCTTGAGCGTCTCCATCGCACTCTGTACGAGCTGCTTCGCGTCGTCCAGCTGTTCGAGGACGAGCGCGATGTCCATCTTCGGCTTGCCGGGAAACCGATCGCTTCTGCAGTAGACGCCGTGCTGCCCGACCAGCGCGAGCGAGTCGGTGAGCAGGTCGAGCGCCACGGCCAGCCGGCCGCGCGCCGGCCCCATCATCGTCTCGTGGTGTTCGAGGGTGTCGTGGTGCTTGGTGAAAACGGACATGCAATACCCATTTACGATGCTTCTTCGGTTTCGAGGGCCGCAGTTCGACGCGGCTTGGCAGGCTGCGCGGGTCGTGGCGCAGCAGGTTGACCACGACCTCACCGACATCCTCTGGCGCGATCTTCCAGTCGGCACCTTTCTGTTCGTCGCCGCTCGAGAACGCGGTGGCGACCGACCCCGGCATCACGTAGCTGACGCGGATGTTGTCGTAGCGGACTTCCTGCATCAGCGCCTCGCTGAACGCGTTCAACCCGGCCTTCGATGCACAGTAGGCGGCGCCGTCCTTGAACGGGTTCTGTCCCGCGAGGCTGCTGATGTTGATGATGAAGCCGCCGCCGCGGGCACGCATGTGCGGCAGCGCCGCGTGGCACGCGTTGAAGACGCCGGTGAGGTTCGTTTCGATGAGCTCGGTCCACTGCGCCGGCGTCATCGACGCGACGTCGACGAAGATGCCGATGCCGGCGTTGTTGATGAGGATGTCGAGGCCGCCGAAGCGCGCGACGGTCGCGTCGATCGCGCGCTGCACCTCCTCGTAGCGGCGGACGTCGGCCTGCAGCGTCTCGACGCCGCCCGGTCCTGCCGCTTCGATCGTGTTGCGCGCGGTCGACAGATGCGCGGCGCTGCGCCCGGTGACGGCAACCTGCACGCCCTCGGCGACCAGCGCGCGCGCGATCGCGAGGCCGATGCCGCGCGAGCCGCCGGTGACGAGTGCCACTTGCCCGCGGATGGATTGCATAGCCATTACAATATCGCAGCGATGCAGCGCGTGGCGATTATCGGAGCGGGCGAGCTCGGAGGCGCGGTTGCGCACGCGCTCGCGCGCCGCGACATCGTGCGCTCGATCACGCTCGTCGACGACGCCGGACGCATCGCCGCGGGCAAGGCGCTCGACATCGCGCAGGCGGCGCCGGTCGAGGGGTTCGCCACCGATCTCGCCGGCGCGAACGACGTGTCGATGGCGGCGGGAGCGTCGGTCGTGATCGTCGCGGACCGCGCCGGCCGCGGCGAATGGCAGGGCGAGGACGCGCTGACGCTGCTGAAGCAGCTGACCCAGACCGCGGCGGACGCGATCGTCGTGTGCGCCGGCGCGAGCCAACGCGAGCTGGTCGAGCGCGGCGTCGGCGAGCTGCGCATCGCTGGCGCGCGGCTGTTGGGCTCGGCGCCGGAAGCGCTCGCCGGCGGCGCGCGCGCGCTCGTCGCGCTGGCGCGTAACGGGTCGCCGCGCGACGTGTCGCTGTCAGTCCTCGGCGTGCCGCCGGATCACACGGTCATCCCCTGGGCCGACGCGACGATGGGCGGATTCGCGCTCACCCGCCTCATCGACGAGCCGTCGAGGCGACGCCTCGCGGCGCGCGTCAACGCGCTGTGGCCGCCGGGCCCGTACGCGCTCGCTGCCGCGGCGGCAATGGCCGTCGAGTGCATGGCGGGCCGCTCGCGCCGGATGACGTGCTGCTTCGTCGCACCCGAACTGTTTGCGGAAGGGGCGGGGACGCGGGCGCGGACCGGCGCAATGCCGGTCCGGCTTGGTCCTGGGGGGATTGTCGAAGTGGTGATGCCGTCGCTGAGCGCGGCGGAGAGCGTCGCCCTGGAAACGGCGCTGCAGCTGTAGCGCGAAGACTGTGGTCGTAGCGCGAAGGCTTCAGTCGAGCGCCTGCTCGCCCGACGGGCCTCGCGCGACGTTAACGCCCCTACGTGCCGTAGATCGGCCGGTGCAACGTGAGGCCGCCGGCGAAATCGGCGAGCTGCTTGCGCAGAATCAACCGGCCGCGGTGCAGACGCGACTTCAGGGTCTGATCCTTCACCCTCAGCATCGCGCTCGCCTCCTCGGTCGACATCCCCTGGATGTCGCGCAGCATCACCGGCGCGCGGTAGATCGCGGGCAGCGCGAGAATCGCACGCATCACCCGCTGACGCAGCTGCGACCGCAGCACCTGCTCGTCGGCAAGATCGCTCCAGTCGGCGACCTCCGACGGTCGTGCGGCGTCGCCGGCGGCCGAGTCGTTCGCCGCTTCGCGCCGCTCCTCGGCCTGCGTCCGCTGATACTGCGCGGTTCGCAGCCGCGACATCGCCGCGTTGAAGGTGATGCGATAGATCCAGGACGACAGCGCGGCATCGCCACGGAACTCGCCCACCTTGCGGTAGACCTTGAAGAGCACGTCCTGCGTCACTTCTTCCGCGTCTTCCTTGTTGCGCAGGTAGCGGAAGGCGAGCTGATAAATCTTGGTGCCGAACTCGTCCGCGAGGTCCGAGAGGGCCTGTTCGTCGCCGGCCTGCAGCCGGCTGAGTAAAGTGTTGGTCTTCGTATCCGGAATGATTTCGGGATCCTGCATGAGATGTCCCCCGTTGCGGACTAAAACACCATGCAGGGCAGAAATATTCCAGCCCTGAACTAACTGTGCAAATTGTTGAAACCGAAAGCGTTAGCGAAATGCTCGGCTGTTCGTGTCGCTATCTCGGCCATATCAATGGGGCGACCCACCAAACGGCTGAGAGAGGTGACGCCGCGGTCGGCGATGCCGCAGGGGACGATGAGCTTGAAGAAGTCGAGGTCGGAGGTCACGTTCAGCGCGAACCCGTGGCTGGTGATCCAGCGGGCGATGCGGACGCCAATCGCGGCGAGCTTCTCGTTGCCCACCCAGACCCCGGTGAGCCCTTCAACCCGGCCGGCGTCGATGCCGTAATCGGACGCCGTCCGGATCAGCACGCCCTCGAGATCGCGGACGTAACGGTGGACGTCGCAGCGATCCGGCTTGAGATCGATGATCGGGTAGCCGACGAGCTGCCCGGGGCCGTGATAGGTGATGTCGCCGCCGCGCCCGGTTTCGTGCACCTCGACGCCACGAGCCGCGAGGGTTTCCGAGGACGCCAGCAGATGCGAGCGGCCGCCGTCGCCGCGGACGCCGAGCGTGATGACGTGCGGATGTTCGAGGAGGAGCAGGGTGTCGCCGATGAGACCGGCGCGCCGCTCTTCGACCAGCGACCGCTGCAGCGCGAGCGCTTCGGCGTACGGCACGACGCCGAGATGCCGCACGTCCAGCGTTCGACCCTCACGCTCGGCTGAAGCCTTCGCGCTGCTGGCCTTCGCGCGTTCCCGCTCGGCTGAACCCATCGCGCTACTGGCGCTGCTCATCGAACCTAGACGGCGCTCGGCTCCCAGGTCTCGAGCGTCTTCTTGATGATCGACATGAACTCGTCGGCGACCGCGCCGTCGATGACGCGGTGGTCGTAGCCGAGCGTCAGATACGCCATCGGCCGGATCGCAATCGCATCGTCGACGACGACCGGCCGCTTCTCGACGTTGCCGACGCCGAGGATCGCGACCTGCGGCTGGCTGATGATCGGCGTGCCGAAGAGCGCACCGAACACGCCGGGGTTGGTGATCGTGAAGGTGCCGCCGGCGACTTCCTCCGGCTTCAGCTGCTTGCTGCGCGCGCGGTTCGCGAGGTCGGCCACGGCGCGGCTGATGCCGACCAGGTTTTTCTCGTCCGCGTGCTTGACCACCGGCACGATCAGCCCCCAGTCGAGCGCCACCGCGATGCCGATGTTGATCTCCTTGTGGTAGACGATGTTCTCGCCGTCGACCGAGGCGTTGACGATCGGCACGGCGCGCAGCGCGTCGACCACCGCCTTGAAGATGAAGGAGAGATAGGTGACCTTGACGCCGGCGCGCTCGAAGTCGGCCTTCTTCGCCTCGCGGATCTTCGCGATGCGCGAGAAGTTCACTTCGAAGACCGAGTGGACGTGCGCGGAGGTGCGGCGGCTGACGACCATGTGCTCGGCGATGCGCTTGCGCATCGGCGACATCTTCTCGACATGATCCGATTCGCCCGGCGCGAACTTCGGCGGCGGCGGCACCGGCGCGCCTGAGACGCCGCCAGCCTTGCCTTCGACCCTCTCGGCCTTCCCGCCTTCGACCTTCTGACCTTCCGGCCTTTCCGCCTTCGCACCTTCCAGCCTTTCCGCCTTCGCGCCTTCCCGCCTTCCTCCCTCGCCGATAAACGCGAGAATATCGTCCTTCGTCACCCGCCCGGCGATCCCCGTGCCCTGAATCTGCGAGATGTCGACGTCGTGCTCCTTCGCGATCTTGCGCACCAGCGGCGACGACCGTTCGCGGATCGCTTCCTCGGCGGACGTGCCGGTCTTCTTCTCCGGCGCTTGCGGCGCGGGCTTGCCCGCCGCAGCGCTCCTGGTTTCAGAGGCGCGCGGAGGTGGAGGCGGTCTTCGGCGGCGGCGGCAGATCTTCGCGTGCGTGGTAGTGCGACGGCTCTGGCGCTGCCTGCTCCTTCGGCGGCGCCGCCGCGGTCGGCGATCCATCCGCTTGCGGCGTCGCCTTGGGCGGCTCCGGTGCTTTGGCTGCCGGTGCCTCCGGCGTCTTCGGCGCTTCCTTCGGCCGCCGCGGCGCCTGCCGCGCCGATCACGGCCACGACGCTGTTGACCGGAACCGTCTCACCTTCCTTCACCCGGATCTCGGACACCACACCCGCGGCCGGCGACGGAATCTCCGCATCGACCTTGTCGGTCGAGATCTCGAACAGCGGTTCATCCCGATCGACCTTGTCCCCGACCTTCTTGATCCAGCGGACGATCGTGCCTTCGGCGATCGACTCGCCCATCTGCGGCATCACAACTTCGGTAGGCATGCTGTCCTCGGCGACATTGCGGATTGCGGAATGCGGAATGCGGATTCATTGCATGAATCGCCACATTCGACAATTTCCGCAATCCGCAATCCGCAATCCGCAATCCGCAATGTCAGCTGTGTATGGCACTGCCATGCACAGCATGCGCCGCCTCGCCGACGGCTTCGGCGAAGGTGGGGTGCGCGTGAATGGTGCGAATCAGTTCTTCGACGGTCGATTCCAGCCGCAAGGCGACAGTGGCTTCCGCGACCAGCTCGGTCGAGCGCGGCCCGATCATGTGGACGCCGAGCAGCTCGTCGTACTTCTTCTCGGCGACGATCTTGACGAACCCTTCGGTCTCGCCCGCCATTTTGGCGCGTCCGAGCACGCCGAACGGGAACGTGCCGATGCGGACGTCGTAGCCACGCGCCTTCGCCTCGGCCTCGGTCAGGCCGACGCTGCCGATCTCGGGATCGCAGTAGGTGCAGCCGGGCACGTGGTCGTAATTCAGCGGCCGCGTCTCCTGTCCCGCGATTCGTTCCGCGGCGACGATCCCCTCCGCCGACGAGACGTGCGCCAGCTGCGGATGGCCGGGGCCGCCGAGCGTGATGACGTCGCCGACCGCTGAAATCCCCGGCACGCTCGTCCGGAATTCGTCGTCGACCTTGATGTAGCCCTTCACCATCTCCAGCCCCACGCCTTCCGCGTTGAGGCCGGTGGTAACCGGGCCGCGGCCGGTCGCGACCAGGAGATAGTCGGCGCGGATTTTTTTCGCGCCGCCGTCGCTCGTCTGGATCTCGACGTCCACGCCGTCGCCGCTCGCCTTCGCCGCCGTGACCTTCGCGCCGGTGAGGCTGGTGATGCCCTGCTTGCGGAACGACTTCTCGAGCTCCGCCGACACCGCTTCGTCCTCGACCGGCACGAGCCGCGGCAGCAGCTCGACGATCGTGACGTCGCTGCCGAAGCGGTTGAAGATCGACGCGAACTCGACGCCCACCGCGCCGCTGCCCATGATCACCAGCGTCTTCGGGACTTCGCGCAGCCCGATCGCTTCGTCGCTGGTGATGATCCGCTTGCGATCGATGTCGATCCCCGGCACGCCGCGCGGCGACGACCCGGTGGCGACGATGATCTCGCGCGTCGCGCGCAGCGTCTGCGTCTCGCCCTCGAAGACGTCGACGCCGCCGTTGCCGGTGAGGCGCGCCGTCCCCTTGATCCAGTCGATCTTGTTTTTCTTGAAGAGGAACTCGACCCCTTTGGTCAGGCCGCCGACGACGCGATCCTTGCGCGTCTGCACCTGCGCCATGTCGATCGCCGCGGCGGTGGCCGACCCGAGGGTGATTCCCCAGTCTTTGGCGTGCTGAACGACTTTGAGCGCGTGCGCATGCTCGAGCAGCGCCTTGGTCGGAATGCAGCCCCACAGGAGACACGTGCCGCCGAGCGCTTTCTGCTTCTCGACGACCGCGGTTCTAAGGCCGAGCTGTGCGGCGCGGATGGCGGCCACGTACCCGCCCGTGCCCGCGCCGATCACGATTACGTCATAGTCCTGGGGCACGTGTGTGGTCTCGGTTCGCCGCGTTCAGCCTTGCCGTTTCAGCGAGGACAGGGGGACGAAATGTGTCGAGCCGGCCGGCGCGGGCGCCTCGGACGCGGCCGCGGCCTGATCCGGATCGAGGCGGTTGACGCGCGCGCGAAGCTGGCCGTGCTCGTAGCGGAGCTCCCAGTAGGATTCGGTCAGACGTTCCAGACGCGCCGCCAGACGCCGCGCTTTTGCGAGCGCAGCAAGGGCCACGAGGATGGCGACACCGGAAACGAGCCCCAGCAAGGTCAACAAAACTCCACCTTATCGAACGGCTTGCAACAGTGTCAACCGCCTGAGACAATTGGCGCGTTCCCGCGGCCGCGAGGCCATGAGCCACAAACCCAAGACCGTCCTGATTGTCGACGACGACGAAGGGATGCGCGACACGCTCACCGCGATCCTGAAGCGCGAGTATCGCGTGCTCCGCGTGTCGAGCGGCGAGGCGGCGCTCCCCATTCTCAACCGCGAGGACGTCGACCTGATGCTGCTCGACGTCCGGCTCCCCGGCATCAACGGCCTCGAAGTCCTGCGCATCGTCAAGGAAAACTACAGCCTGATCGAGGTGGTGATGATCTCGGCGATCAACGAGATCGAGACCGCCGTCCAGGCGATGAAGCACGGCGCCTATCACTACGTTACCAAGGACTTCGACTACGACACCCTGCGATCGCTCGTGCGGATGGCGAGCGAGCGGCAGGATCTGAACCGCCAGGTGCTGACGCTCTCCGCCCAGGTCGCCGATCAGACCGAACGCGAGTTCATCGTCGGGCCGAGCAAGATGACGCGCGACATCGTCGATCTGGTGCACAAGATCGCGAAGCTGTCGGCGACGGTGCTGATCCTCGGCGAGAGCGGCACCGGCAAGGAGCTGCTCGCGCGCCTGATTCACCGCGAGGCGGGCGACAGCGAGGCGCCGTTCATCGCCGTCAACCTCGCCGCGATTCCGCGCGAGCTGGCGGAAAGCGCGCTCTTCGGCCACGAGCGCGGCGCGTTCACCGGCGCCCACCGCCAGCAGCTTGGCAAGTTCGAGCTGGCGTCGAACGGCACGCTCTTCCTCGACGAGATCGGCGACCTGCGGCTGGATCTGCAGGCGAAGCTCTTGCGCGCGATCCAGGAGGGCGAGATCGAGCGCGTCGGCGGCAGCAAGCCGATCAAGACCGAGTTTCGCCTGATCGCCGCCACCAACGTCGACCTCGAGAAGGCGGTCAAGGAAGGAAAATTCCGCGAGGACCTCTTCTACCGAATCAACGTCATCCCGATCAAGCTGCCGCCGCTGCGGGAGCGGACCGAAGATGTGCCGCAGCTGGCAGAGTTTTTTCTCCGCCGTTACAACGCGCGGTTCCGCAAACGCATCCTCGGCATCACCGAGTCGACGATGTCGGTGCTGAAGAAGTACTGGTGGCCGGGGAACATCCGCGAGCTGGAGAATCTGATCGAGCGGTTGGTGGCGGTCAGCGACAAGGAATACATTTCTGAAGAAGACCTGCCTCTCGAATTTCACTTTGCGCAGCTCGAACCGCTCGGATCCACGACCGACAGCCTGTTCGAGGACGCCACCAACACCTTTGAACGAAATTTTATTTTGCGGGCGCTCGAGAAGAACGGGTGGAACGTCACTGCGACTGCAGAGTACCTTGGAATTCCCTTGAGCACGTTGAAATACAAGATGGATAAACTCGACGTGCGCCAGCTCGCCAAGCGTTTGCGCGGCGCGTAGCGCCAGCCAACAAGTTGGCCGATCTGGCCAAGCGGTTGTTTTTCTCAATTTTCCGTTAAATATCGCGGGAATCGGCGCCGCGCGCCCGCTGGCGGCGCGAGCGGCGGACAACCCATTGTCCCTGGAGTCGTCGCACGCGCGTTCGCGAACGGCCGCGGCGATCGCACAAATCGCGGCTTTTCCCAGCAAAATCCTCGATCGCTACGAGAAAGGCCAACGGTGGAATAGCGGTTGCACTTTCAGCCGTCGTGTCGGCACGACAGCGGCCACGTGTGACTTCAGGGCCCTGAATCCGGGATTTCCACTTATGCAACCTTCCATGTTCAACCTTCGTGTGCCGCTCGAGGCGCGCGATGAAGTCTTCCTGATGAACACGCTCACCGACGCGCAACTCATCGTGTCGAGTGACGTGGCCGCTCTGCTCGACCGCGTCGAGCAGCGCGAGGTCAGCGGGTCGACTCTGGATGCGGAAGCGCGCGAGGCGCTCGACCTCCTCTGGGAGAACGGGTTCCTGGTCGAGAACCGCGCCGCGGACCGGCACGCGCTCGACAGCTACCTCGATACGGTCAAGACCAACACCGACGAGTTGAACGTCACGGTGCTGACGACGCTCCAGTGCAACTTCGCCTGCGACTACTGCTTCCAGGGCGATCACGGCGACTACAACAAGTTCGCCGACAAGATGTCGCCCGAGATGGCGCTGCGCGTCTGCGGCTGGATCGAGCGCGAACTCGACCGCGTGCAGCCCGAGAAATTCGTGCTCACGTTCTTCGGCGGCGAGCCGCTGCTGAACATCCCGGCGATGTACACGATTGCCGAGCGGGCATCGGCCGCCTCGCGCGCCCGCGGCGTCGAGCTCTTCATCAACATCATCACCAACGGTCTGCTGCTGTCCGAAGAGCTCGTCGATCGGCTGCTGCCGCTGGGACTCAACGGCATCAAGATCACGCTCGATGGTGACCGCGACACCCACAACCGTATGCGTCCGCTACGGGGCGGGCAGGGCACCTTCGATCGAATCGTCGAGAACGTCCGCAAGGTCGCCGGCCGCTGCCGGATCGCGATCGGCGGCAACTTCGATGAAACATCGGTCGAGAGCTTCGGCGACCTGCTGACGTTCCTGCGCGAACAGGATTTCGCCGACAAGCTCGTCAAGGTCAACTTCAAGCCGGTGGTGCGCGCCGAGGCGAAAGCGGCGGCGAAGAACATCATCCCGCTCATCCCGGTCGGCGCGAATGCCAAGCCGCTCAACGGCACGTGCATGACGTCGGTCGGTGAGGGCGGCGGCTCGGGCTGCGACAACTGCGATTTCATCGACGACCAGATGTCGTTCCTCCGCGAGGAGACGCGGCGTCACGGCTTCGACACCCACGACGGCGTGCACAACGGCCCCTGCCACGTGCACATGGAGCACGCCAAGACCATCGGCCCCGACGGCTCGCTGTATCCGTGCCCCGGGTTCACCGGCCAGCTCGCGACCTCGACCGGCCACATCGACGACAGGAAAGACGCGTTTCGGGAATCCGCTCGCGAACGGTTCGAACGGCTCTCACCGTGGAAGGAATGCGGCGACTGTGCGTACATCCCGGTGTGTGCCGGGGGGTGCGTCGCGGCGTCGTTCAGTCAGCTTGGGGACATGAATGTGCCGACATGCCACAAGCGCAGCTTTGATTCGGCACTCATCTCGTTGGCGCACGCCACTGCCGGCGCAGCGTAGGAGACTATAATGAAAATCAAAATCGTCAAGAAGGCCACCAACATGAAGCCGAGCGCGTACTGCGGGATGTGGCTCGACGATCCGCCAATGAACAAGAAGTAACACGATGCGAAGCGCGCCCGGCCGGATAGGTAGCACTCTCACCGCCGGAGCAGTCACGGCCCTCCTGTTCAGCGCTTGCGGCTCCGCCGCACGGTCGGCCAGGCGAGAACGCGGACGTCGCTGCTTCGGATCGGCGTCGGGCAAGTCGCGTCCAGTCCAGGTCAGGGTCTGCGGCAGGTAGCGCAGAACCTGACCGTCGAGTTACTCGCCACGCTCACCGAAGAGGGACGTCCGCGTCCCTCGCTCGCCAAAGACTGGACGGTCAGCGCCGACGGGCTTGTCGCTCACCGTCAATCTTTCGCCGAACGTGACGTTTCACGACGGATCGCCGCTGACGGCGTCTGTCGTCGCCGACGCGCTTCGCGCGATGCTGCCGAACACCATGGGACCGGCATTCGAGGACGTCGAAGGCGTCACCGCAGTCGGCGATCATCAGGTTGTGGTGAACTTCAGCCGGCCGTCTCCCTTCCTGCTCGACTCGCTCGAAACCCCGATCCCGAAACCCGGCTCGTCGCTGGTCGGCACCGGGCCCTTCGCGGTGGTCGATCCGAAGTCCCCGATCGCGTTCGTGTCGAACAAGCACTATGCGCTCGGTCCGCCCGGAGATCGATCGCATCGAGGTTCAATCCTTTCCGAGCGTCCGCGCAGCGTGGGCGGAATTGCTCCGCGATCGGCTCGACGTGCTCTATGAAGTCGGCCTCGACGCGCTCGATTCGCTCGAAACCTCCACCAGCGTCGCCGTGTTCACGCACACGCGCCACTACCAGTACATCATCGCCCTCAACAGCCAGGCTGAGGTATTTCGCGCCAAAGGAGATCCGGCGGGCCGTGAACCTCGGCGTCGATCGTGACGCGATCGTGCGCGACGCGCTCAACGGTCATGGGGTTGCGTCGTCGGGACCGGTCTGGCCGCAGAACTATGGCTTCAGCAGAGACCTGCCGAAGTTCGGGTTCGACGCGCGCCAGGCGGCGACCACCTTCGCCCGCGGCCGCGTCAAAGGCAGCGCCGCATCGGTCCGCTTCACCTGTCTGGTGCCGCCTGACACGGTGAACGAGCGACTGGCGCTGGTGGTGAAGAGACAGCTCGAGGCCGTCGGCGTGGAGATGGTCGTCGAAGAAGCGCCGATGGACCGCATCTACGAAGCGCTGAAAACCCGGCGGTTCGAAGCAGCGTTGATCGACGGCATCAGCGGACCGACCTTGCTGCGGCCCTATCAGCTCTGGCATTCGCGCGGCGCATTCAATGCCGGCGGACTGGGCAATGCGGCGATCGATGCAGCGTTCGACCGCGTTCGCCATTCGGCGAATGACGCCGAGTACACGCAGGCGATCGCCGGGCTTCAACAGGCGTTCATGGACGACCCGCCCGGCATCTTCCTGGCCTGGTCGGTGCGCGCGCGCGCGATCAGCAAACGCTTCACCGTGCCGCCATCAGAGCCCGGCCGTGATATCTTGGCGACGCTTCGTCTCTGGAAACCAGCAGCGGACGGCGCGCGAACGAGCCACGACTGATGGCGCCCCGAATCCGGCACATCGCGACCCGCTTCGCCCTGCTCCTGATGGGCGCGGCGCTCCTGCCGCTGGTCGTCTACGGCGTCATCTCGATCTACTCGCTGCAGAGCGGCACCCGGACCTCGGTCGTCAACGGCAACGAGAACGTCGCCGTTCGCGCCGCCGAGGAAATCCGCCGCTACATCGTCACCAACGCCGAGATCCTGAAGGCGCTGTCGGCCGACCTGCAGGACACCGAGCTCAAGACCTCGCAGCAGGACCGCATCCTCAAGAACTACGTGCTGCAGTTCCGCGAATTCCGCGAGATCACGCTGTTCGACGAATCGGGTGCGATGATCGCGTCGAGCCGCGTCGGCAAGCCGCGAGTGACGATCCCGAAGGACGCGCGGCCGGTGATCGACGACGTCGTGATGACGCCGATTCGCGTCGACGACGACCTGCTGCCGACCAGCGTGTTCGCGATCCGGCTGAAGCGATTGAACCAGCCGGCCGGCTGGCTCGCCGGCGAGTTCAGCCTCGAGGAAATGTGGCGGATGGTCGACCGCATCCGCATCGGCGAGCACGGCTTCGCGATGGTCGTCGGCCCGAGCGGCGAGCTCATCGCCCACGGCAATCCCGACAAGAAGGCGCTGGTCGCGCAGACGCGCAACATGGACGGCCATCAGCTGCTGGCCGCGTCACGTGCGCAGCAGGACGGCACCCCGGTCTCGCGCGAATACGTCGACGAGGATGGCCGCAACGACCTCGGCGCCGCCGCGCGGATCGTGCCGCTCGGCTGGACGGTGATCGTCGAGCAGCCGACCCGCGAGGCCTACGCCAACGCCGCCGCGCTGCAGGGGCAGCTGGTGGTCGCGATCTCGATGGCGCTGCTGGTGATGGTGGTCGTCGGTTATCTCTTCGGCCGCACGCTGATCAACCCGATTCTCACCCTGAAGCGCGCCACGCACTCGCTGGCGGCCGGACAACTCGACGCGCGCGTCGACATCCGCAGCCGCGACGAGTTCGGCGACCTCGGCGACGCCTTCAACACCATGGCCGACCGCCTGGTACAACTGCAGGAAGACGTGAAGCGGCAGGAGCGGCAGGCGATGTTCGGCCGCGTCGCCGCCGGCCTGGTGCACGACCTGTCGCATCCGATCCAGAACATCGGCAACAGCACGCGGCTGCTGCTGCGCGACGATCTCGACCTCGAATCGCGCGGCATGTTTCACCAGACGATCGAGCGCGAGCTGCAGACGCTCAAGCGCTTCATGGACGACCTGCGCCACGTCGTCAAGCCGAAGCCGATCGAGCGATTTGCGGTCGAGGTCAACGGCTCGGTGTCCGAGATCGTGGAGTCGATGCGCGCCGAGGGCGACAAGCACGGCGTCACGGTCGAGGGAAACTACGCGCCCGGGCCGCTGGTCATCGACGCCGACCGGTTCGCGCTCGGCCGCGTCTACCGCAACCTCATCACCAACGCGATTCAGGCGACGGCGCCCGGCGGCCGCGTGTCGATAGCGACCCGGCGCGTGGGCGACCACGTCGAAATCAGCGTCACCGACACCGGCTCGGGCATCCCGGCCGATCGGATTGCGGCGATCTTCGACGACTTCGTCACGACCAAACGGCGCGGCCTCGGCCTCGGTCTGGCGATCTCGAAGCGCATTGTCGAGCAGCTGGACGGCACGATCGTGGTTGAAAGCGAGGTCGGGCGCGGCACCTCGTTCACGCTGCGCTTCCCGGCGCGCGACGATCGATCGGCGCAGGCAGCAGCAAGTTGATCGACCGGAAATGTCCGGCCGCCGCCGGACGCGGGAGGATGAAATGTTCCGCACGCTCGTGAAGACCGACTCGCTGGCGATCGACAACACGACCCTGGCGGTGCGGTACTTCGAGGCGCACACGTTGCGCGGCACGCTACGGTACAGCGCGGAGATCGTGCTGGCGCCCGGCGACCGGATTATTCTCGACGACGACTCGCTGACCAATCTCGAGGCCAGGACGACGTGCCTGGTGCCGGCGACGATCTACAGCCGGATGCTGGCGCGCGCGCACGCGGCCTAGCAGCCGGTCGTCACTCGAACGCCCCTCGGCGATTCAATCTTTCAGTCGATAGGACCCGTCAGGCAGGCCGCAAGAGGAACCCCACGAAGGGGCGCAGCGGGGGACATCCCGCCCGCTGCGCCGCTCTCAGTCTGGACCGCAAAGGGGTCTGTGGTGTGGGGGAACCACGCCGCCCTACTTGCGCGGCAGGACCGCGTCTTTGAGCTGCTTCGCAATCCGCGCCTTGACGACGGTCTTGGCGGGAATCTTGATGGCCTCGCCCGTCGCCGGGTTGCGGCCCATGCGCGCCTTGCGCTTCTGCACCACCAGCTTCACCATCCCGGGCAGGACGAACTCACCCGACCGCTTCAGCTCCTTCTCCGCCAGCTGCGTCAGCTCGTCGAAGTACTCGCGAGCCTGCGTGCGTTTCACCTCGAACCGTTCCGCGAAATGCGAAAACAACTCGGATTTGCCCATCCTGCGGGCGTCAGCCATCGGGTCCCCCTCACTTGACGCGCTGTGATGTCCACCGCCGATCGCCGCGCGCGCAGCACCAATCAGCGATTTTGTTTCGAAAAACCGACGTATCCTATCCGCGCTTCCCGCCAGTGTCAAACGACGGAGCAAAGCGGAAAGCGCCATTTTTCCTTACGGAACCGCACGAACGCAATGTCCCGCGGCTCGGTTGGCGCGGCCGTGCTCGAACGCGAATGCTAGAATTTTTCCCATGTCAAGCTCGACACTCGACACGTTCCCCAACCCGCGCCCCGAGCGCGACTACGAGATTGCGATCGCGTGCCCGGAGTTCACCTCGGTCTGTCCGATGACCGGCCTGCCCGACTTCGGCGAAATCCGCATCAGCTATGTGCCCGACGCGCGCTGCGTCGAGCTGAAGTCGCTCAAGTACTACATGATCGAGTTCCGCAACCGCGGCATCTACTACGAGCACGTCACCAACCAGATCCTCGACGACCTGGTCGCCGCGCTGCAGCCGCGGCGCATGACGGTGGTCGGCGACTTCTCGGTCCGGGGCGGCATCAAGACGGTGGTGACCGCGGAGTACACCGCCGAACGCTCGCGCGTCTCCTGAGCGCGAGACAGTGGCTGCTTGCTAGTTGCCGGTTGCGAGGAGTTGCTGGCGGGTGGGTTGCTGGGGGCGCTCTCGCGCTGCGCCTGCTGAAGCGGTTTCCTTGTGGACTGTTAACAAAATGAAAATTGCTGTAGTGACGCGCCTGCTCACGTGTCATGCCAGATGATGATCCGATCCGCATCCCCATCGAAGCCGAGCTCGATCTCCACCCGTTCGCCCCGCGCGACATCCCTTCGGTCGTTCAGGAATACGTGGACGCTGCCGCCGAAGCGGGCCTGACCGAGGTGCGGCTCGTCCACGGCCGCGGCCGCGGCGTCCAGCGCGGCATCGTGCAGCAGGCGCTCGAGCGTCATCCGCGCGTCGCCGAGTTCTGGGACGACACTGCGTCACATCTCGGCGCCACCATCGCGCGCCTCCGCTGAACACCCGCACACGCCGGCGGTGCCGGGTTGGCGCTGCGGCGCCGCGCCCACTCGCCCAACGCCTGGCATCAGCGTTGCCCTGACACCAAATCGCGCTCGCTCGCCTGCCGTAATCCTTCGATTTCCGGCAGGGCGCCACACGCGCGTCGCAGATTCTGCGAACGAGCGCCCGATACGCGATGCACATTTCTCCGTCCTCCAACGACGGACATCAGGTCCGCGCCGGCGACCTCGTCATCGTCCGGCGCGCGCGCTGGCGCGTCGTCGACGTGCGCACCTACGACGCCTGCCAGGTCGTCACGCTGTCCGGGCTCGCCACTCCGATCGCCGGCGTCGAGCGCCGGCTGCTGACCCCGTTCGACACGCTCCGCCGCGTCGAGCGATCGCCCGGCGTCCGCGTCGTGCGCCGCCGGCGCTGGCGGCGCGCTCTGCGCAGCCTCGTTGCGTCCGAGCACGGGCCGGCCTCGCTGCGCGCCGCGCACCGTGCCCGCATCGAGCTGATGCCGTATCAGCTCGAGCCCGCGCTCGCGCTCCTGCGCGGCGCCGGCATGCGTCTGCTGCTGGCAGACGATGTGGGGCTGGGGAAAACGATTCAGGCCGGCCTCGTCATCGCCGAACTGCGCGCGCGTGGCGCCGCGGACCGCGTGCTCATCCTGACTCCGGCGGGCCTGCGCGAGCAGTGGGCTCGCGAGCTCTCCGAACGTTTCACCATCGACGCCAACGCAGTCGACGGCCGCGTCCTCCGCCGCAGGACGACGATGCTGCCGGTTGGCGTCAACCCGTGGTCGACGCTCGCGGTCGCAATCGCGTCGGTCGACTACGTGAAGCGCACCGAGGTTCTTCCCGCGGTTACCGCCTGCTCCTGGGACGTCGTGATCGTCGACGAA
Organism: uncultured Acidobacteriota bacterium; assembly: GCA_963734375.1. Classification (GTDB taxonomy): domain Bacteria; phylum Acidobacteriota; class Vicinamibacteria; order Vicinamibacterales; family CAVVIG01; genus CAVTHG01. The sequence continues at coordinate 391,484 of CAVTHG010000006.1, read as the reverse complement.
GCGCACGGTGTCGCGCTCGACTCCGACCGCCGCGCGGCCGCCCACGCGCTGGCGTCTCGCGCAACCTGCGTTCTGCTCCTGACGGCGACGCCACACAACGGCGATCGCCGTGCCTTCGATGCGCTGTGCGCACTCGGCGCGATCGACTCCCCCGATGATCCGCCGCTGGTCGTCTTCCGTCGAACGCGGCTCGATGTCGGCATTGGCGCCACCAGACGCATCCACACCATCGCCGTCAGCCAGAGCGCGGCTGAACGGACGGATGCACAAACTGCTCGGCCAGCTACGGCGCCGCCATCCGATCGGAACGGCGCGAAGCTGGCCGCAACGATGCGAGCCTCGCGCTCGCCGTGCTGCACAAGCGCGCATTCTCGAGCGCCTGGGCGCTGGCACGTTCGGTCGAACGGCGCCTGTCGATGCTCGCTTCAGGCACCGTTGCCGTGGACGCCGAGCAGCTGGCGTTGCCGCTCGGCGATCCCTACGGCGATCTCGTGGCCGCAGACGAGCCGCCGGCGTGGCCGGCGGACCTGACGCTCTCCGACACACGTCGCGAACACCAGCTCCTGACGACGCTGGCATCCAGCGCTGTTGCGGCGTCACGGCATGAATCGAAGCTCGCGGCGCTCTGGCGGCTCCTCCGGCGCGCCGGCGAATCGGCGGTTGTGTTCACCGAGTATCGCGACACGCTGATGCACGTCCGCGAGCGCCTCCTGGAGCAGACGCTGCCAGGCGTCGCGCCGCTCGTTCTGCATGGCGGCCTGGATCGCGAAGAACGCGCAGCGGTCCTCGCCGAGTTCTCGCGGACCCCACGACGGCTGCTGCTCGCCACCGACGCCGCCGCGGAGGGGCTCAACCTCCACCGGCAGTGCCGGCTCGTCGTCAACCTCGAGCTGCCGTGGAACCCGATGCGACTCGAGCAGCGCATCGGCCGCGTCGATCGCATCGGCCAGCGGCCGCACGGTCCACGCGTTCCATTTGATCGCGCGCAGCACCGGCGAGGCGCGGATTCTCTCGCGCCTGCGCGCGCGCGTCGCCGCCGCCAGAGCCGACCTCGGCGCGCCCGATCCGCTGGGCGGAAACGAGGAGCAGGCGATCGCGCAGTTTGTCGTCGCAGGGGGATCACACGATGACGATGGTGAAGCCGGACCTGAGGGCTGAAGCGCAGGACGAAGCGCGCCGCCTGGCACGGGCGCGCGCGCTGACCAGCGAGCGCGACGAGGACGCGCTCGGCCAACTCGAGGGAGATCGGCCGTGGGCGGCGAGGGCGCGCGGTTGGCGGACGCGCCGCGCGCTGGGCGCGCGCGTGACATTGATTTATCGGATCGCGTTCGAAGATGCGGCCGGCGCGACCGTCGAGTCGCAGGCTGATCGGAATTGCGATCGACCTTGCAGATGCGCGGCGACGTTGCCTGAGGCGCCGCGCGATCGAGCAACTCCTTCGGCAGGTCGAGCCACGCATTCAATCTGAAATTACTGTCGCGACCGCGGGCTGGCGTCGTCTGGCGGAAGACAGCGCACGATCGTTCACCTCGACGCGCACCGCCCGGCGCCGCGCGATCGTGGCTCAGGCCGCCAACGACCGCCCGCGCGAATATCAGCCCGGGCTCTTCGACCGCCGCGCCGAGCGCGAGCGCGGACAGGCCACTGATGAGTCCGCTCGTTTCGACGCAGCCGCCGCTCATCAGCTGGCCGCCACGAACTTCTCGGGAGCGATCACGCAACGGCCTCCGCAGTTGCTGCTGGTGCTCACGCCGTGACCGCGACGCTGCCGGCGGTCACCGGCCATCTCCTCTCGAGCGCGTTCATTCAGGCGACGCTGGCGGCGTTCGACGCTCCCACGGAAGTCGATCGCGTGCGCCGCGCGCTCGTGGCCTGGCGCACGCGCTGCCTCGTGCTCGGACCGGCATCTACGCCGCGCACGCTGCTTGAAGCGGCCGCGATCCCGCTCTGTGCGGCGCTCGGACTCGAATCGCCGGCCGCCGTTGAACCCGCCAATCCGGGCCTGGCGGCGACGCTGCGCGCCAACGGCCGCCCGGTGGCGCTGCTCGTGACGCCCTGGGGCGAGGCGCTCGATCCGCTCTGGCGGCTCGCCGTCACACAGGCACTGAAGCGCGGCGCGCCGTGGTGTCTCCTCTTCGACGGCCTGCGCTTGCGGGTCGTCGACGCCGGGCGCGTCTACGGCCGGCGGCATCTGGAATTCGACCTCGATCTCGCGCTCGATCATCCGGACATCCTCACCGCGCTCGTCGCGATCGTCGGCGCTGCCGCGCTCTCGGTCGAGTCCGCGGACGAGCGATCGCTGCACGCCCTGGTCGCCGCCTCCGATCGTCATGCCGCCGGCGTCTGCCGGTCGCTGCGCGACGGCGTGCTCGCCGCGTCTGGCGAAGTGTTGCAAGCGCTGGTTTTTCGCACTGCCACGTCGCGCGCGCACGCGGCCGCCACGCGGATACGTGCCCGCCGGAGCGTCGATCTCGACGTCGCCTTCGAGCAGGCGCTCACCATCGTCTATCGCATCCTGTTCCTCCTGTTCGCGGAAGCGCGCGCGCTGGTGCCGGTGTGGCACCCGATCTACCGCGAGAGCTACAGCCTCGAAGCGCTGCGCGACATCGTCGAGGGGACCGCACCGGCCTCGGGCCTGTGGGATGCGCTGCGCGCGATTGCGCGCCTGGCGCACTCGGGATGCCGCGCCGGCGATCTGCGCGTGACGCCGTTCAACGGCCGTCTGTTTGCCCCTGCACGCACGCCGCTGGCCGAGCGGAGCGATCTCGACGACAACGCGGCCAGAAGAGCCGTGGCCGCGCTGTCGACTCGTCCTGCTCCCGACCGCGGCGGCCGCGAGCGCATCGCGTATCGCGACCTCGGCGTGGAGCAGTTGGGCGCTGTTTACGAGACGCTGCTCGACTACCAGCCGCAGATCGATGGGCGGCAGGTCTCGCTCGCGACCGGCGCGGGCCTCCGCAAGGCGACCGGGACGTTCTACACGCCCCAATCCATCGCCGACTACGTCGTCCGCCGCACGCTCAGCCCGCTCGTCTGCGACGCCGCACCGGACGACATCCTGAAGCTGCGGGTCGTCGATCCGGCGATGGGCAGCGGCGCGTTTCTCGTGGCGGCGTGCCGGTACCTGGCAAGCGCATACGAGGCGGCGCTGGTGCGATCCGGCCACTGTCACTCGAGCGACATCGGCGACGCCGAGCGGGCCGGAATTCGTCGCACGGTCGCCGAGCGCTGCTTGTACGGCGTCGATCTCAACCCGATGGCGGCGCAGCTCGCGCGGCTGTCGCTGTGGCTTGCCACGCTGGCCGCCGACAAGCCGCTGAGCTTTCTCGACCATCGCCTGCAGGTTGGCGACAGCCTGCTCGGCGCGTGGCTCGCCAATCTTCGCCGGCCGCCGAACCCCAGGAATCGCGCCGCCGGCAAGCCGCTGCCGCTGTTCGACGACGAGCCAATCCACGCGGCGCTGCGGCAGGCGATGCCAATCCGTTTCGCGCTCGAGGCAATGCCGGGCGACACGCTGGAGCATGTGAAGGAGAAGGAGCGGACGTTTTCCGCGCTGACTGCGCGATCGGCGGCGCTCTCGCGATGGAAACGGATCGCCGACGTGTGGTGCGCTGCCTGGTTCGCGCCAGGCGACGAGGCGGCGCCTGGGTCCGCGTTCGGCGCGCTTTCCGATCAGATCCTGACCGGCCGCTGCGCGTTACCGCCGCAGACGGCCAGCCGATATCTCGATGCGGCCGAGGAAGCCAGCCGGCGCCGTCGTCTCTTTCACTGGGAGCTCGAGTTCCCGGAGGTGTTCTTCGATCGCGACGGGACGCGATTGCCGCGCGCCGGTTTCGACGCTGTGATCGGAAATCCGCCATGGGACATGATTCGCGCCGACGCCGGCGATAGCGATCTTCGCGCCGAAGCACGCGCCGACATCTCGCGGATCCTCCGCTTCACGCGCGACTCCGGCGTCTACCAGTCGCAGTCGGACGGACATGCGAACCGCTACCAGCTGTTCGTCGAGCGTGCGATTGCGTTGACGCGCGCCGGCGGGCGCTTCGGCCTGGTCCTGCCCTCCGGGCTCGCAACCGATCACGGCAGCGCGCCGCTGCGCCGGCGCCTCTTCTCCCAGTGCGACGTCGACGCGATCGTCGGCATGGAGAACCATCGCGCTGTTTTCCCGATTCACCGCAGCGTCGGCTTCCTGCTCCTGACCGCGACGCAGGGATCGCCGACCAGGAGCACGGCGTGCCGGCTCGGCGTCGACGATCCGGCCACGCTGGTATCGATCGGTGATGAGCCGGCGGACACTGCGCCGTGGTTCCCGGTTCGCGTGACGCCACCGCTGCTCGAACGGCTGTCTGGCCCGAGCCTCGTGCTGCCGCGCCTGCTCACGCCAACCGACCTCGCGATCGCCGATCGTGCCGCGGCGCTCTTCCCGCCGCTCGGAAGCGCCGCCGGCTGGGCGGCACGTTTCGGGCGCGAGCTCAACGCCAGCGACGACCGCGGCGCGTTCCGCGAAGGCGGGCATGGGCTGCCGATCGTCGACGGCAAGCACCTGGAGCCGTTTCACGTCGCGCTCGAGCGCGTCAACCGGACCATCACCGACACCGATGCGCGTCGATTGCTGCGATCCGACCGGCACGCACGGCCGCGGCTCGCGTATCGCGACGTCGCCAGCGCCTCGAACCGCCTCACGCTGATCGCCGCCGTCCTGCCGGCGGGCTGTGTCTCCACGCACACCGTTTTCTGCCTGCGCACGCCGCTGCCGCTGCGCGATCAGCATTTTCTCTGCGGCCTGTTCAACAGCTTCGTCCTGAACTACCTGGTTCGCCTGCGGGTGACGACGCACGTGACGACCGCAGCGGTCGAGCAGATGCCCGTGCCAACCGCAGACGTCGCACCCGGCGCAGCTCGAGAGATTGGAGCGCTGGCCCGGTTGCTGTCTCGACGCGACGACCAGGTGGCGCGGGCGACGCTGAACGCACGAGTCGCAGAGCTGTATCAGCTGAGCGCGGCGGAATTCGAGCACATCCTGAACACGTTTCCGCTCGTCGCGGCGACGGATCGGGCCGAGGCGTTGAGCCGGCTGCGACTGGCGAAATGACGACGACTCGAAACGGATCAAACGTCAGGGGCTGGAGAGAACCGCCGCAACCTGTTCGGGGCGTCGGCTGAACCGCAGAGAGCGCCGAGAACGCAGAGCCTATTTCGATCTGGAACATTCAAGAGCTCTGCGCTCTCTCCGGTGTCCGCGGTTGAACAGGCGCTCTCGAAGAGATCGAGGCCGTCCTCTCCAGGGGTTCAATTTGCGTCTCAGCACGCGTGGTATATTCGCAACCCCGCATGCCCAACTACGGGTTCGCCATCGATCTCCGAAAATGCATCGGCTGTCATGCCTGCACGATCGCCTGCAAGGCCGAGCACGAGATCCCGGTCGGCGTGAATCGGTGCTGGGTGAAGACCGTCGAGGAAGGCGTGTTCCCCGAGACGCAGCGCTTCTTCTTTCCGGTCCTCTGCAACCAGTGCGACGATGCGCCGTGCATGCGGATTTGTCCGACCAACGCGCTCTTCAAGCGCCGCGACGGCATCGTCGATCTGCGATCGGACGTGTGCATCGGCTGCCGCGCGTGCATGGTCGCGTGTCCCTACGATCAGCTGTTCATCGATCCGAACACGCGCACGGCCGAGAAGTGCAACTTCTGCGCGAACCGGGTCGAGAACCAGCTGCTGCCCGCATGCGTCAGCGTCTGCCCGACCGAATGCCGCATCTTCGGCGACCTCGACGATCCGACGAGCGAGGTGGCGATGATCGCGCAGCGCGAGGCGACCTCGGTGCGCAAGCCGGAAAAGCAGACGCTGCCCAAGGTGTTCTACATTGGCGCCAACGACAGCGTGCTGCAGCCGGAGATCGCCGTGCGGCCCTTTACCTACAAAGAGGGTCAGGTGCTGCTGCGGCCGCTGGGATCGCCGTCGCCGGATCCGGCAAGTCCCGGGGCGGCGCGCGTCGACTACGACACGCCGCACGAGAAGCCGTGGGGCCTCGACATGGCGCTGTATCTGCTGACCAAGGGGATCGCAACGGGCGCGATGCTGCTGACCGCGATCCTCTGGTGGCTCGGCGATCGCTCTGCGGTGACCCGCCTGGCAGGGCCGGCGATCTCGCTCGTCTTCATCACCGCGACGGCGGTGCTCCTCATCGTCGACCTCGAACGCCCCGAGCGCTTCTACTACATCCTCGTGCGGCCGAACCGGCGATCGTGGATGGTGTGGGGCGCCTACTTCCTCACCGCGCACGGCGCCGTCTCGGCGCTGTGGCTCGCGGCCGGATGGTTCGGGTTCTCGAGCGTCCTGACCGCGCTCGTCTGGCCGGCCGTCGTGATCTCGATCCTCGCGACCTGCTACACCGGGTTCCTCTTCGCGCAGGGGCTCGCGCGCGATCTCTGGCAGGGGCCGCAGGCCACCTTCGACCTGCTCGCGCAGGCGGTCGCCGAGGGCGCCGCCGCGCTGCTCCTCGTGTCGGCCGCGGCGGGTAGCGGGTCGGCCGCTGTGCTGGCGATGACGCTCGCGGCCGCGATGGTGGTCCACCTCGGCTTCATCTCGTTCGAGAATCTCCTGATGCCGAGCCCGACGCGGCATCACCGCCTCGCCGTCGGCGCGATCCGCCGCGGCGCGTTCGCGCGCCTGTTCTGGGGCATGGCCATCGTCGGCGGCGGCCTCGTGCCGATCGCGCTGCTCCTGGCCGGCGGCGGCTCCGCGCCCGTCGCAGTCGCCGGCGCGCTCCTGGCGCTCGCCGGCAGTTTTGCGTGGGAATACATCTGGGTGGAGGCAGGACAGAGTGTGCCGCTCTCGTAATGCGGATTGCGGAATGCGGATTGCGGGCCTTGCGCCCACCGCCCAGGGCCTTTCAGCCCTGCGGCCGTTCAGCCTTCCCTTCCTTCCTTCCCGCCTTCCCGCCTTCTGACCTTACGCCATGTCTCCCTTTCGCTCTCACCCCGACCCATCGCAATGGGACGACTACGTCGACTTCGAGTCGACGAGCTGGCCGAAGAAAGACCGGCGCCGCTACTGGATCATCCCGAGCATCTGCTTCAACTGCGAGTCGGCGTGCGGCATCCTCGCCTACGTCGACAAGGAGAACCTGAGCGTCAGGAAGATCGAGGGCAACCCGCTCCACCCCGGCAGCCGCGGCCGCACCTGCGCCAAGGGCGTCGTCACACCCAATCAGCTCGAGGATCCGGATCGCATCCTCTACCCGATGCAGCGCGACGGCGCGCGCGGGTCGGGCGCCTGGAAGCGCGTGTCGTGGGACGAGGCGCTCGACGACATCGGCGGGCGGATTCGCAAGGCGATTGTCGAGGGGCGGCGCCACGAGATCATGTATCACGTCGGCCGCCCGGGCGAAGACGGCTACGCCAACCGCGTGCTGCAGGCGTGGGGGATCGACGGCCACAACAGCCACACCAACGTCTGCTCATCGTCGGCGCGGCTGGGCCATTTTCTCTGGTGCGGCAACGATCGTCCGTCGCCCGACTACGCCAACGCGCAGACGATCCTGCTGCTCTCCTCGCACCTCGAGACCGGCCACTACTTCAACCCGCACGCGCAGCGGATCATCGAGGGCCAGTCGGCCGGCGCGACGCTGATCGTCATCGATCCGCGGCTGTCGAACACGTCGGCGAAGGCGAACGTGTGGATGCCGGCCTACTCCGGCACCGAAGGGGCGCTGCTGCTCGCGATGGTGAAGGTGATCCTCGACGAGGATCTCTACGACCGCGAGTTCGTCCGCAACTGGGTCGACTGGCGCGGCTACCTGCGCGCCGATCGGCCCGACCTCGCCGCTCACCTTCGACAACTTCATCGTCGCGCTGAAGGAGCTCTACGCGCAGTTCACGCCGGAGTTCGCCGCGGAGGAAACCGGCGTCGCCGCGACGATGATCGTCGAGGCGGCGCGGGCGATCGGCCGCGCACGCGGCACCTTCAGCACGCACAACTGGCGATCGGCCGCCGCCGGCAACCTCTGGGGCTGGCAGATCACGCGCTGTCTCTACCTGCTCGTCGTGCTGACCGGATCGGTCGGCACCAAGGGCGGCGTCGGGCTCCACCTGTCGAACAAGTTCGTCCCGAAGCACCCGACCACGCCGCCGCCACCCGAATACTGGAACGAGCTGCTCTTCCCGCGCGAGTATCCGCTCGCCTACTTCGAGATGAGCTTCCTGTTGCCGCATCTGCTCAAAGAGGAGCGCGGCAAGCTCGACGTCTATTTCACGCGCGTCTACAACCCGCTCTGGACCAACCCCGACGGCTTCTCGTGGATGGAGATGCTGACCGACACCGACAAGGTCGGCCTCCACGTCGCGCTGACGCCGACCTGGAGCGAGACGGCGTGGTTTGCCGACTACATCCTGCCGATGGGGCTGGGCACCGAGCGGCACGACACGATGAGCCAGGAGACGCACGCCGCGCAGTGGCTCGGGTTCCGCCAGCCGGTCGTCCGCGTCGCGCGCGAGAAACGCGGCGACAAGATCGACGCCACCCACGAAGCCAATCCGGGCGAAGTGTGGGAGGAGAGCGAGTTCTGGGCGGCGCTCACCTGGCGCATCGATCCCGACGGCACGCTCGGCATCCGCCAGCACTTCGAGTCGCCCTATCGGCCCGGCCAGCCGGTGACGATGGACGAGTACTACGGGTGGATGTTCGAGAACTCGGTGCCGGGGCTGCCGGAAGCCGCGGCGCGCGAGGCGCTGACGCCGCTCGCCTACATGCGCAAGTACGGCGTCTTCCAGGTTCGCGACAACGTCTACAAGACCTACGAATCGCCGTTGCCGGCGGAGGCGCTGGCGGGTGCCGAGACTGATTCGAGCGAAGAGGTGGTGCTCAAAGACGGCGTCGCCGATCGGCGTCGTCGTCGACGGCGCCGCGCTCACCGGCTTCACCACGCCGTCTCGCCGGCTCGAATTTCGATCGCAAACGCTCGTCGACTGGGGCTGGCCCGAGCACGCGGTCCCGCGCTACGTGCCGGGGCACGTCCACTGGCGCGACCTGAAGCGCGAGGCAGGCGAATTCGATCTGCTCCCGAATTTCCGGCTGCCGACGCTCGTCCACACGCGCTCGCCGGTGAAGTGGCTCTACGAGATCTCGCACGACAACCCGCTATGGATCGCGACCGCGGACGCGCGGCGCTACGGCATCGACACGGGCGATCTCGTCAAGGTGCGCACGCGCATCGGCTACTTCGTCACGCGCGCGTGGGTCACCGAAGGGATCCGCCCCGGCGTCCTCGGGATGTCGCACCACCTCGGACGCTGGCGGCTGCACGAGGAGATGGGCAACCGCACGGCCTCGGCGCTGGTGACGATCGAGCGGGAGGGCAGCGGCTACAAGGTGTCGCAGGTCCACGGCGCGCGGCCGTTCAAGAGCGACGACCCGGACAGCTCGCGCATCTGGTGGAGCGAGGTCGGCGTGCACCAGAACCTCACCTTCCCCGTGCAGCCCGACCCGGTGAGCGGCATGCACTGCTGGCACCAGCGCGTGACGCTCGAGAAGGCCGCCACCAGCGATCGCTACGGCGATATCTTCGTCGACACCGCGAAGTCGCACGAGGTTTATAAGGAATGGCTGGCGATGACCCGTCCCGCGCCAGGCCCCGGCGGCCTGCGTCGTCCCATCTGGTTCGATCGTCCGTTGCGGCCGACGCCTGACGCGTACCGGGTCTCGTAGTGTGGTGAAATATCTCGCGTGAAACAGATGCCGCGCTTGATCTCGTACCCGATTCCCGTCGCGTTCGCGGTGTCGCTCGCCCTGGCCGCGCCCGCCGTCGTCGCGACGCGCGCGCAGACCGGCAGCCCGCTGCGCTTCGCGGTCTCGTTCCCGGCAGCACGCAGCGCGCAACCGCTTGACGGCCGCGTCCTCCTGTTCATCTCCGACGACGGCAAGACGGAGCCGAAGTCGCAGAGCGACCAGTACTTCGACGACTCCTACGCGGTGAACTCGGCGAACAACGGTCCCTACGGCGACGCGATCACGCTCGATCTGATTCCCTACATCGAGCAGAAATTCCGTGGCATCGGGCAGGGCTGGGCGCGTGCGCTCATCGGCGGCTCGACCGGCGGCTGGGAAGCGCTCGGCGTGCAGGTGATGTCGCCTGACGCCTACAACGGCGCATGGGCGCTCTGTCCCGATCCGATCGACTTCCGCTCCTACCGCTCCGTGAACATCTACGACGAGCGCAACGCGTACTACTACTTCGAGGACAACCCGTGGAAGCGGACGCCGAAGCCCGGCTATCGCGATTACCGCGGCCACCTCTATTCGACCTTCGAGGAGCGCAACCTCGTCGAGCTCGTACTCGGCACGCGCGGCCGCTCGGCGGGGCAGCACGACGCGTGGGCGTCCGTCTTCGGGCCGGTCGGCGACGACGGGTACTACAAGCCGCTGTACGACAAGGTGACCGGCACAATCGACCCGGTCGTCGCGAAGTACTGGCGCGACAACTACGATCTCCGCTACATCATGGAGCGCGACTGGGCGACGCTCGGGCCGAAGCTGCGCGGCAAGATCCACCTCACCAGCGGCACGATGGACAACGGCTACCTGAATAACGCGGTCTATCAGACCGAAGAGTTCCTCAGGAAGGCAAAGAATCCGCCGGCCGACGCCGACATCGTTTACGGCGAGCGTCGCGAGCACTGCTTCACAGGCGATACCGAGCATCCGAACAACGTCGGCACCCGCACGTTGCACCAGCGATACATGCCGGCGATGGCGCAGTGGATGATCAAGACCGCGCCGCAAGGTGCGGACACCCGGAGCTGGGTCTACTGATGCCGCCTCCTCGTCTGCCCTCCTGATCTCCTGATCCTCCTGATCTCCTGCCCCTCCTAATCTCCTTTCCCCTGAACCTCCTCATCTCCTTTTGCGTCTTTACCTCAAAGGTAATTGCGGACGGCCCCCGTCCGGCGAGACGCTCTCTGGAGCCGGCGCCCATGAACACCCTGCTCGGGTTCCCTGAAGGCGGCTCGACGCTGCCATTCGGCCGCATCCTGCGGCAATGGCGCGGTGCGCGCCATATGAGCCAGCTCGCGCTCGCGACCGAGGCGGGCATCTCGACTCGGCATCTGAGCTTCCTCGAGACCGGCCGCGCGCAGCCAAGCCGCGAGATGGTGCAGCTGCTCGCCGGGATGCTCGACGTCCCGCTCGGCGAGCGCAACGCGCTGCTGGTCAGCGCGGGCTACGCGCCGGTCTACGGCGATTGCCCGCTCGGCGCGCCCGAGCTCGAACCGGTCCGCCGCGCCCTGCAGTTCATCCTGCGGCAGCAGGAGCCGTTCCCCGCCCTCGTCGTCGACGGCCAGTGGAACATCGTGATGAAGAACGATGCGTCGAAGCGGATCTTCCAGCAGTTCCGCGGCGCGGTCGAGTCGGCGAACGTCATGCGCACGGTGTTCGACCCGCGCGGCCTCCGCGCGTTCATCGTCAACTGGGAGGAAGTGGCCGAGTGCCTGATGCACTCGATCCATCGTCAGGTGGCCGCGCAGGGCAGCGAGGGGATCGTCCGGCTGCGCGACGAGCTGCTCGCCTACCCGGGTGTGCCGTCACGGTGGAAGGCGGCCGACACGATGCTGGAGATGCCGCCGCTGGTCGCCATGCAACTGCGCAACGGCGACCTGTCGATGGCCTTCTTCGGGATGGTGACGATGTTCGCCACGCCTCGCGACGTCGCGCTGCAGCAGCTGAAGATCGAGTGCTTCTTCCCGGCTGACGCGGCAACCGAGCAGACAGCGCGCCGCCTCGCCGCGACGCCACAGCCGATCGCCGTCTGATCTCTTCGCGGCGCCTGCGGCTTCATTACTTCTCGCGTAATCGCATTCGCCTCACCGGCTCCGGGACAATCGAACGCGGCGGTGGATCAATGCTGATTTTCTCTATCGCGCTCGTCCTGCAACTGCACAACTTCGCCGGTGCGCCGGCGGCGATCGTCGACGGCGCGCAGCGCGAGCTGACACGCGTCTACGCCGGCATCGGCGTCCCGGTCGAATGGGTCAGCGCTGATCGGACCGATGCGGCGGCGAGAGCGCTGCACATCATCCTGGTCGATCGCGAGGGCGGCGTGCTGCGGCGCACGCGCGACACCGTGCTCGGCGCGACGATGTGGACCGACAAGGGCACGCCGGCGGTGTACGTCTTCTACCGGCGGGTCGAGGCCGAGGCGCGGCGGCACACCGTCTCGCTCGCGCTGCTGCTCTCGTGCGCGTTGGCGCACGAGCTCGGTCATGTCTTGATGCCCGACCGGGGCCACTCGCCGGAAGGGTTGATGCGCGCCTGCTGGAAGCGCGACGACTTCCAGAACGCGGATCGTGGTCAGCTGCGCTTCAACGCGGACCAGGCTGCCGTCATGCGCGACGCGGCGCGGTGACGGCGGCCGAGGTCGTTCGACGTCTGTCGCTGCGCGTTCTGCGTTCTGCGTTCTGGCGTTCTGACGTTCGACGAACGACGAACCGCGAACGATTTGATCTCGGCTAAAGCCGCTTGTTGAAAACCAGAGCCGCGACGGCGCTCGCCATCAGCTCGACGAGGACGATCACGGTCAGGCCGGTGAACGTCCAGTCGCGTACCGACGCGAACTGGGCGATCGAGACGATGACGCGCGCGACGGGGGTGATGAGGAGCAGGATCACGCCGGCATGGAGCAGGAAGAGCGCCGCCCCCTGCTCGCCAATCACCAGCGACAGTACCAGGCCGGCCGCCAGGCACGCGCTGCTGGCGAGCACGCCGGCGCGGAGCACGAAGCCGATCGCATGCTCCAGCGACTGCGCGCGCGGCGTCGGCGTCGCTGCCGCGATCGACGCTCATCGTCCGCCCCGCATGAACATCATCGCGGCGACGATGAAGAGCACGGCCGCCATCAGCACCTTCAGCCACTTCGCCGATGCCGACGCGCCGAACCGCATCCCGCCCCACGAGCCAACCTGGACGCCGAGCACCGCGGCCGCCGCCAGCGCCGGCTCGAGCTGGCCGCGGCCGTAGTAGATGACCGCGCCGGCGGTCGCGGTGACGCCGATCATGAACGCGCTCGTCGCCGCTGCCGCGCGCAGCGGGATGCCGCACCAGGCGTTCAGGATCGGCACCTTGATGATGCCGCCGCCGATGCCGAGCAGCGACGACACGTTGCCGGCCAGGAACGAGGCGACGACCGCCAGCGGCAGCCGCTTGACCTGATAGGTCACGACCGCGCGGCTCTCGGCTTCGTAAAAGCGGCCGCCGAGGACGCCGGGGTCGACGTTCGGATCGAGAATCACGTTGCGGCGCTGCAACCGCGTCAGCATCACGACCGCCACGCCGGCGGCGACGAAGCCAAACAACTTCTGCAGCAGCGACTGCGCGACGAACTGCGCGGTGATGCCGCCGAGAAAACTGCCGGCGGCCGTCGCCACCTCGAGCAGCATGCCCAGCTTCATGTTGATCAGCTGCTGGCCGGTGCGCCCCGCAGACACGGAGCTCGACGTGGCGATGACGGTGGTGAGGCTGATCGCGGCGGCGACCGTGAAGGGAAATCCGAAGACGAGATTGAGCAGCGGCACCAGGAAGACGCCGCCGCCCAATCCAAGCAGGGCGCCGAGGCTGCCCGACGCAGCCCCGGTCAGGAAGATTTCGAGCGCCAGGACGGCCGTGACGACGGGCAAGTCGGCTTTACGCTTCGAACTTGCGCGTCTGGGCCAGGTATCGCGTGGCCTTTTCTATCGCGCTCGATTCCGCCTCTTCCTTGGTCGCGCCGTTGCCGCGCGCGAACCGCGCGCCGGGATCGACGTTGGCGATCGAGCAGTGATAGAGGTCGCCAAGCTTGTAGGTTTCGACCATCACCTGCCAACCCCCGAGCTCCTGCTGCCGGCGCGAGTAATCCATTGGCTTCATACCTTGCTCATCCGGGGAAAACGTGTCCTCGATTTACGGTTTCTCGACCTGCGCGCCGACCAGGTTGCCCCACTCGGTCCACGAGCCGTCGTAGTTCTTCACGTTCTGGAAACCGAGGAGATATTTGAGCGCGAACCACGTCAGGCTCGACCGCTCGCCGATGCGGCAGTACGCGATCACCGGCTGATCGCCGGAGATGCCCTGTGCCGCATACAGCTCCTTCAACTCGTCGAAGCTCTTGAACGTCCCGTCGTCGTTGCAGTTCTTTCCCCAGGGGATGCTCTTCGCGCCGGGGATGTGGCCGCCGCGCTGGCAGGTCTCGGGCAATCCGGGCGGCGCGAGAATCTTGCCGGTGAATTCGTCCGGGCTGCGGACGTCGACCAGCGCCGCTTTCTTCCCGGTCATCGCCTGCTGCACTTCGGGCAGGAACGCGCGCATCGTGAAGTCGGGCGCGCCGGCCTTGTAGGTCGTGCCGGGGAACGACGGCGTCTCGGTGCTGAGATCGCGGCCTTCGGCCAGCCATTTCTTCCGGCCGCCGTCCATGATCCGCACGTCCTCGTGGCCGTAGATCTTCAGCTGCCAGAACGCCCACGCGGCAAACCAGTTGTTGTTGTCGCCGTAGAGCACGATCGCGGTCTTGTTGTCGATGCCGGTCTTGCCGAGCAGCTCTTCCAGCTTCTTGGTCGGCACGATGTCGCGGACGAGCGTGTCGCAGAGCTCGGTCGTCCAGTTCCAGCCGGCGGCCCCGGGAACATGACCCTGATCGTATGCAGTCGTATCGACGTCGACTTCGACGACGCGGACACCCGTGTCGGTGGCGTGCTGGGCCACCCATTCGGTGGAAACGAGAACGTTCGGAAGTGTCACAGCCATGCAGGGCCTCCTCGCAGAATCTCTCGGAAGTCGACAATCTTACCGCACGGACATGGCCGGCGTCAGCGTTTGACGACGCCGACGCTGGCGAGCGTGTCGCCCTTCTTGAGCGACGGCACGGCGCGGATGAAGAGCACGATGCCGGCGCCGGGCGAGAGCACGTCGGCGAGCGGCCGGTTGAGATAATCGGTGACCGCGCCGATCTTCTGGCCCTTGGTCACGTGGGCGTCGCGGTTCACCAGCGGATGGAAGACGCCGTCGTGTTCGGCCGCGACCGAGAGGAGCGGCTCGATCCAGATCGGCCGCGCCACCGGCGTCACCGCCTGCGACGACATCTTGAGGTGGCCGAGGACGTTCTGCACGCCCTTCACCAGCACCGCGGCGTCGCTCGGGTCGACCGGGCCCGACCGTCCGGCCTCCGCGGTAAACGACGGCTTGCCGCGCGTCGAGGCCGTGTTCTCGAGAAAGCGCGACGCCGCCGGATCCTTCGGCCGATCGCTCGAGACGATGATGTGATCGAGGCCGAACGCCAGCACCATCGCGCGCGACGCGTCGTCCTGCGCCTTGTTGCCGGTGACCGTCCAGTAGCTGTACGGGCGCAGGTTCTCGTCGAGATCGCCGCCGTGGAAGTCGATCAGGTGGTCGCAGCGGTCGATGATCTCTTTCGTGATCACCGCGGACGCGCGCTCGGTCTGCGTGCCGGCAGGGTTGCCCGGATAGAACCGGTTCATGTTCTTGTTGTCGACCGGGTTCAGGTGGGGCACGATGCGCTCGAACGACGGCATGTTGACGATCGGCACGAGGATCAGCGTGCCGGCGAGATCGGCAGGCTTCACGGCGTCGATCAACTGCTCGACCGCAATGATCGAGGCGTACTCGGTGCCATGTGCGCCGGCGAGAACCGCGAGCACCGGACCGGGCCGCGCGCCGTGCAGCACGACGACGGGAATGTCGTAGCCGGCGTCCGACCCGGCCGGGACCTTGAGCACGCCATACGCCCGTTGGCCTCGTTGCGCCGTGGCCGTGCCGACGGTGAACGACGTCCGCGCATCCTGCTGCGCGGTGGCGCGCGCCGGCGGTCCAGCCAACGCGATGACGATGACCAGCCCCGCCGCCGCCGCGCGTGCTGCTGCCCGCCCTGAGCGAGCCGCTCGCTTGCTGAACGCGAGTCGTAGGGTCTGCATGCGCGCAACTTTACAACGGTTTCTTCGAGCCAATATAGTGGCTCTCTTGGAGGCAGCCATGAGTTACTACGGTGCGAAGGAGCTGGCGGCGGCGTTTCGCACGGTCCGCGACAACACGATCAAAATCGCGGAGGACATCCCCGAGAACCAGTACCGACTACCGTCCGGCGCCCGACACCCGCAGCGTTCGGGAGATGCTCGCGCACATCGGCGCCAGCACCATGTTTCAGAGCATCGTCCACGGCACCGGCGTCACCGACATGATGACGCTGAACTTCCAGGATCTGTTTCAGAAGTTCACCGCCGAGGAAACCAAGCCGCGCACCAAGGCCGAGACGATCGCGTATCTGAAGGAGGAAGGCGACAAGTTCGCGAAGTTCCTCGACGGCGTCTCCGAGTCGCAGCTGGCCGAACGGGTGACGATGCGCCCCGGACCGGACGGCCAGGTCCCGAGCAAGAGCCGCTTCGAGATGCTGCTTTCGGCGAAAGAGCACGAGATGCACCACCGCGGCCAGCTGATGACGTATCAGCGCCTTCTCGGCCAGGTGCCGCACCTCACCAAGCTGATGCAGCAGCGCGCGGCCGCCATGCAGGCGGCGGCGCAGCAGGCGCAGTCGTAACCGATCGGCGAGACGTTCCGTCAGCAGTCATGGCAGCCGCGGCACCGCGCTTCAGCGACAAGACGATCAAGTTCCTTCGGGCGCTGAAGCGCAACAACCGCCGCGAGTGGTTCAACGCGCACAAGGACGACTACGAGCAGCACGTGCGCCAGCCGATGGCGGCCATGGTCGAGCGGCTGGCGGAGGACTTTCGCGAGTTCGCGCCGGAACTGGTCGCCACGCCGCGGCTCTCGATGTATCGCATCTACCGTGATACGCGCTTCTCTGAGAACAAGACGCCGTACAAGACCCACGCCGCCGCGGTGTTTCCGACCCGCGGCCTCCTCAAGCACGAGGGCGCCGGGCTCTACTTTCACATCTCCACCGAGGAAGTGTGGGTGGGCGGCGGCATGTACTCGCCGCAGCCGGCGCAGCTCTACGCCGTTCGTGAGCACATCGCCGGCAACGTCCGCGAGCTGCGCGCGATTGTCGAGTCCGCGGGCTTCCGGCGCCACGTCGGCGGCCTCGAAGGCGAGAAACTGACGCGCGTTCCTCGAGGGTTCGCGAGGGATCACGAAGCGGCCGAGTACCTCAAGCACCGGCATTTCATCGCCGGCGCCGAGTTTCCACCGGCGCTCGCGGCGAGCCCGAAGCTGCACGGCACGCTGCTCAAGGTGTTCCGCCAGGTGATCCCGCTCTCGCGCTTCCTGAACCGGCCGCTGCTCCCTTCGACAGGCTCAGGGCGAGGGCTCTGATGGCGCGGCCGGACGATCTCGACGCCATCGTCAGCGAGCTCAACGCCGACGCACCGCGCGCGCGGGCGGCCAGCGACGATGCGCAGCTGGCGCGGCTGCTGTCGTGGCTCGACCAGGTGGTCGCGCGATCGGCCAGCGACCTGCTGCTCATCGCCGGCGCGCCACCCTCGCTGCGCGTCGACGGCCTCATCGTCGCGCTCGACGCGGCGTTCGGCGGACCGCTCGGCAGCGAGGAGATCGAGGACGCGGTCCTGCCCGCGCTGCCGCCGCACGCACGTCGCATCTACCGTGAGGCTGGCATCGCGGACGGGTCGTATCGCTCGCGCGACCTCGGACGTTTCCGCATCAACCTGCACCACGAGCGCGGCCGGGTGGCGGCCGCGATCCGCCGCCTGCCGTCGACCGTTCCGCGCTTCGCGTCGCTGCGGCTGCCGCCGCCGGTTGAGGCGCTCACCCGCCTGGCGCGCGGCCTCGTGCTCATCGGCGGGCCGACCGGCTCCGGCAAGACGACGACGCTGGCGGCGCTGGTGAACGAGGTGAACCTGCGCGACGCGCGGCACATCATCACCATCGAGGATCCGATCGAGTACGAGCACCCGCATCGCAAGTCGCTCGTCGAGCAGATCGAGATCGGTGTCGACGCGCCCGACTTCCCGACCGCCCTGCGCGCCGCGCTCCGCCAGGCGCCCGACATCATCGTCGTCGGCGAGATGCGCGATCCGGAGACGATGCAGATAGCGGTGGCCGCCGGCGAGACCGGCCACCTCGTCTTCTCCAGCCTGCACACGACCGACGTCTCGACGACGATCGCGCGGATCGCCGATTCGTTTCCGCTCGAGCGGCAGAATACGGTGAGGCAGGAGCTGGCGATGGCGCTCGCGGCGGTGCTGACGCAGACGCTGATGCCGAAGATCGGCGGCGGCCGGATTCCGGCGGCGGAGCTGCTGATGGTCGGCTACGGCGCGCGGCAGCAGGTGCGCAAGAACGCGCTGCAGCACCTGCACCAGGAGATCACGATCACGCGCAAGTACGGATCGTTCACGCTCGAGGAGTCGCTGACCGAGCTGGTGCGGCAGGGCCTCGTCGATCGCAAGGATGCCCTGACCCGCGCTGTTCACCCCGAAGAACTGGAGCGGCTGCTGGAAGGTAGGGGGCCCGTCTGAAGACCGGCCCCTACGGCTTGGGCGCCGGCGCCGCGTCGCCCTTGGTCGCGCGCTTCTTGAACCGCCAGCCCTGCGCCGTCTTCACGAGCTCGTCCGAGTAGCTCGCCGAGGTGACAATCGTCGCCGGCTTGACCGCGAAATCGACCAGCACCAGGTACACCTGCCCGCTCGCGCCGGTCGGCGACGGCGTGATCATCAGGTTCGTGTTCCAGTGGCGGACGTGCGAGCCGAGCCCGGCGTGAAATGTGTCGGCAAACTTCACGATCGCGTCGTGGCCGACGTTGTTGTTGAAGACGCCGTCCGGCGTGAAGGTGGCCGCGTAGCCCTGCGAGTCGCCAGAGTCGAGCGCCCAGTTGTACTTCGCGTACAGCTGTTGAATCTCGACGAAGTCCTGCGCGGTCAGCGTGCCGCCGGCGTTCTGCGCGGACGGCGCGGCGCTCAGGCCAACGATCAACAGCGCGGCAAGAACCAGAATCTTTCGAATCATCGTTCGTTCCTTTCGCCGATAAGGCATGGGGCGTCGCCGATTCTAAAGCGTTTTTCGATTCCATGCAGTGCCCGCCTTCAGGCGGACCGTGTCACGGCCCGGCTCAAGCCGGACACCACGAATGACGCAGAACTGAATGTCGCCCTAATCGTTGTCGGTCGTCGTGTCCCGCGGAAGCCGGACCTGGTTGTAGATCGCGAACAACAACGCGCCGGCCGCCAGCGCCGCGGACCCGCCCAGCATCTGGTCGCGGGTCGCGCCGGCGGCGATGCCAATCGACACCAGGATCGCAATCGCTGGCACAACCGGCCCGAGCGGCGCGACGAAGGTCGCCGGTTTCACCGTCCCGTGGAACTGCGGCGACCGTAAACGGAGCGTCGCCGCGGCGACGCCGGTATAGGCGACCAGCCGCGCCAGCGCGCTGACGACGGCGAGCTTGGCGAACGAGCCGCTCAGCGCCAGGGCGACGGCGACAATCGACGTGAAGATGATGGCGTTCGCCGGCGTGCGGAAGCGCGGGTGGATGCGGCCGAAGAACGCCGGCAGCTCGCCATGTTCCGCGAGCGCGAACAGCATCCGCGATCCGCTGAGAATCTGCCCGGCGTTGTTGCCCATCATCGAGATCACCGAGCCGGATCCGACGAGCAGCGCACCGGCCGCGCCGAGCATCACCGCGGCCGCGTCGGCAACCGGCGTGCTGTGGCTGGCGAGATCCGGAAGCACGGACTGCGCGACGACCTGAGTCATCGTCATCACCGCCATCACGGTGAGGATCGTCGCGATGAGCGCAAACGGCACGTGCCGCCTGGGGTCGAGCGCCTCGCCGGCCGGCACGGGGACGACGTCGTAGCCGCCGAAGACGAAGATCAGGAGCAGCGCAGCGGTCGAGAACTCACCAAGGGTAATCGGCGGCAGCGTCGTGACTGAGGCCGCGCTGAGATAGGGGAGGCCGACGATGACGAAGAGCGTGAGCGGCAGCAGCTTGCCGATGGTCAGCGCGTTGACGAGCCAGGCGCTCTGCCGGATGCCGCGCACGTTCACCCAGGTCAGCGCCGTCGTCACGGCGACGAGCAGCAGCGCACGGCGCCAGCCGCCGGTGACGACGGGAAAGTAGTAGCCGAGCGCGAGCGCGATGCCGGCCATGACGCTCGCCTGGCTCGAGGCGCGCGTGAACCACTGCATCCACCCGACCTCGAAGGCGACGAAGCGGCCGAAGGCCGCGCGCGTGTAGAGATAGGGACCGCCGGTGCTGTCGAAGCGGCTGCCGACCTCGGCGAAGCAGAGGGCTACCGCCATCGACGCAAATCCCATCAGCACGAACGCGATCGGGCTCCAGCCGCCGATCTGGGCAGCGACCTGCGACGGCATCAGGAAGATGGCGCCGCCAATCACCTGGTTGATGCCGATGGCGGTGAGGTCCCAGCGGCCGAGCGCGCGTTGCAGCGTAGGCATGCGCGCTGAGTTGTATCATGAGCGCTCGGCTGAAGCCGTCGCGCTACATTGCGCTCGAAGGGCTTGCCCGAGCGTCCCTATGCACACCACCCTGCCGCGCCGCTTCTACGCCGACCCCGATTTCTATCGCGCGGAGCTGCAGCGCTTCTACTTCAACCGCTGGATCTGCGCCGGCCGCACCGACGCGATCCCGCGCGCCGGCGACTACTTCACGCGAACCATTGGCGACGAGAGCCTGATCATCACCCGCAGCGGCTCGGACGGGATTCACGCGTTGTTCAACGTCTGCCGCCACCGCGGCACCCGCCTCTGCGACGCCGCCGAAGGACATCTGACCGATCGCATCCAGTGCCCGTATCACAACTGGACCTACGATCTCGAAGGGCGGCTGCTCGCCGCACCGCACATGGCGCCCGGGTTCTGCAAGGACGACTATCCCCTGCACCGCGCCGGCTGCGAGATCTGGGAGGGCAACATCTTCGTCCACCTCGGCGCCGCGTCTTCGCATCTGAACACCCCTGCCCCACCGCCACTGCCCTGCGCGATCAGCTGGCCGACCTGCCCGCGCGGTTCGCCGGCTGGCAGATGGGCGACCTCCGCATGGGACGGCGGATCGTCTACGACGTCAAAGCGAACTGGAAGCTGATCGTCCTCAACTACAACGAGTGCCTGCACTGCCCGAACCTGCACCCCGCGCTCAACAAGCTGCATCACTACCTCGGCGCCGACAACGTCGCGCCGACCGCCTGCTACTGCGGCGGAGCGATGGGGTTTCGCGACGGCGTCGAGACGATGAGCATGGACGGCAAGCGGCGCCGCGAGTACCTGCCGGGGTTGAGCGAAGCGCAGCGGCAGCAGGTCGTCTACTACGCCATCTACCCGAACTTCCTCCTCAGCCTGCACCCCGACTACGTGATGACGCACACACTCTGGCCGCGTGCGCACGACCGCACCGAGATCGTGTGCGAGTGGCACTTCCATCCGACCGAGCTGGCACGCCCCGATTTCCAGGCCGACGATGCGATCGAGTTCTGGGACCTGACGAACCGCGAGGACTGGTGGATCGCCGAGCAGTCGCAGCTCGGCATCAACTCGCGGCTGTATCAGCCCGGACCGTACTCGGAGCGTGAAGAGCTGCTGTGGTCGTTCGACGCAATCGTTCGTCAGGAGGCCGAGGCGGCAAGCCCCAGGCGCCCCTGAAGGGGCGCCCTACATGGTCGTACGTGGGGCGCCGCTTTAGCGGCGCCACACTGCGCTAGACTGGAATGCTATGTCTTGCCACAACGCATCATTCAACGGGCACCGCCGCGTGCCCCATCCGGTCAACGAACCAATCAAAAGCTACGCGCCCGGCACCAGCGAGCGCGAGTCGCTGAAGAAGCGCCTCAAAGCGATGGCGTCCGAGAAGATCGAGATGCCGCTGATTATCGGCGGCAAGGAGATCCGCACCGGCGACACCGCCGCCTCGGTGATGCCGCACGATCACAGCCACGTCCTCGGCAACTATCACAAGGCCAGCGAGCAGCACGTCGTGCAGGCGGTCGAGGCGGCCGCGTCGGCGCGCAAGGAATGGGGCAGCTGGTCGTTCGACGATCGCGCCGCCGTCCTGCTCAAGGCGTCCGAGATGCTGACGACGACGTGGCGCGACACGATCAATGCCGCGACGATGCTCGGCCAGTCGAAGACGGCCTTCCAGGCCGAGATCGACGCGACCGTCGAGCTCATCGACTTCTGGCGCTACAACACCTACTACGGCCAGCTGCTGCTCGACGAGCAGCCGTTCAGCGACCACACGATGTGGAACCAGCTCGAGTACCGCGGCCTCGAGGGGTTCGTCTACGCCATCTCGCCGTTCAACTTCACCTCGATCGGCGGCAACCTGGCGACCGCGCCGGCGCTGATGGGCAATACGGTCGTCTGGAAGCCGGCGTCGAGCGCGATGTTGTCGGCCTACTACCTGATGAAGCTGTACGAAGAGGCCGGGATGCCGCCCGGCGTGATCAACTTCGTCGCCGGCGACGCGGCGATGATTTCGAAGGTGCTGCTCTCGCACCAGGATCTTGCCGGCGTCCACTTTACCGGCAGCACCGAGGTCTTCAACGACATGTGGAAGACCATCGGCGCCTCGATGTCCACCTACCGCACCTACCCGCGCATCGTCGGCGAAACCGGCGGCAAGGATTTCATCGTCGCGCACCCGTCGGCGGACGTGGACGCGCTGGCGGTGGCGATCGTGCGCGGCGGCTTCGAATACCAGGGACAGAAGTGCTCGGCCGCGAGCCGTGCCTATATCCCGCGGTCGAAGTGGGATGCGGTCCGCGACCGCGCGGTCGCGATGATCGACGAGATCAAGATGGGCGACGTGCAGGACTTCCGGAACTTCATGGGCGCGGTGATCGACAAGCGCGCGTTCGACAAGATCAGCGGCTACCTCGAACACGCGCGCGGCAAGGCGAAGATCATCGCCGGCGGCAAGGCGGAGGGAAAGAACGGCTACTTCATCAGCCCGACGCTGGTCGAGACCGACGACCCGGGCTACCGCCTGCTGTGCGAGGAGATCTTCGGGCCGGTCGTCACCACCTACGTCTACGACGATGCGCGGTGGGCGGAGACGCTGCAGATCGTCGACTCGACATCGCCCTACGCGCTGACCGGCGCGGTGTTCGCACAGGATCGCCGCGCGATCCTCGAAGCGTCGTCGGCGCTGCGCCACGCGGCCGGGAACTTCTACATCAACGACAAGCCGACCGGCGCGGTCGTCGGCCAGCAACCGTTCGGCGGCGCGCGCGGCTCGGGGACCAACGACAAGGCCGGGTCGAAACTGAACCTGACGCGCTGGGTCAGCGCGCGGACCGTGAAGGAGAACTTCAACCCGCCGCGCGACTTCCGCTATCCGTTCATGTCGGAAGCCTGATCACGCCGATCGACAGCCACTGATCACGACGGGCAACGCAGAACACGCGGAGCCCGCAGAATCAGCTGGGTCGTCGGGGTTGAATTTGCGGCGTGGTGGCAAGCTTGCAGCGCCGGAAAGAAACAGGAGATCAGGAGGCCAGGAGATCAGGAGGCTCCACGGTGCGGGGCCAGATCGATGCCGGCGAGCGCTCTGCGGTTCGGCGGACGCCGCGTAGCGGCGCTACAGCCGGAGTCGGGGCGATGCGCGAACCGCTGCCGAATCAAATGCGGCTCGCGCATCGTCCCGATCCGGCTGTGTCAGCGGCCTGCTCCGCAGGCCGTGTCCGCCGAACCAACAGCGCGGGCAAGCCTCTTGACCTCTTGACCTCCTGTTCTTCCTCTCCGGCGCAGCGACCCTACGCCAGCGTCACTCTCAGCGCCCGGGTGCCGATAGCTTGGAGAGAACGACACCCACGAACATCGCCCCCAGGATCGCCCCGCCGTGCGCGAACGCGACGTGCGGCGGCGCGGTGTATTCGCAGTAGAGCCGCAGCCCCGCATCCGCGATCAGCCCACACCCGAGTCCGTAGAGCGCGCCGGCGATCCCCGGCCGCAGCGGGAACGCGCGGGCGACGAGCAGCGCGGCCACGATCAGCGCCGGCACCGCGCCCTCGGCCGACGCCCGGAAGCAGCCAATCCCGTCGGTGAGCGCCTGGCCCGGCGCCGGACCGAGGTCGAAGGTCGACGAGGTCAGCACCAGCATCAGCGCGGGAAGCGTGAGGCCGGCGGCAATCGTCCAACCGAGCACCGCGCGCGACAGCGCCCGGCCGGGAATCGACTCGCGCAGCGCGAGCGCGACGATGACGATGCCGGCGACCGCCTGCGCGTAGGAGAAGCCCCAGCCGCGGACGACCCCGAGCGCCTGCATGTCGGAGCGGAAGAAGCGCAGCGCCGGCACGGCGAAGACGATCGCGGCGGCGAGCGGCAGCAGGACGAGCGCGCGCATCGACGGCGAGCGCAGCGGCTTCACCGGCCGCAGGTCGCGGGCGATCTTGTCGCGCAGGCCGCGCGGCGCACTCATTTCAGGTGCCCTTTCATCTTCTTCATGCCGCGAAACGCGCGCGTCTTCGCCGCGTTGACGCGAATCCCGAGCCGCGCCGCGATCTCGGCGAAGCTCCAGCCCTGGACGTGATGCAGGAGCAGTGCTTCCCGCTGATCGGCCGGCACCTGGTCGAGCGCGCGGTGCACTTCGTCCTTGTCGGCCAGCGCCTTCAGATCGTCGCGAGGGACGTCGCCTGAGACCGCCTCGGCGGCGAGCCGCTCTTCGAAGCGCAGCCGCCGCCCGGTGCTGCGCCGCTTCATCAGGAACACGTGCCTGGCGATGGCGAAGATCCACGGCGTCACCGGGCGTCCCG
The DNA here is from genome assembly GCA_963734375.1 of uncultured Acidobacteriota bacterium. Lineage (GTDB taxonomy): Bacteria > Acidobacteriota > Vicinamibacteria > Vicinamibacterales > CAVVIG01 > CAVTHG01. Next base: position 366,768 of record CAVTHG010000006.1, on the reverse strand, counting down.
GCTCGTAGGTCCGGCGCGACCGGTGCACCTGCAGAAACGTGTCCTGCAGCAGGTCGTCGGCCAGCGCCGGGTCGCGGCACTGCGAGAGCAAGTAGCCGCGCAGCCGTCCCGACAACGCCGCGTAGAGGTCGTCGAACGCCTCGAGCCGCCCGTCCAGATAGCCCTCCATCAGCGCGCACAGCTCGCGCTCGGCCTGGTCGGGCCCCGCCGGCGCCGGCTCTCTTTCTTTCTTTGCTCCGGGGGGCATGCGGGTTACCCGGCGGTCAGAATGCGGGCGTAGCGGTTTTGCGCGGCGGGTTGAAGAACGGCGTCTTGACGACTTTCGCCGGCACGCGGTGGCGAACCGCTTCGACGGTGATCTCGACGTCGAGCGGCGTGCCCTCGGCGACATGCGGCGCGGCCACCGTCGCCAGCGCGACGAGCTGCTTCAACACCGGCGACCACGTGGTCGTGGTGGCGCGGCCGACCTGGCGTCCGCTCTTGTAGACGGGGACGGCGGTGCGCGACGCGGCGGCGGAGAGCTGAGGCGGCAGCCCGGCCTGCTCGTACAGCTTTTCGACCGCGGGCCAGTCGATGGCGAGGCCGACGATCTGCCGCGCGGAGCCGGCTCGCTTCTCCTTGGCCAGCGCGCCCTTGCCGATGAAGTGCCCGCCGTCGAGCTGCACGAGGCGGCCGAGCCCCATCTCGAACGGTGTGTACTTCTGCGCCTCGATCAGCGCCTTCTTGCTGCTGTGGAAGTCGACGTCGATGAGCAGAAGCCCCGCCTCGACGCGCGCGACGTCGAGCGCGAGCATGCCGGCCGCGTGGATGTCGAACGGGCGGCCGCCGAGCATCAGCGCATCCCACACGTCGATCGCGCGCTCCCACGGCATCCAGATCTCGTAGCCGAGATCGCCGGTGTAGCCGGTGCGGGAGATCTCGACCGGCACGCCGGCGATCGATCCGCGCGTCATGCGGAAGTATTTCAAGCCGCGGATGTCGGCGTCGGCGACCGCGTCGAGCAGCCGGCCCGATGTCGGGCCCTGGAGCGCCAGCGCCGCGACCGTTTCCGAGATGTCCTCGATGCGCACGTCGAGGCCGATGGCGTTCTGCGTCAGCCAGCGCAGGCTCGGGTCGGCGGCGGTCCATCGGAAGACGTCCTCCGACAGGCGCGTGACCGTCCCGTCGTCGATCACCTTGCCGTGCTCGTCGCACCACGGCGTGTAGTAGACCTGTCCGACAGCCAGCCTGGTCGCGTCGCGCGTGATCACGCGATCGACCAGCCGCACGGCGTCCCTGCCGCTGACGCGGTATTTGAACAGGGGCGAGACGTCGATCAGCGCCGACGCGTTGCGGATGGCGTTGTACTCGTGCTCGTGGTGCGCCTCGTAGGAGCTGACGGCGTAATAACCGGACCATTCGCGGTAGTTCAGGCTTTCCGCCAGCGCAAACGTGCGTTCGTGAACCGCGGTGCCGATCGGCATGCGCGTATTATAAGCACCGCCATGAAACACTTCCTCGCGCTCGCCGCGGCGGCCGCTCTCTTCAGCGCGCAGACCCCTGCCGAGCCGCTCGTCGCGGTGCGGGCCGCCCGGCTCATCGACGGACGCGGCGGCGCACCGATTGCGCCGGCGGTCGTGCTGATCCGCGGTGAGCGGATCGAGGCGGCGGGCGCCGGCGTGGCGATCCCTGCGGGCGCGCGGGTGATCGACATGGGCGCGGCGACGCTCCTGCCCGGGCTCATCGACCTGCACACGCACCTGACGAGCACCGGCGTGCACTGGGAAGACGAGCTGCTGAAGACGACGCCCGGCCAGGCGGCGCTGCACGGCGCGCACAACGCGCTGATCACGCTGATGGCCGGGTTCACGACCTGCCGCGACATGGGCCCGACGTGGCCGTACACGGACATCGATCTGCGCAAGGCGATCGACGAGGGTGTCGTGCCCGGGCCGCGGCTGATGGTGGCGGGCAACTACGTCTCGGCCACCGGCGGCGCCGGCGACGCGCGGCAGTTCTCGATCTACGTCGACGTGCCGATCGTCAGAAATCTCGCCGACGGCCCCGACGAGATTCGCAAGGCGGTGCGCACGAACCTGAAGGCCGGCGCCGACTTCATCAAGATCCTCGCCACCGGTGCGGTGCTCTCGAAAGGGATTCAGCCGGGGGCGCAGCAGTACAGCGAAGCGGAGCTGCGCGCGGCGGTCGAGGAAGCGGCGCGCTGGGGACGCCAGGTCGCGGCGCACGCGCACGGCGGCGACGGGATCAAGGCGGCGATCCGCGCCGGCGTGCACACCATCGATCACGGCAGCATGCTGGACGAGGAAGCGATTGCGCTCCTGCGCGAGCACCACGCGTTCTACGTGCCGACGCTGTACACGAGCGAATCGATTTCGGCGAACGCCAACGTCCCCGAGTCCGAGAAGGAGCGGTCGCGCGAGATCAAGGCGGCCAAGGACCGCGGCTTTCAGCTCGCCGTGAAGTCGGGGATCCCGATTGGCTTCGCGACTGATGCGGCAGTTGTGCCGCACGGGATGAACGCGCGCGAGCTCGCGTATCGCGTGCGCGCGGGTCAGCCGCCGATGGACGCGATCGTGTCCGCGACGCGCATCGCCGCCGAGATCATGGGCTGGAGCGATCGCGTCGGCACGGTCGAGCCGAAGAAGTTCGCGGATCTGGTCGCGGTGAGCGGCGATCCCCTGCGCGACATCACCGAGCTCGAGCGTGTCACCTGGGTGATCAAGGGCGGAACGGTCTACAAGTCGCCTGCGGCCGCCGCGGCGGCGCGGTGATGGACAGCGGTCGGGCGATATGCCATATTCCGGCGCTGTGGAACGCTGTGCCGCGCACCTGCTCCTGCACGCCCTCGTGGTCGGCAACGCCACCCGCAGCTGCGGCTTGTAAGCTCGTCAATCCACGCAGCCGCAACCCACAATCCGCAATCCGAATTCCGCAATGAAGTATGACGCGATCGTCATCGGCGGCGGCCACAACGGCCTGACAGCGGCGGCGTATCTCGCCCGCGCCGGCCGGAAGGTGCTCGTGCTCGAGCGCCGCCACGTACTGGGCGGCGCCGCCGTGACCGAAGAGGTCTTCCCCGGCTTCCGCTTTTCGGTCGCTTCGTACGTGGTGTCGCTGCTGCGGCCGGAGATCATCCGCGATCTCGATCTGCCGCGCCACGGCCTCGAGATCCTGCCGCTCGACGGCACCTTCACGCCGATGCCGAACGGCGATCACCTGTGGCGCGTCAACGATCACGCGAAGACCCAGCGCGAGATCCGCCGCCACTCGCGGCTCGACGCCGAGGCCTACGACGAGTACGGCAAGGCGATGGTCGAGATGGCGCGGTTCGTCAAGCCGATCCTCGACATGACGCCGCCCGATCCGATGTCGCTCGATCCGCGCGAGCTGATGAAGCTGGCGTTTCTCGGCCGGCGCTTCCGCGGCCTCGCCGATCTCGATCGCTACAACCAGATCCAGCTGATGACGATGAGCGCGGTCGATTTCCTCGACCAGTGGTTCGAGACCGACGTGCTCAAGGCGACGATGTCGGCGTCGGGGATCATCGGCACGTTTCTCGGCGTGCGCTCGCCGGGCACCGCCTACGTGCTGCTGCACCACTACATGGGCGAGATCGACGGCGCGTTCCGCTCGTGGGGCTTCGCGCGCGGCGGCACCGGCGCGATCTCGAACGCGATCGCGGCGGCGGCGCGGGAGGCGGGCACCGAAATCCGGACCGAGGCGCCGGTCGCGCGGATCACGATCAAGGAAGGGGCGGCGTCGGGCGTGGTGCTCGCCGACGGCACCGAGCTCACGGCCGATCTGGTGCTCTCGAGCGTCGATCCGAACCTGACGTTCCTGAAGTTCATCGACGCGAAAGAGCTGCCGACAGAATTTCTCGACGAGGTGCGCCGCTACAAGTTCCGCGGCTCGTCGGGCAAGGTGAACCTCGCGCTCGACGCGCTGCCGAACTTCACCTGCATGCCGGGCGCGGGGCCGCACCTGCGCGGCGCGATCTCGATTTCCCCCGGCGTCGACTACATGGAGCGCGCCTACGACCAGGCGAAGTACGGCGAGTTCTCGCGGCGGCCGTACATCGACATGGTGATCCCGACGCTCACCGATCCGTCGGTGGCGCCGCCGGGCAAGCACATCCTCTCCTGCTTCGTGCAATACGCGCCCTACAAGCTGGCCAGCGGCACGTGGGACGAGCAGCGCGACGCGTTTGGCGATACGGTCATCGACACCATTTCGGAGTACGCGCCGAACCTGAAGGACATCATCCTGCATCGGCAGGTGCTGACACCGCTCGACATCGAGCGCGACTTCGGGTTGACCGAGGGAAACATCTTCCAGGGCGAGCTGACGCTGGAGCAGCTGTTCTTCGCGCGGCCGGTGCCGGGGTGGGCGCAATACACGACGCCGGTGCGGAATCTGTGGATGTGCGGATCGGCGACGCATCCCGGCGGGGGGATCATGGGCGCGCCGGCGCGCAACTGCGCGTTGCGGATACTGGCGCAGAAAAAGAAATGACGGGCGTCGTTCGACGTCTGACGCGCGTCGTTCTGCGTTCTTCGTTCTGCGTTCTCGTTCGTCGTTCTGCGTTCTCGTTCGTCGTTCGATCGTCGTTTCGTGTTACCAGTAGGGTGGGTTTCGTTTGCAGTTCTTCAAGTAGACGATGAATTTCTTTGACACCTGTATCGCTCGAACGGCCAGCTTCTGGGCAGGGGCTACCCGCTCGGGTGTGAAATACCCGCGATCGACGCCGTCCTTGAGCGAGTCCTGCGTCTCCATGAGCGACCCGACCGCGTACTCCATGAACTTCGCGAACTCCCTGGGCCGAAACCGGCCGAAGCCCTCGGCGATGTTCTTGGTAACTGACGCAGCCGAATCGCGGATTTGGTCGCGGAATTCGAAGTCCCTCGACGCGGGCCCGTCCTTGATCAGCGAATACACCTCGATCTTCAACTCGTTGGCGAGTTGCCACGCTTCGAGGTCCTCGTGCTTCGTCGCGATCATGCCGATTCCGATCGCACGAGGCATACCGTGTCGAACCGCCGAACCACGAAGTGGCACAACGAACGTCGACCGCCACGCGAAGAACGTAGAACGCCCAGCGAAAGACGTAGAACGGCCATGCGAAGCCTCCAGAACGACGATCGGCGGCGATCGCATGAAATCCGCCGACGTCGTCGTCATCGGCGGCGGCCACAACGGCCTCGTGACCGCCGCGTTCCTCGCCTCCCGCGGGTTGAAGACGCTCGTGCTCGAGCGCACCGAGAAGGTCGGCGGCTGCGCGCGCAGCGGGGAGATCGTGCCCGAGTTCAACGGGCCGACGCTCGCGCACTCGGCGTCGATCGATCCCGACATCATGCGGCGCCTCGGGCTGGTGAAGCACGGCCTGCGGGTCGTCCGGTCGGAGGCCGACGTCTGCGCGCCGACGCCGGACGGCCGGGCGCTGGTGCTGTGGCACGACCACGCGCGGGCGGCGCAGCAGATCCGCGCCTTCTCTCCGAAGGACGCCGAGCGCTATCCGAAGTTTCTCGACAGCGTCGCGCGGATCAGCACGGTGCTGCGTGAGGTCGCGTCGACGCCGCCGCCCTCGATCGACTCGCCGGGCGCCGCCGACGCGCTCGCGATGCTGAAAGCGGGGCGGAAGTTTCGCGCGCTCGGCAAAGCCGACGCCTACCGGCTGCTGCGCTGGATGCCGATGCCGGCTGCGGATCTGGTCGGCGAGTGGTTCGAGAGCGAGCCGCTACGCGCCACCATTGCCGCCGGCGGCATCCTCGGATCGTTTCTCGGGCCGTGGTCGGCGGGCAGCGCCGCCGTGCTGCTGCTGCTCGCCGCCGGCGAAGGGCACCCGATCGCGAGCGGCTGGTTCGTCGTCGGCGGACCCGGCGCGCTCGCCGACGCGCTGGCCGCGGCGGCGCGGCAGGCCGGCGCGGAGATCCGCACCGGCGCCGAGGTGGCGCGCATCGAGGCAGCAAACGGCGCCGCCTCGGGTGTCACGCTGTCGACCGGCGAAACGATCGCGGCGCGCGCCGTGGTCTCGAACGCCGATCCCAAGCGCACGCTGCTCGGCCTCCTCGATCCGACTCATCTCGACCCCGAGTTCGTCCGGCGCATCCAGAACATCCGCGCCCACGGCACGCTCGCGAAGATCAACTACGCGGTGTCGGCGCTGCCGCGTTTCGCCGGCCTCGACGCGCTCGGCAAGAACGAGCAGGCCGCGGCGCTCTCGGGACGCATCCGGCTGGCCCGGAACATCGACGGCATCGAGCGCGCGTTCGACGCCGCCAAATACGGCAAGATCCCGCACGAGCCGTGGATCGAGCTGACGATCCCGTCGCTCGCCGAGCCGTCGATGGCGCCGGTCGGCGGCCACGTCGTCTCGGCCTACGTGCAATATGCGCCCTACCACCTGCGCGACAGCAACTGGGCCGCCGAGCGCGAGAGCCTCGCGATCAACGCGACCGCGACCATCGCACGCTATGCGCCAGGCTTCCATTCCTCGATTGTCGGCCGCGAAGTGATCACGCCGCTCGACCTCGAACGAAAATACGGCCTCACCGGCGGCCACATCTTTCACGGCGAGCTGTCGCTCGACCAGTGGTTCGTCACCAGGCCGTCGCTCGGCTGGGCGAGATATGCGACGCCGATCAGGAACCTGTTTCTCTGCGGCGCGGGTACTCACCCCGGCACGGGCCTCGACGGCCGGTCCGGGGCGCTCGCCGCGCGTGCGATCGTCAGCGCGTTGAAGGGCGGCCGCACATGACCACGCGCGCGCCGCGGCCTTTCCATACCCTCTGCGTCCTCTGTGTCCTCTGTGTCCTCTGTGTCCTCTGTGCGCGCGGCGACGCGCTGCGAGCGGCAGCGGCGCCGCGCGTGATTTTCGGGTTTTCAGCGGCCGCTTCGGCCGCCGAGCGAGCGCTCGAGCGGAGATTCCTGGCGCTGCCGTCGAGGAGCCGCGCCCGTGAGGCGCACGCTCACCTCACCGCCGAGCCCCACGTCGCCGGCTCGCCGCGCGATCGCGTGCTCGCCGAGTGGGTCCGCGACAAGTGGCGCGAGTACGGCCTCGAGCAGGTCGAGATCGTCGAGCACGAAGTCCTGCTGCCGTATCCGACCGAGGTCCAGGTTTCGATGGCGCGGCAGCGCGCCGGCGAGCGGCCGACGACGTGGCACGCGAGCTTCAAGGAAGATGCGGTCGAGGGCGACCCGTATTCGGCGCGCGACGTCGGTCCTGCCTACCACGCGTACTCGGCATCCGGCGACGTCACCGGAGCGGTCGTGTATGCGGGCAGCGGCAACCCGGCGGACTACGAGTGGCTCGAGAGCCAGGGCATCGACGTCCGCGGCAAGATCGTGCTGGTCCGCTATTCGGTGCCCTACAGCTATCGCGGCTTCAAGGCGCTGACCGCCGAACAGCGCGGCGCCGCCGGAATTCTCATCTACTCCGATCCAGCCGACGATGGGTTTACCAAGGGCAAGACATATCCAGATGGCCCGTGGGGACCCGAAAGCCACATCCAGCGCGGCGGCATCGTCTACGACTTCCGCGTGCCCGGCGATCCGCTGACGCCTGGCTGGGCCTCGGTGCCTGGCGCGAAGCGGATCCGCGCCGCCGAGGCCGTGTCGCTGCCGAAGATCGTCAGCGCGCCGCTCTCGTGGCGCGACGCGCAGGTGATCCTTGGCGCACTGGAGGGTCCCGAGGCGCCGCCGCAGTGGAAGGGCGCGATGCAGGTCGCATACCGGGCAGGCGGCGGCGCCGCGACCGTGCGCATGCGCGTGCAGGCCGACAACAAGGTGCGGCCGATCTGGACCGTGACCGGCCGCATCACCGGCAGCGCGTCGCCGGACGACCTGGTGATCGTCGGCAACCATCGCGACGCCTGGGTCTACGGCGGCGTCGATCCGTCGAGCGGGACGGCGTCGCTGATGGAGCTGGCGCGGTCGCTCGGCGCGCTCGCGGCGCAGGGGACGCGCCCGAAGCGGACGATCGTGTTCGCCAACTGGGACGCGGAGGAATTCACGCTCACCTCGTCGACCGAGTGGGGCGAGCAGCACGCGCGCGAGCTGAGCGAGCACGCGGTCGCCTATCTGAACGTCGACAGCTCGACCTCGGGTCCGGATTTCAAGTCGGCCGCGGTGCCGTCGCTCAACCGCCTGATCGTCGAGGCCGCGCGCGACGTGCTCGACCTGAAAGACGACGAGCGCGCGATCGTCTCGAACCGGCTCGGCAGCGGTTCGGACTACACCGTGTTCCTCAATTTTCTCGGCGTGCCGATCCTCGACATGTCGTTCAACGGGCCGTACGGCGTCTACCACTCGGTCTACGACAACCACCTGTGGATGGACAAGTTCGGCGACCCCGGCTTCGTGCGCCATGCGGCGATGACGCGGCTGTGGGGCGTGATCGCGCTGCGCCTGGCGAACGCGCAGGTCGTGCCGCTCGACTACCGCGCGACAGCTGCCCGCGTGCGCGAGTTCGTCCGCGAGATCGTCGAATCGGCGCGGCCCGGTGACCGGGTGGCGCTGAAGCCGCTCGACGGCGCCGCCGATCGGTTCACGGCGTCAGCCGATGCCGCCGGGCGGCGGATGGACGCACTGCTTGCCGGCGCGAGCACCGACGAGAAAGCGACCGCCGCCCTGAACCGCGCGCTGATGAACACCGAGCGCGCGTTCCTGCACGCCGAGGGAATTCCCGGCCGGCCGTGGTACCGACATCTCATCTACGCGCCGAAACCAACCTACGCGCCCGAAGTGCTCCCGGGCGTCGCCGAAGCAATGGCCGCAGGCGATCGGAAGCGGATCGACGCGCAGGTCGCGAACCTCGTCGCCGCGCTCGATCGGGCCGCGGCCGTGCTGCAGCCCGACGCGCGCGCGACGCGCTGATTTGCGGCAACAAGCTAGGGGGCCACGAAGGACACGAAGATCACGAAGGTCACGAAGAAGAAAATCTTTTCTCTCGGGACACTTCGACGCTCTCGTGAAGTAACTCTTCTTCGTGGCCTTCGTGCCCTTCGCGATCTTCGTGGTTTCTTGGCTTGTTGCCGCAAGTCAGACAGCGACGTCAGCTCGTTGCCGCAAGTTCCGCTGCAACGATCCTCCACTCCACCGCGGTCGGCGGTTTGCCGCTCACCAGCTGCGGAAAGTGCTCCTTCATGTATCGATTCATGTTCGGGCGGCTGCCGTCGATGTCGGTGAAGCCGTACTCCTCGGCGAGCGCGCCGGAGCTGTAGACGCCGCCGCTCTTCTTCTTCACCTGCGGGTCCGCCGCGAGCGCCGCCACGGCGCGGCCGACGAAGCACGGCGTCTCGGATGCGATGAAGCCAAATTTCTTCGCCTCGGGGTTGTTCTCCGCCGCCTCGCGCCAGTTCGCTTCGGTGACGCCGAACTGCTCGAGGATCGCCTCGGTGCGCATGAACCCCGGCGTGATCGCCAGCGCCGCCACCCCCTTCGGCGCGAGGTCGTGGGCCATCCCGTACGACAGGCGCTTCAGCGAGATCTCCATCAGGTCGAAGAAGAACTGCCCGTGGTAGCCGATGCCCTCCTGCTCGATGATCTCGACCATCAGCCCCGACTTGCGCGCGACCATCAGCGGCGCGGCATGCCAGCAGGTGACCACGTGCGGCCAGAGCCAGCCCTCAACGAACCTGCGGCTTTCGTCGAGCGGCAGGTTCCAGAAGCTTTTCCACGAGGCGACCGGCTTCCCGGTGAGGACGTTGACGAGGACGTCGAGGCGCTTCTGCTCCCGCTTGACGCGCGCGAACAGCGCCGCGACTTCGGCCTCCACCGTGTGATCGACGCGGACAGCAATGCCCGTACCTCCAGCAGCCGTCACCAGCTCCGCCGTTTCCTCGATCGTCTCGGGGCGGCCCGCGTAGTGGTGATCGGTGGTGTTCGGCTGGGTGCGGCTGCTGCGGCCGGAGCAGTAGACGGTAGCGCCGGCTTCGCCCAGCGCCCGCGAAATACCGCGGCCGGCACCGCGGGTCGCGCCCGCGACAACGGCGACCTGACCTTGGAGCGGCTTCATGTGCGGCCTCCTTCGGATGAAGGTCGCGGATCATGAATGAACGTCCATCTACTAATCAAGCTCCATCGCCGCGTGCCTGCAGATGGATCTCTTCGATCCGGATTTTCACCGCCACGCGCTCGCGCACTCGCGCGGGATGCGGTCCGGCATCAAGGCGCTGCTCGACGAGGCCGTCGAAGCCGGCGAGCTGCTGCGGACCGATACCGATTCGCTGGCGCGCGCCGTCCAGGCGATGATGGGAGGGTCGCTGCTGCAGTGGGCGATTGACCGCGAAGGCAAGGCCGCGGACCGCCTGACCGAGGATCTCGGGGCTTTGTTGAATTCCAGGAATTCTGCCTTCCACCATCGAAGACGACATCCCCGCCGAAAAGCGCGCCGCTCCTGATCGCGATTTCCGCCCGGATTTGCGCATCTGCGTCTGGCATCACAATTGCGATATCGACCAGGCATGAACACCGTGACGGCCCTTTCGCCTGCCGACAACTTCGCCGGCCTCGATCGCAGCCCGCGCAATTTCCGCCATGTGCGGATACTCCGCTGGACGTTCCGCCGCGACGGCGACGATGCCGTGGTCTGCGAGCTGGCGCTGACCGGCCAGGACCGTGAGTACGAATTACGCGCTCCCGCGGAGTGGAATCCGACAGGGCTGCAGGTGGAGCGGTTCGACGATGCGATGACGGCGTTCCAGCGGCACGCGATGATCGAGCGGCTGCTGCGCGACATGGGTTGGTCACTCGACGAATTTCAGTCGGAGGGCGTGACGGTTCACTGACGCCCGAGCAGAGATCAGGAGGTTTAGCGAGATCAGGAGGACACCGACAGAGAATCAGGTCAGTTGCGAGATCACGAAATACGGAGACCTGCAGATCGATAGAAAGACCTCGACGGAACTGACCGGGTAAGCCGCCAGGATTGATAACTTCTCTGAACTCACGGCGCCGTTTCAGCGGCGCCGTTCTCTCGGCGCTCGTCCTACACGCCCGAGCTGCGCCGCGAGGTCGTTGAAGTCCTTCGCTGAGAGATCCACCGAGGCGTCCGCCTTCAGGTCCGGCTTCCCGGCAGGGCCGTACTCGAGCGGCCGCGCGACGAATGCGGTCTTCAGCCCTACCGTCTTCGCCGCCCGCAAGATCTCCGAGGTGCGCGGCCACCATCATCACGTCCGCTGGCTGAAGATCGAGGAAGTCGGCGGCCGACTGATAGACCTCACGATCCGGCTTGTAGTGCCGCACCAGCTCCGCGCCGAGCACGCAGTCCCACGGCAGGCCGGCATTCCGGGCCATGTCGGTCATCAGCGCGATGTTGCCGTTCGACAGCGGGGCGATGATGAACTTCTTCTTCAGCCTGGTCAGCCCCGACACCGAATCGGGCCACGGGCGCAGGCGGTGCCAGGCACGATTCAGCTCGTTCTTTTCCGCTTCGGTGAGGCCGGGAAGGCTGAACTCGGCCAGGATCCGATCGAGCGTCATCCGGTGGAGCGTGTCGAGCCGCGTCCACGGCAGCTCGCCCGTCCGGACGCGGTTCATGCTCGGCGCGTATCCCGCTCGCCACGCGTCGGCGAACTTCGCGCCGTCGACGGTGAAGCCTTTTCGCTTCGCCAGAGCGTCCACTTCCGCGGCCACCGATGTCCGCCAATCGACAACCGTGCCGAAGACGTCGAAGACCAGGGCCTTGGGCGAAGCAGAGGTCTGAGCCGCCGTGGAATCTACGACCGAATGGAGCGCCATGAGCGACAAGGTACTCGACTGGAGAAAGCCGCGGCGTGAAATCATACGTGTCCTTTCGCCGCTCCCGCGGCGCGCGGCTCCTGGATGGCCCGCACGACCTTGCGGATGACGGCACGCGGAAAGAGCCGGGGCACGAGCGCCCCCACCTTGTTCGACACGCCCGGAACGGCGACGACCTTCCCTGCCATCATCGCGTCGTAGCCGGCCCGGGCGACGGACAACGAATCGGCCTTCCTCAGGAGCGACACGATCCTGGATCCCTCGAGGTTCGCGGCGGACTGGAACCCGGTCGCCGTCGGACCCGGGCAGAGCACCGTCACGGTGACGCCCGTCCCCTCCAACTCGTTGGCGATCGCCTCGCTGAACGAGACGACGTACGCCTTGGTCGCGTAGTAGATGGCCATCAGCGGCCCGGGAACGAACGCCGCCGTCGACGCGACGTTCAGGATCCGCCCGCTGCGCCGCGCGATCATCGCCGGAAGAAGCCTCTTGGTCAGCTCGGTCAGCGCGACGACGTTGACCTGAATCGACTCCAGCTCCCTGTCGAGCGGCGTCTCCGCGAACCGACCGTAGACGCCAAAGCCCGCGTTGTTCACCAGGAAGTCGATCTGCACTCCGAGCGCTGCTACACGATCGGCGATCGTTCGCGCCGCGTCGGGTTTGGCCAGATCGGCGGCGACCACGTGCGCCTTGACGCCCCTGCTCTCACACTCGCGCGCGACCTCGCGCAGCTTGTCTTCGCTGCGCGCGACGAGCACGACGTCGTGCCGGTTGGCGGCGAAGATGCGTGCCAGCTCGAGGCCGATGCCGCTCGACGCGCCGGTGATGAGCGCGGTCACTTGCGGTAGTCCAGTGCCGGCTTGCGATCGGCCAGCCGTGTTTTGTAGACGAAGCCGGGCCCGCGCCGCTCGTCGAACTCTGCCTTCGCCTTCTGGATGTGCGCCGGATCGGTGAACAGGTCCACCGTCGTCAGCGCCATCGCCTTCGCCGCGACCATCATCCCTTTGATGCCGATCGTGCTGCCGGCGCAAGCGGTCGCCTGCCAGCTGTGCGCCGGCACGCCGGGCGCGAAGGTCGCGCCGGTCATCGACACGGTCGGCACGTTCCAGCTGACGTCGGCGAGATCGGTCGACGAGCTGTTGACGGCGCCGGTGCGGATCGGCCGCACTTTTTCCTGCGAGCCGATCGCGACGTCCGGGGCGTCGGTCAGCGTCTTGCGAATCTCCTCGGCGAACTTCGCTTCTTCCGGAGTGTAGGCGAAGCCGCCGACACGCTCGAGATTGGCGTGCATCACGCCGCTCAGGTACTCGTTCGGCAGCACGTTGTACACGGCGCCGGTCACCTCGAGCTCCATCGTGGTGCCGGTGCCGAGCGCGGCGCCCTTGGCGGCGTCGACGATGCGGTCCCAGATGCCGTCGAGGATGCGCATGTTCGGCTGGCGCGCGTAGTAGTAGACCTCGGCGAAATCGGGGACGACGTTCGGCGCGCTGCCGCCGCGGGTGATGATGTAGTGGATGCGCGTCTCCTGCGGCACGTGCTCGCGCATCATGTTGACCATGTAGTCCATCGCTTCGACCGCGTCGAGCGCCGAGCGGCCTCGGTCGGGCGCGGCAGCGGCGTGCGCCGCAACGCCGCGGAAGCGGAACTTGCCGGTGACGTTGGCGGTCGAGCTCGTCGGGCTCGCCTCGTTGCGATCGCCCGGGTGCCACGACACTACGGCGTCCACGTCTTTGAACAGGCCCGCGCGAATCATGTAGACCTTGCCCGAGCCGCCTTCTTCAGCGGGCGTGCCGTAGTAGCGGATCGTGCCGGCCTGGCGCGTGGCAGTCATCCAGTCCTTCACCGCGACCGCGGCGGCCAGCGCGCCGGTGCCGAGCAGGTTGTGGCCGCAGCCGTGGCCGGCGCCGTTATCGACAACCGGCTTGCGCGCGCCGTTCTGCGCCTCCTGGGAGAGGCCAGGCAGCGCATCGAACTCGCCGACGATGCCGACGACCGGCTTGCCCGATCCCCACGTGGCGACAAATGCAGTCGGCGTGTCGGCGAGCCGCGCCGACACGTCGAACCCGGCGGCTTTCAGCTGGCGCTGCAAGAGCGCGCTGCTCTGCTCTTCCTGGTAGCCGACTTCGGCGAAGCCCCAGATCTGCTTTGCGGTGTCCGTGTACGCCGCGCGCTTCGCGTCGATGCCCTGCAGCATCGCCGTGCGGGCGTCTGACTGCGCCGAAAGCGTCACCGCGGTTGCCGAAATGGCGAGGACAATCAGAGGATTTCGCGACATGAGTCCGCTCCTACGTGCGATAGCATAAAGCGACCGTTGGCGGGGTCAGGCCGTTTTGCGGGGTCAGACCCGAACTTCGGGTCTGACCCCTTACTACCCCGCCGCCGCGAAGAGAGAGGCTCGAGGCCCCGATGAAAAACGCCCTGCTCGCAGCTGTCGCCGCCGGCGCGATGCTCCAGTATCCCCTGTACGGCGCAGGCGCCGCAGCCATTCATCCGCGATCCGAAGATTGCCGTGGACGCGGACTACACGAAGAAAATCAAGGAGTACACGACCGAGCCGTTCTTCACCTCGCCGCTGGTCGACTACCTGCCGGCATCGAAGACGGTGCCGACGCCGAAGGCGGTGCTCGGCGACGTCGCCGGCGCGCCCGGCAGGCTGCCGTACGCCGAGGAGGTCTACCAGTACATGCGCATGCTCGAGAAGGCGAGCCCGCGCGTGAAGGTCTACTCGATCGGCAAGACCGAAGAGGGCCGCGAGATGATCGCCGTCGCGGTCGCGTCGGAAGCGATCATGGCGAAGCTGGAGGAGAACAGCGCCCGCCTCGCCAAGCTCGCCGACCCGCGCACGATCAACATGGACGACGCGCAGGCCGAGAAGCTGCTCGACGGCACGGTGCCGGTCTACTACATCACCGGCACGATCCACTCGCCCGAGACCGGATCGCCCACGGCGCTGATGGAGCTCGCCTACCGGCTCGCCGTCGACGAGCACCAGTACATCAAGTCGATCCGCGACAACCTGGTCACGCTGATCACGCCGGTCGTCGAAGTCGACGGCCGCGACAAGATGGTCGACGTCTACAAGTGGCACCTCGCCAACCCGGGGAAGAACTAGCCGGGCCTGGTCTACTGGGGCAAGTACGTCGCGCACGACAACAACCGCGACGCGATGGGCGCGACGCTGAAGCTCACCGAGAACGTCCTCAAGGCCTACATGCAGTGGCACGCGCAGGTGCTGCACGACCTGCACGAGTCGGTGCCGTACCTCTACGACAACACCGTCGGCGACGGCCCGTACAACGCGTGGATCGACCCGATCCTCGCCGACGAGTGGCAGATGATCGGCTGGCACAACGTCTCGGAGATGACGAAGTTCGGGATGCCCGGCGTCTTCACGCACGGCAACTTCGACACCTGGTCGCCCGGCTACCTGATGTTCATCGCCGCGCTGCACAACGGCATCAGCCGGCTGTACGAGACGTTCGGCAACGGCGGCGCCGACACGGTCGAGCGGACGCTGCGGCCCGAGCGAGTACGCGCGCACCTGGTACAAGCAGAACCCGCCGCTGCCGAAGACGATGTGGTCGCAGCGGAACAACAACAACTACCAGCAGACCGGGCTGCTGACGTCGCTCCACTACTTCGCCGGCAACGGCCAGCTGCTTCCTGCGCAACTTCTATCTGAAGAGCAAGCGCTCGGTTCTCAAGCCGAAGACCGAAGGGCCGGCGGCGTATGTGCTCCCCGGCGACGAACCGCGGCCGGGCGCGCAGGCGGAGCTGCTGCGCGTGCTGCAGAAGCAGGGCGTCGAGATCTCGCGCGCGACGGCGCCGTTCACGGTGATGGTTCCCGGCAAACGCGGCCCGGCGCGGCAGAACACGACAACGAACACAAACGGGGCGGGTGGGGCTGGCGGGCGGGTGGGTCGGACGGGGGGTCTAACGGGGCAGGTGGGCGGGCCCAATGCGCAGGATCAGGAAAGGCGCGAGGATCGCAACACGCCGCCACCGCCGGTGACCCGCACGTTCCCCGCCGGCTCCTACATCGTCCGCATGGATCAGCCGTACAGCCGCATCGCCGACTCGCTGCTCGACTATCAGTACTGGAGCCCGAACGATCCGCAGCGGACGCCGTACGACGACACCGGCTGGACGTTCCCCGAGCTGTACAACGTGCAGGCGGTGCGCGTCACCGACGCGAAGGTGCTCGACGCGCGATGGAGAAGGTCAGCGGGCGCGGTCCGGCGCCAGCGGCGAGGTCGTCAACGCGACGGCGGGATCGGTCTTCGTCGTCAACCACAACGCCGACATCGCGCTCGTCACGCTGCGCTACAAGTTCAAGGATGCGTCGTTCGAGGCGGCCGAGGAGCCGTTCGACGCCGGCGGGCAAGAAGTTCAGCCGCGGCTCGTTCATCATCAAGAATGTTCCCGCGGCCGACATGCAGAAGGCCGCGGCCGATCTCGGCCTGCAGGTCGCCGCGGTGGCCAGCGCGCCGTCGGTGAAGACGCACCCGCTGCGCGCGCCGCGCGTCGCGCTGCTGCACACCTGGCTGACGACGCAGACCGAAGGCTGGTGGCGGCAGGCGTTCGACAACGCCGCCGTCCCGTACACCTACATCAGCACGCAGGACGTCGCGCGCGACGTCGAACCTCAACGCGAAGTTCGACGTGATCGTCTTCCCGCCGGTCGGCCGCGGCGCCGGAGGCGATCGTCAACGGCATGCCGATGTGGGGCAACCCGCTGCCGTGGAAGAAGACCGCGGAGACGCCGAACCTCGGCTCTGAAGACGAGACCGACGACATGCGGCCCGGCCTCGGCTGGATGGGGCGTCGCGCACCTGCAGGACTTCGTCAGGAAGGGCGGTGTGCTCGTCACCGTGATGGACACCGCCGATCTCGCCGTCGACAGCGGCTTCACGCCGGGGCTCTCGGTCGCGCCGCGCCAGCGCCTGCGCATCGTCGGCAGCGTCGTCCGCTCGAAGACGATCGACGCCACCAGCCCGATCGCGTACGGCTACACCGACAACCTCGCGATCTGGTGCGACAACGGGCCGATCTTCAACGTGTCGAACAGCTTCGGCGGCGCGCGGCGGGCGCCGCCTCGGGCCGGACGATGGCGGCAACCGGCCGACCGGGCGCGGCACGGCGGACGATCCCGACACGCCGCAGGGGCGGCTGGGTATCGAGGTGCCGGAGGAGCCGCGGGTCGACCTGTGGCAGGCGGTGCCGGTGACCGACGAGCAGCTGCGCAACGGCATCAACGTGATCCCGCCGGCGATGCGGCCGCGCGTGATCCTGCGCTACGCCGACACGCGCGAGCTGCTCGTGTCGGGCCTGGTCGAGGCCGGCGGCGAGATCGCGCAGCACGCGGCGGTCGTCGACGTCCCGCTCGAGAAGGGACACGTCGTCGCGTTCTCGAACAATCCGATCTGGCGCGGGGAGACGCAGGGCAGCTACTTCCTCGTGTTCAACGCGTTGCTGAACTTCGACGCGCTCGACGCGGGCAGGAAGCTCGACGCTCGCTAGAGCGCGTCGAGCTGCAGGTAGGGCAGGTAGGGCAGGTGGGGACAACGGGGCGAAGGTGCGGCGACAGAGCCACATTGCGGCGACAAACCAAGCCGCAACGGCGAGAGTGTTGTTCTCCCTCCCACCTGCCTTACCTGCCCTACCTGCCTTACCCGCCCTACCCGCCCCCCACCTGCCCCACCAGCCCCACCCGCCCCACCTGCCCTCTCGTGCGTCTAACACTCGGAGGCGCTTTATGACGCGAGTGTGCTCCGCGATCCTGGGTCTCCTCCTTGCCGCTCAGGCGGCGTCCGCGCAAACGGTGTTCGTGCCGCCGGTTCGCATCGAGATACCGGCCGGCGGGCAGGCAATGCCGCAGATGCCGCCGCGCGACAACGCGCAGCCGCCGAAGCCCGGCAAGGCCACCATTCGCGGCCACGTCGTGGCCGCCGACACGGGGCAGCCGCTGCGCAAGGCGCAGGTGCGCATCTCGTCGAACGACTCCCGCGAGAACCGGATGACGACGACCGACGCGGACGGCCGGTACGAGTTCAAGGAACTGCCGGCCGGCCGCTACAGCGTGCAGGCGAGCAAGGGCAGCTACGTCCAGCTTCAATACGGGCAGCTGCGGCCGTTCGAACCGGGCAAGCCGGTCGAAGTGCTCGAGGCGCAAACGGTCGAGAAAGTCGACTTCGCGCTGCCGAAGGGCGGCGTGATCACCGGTCGCATCCTCGACGAGTTCGGCGAGCCGCTGGCCGACACGCAGGTCGCGGCGATGCGCTACCAGAACATGGGCGGACGCCGCCGGCTGATGCCGGCCGGGCGTCCGGCGATGACCAACGACATCGGCGAGTTCCGGCTGTTCGCGATCCCGCCCGGCCAGTACTACCTCTCGGCGACGCTGCGCAACATGGGCGGCATGGGGGCCGACACCGACGACCGGTCCGGCTATGCGCCGACCTATTTTCCCGGCACCTCGAACATGGCCGAAGCGCAGCGCGTCACCATCGGCCTCGGCCAGATCGTCAGCGACGTCAACATGGCGCTGACGACGACGCGCACGGCGAGGATTTCCGGCAGCGCCGTCGACTCGCAGGGGCGGCCGATGATGGGCTTCGTGTTCGCGATGCCGCGCGGCGAATCGATGATGATGATGTTCGGCGCGCCGAACCAGATCAAGCCCGACGGCACCTTCTCGCTCGGCGGGCTGTCGCCGGGAACCTACGTGCTGCAGACGCAGGGCGGCGGCATGGGACCCGATGGCGAGTCCGCGTCGACCGAGATCACGCTTGGCGGCGACGATGTCACGGGCGTCCGGCTCGTGGGCGGCAAGCCGTCGACCGCGTCCGGGCGCGTGACCATCGAGCCGGCATCGGCGGGTTCGCCGTTGCAGCCGTCCGCCATTCGATTGATGGCACAGCCGGTCGTGTTCGATATGCCGATGATCGAACATGGCCGGGCCGGGCGTCGTCAACGACGACTTCACCTTCGAGCTGAAGGTCGCGGCCGGGCAAGATGCGTATCCAGCTCGCCGGCCAGGCGCCGGGATGGTCGATTCGCGCCGTGCGCTACCGCGGCCAGGACATCACCGATTCCGGCTTCGAGTTCCGCGCCAACGAGAACATCACCGATCTCGAAGTCGAGCTGACCAACCGCGAGACCAACCTGTCGGGCCTCGTCACCAACGACCGCGGCGCGACGGTCAAGGACTACGCGGTCGTCGTCTTCCCGCACGATCGCGAGAAGTGGAACCTCACCTCGGTCGGCATGCGCTACCTGAAGACGGGCCGGCCGGATCAGGACGGCCGCTTCAAGGTGTCGGGGCTGCCACCGGGCGATTATTACGCGGTCGCGCTCGACTACGTCGACTCGAGCGAGTGGACCGAAACGGAATATCTCGACCGCATTCGCTCGAAGGCGACCGACGTGTCGCTGAACGAAGGCGAAACCAAGTCCATCGTGCATCTCAGGCTGAAAACCGCGTCCTGAAGGCGACACCGCTGCTTCAATCGCAATTTCTGCGATCCGGCCGATTTCATTTCTGGCATTTTTTAACGTTCCGGCTGGTGCCCGGGTCTAACCCGGGCAATGCTGCGAGCTTTTGTCATCGCCACGGCAATAACTGCCGGCCTGCACGCCGGTATGTCGCTCCCCGCCGCCCCGCCGGCGCCCGCGAGCGACGAGGCCATCGTCCACGTCCTGAACCGCATCGGATATGGGCCTCGTCCCGGCGAGGTCGAGAAAGTTCGCGCAGCCGGGCTCCAGCGCTTCATCGACGACCAGCTTCACCCCGAGCGCATCGCCGATCGGTCGATGGCCGAGCGCCTCGCGGGGCTGACGACAATCGGGATGAGCGCCGGGCAGATCGCCGAACGCATCGAGCTGCCGGCGCTCGAAGCGCGGCGGGAGCGCAAGCGGCAGGCTGGCGGAACGGAGCCTCAGGCGAAGGACACGCCGGTCCGCGATCCGCTGCAGCAGCGGGCGAACGCGCTCGTCGTCGAGCTCGCCCAGGCCAAGGTCCTGCGTGCGGTGTACAGCGAGCGGCAGCTCCAGGAAGTCCTGACCGATTTCTGGTTCAACCATTTCAACGTCGACGCGCGCAAGAACCGCGAGCGGTTCCTCGTCACCATCTACGAGCGCGAGACGATTCGGCCGCATGTGCTTGGCAGGTTTCGCGAGCTGCTCGAGGCGACGGCGCGCGACCCGGCGATGCTCGTTTACCTCGACAACTGGATGAGCACCGTTCCGAACGCGCCGGCGCGGGTCAGGGCGGCGGCCGCGAACAACCGGCCGCGCGGGATCAACGAGAACTACGCGCGCGAGCTGATGGAGCTGCACACGCTCGGCGTCGACGGCGGCTATACGCAGAAGGACGTCACCGAAGTGGCGCGCGCCTTCACCGGCTGGACAATCGAGAACCCGCGGCGCGGCAGCGGCTTCAGGTTCGAGCCGCGCATGCACGACGCCGGGCCGAAGACGGTGCTCGGGCAGAGGATCGGAGCGGGCGGCGGCGAGGCGGATGGCGAACGCGTCCTCGACCTCCTCGCATCACACCCGTCGACGGCTCGCTTCATCGCGCTCAAGCTCGCGCGCCGGCTGGTCGGCGACGACCCTCCACGGGCCCTGGTCGATCGCGCCGCGGCCCGGTTCCGCGCCACCGACGGCGACCTGCGCGAGGTGACGCGGACCATTCTCACCTCGCCGGAGTTCCTGGCGCCGGACGTGTACGCCGCGAAAGTGAAAACGCCGTTCGAGTTCGTCGTCAGCGCGCTGCGCGCGGCCGGGACCGAGGTCGGCGACGCAAGACCGATCGTCCGCGAGCTGCGCGAGATGGGCATGCCGCTCTATATGTGCCAGCCGCCAACCGGCTACGCCGACACCGCGGACGCGTGGGTGAATACCGGCGCGCTGGTCACGCGGCTCAACTACGCGCTGAAGCTCGCCGGACCGGACAAGCAGATGGCGCAGCTGCTGGGCGCGCCGGAATTTCAGAAACGCTAGACGTCGTCACGGTCGGGCTGAAAGCCGGACCTACATCCAGGAGCAGGCACTCACATGGTGTCACGACGCGTGTTTCTCAAGCATGGCGCCTTCGCGTTCGTGAGTCTCGGCTTCGCGCCGTCGTTCCTCGCGCGAACGGCCCGTGCCGCCGGCGCCGCCAGCCGGCCGAAGCGCCTGATCGCGATCTTCCAGCGCGGCGCCGTCGACGGCCTGAGCGTCGTGCCGCCGTTCGGCGAGCCCGACTACTTCCGTGCCCGGCCGACGATCGCGATCGCACGTCCCGGCGGCGGCGCCGATGCCGCCATCGACCTCGACGGCTTCTTCGGCCTCCACCCGCGCCTGCAGCCGCTCAAGCCGCTCTGGGACGCACGGCAGCTCGCCGTCGTGCACGCGTCGGGATCGCCCGACAGCACGCGCTCGCATTTCGACGCGCAGGACTACATGGAGAGCGGCACGCCGGGCGTGAAGAGCACGCGCGACGGATGGCTGAACCGCTGCCTGCAGGCGAAGCGCGCGCTGCCGGGCGAGGCGCCGACCGCGTTCCGCGCCGTCGCGCTGTCGTCGCACCTGCCGCGCATGCTTCAGGGCGCGGCGCCGTCGCTCGCGATGAGCGAGATCGACGGGTTCCGCCTGCGCGGCAAAGCTGGCGCCGAGGCCGGCGAATCGTTCGAGGCGGCGTACGCGGCCGCGCGCGATCGGGTCATGAACGGCACCGGCCGCGATGCGTTCGGCGCGATCGAGATGCTGAAGGCAGCCGACCCGTCGAAGTATCAGCCCGCTCGCGGCGCCGACTATCCGCGCGGCCCGCTCGGCCAGGCGCTGCGGCAGATCGCGCAGCTCGCCAAGGCGGACGTCGGCCTCGAGATCGCGTTCGCCGAGATCGGCGGCTGGGACACGCATGCGAACCAGGGCGCCGCGCAGGGCCAGCTCGCCGCTCGCCTCGACGACTTCGCGCGCGCGCTCGCGGCGCTCACCACCGACCTCGGCGATCGGATGGAAGACACGGTCGTGCTGACGATGTCGGAGTTCGGACGGGCGGTCGGTCAGAACGGCAGCGGCGGCACCGACCACGGCCATGGCAACGCGATGCTGGTCATCGGCGGCGGCGTGCGCGGCGGCGTGGTCTACGGCAAGTGGCCGGGCCTCTCCGCCGAGCGCCGGCACGAAGGGCGCGACCTGGCGGTGACCACCGACTTCCGCGACGTGTTCGCGGAGATCGCGACGCGGCATCTCGGCGTCGCCGACGCGGGGCCGGTGTTTCCGGGTTACAAGGTGAGCCCGGCGCGCTTCCCGGGATTGTTGGCGTGATCACGGTCCGCCTGAAGGCGGACACTATCAGGTCGAGGCGGCATCAAGCTCGGCCGTAGACTCGTGTCCGGTCGGGCGGCGCCTCCCATGCTTCTTTCAGATCTCCCCACGCCACAGGTGCTCGTCGACCACGCCCGCGCGCAGAGCAACATCGAGCGGGTGCAGGCGCTCGCTGCACGCGCGCGCACGACGCTGCGGCCGCACGCCAAGACGCACAAGTCGCCGATCGTCGCGCGCTGGCAGATCGACGCCGGCGCCGTCGGCGTCTGCTGCGCGAAGGTGGGAGAGGCCGAGGTCTTCGCGGACGCCGGCATCACCGACATCCGCCTGCCGTATCCGGTGAACCCGTCGAACGCGGCGCGGCTGCTGCCGGTGATGGATCGCGCGGCCGTTTCGATCATCGTCGATCACCTCGACGTCGCACGCGGCTGGTCCGAGGCGATGCAGCGCGCTGGACGCACCCTCGACGTGCTGGTCAAGGTCGACGTCGGATTTCACCGCTGCGGCATCGATCCGGCCGGCACGCCGATCGAGTTTCTGCAGGCGGTCAGCGCGATGCCGGGACTCCGCCTGCGCGGCCTCCTCAGCCACGCCGGGCACGGCTATCACGCCGCGTCCGAGGCCGACCTCGCGACGATCGCGCTGCAGGAAGCCGCGACGCTGATCTCGATCCGCGAACGCGCCGCGGCGTCCGGAATTGCGCTCGACGAGATCTCGGTCGGCGCAACGCCGACGCTGCGCTTCAGCGCCGGCCAGCCCGGCATCACCGAGCTGCGCCCGGGCAACTACGTCTACTTCGACCGCACGCAGGTGGCGCTCGGCGCCGCGACACTCGACGATTGCGCCCTGACCGTGCTCGCCACCGTCGTCTCGGCACCTGCGCCCGACCGCATCATCCTCGACTGCGGCAGCAAGACGCTGACCAACGATCAGGCGCGCGGGATCGCGAAGGCGCCGGGCTTCGGCGCGGTGCTGGCGGGCGACGGCGAGGCGCCGCGAAGCGTGGACGGGAGCCTGACCATCGAACGGCTGTCGGAGGAACACGCGACGGTCCGCGTCTCCGGCACGACCCGGCTCCGCCCCGGCGATCGCGTGCGCGTCGTGCCGAACCATTCGTGCGTCGTATCGAACCTGGTGGACGTCGTGCGGCTCGTCGAGGGCGACCGCGTTATCGAGAGCATCCCGGTCGCCGCCCGGGGTAGAATCCAGTAGCAATGGCGGACAAACCCGAGAAAGAAAAAGAGCGGCGCGAGGTCGGCGACGCGCTGGGCATGGTCGAGACGCGCGGCCTGATCGGCATGATCGAGGCCGCCGATGCGATGGTCAAGACGGCCAACGTCGTCTTCGTCGGCTGGCAGAAGGTGGACGCCGGCCTGGTCACCGCGATCGTGCGCGGCGACGTCGGGTCGGTGAAGGCCGCGACCGATGCCGGCGCTGCCGCGGCGCGCCGCGTCGGCGAGCTCGTCGGAGTGCACGTGATCCCGCGGCCGTCCGACGACCTCGAGAAGATCTTCCCTATCCGCTGATTTTCGACCGTCGATTTCTGGCTTTCGCCTTCTTCGGCCGCACTTTCCCGCTCAACTCCTTGAGCAGCTCTTCATCACCGACCACCATCAGCGCCTGCGCCGGCGTCCGCAGCAGGTTGAAGAACGCGCCGTCCGCGGTGCGCGCGTAGATCTCGCGGCCGTCGGTCAGCAGCTGCACGGCGCCACCGCCTCCGGTCGCCTCGAACAGGCGCTGCCCGAACTGCTCGCGCAAGACCTCGAGGATCTGGTGCAGCTGGTGAATGGTGAAGCCGCGGCGGCGCAGGTCGGCGAGCACCAGCAGCTCGAAGAGCTCGATCGGCGTGTAGCGGCGCTCGGTGTAGCCGCCGGCCGCGGTCTTGTGCGGTGGAATGGCGGGCGACAACAGGCCGCCGGCATCCCACAGCTGCAGCTGACGCGCCGTGAGGCCGGTCATCGCGGCGACCTCGCGCGAGCTGTACGTCTTTTTCAGGCGCATGGGCGAACGCGGGATCGAGTAATCGGGTAATCGGGTGATTGGATTGCGCGATTGTCATATCGATTGCAATCAATTCCCCAATTTCCAATCAATTACCCGATTCCCCGATTCCCCGATTCCCCGCCGCGCGATCGGCCGCCGCGGCGCCGGCGAAGTCCTTGTCGGTGAGGCCGCCTTCGCTGTGCGTCGAGTAGGTGAGCGTCACGCGCTTGTAGTTGATGAGGATGTCGGGGTGGTGATCGGCGGCCTCCGCCTCTGGCGCCAGGCGGTTGACGAACGCGATCGCCTCGAGAAAATCCTTGAACGTGAACTGCTTCTTGATCGCATCGCCCTCGAGCGTCCACCCGGAGAGCGCCTTGAGCTTCTGTTCCGCATCCGCGCGTGAGAGTTTCATCGTCATGCTCCTTCGGGCCGGCGGGCGCGCACCTCGTCGAGCCTGACGCGGGCCGCCTCTACCTCGTCGAGCGATTCCTTCTGCAGCTCGATCGCGCTCGGCCCTTCCGTCGGGCTGGCGAACGCGCTGCCGGCGATCGTGCGATGGTAGGCGCGCTCGGCACGCTGCAGCGCCTCGAGCGCGGCGGCATGCTCGCCTTGCCACGTCAGCCACTGCGTCAACCGCGTCAGCGCGTCCTCTTCGCTCGCGCCGCTCCACTCGACGCCGAACGGATCGCCATTGTCCTCCCGTTCGGCGTGCGCGAGCCATTGCCCGTCGCGCTCGACCGAGATCAGACGATAGCGTGCCTCACCGATAGTGATCTGCTTCATCGTTCCACAAATTCGTCATCGCCGGGATGACAGCGTTTCTCACAGCCCGAATCGCGACGGGCTCACCGCTGCCAGCAGCGGATCGGTCCGATTGTCGAGCATCGCATCCGCCACCAGTTGCGCCGTCAGCGGCGCGAGCAGCACGCCGTTTCGATAGTGTCCGGTCGCGTAGACCAGGTTCGGTACCGACCGACGAAGGACCGATGATCGGAAGGCCGTCGCTCGACGCCGGCCTCAGCCCGACGCGCGCGCCGCGAAACCCCGCCGACCAGGCTTGCGGAACGATCTCGCAGGCCGCGTCGAGGAGATCGCGAACCCCCGCCACCGTCGCGCGCTCGTCGAAGCCCGCCTCCTCCACCGTCGCCCCGAGCAGCAGCGTCCCATCGTCCCACGGCACGAGGTAGCAGCGGCTGCTCCAGGTGACGCGCCGGAGCGGCTGCCCGATCCAGCCGAGCCAGAGCAGCTGGCCGCGGACCGGGCGCACCGGAACCGGTGCGCTGACGCCATCGATCGCGATCTGCCCCGCCCAGCTGCCGGGCGCGAACACGACCGCGCCGCCCTTCAGCGATCCGCCTCTGGTCTCGACGACCGCCTCGCCGGCGCGCGTGGTGATGCGCTGGACGCGGCTCTGCTCGGCGACTTGCGCGCCGTGCGCGCGTGCCGCGGCCACGAGCGCACGCGTCAGGTCGCCGGCCGCGACGAAGCCGTGCGTCTCGATCACGAGCCCGCCGATCGCATCGCCGCCGATCTGCGGCTCTTCGGCGCGAACGCCGGCGGCGTCGAGCATCAGCGCGTTCACGCCGCGCTTTGCGAGCATCGCCGCGTTCAGCTCGAGGTTGTGCAGGTCGGCCTCGCTCATCGCGATGTCGATCGTGCCGGTGCGCTTGTACGGAATCGCAATCGCGCTGTCGGCGGCGACGCGCGGGATGAACGTGTCGAACAGCTCGAGGCCGCGGACGGTGAGGTCGAGGAAGGGACTGTCTTCGCGCGCCTCGATATACGGCGCCAGCACGCCGGCCGACGCCTGGGTCGCGCCCATCCCGGCGGGCCGCTCGTCGACGATTCGCACCGACGCGCCGCGCCGCGCGAGCTCGTATGCCACCGCGGCGCCGACGATGCCGGCGCCGACGACGATGATGTCGGACGGGGGAGCCATGTCGTTCGTAACGTCCGGCTTCAGCCGGACCGTCGTCGGTAATGCCCGGCGCGAGCCGGACCGTGACGGTCCGCCTGAAGGCGGACACTACATGTAGAAGGGATTCTACCGTCGCAATTGGTCGAATGCGGATCAGCGCAGGCGCCGCGGCTGCATCACCTCGGGGCACTCGGTGATGTAGGACAGCGGCTTGGTCGACCGCGCCGTGTTCAGCTGCGCGACGCACATCTGCCGCGGCACGTCGTACTTCGAGTTGCCGTACGAACGCGGGCCGTAGAAGCGGCGCGACGCGCCGAACGACGGGAAGTAGGACGGCGGCCCGGAGTAGAAGCCGTCTGGATGCGCCACGTTCGGCCGCTCGGGCCCGTGGCCGGTGACGACGAGCAGCGGTTCGGTCGGCATCTGCGCCATGATCCAGGCCGAGTTCGCGGCCGCGTCAGCGCGCGCCGCCTGATCACCCTCGTCGCGGCCGCTCTTCAGCATCGCGAGAACCACCGCCTCGCTCAGGCCGTCGCGCCGGAGCTTGATGATTTGATCCGGCTCGATGGCGAAGACCGTCTTGTCGCGATCGATGAGCGCCAGGATGATGGCGTCGGTGACGCCGGCGCGCGAGAGGCTGAGAATCTCATCCAGCGTGACCGCGGAAGCCGCAGCCGGCATCAGGACGCCGAGGGCGAGGGCCCCCGCGAGGACAGACTTCTTGAGAATTGCGCGCATGGTGCACACCATTGCAACGCGCTCGCCACGAAAAAGGGCCGGAACCATGGGCGCATTTTACATCTCGGACTGCTCTCGCCCTAGGACATCGTTCATTCGGATGGGACAGTCACGCACCGCGGCAATTCTGGTAAGCTGCCCTTTTCCGTGGACTTACGGAGGCCGTCACCGGCGCATGCCCGGTACGCCGATTGCCTCTCGGAAGTCGAGTCCAAGGAGTTTCTGACATGCTTTCGAATCGCCTCGCGTTTGCCGCCCTCGCCGTCGCCTGCATCGGGGCTGCGGCTGGCGGTGGCTATCTCGCCACGCGGCAGAACGTGGTGCCCGCACCCGCGTCCGCGGAGATGGTGGCCCCGGCGCCCGCACCCGCACCGGCGCTGACGGCCGAGGCGCCGCCCCCGACGCCCGCCGTGCAGGAGACCGAGGCCGTTGTCGGCGACCGACCGCAGAGCGCCCCTGCGCCCGCAGCACCCCCGGCGCCGAAGGCAACGGCCAGCCGCAACGCCGAGCCCGAGCGGACGGCGCCCCGCGCCAGCAATCGCCGGCCGGCCCCGTCGCGCACGCCTTCCGACAACGTCGCCCGTCAGGAACAGCCGCCGCCGTTGACGAGCAGCTGGCCGAGCAGCGCGGTTCGCAGCCGCCCGCAGCGCCGCAGCCGCCGATCCCGGCCGAAACACCGATAGCTCATCCTGAGGAGCGGACGGTGCAGGAGCCGCCGCGCCCGATCGAGCCGCCGCAGAAGACGTTCGAGGAGCTCGTCGTCACCGCCGACTCGGTGATCGGCCTCCAGACCGAGAATCGGATCTCCAGCGAGAACGCCCGGGTCGAAGATCGGGTCGAAGCGCGCGTCACCCGTGACGTCAAAGTTGGCGACCGCGTCGCGATTCCCGCCGGCGCGCGGGCGCTCGGGTCGGTGATGCAGGTCGAGCGCGGCGGCAAGTTCAAGGAGCGCGCGCGCCTCGGCATCCGCTTCCACACCCTGGTGCTCGCAGACGGAACGCGCGTGCCGATCTCGACCGAGACGATTTACCGCGACGGTGACGCGCCGGGCAACAACACCGCCGCGAAGGTAGGCGGCGCGGCGGTCGGCGGCGCGATCCTCGGCGCGATCCTCGGCGGCGCCAAGGGCGCGGTGATCGGCAGCACCGCCGGCGCCGGCGCCGGCACCGCGGCGGTGATGGCCGGCGATCGGAGCGCGGCGACGCTTCCGGCCGGGACGCCGATGACGGTGCGGCTGCTGTCGCCCGCCACCGTGACCAAAGAAGAATAGGACACGAGCCGCCGAGCGCGGTTCCTGGCAGCGACATCAAAGCAGGTGGGCCTCCCCACCTGCTTTTTTGTGCCTGCCCCGAGCTTGTGGCGGAATCGCAGCGTTTCATAGCAAGATGAGGGTCGCCTTTTCCTGAAGGAGTACACCCGATGCGCATGATTCTGCCGTTTGCGTTTCTCGTCATCGCGATGTGCGCCGCCCAGCCCGCGGGCGCGCAGCAGGTCACGAAACCGACCGTCCCGGGCGCCAGCAACTTCGCCAAGCTCGAAACCACCGTCGCCTGCGGCGGCGCGACGACGCCCGAGGCCGTGCCCGAGATCAAGAAGATGGGCTTCAAGTCGATCATCAACCTCCGGCTCCCGAACGAGGCCGGCGCCAACATCGAGGCCGAAGCGGCGGCCGCCAAGACCGCCGGCATCAACTTCTACAGCATCCCGTTCAGCGGCCAGGCGCCCGACCCCGCCGTCGCCGACAAGTTCCTCGACACCGTCACCGCTCCCGGCAACCAGCCGGCGTACATTCATTGCGCCGCCGGCAACCGCGCCGGTGCGATGTGGATGATCAAGCGCCTCGCCGTCGACCACTGGGACGCCGACCGCGCCTACACCGAAGCCGCGGCCCTCGGCTTGACCAGCCCGGCGCTGAAACAGTTCGCGATCGATTACTCCAAGACCCACCAGCGCTGATCCAGTCGGCGCATGGACGAAGTGAGGCGCCTCCCCGGGGAGGCGCCGTCTTCCGGCACTCTCACGTCGAGCGGCGCCTCACGCGGCAACGAGCCGCTGTTCGGACGTACGTTGCTCGATTGATTACCGTTCGTCCTGCCCGCGAGCGAATGCGGACCCGGATCGGCTGGCTCGACAGCCGCCATTCCTTCACCTTCGAGGAGCACATCGATCCGCGCTACATGGGCTTCCGCGCGCTGCGGGTACTCAACGAGGATCGGCTCGCGCCCGGGCGCGGTTATGGATCGCATCCGCGCCGCGATCTCGAGCTCGTCACCTACGTGCTCAGCGGCGCGCTGCACCACCAGGACAGCCTCGGCTCGGACGTCGTGATCATGTCCGGCGGGCTGCAGCGCGTGAGCGCGGGAACCGGCGTTCTCCACACCGAGACGAACGCATCGACGGCTGAACCGCTGCACGTCATCCAGATGTGGATCGCGCCGGCGCGGACGCGGCTGCGGCCCAACTACCAGCAGCGCGCATATCCACTCGCCGCGCGCCGCGCCGCGCTCACGCTGCTCGCGTCCGACGATGGGCGCGACGGTTCGGTGAAGGTGCATCAGGACGTGGCGATCTTTTCGAGCGTGCTGAAGACGCGCGAGCGCACGGTGATCGCGCTCGAGCCCGGCCGGCACGCGTGGGTTCAGGTGGTCAGCGGCGCGGTGCAGGTGAACGAGGTCGAGCTGTCGGCGGGCGACGGCGCTTCTGTGTCCGATGAGCTGGCTCTGGAGCTATCGAGCACGTCCGTTAGCGAGACTCTGGTGTTCGATCTCGCGTAATCGTTGCATTAATCCCTGACGGGGCACGTTGCTTGCAGCCCTAATTCGCCGGGAGGAATATGCAATGCATCGTGGTCTCAAGACACTGATCGTGGCCGGGGCGGCGGCGCTCGTAATGGCGCCAATGCAGGCACGGGCAGACGGATTCGTCTCACCTTGGATCGGTTCGGCGTTCGGCGGCGGCGACGGCGTCAGCAACGGCGTCAGCACTTCTGAGCTCGAGAACGGGCAGACGACCTTCGGCATCACCGCCGGCGGCATGGGCGCGGGCATCATTGGCGGCGAAGTGGACTTCGGCTATAGCCCGAGCTTCTTCGGCGACAAGACGCTGTTCGGCAGCAACACCGTCATGAACCTGATGGGCAACGTGATCATCGGTATCCCGATTGGTGGGCAGAAGGGCGCGGGCATCCGGCCGTACTTCACCGGCGGCCTTGGCCTGCTGCGGACGCAGATTGATGGCGGCACGCTCGGCAATGTGTCCTCGTCGGACAACGGCCTCGGCTGGAACCTGGGCGGCGGCGTGATGGGCTACTTCGCGGATCACATTGGCGTCCGCGGCGACCTGCGCTACATGCGCGGCTTCAACGAGCAGGATCTCGGCTTTGACACCGGCGACAACCTCCGCGCACTGCGTTTCTGGCGCGCGTCAGTCGGCGTCGTGTTCCGGTGAGATCACCAGGCGGAGTCGGGAGTTGGAAGCGCATGTCTTCCAACTTCTGACCTCCGGCCTTCGTCGCGACATCGCGTGACGTCGTGATTCGCCTGCGCGTCTTCCGTCAGAGTCTCCACTTCTCCTGCCACGTTTCCCCATCGTCCCGCGTTTCGAGCGCCACAACTCCGTGTTGCGGAAACGTCACGCCTGCTTCGCCGCCCGTGATGAGCAGCGCGAGCAACCGCGGCAGATATGGAAAGTGGCCGGCGAGGAGGATGTCGCGCGCTTCCATCCTCA
The DNA here is from genome assembly GCA_963734375.1 of uncultured Acidobacteriota bacterium. Lineage (GTDB taxonomy): Bacteria > Acidobacteriota > Vicinamibacteria > Vicinamibacterales > CAVVIG01 > CAVTHG01. Next base: position 336,359 of record CAVTHG010000006.1, on the reverse strand, counting down.
GCCGATCGCGCATCCATTGCGGTGGATCGTCTGGCTGCAGATCCTTGGTTGCCGAGAACTCAGCGAGGGCGTTGCACGCACGCCAGAACGCCTCAGCCGTCTGCTTCGCACGCAGCTTGCCGCTGTGCCAGACGACGGCCGGCTTCGCCCCGAGCGCGGCGGCGCGAGCCGCCAAGCGCTCGACCTCGGCCTTCCCCTCGCTGGATAGCGGCCGCCGTGGATCGACGTCCGGCCCCACCGCGTCGCCGTGATGGACCAAATAAAGAATCATCTCGTCACAACCTGTGGACCCATCCGACCTGAGAGTGCGTTCAACATTGTCGTAGCGCACCCTTCAGGACCGGGGTCCCCAACGCGGCAGCCGCGTTGCGGTGGAGAGCTGCCAGCGGCCATTCGCAGGCCTTAAAAGGGCTGCGCTACGAGAGGCCGAGCATAGTTGAAACGGCGTTAAACCCTCGCCGCCGGATTCACCCGACCGTTCGGGTACTGTAGTGCCCGATGGCGGAGACGAGTCAACAGGACGCGCCGCGACGCGTGGGCGGCTGGCTGCTGGTATTGTGCCGGCTGCTGATCGTTCTTCATCCGCTCAGCCTCGCCGTCACGGCGTCGAACGTGATGAACGCGCTCTTCCTGCGCGGCGCGCCGGTCGCGATCGTTCTGCTGATGCGCCTGGCGGTGGTGGCGTTCGGCGTCGCCGCCGGCCGGATGCTGCAGAACGTGCGGCCGGGCGCGGTTGAATTGGCGCGCATCGCGCTCCTCGCGTCGGCAGCCCTCGACGTCTTCGTCTACACGACGCCGTTTTTCCCAAGCAATCGCATGCCCGGCGACACGACGTTCTATGTGATCGCGTCGCTCGCCTACCACGGCGCCTGGATCGCCTACCTCGCCCGCTCGAAAAGGGTGAGAGCGACCTTCGGCTGAAGTAAGCAGAGTGTTGGGCCGGCAGCCGTCACTGTCACGCTGCAATCGCGACCACGACGGTCAACGCAGAGCCCGCTGAACCCGCAGATCTGTTGTCTTTCTCTTGTTAACAACTCGCATGAGAGGCCGTAGCCCACCCTGACTACCACACGCAGTACGACCGGCCCGAGAAGATCAACTACGTGAAGATGGAAAAGATCGCGACGCTGGTACACCAGGCGAGCTGGGACTCGCCAACGCCGACGCCAGGCCGAAGCCGCGGCGGCGGCCGCCAACGCAGTGAGAACGAAATCGACGCAGAGACGAAGCAGCGAGCGAGCCGAGCGCGAGGCGGCCGGACACGCGAAACGCGAACCAATTCGTCCTGCGGTTTGTGTTTGTGAGACGCTTGTCGTTTCGTAGGCCCGCTTCGCGGGCCGTCGCGCAGTCTCCGCACTGTCGTCTCTGCGTGTTCTTCTCTGCGGGCTCAGCGGGCTCTGCGTTCCCCCGTCGTGGGCGCGATTGCAGCGTGACAGTGAAAGGTGCCGATATGAGAGTCCTCGTCGCGACCCTAGCGCTCGTCCTCACCGCATCGCTCGCCGAGGCACGCGTCGTCCGCCTCCGCATCGAGCGCCGCGAACCGGTGCTGAACGGCCGCCCCTTCGGCGCCGCGGGACCCTACGAGAAGCTGGTCGGCAAGGTCGACTTCGGCCTCGACCCTTCGCTTCCCGCCAATGGCATCATCATCGACCTGAAGCTGGCGCCGCGAAACGCGCGCGGCGAAGTCGAATCGAGCGCCGACTTCTACCTGCTGAAACCGGTCGACCCGCGCCGCGGCAACGGCCGCCTCTTCTACGAAGTCGGCAACCGCGGCGGCAAGGCGATCCTGACCACTTTTCAGAAGGCCACCGGCTCCCCCGATCCGACAACCGAAGCCGAGTTCGGCGACGGCGCGCTGATGCGCCAGGGCTTCACCCTGCTCTGGATGGGATGGCAGTGGGACGTGCCCGAACGCCCCGGCACCATGCGGATGCAGATGCCAATCGCTACCGAGAACGGCCAACGCATCACCGGCATCATGCGCGGCAACTTCATCCTCACCGAGCGCGCCGACACCGCATCGGTGGCCGACCGCAACCACCAGGCGTATCCAGTGCTCGATCCCAACGCCGCCGACAACGTGATGACGGTGCGCGACGACCCGACCGCGAAGGGCGAGGTGATCCCGCGATCGCGCTGGCGCTTCGTTGACGGCGGCACCGTCGCCCTCGACGGCGGGTTCGAACCCGGTCGCATCTACGACGTCGTTTACCGCACCGCCGACCCGAAGGTGCTGGGCTGTGGCCTCGCCGGGGTGCGTGATCTCGTCAGCTTCATGAAGAACGACACGTCGAGCGAGAACCCGATGCCGGGACTGCGTTTCGCGATTGGCTGGGGCGTGTCACAGAGCGGCCGGTTCCTCCGCCACTTCCTCTACGAAGGCTTCAACCAGGACGAGCAGGGGCGCCGCGTGTTCGACGGCGTGTTCGATCAGGTCGGCGGCTCGGGCCGCGGATCGTTCAACCACCGCTTCGGCCAGGCGTCGCGCGACGCGCTGCAGCATTTCAACATCCTGTTTCCCGTCGATCTCTTTCCCTTCACCGATGGGCCATCGACCGATCCGGTCACCGGCACGACCGACAGCCTGCTCGCGCGCGCGGAGCGCAGCGGCACGGTGCCGAAGATGTTTCACCTGCTCACCAACTCCGAGTACTACAACCGCGCCGGCTCGCTCGTGCACACCGACGCTGCCGGCATGAAAGACGCTGACCTGCCGGCGACGACGCGCGTTTACACGATCGCGTCGGCGCCTCATGGCCCGGGACCGTTTCCGCCGGCGAGCAACAAAGGCGGCGGACAGGTCGGCCGCGCGGCGCTCAACCCGCTGAACTACTCGGCCGCCGTGCGCGCGCTGTTCCGCGCGCTCGATCGCTGGGTGGTCGAGGACGTGGCGCCGCCGCCGAGCGTCTACCCGCGCATCGACAACGGCACGCTCACCTCGCCCGCGCATGCCGGCTGGCCGGCGGTGCCGGGCTACACGCTGCCGCAGCAGCCGCTGCGCGCGTTCCACTTGAACTTCGGGCCGGACTGGAACAAGGGCATCGTCAGCGTCGAGCCGCCGGAGATCGGCAAGCCGTTCACGGTCAGCGTGCCGGCGGTCGATGCCGACGGCAACGCACGCGGCGGCATCCGCCTTCCCGATATCGCGGTGCCGCTCGCCACGTATGCGGGCTGGAACTATCGCGACAAATCCACCGGCGCGCCGGACCGGCTGGCTGGTGAGATCGGGTCGTACATCCCGTTTGCCCGCACGAAAGCGGACCGCGAGCGGACCGGCGATCCGCGGCCGTCAATCGAGGAGCGTTACAAGGGCCGCGACGAATACGTCGGCAGAATCGCAGCCGCGGCCCTGCAACTGGTGAAGGATCGATATCTGCTCGAGGAGGACGTTGTCGATCTGCTGACGCGAGCCGGCGAGCACTACGACTGGGCCACCGGAATTAAGAATTAAGAATTAAGAATTAAGAATTAGGAATTCGTCGAGGCGCCAGCGCGCAGTTCTTCGCGAGGGCGCGGTTCGGCGTCCCCTTGCGGCAGCGATCAGCGTTGCGGACGAAGATGCGTCTCTTCCGTCAGACGGCAGCGGCGATCGGGGCGCGGGTGATGGTGCTGACGTCCTCCATCACGGTGAACACCTTCACGCTGACGTTCAGCAGTGCGGGATGGGTCTTGAACTGCGCGGCAAGCGGACCGTTCAGGTAGTCCTGGAGGGCCGCTTCGCTCTCGAACAGGTAAATCCCGCCGGCCTCGTTCTGCTGCTCGTTGAGAATCCACGTCTTCCATCGCAGCCCCGGGACCGCGGCAAACGTGTCCGCAAGACCGGCACACATCTGCGCGTAGTCGGCGGCCGGGACACCCAACGTGAAGTTGACCTGTAGAAGCGGCTGTGACATGTGAACCTCCAGGCGGCGCCGAGCGAATACGCTCCCGAAACTCGGGCGGCAATTTGCCGCAGCGGCGGACCCTTCAGCCTACTCCGGTTCCCGGATGCGTCACCCTATTTCGTCGCGTCGAGCAGTTCCAACAGTGCCGCGGCGACGACTTCCGGCTTCTCGTGCGGCACGAAGTGCCCGGCGCCTTCGACGATGCGCTTGGCGACGAGTTTCGGCAGGGTTGCGCGCTCGGCGGCGGTGATCTCCGGCGCGGGACGCCCGAACCCGTCGTCGCCGCCGTGCAGCGCGATCGTGGGGACTGAAATCGCCGGACGCTCCGCCAGTTTCCGTTCGGTTTCGAGGAACCGCGGCTCGCCTGGCGCGTTGAAGTTTCGATGCCGGTACGAATGAATCACGCAGTCGACGAAATCAGGATTGTCGAATGACGCCGCCGTGAGGTTGAACATGTCGCTGGTGAAGCGCCAGGTCGGCGACCACTCGCGCCACATCAGCTCGCACAGGCCGCGGCGGTTCTGTTCGAGCCCGGCGCGACCTACTTCGGTGTTGAAGTACCACTGATACCAGAGCCTGCGCACCGCCTCCGGCGCGGCCGGGCGCGCTGGCGTGACCGTGTTCTGAATCGTGTAGCCGCCGACGAGAACCGCCGCTCGCACACGTTCGGGATGGAGCGCCGACGCGACGCACGCCGCTCGGCCTCCCCAGTCGAAGCCGGCCACGGCGAACCTGTCGATCTTCAGCGCGTCCGCCAAGTCGATCACGTCCTGGCCGATCGCCGCCTGCTCGGCCGTGCGTGGCGCGGCGGAATCGAGGAACCGTGTCGGGCCGTAGCCGCGCAAGTAGACGGCAAGCGCGCGGTAACCGGCTTTCGCGAGGAGCGGCGCCACCCCATCGTAGGCATGCGCATCGTCTGGAAACCCGTGGAGCAGGATCACCGGGAAACCCGCCGCCTCGCCGCTCTCGTGATAACCAATCTCGAGCACGTTCGTGCGAACGGTCTTGACCGGGGACGGCGGCGGCGCCTGCGCGGCGGCGCGCTCGAGCGATGCCGCAGCGGCCAGACCTGCCGCGCCGTGGATGAACTGCCTGCGATTCATGCTCCCACCTCGAGCGTTCAGTTACAGTCGTGAGGAGTAATATGGATCCATGAGGTTAGCTGGTTCGCGCGTCGTTCTGACGCATGCGATTGCCGCATCGTTGGCGGCCGGGATGTGCCTCGCGGCCGCGACAAGCGCTCGAGCTGAGCAGCAGCAGCCGCCGCCGATTCATGGCGTCACCGGCACCGTTGCGACCGAGGAATCCAGGAAGGACACGAAAGAGGCTGGCCGCGGGATTTTCAGCAGGGTCGCCAGGTTGTTCGGCGCCGGTAAAGATTCAACTGCTGCGGAGGACGCGGCCGCCAGCGAGATCATGGCCGGCCTCAAGGCAGGCACTCGCGTGATGGTCGGCAATCCGAGCGTCGATGGCACGCCAGCAGAACCCGAAACCGAGGCAGTGATCATGGACGCCAATCCCGCCGAGAGGACGATCTCAATCAGGCTCGAGGATGGCACGCGTCAGACGTTGCAGCTCGCGGATGTCTCCAGCCGCGCAGGCGATCGTGGCGTCATCGTTTTCGTCAAGAACGCGGCGGGCGACGCGACGCCTCACTACTTCAAGCGCATCAACTGAGCCCGCAGGCGCGGTAACGCGCTACCTCTACTTCTTTCCGAGCGCCAGCGCGCAATCGGTGGATGGCTTGTAAGCCGAACCCTTGCCCGCTGTGATCAGCGCTTCCGGCGCCTTGTCGGCCTGCTCGATCAGGAAGGCGTGGAACCGCGCCGCGCGCTCCATCCCTTCCGCGGGCACCGCTTCGTAGACATCACCCGACGAGTGATAGAACGTCCCCGACTGGATCATCTGCGTCATCGGCACGCCGAGCGGGCGGTAGCCGCCCAAATCGCCCGAGACGCCCGGGCCGGCGGACAGGTACGTCGCCACCCCGAAACAGCGCGGCGCATAGGACCACAAGTCGACGAGGAACGGCGATTCGTTGGTGACGCCGACGGCCTTGGCGCTGTCGGTCACGCTCGTCTCCCACGTCATGCCGGTGTTGTTCGGCGCCCGCGTCTTGCCGCGGACGACGTCGAGGTAGGCGACGTGTTCGAGGTTGACGATGAGGAGCGTGTTGCCTTTCAGTTCCGGATGCGCGGCGACGAGCGCGGTCGGACCATTGCCGGGGCCGTGATGGCCGCCGCTGGCGACGAACATCAGCGTGTGCTTCGGCTGCGGCTGCTTCGCGAAGTAGCGCGCCAGCCCGACGAGCACGGCGAGGCCGCTGGCGTTGTCGTCGCCGGCCTGGAAGTAGCCGTCCGCGTGCGCGTTGATGATGATCCGCTTGTCGGACTGGCCGGGGATGAACGCGATGCCGTTCGCAGAAGTCAGCCCGGTCTTTTCCTCAGACGACAGCTGCATCGAAATCTTCAGCCGATCGAGCATGCCGGCGAGCGAGGCCTTGCCGATCACCTGCTCGAGGAACCAGCCGTCCTGGCCGCCGACGATGAAGCACGGCGCCTTGCCGCAGGCGAAGCGCGTGTCGATGTAGAGGGCGTTGCCCGGCCCCTCGATCGCGTTGATGACGCCGACGGCGCCGCGCTCGACCGCTCTCGCGGCCGCGCCCTGCTCCGCTGATCCGAAGAGCGACGGCTCCGGCCGCACGCGCACGACCGCGATCTTCCCTTTCAGATCGCGGCCGGCGAGGTCGGCCTCGGTGGCGCGGCCGACGAAGATCACCGGCGCGGTCAGCACGCCGCCGGCGATCGTCGCGCCGCCCGGCTGCGGAAACGCCGACTGCAGCGTCACCGTCGTCGTGCCGGCGCCGAACGCCGGATCGCCGACCACCTCGAGCTTCCACGACTGCGGCGCCCACATGGCAGTGGTGACAGGGAATGTTTCGACTGCCGCGTTCTTGAGGCCCGCGGCCTTGAACTCGTTGACCGTCCACTCGATCGTCTGCATGAAGGCCGGCGTTGAAGCGCGGCGTCCCCACACCTTGTCGCCGGCGTTGAGGCTCTCGAGCGAGAAGCCGACGACGCGCTTCTGATCTTGTTTCAGCGCCGCGCCGTCGAGCAGCTCGTCGAAGCGGCCGGGCCGACGCGCTGCCTGAAACGGCACCGGCGCAAACACATCGTCGTACTTCATCACCGGCTGGCGCGGGTCGCTGAGCGGCGGCGGCACCGGCGTGCCGAACCACGCGCCCTTGTCCTGCGCCTCGGGCCGGGCGAGCGACGCCAACGTAACGGCAACGACCACGAGCGAGCGCGTGCAGGCCATGAAAGTCTCCTCGTTCAGGTCAGACAATCCCGGTCAGATGGTAGAACCCGATCACGGCGAAGACGGCTACCGTCTTGATGCAGGTGATCGCGAAGATGTCGCCATATGCCTGGCGATGTGTCAAGCCGGTGATTGCCAGCAGCGTGATGATCGCACCATTGTGCGGCAGCGTGTCCATGCCGCCGGCGGCCATCGCGGCGACTCGATGCAGGACCTCGAACGGAATGTCGGCGGCGAGCGCCGCCGCCTTGAACTGTTCGGCCATCGCCGCCAGCGCCAGGCTCAACCCGCCGGACGCCGAACCGGTGATGCCGGCGAGCGAGGTGACGGTGACCGCTTCGTTCACGAGCGGGTTGGCAATCGCCTGCAGTCCCTGCTGAATCGCCGCGAATCCCGGCAGCGCGGCAATCACCGCCCCGAATCCGTATTCCGACGCCGTGTTGATCGACGCCAGCAGGCACCCGCTGATCGCCGCCTGGCTGCCCTTGACGAACGAGGCCGCGACCGGCTGCCACGCGAAGATCACGACGCAGCCGATGCCGAGCACGAGCGCCGCTTCGACCGCCCAGATCGCCACCACCCTCGACACCTCGACGGTGATTGGCGCCGCTGCCGGCGTCAACGCCACAGAGACCGTCGCCCCGTACCACCGCGGCAGCAGCAGCGTCAGCGCGACGTTCGTCAGGCCGACGATCGCCAGCGGCAGAAACGCGAGCGCCGGTGATGGCAGCCATCGAGGGTCGGCCGGTTCCGGCTCGTTGAGATGAGTGCGTCCGTATCCTTCGCCCGCCGCCGCGGCCGCGCTGCGGCGCCAGTTGAGATACGACATCCCGGCGATCAGGATGAGCGACCCGCCGACGAGACCAAGCAGCGGCGCAGCCATCGCCGTCGTGCCGAAAAAAGTCGTCGGGATGATGTTCTGGATCTGCGGACTTCCCGGCAACGCGTCCATCGCAAACGTGAACGACCCGAGCGCCATCGTCGCCGGGATGAGGCGCTTCGGGATATCGGCGGCGCGAAACAACTCGGCGGCGAACGGGTAGACGGCGAACGCGACGACGAACACCGAGACGCCGCCGTAGACCATCAGGGCGCAGATCATGACGATGCCGAGCATCGCGCGCGTCCGGCCGGCGGCGCGGCTGACGGCAGCCGCGAGAGCCCTGGCGAACCCGGACAGCTCGATCACCTTGCCGAACAACGCGCCGAGCATGAAGACCGGAAAATAGTTCCGGATGAAGGTCGCCATGCTCTCCATGAACAGGGCGCTGTAGGCGGGAAGCACCGCGCCGGGCACCGTCAGCAGGACGGCGCCAAGCGCGGCAACGGGCGCAAACAGGATGACGCTGTAGCCGCGGTAGGCCACCAGCATCAGGAAGGCGAGCGCGAGCAGCGAAACGATGACGCTCACGCCACCCTCAGAGCAACGTCAGGCTTCTTATTTGACGGCCCGGTCGGTGATCTCGAGGCCGCGATCGATGATCGCGAACGCATCGCGCATCTGTGCCTCGGTGATGCACAACGGCGGGTTGGTGAAGAAGGTGTTCCACCGCACGAAGGTGTAGAGCCCTTCCTCGCGGAAGAACTTGCCGAGCGCGGCCATCTCGTCGGACGTCCCGTTGAACGGCGCGAGCGGCACCTTCTTCTCCTTGTCGCGCACCAGCTCGACGAGGCCGAAGAGGCCGATCGAGCGCGCGGCGCCGACCGACGGGTGCTTGCGCGCGAGCTCGCCGAGCAGCTCCTTCATCACGCACGCCCATCCGGCGCGCGTTCTCGATCAGGTGATCGTCTTCGTAGACCTGGATCGCGGCGAGCGCCGCGGCGCAGGCCAGCGGGTGGCTGTTGTAGGTGAGGCCGCCGTAGAACACCTTGTCCTTGAACTTGTCCGCGACCTCGCGCCGCATGCCGACGGCGCCGAGCTGGACGTAGGCCGCGGTCAGCCCCTTGGCCATGGTGATGATGTCGGGCACGACCTTCCAGTGATCGACCGCGAACCACTCGCCGGTGCGGCCGAAGCCGGCCATCACCTCGTCGCAGATCATCAGGATGCCGTGCTTCGTGCACAGCTCGCGGACGCCCTGCAGGTAGCCGTCGGGCGGCACGAGGATGCCGTTGGTGCCGGTGACGGTCTCGAGGATGAACGCCGCGAAGTTGTGCGCCCCTTCGAGCTGCAGCACTTCCTCGATCATCGCCAGCGACTCTTCGGCGGAGTCCCAGCCGCGGGCGATGCCGTGATACGGATCGAGCACGTGGACGACGCCCGGCATGCCCGGCTCCGAGGCCCAGCGGCGCGGATCGCCGGTGAGCATCATGCTGCCGGCGGTGGCGCCGTGATACGAGCGATACCGCGCCAGGATCTTGTGGCGCCCGGTCGCGGCGCGCGCGAGCTTGATGGCGTTCTCGTTCGCTTCGGCGCCGCCGTTGGTGAAGAAGAAGACGTCGATGTCGCCGGGCGTGATCTCGGCGAGCTTGGCGCCGAGCCGCGCGCGCGCCTCGGTGGCCATGAACGGGTTGGCGTAGGCGAGCACCTCCGCCTGCGCCTGGATCGCGCGGATGACGCGCTCGTCGCCGTGGCCGATGTTCACGCACATCAGCTGGCTGTTGAAGTCGATGAAGCGCTTCCCTTCCGGCGTCCAGAAGTAGATGCCCTTCGAGCGCGCAACCGGGATCGGATCGACCTTCGACTGCGCCGACCACTCGAAGAGCGTGTGCTTCTTCGACAGCGCGATCATCTCTTCCCCGGTCATCGTGGTCAGCGTTTCAGTCGCCATATCAATCCCCCCGCTTCGTAACCACGAAGAACACGAAGGACACGAAGATCACGAAGAAGAAACATCTTTTCCTCGGGCTCGCTCGCGTCCGTTGTCTTCGTTGGCGTGGCTATTACCTGTTCCGAACTAATCCCTAGTCCCTCGTCCCCACACCCTTCAGCGAGGCGTCGCGCGTCGCCTTGAACTCGTTGCCCGGCTTCCACTCCGGATACTTGTCGGCCTGCGCCACCCGGTAGCCGACCGCGAGCAGCAGCTGCGCGTCCTCGCGCGCGCCGCTCAGGTCCCAGTCCGGCTTCACCTCGTCCGAAGGCGCATGGTAGTCCTTGTTGGTGTATTCGTCGCGCTTCTGCTTGCCGTATTCCGCCGGTTTGCCGACGAATTCGATGCCGGATTCCGCGTAGAGCGCCGGCACGCCCTGCTTGGCAAAGTTGAAATGGTCGGACCGGTAGTAGAAGCCCTTCTCGGGCTCCGGATCCGGCCGCAGCATGCGCCCCTGTTCACCCGCGGCGTCGCGCAGGTAGTCGTCGAGATCCGAGGCGCCGAGCCCGATGACGGTGATGTCCTTGGTGCGGCCCCACGGGTTGATGGTGTCCATGTTGATGTTCGCCAGCGTCTTCGCCAGCGGATACACCGGCGTCACCGAGTAGTACTGCGACCCGAGCAGCCCCTGCTCCTCGGCGGTGACCATCAGGAAGAGAATCGACCGCTTCGGCGGCGGCTGCACCTGCGTGAACGCGCGCGCGATCTCGAGCAGCGCCGCGACGCCCGAGGCGTTGTCGAGCGCGCCGTTGTAGATCTTGTCGCCGTTCACCGGATCGCCGACGCCGAGATGATCCCAGTGCGCGGCGTAGACGACGTACTCGTTCTTCAGCTGCGGATCGCTGCCTTCGAGCTTCGCCAGCACGTTGCGCGAGTCGAGCGTGCGCATCATGTTCGTGATCGCCATCGACGCGGTCACGCCCCAGCGGGACCGGCTTGAACTCGCGCGTGATCGCCTGCTGCTTCAACGTCGTCGAAGTCCTGGCCGGCCATCGCGAACATCTTCTTCGCCGCGTCGAGCGACAGCCAGCCTTCGATCGCCGCGCGCCCCATGTTCTTGTCCGGCGTCACCAGATCGAAGCGCTCGCCGAGGTTGCCCTGGACGACATTGAACCCGTAGCCGGCCGGTCCGGTCTCGTGCACGATCAGGACGGCGGCAGCGCCGCGCTTCGCGCCCCTCCTCGTACTTGTAGGTCCAGCGGCCGTAATAGGTCATCGCCTCGCCGTTGAACGTCTTCGGATCGAGCTTCGAGCCGTCGGCCGGATCGGGCACCTGCGGATCGTTGACGAGCACGACGATGCGTCTTGCCCTTGACGTCGACGTCCTTGAAGTCGTTCCAGTTGAACTCGGGCGCGATCGACGCCGTAGCCGGCGAACACCAGCTCGCTGTCCTCGATGCTGGCGCCGTCGGCGACGTGCTTGGTCCACGCCACGACCTCGTCCTTCCACTTCAGCGTCTCGCTGGTGCCGTCCTTGGCAATCGTCAGCGGCCGCGCCTCCGCGCCGGTGATGCCGACCAGCGGCACCTTCTGCGTGTAGGTGCCGTCGGTGTTGCCCGGTTTCAGGCCGCTCTTCCTGAACGTGTCGACGAGGTAATTGACGGTCAGCTCCTCGCCCTTGCTGCCCGGCGCGCGCCCTTCGAACTGATCCGCGGACAGCTCTTTCGTGTACCGCATGATGGCGGTCGATGTCGATCGACGGGAGCTGGCCGATGGCGATGTGCTGCGAGGTCGATGGCGGCAGCTGCGCCGGGACAGGGGTGGTCGGTTCCGACGAGCAGCCGGCCGCGATCGCGGCGGCCACGATGAAAGCGCAGCGCGAGGCCTTCAAGGTGAACGCGAAGCGCGAAGGCTTCGGGATGATTCGTCCGGAGTCGCGAAGGGCGTTGCAGCCGAGACGAAGCGTAGCGCGAAGGCTTTAGCCGAGCGTGCTGTTCCATGACGGTTTCAGTCTATCTCCCGCCGCCCATCAGGTCGAGCGTCGCCAGCGCGATCACCTTGGTCGCGTTCACCAGATCGTCGATGCGGCAATACTCGTCCGGCTGGTGCGCCTGCTCGAGCTCGCCGGGCCCATACGCCACGCAGTGCGGCACGCCGGCGATGCGCGCGACGTGCTTGTGATCGTAGGTGCCCGGGCTGGCGATGAGCTCGGCGCGCTTCCCGAGCACGCGCCGGATCGACCGTTCGAGCGCAGCCGATGACCGGCGAATCGTCGGGCGTTCGCGTCGGGTGCACGACCATCAGGTCGCGCAGGTCGAAGCGGACGTCCGCGCGCTCTGCGCCGCAACCTGGGCGACGAGCGCTTCGATTTCCTGCTTCGCCGCGTCGAACCCTTCCTCGATCAGGAAGCGCCGGTCGAACACCGCGCGGCACAGATCGGCGATGCACGGCGTCTGGATGCCGTCGACCGGCTGCCCGCCCTCGATCCCGTTGATGTTGATCGTCGCGTGCCGCGCGCCGGCGGGCACGACCGGCACAGCGGTTCGCCGCGACGCCAGCGCCGGCATCAACGTCTTCGCGCACCGCCTGCAGCAGCCGGCCCATCCCGTCGATCGCGCTGACGCCGAGAAACGGCATGCTGCCGTGCCCGATCCGGCCGCGCGCCGTCACCTCGAACCAGTAGACGCCGCGGTGGCCGACGCAGATGCGATCGACGTTCAGCGGCTCGGGGATGATGACGAAATCGGTGCGGCCCTTGCGGATGCGTCCGGTCTCCGCGAGATACGCGACGCCGGCGAAGCCGCCGCTCTCCTCGTCGACGGTGCCGCTGATCTCGACCGTGCCCGGCAGCGTCAGCGCCGGCGCGCGCGATCGCTTCGACCGCGAAGACCGACGCGGCGATCCCCGCCTTCATGTCGCAGACGCCGCGGCCGTAGATCTTGCCGTCGCTGCACCAGGCCGCCGAACGGATCGACCGTCCAGCCGTCGCCGGCCGGCACGACGTCGATGTGGCCGTTCAGGTGAACGACCGGCCCGGGCCCGCCGCGCCGCGAGCCGACGACGTTGATCGCGCGGGTGCCGCGCGGTGTGCTCGGCGCGCCCTTCGGCGGCGATGTACTCGACCTCGAACGCGCGGCGCGCCAGATCGTCGCCGAGGAAATGCGCGCAGGCGTCGTACTCCTCGCCCGGCGGGTTGATGGTCGGAATCCGCACCAGATCGGCGGTGAACCCGACGATCTCGTCGGCCGCGCGATCGACCTCTGCCAGCACTCGCTCGATGGGATCCATGGTGACGGCCGTCTACAATATCGCAATCATGAAGCATCCGCGTCCGATCGTGGCTGCTGCTCGCCGACGGCGATGGCCGTGCTCGGCGCGGCGCAGCCGGGCTCGCACGGTCGCGAACGCAACGCTGACCGCCGTGCCCGGCATCAAGGTCGGCCATCACACGCTCACCGAGCGGCCGACCGGCTGCACCGTCGTCGCTGATCGAAGCGCGGCGCCACCGCCGGCGTCGACGTGCGCGGCGCCGCGCCGGCGACGCGCGATACCGATCTGCTCGATCCGGCGAAGATGGTGCAGCAGATTTTCGGCATCGCGCTCTCCGGCGGCAGCCTCTTCGGCCTCTCGACCGCCGACGGCGTGCTGCGCTACCTCGAAGAGAAGAACATCGGCATCGTCTACGGCGGCCGCCACATTCCGATCGTGCCGGGCGCGTCGATCTTCGATCTCGCGCGTCGGCGACGCCGGGTGCGCCCGACCGCCGACTGCGGCTATCGCGCCGCGCAGGCCGCCACCGCCGCGCCGGTCGTCGAAGGCAGCGTCGGCGCCGGCGCCGGCGCCACGCTCGGCAAGTTTGCCGGCATGGAGCGCGCGATGAAGAGCGGCGTCGGCAGCGCCGCGATCACGATGCCCGACGGCCTGATCGTCGCCGCGCTGGTCGTCGCCAACCCGCTGGGCGATGTCATCGATCCGGCGACCGGCAAGAGTCGTCGCCGGCGTCAGCGCACGCCGGCGGAGCCGGCTTCGCCGACGCGCGCGTGCTGGTGCGCTCCGGCGCGCCGCGCGCGATCCGGAGCGGCGGCGACAACTCCACCATCGGCGTCGTCGCCACCAACGCGCGGCTGACGAAAGCGCAGGCGGCGTATCTCGCGCAGCTGACCGACGATGGCTACGCGCGCGCGATCTGGCCGATTCACACCATCGTCGACGGCGACACGGTGTTCGCCGTCGCGACCGGCGACGAAGCCTGGCGAGCCCGATCTCGTCACGCTCGGCGCGCTGGCCGCCGACGTGATGGCCACCGCGGTCGTCCGCGCCGCGACGCAGGCGACCGGATTGCCCAACCTGCCTGCGATCCGCGATCGCAGAAACTGAAACGGGGTCGGACACCGCATCCGACCCCCGCGCACCTGGTGTGGCGGGTCGGATGGGTGTCCGACCCCTGTCTGACCCCGCGGCGATGCAGTATCGTAAGCGCATGAACCGCCTCCTGATGGCGCTCGCCGGCGCGGCCCTCCTCTCGGTCCCCTTCGCGGCGCAGACGACGCCGCCGCCGCGCGCGAAATCGGGCCTGACGGCGGTCGAGGGCATCAAGGTCGGCCACCACACGCTCACCGAGCGGCCGACCGGCTGCACCGTGATCCTCGTCGACGGCGACGCGGTCGGCGGCGTCTCGCAGCGCGGCGGCGCGCCGGGCACGCGCGAAACCGATCTGCTCGATCCGCTCAACATGGTCGACAAGGTCAACGCCGTCGTCCTCGCCGGCGGCAGCGCGTTCGGCCTCGAGGCGGCGACCGGCACCGTGAAGTGGCTCGAGGAGCACAACATCGGCTGGGCCGCGGGGCCGTCGCGCGTGCCGATTGTGCCGGGCGCGATCCTGTTCGACCTCGGCGTCGGCGGCAACCCGAAGATCCGGCCGACCGCCGACTGCGGCTACAAGGCCGCCGAGGCGGCAACCGCGGGGCCGGTGCGAAGAAGGTTCGGTCGGCGCCGGCGCTGGCGCGACCGTCGGCAAGTTCGGCGGACCGGGACGCTCGATGAAAGCCGGGCTCGGCACCGCGTCGATCACGCATCCCGAGCGGTCTCGTCGTCGCGGCCATCGTCGCCGTCAACGCGGTCGGCGACATCATCGATCCCGCGAACGGAAAAGTCGTCGCCGGCGTGCGCAACCCCGACGGCACGTTCGCGGACGCGCGCGCGATCCTGCGCGCCGGCGGCGTTCGCAGCGCGCCGCGTGCCGGCGAGAACACCACGATCGGCCTCGTCGCCACCAACGCGAAGCTGACCAAGGCGCAAGTCACGCGCATGGCGCTGATGGCCGACGATGGCTACGCGCGTGCGATCAGCCCGTCGCACACCAACGGCGACGGCGACACGATCTTCTCGCTCGCCACCGGCCGGTGGGATGGCAACGCGGACATCACCGCTTATCGGCGCGCTCGCGGCCGAAGCGATGGCGGACGCGATCGTCCGCGCGGCAACCCAGGCCACCGGCGTCGCGGGCATTCCTGCCGCGCGCGATCTGAAGAAGTAGCCCGCGCGACACCCGCTACCGCGCGATGAACCTGCAGCTGGCGCTCCTCCTCGGCTATTCTGCCCTGCTCGTCGGCCTCGGCCTGTGGATCGGGCGGCGTGTCTCCGGCACCAAGGATTTCTTCGTCGCCGGACGGCAGCTCGGACCGGGGCTGATTTTTTCCACCATGCTGGCGGCGAACATCGGCGCCGGCTCGACGGTCGGCGCCACCGGGCTCGGCTACCGCGACGGCATCGCGGCGTGGTGGTGGGTCGGGTCGGCGGCGATCGGCTCGCTGATGCTCGCGCTGTGGATCGGCCCGCGCCATGCGCGCCATTGCGGCGCGCCACGACCTGCGGACCGTCGGCGACTTCCTGGAGCTGCGCTACGGCCGCGAGGTGCGCGCGATCACCGCGCTGCTGATCTGGATGGGATCGCTGGCGATCCCGGCCGGCCAGCTGATTGCGATCGCCTCGATCCTCAACGTCGTCGCCGGCGTGCCGAAGTATGCGGGATGCCTGATTGGCGGCGGCGTGGTGATCGTCTACTTCACGGCCGGCGGCCTCCTGACCTCGGCGTGGGTGAACATGGTGCAGCTCGCGGTGAAGCTTGGCGGCTTTGCGATCGCGCTGCCGCTCGCGGTGCAGGGCATCGGCGGCTGGAACGCGGTGCGCGCCGTTGCATGGCGACGCGACCTACTGGAACTTCTGGCAGAGCGGCGACTCGGGCTGGATGTATCTGGCCCTGCTCGGTCCGGCCTTCATCGTCTCGCCCGGGCTGCTGCAGAAAATCTACGGCGCCCGCGACGACCGCGCCGTGCGGCTCGGCGTCGGCATGAACGCGCTCGGCCTGCTTACTCTACGCGTCGGTGCCGCCGCTGCTCGGCATCGTCGCGCGCGCGAGGTTTCCCGATCTGCCGCAGCACGAACTGGCGCTGCCGATGGTGCTGATGCACGGCGTGCCGCCGCTCGTCGGCAGCCTCGGGCTCGCGGCGGTGTTCTCGGCGGAGATCAGCGCGGCCGACGCCGGGCTGTTCATGTTGACGACGTCGCTGTCGCAGGATCTGTACAAGCGCTTCCTGAACCCGGCTGCCGACGATCGCCGGGTGCTCGCGGTCACCCGCGGCGCGGCGGTCGTCTGCGGCGCCATCGCGGTGGCGCTGGCGATCGTGTCGCCGACAATCATTGGCGTCATCGGCGTGTTTCTACGCGCTGCTGGGCGTGTCGCTGTTCGTGCCGATTCTCGCCGGCCTCTATCTCGGCCGCGCGGGTACGCCGGAAGCGCTGGCCTCGATCGCCTGCGGCGTGGCGACGATGGCGGCGGTGCACCTGGCGACGGGCGGACGCGGCGTCGCGGGCATGACGCCGGCGCTCGCGGGCCTGGCCGCGGCGTCGCTCGGGTTTCTCGTCGTTTTCCTCTCGCGTCTGAGGGCACATGAGCCGGAACGGGTTGTTTGATCTGAGCGGAAAGACCGCCGCCATCATCGGCGGCGGATCGGGCATCGGCAAGGCGGTGGCCATCGGGGCGGCTGCGCTCGGCGCGTCGGTGGTCGTGCTGGACGCCAACGAACCAGCGGCGGCGGCAACCGGCCGCGGCGATTCCCGGCGCCGGCTCGGCGCCGGTCGACATCGGCGACACGGCGTCGGTCGGCGCCGCGATGGAGACGATCGTGCGCGAGCGCGGCCGGGTCGACATCCTCGTCTGCACGCCGAGCATCAACGTCCGGAAGGGATCCTGGACTACACGAACGAGGAGTTCGATCGCGTCGTCGCCGTCAACCTGAAGGGCACGTTCAACGTGCTCAAGGCGACCGGACGTATCATGGCGGCGCAGCGCGGCGGCAGCATCGTGTTCTTCTCGTCGATCCGATCGGTGGTGGTCGAGCCGGGCCAGTCGGTGTACGCGATGACCAAGGCGGGGATCGCGCAGCTGGTGCGCGCCGGCGCGGCGGAGTTCGGGGCCTACAACGTTCGCGTCAACGCGGTCGCGCCGGGCGTGGTCGAAACGCCGCTGACCGCGCCGATCAAGGCGAACGCGGACTGGTACGCGGCCTACGCGAACAAGAGCGCGCTGAAGCGGTGGGCGCGCGCCGACGAGATGGTCGGGCCGACGCTGTTCCTCGTCTCGGACGCGGCGAGCTACGTGACCGGCACGGTGCTCTTTGCGGACGGCGGGTGGACCGCGATCGACGGGCGGTTCACGCCGCCCGGCATGTAACCACGAAGGCGACGAAGACAACTCTCACGAAGACGACGACAAACACATTCGCAGGGCGGCCCTTTTAGGGCTGCCGATGAGCAGACATGGCGAACAAACAGACAATCGGCGTGATCGCCGGCGACGGCATCGGCAAAGAAGTCATTCCCGCAGGCATGGCCGCGATCCAGAAGGCGGCAGGCGGCGGCAGCGGTCTCGATCGCGTTCGAAGAGCTGCCGTGGGGATGCGAGTACTACCTCAAACATCAGCGGATGCTGGACGAGGACGGGTTCGAGCGGCTGGCGAAATTCGACGCCATCTATCTCGGCGCCCTCGGCGCGCCGGGTGTTTCGGACGTCGTCTCGGCGGGCCTGATCCTGGCGATCCGCCAGCGGTTCGATCAGTACGTCAACCTGCGGCCGATGCGGCTGCTCGCCGGCATCAGCTCGCCGCTGGCGAACCGCGGCGCGGCGGACATCGACATGGTGTGCGTGCGCGAGAACTCCGAGGGCGAGTACTCCGGCGCCGGCGGACGAATCCATCGCGGCACGGCGCACGAGGTCGCGCAGCAGACCGGCGTCTTCACACGGCACGGCATCGAGCGCATCCTCCGTTACGCCTTCGAGCAGGCGGCGGCGCGCCCGCGCAAGATGCTGGCGAGCGCGACCAAGTCGAACGCGCTGACGCACTCGATGGTGATGTGGGACGAGGTGGCCGAGATCGTGCGCCGCGATTTCCCGTCGGTCGACTACCGCAAGTACCACGTCGACGCGCTGGCGGCGCGGATGGTCACGCACCCGCAGACGCTCGACGTGATCGTCGCGTCGAACCTGTTCGGCGACATCCTCACCGACATCGGCTCGGCGATCTCCGGCAGCCTCGGCATCGCGCCCGGCGCGAACATCAACCCGACGCGGGCGTTCCCGTCGATGTTCGAGCCGATCCACGGCTCGGCGCCCGACATCGCCGGCAAGGGGATCGCGAACCCGATCGGCGCGATCTGGGCCGGCGCGCTGATGCTCGACCACCTCGGCCACAAGAACCTCCACGACAAGATCCTCGGCGCGATCGAGCGCGTCGTCGCCAGCGGCAAGGTGCGCACGCCGGACCTGGGCGGCAGCTCGAAGACGAAAGAAATGGCGGACGCGATCGTCGCGGAAATCTGACCCGCTGCGACGGCGCCCACGACGGGGAACGCAGAGCCCGCGGAGCCCGCAGAGCTTTCTGTCACGCCGCGATCGCGGTAAGAGCTGAACAGGAGATAAGAAGATCAAGAGGCTCGCCTCGCCGATGATTCGGCGGGGCGGCCTGCTGCGCAGGCCGACGTTGCGGCCGGATCGGATCGATCACGAGCCTGGTTCTTCGTTCGCGGGCTCGTGTATCGATCCGACTCCGGCCGTACGCGCCGCTACGCGGCGCCCGCCGAATCGCTGCACGTCATGCTGCGAAGAGAACTTCCTCGTGCTCTCCTGACCTTCTGCTCGTTTCTGGCTGTCGCCGCAAGCCAGCCACGACCACCCAAGTCGAGTCAGGGGGAAAGCCGAGGGGACTTTGGATGTCGGAGGCTACTGGCACGGGCGGCAATTCGACGCTGTAGATCTCGCCGTTGACGTTGTGCAACTTCATCGTCAGCGCGCCGGTCCGCGCGATCGATGCGGCCGCTGCCGAAGAACTGGTACGGCTCGCTCGGCGGCCGGTTCGGCTTCATCCCTGGCGGGATGCCGATGAACTTCACGTCCGGGCCGAATGTGCGATCCAGTTCGCTGGGACCGAAGGTGCCGGCGTGCAGCGGACCGCCGACGAATTCCCAGAACGGATCGAACTCGGTGAAGCCGGCGCCGTTCGGCGAGTAGCGGTGCGCGGCGCAGTAGTGCACGTCCGCGGTGATCCAGACGACGTTGCGGATCGCGCGCTCCTTGATGAACTTCAGCAGCCCGCGCGATCTCGAGCTCGCGGCCGAGCGGCGCGCCGGGGTCGCGATTCGCCACCGCCTCGAACCGGCCGCCGGCATCGGGCACCACCAGACCCAGCGGCATGTCGCAGGCAATCAGCTTCCACGTCGCCGTGGACGCCGCCAGCGCGCGCTCGAGCCATCCGATCTGCGCGTCGCCGAGAATCGCGGTCTCCTCGCTCTGGCGTGTCTGCCGGTTGGCCGAGTTCGCGCCGCGATACGAGCGCATATCGAGCGCGAAGATCTCGAGCGCCGGACCGTGGCGCCAGGCGCGGTAAATCCGTTCGCTCTCGATCGGGTTGATGCGCAGCGGCAGGTAATCGAGGAAGGCGCGCTTGGCGCGCGCGGCCAGGAGCGCGACGCTCTTCTCGTCCGACGGCGGCGTCTGCCGCCAGCCGCTGCGACGGCCACCAGTTGTCGCGCACCTCGTGATCGTCCCAGAGCGCCACCTGCGACACCTCGGCGTTGAAGCGCCGCATGTGCTCGTCCTGGAAGTTGTAGCGATGGCAGCCTCGGAAGTCCTCCAGCGTCTGCGCCGGCCTCGACTTCGCTTCGGTGACGACGTTCCGCCAGATCGATCCGTCGTCGAGCGTCACCTCCGGCTTGACCGGCTGGTCGGCGTAGATGGTGTCGCCGAGGTGGATGAAGACGTCGGGCTGCAGCTTCCGCATCGATTCGTAGAGCCGCATGCCGCCGCGCGACAGATCGATGCCCCATCCCTGCCCGACGCAGTCGCCGGAAAACACGAACGACACATCGCGCGCCGCTGGTGCCGTGCCCCCACGTCCGCCGCGACCCGGCGCGACAATCCGCGCCGGTGTCTGGAAGCTTCCCGACACCGGCTCGCTGAAGCGCCGCAGATCGGTGAGATCCTGAAATTGCGCGCGATAGGAAATGCGCTGCCCGGGCGGCAGCTCCATGAGGTCGACGCGCGCGGTGAAGTCCGTGGCTTCGAGCGCCGCCGGGCCGACGACCCGGCGCGGATCGGCGAACGAAGGAGTCGTCGAGTACTCGACGATCAGGCGAGCCGGCCGATCCGATCGGCTCCAGACGATCGCCTGGCCGTCGGTGACGTCGCCGGTGGCGACGCCGCACGGCATCCCGGGGCGCGCGTCCTCGACGACGATCGCCGGCAGCGCGGGCGACGAGCGCGCCAACTGTCGGCGGTCAAGAACTCGCGCCTATTCATGGGCGCTCGCGGAGCGCGCGTAGGCGCAGCGTGGGGCGGGTGGGGGCAACGAGGGGGCTTGCTGCACCCGGACAACATCATGCGCCTCACGCTGACCACACGCGGGCTGGCGAAACGAGTCGGGACGTCGTGGGAACACTCGCACTCTGAGGCAAGGCGCCGCAGCCCACGCCGACGATACGGAGAAATTGCTGGTCTCCCCACCTGCCCTACCTGCCTCCCCTGCCCCACCCGCCCTCGTGGTCCCACCTGCCCCACCTGCCCTACCCGCCCTACCCGCCCCGTCAGAACGTGTACTTGATCCCGAGCTGCATGATCCGGCCATCCTCCGCCGCGGTGATCGCGCCGAAAGTCGCCGCGCCGAGCGTGTTGCCCGGTTGGCCGAAGCGCTCCTGGTTGAACAGGTTGAAGATCTCGATGCGCAGCTGCACCTGCTGGCTGCCGGCCGCGAAGTTCTTGAAGACCGACAGGTCGGTCCGGTTGTAGCCCGGGCCGCGGACGGCGTTGCGCGCTTCGTTGCCGACCTGGCCGGCGTTTGCCGCCAGCGTCAGCCGCTGGAAGCACGAGGTGTTGAACCACTGCGCGGTCGTGTGCGGCGCGTTCTCGTTCGGATCGCAGGTCATGTTCGGCCGGTTGGTCTGCGAGGTCAGTGAGACGTTGGTCGGCTCGATCACCGTCAGCGGGAACCCGGTCTGCCCCTGGATGATCCCGTTCGCCTGCCAGCCGCCGAGGACGAGCCGCGTGGCGGTGCCGCGATCGGTCAGCCGCGGCAGCTCGTAGCCGAAGCTGAGGACGAAGCGGTGACGCGCATCGAAGAGCGCATCGCCCTTCTCGCGCGCGAGCGCGGCGTCGATCGACGCCTCGTCGCCGATCGTCACCGGCAGGATCGGCCGCGGCTCGCCGCCGATGTTCAGGCCGGAGATGTGATCGACCGCGTGCGACAGCGTGTACGACGCCAGCAGGTTCAGCCCGCGCCACTGACGCATGCGCGCGCTCGTCTGCAGCGAGTCGTACCACGAATCCGCTTCGGAGAAAGTCGGCCGCACCAGGCTGTAGGCCGGGAAGATCCGCGGCCCAACCGCCGGCGTCGGCGACAGGATCGGAATCGTCGGGTTCACCTCCATGAAGATCGGCAGGTGTTTGCCGCGTGAGCCGACGTAGCCGGCCTCGAGTCCCCAGTTCGCGCCCACCTGCTGCTGCAGCGTGATGTTGTAGTGCTGGACGACCGGCGTCTCGAAGTCGGGGCCCCAGCCGATGAAGATCAGCCCTGGCGGGAAGCCGGGCGTGCCGGTCACGCCCGCCAGCGGGTTCGCGAACGGCGAGGTCGTCATGTTCAGCGGGAAGTTGACCTCGGTCAGCGGCTGGAACGGCGGCGCCAGCGTGCCGTTCTGGAAGAAGTCGCCCTGCCCCGGCAGCGTGTCGTAGAACAGCCCCCACGCGCTGCGCACCGCCGTGCGGCCGTCGCCGCGCACGTCCCACACCGCCGCGAGCCGCGGCGCAACGTTGTTCTTGTCGGTCGGATAGGTGCCCCGCGGCACGCCGGCATCGCCCGGGTACACGAGGCCGGTCGGCGCGGTCGGGAACTTCGTCGACTGCTGCCCGGGGTGGAACGCGTTCAGATGATCCTGCGTCTCGGCGAACGGCTGGTTCACCTCGTAGCGGACGCCGTAGTTCAACGTCACGCGAGAGACGCGATATTCGTCCTGGCCGTAGAGCGCATAGACCCATGACGAGCCGTCGAGGTTCGGATCGCCGGTCGCCTGCCGGTACTGATTCGGGAAACCGAGCAGGAAATCCGCGAGTGGATTGCCGGTGTACTGCGTGCCGCCGAAGGTGAAATCGCCGTTCGGCCGGTTGATGAACGACACCTTGATCTGATCGCGCCGCAGCTCGCCGCCGAATTTCATCGAGTGGCGGCCGGCGACCCACGTCAGATCGTCGGTGACGCCGAATACGTTGTTGGTCCGGGTCGCGAACGGCTGCTGCGCGTCGCCGGTGGTGAAGAACCCGGTGAGGGTGATGAACGGCAGACCGGCCGCGGTCTCATTGCTCGGCGTCATCTGGAAGCCGAGGTCGCGCAGGTCCAGGCCGCTCGTCACCGTCGGCTTCGCGCTGATCCGGTTCATCGACGCGCGCGCGACGTTGATCATCGTCGGCCGGATCATCCAGGTGTCCGAGCCCATCACGTCCTGCAGGGTCGCGACCGCCGTGTTGCCGGACGGCGAGAAGTTCGAGCCGCCGAGCGGGTTGACGTTCTTCGTGTGGCCGATCATGTAGCGGCCGAGCAGCGTGTGCTTCGGGTTGAGCTGGTAGTCGACGCGGGTGCCGAACTGCTGCCGGTTGTCCTCGACGTTCGGCGAGCGCACCGAGCGGTTGAGCGTCGAGTTCGGCAGCGGGATGTACTGCTCGAGGATCCGCTGCGAGATCGGGCTGATCCGATTGGTGGGGATGACGTTGCCGGGAAACGGCTGGCCGGTGAGCGGATCGCGGATGACGGCGCCGCCGGAGAAGTCGCCGCGCCGCTGCGGCTCGGACAGCACCGTCCGCGTGTCGGTGACCCCCTGCTTGTTCTGGAACCCCTCGAAGTAGCTGAACGTGAAGACGCGGTTGCGGACCAGCGGGCCGCCGATCGCCCCGCCGTACTGGTTCTGTTTCAGCTCCGGCTTGGCGGTCGCGAAGAAGTTCTTCGCCTGCAGGCTGTCGTCGCGGTTGAACTCCCACGCGCTCCCGTGCCAGCGATTGGTGCCGGCCTTGGTGACGACGTTGACGACCGAGCCGGCGTTGCGGCCGTACTCGGCGTCGTAGGAGTGCGTGAGGATCTTGAATTCCTGGATCGCATCCGGCGGCGGGCGCAGCACGAAGCCGGTGTTGAACGAGTCGTTGTTGGTCGCGCCGTCGAGCAGGAAGTTGTTCGACTGGTTGCGCTGGCCGTTGACGTTGAAGCCGCCGGTGGCGTTGCCGAAGCCGCCGGGCGTGGCGTTGCCGTCCTGCCCGCCGAGCCCGACCGGCGGCGCGACCACACCCGGAATCAGCGTCCCGAGCTGCGTGAAGTTGCGGCCGTTGAGCGGCAAATCGACGACCTTCTGCTGGTCGATGACCACGCCGAGCGTCGCGTTGGTGGTTTCCACCAGCGGCGACTGGCCGAGCACCGTCACCTGCTCTTCGAGCTGGCCGACCTGCAGCTGCATGTCCGCGCGGACGGTTTCGTTGACGACGACCGTGATCGTGTCGCGGATGGTGGTGCGGAATCCGGTGAGCGTCGCCTTCACCTGATAGACGCCGGGGTTGACGAGCGCGATCGTAAAGAAGCCGTCGGCGCCGGTGACCGCCGAGCGAATCTGACCGGTGTCGCGGCTGGTGACGTCAATCGTCACGCCGGGCAGGACGCCGCCCGAGACGTCGGTCACGATTCCGGTGATAGCGCCCGTCGCCTGCGCGGCGGCGTGCGAGGGAATGAACAGGAGGACAACGAACAGGAACGCGGAGGCGATGCGCATGCGCCCGATAGTAAGCGACAGCTCGATGGACGGGCAAGGAGCGGCGCCTGCCCTGAGCGAGCCGCACATTCCGTGCACGAGCGGCGAGTCGAAGGCCTGCCCTGAGCGAGCCGCACATTCCGTGCACGAGCGGCGAGTCGAAGGGTAAGCTCACGACGTGCACGCCACAATCAACGACGCTCACTGCCACTTTTTCTCGACGCCGTTCTTCGGCGCGCTTGGCGGTGACGGCGCGCTGGCGAGACTGGGATGGGAAGCGCCGGGCACGTCCGAGGCGCTCGCCGACCGCTGGACGGCGGAGCTCGATCGCCATCAGGTCGCGCGCGCGGCGTTGATCGCCAGTGTGCCGGGCGACGCGGCGTCAGTCGCGGCGGCGATCGCGCGGCATCCTCAGCGGTTCGTCGGCTTCTTCATGGTCGATCCGACGCGCGCCGATGCGGTGGCGCAGGCGGCTGCGGCGCTCGAGAGCGGCCTGCGCACCATCTGCCTGTTCCCGGCGATGCATCACGTCCCGGTGCACGATGAACGGGCGCGGGCGCTGTTCGACCTCGCCGCGTCGAAGCCCGGAACGGCGGTGTTCGTCCACTGCGGCGTCCTGTCGGTCGGCGTGCGCAAGAAGCTCGGGCTGCCAAGCGCGTTCGACATCCGCTACGGCAACCCGCTCGATCTGCACGCGGTCGCCCTGCGCTATCCGCAGGTGCCGATCATCATCCCGCACTTCGGCGCCGGCCTCTTTCGCGAGGCGCTGATGGTCGCCGACCTCTGCCCGAATGTCCTCTTCGACACCTCGAGCTCGAACGGCTGGATCAAGTACCACCCCGGCCTGACGCTCGCCGACGTCTTCCGCCGCGCCCTCGACGTCCTCGGGCCGGATCGGTTGCTGTTCGGATCGGATTCGTCGTTCTTCCCGCGGGGGTGGGTGAAGGAGGTCTACGCGCAGCAGTCGGCGGCGCTGAATGAAATCGGCGCTGGCGCGGATGTGCGGGAAAAGATCTTCAGCGGCAACTTCGCGCGCATCTTCCCCTGAAAGCGGGGTTGGACCCGTTTTGTGGGTCCGACCCCTATCAGATTGTTGCTGCGGAGAGATCTCTTCAACCGGCCGGGTGATAAGGGGTCGGACCCACAAAGCGGGTCCAACCCCGCATTCTGGTAGGCTCAGTGCGCGAATGATTTGAGGTGTTCGCGCAACAGGTCGCGCCCGAAGTCGCCGTTGAAGTCTCTCCACACCGAGTGGATGTGGTTGCCGTCGTTCTGGGTGTTGTCGTACTCGACCAGGAAGGTCGGACCCTGGATCCGGTAGTAGTGCTTCTTCCCCTTCGTCGTCTCGCCGGCCCACGCGAAGCCAATCTTCTCGATGCCGGCTTTCTTCAGCTTCTCCAGCCGCTCGGCGGCGATGTCGGCCGCCATCTTCCCGGCGTAGACGTCGATCAGCTTCATCAGCAGGTCGCGCTGCGCCGGCGTCATCGCGTCCGCGCCGAGGCCGGTCGGCGAAAGCGGCGAGATGTTGACGTTCGCCATCGTGACCATGTCGTTCGGCGCGGTGGCGTCGAAGATCGCCTTCGTCTTCTGCGTCGCGTCGAGCGAGTCGACGAGGGCGCGCGCGGCATCCTCTTCGGCGGCGAGGAGTCGCAGCCCCTTCTTCGGTCCCTCGCGCACCTCCGCCGGGTTCGAGCCGAAGAACGACGGTGAGTTCGCGACCATCGTCCCCTTCACGACGGTGAAGTGCAGCGAGACGTGGTGCCCCTCGACGCGCCAGCCCCAGGTGTCGGTCGCCGACGGCGTGCCGAAGACCGAGAAGAAGTAGCGCACCGGGTCGCGCACGAGCGGCGCGTTGCGCGGCGGCTCGGTCGCGGCGGCGCGCTGGGCGGCTTCGAGCGCGCCGAGCACCGTCTCGAGATCCATGATCGAGGAGGCGGTGAGGTAGCCGCGCTGGCTCAGGCCGGCCTTGAGCAGGTCGTGCGCGAGCTTGCGCTGCGGTTCGGTCATTTCCTTGACCGTCAGCCCCTTGCGCGGGAACGTCTCGGTCGGGATGAAGTGCCAGCGCAGGCGCTCCTCCGACTCGAACGGGAACGTGGCCTGCTGGCGCTGTTCAGCGGTCAGCCCGGCCAGAAATTTCGTCGCGGCGGTGGCCATCGTCGCCGACGAACGTTCGGCTGCGATCGTCGAGCCGATCGCGCCGGCAGCGAGAAGGGCGGCCGCCAGGAACAGACGGGGCGAGTGCAGGCTTTTCATGAGGAGGATTCTAGCTTGACCCCGGTCCCGCCGGGGAGGGACGATCCATTGATTTCCGCGGCAATTTTCAAATGGGTGAGCTGGTGGAACTGGCCACGGGTCGGCGAGTGAGGCGCATGCTGGCGCAATGGGTTGCCGTCGCCGCAGCCGTGTGGGCGGCGGCTCAGCCGGCTGCCGCGGACGAGCCGCCCCTCGCCGCCGTGCTCGCGCGCGCCGCCGCCTATGTCGCCGAGTTTCATCGTCAGCTGTCGAGCATCGTCGCCGAAGAGCAGTACGTGCAGACGGTCTATGCCGCGAAAATCGAGAGCGCTGGCACCGGGCCGGCGCGCCGCGTGCTGAAATCGGATCTG
Source organism: uncultured Acidobacteriota bacterium (assembly GCA_963734375.1). Classification (GTDB taxonomy): domain Bacteria; phylum Acidobacteriota; class Vicinamibacteria; order Vicinamibacterales; family CAVVIG01; genus CAVTHG01. Next base: position 309,476 of record CAVTHG010000006.1, on the reverse strand, counting down.
TTGCTGCTGAAGCCGGCCGGCGCCGATGCGCTGGATGACGCTCCGGGACGTCTTCGACGTCGATGGCGAGCCGGTCCGCGATCGGACCGAACGCCTGTCGCAGCTGTTTCTCAGACGGAGGCCGTCGTCCGACGCGCAGATTCGCCGCATCCTCGACGAGAGCTCGCGCTACAACATCGGCGACATCCGGCGGAACGTCAACACGCCGACCTATCCGCTGCTGTTCCTGGAGACGGCGAACCATTTCCGCTTCAAGTTCAAGCAGACGAAAGACCGCCGGCCGCGGACGGAGCCGGAGAACCCGGCGCGAGACGGCGCCTTCCGCGTCTCGACCGAGGTGTGGGTGATTGCCTACGAAGAGAAAGAAGCCGGGACGCTGATCAAGACCGACGGCCACAAGGATCTGCCGGCGAAGGGCAGGTTCTGGATCGAGCCGGCGACCGGACGCGTCCTGATGAGCGAACTGCTCGTGTCGAACCGCAAGCTGCGGGCGACGATCGACGTCAGCTACCAGTCGGAGCCGATCCTCGGCCTGCTGGTACCGATCGAGATGCGCGAGTGGTACGACAATATGAAGCACGCGATCGCACATCGAGGCAGTCGCGACCTACGGCAAGTTCCGGCAGTTTCAGGTCAACACGGACCAGACGTTCTCTGATCAAACAGTAGAGGCCGAGCAGGTTCGGCATCTACCGGCCGAGCAGCGCTCGACCCAGAGGAGCACCATGCCCGCGCGACCGACGTGGAAGGGATATCTCAAGATCAGCCTGGTCAACATTCCGATCAAGGTGTTTCCGGCCACCGACGCCGGCGCGACCCTGAGCTTCAACCAGCTGCACGGCGAGTGTCAGACGCGCATCCAGCAGAAGCGCTGGTGCCCGAAATGCGAGCGCGAGGTGCCGAACACCGACATCGTCAAGGGGTTCGAGTTCGAGAAGGGGCGCTACGTCATCGTCGACGAAGAAGACATCGAGAAGGTACGCGTCGACTCGACCCGCGTCATCAGCCTCGAGAAGTTCACCGACGACACGGCGATCGATCCGATTTACCTCGAGCGACCCTACTACCTGGCGCCGGACGGCCCGGTGGCGCGCGATGCGTTCGCCGTCATCCGCGAGGGCATGCAGGGCAAGGCCGGCATCGGCAAGGTTGCGCTGTACGGCCGCGAGTACCTGGTGAAGGTGCAGCCGCGCGAACAGGGGCTGGTGATGTACACGCTGCGCCACGCGAACGAAATCCGCAGCATGGATGCGATTGACGAGCTCACGGACATGCCCGAGAAGGTGAAGCCGGAAGAAGTAAAGCTGGCGCGCCAGGTGATGGGCACCTTCGAAGGCGAGGTCGACCTGCAGGAGTACAAGGACGAGTATCAGGTCGGGCTGCGCGACATCATCGACGCGAAGATCGAAGGGCGCGAGGTCGTGGCGCCCGAAGTCGAGGCGCCGCCGAAGGTGGTCAACCTGATGGATGCGCTGCGCAAGAGCCTCGATTCGATCAGCTCGACGAAGAAGAAAGCCGCTGCGCCGGTGGCGGCGCCGCGCGCCGAGAAGAGACGCGCGGGGGGTCGGGGGTAGTTACTGGTTGCTGGTTGCTAGGTGCTAGGTGTATCAAAGATGAAGAAACAGGTACCGCCTTGCTGCGACGGTCGCCGTCGCCCTCCTCTGGCTCGCGCCGCTCGGTGCCCAGAGCCGCGGCGTGACCGCCGAGGACTACTTCGCGTTCGAATCGCTGTCCGAGCCGCGCTTCTCGCCCGACGGCTCGACGATCGCGTTTGTCGTCACCACCGTCGACGAGAAGCAGAACCGCCGGCGCAGCGCGCTCTGGTCGGTTCCCGCGGACGGCTCGCGCGAAGCGGTGGCGCTGACGACGGCGCCGCAGTCGTCCAACAGCCCGAGATGGAGCCCGGACGGCAAGGCGATCGCGTTCCTCTCGTCGCGCCCGGCGGCAGGCGACGCGGCGACGGACACGCCGCGCACGCAGGTGTGGCTGCTGCCGCTCGGCGGCGGCGAACCGCGCCGCGTGACCAATCTGCTGAACGGCGTCACCAGCTTCCAGTGGTCCCCCGACGGCAACCGGTTCGTCGTCGTCAGCCGCAGCGGGCCGAGCGATACGGCGAAGTCGCCGAGCGACGTGCGGCATTACAAGAACGCCAATTACAAGTTCAACGACAGCGGCTGGTTCGACGACAAGCGTGCGCACCTCTGGGTGGTCGAGGTCGCGTCGGGACGCGCGACGCAGCTGACCTCCGGCGACGACTGGAACGACAGCGATCCGCAGTGGTCGCCGGACAGCCGGAAGATCGCCTTCGTGTCGGACCGGAGCGGCAAGGCGTTCGACGAGAGCCACGACACCGATGTGTGGGTGATCGATGCGAACGGCGGGCCGCTGACGAAAGTTTCCGATCACTCGACCGGCGACAACTCGCCGCGCTGGTCGCCCGACGGCCAGACAATCGCGTTCGTCAGCTCGGTGCCGGAAACCGCGCATCCGAAGATCTGGCTGGCCCCCAGCACCGGCGGCGCAGCCTCGAAGCTGGCGGCTGACGGCCTCGACCTGATTCCCGGTGCGTTGCGCTGGGCGGACGGCGGGCGCGCCCTCTACTTCGAGACCGGCGTCAAGGGCACGAGCCACCTGTATCGCGTCGACCTGGCGGCACGGCGCGTCGCGCCGGTGACTTCCGGCGAGCGCACCGTCCGCTTCGCCGACATCAACGAGAAGACCAACCGCCTCGCTTACGCCGTCAACGACCCGACCCATCTCGACGATCTCTACGTCGCGGATCTCGGCGGCCGCAACGAGAGGCAGCTGACGCACCTGAACACGGCACTCTGGAAGCAGTTGACGATGGTGCCGGTCGAGCGCGTGCCGTTCAAGGGCGCGGACGGCTGGGACGTCGACGGCTTCTTCATGAAGCCGATCGGCTGGGAAGCCGGCAAGAAGTATCCGATGATCCTGAGCATCCACGGCGGCCCGGCCGGGATGTACGGCTACGACTGGTATCACGAGTTTCAGGTCTACGCGTCGCGCGGCTGGGCGGTCTTCTTCACCAACCCGCGCGGCTCGACCGGCTACGGCGAGAAGTTCGAGCGCGGCATCGAGCTGAACTGGGGCGGCAACGACTACGTCGACGTCATGAACGGCGTCGACGCGGCGCTCGCGAAGTATCCGTGGATCGACACGGCTCGCCTCGGCGTCACCGGCGGCAGCTATGGCGGCTACCTGACCAACTGGATCATCAGCCACACCAACCGCTTCAAGGCGGCGGTCACGATCCGCAGCATCTCCAATTTCATCAGCGACGACGGCACGCGCGACGGCGCCTACGGGCACGCGGACGACTTCGGCGGCGACATCTTCGAGAAGCACGATCTCTACTGGAACGCGTCGCCGCTCAAGTACGTGAAGAACGTCAAGACGCCGACGCTGGTCCTCCACTCCGACAACGACTTCCGCGTGCCGATCGAGCAGGGCGAGCAGTGGTTCCGGGCGCTGCGGCACTTCGGCGTGCCGGCCGAGGTCGTGTTCTTCCCGCGCGAAAACCACAACCTCACGCGCACCGGCGAGCCGAAGCACCTGGTCGAGAGCCTGAACTGGCAGGTCTACTGGTTCGATCGCTACTTGAACGGCAACGCCAACGCCGTTCCGCCCAACGCGCCGGCGAGGGCGGCGACGCCGACATCGCAGGATCGCGAGTAGTTGCTGGTTGCTAGCTGTCAGACGCGGAATCGAACGCAGAGATCGCAGAGCTCGCCGAGAAAAAATACCAAGGAATTCTCTGCGTGCTCAGCGAGCTCTGCATTCCTCGTACGTGGGCCGCGCTTTAGCGCCGCCTCGCGGAAAGGCGGCCCTGAAGGGCCGCCCTACGTAGGCCAAAAACCTAAGAGACAGGCCTCCTGATCTCCTGCCCTCCTGTTCAAATTCCCAGCTGGTGGAAGAGATCGATCTCCTGATCTCCCCTCAGGCGAGTTCGAAATCGATGAAGCCGCGCTCGACGTTGACGCCCGCGAGCCGCACCCGCACACGGTCGCCGACGTCGATGCCGCGGTCGCCGTGCAGCAGCTTCCCTTCGATCGGCGGCGCGGTCACGCGCACCCATGTCCCCTTGCTCGACGCGCCGGTGACGAAGCCGTGGAACGTCTCGCCGATGCGCGACTCGACGATGAGCGCCGCGGCGGCCTTGCGCACCTGCCGTTCGACCTTGTTGGCCGCGTCCTCCTGACGCGTGCAGTGCTCGGCGAGCTGTTCGAGCTCGCCGAGGCCGTAGGGCGACGGCCGCCCCGCCAGCGTCGCCTTCAGCAGCCGCTGCGTGATGAGATCCGGATAGCGCCGGTTCGGCGCCGTCGAGTGCGTGTAGTCGCGCACCGCCAGACCGAAGTGCCCCGGCGGCTCCGCGCCGGGCGGATCGACCACGTATTCGCCCGAGCCGAGCAGCTGGATGATGTTGCGGGAAAAATCGGGAAACGTGTCCGGGTCGGCCGCCCGGCGGCGCGCCAGTAGCGCGGCCAGCGCCGCCGAGTCGGCTTCGGGCGGAAGCTCGTCGCCAATCTCCTCCGCCAGCTTGCGGATCCGCTCCCAGCGTTCGGGCGACTTCACCACCCGGCGCAGTGACGGAAACCCGCGCGCGTCGAGAAATCGCGCGGTGACGCCGTTGGCCGCGACCATCAGGTTCTCGATCAGGGCCTTCGCGCGGTTCTTGCGCTGCGGCCTGCACGTCGCGCAGCTTCTCACCGTCGAAGACGTGCTCGACCTCGATCGTCTCGAAGTCGAGCGCGCCCGACTTGAAGCGCGCCGCGCGCAGCGCCTGCGCCACGCGGTCCTGCATGCGGAGCTGTTCGTCCAGCCCGCGCACTTTCGCGGCCGCCGGCGGCAGCGGACCGTCGCCGGTCAGCCAGGCGCCAACCGCGTTGTAGGCGAGCTTCGCGTGGTTCCGCACGACCGCGCCGTAGACGTCCGACTGCTTCAGCTCGCCGGCGGCCGAGACAACCATCTCGGTGACGACCGCCAGGCGATCCTCGGCTTCGTTCAGCGACGTGAGATCGGTCGACAGCCGCTCGGGCAGCATCGGAAAGATGACGCCGGGCGTGTAGACCGACGTCGTGTTGACCGCGGCGTGGCGATCGAGCGTCGACCCTTTGCGGACGGCCGCGTCGACGTCGGCGATGGCCACGAACAGCCTGACGTCATCGCCCTTCAGCGATTCGCTGGCCGACAGCTGATCGAGATCGCGCGAGTCGTCGTTGTCGATCGAGCACCAGGGAAGCTCGCGCAGGTCGCGCGACGGCTCCTCCGGCGTCCGCGGCGGCTCGATGGCTGCCGCCTCGGCGAGCTCGGCCTGCGAAAAATCAGGATCCAGGCCGCGGGCGCGCATCGTGTCGAAGGCGATCGCGCGCAGCCGCAGGCGATCGGATCGTTTGTTGTCGGTCATGCTCTCCGGATCGCCTCGATCGATGCCGCCATATCCTCGACCAGCGCGTCGATCTGCGCCTGATGGGTGCGGAAGCTGAGAACACAGACGCGTCCGAGATAACGGCCGTGCGCGAAGCATCCGGTCAACATCACCCGCCCCCGCGCCGTTGTCTGCTCCATCAGCGCGCGCGTCGCCGCGTCCTCATCCGCCTTCGACGCACCAGGCCAGGTGAGGTGAAAGGCAAAGAGCGAGAGCTCGGGGTCGGCGTCGACGACGATGCCCGGCAGTGCGGCGACGCGGGTCGCGGCGTCGAGCGTCAGCGCGCGCTTCTCGGCGAGGGCGGCGCGGAACGCCGCCGTGCCGAACAGCTTCACCGACAGCCAGACGCGCAGGCCCGGGAAGCCGCGCGACAGCTCAGGACCATGCTGGCTGGGATCGTAGAAGTCCTGCGGATGCGGCATCGCCGGCAGGTAGGCCGCGGTCGCCTCGTGCGCCGCGCGCAGCGCCGCGCCGTCGCGGACGAGCAGCGCGCCCGGTGCCATAGGGCAGGAACATCCCTTTGTGCGGGTCGAGCGTCAGCGAGTCGGCGCGCGGCAGCCCGCGGAGTGTGCCGCGCAGGTCTTCGAGCAGGTAGAAGAAGGCGCCGTAGGCGCCGTCGATGTGGTGCCACATCGTTTCGGCCGCGCACAGATCGGCGATCGCATCGAGCGGATCGACCGCTCCCGTGTTCGTGGTCCCCGCGCTCGAGACGACGGCAAACGGCGTCAGGCCGGCGCGGCGGTCGTCGGCGATCTGCTCACGCAGGCGATCGACGCGCAGCCGGTAGCGATCGTCCGACTCGATCGCGCGCACGCGGTCCGGCATCACGCCTGCGAGCTTCGCCGACTTCAGCACCGAGTGGTGCGCCTGATCGGACGTGTAGAGGACGCCGCGGCGGATTTCCGCGCCGAGGTGCCGTTCGCGCGCGCACACGATCGCGTTGAACGTCGCCATCGAGCCGCCGCTGGTGAAGAGCCCCCGCGCGTCCGCCGGAAAGTCCATCCACTCGCGCAGCCAGTCGAGCGCGTTGGCCTCGAGCTGCACCAGCGCCGGCGCCGCCTGCCAGACGCCGGTGTAGCGGTTGGTCGTGTTGGCGATGAAGTCGGCGAGCGCGGCCGGATACAGCCCGCCGCCCGGGATGAACGCCAGATAGCCAGGCGACGGCGGCGTGAACGAGCGCGGCACCCAGTCGTGGAACAGCGAATCGAGGAGCGGCCCGAGCGCGGCCGCCTGCTCCGGCGCCGGCTCGCGCATGGCACGGCACAGCGCGGCGGCGTTGACGTCGCCGCAAGCCGGCTGCGCGATCGAGGGCCGCGATGTGCTCGACGCAGCGCTCGACGACCGCGTCGGCCATCGCACGCATCTCGTCGACTGAAAACTCGAGGTTGACCGGGCTGTCGATCACGGGCGGACGTCTGGGACGACGGTGAGACCCACGTCGCGTATTCTACCTTGCGTTCGTGAACCAGCTCTGGCTGCCGAAGTCGGTCCTGCTGCTCAGGACGTACTCGCGCGACACGTTGGTCGCCGATCTCCTCGCCGGCGTCACAGTCGGCCTGGTTGCCCTGCCGCTCGCGATGGCGTTTGCCATCTCCTCTGGCGTCGCGCCGCAGTCGGGCTTGTACTGCGCGATCGTCGCCGGCTTCCTCATCTCGGCGCTCGGCGGATCGCGCTGCCAGGTCGGCGGCCCTACCGGAGCGTTCGTCGTCGTCGTGTCCGGCATCGTCGCGCACCTACGGGCTCGACGGCCTGTTCATGTGCACGATGATGGCCGGCGTGATGCTGGTTCTGCTCGGCGCGACCGGCATGGGCAGCGGCCGTCAACTTCATCCCGCGGCCGGTCGTCGTCGGCTTCACCAACGGCATCGGCGTTCTGATCGCGAGCACGCAGATCAAGGATCTGCTCGGGTTACGAGTCGACGTGCCGGGCGAATTCTGGCCGCGCATGGTCACGCTGGCGCGCAACGCCGGCGCAGTATTCGCCGACTGCCGCCGCCCTCGGCGTCGGCGACGATTGCGACGCTGCTCGTCTGGCGGCGCTTCGTGCCCCGCGTTCCCGGCTACATCGTGGCGCTGCTCGGCGGGACCGCGGTGGTCGCGGTGGCGGGCCTTCCGGTCGAGACCATTGGGACGAAGTTCGGCGGCATCCCGGGCGGCTGGCCGCGGTTCGTCGTCCCGGCGTTCCGGCCCGAGCTCATCTCCGTGCTCTTCAGGCCGGCGCTCACCGTGGCCATGCTCGGCGCGATCGAGTCGCTGATGTCGGCGGTGGTCGCCGACCGCATGAGCGGCGATCGGCACAACCCGAACGTCGAGCTGATCGCCGCAGGGGATCGCCAACATCGCCTCGCCGCTGGTCGGCGGGCTGCCCGGCGACCGGCGCGATCGCGCGGACCGCCACGAACGTCCGCTCCGGGCGCGCGAACGCCGGTGGCCGGCATGATTCACGCGCTGACGCTGCTCGCTGGTGCTGCTCGTCGCCGCGCCGGCCGCGCGCTTCATCCCGCTGGCCGCGCTCGCCGGCATCCTGCTGGTCGTCGCCTACAACGTCGGCGACTGGGGCGAGATCCGCGAGCTGTTGAAGCTGACGAAGATGGACATCAGCGTCTGGCTGCTGACGTTCGCGCTGACCGTGTTCGCCGACCTGACGCTCGCGGTCGAGCTCGGCATGATCCTCGCGATGCTGCTGTTCATCCGCAAGGTGTCGCAGACGACGACCGTTTCGAAGGTGACGCCGGATTACGTCGAGGCCGGGCGCGTTCACATGCTGCAGGACAAGCAGATCTCCGCCGTACGTCACCGTCTTCCGCATCCACGGACCGTTTCTCTTCGGCACCACCGACAAGATGTCGCAGATCGTCGACGACATCGACGAGCCTCGAGCCGATCGTCATCGTCCGGCTGCGCAACATGACCGCGATCGACGCGACCGGCCTGCGTGCGCTCGAAGATCTCGCCGACCAGCTCCACCGCTCCGGGCGGGAGCTGATCCTGTGCGGGGCGCTGCCGCAACCGGCGGCGTTGATGGAGCAGGCTGAGTTCCACGAGCACGTCGGCGGGCGCAACATCTGCCCGAGCATCGAAGCCGCCCTCGAGCGCGCCGCGGAGATTCACGACATCGTGTTCGGACAGGAGAAGTGAATCGGGTAATTGGGTAATCGGGTAATCGGGTAATTTGATTGCCGCTCGCAATGGCCAATCAATTACCCGATTACCCGATTACCCGATTCGCCGGTCGGATCACCCGCTTCGCCGGTCGATCTCCCCCGCCGCATGATCCACCAGATCACCAGTACGAACCCGATGCCGACCGCGATGAAGGTGATGCCGAACAGCCAGAGCGTCCGGTAGAGAATCGACTGCGGATCCATCCGCGCCTCGAGCTGCAGCGGCTTGCCGCGGAGCCGGTCGGCGAGCGACTGCTCCCAGACGAGGATGTTGCCGCGGACCTCGGGCCGCGTATTGTGATAGCGGATCTTGCTCGGCAGGTGCAGGCGGAAGGCCACCATCTCCCGGCCGTTCCAGACGCGGACCGCGTCGCCCTTCGTCGCTGAATCCGCAACCTGCTGCTTGTAGGTGAACACGTCGCCGTCGCGACGGAAGTCGTACGTCGACCACGCGAACGGCGCCACCTCGCCCAGCCGGCGCACGTCGTCGGCATCGAGCCGCACGTGCACGTAGCGGCGGCCGTTTCTGCGCGACTGGCTGACGCGCGTCACGCGCGTCGTCGGGCTGTTGAAGAACTCGCGGATCGCCGGCGCATCGACCCGCGCGGTCGGGCCCGCGTCGAACGACGATCCCCGCAACGCGTTCAAGGCGGCGAGCGACGAGTTCACGTACACGGTCGCCGTGCCGTCGAGCGAGAGGTAGACCTCTTCTTCGTATTCGTACTGACGGAAGATGCTGGTGGCGCCGCCGCACGCGAAGGTGCTCGACGAGCAGAACCGAGAGTCCGCAGAGCACGCAGAGGCGGATCTTCTCTGCGATCTCGGCGGCCTCTCTGTTCGGACATCGCACGCCCGCGAGAAGCCGCATGACGGCAATGATATAGTAAAAATTTGTGCTTTATCTCGTTGACGGCAGCTCGCAGATGTACCGCGCGTATCACGCGCCGGTACGAACTGCGGACGGCGGCCTCCTGCGCAACGCGCAGGGCACGCCGACCAACGCGGTCTATATCTTCGTCACCATGCTGCGCAAGCTGCTCAACGAGCACAAGCCGGAGTTCATCGCTGCATCGTTCGATCTCCCCGGCCGCACCTTCCGCGACGACCTCGTCGCCGACTACAAGGCGAACCGTACGCCGATGCCGGCCGAGCTCGCGCAGCAGATTCCGATGGTCCACGCCGCGTGCGAGGCGCTCGGCGTACCGATCCTCACTTCCGAACGCTACGAAGCCGATGACGTGATCGGGACGCTGGCGGAGAAGGCGGCGGCGGCCGGCTTCGATGTGGCGATCGTCACCGGCGACAAGGACTTCTATCAGCTGGTCGGCGGCAAGATCCGCGTCTACAACCCCAAGGAAGAGGGCACCTGGTACGACGTCGAGGGGGTGAAAGAGAAATTCGGCGTCCCCCCGGAGCTGGTCGTCGACGTCCTGGCGCTGATGGGCGACACGATCGACAACATCAAAGGCGTGCCCGGCATCGGCGAGAAAGGCGCGCGCGAGCTGATCGTGCAGTACGGCTCGCTCGAAAACCTGATTGCCCACGCCGCCGAGGTGAAGCACAAGCGGTACCGCGAAGGGCTGCTGGCGAACGTCGACAATGCCCGGCAGAGCCGCGAGCTGGCACGCATCCGGATCGACGTGCCGGTCGAGTTCGACGCCGAATCGATGCGTTACCGCGGCGGCTCCCGCGAGCGCAGCTTCCAGATCTTCAACGAGCTCGGCTTCCGCACGCTGGCCAAGGAATTCGCGCCCACAGCCGGCACCATCGCGAAAAACTACCGCGTGGTCAACACGGTTGACGGCGTGCAGGAGCTGGCGGCACGGCTTCGGGCCGCGGGGCGCTTCGGGCTGCGTGTCCTCCCCGATCGGCCGACGGCGATGCGCGCGTTCGATCGTCGGCCTGGCGTTTTCGACCGCGGCGCGCGATGCCGACTACGTGCCGGTCGGGCATCAGGCGCTCGGCGACACCTCGAGCATGCCGCTTGCCGACGCGCTGCAGGCGCTGCGACCCATCCTCGAGGACGAGGCGATTGGCAAGGACGGCCACGACCTGAAGTTCGACGCCATCGTCCTCGCTCGCCACGGCGTCACGCTGCGCGGGCTGAACACCGACACGATGCTCGCCAGTTACCTGCTCGACGCGACCAGGTCCGAGCATCTGCTCGAGGATCTCGCCCTCGAGTACACCAGTTACAAGGCGTTGACCGAGGAGGACGTCTGCGGCCGCGGCGCGAAGGCGCTGGCGCTGGCGAACCTGCCGGTCGAGGCGACGCTCGATTATGCCGGCGAGCGCGCCGATCTCGTCGAGCAGCTCGCGCCAGCGGTGGAGGAGCTGCTCGCGAAAGAGGCACTGAGCGAGGTGTACCGGACGCTGGAGCTGCCGCTGGTGCCGGTGCTGGTCGCCGTCGAGCGTGCCGGCATCCGGATCAATCACCAGGCGCTGGCAGCGCAGTCGCAGAGGGTCGAGCAGGAGCTGTCGCAGCGGACGACGCAGATCTTCACCATGGCCGGCGGCGAGTTCAACATCAACTCGCCGAAGCAGCTCGCCGAGATTCTCTTCGACAAGCTGCAGCTGCCGGTGCTCAGGCGCACTGGCGCGTCGCGCGCGCCGTCGACCGCGGTCGAGGTCCTCGAGGAGCTCGCGCTGACGCACGATCTGCCGCGGCAGATCCTCGAGTGGCGCGCGTTGATGAAGCTGAAGGGCACCTACATCGATGCGCTGCCGCAGCTGATTCACCCTGAGACCGGGCGCGTGCACACCTGCTTCAACCAGGCGGTCGCCGCCACCGGGCGGCTGAGCAGCAGCGATCCGAACCTGCAGAACATCCCGATCAAGACCCCGCTCGGCCGCGAGATCCGCGGTGCGTTCATCGCCGACCCGGGAAACGTCCTGATCTCGGCCGACTACTCGCAGATCGAGTTTCGCGTCCTCGCGCACCTCTCCGAGGATCCGGTGCTCATCGCCGCGTTCCAGGAAGGGGCCGACTTCCACGAGCGGACGGCGCTGAAGATCTTCGGCACCGAGAGCGGCAAGGATCCGCACGCGCTGCGCAGCATCGCGAAGATGGTGAACTACGCGCTCCTCTACGGGAAGAGCGCGTTCACGCTGTCGAAGGACATCGGCGTCACGCAGCAGGCGGCGCAGGAGTTCATCGAGGCGTACTTCGCCGGCTTCCCGCGCGTCCGCGAGTTCATCGACCGAACGCTCGAGGAAGCGCGAGCCAGCGGCGTGGTGAAGACGATGTTCGGGCGGCGGCGGCTGGTGCCGGAGTTGAACAGCCGCAACGGCCAGATCCGCGGCGCCGCCGAGCGCGTGGCCGTCAACCTGCCGATTCAGGGGTCAGCCGCCGACATCATGAAGCGCGCGATGATCGAGGTCCACGAGGCGCTCCTGCCCCACCCCGACGCGCGCATGATCCTCACCGTCCACGACGAGTTGCTGTTCGAAGTGCCGAAGGGGCGCGCCGACGAGATGGCCGAGATCGTGCGCGAGCGGATGCAGGCCGCTGTGGCGCTCAGGGTCCCGCTTACCGTCGACGTCGGGATTGGGGACAACTGGAAGGACGCGAAGAGCTGACGCGCGCGGCCCGCGGTGGCGATCGCCACGCGCTGCAGGCCCACCTGCCCTACCGCCCCACCGCGCCCATTCGGCGGCGCGCTCGATTTGCGCGCGCGCTCGCTAGCGCCAGCTTTCCTTGAATCGCTCCCATTCCGCTCGCAGCAGATCGGGCGGCTGCGCGGTCGCCCTTGCGCGATCGGGGACAATCGCTCGCAGCACGAGGCGATCGAGATCGGCCCGCAGCGCATCACCCTTGTCGCTCGCAAGCCGCGCGCGCACCCACCCGGCCTGCGCCGCATCCCAGGCGGCCTGATGATCGCCCTGCGATCGCGCCGCCGCCGCGTTCCAGTACACCGCCACGGAGCTGTTCGGATGCGTCGCCAGCTCCGCGTCCATGCGGTTGCGAATCCGCTGGTAGACGCCCTGCCGCTCCATCTCGGATCGCGGCTTCGCCTCCCGGTCGATCGCCGTTGCCCACCAGTCGAGCACGCGCTCGCGCGCTTCGCCCGTCAACGCGTCGCGGCTCTGCAGCGCCGCGTCGAAGACCGTCGCCGCGGCGCCGAACGCGTTGTCGAAGAACAGCGTCTCGCCCAGACCGACCACGTATTCCGCGCGCTCGCGCGGGCCGAACTTCTGCGGATCGAGACGGCGGAGCCGATCGCGCGCGTTGGTGAGATCGTCGGACGCGGCGCTTTCCCGATACAGCTCCAGATAGGCACGCGCCGCCACCAGGTCTGAGGCGTCGGCGCGGGCCGACGTCAGCCGCGCCTGCTCGGCGAGCTGCACCGCCTCGGCAAAATTGCGCTCGTTGTAGAGCTGACGGGCGCGCGCCAGGGGGTCGTCCGCGCCGTGTGCGGGTCTGACGCTGGCCGCCGCGGCAAGGATGAGGACTGCGAGGCGCATCATCCGGCGATAGTAGCACAACCGGATTTCTGCCCTAACTCGTTGGACATCAACGGCTTAGTTAGATTTTGTTACGCTTTTGGTACAATGCCGGGCGATGGTCGAACCGAGGATCGTGCCGCGCGAGGAGCATCCCATCTCCCGTCGCGACATCGATCCCGACGCGCTGAAGGTGCTCTATCGCCTGAGGCAGTACGAATACATCGCCTACCTCGTCGGCGGCAGCGTGCGCGACCTCTTACTCGGTCGCCACCCGAAAGATTTCGACATCGGCACCTCGGCGCATCCGTATCAGGTCAAGAAGCTCTTTCGCAATTGCTGGATCATCGGCCGCCGCTTCCGCCTCGCGCACGTGAAGTTCGGGCAGAAGGTGATCGAGGTCGCCACCTTCCGCCGCCAGGTCGCGCCGGGCGAGGAGGTCGTGCAGGACGGCGTCCCCGCGCCCGACCCGACGACGCCTGAAGGCGAGCACCTGATCCACCGCGACAACACCTTCGGCACGCCGGAGGAAGACGCGTTCCGCCGCGACTTCACCATCAACGCGCTCTTCTACGACATCGCCACCTTCTCGATCATCGACTACGTCGGCGGCCTCGACGATCTGCGCGCCGGCGTCGTCCGATCGATTGGCGATCCCGACGTGCGGCTCAAGGAAGATCCGGTGCGGATGATCCGGGCAATCGCGCTCGCCGCGCGCCTCGGCTTCACGATCGAGCCGGCGCTGCTCGCGTCGATTCGCGCGCACCGGCGCGAGATCGCGAAGAGCTCGCTGCCGCGCCTGCTGGAGGAGTACTACAAGATTCTGCGCGCCGGATACTCGGAGAAGGCGTTCCGCGGCCTCGCTGAAGTCGGCCTGCTGCAGCCGATCTCCGCCGAGCTCCATCACGGCGCCGCCGAGCCGCTCTGGCAGGCGCTCGCCTCGCTCGACACGTATCGCCGGCGGTTCGACTCGACGCCCGAGACCCTCTCGAACGGGATCCTGCTCGGCACGCTGCTCGTGCCGCTCGGCATCTCGCTCAATCCGCCGCGTGGGGCGTCATCGGAACGAGCCGTGTCGAGCGCGGAGGACACCAGCGCGGACGCCGCGATCGATGGGGAAGTGCACAGCAGCCGCTCGGATCGACGTCCACGCAGGCCGCCAGGCCCGCGGCTTGGCGAACTGCCGCTGGCGCGGCGCGACATCGAGCGCCTGCGCCTCATCGTCGGCCTTCAGCGCCGCCTGCGCGACGTCACCGCGAGCCCGCGAGCGCAACGAGCGCTGGTGCACCGCGGCGTATTTCGCGAGGCGCTGACGTGGCTGGAAATTCACGGTGACGCGCCCGAGCTGGTCGAGCATTGGAAGGCGCTGCTGGCGGAGACCGGTGAGACGGGCGAAGCACCGGAGACGCCGCCCGAGGCCACGGAAGAGCACCGAGCGCCGAGCTCGCGCCGCAAGCGAAGGCGGCGCCGCCGCCGGCGCGGCGCGACGACGCCAAACTAGTTGCTCGACTAGTTGCGATGCTGGATGCTAGTTACCAGGTCCACTCTGACAGCTAGCAACTAGCAACCAGCAATCGTCTACTCAAGCGGCGCCCTCGACGACCGACGCCGTTTCCTCGATCGTCTTGTACGGCTTCGCCAGCTTCAGCAGAATCAGCAGCTTGATCAGCGGCCACGCCGGATCGATCTCGCTCGCGCGGAAGCTGAATTTCGGGCTGCGGGGATAACCGTGGTGGTTGTTGTGGAGCCCCTCGCCGCCGGTGATGAGCGCGAGGACGCGGATGTTCGTGGCCGTGTTGTCGAAGTTCTTGTAGCCGACGTGGTGGCACAACCCGTTGATCGACGAGGTCAGCACGAACACGTACAGAACCGCGTGGATGCCGGCCGCGAGCAGCGCCCAACCGAGGCCGATCACCGGTCCGACGACGAGGCATAGCGCGGTGGTGCCGACAAAGAGTCCGAGAAGGCCGCGATTGAAGACGTGGCTATCCCACCACCCGTCCTTGATGTCGCGTGCGTAGCGGGCGACGACGTCGGTCTTCTTGATTTCGCGGATGTAGTAGAAGACGTTGCCGAGCTGCACCTGCCAGAAGCCCTCGAGCTTCGGACTGTGCGGATCGCCGTGCTCGTCGGTGAACGCGTGGTGCTTGCGGTGGACGGCCACCCACTCCTTGGTGCATTGCCCGGTCGTGAGCCACAGCGCGAACTTGAACATCCACTCGACCGCGGGATGCACAATCAGCGCTTTGTGCGTGGCGCAGCGATGCAGGTAGATGGTGGTGCTGAAGACCGCGACCTGAATCAGGATGGCCGCGACGGCGAGCGAGAGAAGAAAGGGAGAAAGCACGCAATCCTCCGCAAAATGCCTGGAGCCGACGACGCTAGCACAGGCACTCTACGGCGAATGTCATACTTCTGTACAACTCGACGTTATCCGGCCCGTTCGAGGGCCTCAGGGCCGCCCTGAGTTTCGTCGAAAGGGCGGCTGAAGCCGGACACTACGAGCGCTCACCCCTGCTTGCGCTCGAACTCGCGCATGAAGGCGACGAGCGCATCCACCCCATCCTCAGGGAAGGCGTTGTAGATCGACGCCCGCATGCCGCCGACCGAGCGGTGCCCCTTGAGCCCGTCCAGTCCAGCCGCGGTCGACTCCTTGATGAACCGCTTCTCGAGCTCCTCGCTCGACAGCCGGAAGGTCACGTTCATCAGCGACCGGCAGTCCTTGTGCGCGGTGCCGCGGTAGAAGCCGGTCCGATCGATCTCAGCGTAGAGCTTCGCCGCCTTCCGCTCGTTCACCTCGCCGATCGCCGGCAGGCCACCCTGGCCGATCAGCCACTTCATCACCAGCCCGAGCGCATAAACAGCGAACACGGGCGGGGTGTTGTACATCGAGCCGTTCTCCGCATGCACCGCATAGTTCAGCATCGTCGGCAGCGATTTCTGCGACCTTGCGAGCATGTCGTCGCGGACGATGACGACGGTGACGCCGGCCGGGCCCATGTTCTTCTGCGCGCCCGAGTAGATCAGCGCATGGCGGCTGACGTCGATCGGCCGGCTGAACATGTCGGACGACGTGTCGTTGACCAGCGGCGCGCCGCCGACATCCGGCAGCTCCTTGTACTCCGTCCCCTCGATCGTGTTGTTCGACGTGATGTGCACGTACGCCGCACCCGGCGTCAGCTTCAGCTCGGCCTGCTTCGGGACGCGCGAGTAGTTCTCATCCTTCGTCGTCGCAGCGACGTTGACCGTGCCGGTCTTCTTCGCTTCCTTGATCGCCTTCTCCGCCCACGAGCCGGAGTCGATGTAGTCGGCCGTCGCGCCAGGCGTCAGCAGGTTCATCGGCACCATTGAGAACTGCGTGCTCGCGCCGCCCTGCAGGAACAGCACCTTGTAGTTGGACGGGATGTTGCCGAGCGTGCGGATGTCGGCTTCGGCTTTGGCCAGCACCGCCTCGAACGTGTCGGAGCGGTGGCTGATCTCGAGAATCGACATGCCGACGCCCGGCAGCGACACGAGGTCGTGCTGGATTTCCTCGAGCACGGACAGCGGCAGCACCGCGGGGCCCGCGGCGAAGTTGAAGATGCGATTGACGGTCGGCATGTCGGTTCCCCCAGCGGTTCGCGGGCGCGCCGCGGCTAAATCGTGACCAGGTGCAGATCGAGGATGTCGCTGTTGCCGTCGCTGATCTGCTTCAGCAGCGCGTCGGCCGGCGCGCCGTCGAGGTTGATTCGCGCGACCGCGGCCTGTGCTCCTTCGAAGATGACGTTCTCGGTTTCCTGCACGTTGATCTCGCTCTTGCGCAGATGCTCGAAGACGTGCGCCAGCACGCCCGGCCGATCGCGATGCCGGACGACGAGCATGTGTGTCGCCGGCGTCTTCTTCGCGAGGTTGACGACGTTCGGCACTTTGCCGGTGTCCTTGTAGGACGAGATGATCCGGACGGTCTCGGCGGCGATCGCATCCTGCGCCTGGTCGGTCGAGGCGCCGATGTGATGCGTGCCGTAGACGTTCTTGAGCGCCGCGATCGGATCCGTGAAGTCGCCGGTGCCGCCGGTCGGCTCGGCGGCGAAGACGTCGAGCCCGACCCGGATGTCTCGCTCGCGGACCGCCTTCTCCAGCGCGGCGTAGTCGACGACTTCCCCCCGCGCGGTGTTGATGAAATACGAACCCGGCTTCAGCTTGTCGAGGACGGCGGCGTTGACGAGGCCGCGGGTTTCGGAATTCAGGGCGAGGTGCACGCTCAGGACGTCACTTTTTTCCGCCACCTCGGCCGGCGATTTCGCGAGCCGCATCGGAATCGGCTCGTCTTCGACCTTCTCCTTGCCGGTGGCGAAGCGGCGGCTCCAGACGACGATCGGCATCCCGAACGCGTGCGCGCGCCTGGCCATTTCCTGGCCGATGTTGCCGTAGCCGAGCAGGCCGAGCGTCCGCCCGAAGAGGCCGCGCGCCTTCTGATACTCCTTCTTGTTCCAGGTCCCGGCGCGCAGTTCGGCGACGTTGTCGGGAACGCGGCGGTCGAGCGACAGCAGCAGCGCGAACGCGAGCTCCGCGACCGCAATCGCGTTGCGCCCGGGACAATTCGACACGTAGATGCCACGCTTCGATGCCGTCGCGACGTCGATCGTGTTGTAGCCCGCGCCGGCGCGGACAACGAGCGAAAGGCTGCCCGCTTCGAGCATCGGCGCGGTCACCTCGGTGCTGCGGACGACGAGGACGTCGGCGCCGGCGTCGCGGATCGCAGCCGTCAGCGCATCGTCTTTCAGGTCCGGCTGATAGATCACGTCGCAGCCGGCCGCCTTCAGCCCGTCGATGCCGCTCTTTTCAAACTTGTCGGCGACGAGAACCTTCACGCCCCGCGCTCGCTTTCTTTTCGTGCGTCGGGCACGGCTTCAGCCGTGCCTCGAGGCGCCGCTACAGCGGCGCCCTCCGTACGCACCTAAATGACATGAATCAGCAACCCGTCCCGCAGCTTCGGCTCGAACCAGGTGGACTTCGGCGGCATGATCGCACCGGCGTCGGACACGGCCATCAGATCGGCGACGCTGACCGGATGGAGCGAGAAGGCCACCGCCGCCTTCCCCGAGTCGACGAGCTTCTCGAGCGCGCCTGTGCCCCGTGCGCCGCCGACAAAATCGATGCGCTTGTCCGTGCGGACGTCGGCGATCTTCAGGATCGGCGCCAGGAGTCCGCTCCTGGAGCACGCTCACATCGAGCGAGCCGATCGCGTCCGACGGATCGGGCACGCGGCGCGGCTGCAGCCAATGCCACGCCTTCTGGAAGTACATCGCGATCGTGCCGCGGCGCGACGGCGCCGCCGGCCCGGGCGCCACCTCGAAGCGCTCGCCGACCGCGGCCATGAACTGTTCCGGCGTGAGGCCGCCAAGGTCCTTGACCGTCCGGTTGTACGGGAGGATCTGCACCTGGTCGTGCGGGAACGCCACCGCCAGCATGGTCGACGCATCGGCGCCGTCGCCGAGCGATTGTCCCTTCGCGCCGCTCTGGCGCATCTCGTCGCGGGCGCGCGCCGCGCTCGCCGCGCGGTGATGGCCGTCGGCGATGTACAGGGCGGGGATCCGGCCGAAGGCCTCGACGAGCGCATCGCGATCGGCGCCGCCGACACGCCAGATCGTGTGCTGCACGCCATCGGCTGCGGTGAAGTCGATGATCGGCTGGCCGGCCGCCGCGCGCTCGGCGATCCGATCGACGTCACTGGTCGCACGATAGGTGAGGAAGACCGGACCGGTTTGGGCACCGAGCGCGATCATGTGGCGCGTGCGATCGTCTTCCTTGTCGCGCCGCGTGCGCTCGTGCTTCTTGATGACGTCGCGATCGTAGTCGTCGATCGCGAAGCACGCGGCCAGGCCGGTCTGCACGTGGCTGCCCATCCGCAGCCGGTAGAAGTAGACGCTCGGCTCGTCTTCGACGACGAGCGCGTTCTTCCGCAGCGCCTCGAAATTCTTCGCCGCGCGATCGTAGACGTCCTTTGAGTACGGGTCGGCGTCCGCGGGCAGCTCGAGCTCGGCGCGCGACGCGCGCAGAAAGCTCAACGGGTTGTCGCCGGCGAGCGCACGCGCCTCGTCGGTGCTGACGACGTCGTAGGGAACGGCGGCGATGCGGGCGGCGTTGTCCGCGTTGGGACGCAGTGCACGAAACGGATGGAGCGTCGCCATGGCGCTCAAATTATATGGTACGCGCCAGAATCGACGTGTCTGCCGCGAGTCGCGAGCCCGGCTCAGTCGCGATGCGCGCTCAGCGGCCCGAACCCGATCGCTTCGGCCACGTGAGCGGCTGATCCGCCTGCGGCGACAGCTTCGCCTGGAACCACGACGCGATCGTCGGTCCGATCTGGCTCATGCGAACCACGCCGAGGCTCCCCGCCTTCGGAACGTCGGGTCCGCTCATCACCAGCGACGCATGCAGCTCCGGCCGCGCCGGCGTGAACCCGTGTCCGCCCTTGCCCGAGGTCTTCGAGAGCAGCGCCGCGTGGCCGCCGCTCGAATAGAAGCCGTTGCGCATGTCGATGAAGAACGAGGCGCGCGGATCGGCGCCGGCCTTCTGCAGCTCCTGGCGATTCAAGACGGTCAGGATCCCGTTTGCCGGATCGGCAGCCAGCTTCTGGAGAAGGGCGGCAACCTTGTCGCGCAGCGCCGCGTCCTCGGGATCTCGCAAGATGACGAATCCACCGCCGCCCGCCGTGTAGTAGTAGGCATCCCACCGTTGTATTCGCCCGGCATCGTCCACCTCGAGCAGTCCCTCCCGCTTGAACGCGTTGTTCGGCTGCAGCTGCTGTGCGAGCGGCAGGAATCCGTGATCCGACAGGACCACGATGTCGGTGCGGCTCTGGAGTCCCGCGTCGGCTACCGCCTTGACGATCTCCTGCACGCGCGCGTCGGCTTCCTCGATCGACTCCAGCGCCTCGGGTGATCCCGGGCCGTAGGTATGCATCGCGTCGTCGGTATCGTAGATGTGCAGCATCAGCAGGTGCGGGCGATAGGTGCGGAACATCCACGCCGCAAGCGCCGTCCGATCGCGGTCGCTCATCGGCCAGGACAGTGCGGAACCCTGGGCTTCGTAGTTCTCGAGGACGCCGCGCGGGCTGGAGAGCGCGCGGATCAGCTCGAGCCATTTCGGGTTGGCCGCCACGCCGCCGAATTCGGGTACGAGGTAGTCGATGTCGGCGCCGACCGTCGCCGGCCAGCTGACCGCCGCCGTCTTCATCCCGCGCGTCTTGAGGATACCGGCGAGCGTCGGCACCTTGATATCGCGCGCGTACCAGTACCAGGAGCCGTTCGACGTATTTTCGGGATCGAGGATGCGATTGTTGTAGATGCCGTGCACCGCCGGCAGCACGCCGGTGACGATCGTCGTATGCGACGGGTAGGTGACGGTCGGCGTGACCCCGACGACGCCTTCGGCGAACGCGCCGCTCTGCGCAAGGCGGCGAAGCGCCGGCGCCTTCGACGGCCCAGGCGTCGTGTACGCCGACGGCTGCAGCCCGTCGACGGAAACGATCACGACGTGCCGTGATTCGGCCTGCTGCGCCCGCAGCGACGGCCACGCGACGGCGATCGCGAGCACGACAGGCAACACACGGACGGCACGGTTCGCGTTCATGCGGTGATTGTCGGCGCCGGCCATGTCAATCCTGTGACGAGGCGGCGACTACTGCGCGCGCGCGAGCCCGGCCTGCGCGCATTCGTCGACGACGGTCAGGTAGCGCTGCACGCCGTCCTTGCCGATCACATAGGGATGCGGCTCGCCCGGCTTGCGTTTCTCCAGCGCCGGGATCTTCGTCTTCGATCCGTCGAAGATGGTGTGGTTGGAGACGAGGACGTCGACGCCCGCCTTGGCGGTGACGTCCCTGAACCGGCGCGCCGAGGCGCTGTAGGTCTCGAACCAGTAGCGGATCGGTTTGTCCGGCGTGACGTAGGGCGCCGGGTTGTTCATCCAGTTGAACGCGGTGCCGCCCCACGTCGCGGCCATGTGCGGCGTGCCGTTGTCCTTCACCGGGAAGACCACCGACAGCGTGCCCAGCGTGTGGCCGGGTGTCGCGTGGAGGGTGACGGTCGTATCGCCGAGCGTCAGCTTCTGCCCATCGGTGCCGACCATATCGCGGCGCGGCCGCGTGCCGGTCGAGCGGTCGAGCAGATCCCAGTCGGCGGCGCCGAGGATGACGCGCGCGTTGAAGGTGTCCTGCAGATACTTCGCGCCGCCGGAATGATCCGAGTGGCCGTGGCTGAGGATCACGTACTTGATCGTCGCCGGATCGAGCCCCAGCTTCTTCATCCCGCCGACCACCTCATCGTCGACCGAGTAGTCGAAGATCGAGTCGATCAGGATGACGCCGGCCGAGGTCGTGATCGCCCACACCGAATACTCGGTCTGGCCGAGGAAGTAGAGGTTGTCGAACACCTTGGCCGGCTCGGCGTGCCAGCTCTCGCGCGGCGGCGGCCCGGCGGGCCGAGGCGGCGTGGCGCCGCGCGCGGCTCGCGACGCGGCGGTTTGCGGCGGGGCCACGGCTTCCCTGCAGACGCGCTCGAAGACACCAGCGAACTCGGTGCCTGCTGCCGCCTTCGCGGCGGCAGTGTGCGCATCGGCGGCGCTGGTCTGCGCATTGGTGGCGACGATGCCGGCGCTCGAGGTGAGGACGGCGAAGATGAGCCCGCGCGCGATCCAGTTCGTCATGGCGGCTGATTCTGCATCGCGCCGGCAGTGTCTCGCAACGATTTCCGCCTGCTATACTCCGCGGCCATGAAAACCGTGTTGCTCGCTGCTTTCGGGATGCTTGCGCTCTTCACATCCGCCGACCAGCCGCAGCCGGCGGCGGCGACCTACAAGTCGCAGGCCGAGCTGGCCGCCGCGCTCAAGGCTGGCCAGGCGACGCCGGACATGCTGACGTCGCCCGTCTCGCTCGACGATCGCCACCGCATCAACCTGATCAAGCGGACGAAGCCGGCCGGCGCGGTCGCGCACGAGGGATTTGCCGAACTGCACCATATCGTCGACGGCTCGGGCACCTTCGTGACCGGCGGGACGATCGTCCGCCCGACCGGCGGCGGAGGGGCGGCGACCATAAACGAGGGCGTGAGCAAGCACGTCGCCAAGGGCGACGTCGTGCTGGTGCCGCCGGGCGTGCCGCACTGGTACAAGGAGCTCGACGGACCGATCACCTATCTCGAGGTGCGGTGGGCCGAGAAGTAAGGCATCCTTCTGAGCCGAGTCATCGGCTTTTCGCACCTTTTCGATCGTGCACTGGCAATGGGTGGCGGTCGGTTACGTCGCGTACCTGGCGATCGTCTCGCTGACGCAGCCACGGTTCACGCGAGCGCGTCGTCCACTGCTCCTGGCGGCAGCGGCGGCCAGCATTGCCGTTGCCGTCGAGTTCGCGTCTGCTGATCCCACCCCGCTTCCTCCCGCGCTCGAAGTCATCCGTGCCGGCGGCTGTCCTGCTGGCGGGATACTGGCTGTCGGGGCTCCTTTTCGTCGAACCTGACGAGCGGCTCGAACGCTGGCTGCAATCCGTGGACGAAACTCTCATCGGGCGCACGGGCGCACTCGCCTGGTTTCGCAACGCGCCGCGCGCCGTCATCGAGTATTTCGAGCTGAGCTACCTGCTCGTCTACATCATCGTGCCGGCTGGCGCGTTGACGCTGGTGCTGGGAGGGCATCCCGAGCAGGTCGGCCGGTTCTGGACCGTCGTGCTGCTTGCCGAGTTCACCTGCTACGCGATGCTGCCCTGGCTGCAGACGCGGCCGCCGCGAGCGCTCGACGACGCGCCGAGCGACCTGCGTCGCCGGCTCCTGATTCGATCGCTCAACCTCGGCATCGTCAATCGCGCCAGCATCCAGGTCAACACGCTGCCGAGCGGTCACACGGCCGGCGCGATGGCTACGGCGCTGGCGGTCGGATCGACGATGCCGGCGGCGGGCGCGGTGTTCCTCGTCTTCGCCGCCAGCATCGCCGTGGCCGCCGTGTTTGGCCGCTATCACTACGTCGTCGACTCGGTCCTCGGCCTGGTTGTCGCAGCGATCGCGTGGGCCATCAGCACGTAGGGCGTTCCGTACGTAGGGCGGGCCTTCAGGCCCGCCTGCGTACTTGGCAGCCCTAAAGGGCCGCCCTACGGTTACTACGGTTACCCCTCCCAATCCTCACAAGAGACCGCCGGATTCCAATCCGCGAACGTGCCGCGCGGGTTGTCCTTCCACGCCCAGACATGCAGCTCGAAGAACGCCGCCGGCCCGTAGCGGTTCGGACCGGGCGCGAAGTGAAAGAGATGTCCGTTCAAGTCCGGCTGCACGCCGACGTCGTGGCTGCCCTGCCACGCCGCGGCAGGCGTGATGTATTCGACCGCGACGAGCTGGAGCCGGCGGCCTCGCTTCGGTTCGTAGACCAGGGCCTCGGGCTGATCGACCTCGAGCCGATCGTCGAAGAGCGCAGGGTTCACGTAGTGGACACCCATCGCGCCGAGGTCCTGCCCGCTGACGCAGCCCTGAAACTGGACATAGCCCGCGGCAATCGCGTCGTCGACGTCGAGGAAGCGCGCCGTCGCGCGCCTCACCGCGCCTGGAAGCGTCGACGCCGAGTGGCTCATGTGCTGCGCGCCGCCATGCTGCGCGGCCTCGATGCGGACCACGCCGGACGAAGCAGGAAGCAAGAGCGAGAGCGCAATCAGGCTGGAGGCGAGATACGTAGCTTTCATGACCTGTTCTCCTTTCACCTGGGTAAGCGGAGAACCAGGCCGCGGGCTTCAACGCCTCGTCACTGCACGGGCGGCGTCAAGCCGATGTCGCGCAGGAGGGTCGCATAGCGGGGATCGGCGCGGAACGGATCCAGCCACGGCTCGACGCCCAGCCATGCCATGCAGTCGGCGCGCTCGGCGGTGCCCTTGCGGAACCATTTGTACGCCGTGTCCTTGTCGCCGAGGCTGACGTAGACGGTGCCGATTTCGTAGGGGCAGAAGTATCGCTGCTTCATCATCTCTTCGAGCTGAACCAGCAGCGCTCTCGCTTCCGCCTTCCGGCCGACAACCGCGAGCACATGGGCCTTCAATGAAAGGATCGTCGGGCTGTTGTCGAGTGTCGCCGCTCGCTCGAGGTTGCTGACGGCCTCGGCAAAGCGCCCTTGCTCGGAGTAGGCGATGCCCTGAAACGCCAGCGTGAACGCGGCGTTTGGTTCGAACTCGAGCCCGCGCCTCGCCAGCTCGATCGCTTCGTCATAGCTTCGCGAGAACAGCAGGAACAGCGTGGCGAACGCGTTGGTGCGAATCGAGAGCGGATCGAGATCCACTGCTCGACGGATTTCGCGCACGCCCGCGTCGTGTCGCGCCTGGCTGGTCAGGTACGCCGCATAACTCAAGCGCGCCGACGCCAGCGTCGGATTGAGTTCGAGCGCGCGGAGCAGCGCTTTCTCAGCGCCGGGGCCGTCCCACTCGTAGACGAGCCGGATGAACCCGAGCGCCGCGTGTGCGTAGGCCAGCGAATCGTCCAGTCGGATGGCGGTTTCGGCTGCCTGCCTGGCTTTCGGCATCACCTCCTGCGGGTGAACGTAGAACCCGGACAGCCCGGTGTACGCCTCCGCCAGCCCGGCATAGGCCGACGCGTTCCGGGGATCTTTCTCGATCGCGATGTTGAAGTAGTCCACCGCCTTCCGCAGGCTTTCCTCGGTCGCCTTCGCCGTGTGGTGGCGCCCGAGGAGAACCTGACGATGGATCTCGGGATCGACCTGCGGGGCATCGGCCAGGCGCGCCTGCTCCTGCGGCGTCAGCGTGACATCCACTTTCCGGGCGATCGCGCGCGCCACTTCGCTTTGCAGCGCCAGCACATCGCGCGGACTGCGCTCGAAGCTCTGGGTCCAGACGATCTCACCGCTGCTGCCGCGAATCAACGTGGCGGTGATGCGTACCGTGTCGTTCGCGCGAACGACGGAACCCTCGATGATCGCGTCGACGTTCAGCTCGCGCGCGATCGCCGGCACTGGCTTGCGGGCGTCCTTGTAGTGCATCACCGATGTCCGTGCGATGACGCGCAGCGCGCCGGCCTTGGCGAGGTCGGCGATGAGCTGCTCGGTCATCCCGTCGGCAAAGTATTCCTGCTCGGGATCGCCCGAGAGGTTGGCGAGCGGCAGGACGGCGACCGATCGAATCTGGCCGGCCGGCGTTGCTGCCCGTCGCTGCAACTGGTCCGCCATCAGCCAAACGCCGACGGCGGCAAGCGCCACGCCCACGACGCCGGTCAGGCGAGTCCGGCTCAGTATCGGCTGCGGCTGTTCTGTGCCGGCGCGCATCGATTCAGATGCGTGCTTCAGTTCGCGGACGACGTCCTGGGCAGATGGCCACCGGTCGGCTGGATTTCTCGCGAGACAGCGGCGCACGATCTCGTCCATCGAGGGTGGGACGAGCGGTTGCAGCGACGACACCGGCGGCGGATCGTGCTCGACGATCGCGGTGCGGACGCTGGCGGCGCTGGCGCCGTCGAAGGCGCGCCTCCCGGTCAGCATCTCGAAGAGGACCGCGCCAAACGAGAAGAGATCGCAGCGCGCATCCACCTCGGCGCCTGCGAGCTGTTCGGGCGCCATGTAGCGCAGCGTGCCCAGAACCGCGCCGTCGCTCTTCACGTGATCGTCATCGTCGAGTGATCTGGAGCGAGTGGCCGTCCGTGCAACCGGGTGCGTGCCGTCGGCGTCATGCGCGTCCGGGCTTGCGGCCGCGGCACGAAATTTCGCCAGACCGAAATCCAGCAGCTTCGCGCCGCCGGCCGTCAGCATGATGTTGGCGGGTTTCAGATCGCGGTGAATGATCCCGTGGGCGTGCGCGTGCTCGAGCGCGCCGGCAATCTCGATCGCGTGTGTCAGGGCCTCTGCCACCGGCAGAGGTCCGTTCTCGAGACGTGCGGCGAGCGTTTCACCCTCGAGGCATTCCATCACCAGGAAGTCGACCTGGTCGTGGCGTCCGACGTCGTAGAGGGTGCAGATGTGCGGGTGGGTCAGCGCGGCGACTGCGCGGGCCTCGCGTGCGAAGCGCGCGCGCACGTTCTCGTCGAGCGGCGCGCCGGGCGGCAGTACTTTGATCGCGACCGCGCGGTTGAGGCGCATATCGGTGCCGCGGAAGACTTCGCCCATACCGCCGGCGCCGAGCCGGCTGTCGATGCGGTAGGGGCCCAGGGCGGTTCCCGGCGGGAGATCGACGCCCTCACGCAGCAGCGGCGCGGCGGTCGCCCACACCGAGCGATCGAGCAGCACGACCGCCGAATCCTGCGAGAGCAGCGACTCGACCTCGCGCCGCAGCGCCTCGTCGCCCGCACAAGCCTCGGCCAGGAACGCCGGGCGCGATGCGGCGTCCTGCTCGACGGCGAGCTCGTAGATTCTGGCGACGTGTTGCCACCGCTCGGGAGTGAGTTCCACGTGCGTCTCCCTGATTGCGCATGCTGTCGGGTTGAGTGTGCAGGTTACACGCGGGCCCGAAGCCGGACAAGCATTCATCGCCACGCCCGGCGCGGTGGTGCGTGGCAGACTGAACGTCGCGCAGCC
The DNA here is from genome assembly GCA_963734375.1 of uncultured Acidobacteriota bacterium. Classification (GTDB taxonomy): domain Bacteria; phylum Acidobacteriota; class Vicinamibacteria; order Vicinamibacterales; family CAVVIG01; genus CAVTHG01. Next base: position 282,899 of record CAVTHG010000006.1, on the reverse strand, counting down.
CTTCAGGGCTGCATTTGCCCTGTCCCGTCGGACTCCTCGTTTCACACTTCGTGAGGTGCCCCGCCCGGGTAAGCGCGAGAGACCACGCGGAACTACAATCGCGGCGTGGCGGCGCTGGATTCGGCGGATATCACGGGCCTGCTGAAGGCGTGGCGACGGGGCGACGCGCAGGCGCTGGAACAGCTGATGCCGCTGGTCTATGGGCAGCTGCGCGCGCAGGCGCGGCGGCACATGCGCGCCGAGCGTTCCGGTGCGACGCTCCAGAGCACGGCGCTGGTGCACGAGGCGTATCTGCGCCTGGTCAACGCGCAGGACGTCGACTGGCACGACCGCGTGCACTTCTTCGCGCTTGTCGGCGCAGATCATGCGGCGGATCCTCGTCGATGCCGCGCGCGCACGCGGCGCGGCCAAGCGCGGCGGCGGGATGGCGCGGGCCGACCACTCATCAGCCGTCGATCTCGACGAGCTTCCGGCCGCCGGCTCCGATGCGGCCGCGTCGCTCTGCGCGCTCGACGATGCTTTGGAGAGCCTGGCGCGGCTGGATCCGCGGCGCGCCAGGGTGATCGAGCTGCGGTTCTTCGGCGGGCTGAGCGTCGAGGAGACCGCGGACGCTGCTCGAGGTATCGCCGCAAACCGTGATGCGCGACTGGCGGCTGGCGCGGGCGTGGCTTGCGCGCGAGCTGCGCGCCGATCGATCCTGAGCCCTGACGCCATGGCTGGACGCGAGTGCTACCACTGCAAGCAGTGGATCGAAGAAGGCGAACACCACGACTGCTGGACCACGACCGAGGACGCGCTCACCGCTGACCTGTCGGAGGAATTGCGCGAAGCCTGGGAGCGCCTGCGCGAGACCGCCGTCGAGCTCGGCGAGCAGCGGATCTATGCCTCGGGCAGCTGCATCATGTTCTCTCGCGACGTCTGCTATTTCTTCGTCCGCCCGAAACGCAGCTTCCTCGAAGTCTGCCGTGTTTCTCGGACGCGCGCTGAAGGCGCCGCAGGTGCACCGGGCCGAGCGCAAGTCGAAGAGCAAGGTCGCGAACATCCTGAAGATCAGGCATCGCGACGAGGTCGAGCCGCCGATCACCGACTGGCTACGAGAGGCGTACGCAGCTCCCGGAAGTCCTGGCCGCGCAGCCGAAGCCCTCGCCCGCGGCGGCGAAGCCGAAATCGCGAGCGAAGAAGAAGAAGGCGAAGAGCCTCGCACCGCGAAAAAAGGCGGTCGGATCGCCTCGCCGGAAACGCGTTGCCTCGAAGCGATGACGCCGATGCCCTACGAATTTCTCGTCGACGCCTACGCCACCGAACGGATCAAGGTCGTCAGCGTGTGGAGCGAGTTCAAAGACGACGACCTTCCGGTCCGCCCTCATCCGTCCGACCCGCGCGGGCGCAGCCTGCTCGAGCAGATGGTGCATCAATGCGTCAGCGAGGACCTCTGGTTCAAGACGATGCTGGGAATCGACGTCGGCGCGCCGCCGCTGCCATCGTCCGAGCAGCGGCTCGAATTCATCAAGCGCTACGCCGAAGACAGCGGCAGGCGTCTGGCCGCGTTGCAGGCGAAGCCCGACCCCTGGTGGGATGAGGAGACGACGTTCTTCGACGTGCGCCGCTCCCGCGCTTGGGTGATGACGCGCCGCCTCACTCATACGGCTCACCATCGCGGCCAGCAGATGGCGATGCTGCGGATGCTCGGCCGCGAGCTGCACAGCAACTATGGCCCGACGGCCGACACCGGCGGCCTGATGATCAACCGCGCGCCGACGATTTACGCCTACGCTGACCTCGATGCGCTTTTGAGAGGTGAGGCAGAGGGAGGAGCAAAGGCGGCGCTGCCTGGGCCCGGCGACAAGGCGGCGACTGAGCGGGCCAACCGTTGACGAACCGACGATTCAATTGCTCGCCTCACTGCGGGCTCGGTGTATAACGGTGCCCGTCCGGAAGGTGAAAAAGGACACTCGACTCAGCCTTCAACGAGGTTTACTCCCATGCGTATGAAGACCAACCGCCGCAGGTTTCTCGCCAGCGCGCTCGTCGGAGGCGCAGGTGCCGCGCTTCCCGGGTGTTCCACGCCCCCTGCGACTGCCGCTCCCGCTGCCTCGCCCAACGCCAGGTACGCGAAGCTCGACGAGATTCTGAAGCAGCCCGTGCTCAAGCGGGAGCTGTTCTCGACCCCAGTCGTCATCGACACGCTCGAGTTGCTCCGCCTTGACGACAGCTTCCTCTGCCGCGTCCGCTCGAAGGACGGCGCGGTCGGCATCTCGGTGGCCAACAACTCGCAGCAACGCTCGCTCTACCCGATTCAGGTCAACCGGCTGCAGCCGTTCTTCCTCGGCAAGGACGCGCGCGATCTGGAAGCGCTGCTCGAAGAGGTGTACGTCTACCAGAGCAACTACAAGCTGCAGAGCCTGGCGCTGTGGGTGCCGCTGGCGACGATCGAGTTTGCGATCCTCGACATGCTCGGCCGCATCGCCAACAAATCAATGGGGCAGTTGTTCGGCGACATCCACAACCCCAAGGTCGCCGTCTACCGCGCCAACGGCGAACGCGATGTCACTGCCGAGGCGGTGATGGCGAACCTCAAGAAGCAGGTCGTGGACTCCGAGGCGAAGGCGCTCAAGATCAAGATTGGCGGACGCATGAGCCATGTCGAGTACCCCGCCGGGCGCTCGGAGAAGCTCATTCCGATGGTGCGAAAAGAATTCGGCGACCAGATGGTCTGCTACGCCGACTCGAACGGCTCGTACGATGTCGCCGAGGGGATCAAGTTCGGTCGGTTGCTCGAGGAGTACAAGTTCGCGTTCTACGAGGAGCCGGTACCGTTCGATTGGTACGAGGAAACGAAGGCGGTCACCGATGCCGTGAGCATTCCGGTCGCCGGCGGAGAACAGGAGGCCAGCATGCACGCCTTCCGCTGGCTGATTGCCAATGACGCGCTGGATATCGTGCAGGCCGATCTGTATTACTTCGGCGGATTCATCCGCTCGATGAAGGTGGCGCGCATGGCCGCCGCCGTGGGGAAAGTGCACACCCCGCATATTTCCGGCGGGCTGGGCTATCTCTACATGATTCATTTCGTCTCGGCGATTCCGAATGCGGGGCCGTACCACGAGTTCAAAGGGCTGAGTCAGGCGGTGCCGTTCGAATGCAAGACTTCCACGTTGAAGACGGAGGATGGTGTGGTCACGGTGCCGACCGGTCCCGGGTCAGGGATCGAGATCGATCCGGCTTTCATCAAGAAACACGCGATCGTGAAAGGATCCGCCGCCGCGTCGACGGAGTAGCTTACTTTCTCTTCCGCCTCCAGACGTCCCACGTGGCCGGCCCGGCCTCGTCGTTGCTGATCGGCTGACCCGCCACCTTGAGCGCCAGCTTGATCTGGCCATGATGGTAGCCCTCGTGCCACAGCAGGAGCTGGAGCAAGAGGAGCGGGTGGTCGTAGTTCAGGTCCATATCGCGGCCCGCCAGCACCCGTCCCTTCACCGCATCCCGCACGGCCTTGGCGCTGTCGTTCAGCATCTGCGCGATGCGCTCGCGGTCGCGCTCGACCATCCACTCTTCAGCCGGAACGTCGATGGCGAACTCGGGCGCCTCCTCGAACACGGACACGAGCCGCTCGTGGTTGATGTGCGTGAATTGCTGCGCGACCGACGGACTGCCCGGCATCGCCTTGACCTCCAGCCCGCCCTCCGGGAGCGCGCGCAGCAGGTTGAGCATGATCGTGTTGTTCCGGTCCCAGGAGTCCAGCAGCGCCTCGAGCAGGCGTTGATCTGGTGCGTCCGGCATCTCTCACCTCGTTTGTCGATGCGCCAAGGTGCGTTGGCTCGATGCGGTGAGGTCATCGCGAGTCAGCCACTCGCGGCGCGAATTCAGGGCAGCCGCTGCAATCCGATCGCGCGCTCGCGCGTGTAGGTGATCTCGACGACATCGCCGGCCTTCAGCCCCTCGATCAACCGCGGATCGCCGACCTGACGCTGCACGCGCCGGTTGTCCGCGCCCTTGTAGACGACCATCTGCGTCGCCAGGTCGACGCTCTCGATCGTCACGACTGCCTTGAGCTGCTGCAGGACGTCGCTCTTGGCGGCCTCAGGCGCCTTCTTCGCGGCGGCGGTTGTGTCCGTCATGACGGTTGTCTTCGCACCGGGCCGCGCCTCGACGATCACCGACTCGACAACGCGAACGAGCACGTTGTCGCCGACCTTGAGTTCGCGGAATACCTCGAGCTCTGGCCCGACGTAGACGGTGTGCGCGATGTTGTCGGCGGTCTTGAGCATGAGCGAGCGCGAGAAGACGTCGATGCGCTCGACGCGCGCGGTTATCGCCACGACGTCGCGGGCGGTCGTGCGCGGCTCCTGGGTGGCAGCAGATGCCGGGAGCAGCACGAAGGACAAAGCCGCGATGACAGCAAGCTGCATTCGTAACATGCGCGCACCCCAGACGTGGAGTGTACGCACGCGCGTGCGTCAGAGGCAAAGGGAATCGAGGCTCGAGCTCGGGTGCCAACCAGGGGACTGACTAAGTTGATGATCACAGCTCGTCGGCGCGGAGGACGAACGCCTTGCGAAGCCATTGCAGCTTCAGCCGATCGAGCACGCCGGGCCGCGTGCCAGCCTTCTTGATCTTCGCCGTGGTTCGCGTCGTGCGGGTTGTCGACGCGGACTCACTCCGATCGCGCGTGGTGCCTCGAACCCGCGGCGCCGGCCGCGTCGCTTCGGGCGCCGCCACCGCAGCCGGCGGTGCCGGCAGCGTGCCGACCAGCGATGTGGCCGACTGCTCGGTGAGTTCCGGCAACGGAACCGTCGTCGCCGGCAGCACCGCCGGCGCGACGATCGGGGCGGCGACGACCTTCGGCATCTCGCCGCGCTGCATGACCTCGCCGGCGGCAATCAGCATCATCCCCGCTCCGAGGCACGCGGCGATGGCGGGCATGTTCCTCGTCGACGTCGGCCTCGGCGGCGGCGGAGCCGGCGTGCGGAGCTGCTGCACGTAGAGCCGCGCGTCGGCCTCGCGCAGCGCGCGCCGCAGGTCGGTCGCGGTCGCACGCGGGCGGCGGCGATCGGCCATCATCACCGCCGCGATCGCGCACGGCGCCTCCGACCGCTGCACCAGGTGGCGAACCACGTCGGCGCGGTCGCCGCGCTCGTTCCGCGCGAGCGCCTCGGAGAACGCGTCCAGCGAGTCGAACGGCGCGACGTCGACCTCGAGCAGCGCACGCGCGATCGTGTAGCGCAGCGCGCCGGGCACTCGCGGCGTGCAGGGCGGCAGCAGTGAGTCGAGGAAGATCGCAATCTCGGAAATCGCAGGCGTCGAGCCGCAGCCGGCGCACGTGACCGAGCCGTCTGTGCCGAGCACGACTGTCGCCGCCGTGGGCGGGCCGTACGGCGGCTCGAGCCCGGCCCGGACACGTCGCGCCGCGCAGCGACTGGATGAGTTGCTGGGTGATCGCCACCGCCTCGGCAGCCTCGAGCTTCACGCCAGCACTCTGCAGTTCCGCGATAGTAGAGGTCGTCGTCATGCGAGACGCCGCTGCTAAAGCTGCGCCACAGCACAGCCTCGCCGCTTCGCAGAAATGCACACGGAAAACAGGGCGCCGCTAACGATGAGTTGGGGTCAAGCAGCGCTGGAGTGCGCCGTTATTGCACGGTGGCGTTTGGATTAGCGACGCTGGCCACGGCCGACGTCGCCAGAGCCGCGATCGCGCGATCGCGGCTCGACTCGAACGCTGCCATTTCGCCGGCAGGCACCGGATCGGCCGGCGGCATCGCGCGGTGCGCGGTGATCGGGTTGATGAACGCACCATTCTTCATCAGCCGGTAGTCGAGATGCGGGCCGGTCGCGAGGCCGCTCGAGCCGACGCGCCCAATCAGCTCGCCCTGCTGCACCCGTGCGCCGGCGCGAACGCTGATCGATGACAAATGCAGATACTTGCTCTCGAAGGCGTTTGCGTGGCGCAGGTGCACGACGCGGCCGCCACCACCGTTGAACCCGGCGGACACCACGACGCCGTCGGCAACCGCCACCACCGCCGCTCCCGCGGGCGCGCGGTAGTCGACGCCGAGGTGCGCGCGAACCTCGCGCAGCACGGGATGCAGACGATGGCGCGAAAATCCCGAGGTGACGACCGGCTGGAACTTCAGCGGCGAGGCGAGGAAGAACCGCTTCATCGAGATACCGCGCTCGTCGTAGTAGCCCGCCGAGCCGCCTTCCGGCGTGAAGCGCACGGCGCGGACGCGCCGGCCGTCGTTGCTGAACTCGGCGGCGAGAATCGGGCCGTAGCCGGCAAACTGCTGATCCTCGCGGAACTGCTTCTCCACCGACAGCTCGAAATGATCGCCGGGCTGCACCTCGGTCGAGAAATCGATCTCGCCGCCGAAGATCTCGGCGAGCGCGAGCGTCAGGTCGATCGTTTCGCCGGCGGCGTCAACCGCGGCCACCAGCGAGGAATGCGAGGCGTCGATGGTGCCGCGCACCACCTCGACGCGCGTCGTCTTCGGGATCGGCAGGACGTCGACCACGAGCTCGGCGGCCGGGTTCGGATAGGTGCGCGCGACGCGCAGCACGCGGTCGCCATCGATTTCATATTCGAGCCGCCGGACAAATCCCTCCGCCGTCTTCACCAGCGTGTACGGCTGCTCCGCGCGCACCTTTCGCAGATCGAACACCGAGGCGACGCGCTCGACGAGCGCGGCGATGTCAGTCGCGACGACCTCGTTCGTCCGCAGAATCGACGCCAGCGTCGCGCCCGCGGTGACCTTCGCCGACACCATCGTCGTGTCGGCGGCGAGCGCGATGTCGCGCGCCACCGCTCGCGTCAGCGGCAATTCCGAGGGACGGGCGTCCTGCTGCTGCCCGCAGCCGGCGCACACCCCCGCCGTAAGAACGACGAGCGCTACGCGATTGAGCACGGTAGGATCGGGATCGGCCGCACCGCAAAATCCTAACAGCTCTGCCGCGCAAAATGTTCTGATAAAGTTCGCCTGAGGGTCAGCCCATGCATTGCCGCCGCGTCTTCGCCTCCACTGCGCTCATCGCGTTGCTCGTCAGCCCGCTCGCAGCGGATTGGCCGGTCACGGAAAAACTCGACCTCGACGCGATCTACCGGATCAAGGAAGAAGGGCTGCAGCGCTCGAAGGTGATGGAGCTCGAAAGCTATCTCACCGACGTCTACGGCCCGCGCCTCACCGGCTCGCCGAACATCAAGGAAGCGGCTGACTGGGCGCAGAAGACGATGAAGGAGTGGGGGCTGGCGAACGTCAAGCTCGAAACATTCCCGTTCGGACGCGGCTGGCAGAACCAGCGCTTCGTCGCGCACGCGCTGACGCCGCGCGCCTATCCGATCATCGCCTATCCGAAAGCGTGGACGCCGGGCACGAAGGGACCGGTCACCGGCGAAGCGGTGATGGCGGTGATCACGAGCGAGAAAGACTTCGACACGCACCGCGGAAAGCTGCGCGGCAAATTCGTGCTGGTGTCGGCGCTCCGCGACGTGCTGCCGCAGTTCGAGGCGCCGGCCAGCCGCTACACGGACGCAGAGCTGACCGATCTCGCAAAGCAACCGGCGGCGGGGCGGGGCCGCGGCCGCGGCAACGCGCCGGACGCGGCGTTTGTCCGCAAGCGGACGCAGTTCTGGATCGACGAGGGCGTCGCGGCCGTACTCGACATCAGCCGCGGCGACGGCGGCACGCTCTTCGTCCAGAGCGGCGGCTCGCGCAACGCCAGCGATCCGCCGTCGCCGCCGCAGGTGGTGCTGGCGGTCGAGCACTACGGCCGCATCGCCCGCACGCTCGACAAGCACATTCCGGTGACGCTGCAGTTCGACATCGACAACAAGTTCTACGACGACGATCTCAACGCCTTCAACATCGTCGGCGAGCTGCCGGGCAGCGACAAGGCTGACGAAGTGGTGATGCTCGGTGCGCACTTCGACTCGTGGCACACGGGCACGGGCGCGACCGACAACGCGGCGGGCTCGGCGATCATGATGGAAGCGATGCGGCTGCTGAAGACGAGCGGCGTCAAGCTTCGGCGGACGGTGCGCATCGGGCTCTGGGGCGCCGAGGAACAGGGGCTGATCGGGTCGAAGGAATACGTCAAGGCGCACTACGGCGATCCGGCGACGATGCAGCTGAAGCCGGAGCACGCGAAGTTCGCCGGCTACTTCAACGTCGACAACGGCACCGGCGCGATTCGCGGCGTGTATCTGCAGGGCAACGAAGCGGTGGCGCCGATCTTCCAGGCGTGGATGGAGCCGTTCAAGAACCTCGGCATGACGACCCTTGCCATCCGCAACACCGGCGGCACCGATCATCTGTCGTACGACGCGGTCGGCCTGCCCGGTTTCCAGTTCATCCAGGACGAAGTGGAGTACGACTCGCGAACGCATCACTCGAACATGGACACCTACGAGCGCGTCCAGGCGAACGACATGATGCGCAACGCGGTGATCGTCGCGTCGTTCGTCTATAACGCGGCCAACCGCGACGAGAAGCTGCCGCGCAAGCCGCTGCCGAAGCCGGCGGCGCCGGCCGGGCGAAGCACGTCGCAGCAGTAGCGGCGCTCGGCTAAAGCCTTCGCGCTACCGTGGGTTTTCAGCTGATTGCGGTCGTCGCGGCGGGGCTGGCTGCGCTTGGCGCCGCGGCTTCGTCGCCGCGGCCCAGCGTTCAGTCAACAACCACGACAGCGGTCGAATTCGACCTGCGCGGGGCGAGTGAGCTGCCGCAGCTGCGCAGCCTGCTCGTCAGCCGGCGCGGGCAGCTCGTCGCCGAGTACTACGCGCGCGGCGTGCGGCCCGACGCGCCAGCCAACGTCAAGTCGGCCTCGAAGAGCATCATCTCCGCGCTGGTGGGGATTGCGATCGAACGCGGCGCGATCAAGAGCGTCAAGGAGCCGATCGCCACCTGGTTTCCCGAGCTGCGCCAGGACGCCGACCGCCGCAAGCAATCGATCACCGTCGAGGATCTGCTGACGATGAGGGCGGGGCTCGAGTCGACGAGCGGGCGGAACTACGGCGCCTGGGTGCGCAGCGGCAACTGGGTGCGCTACGCGCTCAGGCAACCGATGGTCAGCGAGCCGGGAGGGGCGATGCAGTACAGCACCGGCAGCTCGCACCTGCTCTCGGCCATCCTCACCAAGACAACCGGCACCAGCACCTGGCAGTTCGCGCAGGACGCATTGGCGGCGCCGCTCGGTTTCCGCCTGGCCAAGTGGCCGCAGGATCCGCAGGGCGTCTATTTCGGCGGCAACGAGATGCTGCTGGCGCCAAAGCAGATGGTCGCGATTGGCGAGCTGTATCTCAATCGCGGCAAGAGCAGCGGGCGTCAGATCGTGCCGGCGTCGTGGATCGACACATCGTGCGAGCCGCGCACCACCTCGGCGTGGGATTCGGAGCGGCAGTACGGATACGGCTGGTGGATCCAGGACTTCACCCACGGCAAGGCCTGCTTCGCGTGGGGATATGGCGGCCAGTACATCCTCGTCTTCCGCGATCTCGATCTCGTCGTCGCCGCCACGTCGTCGACGACGGTGAGCGAGGAACGGCGCGGTTACCGGCGGCGCCTACTGCAGCTGATCCAAGAACGTGTGCTGCAGCCGATCGCCGCCGGATGGCTGAGGGCTGATGGCTAAGGGCGATGGAATGGACGATGGGCTAAAGCCATCGAGCATACCATCAGCCATCGCCATGCGAGCGTAGCGAGCTGACCAGGCGCGCAGCCGATCGCGGCGCTCGCGCGCTTCGGGAATCTCGTCGAGTCGGTCGGTCGGCCACGGCAGCCGGTAGGTCCAGTTGTCGCCGGTGACGGTAGCGGGCTGGTTGATGCGATCGCGCCAGCCGAACACATCCTGGATCGGCGCGAGCAGCAGATCCGAGCCCGAGGCGAACAGTGCCTCGGCGAGGACGTCGCGCACCACCGACTCGAACGGCGCGTCGACGATGTCGGCGCCGCCGGCGAGCTGTCGAACGAGCGGCAGGTCGGCGACCTGCTGCCGCTCGTCCTGCGGCGCCTGATCCCACCAGATCGCCACCGGCTCGGTGTCGTGCGTCCCCGACGCGGCAACCGATACGCGCGGATACTCGGACGGATCGCGGAACGGCTGCTCCGGCGTGTGCCAGTGGCGCTCCCAGCGGAAGACGCGATAGCCGGGGACGCCGAGGCGCGCGAGCGAGGCGCGCACGAAGTCGGGCACGGTGCCGAGATCCTCGGCGATGATCTCCGCGCCGGCGCTGCGGAACAGATCGAGGAGGCGCTCGCCGAGCGCCTGCTGCGCGTGCTCCTCGGACGGCGTGAAGAAACCTTCGCCGCCGTCTTTCGATCGGCCGTAGGTGCGATAGAAGCCAACGAGGTGATCGACGCGGTAGCCGTGGAACAAGTCGGCGCTGCGGCGCGCGCGCTCGCGCAGCCAGCGGAAATCTTCCAGCGCCATCATGTCCCACTGATAGAGCGGCATGCCCCAGTCCTGGCCGCTGGCGCTGAACGCGTCCGGCGGCGCACCGACCGACACATCGAGGCGGAACTGGTGCTGCCTGGCCCACACGTCGGCGCTGTCGCCGTCGACCATGAACGGCAGATCGCCGAACAGCTCGACGCCATGCGTGCGCTCGCGCGCGCGCAGCCACTGGGTGCCGGCCTGCCATTGCAGGTATTGATAGAAGACGACTTCGTCGGCGAGCTCCTTGCGCGCGCGGTCGATCGCCGCCGGCTCGCGGCGCTGCAGCTCGGCCGGCCACTCGGTCCAGGCGCGCTCGCCCTCGCGCGCGTGAATGGCGCGAAACAGGCTGTAGTCCTCAATCCACCACGCCTGCTCGCTGGCATAGGCGCGCAGCGCCCGGGCGCGCGGCGTGTCACGCCGCCACTCGGCTTCGAGAAAACGGCGGAATGCGGCGCGCAGCGACGCGTACTTCAGACGGCGGACCGTCTTGTGATCGATGCAGCGGCCGCGGCGAATCCTCGTGAGCGCCTCGCGATCGCCGGGCGACAGCGCGGCTTCGCCGCCAAGCGCATCGAACTCGGGCACGTCGGGGACGCGGATGAAGATCGGATCGATCGCCATCGCGCTGATCGCCGAATAAGGCGACTGCTGCCCCGGCGCCATCTCGTTCAGGGGCAGCAGCTGAAACACGCACTGGCCGGCCGACGCCAGCCACTTGGTCACCGGCTCGACGTCGCCGATGTCGCCGATGCCCCAGCTCGTGGTGGACGGACAGGAGAACAGCGGGATGAGCAAGCCCGCCCGGCGGCGGCCGGTCAGCGCGCTCATGCGGACGTGGCGCTGCAAGCGAAGTGCCGCAGGACGCGCGCGATGCCGTCGCTGAACGAAGCTTCGGGTGGAAGCAGGCTGACAACGAGAAACGACTCGCGCGGGAAGTCGAAGAAGTATCCGGGATGCGCGAGCACGCCGTCGGTGGTCAACAGGCGGACGGCGAGATCTTCCTCCGGCTCGAACGACGGCACCTGCATCACCGCATACCAGCCGCCGTCGCTTCGCATCACACCGCAGGAAGGCACGCGCGCCGACAAAGCCATCAGCTCACGATAGTTCGTTGCCACGCGCGCGGCAATCTGCGATCGCACCGCGGCGCCGCGCTCCAGGAGATCGGCGGCGGCCACCTGCACGGGCGTCGAGACGGCAAGATACGTGTCGCAGACCAGCTCGAGGCGCGCGAGCGCGGCGCCAACGAGCTCGCTCGGCCCGCCGACGGCGATCCATCCCAGCTTCGCCTGCGGCAGCCCGACCGATTTCGACAGGCCGCCGAGTGAAAACGTCAGGAGATCGCGTGCGCTCGGCGACGCGGCCGCGGCGCGCCGCGGCGCCTGGCTCGAGCTCGTAATCGGCGAAGACCTCGTCGGCGATGAGCGCGATGCCGCGCGGCGCACACAGCTCGGCAAGCCGGTCGAGCTCGGCCGGTGACAGGAACGATCCGGTCGGGTTGTTCGGGCTGACGACGAGGACGGCTCGGGTGCGCGGCGTGAGCGCGCGCTCGAAGCTCGAGAAGTCGATCGACCAGCCGGCGTGAAGATCGAGATCGTAGGGACGCGAGACGACGAGATCGAGCTGCGTGAGGTGATCGAAGAGCGGATAGCTCGGGCGCGGCACGAGCACTTCGTCGCCGGCGTCGGCGAGCAGCTTGAAGAGCAGCGAGTAGGCGTCGCTCGTGCTCGAGGTCAGCACGATGCGCGCCGGCGCCACCTCGATCCCCTGTCGCCGGTAGTCGCGCGCGACCGCTTCGCGGGCTTCCGGCACGCCGAGCGCCGATGGCTCGTAGCGCAGCGCCCGCGCATCCGCCAGCGCGGCGAGCAGATCCGGCGGGTAGTGAAATCCGGCGCGCGTCGGATTCGACAACGTCAGGTCGATCAGCGGTCGGCCGCTCGCGCGGCGCTCCGCCAGCGCGTCGCCGAGCCGGTTGGCCGAGAGGTTCGCGGGGATGCGGGACGAAAACACGCGTCGGGCCTACGGGATGATTTCGATGCGCTCGATCACGTCGCCCTCGAGCACCTGATCGACGACCTCGATGCCGTTCAGCACCTGGCCGAAGACGGTGTAGTCGTGGTCGAGGCGGGGGTTGTCCACCAGGTCGATGAAGATCTGCGCGTCGCCGGTGTCGTGCCCGCGCGTCGAGACGCCGACCGCGCCGCGCACGTGCGGCCACAACCCGACCTCGTCGCGCATGAACCGGGCGTCGCCGATGTACTCGTTGGCGCCGGGGCTGCCGCCCTGAATCACGAAGTTCGGGGCGACGCGGTGGAACGTCAGCCCGTTGTAATACCCGGCCTCGGCCAGCTTCGCGAAGCGGAGCACCGCGGCGGGCGCCTGCGAGGTGAACAGTGCGAGATCGAAGGTGCCGATCTGGCGCATCGTGATCCGCGCGCGCGGCGACGCCAGCCGCCGCAGCTCGTCGTCATCGAGATCGGATTGCAGCGCGATCTTCGGGGATGGCCCGGCGTCGACGCCGAGCGACGACAGCGTCTTCCTGATCGCATCCCGCGCGTCGTGCGAGTTGTCGCGCGCCTCGCCGACCAGCCGCTGCCAGGCGGCGCGCAGCGCCGTCGTCGCCGGCTCGCGGTTGGGTGTGCCTTCGAGCGCCGATGCGGCCGCTCGCACGATCTGATTGCCGCTGCGAGAGAGCCCGGCGATGTAGACCTCGTCCGCGTCGTGCCCGGCCAGCTTCCGCAGCCCGTCCACCGCCGCCTCGCGCACGTTGTCGTCGTCGTCTCTGCCGAAGGCGTCGAGCGTCGCGCGATCCCCGAGCTGCGCCGCGGCGCGCGCCGCATACAGGCGCAGCTGCCAGATCCGCGAGCCGGTGAACGGCTTCAGCGCGGCAGCGCCGCGCTCGGGCGACGCCGCAGCGAGCGCGACGAGTGCGTGCGCCGCGCGATGCCAGCCGCGGGCCGAGCCCTCATCGCCCAGGTCGGCGACGGCGCGATCGAGCGCGGCGATCGCGTCGGGGAACTCGCCGCACACGCCGAGCTGATCGAGCGCCAGCAGCGCGACGTGCATGTCGCGATCGGCGGCGGCCGCCACCGAGACCACGCAGGCGTCGGGGTCGTTGCGGAGACGCCGGCTGCGCAGCGCATCGAAGCGGACGATCGGTGAAGGGTCGTGCGCGCCGGCGGCCAGTGCAGCCTCGACTGCCGCGGCGCCGAACGCCGGCGCGGTTCCACCCGCGGGGGCAACCGCGCGCATCGCCAGGCGGCGCACCTGCGCGTCCGGATCGTGCGAGGCGGCGCTCAACACGGCGTCGTTGACGGCGCCTGCGGCAATCAACGCCTCGAGCGCCAGGCGGCGGACGCGCGCACCGGTGAACGATTCGCCGCTGGCCGGCGTGGCGAAGTGCCGCAGCAGATCGATCGCGTCGCCTGCGGGCGGACGCGTCTGTCGATGCAGCCGCACCAGCGCCTCGAAGCCCTTGGCGACGCCGAGGCGATCGCCCACGGAGACGGCCCGCGCCGCCATCTCGACGAGCGTGCGCTCCGCTGCTTCGACCTGGCCGGCGGTGGTGTACGGCAGGCGGCCGATCGTTTCGCAGATGGCCGCGCGCACGTCCGAGTCGTCTTCGACCTTGAGGCGCGCGGTCAGCGGCGCGACGGCCGCGTCGAACGCCGCGGCAGAGGGCGGTGTCTTCTCGCTCTTCCAGCCCTGCGCCGCCTGTCCGACGGCGTTGGCGGCTTCCGATCGGACTTCAGGCAGCGAATGGCGAAGGGCGGGGAGGATGTCGGCCACCAGAGCCGGTCGCTCGAGCCGCCCGAGCGCGCGGACCGCCACACGCGCGGTCTGCGGGTTGCCGCTGCGCGCGCCGGAGCGCAGGACGGTGAGGTCGCGAGCGGTGGGGGCCCGGCGATCTTCAGCGTCGAGAATCGCGAAACGTGTGGTGGCGCCGCCCTGCGCACGCGCCACCACACCGAGGACACAGAGGAAACAGAGGACGCAGAGGGCGCGGAGAACGCGGAGCGGGCAGAGCGCGCCGAGCATCACGCACGCAGGTGGCGCGTGGCCGCCGAGTATTCGAGCATCTGCGCGGTGAGATCCTGCGGGTAGGAAATCGCGACGTCGCTGATCTCCCCTGATCGACCGACAATCGCGTCGAGCCGCGGCATCACGAAGCCGGTGTAGGAAGGGAGTTGCAGCCGATCGACGCGCGCCACGACCTCGTCGCGCAGCGCCGGATCGAAATGCACGCCGTAGGTCTCGAAGAGCGCGCGCGCGGCATCGTAGTCGCCCTCGCCCTTGATCCGCTGCACTTCGGCGAGCAGCCGGCCGACGCCGTCGCGGAACGCCACCGGATCGGTCATCACGTAGAAGGTCTTGCCGTCGCGCGTCCGGACGTCGATCGCGCTGGTGTTCGCCATCAGCCAGCGGACGATCATCTGGCGGTTGCGCATGTGGTCTTCTTCGATCTGCGTCCCCTCGCGCACGCGGCGCAGCTGCACCAGCGCGTTGCGCGTGTAGGACTCGTATTCGGCGAGCACGACGTCGGCGTGCGAGTCCGCGTCGACCAGCCCGAATTCGACGAGCTTCGGATCGGCGACGAAGTAGAGCGCCACGAGATCGGCGCGCGACTCCTCGATCGCCGAGAACTGCTCCTTGAGCGCGCCCTGCGGGTTGCCGTGCAGGCGCTCGTCAACCTTGCCCGAGCCGTGGCCGATCACCTCGTGCATGTTGGTCGTGAGCTCGCCGGCAAACGCGCTCCACTTCGGTGGCGCGCGCGGCCTCGTCCGTCGTCCACGAGAACTCGGTGCGGAACTCGGGCAGCGTCGACTTGTCGTAGGCCTCGCTGACGTTCGACAGCGACACCGACTTGCTGCCGTAGCGCTCGCGGATCCGCTGATCGTTCGGCAGGTTGATGCCCACCGGCGTGATCGGTCCCGACTCGCCGGTCTCGATGACGACGTCGATGGCGTTGGCGGTGACGCCGTGGACCCCTTCCTTGCGGTACTTCGGATCCCACGGCATCCGATCCTCGAACCACTGCGCGTTCTCGGCGATGGTCCGGATCTGCGTCGTCTTCTCGCGGTTGACGTAGTAGACGATCGCCTCCCACGCGCCCTTGATGCTGCGCGCGTCCATGTACACCTCGATGAAGCCGTTGATGGTGTCCACGGGCGAAGCTTTGTCCTGCACCCACGCGATGTCGTAGGCCTCGCGCGCCGCCTCGTCGCCGGTGCGGTAGAACGCGATCAAGGCGCGCAGCGCGTGCGCCATCGAGTCGGTCGCGTACGGCAGCGCCGCCTCGAGGTGGCCGACGATGGCGGCGATCTGCGCGCCGTAGCGTCCGCCGACGCGGTAGACCTCCTCGACGAGGCGGCCGTCGCGCTTGACCAGGCGCGAGTTGAGCGGATGTTTCTCCTCGAAACCGTCGAGGTCGGCCATCGTCACGCGCTCGTAGAGATTGTTCGCGCTCGCGGTGAGGATGTCCTTGCCGCCCGGAGGCGTCTTGCTGGTGATCGTCGGGTCGAACTCCGGATCGAAGAACATCGGCCGCAGGCGCGCGAGCAGGGCGTCGAGCGTTTCACCCTCGCGCTGCGGGAAACGTGCGCCCTCGCGCGCCGCGGCGTGCGCCGCGGCTGAGAGCGCGTCCGGCGTGCACCGAAGCACGAATTTGCGCGCGGTGAGGTTGTTGTACGGTCCGGTGTTGATCCAGAAGAGTTTGGTGTAGCGCTCGATCTCCTCGAAGGTGGCGCGATCGATCGCATCGCGGCGCGAAACGATTGCTTCCAGCAGGTCGCGCATGTCGAGGTTATGGGCGTAGCGCTGGTCGAAGAAGATGTCGCGCCCGGCAATCGCCGCCTGGGCGAGATGCCAGACGAGCGTCTTCTCGCGCAAAGGCAGATCACCAAAACCGTCCGCGTACAGCTGAACCACGGCGGCCTCGCCGATGCGTTCGAGCAGGTATTTCCGTCCGGTTGAGGCGTCGGGCGGCGCGGCGGCAGTGGATGCGGGTGCGGGCGTTATCGGCGCGGACATCGTCATTCGTAGCCTACATCAGGGCCGTATTCCGCCGCGCGCAGGCTGGCGCGCCGCTGCCCGCAAATGGGCACGAAAGATGAGCTTTGTGGCTCGCGGCGCCCCTGAAGGGGCGCCCTACGAAGCGCGGTCCGCGACGAACGCGTAGGGCGGCCCTTCAGGGCCGCCGGGTCAGCGTACGTGTCGGGCGGCCCTTCAGGACCGCCGGGTCAGCGGAGCGTCCCGCTAAAGCGCGATCCCGCCGCGATCTATCGGCCGTCGATGACATTCGGAGACATCCAGATCCGGGCTGAAAGATCATTGCCCCGGATGCCCGAACAGGATTATCGTGTGCGGGACCAAATCCCTCTCCACGGGGTCGGTTCCCGACCCGACGAGGTGATCCTGCAATGGACGATAACAAGATGTCGGACGAAACCTCACAATCCGTCTCGCGTCGCGGCTTCATCAAGGGCGTCATCGCTGCGGGGGCCGTGGCCTCGTCCTCCGCATACCTGTTCCGCACGACGCCGGTTCTGGGCCAACCTTCCGCGCCCGGATCGGTCGAGCGCCTGATCACGCTGACGGTGAACGGCCAGGAGCGCCGCGTCGATGTGATGAAACAGGAAACGCTGGCGATGACGCTCCGCTACAAGCTGGGGCTCACCGGCACGAAGCTGGGGTGCGACCGCGCCGAGTGCGGCGCCTGCACCGTCCTCATCGACGATGTGCCGCACTACTCGTGCTCGGTGCTGACGCACACGACGCGCGGCAAGAAGATCCAGACGATCGAGGGCCTCGCCGATCCGGCGACCGGCAAGCTGAGCGCCGTCCAGCAGGGCGTCATCGACGAACAGGGCTTCCAGTGCGCGTTCTGCATGCCCGGGTTCGTGATGGCCGCCACCGGCTATCTCAAGACCAACCCGAACCCGACGCGCGCGGAGCTCGCGCACGGCGTCTCGGGCAATCTGTGCCGGTGCCAGGACTACGACAAGATTCTCACCGCGCTGATGCGCGGCGCTGAGCACATGAGGAATGCGTAATGGCTGATAACAAGCTGATCGGCCAGAACTACACCACGCCCGATCTTGTCGCCAAGGTCACCGGCCAGGCCAAGTACGCCGAGGACTATCGCGTCGAGGGCATGCTGTTCGCGAAGCTGCTCTGCAGCCCGATGCCGCATGCGCGCGTGCGCCGGCTCGACACCAGCAAGGCGCTCGCGATCGAAGGGGTGAAGGCGATCCTCACCGCCGACGACATGCCGGGCGCCGCGCAGGGAGCCACGCTCGGCGAAGGTGTGCAGGCCACGGCGCAGACCGAACGCGGGCTGACGAACGAGCCGCTCTATCACGGCGAGCCGATTCTCGCCGTCGCCGCCATCGACGAGCACACCGCCGCGCTCGCGATCGAGGCGATCGAAATCGATCTCGAGCCGCTGCCCTTCGTCGTCGATCCGATTGAAGGCCTGCGGCCCGGCAGCCCCAACGCACGCCCGCAGGGCAACGTGTGGATGCGTCCGCCCGCGCCGCCCGCGGCGCCAGGTGCGGCCGGCCCGACCAACGCCGCCGCCGGCGCCAGTGCCGCCGCGCCGCGAACCCCGACACCGACCGGTCCTGCCGGCGAACAGCGCGGGCCCGTCCCGGGCGCAGCGCCCGCCCCGGCACAGGCTGCCGGTGCAGCGGCCGGCGCCAACGCACCGGCCGGTCGTGGTGGACGCGGCGCCGCTCCCGCCGGTCCGCCGCCGCCGCAGATCGCGGTGTGGAAGTGGACCGAGCAGGACTTCGCCGACGCACCCGCCGGGCAGATGCCGATGGGCAAGCCAACCGACGAGTGGACCTACGGCAACCTCGAAGAGGGGTTCAAGAAAGCCGACCTCGTCCTCGAAGAAACGTTCATGACCCAGTCGACGGGGCATCAGCCGCTCGAAACGCGCACGGCGATGGCGCTGTGGCAGAACGGCAAGCTGCACCTGCACGGCTCGACGCAGAGCACGGTACAGACGGTCGCCTCGGTGGCGCGCTGGACCGGCATCACGCCGGACAAGGTCGTGATCATCAGCGAGTACACCGGCGGCGGCTTCGGCAGCAAGATTCCGGGCGCGATTTCCATGGCCATCCCGGCGCTGCTCTCGAAGAAAGCCAACGCGCCGGTGATGATGCGCATCACCCGCGAGGAAGAGCACTTCATCGGCCGCGCGCGGCCGGGAATCCTCGCTCGCGTGAAGATGGGCTTCCGCAAGGACGGCCGCATCACCGCGATCGACATGTACACGGTGCAGGACAACGGCCCCTACGACGCCCAGGGCGACTTCCGCTCCGCGGGCAACTCGGTGTCGCTCGCCTACCAGCCCGAAACGATGCGGTGGCGCGGCGTGACGGTGTTGACCAACACACCGCCGAAGACCTCGCAGCGCGCGCCGGGCGGCATGCAGGGCATCGGCATCGTCGAGCCGATCATCTCGAAGGCGGCGAGGAAGCTCGGGCTCGATCAGGTCGAGGTCCGCAAGATCAACGCGCCGTCCGGCCACGCGCCGTTCGGCCCCGCGCTGCCGAGTGGCAAGCAGGCGTATGTGACCAGCGCCTTCGTGCGCGAGGCGCTCGACAAGGGACGCGACCTCTTCCAGTGGGAGGCGAAGAAAGCGGCGCTGGCGACCAAGCGCGCGGGCGGGACGAAGCGCCGCGGCATCGGCGTCGCGGTCAGCCCCTATGCGGGCGGATCGATCGGCTTCGACGGCCTGTTCCTGATCAAGCCGGATGGCCGGCTGCAGTTCCAGTCGGGCATCGGCAACCTCGGTACGCACTCGGTGATTGACGTCCACCGCGTCGCCGCTGAAATGCTCGGCGTGGCGTGGGATCAGTGCGACGTCGTCTTCGGCACCACGGCGAAGAACCTCCCGTGGACGTGCGTGTCGGCCGGCAGCCAGACCGCGCACGCGATGACGCGCGCCGCGCACGCGGCGGCGACCGACGCGATCAAGAAGCTGCAGGAAATCGCCGCCAAGGCGCACGGCGGCAACCCGGCGGCGTACAAGGTTGCCGGCGGCCGCGTCTCGGGCCCCGGCGGCGGCATGACCTTCGCGCAGGCGGCTCAGAAGGCGATCGAGTACGGCGGCAAGTTCGACGGACATGAACTGCCGGCCGATATCAACGCCTTCACCAAGACGTCGGCGACCGCCCTCGTCGGGCAGGGACTGATGGCCGTGGCCAAGGACGCGTATCCGCGCGACGGCCAGACCCAGTCCTATGTCGTCGGCTTCGCGGAAGTCGAAGTGGACATCGAGACCGGCGTCTACACCGTCGAGCACTACACCGCGCTCGCCGACGTCGGCACCGTCCTCAACCACCGGAGCCTGGGCGGACAGCTGTTCGGCGGCTCGATGCTCGGCCTCGGCCATGTCCTGAGCCAGAAGTGGGCCTACGACCAGCAGTACGGCGTGGCGCTCGCGCGGCGGTTCCACCACAACAAACCGCCGACAATCCTCGACACGCCGAAGACCTACAGCTGGGCGGCGGTCGAACTGCCCGATCCGGAAACGCCCACCGGCATCCGCGGTGTCGGCGAGCCGCCGGTCGGCGCGGCGTACGGATCGATCATGAACGCACTGCTCGATGCGCTCGGCGATGAGGCATTCCGGCGGTCACCGGTGACGCCGGACATCCTGCTCGCGTCGATCGAGAACGGCGGCAACCGGACGCACGAACCTTTGACGGCACACATCTGACGGTGACATTGCGGATCGCGGAATGCGGAATGCGGAAATCGCGGAATGAATCCGCAATCCGCAATCCGCAATCCGCATTACTTGGAGGCTCGTGATGGCGGTGATTCGCGACGTAATGCCGGTCTTCGAGCTGTATCAGCCGGGTTCGATCGACGATGCGGTCAGCCTGCTCGATCGAAACGGCACCGATGCGCTGGTGCTCGCGGGCGGCCTCGACAGCATGGACTGGCTGAAGGACCGCCTCAAGAAACCGAGGGTCGTCGTCGACCTGGGCACGATCAAGGAGCTCAAGGGCATCAAAGAGGTCAACGGCGGCCTCGAGATCGGCGCGATGACGACGCTGACTGAAGTCGTCAAGCACCCGCTGGTCAAGGAGAAGTTCAGCCTGCTGATGGAAGGGGCGGAGCTGGCGGCGTCGCCGCAGATTCGCAACCAGGGCACCATCGGCGGCAACGTGTCGCAGGACACGCGCTGCTGGTACTACCGCGGCGGCTGGACCTGCTATCGCGCCGGCGGCAACATCTGCTACGCCGACACGCCGACGGCGATCAACCGCGAGCACGCGATCTTCGACGCCGACCGCTGCGTGGCGGTGAACCCGTCGGACAGCGCCCCGGCGCTCCTCGCGCTCGACGCGCAGATGGTCATCCGCGGGCCTGGCGGCGAGCGCGTCGTCAACGCCGAGGACTACTGGATCGGCCCGGGCACCGACATCACGCGGATGAACGTGCTGGCGCCGAACGAGCTGCTCACCTCGATCCGCATCCCCGCAACCTGGGCCGGCGCGAAGTTCTACTTCGAGAAGGTGCGCGACCGCCAGGTGTGGGACTTCCCGCTCGTCAACGTCGCCTCGGCGATCAAGCCGAACGGCGGCAACATCGGCGAGATTCGCCTGGTCGTCAACGCGGTCTCGGCGCGGCCGCGCCGGCTGCACAACGTCGAGGCGGCGGTCGTCGGCAAGCCGATGAACGAGGAGACGGCGAAGCTGGCGGGCGACATGGCGGTTGAAGGCGCGCAGGTGCTGCGGCACAACGCCTACAAGGTGCCGCTGATGCGAAACCTGGTGAAACGAGCCATTCGGGGAGCTGGCACATGGACCTCTTAACGTGGGGACGGAGTCCGTGGGGCGAGTGGGTTCTTACCCACGTTTCATGGAGTCTGTTCTGGGCGTCGCTGTTTGCCGGCGTGCTGTTCTTCGTCGCGCACGCCAGCTACATGCTGTTCTCGGCACACCGCAAGCGTCCGGAGGCTGAGACCGCCGCCCTCGAGACCAAGTTCAAGAACCTGCCGCCGAAGATCGAACGGCACAACTTGAGCGCCCGGCTGTTCCACTGGGTGATGGCAGCGTCGATGTTCGTGCTGCTGTTCACCGCGTTCCTGCCGGTCGTCGGCGTGAAGTTCGCGTGGGTGCAGTGGCACTGGATCGCGGGGCTCGTGCTGACCGCCTCGATCCTCTTCCACATCGTGCACGCGACCTTCTTCCTCGACTTCTGGTCGATCTGGGTCGGCCCGCGCGACATCCCCGAGCTGAAGGCGGAGCTTCTGCGCGAGTTCGGCCACGACGTGCCGGGGCCCAAGTCGGGCAAGTATCCGCTCGGCAACCGGCTCTATCACCTGGCGATCGTCGTCGCCGGCCTGGGCGTCGTCGCCACCGGCCTGCTGATGATCCCGCGTATCCGCACCGGGGTGCTCACCCGCAACCCGTATTATCTGAGCGACGTCACCTGGGGCCTCACCTACGTGAGCCACGGGCTCGCGGGCGTCGGCCTGGTCGGCCTCGTGATCGCGCACGTCTACTTCGCCGTGCGGCCCGAGAAGTGGTGGATCACCAAGTCGATGATCTTCGGCTGGATCACGCGGCGGCAGTACCTCGAGCATCACGAGCCGGCGCGATGGCCGGTCGGCGCCGACGGGACGGCGAAAGCAAAGCCGGCGGGCCAGGCGTGAGTGCAGCGGAGGTCCTGGGCGAGCTGACGACGCGGATCAACACCATCGAAGAGGCGTACGAGTTCATGCTCGCGTACGCCTCGCAAGGCCTCTCCTCAGATCAGGAAACAGCCACCGGCCGCCAGGCGCGCGAGTTCCTCTCGCGCGCCAGCACCGCGCTCGACAACTTCGGCGACTTCCTCACCGGATTCACCGAGCAGCTCGGCCTCGAGCCGGCGGCGGCCTACGGCGCCTTCATCAAGGTCATCGACCGCGATGCCCGCGACGCGCAGGCGGCGCTGCAGCTGGTGCTGGCGCAGAAGGCGATCAGCTCGCAGCTGGTCGACAACCTGAACGCGTCGATCCACCTGCGCGCGCTCCTCACCGATCTCTTCCTCATCGACGAAGTCCTCAAGGGACATAAATAGCAGTTGGTGAATTCGGGAGTTGGCGACTTGGTGAGCGAATCTTTCATTCTCCAACTCGCCAACTCACCAATTGAAGGCGCGCGCCTCCCGGGCGGCGGCGCGCTTGTATAGTAGGGATTCAGTGGATTTGCTGAGCGCGCTCAGATCGGGTGGCTCTGTGTTCGCGGCCGAACTGCGGCCGCCGCGGGCGGAGCTTGCCGCCTCCGAGGGCATGGACGCGTGGATCGACACCTACCACGCGGTGCAGCGGCTGACGCGGCAGGGCACCTACGTCTTCCTGACCGACAGCGCGGTCGGCGCGCAGGAAGAGGACAACCTGCGGCACCTGGTGACCAACCTCGGAAACGACGTGCCGCGCGAGCGGATCGTGCCGTTCCTGACCGCGAAGCACTCGCTCGAGTACTGCGTCTCCTACGCCGAGCGGGCGCGGCAGAAAGGGTTTCCGGCGCTGGTGGTGCTCGGCGGCGACAAGGCGGTCGGGGCGCCGCGCGCGGTCGAGCACGCATGGCAGCTGCGCCAACTGCTGCGGCAGCGCGGCGCGGCGCTGACGCTCGGCGGCTGGGCGAACCCGCATGCCGATGCCGAGCGGCAGGTGGACTACCTCACCGCGCCCGACTTCAACGCCGAGTTCTACCTGACGCAGGTCGTGAGCCACCATCACGCCGGCGAGGTCGCGCGCTTCATCGCCGCCGCCGAGCGGCGCGGCCTGGAGCTGCCGGGGATGTTCGGCGTCTTCTACTACCGCAGCGCCAACGCGCGGACGCTCGAGGCGCTGAAGGGGTTCCTGCCGGTTCCGGTCGAAGGGCTGACGAAGGAGTTTGGCGAGGGCGCGACGCCGGAAGACGTGTGCGCGCGGACGATTCGCACGCTGATGGACGCGGGCGCCCGCCATTTCTACATCAGCAACCTGCCGGTGGCGAGGGCGCGGCAGACGCTCGCCGACGTGCTCGAGAAAGTCGGGGTCATCGCATGACGACGCACAAGCCCTTCGGCTTGGCTCAGGGCAGGCTCGCCGCCGCGTTCGTGGTGTTGTCGATGCCGCTCGCACTCGCTCAGGCGCCGGCGCCTCCGCAGACGCCGCTGCAGCGGCTCGAGGCATCGATCCAGCGCACCACCCGCAGCATCCAGGCGACGTGGGGCATCTACGTGAAGTCGCTGGAGACGGGCGAGGAGGTCGCGCTCGACGCCGACCGGCAGATGGAGACGATGAGCACGATCAAGATCCCGCTCATGGTCGAAGCGCTCGAGCAGATCAAGGCCGGCAAGTTCAAGCTGGAGGACAAGTACACCTTCGTCCAGGCCGACTCGCAGCCCGGCACCGGCACGATTCAGCGGCTCGATCCCGGCGCGGTGATGACCATCAAGGATCTCATCACCCTGATGATCATCGTCTCGGACAACACGGCGACCGAAGTGCTCTACCGCATGGTCGGCGGCCCCGACGCGGTGAACGCGCGCATGGACAAGTTGGGCCTGCCAAAGACGCGGGCGATGAACGTTCCGTCGCGCTGGTTCCCGGCGCTGCGGGCGGCGCCGACGACCGAGCAGTTCTATCGCGGCGGGATGCATCCGTTCGGCATGTCCACGCCGCGCGAGATGGGGCGCCTGCTCGAGATGATGGAGCGCGGCACGCTGGTCGACAAGCCGTCGTCGGACCTGATGCTGCGCATCATGCGCGGCCAGCTGTATCGCACGCGCATCCCGCGCTATGTCACCGGCTACACGATCCCGCACAAGACCGGCGACTTCCTCCCCTATGTCGGCGACGATGTCGGGATGCTCGAGGCGCCGGGCAAGACGATCATCGTCAGCATCTTCACCGGCAATCATTTCGGCTCGGGCGAGATGCTGGAGAACGCGATCGGCCTGGTCGCTCGGGATGTTGCGGACTACTTCTCCTACCGGCCGTAATCCAACGGTTTCGCGCCGCCTCATGTAGGGGCGCCCCTGAAGGGGCGCCCTCTCTGATACCCTGAACGCATGGCCTCGTACCTCGACTCGGTTCCCTTCTCCGGAATCATCCGCATCCGCGACATGATGTACTCGGTCGCCGATCCGTACCGCCTCGATCAGGGAGACGTCAGCTTCGACGCGCCCGACACCGTCAAGTCGGCGATGACGCGCGCGATCGCCGAGAACAAATCGCACTATCTCCAGACCACCGGTGTGCCTCGCCTGCGCGAGCTGATCGCGGCGAAGCTTCGCAGCAAGAACGCGATCCCGGTCGACGATCCCGAGGACGTGCTGGTCACCAACGGCGGCATTCACGGGCTCTACATCATCTGCCGCGCGCTGCTGGAGCCGGGCGACGAGGTCCTGATTCCGGATCCGGAGTGGCCGCCGGCCGCGGGCAACATCCTCGCGGCGAGGGGCGTGCCGGTCGGCTGCCGCCTCTATGAGGCGAACGGCTGGCGCTACGATCTCGACGAGGTCGAGTCGAAAATTACGCCGCGGACGCGGGTGCTCTACGTCAACTCGCCGAGCAACCCCACCGGCGGCGTCCTCACCCGCGGCGACGTCGAACGCCTGGCGGCGATCGCGCGCGAGCACAACCTCTGGGTGATCTCCGACGAGGCCTACGAGGACGTCATCTTCGACGGCGAGCATGTCAGCATCGCGTCGCTGCCGGGGATGTACGAGCGCACGATCCCGCTCTACACCTTCAGCAAGTCGTACGCGATGACCGGGCTGCGTCTGGGATACGTCGCAATCAAGGATCAGAAGATCAGGGACCGCGCCAAGAAGATCCTCTTCTACACCGCGAGCAACATCGCCTCGGTCGTCCAGTTCGGCGGCATCGGCGCGCTCGAGGGACCGCAGGACTGCATCGAGGAGTTTCGCACCGAGCTGCGCGCGCGGCGCGACCTGTTCTACAAGGGCCTCAGCGAGCTGGCCGGCGATGTCTTCTCAGGGAAGCCGCCGGCGGGCGCCTTCTACGCGTTCGTGCGCATCGACCCGGGCTGGGGCTACGACGTCGGCGTCGCGGGCCGGCCGGCGGACGGGTCGGTGTCGTGGCGGATGGTCGAACATCTGATCAAGCACGGACGCATCGGCTGCGTGCCTGGCGTCGACTTCGGCGCCAACGGTGAAGGGTACGTGAGGTTCTGCTTCGCGCGCGATCGGCGAGAGCTCACCGGGGCGCTGGAGTCGATGAAGCAGTTGTTCGGGGTGACAGTCTAGGCGCGCTCTTCACCCAAGAATCCTTTGGCTGCGGTCTCCGCGGCCTCTGCGTTCGATCGACGTCGCCGCGGCGCTATCTGAGATGCCGGCCGCCGTCGACGCGGATGGTCTCGCCGGTGATGAAATCGCCGTCGAGCAGCGCGGCGACAGCTCGAGCGATCTCGATCTCGCCGCCCCATCGGCCGAGCGGCGTCGCCTCCTCGACCGCGGCGGTTTCCTCGCTGGTCGTCCCCGGCGGCGCGAGGATTGGCCCCGGCGCGATCGCGTTGACCAGGATGTTGTCGGGGGCGAGCTCGAGCGCGAGCGCTTCGGTGAGCGCGACGACGCCGGCCTTGGCGACGTAGTAGGGAACGTAGCCGGCGTAGCGCGGCCGGCCGCTGCGCGCGATCCAGTCGCTGAAGTTGATGATGCGGCCGCCGCCCTGCGCGCGCATGTGCGGCGCGGCGGCGTGCGCGCAGAGGAAGGCGCCGCGCAGGTCGACGTTCATCACCGCATCCCAGGCGGCGGCGTTCAGCTCGGCGAACGGCCGCTGCACGTAGACCGACGCCATGTTGATCAGGATGTCGAGGCGGCCGAACGACTCGACGACCGACGTGACCAGCGCCGCGGCGGCATCCGGCTGCGAGAGATCGGCCTGGAAGGCGGCGGCGCGGCGCCCGGCGGCGCGCACGGTCTCGACCGCCAGGTTGGCTTCTGCCTGCGAGC
Organism: uncultured Acidobacteriota bacterium; assembly: GCA_963734375.1. Taxonomy (GTDB): domain Bacteria; phylum Acidobacteriota; class Vicinamibacteria; order Vicinamibacterales; family CAVVIG01; genus CAVTHG01. The sequence continues at coordinate 256,508 of CAVTHG010000006.1, read as the reverse complement.
GCGCGTAGCTGACGGCGATGTCGACGCCGCGCGACGCCAGGTCGCGTGCGACGACCAGGCCGATGCGTTTGCCGCCCGTGATGAGCGCGACTTTGTTAATGAGCTCCACGACAGGTGAGTCGCATTAGGATATACCGCCCGCGTCGGCATTGCGGGAAGTACAGCCGCCAGGCGCAGTCCTGAGCCTGCCGACTGGATCACACGGAAAGGGAGCACCGTGCCAGAAAACATCGGATTCATCGGCCTCGGCGTGATGGGCAAGCCGATGGCGAAGCATCTCGTCGCCGCCGGCCACCGCCTGGTGGTTCACAACCGCAGCCGCGGCGCCGTCGACGAACTGGTGGCGGCCGGGGCGACGGCGGCCGACGACGCCGGCCGAGGTCGCGTCGAAGTCGTCGATCGTGATCACGATGCTGCCGGATACGGCCGACGTCGAGCGCGTCCTCACCGGCCCGGACGGCGTCATCAGCGGCCTCCAGGCCGGCGCGATCGTGATCGACATGAGCAGCATCTCGCCGGTGGCGACCGAACGGCTCGCAACCCAGGTCGCGGCGAAAGGCGGCTCGATGCTCGACGCGCCGGTCAGCGGCGGCGAGATCGGCGCGGTCAACGCGGCGCTGTCGATCATGGTCGGCGGCGAGGAAGCGGCATTCGCGCGCGCGCGACCGATCCTCGAAAAGATGGGCAACCCGGAAAAGATCATCCACATCGGCCGCTCCGGCGCCGGGCAGATCTGCAAGGTCTGCAACCAGGTGGCGATCGGCGGCGCGCTGGCCGGCGTCAGCGAGGCGTTCGCGCTGGCGAAGAAGGCGGGCGTCGACGCGGCGCGGGTGCGCCAGGCGCTGCTCGGCGGCTTTGCCGCGAGCCGGGTGCTCGAGGTGCACGGCGAGCGGATGCTGGTCGACAACTACAAGCCGGGGTTCCGCGCGAAGCTCTATCAGAAGGACCTGCGCATCGCCCATGAAGCGGCCGCGGCAAACTCGGTCGCGATGCCGGCAACCGCCATCGTCTCGCAGATGATCAACGCGCTGGTCGCCGCCGGCGGGGCCGACCTGGACTACGCGGCGCTCGGAACGGTGCTGTTCGCGCTGTCGGGCTCGAGGGTGGACGCCGTGCACGCGGATGCGCCGAAACTCGCGACGTAGGCGTCCGCCTGAAGAAAGCGCTCCACGGCGGACGCCGGGGAGCCGATAATGGGCGGACGCGCGTAGGGGCTGGTTGCTAGGGGGCTAGGGTGGCTGGGGGCTGGTCGCCAGGGGGCCGGCCGGTCAGGGAGGCTGTGATGACGGCTCGACGTGATTTTCTGCGGCAGGTTGTGCCGGCCGGTCTTGCCGGCATGGCGGCGCTCAACACCGACTGGCTGGCGCGCGCGGCTTCGGCGACGGTGGCGGCCGCCGATCGCACGCCGGCCGAGCTCGCGGCGGACGAAAGCTACTGGCGCGAGATCCAGCAGGCGTTCACGCTCGATCGCACCATCCTCAACTTCAACAACGGCTACACCTGCCCGAGCCCGCGCGTGGTGCACGAGGCGCTCAAGCGCTACCTCGACATCTCGAACCAGGCGCCGATCCACTACATGTGGAACCAGATGGAGCCGAACGTCGAGACCGTACGGCGCAACCTGGCCGCCGAGATCGGCTGCGATTCCGAGGAGCTCGCGATCACGCGCAATGCGAGCGAGGGGCTGCAGATCGCACAGCTCGGCCTCGATCTCAAGGCCGGCGACGAGGTCGTCACGACCAACCAGGACTACGGCCGGATGCTCGACACCTGGGATCAGCGCGTCCGCCGCGACAAGATCGTCGTCAACAAGATCTCGTTCCCGGTGCCGACGACCAACCTGTCGGAGCTCACCGATCGGATCACGCGCGCGATCACGCCGAAGACCAAGGTGATTCACATCTGCCACATCACCAATCTCACCGGGCAGCTGTTTCCGGTGCGCGACATCGCGCGGATGGCGCGGGCGCGCGGCATCCAGACGATCGTCGACGGCGCGCACGCGTTCGCGCACTTCCCGTTCAAGATGTCGGATCTCGAGTGCGACTACTACGGGTGTTCGCTGCACAAGTGGCTGCTGGCGCCGGTCGGCACCGGGTTCCTCTACGTGAGGCGTGAGAACATCGCCAAGCTCTGGCCGCTGACGCCGGCCGCGGCGTCGAAGAGCGACAACATCCGCAAGTTCGAGGAAGTCGGCACGCACCCGGCCGCGAACCACAACGCGATTGCCGAGGCGCTGGCCTTTCATCAGGCGATCGGCACCGAGCGCAAGGCGGCGCGCCTGCGCTACCTGAACGATCGCTGGGCGAAGCGGGTGGACAAGCTGCCCGGCGTGAAGATCCTCAACAGTCGCGAGCCGAACCAGGCATGGGGCCTGTTCAACGTCAGCCTCGAGCGCGTCGACGCGCCGAAGGCCTACGACTTCCTGTGGTCGAAGTACCGGATCATCACCGCCGCGATCAAGCGCGACGACTATCAGGGGCTGCGCGTCACGCCGAACATCTACACGACGCTCGAAGAAGTCGACACCTTCGCGCACGCGATCGAAGAACTGGCGAAGAACGGCGGAGGCGCGCCGACGCAAGCGTAGGCGCGCGGCGAGTCGTTGCTGGATGCTAGCGTTGCTAGGAGCCGTTCACTAGCTAGCATCGTAGCATCTAGCAACTGTCAGCGCGCCCGCGCGGCGACGGCGCCGTCAATCGCCGCCGCATGCGCGTTTATTCCCGCGTCGCGCGTTCCGGTGCGCAGCGCCCTCGCGATCGCGACCTTCGCCTCGGCGACGCGTCCCGCCTTGAAGTACGCCCACGCCAGCGCATCATCGGTGAAGATGTCGTGCCGGTGCGCGGCCGCGCCCTCCGCGATTGTCACCGCTTCGTCGATGCGGCGATCGTGATCGGCGAGGAACCGCGCCAGGTTCTTCGGCTCCGGCGCGTCGCCGCGCCAGCCCTCCTCCGCGAGCGCGTACTGCCGCTCCGCTTCGTCGTCGCGGCCGAGACGCCGCAGCAGATCACCGGTTCGTGACGCGAGATCCGGGCCCGGCGAGGTTTCCGCGAGGCGCCGCAGCAGGTCGAGCGCGCCGGCGAGATCGCCTTCGGCGGCGATCGCGTTGGCGTAGCCCATCACCGCGAATGGATGCCCGGGAAACGCCTGCGACGCCGCGGCGTACTCCGCCTTCGCCTCGCGAACCTTGCCAAGCTGCAGGTAGAGATCGCCAACCTGCGCGTGCGTCCACGCCAGCGCCTTCGGGATCGGTCGGGCTCGTCGCGCTCGGCGGCGAGCTTCATCGCCTCGATGCGCGCCGGCCAGGTTCCCCTGCAGCTCGCGCGCGTACGCGACCCGTCGCGTACGACGGCGCGCCGGGCCGGAGCGCCATCATCCGATCGAAGGCCGTCGAACGCCTCGTCGTAGTTGCCCAGCTCGACGTGGGCGTCGCCGATGGCGCCGTAGTTCACCGGGTCGTACGGCCGCTCGTCGCGGCTGCTCTCGGCGACACGAATCGCTTCCTCGAAACGGTGCTGCGACAGGTACAGCGTGCGCCAGCATCCGGTTGGCCTCGTAGCTGCCCGGGTCGTCGTGCAGCACGCGCGTCAGCACCTGCTCGGCGCGGCCGGTCAGGCCGGCGTTGCCGGTGACGCGCGTCTGGCGCAGCAGCGCGTCGGCGAGCAGCAGCGCCGCGCCGCTGTCTTCGGGATGTTCCTGCAGCCGCCGCTCCATGTCGGCGACGCGGCGCTCGAGATCTTCACGCGAGGTCGTCGGCGCACCAGGCGTGCCGACGGGCGGCGCCGCAGTGTACGGCTGGCGGCTCCGCCGGATGTCGCGAATATTCGCCGCCGCCACCATCGCCGCGACGGCAGCGATGATGACGATGGGGACCAGCGTGTGCGGCTGCAGGAATCGGCGCATGGTCGACGCTCAGTTGCCGGCGGGGCGATTCGGGTTCAGCTTCCACGGGTTGCCGCCCGAGTGCGGCTGCGCGAGATACGGGAACGACGTCCGGAACGGCACGTCGTTGACGATCGACGCCGTCGCCGAGCGTCGACACGCGCGCACCCGTGAGCGCGCCTGCCGCCGCCTGCAGCGTGATGTCGATCACGTCGTCGGTGAGCCGGCGCCCGTTCGGGAAACCCGCGATGTCGCCCGCGAGCACGCCGAGGCGCGCTGGCCGCGCGGTCGGGCCAGACGTCGGTGTTCAGGCGCAGCATCTCGGACGGCCGCACGCCCGCCGGGCTGGTTCAGGTCCGGGCACGCCGGTCAGGAACACCGACACGAGATCGTTGCGCGGCGTCGCCGGCGCGGCGATGCCGTAGACCGCCTGCAGCAGCTTCGGCACTTCCGGATCGGTGACGTAGCTCAGGAACTGCGCGTCGTCGGCCGGGATGCTGCCGTTCCACTTGTCCTTCTGGCCGAGTGGAATCACGACTTCGTTGACGAGCGGCATGCCGAGGCGCGACACCTGCACCAAGTTGCCCGACGTCGTCTCGGTGCCGGCCGTGCGCGTCGTCGTCGCCGGACGGCTGGCGGTCGACCAGACGCCGATGATCGGGCTGCCCGACGCGCAGCGACGCACTTCGGCACCTGGATCGCGATGCTGTGGACGTTGAAGCCGGCGAGGCGAGTCGGTGCCGGCCTCCGACAGGTTCGCCGCCGTAGAGGAGGTCGAACACGCGCAGATCGAGGAAGAACGCGTCGTCGGTCTGGCCGGCGAAGACGCGGCCGACCGTGCCGTCAGCCTGCCTGAACTCGTAGATGCCGCTGCCGTTGCCGCCGTAGTTCGGCGTCGATGCCGGCCCGACGTTGTCGTACATCGTCCGCATCGGCCCGGCGGTGAAGACGGTGCGGCCGCCTTCGACGCGGCGTCACCGTGTAGGTCTGGAACAGGTTGCGGTTCGGATCGTCGAGCCCCTTGATCGGGCCGGTGGCGTAGAGGAACGTGTTCGGGTTCACGGTCGCCGGATGTGAAGCGGAACTGATAGGAGATGTCCTCGGCGCGCGTCGCCGTTGTTGTCGATCTTGATCTCGTACAGGACGCTGTCGCCGAACCTGTAGAAGTTCGGGCCGCCCGGCGGGATCCTCGAACGGGATCGAACGACGCGATCAGCGTGACCGTGTCGGGGGCGTCCGGGCTGACGAACGCGTAGACGTCGGTGTTGTCGGCCTGCGGATCGCTGCTGATGAGCGGAGCTTCTCGATGGCTGGACGCCCGCCCGGGCATCATCTGATACCCGACGAGCATGACCACAAGCGCAACAAAGTAGAGTTTCTTGCCCACGGATCCTCCTTCGCTCACGAACAGGTGTCTGGCACCAGGCGCCGGTCGGTGTCCTGGCACCCAGCCCCCCGGCCAGCGCCTGGAACCTCGTGGCCGCCTCGGTGCCAGGCACCTACTGGGACGGCTTCACGTTGACCCTACGCGCGGCGACGTTCGGATGGATTGGGGCTGCCGCGGATTCCTTGCGCGGCGCGCTATGCTTCGGGAGATGTCAGAGCTTCGGGAAATGTCAGAGGTCGGGTCCGTGCCGCCATCCTCAGCCGTTTCACTGCCACGCTGGGTCCGCGCGGCCGACTTCGTGGCGCTTGGTCTCGCGCTGATTGCGATGATCGTCGGCCTCTCCGGCGGCTTTCGTCTTCGGCTTGGTGACTGGCGCCTCGCGCTGACCTCGCCGTACCGTCCGCTACTGCTTGCCGTGGCCGTCGCCGCCGCGAGGCACGCGCTGACCTTCACCCGCCACGCGTCGATGTTCGGGCACCTCTGGGTCGAGCTCCGTGCGCTGACGAGCTCCAAGCCATTCATCACCGCGGCGATGGTCGCGGTGGCGACGCGCCCGGTGGTGTTTCTCGTCGGGTATCTGGCGGTCTTCATGTTCGGGTATGCGCCCGGCGCGCGCCCGTTCGAAGACTTCGACAGCGAACTGTTGAACCTGCCGCTGCGATGGGACGCGGGCTGGTACCTGCAGCTGGCGCGGGAAGGCTACGAATACACACCGCGCGTCGGCCCCGCCGGCCAGCAGAACATCGTGTTCTTCCCGGCGTTCCCTCTTACGGTCCGGACCGTTGCGCTGCTGCTCGGCAACAACCATCCCGCGTACGTCTTCGGCGCCACCGCGGTGTCGCTGCTGCTCTTCGTGCTCGGGATGACCTACCTGTACCATCTCGCGCGCGAGTTCCTGACACCTGACGAGTCAGCGACCGCGCTCTGGATGCTGGCGGCGTACCCGTTCGCGCTGTTCTACGGGGCGATCTACACGGAGTCGCTCTTCCTGGTGGGAACCGCCGGCGCCTTCTATCACTTCAGGCGCGACGAGCTCGGACGCGCGGCGCTGTGGGGGCTCGCCGTGGGGCTGACGCGGCCCAATGGCTTCTTCCTGTGCGTCCCGCTGGGAATCTGCGCGCTCGAGCGGAGTTGGTTCGAGGGACGCCGCCTGACGCCTGCGGCGATTGCTGCCGCGGCTGCGCCGGTCGGCGGCGTGCTTTTGTATTCGCTCTACATCTGGCAGCTGACGGGGAATCCGCTCGCATGGGCGGCCGGCCACGCCGCGTGGGGGCGCACCTATAAAGGGCTCTCGCACCTGGTGACCGATCGGTACCGGATCATCACCGAGTCGGGCATCCCGGCCTACCTCGGTCACGAGCCGTACGACTTCCTCAACGCGGTCGGAGTGATCTTCGTGCTGGCCGCGGTCTGGCCGCTGGCGCGGCGCTTTTCGCTCGCCTACGCGGCGTTCATCCTGATCAACATCCTGCCGCCGCTCAGCGCGGGCGGCTTGATGTCGGCCGGACGTTTTTCGTCGGTGCTGTTCCCGGCGTTTCTGTGGTTCGCGTCCACGGTGCCGGCGGCGCACCGGATGGGATGGATTGCCGCCTTCGCCGCGCTCGAAGCCTTCAACGCGGCGCTGTTCTACACGTGGCGTCCGCTCTTCTGATTCGCTGCGGCTACGCCGTGCGCTGCGTGGTGTCCAGGATCTCGATGAGCTCGGTCAGCGCTTCGACTTCGTTTGCCGCCGCATAGAGAATCGCGCGGCGTTCCTGCAGCGTCGGCGTCGACCAGTCCTCGTTCTCGAGCCGCACGCGTCCTTCCGAACTGACCTCGACGACAACCGCGTCCATCGGCTCGACGTACAAGCGCATGCAGCGTCAGACCCCGGCGGCGGCGGCCGCGCGCATCGCATCTTCGACGCCGAGGACGACCAACGCTGTCGGGCCGGCTTCGGCGCCGCCGCCGTAGGCGTACTCGACGTTGACGTTCGCATCGCTGACCAGCTTCAGCGCCGGCGCCAGCGCGCCTGGCGCGTTGGGGATCGCGGTGACGATGACGTCGCGCTCGGTCACCTGGTGATGGTGCTCGCGCAGCACTGCCGCGCCGTGCACGTGGTTGTCGACGACGAAGCGCAGATGGCCGCCGGTTTCGAGCGCGATCGCGATGATGTTGACGCGTTCGTCGGAGAGCAGGCGAGTCACACCAGCCAGCGCGCCGGGGCTGTTAGGAAGGCGGAGGGACAGCTCGGTTCGAATCATGGGCCAAAGGGTATCACTGCTGGGGCTGCGGGGCTGGAAGGTCCGGCTGAAGCCGGACGCTACGTACGGAAGGAACGGTCCGGCTGAAGCCGGACACTACGTGCAACGGAAACCGCTTTAAAACGGGACGCCAGTACAAAGAAAAGCCCCGGAAGGCGACCGTGTCGCCGGCCGCCAACCGTCAGTCGTGTGGCAGCGACTGAGAGGATGGCGGCCGGCGGCTCTTGCCGGCCGACTTCCGGGGCGCGGGGCAGGTGCTTTAGGCGAGAACCTTGATGACGACGCGGCGGTTCTGCGCGCGGCCGGCTCTCGTCTTGTTCGGCGCTACCGGCTTCTCCTTGCCGTAGCTGATGACGTTCATCTTGTGCAGCGGAATCTGGTACTGGTCGTAGAGGTATTTCTTCACGGCTTCGGCGCGCTCGAGGCCGATCTTCTCGTTGGTCTGCGCCGTGCCGACGTTATCGGTGTGGCCTTCGATCTCGAGGAAGATGTTCTTCGGGTCCTGCTTCAGCTGCGCCACCATCTGGTCGATCGCCTGTTTGGCTTCGTCCGGCAGCACGGTCTTGCCGAACTTGAAGTTGCCCTGATCTTCGCTCAGCACCACTTCGTAGACGAGACGCCGGTTGGCCTTGTCCATCGTGTCGTACTTGGTGTTGGCTTCGGCGCCGACAGCCTTGGCGGCCGCCGCGTTCTGGTCGGCTGTCGCCGCCGCCGAGTTGGCCGCCTCGGCGCGCTGCGCCGCAGCCGCCGCCTTCTGGTCAACCTCGGAGATGCGCCCTTCGTTGCGGCGCGTGCGCTCCTGGGTCTCCTCGATGGCGCGACCCTGCGAGTCCACCTTCTCGTTCACCTCGCCGACCGACGTGCGCACGAACTTCTTCGTGGCGCAGGCGGTCGAGGCGCCGACACAGAGTACCGTGATGGGGATGGCCACGAAAAATTTCCGCAACATGTTTCGATCCTCCTAATTCGCCGTCGGGCTTGATTGCCCCGCAATGTAACCGCTTCGGGCTCGCACGATCAGGTCCTTGTTCCGCGCACGGACCACGAGCGGGTGCCAGCCCGGCCGGCCGCTCGATTCGAATGCAATCAGATACTGATGCCGCAGCTCGTCGATGATCTGCCGCGCCGCGATGCTGCGTTGTCCCGGCGTGCTCGCCACGAACACATGTCCGCCGGTCCAGGAGGCGAGATCCGCAAGCGGACCGGCAAACGCCGACCCCGACACAGACTTGGTCGAGGCTTCTTCCGAGGGGTTGTCGATCGACGGCGCGATGCCGAAGATGTAGACCGGCACGTCGATCGCGCTCGCGAGGCCGGACACGTCCGACGGCGAGAGCTTGCTCCAGTTGTCGGCGCCGTCGGTCAGCACGACGACCGCACGGCGGCGCCCTTCGCGCTCGCCCACCCGCTTGGCGGTGGCGGCAATCGCGTCGTGCAGCGACGTCGCGCCAAACGGCACGACCTTGTCCATCGCATCGGGCAGCGTCTTGATGCCGGCGGTGAACGGCACGCGCTCGTCGAGATGCGTATCGAAGGTGTAGATCGCGACCTCGTCTGCCCCCGTCATCCAGCTGAGAACGTGGGTCGCGGCTTCGCGCGCCGTTTTCAGCTGGCCTTCCATGCTGCCGCTGACGTCGAACAGCACGGCAACGCTGAGACCGGCGATATCGGCGCGGAAGTCGGCGATGCGACGCGAACTGCCGCCATCGAGGACCTCGAAATCGTTGACCTTGAGATCCCGGACGAAGCGCCCCTTCTGATCGCGCACCACGGCCGCGACCCGAACCATATCGACGCTCGACTTGAAGGAAGCGACAGGAGGCGGTTGATCCTGCGCCCGCAGGACTTGGAGACTCGTAAGGCTGAGCAGCGCCGCGCCAACGATCCCGAGGGGTCCCTTTGCCACGCCGGACCTTAGTGCGATTCCGTTGCCATAGTGTTAAACCGTTGATGAATAGCAGTTTCCTAGAGCGCACGGCGAGCGGACGAGGTGATCAGCGGAGCGCGTACGAGTAATATTTACTCGAATTTTGAGCTCAACCGGCTCGGCCACCGTGTAATTTCTACCGGCTTGACACTCAGGTAAGATCGCGACGTGACAATAGCCAAAGTTCAGCCCAATATTCCGACCGCCGCCCGTGTTCACCGCTTTACGTACGCCATCCGGAACATTGTCGCGGAGGCGCAAAAAGTGGAAGCGGCAGGCACACGGGTCCAATACCTGAACATCGGCGATCCGGTGGCCTTCGGCTTCAAAACGCCGCCGCACCTGATTGCCGCCGTCGAGCGGGCGCTTCGCGACGACCACAATAACTACGGTCCCTCTGCCGGCATACCCGCCGCGCGCGAAGCCGTGGCGGCGGAATACACCAACAACGGATTTCCGGTGTCGGCGGACCGGGTCTTCATCACCGCCGGCACATCCGAAGGCATCGAGCTGACGCTCAGCGCGGTGGTCGACGCCGGCGGCGAAGTGCTCGTGCCGATGCCCACCTACCCGTTATACACGGCGGTTCTCGCCAAGCTGGATGCGAAGGCGAAGTACTACCGTCTCGACGCGGCCAACGGCTGGATGCCGGACCTCGATCACCTCAAGAGCCTGATTACGCCGGCGACGCGCGCGCTGGTCGTCATCGATCCGAACAATCCCACCGGCGCTGTGTATCCCGAGCCGGTACGCCGCGCGCTGCTGAACGTCGCCGAAGAGCACGGGCTGCTGATCCTGGCCGACGAGGTGTACGGCGATCTTGGCTTCAACGGCCCGGTTGCGCCCTACGGCCTGTTGGATCCCGACGCACCGATCATCTCGTTTTCGAGCCTGTCGAAAGCGTATCTCGCGCCCGGATGGCGCACCGGCTGGATGGCCGTTGGCCGATCGCCGCGCCTCGACGACGTGGTGGCGGCGGTGAGGAAGCTGGCGGATGGTCGCCTCTGCAGCACGGTGCCGATGCAGTACGCGATCGCGCCGGCGCTCACCGGCGACCGGTCGCATCAGCTGTCGTTCCGCGAAGAGCTGAAGGCGAGATCCGATCTGACCGTATCGCGGCTGCGCGCGATGCCCGGCGTCACCTGCGTCGAGCCGACCGCGGCGTTTTACGCGATGCCGCGCGTGGCGCTGCCGCCGGGGAAGACCGACGAGCACTACGTCAAGGCGCTGCTGCACGCGACCGGCGTGCTGTGCGTCTACGGGTCCGGCTTCGGGTTGCCGGCGGAAGACGGGTTCCTGCGCATCGTGTTCCTGGCGCCGCTCGCCGATCTCAGCGCGATCTACGATCTGATGGAGACGTTCACCGCGCAGTATCTGAAGTCCTCGGGGTCTGACCCCGTGAGTTCTCGGCACCCGGGGGACTCGGGGTCAGACCCCGTCAGTCGTCGGCACCCGGGGGTCTGACCCCGATGCCATGACCTCACCGCGCCGTGACGCCTTCGTCGTCACGATCGTCTACCTGGCGCTGACGATCGTCATGACGTGGCCGCTCGCGGCCGGCCTGACGCGCGACATCCCCGGCGACTTCGGCGATCCGCTCTTCAGCACGTGGGCGATGGCGTGGTCGGCCACGCACCTGGGGCGCGGCTGGTGGAGCGCGAACATCTTCGCGCCGCATCCGCTCGCGCTCGCCTACTCGGAGCACTTCCTGCCGCAGGGGCTGCAGGCGCTTCCGGTCTTCGCCGCGACGCACAATCCCCTCCTCGGCTACAACCTGGTCTTCCTCTCGACCTTCGTCGTCTCCGGGCTCGGCATGTTCCTGCTCGGTCGCGAGCTGACCGGCAGCCGCGCGGCCGGCTTCGTCGCCGGGCTCGCATTCGCTTTCTCGCCCTTTCGCATCGCGTCGATGCCGCACCTGCAGGTGCTGTCGTCGGCCTGGATGCCACTGGTCCTCTACGGCCTGCGGCGCCACTTTGTCTCGGGCCGGACGCGGCCGCTCGCCGGCGCGGCCGCCGCATGGTTGCTCCAGAACCTTTCGTGCGGCTACTACCTGCTGTTCTTCAGCCCGATCGTCCTGATCTACATCGCCTGGGAGATGACGACCCGCGCGTTGTGGACGAGACCGGCGGACGCTCGTTCGCGTCGGAGTCGCGTGCGCGGCGGTGTTCACGGCGACGATCCCTTTCCTGCTCCCTTACCTGGAGCTGCGGCGGCTCGGGTTCAACCCGCGTTCGCTGACGGAAACGAAGAAGTTCTCCGCTGATGTCTACGCGTACTTCACCGCCGATCCCAACCTGCGGCTGTGGGGACCGATCGCGAGCGCGTGGCAGGAAGCCGAAGGCGTGCTCTTTCCCGGCTTGACGATCGTCATCCTTGCCGCAATTGGTGTGGCATCAGCCGCTGGGCGGGGCAACTCTGCGCGGCGGGACAACGTGGGGCGGGGCGCGCACGTGGGGCGGGGCTTCAGCCCCGCCTCATACGCGCTGCTGCTCTTCACCATCGCCAGTTGGCTCGCGGTCGTCGGCCTGCTCCTCGGCTGGTCGATTCGCGTTCCGGGGCTGCGCGTCACCGAGCTCTCGCGCACGCTCGTGGTCGCGTCGATCGTCACCATCGCGCTCATCGCGGTGTCGGTTCGCGTGCGGACGGCGCTCGCCGCGTGGGTGGCGTCGCCGGCCGGCATTTTTTCGATCATCACGCTCTTCGCCGCCGCGATGTCGCTCGGCCCGGAGATTCACGCGAAAGGAAGAACGGTCGCCGACACCAGCGTCTACGCGGTCTTCTATCACTACGTGCCCGGCTACGACGGCGTGCGCGTGCCGGCGCGCTTCGCGATGATCGTCACGCTCGGCCTCGCGGCGCTCGCCGCGCTCGGAACGGCAACGCTCGAACGCCGCGGCCGGAGATTCCTCGTCATGCTGGCTGGCGTGCTGATCGTCGTCGAGGCAGCGGCGATGCCGATTCCGACGAATGAGAATTCCACGAAGTACGCGCAGACAGACCTCGCGCCGCTGCCGCCGCGCATCGCAATCGGCGATGCCGCACCGCCGGTCTATCGATACATCGCGCAGCTTCCCGACGACGCCGTCATTCTTGAGCTTCCGCTCGGCGAGCCGGCCTTCGACATTCGTTACATGTTTTATTCAACCGGGCACTGGAAACGTCTCGTAAACGGATATAGTGGCGGCGCGCCGCTGGCGTACGAGTTCCTGACCGAGGCCCTCAAGGATGTCCTCACCCGCCCGGAGCGGGCATGGGAAGCGGTCGTCACCTCGTCTGCCAGCCACGCCGTCGTTCACGAAGGCTCCTTCACGGGCGAACGAGGTCGCCGTTTTGGCGACTGGCTCCGCGAGCACGGCGCCGAGCAAGTGGCCGTTTTTGGTACGGACCGCGTGTTCGCGTTGCCTTCTTCGAGAAAAGCGACGGCTCGAAATCGAACAATGGACGGCACGCAGGCCGCCGCAGCCCGGCACTAGTCTTGGATGGCCGGGGCCTCAGGAGCCGCGCGTCGCCGAAGTGGACCCATGACTTCACGATCCGGCAGCTGGCCAATGGCCGTCTTGTATAAACGCTGGAACGAGCCGCGAAGCCGCTTTGGCGACCTGATGGTCGTCACCTTCATGGTCATGCAGTGCCTCGACGGCGTTTTCACCTACATGGGCGTCCGGATCTGGGGGCCGGCCATCGAAGCGAACCCGCTCGTCAGCTCGGCCATGAACGCCGCGGGGGTCGCCGCCGGCCTGGGCGGCGCGAAGATGATGGCGATCGGCTTCGGCATGCTCCTGCACCTCCGGCGCGTGCACAACGTCGTCGCGCTCCTGACGGCGATTTACTTCGCGGTTGCAATCCTGCCGTGGGCGGCCCTGTTTCTGATGCACTGACGAAGACGCTCGGCTAAAGCCTTCGCGCCACGGGCGGGGCGAAAGGCGTCGCGCGACACGAAACAGGAGGATTAAACTGGCGGGATGCGCCGCGACCCGCTGGCATTCCTCGGCATCGAGCTCGATTCCCTCAAACAACAAGGCCTTTTCCGCCAGCTGCGCATCCTCGACGGCGAGCAGAGCCACAAGTCCACTTTCGACGGCCGTTCGGTCGTCAACCTCTCGTCGAACAACTACCTCGGCCTGACGACGCACCCCAGACTGCGTGAGGCGGCGCTCGAGAGCGTCCGTAAGCTCGGCGCGGGGTCGGGTTCGGTGCGCACCATCGCCGGCACGATGGACATCCATATGGAACTCGAACGCCGGCTGGCGGCGTTCAAGAAGACCGAAGCCGTGGTCGTCTTCCAGAGCGGGTTCGCCGCGAACGCGGGCACCGTCGCCGCCGTCTTAACCAAGGATGATGTCGTCGTTTCCGATCAGCTCAATCACGCGAGCATCATCGACGGGGCGCGCCTGAGCCGCGCCACGATCAAGGTGTTCCCCCACAAGGACGTCGACGCCGCGCGAAAGGTCCTGAAGGAATTGCCGGCCGGCCAGCGCAAGCTGCTCATCACCGACGGTGTCTTCAGCATGGACGGCGACCTCGGCGCGCTGCCCGACCTGTGCGCCCTGGCCGAGGAGTTCGAGTGCATCATGATGGTCGACGATGCCCACGCCAGCGGCGTCTTCGGGAAGAACGGGCGGGGCACGGTCGACCACTTCGGCATGCACGGCCGCGTCGACATCCAGGTCGGCACGCTGTCGAAGGCCATCGGCGCGCTCGGCGGCTACGTCGCCGGCAGCCAGTCGCTCATCGAGTTCCTGTATCACCGCGCGCGGCCGTTCCTCTTCTCCACGTCGCATCCGCCGGCGGTGGTTGCGGCGTGCATCGCCGCGATCGACATCCTCGAGCAGGAGCCGGAGCTGATCGACCGCCTCTGGGACAACACGCGATTCTTCAAGGCAGGGCTGAAGGAGCTCGGCTTCAACACCGGCCTGAGCGAGAGCCCGATCACCCCGGTCATCGCCGGTGAAGGGGTGCTGGCGATGAAGCTGTCGGACCGCCTGTTCGAAGAAGGTGTGTTCGCACAAGGGATCGCGTTTCCGACCGTCGCGCGCGACGCGGCGCGCGTGCGCACAATCGTCACCGCCACGCACACGCGCGACGAGCTCCAGTTCGCTCTGGACACATTCGCCAGAGTCGGCCGCGAGCTGAACATTCGCTAGCGAGAACGCACAGAGGCACAGGTGAACGGAACGCCACGGCCGTCGCGACTCGCCAGCTTCTTCGACACGTACACGAAAGACGTGACGGCCGAAGATCTGCAGCGGCTCTTCACCCGCGACACGCGCGACGCCTACCGCTTCTTCACGCGCGGCATGGACGCCGAGGCGATGCAGCGCCTGCCCTGGTACAAGCGCGCCATCGAAGAGGTGCGGCTGCTCTTCTTCGCGTTCTCGATGAAGCTCTCGCCGGCGCGGCGCGTCGTGTTCGGCTCGGCATTCGTGCTCGCGCTGATCGGCCTGATCAACCTGTTTCGCGGCTTCGGCGTGATCGAGATCGTGCGGATGCCGTTTCTCGGCGGCCTCGGCGTGCTCGGCCCCCTCTTCAGCGACGGTACCTGGTCGCTGCTCTTCGCCTTCGCGCTGATGAACCTGCTGGTGCTGCTCGAGGTCGCCGACCGGCTGTCGCTGAAGAACGATCTCGAGATCGCGCGCGACATCCAGCAGGCGATGCTGCCGAGCGGCGTCTACAGCGCGCCCGGCGTCGAGACCTTCGGCACGAGCCGTCCCGCGAACACTGTCGGCGGCGACTTCTACGACATCCTGCCGCTCGACGATGGGCGGCTGGTGATTACCGTCGGCGACGTCGCCGGCAAAGGCAGCCCGGCGGCTCTCCTGATGGCGCTGCTGCTGGCGATGCTGCGCACGCTGGTTGACGAAAAGCTCGAACCGGCCGACCTCATTACGCGGCTGAACGTGCAGGTCTGCCGGCATGCGCCGGGCACGCGGTTCATCACCCTGTTCTACGCGGTGTATCAACCGCTCACCGGCGACCTCACCTACGTCAGCGCCGGCCACATGCCGCCGCTGGTGATGCGGCGCGGCGGCGCCTGCGAGCGGCTCACCGACGGCGGCATCGCGCTCGGGATGTTCGACCATTCGACGTATTCAACCGGCCACGTCGTGCTGCAGGCGGACGATCTGCTGGCCGTGTACAGCGACGGAATTACCGAAGCGGAGAACCCGACCGGGACGCCGTTCGACGAAGTCGGGCTGGAAACGGCGCTGAAGGCCAGCGCCCACGAAACGCTGTCGGGCGTAGGCTCGGCGGTGGTCCAATCGGTCGAACGTCACACGGCTGAGAAGCGTTTCGCCGACGATCTGACTATCCTTCTCCTGCGCCGCACCGCCGCGGCGCCGGCTGGTGTCTAAGGGTCAGGCTCCGGCAAACTCTGATCGAAAGGCGATGAAGGTCCGACGAGCGGCAGTACTCCTGATGCTCCTGCTGTGCAGCGGCACGTCGCCGCGCGCGCAAGACGAGGAGTCGGTGCGCCTCTTCCTCGGCGCGCTCGAGCGCGTCGTGCGCGCGGGCGACGGCGCGGCCTACCTCGCGTTGCTGTCGCCATCGGCCAACCGCGGGCCGGCGGGCGAGTTCATCTCCTCGGAGCTGCTGCCCGGCGCGAACCGGATTGCGCTCCACGAGCGCGACCGCAAGAACCTGCAGGGCGTCCCGGCCGGCAGCGGCTACAGCCTGCTGGTCGAGGTGATCGCCGAGTTCGGATCGCGCGCGCGCATCGCGACCTGGCGCGTCGACATCAGGCGAACCGGCCAGGCCGGCACCGACGGCGAGTGGACGATCCACGATCAGGAGCGGCTGTCTGCGGTGGAGAACATCTACCGGCTGTCGCTCAACACGACCAAGTCGTTCACGGCCCGCAACCTGAAGATCGCGGCGGAAGATCTCGACCTCACGCTGCCCGAGGGCTCGGTCTACGTCGGCGACATCGACATCGGCGTCACCGCCGTGATCCTGATGGGCCGCGGCATGCTCAACTTCCACCCTGCACCGGCAACCGAAAAGGGGCAGGTGAAGATCTTCTGCGGCAGCGAGACGCTCGAGACGCGATTCGACGTCGCGTTCATCCGCCTCAACCCGAACGAGTTCACCTCACTGCTCGACGAGGCGGCGCTCGTCCCGAAGCCGGTGGACGCGGCCGAGCTGCGCCGCGCGCAGGAAATCTTCCGCGAGGAGTCGCAGAAGTCGTTCGTCATCGACCTCGGCGATCTGAGCCGCGAAGCGTGGACGCTGCTGCCGTCGCAGGGCGATTTTCTCGCCGAGCTGCGGACGCGGCGGTTCGACACCTTGACCTATGCGCGCTCCAGCGCCGAGGCCGAGGACATCACGCTCTTCGATCGCAAGCGGCACAAGAACATCGCGCTCTACCCGTCGCAGGAAAACATGGTGCGCCGCGGCCAGGCGTCGTACAACGAAGACGACCTGATGGACTACGACGTCCTCGACTACGACATCGAGGTCGCCGCGACGCCGGATCGCCAATGGATCGACGGGCGCGCACGCCTGCGTATCAAGGTCCGCGCCTACGTCCTCGGCACGCTGATGCTGCGGCTCGCCGATCCGCTGATGGTCCAGTCGATCGTCAGCTACGAATACGGCCGCCTCTTCGGCATCCGCGTGAAGAACCAGAACACGCTCGTCGTCAACCTGCCGACGACGCTGACGCGCGACAGCGTGCTGACGCTGACGATTGCTTACGCCGGACGGCTCGAGCCGCAGGCGCCGGAGCGCGAGACGATCGGGCCGTTCGAAGGGCAGCAGCGCTCGACCTCCGAAGACTGCCGATGCTGATGCAGCCCGAGCCGAGCTACCTGTACAGCAGCCGCAGCTACTGGTACCCGCAGGCGCCGGTCAGCGACTACGCGACGGCGCGGCTGCACCTCTCGGTGCCGCTGACCATCGACTGTGTCGCCAGCGGCGAGCTCGAGCCCGGCTTCCCGACCGTGATTGCCGGCAAGGAGCCGGCGCTGAATCGCAAGCTGTACGTCTTCACCGCCGCGCAGCCGCTGCGCTATCTCGCCTTCATCCTCAGCCGCTTCGCGCGCACGGAGACGACGACGATTGCGTTCCCGGCGCCGCAGGAGGCGGCCGACGGCCCGAAGGGCGCGGCTGACGAGCCCGAGCTGAGCGGCACCAAATACCGCAGCCTGAACCTCTCGATCGAAACCAATCCGCGCCAGGCAACACGCGGCCGCGAGCTCGCCGAGCGCGCCGCCGACATCGCGCTCTTCTACGAATCGATCGTCGGCGACTCGCCGTATTCGAGCTTCACCGTGGCGCTGATCGAAAGCGATCTTCCCGGCGGCCACAGCCCCGGCTATTTCGCCGCGTTGAACCAGCAGCTGCCGACATCGGGCCTGGTCTGGCGCAACGATCCGGCGGCGTTCCCGGGCTATCCCGACTTCTTCATCGCCCACGAGCTCGCGCACCAGTGGTGGGGCCAGGCGGTCGGCTGGCGCAACTACCACGAGCAGTGGCTGAGCGAGGGCTTCGCGCAGTACTTCGCCGCGATGTACGCGCAGCAGCAGCGCGGCGAGGAAGGCTTCACCTCCGTCCTGAAGCAGCTGCGGCGCTGGGGCATGGAGGCGACCGATCAGGGGCCGATCTCGCTCGGCTATCGCCTCGGCCACATCCGCGGCGAGAGCCGCGTCTTCCGTGCCCTGGTCTACAACAAGAGCGCGGCGGTGCTGCACATGCTGCGGCGGCTGGTCGGCGACGATGCGTTCTTCCGCGGCGTCCGCCGCTTCTACCGCGAGGCGCGCTTCAAGAAGGTGGGCACCCAGGATTTCCGCGCCGCGATGGAGAAGGAATCGGGGAAGGATCTCGAGCGCTTCTTCGAACGCTGGATCTACGGCTCGACCCTGCCGAAGCTCAAGGTCGGCTACCGCGTCGAAGGCAGCGAGGTCGTCCTCCACGTCGAGCAGATTGGCGAGATCTTCGACGTGCCGGTCACCGTGACTCTGCAATACTCCGACCGCAGGCCGGTTGACGTCCTCGTCCCCGTCACCGACCGCATCGTCGACCAGCGTGTCCCGCTCGAGGGCGTCCTGCGAGGGATCGACGTCAGCAAGGAAGACGGCACCATGGCGGATATCGTCAAGAACTGACACGGGTGCAAGAGGACGGGCCCTCGTGCGGGGTGCAAATCGACGGGTGATCGTGCAAGGTGCAACGCGCAGGGTGCGTAGCCCAGCCCCCGGCCCCTCCGAGCCCCCAGCCCCCAGTCCCCAGCCCCCGTGCGATATCATCGATCTTCTATGGACACGGTGACGCTCACGATAGACGGCCGCCAGGTGACCGTCGAAAAAGGGAAGACGGTTCTTCAGGCCGCAATCGAGAGCGGCGTCTCTGTGCCGTACTACTGTTACCACCCCGGCATCGGCATCGACGGCTCCTGCCGCGTCTGCATCGTCAAGATCGAGAAGATGCCGAAGCTGCAGACGTCGTGCTCGACGGTGTGCACCGACGGCATGGTCGTGTCGACGCGGACGCCTGAGGTCGTCGAGGCGCGCGCCGGCGTGTTCGAGTTCCTGCTGATCAACCACCCGCTCGACTGCCCGGTGTGCGACAAGGGTGGCGAGTGCCCGCTGCAGGATTTCTCCTACACCTTCGGGCCGGATGCGAGCCGGATGGAGTTCCCGCGGCGCGTGTTCGACGGCGACGGCGTCAAGGCCGACGTCGACTTCGGCCCGACGCTGATGCTGAACCGCAACCGCTGCATCCTCTGCACGCGCTGCGTGCGGTTCATGCGCGAAGTGGACGGCGACGCCCAGATCAACATCATCGACCGCGGCTACGGCAGCGAGATCGCGACCTTCCAGGAAGAGGGCGTTCACTCGCTGATCTCGGGCAACCTGATGGACGTCTGCCCGGTCGGCGCGATCACGACGCGCGACTACCGCTTCAAGTCGCGGCCGTGGGACAACCCGCTGGCGGCCGACACGATCTGCACGCAGTGCTCGAAGGGGTGCAACGTCACGGCGTGGATCAAGGCGAAGCCGGAGTGGGCCAAGGGGTCGCAGCTCGTGCGCTTCACGCCGCGCTTCAACCCCGAGGTCAACGACTACTGGATGTGCGACATCGGCCGCTTCGAGTACCACTGGATCGAAGGCGACGCGCGCGTGCGCAAGCCGCTCCAGCGCACCAGCGAGGTGCTGCAGGAGCCGATTGCGTGGCCCGATGCGATCGCGAAGGTGTGCGACCGCCTGGCGGCTGCCGGGACGTCGAATCCCGAGGGCGTCCGCTTCCTGCTCTCCGCGCATGCGTCGCACGAAGAACTGTTCCTGTTCAAGCGGCTCACCGAGGAGCTGATGGGCGACTCCGGGCCGAAGGCGATCAGCGTCAGCTGGCGGTATCGCGAGAAGCCGCAGCCCGAAGGGACGAAGTTCAAGGTGCCGGCTGTCGACGCGCCGAACGTCAACGGCGCGCGCATCTTCGGCCTCGCCGCCGGTGCGCCGGGCGACCCTGCTCGATCGGCTGATGTGTCGGCGCTGCGCTCGGCGGTTGAAGCCGGGCGCGTCACGGCCTTGTACGTCTTCGATCCGGGGCCGGAAGGCTCGCTGGGCGACACGGCGTGGATCGTCGAGGCGCGCAAGCGCGGCACCCTGCCGCTGCTCATCGTCCAGGGCGTGCTGATGACGGATCTGTCGCGGGCCGCGGATTTCGTGCTGCCGGGCGCATCCTATGTCGAGAAGGAGGCGTCCTATACGAACGAACAGGGGCGCCTGCAGGGGACGGCTCGCGCCATCACCGCGCCGGGCGACGCCATGGAAGACTGGCAGATTCTGGTGAACCTCGGCGCCGCGCTCGGCGTGCCATTCACCTACCCCACGGCGGCGCACGTGCGCTCCGATGCCGCCGCGCGCATCGGGCCGCCGCTCGAGGGGTTGACGACGCTGGCGTTCAACCAGAGGGTCGAGGCGCGCGACTGGCTGCAGAACTCGAACCCGTCGGAGCGCTGGAAGTGGGACTTCATGTTCCAGGATCTGCCGCCCGTCAAAGGCACTGTCGATCCATCGTCGCTGCCATTGCCGCCGGGAGCAATTCCGTTGAAAGAGGTTCGGTGATCACCACGCCAGCGGCGGTTCGTCGTGCGGCCAGCCGCCTCGGTGCCCTCTGCGTCCTCTGTACGCTCAGTGTCCTCTGTGCCGCGAGCGAAGCGCGCGCGCAGGCCCGGCCGCGCGCCGAGGTCACTCCCGTCGTCGAGCGGGCGGCCACGCCCGGCGCGAAAGTCCGGCTCGCGCTGAAGGTGCAGCTCCCCGAGGGGCTCCACACCCAGTCCGACAAGCCGCGCGATCCGACGTTCATCCCCACGGTGCTCACGCTCGACGCGCCAGCCGGCGTCACCGTGGAGGAGATCGTCTTCCCGCCAGCGTCGGATCTGAAGCAGGCGGGGCTGCCGGAACCACTCTCGGTCTTCGGCGAGCGTTTCGCGATCGGCGTCGAACTGTCGCTCGCCGGCAACGTCGCGCCGGGGGAGCTTTCCCTGCCGGCCAGGCTGCGATACCAGGCGTGCGACGCGAACCTTTGCTACCCGCCGGCCACCGCCAATGTGCAATGGAAGCTGCCCGTCGGCTCCTCCGCGTCGGGGACGAACGCGGCGGATCCCGTCTTCGCGACCATTCCATTCGGCACCGGGACGAAACCTCCGGCGGGTCGGTCGGGTCCGGAGGGAAACAGTGAAGGCTCGGGTGACCGGACTCTCACCGGGAGTGCGGCCGACCCGACCACCCTGCTCGACAAGTTCACGGTGCAAGGCACGACCGGCGGATACCAGAATTCCGGCGACTTCCTGAAGTTCATCAGCAACGCCGAAACGGGCGTCAAGGAGCGCGGGCTCTTCGAAGGCCGCGGGCCGCTCGCGATCCTGCTGATCGTGCTCATCGGCGGCCTCGCGCTCAACCTGACGCCGTGCGTCCTGCCGATGATCCCGATCAACCTCGCGATCATCGGCGCCGGCGCGCAGGCGTCGTCGCGCAGCCGCGGCTTCTGGCTCGGCCTCGCCTACGGCGGCGCGATGGCGCTGGTCTACGGCGTCCTCGGGTTGATCGTGATCCTCACCGCCGGCACGTTCGGCACCATCAACTCGTCGCCGTGGTTCAACCTCGGCATCGCCGTCCTCTTCGTCGTGCTCGGGCTCGCGATGTTCGACGTGCTGCTGATTGATTTCTCGAAATACTCCGCCGGCATCGGCACCGGGTCGAGCCGCGGCAGCTTCGGGCTCGCGTTCACGATGGGCGCGGTCGCGGCGCTGCTCGCCGGCGCGTGCGTCGCGCCGGTGGTGATCCAGGTCGTCCTCTTCTCGAGCAACCTCTACGCAACCGGGACGAAGATCGCGCTCGCGCTGCCGTTCTTCCTCGGCGTCGGCATGGCGATCCCGTGGCCGATCGCCGGCGCCGGCCTCGCCGCGCTGCCGAAGCCGGGGATGTGGATGGTGCGCGTCAAGCAGGCGTTCGGCGTGTTCATCCTCGCGACCGCGGCCTACTACGGCTACGAGGCGTACTCGATCTTCTCGAATCGATGGGTGGATCCGAAGGCGGTCGCATCGAGCGTCGAGGAGCAGCTGAAGGCCGGATGGCACGCATCGCTCGCCGACGGCCTGGCGGCGGCCGAGCGCGAAAAGAAGCCGGTGATGATCGACATGTGGGCGACGTGGTGCAAGAACTGCCTGACGATGGACAAGACCACGCTCGCGAACGACGACGTGCAGAAGGCGTTGTCTGGCTACGTGAAGATCAAGTACCAGGCCGAAGACCCCGACGAGCAGCCCGCCAAGGCGCTGATGCAGCGCTTCGAGGCGGTCGGCCTCCCCGCTTACGCGATCCTGCGGCCGCGATAAAACACCGGCGGCCGCGAGAGGTTCTGGGTTCTGGGTGCTGGGTTCTGGGTTCTGGGCTCTGAGTCCTGGGTCCTGCGACCTGAACCTGCGAACCCCGAACCCTCTAGATCAACCCTGACAGCTCCGCCGGCAGGATGCGATCGCATTCCGGGCAGACCGCGATGCGGCCCTTGCGGGGCAGCGTCGAGGTGAAGGCCACCTGCGAGCGGCTCATGCCGACAATTCGAATCGTTCTGATCGCATCGTCGCAATGCGGACAGCGGACCGCCATCTCGAGGTTGTAGGTGGCCGTCGTCTGCCACTCGTCGGGAATTTCGCCGGACGCGTCCACCGGCGGAAGTTCGTAGACGTCGTCCAGATCGATTGCGATTGCTTCCTTAGCCACGGCGACCCTCCTGTTCCATTGCTGATGCTTGAACGGTTGCCGTGCTCAATCGCAACACGGGTGCCACAAAAAAAGCGGCGCCGGCGCGCATTTAGGCTGGTATTGCTTGACGCTCGAACGTCCACAGTGGACAGGACGACCGTGTAGGCACAGGCACGCCCGCGCGGCGGCGTGCAGCAACGCGCACGCTGTCCTCAAACGGCGCACGCGATCACGGATTGACGCTGCCGAAATATCCAATCGCACAATCCAATCGCACAATCAATTACCCGATTACCCAATTCCCCAATTCCCCGATCAGGAGAGGTACTATCCCGGCACGGTGGCGGCGCGCACCCTTCAGCAGGAGCTCGAGGAGCAGATCGAGGGCGAAGTCCGGTTCGACGGCGTCTCGCGCGCCCTCTACGCCACTGACGCCAGCGTCTACCAGATCGTGCCGCTCGGCATCGTCATCCCCAGGACCAGGGACGATGTCGTGCGGACGGTGCAGATCGCGCGGCGGCACGGCGTGACGATCACGGCGCGCGGCGGCGGCACGTCGCAGGCGGGCCAGGCCATCGGCGCCGGGCTGCAGCTCGACACGTCGAAGTATTTCAATCGCGTCCTCGAAGTGAACGTCGCCGAGCGCTGGGCCTGGATCGAGCCGGGGGTGGTGCTCGACGAGCTGAACGCGACGCTGCGGCCGCACGGCCTGCGGTTCGCGCCCGACATCTCCACCGCCAGCCGCGCCACGGTCGGCGGCATGATCGCCAACAACTCGAGCGGTGCGCGATCGGTGATGTACGGCAAGACGATCGACCACGTCATCGAGCAGCACGTGGTGCTCGCCGACGGATCGACCGCGCATTTCCGGCCGCTCGACGCAGCCGCGCTCGAGCAGGCGTGCCAGGGCAGCACGCTCGAAGCGAATTGCTACCGGACGGTCCGCCAGCTCGCCGAGTCGTGCCGCGACGAGATCGATCGGCGCTTCCCGAAAGTGCTGCGGCGGGTCGGCGGCTACAACCTCGACGAGTTCGTCGATCCGGCAAAGCCCTTCAACCTGGCGAAGATCGTCGTCGGCAGCGAGGGGACGCTGGCGCTGGTGGTCGCGGCGCGCGTCAAGCTGGTGCCGCTGCCGGCGGCGAAGGCCGTGCTGACGATCGAGTTTCCAGCGCTCCTCGACGCGCTCGGCGCCACGCCGTTGATTCTCCGGCACACGCCGTCGGCGGTCGAAGTGATGGACAAGTTCATCCTCGACCACGCGAAGGAGAGTCCCGCGCTCGACACGCTGCGGCGGAGCATCCTGCACACCGACCCTGGCGCGCTGCTCTGCGTCGAGATGTACGACGATCGCGCCGAGCTGCTGCCGCCGCGGCTCGACGCGCTCGAGCGCGAGCTGGCCGCGGCCGGCATTGCCTGCCACTGCCGCCGCTGGCTGACGGTCGCTGAGCAGGCGCGGATCTGGAGCCTTCGAGAGGCAGCGCTGGGGCTGTCGATGGCGATGAAGGGCGATGGCAAGTCGCTCTCGTTCGTCGAGGACACCGCGGTCGCGCCGGAGAAGCTGCGCGACTACATCGAGCGCTTTCTGGCCATCGTGCGCGGCCACGGCACGGTCGCCGGCGTTTACGCGCACGCGTCGGTCGGCTGCCTGCACGTGCGCCCGGTCGTCGACATGAAGACGGCAGCCGGCGTGCGGCTGTTCGAGACGCTCGCCAATGACGTCGCCGATCTCGTGCTCGAGTTCGGCGGGGCGCTGTCGGGCGAGCACGGCGACGGCATGGTGCGCGGGCCGTTCACCGAAAAGATGTTCGGCCCGGCGCTCTATGAGGCGTTCCGCACCGTCAAGCGCACGTTCGATCCGGACGGCCTCTTCAACCCCGGCAAGATCATCGACACCCCGCCGTTGACGGCGAACCTGCGCTTCGGCGCCGGCTACCAGACGCCGGATCCGCCGGCGGTGTTCGACTACACCGAGTTCGGCGGCCTCGGGCGCGCGGTCGAGATGTGCAGCGGCCTCGGCGTCTGCCGCAAGACGCTCGAGGGGACGATGTGCCCGTCGTACATGGCGACGCGAGAGGAAAAGCACTCGACCCGCGGCCGGGCGAACACGCTGCGACTGGCGATGGCGGGCAAGCTGGGCGAGGCGGGCCTCAACGACCACGACGTCCACGACGTGCTCGACCTGTGCCTGGAGTGCCGCGCGTGCAAGGCCGAGTGCCCGGTCGGCGTCGACGTCGCCCGCTTCAAGAGCGAGTTCCTGGCCACCTACTGGCGCCGCCATGGGCTGCCGATGCGCGTCCGCACGATCGGCCACGCGCGGCGGCTGGCGGAGACCGGCAGCCGCTTCGCGCCGCTGTCGAACATCGTCGCGCAAAGTGCCGCCGGGCGGTGGATCAACGAGCAGCTGCTCGGCATCGATCGGCGCCGGACGCCACCTGCCTATGCGCGCGACACATTCGCGCGACGATTCGCACGTCGCGCCCAGACCTCTCCCCAGCCCCAGCGAGCCCCCAGCCCCCAGCCCCCAGCCCCTGGTGTGGTTCTCTTCAACGACACGTTCACCAACTACAACCACCCGGAAATCGGCATCGCCGCGGCTTCCTTCCTCGAGGCTGCCGGCCTAGCGCCGCGTCTTGTGCCGCACGGATGCTGCGGCCGCCCGTTGATCTCCCAAGGGCTGCTCGACGAAGCGCGCGCGGCCGCGCAGGCGCTGACCGATGCGTCTCCACGACGCGGCAGCGCGCGGCGATCGGATCGTCTTTCTCGAGCCGAGCTGCCTCTCCGCGGTGCGCGAGGACGCGCCCGACCTGTTGCGCGGCGAAGCGCAGCGGCGGGCACAGG
The DNA here is from genome assembly GCA_963734375.1 of uncultured Acidobacteriota bacterium. Lineage (GTDB taxonomy): Bacteria > Acidobacteriota > Vicinamibacteria > Vicinamibacterales > CAVVIG01 > CAVTHG01. The sequence goes on along the minus strand of CAVTHG010000006.1, from coordinate 231,029 downwards.
TGGTCGCCGGCGCCTGCGTGCTGTTCGAGGACTACGTCGAGGAGGAATGGCGCGAGGGCCGGATCAACCTGGCGCTGCAACCGGGGCCGTCAACCGTCCTGCTGCACGGCCACTGCCATCAGAAAGCGATGGGCCTGATGCCGTCCGCCCGCACGCTCGCGGCGCGCGTGCCATCGTGCACGGTCGTCGATCTCGATGCAGGATGCTGCGGGATGGCTGGCTCGTTCGGCTACGCGAAGGAGCATTACGACGTGTCGCGCCAGATCGGCGAGCGCAAGCTGCTGCCGGCCGCGCGGGCCATGGCGCCGGACGCGGTGCTCGTCGCCGCCGGCACATCGTGCCGCGAACAGTGCGGCACTTCACCGGCGTACGAGCCCTGCACCCTGCGGAGTTGCTCGCTTCGCTGATCGCTCCGGCAGGGTGAATTAAGAATTAAGAAGTAGGAATTTGGAATTCGTACACCAATTCGACCGGCGGAAGTCGAACCGCTCGACGAAGAGAGACACGAATTCTTAATTCTTAATTCTTAATTCTTAATTCTTAATTCCCGCGCCGCGGCGCGGGGAGCGCCTTGCGTGGCAGCTTCTCGTCGCGCATCGCCGCGTTGTAGGCGAACACGGCAATCACGGTGGCCTGCTGCACCATGTCGTCGCGCTGGACGCGATCGAACGTGTCCATGTTCGAATGATGGGTGCGCGCGTTGTATTCGAGGCGATCGACCATGAACTGGAACGCCGGCACGCCCACCTCGTCGAACGCGACGTGATCGGTCGAGACGACCGACCGCGGACCCACCGTCGACACGCCGAGGTCGCGCAGCGGCGCCATCCACTGCTCGAAGATCGGCCGCGCCGCCAGGTTGCTCTGCAGCCAGAGACCGCGGACCTTGCCGGTGCCGTTGTCGGAGTTGAAATAGGCGGCGAAGCGCGCGTGCTCCGGCTTGACCACCATCGAATCGACGTCGGCGAGGTGTTCGCGCGCGTAGGCGCGGGCGCCGAGCAGCCCCTGCTCTTCCCCGCCCCAGAGCGCGACGCGGATGGTCCGGCGCGGCTTGGCGCCGACCGCTTTCAGGATCCGCATCGCTTCCATCATTGCCGCGCTGCCGGTCGCGTTGTCGGTGGCGCCGGTCGCGAACGGGTGCGAGTCGAGATGGGCCCCGAGCAGCACGACTTCAGCGGCGAGATCGCTGCCGGGAATCTCGGCGATCGTGTTGAAGCCGTTCGGCGTCTGCTCGTCGTAGAACTTCGTTTCAACGTTCAGCTCGACCTTCACCGGCACACCCTTGTCGAGCACGCGCACCATGCGGTTGTAGTGCTCGACCGCCAGCGTGACTTCGGGCACGCTCTTGCCGGCGTTGCCGTCGCGCGCGCCGGCGCCGGTCGGGAAGATCGTGCCGCCGTCCGGATGCTGCTGTTGCCACGACAGATCGCTGCCGCCGGCGGCCATGTCGCCGTCGCTGCCGCGGTCGAAGATCGCGACCACTCCCTCGTTGACGTAGAACTCGGCAAGCCGGAGCCTGAACTCCGCCGCACGCTGCGCGCGCGCGGCGGCGGTGGAGGCGCGGGCGCTCGACGGCGGCGGCGCGGGCACCGGCGTGGTTTCGGCCTCGGCCAGATCCTTGTCGGTCATCCGCAGGATGACCGGCCCCTCGAGCATGCGCACGGTTCTCGCCGGCTGGACGAGCGCGATCTTGCCCGCCAGCTTGCCGCGATAGGCGGTGAAGTCGGCCTCGTCGGAAATCTGCACGCGCACGACCTCCGCCGTCACCGCGCCCTTGGTGCTCGACGACCACGAGTGCGGGAAGCCGATGAGCGGCTGGATCTGCGGCTCGACCAGGTGCGCGCTGAAACGAACGAGCGACCAGCCCTTGCCGAATATCCACCGCTCCTGGTGCGCGTTGGCGAGCCCCCACTCGGTGAACTTCTTCATCGCCCACTCGCTCGCCTGCTGGAGGCCCGGCGACCCGGTGAGGCGCGGGCCGTAGACGTCGCTGAGCCACGAGATGTGGTCCATCACCTGCGAGCGGCTGAGGCCTTCGTCGCGAATGCGGCCGAGCATCGCGTAGTCCAGCTTCTCCGACTGGGCGCCGACGAGCGCCGCCGCGCCGGCCGCGAGCACCGAGGCGAGAATCAGGCGTTTCATCCGGTGGATTATTAACCAATAATCGTTCGAATGCTTCGCTCGACCCGCATCAGGGCAGCGGTCACCGCGGCCGCTCTCCTCGTGCCGCCGATGTATTCGGCTGCCGCCGCGCCCTCCGCGTCCGACCTTCCCGACATCCTCCTTTCGCGACAACTGGCGGAGCAGGCGTCGCTGCACGTGGGCGACACGGTGACCTTCGCCGCCGAAGCCGACGGCAAGGACCCGAAGCAGTTTCGCGTCGCCGGCATCTACGAGCCGACGCCCGATCCGATGCGCTTCACCAGCCGCCGCATCGAAGCGCGCGTGCACCTGCCGGATCTTCTGGCGATGACGGCGCGGCCGGACGATCCGTCATCCGCCGATTCCGTGCGGGCGATGAACGTCAAGCTGGTCGATCCGAAGGAGGGCGACGCCTTTTCCGCCGCATTGTCCGCGCGCGTGCCCGGCACCTTCTCGCGGCCGACCGCCCGGGCACAGGACGGCTCCGATCCGTTCGCCGTCCTCGAGCGCTTCCACCTCGCCGTCGCCATCGTCACCGTGCTCGGAAGCACCGCGTTCCTGCTGGCGCTGATGGTGATGCGCGCCGAAGAGCGGCGCGAGATCGTCGGCATCATCCGGCTGATCGGCGTCTCGCAGCGGTTCGTCCTGCTCATGGTCCTGGCCGAAGGATTGCTGATCGCCGCCGCTGGTGCGATCTTCGGCGTCCTCGTCGCGCTCGCGGCCGAAGGGAGCGTCAACCGCTTCTTCCAGTGGCGCTACGACACCACGCTCGTCTTCGTCCGCGTCACCGCGCGGATCGCGCTGCAGTCGGTCGCGCTCGCCGTCCCGCTCGGCATCCTCGCCGGGCTGGTCGGCTCCTGGACGCTTCTCCGGCGCGACATCATCTCGCTGGTCCGCCGATGAGCGCGTGGAGCCTCGCGTGGCGCACCGTCGCGCACAACCCGGCGCGCGCGTGCCTGGCCATCGGCGGCGTGGCCGTCATCGGGGCGCTGCTCTTCAACATGCTGCTGCTGTCGCAGGGGCTTCTGCTTTCGTTTCGCGATCTCCTCGACACCGCCGGCTACGACGTTCGCGTGCTCGCGAACGAAGGTTCGCCCATCCACCGGGCGCCGCTGCCGGGGGCGCCGTCGCTGGCCGACGAGATCTCGCGGCTGCCGGAGGTTCGCCGAGTCGCGCTGATCCGCTCCGATACCGCGCTGGCGACCGCGCCGGGCCGCGAGGCCACTGCCGCATCGGTGACCCTCATCGGGAGCAGCGAACACGAGATCGGCGGCGCGTGGGAGCTGGTCAAAGGGTCGCCGCTTCCCTCTTCGTCCGCGCCAGGCGAGCCGGCGCCGCTCGTCGTCAGCACGAAGCTGGCGCAGCTGCAGCAGCTCGAGCCAGGGTCGTTGCTGCGCCTCCGCGTCGCGCTCGGGGGCGCCGCCTCCGTCCTGCCCTCACTCGACTGCCGCGTCGTCGGCATCGGCAACTTCACCTTCGAGGCCGCCGACGACTACACCGTGGCCACGACGATGGCGGGATTTGCGGCGGCGCACGGGACGCCGGAAGGAAAGGACGAAGCCGACCTGATCATGGTGGCGTCGGCGCCCGGGGTGAGGCCCGAGGTTGTGGCGAAGGCGATCGCGGCGCTGCGGCCCGATCTGCGCGTCTACTCGAACGCCCAGGTCGTCGAGCAGTTCAACTCGCGCGCGTTCAGCTACTTCAGGCAGATCTCGGTGGTGCTGTCGACGATCACGCTCGCGTTCGCGTTCCTGCTGGTGGCGACGCTCCTGACCATGTCGGTGAACCAGCGGCTGGGCGAAGTGGCGGCGCTGCGCGCGCTCGGGTTCCCGCGGCGGCGGATCGCGGCAAACCTTCTCTGCGAGTCGGCGCTGCTCGTCGGCGTCGGCGGCCTCGCGGCGCTGCCCCTCGGCGGCATCCTCGCCGTCATCCTGGACCGCATCCTCCGCGCGATGCCCGGCGTGCCCGAGCGGCTGCACTTCTTCGTGTTCGAGATGAACACGCTGCTGCTGCATGTCGCGCTGCTCGCCGCCACCGGATTTCTCGCCTCGCTCTACCCGATCTGGCTTGCGGCGCGGCTGCCGATCGCCGCGACGCTGCGGCGGGAGATCGTGTCGTGACGGCGTCGACGCCAATCGTCGAAGGGCGCGACCTGACGCGCGTGTTCCCGATGCCGGCGGGCGATGTGACCGCGCTCGGCCACGTCTCGATCCGCATCGAGCCGGGTGAGCACGTTGCCATCACCGGCCCATCGGGGTGCGGCAAGTCGACGCTGCTGCACCTGCTCGGCTGCGTCGATCAGCCGAGCGGCGGCACGCTGCTCTTCGAAGGGCGCGAGGTCGGCGCGTTGTCGGAAAGCGACCGCAGCCGCATCCGGCTGACACGCATCGGCTTCGTCTTCCAGCGGTTCTTCCTGCTGCCGATGCTGACCGCGTGGGAGAACGTGGAGCTGCCCCAGGCCGAAGCCGGCGTGCCGAAGAGCGAGCGCCGCAGCCGGACGCGCGAGCTGCTCGACTACGTTGGCCTCACCGGGCGGATCGATCACCGGCCGTCGCAGTTGTCCGGCGGCGAGATGCAGCGCGTCGCGATTGCGCGAGCGCTGGCGAACCGGCCGCCGCTGCTGCTCGCCGACGAGCCGACGGGCGAGCTCGACGAGACCACCGGCGAGCAGATCGCCGATCTCTTCGACCGCGTCCACGCCGACGGCACCGCGATCGTGGTCGTCACACACAACCCGGTGGTCGCCGCGCGCGCGCAGCGGCGGTTGACGATGAAGAGCGGATCGGTGGTCGGCGGATGATCTTCAGGCTCGCGTTCCGCTCGCTGGCGACTCGGCCGATCCGCACCGCGGTCCTCGCGTGCGGGTTCGGGTTCGGCATCGCCGTCATGGCGGCGCTGCTCGGCGTCGGCGCGGTGATCCTCGAGCAGGCGCATTCGCCGGCGCTGCAAGGGGGCGGCGATCTCATCATCCTCGGACGTTTCGGGTCGGTCGACAGCGCACGATTCGTGTTGACGAGCGTCCTCGGCGCCCCGGACCTCGCGCGTCGGGCCGCGGCGATCTCGCCGTGGAAGGAAACGACCATTCACCTGATGAGCGCGTCGGGACCGATCAGCGTCACGGCAACCGGCGGGATCCCGAGCCTCGAGCGCGCGATCGGCGATCCGGAGATCGCGGCGTTTTCCGAATGGGTCGATACGCCAGCCGATCGAGCCTGGGCGTCGCCGTCGCCGGGTGACGTGCTGCGCGCGATGGATCGCTTTCATCCGATCCCGGACGCGCCCGAATTCGCCAGGTCGTGGGCCGAGTGGCTCTACTTCAACGGGCACACCGCCGACGGCTCGGTGCGCTTCTACCTCACGTTCCTCGTCGGCCCCGCGTCCGCCACGCCGGGACGACGCGTTGCCGGCGTGCGCCTGCAGCTCGAACGCAACGGGTCGATGAAGAACTACGCAGCCGGCGCGGAGATCGACGAGGCGAAGCTGCTCGAGAGCGCGCCCGACCTCGACATCGGGGGCAGCAGCGTCCGGCTCGAAGGCCACCGTTACCGCATCCAGCTCGCGCTGCCAGGCGCGACTGGCGAGATCGCGCTCGATGCCGTCGCTGGCCGATCGCTGCCGCCGGCGACGATTCGCGGGGCGCGCGGCTGGGTCAGCGGCTACACCGCGCCGGTGCTCTCGGGAACGGTCCGGGCGACGCTGAATGTCGGTGGCGAGCAGGTAGTCGTTCGAGAATGCCGTCGGCTACCACGATCACAACTGGGGGTTCTGGGAAGGCGTGCGCTGGCAGTGGGGACAGGTCGCGCAAGACGACGTGTCGATTCTCTACGGTCGGGTGTTTCCGCCGGCGGATGTCGCCGACCCTGAGCGCGTGCCGGGCTTCCTCGGCGTGCTCGGCCCCGAGGGCCCGATCGGGTTCTCGACCAACGTGACGATCGAGGAAAGCGGCCAGGCCGCCGGCCAGCCCGATCGCGTCGTCGTCAAGGCGCGGGGACGCGCGATCGACGTCAACCTCACGCTGGCGGTGGAGCGGCTGACGCGCAACGCGATGTCGATGACGCAGCCCGGCGTCGGGCCGGCGCTCGATTTCCTGCAGATGGGCGGCGAGTACACGGTCAGCGGCAAGGTCGGCGAGCGCGCGCTGGACTTCAAGGCGCGCGGGCGCGGCGGAGACATTCCGCCCGCGGTGAAGGATCAGCATCGGAGCTCAGGAGCGACGCGACAACGAGTCGCGACGACGATCGAACGCAGAGACCGCAGAGCACGCAGAGACGAGAACGCGCCGCACGTCGGCCGGCCATGCCGGCCGATTGGACTCGCATGTAGAACGACGGAAAAGCAAGCAGCTTCAGAACCAACGACCGCTTGTTTTTCCCGTCGTTCTGCATGCGAGTCGCCGCCGCTTCGCGGCGGCGTGCGGCGCGTTCGCAGATCGGGAGCGCTCGAAGCCTGTAAGGCCTCTTGACCTCCTGATCTCCTGACCTCCTGTTCATCACCGGCGGTGGAAGAGATCTCAGCTCCCCGACCAGACCGGCTTCCGCTTCGCCAGGAACGACTCGATTCCTTCCCGGAAATCGCGGCTGGTGTAGCACATCTCGACGATGTCGGCGTCGGCGCCGCGGGGGAGGCGGCGGTGCGCGAGGACGCGACGAATGAGCTCCTTTGTCGCGCGGATGGTCAACGGCGCGTTGGCGGCGATCTCGGTCGCGAGCGTCCGCACTGCGCGATCGAGGTCGTCTCCGGGAACCAGGCGGTTGACGAGGCCGAGGCTCTTTGCTTCCTCGCCCGAGATCAGGCGGCCGGTGAACAGAATGTCCTTCGCGACGCCCGGATTCATCAAGTCGAGCAGCCTGGCGCAGGTGGCCGCCGACAGGCAGTTGCCGAGCGTCCGGGCGATCGGGATGCCGAAGCTCGCGTCGGGGGTGGCGACGCGCAGGTCGCACGCAAACGCGATCGCGCAGCCGCCGCCGGCGGCCACGCCCTGCACCTGCGCGATGGTCGGCTTGGTCACCCGCTCGAGCCGATCGAGCACGCGATCGAGCCGCTCCTGGTACTTCACACCGTCGTCTCGATCGGAGAAGTTCTGGAACTGTGCGATGTCGGTGCCGGCGACGAACGCCTTGCCGCCGGCGCCGCGCAGCACCAGGACGCGCAGCGACGCGTCGCTGTCGACGCGCTCGCAGGCTTCGACGAGCGCCTCGTACATCTCCCACGTCATGGCGTTGCGCGCGTCGGGGCGATTGAAGGTCAGGAACGCCAGCGGTCCGTCGGTCTCGAAGTTGGTATGCATTAGAATCCCGCACCAGCGATGAGCAGCCACGCGCTCGAGGGACTGCACGTGCTCGACGTCACCCAGGTGATGGCCGGGCCGTTCTGCGCGATGGTGCTCGCCGACCTCGGCGCGGACGTGATCAAGGTCGAGCCGCCCGCGGGCGATTCGACCCGCCAGATGCCCGGCGCCGTCGGCTCCGACAGCCCCAGCTTCAACGCCGTCAACCGCGGCAAGCGCAGCATCGTCCTCGACCTGAAGACTGAGGCCGGCCGCGCCGCGCTCATCAGGCTCGCGCGCTCGACAGACATCCTAATCGAGAACTATCGGCCGGGCGTGATGGATGCGCTCGGGCTCGGCTACGAGGCGCTGTCGCGCGAGAACCCGCGGTTGATTTACGCGTCGATCTCCGGCTACGGCCAGACCGGCCCCGATCGCGACAAGGGCGGCTTCGACCTGATCGCGCAGGGCGTGTCCGGCATCATGTCGATCACCGGCGAACCTGGCGGCGCGCCGGTGAAGGCCGGCGTCCCGCTCACCGATCTCGGCGCCGGGCTGTTCGCGCTGGTCGGCATCCTCGCCGCCGTCGCGCACCGCCACCGCACGGGCGCGGGGCAGCACGTCGATACGTCGCTGGTCGATGCCGGCGTCGCCCTGTCGGTGTGGGAGGCCACCGAGTATTTCGCCGGAATGGGCGTGCCGCAGGCGCTCGGCTCCGCGCACCGGCTGATTGCGCCGTATCAGGCGATCCGCTGCCGCGACGGCTACATCACGCTGGGCGCGGCGAACGAGCGCCTGTTCCGGCGGCTGTGCGAGGTGCTTGAACACCCGGAGTGGGCGGCGCTGCCCGAGTTCCTGGACAGCAACGCGCGCCTGCGCAACCGCCAGACACTGACCGATCGCATCGAGGCCATCACCACGGGCGAGACGTGCGCGCACTGGCTCGCGCTGTTCGAAGCCAACGACATCCCGTGCGGCCCGATCAACGACTACGCGCGCGTCTTCGCGGACCGCCAGGTCGTGGCGCGCGAGATGGTGGTCGAAACCGATCATCCAACGCTCGGGAAGCTCCGGACGCTGGGGTCGCCGATCAAACTGAGCGCCACGCCGGCACTCGTGGGGCGCGCGGCGCCGAGGTTAGGAGAGCACACGGTGGAGGTCCTTCGGGAGGCGGGGTTCAGTGATGCGAGATGATCGCGGCGCTGACCCAGCGGCGCCGCTGACGCCAAGAGCGAACAGGAGCTCAGGAGATCAGGAGGAAATCGAACAGGAGCATAGGAGATCAGGAGTTCTTCTTCTTATAACGATCGGGATGATCGAGGCGCTTCAGACCAGCTCGCAAAGTTGTCGCATTGAAATTCAACAGCAGTCCTGCCGGGCATCCGGTCAGCTTCAGAGTACGTGATCACCTGCGCCGAGTGAATGGGATGAAGGCTTTCGACGGCCTTGAGTTCGACCACGATGCAGCCGTTCACGAGCAGATCTAATTTCAGCTTGGTCGCGATCGGCTGCCCTTTGTAGTCAAACGGCACGTATCGCTCGCTTTCGACCGAAAGATGCGCGCGTTTCAATTCGATCAAGAGACAGTCACGATATATCGACTCCAGCAAGCCAGGCCCCAGAACTCGGTGTACTTCGATCGCGCACGCGATGACCTTTTCTGTAATCGCGTCGATCGCTTCGTCGCTCGGAAACATGGCCGCTTCCGGCGCACAAAGCGCACCAGCTTTTTTGCCCGTAATTCCTGTATTGGGATTGGCGATCCGGCAGATATTGCCAAGCTGTGAGCGGAGCCGGCTGGCATTTTCCGCTATTCTCGCCCCCGCGATCGCCGGGGTGACGACTGACGTGACGAGACCGACGTTACGAACCAGCCAGTCAGGAACACCAAAAGAAAGAGAGAAGATTCAAGCCTCCTGATCTCTTGTCCTCCTGTTCCTTTTTACGGCCGCCGCGAATGGGAAATTGTCGCCGCTAATCCGGCAGCATCGGCCTCCTTATCTCGGCTCGCGCGCATTCAAAGGCGTGCGCGATCTGCAGCAGGCCCCAGTCATCACGGTGGCGCGCGACAATCTGAAGGCCGACCGGCAGCCCCTCGGGCGTGAAGCCGGCGGGGACGGAAATCGCGGGGTTGCCGACGACCGAGATGTAGTAGCAGGACTTCATCCAGTCGATGTAGGTCTCCATCGCGACGCCGTCGATCTCGGTGACGTAGGGCTCGTTGACGTCGAACGGCGGCACCTGCGCGACCGGCAGGACGAAGAACTCGTAGGTGTCCATGAACCGACGCATGCGGTGATAGAGCTCGGTCCGGATACCTTCGGCTCTGGCGATCTCCGCCGGCGTGAGGCGCTCGCCGCGTTCAATCTCCCACAGGATCGTGTCCTTCACCTGATCGTGCCGGCCGCGGACGCGTTCGGCAACGCCGATGAGAAATGCCATCGCGCGCAGCGTCTTGAACACCGCATCGAAGCCGGCGAAGCGCGGCTCGGCCTCTTCGACGATGCAGCCGAGCGATTCGAAGATGCCTCGCTGATGGTCGACGACGGCTCTGACGCGGGGATCGACCGGCAGTCCACCCAGATCCCGCCACCACGCGACGCGCACGCCCTTGAAATCGCGATCGAGCGGCGCCGAAAACATCGCGCCGGGATCGTCGAGCGCGATTGGCGATCGGCTGTCGGGCCCGGCGATCGCGCTGAGCAGCAGCGCGACGTCCTCGACGCTGCGTCCCATCGGGCCGTCGACGCTCAGCGGCGACCATGCCGCCATCGACGGCCACACCGGCACGCGCCCGGGCGAGGTGCGCAGCCCGACGACCCCGCAGAAGCTGGCGGGATTACGGAGCGAGCCGCCCATGTCGCTGCCGTCGGCGAGCGGCAACATGTTGCACGCGAGCGCAACCGCGGCGCCGCCGCTGCTGCCGCCGCAGGTTTTCGTCGGGTCGTAGGGGTTCAGCGTGGCGCCGAACACCGGGTTGAACGTCTGCGACCCGGCGCCGAACTCCGGCGTATTCGTCTTCCCGATCGCGATCGCGCCGGCGCTGCGCGCGCGTTCGACCAGCAGCGAGTCCTCGTCGGGAACGAAATCGCGATAGATCGGCGACCCGAACGTCGTGCGGATGCCGCGCGTCGGCTGCAGATCCTTGTGCGCGATCGGCAGCCCGTGCAGCGGACCGAGAGCTTCGCCGCGGGCCTGCGCCTCGTCGGCGGCGGCGGCGTGTTCCATCGCGCGGTCGGCGACGAGCGTCACGATGGCGTTGACGCGCGGGTTGATGTCGGCGATCCGCTTCAGGTACGCGCCGACGACGTCGCGTGCGGAAAGATCGCGCGCCCGAACGCGCCGCGCGAGCTCCACGGCGCTCAGACTGCAAATTTCGGTCATTGATCATCGAGCTGGGCTGGCGGCCCTAAAGGGCGCGCCCTACAGAGGCGCCGCCCTACACTCAGCGACGGCCAGATAGTCGAGGGCGGCGGTGACGCCGCCGCGCTTGAACGGCACATCCGCCGCCGCGAGCCCCATCTCGACGCCGCCGAGCGTGCCGGCGAGCATCAGGTCGTTGAAGTCGCCGAGGTGGCCGATGCGGAAGACCTTGCCTTTCAGCTGGCCGAGCCCGGCGCCGAGCGACATGTCGAACCGCTCGAGCACGACCGCGCGGAACGCGTCGGCGTCGTGGCCGGCGGGCATGACGACCGCGGTCAGCGCCGGGCTGTACTCGTCCGGGTTCGCCGGCAGCAGCTCGAGTCCCCACGCGCCGACCGCGCGCCGCGTGGCTTCGCCGAAGCGCTGGTGGCGCGCGAACACGTTGGGCAGCCCTTCTTCCATCATCATCTGAACGGCCTCGCGCAGGCCGTAGAGCAGATTCGTCCCCGGCGTCGTGGTGAAGAAACCGGCTGCGTTGTTCCGGATCATCGCCGTCCAGTCCCAGTAGGTTCGGGGCATGCGCGCGGCGGCCGAAGCGGCGAGCGCCTTCTCGCTGATCGCGTTGAAGCCGAGGCCGGGCGGCAGCATCATGCCTTTCTGCGAGCTGCTGACGGCGACGTCCACGCCCCACTCGTCGTGGCGGTAGTCGATCGAGCCGAGCGAGGAGACGGCGTCGACGAGGAGCAACGCCGGATGGCGCGCCGCATCAATCGCGCGCCGCACGGGCGGAATGCGGGTGGTGACGCCGGTCGAGGTTTCGTTGTGGACGATGGCGACGGCTTTGATGGCGCCGGCGCGATCCTCGGCCAGCTTCCGCTCGACCATTGCCGGATCGACGCCGTGGCGCCAGTCGCCGGGGACGAAGTCGACCGAGAGACCGAGCCGCTCGGCCATGTCGCGCCACAGCACCGCGAAATAGCCGGTCTCGAACATGAGGATCCGGTCGCCGGGCGAGAGCGTGTTCGCGAGCGCCGCTTCCCAGGCGCCGGTGCCGGACGATGGAAAGATCACAACCGGAGAGGTGGTCTGGAACACGCGCTGGAGGCCGTCGAGCACCTCGCGGCCAAGACGCGCGAACGCGGGGCCGCGGTGATCGATGGTCGGCTGCGCCACCGCGCGCAGCACGCGGTCGGGCACGTTGGTCGGTCCGGGGATCTGGAGAAAGTGACGCCCTGCCATAACGCCACATTTGACCACGGATCTCGATCGACTCACCCATTGAGCGCATGGTTCGCCAGCGCCGCCTGCCACGCTGCGATTGTGCCGCTGCGCGGGGCCAACAGGAGGCCAGGAGATCAGGAGATCAGGAGGCTGTCCCCGCTGAATCGAATCGGCGGTCGTGCGGCCGGCCTGCGCAGCAGGCCGCCCGTCGAATCGGCGCCACAAACAGTCTGGCTGAAGCCGGACACGACGCCGGAATGACTGAGGCTGTGTTCTCTGCGGACTCCGCGGGCTCTGCGTTCCCCGTCGTGGGCTCGGTCGCAGCGGGAGGGGGAACTGGGTAGGATTAAGCCATGACCGTCATCGCCGGCCGTTCGCGGGTCGCCACGAAATACGGGATCGTCGCCGCCAGCCAGCCGCTGGCCGCGCGCGCCGGCGTCCAGGTGCTCGAGCGTGGCGGCAACGCGGTCGACGCGGCAATCGCCGCCAACGCCGTGATGGGGCTGGTCGAGCCGCAGTCGAACGGCATCGGCGGCGACCTCTTCGCGATCGTCTACGAGGCGAAGAGCGGGAAGCTGCACGGCCTCAACTCGCACGGCTGGGCGCCGCGGGCGCTGACTCCTTCACTGCTGCGAAGCCAGGGCATCACGGAGATGCCGTTCGCCGGCATCCACACGGTGACCGTACCCGGCGTCGTCGCCGGCTGGGACGTGATGCGCGAACGCCTCGGCACGCTGCCGATGCGCGATCTCCTCGCCGCGGCGATCTTCTACGCCGAGAACGGCTTCCCGGTAACCGACGTGATCGCCGCGCACTGGGACGCGCTCGGCGAGAAACTCGCCGCCGAGCCGAGCGCACACAGCACCTATTTGCCGGGCGGCCGTGCACCGCGGGCCGGCGAGATCTTCAGGAACCCCGATCTCGCACGTTCGCTGCGCCTCATCGCCGACAGCGGCCGCGCAGGCTTCTACGACGGGCCGACAGCCGCGGCGATCCTCGAAATCTCACACGAGCGCGGCGGCACGATGGCCGCCGCCGACCTCGCCGAGTTCGAGCCGGAATGGGTCGAGCCGATCTCGACCACCTACCGCGGCTGGACGATCTACGAGCTGCCGCCGAGCACGCAGGGGATCGCGGCGCTCGTCATGCTGAACCTGATGGAGACCTTCCCGCTCGGCGACTACGGTTTCCACAGCGCCACGGCGCTGCACGCGATGATCGAGGCGAAGAAGCTCGCCTACGCCGACATGCTGCGCTACGTCGGCGATCCGCGGCTTGCCGCGGTGCCTGTGGCAGCGCTCCTCGACAAGGGGCTCGCGCGCCAGCGCGCCGCGCTCATCGATCCGCGCCGCGCGGCGCAGAGCGTCGAGCCGTCGGTGCTCGACCGCGTCACCACATCGGTCGGCGGCGACACGATCTATCTCTCCGCGATCGACCGCGACGGCAACATCGTCTCGCTGATTCAGAGCGTGTTCGAAGGCTTCGGCACGGCGATCGTCCCGCGCGGAACCGGCTTCTCGCTGCACAACCGCGGCGCCCTCTTCACGCTCGAGGACGGCCACCCGAACCTGCTCGCACCGCGCAAGCGTCCGCTGCACACGATCATCCCCGCGTTCATGGAGAAGGGCGACACGCGCATCGGCTTCGGCATCATGGGCGGCTTCAACCAGGCCCAGGCCCACGCCCAGTTCGTCGCCAACATCGTCGACTTCGGCTTCGACATCCAGCAGGCGCTCGAAGCCGGCCGCTTCACCAAGCGGACCTTCGACGGCGCCGACGTGATGATCGAAGCGCTCGTTCCCGAAGGGGTGCGCGAAGCACTCATCGGGTTGGGTCACGACGTGACGACGATCCCGCCGCGCACGGGCACGTTCGGGCATGGGCAGGCGGTGATGAGCGACGGTTCGGGCGTGCACTTCGGTGCGTCGGAGCCGAGGCACGACGGCGCCGCGATTCCAGAGGCGCCAGCGATCTTCCCGCGCTGAACTCTGGCGGTGGGTGTCGAGCGGCGCGATGGCGTTTAGTTCGCGGCTGCGTCCTGAAGGCGGTGCCGCAGTTCCTCGCTTTCGGCCATGACCTCTCCATGTGTCGCCAGCGGCAATCAGCTTCGATTTCGGTGAGCGTTCCCGAGCTGACCAGTCTCGCCGGCCCCCAGCGGCTCGGCGCCTGCGCTCCTTCCCAGATCGCTGGCCGACGAGTTCCGCCGAGGCAGAGCGCCGGGCTCGCGCATAGCGAATTCTTCCCCGACCCTTCCTCGACCAGCTCGCCGTTCTTGAACAGCCCGCAGCGTGAATGCGAGGCAGCGCCTCGATCAGAGCGCGGGATCATTTCCGGCGTAGACCCGGACCGGCTCGCCGACGACCAGCGCCGGCGTGCAGCCCGTACGCGGCGACGAAGTCGGCCGGCTGAAACTTCCAGCCTGGGAAGACGCAGTCGATGATCTCGAAGCCGAGCGCGATCCACTCTGTCGAGGCGAGCGCGGCGGCGGCCGGATCGCTCGCCAGGCTCGATCGGTCGGCTCAATTTGAACACGATCTCCGGCTCGATCTTCGGCGCGAACATGCGCGCGACGCGACAGCGTCGCCTCGCCGCCCTTCGGCGTAGTGGACGGTATTCGTCGTACATGTGTCGCCCAGCACCAGCGTCTCGAGCTTGAGCACGCGCCACATCGCCCTGATTGGCGAAGCCGACCTTGCGGCCGACGGTCTTGTGCGCCGGCGGCGCGGCGCATGCAGGCTGAGCTCCGCCTTCGACGGCGTACGCCGTTCGTGCGAGGTCGAACCCGACTTCGCGGAGTCCGACAGCGCATTCGGTTTCAGCTTCAGCGCCGGCGCTACGCGCGTCGTCGAGCTCCTCGCGGCAGCGCGTTCGCGGGATCGGCTGCCGGCTCGAGCTGTGGCATCATGCTGCGACGCAGCCTGAAGATTCCGCTACCAGTTCCACCGCGCGCTTCTGGTCGAGCATCTTCGTGCAGGCGTACACGGTTCTTGCGTCGCCGGCATCGCGGGGACGCCCAGCGCGCTCGCCGAGCTCCACGACGGCGCCGACAATCGCCTCGAGCTCCAGCGGCCGGTTAGGCCTCGAGATCCTGGAGCATCGAGGTCTTGTGGGCGCCGACTTTCGCGGCGCCCGTCATCGCGCTGATCGATCGAGATCGGCAGCTCGATGTTGAGCCGCGCCGCGACGGCCTCGGTCTCCTCCATCAGCTGGCGCACGACGCTGCGACACGTCGGGATGGCGCGCGAGTTCTTCGAGCGTCGCCGCCGGTCAGCGCGCTGATCGGGTTGAAGGCGATGTTGCCGAGCAGCTTCACCCAGATCTCGTGCCGCAGCCGGGACGTCATCGGGCAGCGGATAGCCGGCAGCGATCAGCGGCTCGGCGATCCGGCGCAGCCGCTCGCGTCTTGCGTGCCGTCGGGTTCGCCGAAACTGATCTTGTTTGCCTTCCGTATGGCGGATGACGCCCGGCTCGACGATGTCGGTGGCGAAATACGCCAGCGAGCCGACGACGCGCCACGGCTCGATCGCGTCGCGCGATCACGCCGCCGGATCGACGCGCTCGAGACGCAGGCCGTTCGAGCTCGCCGCGGGTAATTCTGGAAGTACCACCAGGGGATGCCGTTCTGCGTGCTGACGACGACGGTCTCGGGGCCGAAGCAGCGGGCGCAGCTGCGGCGCGAGCGTCGTGAGGCCGTGCGCCTTGACGCCGAGGAAGATGACGTCGGCGCGGCCCGATCGAGGCCAGGTCGCCGGCGTTGGCCGTTCGACTTTCGTGTTCGAAGTCGCCATCGGGGCCTGATGGCCCGCGCCGACGATGAAGCCGAAAGGTTGACCGAGCTCCCGGTTGCGATACGCCGCGAGAATGCGCGGCCGCGGCGCCCGAAGGGTCAGACGTTCGCGGTGCCACAGCGTCGCCGCGATAGCCAGCTGTCTCCTTCAGATAGCCACCCGACGGCGGATGCGGCAGGCGATGAACTGAATCGTCGACGCGAAGCGTGAACCGGGCAGGTCGATCCCGTCTACCTCGGCACGCCACGTTTCGCCGGTTCAGGCGATGACGATTTCGCGCGAGTTCAGACGGCCGGCTTCGGGGTGCCAGCGATCTCCTGAACGGGCCGATGCTCGATCTGCGCCATCGCGCGCATGCGCATCGGTTTCAGCACAGCTATGGCCATCACGGCGGCGACGATGTTGAGGAACGCCGCGACGTAGAACACGGCATGCCAGCTGCCGGTCGCATTCGTCAGCACGTTCGCCAGTGGAACGAGCAAGGAGGCGGTTCCTTTCGCCGTGTACAGCATCCCGTAGTTGGTCGTGGCGAACTTGCGGCCAAAGATGTCGGTGCAGGTCGCCGGGAACAGCGAGTAGATCTCGCCCCAGGCAAAGAACACCAGGCCGGACAGGATCACGAACAGCGTCGGATTGCCGGCGAAGAACAGCAGCGCGTAGATGCCGATTCCCTCGACGAGGAAGGCGCCGAACATCGTGTTCTCGCGGCCGATGTGATCCGATATCCAGCCGAAGAACGGCCGGCAGACGCCGTTGAGCACGCGGTCGATCGTCAGCGCGAAGGTGAGCGCCGGCAGCGTGAGGCCGAGAATGGAAACCGGAATGTTTGCGACCTTGAAGTCCGTCGCGATCGGCCCCAGCTGAGCGACCGCCATCAGGCCGCCGGCTCCCACCATGACGAACATCGCATACATGATCCAGAACAGCGGCGTCCGAGCACCTGGGCCGGCGTGTAGTCGCGCCGCGTCTGCCCAACGGCGGCCTCCGCGCTCGACACCGCCTCGCCGGCCGCCGGCGCCCGCAGCATCTGCGCGACGAGCACGACCACGAGGCCCTGTCCGAGGCCGAACCACAGGAAAGCGGATTCGTAGCCGCTCGACTGAATCATGTTGGCAATCGGCACGACCGTCAGGGCCGAGCCGGCGCCGAAGCCCGCCGCCGTCAATCCCGCCGCAAGGCCACGCCGGTCGGGAAACCATTTCAGCGCGTTGCCGACCGATCCGCCGTAAATCACGCCCGCGCCGACGCCGCCAATCGCGGCGCCGAGGTACAGCAGGAACAGCGAGTCAGCCATCGAGTTGATGACCCAGGCGATCCCCACGAGCACGCCGCTGCCGGCAGATCATGATCCGCGGACCAAACCTGTCGATCAGGTAGCCTTCGATCGGGACGAGCCAGGTCTCGGTCAGCACGAAGATCGTGAAGGCGAGCTGAATCGCGGCGCGGCCCCAGTGGTATTTCTGATCGATCGGCCCGACGAACAGCGTCCACCCGTACTGCAGATTGGCGATCATGACCATGCAGATGATGCCGAAGAGCAGTTGTCGCCAGCGCGTCGTCATGTCTCCCCCTATTGAGCTTGTCGAGCCCGTTTTTCGGCTTGGGCAGCGATAAAATACTTCATCGCTCGGGAGCTCGCCAGCGGACCCTCAGGCTCACCTTCCCAGGCCCCGAAACCTCCGGCATATTCAAGGAAATTACCGAAGTTTGCGATGTGAATCTGCTTCGGCCGCTTGTAGTCGGCGAGCCGCTCCTTGCAGAACGCGAGCAGATCGGCTTCGGTCGCCGCCTCGCGCAGCACGACGGCCGCCGCGACCTCCTCGCCCCAGGTGGCGTGCGGGACGCCGAAGCAGACTGCCTCGGCGATCGCCGGATGGGTCAGCAGCACCTCGTCGATCTCGCGCGGCGAGATCTTCTCGCCGCCGCGGTTGATCAGCTCCTTGATGCGCGCGACCAGCGTCAGGTACCCCTCCTCGTCGAGGATGCCCTGATCGCCGGTCCTGAACCAGCCGTCGATGAACGACGTCGCGTTCGCGTCGGGGTTGTTCTCGTAGCCGGTGATCACGTTCGGCCCCTTGATGACGACCTCGCCGGCCTCGCCAGGCGGCAGGTGGTTGCCCTCCTCGTCCATGATGCTGATCTGCACGTCGGTGCCGCGGCCGACCGAACCGGGCTTTCGCGCCGCCGGCGGCAGCGGGTTGGACGCCATCTGGTGCGCGGCCTCCGTCATGCCGTAGGCCTCCAGCACCGGCGCGCCGAACGCCGTTTCGAGCGCGTGCATCACCGGCGGCGGCAGCGCCGCGCTGCACGAGCGGATGAAGCGCAGCCGCTCGGCGCCCGCCGGGCGCCGGGCCGGATCGCTGGGATCCGCGGCGCGCGCCAGCAGCAGCTGGTGCAGCGTCGGCACCGCCGAATACCACGTCACGCGGTGATCCCGCGCGACGCGCCAGAACGACAGCGGGCTGAACTTCGCCGGCACGACGACGGTGCCGCCGGTGGAGAGTGTTGCCAGCGTCGACGCCACCAGGCCGTGGACGTGAAACAGCGGCATCACGCACAGCGACACATCGTCGGCGGTGAGGCCGTAGTGGCGCGCGACGTTGCCGGCGGAAATCGACAGGTTCTTGTGGGTAAGCGGCACGCGTTTCGGCCGCCCCGTGCTGCCGCTGGTATGGAGCACCAGCGCGACATCGTCGATGCCCGGCGGCGTCGACCGGCTTCCGCCCGGACGCCCTGGAGGCTGACGACGCCGGCCGCATCCATGTCGATGGTGATGACTGGGTACTCGTCGCCCGCCGCGCGGCGGGCTTCGTCGCCGCCGTCCGGCGGAAGAAGCAGCACGCGGCATCGGTGTCGTCGAGGAAGAACTTGAACTCGTCTTCCTTGTAGGCCGGGTTGAGCGGCGCGGCCGTGCCGGCGACCGACGCGGCCAGGAACGACACGATCATCGGCAGCCCGTTGGTGCAGCGACGTGGCGACGCGATCGCCGCGGTTGACGCCGGCAGCGGCCAGCTGCTCCGCGACGGCCTGAACCTGCGCGCGCAGCGACCCGTAGGTGACCTTGACGTTCTGCTCGGGAAGAATGATGGCGACCGTGTCGGCGGGTATGCGGGCGATGAGATCGACCAGCGTCGACGGTGCTGACTGGGTACTCATGACGGAGCTGCTCTACGTGTTCGCCACCAGACGCTCGTAGGCCGGCAGCGTGAGGAACTCCTGCAGCTCGTGCGGACGTCGCCACCTGCACGAACAGCGCCCGCGCATCGTCGAACCGGCCGCGCTCGAACCGGCTCGCGCCGACCTCCTCGCGCACGCGCACGAACTCTTCGGCGACGAGCGTGTCGACCAGTTCGCGCGTCACCGTCCGGCCGTCGTCCAGCGCCGCGCGATGCTTCAGCCACTGCCAGATCTGCGTCCGCGAGATTTCCGCGGTCGCGGCGTCTTCCATCAGGTTGTAGATCGGCACGGCGCCCTGGCCGCCCAGCCACGCCTCGAGATACTGGATGCCGACGCGAATGTTGTGCCGCAGGCCGGCTTCGGTGCGAGTCCCGGCCGGCGGCTCGAGCAGCGCCGCGGCGTCGACCGACACCTCGTCGCGGAGCCGATCCAGCTGATTCGGCCCGGGCATGCCCTCGTCGAACACCTGCTTGGCGAGCGCGACCAGTGCCGGGATGCGCGACCCAGGTGCCGTCGTGGCCTTCGCGGACCTCGCGCAGCTTGTCGGCGCTGACCTTCTCCATCGCGCGCGCGTTCGCCTTCCGGATCGTCCTTGATCGGAATCTGCGCCGCCATGCCGCCCATCGCGAAGGCGCCGCGGCGGTGGCAGGTCTTGATGAGCAGCTGCGACGTAGGAGCGCAGAAACGGCGCCTCCATCGTCACCTGACCGCGATCCGGCAGCACGAACGACGGATCGTTCCGCAGCGTCTTGATCGAGCTGAAGATGTAGTCCCAGCGGCCGCAGTTCAGTCCGGCGATGTGGTCTTTCAGCTCGAAGAGGATCTCGTCCATCTCGAACGCCGCCGGCAGCGTTTCGATCAGGACCGTCGCCTTGATCGTGCCGATCGGGATCTTCAGCGCCGTCTGCGCGTGGAGGAAGACGTCGTTCCACAGCCGCGCTTCGAGGTGGCTCTGCATCTTCGGCAGGTAGAAGTACGGGCCGGTTCCGGCTGCGGCGAGCGCCTCGGCGTTGTGAAAGAGGAACATGCCGAAGTCGAACAGCATGCCGGGCGCCGGCCGGCCGTCGACGACGCAGTGGCGCTCGGGCAGGTGGAATCCGCGCGGGCCGGACCATCAGCGTCGCGATCTGCGGATTGAGCGCGTAGCGCTTGCCGGTCTCGGGGTTCTCGTAGGAGATCGTGCGGCGCACGGCGTCGATCAGGTTGGCCTGGCCGGAGACGAGGTTCGACCAGGTCGGCGAGGTCGCGTCCTCGAAGTCGGCCATGAACACCGACGCGCCCGAGTTCAGCGCGTTGATGATCATCTTGCGATCGACCGGTCCGGTGATCTCGACGCGCCGATCCTGCAGGTCGGCGGGAATCGAGCCGACCTTCCAGTCGCCGCGACGGACGTCGGCGGTGTCGGCGAGAAAGTCCGGGCGCTCGCCCTGGTTGTAGCGCTGCCTGCACCGCGCGGCGGCGCGCGAGCAGCTCGTCGATGCGCGGGCGGAAGCGGCGCGTGAGATCCTCGACGAACGCCACGCGCCGGCGCGGTGAGCACGCGCTCGGCTCCTTCGATTCGGACTGCAGATGGAAGCGCCATAAACGCGGCACATTATCCAGTACCCGGCGGCGATTATCGCCGTCGCGGGCATGGCGCGCTTATGATACTCTGGCGACGTTTTGGTCTCACGCGGGTTGCGACTGACGTTCGGCGCGATGGCCCTGATCGCGATCGGCGTCGCTGCGTTCCTTCTCATCCGTACCGAACAGACAGATCAACGAGCGCGCCGCGGCGCTGCGCGCCTTCGATCTGCACGCGCGCGAAGCGTCCGATGCGCTGACGGAAGCGCGTGTCGCGCCAGCACGGCTACGTCGCGGCCGGCCAGGGCGAGGCGTTCTGGATGAGCAAGGTGACCGCGAGCAGCGAGGCGGTGAACGCGGCGCTCGCGGCGCTGCGCCAGGCGGCCACCGCCGGCGGCGCGAACGGCGATCGACGGAAGCGACCGCGACCGCCGACCGAGTTCGGCAACATCGACCAGCGCGTGCGGGACTACCTCACGTCCGGCCAGCCGCTGATGGCGCGCCGACGTCATCTTCACCGAAGGCAGCGATGCCGCCGCGACGGCGGGCAGCCAGGTGGAAACGGCGCGGCTGGCCGAGCACCAGGCGTTCGACCGCGAACGTCGCCGAGCTGCGGCAGCAGCAGGCGATCACTCGCCGGCTCCGCCGCGGCCGTGGTCGCGCTCGTGGTGCTGCTGCTGATTCCGGTCCGCCGCGCGGCGCCGACGCAGCCGGCCGAGGACGAGCCCGTCGATCTCGATCGCCCCCGCTCGCCGCGTCGCGCCGCCGCCGGCGCCGCGCCGCCGGCCGTGGCCGCCGCCAGTCCCCGACCGCGGACAGCCTGATGCCGAGCGGCGGCCGATGCTCGCGACCGATTTCGGCCGGGTCCGCGATCTCGACGAGTTGACGCGGCTCCTCGGCCGCGCCGCCGACGTGCTGGACGCCAGCGGGCTGATGGTGTGGATGGGCGACGCGTCGGGCGGGGACCTGCGGCCGGTGCTCGCGCACGGCTACAGCAGCCAGATGCTCGCGCGCATCCCGCCGGTGCCGCGCTCGGCCGACAACGCGGCGGCCGCGGCCTATCGCTCGGGCACGCTGCAGATCGTCCTGTCGCGCCCGGGCGTCGTCGATCGGCGCGGTCGTCGCGCCGATCCTTTCCGCCGACGGCTGCATCGGCGCCCTGTCGGCGGAGATCCGCGGCGGCGGCGAGACCTCGGAACTCGTCCAGGCGCTCGCCGCCATCTTCGCGTCGCACCTCGCCGGCGTGCTGGCCACGGCGCCCGCCGGCGAGATCGCCGAAACCGACGACAGCGGCTCGTGATCTTACGCCGGCGCCGCGCGCCGCGCACGCGGCCGCCGCGGTCGCCTCGATCTTCGCCTTCACCGTGCTCCTTCTTGTCGCGCACGATTCCGATCGTGAGCTCGTCGCTCGTCGCGTCGCGGAGCTCGCTGGACGAGGTCGTCGCGCGAGCGCACGGCCCGGCCGTTGATCGACGTGATGACGTCGCCCGCCTTCGAGCCCGGCGCGCGATGCCGCCGAGCCGTCGGTCACCGAGGTCACCAGCAGCGCCCTCTTTCGCGCCGAAGTACTGGGCGAGCTGATCGGTCAGCTCGTCGACCGACGACGCCGAGCCGCCGGCCCGACAGCGCCCCGGGAAAATCGAAATCGAAGTTGAAATTGAACGGCGGCAGGTGATCGCCCAGACGGCCAAGCTCGCGCAACTCGTCCAGGTCGCCGAACGGCCGCGGATGCCGTCGCCGTCGCTGAACACGCCGGCGCGCCGCCCCTCGGACGGCGTGATCTGCGACGTCCCTCCTCTGGCCATCGCGCGTGATGGTCGCCTTCACCGTGCGGCCCGGCGGCGTCTCCTGCACGAGGCGGCCGAACTGGCGCGCGCTGCGCACGTGCTCGCCGTCGAACTCGACGATCACGTCCTTCTCGCTTCAGGCCCGCTTTCTCCGCGGGACTGTCTGGCTGGACTTCCTCGATCACGACGCCGGCGGCCGCGCCGTCGGCGATGCGGACGCCGATTTCGGCGCCGCGGCCGGCGAGCATCATCAGCGCGCGGTCCGGTCGATCGGTGGCCTGTCCGTATGCGGACGGTGCCAGCACGAGCGCCAGGCCGACGAGGCCGGCCATCGCGATCACGATGCCGGCAAGTTTGAGCGCTTTCATCGTTTCCTCCCAACGTCCCGAACCGGTCCGGTAAAGCCGGACACTACGTACGATCCGTCGCGACACCACGTGCGGCCAAGCCGGCTTACCGACGTACGGTCATCAGGCGCAGGGCCGCTTTGAAAAGTTGGCTAGAATCCAAGCCATGGCGAAGTCGCACGGCACGCCCCCACACCGCCCCGAGGCCCCCGACCGGGAAACGAAAGCGCAGATCCTCGAGCGCACCGAGCGCGAAAAAGTGAAGTTCCTGCGGCTGCAGTTCACCGACATCCTCGGCACCATCAAGAACGTCGAGATTCCCGACCGCCAGTTCGAGGACGCGCTCGACGGCAAGATCATGTTCGACGGCTCGTCGATCGAGGGGTTCGTCCGTATTGAAGAGTCGGACATGTACCTCCGCCCCGACCTCTCGACCTTCCGCGTCTTCCCGTGGCCCGGCACGACCGGCGAGAAGGTCGCGCGGATGATCTGCGACATCTACACGCCCGACGGCGAGCCGTTCACCGGCGACCCGCGCGCCTGCCTGAAGAAGGTGATCGCGCTGGCCGCCGTCGAAGGGCTACTCGATGAACGCCGGCCCGGAGGCCGAGTTCTTCCTCTTCCAGACGAAGAACGGCATCCCGACCACCGAGACGCACGACGCCGCCAGCTACTTCGACCTGAGCCCGGTCGACCAGGGCGAGGACGTCCGGCGCGAGATCGTCCTCGCGCTCGAGGCGATGGGATTTCACGTCGAGGCGGCGCACCACGAGGTCGCGCCCGGGCAGCACGAGATCGACTTCCGCTACGACGACGTGCTGACGACGGCCGACAGCATCAGCACGTTCCGCTTCGTGGTGAAGAACGTCGCGATCAAGAACGGCCTGCACGCGACCTTCATGCCCAAGCCGATCTACGGCATCAACGGCTCCGGCATGCACACGCACATGTCGCTGTTCTCGGGCGGCGCCAACATCTTCTACGACGCGAAGGCGCAGTGGCAGCTCAGCGAGACGTGCCTGCACTACATCGGCGGCATCCTGCGGCACGCGAAGGGCTTCTGCGCGATCACCAACCCGCTGGTGAATTCCTACAAGCGGCTCGTGCCCGGCTACGAAGCGCCGACCAACATCGCCTGGTCGGAGAAGAACCGCAGCCCGCTGGTGCGCGTGCCGGCGGCGCGCGGCACGTCGACGCGCATCGAGCTGCGCATGCCCGACCCTTCGTGCAACCCGTATCTCGCGCTGGCGGTGATGCTGCGCTCCGGGCTCGACGGCATCGATCAGAAGATCGACCCGGGCCCGCCGATCAACAAGAACATCTACAAGATGAGCCACCGCGAGCGGCGGCACCTGCGGATCGACGAGCTGCCGGGGAATCTCAGCGAGGCGCTCGACGAGCTCGAGAAGGACGACCTGGTGCGCGACACGCTCGGCGAGCACCTCTTCGAGCATTTCCTCGCCGCCAAGCGGGAAGAGTGGCTCGACTACATCAAGCACGTCTCGCCGTGGGAAACCGACCGGTACCTCGGCGTCTACTGACGGCGGGCCTCGCTGTCATGGCTGATGGCTGATGGCTAATGGCTGATGGCTGATGGTGGTTGATGGCCCATCGCCGATCCCATTAGCCGTCAGCCCTTAGCCATTGTTTGAGGTCAGCCGCGTCCCCCGATCAGGACGAACGGTCCGCCGCTTGCTGTAATTTCCCCAGCATTCGGCCAATCCCGGCCGGGCATGCGATTTGATGTGTTGGGGTGCGGGTCGCGTCGAATCAACGGGGTGCGTAACTTCAGGCAGGCGCTGGCATCGCCGCATCCCGCCGTTCGTTTCACGGTTCGGCGCGGCCTTTTGGAAGGCTGACCTATGAAAAACATTCTCGCGCGCTTCACCGTCGCCGCGTCGCTCGCCGTGGTCACGTCGGCGTGCGCGTCGTTCGGGTCGCAGCATATTTCCGATCTTCAGCGGCATCCTGCCCGCTACCAGGATCACACCGTCACGGTGAATGGCGTGGTCACCAGCTCGTGGGGCCTGCCGCTGGTGCCCTTCCGCTTCTACAAGGTGGACGACGGGACCGGTGAAGTGACGGTGCTGTCGGAAGGCAGCCGCATGCCCGCAAAGGGCGAGCGCGTGCGGGTGAAGGGACGCGTCGAACAGGTCGCGGTGCTCGGCGGCCGGCCGCTCGGGCTGCACCTGCGGGAACGCGATCTGGATGTAAGCGCTAGATCGGCTCGAATTCCGCCGGCCGAGCGCGCCGCACTGGCGCCCAGCCGGCTGTAGTACTCGTAGGCGGCGCGCGCGATCTCCTCGATCGCGCGCTCGCCTTCCGCTTCATCCTTCAGAAACGTCGTCATCACGCAGAACACGAACGGGCGGTTCTTCGCGTAGACGATCCCGGCGTCGACGCGGACGCCGTCGAGCTCGCCGGGCTTGTCGGCCGTCTCGACCTCCGGCGGCAGCCCTTTCCGCAGCCGGCTGTCCTTCGGCTTCTTCAGGAGCTCAATCCCCTCGGGCGGCATGGCCTGCAGCAGGCGCGCGATGTCGTCGGGCGACGACACGTTCTCGTCGCCGCGCCGTGCGGCCGCCGTGTCCATCATGTGACGGCGCAGTTTGGTGGCGCCGAGGCCGAGGCCCTGCATGCGCCTGGCGATGGCGTCCATGCCGAGACGATCGATGAGCACGTTGGTGGCGGTGTTGTCGCTGAGCGTGACCATCAGCACGGCGTAGTCGCGAATCGACAACGTCGGCGTGCCCATCTCGACGAGGACGCCGGTCCCGCCGACCGCCTTGCTGCGATCGAGCGGCATCGTCTCTTCGAGCTTGATCCGACCCTCGGCAGCCTGCTTGAACAGCTCGTAGACGATCGCCAGCTTGATCGTCGACGCGGTCGGAAACGTCTCGCGCTCGAGGTGCGCGATCTTCTCACCGGAGGTGAGATCGACGAACTCGTAGCCGGCCACCCCATCGAGCCTCGACGTGATTTCCTGGACGCGACGCTCGAACTTCGCCTTGAGCTCCGCCGCGGGCGCCGGCTGCTGCGCGGTGATGGCGACGCCGAGAGCCAGGGCGGCAAGCTTCATATGAGCATCTTGAGCGCGACGGCGGTCATGTCGTCGTTCGGCGGCGTGTCGCCGCGGAATTCCTGCACCGCGGCGAAGATCGCGTCGACGATCTCGCGCGCGGTCTTCGTCCGCGTCTCGTTGACCACCTGCAGCAGCCGCTCGGCGCCGAACTCGCGCCCGAGCGCGTCGTTGGCTTCGAACACGCCGTCGGTGCAGAACACGAACACATCGTCGCGCGCCAGCTCGAACGACAGCTCGTCGTAGGTCGAGCCCGCGAACGAGCCGAGCGGCACGCCGGGCAGCGCGATCTGCTCGACCGTCCCGCTCGCTGCAGCGGATCGGATACGGCAGGCCGGAGTTGGCCAGCGTCATCGTGCGGCGCTTGAAGTCGAAGACCGCGTAGCAGAGCGTGCAGTAGTACTCCTCGAGCTGCCGCTCGTGGAGGATCGTGTTGGTCGAGGCGAGGACGCCGGCCGGGCCGAAGCGCTCCGGCGCGTAGCGGCGGCGGAACGTCCGCGAGCGGATCAACTCGCCGGCGAAGGCGCTGTACAGCGCCGCCGGCACGCCCTTGCCCGACACGTCGCCGACGGCGACGACCAGGCTGTTCGGCTCCGGCGCGAGGAAGTCGTAGAGGTCGCCGCCGAGCTCGCGCGCCGGCGCGAAGCGCGCGGCGACGTCCACCTGCTTCAGCCGCTTCGGCAGCTCGGTGGGCAGCAGCGCCGCCTGGACGCGCTGCGCGAAGCGCATTTCCTTCTCGAGCCGCACCTCGTTGGCGCGGATCGTCTCGTAGAGCCGCGCGTTCTCGATCGCCACCGCCGCCTGGCTCGCGAGCAGCGTCAGGATCTCGACGTGGCTCTTGCCGAACGCGTCGAGCTCGGGGCTCTCGAGATCGAAGACGCCGATGCAGCGGTCCTGCACCATCAGCGGAATCACCAGCTCCGATCGCGCGTCGTCGACGACCTTGATGTAGCGCGGGTCGGCGTCGACATCGGGCACGTTGACCGCCACCTTGTGCAGCGCGGCGTAGCCGACGAGGCCGTTGCCGAGCTTGACGCGCGGCACGGTGACCTTGTCGCCGTAGCGGACCGCGACCTTCATCTCGAGCTCGCTCGTGTCCTCGTTGACGAGCAGGATGCCGAAGGTGCGGTAGTCGATGACGCGGCGCGTGAGGTTGGCGATGCGCGTCAGCAGCTCGTCGAGGTTGAGGATGGCGCCGAACTCGCGCGCGATCTCGGCCAGCGTCTCGAGCGTGCTGCGTGTACTCGCGCTCGTGCTCGAACAGCCGCGCGTTCTCGATCGCGACGGCGACGTGCGCGCCGAACTGCCGCAGCAGCGCCTCGTCGGTCTCGGTGAACTGCCCCGGCGTGTCGCTGAGCAGGTTCAGCGCGCCGATGACGCGTCCCTTGCGGCGGAGCGGCACGACGAGCTCCGCCCGCGATCCGGGCACCGCCTCCACGTACCGCGGATCGGCGTGGACGTCGTTGACGAGAATCGGCTTGCCTTCGGCGACGGCGGCGCCGACCAGCCCGTGCCCGACCTTCAGCCGCAGCCTCCACACGACATCGTCCGGATAGCCGACGGAGTAGGCGATCGACAGCTCCTCGCCGCGCGGATCGAGCAGGTAGACGGCGAACGCCTGGAACTTGGTGATGCGCGCGATGAGCTGCGGAATCTTGTGCAGCAGCTCGTCGAGATTGAGGACGGAGGTGATCTCGCGCCCCAGCTCGAAGAGCGTGATGACGAGCTCGCGGATGTGCGGCGGAGCGGCCGGAGCGGCGGCGGCGGGGTCGGTCACGAGATTACAAGTATAATTGCTTCCTTCGCATGGACCTGACGCTGCCGCTGGACTACGCCGCGATCGAACGGATTCTGCCTCACCGCTATCCGTTTCTGCTTCGTCGACCGCATCACCGAGTTCGAAGTCGACAAGCGGATCGTCGGCATCAAGAACGTCTCGCTGAACGAGCGCTATCTGTCGCACGCGATCAAGGGCGGCAGGCCGGTGCTGCCGCCGACGATCCTGACCGAAGCGGTCGCGCAGGTCGGCGCGATCATGATCCTGGCGAAGCCCGAGAACCGGCAGCGCCTGATCTTCTTCGCCGGGATCGAGCGCGTCCGTTACCGCCGTCCGGTCCACGCCGGCGACGTCGTCGTCATCGAAGCCAACGTCGTCCGGCTGCGCAGCCGGATGGGCCTGCTCAAGGGCGTTGCGCGCGTCGACGGCCAGGCGGTCATCGACGGCACGATGACCTTCGCGCTCGGCCCGCCGCAGGAACCACAGGGAAGTCCAGCGACGTAGCGAGCGCGCCGCCGCCAGCAGAGCAGGCAAGAAACTTCACAGTCGTGTACCGCGTTGCTCCGGCGCGGCCGCCGTCTGTTCGAACTCCATGGCTGAGCCGGCGGCTCGGTACCGTTGAGACAGGCCCGAATTCACGCCAAAACCCCCACCCTCGCCCATCGAGCGTCACGGCAGAGTACGGCACTCAAGTTGCTTTTCGAGCGGCAGGGCCGTGACTTTGAGATGAGGACTGGAGGGCTGAAATGTTGGAAACGATTGCGATCATTCTGATCGTGCTGTGGCTGCTCGGCGTGGTGAGCGGCTACACGATGGGCAACTTCATCTACGTGCTGCTGGTCATCGCCATCGTGCTGTTCCTGGTGCGACTGGTCAGCGGACGTCGGGTGGTCTGAGGCAATTCGGATTGCGGATTGCGGATTGCGGATTGAACGTCAATTCGCAATTCGCCCGCACGCTGCACCCTGCACGCTGCACCCCGCACGCTGCACCCTGCACCTGGATCCCGTCCTCCTGCACCAACCTTCCGTCTGCTTGCACCAACATCCTGTCCGCCTGCACCCCTAGTGTTCGTTCTGCCTGACGAGAATCATCCCCACTAGTACGATCGCTGCCGCCACGCCCATCCGCGCGTTGAACGGTTCGTCCAGGATCAGCGTTCCCAGCACCACCGCAATAATCGGATTCACGTAGGCGTAGAGCGACACCGTTGCGACCGGCAGGTGTTTGAGCGCGTACGCGTAGGCGGAGAAGCCGCCGATCGCGCCGACGAAGATCAGGTAGACGAGCGCACTGGTCGAGCGCGGCGAGAACGCGAGCCGGCTTCCTTCGCCGATGGCGAGCGCAACCACCAGCAATGCGATTCCCCCAAACAGCATCTCGAACGCCGCGGTGACGAGCACGTTCTCGTCTTTCGCCTCGCCCCGCCCACGCTTGCGCGCGTACGACGATCCGACCGCCCATCCGATGCACGCGACCTGCGCGGCGACGACGCCGCCGAGGAACGCGCGGCCGCCCTCCCCCACCTGAATCTCCGGCCAGACCAGCATGACGATACCGGCGAAGCCGATGACGAGCCCCAGCGTGCGCCGCAGCGTCAGTCGATCGCCGTCGGGCATCAGCGCGTCGATGCCGACCATCCAGAATGGCGACGTCGCGACGAGCACCGCGGTGAGCCCGCTCGGCACGGTCAGCTCAGCCCAGACGACGGCGCCGTTGCCGAAGCCGAGCAGGAGAATGCCGAGCACGGTCAGCGATGGCCACTCGCGACGATCCGGCATCCGCTCGCCGCGCAGCTTGAGCACAGCGATGAGCAGGCCGCCGGCGACGATCCATCGGATCGCGGCCATGAACAGCGGTGGAATCGTCTCGAGCGCGATGCGGATCCCGAGATACGTCGTCCCCCAAATCAGGCAGACGGCGATCCAGGCAAGATACGGCCGGGAATTGTGGTGGGTGTGCGGCTCTGCGATCGTGCGGATAGTGTAACTGGTTAAACCGTCGTTTCGTTGAGCGCGGGCTCGGCGACGGCCGCTTCCATCGACAGCCGCACGCAGTTGCGGCCGTGATGCTTCGCGCGATAGAGCGCCGCGTCGGCCCGGCCGATGAGCGCCGGCGTGTCGAACTCGGCCGGGTACGCGACGGCGACGCCGAGGCTCGCGGTGATTGCGAGGGTCTCGCCCTTCCAGCGGATCTTCAGGCTCGCGAGATCGCGGCACAGCGTGTCCGCCACGCGCTTCGCGCCTTCAATCGGCGTTTCCGGCAGCAGCACGAGGAACTCTTCGCCGCCAAAGCGGCATTTGAGGTCGCTGCCGCGCAGCACCTCGCGCATCCGCGCGCCGACCGCCGCAAGCACCGCGTCGCCGCACAGGTGGCCGTAGCGATCGTTCACCTTCTTGAAGTGATCGATGTCGAGCATGATGAGCGACACCGGCAGCCCGGTGCGGCGCGCGCGCCGCAGCTCCATCTCGATGACCGCCATCGCGTGCGTGCGGTTGAAGCAACCGGTCAGTCCGTCGCGCAGGCTGTTCTCGCGCACCTCGTGAAACAGCTGCGCGTTGCGCAGCGCGATCGCGAGCAGCGCCGTCGCCATCGTCAACAGCCGCTCGCGGCCATCGCTCAACGGTGCCGCCGGCTGGGGGATGCCGAGCACGCCAACCGGACGTCCACCGGCGGTCATCGGCAGACAGAAATGCCCTTCCCCGACGATCGCCGACGATTCCCGCACGGCCTCACTGATGACCGCGCGCTCCACGGCCCGCTCGCACGCGCGCACGCGTTCGCTGCCGTCGGCGGCGGACTCGGTCAGTGAAACCCATTGCCCGTCGGCGTACAGCATCACCCACGCGCCGGAGGTCTCGGCCAGCTTCGGCAGGTGTTCCGCGACGACGGCGCGGATCGTGTCGAGGTCGAGCGAGCGGCCCAGCGCCTGGCCGAAGGTGACGAGGAGCTCCATTTCCGCCGCGCGCGTCGCCGATTCCTGCGCATCGGCTTCGGCCATGGCCGCGTGTGCGCGTGCTTCGCCACGCTTGCCCTGCTGGTGGACGACGAAGACGACGGTGAGGATGATGAGCGCGGGAACGAGCGCCAGGCCGGAGCTCCGCTCGACGTCGCTCGCCAGATCGAGCAGGTACCGGATCGGTTTCGCAAAGACGACGACCAGGGCGACCGCGAGGCCGACGAGCAATGCCCGATCTTGCCGGGCGACGAGGTTCATCGTGGGTGGTTCTCGGCCGGGGGGATTTACGCCATTTTACCGCGGCGAGCGGCGCGATAGAATGAAAAGGCCATGGGGAGAAAATCGTCAGCGAAGGTGCAGGCGCGATCCGGAGGCGCCGCGCCACCAACGCCGCCTGAGAATGCGCGCTCCTTCACGACGCTGCTCGCCGTTGCGGCGGTGGTCGTGCTCGTCATCGGCGTCTTCGTCTACAGCCGCGGAGGCGGGTCGGGCGCGGACACGACGCAAGCGCCACCGGCGGCCGCGGCGCCGGCCGTCGTCGATCCGCCGCCGAATGCGAAGTACGGTCCGCACAAGCAGGACAACCTGCCGCCGCTGCCGTTCGAGTACGGGCCCGCCGGCGCGGCCGGCCGAGGTCGTGAAGGCGGTGTACGAGTTCGCCGCCGAGCATCCCGAAGTGCTCGGCTACACGCCGTGTTATTGCGGCTGCGAGCGCGAGGCGGGACACAAGGGGAACGACGACTGCTTCGTCGCCGAGCGCAACAGCAAGGGAGACGTCACGCGGTGGGATCCGCACGGCGTCACTTGAGCGGTCTGCATAGACGTCGCGCGTGACGCGATGCAAATGCATGCTTCCGGCGCATCGGTGCGAGACATCCGCGCCGCCAACGAGAAGAAGTGGGCCGGGTTCCAGGGCGGCCACACGCCGACGCCGAAGCCGAAGTAGGGGCTAGCGGCTGGGTACTAGTCGCTAGCTGCTCGTCGACGGCTAGCATCCAGCCACACCAGCGACTCAGTCACGCCCTATAATCCCCGCGTGGATCGACGTGCGGCGGCGTTTGCCCGGCTGTTCGAAGCGGTGCACGAAGGCGTGTACATCGGCACGCTGGCGCCGGACACCACCGCAACCATCGCCGCCAACCCGTATCTCAAGCTGATCTTCGGCTACGAGAGCGACTCGCCCGAGAGCGACGTCCGTCCCTTCGACATCGATCGCTTCGTCGACCCGCAGGCGCGCGTGGCGCTGCTCGAGCGCCTCGCCTCCGACGGATCCGTCAACGACTACCTGTTGCGGCTGCGGCGCGCCGACGGCAACCCGGTCTGGGTGGAGCTGACGGCGCGCGCCGACACGCCGGCCGAGGATCAGACGCTGCGTGTCGAAGCGCTGGTGCGCGACGTCAGCGAGCGCAAGAAGCTGGACGACGAAACGCGCGACATCTACCACCAGCTGCTGCAGGCCGAGAAGATGGCCGCGCTCGGGCAGACCGTGTCGGGCGTCGCGCACGAACTGAACAATCCGCTGGCGACGATCCTCAGCTGGGCCGAGCGCCTTTCGCAGCGGCAGCTCGAAGAGCCGGTGCGGCGCGGCCTCGAAACCATCCTCTCGGAATCGGAGCGCGCCGCCCGCATCGTCCGCAACCTCCTGACCTTCGCGCGTAAGCGGCAGACGACGCGGGCGATGGTGGACGTCAACCAGGTGGTGCGCGAGACGCTGGCGCTGCGCGCGTACGAGCAGCGCGTCACCAACGTCGCGGTGATCGACGCGCTGGCCGCCGGGCTGCCGCAGGTGTTCGCGGACCAGCATCAGGTGCAGCAGGTGCTGCTGAACCTGGTCATCAACGCCGAGCAGGCGATGATCACCTCCAACGGCCACGGCACGCTCGTCGTCCGCACCTGGCACAACGCGGATCAGGAAACCGTGATGCTCGAGATCAACGACGACGGGCCCGGCATCCCCGATGATCTGCAGCCGAAGATCTTCGACCCGTTCTTCACCACCAAGGAAGTCGGCAAGGGCACCGGGCTCGGGCTGACCGTCGCCTACGCGATCGTGCAGGAGCACGGCGGCCGCATCCGGCTCGAGTCGCGGCCGAACAAGGGCGCGTCGTTCTACATCGAGATGCCGGTCACCGGCGCGCGGCTCGCGCCGGCGCCTCCCGTGCGCGCGCGCGTGGAGGAACCCGCCGACAGCGTCGTCAGCGGCTCCATCCTCGTCGTCGAGGACGAGGCGCAGCTCGCCAGCGCGGTGGTCGATGCCCTGCGCGACGCCGGATACCTCGTCGAGCATGCGTCGGACGGCGAGGAAGCGCTCGCGAAAATCGAGCTGCAGCCCTTCGATCTGGTCGTCTGCGATTTGAAGATGCCGCGGCTGGACGGGAAGGCGTTCTACGCGCGGCTCGCGGCCGCCGCGCCGGCGCTGCAGAAGCGCGTCATCTTCGTGACCGGCGATGTCGCCGGCACCGACGCGGAGGAATTCCTCGAGGAGAGCGGCTGTCCGCTGGCTGGCGAAGCCGTTCAGGCTCGGCGATCTGCTGCGTGCGGTCCGCGAAGGGCTGACCTGATCGTGCGCCGGCTGCTGCGCGCGGCGGCGATCGTCCTGGTAGCCGGTGCGTGCGCGATGGCGATCTCGCCGGTGCGGCGCACGGTGCTCCGCGGCGCCGGACAGGCGCTGGTCGCGGCCGACGAAGCGGGGCCGGCCGACCTTCTGGTGATGGACGTGGAAAGCGGCGCCGCGGGCGTGCTCTCGCTAGGCGATCTCCATCACAGCCAGCCGGCGGCGACAGTCGGCATCGTCGTGCCGGAGGGCACGCGCGTCGACCACGAGCTTCAACGCCGCGGCATCGTGCTGCCGAACCTGACGCTCGAAGTGCTCGCGCAGCTCGGCGTTGCGCGCGACGCAGTCGTCCGAATCCCGGCCGGCGAAGGCGGCACGACGCACACGACAGCCGCGCTCGCCGAATGGGGGCGGAAGAATCCTGGAAAACGAGTGCTGGTCGTGGTGGGGCCGTCGCACGGCCGGCGGTTCCGGCGCGCGCTGCGGCGCGCGTGGCCCGACGACGGGCGGCCGGCGCCGCGAGTGGTGACGACGCCGTACGCGATGTTCCGACCCGAGGACTGGTGGCAGTCGCGCACGACGCTGCGCGAAGGGCTCGTCGAGCTCCAGAAGCTGGCGCTCGACTACGCGCGACATCCCTGGTAGGGGTTCTGGGTTCTGGGTTCTAGGTTCTGGGTCTAGGTTCTGCCTTCTCCAGCGAACCAAGAACTCAGAACCATGAACCCTGAACCGCTCGCCGCGCGGCGTTAGCGGGCGGCGGCGATTGGCTGCTGCTGCGCGCGCTGGCGCGACATCTTCAGCGCCGTCTTCGCGGCCGCCGCCTTCTTGGCCGCCGGCTTGTACGCCAGCACGACCGCCGGCTGCGACTCCGCCGCCGGGTTGTTCTCCTGCTTCAGGGCCGCCTTCGCCATCGTCGGCTTGCGCGCCGCGAACGCGATCAGCTGACGGCGCATCTCCGCGACCTGCTGCGGGTTCATGTCGCCGAGCGATTCCTTCAGGCGGCGGATGGCGCGGGCGTGGAGCTGCGACACGCGCGACTCGTTGACGCCAATCTCGGCGCCAATCTGCTTCATCGTCACTTCGCCGTAGTAGTAGAGGCTGATGACCTTGCGCTCACGCCACGGCAGCGCCTGGATGGCGGCACGCACGCGGTCGCGGGTCTCGGCCTTTTCGTATGCGACGTGGGGTGAATCGGGTTCGGAGGGCACGAGGACGGTCGGCAGCGAGCTCTCGTCCATGTGGTCGCCGCTGGCGAGCGGCGAGGTCGCCTCGATGGTGTTGATGCGGACGATCGTGCGGCTCAGGCGTTTCTCGTCGGAGCCGACGCGTGCCGCGAGATCGGCCATCGACGGCTCGTGTCCGAGCTCGCGCCGCAGCGCCTCGCGCGCCGCATCGAGCTCGCGCCGCTGCCGGCGGACGCCGCGCGGCCAGGCATCCTTGCGGAGCGCGTCGATCATCGCGCCGCGGACGCGCCGCTCGGCGAAGGTTTCGAACTTGATGCCGCGCTCTTCATCGAACCGCTTGGCGGCGTCGATCAAGCCCAGCACTCCGTCCTGAACCAGATCGCCGATATCGATCGAGTTCGGCATCGACGAGGCCATGCGTCGAGCCAGAGCTTCGACAAACGGCAGTCCGGTCACAATACGGTGGTCCTGTTCGGCGGCGAGCGGCTGAGCGGCGTGCATGGAATCTCCTGTTAAGGGTTCTGAAGTCCGTTCCCGTTGCTTCAGACTGTTTCTCGATATCGCAATGGAGATACCAACCGTCGAGGCTGTGTTCCAGCCTTCACCACTCAAGGTCAGCAAATCGTCATAACATCATTAGATAGTGATGTTTATCTAGGTGCGCCGTTTCGGCACGATTAGCTGAGATGAGCGCGCAAAACCGTGTACTTCGTCAAAGTGATGACGAAAACTGCGACACGGCAGTCAAATGTTTGGCGCTGAAATTACGGTTTAGGTGGGAGATTATTCGGGGTCGGACGAGGTGCCAGCGACACGGCGAATTTCCTTCGCCGTGTTCATTGCCTCGAGCGCACTCGAAACGACTTGGGCCGCGCGGGCGCGGCTCATGTCGTCGCTGGCCTTGGATTCGAGAAGCTCGGCATGGGCGAGGATGATCCCGAGCTGATTGTTCAGACGATGGAAGAGGAGACGCAACGCCGGAACTTCGTCCATTGGTCCCCTCGCCAGGAGCTCTTCCACGCTGTGCGAACGAATCGTCACGCTTGGTTCCGGCCTTCTGCCTGCCACATCGCCTGCACCACCGGTCGTTCGGTGTTGTTGGCGTCGCGCCAAAGGGTATCGACGAAGATTCGGACCGACCCGCCCGCAGTGCGCACGTACTCGATTTTGCCGCTGGACAACCAGTTGTAAATCGTGCGACGGCTCACACCCACGAGCTCACAGGCCTTCATGATCGAAATGGTTTTTCGTTCCACTGGGCTGCTTGCCTCCGTGACTACTATCGGAACCTCACGGGCCGAGGTTTAGGCCATCACGTGAAGTCGTGGAAACTCTTTAGTCCTCAAGGGTTGTGAGCGTCTATGGATCCGCCTCCGCCGTCGAGGCCGGCAATCGCCGCCCGCCCCATGGCCAGCCCCGCCTCCTGCGTCCCGCCGCCGATGTGAGGCGTGCCGACGAAATTCGGCAGTCCGAGCAGCGGCGAGCCGCCTGGTGGTTCAACCGTGAACACGTCGGCGGCGGCACCGGCGAGACGTCCCTCGACCAGCGCCGCCGCGAGCGCCGCTTCGTCGACGATGGGCCGCGCGCCGTGTTGACGAGGAACGCCGACGGCTTCATCCGCTGCAGCGCACGCGCGTCGATCAACGCGGCGGTTGTCGAATCGAGCGGCAGGTGAATCGTGACGATGTCCGACTGCGAGAGGAGCGCATCGAGGTCCACCGGCGTGACGCCTGCGTCGCGATAGAACTCCTCGTAGACGCGGATGTCGTGCGCGAGCACCGTCGCGCCGAACGCACGACACAGTCGCGCGACCGTCTGGCCGACGGCGCCGCAGCCGATCACGCCGACGACGGCGGACGAGAGCTGGCGGCCGCGAAGCTGCCGCCACGTGCCCTCGCTGAGCGCGCGAGCCTGCGGCACGACCGATCGACACAGGTTCAGCATGAACGCGATCGTCAGCTCGGCGACCGCCTGACGATTCACGCCCGGCGTCCACCGCACGCTGACGCCGTGGCGGCGCGCGGCGTCGAGATCGATCATGTCGAGGCCGACGCCGTACTTGCTGACCACGCGCAGTTCGGGCACGTCGCGGAAGATCGCGTCGGTGAGGACGTCGAGTCCGGTGATCGCCATGCGGTGCCCGCGAAGGAACGCGGCCAGCTCGTCGCCGGCGAGCACGCGGTTGGTGTCGTTGAACGTCGAGCCGGGATAGCGCTGCGAGAGCTCATCCCTAAGCGTCCGGTTCACGGAGAATGAGCGCGAGGCCACTGCTACAGGCATGAGCGAAGCCTTAAAGTGTGGACAGGGCGGACGGCGAGTGTCAACATATTGGCGCCTGTGAAATGCCTGACACACAGAAACATCTGCTGATCGTCGAGGACGAAGCGCCGCTGCGCGAAGCCATCGCCGAGCAGCTGACGCGACCGCGGGTATCGAGTCGAACAGGCGGAATCGGGCGAAGCGGCGATCGCCAAGCTGGCCGACTTCGCGTTCGACATCATCATCACCGACCTGCGGCTGCCCGGCATCGACGGTTCCGCGGTGGTCGAAGCCGCGGTCGCGCGCTACCCGCACATCATCGCGATCGTCGTCACCGGCTACGGCACGGTGAAGGACGCGGTCGAAGCGATCAAGCGCGGCGCGTGGGACTTCGTCAACAAGCCGTTCCAGATCGACGAGCTGCTGCACGTGCTCGACTCGGCGCTCGAGCAGCGGCGGCTGAAGTCGGAGAACGCCTACCTGCGCGCGCAGCTCGAGGAGCGCTACCGCTTCGAGGGCATCATCGGCAAGAGCCGGCCGATGAAGCTGCTGTTCCAGCTGCTCGAAACCGTTGCGGCGACCAACAGCACGATCCTCATCACCGGCGAGACGGGCACCGGCAAGGAAGTGGTCGCGCGCGCGATCCACCACAACAGCCCGCGGCGCCTGCACCGGTTCGTCGCGCTGAACTGCAGCGCGATTCCCGAGACGCTGCTCGAAGCCGAGCTGTTCGGCCACGTGCGCGGCGCGTTCACCGGCGCGGTCGGCAACCGGCAGGGCCGGATGGAGCAGGCCAACAAGGGCACGCTCTTCCTCGACGAGGTCGGGACGATGAGCGCGGCGCTGCAGATGAAGCTGCTGCGCGTGCTGCAGGAGCGCGAGTTCGAGCGCGTCGGCGACTCGAACACGATCAAGGTGGACGTGCGGATCATCGCCGCCACCAACAGCGACCTCGGCCGCATGGTCGCGGACGGCCAGTTCCGCGAAGACCTCTTCTACCGCCTGAACGTCATCCCGGTGCAGCTGCCGCCGCTTCGCGATCGGAAGGAAGACGTGCCGCTGCTCGTCCAGCACTTCCTCGGCAAGTTCCAGGCGGAGCGAAGCGCGACCGGCGACCGCCATTCGGCGGAGCCGCTGACCGTGTCGCAGGAGTGCATGCGGCGGCTGATGGCGTATCAGTGGCCGGGCAACGTCCGCCAGCTCGAGAACGCGATCGAGCGCGCGGTGGCGTTCGCCGCCGGCCGGGCGCAAATCGATGTCAGCGATCTCCCGACCGAGATTCAGCAGGCGCAGGAGCCGGCCGCCCCAGCCTCGTCGGTGACGCTGCCCGAGGACGGCGTCGATCTCGACGCCTACATCGCGAGCATCGAGCGCGAGCTGATCGAGCGATCGCTCGAGCGGACCGGCGGCAACAAGGGCCAGGCCGCGCGATTGCTGAGTCTGAAGCGCACGACGCTGGTCGAGAAGCTCAAGCGCCTCGAGAAGCGGGCGTAAGCGCACACTCGCCGACCACAACCGCACCGAATCTTCCACGACCGCGCACAGCTGCTCCCCTCGCCGCTGCGAAAACACTGATAATTCGCGCCGATCACTGTGTGCGCCTCCGGCATGCGGATTGACTGACTGATCGGTATGACGCCGCGCCGCATTGCCGCCGTTCTTTCCGTCGTTGCACTGATTGGCATCGTCGATTCGCGCGACGCGCTCGCGCAGGATCGTGACGAGTTGATGCTTCCGCCAACGCTCTTCGCTGCCGCCGAGATGGCGGCGATCACCGAAGCGCAGCCGTTCGGCGCGCGGCCCGTGCTCCATCCCGTCGTGCGAACCGACGTGCGGCCGGCCATGCGTCCGCGCCCGGCACCGCTCGTCGGGCTGTATGTCTCGCTCGCCGGCATGCAGGTGCTCGATATCGCGTCGACGCACAAGGCGCTCGAGGCCGGCGCGGTCGAGGCGAACCCGATGATGGCGCCGTTCGCCCGGTCGCCGCTGGCGCTCGCCGCGGTGAAAGCCGGCGTGACGAGCGCGACGATCTTCGCGACTGAGCGGATGTGGAAGACCAACCGCAAGGCCGCGCTGCTGACGATGATCGCGCTGAACGCAACCTACGGCGCGATCGCGGTCCACAACTACCGTGTCGCGGCGGGGCAACAGCGGCGCTAGAGACGTCGTCGCAGCCACTCTCGCGGCGCAATCCGTTCTCCGGTGGCCTGATAGAATGTGCGGATGCCGCCGCGCTATGCCTACTGGACGATCCTGATCGACGGCGCAGCGACGGCGTTTCGTGCGCGCGAGCGCGAAGAGCTCCTCCCCACCCTGCACCAGCTCCAGCGAAAGAACCAGAACGTCACGATGCAGTGGTTCGCCCGCGGCAAGCTGTGGGAATCGCGCGAGGCCGAGCAGGAAGATTTCCAGCGCCACAAGCGCCACGCGGAAGCGCCGTTCGCCAAAGCGCCGTCGAGCGGCGAGCGGCGGAACGCCGACTGGCGTCCTGGCGGCGCGCACAAAGATCCGCGCGATCGGTTCAAGAAGAAACACCGGCCGGTGCGGGCGTGGTCCGAAGACGACGAGCCGCGCGATCGCAAGCCGCAGGGTCCGCCGAGCGATCGGCCCTGGCAGGGAAGAAAGCCCGCCGGACCGCCGCGCGAGAACAAGCCGTGGCAGGGAAAAAAGCCGGGCGGGGCGCCGCGCGAGCGATGGGCCAAGGACAGGAAGCCTGAAGCGCCGCGCGACGAGCGCCCGTCGAACCGCCCGGCGAACGACGCGCGCCCGCCGCGCGAGCGCTCCTGGACCGACCGGCCGCCGCGCGAGAACAAGCCGTGGCAGGACAGGAAGCCAGGTCCACCGCGCGGCGATCGGCCATGGAGCGGCAAGCCGAAATACGGAACGCCAAAATCGGACGTCGGCCACCCACCGCGAAAGGATCGACCGTGGACCGGCAAGCCGGCCGCGGGCCGTCCTCGCAGCGATCGACCCTGGGACAAGAAAGCAGGAGACCGGCCGCGCGAGGAGCGCCCGTGGAGCAACAAGCCGCCAGGCGACGGCCCACGAAGCGACCGGCCGTGGACGCCGGGCCGCCCACCTCGAGGCGACAAGCCATGGCAGGACCGGAAGGCTGGCGGGGCGCCACGGGGAGATCGGCCCTGGAGCGACAAGCCGCCTCGCAGCGCGCCGCGTGGCGACAAGCCCTGGCAGGACAGGAAACCTGCCGGGCCACCGCGAGGCGACCGGCCATGGAGCGCGAAGCCGCCGGCAGGTGGACAACGCGAGAAGCGCACGTGGGGCGCAAAGCCGCCGGGCAAGCCCGAACAGGGCGGCGAGCGCAAGCCCTGGCGCGATAAGCCTGGCGGCGGCAGCGGCGCACGGCCCTTCGCCCCGAAGCGTCGCGACACGCGCAAGCGGCGCGACGACGAGCCACCGGACGAGTAGATCGCGCCATGCTGACGCACCTCGTGCTGATGAAGCCGCGGCCCGATCTCTCCGCCGCGGACCGCGCGGCGCTCGTCGACGCCTTCGAGCGCGCCGTCCGCGAGATCCCGACAGTCCGCAACGTCCGCATCGGCCGCCGCATCGTCCACGGCGCGGGCTACGAGGCGGTCGCACCGGACCTGGCTGAGTACGTCGCCGCCATCGACTTCGACGACGTCGGCGGCCTGCAGGCATACCTCCGGCATCCTGCGCACGACGATCTCGGCGCACGGTTCGGTCAGGCGTTGAGTTCGGCGATGGTGTTCGACTTCGAGGTGGGTGGGATCGAGGACTTACGCGCCGGCAGGTTCTTTTAGGCCGAGCAGCCGCTTCACGCGGCTCAGCATCCCCGGCTGTTCCCGCGATGAATCAAGCTGCGTGAGGATATCCAGGCATTCGGCGACCGTCTTGACGACGCCGATGCCGAGGCGTTGAGCAGCGGCGGGCAGCTGCCCCGCGCCGTCGCGCCAGATCAAGATCGCCCGCGCCTGACACTCGACAGCAACGTCGAGGCAGTTCTCCGGACGATCGTCGACGACGACGTCGAGGCCGAGCGCCGCAGCAATCCGTCCGCGCGAGCCCTGCACGACGTAGACGCTCGGCAGATGGAAACCGCGCGACTCGAGCCACAGCTGCGTCTGGAGCTGCGCGGTGGCGCCGGCGCCCTCGGGGCGCTTGGTCAGGAAGATGATCTCCCAGCGCCGCTCGCTGGCCAGCCGCCCCAGGCGTTCGACGATTCCGGGCTCGCATTCGCCAAGCGTCTGCCAGAAGTTCTCGATCGACTCGACGTGCTCCCAGAGCCGTCCCTGCTGACGCTTCGTCAATTTGAGCTTGAGCAGCGGCGGCTCGTTGTCGGCGGCGGGTTCAGCTGGGCGCACCGCCGGCGAAGGCAGGATTGATCTCGGGCGTCGCGGGCCGCGCGTCGACGCGGCGGGCCATCGATTCGCCGAAGAGGATCTCCGCCTGGCGAATCAGCTCGCCTTCCATGTCGGCGAGGGTACCGTCGAGATCGAAGCCGATGCGCAGCGGCATGGACGCAGTATCCCGTCAGTTTATCAGGGCGGGCCGCTCGTGGCGCGGCGGCCGGTGCATTGCCACGGCGGCGAGCACGGCGAAGAGCACGGCGTTGCCGGGCAGCTGCAGGCTGAAATCGGTCAGTTCCTGGATGGCGATCGCGACCAGGCCGAGCGTCGCGCCGGTGCGCACCCAGTAGAGCGACAGCGTCTGCGGCTCGGCGAAGGCGGCGCGGATCGCGCGTGCGAGCTGCACGACCACGAACGCCGCCGCCAGCGACAGGGCGATGCCGCCTTCGCTCAGGATCTGGAGGTAGTCGTTGTGTGCCTCCATGGCGTGGCGCGCCGAGTCGGTCATCGGGTAGACGAGCGTCGAGACGCCGTACGTGTTCAGGCCGGTGCCGAACCAGCGGAAGTCACGCACGATTGCCGCCGTGTCGCGCCACAGGTCGAAGCGCCACTCGAGCGTGCTCGTGCGGCTGAACCAGTCGTAGACCGTGTCGAAGCCTTTCCACGAGATGGCGAAGACGACAACCACGACCAGGAACATCACGGTGGCGATCCTGCGGCGGCCGCGGAAGCGCGCCGAGACGAGCACCGCCAGCAGCGCGGTCGCGATCGCGAACGCCGAGATGCCGGACCGGGACAGCGTCCAGACGATGGAGAGTGCCATCACCGCGAGCGCGCAGCAGGCGAACGAGAGCCGGTTCGCGTCGCTGGTCGACAGCGCGGCGAACCGCTGGCGCCACGACAGCTGGCGCCGCGGCCCGTGCGGCACGAGCAGTGAGCACACGTAACCCGCCGTCAGCGCCGCGGCCATCAGCATCCAGCCGGCGAAATGGTTGCGGTTCACGAACGGGCCGAACGCGTTGCCGGGCGTGTTGATCGGCGTCCACACCCAGTAGAGGCGGTTGTTGAACGTGCCGCGCTGG
The DNA here is from genome assembly GCA_963734375.1 of uncultured Acidobacteriota bacterium. Lineage (GTDB taxonomy): Bacteria > Acidobacteriota > Vicinamibacteria > Vicinamibacterales > CAVVIG01 > CAVTHG01. The sequence continues at coordinate 189,156 of CAVTHG010000006.1, read as the reverse complement.
ATGATGCCGAAAAGGGCGATGACCAGGCCGAGCGCGGCGACCCGGCGAATCAGCCACTTGACGCGGACGCGCGGCATCATCGCGGTCGCGCCGGCGAGAAACAGGCTCAAGGCGACGAGCATCGCCAGACCTTGCAGCGTCGCGGCCGGCGCAATCGATATCGGGTGGTGCGCGCCGACGCCGGTCGCCTGCGCGGCGGCGTACCGGAGATCGTACTGCTGCGCGACCGCGCCGGTCGCCGGGCTGATGCGGTCGAGCAACGCGGCCGGGAGCGGAATCAACTGCAGCGCGACAACCGCGGCGACTGCCGCGAGCGCGATCAGCACGCCCTGAACCGGCTCGCGGTGGCGCGGCTTGGCGCTGGCCCACCCGTAGACGCCGATCGCGGCCGCCGCGACCAGCAGCGGAACGTAGGCCCACGGGTAGACGGCGCCGAAAAGGATCACGCCCCACGCGATCGGCAACCAGAGCAAGCGGGCACGCCACGGCGACGGCTTCGCGCGCGGCACCGTGCCGCTGCCTGGCGCGTTGCCGGATCGCGTGTGGTGCTGCGGGGTGGCCACCAGCATTACGCGTTTGGCCGCGATCCTGCGGCGGTCGGCGCAACGGCGCCGGCTGGTGAAGGTCTCACGATTCGCTGCAGCCTGTCGGAGAGGTAGCGCAACGTCCGCGTCCGCTCCCAGTGCTGGCCGGCATAAGCGCGACCGGCCGCGCTCATCGCGGCTCGGCGCGACGGGTCGGCGCGCAGCGCCTCGATCGCATCGACCAGCGCCACACCGTCTTCGGGGGTGACGATCATCCCCGCGCCGGCGCCGTCGACGACGTTGGCCACCGCGCTGCCGCCGGTCACCGATGCGATCACCGGCTTGCCGGCCGACAAGAGCGTCAGCACCTTCGACGGAAAGACGACATCCGCGACCGTGCGCTGCTGCGTGACCAGGCACAGATCGGCGGCGCCGAGGAGTTGCAGGAACCGCTCGTGCTCGAGCAGCGGGATGATTCGGACGTTCGAGAGGCCGAGATCGCGCGCGCGCGACTCGAGGTGCGGACGCATCGCCCCGTCGCCGACGAGCAGGTAGACAATATCGGGATCCGATCGCGTCTGCAGCGCGGCGTCGAGGACCACATCCAGACCCTGCTTGACGCCCATGTTGCCGGCATGGAGCACGAGGAAACGGTCGCCGAGGCCGAGCTCACTGCGGATCGCGGCGGACTGGCCGCCGTTGAGTGTGAAGAGCTGCGGGTCGGACCAATCGGCGAACAGCAGCACCTTGTCCGCCGGAATGCCCTTCGCGATGATCCGCGCGCGCATCGGCTCGGTCAGCGTCGAGACGAGCGCGGCGTGCCGGTACGCCAGCCGCTCGACCGCGTAAAGCAGGCGCGAGAACAGCCCCGGCTTCACCATCCCCAGATCGAGCGCGGTGTCGGGCTGCAGATCGGCGACGTGGAAGACGTACGGCACCCGCCACAGCTTGCTCAGGATGACAGCCGCGATCGCCAGGCCGAGTGGCGGCGACACCATGAACAGCAGGTCAGGACGCCGGCAGAACAGGCTGCGGATGAACGAGGAGGCGATGAACGACGCCTCGTGCAGCACGCGCCGGATCGGGTTCACTGCCCCGGGCACATACAGCGGACAGCGCAGAATCGTGACGCCGGCGCGCTCCTCGCTCGAGTACTTCAGCCCGCGATACTCCTCCGGCACACGCCACTGCGGGTAGTACGGCACCGCCGTGCACATCGTGACGTCGTGGCCATCCGCGGCGAGGTGCTCCGCGCGACCGGTGCTGAAGACGGCGATGCCGGTCATCTCCGGCCAGTAGTTGATGCCGATGATATGGATGCGCATGGATTACGACCGACCGAAGCGCTGCTTGCGCAGCTCGAACGTCTTGGTGACGCTCAGAAACTCGTACATCGCATGCAGCCGCGCAAAGTAGTAGCCCTCGCGCCCGTCGAGAAACCCGCGCTGCCAGACATAGAGATAGAGAAAGCGCAGCATGCGGACGGAACGGGAGATGACGCGTCCACGCCTTGAGCCGCGCGCGGCCCGACTGCGGGCGATGGCCGTTGCCCATTGCCGCCTCGAGCGTGACGTGCGCCTCCCAGTTCGAGTAGCGATTGTGCTTCTCGACGAAGTTCGTGATCGTCGGGAACGCGTAGTGATCGAGCTCGGTCCGCATCCGACCGGTCTCGCCCTTGACGACGACATGCTCGTGCACCTCGACGTCGCCGCTTTCGGTCTCTTCGCTGGTCAGCCGTTCGAACCGGCCGTAACGATGCTGGAACAGCCGCAGGTTCCAGTTCGGGTAGTACGAGTGCCGCAGCCAGCGACCCATGAAGAAGAAGCGCCGGTTGATCCAGTAGCCGCGTACCGCCGCGGGATCGGCCTTCACCAGCCGGCCGATCTCGATGTGCGCGTCGGGCGGCAGCACTTCGTCGGCGTCGAGCAGCAGCACCCAGTCGTGCCGGAACGGGATGTTCTCGAGCGCCCAGTTCTTCTTCTTCGGCCACGGCCCTTTCTTATTGAACTGGACCACGCGCGCGCCGTGCCGCTCCGCGACCTCCACCGTGTCGTCATTGCTGTTCGAGTCGACGACCACGACCTCGTCGGCCCAGGAGACCGACTGGAGGCAGCGGGCGAGCTGGTGCCCCTCGTTCTTCACCGGAACGATGACCGAGACCGGAACCGACGGCGTGCGAACTGATGCGGGGTTCATCTATTTCAATCGTGATTCGACGACCATCGCCTGGCCGGCTGGACTCAGGGCCTGGCGGGCCAGGCGCAGATAGGCGTCGGGATAAAACGACATCGGAACGAGCTCGCCGGGCAGTTCGTCTTTCGTTCGCAATGCGCGGCGCTGATAGTCGCCTTCCGGCATCGCCGCCGCCGATCGAAGCGCGGCCGCGAGGCCGGCCACGTCGCGCGGCTCACACACAATTGCGTCGCGCCCTCCCGCCTCCGGCAACCCGCCATGCCGCGTGATGATGCAGGGCACGCCGGCGTGCCGCGCCTCGAGCACCACGAGGCCAAGCCCTTCGTGCGCGTGCGAAGGCGCCACCAGCCACTTCGCGCCCGCGACGAGCTCGGCCTTCGTCGCGTCATCGATGAAGCCGGTGAAGCGGACGCCTTTCAAGCTGGAGCGGCTCGCGCGCTGTTCGAGCGCGGCGCGCATCGGGCCGTCGCCGACGATGGTCAGCGGCCACTCGGCGGGATCGAGCGCTGCCCGCTCGTAGGCGTCGAGCAGCACGTCGGCCCCCTTGCTGTCGACCAGCCGGCCGACGAACAGGAATCCTTTCTTCGGCGCCGGTGCTGACGCCGCCAGCTCGAATCGCGACACGGTCGGCACACGCAGGCTGCCGGTGAGCGCGCGTCTCGGTTCCCACGTGTCCCAGACCGCCTTCGAGTTGAACCAACGCGCCGACGCGGCGCGAGCGGTGGCGAGCCACGACAGGCGCCGCGCCCACGGCGTCGGCGGCAGGAAGTCGTGGATCGTCAGCGCGAGCGGCTTGCCCTGGAGCGCCGTCATCAGCGCCACATCCGGCGACGCGTTCTGCGCGTGCACGACGTCGGCCCACGCCACAGCCGACCACAGCTCGCGGCTGGCGCGACCGCAGAACTGCACGTTCCCCGCGGCCTGGCAATAGGCGTCGAGCGCGGGCTGGAGGGCGAAGTTGGCGGTGCGCTTGAAGCAGATCCGCACCTCGAACGCGCGAGTCCTCAGCGACCGCGGCAGCGACCGCGAAGACAAACGCCTCGACGCCGCCGTAAGCCCCGAAACACGGCGAGAGGAGGAGCACGCGCACCCGATCACCGTTTCGCATATGGCTTGATCGGCCGGCACGGCACGCCGGCACACACCGTCCACGCCGGCATGTCGTGCGTCACGACGCTGCCGGCGCCGATGACGCAGCCCTCGCCCACCGTCACGCCCATCTGGACGATGGCACGTGCGGCCACCCACGCGCGTGCGCCGACGACGATCGGCGCGGTGATGAGCGGAAAGTCCCAGGACGTGTAATCGTGGCTCGCGCCACAGAGATACGCGCCCTGCGAGATCACCGCGTAGTCGCCGATCTCGATCCGGTCGGCGTTGTAGATGTCGGCGCCGTCGGCAATTGCCGCCTCCCGGCCGAGCACCAGGTTCCACGGCGCCCAGATCTTCGCGCCCGCGTAGACGTGCGCGCCGGCGCCGATCTGCGCGCCGAACAGCTGGAGGAGAAGCCGGCGCCAGGCATGGAAGAAACGCGGCGTCGGGCGGAACAGGAGCAGCCAGACGATGTTCCAGAGCTGACGCGCCGCCCGGTTCTGAACCGAGAACGCCGACCGCGCTCCGCGATAGACCGGCGGCGGCGACACCTGCATCGTCATGCGATTGCCTGCAGCGTCGCTGCGAGCTGGACCGAGGTGTTGCGGACGTCGAAGCGCGCGTTGAAGCAGCGGCTCGCGTTGGCGCGCATCTCCGCGCGCGCAGACTCATCCATCGCCAGCCAGCGATCGAGGAGAGCACGGGCGCCGGCGTCGTCGTCGTTCTCGATCAGGCCGGCCTTGTCTTCCTGGATCTCACGCCAGATGTTCACCTGGTTGGTCATGAGCACCGGCAGGCCGCACGCCAGTGCTTCCGCAACGGCGATGCCGAAATTTTCCTGATGGGACGTGAGCGCGAAGACGTCGGCGGCGCGGAACGCACCCCATTTGAGATCGCCGGTCAGCAGACCCGTCCACGTCACCGAGCCTGGCGGGACACGTCTTGCCAACCAGCTTCTCGAGCGAGCGCCGATACGACGGGTTGGAGTCGGGGCCGGCAAACACCAGGTGCAGCGAACGCTCGGCGCCGGGCGTGTCGCGCAGCATCGATCCGAACGCGCGAATCAGCAGCTCGCAGCCCTTCTTCTCGTGGATGCGGCCGAAGAAGAGGATGATGCGCTTGCCGCCGACGGATGGAAACGCCTGCCTGAACCGCTCCGCCGACGCGCCGTCGTCGGGCGGCGGCGCCGCCGTGCCGTAGTTGATGACGATCTCGTTACAGCGATATAGCCAGAACGACTCGCGCGCCAGCCGCCGCTCTTCCTCGGCGGTGAACAGCACGGCGTTCGCGTCGCGCAGCACGCGATATTCAGCCCATGGCCAGTACAGCCACTTCTTCAGGTGCTTGAGCGGATAGCGGCGCTTGAACCAGGGGTCGAGCATGCCGTGCGTGAAGACGACGTACGGCGTCCTGGTTCCGACCAGCGCACGCCAGACGGCAAAGCTGCTGTACTGCCACACGCCGTTGACGACGACCAGGTCGAAGCTCGGCGCGTTCCGTTTGAGCCACGGCACGAGCTGCGGCGTGTAGCGGTAGTTGAGAAACGCCGGTCCGAGCGCGTGGTACGGCAGCGGAAAGTCCTTGAGCCAGTCCGATGCCGGATCGTCGAGCGTCAGGATCTCGACGTCGGTACCCTGCCGCCGGTACTCCATGCCCAAGACGCGTGACCGCTTCAATCGGTCCGCCGCCAGCGGGGTTGAGCGTCGGGATGACGTGCAGGATGCGCATCACGGAACGCGATCAGGCGGCGCGGCGCCGTCGTGCGACGGCGTCGGTGTAAATCGAAAGATACGCGCGAGCCATCGCGCGGCTGTTGAACGTGGCCGCGCGCGCGAGCCCGTCCTGCACCCGTCTGTCGCGCTCGGGCGCAGGCTCGCCCAGAACCGCCTCGAGGGTCGCGGCGCAGGCGCGGGGATTCGCCGGATCGACGAAGCTGGCCACGCTGCTGCCTACCTCCGACATCGGCAGACGATTGCTCGTGACCACGCGGCAGCCGCACGCCATGGCTTCGAGCACCGGCCAGCCGAAGCCTTCGACCAGCGATGGGAAAAAGAGGAGCGCCGCGCGCGAGTAGGCCGCGGCCAGCTCATCGTCGTCAACCGCCGCAACGGAGAAGACGCGTCCCTGCAGCGAGTGCGCGTCGACGGCGCCCGTGAGCTCACGCGTCAGCGGCTTGCCGACGACGACGAGCGGCGGCGCGGCCGGCATGCGCGCGACCAGCGCGGCGTAGGACTCGATGAGGCCTGCGCGGTTCTTGTACCACTGGTTGCCGCCGACGTGCAGGAGGTACGGCGCCGCGATCGCTCTGCGCCAGGCGGCGGCATCGCCGCGCGCGGGCTCGAGGCGCTCGAGCCGCGCAAGCGCTTCCTGCGGCGGTGTGCGCTGGAACGCGCGCGAGACGCCCGGGTGGATCACGGTGTAATCGCCGGCGCGGACGATGCGCTGGACGTCGCGGCGGGTGGCGTCCGAATCGCAGACGATGCGATCGGCCTGCTGCAGGCCGCGGCGAACCATCGCCTGCAGACGCCGGCCGGTCCACCGCGTCGGCGCCACGGGAAATTCCCCCAGGGCGCTGCGGACGGCGATGAGATCGTGGCAGGTTACGACGTGCGGAATACCCTGCAGCCACTGCGCGTACATCGCGTTCGAGTGATCGCAGACGTGAACCACCGTCCGCATTCCAGCGCGCGAGCCGGCATCGTGCCGCAGGCGAGGCGGGTAGAGCACGAACTTGTCGATGTAGCCGAGGAACTTGTTGAGGCCACTCGGCGGCGTGCCACCGCCGACGCGCGCTGCGGGGCGCCACGTCTGCACGTCGACGCCTTCGTCGGCGAGCTCCGACGCCAGCATGTCGGCGAAGCGCAGCATGCTGCGCTGTTCATCCGCCGCATAGTTGGCGACGAGCACGACGCGAAGAGAGCCGGCGGCGATCATGACCGGGCGAGGCTGGCGGCGCGGCGTACGACCCAGGCGGGACGCTGTTCGGCGACCGGCACCTCGGCCTTGTACCGGCTCGCCGCGCGGCCGGCGGCAAGCGTCAGGCCGAGGGTGAAGACGCCGAAGCCCTGAATCGACGTCTGGCCCCACTGTCCGCTGAGGAGGCTGGTGGCGCACGCGCCCCACAGCAGGAGCGGCAGCAGCGCGCCGGACGCGCTGATGCGCAGCGCGGCGCGGCCGACGGCGAACGTGATCCAGACGCGCCAGATCAGATAGAGCAGGCCGAGGATCGGACCCGCCTCGAAGATGACGCGCGGCCACTCGCCCTCACCCCAGCGGAACACCCTCGTCCCCTGCAGCGCCGACGCGGCGTTGGTGCCGGCGCCGAGGCCGACGCCGAGCACTGGCGAGTCCACGATCGCCCATTTGATCGTTTCGTAGTCGTACATCAGCCGGCGGCCGAGGCCGCCGTTGCCCCACTGGTCCAGTCGGCTCTGGATCACCTCGGCGCCCTCCCGCACCGTATCCAGGGAGCCGAGGACGTTGATCGCAACGAGCGCGGTGAAGGCCGACACGGCGAGGCCGCGTCCGAGCTTGCTGGAACGGCCGCGGGCCCAGCCGGCGACTCCGACCAGGATGACGCCGAGAATCGCCGCGAGGAAGCTGCGGCTTCCCGACACGGCGGCGGCGAGCGACACGGCCACCCATCCCATGATGCGCAGCGGCCAGGACAACGCGCGTTCCACCGAGGCGGCAATCAGCGCCGCGATCGCGATGCTGAAGAAACCGATCGGGCCGTTGACGAACGAGAACGTCGCGGCCGGACGGATGTGTCCGGGCGCGGCGAAGATCTGGCCGCGATGCCCCGAGACGCCGAGGTTCACCCACGCCTGCGGCGACGACTCGAACTGCACCGCCATCAGCACGGCCATCGGCAGCGCGGCCCAGAGGAATCCCATCAGGATGCGGCGGATGTCGGGCGGGTTCAGGACACGCGCCATGACGAACGCGACCGGCAGGTGCAGCAGGTAGGTGCGCAGACCGTAGCCGATGACCAGCGGCGAACCGCCGATGCCGTTGATCAACTGGAGCGCGCCAACGGCGACAAACCCGGCCAGCAGCAGGAACAGCGATCGGATGTACTTGTCGAAGACCAGGTTGTTGCTGCGATACCCCAGGAAGCAAATCATGATCGCGACCGGGTCGCGCACGAGCAGCAATGGATTGGAGAGCGACGGGAGCAACCACTTGCGCAGCCCGCCTTCGATGACGAGCAGCACGACGTAGACCTGGATGAGGAGGACCAGGCGCCGGCGATCGATTTCCGGTTGAGCGCTCATGATGCGGCGGCCTGGCTGTAGAGGTCGAACGACGCGCGCACCGCGTCGAGCACCCGGTTCTCGTAATGCAGCCAGCTGGTTGCGGCCGCTTTCTCCAGCGCGTGACGCCGCATCCCGGCGAGGGCGTCGCGATGGTCGGCAAACCAGGCGAGCCGCTCGGCGATCGCCTCGGGCGATCGGATCGGAATGGTGAAGCCGGTGCGCCCTTCCTCCACCAGGTCGTCACCGCCGGTGTGGCCGGTGACGAGAAGGGGCAGGCCGCTCGCGAGCGCCTCGAGCTGCACCAGCGCGCGTCCTTCGACCAGCGCCGGCAGCACGAACACATCGCATGACCGCATCACCTCGAGCACCTCGGCATGCGGCCGTGTTCCCTCGTAGTGAAATCCGGGATACTGCGAACGGTAGAACGAGAGCGGCGCGTTCGGCGCGGTTGCGCCAAGCACGACGAGCTCGACGTCGGGGCGATTGAGAAGCTGCATCGCGGCGAAGAGATCCGCGAGCCCTTTCCGCTGCGTCATCGCGCCGACGAAGATCACCCGCAGCTTGCCGGTGGGATTGCGCCGCACTGTGGACGCGGCTCGTGCGCCGGGCGAAGGCGCGCCGAAAGGCGCGAGCACGCACCGCTTGGTCGCGCGGACCTGCGCCGGAAGGCTGTCGAGCACGAAGCGGCTCGGAACGATGATGGTGTCGGCGAGCGCGATCTCGCGGTTCTTCCGCTCGAGCTTCGCGGGCGAGTCGTCGAGCCCCTGAATCGTGCGCCGCCATTCGGGCAGCCGCTGCGCCTCCTCGTGAAGCAGCCGCTGCACCGTCTGCCAATGCGCGATCGGCATCTCGTAAATGCAGGCCATGCCGCGATTGCGGGCGGCGTCGAACGTGTCCTCGGCGGCGTCTTCGTAGGCGTACGCCGTCCGCACGGTTGGCGCGAGCCGGTTCGACGCGATGACGCCGGCGACGTAGCGATCGAACTCGCGGTAGACGGCCTCGACCGAGGCGGCGCCGCCAGGCGCCGCGAGCGCGCGATATCCAACGGCCGAGGAGAGCAGGCGCGCCGACTCGAGCCACGGATGCGTATGGACGTTGCGGTAGTCGATCTCGAAGTGGCGCCTGAGCAGCTGCGAGCGCACCCGGCGCGGCAGCCATCGAGGCCCGGGATCGGGAAAGGCGATGGTGGTGTAGAGCGAGTCCAGCCATCCCGCACGGCTGCAGCGCGCGTGCAATTGCGCGCACTATTGTGTTGCCCGTGGGATTGCTCAGGACGACCATGTCGGTACTTTATCGGCCGTCATGGCCAGCTCGCCCAGCCACTGGCGGGCGACTTTCGGCAGCCGCGGGCACGCGGGCAGCCGCGCGGCACTGACGCAAGCGGGCCGCCAGATCCGAGCCCATTCGAATGACCAGCGCGGCTTCCCGTTCATCACCCGAAGCCGGCGCCGGCCAGGCGCAGTCGTCGCGGTTGACCACCACCGGCAGCCCGTGATCGAGCATCGCCGCAACCGTCGCGCTCTTGCCGACGAGCGCAAGCGGTGAGGTGGCGACGCCGAAGTCGACGCTGTTGAACAGCTCGGAAATCCGGGGTGCCGGCTGCTCGCCAAGGCGCAGCATCGGCACCCGAGCGCCAAACTGCTCCTGCATCCGGGTCCAGATCGACTCGCCCGCCCCAAGACGCCCCACGGCAATCAGCGCGACGCGCTTGCCGGCGGCGGCGGCGGCGGCGTTCAGCTCGTCGAGCAGCGGCTGCGGCGGCCAGACCGGGTGGATGGTGCCGAAGAACGCAAACAACCACCAGTCTTTGCGGCGCTCGTCATTCGACAACGCGTCGCAGCCCGCGCCCGCAAGCGGCGACGCCAGCCACGACGCGGCGTTGGCGGCGGCAACGGGGACGCTGCCGAAGAGCGGCAGCGTCCCGGCGGAAATTCCGTGCTGAGCCAACGCGTGCTGATAGGTGCCGTTGCTGGTATGCATCAGCGCCGGCGGATATCCGGCGAGCGACCGCACCGCGCGCCGCTGTGCAACGCTGAGCAGCTTTGTCCGCAGCGACGAGCCGCCGTCGATCCAGACCTCGTGGAACATCACGTGAAGCTGCGCCTGGCCGACCAGCTCGGGAAGCACCCGCACCAGCTTCGAGGCGACGCCCCAGCGGTGGAAGCTGTATGGCACGAACTGCAGGCTGACCCAATCGCCGGCCGACGCGGCGAGAAACTGCCTCGCGGCGCGCACGCGTTGGGTCCACGGCATCGTGAACGGCAGGCGGAGCATCTCGATCCCGGACTCGTCGCGTCCCGCGATCACGTTCGCGGTGTGGCGATCGGCAAGCGCCAGCAGTCGGCACGCTGCGCCCTGCCGGGTTGCTTCGACAGCGAGCGATCGCGAGTAGTCGCCGACGCCGTCGCGGCCAGGCTCGAGACCGCCGGTGACGAGTGTGATCTTCAGGGAGTGCGATCCGCGGTCAGGCAGGGACGTAGGTCCGCCGCGCACGAAGGGCCAGCCGTGTGGCGCGAACGACACCGGCGAGCGGCAGACGTGTTCGCACCCGGAAATTGACGATCGAATCGGGCAGGACCATCCGGCGCAGCACGTAAGCCGCGGCCCACGCCAGCTTCACCGGCGATCGATCCAGCCAGAGTGCGGAGACGAGCTGGACGTAAGTCGTCGCCAGCAGCTGCTGGCGGAGCTTTCCAACATCGTCGAGTCGTCCCTCTTCTGGCACGATGCCGTCCGCGCGATAGTGATGCCAGACGAACGTCCTGGGAGAGTAGGTGATATGCCAGCCGCGGGATGCGAGCAGTTTTCCCCAGAGGTACCACAGGCCGCCAAAGCTGTACGTCTCGTCGTACCGCATGCCGCTGTCGAAGATCTGTCGCGGATACACCGTCGAGCCGTCGGCGATGGCCGCGCAGCGAGAGGGATCTCGAGGCGGGCCGCCGAACCCGCTGCGATGCAGCTCGGGCGGGCAGACGAGCGGGCTGGTGGTGTCGCCCGGCAGTCGCTCGGGGAAAATCCAGACGCGGTTCGAATCGGCGGCAATCAAATCGACGATCGTCGCCACGTAGTCCGGCGGGTGCGTGTGGTCGTCGTCCGCGGAGAGGATGTGCGTGCCGGCGCAGGCGAGGCTTGCATGGTTCCGGTTCGCGTAGAGGCCCTTGCGCGGGCCGCGGATGTACTTGCAGCCGAAAGCGGCTGCCACGCGAGCAGTCTCGTCGGCCAGGTGGTCGTCGGAATCGTCCGAGACGACGATCTCGTCCGGCGAGACCGTCTGCCGCCGCCAGCTTTCCAGGCAGCGCCGGACCGATTCGGCGCGATTGCAGGTGACCAGCGCGACGCTCAGCGAGAAGGGGCGGGCCATGTGTCAGAGCTGAAGACAGTCGGCGACTTCGGCGGAAACGGCGCGCCAGCAGCGATCGCGAACCGATGCCTGGGCCCGTTGCCCGAGGCGTCGCCGCATCGCATCGTCGCGAAACGTTTCCTGGAGACGATCGGCGAGCGCGTCCGGATCGCCGGCTGAAAACAGCAGCCCATTTTCGCCGTGCTGGATCAGGTCGCGTTGCCCGCAGCAATCCGATGCGATACAGCATCGGCCCGCGGCCATCGCCTGCAGCAGCGACAGCGGCTGCCCCTCGTAGAAACTGGGCAGAACGAATACCGATGTTCGGGCGAGCAGCTCGCGCTCCTGCTCGTTCTTGAACGATGGGATGACGAGCGTGTCGGGCTCGATCGCGCGCGGCCAGGCGCTGAGGACCGACGATGCGTCAGCGTGCGTACCCGCGAGAATCCATTTCACCGGCAGCTGTCGCTCGGCGATGCGTTTCGCCGCCGCCGCGAGAGTTTCGATCCCCTTCCGTGGAATCCAGCTGGCGTTGAACATGACGGTGAAAGCCGCGGGCTCCTGGCTCGCGTCCAGCGGCGACGAATCCGCGCCGTTGCGAAACACCGTGATGTGCGCGGCGCTGCGATCGTAGTGGGCCTGGGCGAACTCCCGGTCCTGGCTGTTGGAGAGCAGCAGCAGATCGGCTCCCTTCACGCCGCGGTCGCATTGACGCAGGCGCCAGAAGGGATACAACACGCGCGTCTTCAAGCTGACGGTGCCTTCCGACAGGGCCGGGTTCGACAGGCGCTGGTGCCAGCTTCGCCGCTCCAGGCCGTGGCTCACGACGGCCAGCGGAGCGCCGCGTCGCACGAACGCCCCCGACGCTGGTTCATGAACCAGGAAGACGGCCGCAGGCCGTTCCAGGCGCGTGTACGCCGACCAGGCCTTGAACGGAAACTGACCGCGATGGAGGAGTGGGCCGACGGCGGACGGACCGATGTGGATGAACTCGTGGCCGCGGCGCTCGATCTCCGCGCGCCAGTGCCACGCGATTCGTCCCATCCCGGTTTCCTGGCCGATCTCGACTTCGGACACGTGGACGACGAGTTTCGACGACGGAGTCATCCCTTTTTGCGCGCGCGGAAGGACATGTGCTGTGCGACCGGTCGAAACAACCTGGCCAGCGTGCGATTTCCAAATGCTTCCTTCACGAACGTATGGGGATGGCAGCGCGGCAGCAACAGGAAGACGTGGTGCGTCCCAGTCAGGCGGTCGACGGCAAGGCCGGCCTCTTCGATCCACTTCCTGACGCGCCAGAACACGAAGAAGTGCTCGATCGGCTGCGCGTGAGTGCCGCTGTTGAACGGCTGCCGGCGAATCATAGACATGAGCCATCCCAGCACCAGCGCGTTCGAATAGTTCTCGGTGGTGAGGATGAGGACGCCGCCCGGGCTTCAGCACCCGGTGAAGCTCCGACAGCATCCGGCGTGGCTCAGGAACGTGCTCGAGGCACTCGCACGAGAAAACCACGTCGAAGGAGTCGTTCGCGAACGGCAGCGCCTGCGCGTCGGCGACCTGAAACGCAACTGGCTGGCCGTGCTGCCGCGCCTTCTGCTGCGCGAACTCGATGGCGCGCGGCGAGAAATCGACTCCGGTGACGTTCGCACGAGCGCGCGAGAGCGAGACCGAGAAATCGCCGACGCCGCAGCCGACCTCGAGCACGTCGCGGCCAGCCAGCGGCGGCGCGAGATCGAGGGCGCTCCGATGCCACTGGGCGAGCGACAGTGCCCCGGCCGCATCGCCCTGGTGCACGCCTTCGTGCCAGCGGTCGTACTGGCGCGCCGCCGAGGTCGCGACCTCAGGCATGCGGCGGTTGAAAGAGGACGTTGACGTAGCCGCTGAAGACTTCGCCGGCGGCGATCGACGCGCCGGCCGGAGCGCCCGTACCGGTCGCGATCCGCCGGCAGCCGTAGCCGTGTTCGCGAAGCAGCATGTAGACCTCCCAGTCGCCGATGCGATTGGTGCCGTTCGCCGCCACGTTGAACTCGGCCCAGACCCACGGCCGCTGCGTCTTCAGGATGTGCGCGGCACCGCGCAGCGCCGGGGCCTCGCCACCTTCGATGTCCAGCTTGAGCGCTCGAATCGGGACATCGCCGAGCTGTTCATCGAGCGTCACGGCCGGCACGCGGATAATCGCGTCGTCCGCCCCGCGGTCGCCGACAACGATGCGCCCGAGGTTGTGCTGCGAGCCGGTCTCGAACGACACGAACCCTGCCTGCGACGCGACCGCGACATGCAGCACGGTAATCCGTTCGCCCACGTCGCCCGACGCGGAAATGTTCTGGATCAGCCGCTGGTGCGCGTTGGGATTCGGTTCGAACGCGGTGACGCGGCCGGTTGCGCCAACACGTCCGGCCGCCACGAGCGACCAGAGGCCGACGTTGGCGCCGCAGTCGACGAAGTGATCGCCGGGAGACAACAGCATCTGCAGCGCACGCAGTTCACGCTCCTCTTCCTGGTGCGCCCAGACCATCGCTTCGTAGGGGACGTCGAAGCCGCAAATCATGCGGCCGCCGCCGCTCAGCAGCCGGGCGCCGACAAAACGCGGATCCCTGTGCTGGAGCCAGTGATGAACCAGGCGTCCCTTCCCCTTGAAGTCGCGCGGCCCCGCCGCACGGATCGCGTGGCCCGCGATCGACGTGATCAGGCTGCGCGAGTTCATGTCCCGATCGCCCCGACGGGAATCTCTTCGCGGGTTGCCCTCGCTAAGTGTGCGGACCGAGCCAGCACCGGGGCGCAGACAACGAGGTTGACCAGCGCGAGCGGGAAGACGGGCATTGCGAACCGATCGGTTCCGAACAACAGGGCAGCGTGCGCGGCAGCAAAGGCCACGGGCACGGCGGTACACGCAAGCAACGCGGGATCCGCTCGCCTCAGCCCCGCGGCAAAGCCAATGAGCGTCACCGCCGAGCCCAGCACCACGAGCGCCGTGTACAGAGGCGTGAAGATCTTCAGCAGGTAGTGAAGTGGCGTGCGATGGCCGGATTGCGCGAACGCGCGGGCAAAGGCTGGCTGATCCGCATCAGGGCATACACACTTCGAGCCCGGGACGCTCAGCGACAATACGTTCGAGAGGAACAGATCGTTTTCGCTCGGGCGCGGCGGAAGGCCGGCAAATGCCAGGGCTGTCCGCGACACGGCCGTCAGGTAGGTGAGCGGGCTTGTGACGATGGCTTCGCTCAGCATCCGCTTGCCATCGAGGCGGTGCAGCCGCTCCGCGACGATCGGCGACATCTCGACGAGCGACGACCGCCGAGCGGCAGCCGCAGCCTTTGCCGCCTCGTAGGCAGGCGCCGCGTCGCCCAGTTCGCCGGCGGGCAACATCCCCTGCGCTACGAGGTAGTAGGACAGGGTGTAACCAAACGTCGAACCGATGCGGGCATCGCGGCCGCCGGCCGACCACAACCGCATGGTCGCGAACGGCAACCCGACGATGACGAGCAGTCCCGCCGCAAGCGCGAGCCGCGATTGAGGCGTGCTCCCGACCGAACGCCACGCAATCACCGCGACCACGAGCAGCACGCCAGGCAGCGCAGCGATCGTCGTCGCCCGAAACAAGTAGGCGGCGGCGAGCGTTGCGCCGAGAAGCGCCATCGTCGTGAGGCTGATCCCGGTGCGCGCCAGGCGCGACAGCAGCACGGCGACAAGGCTCAGCGCGCAGAACGTTCCCGTCTCGGTCAGGACCGTGTGCTCGTACCCGACCAGCACGGGGTACGCGGACAGGAGCACGAGCACGGCCGCGCCGGCCAGATCGCCGCGCCTCCGCCTGACCTCGGCAGCCAGCGCCCACACGCCAACGAGTCCGAGCAGCGTTCCGGGCAGCAACGCCGCACCAGGGAACCGGCCCAACACGTCGAAGCTCGCTCGCAGGAACAGCGGATAGAGCGGCATCCGCACGTACGACCAGTGCTCGAAAAAGCCGGTCGAACCGAACCGCTCCGAGAGCGCGACGTACTCGAGCCCGTCGGGGCTCATCACCAGGGGCAGCGCGAGCAGATGGAGGAGGTGGAACGCGACGCAGGCGACGAGCGCAGTTCGATAGAGGTGCTGCTGCCGTTCGAGATGCAGCATGGTGCGGCGGAAGCGGTCGATCACGCGGGCCTGGCGCCGTCGCGTTCGCGCAGCTGGCGGCGGAACTCGAGCTCCCAATACGTCAGGTAGACCAGCACGACCGGGAACGTGACCCATTGCCAGACCAGGTCGAAGACCATCGTCCTGGGCGTGGCGGTTTCGCGCAGCGTGATCGATCGCGCCGTCGTGCGAACGAGGGCGACGGTTCTCGTGACCGTCACGCGCAGCGCCGCGCGCAGCGCCGACGCGTCGGCGGGCGCGCTCTGTCCTGTTTTCAGCAGGTATAGCAGGTGCCACTTGATCAGGAACGTGCGCCAGAAGAGATAGCGCCACGACACGACGTGCGACGGATGGACGACCGTTGCACCGGTCGAGAATGCCGTGCGCGCGGTCGAGCGCCGGATCCGCTCGCCGAACTCCATGTCCTCGCCGCCGGCCTCGAGGAAATCCTCGTCGAATGCGCCGAGGCGGAAGAAGAGATCGCGGCGGATGGCGAGGTTGCCGCTCCAGAAGTTGCCGCCGCTCAGGTTCTCGACATAGCGGCGGAACGGGCTGTCGTGCTTGTCGGGCACGACGATCTGGCCTTCGACCACATCCACTTCGCCCCGGCGGGCCTGCTCGGCGAGCGCGTGCAGCCACCCGCCAATCGGACGGCAGTCGTCGTCGATGAAGGCGACCCACGCGCCCGAGGCCGTTGCCGCGCCGCGATTGCGATTCGACGCCGGCCCGCGCCGTGGACCTTTGACGTAGACAACGCGCGGGAACCGTTCCGCCACCATCACGCGCGTCGCGTCGGTGCGGCTGTCGTCGGCGACGATCACCTCGTAGCTGTCGGCTGGCACCTGCTGCCGCTCGGCGCTCAGTGCCTCGAGCGTCTCTGCGAGCACCGCCGGCCGGTTGCAGGTCGCGACGACGACCGAGATGAGCGGACGCGCTGCTTCGGGGCGGGCGCCGCCGTCGGCGGCATTGGACGGACGGGCGGTGGTCACCGTGTTCATAGCGAACCCACCGTCCGCGTCGTGCGGCGGCGCAGCAGCGTCTTCCACGCGTGATAGTGAGGCGTCAGCAGACTGATTGCGGCTGCGGCCGGATCGCCGGCGCTGAGATCCTGACGCGCCATCACCTTGATCGAGTACGCGATCTGCCTCAGGTAGCCGAGCCACGAAGGCGAACCGTCGGACGCGGCACTCCAGCGCGAGTAGCGCTCGAGGACCTGGGCAAGAGAGTTGTCCGTCGTCGACGTCATGCACACGCGCGGATCGAAGACGACGTCGTGGCCGGCGGCGAGCAGGCGGCGGCCCGCGTCGGCGTCCTCGGCGTAGCGCAGGCTCGCATCGAAGTTGCCGACGCCGAGAATCGCGGCGCGGCGCAGCACCGAACCGCCGGTGATGAGCGACGCCTTCCTCGCCACCGACACCTGAGCGCCGGTCCGAAAGAGGTGCCTGGCGCGCCAGCGCCGCACGAGGCCGCGAGGCCTGGGGTCGTCGATCCGCGAGCACACGGCGGCGACATGCGCCTCTTCGAACCACGGCAGGATCCGGCTCACGAACTCCGCGTCGATCGTCCCGGTTGCGTCGACGCAGAGCACCAGGTCGTGCCGGGCCTCGCGCATCGCCCGGGCCCGAGCGGCGCCGCGGCCGAGATTCGTCGGGTGACTGATGACGCGCGCGCCGAGCCCGGCCGCCACTGCCGCCGAGCCGTCGGTTGACCCGTCATCGACGACGAGAAGATCGTCGACGCCAACCGTCTGGCTCTGAATCGAGCGGATCGTCTCGCCCAGCGTCGTCTCGTTGTTGTAGCAGACGACGCAGGCGCTGACGGGGCGGCTGGCCACGATCACGCGACCTCGCGGCGAAGCGCCAGCTGGTCGATCGCGGAGGTCACGTCGGCAACCGCGATCCGGTCCATGCAGGCAAGCCCGTTCGTGCAGCGCTCGCCGTTGACCGAGTGGATCCAGCACGGACCGCAGGTCATCGGCGTGAACAGGTTGACGTTGCTCTTGTAGCCCAGGTTGGCCGGCGTGCGCGAGCCGCCAAACACGATGACCGACGGCACCCCGAGGCCGTTGGCCGCGTGCATCAGAAAACTGTCGGCGCCTGCGTGCACCTGCGCGTGGGCGAGGACACTCATCGACTCGCGCAGCGACAGCCGGCCGGCAAATCGCTGAACGCCTTCGATCGCCGGCTCCCTGGCGTCGCCGAGATGCACGAGGTGATAGCGTTTTCGCAGCAGCTCGATCGCCGCCTGCCACTTCTCCAGCGGCCAGTCCTTGACGACTTCGTTGCTCCGCGTGTGGAAGGTGACGACGGGGCGGGTTGCCGGCTGGAGCCGCTCGCGACCGTGAGCCAGCTCCTCCGGCGTCAGATAGACGCGCGCGGCATAGTCGTACGGAGCATCCTCCATCCCCAGCCGCGCAAACGTCTCGCGCAACACGTTGGTCGTGCCATCGCGGCGGCCGGCGAGGTCCGGATACCAGCACCACACGGAGAAGTACGTCTCCGGCTGATTGAGCGTGTCGATGTTCGGATCGTGCCGCAGGAGATCGGGGTTCGCGGTCACGCAGTTGAGGCGAAGCGCCGGATACATCTGCCGCAGGTGGCGGCAGACGATCGCCGTGAGCAGCGTGTCGCCGGGAGCGCCGTAGGCGTCCACGACGGTGAGCGCCATACCGGTCGCGTTCAGGAGCCACGGTTGCCGGGCGACATGCTTGTTGACGTGCCAGCGAACCTTCGCGGCAAGGCCGGCATGGCGCCTGATCAGCGGCGAGCCGAGCACGCTTCCCATCAGGCGCGCTCCGCCATGTCGATCAGGAGACGCTGAAAACGGGCGGCGATCGCGGTGTTCGAGAAGTCGCGCTGGACCACAGCCCGATCGTGCGCCGCCTGCCGGCGGAATCGCTCCTTGTCCCGCGCGAACTCGCCGATGAACCGCGCCAGTGCGTCCGGATCGTGTTCGTCGACGATCGAGCCGAACTGGTTACGGCGGCAGAACCGGACGGGCGCGGCGTCGGACGGCGCGTAGACGAGCACCGGCGTGGACGTCGAGAGATATTCGAGCAGCTTGGTCGGCAGGGAAAGCTTGACGTCCAGGTTGTTGCCGGCGAACGCGACCGGAATCAGCAGCACGTCGGCCGAGTGCAGCAGCTCGTCCCACAGATCGTTCGGCACGTACGGTCCGACCCGCTGGACCATCGTTCCATCGACGAACGACGCGTCCAGCGCCTCGTCCCAGAAGCTGCCGACAATCTCGAGCCGGCACGGCGTGCCGCCCGCATTCGCCCGACGCACAGCCTCGGCCGTCTCCGCCAGGGCCGCGTGCTGGATGACGCTGACGCTTCCGAGGTAGCGGACGACGGTTTCCCTGCCGGCAGACGGCGTCGGAAGGTGCTGCGGGAACGCTTTGGCGCCGTTGTGAAAGACCAGGAACTCGCTGCCGGTCAGCGCTTCGTACTGCTCCTTCATCTCCTCGCTGATCGCAATCCGCTGCGCGGCCGCTGCCAGGGTTCGCTTGAAGCGCTCGACACCGAACGCCGGAATCGACGGCGTCACATCGTCGGTGATGTGGCAGATGTGCGGCACGTCGAGCAGCCGCGCGATCCAGTCGGCGTACCCGAACGTGTTCAGGTCGAGGAACATGCTGTAGACGGCGTCGGGACGGAACTGACGCAACCAGCGGCGGTGCCACGCCGGCGAGAGCTCGTCCCACCAGTTCGGCGCCAGGCCCAGCCGGTGCTTGACCCAGTCGAGCCGCCCGCCGGGGCCGGGCATGCGGAACGATCGAACCCGCGCACACCGTTCGTCCTGCGGCCGCATCGACTTCATCGGCGACCAGGCGTTGTAGAACATCGCCAGCCGCTCGGCGGGCCAGCCATCGAACAGCGTCGTCATCGTGACGCCGGCGCCGTGGTACTCCGAGAATGGCGTGTCGCTCACGATCAGGACGCGGGGCAGCGTGCTGCGATCCTCAATCGCGCCGGCAGCGGTCACGTCGATCGGAGCGGTCAGCATACCCAGCCGTTGACGTAGACAAGAGACTTTCCGGCGGCAACATCGCGAAGCAGCTGGCGGAAACGGATCGGCGCGTTGCCCTGCAGGCTCTCGCGGATTGCCGGAGCCTCATCGAGCGCAGTCAACCGTGAGGCAACCCGTCCTTGCCGCTCGAGCTCGTCCAGGTACGGCGAAAAGATGTGGCGTTTCACGACGCGGTTCGGCTTGACCGCGTGAATCGGAAAATCGGTATCGAACAGCCAGGAGGTCCGCTGCTTGAGGTGATGGAAATGAAAGAAGATCAGCTCCTGATCGTCGATCAGCACGCCGTCGCCACCCTTGGTGATCGAGTGGCCCAGCACGTTCCATGAAGCCACGTTCGCGCCGCGGTGATAGATGATGTGGACGCCCTCGAAGCGCTGTGGCCAGTCATCGAGGTATTTCTGGTCGGCGAACCGATCGGGCTCGACGCGGTCGTAGCACCACTCGAGACAGCGCTCGCGCCACCACTCGAGGCAGCTGAGCCCGTTGGCGTCGCGGCGGAACGTCAGCCAGCCGACGTTGAAGATCCCGCACTTCTCCCAGTGCCGCATCGACTCGGGAAACCGGTGCGGGATGATCGCGATCGAGCGATTGCCGATCTCCGCAAACAGCGGTTCCGGGCTGGCGAAGAAGTACAGATCGGCGTCAAGGTAGGTAACCATGTCGATCTGCGGCTGTTGACGCAGGATGAACAGCGGCAGCGACGGCGTGCACGTGAAGTAGTACTCGACCAGCGAGCGATTGCCTTTCGCGACCCGCAGCGGCTCGTCGCCGCGTTCGAAGTCATCGAGCGCGATCGGGACGATGTGCGGCTGGTTCAGCGCGCTGAGCGCCGGCATGCGCGGCATCGTCCAGGCAGAGGACCCACAGGCGGACGTCCGGCACGTGCCGACGGAGCGAGTCCGCCAGCGCGAGGCCGCGCGTCAGATAGCGCCGATCCAGATAGGTGCAGAAGTGACGGGTCACTGCGGCTTGCTCACTTCCATGAACATCGAGTCCGGCTTGAAGACCGTGCCGGAGGTCGTGGTGTCGAGTGAGAATGCGCTCCAGCCCGGGATCGCGCTCTCGGCCGCGCCGCGGACCACCGGGTCGCAGAAGCCCGCGGTCATCAGCACGCGCGCGAGCGACGCCCGGTCGTACAACCACTGGTGCACTTCGCCGCTCAATCGGAACTTGCCGATCGCCAGCGCCTCCAGCGCGTCCGCTCCGTACCAATTCTTCAGGAGCGCTTCACGGACGCGCGCCGACTGGCGCCGGACCGCGCGGCCGAGGCGGCGCTTGAGGCCGTTCGGCGCCGCGGCCGAATGCGCCTCCGATCTGCCGCGCACCGCCTGCAGCAGGCCGCGCCCTTCCTCGCCAATCCGCTCGAGCACGAAGTCCTCGTTCGCGAGCGGCTGCTGGCGGAGATAGTCGAGCATGCCGCCGCCGCTCTTCTCACGCACGGTCTGATCGAGCATCTCGATCACCATCCACTCATGGTCGGCGGCGTCGGAGGCGCGCAGCTTGTCGAGATACACCGTGCAGAGGCGCTCGAGATCCGGCGTCGCGACGCGCATGATGCCGCCGGGCTTCAGCGCCCGATGGCACTCGCGAAGGAACGCGGGCACATCGCGGCGCCGCAGGTGCTCGATCATGTGCGAGTGGTAGACGACGTCGAAATGCTGATCCGGGAACGGGATGCCGCGCACGACGTCCCAGCGCGTCACTTCTGGCGCGGCTGGCGCGATATCGACGTTCACCCAGGCGGGGTGGAAGCGATAGCCGCAACCCAGGTTCAGCATCTGAGGCATCACTGCGGTCACGGCTCGGCGCGCTCGTAGATGAAGCCCTTGAAATACGAGGACTCATCGGGCAGCGACACGGTGTCGGCGCCGTCGAAGTCGGCGACGATCTCATATCCGGCGTCCGCGAACATGCCAGCGAACTTCGTCTCGCTCAGAAACCATGCCGGATAGGTGGCCGGGTAGATCCACTCGGGCACCGTCTGGACCGTGAGACGGTCGCGATCGCTCGCGAGGAACGGCGTCCGATCGACGATCACGTGGCGCGGCCGGTGCCGCAGGAAATCCGCCAGCGCGCCGTACGGATCGGGCAGGCACTGCAACACGCCGGACAGCAACAACACGTTCGGCTGGTGGCGGGCGACGCACTCGTCGATCGTCTCGTAGAAGCGAAGCTCGTTGTCTTCGAAATGCTCGCGGCCGCACTGGACGTGCGCGGCCTGCTCGACGACGGACCATTCGAGGACGGTTGCCGCGCGCAGGAAGCGGCGCAGCTGGAAGTAGGTGCTGCCGAGCGAACCGCCGACGTCGACGACCGAGAGCCGGCCGCCGGAGAGCAGCGCCGCACGCAGGAGCCCGCTGATGGCCGGGAATGCGTATTCCGGACGATCGAACAGCACCGAGTCGCGCTCGTAGACGGCCTCGCCGCGCTTCACCTTCAGCAGCGACGCGCACGTGCGCTCGAGGATCACCGACGCGGAATAGCCGGTGCACTCGCGCTCGGCGGCGGCCCAGGATGCATAATCGCCCGCGAACGCCACGCCCTGCGGCGCAGGCGCCGGCGCCGGCGCCCGGAAGTAATTGGCGAGCCGCTTGATTCCGATACCGTACCGGGCAGCCATTCCTACTTGCTGCACACCACGATCACGCGGGGCGATGGATGCGACGGCTGCACCGAGACCTGGGAAAAGTGCGCCGACAGCGCCGCGACGAAGTTGTCCTGGCTGTACCAGCCGTCGTTCCGGGATCCCCACTGGCGGACGTACTCGTCGTCACGCGGCACGAACTCCACGATCAGCGTGCGGCGGGTCAGCGAGGCGAGGCCGGCGGCGATGTGCTCGAACCTGAGGTTGCCGTGAAGACCAGGTGGTGCGTCAGCGCCAGCGCGAAGACGACGTCGCAGCAGAAGCGTTCGGCGGCCGACGACGAGAGGCGGTTGTTCACCCCGTAGCCCGAGGTCGGGTTGGTGAAGCTCATGACCAGCGGAAGGATCGACTGCTCATCTCGCTGCGCCGCCGCGTAGAGCTGGTCGACCGAGCTCTCATCGGTATCGAAGGCAACCACCTGCGCGCCCTTGTGCGCGGCCAGCTGTGCGTACCATCCGCGATTGGAGCCGACGTCGAGCACCGTGCGCGGCGCCAGCTCGGTCAGGAGCCGATCCACCGCGTGATGCTTCAGCGTCCATTCGTCACTCGGAGAGAAGGACGGGAATTCCTCGCCGTAGTAGTTGTTCCACGTCGTCGCCGGCGTGGGAAACCGCATCGAGGCGAGCTCCTGATACAGGCCGTCGATCAGCTGCTGCATCGCGACTGCCGGCTGCGCGTCGGCCGCTCTCAACGCGCGTCGTACGCCGCGCAGCGTCTTCCTGACACGCTCGGGAGCACGATTGGCAACCGCACGCTTCAGCGACTTCCGCACTTGCACGGCGCGGCCGGCAGGCGGATCGAGCAGCGCCGCTTCCTCTGGCCGGATGCCGCTGTCGAAGTCGTGCATCAGGCGGCGGGCGAGACGACGATGCCCCGCGGCCATGAAGCGCAGCGGGTAGAGGAAGAAGCCGCGAAAGTCCGAGTCGCCGGCCCAGGCGCCGTTCGATGCCGGCGCGATGGAGCCCCAGTCGACGTACACCGGCCGGGCGCCGTCGAAGAGGATGTTCCACGACTGCCCGTCCTGCAGCACCAACCCGTGACGCAGCAGCTCGCGCTGCAGATCGAGCATCAACAGCGCTGCCGATCGCAGCATCTCGCTGCTCCACTCGAACGGATACGACACGAACGGCACACGCTGACACTTGAGGATCAGGCCGAAGCCGTCGGCGCACAGATCGGCGGGCTCGGCCGCGATCATCAGGCCTTTCTCGATCAGCGCCGCGGCCACACCGCTGGCAAACAGCTCGCGGTAGAACGGGGCGCGATCGGCATATACGCCGCGATAGAGATCGCCCCGCCAGCTGAAGAGACGGCCGCTCGGGTCCGCGTACGACAGCGGATGGTGCTCGACCTCCGCGCGAGGGATCTCGGTAAGGGGCATCGTCAGAGCGGCTGGCATGACCACTGGTGTTTGAGCACGCACAGGACCCAGTCGCGCGTCGGCACGAAGCCGCTCTCGTGACTGTCGGTGCCGCTGACGGTGAACTTCGCCGCGTGCTGGAGGTAGTCGACCATCGTGTCGTCCGACATCAGTGCGATGTTCAGGTAGCAGGGCCCGGGCGTGAGGTTGATCGGATCGGTAATCGCCGTCACCGTCCCATGCTCGGCCAGGCCGGCGTCGACGTTGGTGACCGCGTCGCTGTTGAGTGCGTAGATGCCGGTGTTCGTGTAGTCGTAGATGCCGATGAGGAACTTCGCCGCCCGCAGCCGCTCGCGGCTGTTGTAGCGGATGGTGATCTTCAGCCGGCTGGTCGGCCGAATCAGCGGCCCCAGATCGGTGCTTTCGACGCGGACCTCGGTCATCCGCGCGCTGCCGTCGCCGGTGCGGTCGGTCCGATCACCGAGCGGCACGTCCTGCAGCGCCATCACGGTCTGGAGGTACGACCCGATCACTTCGGCGGTCGGGCCCTGCCGTTCGACCTGGCCGGCGTCGAGCCACACGGCGCGGCCGCAGAGCGACTGCACCGCACCCATGTTGTGGCTGACGAACAGCACGGTCCGGCCCTCGCGTCCAGCCACCTGGTTCATCTTGCCGAGGCATTTCTGCTGGAACGCGGCATCGCCGACGGCGAGCACCTCGTCGACGATCAGAATCTCCGGCTCGAGATGGGCGGCGACCGCGAATGCGAGGCGCACGTACATCCCGCTCGAGTAGCGCTTGACCGGCGTGTCGATGAACTGCTCGACTTCCGCGAAGGCGACGATCTCGTCGAACTTCCGGCGGATCTCGGCCTTGGTCATGCCGAGAATCGCGCCGTTGAGGAAGATGTTCTCGCGGCCGGTCAGATCCGGGTGGAAGCCGGTGCCGACCTCGAGCAGGCTCGCGACGCGGCCGCGCAGCGTGATCTCGCCGGCCGTCTGCTGGGTGATACGCGACAGGATCTTCAGCAGCGTCGACTTGCCGGCGCCGTTCTTGCCGATGATGCCGACGACTTCGCCGGGCTGGACGTCGAAGGAGACGTCGCGCAGCGCCCAGAACTCGTTCGTCCCGTGGTTGCGTGCCGCAGAGCCCCGCCTGGCGCGCGCCCACAGCCGCTGCATCTCGTCCTTGAGCGAGGTCGCGCCAATCGCGCCAAGGCGATACGCCTTCGAAACGCCGCACACGTCGATGATCGGCCGGCCCATGGTGCTAGACGATGTCGACGAAGGTTTTCTCAATCCGGCCGAACAGCATGCAGGCCGGCAACCGTCACGGCGATCGTCGATCGCGATCGACGAGATCACATCGAGCGGCTGCACCGTTCCGACGCCGAGCAGCAGGAGGCGGAACCCCTCGACGATCGGCGTCATCGGGTTGACCGACGCCACCCAGCGCCATTTGACGCGGGAACGCCGACAGCGGGTAGATCACCGGCGTCGCATACATCCACACCTGGATCAGCAGCGCGGTGACGTGCGTGAGGTCGCGATACTTCGCCGTCAGCGCCGAGATCACCAGCCCGACGCCCAGGCTGAGGATGCGCCGTCTGCAGGACGAGCAGCGGCAGCAGGAACGCGTGCCAGTCCATCCCGAAGCCGCCGGCGCCGCGCACGTACTTGAAATAGATGTAGAAGCAGGCGAAGGTCGCCACCTGGATCAGGAACGCGAACAGGTTGCTGACCAGCGCGGCGAGCGGCACGACCAGCCTCGGGAAGTACACCTTGCCGAATAATCCCGCGTTCGACACGAAGGTGGCCGAGTTGGACGAGAAGTTCTGGGCAAAGTAGTTCCAGCCGAGCTGGCCGCACAAATAGAAGAGCACGGGCGGAACGCCGTCGGTCGACAGGCCGGCGACCTTGCCGAAGATCACCGTGAAGACGAGCGTCATGCACAGCGGCTGGATGACGAACCAGAGCGGGCCCAGAATCGTCTGGCTTGTACTTCGCGACGAAATCGCGCCGCACCAGCAGCGACAGCAGATCCCGGTACTGCCAGATGCTCGCGAGCTCGACGCTCCGCCAGCTTGTGGCCGGTTTCAGGACGATTTCAAATGGTTCCGGACGTGTAGCTTCCACAGGTCTCAAATGCGCCAGCGTGACTGAAGAGGAGGGCCGAGCCGGGGGCGGGACTAGCGGTACATCACTGACCGGCCATGCGGGCGACGGTCGAGAACGTGCGCAGCATGACCACGACATCGAGCCAGAGCGACCACTGATCGATGTAGTCGCATTCCATCCGGACGATGTCCTCGAAGTCGGCGACGACCCCGTTGCCCCTGGCCTGCCAGGGGCCGGTGATGCCCGGGCGCACGCTGAGGCGACGGCGATGATACGGCGCATACGCCGCGACTTCCTCGGGGAGCGGCGGCCTCGGGCCGACCAGGCTCATGTCGCCCTTCAGCACGTTCCAGAACTGCGGCAACTCGTCGAGATAGAAGCGGCGGAGCACGCGGCCGACGCGCGTCACGCGCGGATCCTTGCGCAGCTTGAACACGTGGCCGCGCATCGCGTTCGCCCCCGCCAGCGCCGCCTTGTGCGCCTCCGCATCGGAGCGCATCGTTCGGAACTTGTAGAGAACGAACAGGCGCCCGTTCTGGCCGACGCGCGTGTGCTTGAAGATCGCGGCGCCGGGCGACGTCAGCTTGATGAGCGGCGCGCAGACGAGATACGCCACGCCGAAGATCAGCACGCCGATGAACCCGCCGATGACGTCCAGCATGCGCTTGACGAGCAGCGGCACGATGCTCTGCGGCGTGCGCTCGAGCGACATCAGGTACATGCCGTTGCCGAGCGACTCGGCATAGGGCCGCGCCTGCGGCGGCGCCGGGACATGCACCAGGGTGTGGAAAGTCAGGCCGCGGTCGGCGCAGGTGCGCACGATCCGATCGACTTCGCCTTCCGCCAGCGGCGCCGCCAGCACGACGTCGTCGACGATCATCGCGTCGAGCAGCGCCTCGAGGTCGCGCATCCGCCCCAGGATTGGCTTGTCGCAGAAGGTCTGCTCGACCGGCCCGTCAACGGTCAGGAACCCGGCGATCTCGCTGCCCCAGTGCGGCCGCATGATCAGCAGCCGCTGGAACTGCGCCGCGGCGGCGGTCGTGCCGAGCACCAGCGTCCGCCGGCCGTAAGGACTGCGGCCGGCGGCGCCCTGGACGATGACGCGGATGAACGCGCGCTCGGCGATGAACAGCACGCCGCTGATCGCCAGGAACGTCTGCATGAACAGGCGGC
This sequence comes from uncultured Acidobacteriota bacterium, assembly GCA_963734375.1. Classification (GTDB taxonomy): domain Bacteria; phylum Acidobacteriota; class Vicinamibacteria; order Vicinamibacterales; family CAVVIG01; genus CAVTHG01. The sequence continues at coordinate 162,310 of CAVTHG010000006.1, read as the reverse complement.
TGACTTCGACCGCGCGCAGCATGTAGAGCGTGCTGAGGAGCGCCAGCCCGCCGATGACGTGGACGCGCGCCGTCAGCAGGAACATGCGGCGCGGCCAGAGATAGGTGTGCGAATCGGTGAGGCCGACCGCGCGCGCCAGCATCGGCCAGAGCACGATGATCAGGCCGAGGACCCAGACGAACTCGCGCAGCGGCAGCAGCTCGCTGGTCCACCACAGGCGCGTGCGCAGCAGGTAGGCGAGGAAGAAGCTCGCGACCAGCACGCCGAGGTCGCCGAGCAGCACCGATTGCGCGAACAGCAGCTCCTGACGCTTCGGACCGACCCCGAACTTGGGGACAGCCGCGGCCGCCGAGCGCGCGGTCCCCACCTCGACGGCGCGGAGGTAGCGCTGCTGCGGCGTCGTGCCTGGGTCTCTTCGTGCGGTACGAGTGGCGGCCACGTCGCTGCTCCTACGCCGTCGTTGCGGCGCGGCTGTAATACCGTTCGTCCTCTTCCCTGTAGTGCTGGGCGTAGTAGTAGGCGCGCCGTTCGAGGTCGACGCGGTTCAGCACCGCGCCCGAGGATCCGGGCACGCGCCACGTCGAGCTGATCGACCGCGGTGCGCGCCGCCTGCAGCGGCGTGGCATCAGCGGAGACCACGAGCACGACGCCGGCGACGATCTGCGAAAGCACCATCGCGTCGGTGACCGGCAGCACCGGCGGCGAATCGATCAGCACCCAGTCGAAATGCTGGCTGAGCTGCGCGAGGAAGTCCTTGAAGCGCTTCGACTCGAGGAGCTCTGACGGGTTCGGCGGCACGGTGCCGCTCGTCAGCACCAGCAGTCCGGGCACGTTGGTCTTCTGCACCACCTGCGACGCCACGACTTCGCCGATGAGCAGGTTGGAGAGGCCGGGCTCCTGCGGAAGATCGAACACCCGGTGCAGACGCGGCCGCCGAAGGTCGGCGTCGATCAGCAGCACCCGCTGATTCGACAGCGCGAGCGTCGTCGCCAGGTTGCTGGCGACCACCGTCTTGCCCTCGCCCATGCCGGCGCTGGTGATGAGCAGCGGCTGCGTGAGCTCTTCCGGGATCGACAGCCGCACGTTGGTCCTCAGCTTCCGGAACGATTCGCCGAAACCGGGCGGAATCCCGGCGCGTTCGACCGCGACATCAGCCTGGACGAGAGGCGAGCCCACCACTTCGCGCGCGTTCACGAGCGGCACCAGGCCGAGGAACGGCAGGCCCAGCTCGGTCTTGATCTGCTCGGGCGTCTTGACGTGGCTGTCGAAGTATTCGAGGCAGAAGGCGACGCACAGCCCGAGGAAAAACGCGCCGAGCGCGCCGTAGCGGAGGTTCTTGCGCACCGTCTCGGCGAGCGCGACCTTCGGCACCTCCGCGGTGTCGACGATGCGGACGTTGCTGTTGCGGCGCTCGCGGGTGACCGCGAACTCGTTGACGCGCTGCTGCAGGCTCTGCCAGATCTGGCGGTTGCTTTCAGCGTCGCGCTGCAGCAGCACGAACTCGACGTCGTTGCCGTTGCGCGACAGCGTGTCGCGCTTCTGGACCTCCAGCGTCTGGTCGAGCGCCTCCTCGGCGGCGCGGGCGCCGGCGAACTCGTTGCGCACCGCGGTCAGCACCTGCGCGATCTCCGCCTGCAACCGGGCGTCGGCGCCCTGGACCTGCTCGTCGATCTTGATCCGGTTCGGATGGCGCTGGCCGAACTTCTCGGCGACCTGCGCCTGCTGCCGCTTGAGGGCGATGAGCTCGCTGCGCGCCGCCTGGACATGCGGGTTGGCCAGCACGGCCGGAAACGTTTCGACCGCAGACGGGTCGTTCTTGATCGACTCGAGCTGCTTGAACATCGCTTCCTTCTCGATGCGATCGGTCTTGGCCTTGGTGACCGCGGCGCTCATCTCGGTCAGCTTCTGGGCCGAAAGCGACGCCTGCTCGCCGACGGCGACGATGTTGTGCTTCGAGCGGTAACGCTGCAGCGCCGACTCGCTGGCCTCGAGCGTCTTGCGCTGCTCGATCAGGCGCTCGTTCAGCCAGTCGATGACTTCCTTCGACGCCGTCATCTTCGCTTCAGCGTTCTGCTGGATGAAGTGCGTGACGATCGCGTTGACATACATCGCCGCCACCGGCGCCTCGGGCGACGTGTAGTAGACGTCGACCAGGCGGGTGTCGGAGACCGGAGCGACGCGAAGGCCGGCGAGGAACTCGTCGATCTTCGTCGTCTCGTCGCCCTGCTCGTCTTCCTCGATGCGGGCGGTCGCCGCGGGCGCCGGCGCCGCCGGCGACCAGAGCCACGACATCACGCTGCGCGCGCCGTCGGTGGCGGCGGCCAAAAACGCCTTGAAGGAACCGCGCTCCGGCTGCTCGTCGAGCGTCATCGCGATCGGCCGGTTCCACACGCCGAGCGCCTGCATCGTCTGCCGCGCGAGCGAGCGGCTCTGCAGGATCATCAGCTGCGTCTGGTAGTCGGTGACGGTCGAGCGATCTTCCTCGAGCGGATCCTTGAGCCCCGCGGGATTGCCGCGATCGGCCTCGATCAGGATGCGTGCTTTCGCTTCGTAGACAGGCACCTGGGTGAAGGCGTGCACCACCGCCGCGACGAAGACGATCACGGCCACGGTCGTCGCCGGCCAGACACGGCGGCGGACAATGCGGACCGCGTTCTTCCAGTCGATGAACGGGCGCATCTCGCGCTGCGGGGCGCCGAAGAGATCCATCGGCGTCGATTCACCGCCGGGCGTGTGCCGGCCCTGGGCTAGACGAGACATCAGAAGTACCTCTCTGGAACGACGAGCGTATCGCCGGGCTGCAGGGTGTCGGTGATCTTCACGGTGATGGTTTTCTGCTTGCCGTCGACGATGCGCATGACGCGGAGCCGGTTGATCGCGGCGCTTTCGGTGACGCCGCCGGCGAGGGTCAGGGCCTGCAGAACGGAGGTGTTCTCGGTGATCGAGTAGGCGCCGGGCGTGCGCACCTGACCCGACACGAAGATGCGGGTCGGATCCGAGCGCGGGATGAAGACCGTGTCGCCGTCGTGCAGCGGGATGTTGCGCGCGAGCGATCCCTGCTCGACGTCCTTCTCGAGCTCCTTGAGGTTGACGCGAATCACTTCGGCGTCGCCGGCGTTGTCCGGCATCGTCGGGCCGGACGAGGGACGCTTCGGCCGGACGACGACGACCTGCGATGCGGCGGCGTAGCCGGCGCGGACCAGCGCCTCGATCAGCGTCTGCCCCTCGGGCAGCGCGTAGGCGCCGGGGCTCGACACCGCGCCGAAGATGAAGATCCGGCTGCCGCGGTGCTGCTCGAGCGTGACCGCCACGCGCGGCTCGATGAGGAACCCGTCGGCCAGGGCGCGCGTGAGCTGCGCTTCGAATCCGCGCACCGACAGTCCGGCCGCCTTCACGCGGCCGACCAGCGGCAGCATGATCGCGCCGTCCGGCTGGACGACGAACTTGCCGGTGAGATCGGCGTTCTCCCAGACGGTGACGTTCACGCTGTCCTGAACGTTGAGGACGTACTCGTCCTGCTGGGTCTCGGCAGCAGGCGCGGATGAAGGAGCGGCTTCCTGCGCGTACGCGAGGCTGCCGGTCGCGAACAGACCAACGAACAGTGTGAGGATGATCTTTGTGCTCATATCGTTAACGCCCCGGCCCGTTCAGGAACACTCCACGCGGGCTCAAGCTCACCTTGCCGATCGTCACCTCGAGGCCGGCGCGGATCGACGTGTAAGGACGCAGCGGCGACACGCGTTCCCAGCGCTGGACGTACCAGCCGGCCCGGAATCCACGCGTGATCGGCATCCCGCCATTGACGGATGTCATCCGCACCTCCTCAGTCGGCAACTCCACGAGCGGCTGGCCCGACAGCAGGAATTGCCGGTAGTCGAGGAACGTGTATTGGAAGCTGGCCCCGACGTCGAAGTGATGGAACAGCGCCTGTCGAACCGACGCTTCGTACAACGTGTAGAGGTAGTGCGAGCGATCGGCGTAGAACGAACGTTCGACGTCGCGCTGGATCCCGACACCGGCGCTCAGCACATCGCGGAGGCGATAGTTGAGGCCGACGCGGGGCGTGAAGCCCGCGAAGTCGGGGTTTGACTCGGTGATCGGCGTCAGCACGCGGTAGCCGAGGCCGGCCGTGCCGGCCAGCATCGCGCGGGGGTGAAACTCGAGGTTGACCGAGGCAAGGTAAGAGTTCGTGTCTCGTTCGGGCGAGTAGTCGAAGCGCGTCGCCGTCGCATCAACAACCGTCGTCACCGCCGTGTACGGGCTGAGCCGATACTTCGCGCCCGCCCCGGCGACGGTATTGGCCATGTTCATCGTGTCGGCGAGCCGAACGTTGAGGAAGCGGGCATCCTCGTCGTAGGCGACCTCGCCGTAGGAGCCGTGCAGGTCGAACTCCAGCTTGCGCTCGCCGATGCGGGTGCCGACGGTCGTGCTGTGCGACAGGCTGCGCGGACGGCTGTCGATTTCCAGGCCGGTCCGCTCCTTCGTGTACCCGAAATCGCCCTTGGCGTAGAAGGAGAGCGAGCCGTTCATCCGCTGATCGATCGTGGTGACCACGCGCGGATTGACGGCGCGCTCGCTTGCGTATTTGTGGTAGTAGACGAGGCCAACCGTAGTGGACACCCGCGCGTCCAGCTTGCGCGTTGTCATCCGCGTTTCCACGCCAGGCTCGAGCGTCATCGTGAAGTCGGGCGAGCGCCGCTCGGTGCCGCTGAAATCGAACACGTTGGTGTCGATCCCGACGTTGGTGAGGTTGACCGTCGGCGTGAATGCCAGCGTGCCGACGCGCACCTGACCGAACGGGTGCGGCGGCGGCGTGGGCTGCAGCGGCTCCTGTGCCTTCGCCGCTGACGCCGTCGCCACGGCGACGAGGGCGGCGGCGATCGTGAGGGCGAGCGAACGATCAGAAGCCATATGTGAGTGCAGTGCCATACTTCAGGCCCTTGTAGGTTCGCGACTCGATGACGGACTCGCGGCGCATGCTGTCGATGTTGAAGCCGAGGCGCAGATCGGGACCGAAGCGGTAGCCGGCACCGCCCCCGAAGGAGTGAATGCTGTCGGTCCGATTCGGCGCGATCTGCGGCACGCCGCTGCGATCGCGATAGGCGAGACGCTGCTCGTTCAACCGCCCCACGACATCGACCGGCCCGTAGATCTGCTGCGTGACCGAGAACTCGATGCCGGTCTGCAGGTAATAGGGCTGGGTGACGTCGAAGGAGTACTGGATGTCGCGGATCGCGCGCACGGCGAACCGCGTCGCGCCGAGCAGCGTGTAGGCCAGGTCGACCGACATCGTGCCGCCGGTGTAGGCCGGGATGTCGGGCGAATCGGGCGTGAAGTCGCGGATGCCGAACGACGCGGTGCCGCGGATCAATGCGAGCGGGTCGAAGGTGACGCTGCCGTTGAACGACGTCGACGTCGAGTCGCGCAGCGGCGAGAACTCGAATTGATCCGTGGAGCGCATGCCATTGAGCTCGATCGAGGTCAGCGGCGTCAACTGCTGGCGAAGCGTCAGCGTCACAGAGGTGGTGTCGTGGTTCAACTCGTCGCGCAGGAGCCGGTTGGCGAACGTCGCCTCATCGTCGAAATCGACGGTCTGTCGCTGAACCCTCACGCCGACGAAGCTCTTCGACGCCACCTTGCCTTCAATTCCAGCCTGCAGGCCGACGTTCGACTGCGGCGCCCGCAGGTCGATTTCGTAACCTGGGCGCTCCTTCGTGTTGGCGTAGCTGGCGCCGAGGTTGATGTTGAACACGTTGGCGGGCATCCGCCAGCCGACCAGGAACCGGCTGTTGGTCGACCGCTCGCTCGAATATTTCTGATACCAGACGAGCTGCTCGTCGATCGTGCCGCTCAGCCACGATCGCCCCATCCGCACCCATAAGTCCGTACGCGGCGTGAACGTCAGGGTGAAGTCGCTCTTCGGCTGCTGGTCTTCGGATTCGTTGAACACGTTGTCGTCGACGCCGAGGTTGGTGAGGCCGATCGACGGGTTCATCCACAGCGCACCGATCCGGACTCGAACCTTCGCCGGGTCGGGTGCACCATCACTTTGCGCCGCCGCCGCCGCCGGAAAGCCGAACGCGAGAACGACTAGAAACACGCAGGTCTGACGCATGACGATCTCTGTAACCACGTTGTCCGGCACGCGCCGGCCGTCAATTCACGCCGCCGCTCACCGCGAGGGGCTGGCGTCTTCCTGACCGGTCGCCGCCGCGATGCCGACCACGCCGGCCGCGGCCGCCGCGCTCGTGACCGCGACGATCGTCCCGACGCCGACGCCCGCGGCTGCGGCGCTGGCCGCCACGGCGGCCGCGGTCGCCGTCACCGTCACGCCCGTCACCGCCGCACCCGCCGCCACCGAGACCGAGGCGCTGGTCCCAACCACCTCGCCGGCGGCATTCAGCACCTCGACGACGTAGTTGCCGGGGTTGACGGCGCCGAAGCTGAAGGCGCCGGTCGAGGAGCTCGTCGTGGTGCCCGTCACCGTGCCGGTTGCCAGATCGCGCAGTTGCACGGCGGCGTTGACGAGGGTTTCTCCGGTCGAGGAGGTCGCCATGCCGGCGACCGACGCGGCCTCGGCCTGCGCCACGCTCGTGGCGACGAACGGCGACACGGGCGAAGCGAGAGCAAGGGCCAGCAGGACTGCAAGAAGACGCATGTGCACACCTGTGAGCAACGGGTTGCCGGGGTAGACCGAGAACGTGCGAGGACGGATCACGACGATTCCCTCCGCTGGGTCACTCGAAGCGACCGCATTTTTCGATACAGATTGGTGCGCTGGATGCCGAGTGCCTTCGCGGCATCGCTGATGCGCCCGTGATGCTGCTCGAGGATGGTGGCGATGTATTCGCGCTCGAACCGGGCGCGCGCCTGCTTCAGCGTGCCGCCGGCGGCGGTCATGCCGACCGAGCCGCCGTCGAGACGCAGGTGCGCCAGGAGGTCTTCGAGGCCGATGTTGCGGCCGCCGTGCATGCCGTGCACGACCGCCTCGAGCAGCGCCCGGAGCTCCACGGCGTTGCCGGGCCACGGCAGCGCGGAGATGAGCGACAGCGCCGCCCGCGACACCGTCTTCGGCGGCACGTGCAGGTGCGCCGCAGATGTCGCGCAGGAAATAGTTGGTGAGCGCCGGGATGTCCTCGCGCCGCTCGCGCAGCGCGGGCATGTCGATGCGGCTCACCGCCAGCCGCCGGAAGAGATCGTCGCGAACCCGCCCTTCCTGCACGGCGCGGTCGAACGCCGGATCGACTCCCGCCATCGGCCGGACGCCGAACGCGATCGGCTCGCCGGTTTCCACCAGCAGCACTTCACGGTCGCGCAGCACGCGAGCCAGCCGCGCCTGCACGCGCGTCGGCGCGTCGGCGACGTTCTGCATGTAGATCGTGCCGCCGATGGCGTCGTGCAGCCGCCCCTCGCGGCTGACGCGCGCCAGCCCGCGCGAGCTCGCGGCGTCGCCGTAGCCCTGCGACCGCGCCGCGGCGCCGAAGAGCGCCGCGTCGAGCTCCTCGGTGTCGTAGGCCGCGCAGTTGATCGTGACGAACGCCGACGGCGCGACGTGCTGCCGGACGTGAATCGCGCGCGCCACGACCTGGCGGCCGGTCCCTTCCTCGCCGCGGACGAGGACGCCGGCGCGTTTCGTCGCGACGTCCGCAATCGCCAGCATCACGTCGCGCATCGCCGGCGACTGGCTGTACAAGTCGTCGCTGTCGTGAGCGTGGCCGTTGCCGCTGCTGCCGTTGCCCCCGCGCGATAGGTAGCGCTGCTCGCGCTCGATCGCGTTTGCCACACGCCGGCCGCCGAGCGGCCGCGCAAACACGTCCGCCACCCCGGCCAGCACCGCCTCGGTCGAGAGGTCCGGGCGCCGTTCGTCGACGACGGCGAATATCAGTGTGGACGGGAGGTGGGTTCGAATGTCGTGGGCAAGCTGGAGGGCCGCCGCGCCGCGCGACAGATCGAGCAGGACCGGCAGGTCGCGGTGCTGCAGCGTGTCGAGCGCGTTGCCGACATCGTCAGCCCAGACGACCGAGAGCTGGCCCGCGCTCAACAACCTCTCGGCGTCGTCCCGGTCGCTGGCGGGGCAGCCGAGATAGAGGACTGAGGTCATCGGGTCCGCCCGCGCGCCGGCTCGGGGGCCGCGGTGAAGTGCCCGTCGCCTGCGAGATCCACCTCGAGGCGCGCGGTGCCGTTGCTGCCGTAGATCAGGCGACGGTCGGCGGTCCCGCGATGCTGCGTATCAAACGCGACCGAGGCGAGCCGTTCGCCGTCGTAGGTTTCCCATTTGTCGGTCTTGCCGTCCTGGTCGCTGTCTTCTTCGGCAGCCACGAGGCGGTCGGACTTGAAATGCTCGACCCGGCTCACCTTGCCGTCGCGGCGTGTCGACGTTTCGATACGCTCGATGGCGCCGGCGGCCCCGGGGTAGGACCAGGCGTCCTCCTTGCCGTCCTTGGCACGCGAAAAACCGACCTTTTCGAGCTTCTGGCTGGCGCCGTAGTACTCCCAGCGCTCGATCTTGCCGTCCTCGTCGACGTCGATGTCAATCCGGACCGCCCGGGCGCCGTCCATGTAGCTCCAGGTGTCGATGACTCCATTGCCGTTGGAGTCGTACTTCAGGAGCTGCAGCTTGCCGGTCTTCTGGTCGTAGACCGGCTCGATGCGGCGGTTTTCCGAGCGGCGCTGACATCCGGCCGATACAACACAGGCCAGAACGATACAACCAGCCAGCGTAGGACAGAGTTTGTTTGGGTATTTAGCCAAGACGTAGCTTCGCCCCTCGACTTACAGGTATCGGGTTAAAACTGAAAACCGTTACGGCCAGGGCTTAAACGAAGCGGGGGAGCTTCTGCATCAGCCAGTAACGTTGTGAACGACTTCCACACAGCCCTGCTGTTGACCTGGGTTGTGTGACGCCAGTCGTCACAGTTGTCAGTTAGTGGACGTCCGATTCTACCTGTTTGGGTACCGGTGTCAAGAAAAATACAAAAAGCTGTGAAAACGATACTGGACGGGCTTAGGCGGCTGGGCTGGCTTCCTGGGAGCAGAAGAATGTCGCGATGTCGTCGCGAACTTGCTGCAGCGACTCAGCGCTATTGATCGCCGTGCGGAGGTGGGATCCGTTCTCGAGGCCCTTCGTGTACCACGAGCCGAGCGCGCGGAGCTTGTTGACGACCCATCGCTCGTGCGTGAGCGCGCGAGACTCGTCCGTACGCTCGGAGAGCAAGAGCTCGATGTAGTCGAGCAGGAAGCGGCCGCGCTCCTCGGGCGTCACCTGGCGCGGAGCGCGTCCCGCGATGAGATCGGTCGCCTGCTGGAGAATCCACGGATTGCGGAGCACGCCGCGCCCGACGAGCACGCCCTGCACTCCCGATCGGAGACGTTCGACGATCTGCTCGGGCTCGATGCAGTCGCCGCTGCCGAAGACCGGGATCGTGAGCTCGCTCGCGATGCGCGCCACCAGATCCCAGTCGGCGAGGCCGCTGTAGCTCTGCTCTGCGGTGCGCCCGTGCACCGCGATCGCCGACGCGCCCGCATCCTGCACCATCTTCGCGAGCGTCGGCGCGTTCCGATCGCCGTCGTTCCAGCCGGCGCGCATCTTCACCGTCACCGGAATCCTGACCGCCTTGACCATCGAGGCAATCACGCTCGCGGCATGCGCCGGCTCGCGCATCAGGCTGCAGCCCGCATTGTGCTTCGCGATCTTCGGCACCGGGCATCCCATGTTCACGTCGACGATGTCGGCGCCCATGCCCTCGACGACCTGCGCCGCCGCGGCCATCTTCTCGGGGTCGCCGCCGAAGATCTGGATGGAGACCGGACGCTCTTCTTCGGTGTACTCGGCGTATTCGAGCGTTCGATCGATGCCGCGGACGAGCCCCTCGGAGCTCACCATCTCGCTCACCACGAGGCCGCAGCCACCGTGGCGCTTGACCAGCCGGCGGAACGCCGTGTCGGTCATGCCGGCCATCGGGGCGATGGCCAGCGGCGATGCGAGGTCGACAGCGCCGATCTTCACGTCCCGTCAAGGATAGCAGGTACGCCCGGGCGGACGGCCCCGCGCGTTACTGCACGGTAACGACGGGGCTCGTCACCAGGATGGTGCTGCCGCTCACGAACCGGAGACGGTAGGAGCCAGGCGTGGTCGGCATCGGCATCGACACAGCCGCGTTGGTCGAGCCCTGAGCGGGGACCGTCTGCGACCCGTTGAGGTATTTCCAGTTGAGCAGCGTTGCGCCGTTGGACGAGTACAGGCCAATCCAGTCGCGCGCCAGCCCGGGACCGTTGGCGATGGTCGCGGTCACCGAGTCGCCGGCCGCCACTGTCGTCGCGCTCAGCGTCATCGTCGCGCCGAACGCGGCGGTGATCGTCGGGCTGACGGTCAGGAGATTCTGGCTGGCGTTGAAGAGCTTGATGGAATAGGTGCCCTGTACCGTCGGAATCGCGAAGGTGACGGTGCCGCCGGTCATGCCTGTCGCCGGCAGGGCCTGCGTGTTGTTCAGATACTTCCACTCGATGAAGCTCGACGAGTTGCTCGAGAACAACGCGACCCAGTCGCCCGCCAGCCCCGGACCGTTCGTGACCGTCGCCGTCACCGAGCCGCCAGGCGCGATGTTCGTCGAGTCCACCACGATCGAGCTGCCGTTGGAGACCGTCACCACCGCGCTGCTCGCGATTAGCGTCGAGCCGGTGTAGAAGCGGAGGATGTAGTTGCCCGGCGTCATCGGCATCGTGAACGGGATGACGGCGCCGGTCATGCCCGTTGCAGGCGCCGTCTGCGTGCCGTTCAGATACTTCCAGTCGACGTATGTCGAGGAGCCTTCCGGATACACGGCGATCCAGTCCGTGCGCCCGCCGGGTCCGTTGACCAGCGTCGCGGTGACCGTGCAGCCGACGGCGACCGACGTGGTGCTGGCCGTCAGCGTCGTGGCCGGCATCGACACCGTGATCGGCGCGCTCGTCGCCAGCAGCGCCGCGCCCGAGTAGAACCGCATGACGTAGGTGCCGGGCGCCATCGGCATCGTGAACGGGATCGCCGCGCCGGCCACACCTGTCGCGGGCGCCGTCTGCGTTCCGTTCAGGTATCGCCAATCCATGTAGTACGGGCCGCTGATTGCCGCGAGCTCGACCCAGTCGCCCGTCTGGGCGGGGCCGTTGGCGACCGTCGCGGTCACGACGACACCGATCGTCACTGCCGTCGCGCTGGGGGTCACCGACGGCGGCGCGGCCGCGCTGACCGTCACGACCTTGCTCGCCAGGACCGTGCTGTTGGAATACAGCCGCACCGAGTAGGTGCCCTGCGTCGACGGCATCGAGAGATCAACCGCGGCGGCGGTGATGCCCGAGACGGGCAGCGTCTGCGCGCCGTTCAGGTACTTCCAGGTAAACAGCGTCGCCCCATCCGAGCCGTAGACGCCAAGCCAGTCCCCGACTCTGCCCGGACCGTTGCTCACCGTCGCGGTGACGCTGCCGCCCCCGGTCACGCTCGCCGCGCTCATCGACAGCGACGCGGCATTCACCGTGATCGGCGCGCTCGTCGCCAGCAGCGTCGATCCCGAGAAGAACTTCAGCGTGTAGGTGCCGGCGGTCATCGGCATCACAAACGGCACGACCGCGTCGGTCAGACCGGTGCCGGGAGCGACCTGCGCCCCGTTCAGATACTTCCAGTCCAGATACATCGAGCCGCCGACCGCATAGACCGCCACCCAGTCGCCGCTGAGCGCCGGGCCGTTTTCAACCGTCGCCGTCACGATCGCGCCGACGGTCACGTTGGTCGCGTTCACGGCGATCGTCGGAACGCCTCTGACCCTGATCGTGACGCTCTTGGTCGCGGTCGTGTAGTTGGTCGAGTCGGCCGGGGTGAAGGTGACCGACAGTGTCTGGTTGGAGCCCTGAGGCAGCACGGTGCCCGCCGCTGGCGTGTAGGCGAACGTGCCCGCGACGTTCGCGGTCGCGTTCAGCTGCGTCGCGCTCAGGGCGACGCCGAAGACGATCTCGGCCGGCGTCGGCCAGGTGATCGTCGGCGTCGCCTTCTGCACGGTCAGCGATACCGTGGCGGTGGCGGTCGCGTAGTTGACGGCGTCGGCCGGCGTGAAGGTGACCGACAGCGTCTGCGTGCCGGCGTTCAGCGACGTACCTGCCGCCGGCGTGTAGGCAAAGGTGCCCGGCACGGTGGCGGTCGCGTTCAGTTGCGTCGCGCTCAGCGCCGTGCCGAAGACGATGCTGGCAGGCGCCGGCCAGGTGATGGTCGGCGTCGCCTTCGACACGGTCAGCGACACGCTCTTGGTCGCGGTCTGGTAGTTCGCCGCGTCGGCTGGCGTGAACGTCACCGACAGCGTGTGCGACCCGACGCTCAGCGACGCGCCCGCAGCCGGCGTGTAAGCAAACGAGCCCTCGACGTTCGCGGTCGCGTTCAGCTGCGTCGCGCCCAAGCAGCGTGCCGTAAACGATATCCGCCGGCGCCGGCCACGTGAGCGTCGGCGTCGCCTTCGAGACGGTCAGCGACACGCTCTTGGTCGCGGTCTGGTAGTTCGAGTCGGTTGGCGTGAACGTCACCGACAGGGTGTGCGTGCCCGCGCTCAGCGAGGCGCCGGCCGCCGGCGTGTAAGCAAACGAGCCCTCGACGGTCGCAGTCGCGTTCAGTTGCGTCGCGCTCAAGAGCGTGCCGTAGACGATATCCGCCGGCGCCGGCCACGTGATCGAGGGCGTCGCCTTCGTCACCGTGATCGAAACGTTTGCCGACGCCGTCGCGTAATTCGCCGTATCCGTTGGCGTGAACGTCGTCGACAGGTTCTGGCCCGCGCCGACGTCGAGGACCGCACCGGCCGCCGGCGTGTACGCGAAGGCGCCGGGCACCGTCGTCGTCGCGTTCAACTGCGTCGCGCTCAGCGCCGTGCCGTAGACGATATTCGCAGGCGTCGGCCAGGTGATCGCCGGCGTCGCCTTCGTCACCGTGATCGTGACGCTGGCGGTCGCCGTCGTGTAGTTCGTCGGATCGGTCGGCGTGAACGTGGTCGACAGCGTCTGGCCCGGTCCGGCGCTCAGAACCGCACCGGCGGCCGGCGTGTATGCGAACGTGCCCGGCACGCTCGTCGTCGCGTTCAACTGCGCCGCGCCGAGCGCGGTGCCGTAGACGATGTTCGCGGGCGTCGGCCAGGTGATCGAGGGCGTCGCCTTCGTGACATTGATGGTGACGCTGGCGGTCGCGGTCGTGTAGTTCGCCGGGTCGGTCGGCGTGAACGTCGTCGAGAGCGTGTGACCCGAGCCAACGGCCAGGACGGTTCCGGCGGCCGGCGTGTACGCGAAGGTGCCGGGCACGCTCGTCGTCGCGTTCAACTGGGTCGTCGAGAGCGTCGTGCCGTAGACGATCGCGGCCGGGGTCGGCCAGCTGATCGACGGTGTTGCCTTCGTGACGTTGATCGACGTGTTCACCGTCGCCGTCGTGTAGTTCGAGGCGTCGGTCGGCGTGAAGGTCGCCGTCAGCGTCTGCCCCGAGCCGGCTGGCAGCACCGTTCCGGCCACCGGCGAGTACGAGAACGAGCCGGCCACACCGGCCGTGGCGTTCAGCTGGGTCGAGCTGAGCACCGTGCCGTAGACGATCGGCGACGGCGTCGACCACGAGACCGACGGCGTTGCCTTGGTCACGGTAATCGTGACGTTCGCGGTGGCCGTGCTGTACGACGTCGTGTCGGTCGGCGTGAAGATCACCGACAGCGTCTGCGACGCGCCGGCATTCAGCACGGTGCCGGCCGGCGGGTTGTAGGCGAAGGTGCCTGGCACGCTGGCAGTCGCATTCAGCTGCGTGCCGCTGAGCGCGGTGCCGTAGACGATGCTGGCCGGCGGCGCCCAGCCGAGCGACGGCGTGGCGCTCGAGACCGTGACGCTGATCGTCGACGAGGTGGTCAGCCGCGCGGCGTTGTCGCGCGCGCGCGCCGAGAGCGTGTGCGCGCCGGCCGACGCGGTCGAGGCGTTCCAGTTGATGACGAACGGCGCCACCGTGTCTTCCGCACCGAGCGGCGCGCCGTCGAGCAGGAACTGAACGCCGACCACGCCGATGTCGTCGAGCGCTTCCGCCGACACGGACACATTCGTGCCGGCGACGCTGGTCCCGTTGCCGGGAGCGGTCATCACGACCGTCGGCGCCGTGAGGTCGTTGGCGACCGTCACCGTCACGGTGGCCGCCGTTCCGGTGCCGCCGCTGGTGTCGCGGGCGACTGCCGTCAGGAAATGCGTCCCGTTGGTCGCCGCCGTCGTGTCCCAGTTGACCGCAAACGGGCTCGCCGTGTCCTCAGCTCCGAGGTTGATCCCGTCGAGCAGGAACTGAACGCCGGCAACCGTGCCGCTGCCAGCGGTCGCGTTGGCAGTGACGTTCACCGTCGTCGCAACCGTTGCCGCGTTGCCGGGCGCCGTAATCGACACCGTGGCCGGAGCCGCTGCCGTCGCGGTGCGGAACGACGTCGCATAGACGTCGAAGTTCGAGCCGTTGGTCTGCGTCCACGCGAGACCGGCCTGACCGCTGCCGATCGTCGGGTTGCCGGTGATGAAGTTGCGCACCTGCGAGCCGGTGCCGCTGCCGGGCACCGTCGCCCACGCCGTCCACGACGTCCCGGTGAACTGGGTGTAGAGGATCGAGTTTGCGGTGTCGGTGTTGATCACGAACAGCCAGACGTTCGTGCCGTCGGTCGCGCCGAAGATGCCGCCACCGGACTTGAACGCCTGGCCCGGCGCCGAACGCCGGCGGCGCCACCGAGATCGGCGACCAGTTGTTCCCGGCGGTGTTGTAGGTCGCGCCGTCGATGCCGGTGCCGTCAGCCTTGCGGCGGAACGCGTGAATCGTGCTGGTCGTGACCGGCACCAGCGCCCAGTCGTTCTGGTTGATGTTGGCATTGGACGCGAACACGTTGCCGTTGCCGCCGCCGCTGCTGGCCGAGATGTTCGTCCAGGTGCCGTTGGCGCCCGACTTCATGTAGCGCAGGTTGGTGGCGTTTGGCTGCACCGACCGCGCCGTTCGTGTAGACGGCGAGCATGACGTTCGACACCAGCGGCGCGAACGAGAGCGCCTTGCACTCGTTCGCCATCGTCTTGTCGATGACGGCCACCGTCCACGGCGGCGACGTACCGGTTTGGCCCGTCGGGCTGACATTGCTGCCGAAGCCGTTGGTCCAAGACGCGGCCGTATCTGCGTTGGTCGACCGGCCGACGGCACAGTCGACTTCCTGATCCATCGTCACGCTGAAGTGATGGATGAAGCCGCCGGAGGAGATGCCGATCGAATTGCCCCACGACGTGTGCGTCGCCGCGGCGCTCGGCGGGTTGCCCGAGTTCAGCGGGCCCTGCCACTCGGATGCGGTGTTGGGCGAGCCGGGGTTGTTCCACGCCCCCCACGATATCGTTGTCGCTCCCAGAGTCGCACGGGCGTGGCCGTTCGACGAGGTCTGCCCGTCGAAGGCAGACGAGATGAACACGTGGGCGTAGTCGACGCCCGAAATGCTTCGAACCGCCACGCCGAGCGACCGGCCGCCCGCCAGCACCGAACTGGTGGCGCCGCCGACGTTGCCGAGCGTTGGGCTCGCCGTCTTCACGCTCCAGGTGGCGGTCGCGAGATCCGCCCCGCTGCTGACGTAAGTCTGGACCGTGCGATTACCGAGCGCGTCATTGTTCGACGACAGCGTGAACAGCCACCACACGTTGGCGTTCGGCGCGAACACCAGGTGCGACTGCCCGGAATGACCGGTGGCGTCGTTGAACGTGCCGGCGATCGTCGTGCCGATCTTCACCGGCGTCGCGCCGGCCGCGGCGCTGACCACGGTGATCGGCACCGCGGCGCGTCACCACGTTGTAGTTCGCCGTATCGGTTGGCGTGAACGTCACCGTCAGACGCTGCGACGGCCCGGCCGGGAGCACGGTGCCGGCAGCCGGCGAGTAGACCAACGTGCCCGCGGGGCTCGCGACCACCGCGTTCAACTGCGTGCCCGACAGCGCGATTCCGCTCACGATGTTCGCCGGCGTCGTCCAGGTGATGACCGGCGATGCCTTGAGCACGGTCAGCGGCACGGTCTTCGAGGACGGCGCGTACGCGACATCGGTCGGCGTAAACGTGACCGACAAGGTGCGCGCGCCAGCCGGGAGGATCGTTCCTGCGGCCGGCGTGTAGGCGAAGGTGCCTGGAACACCCGCGGAGGCGTTCAACTGCCCGGCGCCGAGCGCTGCGCCGTAGACGATTGGCGCGGGCACGTTCCAGATCACCACCGGCGTCGTCGCCGTCACGTTCAGGAAGACGGTCGTCACGACGGTCTGGTAGTTCGAGTCGTCGGGTGTAAAGGTGACCGAGAGCGGCTGGTTGTTGCCCGCGCTCAGAATGGTGCCCGCCACGGGCGAGTAGACGAACGTGCCCGGCAGGTTCGCGGTCGCGTTCAGCTGCGCCGTGCTCAGCGCGGTCCCATAGGCGATGTCCGCCGGACTGGACCACGTCACGAAGCTCGGCGCCTTGAGCACGTTCAGCGGCACGGTCGCCGTGGCCGGGCCGTAAATCGTCGTGCTGTTGGCGGGCGTGAACGTGACCGACAGCGTCTGGTTCGATCCCGCGTTGAGCACCGTTCCCGCCGGCGGCGTATAAACGAACGTTCCCGCCACCTCGGTCGTCGCATTCAACTGCGCATCGTCGAGCGGCGTGCCGTAGACGATGTCGGCGGGTGTCGGCCACGTGATTGGCGGCGGCACGCGCTGCATCGGGATGATCTCGACCGCCGCGAAGTTCCAGCTGTGGTCGGTCGGTGCTGAGTCGTTCAGCGTAATCAGCGTGCCGATTAGCGGGACCGTGCCGTTCAGCCGCTGGATCCAGAATGTGTCGCCATTCGGGCCGAGGAACTCGTGGACCATCGACTGGTTCGTGCCGAGCGTGCGCGAGACCGAGCCGTTCCAGTCGTTGCCGACGCCGTAGACGAACGAGCCCGTCTTGCTCGCGGTCAGCGATACCGACGGTCCTCCCAGTGCGCCGCTGGCGGCCGCCGACGCACCGACGCCGCCCGTGCCGGCGAACGTGAGGACGACGAGCGACTGAGACGGCGACGATTGCGTCGGCGTCGACGTCACGGTGATGCCGGTCAAATCGGAGGCCGCCGTCGCTTTCCAGATCTCGGCGGCGCCAAACTGGCTGTTCGCCCGCTTGACCAGCGTCCAGTTGAGGCCGCCGCCCGAAACCGTCATCGTCTGACCCGGAGCGGAGGGCCCTGACGACGCGACGAAGGCGAGAAGCAGATCGCCGGCGGAGGCATTGAACGGCGGCGTCGTCTGCTCTTCGTTCCCTTCGACGCTCACCGCGTTCGTGGGAGCGAGGTCGATGAACAGCGGAACGCCGGCCGCGGTGTAGCTGCTATCGACGTACTGCCACGCGCCGCCGAGGTTCGAGAACAGCCGCACCCAGACGACGCCGCCATGCGTTGGCAGACCGGTCACGGTGGCGGAGGTCGTCGTCACCATCGGACCGAGGTAGACGTCGCTGCCGCCTTCGAATGTGCCGACGCTGAGCTGATAGCCCGAGACGCCGACGCCGGCGTTCCATTGAAACAGCTGTGTGTCGGAGGTGAGCGTCGACCCGGGCGCGGGGCTCGTGATCGTGCTGGCCGTGACGATCGGCGCAATCGCGCAGGTCGGCGCGCTCGTGAGCGTGGTCGGCGTGAGCAGACCCGCGATGCCGGAGATCGCCGCCGCGACGCAGCCCGCCGGCGGCCTCGGCAGCACCGAGGTGTTCGGGTGATAGATCTGGAAGTTCTCGGTCGCGTTGCCGTTGTAGGCGTAGACGCGGACCTCGTTCAGCTTCGCCAGACACTCGATGCCGTTCGCCTTGCCGACCATGTTGATGGCGGACAGGGCCCGGCCCGGCGGCGCTTCGAACCGCGTGTTGCTGATGGTGACGAGCTTGTCTTCCATCCAGCAGCCGTTGACCGACGACGGCGTGGGGACGTTGATGTTGCGCCAGTTGCGCAGGTACGAGTTCTCGACGAGAAGATTCGGACCCGGTCCGAAGCCGGACGACGGCGCCTGGATGCCGTCTTCCATGCCCTGGATGTCGGCGTTGCGGATGATCGTGTCCTTCGTCGAGTAGTCCTCGAACCAGACGCCGTCGCCGCAGCAGTGGCTCGCCGCGTCGAATTTGCCGCGGATCTTCAGGCCGTCGATCGTGACCTTCTGGCCCGGGTAGACGTAGACGGTCTTGTTGTAGGTGTGCCAGGCCTTGAAGTTCCGGATGACGCTTTCCTGCGCCCCGGCAAACGGCTGCGGGTCGAGCGAGCTGACCCACCAGTAGGTCAACGCGCCCTGCATGGCGCCGTACGCTTCGTTGTTGTTGAACTCGAGGAGCGGCAGGTTGTTGCCGTTCACCGTCGTGCCCTGGACGGGTCCGTGCATCCCGAGCGTGTCGGCGCCCTTGAAGGTCGGGACGACGATGTTCCCAGGCCGATGAACTGGAAGACGAACCCGTAGGCGGCTTCGGTCGTCGGGTTCTGGTAGTTCGCGGCGACGTTGTTGCGGACGAAGTTGTTCGGGCCGCGGAACCAGAAGCCGACGCCTTCGGTGCCCATCGCCATGCGCGCCTGGACGCCCGGTTCGTCCGGTTCGCCCATGCCGCGCATCACGAAGTTGTGATCGAACTCGTTGAAGCTTTCCGACCCGTCCTCGGTCGCGATTGCGGCGCCGTTGTAGTTGTAGACGACGTTGTCCTTGATGGCGCCGTAGTGGCTGCCGTGGACCGTGATGCCCCACTTGAACTGCGTCTCGACCGAGCCGCCGTCAACCGCGTTGCCGATCACCGTGAACTGGTAGCCGTTGGCCGGCGTCGCCGTCGGGCCGATCAGGTGGTGCATGTGCACCGGGTAGCGGCCGATGTGATTGGTGACGTTGTTCAGCGGCAGGTAGGTCGTGCGTCCGAGATCCTTGAACAGCACATAGCGGATGTCGGCGTCCGCCATGTGCGTCGCGAGCATGTGCCCGCGCGTGCCCGTCGGATTCTCGGAGCGGATGACGACGTTGCGCGTGATGTTGCCGACGTGCGGCAGGAACTCCAGCACGTTTTTCAGGTCGCGCGCGCCGAGGTGATCGTAGAGCAGCGAGTTCTGGAGCGTGATCGTCTTGCCGTCGGCCGAAATCGACGAGACGGTGAGCTCTTCCCACTGGTTGATCTTGTTCGTCCAGCTCGGCTCGTTGAGCTCGTCGAACCGCATGTGCCGGGTGTCCGGGAGAATCAGGCGGTCGCCGGGCGCCCAGCCGGATACGGCTTCCGCCAACGTCAACGTCGACTGCCCGGCGCGCGGTTCGGCGGCGAGGCGCACGAAGGTCGGCGTCTTCAGGCTGCCGTGCATCGACACCTTGCCGAGCACGGTGACGCCGGTGCCGAACTGATCGGGGTCCGCCACGCTGCCGCCGAGCGGGTTGTTGGCGATGACGATTTCGGCGGTGATGCCGGCCGGGATCGGGTTCGCAACCGTGCCGACCTCGAGGACGCCAGGCGTGCCCATCCCCATCGAGCCCGCCATGATCTGCAGGTTGGTGACGTAGAGCCTGGTATTGACGCCCGGATCGAACGCCAGCTTGCCGTCAACCGACACGGTGTAGGCGGCGGCCGATTCGTTCTGGATCGTGACCGTGTGCGGCTGGAGGATCCGGACGATGTGATTCGAAGTCGGTACGACGCCGCCCTGCCACGTCGACGGGCTGGACCACGGGCCGCTCTGAACGGTCTGCGCGCTCGGGCGCGAGCCGTCCTGCGAGAAATCCGGAATGCCTTCCGGCATGGCGGTCTGGGCGACGGCGCCGGGGGTGATACACACCACCAGCGCAAGCGCCGCCAGGAGCGCCCAGAGAAATCGTTTCGTTCCGCCGCACATCACAGACATCGACCTTCGACCGGAAAAATGCCGGGGGAGCCAGCCATCCGGAAACGCCAGGCGCCGTGCTCGCACTAATGGGAAACGGGCTCGCCGTGTAAGCCCAGCTGGACTAGAGCAATCGGACTGCCGGTACCAGGGGAGGAAACTGCGGGTTTTCGCGGAAAATCTGGGCGGTCAGGAGTCTGGCCAGGCCGAAGTCTGCCTCGGGGCAGACAAGAGTCGCGCTGGAAGGGAGCGGGTGTTTTTCTGGCGATCTCAGTACGGTTTCACGTCAGCGGCATCGACTTCGACGCTCACCGCCTGCCCAATCAAGTCGACCGACAGCACCAGGCGTGCTTTCGGCGCGTCCTTGCGCATCAACCGGCCGACGACCCCCTTCAGCGGCCCGTGGACGACTTCAACCATCATGCCTTCGTTGATCATCGGGCACGGATCGTATTGGAGATCGCTGCCAACCAGCAGGCGGATGCTATCGAGTTCGATGTCGGGAATCGCCGCTGGTTTGCCGTCGAAGGAGACGATGTTGACGACGCCGGTGCATTTCAGGATGCGCAGCGTGTCGGCGGCAGCAAAGCGCGCGAAGCAGTAGCCCGGGAACAGCGGCCAGTCGACTTTCTTCTTGCGATCCTTCCAGCGGCTCCAGCGGGTGATCGTCGGGAGGAACGCGTCGATGCGCTTGCGTTCGAGTTGGTCGCGGACGACCTGCTCGTGCCGCGAGCGGGTCCAGATCGCAAACCATTCCGCCCCATCGGGCTCGATCATGGCGCCGGCGGCGGCGGTGTCTGCTGCTTGACGCCCGCCTCGAACGCCTTCTTCACGTCCTCGTTCTTCCACTCGATGATCGCCTGCGCGCGGAGCCTCTCGAGGTACTTCTGAAACTCCGCCTTGCGCTTGTCGGTGAACACGCGCTCGCTGATCTGGTCGCGCGCCTGCTCGAGCGTCATCGTCTGGGTGGCCGTGACCGACTCGAGCTTCAGCAGCTGATAGCCGCGCTGCGTCCGCACCAGCTCGCCGACGTCGCCCGGCTTCATCGCTTCGATCAGCTTGCGCAGCTCCGGCGAGATGTCGTTGACGCTGAGCGGCCCGATCAGTCCGCCATTTGCCTTCGACGGAGAGTCCGAGATCTCGGACGCGAGCTTCTCGAAGTTCTCGCCGCCGGTCGTCACGCGCTTGCGGATCTCTTCCGCCTTTTCCTTCGCGGCATCGTCCGCGGCGACGTTCAGGCCTTTCGAATCGCTCGGCACGGTCACCAGGATCTCGCGCAGTGTCACGGTCGGCGCGGTCGTGAACTCATTCAGGTGCGACTCGTAGTACCGCTTCGCCTCGTCGTCGGTGACGCCAATCTTGCCCAGCACCTCGTTCTGCTGGACGCGCTGCTGGATCATCTGGCGTTCGAGATTGCGGCGCAGATCGGCGAGCGTCATGTTCTCGGCCTTGAGCGCGGCCTGGAACTGCTCCTCCGACTCCATCTTGTTTTCCTTCTTGATGTTGTCGAGAACGCTCTTGAACTGCTCGTCGCCGAGGCGGTAGCCGAGCTCCTTTCCACGCTGCACGATCAGCATCTCGTCGATCGCGTCGACAAGAAGCTGCGGCGTCACCTCGTCGAGCGCCTGGCGCAGCTGCGTGTTGCTCAGATCGCTTTTCAGATCGATGGCCTGCCCGCGTTGCCGCAGGGCCGCCACCTGCCGCTGCTCGAGATCGCTCTTGGTGAAGATCTCGCCGTTCACCTTCACCAGAATCTGCTCGATGATTTCCGCGCGCGCGGAAACCACCGCCGATAACGCGAACGCCACCGCGATCAATCGTGCTGATTTCATAAGTGCCTGTAAGAAAAGATTTTACCTTTGATCCAGCAGCTCGCTCAACAAGCCCCCCAGCTGCTCGAGCAAGCCGCCCGGCGCCCGGGGGTCTTCCTTGGCGGACCTGGTCATCTCGGCCTTGTTGAAGCCGGGCTTCACCTCGCCCTCTTTGGCGCGGGCGACCCACCAGCTCGGCGGGGCCGCCGGCCGCTTGCCGGCCTTTCCATGGCTAATGGCTGAGGGCTGAGGGCTGGGAGCAGGGGATTTTTGGCTCGATGAGCCCCTCGCCGTCAGCGCTGAGCCATCAGCCTTGTCGAGCGACAGTTTGAGGGCCGCAGGCGGGACGAGCGTGAGCTCAGGGCGCTGCCGCACCAGGGCCACGAGCCGCACGGGATCGACCTTCGCCTGCGGTCTGAACTTTAAGACGACGATGCGGGCCTCGCGGTCGATGGTGTCGATGCCCAGCCGATCGGCCATCACCCGGATGCGGCCGTAGTCGGCCAGGTTGAGCACCGAGTCCGGCAGCGGACCATATCGGTCGGCAGCCTCCTCGAGGATGCGGTCGATCTCGTCGTCGTGGCGCGCAGCGGCCACCTTACGGTAGAGCATCAGCCGCTGGTTCATGTCGGGCACGTAGGACGCGTCGATCTTCAGGTCGACCCGCAGGTTCACCGTCGCGCGCACATCGTCTTCGAGCTCTTCGCCCTTGAGCTCGCGCACGGTCTGCTCGAGCAGCTTCATATACATCTCGAAGCCGACGGTATCGATCTGCCCGCTCTGCTCGCCGCCGAGCAGGTTGCCGGCGCCGCGAATCTCGAGGTCGAGCGCCGCGACGCGGAACCCGCTGCCCAGATCGCTGAACTCCTTGATCGCGGCGAGGCGCTTTTTCGCGACCGAGGAGAGGTTGTCGTCCGGCGGGATCAGAAGATACGCGTACGCCGGCCGATCCGACCGGCCGACGCGGCCGCGCAGCTGATAGAGCTGCGACAGGCCATAGCGATCCGCGCGGTTGATGATGATGGTGTTTGCATTCGGGATGTCGAGCCCGTTCTCGACAATCGTCGTCGCGAGCAGGACGTCGAATTTCTTCGCCACGAAATCGAGCATCGCGCGCTCGAGCGAATCCTCGTCCATCTGGCCGTGGCCGACGACGACGCGCGCTTCGGGAACCAGCCGCTGCACCAGGTCGGCGATCGAGAAAATCGACTCGACCCGGTTGTGGACGAAATAGACCTGCCCGCCGCGCTCGATCTCGCCTCTGATCGCCCGCCGGATCACTTCCTGATCGAACTTGACGACGCTGGTCTGGATGGAGAGGCGATCCTTGGGCGGCGTCTCGATGATCGACATGTCGCGGATGCCGATGAGCGACATGTTCAGCGTGCGAGGAATCGGCGTCGCGCTCATCGTGAGCACGTCCACCTTCTTCTTCATCTGCTTGATGCGTTCCTTGTGCGCCACGCCGAAGCGCTGCTCCTCGTCGACAACGAGCAGCCCGAGGTCGCGGAATTCGACATCCTTCGACAGCAGGCGGTGGGTGCCGACGATGACGTCGACCTTGCCGGCGGCGAGATCGGCAATCGTGGTCGCCTGCTCCGCCTTCGAGCGGAACCGGCTGACCATGTCGATCCGCACCGGAAACCCGGCGAAGCGCTCCCTCAGCGTCTTCTGATGCTGGAAGGCGAGAATCGTCGTCGGCGCCAGGAAGGCGACCTGCTTGCCGTCCATCACCGCCTTGAACGCCGCGCGCATCGCCACTTCGGTCTTTCCGTAGCCGACGTCGCCGCACAGCAGGCGATCCATCGGCGTCGCCGTCTGCATGTCGCCCTTGATGTCGGCGATGGCCGACTTCTGATCGACCGTCAGTTCGTACTCGAACGCGTCCTCGAATTCCTGCTGCCAGTGCGAATCGGCCGCGAAGGCGTGGCCGGGGACCGCGCGGCGGGCGGCATAGAGCTTGAGCAGCTCCTCCGCCATGTCGCGCATCGCCTTCTTGACCTTGGTCTTGGCGCGCTCCCACGAGGTGCCACCGAGCTTGTCGACGGGAGGACGCGTCGCGCCGGTGTACTTCTGGACGAGATCGAGCCGTTCAACCGGGACGAACAGCTTGTCCTCGCCCGCGTAGCGCAGCTCGAGGAACTCCTGCCTGTCGTCGCCCTGCCCTGAGCTTGTCGAAGGGCCGACGCCCAGCTGCTTCAGGCCGACGAACATGCCGATGCCGTGGTCGACGTGGACGATGAAGTCGCCGACCTTCAGATCGCGCAGGTCCGAGAGGAACGCCTTGGTCGCGGCGCGCCGACGCTCGGGCGCGCGACGCTCTTCCTCGAAGACGTCGGCTTCGGCGTAGATCTGCAGACTTGCTTCCGGCAGCCTGAAACCGCGCGACAACCCGCCGACCGCGACGAGAACCGCCGCATAGCGAGCGTCTTCCGCCCGCTCCACCGGCACCGCGAAAACGTCGTATTCCTTGAGGACCTCGATCGTGCGCTCGGCCCTGCCCGGCGTTGCCGCCACGAAGAGCGTCGTCTCGCCGTCGTCGCGCAGCCGGCGGATGTCCGACACCCAGTCCGCGACGCCGTCCCTTCATCTCGACAGCGGGCTGGCTGCGGACGTGGCGGGCCGGGAGATCGGCGCGAGGTTCGGGCGTGGCCACAGCGCCGCGCGCGTCGTCGTCGAGGCCGAGCTCGGCGAGATGCGTCGCGGCCGATAGACGCGATTCGATGAGGTCGAGGTCCGCGAAGAGATCGGTCAGCGGCGGCGCCTGTCGTTCCTTGCGCGCGACGGCGTCTTCGTAGCTTTGCTGGAGGCTCTCGAACAGCTTGACCGCGTTCGCGGAGACTTCGTCCGCTTCGGAGACGATGACGCTGGCCTCGCGCGCACGTGAGAGGTAGTCGAAGATCGTCGCGCCGCGGTTGTCCTGCAGGACGTCGCGCAGCGGCACGACCGCCAGTTGATCGATCGGCGCGATCGACCGCTGCGTCGATGGATCGTAGGTACGCAGCGTCTCGATCGTGTCGCCGATGAACTCGAGGCGGACCGGGTTGGCTTCGCCGGCCGGGAAGATGTCGACGATGCCGCCGCGGACGGCGAACTCGCCATGCTCGTCGGCTGGATCTTCCCTGGCGAAGCCGGCGTCGACGAGCAGCTCGGCGAGATCGGTCGGGGCGATGTCCTGCCCGGTCCGCAGGTCGAGCGACGCGGCGAGCATGCGGTCCGGTGTGGTGACGCGCGGCAGCAGCGAAGCCGCCGATGCGATCAGCACCCGCGCGGTGCCGTGCGCGATCGAATAGAGCGCCCGCGCGCGGGCCGAGGTGACGCCCATGTGCGGCGACATGCCACGGTACGGGTCGACCTCGTGTGACGGGAACGGCAGAACCACGCGATCGGTGGCCGCCTGCGAGAGCCCCTCGAGTGCGCCGAGGAAAAACGACACGTCGGCACAGGTTTCCTCGAGGTCGCCGTCACTCGGGACCACGTAGAGAACGACCGCATGCGGACGGGCGTGCGCGGCGGCGGCGACGAACAGCGCCTTCGCGGACGCGGTCAGGCCCGAGACGACCCGCGCAGGGACATCCATGCCGCTGCGCGCGACGGCGGTCTTCAGAACGGCGCGAAGGTTGAGTGAGGTTGAAGTGGCCACAACCGGCAGGGCGCGGCGCACCAGGGCGGCGCCAAACATCCAGTGTAAGCGGTCAGGGAGAATCCTTCCAGCTCACCCGCCGCTGGATCCCGGGTTTTTTATCTTTTCGATGATCGCGCTGGTCGAACGGCCCGCCTCGAGCGGGACGCGGACGACCCGGCCGCCGCGGGCCTCGACGATGTCGCGGCCGACGATGGCGTCTTCCGCCCAGTCGGCGCCCTTCACCAGCACGTCGGGCTGGAGCGCGGCGATGAGCTCGTGCGGTGTTTCCTGGTCGAACACCACGACGGCGTCCACACAGGCGAGCGCCTCGAGGATCTCGGCGCGCTCCGCTTCGGGCGTCACCGGGCGCGACGGCCCCTTGTTGGCGCGGACCGATCGGTCCGAGTTGAGGCCGACGATCAGCGCGTCGCCGAACGCGCGCGCCTGCTGCAGGTAGCGGAGGTGGCCGACGTGGAGCAGGTCGAACACGCCGTTGGTGAAGACGACGGTGCGGCCGGCGGCTCGGACGCCGCCGACCAGCGCTTGCGCCTCAGCGATCGTCACTGGAAGGTCCCGGGCTCGTCGAAGGGGCTTGCCCTGAGCTTGTCGAAGGGGATTTGAACTGAACGCCCGGCGAGAAGGCCCAGCGGTGGCGGGGGCGGTAGATGCCGACGTCACGAATGCGCGACTTCACCCGGAAGGTATAGAGGAGCCGGTGATAGTCGTACTGATAGCCGTCCTGCTTGTGCACCGCGACGTCGACCTTGTAGGTCCCCTCGACAAGGTCCAGGCCGTCGATGGCGAAGGTCGCCTCGGCTTCGCCATCGAGATGCTGCGGGCTCATTTCCTCGAGCAGCGTGTTGGTGCCGTAGCAGCAGACGCCGTCGGCGTTGAAGAGGCCGATGCCGAAGACGAAGTCGTCGGTCGCCTTCGACGTGCGGACCTTCAGGCGAATCGACATGCGATCGCCGGAATGAAAGACGTGTGACGGCTCCCCCGCTGAGTCGAGGAACGTGACGTCGAAGATCTCGATCTCGCGCGATCCCCAGCGTCCCTCGGTCGCCTCGAACATGTTCGAGGTCGGATCGACCGGGTGCTCGACCGGCTGGCCGCCCTGGCTGCTCTCCTCCTCGGCGCTGGCCTTTGTTGCTTCCTCCACCGCCTTGGCGCTGGTCGTCGCCAGCAGCACTTCCTCTCCCTCCGACACCTTCGTCAGGTACGCGCCGACGACCCGCTTCGGATCGCCGTGCGTCATCGCGTGCCCCTCGTCGAGCCAGAGCGCCTCGTCGCAGAAGCGTTCGACGAGGTTGAGCGAGTGCGTGACGAGCAGGATGGTCTTGCCGCGGCGGCGGAACTCCGCGAACTTGTCGAGGCACTTGTGCGTGAAGCCCTCGTCGCCGACCGCGAGGACCTCGTCGACGAGCAGCACGTCGGGGTTGACGTGGATGGCAACGGCGAAGCCCAGCCGCATGTACATGCCGGACGAGTAGGTCTTGACCGGCGCGTCGATGAACTCGCGCAGCTCGGCGAAGTCGACGATCTCGTCGAAGCGCTCCTGGATTTCGCGCTTGGTGAGCCCGAGCATGATGCCGTTGATGAAGACGTTCTCGCGCCCGGAAATCTCGGGGTGGAACCCGGCGCCGAGCTCGATCAGCGCGGAGATCCGGCCGTCGACGTGCACCTGGCCGGTGGTCGGCTTGGTGATCCCGGCAACCAGCTTCAGCGCCGTGCTCTTTCCCGACCCGTTGCGGCCGATGACGCCGTAGGTCGATCCCTTCGGCACGGTGAAGGTGACGCCGGTCAGCGCCGGGAACGTCTCGCTCGGCCTGCAGATCGCGGAGGATGCTGCGCTGCAGCAGCGCGCTCTTGAGCGTCGAGAAATGCCGGCCGCCGTAGCGGCGGTAGATCTTGGAGACGTTGACGAGCTCGATGGCCGACGTCATCGCTACACCGATTCCGCGAACGAGTCGCGCAGCCGGTCGAACAGCCAGAAGCCGGCGAGGAACAGCAGCACCGACATCGCGCCGGTCGCGAGCAGCCACTTCCAGTGACCGATCGGCCCGCGGAAGAACAGGATCTCCTGATACGACACGACGACGTGCGTCATCGGGTTGAGGTCGAGGACCGCCTTGCTGAAGCCGGGTGCTTCCTTGATCCAGTAGAGGATCGGCGTCGAGAAGAACCACAACGTGAGCACGTTCGCCAGGATGTCGCGGATGTCGCGGAAGTGCACCGTCAGCGCGGAGAGGACGAGCGCGAGCGCGGCGGTGAAGACGAGCTGCACCAGCACGGTCACCGGAAACCACAGCAGGTCCCACGCGTCGGGCCACCGCTGGTAGTAGACCAGGAAGCCGATCAGGATCGGCAACCCGAGGAAGAAGTGGATCATGTTCGCCAGCACGCTGACGAGCGGCAGGATCTCGGCCGGGAACAGCACCTTCTTGATCAGGTTGCCCCCGGACAGCAGCGAGTTGGTCGCTTCCGACAGCGCCGACGAGAACCAGGTCCAGGGCAGGATGCCGCAGAACATGAACAGGGCGAACGGTTCGAGCTCTCTGGTGTGCAGCGCCGGCAGCACGACGGCAAAGACGAAGGTGTAGATCAGCAGGAACAGCAGCGGGTTGATGAACGACCAGAGGAAGCCGAGCGCCGAGCCGCGGTAGCGCGCTTTCAGCTCGCGCGCGACCAGGCTCTGGATGAGACCGCGATAGCGAAAAAGGTTCGCGAGGTTGGAAAACAATTACGAACGGATTCTAGCGCGACTCGCCACCTGCAGCCGGATGAGCGCCTTGAGCAGCGCGATGCGGGCGCGCTCGGCGTCGATATCGACCATGGGCCGCGCCACCCGCTCCTCCGCGCGCTTCTTCGCCGCCTCGGCGCGCGCCAGATCGATCTCCTCGGCCTTTTCCGCGGTCTGCGCCAGGATGGTGACGCGGTCCGGCAGCACCTCGGCGAACCCGAACGCGATCAGGAGGTAGTGCTTCTCCTGGCCCTGCCGGTACCAGAGCTCGCCGACCTGGAGCACAGCGAGCAGCGGCGTGTGCCCCGGCAGGACGCCAAAATAGCCGTCG
The DNA here is from genome assembly GCA_963734375.1 of uncultured Acidobacteriota bacterium. Taxonomy (GTDB): domain Bacteria; phylum Acidobacteriota; class Vicinamibacteria; order Vicinamibacterales; family CAVVIG01; genus CAVTHG01. Next base: position 133,947 of record CAVTHG010000006.1, on the reverse strand, counting down.
AAGCCGGGGATCACGACCTCGTCGACGGTCTCGTTGAGGAGCGACCGATCGGCCGAGACGATCTGCAGCTGCAGCTTGGTCGGCAGCGCGTCAGCCATTTACGTGCGCTTCTGGAACTTCGCGATGACCTCGTCGATCGAGCCGGCCATGTAGAAGTCCTGCTCGGGGATCTCGTCGTGCTTCCCTTCGACGATCTCCTTGAAGCCGCGAATCGTGTCGGCGATCGGCACGTACTTGCCCTCGAGGCCGGTGAACTGCTGCGCGACGAAGAACGGCTGCGACAGGAACTTCTGCAGCTTGCGCGCGCGCGACACCGTCAGCCGGTCTTCTTCCGACAGCTCGTCGATGCCGAGAATCGCGATGATGTCCTGGAGATCCTTGTAGCGCTGGAGAATCTGCTTCACCGAGCGCGCGACGTTGTAGTGCTCGTCGCCGAGGATGCGCGGGTCGAGGATGCGCGAGGTCGACGCCAGCGGATCCACCGCCGGATAGATGCCCAGCTCCGAAATCGCGCGCGACAGGTTGGTCGTCGCGTCGAGGTGCGCGAACGTGGTCGCCGGCGCCGGGTCGGTGTAGTCGTCGGCCGGCACGTAGATCGCCTGCACCGAGGTGATCGACCCTTTCTTGGTCGACGTGATGCGCTCCTGCATCTGGCCCATCTCGCTGAGCAGCGTCGGCTGGTAGCCGACCGCCGACGGCATGCGGCCGAGCAGCGCCGACACTTCCGACCCCGCCTGCGTGAAGCGGAAGATGTTGTCGATGAAGAGGAGCACGTCCTTGCCTTCCGCGTCGCGGAAGTACTCGGCCACGGTCAGCGCCGAGAGGCCGACCCGCAGCCGCGCGCCCGGCGGCTCCGTCATCTGGCCGTAGACCAGCGCCGCGCGCGACTTGGTGTGGTCGTGCGGGTCGATGACGCCGCTCTCCTGGAACTCGTGCCAGAGGTCGTTGCCCTCGCGCGTGCGTTCGCCGACGCCGCCGAACACCGACACACCGCCGTGCTTCAGCGCGATGTTGTGGATCAGCTCCATGATGACGACGGTCTTGCCGACGCCGGCGCCGCCGAACAGGCCGATCTTGCCGCCCTGCAGGTAGGGCTCGAGCAGGTCGATGACCTTGATGCCGGTCTCGAACATCTTGAGATCGGTCGACTGCTGTTCGAGCGATGGCGGCGGACGGTGAATCGGCCAGCGTTCCTTCGACTGCACCGGCCGGTCGGGGAAGTCGACCGGCTCGCCGAGCACGTTGAGCACTCGGCCCAGCGTCTCGGGACCGACCGGCACCGAAATCGGCTCGCCGAGGTCGACGACGTCCATGCCGCGCTGCATCCCGTCGGTCCGCTTCATCGCGACGGCGCGGACGCGGTTCTCGCCGAGATGCTGCTCGACCTCCACAATCACGTCGATCGCCTCGCGGCCGGCCTCGGCCTTCCCCTGGATGCGCAGGGCGTTGTAAATCTCCGGCAGGTGGCCGGCCTCGAACTCGACGTCGACGACCGGGCCGATGATCTGAACGATCTTGCCGATGTGCTGCTTCGCCACGGTTGCGGTTGCCATATGTCGATGCCTTCGCCTAAAGCGCCTCTGCGCCGGACACCACTTCGATGATTTCGCGCGTGATTGCCGCCTGGCGCACTTTGTTCATGTAGAGCGTCAAATTGCCGATCATCTCGGCCGAGTTCTTCGTCGCCGTATCCATCGCCGTCATCTGCGCCGCGAAAAACGCGGCGTTCGATTCGAGCAGCGCGCGGTAGACCTGCACCTCGATGTAGCGCGGCAGCAGCTGGTTGAAGATCTCGAGCGGCGACGGCTGATACAGGTAGTCGATCTGCGCCCGCGGATCCGAGCCGGGGATGACTGGAGCGAGGCCGGCGGCTTCGCCCTTCGCGCCCGATGGAGGCTGGACCTCCTCGCGCGAGATCGGCAGCAGCTGATTGACGACCACCCGCTGCGACATGACCGAGCGGAACTCGTTGTAGACCAGCATCACCTTGTCGACCTGGCCCGAGAGGTACGCCTCGACCGCCGCCTGCCCGATCGCCTGGGCGTCCGCGTAGCTCAGCTTCTGGAAGATGTTGACCTGCTCGAACATCACCTCGAAGCCGCGGCGCACGAAGAAGTCGCGCCCTTTGCGGCCGACCAGCCCCAGCGTGCATTGACTCGGCCGGTCGACGAGCAGCGTGGCGCCGGCCTTGATGACGTTGGTGTTGAAACTGCCGCACAGCCCCTTGTCGCCGGTGACGATGATGAGAAGCGTCTTCGCATCCTCACGCGGCTCGCGGGTGGTCAGGAGCGGGTGAATCGACGGATCGACCCGCGCCGCGACGCTGCCGAGGACGCGCTGCATCTGCACCGCGTACGGCCGCGCGTTCATGATGCGCTCCTGCGCCCGCCGCAGCTTCGACGCCGCGACCATCTTCATCGCCTTGGTGATCTGCTGCGTGTTCTTGACCGCGCGGATCCGGCGCCGGAGGTCGATCAGTGACGGCATGGTGCTCCGGGTCCTAGGCGGCGGCCGATTTGCGCGCCGCGAAGTCCTTGGCGAATTCGGCGACGACGGCGGTCAGCGCGCCCTTCAGCTGATCGTCGAGCTGCTTCTTCTCTCTGATGCCCGAGAACACCTGCGGCTGCCGCGACTCGATGAACCGGTAGAGCTCGGTCTCGAACGCGCGCACGTCCGACAGCGCGACGTTGTCCATGTAGCCGTTGGTGCCGGCAAAGATGATCGCCACCTGGCGCTCGACCGGCAGCGGCTCGTACTGCGGCTGCTTGAGAATCTCGACCAGCCGCGCGCCGCGATTCAGCTGCTGCTGCGTCGACTTGTCGAGGTCGCTGCCGAACTGCGCGAACGCCGCCAGCTCGCGGTACTGCGCGAGGTCGAGCCGCAGCGTGCCGGCAACCTGGCGCATCGCTTTGATCTGCGCCGATCCGCCGACGCGCGACACCGAGTTGCCGACGTTGATCGCCGGGCGGACACCCTGGTGGAACAGGTCCGACTCCAGGAAGATCTGCCCGTCGGTAATCGAGATGACGTTGGTCGGGATGTAGGCCGAGAGGTCGCCGGCCTGCGTCTCGATGATCGGCAGCGCCGTCAGCGAGCCGCCGCCGAGCTCGTTGTTCATCTTCGCCGCGCGCTCGAGCAGCCGCGAGTGGAGATAGAAGACGTCGCCCGGGTAGGCCTCGCGCCCCGGCGGGCGCCGCAGCAGGAGCGAAATCTCGCGGTACGACTGCGCGTGCTTCGACAGATCGTCGTAGACCACCAGCGCGTGCCGGCCGCTGTCGCGGAAGAACTCGCCGAACGTGCACGCCGAGTAGGGCGCGATGTACAGCAGCGGCGCCGGGTCGGACGCCGTCGCGGCGACGACGATGGTGTAGCGCATCGCGTCGGCTTCCTCGAGCGTGCGCACCACCTGCGCGACCGTCGACTGCTTCTGGCCGATCGCGTTGTAGATGCAGATGACGCCGGTGTCCTTCTGGTTGAGGATCGCGTCGATCGCCACCGCGGTCTTGCCTGTCTGCCGGTCGCCGATGATCAGCTCGCGCTGGCCGCGGCCGATCGGCACCATCGCGTCGATCGCCTTGAGGCCGGTCTGGAGCGGCTCCTTGACCGACTGGCGATCGACCACGCCGGGCGCCAGGCGTTCGATGATCGAGAACTGCGACGACCCGATCGGCCCCTTGCCGTCAATCGGCTGGCCGAGCGCATTGACCACGCGCCCGAGCAGCTCGTCGCCGACCGGCACCGAGATGATGCGTCCGGTCCGCTTGACCGAGTCGCCCTCCTTGATGTCCTTGAACTCGCCCAGCAGCACCGCGCCGACGCTGTCTTCTTCGAGGTTCAGCGCGATGCCGAGCACGCCGTGCGGGAACTCGAGCATCTCGCCGGACATCACGTTGTCGACGCCATGGATGCGCGCGATGCCGTCGCCAATCGTGATGATGCTGCCCACTTCGGCGACGTCGACGTCGACGGCGAAGCTGCCGATCTGGTCGCGGATGATCTTGGAGATTTCCTCGGCCTTGATGTCCATTTACACGCTCTCCACAAGCCGTTCTTTCATTTTCTCGAGCTGACGCGTGACGCTGCCGTCGTAGACCGTGCTGCCGATGCGCGCCACCACCCCGCCGATGATGCCCGGGTCGACCTTCGCCGCCAGGTTCACGGCGCGGCCGGTCAGCTTCGCCAGGCCCTCGCGGATCGCCTCGGTCCTCCTGGCGTCGATCGGCGCCGCGGTCGTGACCTCGGCGCGGACGACGTGGCGGTGGGCCATGACACGCTCGCTGAACGAGGACAGCAGGTTCCGGATGAGAACCAGCCGATCGCGCTCGGCCAGCATCAGCAGCAGCTTGGCCACGATCGGCGCGAACGTCGCGTGCCTGAGCAGGTCCTCCACCGCGGCGCGCTTGCGCTGCACCGGCACCGCCGGGTTCAGCAGCACCTTTTCGAGCTGCGGGTACTGGGTGAAGAGGTCCACGAACTGGCCGAGGTCGCGTTCGATCTGTTCGAGGTCCGCCTGTTCCTTGACGGCGACGTCGAACAGGGCGCGGGCGTAGCGGGCGGCGGCGGTTTTGTTCGTCACGAGAGCTCGTCGCGCAGGTGCGTGTGCCTGCAGGCTGCGTTGCAGGAGCTTGCGAAGAGTTTCACAAGCAGCCCAAATTTATACCATTCTGAGGCAATTCGCCACAAGGTACGGCTCAGCGGCGCACCACGATCTGCACAGTCGTTCGCCGATTTTCCGCCGACCCGACGCGGACCGCGGCCACCCCGGCGGCGCGAAGAGCCGCGTCGACCTCGTTTGCCGCTTCGGCGCTCGCCGCAATTAACAGGCCCCCTGAGGTTTGCGGGTCATACAGGAGCGTTTCGCGGTCGGCGTCCACTCCCGGCTCGACCGTGACGCCATCCGAGAAATGGTCGCGGTTCGACGCCATCCCGCCCGATCGGTTCTGGGCGGCGATCGGCAGCACCCCGGCGAAGAGCGGAACCGCGCCCGCGTCGATAGCGACGGTGACGCCGCTCGCCCGCGCCATCTCGCTGGCGTGGCCGATGAGCCCGAAGCCGGTGATGTCCGTGCAGGCGTGCACGGCGCCAGGCGGCAGCGCCTGCAGCGCCTCCGCGGCCGCGCGGTTCAGCGTTCGCATCGATCGCACCGCCTCGTCGGCCAGCGCCGCGTCGGCCCGGTCGAACTTGATCGCGGTGCCGACGATGCCGGTGCCGAGCGGCTTGGTGAGGAAGAGCACATCCCCCGGCTTCGCGCCGGCGTTGGTGAGCACGCGCGCCGGATCGATGGCGCCGGTGATCGCGTAGCCGAACTTGATTTCCTGATCCTGGACCGTGTGGCCGCCGAGCAGCGAGACGCCCGCTTCGCGCAGCTTGTCGAACCCGCCCTGGAAGATGGCGCGGATGGTCGCCGGCTCGAGACCTTCTTTCGGAAACGCCGCGATCGCCAGCGCGGTGAGCGGACGCCCGCCCATCGCGTAGACGTCGCTGACCGCATTCGCGGCCGCGATCTGCCCGTACACGTAGGGGTCGTCGACGATTGGCGTGAAGAAGTCGACCGTCTGCACGAGAGCCGGCCCGCCTTCCCATCTGAACACACCCGCATCGTCCGCCGTCCTGAAGTCGACCAGGACACGGTCGTCGGTTTGCGCGGGGATGTCACTCAGCACCTGAGCGAGCTCGCCTGCGGCGAGTTTGCTCGCTCAACCGGCGCAGGAGACCATTTGCGTCAGACGCTTGGCCATTCTTCTCCTTTCAGTCGCTGCTAGATGCTAGATGCTGGTTGCTGGTTGCTAGATGACTGGGCCTTTCGACGCCTAGCAACTAGAACTGGCAACTAGCCCCTGTCCGTCAGCTGTTCATAGATTCTGATCAACTCGTCTTCCGAGACGAAATCGATCTCGATGCGTCCGCGCGCGCCCTGGCGGACGATGCGGACTTTTGTGCCGAGGAGGAGCTTGAGCCGATCTTCGGCGGCGCGCGTGTGGACGTCGACCGGCTTCGGCGGCGCCGCCTCGCGAGCCGGCGCGTTGCCTTCCACGAGTTTCTTGACGAGCGACTCGGTCTCGCGCACCGACAGGCTGCGGGCGATCACGTCGCGGGCGATCCGGAGCTGCTCGGCCTCCTGGACCAGCGACAGCAGCGCGCGCGCGTGGCCCATCGACAGACGGCCCGACGCCACTTCGGCGCGGACTTCTTCCGGCAGCTTCAGCAGACGAAGCGTGTTCGCCACCGACGCGCGGTCCTTGCCGACGGCGGCCGCGATGTCGTCCTGCTTCAGGTGAAAGTCGTCGACGAGGCGGCGGTACGCCAGCGCTTCGTCGATCGGATTCAGATCCTCGCGCTGGATGTTTTCGATCAGCGCCATCTCGAGGAGCGACTGCTCATGCCCCGGTGCGACGTCGCGAACGACGACCGGCACGCGCGCGAGCCCGGCGAGCATCGCCGCGCGCCAGCGGCGCTCGCCGGCGATGATCTGAAACCGGTCGCCATCCTTGCGGACGACGATCGGCTGGATGATGCCGTTCGCCTTGATCGACTCGGCCAGCTCGCGCAGCCGCGCGTCGTCGACGCTGAGCCGCGGCTGGAAGCGATTCGGCGAGAGCCGATCGATGTCGGCCTCGATCGGCGACGAGCGCGGCGGTTCCGGCGCGTCGGGAATGAGCGCGCTGAGTCCTTTACCGAGGGCGGGGCGTTTTTCCATGATTGTCCACATTCAACGCGGCACCCGCGGAGCTCGCTGAGTACCTATCGGCGCTGCGTGTGCTGCGGGTTCTGCGTTGATCGTCGTCATCACGCGGCGGAGCGCGCCAGCACTTCGCGCGCGAGCGCGAGGTACGCTTCGGCGCCGCGAGACTTTACGTCGTAGAGGATGACCGGCACGCCGTGGCTCGGCGCTTCGCCGAGGCGGACGTTGCGCGGGATCACGGTGCGGAAGACTTTTTCCTTGAAGAACTGCCGCACATCGGTTGCCACCTGCTGCCCCAGGTTGGTCCGCTCGTCGAACATCGTCAGCAGCACGCCCTCGATGTCGAGCGCGGGGTTGAGCGCCGCGCGCACGCGGCGCATCGTGCCGACCAGATCGGCGAGCCCCTCGAGCGCGAAGTATTCGCAGTGCAGCGGAATCAACACCGCGTCCGCGGCAACCAGCGCGTTGAGCGTGAGCAGGCCGAGCGACGGCGGGCAGTCGATGAAGATGTAGTCGAAGTCGTCGCGGATGGATGTGAGCAGCACCCGGAGCCGTTCCTCGCGGCCGCTGAGCGTCACCAGTTCGATTTCGGCGCCGGTCAGGTTGCGATCCGCCGGGATCAGCCCCATCCCGTCGACGCCCGCCGGGATCACGAACGGCCGCGCGTCGGTCGTCGGCTCGGCTGTCGTGAGCGCGTTGTAGATCGTGCCCGCCGGCGTCGCCTGATCCTTCCGGCCGACGCCGCTGGTCAGGTTGCCCTGAGGATCGACGTCGACGAGCAGCACGCGCTGATCGGCCAGCGCGAGCGATGCGGCCAGGTTGATGGTCGTGGTGGTCTTGCCGACGCCGCCCTTCTGGTTTGCGACGGCTACGATTCGGGCCATGGTTGGGCGTATAGCCAATAACGTCAGTTGTTTAGCGGTGTTGGCGTGGCTTTGAGGATACGAGGCGACCGGGATGGCGTCAACCGGATTGTTCCACGTGGAACACGCGGCGATAGCTCGACAGGAACGAGGCTGGGGTGTCGATTAGCGGAACGGTCGAGATGCGCTCGAAGCCAGAAGGATTCGGGGCTCGGGTCGTGCGCGGGCCGGAAGAGGCACAGCCGGCCGTCCGGTCGCAGCAACTGACCAGCTACGCTGAATAGCTCGGCGTCGGCCTTCACAGCCCGCACCGTCACCACGTCCGCTGTCCTGGCGTAGACGCTATCCTGAGCCACATCCTCGAATCGCTCGCCGAGGACTGTTCGCCGCCTCAGCCAACCCAACTGCCCTGACCGCCTCCCTGAGGAACGCGGCCTTCCGCGTCTTCGACTCGATCATCGTCAGCCGCATCGTCGGTCGGGCAATCAGCAGCGGGATTGCCGGCGAACCGCCGCCCGACCCGAGGTCAAACCACACGCTCGGGTCAGTCAGGTGTCTGACACCCGTCTGACCCCCTCCACCTTGGCGCGGGGTCTGACACCTGTCTGACCCCGTCTGACCCCGCGTCACGTGAGGCGCCGCGGCCAGCGGCTCGACCAGCAGGCGATCGAAGGTTTCGTCCGTCGGGGGATCGAGGGCGAGCGCCGTGAGGTTGATCTTCGCGTTCCAAAGCGTCAGCAGCCGGAAGTACGCCTCGAGCGGATCGAGCATCGCGATCGTCAGCGGCGCCTTCGCGCGGCGCGCGCGGCGCGCGAGCCGGTCGCGAAACTCCAGCGACGTCACGGCTGTGGCGCGGACGTGAGCCGGCCGACGAACGCGCCGAGGACCGCAACGGCCGCTGGCGTGACGCCCGGGATCCGCAGCGCCTGGCCGAGCGTGTCCGGGCGAACCTGCGACAGGCGCTGAACGACTTCGCGTGACAGGCCCGGGACGCGCTCGAAGGGAAAATCACGCGGGATCCGCCGTAGCTCGTCTTTCCTCGAACGCGCGATCTCGCTTTCCTGGCGCCGCAGGTATCCCGCGTACTTCACGGCGGTCTCGGCACTGGCGACATCGAACGAGACGTCCGCCGCGTCGACCTCGAATCGCTGCAGGCGGCCGGCGGCGAGCAGATCCGTCAGGCGCACTTCGGGCTGGCGCAGCAGCTGGCTGGCCGCGACGCTCTCGCCGTTCGCCGATCGCAGGATGGTCGAGTCGAGGACCGCGAGATTTCGCTCGAAGCGGCCGCGCCGCAACTGGAAGCGCTCCCATCGCTCGTCGTTCACGAGTCCGACCTGGCGCCCGCGCGGCGTCAGCCGCAGATCGGCGTTGTCGATCCGCAGCAGCAGCCGGTGCTCGGCGCGCGACGTGAACATGCGATACGGCTCGAGGCAGCCCTTGGTGATGAGATCGTCGACCAGGATGCCGATGTAGGCCTCGTCGCGTCGCAGCTCGATGCCCGGCGTGTCGATCGCGGCGCTCGCGGCGTTGACGCCGGCGACCAGGCCCTGCGCCGCCGCTTCCTCGTACCCTGACGTCCCGTTGATCTGCCCGGCGAGGAAGAGGCCACCGAGGCGCTTTGTCTCGAGGCGGCGCGTCAGCTCCGTCGGCTGGATGAAGTCGTACTCCACCGCATATCCCGGCCGGAGCAAGACCGCATCTTCGAGCCCCGGCAGCGCGTGGACGAGATCGGCCTGGACCTCGCGCGGCAACGACATCGAGAAGCCGTTCACGTAAATCTCGCGCGCGTCCACACCCTCCGGTTCGAGGAAGATCTGGTGCCGCTCCTTGTCGGGAAACCGCACGATCTTGTCTTCGAGCGACGGGCAGTAGCGCGGGCCGATGCCGTGAATCTGGCCGTTGAACAACGGCGAGCGCTCGATATTCGCGCGCACCAGATCGCGGACGCGATCGTTGGTGTGCAGCAGGTAGCAGTCGATTTGCCGGCGCTCGATTGCGCCCGACAGGAACGAGAACGGCACCGGCGGCTCGTCGCCGCGCTCGAGAGTGAATCGCCCCTCGGCGACGTGCCGATCGAAGTCGATGCTCGCGCGATCGAGCCGAGGCGGCGTCCCGGTTTTCAGCCGGCCCCAATCGAACCCGAACGACTTCAGCGACGCGGCGAGATCGCGCGACGGCGGTTCGCCTGCGCGGCCGGACGGATGCTGCTCGGGGCCGATGTGCACGAGGCCGTTGAGGAATGTGCCCGTCGTGACGACGAGGGCGCGGCACGCATACGCGTCGCCGTCCTCCAGCGCCAGGCCCGCGATTCGTCCCTGCTCGACGATGATCCGCCCCGCCCGGCCGAAGAGCCACTCGACATTCGCCTCCGCCTCGAGCGCCGCCCTCACCCACTGCCCGTAGATTTTCTTGTCTGCCTGCGCGCGCGGCGACCAGACCGCGGGGCCGCGGCTTCGATTGAGCAGCTTGAACTGGATGCCGGTCGCGTCGATCGCGCGCGCCATCAGCCCGCCGAGCGCGTCGATCTCGCGAACAAGATGGCCCTTGGCCGTGCCGCCGACCGCGGGGTTGCACGGCATGTGAGCGACCGTGTCAGCCGTGAGGGTACAGAGCCCGACGTGCGCGCCGAGCCGCGCCGCGGCGTAGGCCGCTTCGCACCCGGCGTGCCCAGCACCCACGACGATGACGTCGAAGCTCTTCATGCGACTGGCGCTCTATTTCCCGATACAGAAGCGCGCGAAGATGTGTTCGAGCACATCCTCCGGCGTGCGGCGGCCGGTAATCTCCTCGAACGCGCAGCGCGCCTCCAGCAAATCGGCCAGGACGAACTCCTCCGGCATCGACCGCCCGCCGTCCAATGCCGCGCTCCGCGCGCGCAGCAGCGCGGCATGCGCGCGATCGACGAGCGCGATGTGCCGAACGTTGGTGATGGCTGGTCGATCGCGCAGCAGATCGACATCGAGCGCAGCAGCGATTCGCTGCCGCAGTTGCTCGAGGCCCGCGCCGGTGACGGCTGAGACGGCGATCGCAGACGGATCCTCCCACGCCGGGGACAGATCCGCCTTACTCGCAACTATAAGTCCTTTGTAATCAGTATTTACATGCCTCGTCGCGGATTGATCGACCACCGTCAGGACCAGGTCCGCAACCGCCGCGCTCTGACGCGACCGTTCGACGCCGAGCACTTCGACCGGGTCGTCCGTATCGTGCAGGCCGGCCGTGTCGGCGAGCGTGACTCGCAACCCCGCGATGTCGACGACCTCGGTGACCAGATCGCGTGTCGTGCCGGGCACGTCGGTGACGATCGCGCGCGGCGCACCAACGAGCGCGTTGAACAGGCTCGACTTCCCCACGTTCGGCGCGCCGACGATCACGACCCGCAGCCCTTCGCGAATCAGGCGGCCGCGTCGTCCGTCGGCAAGCAGGTGGTCGGTGCGAGCGAGGAGCGCATCGATCTGCTCGGCGAGCGAATCCGGGTTCAACGAAGTGATACCCCTCGTCGGGAAAATCGACCGACGCCTCGAGCCGCGCGATCAGATCGAACAGCGCCGCATCGATCTCGCCGATCGTGCGCGTCAGCGTTCCGTCGAGCTGATCGAACGCCGCCCGCGCCTGCAGCGGCGTCGCCGCGTCGATCAGATCGCCAACCGCTTCGGCCTGCATCAGGTCGATGCGGCCATTGAGGAACGCGCGCAGCGTGAACTCGCCCGGCTCCGCGAGCCGCGCGCCCTGAGCTGCAGCAGCCGCCACGATCGAGTTCAGGATCACCGGGCTGCCGTGCGCGCTCAGTTCCACGACATCGTCACCGGTGTACGACGCGGGGCCGGGGAAATAGATCGCCACCACGTGATCGACGACGCCGCCGCAGTTGTCTCCGGCAATCTTCGTCAACGTCGCGTGTCGCGGCTCGAGCGCGCCGTGATGCGTGATCAATCGCGCGGCGATCGCCAGCGCGCCAGGACCGCTCAGGCGGACGACGCCGATCCCGCCGCGGCCCGGCGGCGTGGCGACAGCGGCAATCGTGTCCTGCGTTGAGAACGGCATTGCCCTCGGCGCCCGGCTGCCAGGGCCCGGCTCTCGAGACCCCGGCGCCTGGCCGCTATTTTCGTAAGGAGATCAGAACGGTTTTCGAGAACGCGTCGCCGACGCTTTCTGTCGTCACGCCGGGCACTTCCGCCACCGCCATGTGGACGATGCGGCGCTCGTAGGGATTGAGCGGGCCCATCTGCTGATCGAGCCCCGTCTCCTTCACCTTGCCGGCGAGGAACTGCGCCATCTTCCGCATCTCGATGTCTTTGCCCTTGCGGTAGGCGAGCGCGTCGACGAACACGCGCTTTTCGCCTTCGAGCGATCGGCCGTACGACATGTCGACGACGTGCTGCAGCGCCTTCAGCGGCTCGCCGCGGTGCCGGACGAGCAACTCCGCATCGTCGCCGGTCAGGTTCAGGCGCGGGCCGTCCGCGGTTTCGTCAACTTCGACGGTCGCCGTGATCCCGAGCGCCGCGGTCACACGATTCAGAAAATCGACGATCGGTGTGTGGTGCGTAGTTCATGAAGCTAGTTGTCGCGCGCGGCCGCGTCGGTCTTGCCGCTGCCTGCCCGCTTCATCCGCCGCTCCCCCGCCGATCCCTTGGCCGGTTGAACATTCGGCGGCGGACCGATCATGTAGTTCGTCAGGTACTGCTGACCGATTGCCCAGATGTTGTTGACGAACCAGTAGAGCGCCACGCCGGAGGGATACCAGAGAAACAGGTAGGTGAAGAACACCGGCATCAGCAGCATCATCTTCTGCTGAATCGGATCCATGCCCGCCGCCGGCGCGATGCGCTGCTGCCAGATCTGGCTCGCGCCCATCGCGATCGGCACGACGTAGTACGGATCGTAGGCGGAGAGATCGTGGATCCAGCCGAACCACGGCGCGCCGCGCAGCTCGATCGCGGTCGACAGCAGCGTGTAGAACGCGAAGATGAACGGCATCGTCAGCAGCATCGGCACGCAGCCGCTGGCGGGATTGACGCCGCGCTCCTTGTAGAGCGCCATCAGCTCCGTGTTCATCTTCTGCTTCTGCGGGTCGGTCGCTTTCAGCTTCGAGTAGCGCTCCTGAATCGCTTTGACCTCGGGCTGGATCTCCTGCATCTTCCGCATCGACACGACGCTCTTGTGCCGCAGCGGAAACATGATGGCGTTGATGATCAGCGTGAGGATGATGATCGACCAGCCGTAGTTGCCGACGTAGCCGTTCACCCATTTCAGCGACTTCAGCAGCGGCACGACGATCGGCCCGAGGATGCTGCCGAAGTTGATCGACTTCGCGACATCGGGGCCGATCGCGTTCAGCACGTCGAAGTCTTTCGGGCCGACGAAGAACTTGATCGGCGCGTCGCCGCGGTGCGCCTCGATCGCGTACGAGACGAGCTCGTGGCCCGTCTTCGTCCCCGGCGGCGGCGGGATCGTGATCGCCTGGAACGTCACCTTGCTCGGACCAGGCTGAAGCGCCGCAATCAGGAAGTAGTTGTCGTCGACACCGACATAGCCCATGTCGCCGTCGCGTTCGGGCTGCTTCGCGATGTCGGACGGCGCGACGCGGACGACCTTGCCGTTCTCGAAGAGCAGCGCCTCAGACTTCTTGACGTAGGTCTGCTGCACGCCCATGTCGCCAATCGCGGGTCCCCACACGATCGCCGGCGACAGCTCGCGATCGCCCTGCTTCACCGTTCCCCTGTAGCTGACGATGTAGGAGGCCGGGTCGAGGTGAAATGTCTTGACCGCCTGAACGCCGCCGCTGTCGCGATACTCGAACCGCAAATCCACCGGCGCCGAGATCTCGCCGCCGCCGGGTTCGCCGGTAACGGTGTAGAGGCCGTTGTTCAACGTCGCCGACACCGCGTCGTCGGGCGTCCGCAGCGTGAACGGCAGCGGCTGATTGGGAATCTGCTCGACGAGCTCCTGCGGCTGCCCCTGCTGATCGAGATAGCGTTTCACCCGCCAGCTCTTGAGCCGCGCGCCGCGGTTGGTGAAGACCGCGATCACATCACGCGTCTCAACTGTGACGTCGCGCTCGGCCGCGTCCGCGACAAGCGGCGCGGCGGCTTCGGCTTGAGCAGGAGGTGTCGGCTTGGCGGAAGCCGCCGGAGCCGGCGTCGCTTTGTCAGCAGGCGTCGCGCTGTTGCCAGGCGCGGTCCCTGCTCCGCCGCTTGCGGTCGGCGTACCCGCGGCTGGCGGGGCGCCTGCGACCGGCGCCGGTTTCGGCGCAGGCCTGAGGAAGAGGCGTTCCCAGACGAAGAGGACCAGGAAGGCCAGAAAAATAGCGAGGAGAACGCGTCTTTCCATTTAGGACGGCACTGGGTCGTGACCCGCGGAGCACAACGGGTGGCAGCGGGCTAGCCGCCTGGCGGCGAGCCAGCCGCCTGCGACGAGGCCATGCCGGCGGATCGCCTCGGCGGCATAGTCGGCGCACGACGGCAGAAACCGGCACGACCCGTGGAAATAAGGGGAAATAAAGAACTTGTAGCCTCTGAGCAGCGCTAGCGCCACGCGGACGCCGACCCGGCGTTCACCTGCGGCGGAGACGTCGTTCGATGAGGGCTCGATAATCAGCTTCAATCTCGCTCAGGCTGGCGTCGAGCAGGTCACGCTTGGGGATGACGACGACGTCGAACCCGGGCGCGATCTTGTTGCGACGAAAAACCTCTCGGATCAGACGTTTCGCTCGGTTCCGCTGGACGGCGCCCCCGAGCTTCCGGGTAGCCGCGATCCCCAGCCGTCCCACCGTGCCGGCGTTCGGCATGATGAAGACCGTGCTGTAGCGGCTGTGCACCTTGGCGCCCCGCTCGTAAATGAGCTTGAACTCGGGACGCCGTCGAATGCGTTCGTGCGGTCGGAAATTCAAGGGGCTTGCAGCTCTCAGCTCCCGGCTCTCAGCTGCCGCTGAGAGCTGAAAGCCGACAGCTGACAGCTATTCGCTGGACACCGTGAGGCGCTTGCGGCCCTTCGCGCGCCGGCGCTTCAGCACCAGCCGCCCGTTCTTGGTGCTCATTCGCACCAGAAACCCATGCGCCTTCTTGCGATGGCGCGTATTGGGCTGAAAAGTTCGAACTCCCTTAGCCATGACAATCCTTCGGAAATGAAACGAACCGTCAATGTTAGCGACTCGCTCGAAGGAGTGTCAATCAGCGTGGAGTGTGTTAGAGTCGTCGGCTTCCTCGACCCCGCCTTGATGCAGTGATTCCATGCACGTTTGGTCTCTCGCCAAAGTTTTCCACACCTGTGGAAAAAACTGTGGAAATCCTGCGGTTTAGCTGGTGGTCGTGGATTTCGGCCTGAAACGCATCTTTCCGGGGCGTAGCCGGGAGAGTGCTCGAAGCAACTCGGACGGTTTTGTGGTTTTTGGAAGAAATGAATCTCTGGGACGAGATCCTCTCGCGCATCGAAACGAAGGTCAACCGGCACAGCTTCTACACATGGTTCCGCCCGACGACCTTCGTTGCGGAAGACCAGGCCTCGGTGACGGTTCGGGTGCCGAACGCGCTGTTCAAGGATTGGCTGACGAAGCACTACGCGACGGTCATCACCGAAGCCACTGCCGAGCTGCGGCGGCCACAGTTGGTCGTCACCTTCATCGCCGAGCCCCACGGAGATGCGCCGATTATTCCGCTCGGGGCCGATGAAGTGGCAGCGCTCGAGACCAGCCCGGCGGCGTCCACACAGCCCGGAACCGCCGGCCTGAACCCCCGTTACACCTTCGACACGTTCATCGTCGGATCGTCCAATCAGTTCGCGCACGCGGCGTGCCGCGCGGTCGCCGAGGTGCCGTCGCGCTCCTACAACCCGCTGTTCATCTACGGCGGTGTGGGGTTGGGCAAGACGCACCTGATGCACGCGGTCGGGCACTACGTGCTGCAGCACGATCGCAACCTGAAACTGACCTACATCTCGTCCGAGCGGTTCATGAACGAGATGATCAACGCGGTCCGTTACGACCGCGTGCTCGATTTCCGCGAGCGCTATCGCTCGGTCGACGTGCTGCTGGTGGACGACATCCAGTTTCTCGCCGGCAAAGAGGGCACGCAGACCGAGTTCTTCCATACCTTCAACGCGCTCTACGACTCGCAGAAACAGATCGTTCTGAGCAGTGACTGCCCGCCGCATGAGATTCCGGCGCTCGAAGAACGGCTGCGATCGCGCTTCGAGTGGGGGCTGACGGCGGACATCCAGTCGCCCGATCTCGAGACGAAGGTCGCGATTCTGAAGAAAAAAGCGGAAACCGAAGCGGTGCCGCTGCCCGACAACGTCGCGATGTACATCGCCGGCAAGATCAAGTCGAACATCCGCGAGCTCGAAGGCTCACTGATCCGCCTGATCGCCTACGCCTCGCTCACCGGCCAGGAGATCTCGCTGCAGCTCGCGCAGGAAGTCCTCAAGAACATCCTCGACCACGAAGAGCGGGCGGTCACGATCGAGATCATCCAGAAGTTCGTCGCCGACTACTACAACCTGCGAATGGTCGACCTGAAATCGCGCAACAACTCGAAATCGGTGGCCAAGCCTCGTCAGATTGCGATGTACCTGTGCAAGTCGCTGACGCACGCGTCGCTGCCCGAAATCGGACGGAGCTTCGGCGGCAAGCACCACTCGACGGTGATCCATTCCATCCGAAAGGTCGAGGCGCAGCGCCGGAAGGACTCGGATTTCAACACCCTGATCGGCAATTTTCTCGATGGTTTTCGCTAGCTCGGCCACTTTTGCACAACTCACTCGAAGGCCCATTGTGGAAATCTGTCGACGCTTTCCCCGGCCCGGGACAACGCCTCAAAACAGGGCTTTTCGACCACATTTTTTGCACAAGCTAAGCTGCTGATGTACAAGCATTAACGCCAACGGTTTACTTTTCAACACAGCCTCTCTTCTTATATAATTTCTCATTCTCGAATCTCTCCTCTCCCTAAGGGGATCGCGGGCTTCGAATCCCGCCCTTTTTCGAGGTCAGCACACCTATGGAATTCGTCGTCCGCAAGAACGACCTTCTGCGAGAACTGCAACTTTTCCAGGGCATCGTGGAACGCAAGAACACGATTCCAATCCTGGCGAACGTGCTGATGGAAGCCAAAGCGGACGAGATTCGATTTCTTGCCACGGATCTCGAGGTCGGGTTGCGCAGCAAATGCAAGGCGACGGTGACCAAACAGGGATCGCTGACGCTGCCGGCCAAGAAGTTCTACGAGATCGTGAAATCGCTTCCAGACACCGACATCCGCGTCTCCGAAGAAAAGGGCAGCGTAAAGATCGCCGCCGACCGGTTCGAATCGAAGATGCAGACGCTGCCGCGTGAGGATTTCCCGACGCTGCCTGAATCTGGGGGCGCGACGTCGGCGACGCTGTCGCGAAACGCGGTGAAGGAAATGGTCGGCAAGACGCAGTTTGCGATCACCGGTGAGGACACGCGGTACTTCCTCAACGGTGCGCTCTTCGTGCTTCGTGCCGGGGAGATGAATCTGGTCGCGACCGACGGCCATCGCCTGGCGCTCGTCAGCGTCGCGCGCGACGCTCAGACAGGTCGATGACGAGAGCAAGGCGATCCTGCCGAAGAAGACGCTCGGCGAGCTCGGGCGCCTGATGGCTGAAGGGGACGGCGACATCGGTTACGAGCGGGGCGAGAACCACCTGTTCTTCACCGCCGGCGATCGGCTCCTCATCTCGCGGATGATCGACGGCCAGTTTCCCGCCTACGAGCGTGTCATCCCGAAGGGCAACGACAAACACATCGAGTTCGAGCGCGATCGGCTGACCAACGCGGTGAAGCGCGTGGCGTTGATGTCGAACGAGCGTTCGCGTGCCGTGAAGTTTCAAATCGACAAGGGAAAGGTCGACGTCACCTCCAGCAGTCCGGATCTCGGCGAGGCGAAGGAAACACTGCCGGTCGAATACAGCGGCGCGCCGATGCAGATTTGCTTCAACGCGCAGTACGTGCTCGATTTTCTCTCGGCGGTGGCGACCGACGTGGTCTCGCTCGAGCTCAAGGACGAAGTCAGCCAGGCGGTGATGAAACCGATCGGCGCCGAAGGCTACGACTACACCTACGTGATCATGCCGATGCGCGTGTGAATTCTCGAATGGAACATACGGACCGAACAGAAGAACCGCTCGCCCAGCCTGCTACCACCGACGTTCAGAACGGCGCCAACGGGCACGAAGGTCAAGGCGGCCAGGGTGCCAGCGAAGATTACGGCGCCGACAAGATCAAAGTCCTCGAGGGGTTGGAAGCCGTCCGGAAGCGGCCGGCGATGTACATCGGCTCGACCGGGCCGGCGGGGCTGCATCATCTCGTCTACGAAGTCGTCGACAACTCGATCGACGAAGCGCTGGCCGGATTCTGCGATCAGGTCAACGTCACCATCCACATCGACGGATCGCTGACCGTGATCGACAACGGCCGCGGCATCCCGACCGATCAGCACGCCAGTGGCAAGTCCGCCGCCGAAGTCGTGTTGACGGTGCTGCACGCCGGCGGCAAGTTCGACAACGACAGCTACAAGGTGTCGGGCGGCTTGCACGGCGTCGGCATCTCGGTCGTGAACGCCCTGTCGGAGACGCTCGATCTCGAGATCTGGCGCAACGGCCAGGTCTACCAGCAGTCGTACGAGCGCGGCGTGCCGACGGCGGCGCTCGATGCGGCCGGGACGACGAAAAAGCGCGGGACCAAGGTCACCTTCAAGCCCGACACGCAGGTCTTCGAGACCACGGTCTTCAGCTTCGACACGCTTGCGCAGCGTCTGCGCGAGCTCGCGTTCCTGAACGGTGGGATTCTGATCACGCTCGACGACGAGCGCGATGGGAAGAACCACAAGTTCCACTACGAAGGCGGCATCGTCTCGTTCGTCACCCATCTGAACAAGAACAAGGCGGCGGTCAACGAAAAGCCGATCTACATGCGCGGCGAGCGCGAAGGCATCGACGCCGAAATCGCGCTGCAGTGGAACGACGGCTACGCGGAGACGATCTACAGCTTCGCCAATAACATCAACACGCACGAAGGCGGCACGCATCTCTCCGGCTTCAAGTCGGCGCTGACGCGGACGATCAACGCCTACGCGACGAAGAACAACCTGGCGAAGGACCTCAAGGAGAGCGTCTCGGGCGAGGACATTCGCGAAGGTCTCACCGCGGTCATCAGCGTCAAGATCCCCCATCCGCAGTTCGAGGGGCAGACCAAGACGAAGCTGGGCAACACCGAGGTCAAGGGCATCGTCGAGGCGATCCTCAACGACAAGTTGGGCGCCCATCTCGAGGAGAACCCCTCGATCGCGCGCCGCATTGTCGGCAAGGCGATCGACGCCGCCCGCGCGCGCGAAGCGGCCCGCAAGGCCAGGGATCTGGTGCGCCGGAAGGGCGCGCTCGACGGCAGCTCGCTCCCCGGCAAGCTCGCCGACTGTCAGGAGCGCGATCCCGCGCAAAGCGAGCTCTACATCGTCGAGGGCGAGTCGGCAGGCGGGTCGGCGAAGCAGGGACGCGACCGCCGCTTCCAGGCGATCCTGCCGCTCAAGGGCAAGATTCTGAACGTCGAGAAGGCCCGCTTCGACAAGATGCTCGGCAGCGACGAAATCAAGACGATGATCGCCGCGCTCGGCTGCGGCATCGGCGCGGAAGACTTCAGTATCGAGAAGCTCCGCTACCACCGCATCATCATCATGACCGACGCGGACGTCGACGGCTCGCACATCCGCACGCTGCTCCTGACGTTCTTCTACCGTCAACTGCCGCAGATCATCGAGAACGGCTACATCTATATCGCCCAGCCGCCGCTCTTCCGCGCCAAGCGCGGCAAGAGCGAAACCTACATCAAGGACGAGCGCGAGCTCGACGCCTTCCTGATCAAGCGCGCCACCGAATCGCGCGTCGTGCGGATGCCGTCGAAGGGCCTCGAGATCTCAGGCGGCGAGCTCGAGAGGCTGCTCCATAAGATGATCGCGCACCAGAAGCTGCTGCAGGTCGTCGAGCGCCGCGGCCACCCGCGCGAGATCGTCGAGGCGCTGGTCAGCGCCGGCGCCGATCGCGAGTACTTCGCCGACAAGGACAAGCTCGACGGCCTGGCAAGGACGCTGACGACGCCGGCCCGCACGGTGACGGTGCAGCGCGACGAGGAGCACAACCGCTACCTGCTCCACATCGAGGATCGCTCGAGCGGCTACCCGCGGCAGCACGCGATCGGCGTCGATTTCGTCACCGCCGGCGAGTACCGCACGCTGCTCGCCAACCATCGCGACATCCCGGCGATGAACGGCGACATCGTCGTCTCGACGACCGGTGTGATTGTCGAGGAGACCGAGGAGCCTGGCGCAGCGAGCGACGAAACGGCCATTGGCGGCGGTCCGGTAGACGAGGCCACCAAACTCGCCGCGGAACCGAAGGATCGCGTGCGGAAGCCGTCAAAAGATCAGGCGGACATCACCGTGCATTCGCTCGACGAGCTGGTCGAGTACTTCATCGCCGCCGGCAAGAAGGGCGTCGCCGTCAACCGCTACAAGGGCCTCGGCGAAATGAATCCCGATCAGCTCTGGGCGACGACGATGGATCCGGAAGTGCGGACGCTGCTGCAGGTGCGCGCCGAGGATCACACCGAGGCCGACCTGATGTTCACCACCCTGATGGGCGACCAGGTGGAGCCGCGGCGCAAGTTCATCGAAGACAATGCGCTCGACGTCAAGAACCTCGACGTCTAGTTGATCGACGTTGGTGGCTAGCTGTCCACTGCTGGTGAGCAGGAGCCGCGAAGAGAACGTCTAGCAACTAGCATCCGGCAACTCTCAGCGTCAGAACACCTATGGCAGATCTCGTCCAAAAGCAGACCCCGGTCAACATCGAAGACGAAATGAAGCGGTCGTACATGGATTACGCCATGAGCGTAATCATTGGACGAGCGCTGCCCGACGCCCGCGACGGGTTGAAGCCGGCGCATCGCCGCGTGCTCTACGGCATGAAGACGATGGGCCTGGGGCCGACGCGCGGCTATCGCAAGTGCGCGAAGATCGTCGGCGAGGTGATGGGCAACTTCCATCCCCACGGCGACGCGTCGATCTACGACACGCTCGTCCGGATGGCGCAGGACTTCAACATGCGCTACCCGCTGATCGACGGGCAGGGCAACTTCGGATCGATCGACGGCGATCCGCCCGCGGCGATGCGTTACACCGAGGCACGCCTGCAGGCGCTCGGCGACGACATGATGGCGGATCTCGACAAGGAGACGGTCGACTTCGCGCCGAACTACGACGAGACGACCGAAGAGCCGACTGTCCTTCCCTCCCCGTTTCCGAACCTCCTGGTCAATGGCTCTGCCGGCATCGCCGTCGGCATGGCGACCAATGTGCCGCCGCACAACCTGCGGGAAGTCATCGACGGCTGCATCTGGCTGATCGAGAACACCTACTTTGCCGATCCCGACGAGCGCCCGACCACCGCCGACAAGCTGCGTAACCTCATTCGCCTGATCCCCGCCCCCGACTTCCCCACAGCCGGCCAGATCGTCGGACGTCAGGGCGCGGTCCAGGCGCTGTCCACCGGACGCGGCTCGATCCTGATGCGTGCGCGCTCGGAGTTCGAAACCAACAAGAAGGGCGATCGCCAGGCGATCATCGTCACCGAGATTCCCTACCAGGTGAACAAGGCGAAGCTGATCGAACGAATCGCCGACCTGGTGCGCGAGAAGACGATCGAGGGCATCTCCGACCTGCGGGACGAATCCGATCGACAGGGCATGCGGATTGTCATCGAGTTGAAGCGCGGCGAGGTGCCGGAGGTCGTTCTCAACAATCTCTACAAGCACACGCAGCTGCAGCTCAGCTTCGGCATCATCATGCTTGCGATCGTCGGCGGCCGGCCGAAGGTCATGAACGTCCTCGAGATGATCGAGACGTTCGTCGACTTCCGCCGCGAAGTCGTTCGGCGCCGCACCGAGTACGAGCTCAGGAAAGCCGAGGCGCGCTATCACATCCTCGAGGGGTTGAAGATCGCGCTCGACAACCTCGACGCCGTGATCACGTTGATCCGCGGCTCGAAGGCGGTCGCCGACGCACGCGAAGGGTTGATGACGCAGTTCGGCCTGTCGCAGATCCAGGCGCAGGCCATTCTCGACATGCAGCTGCAGCGGCTGACCGGCCTCGAGCGGCAGAAGATCCTCGACGAGCTCGCCGAGCTGCTGAAGACGATCGAGCGGCTGCGCGCCATCCTGGCCAGCGATCGTCTGCTGATGCAGATCATCGTCGACGAGCTGAAGGCGGTTCGCGAGAAGTACGGCGACGAGCGGCGGACCGAGATCGTCGACGCCACCGGCGAGATCAACGTCGAAGACCTCATCGCCGAAGAAGACATGGCAATCACGGTCAGCAACACCGGCTACATCAAGCGGACCGCGATTTCGACCTATCGCAACCAGCGGCGCGGTGGCAAAGGCCGCATCGGCATGCGCACGCGCGCCGAGGACTTCGTCAGCCACCTCTTTGTCGCCTCGACGCACGCTTACATCATGATTTTCTCGGACCGCGGCCGGGCCTACTGGCTCAAGGTCCATGAGATTCCAGACGTCGGCCCCGACGGCAAGGGCAAGTCGATCGCCAACCTCGTGTCGATGGAGGACGGCGAGAAGATCGCGGCGACGCTGCCGGTCAAGGAGTTCGAGGAAGACAAGTTCGTCGTCATGGGCACGCTGCGCGGCGTCGTGAAGAAAACCTCGTTGTCCGGGTTCAGCAACCCGCGCGCCGGCGGCATCATCGCGATGGGAGTCGAGCAAGGCGATGCGGTGATCGCCGTCCAGCAAACCGATGGCTCCGGCGAGGTGTTCATCGGCACCCGCGACGGCATGGCCATCCGCTTCGGGGAGACGGATGTGCGGCCGATGGGCCGGACCGCTTATGGCGTTCGCGGCATCACGCTGCGCGGCGACGATTTTGTGGTCGCGATGGAGATCGTCAAGCCCGGCGGCACGATCCTGACGGTCACCGAGCGTGGTTACGGCAAGCGCACTGAAATCGAGGAATACCGCGTCCAGTCGCGGGGCGGCGTCGGCATCATCAATATCTCGACCTCCGACCGCAACGGTCAGGTCGTCGGCGTGGCCTACGTCCAGGCCGGCGACGAGCTGCTGGTGATCACCCAGCAGGGCATGATCCTGCGCATGATGACCGACGACGTGCGCGCCATCGGCCGCGCGACGCAGGGGGTGACGATCATCGACATCGCCGACGACGACAAGGTGGTGTCGATTGCGCGGCTGGTCGAGAAGGAAGACGACGAGCCGACAGGAGAACCGGAATGAAGCGCGCGACGGCTCTGGTCGTTGTGCTCGCGGCCTCGCTTGTCGGCTGCGGTCCGAAACCCGAGGAGCCCGTTCTCGCCGAGTTCTTCAACGCGTCGCGGCTGCGCGATCGCACCGCGCTTGAGAAGATCTCGACGACGATCTTCGATCCGGCCAGGGACGGGATCGTCACCGGCTTCAAGGTCACGGGTGTCGAGGCGCACGAGGCCGGCGGCCGCGCGACCGAGGACGTGTCGATCTCGGCGCCGGTGAAGCCGATGGACGGGCCGACGGTCGAAAAGCAGCTGGTGGTGACGCTCGAGAAGGATGCGACCGGCATGCGCTCGGGCGTCAAGGGCCGCTGGATCGTGACCGGCTTCAGGGTAGACGGGACGGCTCCTTAGACTCGGCCTCGGTCACGACCCATTCACGCTCCCGCAGCGCGAGGGCGACCGTCGCGTCGCGCGCGTCGATCGTCGGCTGCCCCTGCGGGCTCGGCGTCGTCACTTCCACGGTCATGAAGACTCTCGCCGCGGTGTCCGAGTCCAGCGTGATGCGCAGGTCGGCGAAGTGGACGTCCCAGCCGTTCGGCGACGGCTTCCAGCTGGCGGCCGCGGCCAGCGCCTCGTCGCGCGAGGTCAGCTCCCGCCCCACTGCCGGCGCCCGGAGGTGAATGTCCGGCGCGAGGAAACTCCGCAGCTTGGCCAGCCGCGCCACCGTCGCCACCTGCGGTTCGTTCGCCGGCATCGACAGCGTCGCCGCGACCTCGCCGAGCCGCCGCTTCACCGCACGCGACGGGTTGAACCACCACTGGTACGCAAAGTAGCTGAAGAGCAGCGCGAAGACGACGGTGACGTAGACCGAGCCGCCCTTCTTCATCTCAGGTCCAGAATCCGCAATCCGCAATCCGCAATCCGCAATGTCAAGCCCGCTCGAGCCGCGCGAACTTGGCCCGGAGCGTTTTCTGTCCGACTGACGCGAATCGCACGACCAGCTTCGTGTCGTCGTGCAGCGCTTCGATGCTGAGCACCGTGCCGACGCCGAACTGCGGGTGCCGCACTTTCATGCCCAGCGACAGCGACATCCCGGTCGATTGATCTTCGTCTTCGTACGCGTAGGTCGGCGACGCCTCGCGGAACCGTCCGCCACTGCCGCCACGTCCGTACGGGTTGGTCCTGAACTCGTAGTGCGGAAAATTGCCCTGGTAGCCAGAGCTCGAATATGAAGGCGCCACCCGATCGAGAAGCTCCGCCGGCACTTCGTCGATGAAGCGCGACGGCTCGCTGTTCTTGTACTCGCCGAAGACGCGCCGCCGCGCCGCCCCGGTCAGCACCAGGCGCGAGCGCGCCCGCGTCATCCCGACGTAGCAGAGGCGCCGCTCCTCTTCCAGCTCCGCCTCGTCCTCGGCCGAGCGCGAGTGCGGGAACAGCCCTTCCTCGAGGCCGGCGAGGACGACGACCGGGAACTCCAGCCCCTTGGCGCTGTGCAGCGTCATCAGCCAGACCCGGGCGTCGCGCGACCCCTGCTCTTCGTCGACGTCGGACAGGAGCGAGAGGCGATCGACGAACCCGTTGAGCGACGGCTCGGTCTCGCGGCTCTCGTATTCGCGCGCGGCCGACACGAGCTCGGCGAGGTTTTCGATCCGGCTCTCGGCGTCCTCGCTGTGCTCCTCGCGCAGGTCGTTCAGGTAGCCGCTCTGATCGAGCATCTTGCCGATCGCGATCGACACCGATTCGCGCCGCGTCATCTCGGTCAGGTTGACGATCAGATCGCGAAATGTCGTCAGCGACGCCGCGGCGCGGTTTGGAAACGCCCGCTGCTCGAGCCCGCTCACGATCTTGGCCCACAAGGAATTTGCCGACAGCGTCGGCTGAAGCCCCGCCGAGAGCAACGGCAGGTTGTCGTCGATGACGCCGGTCAGCTCGACCTTCTCCACCGACTCGATGACGCCCTTGCCGATCCCGCGCGCCGGCACGTTGATCACGCGCCGCAGGCTCACATCGTCGTGCGGGTTGATGATCAGGCGCATGTAGGCGAGCGCGTCCTTGACCTCCTTGCGCTCGTAGAACCGGACGCCGCCCACCACCTTGTAGGCGATGCCCTCGCGCATCAGCGCGTCTTCGATCGTTCGCGACTGCGCGTTCGTCCGGTAGAGCACGGCGGCGGTCGCTTCGACGTCGTCCGCCAGCGCGGCTCGCGCCGTTTTGGTGATGAAGTCGGCCTCCTCGAGCTCGTCGCCGCCGCGGAAGTAGACGATGCGGTCGCCGCCCTTTCGATCGGTCCAGAGGTGCTTGTCCTGCCGGTTCCGGTTCTGCCTGATGACCGCCGATGCCGCGTCGAGGATGATCTGCGTCGAACGGTAGTTGCGTTCGAGCTTGACGATCGTCGCTTCGCCGAAATCCTGTTCGAAGTCGAGGATGTTGCGCAGATCGGCGCCGCGCCACTTGTAGATCGACTGATCCGGGTCGCCGACGACGCACAGGTTGCGGTGGACTTCGGCCAGCCGCCGGATCAGCAGGTACTGCGGCCGGTTCGTGTCCTGGTACTCGTCGACCATCACGAAGCGGAACTGCGCGGCATATTTCGAGCGGACGCGTTCGGACTGCTCGACGAGATCCACGGTCTTGAGGAGCAAGTCGTCGAAGTCGAGCGCGTTGCTCTCCGAGAGCGTCTTCAGGTAGTGCGCGTAGATCTTGGCGATCCACTCCTCGCGCCGGTTGTAGCCCGCCGCGTCGGCCATCGCGGTGGGGCTTTCCATCCGGTTCTTCGCGCTGCTGATGCGCGACAGCGCCGCGCGCGGCTGCACCATGGCGTCGTCGATCTGCAGTTGCTTCAACGCCTGCTTGACGACGGTGAGCTGGTCGGAGCTGTCGTAGATGACGAAGTCGCGCGACAGGCCGATCGCCGGTGCCTCGCGGCGCAGCAGCCGCGCGCAGAGCGCGTGAAACGTCGACACCCACATGCCGGTGACGTCCGAGCCGAGCAGCGACTCGACCCGCGCGCGCATTTCTTCGGCCGCTTTGTTCGTGAACGTGACCGCGAGCACCTCGTGCGGCTTCGCGTGGCCGTCGCCGACCAGATAGGCGATGCGGCTGGTGATGACGCGAGTCTTGCCCGAACCCGCGCCGGCGAGGATGAGCAGCGGCCCGTTGATGTGAAGAACGGCTTCGCGCTGTTCGGGATTGAGGGTCTCTAAGAACTGCATGTAGCGGCTGGATGCTGGATGCTAGGGGCTAGCTGCGATCGTAACATCGTCTCGTCGCGGCCCCTAGCCTCGAACATCTAGCAACTAGCATCCAGCAGCCAGCACCTATTCCACCGTGACGCTCTTCGCGAGGTTCCTCGGCTGATCGACGTCGCACCCGCGGCGGACGGCGATGTCGTACGCGAGCAACTGCAGCGGCAGCGTCATCACGATTGGCGTCAGCAGCTCCGGCGCCCGTGGCAGCTCGAGCACGAAGTCCTTGCCCGGCTCGAGGATCGCCGCGAGCTTGTGCTCACCGCGAGTGGTGAGCGCGATCACCGAGCCGCCGCGCGCCTTGGCCTCCTGCATGTTGCCGATCATCTTCTCGAACACCTCGTCGACCGGCGAGATGGTGACGATCGGCATCTGCTCGTCGATGAGCGCAATCGGCCCGTGCTTCATCTCGCCGGCCGGATAGCCCTCGGCGTGGATGTACGAGATCTCTTTCAGCTTCAGCGCCCCTTCGAGCGCGATCGGGTAGTTGATGCCGCGGCCGAGATAGAGGAAGTCGGTGCGGTTGTAGAAGCGCGCCGCGATCTCGCTGACGTCCGGGGCGAGCTTCAGCGTCTGCTCGAGCAGCTGCGGCAGCTGCAGCAGCGCGTCGATGTGCGGCTTCGACGCCTCGGGCGACAACACGCCCCGGGCCTGGCCGAGCCGGAGGCCGAGGAGGTACAACGCGACGAGCTGCGACGTGAACGCCTTGGTCGACGCGACGCCGATCTCGGGGCCGGCGTGCGTATAAATCGTGCCCTCGGTCTCCCGCGTCGCCATGCTGCCGACGACGTTGCAGATCGACACGCTGCTGGCGCCGCCCTGCTTCGCTTCGCGCAGCGCCGCGAGGGTGTCGGCGGTCTCGCCCGACTGCGTGATCACGACGGCGAGCGTGTTCTTCGGGACAATCGGCCGGCGGTAGCGATACTCGGAGCCGTAGTCGACCTCGACCGGGACCCGCGCCAGCTTCTCGATCATGTACTTGCCGACCAAGCCCGCGTGCCAGGAAGTGCCGCAGGCGAGAATCGTGACTTTCTCGACCGCCGCGAACTGCTCGTCGCTGATCTTCATCTCCTCGAGGAAGACCTTGCCGGAGTCCTGTGACACCCGCCCGAGGATGGTTTCCCGCGCAGCCGTCGGCTGCTCGTAAATCTCCTTGAGCATGAAGTGCTTGTAGCCCGCCTTCTCCGCCATGATCGGGTCCCACAGCACGCGCTGCGTGGCCTTGGAGACCGGGCGGCCGAAGAAGTCGGTGAACGCGACGCCAGTGCGCGTGATAATCGCCATCTCCTCGTCGCCGAGGAACACGACGTCGCGCGTGTGGCTGAGGATTGCCGGGATGTCGGAGGCGACGAAGAACTCGTTGTCGCCGAGCCCGACGACAATCGGCGGGCCATTGCGGACAGTGACGATTTTTTCCGGGTCGTCGGCCGAGATCAGCACCAGCGCGAACAATCCGCGCATCAGCAGCAGCGCCCGCCGCACCGCGTTCTCGAGCCCGTCGTCCTTCATCTCGCGCTCGACCAGGTGCGCGACGATTTCGGTGTCGGTTTCGGTGACGAACTTGTGCCCCTGCCGCTGCAGCTCCTGCTTCAGGTCGAGGTAGTTCTCGATGATGCCGTTGTGGACGACGACGATCTTGCCGGTGCAGTCGCGGTGCGGGTGCGCGTTCTCTTCGGTCGGCCGGCCGTGCGTCGCCCAGCGCGTGTGGCCGACGCCGTAGTCGCCCTTGATCGGCTGCAGCGTGATGACGTCCTCGAGGCGCGAGAGCTTCCCGGCGCTGCGCCGCAGCTCGATCGCGCCGTCGTGCACCACCGCAACGCCTGCCGAATCGTAGCCGCGATACTCGAGCCGCCGCAGCCCCTCAATCAGAACCGGGACGACTTCCTTCGAACCGATGTATCCGATAATCCCGCACATAGCTGTTTGACCCCTGACTGACGTCGCGCTTCGACCGTTGCCGACTGCTCGCCTGCCGACCGGCTCAGGCCTTCGCCTTCCGACTCTTGACCTTCTCGTCGACCCAGCCATCGATGTTCCGCTGCTTGCCGGCGCTCACCGCGAGCGCGCCGTCCGGCACGTTCTCGCGAATCGTGGTGCCGCTGCCGACGTAGGCGCCCTTGCCGATCGTCACCGGGGCAATCAGCTGGCTGTCGCTGCCGATGAACGCGCCGTCTTCAATCGTCGTCGTGTTCTTGTTCACGCCGTCGTAATTGCACGTGATCGTCCCGGCGCCGATGTTGACGCGCTCGCCGATCAGCGCATCGCCGAGATACGCCAGGTGCATCGACTTCGAGCCGGTGCCGAGCACCGTCTTCTTCAGCTCGACGAAGTTGCCGATGCGCGCCTGGGCGCGCACGTCGGCGTGATTCCGCAAGTGCGCGAACGGGCCGATGTTGACGTCGTTGGCGACGACCGAATCGGTGATGACGCAGTGGTTGAAGACCTGGACATGGTCGCCAATCTGCGAGTTCACGATCCGCACCCCGGTGTGGATCTCGCAGCCGGCGCCGATCGACGTCTGCCCTTCGAGCGACACCCCCGGGTGCACGATCGTGTCGGGCCCGATCGTGACGTCGCGATCGATGTAGGCCGTGGCCGGATCCTCGATCGTGACGCCTGCCGCCATCAGTTCTGCGTTCTTTTGATCACGCACGATTCGGCTCACCGCCGCCAGCTCGATGCGGCTGTTGATGCCCCGAATCTCGTTCGCGTTCGGGACGGTCACCGTTTCCACGCCCATTCCCTGCCGCCGGAAGATTTCCACGAGATCCGGCAGGTAGTACTCGTTCTGCGCGTTCTCGGCGGCGATGCTGCGGACCGCGTCGTAAAGCCCCTCGAGCGCAAACGCGTAAATCCCTGAATTGATTTCACGGATCTGCCGTTCGTCCGGGGAGGCGTCTTTCTCCTCAACAATACGTGCAATCTGCTGGCCGGATTCTGCTGAGCCGCGGACGATTCGGCCGTAGCCTTGCGGGTTGTCCACCACCGCGGTAATCACGGTGGCGGCGGCCTGCGTCGCCGTGTGCGTATCCAGTAATGTTTTCAGCGTGTTAGCCGACAGGAGGGGCACGTCGCCGGAGAGCAGGACGAGCGTGCCGGTCTGGCCGCGCAGCGCCGATTCGGTCGTCAGCAGCGCATGCGCCGTCCCGAGCTGTGGTTCCTGCACCACAAAGGTCAGCCCGGGATGCCCGGCAAGCGCTGATTTCAGGGATTCTGCCTGATGACCGACGACGACCGTCGTCGTTCGCGGCGACAAGGCGCCAGCCGCGGCGAGGACGTGCTCGATCATCGGCTGCCCGGCAACGCGGTGCAGCACCTTGGAGCGCGCGGACTTCATGCGCGTGCCCTTGCCTGCGGCGAGGATGACGACGTGCGTGTGCATGAGCGACGACGGCATGGAGCCGTCAATCGTTCAATTATCGCGCCGATCGGGCTTTGAACGGTCGGCGGCTGCGGTCCTGGCGTGAATTGGGCGGGCGCCTCGAGCGCCGCGCGGAACGCATCGTCGTCGCGCAGTGGTTCGAGATCGGGGTCGTTCCGGGCCAGCGCGCGGTTTTCCGGGTTGAGGGCGATGGCGCGCTCTAAATGGGCAACGGCTTCGGCATGCTCGTCGCGCTGCGCGTGGGCGACGGCCAGCATGTAGATGGCGTGGTCGTTGTCCGGATCCTCGTCGCGCACCAGGCGCAGATGCGCGATCGCCTGATCGTACTGCCCGGTGTTGATGGCGAGTGTTGCGGCGTAGAGGCGCTCGTCGATCGTCTGCGGCGCCGTTTCCTTCTGGGTCGCCTGACGCTCGCAGATGTTCAGGTAGAGCCGCACTCGCTCGTGCAGTTCCTTTTCCTCGGGGTATTGCCGAAGGACCGATTCGAGCAGGGTCGTCGCCTGCGAGTAGGCATGCCGCTGCAGTGCTTCCAGTCCCCGCTCGTAGATGGCAACGGCCTCGAAATAGGTTGATCGCCGCTGCGGCGTCTGGGAGGCATGTGCCGGAACCGCCGGCCCGGATGCGGCCGAACCGCCCGCTGGGCGCTCCGCCGGAAGCCCGTCGGTTGCCCGACCTGTACGCGCCGGAGGCGCTTGGGGTGTGCCTTTTGTCGAACGGGGAGCCGGCCGCTGCTTGGCCATAGACGCCGAGGGAATCTGCGCAAAAAGGCTGCGCTTGGAGCGGGCGGTAAAGTAACAGAACGTCTCAGACCGGTCAAGCGGGGGCGGGCGTCGGCACCAGCCAGCGACCAGTTTAGGCTATGCGCCAGATTTCTTGGCCGCTTCGGCCAGCTCGTAAATCTCGTTTGGAGCCATCCCGTGGCGGCGGGCGACCGCATTAATGGCCTTTCTCTTCGTCATACCCTTAATTACGGTCATTTCACCAAGTTCAGTGGCCACAGTTGCAGCCGTCGGCCGCTGGCGATTGGCATTTTCTGTTGTTAGACCAATTGATACCGCTACTGTGAACTCGCCCTTGTCACTCCTCAGGCGCTCCAGGACCTCTGAAATATGTCCTCTGACCAATTCTTCGTGGAGCTTCGTCAGCTCGCGTCCAACGGCGACAGGACAATCGCCGACCGCTTGTTGAAGCTCAACTAGAGTCTCGCGGATTCGATGTGGCGCCTCGAAAAACACGACGGTCCCGCCAAGGCTCCGCAGGCGGTCAAACCACTCTTGTTTTGTCTTTTGACCGAGTTGGCGGAAACCCCATGAACGCGAATGTCTCGGTCGGCAAGCCTGATGCAGCCAGAACTGCCAGCACCGCGCTCGGGCCCGGAATCGGCTCGACGCGGATGCCGGCCGCGATCGCATCGCGGATGAGCTCGGCGCCCGGGTCGGACACGGTTGGCGTTCCGGCATCCGAAACCAGGGCAACGCTGTCGCCGCGCTGGAGGCGCGCGACAAGCGACGCCGACTTCGTCGATTCGTTGTGCTCGTGCAGGCTCGTTGTTGGCGTGGTGATGGCGTGCCGCGCCAGCAAGTGGGCTGTCCGGCGGGTGTCTTCGGCTGCGATGAGGGCGACCTCTCGCAGGATCCGCAGCGCCCGCACGGTGATGTCTTCGAGGTTGCCGATGGGCGTGGCGACCACGAACAGCGTGCCGGCCATGTAAGGGGCGGCGTTTATTGTACCATTGACGGATCTGTGTTGGTGGATCCAGCTCGTCCGGGACTGACCGGACTCACGCGCCGAAACGATGATAGCTTCCGAGCCCCTACCCCACTTCGTCGACGATCTGCTTGGCTATCTTCACGAGACCCATCCGACGCACGCGACGCTGGATGGCGTGCACTCGCACGACGATCTGCTCGAGGACGTCA
Organism: uncultured Acidobacteriota bacterium; assembly: GCA_963734375.1. GTDB lineage: Bacteria > Acidobacteriota > Vicinamibacteria > Vicinamibacterales > CAVVIG01 > CAVTHG01. The sequence goes on along the minus strand of CAVTHG010000006.1, from coordinate 102,577 downwards.
GCCGGCAGGGGATCGACAGCGAAGCCCACGCCCTCTCGGGATACCTGCGACGTCTCGATGAAATCAATCTCGAAGCGCTGACCCGGACCGAGCGGCTCGAGCACCGGATGCTCACCGCGCACCTGCAGGGGCGGATGTTCGAGCTCGAGGCGGTGCGCACCTGGGAGCGCAACCCGCAGTTCTATTCGGACCTGCTCGCGACCAGCCTTGCCGGGCAGACGCTGTTTGCGCACGCGTCGGCGCCCGAGCGCGCGCGCCGGGTGCTGTCCAAGCTGCGCCAGACGCCGCGCGTCATCCAGGCTGCCCGCGACAACATCAAGGACCCGCCCGGCATCTACGTCAAGGTCGGTATCGAGACGATGCGGGGGGCGCTGAAGTTCATCGACGAGGATCTGCCGCGCGCCTTCAAGGACGTCGACGACCTCCACCTGCTCGGCGATCTCGCCGACGCGCAGGCCGAGGCGTCGCATGCGGTCGGCTCCTACGTGCAGTACCTCGAGACGGAAGCCGCGCCGAAAGCGCGCGCGTCGTTCCGGCTCGGACGCGACAAGTTCGAGCAGAAGCTGCGCCTCGAAGAGGGGATCTCGGTTCCCGTCGATCGCCTGCTGGCGATCGCCACCCGCGAGCTGCACGAAACGCAGGAAGCCTTCCGCTCGCACGCCGGCCGCTTCAACGGCGGCGATCCGCTGGCGGTGTGGGCGAAGATGAAGGCGGAACACCCGGCGCCGGGGGAGCTCGTGCGCGTCGGCCGCGAGCAGCTCGACGAGCTGGCGACGTTCCTCGAGCGCCAGTCGATCATCACCATCCCGCAGGGCGAAGCCGTCACCGTCGCGCCGACGCCCGACTTCTATCGCTGGTCGTTCGCCAGCATGTGGACGCCGGGGCCGTTCGAGCCGAAGGCCACGCGCGCCTACTACTACCTCACCGACGTCGATCCGTCGTGGCCGGCCGCGCGCCAGGACGAGCACCTGCGCGACTACAACTTCCCGACGCTGTGGTCGATCTCGATCCACGAGGTTTACCCGGGGCACTTCCTCCACTATCAGCACCTGCGTCGCGTCGAGTCGAAAGCGCGCAAGTCGATCCTGTTCGCGCCGGCGTCGTTCGTCGAAGGCTGGGCGCACTACTGCGAGCAGATGATGATGGAGGCCGGCTTCGGCCGCCAGGATCACTCGATCAAGCTCGGACAGCTCGCCGAGGCCCTGATCCGCCTGGTCCGCTTCATCGTCTGCATCCGCCTGCACGCGGAGGACATGTCGGTGGAGCAGGGCGTGCGCTATTTCCGCGAGGAAGCGTTCATGGAGGAGAGCAGCGCGCGGCGCGAGGCCGAGCGCGGCGCCTTCGATCCGACCTACCTGGTCTACACGGTCGGCAAGCTGATGCTGCTGAAGCTGCGGCAGGACGTCAAGGCACAGCAGGGCAAGGCGTTTTCACTGCGCACGTTCCACGACACGCTGCTCAGCCAGGGCACCGCGCCCTTCTGGCTCCATCGTCAGCTGATGCTGGGCGACGACAGCGGCGATCTGCTCGAATAGGTCAGGATGCCTCTTTACGAATACCAGTGCGAAGCGTGCGGACACCGCTTCGAGAAGATTCAGAAGTTTTCGGATCCGCTGGTGGATATCTGCCCGGTCTGCGGCGGCGTCGTGCGCAAGCTGATCTCGTCGCCCGCGTTCCAGTTCAAGGGCAGCGGCTTCTACATCACCGACTACCCGAAGAAAGATCAGGGCGGAACCGACAAGTCCGAGAAGTCCGACGGCGGGTCGGCCGAGAAGGCCACGACCAGCGACAGCAGCGCGGGCAAGGCCGAGAAAGGCGAGAAGGCTGCGACGCCGGCGGCGTCCGAGAAGAGCGCGTCGACGCCGTCGACCTCGTCTTCGTCAGGCTCGAAGGATTCGTCGTCTTCGAGCATCGCCCAAGACCGGCACGTAGGGCGGCCCTTCAGGGCCGCCGGAAGGCGGGCTGAAGCCGCGCCCTACGGTTTGCCGACCGGCGCCTTGAGATCGAGCGCCGCGAGGTAGGCCGAGAACTTGTCCGCGAGATCCGGCCGCCGCAGCGCGAAGTAGACCACCGCCTTCAGGAATCCGAGCTTGTTCCCGGTGTCGTGGCGGACGCCCTTCACTTCGCACGCGTAGATCGGCCGCGACTTCACCAGCTCGCGCAGGCCGTTGGTCAGCTGGATTTCGCCCGTGCGATCGCTCTTGATCTGCTCCAGGACCGGGAAGATATCGGGCGTCAGCACGTAGCGCCCGATGATCGCCAGGTCCGAGGGCGCCTCTTCCTTTGGCGGCTTCTCGACCAGATCGCGCACCTGATAGACGCCCTCGCCGAGCGACGTGTTCGGCTCGATCGCGATCACGCCGTAGCTCGAGATCTCGTCGCGCGGCACGCGCTCGACGGCGATCACCGGGCCGCCCAGCCGATCGAAGACGTCGATCAGCTGCTTCATCGCCGGCGGATCCGCATCGATCACGTCGTCGCCGAGGATGACCGCGAACGGTTCATCGCCGACCAGCTCGCGCGTGACCAGCACCGCATGCCCGAGGCCGAGCGGTTCGCCCTGGCGCACGTACGCGAAGTTGATCAGGTTCGAGATCTTGCGGACCTCGTCCAGCTGATCGCGCTTGCCCCGCGCCTCGAGGAACGTCTCGAGCTCCACCGACACGTCGAAGTGATCCTCGATCGCGTTCTTGCCCCGGCCGGTGACGAGCAGGATGTTGTCGATGCCCGACGCGACCGCCTCCTCGACGCCGTACTGGATGATCGGCTTGTCGACGAGCGGCAGCATTTCTTTCGGTTGCGCTTTGGTCGCGGGAAGGAATCGGGTGCCGAGGCCAGCGGCAGGAAACACGGCCTTGCGAACGGATGGCACGTCGGAATCGTAACGTACAATGGGCGACCGAGGTAACATGCTCGACCCCGCGTACATCCGCGACCACATCGAAGAGGTTCGCACCGGCCTCAAGAACCGCGGCATCGATCCGGACAAGGCGCTCGAGGACATCGCGACGCTCCAGACGGCGCGGCGGCGTCTCATCCCCGAGCTCGAAGGACTCAAGCGGGAGCAGAACACGTCGGGCGACGAGATCGCGCGCGCGAAGCGGCAGGGGAAGGACACCGGGCCGATTCAGGAAGCCAACCGCTTGCGGGCGCAGCAGATCAAGCAGCTCGGATTCCAGGTCGACTCGGTCGATCATCAATTGTCGGTGGCGCTGCTCCAGCTGCCGAATCTGCCGCACGCCAGCGTGCCGGTGGGGAAGAGCGCGGCCGAGAACGTCGAGGTGCGCCGCGTCGGCGAGCCGCGCGAGTTCGACTTCGTTCCGGCGGCCCATTGGGATCTCGGCCCCGCACTCGGCATCCTCGACTTCGAACGTGCGACGAAGATCGCCGGGGCGCGCTTCTCGATCTTGAGCGGAGCCGGCGCGCGGCTGTCGCGCGCGCTCATCAACTTCATGCTCGAGCGCCACACCCGCGCCGGCTATCGCGAGGTCGAGCCGCCGTTCCTCGCCAACAGCGCGACGCTGCAGGGCACCGGCCAGCTGCCGAAGTTCGAGCAGGACTTGTTCAAGATCGCCGGCGAGTGGGATCTCTATCTCATCCCGACCGCGGAAGTGCCGCTCACCAACATCCACCGCGGCGAGATTCTCGACGGCCGCGAGCTGCCGATTCGGTATACCGCGTACACGCCGTGCTTCCGCAGCGAGGCCGGGCTCGTACGGCCAGGACGTGCGCGGTCTCATTCGCCAGCACCAGTTCGATAAGGTGGAGCTGGTGAAGCTGACGAGGCCCGAGCAGTCGTACGACGAACTGGAGTCGCTGACCGCTGACGCGGAAGACATCCTGAAGCAGCTGGAGCTGCCGTACCGCACCATGCTGCTGTGCACCGGCGACATGGGGTTTGCCGCCGCCAAGACCTACGACATCGAAGTGTGGCTGCCGAGCCAGAAGACGTATCGCGAGATTTCCTCGTGCAGCAACACCGAGGCGTTTCAGGCGCGCCGCGCGAACATCAAGTTCCGTGGCGGCGGAACCGGGAAGGCAGACTTCGTCCACGCGCTGAACGGATCCGGGCTGGCGGTGGGACGCACGTGGATCGCGATCCTGGAGAACTATCAGCAGAAGGACGGATCGGTCGTCATCCCCGACGCGCTGCGCCCGTTCATGGGCGGCTGCGAGCGCATCGCGCCGGACAATCGCTCGTAGGGCGCGGCTTTAGCCGCGCCGGGCCGCCGCGCCGGGGCTGAAGGCGCGCCGGGGCTGAAGCCCCGGCCTACGTACCCCGTTACGGCCGCGCTGCGGAGCTTCCGCCCTCCGGCCTGAGCCCGGCCTCGGCGCGCACGACCACGGGCCGCGTCAGCCGCGTCGATCCGATCTCGAGCGTCGCCGTGTAGGTCGCCGGCGTCACGCGCCGGCGGCGCTGCCGCTCCGAAAGCGTCACGGCCGTGCGATCGCGTCCCGGCCCGAAGCCCTGCGTCCCCTGAGCCTTCGCTTCGTCGGTTTCGAGATCCCACTGGACGTGATGCAGCCCGGCGGTGCCGGGCCCGGTCAGACTGCGAACGACCTTCCCGCTGGCATCGGTGATCGTCACCTTGGCATCGCCGCCCGCCGCGTTCGCCAGCCGGTACGAAATCGTGGCGCCGTAGGGCGGGTTGGGAGCGCGGAAGAACAGGTCGCCGTTGATCTCCTCGACCGCCGTGCCGTAGCGATAGCGGATGTTGTGCGCGATCGCCGGCTTCACCTCGAACATGTAGGTCGACTGGCTCATCGCCGTCTCGAGCTGCTCGATCACCGAGACATCGCCCACCCAGATCGACCGGCCGAACGTGCCGACGACAATCTCCCTGTCGCGCGGGTGCACGACGAGCGAGCGCACCGCCGTGTGCGGCAGCGTCCCTTTCCATCGCACCCAGTGGCCGCCGCCGTCAATCGATACGAACAAGCCCGACTCCGTACCGACATAGAGCACGCGCTCGTTGTGCGGGTCCTCTCGAATCACGTACGTCGTGCCCCATGCCGGCAGGTCGTTGGTGATCGTCGTCCAGCGTGGCGCCGAAGTCGGTCGTCTTGAACAGGTACGGCTTCGGATCGTCGTTGTAGTGGAGGTCGTAGGCGACGTACGCCGTGCCGGCGTTCTTGCGCGATGGCTCGATCTTCGAGACGAACCCGTTCTTGTACGATCCGGCCGGCAGGCTGCCATCGACGCGGGTCCACCGCTGGCCGCCATCTCGCGACACATGAATCGGCCCATCGTCAGCGCCTGCCCACAATACCGCGGCATCCACCGGTGACTGCGCCAGCGAGAACAGCGCGCCGTAGCTGTGATGTCCTTCGCCGACCGGCGGAAACGGCTTGTCCTGCTGCGCCGTCAGATCGGGACTGATGACGCTGCACGTATGCTCGACTTCGCCGTTCGGCAGCGCGCCGCCGATCTGGCAGCGGAAGACGTAGTTGCCGCCGACATACAGGACGTTCGGATCCTGCGACGCCACGATGAAGGGCGGCGACCAGTCCCAGCGGAATTCGTGGAGCCCGAGCTTGGCGGCCATCGCGGGATCGGGCTGCAGCTCGGTTCGCGTCCACGTGCGCATGTCGAGCCGCGACAGGTTGCCGTTGTTCTGCGCCATGTAGACGATTGCCGGATCGCGCGGATGAGGATGGATCGCCATCCCGTCGCCGACCGAGCGCAGCTTGATCCAGTCGTGGTCGGTGATGCCGTCGTTGTCGTAGGTCCGGCTCGGTCCGCTCCACGACGCCGTGTCCTGCATGCCGCCGTAGACCCTGTACGGCTCCTGCATATCGACGTCGAGATCGTAGAACTGGCCGAGCGGCATCACCGTCTGGAGCCAGCTTGCGCCGTTGTCGAACGACACGTTCACGCCCGCATCCCCAGCCAGGACCAGATGATCGGGATCGCCGGGATCGATCCACAACCCATGAAGATCGAAGTGCACGTTCTTCATGTTGTGCTTCACCCAGTTCGCGCCGCCATCGTCTGATCGCCACAGCTCGAGGTCGAGGATGAAGAGCCGGCGATCGTTGGACGGATCGACCTTGATGTGGGTGTAGTACGTGCGGGACGCGAGCTTGGGGCTGACTCGCCGCCACGTGGCGCCGGCGTCCTCGGAGCGGAAGATACCGCCGACGTCGCTCGTGCGCCCGCCACGCCGCGGCTCGCCCGAGAGGATGTACGCGTAGACGAGCCCGGGCGTTTTCTTCGCCACGGCCAGCGTGATCTTGCTCAGCGGCTCATTCGGCAGCCCGCTCGTCAGCCGCGTCCAGCGCTCGCCGCCATCCGTGCTCTTGAAGATACCGCTGCCGGGGCCCGACTCGCGCATCTCGGCTCCGGCCGAGCGCAGGCGTTGCCACGTCGTGGCGTAGAGGACATTCGCATCGTGCGGGTCGATTGCGACGTCGATGGAGCCCGTCATGTCGTCGACGTAGAGGACCTTGCGCCAGGTGCTGCCGCCGTCGGTCGTCTTGAAGACGCCGCGCTCGACATTCCGTCCCCATAGATGGCCCATCGCCGCGACGAAGACCGTCTGCGGATCGCGCGGGTGGATCGCAATCGCGCCAATCTGTTCGGTCTTCTCGAGGCCGAGGAACGACCATTTCTTGCCGCCGTCCACCGACTTGTAGATGCCGTAGCCGAGCCCGTTCGACTGGCGCGCGGCCGGCTCGCCCGAGCCGACCCAGATGACGTTCGGATCGGACGGCGCGATTGCCACCGCTCCGCAGACCGCCGCGTTCTCCTCGTCGAAGATCGGCTGCATCGTGACGCCGTGGTTCGTCGTCCGCCACACGCCGCCCTCGGCGGTGCAGGCATAGAACGTCTTCGGCTGGCCGGGCACGCCGACCACGTCCCAGACGCGTCCCGAGGGCGCGCTCGGACCGATGAGCCGGAGAGGAATCGCATCGAGCAGGGCACGTTCAAGACGCGGCCGCTGCGCCGCGCCCTGGCCATGAACAACGATCGCGAAGGCGCCGGCGGCCACGATGGCCGCCGAAACCGTGGTGGCTAATCGACTCGGCGTCACGGCATCACCCCCGTCAGAACGAGAAGCGGAAGCCGAGCTGACCCGACCGCGGCACGTACGCGTTGCCGAGGTTCTGGCGCGGCTGGCCGAAGCTGGCGTTGTTGATGATCGTCACGAACGAGCCGAAGTTGTCGTGGTTGAAGACGTTGAAGATCTCGCCGGTCAGCGCCAGCCGCGCCCTGCCGCCGAGTCTGATCTGCTGCTGGATGCGCAGGTCGACCTTGTGCAGCGGCGTCCCGTGCAGTGCGTTTCTCGGCGCGACGACGCCGGTGCCGATGATCGCCGGGCCGTCGAAGCGATCGACCGCGCTCGGAATGACCGTGATTGGCGCGCCGATGTTCAACCGGTTCGTCCCTGGCTTCCCGTACGGTGTGCCCGACACCGTCGACGCGAAGTAGTTGCCGGAGCCGTAGAAGTAGGCGCCGCTCACCGACAGGCCGTGCGGCAGCTGATACAGCGCCCACGCCCGCACCGTGTTGCGCTGGAAGTCGGACGAGCGCGCCCATTCGCTGCCCGGCGCCGTGAAGTCGTTGTTGGCGGCGCTGCTCGAGTAGCCGATCGTTCCGTCGTCGTGCATGTAGAACATCACGGTGTGCGTGATGCCGCCCTGGAAGTTGTGCTGCAGGCGCCGCGTGAAGCCGCTCGACAGCGCCAGGTAGTCGCGGCGGCCATTGCTCGTGAAGTACGAGATCTGCCCGTACTGCGGGTTCGGGCGGCGCGTGTTCGGGTTGACGTTGTAGCCGGTCGCCGGGTCGTAGAACAGGTTGGGATCGTGGCTGCGGGTGTCGCGATACCAGTCCCATCCGGCGAGATCGGATTCGAACGCCATCACCGAGCCGAGCTGCTTCTGGAAGCCGACGCTGTACTGCCAGGTGTACGGCATCTTGAAATCGGGCGAGAGGATTCGCGTCGTCTGCGGCGGCAGCGGCACGACGCCGCTCAGGATGTCGTCGGCGGTGACGCCGCGGGTCGGGTCGGTCGCAAAGCCCGGACGGCCGTCGTTGTTGAAGGTCGAGAAGGTGAAGCGGTTGTAGAGCTGCTGGCTGTAGGTGACGTTCGAGACGGGCGTCGCGTAGTACAAGCCGGTGCCGCCGCGAATCACGAAGTCGTTCTTGCCGCCGACGTTGTAGCTGAAGCCGCCTCGCGGCGCGAAGTTCTTGTGATCGTAGATGTCCTGGACGAAGCCGAAGTCGCCGCTCGTGAAGCCGTTGTTGATCGGGATCGAGTTCTCGGTGATTCCCGGAGGCGCCGCCGCGCCCCAGTCGTCGTCCCAGCGCAGGCCGTAGTTCACCGTCAGCTTCGAGTTGAGGCGCCAGACGTCGCCGAACCACAGCGCGTAGGTGGGGCGGGGCACGTCGTAGTTCCACGACGGGATGTCGCCGGCGCCGGCGTCCGAGTTGAGGTCGAATCGCTGCACGATCCCGTCGAGGCCGTTGAGGTCCCACGCCGCCGGGTTGTCCCATTGATCGATCGGGAAGCGCCGCGCCATCTCCGCCGGCGAGGGCAGCGAGAGGAACGTCATCCTGCCGAACGCGGAGTAGTAGGCGGTGCCGGAATCGTGCGCCTTGAGGTACTCGCCGCCGAACTTGAACTCGTGCTTGTCGTGCGTCCAGGTCTGGTTGTAGCGGAACTGATAGGTGTTGGTCCCCTCGATGCTCGGATAGTTGAACGGCGCGCCCATCGTCGCGCCTGGAAAGTCGTACTGCGGCTGGCCGAAGACGCCAGGCTGCGGCATCGTCGACGACAGGAAGTGGTTGTAGGCGACGAGCAGCTGGCCGACGCGGTTGTTGGTGAAAACGCGCGACCAGGTCACCGCGGCGTTGGTCGATCGCGGCGACAGGATGCTCGCGAGCGAGGGATAGGTCTGGCCCGAGAGCGAAAACGGATTCTCCAGCTGCCAGTGCGAGCCGCGCATCGACAGCGTGTCGCGCGGCGAGATCTGCAGGTCGCCGCGGCCCAGATAGCTGTTCTGCGTCGTCGGGCTCGCGACCGTGAAGCTCGGGCCGCCGAGCTGCGGCGGCTGCGAGAAGACGGTCGCCGGGTTGTTCTCGTGTTCGTAGGTGAAGAACCAGTGGAGACGGTCCTTGACGATCGGCCCGCCGAGCGCGAAGCCGGTCTGCTGGTTTTCGTATGGCAGTACGGTCAGCGCCACCGGGTCAGCCGCGTTGAACTTGTCGTCGCGGAAGTAGCCATAGGCCGCGCCGGACATGCTGTTCGTGCCCGACTTCGAGATCGCCTGCACCTGGACGCCGGTCGATCGGCCCTGGGTGATGTCGAACAGGTTCGTGACGATCTGGAATTCGGCGATCGCCTCGCGTGAAAACCGCGGCTCGCCGCTGCCGGACGAGAGCACGTTCTGCTTGATTTGCTGGCCGTCGAGGTTGAGGTTGAACGACTCGTTCTGGCTGACGCCCGGCGAGTTGGTGACATTGTTGGCGGTGATGCCCTTCACGAGCATCGAGAGCTCGAGCCAGTTGCGCCCCTGCAGCGGCATCGCCTCCATCTGGCGGCGGTCGACGTTGCCGGCGACCTGCGTCGAGGTGAGATCCACGAGCGGCGCTTCGCCGGTGACGGTCAGCGTTTCCGCCAGCGACGAGATCTTCAGCGTGAACGCGATCGACGCGTTCTGGCCGACGAGGAGCTCCACCTTCGGCACCTCCGCGTTGCCGAAGCCGGAGAGCTCGGCCTGCACCTGATACGTGCCCGGCGGTACCGAGATCTTGTAGGCGCCACGCTCGTCGCTGACGCCGACGTACTTGCGGCCGGTCGCCAGGTCGCTGGCAGTCACGGTCGCGCCCGGAAGGATGGCTTTCGATTCGTCGCTGACGATGCCGTTGATGGTGGCGGTGTTGACTTGGGCGGCCGCGGCGATCGGCAGCGCCATCAGGGCCGCCAGCGTGAGGACGGAGAGTGTTGCGCGCATTGGAGCCTCCAGGTTGTCGGTCGGGGAGAGTTCGCGACCGATACTACTGGAGGCCGGGAGATGTCGAGGCGCCGCTTGCAGGGAATAGTTTGCAACGCGCTGTCACGCGCGAGCGCGCAACGCGTGCGAATCCGACAAGGATGTAGCGAATGTCGTGTCCGGCTTCAGCCGGACCATTCCTCGGCCGGACGCCTCGCTTTTACTGGAGCTCGGGCTGCGGCTTCCGGTTCAACACCGGGTACCAGATCAGATACGCGATCAGCAGCGCGCCGAATCCCGACGACAGCGTCATGATCTCCTGCGCCACGCCGAGCGCCTGCGTCCGCGCCATTTCGACGCGGTCGCGCATCGCCGACACCGTGACCATCAGCTTCTTCGCGCGCAGGTCGAAGAGGTGGAGCCCCATCGCCGACTCTTCCGAGCCGGTCGACGGCGCCGCGGCGCCGGCGGTCACGTAGGCGCGGCCTTCCTGTTCCAGCTGCTGCACGTCGACGTTGGTGCCGACCGCCTCGGTCCACACGTACGCGCCAGCGCGCTTCTCGACCAGCTCGTTCAACGCGCGCAGCCGCGCGATGCGGCGCTCGACGGCTTTCTCGAAGCCCACCAGTGCCGCGTCGGCCGACGATCCCGGCGTCGCCATGATGCGCCGGATCGACGCGTGTCCTTCTGCGACGAACTGCGACAACTCCGCGAGCGTGTCGTCCGTCAGGTTGATGTCTTCGACGGCCTTGACCGTGCCCGACACCAGGTAGAGGCTGACGATCGCCAGGACCCCGACCGCGAGGGTCAGTGAGATCCGGCCGAGAAGGTTGAACTTGCCGTTGAAGCGTTTCAGAACGTCCATGATGGCGACTAGCGGTGGCAATCGAGATGCCGAAATCGCGCCTCCGATGGCGAAATATCGCGCACGTCCGGCGGGCGTGAATCTGTCGGACGGGAACGGACAGCAGGAACCAGCATGTCGATCGCGATGCCCGTGATTTTGGATCGCGCGCGGCCTTTATCGGAACTCGCGCCGGTAGCCGATGTCGGTTCTGCGCGAACGGTTGCGAAAACGTAACGTGAAGGTGCTTTCGTTGCCACGCGAAAACGCTGGCAAAACCACAGCGCTATAATCCGCCTCGAGCAACGCTGTGGCCCTTGATCCTCGTGCGCGTCTCGGCCCCTACGAGATCGTGTCGCTGGTCGGCGCCGGCGGGATGGGGGAGATCTATAAGGCGATCGCCACCCACACGAAGCGTCCGTGGCCATATGTTTCTCACCTGACGCTGGCCGTCGATCGCGGAGTTCGAGCGCTTCGATCTGCCGAGGCGCCATCGTCTCGAAGTTCGACTCATCCGCACATCTGCCTGCCGCATCGGCAGCACGAGGGTACGACGTATCTCGTGATGCCGTATCTCGAAGGCAAATGCTCGTCGTGCGCCTGCAGAGGGGCGCTGGCGCTCATCGGTGCTCAAGATCGGCATCGAGATCCTGATGCGCTCATGCCGCGCATCATGCGGGCATCACTCATCGGGATTTGAAGCCCGCGAAATCATGCTCACGAAGTCGGGAGTCAAGCTCCTGATTTCGGCGTCGCCAAACTGCGCCCGCAGTGCGCTGGCCGGCGCGCCGCCCGATGCGCAGACGAGCACGCAGCCGACACCGTTGACCAAGGCCGGACCTTCGTCGGCACGCTCCACTACATGAGCCCTGAGCAGCTCGAGGGACACGAAGGCGATCCCAAGAGCGACATCTTCGCGTTCGGCGCCGTGCTCTACGAGTGCTCACCGGCCGGAGCGTTCGAGGGGACGCCGCAGGCAGCCTGATGCCGCGATCATGGAGCGGCACGTCGCAGGCCGAACGGAAGTCGCGCGCCGGCGATCGCCGGATGGTTCGCAAGTGCCTCGCCAAGGTTCCCGCGGAACGGTCAGACCGCCAAGGATCTGGGCGACGAGCTGCGCTGGGTGCGAGAAGCCGGTGCGAGCGCGATTGGCACGGCTGCCAGTGACGCGCGTGCCCCCGACGATCTCGCGGCTGGCGCATCAAGTGGTGCTGCCGGACTTCATCTTCCGTCTGACAATCGGATTCGGTGTCGGCCGTGATTGCCGTCGGCCTTCTTGGCCAGAGTTTCGCCCCGGTTGTGCCACGCCGCCTCCCGGCGGCACGACGACGCAGACCGTCGTGGAGTTGGAACGGCTCGTTGTCTGGCGCCATAGCCCCGGCGTCCTCGGAGTTGCGGCGCCAAGGCCAGCGTCGCGTTCGGCTGCGTCCTCGGCTGAAGCCGAAACAGCTCGCTGCTCAAGGGCTATATCAGCGAAGTCGAGCTGCCGTGCCGCGTGACGCTCGAGGGACGGTATCCGTCGGGACTGGACCGAGATCCAGCCGGCGGACTTCGGCCGCGTGTCGGCTACGACGGGGTGATCGAGAAGTTCTTCGCCGAGCGAATGACGCCGCTGCTGGAGCCGCCGAAGCTCTGCGCGCGGATGCGCCGACGCGCCGGATTCTGCGCGCCGGCATCAATGCGCCGCCGGAGATGATGCCGCAGTCGACCGCGCCTCGGAGATCCGCAGGATGTTCTTCCCGTCAGGCGAGAGAATGCCGCTGCCGATGGCAACGGCAGTCAAGCTGTCGACGTGGACCCAGCCACTACGTGCTCGAGTTCGGCTTCAACGGCCAGCCGATCGAAGCCGGATCGGGCGAGGAGGTCGAGCATCAGCCGTCATGGACCGGCGCCGCGAGAATCTCGCCGCGTTCGACTACCGCGCCGCGGAACCGATTCGAAGCAGTTCGAGGAATCTGTTCGTTGTTCCGGCTGCTCGACGCCGCCGAGGGCGTGCCGCAAACCAACCGCGCGCGCGGAACAGCCGTTTTGCGCGTTGCGACGGCGAATCATCGTGCTCAGTTGACGATTCAGACGGCCGGTTCGAATCCCTTTGCGTCACGCGCCTGGCGGCAGTTCAAATGCGAGCCATGACCGGCGCAGACACGGTGGCGAAAAGGCGTTGGCGCGACGCAGCCCGCATGATGACGTCGCCGGGGCCGCTCCACGCGCGGATCCTATTTGCGATCGAAAACCAGCACCTGCTCGATCAGGCCCGAGCTTCTCGACGTCAGTGTCGTGCCATCGGCGCGACCCTATGCTATCGTCGGCAGCGCGATCCGGGCGGTCGTACGCGGAGGGATGGCCGAGTGGTCGATGGCGGTGGTCTTGAAAACCACTGAACCGGAAACGGTTCCGGGGGTTCGAATCCCTCTCCCTCCGCCAAATCTTTAGGAAAATCGTCGATTTTAGCAGCGTGGAGCGGGGGCAGGCTAACGCCGACGTTTTCGTGATTGTCCGCTTTTTGTCCGTGTCATTTTTACCCTCGCGCTTTCCCGCCTTCTTCATCGGCTCGACGGTCGTTTCTTTCGGTAGCTTCTTCACGTACGCCGCGAGTCGATCGACGCCGGCTCTGAGATCGCTCTCGCTCACGATGTTGTAGCGATCGAACACCGATCGCGTCTTGTGACCGGTGAGCTGCATCGCCACGCGCTCCGGCGTGCCGCTGCGGATCAAGTTGCGCGCTGCCGTGCGCCGGCAGTCGTGCAGCCGTTTGCCTGGCAGTCCCGCGAGCTTGCACGCTGCCCCCCACGCCTTCCACCAATCGTTCATCTCCCCGTCGCCGCCGTGATGGAACGCCGAGACGCTCGGCGGCTTGGTCGACCGTGGGCAAAGTGTCCGCGCGCGCCCCTGCCGTGGTGACGGTCAGCGGGGAATAAGCGGGCAGCCTGACATGCCAAACTGCGCAGGGTGTTGCGGAGAACCGGTACTTGGCCACCAGAAAGGACCAAAGTCGCCCCGTTAGCGACATATCGAGGTCCAACCTCTCTAGTCTGACCCTTCCCGTGTCGATTTTGCTCCTGATTGAAGAAGGAGCGCATCTGGTCAAGTTGTTGCTCCCGAATACCCGGCGATGCGGGGCTCTCTGCGCGAACCCAGGTCGGAGGAGGCAGTTTTGAGGTGTGGTCTTTTGCAACTGGCGGTCGGGCGTACATCAAGGCAAGCGATCGGCTCAATGGATGGAACGCCTCGCGTTCTTGCAAATAATAGGGTGCTCGTCGATCAGCTACGCCCCGCAGTCAAAATGCTGGCGGCTGCAGTGTTCGGGATCTTGTTCCTCGGCTCGGTGGCCGCAGCGGCTCCGGTCGTCGTGATTCCGGGATACACAGTCGAACTTGTAGCGACCGGCGCTACCGCTGTGGACGGTCTAATCGTCGGACCCGACGGCTCCATCTACGCGACGGACTACGCAGCCGGCCGAGTTCTCAGGGTTTCCGCAAGCGCACACAATGGCGTTTTTGAGGTGTTTGCGTCTGGCTTGGCCAACCCCACCGATCTTGTAGCAACACCAGATGGTCGCATCTTCGTGACCGCCTCCGCGACGGGCGACATCGTCGAAGTCACCGGCGGCACGCTGACAACGTTCGCGAGCGGCTTTCCGACCGCAACCAGCATCGATTTCGCAAACGGCCTGCTCGTCGTGACCAACAGCTCACCTGGCACCATCACCGCGACCGATTTGGGAGGACATACATCGACGATTCTGTCTGGGCGCTACTTCCCATGGGGCGCCACTGTGCGTCCCGACGGCACGCTGTACTTCATCGAGTTCGGGCACGGGACAATTCTTCGGACAAACCTTTCAGGCGCTGCCCCAACACCGCTCGGCACGGCCTCGGCATTCGGCCCGCAGTTCACGACCGTGGACATGCTTGGCACGCTCTACATCAGTGACCCACTCTCGAATACTATCTGGCGCCTGGATCCTTCTGGTCAGCTCGTGCCTTTCGCGTCGCACTTCACTGGGAAAGCCAATCTACCTGTCATCGGCCCGACAGGAATGGCGTTCGATGCAGCCGGCAGGATGTACGTAGGAGACGGCCCGAACCTGTGGCGCATCGCGCCGATTCCGCCTGCCCCTTCGCCAAGTGCGGACGCAGGCCTGGACCAGACACTCGTCGCGGACCTGTTCGGAACGACCAGGGTGCACATCGTCGGACAGGTCATCAGCGCAGTCGGATCTCACCTGTCGTATTCGTGGACAGAGGGCACGAAGCTTTTATCGAACACGGCCACGCTTGATGCGACGCTGAAGGTAGGGGTGCACGTTCTGACTTTGAACGTGATCGATCAGTGGGGACGATCGTCTTCAGACTCAGTCACCGTGGGAGTTCAATTTCCAACCGCTTCGGCTGGCCCGCCGGGCCCAACCGGTGCGCAAGGTCCGATTGGCCCGCAAGGTCCGCAGTGGTCTTCCCGGACCCTCTGGTCCGCAAGGCCAGGTCGGCCCGGCAGGTGCCACAGGTGCGACAGGGCCACAAGGCCCGCAGGGTCAGCCCGGCACGATGCCGATCGGCACGATCATCTTCCTGATCGAAGGCACGCCGCCGCCTGTCGGCTTCACTCTGATCGGCAGCATGACAGGAGAACTGCGCCCTGTCGGTGACGGCGGCCACGGTCGTAACGACCGCCAGCGCCGCCTCCGCTTCAACGTGTACCGCAAGAACTGAGCGTCGAACAGGCGAGTTTGCGTTGCGCGGCCCGTCGTTGGGCGCACGACATTCCGACCGAATCGCGCCTGGAACACGTACGTGTGTGGTTGCGCTACGCAACGCGGCGGCGTAAGCCCAACGACAAGCCAGTATCACTATGATACCATCGGCATACGGGAGTTCCAGAATGGCGAATGTGCTGGTGCGCGATCTTGATGACGATGTCCTGAAGCAACTCAAGGCGGCGGCAAAGGCCCACGGCCGGTCGCTTCAGGCCGAAATCCACGACGTCCTGCAACGCGCGAGCACCCGGAATCTCGCAGAAACGCGCCGACTGTCGGCACAGTGGCTGAAGCGATTGCGCAAATCACCCCAGTCGGACAGTGCCGGGATGATTCGCGAGGATCGCGATAAGCGGTGAGCCTCTACGTCGTCGACGCCAGCGTCGTGATCAAATGGTTCGTTCCCGAGATCCACGGCGACGCAGCGCGTCGGCTGCTGTCCGCACCGCACGAATATTTCTCGCCAGACCTGCTGTTTCCTGAAGTTGGCAATGTCATTTGGAAAAAGGTTCGGCGCGGCGAGCTGACCGCCGAGCAAGGCGAGCGACTGGCCGCAGATATCTCGACCGTCGCCGTGGAGACTGTGCCCACACGCGGTCTACTGGTGGATGCACACGCCTTGGCGGTTGCCACGGGCTTAACCGTGTACGACTCCATGTATCTGGCCCTCGCGGTCCGACTCAAGACAGAGATGATCACGGCCGACGACAGACTCGGTCGGGCGATGGCTGCGCATCCGATGACGGCTGTGCACGTCCGGTTGATCCAGACGTTCGAGTGACTTCGTCGCCCAGGAGGTTCGATGGGAGGTTGGCGCCGTGCCGAATTGAAAGCTGGCGTGTACGACGAAATCGTGAGTGCACGCCTGGATCGCCAACTGGCGGCACTCGGTGATGTCTTCGACGTGCACCGCACTGCGCTCAGTGCGAGCGAGCCAATTGGGGCGGTTCTCGAATCGCTACTCGGCGATGGGCTCGCGCTCGCACTGGCGGAACTGAAAGCAGATTCCGGCAAGGGCATCGCACTCGCGGAAGCCCTCTTGGCCGTGTTGCGCACGCACGCGCCTCGTGTGTTCGAGCGCGACGATGAACTGCGGCTGCAGGCCGAACGCCTGACGGCAATCGTCGCCAGGCCGGCACAAGCGCCTGAGCGGCCGCGCGGCTCGCTCCACGCTTCAAGCCTGATCGTGAATGCCGAAGGCGACCGGCTGCTGGAGCACCTCCGAAGCGAATTCGATAGCGCAGATTCGATCGATCTCCTGTGCGCGTTCGTCAAGCTCAGTGGCTTCGAGAAGTTTCGTTCGGAGCTCGAGCGACATTGTGATGCGCACGGCCGTGCGCTGCGCGTGTTGACGACAACGTACATGGGCGCATCGGATGCGAGCGCGATTCAGAGGATGGCGTCGTTGCCAAATACAACAGTGAAGATTTCGTACGATGAGAACACCACGCGGCTACATGCCAAGGCGTGGATCTTTCACCGGGCGAGTGGATTCTCGACAGCCTTCGTCGGTTCCTCCAATCTCTCGCACGCCGCGCAGACCGAAGGACTGGAATGGAACGTGCGCGTCACGCAGTCCGATCAGCCGGCGCTGGTCGCGCAGATGCAGGAGACTTTCGACCAGTACTGGGCCGACGCGCACCAGTTCGAACAATACGATCACCGCAGCGAAGCGGCGGCAGCACGACTGAGGCGTGCGCTCTCGCTCGAGTTGCGCGACGAGTGGAATGATTGGCTGCTGCGCGAGGTCGAGCCGAAGGATTTTCAAAAGCCTGTGCCTGGAAGAGCTTGCGATGGCGCGGACCTTCGAGCGTCATCGGAACCTGATCGTTGCAGCGACCGGAACGGGAAAGACGGTGATGGCCGCGATGGATTACCGCGCCTTGCGGGAGGCGGGACGGGTCGAGACGCTGCTGTATGTCGCGCACCGCCGCGAGATTCTCGAGCAGGCCAGACGCGTGTTTCGCAACGTCCTGCAGATACGCGACTTTGGCGAGCTGCTGTTCAAGGTCAACGACCCAGCATCGGTCGGCACGTGTTTGCTTCGGTTGATTCCCTGGCCGAAGGCGCGGTTATTGACCCTTCCGCAGTTCGATCACGTCATCCTCGACGAAGCGCATCATGCAGCAGCGAACTCGTGGGAGGCGTTGCTCGAGCGGGTTCGGCCGAAAGAGCTGGTTGGTCTCACAGCGACCCCGGAGCGGGCCGATGGCCTGGCTTACGAGCGGCACTTTCCGCGACCCTGGGTCGGAAATCTTCGCGTCTGGAACGCGATTCCGCATGCTCTGTGCCCTTTCGCTATTACGTGCTCGATGTGCAAGGCGCCGATCTCCGCGACGTGGCCTGGGTGGCCGGTCGCTACGTGCCCGAGCAGCTGCAGGACGACTCGTCGGAGCGGCCGAGGTGTTCGTCCTGCGGGCCGTCCAGGCTGTTACCGAATACATCGGCCGGCCGTCGGAGCTCCGCGCCATCGCGTTCTGTGTCAATGTTCGCCACGCTGAGGAGGTCGCCTCGCGCTTTAAGGACCGGGGCTTTTTGACACAGGTGGTCACGGGCGAGACCGATAGCGCGAGCCGACGCAGTGCTCGTGCCGACTTGGACGCCGGCCGGGTGCAGGTGTTGTGTGTGGTGGACATCTACAACGAGGGCGTCGACGTTCCGAACGTCAACACGCTCTTCTTCTTCCGGCCAACCGAGAGCGCCACAGTCTTCCTCCAGCAGTTCGGCCGCGGCCTGCGGCGTGCGCGTGGCAAGGCGAACTGGTCGTGTTCGATCTGACCGGGCGTCAGCACCTCCAGTTCCGATTCGATCGACGGCTACGTTCGCTACTCGGCCACACGCCCCGTGAGTTGACTGAGTTCGTGTCGAAAGGCTTCGGGCGGCTGCCGGCAGGATGTCATCATTTGGTTCGACGAGCAGGCGCAGGAGGACGTGCTCGCCCAGATGCAGCGCGCGATTCCGTCGGACCAGGGCGGCATCCGGAAACTGCTCCGCGAGCCTGCGCACGCTGGGCTGTCGCTGGCGGATTTTCTTGACGAAACGGATGTGGCGTTGGACGACGTGTATCGGAAGGATCGGTCGTGGTGGCAGTTGCGGCATACGGCGGGCCTCGATCCGCGAGTCGTCGGGGACGAAGAGAGGAAGGCGCTCGAGAATGTTCACAAGCTGATTCACGTCGGCGACGAGCGTCGGCTCGCGGTGTGGGAGCGGCTGACCGCCCTCGATCGCCCCGCGGAGGAGCCAGACCGTCGACTCGCACGCATGCTGTTCGTGGTGCTCTATGGCAAGGAGATCGCCGCCGACGCACGGGCGGAGGTGCTGTGGGCGGAACACGCGCTCCTGCGCGAGGAAATCGCGGGTCTGGTGCCAGTCTTGCGCGAGTTGAACGCCGTCCTGCCAGTGCCGCACGCGCTGGCCCCGGAGATCCCGCTTGTGCTGCACGCGCGTTACCTCGGTGTCGAGCTGAGCGCCGCGTTTGATCATCGCACCGCAGAAGGAAACTTCCGCGATTACTACACCGGCGTTGAGCTGACCCATGACCGGAAATTCGATCTGCTGCTCGTCACGCTGGAGAAGGCGGCTACGACCAAGAAGCACCTGCGCTATCGTGACTTCCCGCTCAACGAGAAGCGGTTCCACTGGCAGTCGAAAGAACGAACGACGCGCGAGTCGAACGAGGGACGGCGGCATCTGAAACCTGCGGAGCACGGCGTGACGCCGCTGCTGTTCGTTCGGGAGCGGACGGACGATCGCCCAGGCGTCACGATGGGCTTTCGATATCTCGGGCCGGTTGAGCCCGATGGAGACTCGGAGGAACGCCCGATCACTATCGAGTGGCGATTGCGATACGCGATGCCGCACGAGGTGCTCGAGGTGGGGCGGGTGGCCGTATGAAGCCGCCGAACGGCTCCGCAGAATGGCCTCAGTTCGATCATCTCAGGCGCGGCGCGCGATTGTCTGCTGAAGCGAGAGCTGTGTGCCCGTATAACCTCGAACCGGGCGACCAGTAGAGCAGCCGGTCGGCGTTCTCAAACGAATAGCGGGTCGCACACGCATCCGTGCGCGAAGGATAAGCAATGTAGATCGAGAGCCCGGCGTCGGCCCGTTTGGCACAGAACTCGAAAGGGTTCCGGGGGTTCGAATCCCTCTCGCTCCGCCAGATCTCCAGTAGGAATCCACTCTTCAAAGCCGGTCAGTTCCTCAGATCGATCCGCCCTCTACACGACTGCGGGCGATTCCATCGCCGTTCCAAGTTCGCGACGCGCGTCACGGAGTATCGCGCGCACCTTGTTCGATTCGCGCACCAGCCCCACCTGAAGGAAGGGCTTGAGCTCGGCCGGCGCCGACGGCCAGGCTGCCGCGGCTTCGAGTCGCGGCACCGCGCCAAACTTCAGCGCCGGATCGTGGTCGAATCGCTCGCCGCGCGCGTAGTTGAGCGGCACGAGCAGTCGCGCGATCCGTCGCAGCACGCCGTTGAGGCGCCGCCGCTCGTCGGCGTCGTCCGGCGCCTCTCGATCTGCGCCTCCGCGCGGATCCGCCAGGCGCGGATGTCCTCGCCGAGACGGGTCAGGAGAGTCGAGAATCGGTCCGAAGTCGATCTCGCCTCCGGCGGCCTGCTGATACTGCGCCACCGTCGCCCGGATCTCTTCGACCGCGGCGGCGTAGTCGAACGGGTGCAGCGGCGCGTTCACGATTCGGACGATCGTCGTCAGATACACGGCCAGATCGCGGCGCAGGATCTCCAGGTCGGCGACCGGCATCAGATCGTCCGGCGTGTGCCACGCGGTGTTGCCGCCGCAGCCCCCGACCGCGTAGTAGCCGCGGCGTTTGCGTTCCTCGATCGGGATGTTCGACAGCAGCATGTACAGGCCGGTGGGGCCGATCTGATTGAACGAGTAGTCGCCGGCGCGCAGCGGCCGGACCCGCTCCGACGGCAGGCCGAGCGCGTCGCGGATCGAGCTCCGGCACAGCGAATCCGCCTCCGCCATCCACATGACTTCCTCGTACGCCGTGGCGTCGGCGCAGCCGGGCGAATCGATGTCGAGCTGGGCGATGCAGTGCTCGTCGATCTCGTCGGCGAAGGTGTCCGCGTACCACGTCGATCCCGCGTAGCGGCCGGTCGAGTGTCCGGGCCACCACGCGATTCGAACGCTGCGCTTCAGCCGATCGCGGAGCGTCCAGAGCACGCGCGCCAGCTCGAGCAGCGCCGCGTCGCCGGTGGCGTTGTCGCCGATGCCCTCGTACCACGAATCGTAGTGCCCGTGCACGAGCAGGAACTCGTCGGGATCGCTCGTGGCCGCGGATCTCGGCGACCGGAAGCAGGCAGCGCATCCAGCCCTCGCGCAGCCACGTTCGCACCGAGGCGCGGACCGCTCCCTGCTGAACTGCCGCGATGAGCGACTCGCCGTCCGGATGATTGATGCAGACCACCGGCGTCGTCGGCTTGCGGCCGATCGACTCGAGCGTCGGCGCGCCCCAGATCGACGTGCAGATGCCTTCGTGAATGCGCTCGCCGGGGTGGATGTAGATCTGCGCGAGGGCGCCGCGGCGTTCGAACGCCTGCACCGTGCCCGGCATCGAGAAACCCTCGGTGAGGACGATGCGGCCCGCGACCGGATCCGCGCCCGGTGTGCTGCTCGCGCGCCGCATCCGGCATGTCGAAGAGCGACGAGGTGCCGGCCGCGTACCGCGACGGCACGTAGCACACCTCGCCTTCGACCGGCTCGTCTCCCGTCGATCGCGCCATCGCCGGCGGCCGCGCGGCAATCGACCGCGTGCGCCGCGACGCCGGCGACGGTCAGCTCGGCGCGTTCCGGCAGGCTGATGTAGAGGTCTGGCGTGTGGAGCGTGACGGGCACGCCGAACGCCTGCAGCCGCTCGACGATATAGCGCCCGGCGGTTTCCTCGTCAGCCGTGCCGGACTCGCGGACCAGCGTTACGAAGCGATCCAGCAGCGCGCGAGGGTCGTCGAGCCCAATCGCCTCTCGCGCGGCCGCTTCCAGGGCGTGATCGGTGAAGACGTCGAACACGTCAGCCTCCCGAGGTGCGAGGTTCAATTGATCGAAAAAGATCCGCAGATTCTCGGCCGGCGTCGGCGGCGTGGCCCGGCTGACCAGGATGAACGTCAACGCGCTCAGCGCGACGCCGACCTCCACCGCGTCGATGCCGTGGGACGCGAAGCCACGCTGAAACGTGAACGTCCAGACCAGGCATCCGAGAAACCCCGCCACCATGCTCCAGATCGCGCCCTCTTTCGTGCCGCGCCGCCAGTTCAGCCCGAGCACCACTGGCACGAAGAAGAAGCTGGCGATGAACTTCGCCTGCTCGATGACGATCGCCTGGACGTCGGCGAGCTTGAGCGACGCGAACCAGAAGGGCACCAGCCCGAGCACGACGATCGAGAGGCGATTCACCCAGATCAGCCGCGCCTGCGAGGCCTCGGGATTGACCAGCCGCTTGTAGAGGTCGTGAGCGAACGCGCCGCCGGTGACGAGCAGGATCGAGTTCACCGTCGACATGATCGCCGACATCATCGCGACCAGGAACAGCGAACCGAGGAGCGGCGACATGACCGTGGACGCCATGATGCTCGACGCCTGATCGGCCGACGGCAGAAATGGAAAAATGCCGCGCATGCCGATGCCGAGGATCATCACGCACGAGCCGATCAGCGACTTGCGCCACCAGCGAGATGCCGATCGCGTAGCGCACCGTCGCGACGTCGCGCATCGAATAGTAGCGCGTCATCTCGTACGGCGCGGCCGCGATCGACAAGCCGAACGCGATGCCGAAGGCGACGAGCTCGCGCCACGTGAACCACCAGCCGGTGACGCGGGGCTCGATCGAGCCGACGTATTCGCCGAGCGCCGTCAGGCCGCCGGCATGCGAGATGACGATCGGCACCGCCAGCAGCAGCGCCAGCACCATGATCAGCGTCTGCACGAAGTCGATGTACGAGCTCGAGCGCACGCCGCCGAGCGCGGTGTAGAAGCCGGTGCTCGCCAGCAGCGCGACCATCGCGACGAGCGGCGCGATGCCGAAGATGGCGGACGCGATCTCGCCGATCGCCTGGAACTGGGCGGTCAGCAGGATCGTGTAGGTGAGGATGATCAGCGCCGCCGCCAGCGTGCGCGCGCCTTCGCTGGCGAAGCGCTTGCCGACGTAGTCCGCGACCGTCAGCGCGCCGAACCGCCGAAGCTTGGGCGCGACGAAGATCGCCGAGATGACCCAGCCGGTCCAGACGCCGAACCAGATCCAGATCCAGCTGACGCCGGTCAGGTAGTGGCGGCCGAGTGTGCCGACGAACGTGCCGGCGCTGATCTGCGTCGCCGCCAGCACCGCGCCGCCGACCCACGGGCCGATCGACCGCCCGGCGGCGAGAAACTCCTCCTCGGTCTTCGGGTGAAAGTAGCCCCAGATCGAGACGCCGAGGATCATCCCCAGGTAGACGACCGTCACCACCGACCAGCATCGGCGCGTCGAAGAGCACAGAGCTACCGGTCACGTGCGGCGGCCCCGAACGCCCACACGAAATACAGCACCAGCCACGCCGCCGCGGCGATGAAGAACCCGTAGAAGCTCCACCCGAAGCCCATCGCCTATCGCCTGCGTCGCCACGCCCAGACGGCGGTGGCGGCGCCGAACACGATGACCGCCACCGCGTCCATCACCCGCCCGATGCCCCAGCCGGGCGCTTCGCCGTCGGCCGTGTACGGCACGCGGACGAATGCCGGGAGGTGACCGAGTCCGGGTCGAGCCGATGCGCTCCCGTCCACTCGAATGCCGGCATCGAGTCGCCCGCGGGTCGACCCCGGCGGAAGTTGAATGCGGATGCTGATCGCCCGGGAGCGTCCGTCGGTCGGCACGGCCGGCAGCCAGATCGGACAGCGATCGGCGAAGCTGGCGGGCTGGCTCGCACGATAGCGGAAGCCGTACGTCGCCTGGTCGGGTCGCAGCACGAGCGATTGGGTGCGGCCGATCGAGCGGACGTCGCCCACCTGGCGCGCGCCCCGCATATCAACGAGATCGACGCGGCCGCCGCCGAACGTCTCGACCCGATGGTCGATCTCCGAAACGCCTTCGACGGTCAGCGTCATCGTGACCTCGCAGGCGGTCGGCGACGTGACCACGATATCGACGGCCGCCTTGCGAAGGACGGGCGCCGCGCTCGCGAGGAACCCGACGACAGCGCGACCCATACGGCGAGCGCGAGCGTCTTGCCGAAGCGGCGGACGGCTCCCGGGTCACCGCACCTCGAAACAGAACAGCTTCGTGGCGGCCTGCGAGGCCGGGCCACCCTTGCGGGAAACAAATCCGTCGCGAACGCAGCGGTCAAGCGCGGTGCATTGTTACAGCATCCGCGGACCACGAACAGCGGCGGGAGATGGCCCAATCAGAGGTGTTCGCCCTGGACGCGCGAACGCACGCAGGCAGCCCTGAAGGGCTGCGCTACTTCAACAGGCGTCCGGCACCGGCACGAGCGGCGACACCCTGAGCAGGCGTCCGTTGCCGAGGTCCGCACCCAGCGGATCTTCTTCGAGCGGCTCTTTGAACAGCTCCGCGGCAAGGGCTGTGAGCGGCGCGTCCTCGGGCAGTCCGAACTGCGCCAGATCGCGCCGCACGTCGTCGATCGGGAACAACCCTTCGGCGAACAGCACGCGCGCGCCGGCGCCTTCGGGATCGTTGCCAAGGCGAGGCGCGAACAACTGCACGCGCTGGAGAAGGACGTTGCGCCAGGCGGCGGCGTTGGCCTGGCGCACGCGCGCGTAGAGCAAGCCCCACATCTGCGTTTGCGGCAGGACCGGTCGTACGCTCCGGCCTTCGTGCACCGGCGTGGCGTAGGGCGCGCGCACGAGCACGGCGGTCTTTCCACGGGCCGCCTGGCACACCAGCGGCGGCGCCGGATGCTGCACCCCGGCCACCCGCAACGCCGGGCCGAACCGCCCCTGCGCCGTGCACCACCGGCTGTCTGTGTGACCGAGCCGGATCTCGTAAACGAAGAAGCCAAAAAGCTCCAGCGACGCTTCGTTCAAACCTTCAGGCAGCGGCACGAGAAAGTGCCGGGCCGAAGTGGGCGGACTGGCGATGTGCTCCATTGCGCGCAGGCCGTTGTCGTCGCGCGGCTGACCGGGCGTGATCAGCCGCATCCATTCCTGGTCGATCGGCAGCGGCGGCTCGACGACGTCATCAATCTGCCCGGACGCCAGGATCGGATCCGGCGCCATCGCGAGGACGCGCACGAAGTACGCATCGTCGGGATCGATCGGCGCCTCCGCAAACTCGAACCACAGCATGCGGCTGGCGCGATTCGGTGGACGAGTAGTCGGCGGCCGCCTGGTAGGGCGAGAGCGCGATGCCAGCCGACACCAGCCGCGGCACCTGCCACGGCGGAGTCGTCACCGGCAAACGGATCTCCGCGGGCTCGAACGAGATCGGGGCAGGCCCTTTGAACGTTGCGGTCAGCTCGTAGCGAACGGTGATCTCCGTGGGATGCTCGCCCGGCTGCGGCTCTGCGGGCGGCGGGCCCGCGGGGGGCTGGGAGATCAGCGGCTTCGGATCGAACGCGTCGAAGAAGATCAGATCGGTCCATTGGCGCGCCTCCGCGCGCACGTCGGCAGAAGCCCCGCTGACGGCTTTCGGTCCGATGGCGTGCGGCAAACGGACCAGGCCAACGAGCTCGACGACGTCGGCGAGCCCTGGACGCTGAATCGTTCGCGTCACCGCGATGCCGGCCTCGTCGAGGCCGTCCCACGTCCAGTCGCGCTGCAGCCGCAGCTGGACGATGTTGATCCAGCGATGAATCAGATCGGCGCCCGAGGCAATCTGGATCGACGAGCTATCGGGAGACAGCGCATGACGCAGCGCCGCCGAACAGCCGATCACCGTGCGGTGTCCGCTGCGGCCCGACAGCTGCAGCCCCGTGTGATCGAGCGCCGCTTCCTGGGCCAGCCGCTCGGCCGGCCGCGGAACCGACGCGTCGTCGGGCGGCGGCTGAAAGTAGAAGGACCGAACCGCCGGAACGCCGTCCGGATCGATCAGGAGCGTGTCCGGATCCTCGGCGATCGCATCGGCGCGGCATTCGAGCGGGACCGCCTCGCCGCGGCGCGCGGCGTCGCTCGCGAAATAGTCCGGCGTGTCGCGCCCGATCGCCGTGAACGTCAGGCGAATACCGCGCGCGGTCGGCAGCACCAGCGGCCCGTCTTCCGGCTGGTCGCCGGCGAACGCCATGAGCACGGCGTGGTCCTCGAACGCGAGATCGATCGAGAGATCGCCATCGCCGTCGAAGCGGCGGGTCGTGGTGTAGAGCGGAAGGAACAGCGCACGGTCGCCGTCGAGCGTCCGAACGTCGACTTGAATCTCGACCGACCGCACATCGGGATCGGGGGCGCTGAGCTCGCGCGCCCTCTTCCCGTCGGGATCCGGATCGGCCGCACGCGCCGCCAGGTCTGCTTCGAGCGCTGCGAACGGCACGCCGGCAAAGAGCAGCTCCGGGTAGCCGAGCCGCGGCTTCGCGATCGTCACCCGCCGCTCGGCGGCCGACGGGCGCTCGAGGATCTGAATCCTGCCGGGGGCCTTGCGGCGTCGGAACGGAACTGTGGCCACCGAGTGGCCGGGTGGATCGGGCGCCGGCACGGTGGCGGCAGGCCCACCGCGCGTGAGGTCGGCGAAGCGGACGCGGAACTCGTAGGTCGTGCCGTACTCGAGCGGCACCGCTTTGTCGTCGACCGGCCGGAGCAACTGGTCGCGATTGAGCAGACGCGGCGCCAACTCTGGTGTCTGTAGATCGGGATGCTCGTGCAGGCGCCGATAGTCCTCGTCGATCAGCACCAGCGAGCTGCCTCGCCACGAGCAGAAGTACGACGGCATCCAGTATTCGCTCGGTCGTCGCTTCGAGACCTGAATCGGAATCGCCTCGACAACCGACTCGCCGGCGAACGCGCCGAGCTGGTGCGGGCCGAGGCTGAGATCGCCGCGGCTCTCGACGCGAACGAGCGAGTTCCAGTCCTGATCACCCTGCCGCCGGACGTCGACGCGATAACCGGCGACTCCCAGCGGCGCATCACTCGGCAGATTGCCCGCGCCGTCGCGATCGACCTGGCGGTTGAACCACTCGGCAATCTGCTCGTCGTCCCACGCCAGCTGAATCGAGTCGCCCTCTTCCGATTGACTGCCGTGCACCAGCCTCGCCATGCCGTTGTCGTACAGTTCGGCCTCGCGAAACGCATCGTCGGCAACCGGCGTGACGCCGTCGTCGGCGACGGGAAACAGCAGCGCCGAAAAGAGCGGGCGGTCGCCGGCGAGCGGTGGAATCCGCGCCGCGTACTTCGCGACCAGTCCCGGCACGCCCGCATAGTCGCTGGCCGGATCGAGATCGATGAACAGCCAACCGCCCTTTACGAACAGGTCGGGCGCATCCGCTGGCAACGGAACGGTCGTCTCGCACATCAGCCCGAGCGCGGTGGCGAGCGCCGGTTGGCGCAACGCGAACGAGATGAGCCGGCCCCAGGTGACTGTGTCTGGCGGAGGCTCCGCCGGCGGCGGTTCGGGATCGGCGCCTTCATGCAGGGCGCACTGGTACTCGGCCGCGTCACTGAGGTAGGGCGACCGCTGGCGGTTGCCGATGATCGCCTCGTAGCTCTTCGTCGACGACTTGCGGAACTCCGGCTTCGGCCTCGCGGGGCCCGGCGGAACGATGCGGAAGTGAGTGGCCAGCTCCGCGAAGAGCCCGGCCTTGTCGAGCGGCGGCTCCTTGAGTGCGAGCGGTCCCGTCGCCGTCGAGTCCGCCGTCAGCGGCAGCTCGTCGAGCGAGCCGATCAGCCGGGCGTTGAAGATCAGGTTCGCCGTCGAGAACGATGGCAGGCCGACTGCCGGCGCCGCCTCGGGGTCGCCCTTGGGCAGACACAGAAACCGCACCACAAGCGAGCCGCCTTCCCACGATTGTGGAAACGCGAGCAGCGTCAGTCGAGCCAGCCGAATCGCCATCGTTACCTGCTCCTACAACACCGCGCCGGCGGCCTGCAGCGCGAGTGGATTCACGCCCACCGCCAGGGCGACCGCCGCGAGCGGCAAATCCTGCTCGAACTCGGTTTCGAAATCGACGTCGTCTTCGAAGAAATACGCGACCTGGACGGTGGCGACGACCCGGATGCGGGCGTGGATGGTGACGGTGAACTTGTCCCCCGACCGCGCGATGCGCGCCATCACCTCGGCGGCGAACGAGAATCCGACGAGGCCGCCGAGCAGCTTCGCGCGCACTTCGAGACCCAGGAACACGCCCGGCTGGAGCGTTTCGGGAATCAGCGTGTAGCCGTACTTGATGGTGACTTCGACTTCGAGCAGACCCTTGATCAGATCGCCGCCCACCGAGATCACCGCTGCGAACGTCAGCTCGATGAGCGGCCGACCGGTGTCTCGAATCTCCACGGCGAAGCGGAACAAGCCGCCCGCGTAAAGCAGCGGCGGCAGCACGCCCTGCTGGAGGTCGCCGGTGAACTCGGCCAGCAGCCGGCCCCGCCGCACGCCGCTCGGCGACGCCTCGAGCTCACCGTCGATGCGGAACTCGCCGTAGAACTTGCCGAGCCCGATATCGATTCGTTCGTTTGGTCCCTCGGCGATGCGAAAGCGCAGCTGGATGCGGACGATGAACGACAGGCTGCCGGCGCCGGCCGCGGTCACCGTCACGTTGACCTCAAACGGCAGGTTGATCAGCGCCTGCAGGGAATCGAGCGTCTTCTTCAGTTCGTCGAGCGCGCCCGAGAAGAGGAGATCGGGCGTGTCCAGCTTCGGCACCCCGGCGGCATCGGCGACATAGCGCCCGCGGATCGTCATGATCTTGCCGAACGGCGGAATATCGATGTCGAGGTTGACGGGTGGCACCGCGACGTCCCACGGCGCGGGAATGGCGGAGTCGACGTTGAGCCGCAGTGGGAGGTCGTCGTAGACACGGCTCATCGCCCATTCGCCGCCCTTGAGCAGATCGGCGAGCGGCTTGTCGAACGTGAATTCGGGACTCTCGATCTTCCAGTGATCGTCGTCCGCCACGGTGAAGACCGGCGCCTGCTTTGCGCGCAGCGCGAAGGACGGCCGTGGAAACGCGCCCGACGCCTGGCAGAGCGAATACGGATCGGCGAGCAGCGGATTGTCCGAGGCAAGAGTGCCAGGCTGGGCCGCGACGATCCGCGGGTGCGGAAAGAGCGCCCGGCTCGTGTCGGTCGACATCAGGAAGCCGTACGCCGTCTTCGGCACACGCCGGACGTCGGCGGCTTCGCGAAACAGATAGTCGCCCGCGCCCAGCCGCGCGATCGGGACGCCGCGCCGCGCATCGATGGGTGTCGCCTCGAAGGTCGCCGGATCGATGCGCACGGCGCTCCACTGCCCTGCACGCGGCAGCTTCGGTAACCCCAGCGCGGCAACCGCGAAGCCTGGCGCGTTGGCATCGGTGGGCGCGAGGTCGGCCAGCAGGTGCAGCAACTGCATCTCGACCGTCCGGCCGGCGCGGATCCGGCAGTTCACCGGTCCTCCGATCGGACCAACCTTTTCGAAGACCCGCCGCAGATCCTGCGCGGTAAAAGGATTGGGCGGATTGATCTGCACGTAGCCGACCTGGTCGTACACCGGCACGCGCCCGCCGCCGCCGCCCGCCACGACGTCCTCGAATTCGGCGTCGGCGTCGAACAGCACCGACTGCACCGTGACCTGCTGGCCTGGAGGACCGAACGTCGAGCCGGCTTCCGAGCCAGTGATCCTGATCCGCCTGATGTTGTGCAGTCCTTTGACGACGCCCTTGTCGAACGCGATCCACTGGTTGTAGAGGCCGGGGGTCACCGACACCCAGCCGCTGTCGATCCGCTTCACGCTGCCGGAGTTGTGCCGCTCGAGCGTGATGGTGCGGACGAAGCGTGCCTGACTCGGCCAACAGATCGTCTTGAACTGGATCACTTCGTACGCGGTGCGCCCACTCAGCACGTGGAAGTGCGCCTTGACGAAGCCGCTGTCGTCGACGGTCTGGCTCCACTCGCTGAACGAGCTGAGACCGTACCCCGACAGGTCGGCGTGGTGCAGAGGCACCGACTCGGCGAAGTCCTGATTGAGCCGGGACGCGAGCCCCGCCAGAACGCTTTCGACAGGCCCGCCTTGGGGCAGGTTCGCGAGCTGCACCAGCGTGCCCGGCATCTGCCGCGACGCGTCGGGCGCGCCTGTCGCCTGCAGCCGGATCTGTCGGGCGGACTGCAGCGCGCCGAACGCTGGCTCGTGCAGCGTGGTCTCGACTCCGTGACGCGGCGGCTGGCCGGGCGCGCCTTCCGGCGGGCTCAGGCGCACCATCGCTCGCAGACCGAACGGCAGCGAGAAGAGCGCCGCCGCGCGGCGGGTCGCTGCGATCGTGTCGAGAATCCCGGTCGCGATCGCGTCGGGCGACACCGGCACCAGCTTCACCGACTGCGCGCCCACCAGTGTCGGGCCACCGTTGAGCGTCGACTTCAGCAGCGCCGAGCGGATCGACCACCGGCTCCCATTGCACTTGCGGTTGCATCAGCAAACGCATCTGGCGCAGCGCCATCGTCAGCCGGTTGTCGACGATCGTTGGCGTCTGGCCGCCCGATCGTTCCAGCGCCACACCGAAGAGATGTTCCCGCGACGACAGATCGAGCAGCCGAAGCGACTCGTGCTCGACCGCCAGGAAGCTGATGAACCGCCCTTGCAGTCGCGCCTCATCGTCGTCGCGCGGCTGCTCGATCGGCGGTTCCGGAAAGGCGATCGGTTCGTCGAGGTGGGCTGCGATGGCGGCGGGCTGGTCGGGCTCCCAGGTGAGCACCGCTCGCAACGAGCGCTCGGCCGGCGGACCGAGATCGGTATGCTGCAGGTTCCACGCGTACGGATCGGGCAGCGTCGGCAGCGCCCACGCCACGTCGAAGAAGAGCACGGCGATACCGGATCGGCCGGGCGGCGCGCTGTCGCCGTGCGCCAGCAGCGCGAGGCGACCGGGCGGTCGCACCTTGAGGTAAACGTTCTCGAGCGCGAACCCGGCGATGTCGTTGGTCGGCGGCGCCGCCGCGAGGCACAGCACGTGGAAGCCCGATGCGTCGGCGAGCAGGGCAAACAGCTCGATCGAACCCGCGAAACCGAAGGGCTCGCCGTCGGCGCGGCACGGGATGTCCCAGCGGTTACGCAGCTGCCCGCCGCCGATGAAAGCCGCCGCATCGCGCCCGTCACGATTGCTGCGGAACAGCAACCTTTGCAGGATTTGCTGGGCAAAGCGACAGGTGGTCGTGACACGCGACCAGAGCTCGAGATCGTAGCGGGCGAGCGAGTCGCCCTGGACACCATCGATTTCGAGCTGCCGGGCGTTGACGGTCAGCGTCGCGTCGAACCAGTGGCTGACGCCGCCGCCCTGCCCGCTCAACACGCTGGTCAATCCGATAGCCGGGTCTGCCTCGACGTGCGCCACCACCGATCCGCCGTGCAGCGCCTCGGACGGCGCGTCCGGCAGGGGGTTCACCAGCGGGAGTGCGTAAGACGGCCGGCCGACGGGACCCTCACCGGCGAACTGAATGGCGCGGGATCGATTGCCGGCAATTGTCCAGCGCTGGTCTCCCGCGTCGAGCCCGTAGCAGACGTGCCCGCGATCGATCCGCGGGGCCATGGCCAGCGGCGTGAAGGAGAGTGGCGAGCCAAAGCCGTCGAACGAGACGGTGCCTTCGATCGAGCTGACGACGCCCGATCGCACCTCGATGCGCGTCGGCAACGTGATCGACAACGCGTCGGCATCGGAGGCGCCGGGATCGCCGGGATCGGGAGGCTCGGGCGAGAGCGACAGCGACCACCCCACATTCAATGGCAGGATGACGCCGCGCGGCGAGATCGTTGGCGCTTGATCGATGCGAAGCTCGCCGCCGGCGATCCGCAGACCGGCGAAGCCGGCCGCACCGGCCACCAGCTGCTCGGCCTGCAGCCAGACGCTGCCGGGCGGAAGCGTCCACACCGTGCGATCGGCGCTGGCCTCGGAAGTGGCGGGAATGAACAGCCATGCTGGCCCTCCACCGCCCGCGATGGCGATCGCGAAGCGCACGGGAAGAAACGCCGCCGATTCGAACTCGAGGAATCGGACTAACAGGCCGTTGCGATCGACGAACGGACCGTGGATGGTCGCCGGCCGTTCAGAGGGCACGTCGAACGGCGACCCCAGTGGAATCTCGTCGCGGACGATGCGGATGGTCGTGCTGGACTGGCGCAGTTCCTCCGCCCGTGCGAGGCCGTCGCGGATCGCCTCGGCCACCCACGGGTCGAGCTCCGAGACATCGACGTCGGCGAGTGCGGGATTGTCGCGAAGGAGCGATGCAGCGAGCGCGATGCGCAACGCGCGGAGAGCGTCAGCTGAAACGCCGGGATACGCCAGCAGCTCTGCGCTCAGACCAAGGAGCAACGGGACGAGCGGGTTCACGACCACCTCGGATCTGAATTCGATTCATGGAAGGGCGGTGAGCATAACACTGAACGTGATTTGGATTGCGTAAGTACGGGCAGCTCTTCCACGACTCCGTGCACTCGGGCGAGAGGCTATCGTCGTTTACTGATCAGGATGGGATCACGCGATCGTGGGTCGCTCGTGACCGCGGGCTCGTCGAGTGGATCTCACTCGTACGACGGCAGCGAAACATTCGCTAGTCTTGACGTCTCAGTCCGCGGCGCTGTCGTGGCGCTTTACTCGGATCGCAGCGCCACCAACGGGTCGATCCGCGACGCGACCAGCGACGGCAGCAGGCACGCCAGTGCGGCGACCGCGGTGAACAACACCGCGACGCCGCCGTAGACGATCGGATCGAGCGGCTGAATCTCGAACAGCAGCGTCCGAATCAGCCGCGCGGCGCCGGCCGCGGCGGCGAGGCCGAGCGCCAAACCGACCGCCACGAGTTGCAACCCGCCCTGCATCACCAGCCGCACGACTTGCGCGCGCTTCGCGCCGAGCGCCATCCGGATGCCGATCTCGGAGCGGCGTTGAGAGACCGCGTACGCGAGCACGGAGTACAGGCCGATTGCGGAGAGCACGAGCGCGAGGCCGGCAAAGATCCCTGTCAACGACGCGACGATGCGCTGCGCGCCGAGGCTTTGCGAGATGTTGGTCTCGAGCGTGGCGAAGAACGAGATCGGCTGGTTCTTGTCGACCGCCGCAACCGCGGCGCGAATGGCGCCCTGCAAAGACGCCGCATCCGCTTGCCCTGAGCTCAGCGAAGAACCGGTCGAACGGGCTTGCCCCGAGCTCGGAGAACCAGCTGTCGAAGGGCCGACCCGACCGACGACTGCCATCCCCGGCCGCCCCAGCTGCCGCATCGGGTAATAGATCTCGTCCGGCGGCGGCGCGTTGAGGCCGTTGGTCTTGACGTCGCGGATCACGCCGACAATCTCGGCGCCCAGCTCGGCGTCCCGGCCGCGCAGCAGCACCTGCCCCAGCGCTTGCTCGCCCGGGAACAACCGCCTTGCCAGCGACTCGTTGACGATGCAGACGCCCGGCGCGCCGTCGCGATCGCCGGCGGTGAAGGCGCGGCCCGAGACGAGAGAGATTCGCATCAGCCGGAAGTAGTCCTCGCTCACGATCCCGAGGTTCGCGAGCGGCCGCTGCGGCAGCGGCAGGATCGGCCGCCCCCTGATGCTGTAAGGCGCCCGCGGGTTGAAGCCCGACAGCGGCAGCCCGATCGCCGCCGCGGCGTCGGTCACGCCTGCCTGCGCGCGCAGCTGCTCGATCACCTGCGCGAAGAACTCGGCCTGCTGCGCCGACGTGGCATATCTGGTTGTCGGCACGCCGACAAACGCGGCCGCCGCCCCCTTCGCTTCGAATCCGGGCGGCGTCCGCTGCAGCCGCAGGAAGCTCACCATCAACAGCGTGCCGCCGACGAGCAGCACGACCGACAGCGCGACCTCGGCGACGATCAACGCGGAGCGGAAGCGACGCCCCCGCGCGCCTGAGGAGCCGCGTGCGCTGTCCTTCAGCACTTCAACCAGGTGCGCCCGCGACGCCTGGAGCGCCGGCGCCAGCCCGACGAGCAGCGCCGTGACAATGGTCACACCGCCGGTGAACAGCAGCGCGCGCCAGTTCAGCGTGATCACCGTGCTGGGCGGCAGCTGTGTCGCCACGATCGATTGAATCGCCGACACCGCCCACATCGCGAGCAGCAGCCCCAGCGCGCCCGCGATCATCGAAAAGACGAGGCTCTCGACAAGGAACTGCCTGACGACCCGCGAGCGGGTGGCGCCGATCGCCTGGCGCACGGCGACTTCCTTCTGCCGCGCCGTCAGCCGGCCGAGGAACAGCGAGGTGACGTTGGCGCAGGCGATCAGCAGCACAAAGCTGACCGCGCCGATGAGCGTGTAGAACGTCGGCTCGAGATTGCCGACCAGCGCCGCGACGAACATCAGCGGCACCGTCGTGTTGTTCGCGTCGAGCCGCGTCGCAAAGCGCTCTTTCGACGCCCGGCCGATGGCTTCCAGCTCCGCCGCGGCCTGCTGCAGCGACACGCCGGCCTTCAACCGCGCGATCGGCTGCGCGTAGCCGGCGCCGGCGCGGATCTGCTCCGCCGTCAAGCCGCTCACCTCGAAGACACGCGGTGCGAACACCTGCACCTGGCTGAACGGCGCCGAGAGCCGCGGCGGCGTGATGCCAATCACCTCCCACGGCTGTCCATTGAGCGTGATCGTCTCCCCGACGAGCGACGCCCGTCCGCCGAAGCGCGTTTGCCACAACTCGTGGCTGATGATGCACACCGCCGGGCCGTTCGGCAGGTCTTCGTCCGCACGGAAGTTGCGCCCGACCGCCGGCTCGACGCCGAGCGTTGGCAGGAACGACGCGCTGACTCTCTGCCCATTGAGCTGTTCGGGATCGCCGTTGCCGGTGAGCGTGAAATTGTCGAATGCCGACACGCCCAGCGACGAGAACGAGCGCGCCTGCTCGCGAAGCTCCTCGTATCGCGGCCACGAGATCGCCGGCGCGTTGAAATTGAGCTGCGGGTTGTTCGTCCAGATCGCGACCAGCGACGAAGGGTCCGGAATCGTCACCGGGTTGAGCACGAGCCGATCGTAGACGGAGAAGAGGGCCGTGTTCGCCGCGATGCCGACGGCAATCGTCAGCACCGCAACCAGCGAGAACCCGGGACTCTTCCTGAGCGCGCGAACGGCGTGGGCGAAATCCGACATGGAACGGGCGATCGGAGCAACCGATATGCCAGCACAAAAACGCACGGAACCGGCGCAATCGCGCGCGCGCTGACCGCTCGTGGGACGCCGCCGTTCCGAAATCGGGACGTGAAGAAACGTGCGGTGTTAGTGGGGCGCGGCGGCCGTCAGGCGCTCAGGCGATCGAGATGCGCGGCGACGGCATGGGCGAGTCCCTCGCGCGCGTAGCCGCCTTCGAGCACCGACACGACGCGGCCGCGTGCGTGCTGTTTCGCGATCTCCAGGACGAGCGTGGTGAGGTCGGCGAAGTCGGCGTCCCCGAGCGTGAACTGGCCGAGCGGATCGCCGGCGCGCGAGTCGAAGCCGGCGGAGATCATCACCAGATCCGGTTTGAAACGTTCGGCCGCCGGCACGAGGCCGGTGCGGAACGCGTTGAGGATCTCGTTGCGGCCGGCGCCGGCCGGGAACGGCCGGTTGACGATCAGGCCGCGCCCCTTGTCTTCGCCGGTTTCGTCGGGGCTGCCGGTGCCCGGATACCACGGGTGCTGGTGCGTGTCGAAGAAGAGGACCGAGCCGTCGCTCCAGAAGATCGCCTGGGTGCCGTTGCCGTGGTGCACGTCCCAGTCGGCGATGAGCACGCGTTCCGCGCCGAATGCGCGCGCGGCATGGCGCGCGCCGATTGCGAGGTTGTTGAAGACGCAGAAGCCCATGCCGCGCGCCTGCGACGCGTGATGCCCGGGCGGGCGCACGGCGCAGAACGCGTTTCTCGCGCGCCCGCGCATCACCGCGTCCACCGCGGACACGACTGTACCTGCAGCGGCCATCGCCGCCGCCAGCGATCCTGGCGAGAGCTCGGTGTCGCCGGTGCTCAGTATTCGACGTCCCGCACCGACTTCCGTGCGAACCAGCTTCAGATAGTCCGCCGTGTGGACGCGCAGGATCTCGTCCTCGGTTGCCGCACGCGGCGCCGACACGATGACGCGCCTCTGGCTTTCGAGCGCGCGCACGCTCTGCATCACCGCATCGAGGCGCTTCGGGTTCTCGGGATGATCGCCGCCCGGCTCGTGGCGGAGCGTCGCCGGATCGTAGAAGACGTGCGTGGCGGACGCCTGCGCCGGCGCCGGGAGAGCGCTGCCGCCAAGGGCGAGCAGCGTTCCCGACGCCTGGTGCAGGAAGGCGCGCCGGTCTATCAAGCCTGCCTTCTACTTCTAAATTCCGAATGCCAAATTCTTACTTCTTCTGCGGCCCGTCCGTCTTTGGCGGATCGGTCCAGATCTTCTTCGGCTCCGGCCCGGGGTCGGCCTTGACGTTGTGCGTCATCGTGCCGATACCCTCGATGCTCGCGACGATCTTGTCGCCCGCCTTCAGCCAGATCTGCTCCGGCCGCACGCTGCGCGACATACCCGTTCCAGCCGGGCTGCCCGACGCGATGACATCACCGGGGAACATCGTCAGGATCGACGTGCTGTATTCAATCAGCTCGTAGACGTTGTGGATCATGTCGGTCGAGCGCGAGTCCTGCATCACCTTGCCGTTGACGGTGAGCTTCTGGCCGACGTTCATCGGATCGCGATAGAACTCCTTGGGAACGATCCACGGCCCCATCGGCGCGAAGGTGTCGTGGCTCTTGCCGATGAACCAGTCGGATCCGCCGAAGCGCGGCTCTTTCTCCGGCCGCCCGCCGCGGTCCGACATGTCGAGCTCGATGGTGTAGCCGAAGATGTAGTCCTTCGCCTGCGCGGCAGTGACGTACTTCGCCTTCTTGCCGATGACGATCGCCAGCTCGCACTCCCAGTCGACGCGCTCGCGGCCGCGCGGCATCAGGATGTCGTCGCCGTCGCCGATGACCGCGCCCTCCATCGCCTTCAGGAAGAGATATGGTGCGCCGCGATCCTTGCGTCGCGCGTCCGCTTCCTTCTTCTGCTCTTCGGGGGTGCCGGTTTCGCCGGCGTGGCCGTAGTAGTTCGCGGCCGCGTTGAGGCTCTTGCCGGGGTAGATGATCGGCGGCAGCGTCTTCACCGCCGAGACGTTCTTGACGAACGCCGGGCGCGCGGTGCCGTCCAGCTGCTTGGCGGTGACGAGGCCGGCGACGATCTGCTTGATGCGCTGCGAGACGCCGCTGTCGTAGCGGTTGATCAAATCCTTCATGTCGGCCGGCGCCTGCACCTTGGCCGCCGACGCGTTCTTGGTTTCGTAGTCGCGATTGGCCGCCGCCAGGTCGACGACGATCGAATCGCGCAGGACGACGCCGACGCTCGTGCGGCCGTCGATTGAGAACGTGCCCAGCTTGTAAGGCTCGCCGGTTTGGGCGGCGGCCTGCTCGGTGGTGAAGAACGCCGCGCCGGCCAGCAGCAACCCGGCCGACAAGCACCCCAGAACTCGTACGCGCATGAATGCCTCCATTCGGTTCGACAAATGCAGCTGACGCTACCGTCGGGCCGAGCGGGTGTCAATACGCTTTCATTACGGCGGGGGAGAGCGGGAAATCGGCTGATTGGGTAATCGGGTAATTGATTGGAGATTGCGAGATGGATTGCCCCAATTCCAATGCCCCAATCCAATTACCCGATTACCCGATTACCCGATTTCCCTGGGCTGTTCCGGCTCCACTCAAAGGGAAAATAGGTTCCCTGGAGGAAGACTTTTCGCGGGCTTTGAATGGTGAAAATTAGGCGGAAGTTCCAATAAATCATCGATTTAACCGGTCATAGCTGGATCTGGACCATTCGGCCCGATTCCTGAACTGAAGCGGGACGACATGTTGAAGGTCGAGCTCCACTCCCACACCGCGGACGACCCGATCGACCGCATCCCGTATTCGACCCTCGAGCTCATCGACCGCGCGGTGGCGCTGGGCTACGACGCGCTCGCGATCACGCTCCACGAGCGGCAGCTCGATCTCGCCCGGTTCGTCCCGTACGCGGCCGACCGCGGCCTGGTGCTGATCCCCGGCGTCGAGCGGACCATCGAAGGCAAGCATGTCCTGCTACTCAACTTCTCGGCCGGGGCCGAGGAGGTTTGCAGCTTCAGCGATCTCGCGCGCCTCAAGGCGCAGCGCCCCGGCCTGGTCGTCGCGCCGCACCCGTACTTTCCGGCGTCGGTCTGCCTGCGAGGCGACCTCGACCGTCACGCCGACCTTTTCGACGCGGTCGAGATGAACGCGATGTTCACGCGCACGCTCGACTTCAACCAGCGCGCGGAGCGCTGGGCGCGCCGCCACGGCAAGCCGCTGGTCGGCAACTGCGACGTGCACCGCCTCGTTCAACTGGGCTCGACTTATTCGCTGGTCGACGCG
The DNA here is from genome assembly GCA_963734375.1 of uncultured Acidobacteriota bacterium. Classification (GTDB taxonomy): domain Bacteria; phylum Acidobacteriota; class Vicinamibacteria; order Vicinamibacterales; family CAVVIG01; genus CAVTHG01. The sequence goes on along the minus strand of CAVTHG010000006.1, from coordinate 64,588 downwards.
CCGCCAGACGTCGACGCCATCTGCGACGCGATCGCGGCCGGGCGCGTCGTCGTCGAGAGCCAGCCGCTGGCGTGGAGCGATGCGGTGCGGATCGTCACCTCGATGATGGTGGGCAGCCGCTTTGGCGGGGCGACCGAGAACGGGTTCGAGCGGAAAGTTGGGCGGATCGCGGTCGAGGATCAGGCGATCTGAATGTAGTGTCCGCCTTCAGGCGGACCGTGTCACGGTCGGCTGAAGCGTGTCACGGTCCGGCTGAAGCCGGACACTACATCAACGATCGAAGAGCCACCCAAGGGTGACGGCGGTCGCGCCGTCGCGCAGCCCGCGCGCGACGTCGACGCGGAGCACACCGGCCGCGCCCGGAACCTTGATCCGCACACCGGCGCCAACATCGACCTGCGCCGCTTCGACGCCGCCAGCGCCGCGCCGCGACGCTCTCGCGATGTCGACGAATCCGGCTGGCGCGATCCGAATCAACGCCGGCCGTTCCAGCCAGCGCCGTGCTTCGACGCTTCCATACGCCAGCGTTCGGCCGAAGATCGACGATCCCGCGGTCGAGATGACGCCGTCGTCGAGCAGCGGGTGCGCGCGTGCGAGCGGCGGCCTCGCGCGGCCATCGCCTGCGCCTGGCCACAATCCGAGCGGCGCGTTATCGCTCACGCGCTCGGCGCCGGCCGTGCCTGAATAGATCCACCCGCGAGTCTCGTTCGAGGATCGCGCAAGTGCTCGAACACCGGCCGCACCGAACCCGCTCCCGGCACCAATCGACATCCATCGCGAGCCGTCCGCCGCGAGCGCGAGGCGATCGCGCCAGAACCGGCGCTCGATCGAACCGCCGATCGACGCGGATTTTCGCGCGGAGGGCAGAGCAAGCGTTGTCGCCGCATCACTCCAGGAATCGAGCCCGGCGCTGAGCGCAAAACGGACGTTGCCCGAAAGCCAGTCGCTCATCGTCAGCCCGCCGCGGCTGCGCGTCTGCCGGATCAGCGCCGGGCTCTGGGAATCGCCGCTCGCGTAGGTCTCAGCCTCCCACGATCCGTCGACCCGCCAGACTCCCGGCAGCCGGCCGGTGCCCGGCGCGGCGAAGCCAAACGCGACGCGGGGCCGATGCTCCCACCAGCGCCAGCTCGCCGACCAGACTTCACCCTGGCCGGTCGTGCCCGGCACGACGACGGCGACTTCGCGGTCGATTGCCGCCCGCACGCCCGTGCCGATCCACGCCGCCGCGCCGCGCGGAATCCCCTGCCGCTCGGCGACGACGAGATCGACGGTCGCGAACCCGTCGGCTTCTGGTCGAAGCTTGAGCACAGAGCCCGATTGACCTGGCAGCTCGCTCACCCTGCGCCGCGCGCGGACGAAGGTGTCTGCATCGAGCAGCAGGTTCGCGTGAATCCCGGCGATCTCTGCAATCGTCTGCTGCCGCGTGCGGTGAGCTCCTTCGATGCGCAGCCGATCCACTCGCGGCTTGTCGATCCGGTTCCACGCCCGCAGCGCGCCAACCTCGTCGTCGCGCATGAACAGGCTCGAGCCGAGAATTTCGAGCGCGTACGCATCAGCCGGATCGCGATCGAGCGCCGATCGCGCCAGCGCCTCGGCGTCTTGCCAGCGCCGCTCGGCGAAGCGGACGCCGCTCAACTCGCTCAACGGCCCGGCGGCGTCCGGGCACTCCTCGTGAACGCGGCCGAGCAGCTCGCCGGCATGCTCGAATCCGCGCGCGCGAACATCGGCCACCGCCTGCGCGAGCTTCGCGTCACACGCGTTCGCGCGGACCACCGGCGCTTCGACATTGGTTGCTTTTGGGGAATCCGGCGTGGGCAGCGTGACCGCCGCCGGCGGCAGGATCACGAGCGACCAGAACCCGGCTGCACGCCACGACTGCTCGAAGTCGGCCGCGCGCATCGCGCGCGACGGTCCCCACGACGGATCGTGGACGACGACTTCGTCTCCGCTCGCGCCGGTCACCACCACGTAGTGATAGCGATTGCCGCCCTCCGGCACCAGCACGATGACCGGCTGGCCGTCGTGGATGCTCGCCCGCAGCGCGTCGAGCGAGTGATCGACGCGGCCGGCGCGCCACCCGCGCGCTTCGACCGCATCGACGAGTGCCGTATTGAGGATGCCGCCGGCGCGCCGATCGACGAGCGGCGCGAACTCCTGCACGTCCGCGTGCGCATCGCCCCAGTAGCGGAACACCATCGCCGCCGCCGCGCCGCCGCACATCGCCTCGGTCTGCGGCAGAAACGGCACCTCGATCGCGGGTGCCGCCGCCGGGGTCCCCGCCGCGCGGACTGTGCGCGGTGGCGCGGAAGCGGTGAGCGACAACACGACGACCAGCGTGGTGATCATGGGGCGAATTCGGCTGGCAGTGGAAGCGCTAGTCGGCGATGAGGATGATGATGATGACGATCAGCAGCGCGATGATGATCGTCGTCGTCGAGATCACCACCGTTGACGCGCCGCCGACCAGCTGCTGGTTGACGTCGCGGGCGGCCGTCGCTGCGCGTTCGAGGTCGGCGCCGCTCATGGTCTCGACCGCCGCCTTCGCCCGGGTGAGATCGAGCCCAATCGTCGTTGCCATGCGCTCGACCTCGGGGCGGGCCAGGGCTTCACGCACCGCGGTGCGATCGGCGTCCTGTTTCGCGACGTGATCGGCGAGGGCCGCCGCGACCTGCGAGGGGGGGACGACATGCTGCCCGGCAGCGGCGGCCGTGGACGAGAACGCTAGCAGCGCTGCGAGCGGTAACACGAAGAGCCTGCGAACAATCGACATCGTATCCTCCATCGAAAAGGAACATCAGCGGCCCAACTGAAGCAATCCGGATACCGCGGCGGCCGGACGAGCTTTCCGGAGAAAGCTCATCGGTGCGAAGATCCCGGACACATGTCGCAGGACGCGTTCGACGCATGGATCGCCGGCCTCGAGTCCAGGCATTTCGCCGAACTGACGTTTCCCGAGGTATCGCGCGCCCTGCGTGCGCTGTCGTCCACTTATGTCGAGCGGCGGCAGAAACTGTCGGAGGGCGCCGCCCTCGCCGGCGCCGGCAAGCGCGCGGCGTTTGCGCTCTTCTACGCGCCGCTGCACTACCTGCTGGTCGAGCACATTGTGGCGCACCTCGACGGCGCAGTACGCAAGGCGCCAACGCTCGTCGATCTCGGATGCGGAACTGGCGCGTCGGGCGTGGCCTGGGCGCGCGCCTTCTCCGCAGCGCCTCGCGTGGTGGCGATCGATCGCCACCCGTGGGCGGTGGGTGAGGCGACCGCGACGTATCGCGCGTTTGGCGTCGCCGCCACGGTTCGCCGCGGCGACATCACCACCACTCGTCTACCGGACGGCCCGGCCGCGATACTGGCGGCGTTCACGATGAACGAATTGACCGACGCCTCGCGCGACGATCTGATGCGGCGCCTGATCGAGCGCGCGGGACGCGGCGATCGCGTGCTCGTCGTGGAGCCGCTCGCCGGCGGCGCGGCGCCGTGGTGGCGGCGGTGGCAGCAGGCGTTCGAGTCGGCCGGCGGCCGCGCGGATGAGTGGCGTGTTCACGCCGAACTGCCGCGGATTGTACAGAAGCTCGATCGGGCCGCCGGGCTCAATCATCGCGAAATCACGGGGCGGTCGCTGTGGCTGGCAGGGTAAACTTTCCTAATCCATGACATCTCACTGGGAGATGCGCGTGGCGCTCGCGGCGGTCGAGGCCGAAGCGCTTGCCATCGCGCCGCTGCACGCGTGGGGTCTGGTTCTGCCGGTGGATGACGGCCTGGTCTCCTACCAGATGTCCCATCCGTGGGGGACGCACGTCAACATCCTGCCGCCCGCGGATCTGCCGCCCGGCCTGCGCACGCCGATTTTCGGCGTCCGCCAGATCACGCCAGGTGAAAACCACAGCGCGATCGAAGCGGCGTACGCGACGCTCGGCGTCGGCGCGCTGGTGGCGATCCCGATGCCGGGCGATTCGGGGCTGTTCTGGGCGGGCACGGCGTCCAACGAGCCGCTCTCGGACGCGCAGGTGGCGGCGCTCGGCACGCTCGCGAAACGGCATCGTCGAGCGCGCGCGCGAGCCCGAGTCCGACGACGCGCGCGAGGACCGGCTCGGGCGCCTCGAATCGCTCTCCGACGTGCTGCCGCTGATTGCGCGCGCGCTCGATCTGCGCGATGTCTTCGAGCGCCTGTCCGGCATCGCCCGCCCCGCCCTCCCGCACGACACCTGCGTCGTCGGCATCCACAACGAGGATCACACGCAGGTGCGGCTGCACGCGCTGAGCGGCGGAGCGTCGCTCGTCGGCCTGCCGGAAGTCGTGCCGAACCCGTATCCGAAGGCGCTGGCGGTCAGCCGGGAGTTCGCGATCATCCGCGACCTGGTCTCGCACCCGTTCGAGCAGGGCGGGATCGGCGCGCGGCTCGGCCTGCGGTCGGCGCTGCGGCTGCCGCTGTCGCTCGACGGACAGCTCAAGGGCGTGCTCGACTTCAGCAGCGTCGAGCCGGCGCGCTACACCGAAATCGATCTGCCGGTCGCGCGGCGCATCGCCGACTACATCACGCTGGCGCTGTCGCACAAGGAGATCGCGGACCAGGCGCAGCGCGCGGCGACGCTGGCCGAGCGCGCCGCCAGCCTCAACGCGCTCGAAGGGCTGCTGTCGACGCTCACCGATGTGCTCGACGTGCGCCAGGTCGTCGATCGCGTGTCGGAGATCGCGCAGACGGTGCTGCCGCACGACGCGCTGTCGATCCCGCTGCTCGAGGGCGCCGATCGCGTCCGCGTCTACGCGAACAGCGGCCTTGGCGGCGAGCCCGGCGCCGTACGAGGCGGTGATTCCCGATCTGACGCTGCTGACAAGGCCGTGGGAGTTCCAGATCTTCGACGATCTGGACACCGTGCCGCCCTACACCTTCGAGCGGCCGATCAAGGCCGGGATGCGATCGGTGCTGATGATTCCGGTCAAGACGGCCGGCCAGCTGATGGGCGCCGTGAACTTCTACTCGCGAAAGGTCGCCGGCTTTTCGCCCGAGGACGCGCCGCTGGCGCGGCGGGTTGCGGATCACATCGCGCTGTCGGTCTCGCATCAGCGGCTGGCCGAGGAGGCGCACCACCACGAAGAACTGCGCGCGCGTGCGGCGAACCTCGAGCTGCTCGATGAGCTGATTGCCGCACTCACCGACACGGGCGAGCTGCCGCAGACCTTCGATCGCGTCTCCGAGATCGCGAAGAAGGTGCTGCCGCACGATCTTCTGGCGCTGCCGGTCCTCCTGCCGGATGGCGAGCACGCGCGGGTCTACGCGACCAGCGGTCCGACGTCGCCGTTTCCCGACGTCGTGCCGATCCCGCCGGTGTTCTTCTCCGGACCCGACTGGGAATTCGATCTCATCGACGACCTGCCGCGCTACCCGGAGCAGCGGAACCTGACGGCCACCAAGCTTGGCTACCGCTCGGCGCTGCGCGTGCCGATCCGGCTTGAAGGGCGGCTGGTCGCGGCCCTGGCGTTCCTGTCGTTCGCGCCGGCGGCGTTCAAGCACAGCGACATCCTGATCGCGCGCCGCGTCGCCGATCGGATCGCGCTGAGCCTGTCGCGCGAGCAGGGCGCGGCGGCGTTGCAGCGCGCGGACGAAGCCGCGGCGCGCGTGTCGAAGCTCGAGTCGCGCGTGCGCGAGCTGACCGACGAGCTCGATGCGCGCACCGGGTACCGGCGCGTCGTCGGCGAGACGCCGGAGTGGCGCGAGGTGCTGACGCAGGCGGCGCAGGTCGCGGCCACCGATACGACCGTGCTGCTGCTCGGCGAGTCGGGAACCGGCAAGGAAGTGGTCGCGCGCTTCCTGCACCGCGCATCGGCGCGCAGCCATGGTCCGTTCGTCGCCTTGAACTGCGCGGCGATGCCCGAGAACCTGCTCGAGTCGGAGCTGTTCGGCTACGAGCGGGGCGCCTTCACCGGCGCGACGCAGAGCAAGCCGGGGCAGATCGAGCAGGCCGCGGGCGGGGTCCTGTTCCTCGACGAAGTCGGCGAGATGGCGCCGCAGTCGCAGGCGAAGTTTCTGCGCGTCCTGCAGGAGCGCGAGTTCCAGCGGCTCGGCGGCAGCCGCGTGCTGCGCGCCGACATCCGCGTCATCGCCGCCACCAACCGCGATCTGCGCAAGGCGATGGAGCGCGGCACGTTCCGCGAGGATCTCTACTACCGGCTGAACGTGTTCGAGATCCGCCTGCCGCCGCTGCGCGATCGGCGCGCCGACATCGTGCCGTTGAGCGAGTCGTTCATCGGCGAGATCGGGCGAACGATCGGCCGGCCGCCGGCGGGATTGTCGCGGGACGCGAAGACCGCATTGATGGATTACCCGTGGCCGGGCAACGTGCGCGAGCTGCGCAACGTGCTGGAGCGCGCCGCGATCCTGTCCGACGGCGGGCTGATCACGACCGAGCATCTGGCGCTGACGCAGCCGGCGCCGCGTCCGAAGCCGGTCGGCCTGCCACCTGCCGCCCCGCCGGTGCCAGGCACCCCGGCTCCTCCCGCCGACCCGGCGCCCGAGCCCGCGGCGGCCCCGGCGGCGCGCGACCTGAAATCGGTCGAGCGCGTGATGATCGAGAAGGCGTTGGCCGATGCGCGCTTCAACAAGTCGAGGGCGGCGAAGTCGCTCGGCCTGACGCGCGCCCAGCTCTACGTCCGCATGCGGCGCCACGGGCTCGAATAGTCGCTGGCGCCTGCGAACACCCTCGCCATCCGCTCTTGCCCGCCGAACTGCCCGCCGACCAGGCTGGTTCCGGATCGACAACTTGTCGATTTCGGTGCAGGTCGGCGGCACGGAAACCCGCAGATAGCCTGCTCGATCTCATCCTTTCAAACTGCTGATTCTTAATGGCTTGCTGCTCGAAATCGCCGCCAAAAGACGGATGGCCGTGTACTTGCCCTGCAGTAGGGCGGAGGCAGCACTGTCGTGGCACAACGGAGCATCGAGTTGTTCATCGGGCGGCTCGTCACGGACGAGGAATTTCGGGAAACGTTCACGCGCAATCCATCGGCGGCGGTCAGCCAGTTCGTCGAATCGGGTCTCGAACTGACCAATGTCGAGGTTGCAGCCCTGCTGGCGACGCGAGCGGACGTCTGGGACCGGGTGGCCGACCAGATCGATTCACGCCTCCAGAAAGTCAGCCTCCAGTCATACGCGCGGCACGAGCCGTAAAGGACGATCGGCCCGTGACCTCGCGGGCGAAGCAGAGGAGAGCGAGATGTGGACCCAGATTGCGACCATCATCGGCGAGGGGGCAGTGATCGGCCAGCTTGTGCTCGGCGTGGTGCTGTTCACCCTCTGGGTGGCCATTGAGGTGATCGGCTACGGCGGGCTCGCCGTCAGCCTGCTGAAGCGTCAGCGCTGGGTATCGTTCGAGTCGAAACCCAAGGCGAAGCCCGCGCGCGACATCAAGTGGGGAGCCACGGTGCGCGCCGCCGGAGTTCGACGGGTGCGCGTCGCGCACTGACATTGCGGATTGCGGATTGCGGATTGCGGATTGATTGGGGATTGCGGATTGCGGATTGCGGATTGATTGAGGATTGCAGATTCATTTCGGTTCATCCTGGATTACTCGCCGCGAATCCCGCAATCAATCCGCAATCCGCAATCCGCATTCCGCAATGTCAGGCTCGCCGCTCCGCTCGCCCAGGCGAGCAACCGCTCGAGCGGCCAGCAGTTGATGATGCGATCGGGCGGCACGCCGGCGAGCCGCGCGTGCGCGATCGCGGTTTCGGCGTAGCGCAGCTCGGCGGTCGAATGCGCGTCGCTGTCGAGCGCGAACATGCACCCTGCGGCCACCGCGCCGCGCGCGAGGTCGTAGTCGAGATCCTGCCGCGACGGATCGCCGTCGATCTCGATCGCCACGCCGGATCGCGTCGCGGCCTTGAACACCTTCTCCCAGTCGGCGGTGACGCCAGGCCGCGACGCCGTACTTGCGCCCGCGCGGATGCCCGAGGATGTGGACGCCGCGGCGTCTTGACGGCGTTGACCATTCGCGCCGTCTGATCGCCCGACACGCGCAGCGCCGAGTGCGGCGCCGCGACGACGATCTCCAGCGTCGCGAGCTCGTGCGGCTCCATGTCGACCGAGCCGTCGGCGCGGATGTTCGCTTCGATCCCCTTCAGCAGCCGGAACGTGCCGCGGTGCTTCCGGTTCAGCCGATCGATCTCGACGTGCTGCTGCGCCAGCTCCTCCATCGACACGCCGCCCGCGATCTTCAAGCCGTATGAGTGATCGGTGACGGCGCAGTAGTCGTAGCCGCGCGCGATCCCGGCCTCGATGATGTCCTCGAGCGACTGGCTGCCGTCGCTCCAGGTCGAGTGCATCTGCAGGTCGCCGCGATAGTCCTCGAGCCGCGGGCCGGTCAGCTTCGTGTTCTTCAGCGCCGCGAGCACCTGCGCGCGGCTCAGGAAATGGCCGCGCAGATCGCCGTCGCCGCTCGATGTCGCTCGGCCTGCCCGCTCTCGCCGATCGCCTGCTCGATGGTCGGCGAGGTCCCGGTCGTGAGCACTTCGAGGATGATCCGCGACGAAGACGGGCCGATGTTGGGAATCTTCCGCAGCGTTCCGTCCGGCTGCAGTAACGATTCGATCGGCTCCTCCAGCGACAGGATCGCGTTCGCCGCGCGCTTGTAGCCCCACATGCTCTGCTGGGATTTCTGGATCGCGGCGAAGTCGCGCAGCAGGGCGGCGATCTTGCCGTTCAGATCCATGCCCGGAGCGGTGCGCGGCATCCACTAATATTGTCTCCTGTGAGCGAACCGATCGTCGCCAACCCGCGGCCGGCGGCCACGGTCGTGGTGCTGCGCGACAGCTCGAGCGGTCCGGAAGTCTTCATGGTGCGCCGCCACGCCGACACGGCGTTCATGGGCGGCGCGCACGTCTTCCCCGGCGGACGCGTCGACGAGGCCGATCACGACGGCGACGAGACCTGGTGCGACGGCGTCGCGCACGCCGCGCGAGCAGCTGCCGGACCTGCCGCCTGGCCGATGCGGTCGCCTACCACGTCGCCGCCGCGCGCGAGCTGTTCGAGGAAGCCGGCGTGCTGCTCGCCCGCGACGCCGGCGGCGCGTTCGTCTCGCTCGCCGGCGCCGTCGGACCACGAGCGCTTCAAGCAGGATCGCATCGACGGTCCACGGCAGCAAGACGACGCTGCGCGCCGTCGTCGAACGCGAACGGCTGCGCCTCGCGCTCGACGCGCTGGTGCTGTTCGCGCACTGGGTGACGCCGCCGATCGACACCCGCCAGTTCGACACGCGCTTCTTCATGACGCCGCGTGCCGCCGCACCAGACGCCGGCGCACGACGACACCGAGACGACGCACAGCGTCTGGATCGACGCCGGCCGCGGCGATCGCGCAGTCGCAGCGCGGCGAGATCGTCCTGCCGCCGCCGACCTGGAGCACGATCCGCGAGCTCGAGCCGTTCCAGTCGGTCGACGACGCGCTCGCCTGGGCCCGCCGCCGGCGCGTCGTCAGCCGGCAGCCGCTGCTGCTCGAGCAGGACGGCCTGCGCATGCTGCTCGCGCCCGGCGACCCGCTCCATCCCGAACCCTGGCGACGACGAGCCGCTGGCCGAAACGCGCTTCGTCTTCGTCGACGGCCGCTGGCGCCCGGAGCGTGCACGATGACCGCCACTCCGCAACAATCGCCCGCAATCCGCAATCGCGTCGCAGCTGCAGCGCGCGTCCTCACGATTCCGCGATCTGGTCCTCTTCTATTCGGTCACCGGGTTCAGCCTGCGCTGGATCGCGACTGCCGCCGCCGCCGGGCCGAGCGCGCTGGTCATCTGGGTCATCGCGGCGCTCGGGTTTTTCGTGCCGCTGGTGTTCTCGACGCTGGAGCTGTCGTCGCGATATCCGGAAGAAGGCGGCATCTACGTCTGGAGCAAGCGCGCGTTCGGGCCGTTCGCGGCGTTCATCACCGGCTGGACCTACTGGGGATCGAACCTGCCGTATTTTCCCGGGCTGCTGTATTTCGCCGCCGCCAACGCGCTGTTCATCGGCGGACCGGCGTGGCAATCGCTGTCGTCGAACAGCGCGCTACTTCATCACGGTCGCGATGGTCGGCCTCGCCATCGCGGTGACGATGAACGTCGTCGGCCTGAACGTCGGCAAGTGGCTGAACAACGTCGGCGCGATCGCGAGCTGGATTGTGGCGGCGCTGCTGATCGCGCTCGGCGCCGTCGCCTGGAGCCGCTTCGGATCGGCGACGCCGATCGACGCCGCAGTCGCTCGTGCCGAGCACGAGCCTCAAGGACGTGATCTTCTGGTCGACGATCGCGTTCGCGTTCGGCGGCGTCGAGAGCGCGTCGACGATGGGCGAGGAGATCCAGGATGCGCGGCGCACCGTGCCGCGCGCGATCCTCGCGGCCGGCGCGCGTGATCACCGTCCTCTACATCGTCGGGACGCTGAGCGTCCTGCTGGCGATTCCGAGAGAGCAGGTGTCGGGGCTGCAGGGGATCATGCAGGCGATGCAGACGATGACGGCGAAGGTCGGGCTGCCGTGGCTGGCGCCGATCGTCGCGGCGCTCGTCACCGTGAACGCGCTCGGCGGCGTCGGCGGCTGGTTCGCCGCGACGGCGCGGCTGCCGTTCGTCGCCGGGCATCGATCGGTTCCTGCCGCCGGCGTTCGGCCGCCTGCATCCGACGATGGCGGACGCCGTACGTGGCGCTGCTGGTGCAGGCGGCGATCGCCGGGCTGTTCGTGTTCCTCGGCCAGGCCGGCACGTCGGTGCGCGGCGCCTACGACGCGCTCGTCAGCATGGGCATCATCGCGTATTTCATCCCGTTCCTGTTCATGTTCGCGGCGATGATCGTGCTGCAGCGCGAGCCGGCCGGCCCGGAGGTGATGCGCGTGCCCGGCGGCCCGCCGGTGGCGATCGGCGCTCGCGGTCGTCGGCTTCGCGGTCACCGCGCTCTCGATCGTGCTCGCGTGCATCCCGCCGGACGACGAGCCGAACAAGATGCTCGCGGTGGTGAAGGTCGTCGGGGCGATCGCTGGCGCTGGTCGCCATCGGCGTCGTCGTCTACCTGTCCGGCCGGCGGCGGTCGCGCAGGGCGCCTGCAGGCGCACATGGCGGCCTGAAGGGCGTGCCCTACAATTGGAGATATGACGCAAGCCGCATTCCTCATCCTTGCGACGCTGCTGTCCGCCGCCACGGCATCCGCCGCGCCGCAGACGATGCGCGTCGACTACTACCACACGGGAAACGCGACGGAGGAGCACTTCAGCCTCGACCGCGTCGTGATCGAGCCGCTGCCGTGGCCCGGCAATCCCGTCGCGGCCGATCGACGACGACCAACCGCGGCAAGTACTTCTTCGAAGTCGTCGACGCGGCCAGCGGCACGGCGCTCTACTCGCGCGGCTTCAGCTCGATCTACGGCGAATGGGAAACGACCGGCGAAGCGAAAGAGATGAACCGGACGTTCTCCGAGTCGCTGCGCTTCCCGGCGCCCGAGCAAGCCGGTCCGCGTCGTCGTCAAGAAGCGCGACGCGCGGAACGTGTTCCGCGACGTCTGGACGTTCAAGCTCGATCCGGCCGACAAGTTCATCGCGCGCGCTCCGAGCGCCGGACGCCGGGCCGCTGATCAAGCTGCACGAGAGCGGCGATCCCGCGAAGAAGCTCGACCTCCTGATTCTCGGCGACGGCTACACCGCGCGCGAGCGCGGCAAGTTCGAGCGCGACGCGCGCCGGCTGGTCGCCATGCTGCTCGGCGACCTCGCCGTTCAAGGAGCGGCGCAACGACATCAACATCTGGGGACTGTCGCCGGCGGCGGCGCAGTCGGGCGTCTCGCGGCCGTCGCAGCACATCTACCGGCGGTCGCCGGTCGGCGCCACCTACGACGCGTTCGATTCCGAGCGCTACGTGCTGACCTTCGAGAACAAGGCGTTCCGCGACATCGCGGCGAACGCGCCGTACGAGGTCGTCGAGATCCTGACCAACAGCGCAGACCTACGGCGGCGGCGGCATCTACGGTCTGTACAGCACCGTGGCCGCCGACAGCGTGTGGGCGGCCTACGTCTTCGTCCACGAGTTCGGCCACCACATTGCCGGGCTTGCCGACGAGTACTACACGTCGGACGTCGCGTATCTGCCGGCGGCCGATCGGGTCGAGCCGTGGGAGCCGAACGCGACGGCGCTGCTCGATCCCGCGGCGCTGAAATGGAAGGACCTCGTGACGCCGGGCGCGCAGCCTGCCGACGCCGTGGCCGAAAGAGGAGTTCGAGACGCTACACGAAAGAGATTCAGCAGCGCCGCCGCGAGATCCGCGCCGCGAACCGGCCCGAAGCCGAGATGGACGCGCTCTTCCGCGAGCAGGAGAAGCGCGACACGGCGCTCCTGAACGAGGGGCCGCACGCCGGAAAGGTCGGCGCGTTCGAGGGCGCCAACTACGAGGCGCGCGGCTACTTCCGGCCGCAGGCCGACTGCATCATGTTCACGCGCGACAACGTGCCGTTCTGCGCCGTCTGCCGCCGCGCGATCGAGGCGATCCTCGACCTCTACACGCAAAGTTGAGTCGCCGCGTCACCGGGGTCTGACACCCATCTGACCCCCCGGACGCGTTACGCAGGGGTCTGACACCCGTCCGACCCCGCTGACGCGCGACGTCGCGTCAGGCAGTCGATTCCTACTACCACCAGTCGTTCGCCATTACGATTTCTTTGTGCCGCCGGCCCTCGCGACTTATCGTTAAACGCGTGAAGTCACTCCTTTACTGTTTCCTTCTGCTCGGCGCTCGCTCGTCGACCTCAGCTATCGCGCAGACTTCGCACACCGTCAACGGCATCGTCCGCGATACCGCCGGCGGCACGATCAAAGGCGCCGAAATCCAGATTCTGGGCGCGCGGCAGCGCCTCGTTGGCGCCGCGACCACTGATGCACAGGGGCGATTCTCGCTGACGGTGACTGAAACCGGATCGTACGTGCTCGAGATTCGTGCGCCCGGCTTCGCCGATACGCGAACCAGCATCTCCATCCCGCTCGACAGCGAACGGCCGCTCGAGCTGACGACCGGCATGCCGTCGCTGCGCGACGAGGTGAGCGTCACCGCGTCGGTCGATCGCGCCGAGCCGACGACGCGGCTGACGCAGCCGGTGAACGTCATCGACTCGAACGAAATCCAGCTGCGCGCGAAGTCGGTGGTCACGCAGGTGGCCAACGAGGAGGTCGGCCTGCACGTGCAGCGCACGAGCCCGGTGATGGCCGGCATCTTCGTCCGCGGCCTGACCGGCAACAAGGTGAACGTCTTCGTCGACGGCGTCCGCTATTCGACGGCGGCGCAGCGCGGCGGCGTCAACACCTTCATGGACCTCATCGATCCCGCGCTCCTCGACTCGGTCGAAGTGCTTCGCGGTCCGAACAGCGCGCAGTACGGCAGCGACGCGCTCGGCGGCAGCCTGCAGTTCCTCTCGCGCGTGCCGTCGATTGGCCTCCAGGACGGCGGCCAGGTGCACGGCCTGTTCTCGGCCCAGGCGAACACCGCGGACTACGGCCTCGGGTCGAACCTCAACAGCCTCGTATGCGGGGTCGCGCGTCGGCGTCACCGGCGCGTTCGCCGCGCGGCGGATCGGCGACATCCGCGTCGGCGGCGGCGTCGATTCCCACGCGGCAGTGACCCGTTTCCTCGGCGTCCGGTCGGACGTGCTGATGCCGGATCGCCTCCCGGAAACCGGCTTCCGCCAGTACGGCGCCCAGGCGACAGTGAACTGGCTGCCCGGCAGCGAACCATCACGTGCTCGCGTCGTATCGCCGCGGCCACCAGGATCGCGGCAAGCGCTACGACCAGCTGCTCGGCGGCGACGGCAACCTCGTCGCCGACCTGCGCGACCTCACGCTCGATCTGTTCTTCGCCCGCTACGAGCGCATTGGCGCCGGTTGGTTCGACGAGGTCAGCATCACCGGGTCGGTGAACAGCCAGTACGAGGAGCGGGTCAACCAGGGCGGCAACGGCAACCCCCGCGCCGCGATCAACTCCGAGCCGGAGCGGACGACGGTCTTCGGCGTGCAGGCGACGGCGCGCAAGCAGCTCGTGCCGCGCGCCTCGCTGGCGATTGGCGGCGACTTCTACCCGGAGTCGATGACCGCGCCATCGGTCGGCCTCAACCCGGTCACCAGCGTCACCACCGTGCGCCGCGGGCGCGTTCCCGACGGCGCCAGCTACAAGGCGGGCGGCGTGTTCGGGCAGGTCGTCTTCGAAGCGGTTCCGTCCAAGGTGCAGGTTGTCGGCAACGTGCGCGCCAACGGCGCGTCCTACCGTGCGCGCGCCTCGGACAGCCCGATCGTCAACGGCCAGCCGCTCTGGCCCGACGACGAGCTGGACGCGACCGGCGTGGCCTTCCGCGGCGGCGTCAGCGCATCGCTTACCGACGCGTGGACGGTGACGCGGAAACCTGAGCCGCGGCTTCCGTGCGCCGCACATCACCGACCTCGGCACGCTCGGCCTGACCGGATCGGGCTTCGAAGTGGCGGCGCCGGACGTCGCCGGCCTTGGCGGCACGGTCGGCTCGACGGCCGATGCGACCGCCGTCTCGCTCGGCACGCCGATCGAGCAGGTCGGGCCGGAGAGCAGCCTCACCTACGAGGGCGGCGTGCACTACCGCCGCTCGAACGTGCGATCGACGCTGGCGGTGTTCGTCAACGAGATCCACGACAACATCGCGAAGCAGTCGCTGATCCTGCCGCAGGGCGCGGTCGGCACGACGCTGGGCGGCACGCCGATCACCAGCCAGAGCGCCAACGGCGTCGTGTTCGTTGCCGCGGCAACCAATCCGGTGCTGGTCCGGGTCAACTTCGACAACGCGCGCATCTTCGGCGTGGAGCACACGTTCGACTGGCGCCCGACGCCCAGCTGGCTGGCGGGAACCACCTTCACCTACCTGCGGGCGAAGGACACGCGCACCGGGCTGCCGCCGAACATCGAGGGCGGGACGCCGGCGCCCGAGGCCTACATTCACCTGAACTACACGGCGCGGAGCGGCCGCTGGTGGGCCGGCACCTACCTGCACGCCGCCGGCGCGCAGGATCGGCTGTCGACGCTGGACCTCGACGATCGGCGCACCGGCGCCGGCCGGTCGCGGACCAGCATCCGTAATTTTTTCCTCAATGGCGCCACCGCGCGCGGCTACGTGGGCGCCGGGGGCGACAACGTGCTCGGCACGGCCGACGACCTGCTGATCGCGACCGGTGAAACCGTCGCGCAGATCCAGGATCGGGTGCTCGGCGTCGGCGTCGCCTCGGCGCCTCTCTTCACCGAGGTCGAGGGGTTTTTCACCGCCGGCTTCCGCGGCGGCGTGCGCATCGGACGCCACGAATCTGATCGTCGATTTCGAAAACGTCACCGACGAGAACTACCGCGGCGTGAGCTGGGGCGTCGATGCGCCGGGCCGCGGTGTCTCGCTGCGATATAACGCGCGATTTTGACCGCGATCGCCGCTTGTCAGGCTTGACGTCGGCAAGCGCATAAATCAGACTAGGCGCCCCAACGATCCTCTTCAGACTGAAAGGCGCATCATGCAGGACGATTTCGACAGCGGAATGGGAATCCCGGACGACGAACTGGCCGGTGAATCGGCGGGCTCGGACATGGGTGACGAAGGGGCCGGCGCCGAGGGCGACGGCGGAGCCAGCGAGCCGACGGGCCGCGCTTCCGGTGGCGCCCGTGCGCGCAAGTCGTCCGGTGGCGCCAGGAAGACAGGCGGATCGAGCAAGGCCGCCAAGGGCAGCAGCCGCGCCGGGGCCAAGAAGGCGGCGATCAAGCGCGCCGCGCCTCGCAAGGCCGCCAAGAAGGGCGCCGCGAAGAAGAAGGGTGCCGCCAAGAAGACCGCTCGTGCCGGCGCACGCAAGACCTCCGGGAAGAAGAAGGCCAAGGCGAAGGGCGGCAAGGGCCGTCGGCGCTAGACAGTCTTCCGTTGGCAGTCGTCAGTCGTGCCCGCGGCTGACGACTGGCGACCGGCCATCGCGGTAAGACACCCTCCACAAGCTCAGCCGCGCGATCACACGTACTGGAGCCACCAGGCGCGCGTCGGCCGGCGAGGTCTTCGGCGCGTATTGTTGCTGTCGGCTAGAGCTGCACGGCGATCATCGATGACGCGCGATCCGATCACCCGCCACTTTCTCGGTGATATCGAAAAACGCGTACGGCCGCAGATCCGAGATGTGACCGAACGTGCGGTCCGGCATCCGCGGCAGCTGGGTGCCGAAATAGGTGTTGAACACCACGCGAAACGAGTTGACCGGCGAGAGGTGCGAATCGAGCGCGTGCGGATCGACGCCGGGGAGGTAATAGGCGTTCAGAATCGCGCTTCGCTCGCGCAAGTGCTCCAGGCTCGCCTGCCGCCAGTCGTAGGTGTCGCTCTCCGTGCCCTGCGGATACGGCCCCTCGTCACCCTGCAGGAGAATCACCGGCGGCGAAGACGACGTGCGCAGGATCCCGTCCACTAGCCGTTTCAGCATCGCGTCTGCCGCGAGCACCTGATTGCCGTAGTTCTCGTGCCACGGCCGGCGGCTCTCCTCGTCCAGACTGAGGTAGCTGCCGTCGCGGTCGAACACATTCGGCGGATGGGGGACCAGCATGTGGAGAAAGACAAACTTTGGACCCGGCTCGGCCGCGATCCGCAGCACGTCGTCGACCTGGCGGCGGACGCGCACCCAGTTCTGGCGGCGCGAGTCGACCCACGGACTTGCGAGCGCGTGCTGCACCGGCGCAAGCATGATCGAGTCGAGGTGGCGCATGACCGGCCGGGGGATCGCGTCGTAGTAGTTCACGTTCCGCGTCGCCTGCCGGTTGGTCCGGGTTGGCCAATACCACGAGCCCAGGTGTTCGTAGCGGTAGCCCTGCGACCGCAGGAACGCGCCGACACGATGGGAGGCGAGGTGGTCGTAGATCGGCATGAAGTCGCTGGAATCCGATCGCCCTCGCGCCAGGTCGTCGAGGTAGTCGAGATTGAGCGATGACGCGATTGAGAGCACGGTCTTGATGTAATTCGCGCGGCTCTCCCGCGCGACGAAAAAGCCACGGGCTCCCAGGTACGCGGTCAGATCGTTCTGCACGCCGTACTTGCGAAGCGTCTCTTCGCCGGCATACCGGTCCAGGACGACGTAGTAAATATCCGGCTTTGCAGTCGTCGTTGCGGTGATCGGCAGCGGCGCCGCCGCCGCATGGGCTCCCGCCAGGACCGTCGGTGCGTGCGCGTAGGCCAGCATCACCACCGGATAGAGGGCGACGACAGACACCAGATTGGCGAACGCGGTCACGCCGGTAAGCGGCTGCCGGCGCGCATACAACGCGATGCCGAACGCCACGAACAGCGCGTAGGTGATCGACAAGCACGTACCGCCGGCGGCCCGGATGCCAGCCGGCGATGGCCAGGTTTTCTACTAACGGGTAAAAGCTGTCGACGGCAACGAGAACCACCAGCAGCAGAGATACGACGAGCGCCGCCTTGTGACGGTCGCGGTAGACGGCGCCGAAGGCCAGAAACAGCGCCGCCGCCACGGCGACCGCCACACCGGACGCGCGCAACAGTTCGCTCGGATGGCTCGCGCCAGGAATGGCCGCATAACTCGTCAACACCACGGACAGCGCGACCAGAAAGGGGTGAACCGGGACGCGTGTCACGGACGGCGCCGCATGATGTAGATGACCCGTGAGGCTTCCCTCACCGGGATCGTCTGATCGATCGCGAAATGCTCCGAGAAGGCTGCCTCGAAACCCGCTTGCGAGTAATCGGCGAAGACGTCATCCCGAGTGACGAGCATTCGTTCCAATTGCGAGTCCGACTTCGGCACGAACTCGATGACGAGCGCGCGGGCGATGCCGGCGAAGAACGACGCGATCCGCGGCAGCGGGATGTTGTGTCCGATGGCGAGGTGATGCACGAGCGCCAGCGCCAGCACGAGATCGGCGGGCCCGCGATCCGCAAACGACTCGCGTTCCTCGTGCGCCCATCCCGATCGGCTGCTCGGGTTGGAGAGGTCGAGCAGCAGCGGAAGCAGATGCCGCTCGCGCCTGGCGACGACCTGGCGATAGTTCTTCTCCACCGCCGCCGGATCGACGTCGAAGGCAACCGTGGGGATGCCGCGCGCGGCCGCCAGGCGGCTGAACGTGCCATCGTTGGCGCCGAGATCCCAGACGCTCGCGGGACCGAGGCGGGTGATCGCCGCGTCGACGACCTCGCGCTTGTGCGCGAACGCCCCGTCCGTGTAGTTCGTGCCTTCGTAGTAATCACCCCAGACCGTCCCCGCCGGCTGCCACACGAGTGACTTCACGGTGCGCTCGAGACTATCGAGCAGCGCCGCGGCGCCGGTCTCGCTCACGCGACCCGTCTGGCGGCGGGGCGGCGACCCGCCGGCGGTGGCGCGACGTTCCGCCGCGCCTTGAAGATGCACGTGTGTCAGCAGCCCCGGACGCAGCCAGGTGCGCGCGGGCAGCAGGCGGCTCGCCAGGTCGACCGGCACGCCGTCGAGGTGCGGTCGGAGCAGCTGCAGGAGCCGCACGTCCACCTGACTCATCAATGCGAGCGGTGCGAGATAGAACTGGCAGAACTGCCGATACGCTACCCATGGCCGGCCGGGTTGGAGCCGCTCGAACGACAGCGTGTCGATCCACACCGGGCGGCCGTTCTGAAACGCGACGTTATACGCAGTCGCATCCTTCAGAGACATCCCGGCCGACAGCGCCGTTTTTTGCAGCCGCAGCGTCAGCAGCGCCGCGTCGCGCAGCTGGCTGAAACACCACTCGTACGGATACGAGATGAAGTCGACGCGCTCCGGCTGGATGACAAGCGGCGTCAGCCCCTCCGGCGATGGCGTGTCCAGCACCTCATGCCGTACGAGGTCGCCGGTCTCGATCAGGCGCGCGTACAAGCCGGACGCCATCAACGCGTCATAGTCCGCACGCCCGGGGGGGTTGATCTGCCGGTAGAGGATGCCGTTTTGCGTGAAGATGAAGCCGGCGGGATCGCGAAATGACGCGCGATGCGGTTGCGCCCCGATCGGGGCGACGCCTCCGCTAGCGATTACGTGCGGCGTCACGGGAGTACAGCGACCGGAGCGCCATCATCATCCGGCTCAAATACGACCGGGCGAGGAATACCCCGCCGAGTACCGCTCCGGCGACGACTTGGAACATGTAGCTGGCGGTTCCGGGGTCGATGTAGGCTTGTGCCGGCCGCTCCGCAATCACGAGCAGCATCACGAGGCCAAGGATCCAGGCGAGTCGGTTGCTCATCTACCACCTCATCATGTGACGGCCGTGTAACAGCTCATCTCACGTGAGGGGCGATCTGAGCAACCTGCGCGCCACGCCACGCTCATGCGTTTCTTGGGCGAATTGGCCAGGTGTTAACGGATGAGCATCCAAAGGCTCGCCACCAACGCCGAAAAGATGCCTCGACCATGCGCAGTAACAGAACTTGAGTTCCTCGCCGCAGCAACCTCATCGATAGTTGCTGTCACGAGGCACACGGCGTTCAAACGCGTCGTTCGTGGGGCGGTCGGCGCAGAACGAACACCAGCATCGGGATCACCGCGCTGGCGGCAATCCAGACCAGCGGGAATGCCGGCGAGCCAGGCCCGCTCACCTCGACGATCTTGACCGTCCCCTGCACCACGAAATGAATGAGCGCCGGCGGCCAGATGGTGAACCCGCCCAGATCGAAGAGGCGCGCCAGCGGGAACGAGAGCACCAGCGACAAGAGCAGCGCCGCGAGCGCGATCGGCCACGGCATCGTGACGAACAACAGCAGATGCACGACGACGAACGGCAGCGTTGCCAGCCATGCCGCGCGCCAGAACGATCGACCGGCCCGCAGGTGTCCGTAGAGATAGCCGCGAAACAGGATCTCCTCGGCGATGCCGCCCTGCGCAAACAGGCCGGGCAGGAGAAGTGGCCACCGCGGCGTGAGGGTCCACAACACGCCGGTCACACCCACGAATACTGGAACGACCAGCACGAGCAGCACGCCGACGACCGCCGCCATCACCATACCCGCGGCGCGCGGTCGTCCCAGGCCGAGCGATCGGGCCGCCGGCGCAAGCGCGCGGCCGAAGGCGAAGCGCTCGACGGCGAGCGTCGACGCAACCACGAGGGCGCCGACGATCAATCCTGCCTGCCCGCGATCGCTGCCGAGCGCCACGGCTGACCATTGGAAGACGGCGAAGACCGCGACCAGACCGAGACCGAGTCGCGTCCACCGCGGCGAGCTGTCGATCGTCAAAACGTGACGAGCTGCCAGGTGACGTTGAAGGTGTTGAAGTCGGAGCCGCGCCTGGTCGTGGCGCCCGTGCTGTAGACGAACTTCAGCGACTGCCGCGGGGCGATTGGCAGCGAGAAGGTGGCGCCCAGTCGGCTGTTGCGCTGCTCGTCGGGGTTCAGGACGCGTTCGACGCGCGTCTGCCCACCGGCAAACCAGGTTCCGTTGAAGGCAATCCACGTCCGCCGCGGCAGTGCGCGGCTCACATGCGTCTGCCAGGTGAAGACGGGATCCTGCTGCTTGCGCGCACCGCCTGGATAGTACGCGCTGTTGGTGGAGAACCACCACACGCCGGCGTAACCTTCGAGCGTCCATGGCCCGACCTGATGCGACACGCCGACTTCGGGCTTGATGCCCCAGCGGTTGTAGCCGAGGTTCACCAGCCTGGTGCGCTCGTATTGCCCCCACGGCGGCATGACGGTGACACTGGCGCCGACGATGGCGCGCCGTGGAGCGCGCGCGAAGTCGGCCGGCTTCAATGCCGGTGCCCCGCGAAGGCCAAAGGTGAACTTGATGCGCGGGTCGACCAGCCCGGCGAGGTCCTGCTGCTGCGCCTCGCCGCGCACGTCGCCCGCGACCGCGCCCCACGCGACCGGCACCACGGCCAGCACGCGCGCCTGACGCCCGGCCACGCCGAAGACACGGCCGATCCCCGTCGTTGCGATCCACAGATCGCCTTCGACATTGTCGACGTCGAGCGACGGATCCAGCAGGATCGCACCCTGAGATCGGCCGAAGCCGCCGATCACGAAGGTGGTGCCGATTGGCGACGGCGAATACGACCGCGGCTCGAGCTCCTGCGCGGCGGTCGTGGCGCAACCAGCGATCACCAACGCGATGGCAATCCCGCTGGTTCTCATGGCCGTATCGGCTCACCGAGGAGACATGCGTACGCCGCCCGGACGACGTCGACGCTGCGGTGGTCCGTGTCGTTGCTCTCGACGTGCTTGTTCATCACGAATGCCACCGTCATCCGGGCGTCGAGGTCGTTGATGACGAACGAGCCTCCCGAGCCGCCCCAGCACGCAATGCGCCGCCCTTCGAGCTGCGGCCCATACATGGCCGTGATGCTCGGACTCGCGAGGGCGTAACCCATCCCCCAGCGCACCGGATAGCCGATGACGAGGTCGACGCCCTCGGCCTGCTGCTCGAACACACGCTCGCACCCGGCTGTGGACATCAGGCGCACGCCCCGAGCTTCGCCGCCGCACGCCAGGACGGATTGCACGGCCGCAACCGACCGCGCGTTGCCGTGGCCGTTGCTGCCGCCCAGTTCTCCGCGCCGCCACGCGATGGTGCCGGAGTCCTGCGGCGTGACGTAAGGATTGAAGAACACGCGCTCGGGGATCGCGTTCGAATCGTCTCGCTTGCGGATCGGGCTGCTCTGGATCATCAGCGAGACGCGCGCGTCGCACTCAGGTCCGGCCCCGATGTGGTAGTCGGCGTCGAGTGGTCCGGCGACCTCCTCCGCAAAGAAGTCAGTGAGCGTCTTGCCCGTCACGCGGCGGATGACCTCGCCGATGAGCGGTCCGAAGGTAATCGCGTGATAACCCGCGTCGGTGCCGGGCTTCCACCAGGGCGCCTGGCGAGCCAGAAGCGTCCGCGCTTTTTCCCGATCGAGAATGTCGGACAGCGTCACCGGCTCGGTCCAGCCGGGGAGCGCCGACGTGTGGCCGAGCAGGTGCCGGACTTCGACCTGTCCCTTGCCCTCGGCGGCAAACTCCGGCCAGTACCTGGCGACCGGCGCGTTGAGGTCGAGCTCGCCACGATCGGCGAGGATCAGCGCGCACAACGCCGTCATCGTTTTCGTGGTCGAGAAGGTGTTGACGATGGTGTCGCGCTCCCAGGGCTGCGTGCGCGCCTCGTCCGCGTACCCGCCCCAGATGTCCACCACGGGCTCGCCGTCGAGAAAGACCGCGGCCGAGGAGCCGATGTCTTCGCCAGCCTGCGAGGTTCGTGGCGAGCGCGTCGCGGACCGGGCCGAAGCGCGGATCGCACGTGCCGTGAATCTCGACGTCGCTCAGGATTTCGCGCGTGGATGTTGTGCTCATAAACGGTCTCCTTTCATGGCCGATTTCAGTAACGTGCGGCGTCCCAGAGCTGCCGCTCCTCCGCACCTGGATCGTCGACGATGCGCGACGCGAGGTTCAGCTCCATCGTCGCGCGGCGAGCGAGGTCGTACTGCGGCCACTCCGGCAGATCGGCGTGCTGCGGCGATCCCGTCTTGACGAAGTTCACCCAGCGCGCCGTGCATCGCGGTCGCGAGCGGCTGCGCCGGGCGTGCGTCGTCGACCCCGAGCATCGCTATCAATGCGCGCGAGGGTTCGAGGGAGTCGAACATCAGCGGCACGTCCAGGCCATGCGCGGCGCCGAGACTGCCGCCCCAGGCCATGGAGAACATGTAGACGCGGGGGTTGTGCGTCAACGCCGCCTCGGCGAGCCGGATGGTTGGAATGCGGAAGATGAAATCCGTCCCGGCAGGCCGCACGGCTTCAGTGATGTCCGCCATCGTCCGCCGTGAGGCGTATCCGCGCAGGATCTCGGATCCGGCGCAGCCCGCAGCCGAAAACGCCAGGTCGAGGCCCTTCTCCATGAACGGGCGCGCGAACATCGCCGCCTCACTCGACGGATAGAGAAGCGACGCCTCCTCGGCGGTGTGGCCGACGATGAGGTCGACGCCGGCCGCTGATCCAGCCTTGATCGCTTCGAGCGCCGCCGTAGGCTGAACGTCGCCGCCGTAATTCGGCGTGAGCGGGCTGACCATGAACGCGAGCGGATCCGCGGCCAGTCCGTTGTCCACCAGCAACTGCGGGACTCGCGGCAGGGTCGCGATCTGCGCGGCGAGCAGATCGGCAGATGTGATCGCGGCCAGGCCGTCTTCGTCCTCCGGCGTTATTCCCAGTCGCGCGAGCAATTCCCGGCCCACGAGCGCACCGGCGTCGGCCCGGGTCTGCAGCATCGTGCCGCCGCTCTGCGCGATCGCGCGGCGGAACAGCCCGCGCGCGCCCGGTGCCGCGAGCAGTTGACCGACGCTGAAGCCGCCGGCCGACTCGCCCGCGATCGTCACCTGCGCCGGATCACCGCCGAACGCGGCGATGTTCTCCTGCACCCATTCGAGCGCGGCGATCTGATCGAGGAGGCCGAAGCAGCCCGAGCCCGGCTTGTCGCCGATGTTGAGGAAGCCCGACGCGCCGAGCCGGTAGTTCAGCGTCACCGCGACCACGCCGTCGCGCGCGAACGTCGATCCGTCGTAAAGCCCGACCGAGCCGGCGCCCCACTTGAAGCTGCCGCCGTGAATCCACACGAACACCGGCAGCGAGGCAAACCCGGGTGCCGGTGTCCAGACGTTCAGGTTGAGGCAGTCGTCGCCCTGCGGCACCCCGCGCGGCAGGCTCGCCGAATCGATCGGGCTCTCGTCGGTCTGCGGGCAGATGTCGCCGAACCGGCGCGCATCGCGCACGCCGTCCCACCGCGCGACGCGAACCGGAGGCGTGAAGCGCCGCCGCCCGACCGGCGATTCGGCGTAGGGGATGCCGCGGAAGACCGCGACGCCGTTCTCGACGACGCCGCGCACGGCGCCTTGTCTGGTCGTGACGACTGGTGTCGCGCCCTCCGCGCCAACTGTGGCGAAACCGGATGCGGTTGCCTTGTTCATGACGTTTCTCTCCCTCGTTCGTAGCGTCCGGCTTCAGCCGGACCGTGATCTCACCGGCTTGCCGACACGAGCTCCGGCACGCCAGCCACCGCGCCGCGGCTGCGCTGAAATTCGCGCCACACCGCCTGCACCAGCAGGAAGCCGACGATTCCGTAGGGGATGCAGGTGATCACGCCCGGGTCGTAGCCGCCGTTGGCGACCGCCTGGACGACGTGGTGCACTTCCAAGGCGCCGAACACGCCAAGGATGCCCATCACCACCAGGCGCGGCGTCCCCTCGCGCAGCACCGCGTAGAGGAGCACCGAGCAGATCGTCCAGATGATGGTGATGAGGATCACGGACGCGTGATCGGCCGCCGCCGGCGGAAACCACGCGTAGTAGCCGGCGAAGAAGTGCTGAATCGAATAGAACTCTTCGATGCTGGTGACGAGCTGTTCGGCCATGTGCAGCGGGCCGATGACGATGAGCAGCAGGAACAGGTTCTGGATCCGGGACATGTCTCTTCTCCTCACTTCTGGTTGGTGTTGGCCTCGGAAACCTCGTCGGCCCGGCGGATGCGCCGGTCGAGCGCCTCGGCGAACGACCGGATCGCGCGCGAATCGGTGGCGGCGAGCGCGTCGAGCTCGACGCTGGTGAGCTCGATGCCTTGCGCCTTGAGCTCGCGCAGCACCCGACCGGGGTCTTCGGCGAAGCGGCGGCGCAGGCCGGGGTCGGTCGCCAGCCGGCCGATGACGGTTTCCACGTTGCGGTGCGTCATGGGCGGCGGTATTGCGGGCGTTGTTCCAGGCGGCGAAACCGGTGGCGCGCGACGCCGGCGCCCCGCGAACTTGTTGACTGTCGGCAAGTTCGTCCGGCGGGCCGGTTACGGGCCGTCTCGCAGGCGGCTGACTCGATCTGGACAGTTGCTCGAAAGCGGACAACTCGCGCTGCGGGAATCCGCGCAGTGGACTAGACTCGACCCGCCATGTCGGAGCCGACGGATCGGCGCGAAGCGGCAGGCGCACCACGCCTCCCCATTGCCGCGGAATACGAGCGGCTGCTGGCGCTCGAGCTTGAGCGGCGCCGCCGTCGCGACAGCCTCGAGGCGCTGCTGCCGACGATCGCCGACGCGCTCGACGTCCGCGTCGTCTTCCCGCGCCTGTCCGACGTCATCCAGGAGGTCATCCCTCACGTCACCGTCGCCCTCGCGCTGCTCACGCCCGACGGCCTCGGCGTGAAAATTCACGTGGCGTCGAACTACGACGTCGGCGACCTGCCGGTCTATCGCTTCACCAACGACAGCGAGACGATCCGATCGAACTGGCGGGCTTTTGTCGGCTACGACTGCACCGTGCTCGAGGAAGGCGTCTGCCGCGTGCAGACATCGCGGCCCGGCGAGGAACCACCGGTTTACGCCGAGCTTCGGCCAGGCCCGCCGTGGACGCGGATGTTGACCGCGCTGGGCGTGCGATCGATGCTGCGCGTCCCGGTTCGCATCAAGGATCAGGCGGTCGGCGCGATCTCGTTCGGCTCCGATCAGCCGTTTGCCTACGGTGACGATGACATCGTGCTGGCGACGCGGATCGCGGACCATGTCGCGCTGGCGCTGGCGCACGAGCGGCTGGCCGAGGAAGGACGCCGCGCGGCGCAGGAGCAGGAGCGTGCGAACCTGCTCGAGGAACGGGTGCAGACGCTGGTGCAGGAGCTCGAGAGCCGCGGCAGCCACCGCGCGCTCGGCGAGTCGCCGCGCTGGAAGGACGCGCTGACCCACGCGACCAAGGTCGCCGGCACGGAGACCACGGTGCTGGTGACCGGAGAGTCGGGCACCGGCAAGGAAGTCGTCGCCCGCTACATCCACCGCGGCTCGCCGCGGGCGCGCGGCCCGTTCATCGCGCTGAACTGCGCGGCGCTGCCCGAACAGCTGCTCGAATCCGAGCTCTTCGGCTACGAGCGCGGCGCGTTCACCGGCGCGCACGCGTCGCGGCCGGGGAAGATCGAGCAGGCGGCGGGCGGCGTGCTCTTCCTCGACGAGGTCGGCGAGATGAGCCTGCCGGTGCAGGCCAAGTTCCTTCGCGTCCTCCAGGAGCGTGAGTTCCAGCGGCTCGGCGGGTCGCGGACCATCAAGGCCGACGTCCGGGTGATCGCCGCAACCAACCGCGATCCGCGCGCTGGCGATGGAGCGCGGCACGCTTCGCGACGACCTGTACTATCGCCTCAGCGTCTTCGAGATCGCGCTGCCGCCGCTGCGCGAGCGGCGCGAAGACATCCTGCTGCTCGCGAGCGCCTTTCTGCAGGACGTAGGGACGAGCGTCGGCAGGCCTGCGGCCGGCATCTCGGAGGATGCGCGGGAGCAGCTGCTCCGGCATGCATGGCCGGGGAACGTCCGCGAGCTGAGGAACGCGATCGAGCGCGCGGTGATCCTCTGCGAGGGCGGGCTGATCAGCAGCCAGCATCTGCCGATCGCGCTGGCGGCGCCGGCCGCAACAATTGAGGCGCCGGCGCCGGTCAGATACGTTTCCGGCTGCCGGCGTCAGTCTAGAATCGATCGAGCGCGATCTGGTGCAGAAAGCACTCGCCAAGGCGCGCAGCAACAAGTCGCTCGCCGCCAAGCTGCTGGGCGTGCCGCGCGGCCAGTTCTACTCGCTGCTCCGTCGGCACGGCCTGACCGACGCCCGGCGCTGATCGCGTGCCTGGCGCCTTCGTTCGATGACTCCGTTCTCACCGATTCTCCCCCGGCGTCCGATTCGAGTCGTGCTGTCGTCGACGGCGCTCTTGCCGTTCATGTCAGTGCGCAAGGCCGCCGCGCTCGCGATCGCGCAGCTCGGGGTGGCCGCGTTCTTCATTTCCGGCATCGCCCGCGACGCGCTGGGGGAGTCGGCGGCGTGGTTCATCCTCGCCGCGACGGTGCTGGCGGCGTTCGCGCGCGCGATCGACATCGAGAGCTGGTCGCTGCTCATCCCCGGCGGCTTCGTCAGCCGCGTGACCAGCGCCTTCGGTGCCCGCGCCGCGGGTGTGGCCAAGGCGGCGGCGCTGGTCGAGCGCGTGCTCCTCGGCGCGCTCGCCTGCGTAGTGGTCGGCCACTACCTGGCCAGCGTATCGGCGACGGCGATCGCCGGGTTTCGTTTCACCGGCTACGTCAGGCCCGAGGATCTCGCGATGCCGATCGCGATTGTCGCGATCGGGCTGCTCTGGCTCCCGGCGCGCATCGGCCGCGACGTCGGCCGCGATCCGATGGCGCGCGGCGTCTGGGTCGGCGTCGGGATCGTCATGCTCGCGATCATCTGGGGCGCGATCACGATCGCCGCGCGCCGCGTGTCGCTGTCGCCGCTGATGGCGCCGCCGCCCATCCCGTCGTTCACCGGATGGGCCGCTGTCGACGCGGCGCTCGCTCTCGTGCTGGGCTTCGCGCTGACGCTGCCGGTCGTCGGTGGCGGCGAGGCCTTGTCGCGCGCGGCGCACGAGCTGCCGCCGCCGCGCGTGCAGGCGCTCAGGCGCACCGGCCTGCTCGCGGCGTTCTTTGCCGTGGCGGCGACCGCATTCGGCGCCTTTCTCGTCGTCCTGCTCGTGCCGGTGGGCGAGGAGACGCTCTGGCTGAATGCGCCGCTGGTCGGTCTGGCCCAGCATCTCGCCGCGCCTGCCGCGGTCCGCGGCGTGATGGCGATCGCCCTGGCCGGCGCCGCCGTGCTGCTCCTCATCCCGGCTGCGCATGCGGCGCTCGGCGACGCCGAGCAGATGCTCCATCGCTACTCCGCCGACGGCACGCTGCCCTCGGGCCTCGGCTCGCTGCACACGAGATTCGGCACGCCCGCTCGCGCAATTGACGTCACCGTCGCCGCGACGATCCTCGTGGTGCTGGCCGGTGGCGGGCGCATCGCCTGGCTCGCGCGGGCGTACGGGATCGCGCTCGCCGTCGATGCTCGTGCTGACGGTTGCCGCGCTGGCGCGCCTCCGGCGCACGCGCCCGGCGCCGGCGCCGTTCAAGGCGCGCGGCAACGTGGCCACCAGCAGCCGCGAGCTTCCGGTCGGCCTTTCGCGGCCGCCGCGATCGTCGCAGTGAGCGCGGCGACGATGATCCTGACCGGCGACATCGCCTCGATTGCCGCCGGCACGCTCATCACCGTCTTCGCGTTGTGGTTCACCGCGGCACGGCGGCACGCGGCGCCGGTCGAGATCGACGCGGACGAGAGCACGTTCGATCTGCTGCTCGCCGCCGAGCTCTCGCCCGCGCAAATCGAGGTCCCGGCCGGCTGCGTGCTCGTGCCGGTGCGCAATCCGCACCTCCTCGCGCACGTCGTCGCGGCGCTGCAGACGCCGGGCGATCGCGAGGTCGTGGTGATGACGGCGCGGCTCCTCGACGTGGACGTCAACGAGGAGGGCGCCGGCCAGGCGACGCCGACGCCGTACGAGCGCCGCCTGCTGTCCGACGTCGTCGCCCTCGCCGAGCGAGTCGGCCGCCCGGTGCGGCTGCTGATCGTCCCCGCCCGCAGCGTCGTCGACGCGATCGTCGGCACGGTGATTCGCCTGCGCGCGTCGGACGTCTACGTGGGCGAGTCGTCCACGCTCTCGGCCGCCGACCAGGCGCATCTGCTCGGCGAGGCGTGGGAGCGATCCGACAAGCCGGAAGCGCTCGACGTCCGCCTGGTCATCTACCACCGCAGCGGCCGCGCCGATACGTATCACCTCGGCGCACACCCGCCTTCTCTCACATCAGCCGATCTCGACCTGATCCACCGGCTGTGGCTCGACGTCGTCAAGACCGTCGGCCCGCATGTGCATCACGACGATGTCGTCAGAGCAGCGCTGAAACAAATGGAACACCAGCTCACCGGCCCTCAACGCGACGAGGCGGTCGCGGCCATCCGGGAGGTCGCGCGGCCTGCCGAAGAACTCGCGGCGGTGTTGCGCGCGCGCGACTACGCGCGGCTGCGCGACATCTTGCGCAACCGCCACGCCGGCGACGTCGCCACGCTGCTCACCGCGCTCAGCCTCGAAGACCAGGTCGTGGTCTTCCGGGTCATGCCGCGCAAGGACGCCGCCGAGGTCTTCGAATACCTGTCACAGGAGGCGAAAGAAGCACTGCTCAAGACGATGGCGCAGGAGGATGTCGCGGTCCTGCTGAACAACATGGCGCCGGACGAGCGCACGCTGTTCCTCGAGGAACTGCCCGCCGAGGCCACGCGCCAGCTGCTGGCGCTGCTTGACGCCGGCTGAACGCGCGGTCGCGGTGACGCTGCTCGGCTACCCCGAGAACTCGGTCGGCCGGTTGATGACGCCGCACTACGTCGCGGTCCGCGAGCAGTGGTCCGTCCGCGAGGTGCTCGACTACGTGCGCGCGCACGGCCAGGACAGCGAAACGCTCAACGTCATCTACGTGATCGACGAGCACGGCAAGCTGGTCGACGATGTCCGGATCCGGGAGTTCCTCCTCGCCCCGCTCGACAACAAGGTGGCGGACCTGATGGATCGCCGTTTCGTGGCGCTGACGGCGACCGACGATCAGGCAACGGCGGTCGGCGTGTTCCGCGAATACGACCGGACCGCGCTGCCGGTGACCGACACCGCCGGCATGCTGATCGGCATCGTCACGATCGACGACGTGCTGGACGTCGCCGAAGCGACGGCGACGCGGGAAATCCAGCGCATCGGCGGATCGGAAGCGCTGGACGAGCCCTACATCACGATTGCCTTCTGGAAGATGATTCAGAAGCGCGCCGGGTGGCTGACCGCGCTGTTCCTCGGCGAGATGCTGACGGCGACGGCGATGGGCGCGTTCGAGGCCGAGATCACGAAGGCCGTCGTCCTCGCCCTCTTCGTGCCGCTGATCATCTCGAGCGGCGGCAACTCCGGGTCGCAGGCGGCGACGCTGGTGATCCGCGCGCTGGCGCTGGGCGAAGTCGGCATCCACGACTGGTGGCGGGTGATGCGCCGCGAGATTCGGGCCGGCCTCTGCCTGGGGACGATCCTCGGCGCGATTGGCTTCCTGCGCATCTCGCTCTGGTCGGCGTTCTCCGACATCTACGGACCGCACTGGCTGCTGGTGGCGATCACCGTGTCGGTGTCGCTGGTCGGCGTCGTGCTGTGGGGCACGCTGAGCGGATCGCTGCTGCCGTTCCTGCTGAAGCGCCTCGGCTTCGATCCGGCGGCGTCGTCGGCGCCGTTTGTCGCGACGCTCGTCGACGTGACCGGGCTCGTCATCTATTTCTCCGTCGGCCTCGTCGTGCTGCGAGGCACGCTGCTCTGAATCCTGTTGCCGTGCGATGTGACGGCCGTTTGGGGTCGTCGCCGTTTCAGCGCCCAATCAACACCGCTGCGATTCAGGCGCGGGCGCCAGTTCAACATCGGCGCGATCGGCAGCTAAAAAGGTCGTAATTGCACCTCGATCGCGGACACCCGCTCGATCGAGAAACCGCACAGCCCGATGTTCGGCCAGGCGGGGAAGCTCATGTGAGCCGCGGTCGAGCCGCGAGCGGTTTATGCCGAAAGCGCATAGTCACCGCCGTTGCCTGGATGTCATGGTCGTGACATGTGTTTGGCGACGAAGGTCGCGCAGCCGTCGTCAGAGATCAACACGGCGGTCGTCGTCGGCCTTCGACTCCAGCTCACGTTCTTAGGCAGAAACGGATCGAGTCCGTTGGGGAGAGACAGATGTTATCGATGAAACGACAGTATGCGTTGGTTGCGATGATCGTCACGATCCTGGTCGGCACGGCGTCAGCCGCGCGCGCCCAGTCCGCTGCGGACGAGGGGCCGTGGAGCATCGACTTCGGTCTCGGCTGGGATAACGGCATCACCGGCCAGATCAACTCGAGCGGGATTGGCACGATCAACAACCAGGTGGTGGTCATCACCAACAATTCGTACAACGATGTCTACGGCGCCGGCCTGCATCTCAAGTTCGGCGGCGGCTACAGGTACAAGGAATCCACGGAGATTCGGGCTTCCTTCACCTTCCAGTCGCTGGATGCTGATTTCGTGGTGCCGATGGGCGACATCGGCTCGTCGAACCTGTACGGGCAGTACACCGACTATCAGTCCTTCGGCCTCGACGTCGGCCTTCGCCGCTATGGCGGCAACCTGTCCCGGAAGATCCGGCCGTACGGCGAGGGCACGATCGGGATTGGGTTCGTCGACAAGACGGACGTGACGCTGGTGGCGCCGGGCGCGAACCTCGCTGGCCAGGCCACCGATTTCTACGACCAGACGGCTGCGTTCACCCTGGGTGCGAACGCCGGTGTGCTCATCGAGACCGGATCGCGAGTCGGCGTCTACGCGCAGCTGGGCCTTCGCTGGGTGAGCGGGATGGCGCAGATCGACGACCTCGCGACCACCGGCCTCGGCAACATCAACGACAAGAGCTCGCGCTGGACGATGCCGATCATCGCCGGCATCCGGTTCGCGTTCTAGTTCTGTCTCACAAACGCAGGGCACCGCTTCAAGCGGTGCCCTGCGCGCTTTGGCGGTGCGGCAAGGTTCGGATCGTGGAGGAAGTAAGCGACCCCGCTGAAGGAGTTCACTCGAACGCGAAGGCGTGCCTCAGCCAGGCCGAAACTCGTGGCACACCCGCGGCGGGGGATACGTGCAGGCACCTTCGGAACCGCAGACTCGCCACCTCATCGCGCGTCGACTCCGCGCGATGGTGCGCCTGGCGATCGTTCTCGTTCTGCTGCTGCTGGTGATCTTCGCCGGCGGTGCCCTCTTCCTTGCCTCTTCGCCGGGCAAGGCGCTCGTGCTCCACACCCTCTCCGCGTCGCTTCTTAATCAACTCGGGGTCGAGGCGCGCGCCGCCGCTCTCGACTACCGGCCCAGCTCGCTCGGCGTCACGCTGCACGCTGTCCACATCAGGCACTCCACCGCGGCGCGTCCGTTCCTCGAGGCAGAACGCGTGGAGGTCGACTTTTCCCCAGCTATTCTCCGCGGAACGCTTGTACTCCGCCGACTCGATGTCACCAGGCCCGAAGTCGTGCTCGACTCCACAACCCAACGTGCGTCCGCGGTCGTCCCCGCGGCTGCCCGGGAGGGGCAGGCTCACGCACGATCCTCCGCAACCGTTCCCTCATTCGACATCAAGGACGGACGGGTGCGCGATCTCGCGCTCACGTCCGTCAATCCAAACGGCACCCACGTCGCCGTGCGCGGGCTCTCGCTGTCGTTCACCGGCGAAGGGCCAGGAGTCGTGCGGGGAGCGGTCGTCGTGTCGGGTGGGTGGTCTGTCCAGCGAGGAGCGGCTGGGATTGTCTTCGATCGGGCACGGGCGGACGTGTCACTGGACGGAACGTCGCTGGCCCTCACGTCGGTCACGATGGAGTCGCCGGTGGCGGCGATCGGCGGGACCGCGAACCTCGACATCAGCCGCGGCGATCTCGATGTGAAGTACGAGGCGCGGGTCGCGCTCGGTGAGCTCCAGAAATGGTTGACGGAGGTGCCCCCGCTCGACGGAGAGCTCGAGGCGTCAGGCACCGTCGGCGGGACGCTTGACCATCCCGTCGCCAGCTTCGATGCCCGAGTCAAACGCCTTCAATGGCAGGAGGTCACTGACGCCAGCGTGTCGGCGGCCGGCCGCTGGTCCGGAGCGGATTTGACGATCGATCGATACAACGTCTCGAGCCGCGCGCTGGGTGCGAATGTGAATGGGCGCGCCGGTCTGGTTGTCGGTGACGGCGAAGGCTCCAGCTCTCTACGCGCTGAGGCGAGCGTGGAGAATGCCCGCCGGCTTACCCCGGTGACCGGCACGTCCGCGCTGCCCGTCGCGCCACTGACGCTTGTGGCCGACCTCACGTGGCCCGGGTCGGTGCTCGGTCCTGAGTCACTCAGAGGCCGCATCCACATGGCCGTCCTGACTGCCGCGACGCCGCGCGCCACGATCGCGACCGTCGACGCCATTGGTGAATCGCGGTCGTTGGAGAGTGCAATCACACGGCGCGCTCGAAGGCGACACGAGCCTGGCCGGCGACATATCGGTGCTGCTCGATCGGGCGAGCCTACCGCAATCGACCCTGACTGGTCGCTTCGGCGCCCAATCCGCGAAGCTGGAGGATGCGGTGCGAGATCTCCGGCGGAAAGGATTCCTGCCGGCCGACTTCGAGGCGATGCTGCAAGCGGGGCGGGCGACAGCGGATGCAACGCTCACCGGGACGCTGTCGTCGCCGCGGCTCGAGGCGAGGCTCACCGCGGACTCGCTCACACTCGGGGGGGTGGAGCAGGTCCGCGCCGAAGCGCAGGTGCGCCTCGAGGGCCGAGCGGTCGAGATCACCCGGATGACGGCCGAAGCTTCCGGCAATCGAGTCGATGTACACGGGACGGCGACGGCCGGCAACGGGCCTATCCATCTCGCCGTGGACGCGCGACTCGACAGGCCAGAGATCCTGGCTGCGGCGCTCCCGGCCGAGTGGCGGCCATCAGGGTCGCTCGTTGTCTCTGGGACGCTGGATGGATCGCCGGCCGATCCGCGGGTGGCGGCACGAATCTCTAGCTCCGGCCTCGAGGCGAACGGGATTGCCATTGACTCGCTCGAGGGGGACGTCACCTTCGCGCAAGGCATCCTGAAGGCGACCGGCCTTCGCCTGAATCGTGGCGACGGATGGCTCCGGCTCGAAGCCGACATCGACCGTCGCCTGGAGCGCATGCGGATCTCCGGACAAGGGGAGCAGCTCGCGGTGTCAGTGCGGACTCTGAGTGGAACCATCTCTCCCCCGTCGGCGGCGCAGTCCGCGGCGGAGGCTCTACACCTCGATGACGCGTCAGTCGAATTCGATCTCGCCGGCTCGCCCGGACAACCGACGGGAACGTTCTCGATGGTTGCTGGCGACGTCGCCATCGACGGTCGCGCGCTCGGGCGGGTCGAGTTGACTGCCAGGAGCGCCGACCGGGCAGTGCGGTTCGATGTCGGGCTGCCGACCTTGAGCGCCGACGTCAGCGGCCGCATTGGTTTCGAGCCGGAGTGGCCTTTCGAGGCCCGCGCGAACCTTCGCAGGAGCCAGCTCACATCACTCGCGGCGCTGCTCGAGAGGCCGATTGCCCTGCCCGACACTTCAGCGACCGTCACCGCGTCTGCGGATGTCAACGGGCATCTCAATCGGCCGCTCGAATCGACAGGAGTCATTACCGTTCCCGAGATCGAGGGACAACTCCGGGGCAGGCCCCTCCGGCTCATTCAGCCAGGACGAATCAGGTTCGATGGGCGTCGGCCAACTCTGGAGGAGCCACTCCGTATCACGCTGGGGGGGTTCTCGATGGGGCTCGCGCGTGTCCGCGAGCGCGAGAGCGGTGTCCTGGTCACGCTCGAAGGCCGCATCGAGGACGGGATCGCCGTCCTTCCACCCGGCATGCTCATCACGCCGTGGCTGGTGGAGGGACCGGTTCGTGCGCAGGTCTCGCTGGACCAGGATGGGGACCGCTTCGCGATCGCCGGCGATGGCGACGCGACGATTGACAGGCTGATGCGCGCCGAAGGCGAGCTCGCACGTGGAGTCCACCTGCAGGCCCGCATCCGAGGGAGTGCGATTGAATTCTCAGCCGACGACGGCGTCGTTCTCGGGGCACCATTCAGCGCCACGGGGCGCATGCCTCTCGCCTGGGTTGTCCCGGCAGGGCTGGCGGACGCCGCGGTTGCTCGAGGAGACGTCTCGCCGATCGAAGCAACGGTGTCGGCGCAATCGGATGCAATGCTCGCCCCGGCGCTTCAAGCACTCGGCATCAAGAACACGAACATGTCGGGGACCGCGACGATCGCTCTCGAAGCCCACGCGGCCGAGCCGCGACTCGAGAATGTCGTGGCCACGGTCACCATCGAGGCTGCCGAGATCTCGGTCGACGATCTCGCCCTGACCCAACAGGCAACGACAAGGCTGCGATTCGATCGGGGGCGGCTGGAAGTCGGGGCACTCGACTGGAGGGGACCTCGCTCGTTCCTCACGGCCTCGGGCGCTATCGGCCTTCTGCCAGGCACCGAAGGCGAGTTTCGGGCTGAAGGAACATCGTCTTTGGCGTTTCTCCGGTTGATGGCCCCGGGAATCGGCGGCGAGGCAGTCTTCCAGGTTCGTGTTGCGGGGCCGCCCGGAGCGCGCGCCGCGTCCGCGAAAATCGACTTGAACGACGTCAACATCATCCAGCCGGACTGGCAGCTGGCACTCGCGGGCCTCTCGGGGCCGCTGACGCTCGAGGCCGGTGTCCTCGACACCCGCGGGCTGCGGGGACAGTTGAACGGGGGCGACTTCACGATCGAAGGAGCGGTTCCGATTCGCGCCGGCACCGTCGCGCCGCGTCCCTTGACTGTCGAAGCGCGCGGTCTGTTCGTTGAGGTCCCCAAGGGCCTGCGCAGTCAGCTCGACACGCGCCTCACGTGGGAGAACGCCGCGTCGGGGCCACGCCTGTCCGGTCAGATCACGATCGCCTCGGACAGCTATCGGGAACCGATCACTGCGCTTGCGTCCGCGATCTCCACCGTCGCGCCAGACC
The DNA here is from genome assembly GCA_963734375.1 of uncultured Acidobacteriota bacterium. GTDB lineage: Bacteria > Acidobacteriota > Vicinamibacteria > Vicinamibacterales > CAVVIG01 > CAVTHG01. The sequence goes on along the minus strand of CAVTHG010000006.1, from coordinate 29,256 downwards.
GTGCGCCACGGCTGCCGGTGGCGCCCTGGGTTGCGGCCACGTCCCTCGACATCCGCCTCAACTCAGTCGGTCCGATCGTCGTCGATCAGAGCGTGCTGAATGTCGAACTCGTACCCGACGTGCGCGTCACCGGCACGGTTGGCCGCCCGGCGCTCGACGGGCAGGTGACGATCCAGGACGACGGACGGATTCGCGTGGGAGGGCGCTCGTACCGACTGACGGAGAGTCGGCTCGAGTTTTCGCCAGCGACGGGGCTTCTGCCGCGCCTGAACCTCCTCGGCGAGACCCACGTCAGCTCGTACTTGGTCACCCTGCGGATGGCCGGACGAGCCGACCAGATTGAAACGAACTTCTCGTCCGATCCCCCGCTGAGCGAGCGCGATGTACGCTCCCTGCTCGTCACCGGGCAGATTGCGGATCCGGCGAGGGGAACGACCGACAGCAATACGTTCGCCGTCGGCGCGGTTTCGGGCGACGTGCTTGGAGTCGCCGGGCAGTTCGTCGGGCTCGATACGGTGAGCGTTGCCACCGAAGACCTCGACCTCGTGTCGAGCGACGTCGACCCGGCCACCCGCCTGACCGTGTCGAAGCGGCTGGGTACGCAGTTCGAGCTCGTGTGGTCGGAAAACCTCGAGGAGAACGAGTCCACCTGGATCGTCATCTACCGGCCGATCAGCGGTTATGAATTCCGTCTGTCGTCGGAGGAGAACACAAAGGAGGCGTTCGAGTTTCGTCAGGAGATTACCTTCGGCCCCGGTGTCTCCCCGCGCACCCGGGCCCGCGCCGCTGCCGTCGTCCAGGACAGGATCCGCGCAGTGGCACTCGCTGGCGAACCCGGCTTCAGTGCCGAGCAGGTGCTGGCGGGTACGAAGCTGCGACAGGGCGACCGCTTCGAGTTTCGAGCATGGCTGGAGGATCGCGATCGCATCGTGCGGTTCTACCGGGACAGGGAGTACTACACCGCGCGCGTCGTTCCGATGCGCACAGCGGCCGAGAGCCACAGGCAAGGAGCGTCCCGTCGATCTCCAGTACCGCATCGCGCGTGGACGACGGACGGTGCTCGAAGTCACGGGGTACGCGGGCGGCGACGATCTCCTCAATCGCCTTCGGCAGACGTGGTCCGACAACGTGGTGCTCGACCTGCTGGACGACAGGCTCACCAAGGCAGCCCGCGAGCGTCTCATCGATGACGGGTTCCTCCGCGCCCGGATCGAGGTCGAGGTCGATCGACCCGACAGCGACACCGATCGCGCACGCGTCCGCATCGACCCCGGCCTGCGCACGGGCTCCCGCCACCTTGCGTTCCAAGGCAACCAGGTGCTCGCGACCCAGACGTTGCAGGAGCTCACAGCGTCGGGTCGACTCGATGCCAAGGCGTGGACGGATCCGGCCCCGCTGATCGTTGCGATCCGCGAGGCATACGCTGCGAAGGGCCACCTCGCGGCGCGCGTCACCATCGGGCCAATCGAGTTCGCGGACGACGCGGCGACGTTGCCGATTCTGATCGACGAGGGGCGGGCGGCGCAGGTGGCGGCAGTCCAGCTGACGGGCGTTGCGCCCGAGCGGCGGGCTGGAGCGCTCGAGGCGATCGCCCTTGCCGATGGGGTCGCCATTTGCCGCCGGGGCGGATCGATCCGGACGTGCCCGGCTGGAGCGTTACTACCGCGACCTCGGATTTCGCGACGTGCACGTGGAGACGACGGCGACCCCCGCGTCGCAGGGAATGGACATGGCGCTGACGTTCGCGGTGAACGAGGGGCCGCTCCACGTGATCAGCTCCGTCGAGATCGAGGGCGTGCAGTCGACCAGGCCGTCGCTCGTCAGCAAGGCCGTTCAGCTGACGCCGGGCCAACCGGCGGGCGCGGCCGCCGCCGCGGCCACCGAGAAGCGGCTGTACGACCTCGGGACCTTCCGGCGCGCAGAAGTTCGACTCGAGCCGGCTCCTGCGCCTGGGCCGGTCCAGGGGGTTCTTCCGGTCAAGGCCATCGTCTCGCTCGAGGAGACGCGTCGCTTCCAGTTGCGTTACGGGCTCGAGCTGTCGTCGGAGTACACCTCGGCGCTCGATCAGCGCACCAACGCGCTGGGCGCTGCGGTGGATATCCGCGATCGCAACTTCCTCGGCCGGGGGATGTCGCTCGGAGGGGGGCTGCTGTACGAGCCAGACCTGCGGAGCGCGCGAGCGCTCTTCTCCGTGCCGACGCTGCGGCGCCGCCCGATACGAACCAACCTGTTCCTGAGCGGACGCGGCGAGGAACACCGGGACGAGCAGCTCAGCGCGCGAGACGACGAGGTCAACCTGACGATCGAGCAGCGCTGGCGGGCCAGCCGCGCGATCGAGTACTCGTGGGGCTACAGCAGCGTCTGGCGCGATGCGCGGTTGACGCCTGCCACCGGGAGTGAGACCCTCGACTTCAACGGCGTCCTGGCGTCGCTGAACGGTGCCGCGGTCATCGACCGCCGGGACAGCTTCTTCGACGCCACGCGCGGCTGGTTCGGATCGGCGAGCCTCCAGTGGGGACAGCGGGAGTTCGGATCGGATGTCGATTACCTGCGCACGTTGATTCGTGGGTCCTATTACCAGCCGCTCGGCCCCGTCGTCCTGGCCGGCAACGTGCGCTGGGGCCGGCTGGAACCGCTCGGGGGCCCGTTGACGCTGACGATTTTCGATCTCTTCTTCAATGCCGGCGGAACGGAGAGCGTGCGCGGCTATTCGCAGGACGCGCTGTCGGCCTACTCGTTCTTCGACGCGCCGCTCGGAGGCACGAAGCTGTTAGTCGGTAACGCCGAGCTCCGCGCGCCGCTGTTCTGGCGGTTGAGCGGCGTGCTCTTCGCCGATGCCGGGAACACGTTCGCCAACGCGCAGCCGATCCGGTTGAACGAGCTTGGTGTGGGACTCGGGTTCGGGCTTCGCATCAAAACGCCGCTGGCGCCAATCCGCATCGATCTCGGGTTTCCGCGCAGCTTCGGCGAGACCGGCGTCCGCTGGCATTTCTCAATCGGCCAGATGTTCTGAGGCCCTACTCCACGACTTCAAGCGATCGCGGTCGATCTTCGGGTTGACGTCAGGCGATCGTCGCCGTCGGAAACGCGACCGATCAGTTCGCGAGTGTGCCCAAAACTATTTCGGCTGCGCCTGCGAAATCGGCAATCGTTTTCGGGGATTTTGAACCATGCGGCGGTTCGAAAAACCGTCGCCATCGCCCATGTAAAATTTGGATCAGCAAGTGCTGATTTCAGTTACACTTAACGTTCGCGGTGAGGTGGCCGAGAGGCTGAAGGCGGCGGTTTGCTAAACCGTTGTACGACCTAAAAGTTGTACCCAGGGTTCGAATCCCTGCCTCACCGCCATTCGACTCACCTGCGGTTCTGCAAACCGCGGGTTCGCTCATGGCGGCCATAGAGAATGCCCTGAGCGAGCGAAGCGAGTCGACGGGCAAACGCCAGACCGCAATCTCCCGGGCGGCCCTTAACATTCCCCGATGCCCGCTCCTCGCGTCCGCTTCGCTCCCTCTCCCACCGGCTACCTCCACGTCGGCGGCGCGCGCACCGCGCTCTTCAACTGGCTGCTCGCGCGCAAGCTGGGCGGCGTCTTCGTGCTGCGCATCGAAGACACCGACGTCGAACGCTCGTCGGACGACATGGTCGAGGGAATTCTCGACGGCCTGCGCTGGCTCGGCCTCGACTGGGACGAGGGGCCGAAGATCGACGGCCCGCACGGGCCGTACTTCCAGTCGCAGCGGCTCGAGCGCTACCGCGCCACCGCGGCCAACCTGGTCGCGAGCGGCCACGCCTACTACTGCTACTGCACGCCCGAGACGCTGAAAGCGAAGCGCGACGCCGCCGAGGCCGCCGGCTCCGCGTGGCGCTACGACCGCGCCTGCTGCGCGCTGAGCGCCGACGAGATCGCCGCGCGCGAGCGCGACCGCGTGGCGCGGGCGATCCGCTTCCGCGTTCCTGAAGGCACGACCGCGTTCGACGATCTCGTCCACGGGCCGATCGAGTTCGACGGCGCCAACATCGAAGACTTCGTCCTGCTCCGCTCCGACGGCCACCCCACCTATCAGCTCTCCGTCGTTTCAGACGATGTGGAGATGAAGATGACGCATGTGGTGAGGGGCGACGATCACATCTCGAACACGCCGAAGCAGATCCTCCTGTATCAGGCGCTCGGCGCCGAGGTGCCGCAGTTCGCGCACGTGCCGCTGATCCTCGGCCAGGACAAGAAACGGTTGAGCAAGCGCCACGGCGCGACCTCGGTGTCGGAGTACGCGCGCCAGGGCTACGTGCCTGAGGCGATGTTCAACTTCCTCGCGCTGCTCGGATGGTCGCCCGGCGACGATCGCGAGATCATGTACGCGCGACGAGCTCGTCTCGGCGTTCTCGCTCGAGGGGATCAGCGGCGGCAACGCCGTCTTCAACACCGAAAAGCTCGACTGGTTCAACCAGCAGCACCTGATGCGGCTCGCTCCCGACGAGCTCGCGCGCCGGTTGAAGCCGTGGCTCGAGCAGCGCGGCGTGTGGAGCGACGACTATCTCGCCGATCGCCACGCGTGGTTGTTCTCCGTGCTCGAGCTGTTGAAGCCGCGCGCGAAGCGGCTCGACGAGTTCGTGGCGCTCGGCTGGTTTTTCTGGAGCGACGAGATCGAGTACGACGCGGCAGCAGTCGCGAAGCACCTGCGCACTCCGGATATGGATGGGCACTTGCGCGCGCTCGACGCCGCGCTGGCCGCGCTCGAGAGCTTCGAACCGGCTGCGCTCGAAGCGGCGCTGCGGGAAACAGCAGAGGCGCGAGGTGTGAAGGCGGCTTCGCTGATTCACGCCGTACGGGTGGTCGTTACAGGTAAAACGGTAAGCCCCGGCTTATTCGAGGTGCTGGCGTTGCTCGGCCGTATCCGCGTCCATGCGCGCTTTGCCAAGGTGTGGCGGCTGCAGTTGACCTCAGCTACCTAAAGTTTCCGTACTTTTTCCGTACCTCAACTCGCTGTCCCTCAGTCGCTTCGCTCCAGCACGGATAAGTTTTTCCACCCGCGCTGTCCATACTGTCGTGCCGATGGAAAACCTTTTCCTAAGTCCTTAAATATCTTGTAGTTACGGTCACGCCGTGGCATATCGGTTGCAGCCCAAGTGTTCCCGAGCACCCAAGTGCGAGGAGGACAAGTGGCAAAAGAAGATCGTGGCTTTGCATCGATGGACCGCAGCAAGCAGCGTGAGATAGCAAGCAAGGGCGGAAAAGCGGCGCATCAGAAAGGCACGGCGCACGAGTGGACGAGCGAGGAAGCGCGTGAAGCCGGTCGCAAGGGCGGCATGGCAAGCCACCGCCGCAAGCAGGAGCAGCAGCCTTCCGAGAGCGGCAACACCGCCGAACCGATCGTCGACTCGAATCCAGAGCAGATGATCGGGTCCGACGACATGCCGTAGCGGCGCGTCGAACTCTTACCTCCCGTTCGCGCGGCGCCCGGTGCCGGCCGCGATGCTATAATCGGTAGTTCCCACCCCGGTTGTCGCATCGCGACAGGCACTGGGAGGTCGTCCAACGGTAGGACAGCAGACTCTGACTCTGCTTATCGGGGTTCGAATCCCTGCCTCCCAGCCACAAAATTTCCCCTTGGTTTTCAGCTAGTTGCGTCGTGGGGTGATTTCACTCTGGACCTTTTACTGTATGACCTCGGTCGACAGGGGCGCGCGCACTCGTGCCGAAATTGGCGGCGCTTATTCTGGCCGCCAGTGTTGCTCCAAGGCTTCCCAGACCGGCCGCCTGTACTGCGCGGTCGATTTCATCACGACTTCCTCGGCCCTTCGCGACCAGCCAGACGGCCAGGCCGCGCAGATCGGTTGGCGTTGCCCCTGCCTGTACGTCGAAGGCCGACGGTAAGCGGCCGACGTCGAGCGCAAACCACGGTCCCATTGACACCAATGCGATGTTGGATTCGCTCGGCAAGCCGGCGATTGCCGGCGGTCCCTGTCGCAGTCGAAGGGCGGGGTGTGGCCGAGCCGACCGGTTGTCATGCGACAGTAATTCTCGGCGATACTTTGTTGGCGGCCCGACCGACGGCGAGGCCGGTAGAAACCTCGCGAATGACTTCGAGCCAGTGGCGCGGCGGCCTTCACTCGGCGGAACACTGGCACGAATCAGTCATCGCACTTGGAATACCGCGAGTACCACAACGACGAAACTCGTGAGCTCGTTGCCGATTTCTAGCGAGTCGACATCGACAGGTTTCGTACGCGTTCGAATCCGGCCGGGGCAGTGCCTCAGCCGAGGTTAGTGGACTCGCTCTTTGCCGGGACCGAGAGGACAGATGGCGATCCTCAGTCAGACTCATCGCTTGCTTTTCGTGATGACGCCGCGAACCGGGTGCACGGCGATCGGCAGGCTGCTGGAGGACTCGCTGGGAGGAGAGTATCTGCCTCCGGACAACATCCTCGACGAGCGCGGCTATTTCCTCGTTCAGCGCAAGCACTGCACGCTGCCACAGCTGCTCGCGCACGGTATTCTGACCGAGGCGCAGCGCCGCTCATTGTTTGTCTTCGGTGCCGTCCGAAACCCATTCGACTCGCTGGTGTCGCTTTATACGAAGCTGGCGACCGGTTATCAGCCCAGTCTCCAGGACCCGAATTCGTGGGTGCACAAGGTCAAGGGCTACGCGGAAAGCATGGAATACTGCCGCACACATACGTTCACGGAGTGGCTCGAGCAGCGATACGCACGGAGCGTCTGGGATCGGCTGAAGGGTGCCGGGAAGAAGAAGCTCAACGCACCGTATGTCGACGGCGTCGATTTCGTCATGCGATTCGAAAACTTGCAGCACGATTTCGACAAGGCGTTGCGCCAGGTTGGCGTCACGCAGACACTGACGATTCCGAGCATCAACATAACCGCGAATCGCGATAAGGACTATCGCCGCTACTACACGCCGTCGACACGCCGTCTTGTGGAATATGCCCTGGACCGCGAGCTGGTTCAGTTCGGGTACGAGTATTAAACACAAGGCTGCTCGGCTCTGCCCCGGAGATGTGCCCGTACCCGGCCGGGGCGATCGCGTTGAAAGTCGCGCTCGTCATACAGCTTCTGCACTGTTGCGTCAGTCGGGTACCCGTTGGCGAAGTCGTGCGTGAATTCGAGTGCGCCGATTCGCGTGTCGATCGTCTGTGGTCCATCCTTACTGGTCGTCATGGCACGCCTCAGGCTTTTTCGATATCGGGTAGCCGCCACGTCTTCTTCTCGAACAGCAACTTCTCGGGACCGTAAAAGCGGAAGAGCACTTCGAACTCGCCCCGTGGACTCGTCGGCACCCAGTTCGGTTCGTTGTTGGGCGGAGCCGCTGGGCCGAAGTAGATGTCGACCGATCCGTCGCTGTTTACCTGGAGACCAGGGCTCTGTGACGAGCGGCTGGCGCGCGTCATGTCGCGGACGAGGCCGTGCGTCGCGCGATCGTAGACGGTGGCCGACCAGTACTGGCGCACCGGCACGTGGGGCGGCACGCGCAGGCGATAGGTGGAGCCACCATCGAACGGGCGGCCCGCGTTGTCCTTGGTCGCCATCAAGTAGTAGGAGCCCAACCCTGAATGCTTGGGACAGAAGAACGCCATTGCGTATGTCGTGCCGCGGCCGTCGAGCGGGTAGTGGTTCGGGTCGGCGAATGACGATTGCATCCCGTCCATCAGTCCGGGTGCCGCGGGCAGAGCCCAGTGGCCGCCTTCGTAGAACGGCGGCACGAGGCTGGCTTCGTACTGCAGGTCGAGCCACTCGCGCGCTTCCTGTGCCGCATCGTTGATGATCTCGCGTGCTGTTGCGTCGGGCTTGAACGTTTTGCCCTTCTCGATGCCCAGTGTCCGCAAGGGATCGATCATCGCCCGGTCGCGCTCCAGCCACGGCTCGCTCTCGACCATCCGCGCCAGCGATTCGAAGAAGCGCACATCGTAGGGGATGGTGGCGTCAAAGACGACGCCGGCGGCGTCGAGATAGGTCGTCACCGGTGGCTTCGCCGCGGCGGACAGCGGATAGAACGCGATCCGTTTCCCGTATGCGACCGCCTTCGCGAAATCCGTATCGCTGCCGCTCTGCAGAATCGACCGCAGCAGCGCGTACCCTTGGAACGTCTGCGACCGGAGCGCGATGTAACCGTCGGGCACGGTTCCCGAAAAGCCGGGTGGCAGGATCAGATACTTGCCGCCCTTGCCTTTGTCGACGCCGGCTGGCCCGACATCCTCGAGCGGCGTTTGCCAGCAATCCATGATGCTGCCGGTGATCGAGCCCCCATCTGCCGGTGGGATGTCGATCACCATAGGTCCGGCGTCCGCCGTGTTGAAAAACGGCATCAAGTAAACCGCGTCGGGATTCGGTGTGAGAGTCTGGTTCTTCCAATCGAGCAGCCGCGACCAGTAGACGATCTGGTTCCATCCTCCTTTCACCTCGCGCGCCATCGCCTGGTACATCAGATCGGTATTCACCGCCGGCATCCCCCAGATGACAGCCTCAATCGCACGCCGGCGTAGGGCGTTGCGAGTCAGCTGCTCGGGTGTCAGGTGAGTCATCTCATGCTCCGCTTCCGCACCACCGGGCCGGTAAAGCCACGAAATACCGTGAGGCAGACTTCACAGTATGCGCAAAATCCTGAAGAAATCGCGTCCCGACCCGAACACCCAGCCACTTCATCTCTGCGACTCGATCCACATCGATGCACTCGCGAAGACGCGAGTTTCAGGTATCGATACGGGCGCCGGACGTGTCAGTCAAGTCGAAGCGCCGCCCGACCAGCGATCGACCGGCGACCGACACGTAGAAGCCGAGGATCGCCGGCGCGGCAAGAAGCAGCACGCCGGCAATCATGGTCCCGGCAAAGAACGGCGACATGTCCAATGACGCGATGACGTGAAGCGACATGGTATTGACGAACTGAGCGGCGGCGCCCGCGAGGAGTCCGTACCGTGTCAACAGCACCACTGGAAGCGTCGCAGACGCAACTTCCAGCGGCAGCTGCACGAGCGGATCGGTGAATGACGGGAGGCCGAGGCCGACGAGAATCGCCACCGCGAACATCGATGCCAGCCACTGACGCGGCAAGAACAGCCGCAGAAGCAGCAGCAGAAACAGCAGATCGATCGACAACGCCGTAGACGTCGCGAGTGAGCGCAGAAAACTGGCGGCGAGCGCGCCGCCGCTGCTCAGAGCCTCGACATCGACGCGCCAGATCACCGAGTCGCCCGTTCGCCAGCCAGCCAGCGCCGCCGCGCTCCGCTCGATGACCACAGAGGCGAGCCCGACGATCGAGCCAACCAGCAGATCGCGCCCGACACGCCGGTCGCGCCACTGCCCGGCCAGCACCCGGGTCCACGCGATCAGCGCGTGCGGCCAATGCTTGCGCACATACGGTTCGAGCGCGACATACGACACCCAGAACGACGCCGCAATGAACACCGCCCAGCTGAGGGCGCCGGTGACCAGGAAGACTTCGGCACCGCTGCGTGTGTGATGTGCCGCCAGCAGCTGCGCGGCCAACAACATCAGACCAACGGAGACGGCAACCCGAAGGGCCCCCCGCTGGTCCGACTTGCCGCTCTGCAGGTTTCGCCGCGCCAGCACGGTCCCGACGGCAAGCAGCAGCAGGAACAGCAAATCAAACAGCACGGCCGTGATCGGTCGAGCCGCCGGTTCAATCGGACCTGTCCACGGGGCGCTGATCCGGAAGTACACCGGTCGCCCGGCGAACGCCCCGGCTTCGATCCGTAACTGCACGCCCGAGCCGTCGGGCGCGGGGCCGATCCATGCCGCACGGGTGTCGGCAAACACCGGGATAGACACGGTTTCGGTTGGTGAGAAGCTCGCCGGATCGAGCCGGGCCTCGGCGAAGAGTCGCGTCCAATCGATGGGACCGTGTGTCGCGGCTCGAGCCTCGTCCTCTGACGGCCTGATGAGCAGTGCGTTCAGCGTGCCATCCGGGTCGAGCTCGATATAGCTGTCGCCGGGAGCGGGGGACATCGAATCGATTGCGGAGATCGGATCTGCCGAACTGGCGACGAGTGGGCCGAATTGCGCTTGCACCGGCGTCACGAGAGGCCGTGGGCTGCTGCGGTACCAGAAGAGAACCAGCTGCGGCCGCAGCGACTGGAGATGCTCCCAGTGGTGCGGCCCGGCCGTCCGGGCCCGCTGCCATGTGAGGTAATCCGTACGAGTCGTGAACCCGTGCACCGTGTCGGCCGGCGCGTCGTTGTAGCCGAGTCGCTGACGCATCTGCTCGGCGGTCGCGGCGAGGAGCTCCGGCGACTGACGGAAGCGGACATATCGCGTGTACACGTTGAGGCCCGTGATGGCGAGCAGCACAACAACCACCGCACCAAACACGAGCAGTTGAGCGAGTGCGCCAGCCGGGCTCAGAAGATGGTCGTCTGCGGCGGCAGCGACCAGGTGCGGCGCCGGTGTTTCCCCGGCCGCCAAAGCTGCCGCGAGGGGATCGCCGCCAGGTAAGGCGGCCGCGAGTCGGATGGCCGACTCGGGCCGGCGCGCTGCGTCCGACTCGAGACATCGTTCGATCACCTGCACGATCTGGGGATCGATCGCGGCGCGCACGCTCGGGGGCAGAGACGGTGGCAACGCTGGCGTCTGCTGCCGGCGTTTGGCCGCGCTCATCGAGCCATAGGCCGACGTGCCCGCAAGCAGCTCGAAGAGCAGCAGGCCGACGGCATACAGATCGGTCTGCGGCGACAGCCGGCCGGCGACCAGCTGCTCCGGCGCCATGTACGCCGGCGTACCCGCGATTTCGCCGCTGCGGTCGTCGTCGACGAAACTCGCCAGTCCGAAATCGGTGATGCGGACCTTCCCACGGCCATCGAGCATCACGTTCGCCGGCTTCAGGTCGCGATGGAGGACGCCGCGTTCGTGCGCCGCGGCAAGGCCGGCGCAGACCTGTCGAACAATCTCGACCGCCTTGTCCGCCGGGAGGCGGCCGATGCGGCGCAGCAGCGACGCGAGGTCTTCGCCGTCCACGTACTCCATCGACACGAACGGACGGCCGTCCCATTCGCTGACGTCATGAACCCGACAGACATTGGGATGCGAGACCTGGCGGGCGGTGCGGGTCTCGTCGCGCAGGCGCGCCGCCAGGGTGGGCTCGTCGCCGCTCAGAAACTTCAGCGCAACCGGCTGGCCGAGTGTGAGATCGTCGGCGCGATAGACCTCGCCCATCCCGCCTCGACCCAGCAGGCCGACGATGCGGTAGCGCGCCGCCAGGAGGGTGCCCGGCGTGAACGCGCCGTGATCGATCCCGCTGCCAGCTCGCTGCGAACGGTGCGCGGTGGGCGACGGCTCGATTGGGTGCGGCGAAGAGGCCGCGGCGACGGTCGGCGCTTCGGGGGACGCGCCGCAGACGCTGCATGCCACGGCGTCGGGCCTTCCTACGTTGCCGCAGACGGCGCAGACCATCGAGCGCATCTTGTCATAGGGCGCGCTGGCGAAAAAATGCGCGACTGACCCTCGTCCGCCCGACACACCTGCTGCAGCTTCTCGTTATGCGGCGAGGAACGGCGACGCTGGCGAAAGCGCACCGACGGCACGAATCCCGGTACTTGGAACGTCTTTCAGATCTGCGTAATGTCCGCTTTCAAGCGGACCTCGAGAAGTCCGGCCAAAGCCGGACGCTACGAAGTACACCGACGTGGAAGTCGCTCGCGGCGCGACTCCGCACGGTCCGCGTAGTTAGCCAAAGCATGGCTACCGCAGGTCGTCGTAGCGCACGGCGATGATCTCGAGGCGCGCGGGTCCACGCGGCGCGCGAAGCGTCACCGTGTCTCCGACTCTGGCCATCAGCAGCGCCCTGGCCAGCGGAGAGCGCCAGGAGACGCGTGCGTCGCCGGAATCGAGCTCGTCCACGCCGACAATGGTGACCTCGCGCTCGTCGCCGTTCTCGTTGAGGATCGTGACGGTCGCGCCGAAACGCACGCGTTCGTGCGCCTTGCCCGCGTTGTCGACCACCACCGCATGGTCGAGCGTCTTCGACAGATAGCGGATGCGCCGGTCGATTTCGCGCAGCTTCCGCTTTCCGTAGATGTAGTCGCCATTCTCCGAGCGGTCGCCGTTGCCCGCGGCCCACGCGACGGTCGTCACAATCGGCGGCCGCTCCACCTTCCACAGGCGTGCGAGCTCCTCCTGCAGCCGCCGGTAGCCGCCCGGCGTGATGTAGTTCTTGATCTCGTCAGCCATGAGAACACGTTGACCGCGTGCAGGCCATCGCCCGGATCTTGTCACAGCGCTCGCTTGCAGAGAAAGGCGCGACGCGCGAACCGGCTGGCGAGGTCACGTCGAAGGTGTGACTCCCGCGCTCGCTGCGTAGCGACCCGGAGGCTGGCCCACGTGCCGGCTGAACGCGGTGCTGAACGTGCTCGCCGAGCCGTAGCCGACGCGTTCGGCGACGTCGGCAACCCCGTGATCGCGGCGGCGGAGCAGATCTTTCGCGACCGCCATGCGCCACGCGAGCAGGTACTCCATCGGCGGCAGGCCGACGGTGCGCGTGAAGCGCTCGAAGAACGCCGAGCGGGAAAGCGCGGCCGTCTTCGCGAGCTGGGCCACCGTCCACGAACGCGCAAGCTGGCCGTGCATCTCCCGCACCGCTGACGCCAGCTGCGGATCGGCCAACCCGCGCAGCAGCCCCGGAGACGCTTCGACACCCGGCGTCGACCGCAGCGCTTCGATGAGCAGCACCTCCACGAGGCGTGTGAGCACGAGGTCGCGGCCTGACCTTCGTTCGCTCGATTCCTCACCGACCAGCCGCACGAGGACCGACAGCCGCTCGACGCCGCGCACATGCACCAGGGCCGGCAGCAGCGACACCAGCAACGCCGCGTCGGGAGAGTCGAAGGCGAACCAGCCGCCGAGCAGCCGTACGTCGGGACGACCACCGCGCGTGCCGTGGCGGACTTCGCCCATGTGTGTGGACGTCACCTTTGGGTCGAACTGCACCGGCCTCACCGCCTCGAAGCCGGACATCGTGAAGCCCGGCGTCGCCGGCAGGAGGACGAAGTCGCCAGCCGCGAGCGTCAGCGCACGCTGTCCGTCCACGGCGAGACGACAGCTCCCGTCGAGCACGGCGCAGAAGCTTGGGTGGCCGAAGGCGGAGTAGCGGACACCCCAACGGCCGGCGCCGCTGATCCGCCTCGAGAACACGGCGCGCGGCTGGAGCAGCGCGATTACCTCGGAGAGGGGGTCGCTCACGGCTGGACTCTCACAAATGAAATACGGACGCCGCATTGTAGATCGTCCGCCTGGCGTCGGCTATCGTCAGCGACGCAACGATCGGGAGCGGGTCACGGAAGGTGGAACCCGAAAAGGAGTCGACATGAAGACCGTGCTCATTACTGGTTGCTCTTCCGGCTATGGCCTCCAGACCGCGCGTCATTTCCACGCGCAAGGCTGGAACGTGATCGCCACCATGCGAACCCCGCGCGAAGACATTCTGCCCCGGTCCGAGCGGCTCCGCGTGGTCGCGCTCGACGTGACCAAGCCCGAGAGCATCGCCGCCGCGATCGAGGCGTGCGGGCCTGTCGACGTGCTCGTCAACAACGCCGGCATCGGGGTCGTCGGCGTCTTCGAGGCGACGCCGATGGCGACTGTGCGCGAGGTGTTCGAGACCAACACGTTCGGCGTGATGGCGATGACTCAGGCCGTGCTGCCGCAGTTCCGCGAGCGACGGTCGGGGGTGGTGGTGAACGTGACCTCGAGCGTGACGCTGACACCGATGCCGCTTGCAGCCGCATACACCGCAAGCAAGATGGCGATCGAAGGGTTCACCGGGTCACTCGCGCACGAGCTCGAGGCGTTCAACGTGCGGGTCAAACTGGTTGAGCCTGGCTACGGCCCGAACACACGTTTTGCGAGCAACGTGGGATCGCGCATGGACGGGTTGTTTCCGGAGGCATATGCGGCTTTCTCGGAGCCCATCCTCGCGTCCTTTGCGCAGGTGACCGTGGTCACGAAAGAGTCCGACGTGGCCGAGGCTGTGTACCGTGCCGCGAACGATGCGTCCGGACAACTTCGATTTCCGGCGGGTGCTGACGCGGTCGCGCTCGCTCGGTCGCTCTCGATCGCAGACTGCAATAAAACGCCAGCCTGCAGCGAAAGTCCGAAGTCCGAAGTCGTGTGATGGTCGCGCTATGCGATTGCTCTTGGTATTTTCGACCCCGGTTCAGCCTTCCACGTGGTCGCCCAGCGCGTCCTGAAGAAGCTGAGGTAGGAGCGGATCCGCAGTTCGTGTTGAAAGCGCTCGTTGCTGCGTCCAGTGAACGCGGCGCGCAGCCATCCAACAACATGCGTGAGGCATGCGCGATACATGTGCCGTGGGACGCCGAGCCACGTCCGATAGGTGCCATACGGAATCATCCGGCCAGATGCATCGATCGTGTCCGGATACCGCATCAACGCATGATAGTGCGCCACGACCGTGTGCCACTTGCGGTGATAGGCCTTCGTCAGGCGGTTGCTGGGCACGTCGACGAGGACCTCGGCAATCGGCAAGTACAACCCGCGCTTGCCGGCGCGCCACAGGCGTTGCTCGAACTCGCGGTCCTGGCTGCGCCGATATAACGGCGAGAACCCGCCGACCTCGTCGAACGCCTCGCGGCGGCACGCGAGGTTCGCTGATGACAGACACGCCCCCGCATGATCGCAATCGAGCCGCGCCGGGTTCGGGCGATCCTGGATGGCGATCGGCCCCGAGTCGGCCGGCGTCAGCCAGGACGGCGGCGGCGTTTTCCACACCGGGCGGACGCGGAAGCCGAAACAGTCCACGTCCGGGTGCTCGTCGAACGCGCCCTTGACCTCGCGCACCCACGTCTCCACCGGCACGCCGTCGTCGTCGAGAAAGGCGATGAGCGCGGAGCGCGCGATACTGACGCCGGAATTGCGTGCGTTCGAGACGCCGGGTCGCGGATCGCGGACGTAGCGGAGCGGTGCCGTGGTCCCGCGCGCGAGCGCGCGATCGACGACCGCGCGCGTGTCTGCGCGCGAATTGTTGTCCGCGACAATGACTTCATAGCTGACGCCGCCGGTCTGCTGCCGCATCAGCGCATCGATCACCAGCTCGAGATCCCCGGGGCGGTTGTACGTGGGAATGACGATCGAGAGATCGGGTGTCATGACGTTCCTCGTCACTGTGGCGCGCCGTCCGCTTCCGGAGGCTCTCGCCGCTAGATCGCCGGTCAGGCCGACCATATCTCTGGCTCTACGGCCGGGTGCATCTCAGGTGCGCGTTCCACATCGGCGTTTCGAACCTCGGCAGGAGTCGACTCCTGCCAGGCAACGGCGAGTGGAGAAACCGAGCAAAGTTCGTGTGCATGTGGCTCAAATGCGATGTTCGCGAGCTGAAGAGCGCACACGCGACCGTGCTCGCCTCAGCAAAACTGCTGCCCATCAACACGTGGGCTCGTGCCAGCTGGGCCATTCAGAAATGGTGAACGGTTTTCCAACAAGTTGGTGTCCGGTGTGCCAGGGCTCAACCGTTGTTTACCTACTTTGCGGTGCTGCGATGAGGGATGCGGTTTCACGGTTTTTGTGCAGGATCGACATGTGCCGCAGGTCCGCCGAGCCGAATCGCCAACCGACGCCCGAGCGGCACCGGAGGAGGTGCGTGTTGACGGGCATTTCGCGCGCGGCCGCACTGTCCACGATCGCCGGTTCGACCCCATCTACTAAGTCAGGTCCGGTTCGTCGCGACGGACGTTCACGAGAAAAGGATCGCAGACCTCCAAGCGTCATTCGTTAGGGTATTCTGATGTCATCACGATGCTGCACGTGGTGATGGCCACCCGCGGCCGCCCGCACCTGCTCGCGCGGACGCTCGACTCTCTGGCAGCCTGCGATCAGCCGACGTCGTACGCCGGCACGCTCGTCGTAGAGAACGGCGACCAGCAGGGGGCCGAGCGCGTAGTGCGCGACGCGCCCGCCGGCTTGAAGGCCAGCTACCTCTTTCATCCGGACGGCAACAAGAGCGCGTCCCTCAATGTCGCCCTCGGCTCCATCGGCGCACGTCTAATCGTGTTTCTGGACGACGATGTGATTGTCGGGAAGACGCTGCTGACGGCGTTCGCCGCAGCCAGCGAGGGGATCGAGGGCGGGCTCTTCTTCGGCGGACCGGTATTCCCCGACTACGAGGTTGCGCCTCCTCCGTGGCTGGTGGAATTCCTGCCTTACTCGGCCAGGGGCTGGACGCTGGACGATGAGTCCGGTCCGGTGACCAAGCCCTCGTTCCTGGGGGCAAACTGGGCTGCGTTCCACGCCGACATCAACCGCGTGGGCGGGTTCGATCCCTCGTTGGGACCCGGCGCCGCCACCGGGAGCATCGGTCAGGAACGGGCGATGCAGCAGCGTCTGCTCGATGCCGGGTGTGTGGGACGCTACGTGCCGGACGCCAAGGTCTGCCACTGGGTTCCCCGCGAGCGGTGCTCGCCGCGGTGGGCGTTTCACCGGATGTATCGCGACGGCGTCAGCCGCGGATTGAACGACGAGGCCGCCGAAGCGGCGCGAGTCCTGGGCTATCCGCGCTGGGCGGTGCGGGTGGCGGCCCGCCACGCGCTGCGCGCGATGGTGTCGCTCGCGCGCCCGCGCAGCAAGGCGAGCCTCGACGCGACCCGGGAGTTCCTGTTGTCAGTCGGTTACTTGAAGGGGAGCCGGTTCGCGCACCGGGCCGGCCGCGATCGCACGGCGGCAGCGGGACACTAGCCGGTCTTCACCCGCGCCTTCCACTTCGTCGCCAGCTGATGCGGCGGCGTTCAGTTTGCAAAGATAGCTGAACGGCCTAGTTTTGCGAGCAGCCACGTTGTCGACCGCACACGCCACACTCGCCCCACTGTCAGCGGCCGCCGTCGACGCAGGGCCCAGCCACCTGCGCCTGGCGGTGTACCCGCGGATGACGCAGCCCGCCCACCCGTATTTCACCGGCCTTCACGGCGCGCTCGCCAAGCAGGGCGTCGTCGCGTCGGACACGATCGAAATCAGCGCGGCGTGGGTGGCCGCCAACGCCAGCCGTGTCGACGCCATTCACATCCACTGGCCTGAGACGATCTGGAGAACTCCCCGCTTCGGCCGGGTGCATCGCTTCGGCCGCGCGTGGGAGGCCGGCCGCAGCCTGCTCGGGCTCGCGCGCTTTCTCCGCGCCGCCAGGCGGGCGCGCATCACGCGGATCTGGACCGTGCACAACCTGGCGCCGCACGAGGGTGCCTATCGCTGGGATCACTACGGCTATCGGCTGCTGGCGCGGGAGTCCGATCTCATCATCTGCCACAGCGAATGGTCGGCAGCGCTCGTGCGCGACCATTTTCGTCCCAGCGGCGAGCTTCTCGTCATGCCCCATGGCGAGCTTGCGAGCGCATGTCCGCCGCCGCGAAGCCGCGTCGACGTGATCCGCGAGCTCGGGCTGGATCCGGAGGCGCCGCTCGTGTCGTGCCTCGGAAGGCTTCGCGACTACAAAGGCCTGGAACTGGCCGCGGAGGCAGTCGAACGGATCAACGGCCCCGTACAGCTCGTGATCGGCGGTGTCCGCCAGACAGGTTTCGACCTCGCTCCGCTGACGGAGGCCGCGGAGCGTACGCCGCGGATCGTCCTGCTGCCGCGCAGGCTGACCGATCAGGAGATGGCGGATCTGACGGCCGCGAGCGACGCCGTACTGCTGCCGTACCGGATGATCACAGGCAGCGGCGCGCTGTTGTCCGCCCTCGGCTTCGGCTTGGGCGTCGTAACCTCGGATCTGCCGTACTTCAGGGAAGTCCTCGCTCCCGAGCCGCAGGCCGGCGTGATCGTGCCCGGCCGCGACGCCGGCGCCTGGGCGGACGCGATCGTCGAGTTCCTCGCCCGCGATCCGGACGCCCGGCGGCGCGCCGCGCTGCGCCTCGCCGACAGGTATTCGTGGGATCGGTCGGTCGCGCCGGTAGCGGCGGCCTTGCGCGCCCGGGCGATCCTGACTGGCCGCATCATCGAACGACCCGATCGGTCAGCAGTCCAAGCGGACCCCGGGGAGGCCTCGCGTCGCTGACGCGCGAATTGTCGTCCGCGACGACGACTTCATAGCTGACGCCGCCGGTCAGGCCGACCGCACCTCGCGCTGTACGGACGCCGGGTGCATTTCAATGTGCACGCGAGGATGAAGGTTCGTGGGGCCGTGGAACGCGACCACGTTCACGTTGGTCACTGCCTGCGGGCCTTGGCCGAGCTCGCGCCGTTCGCGTACGTTCACCATCGGCGTTTCGATGGAGAAGTAACCCTTTCCCGTATTCAGCTGCAGTTCGACGGTTGCATCGAAGGTGCCCGGCTCGCACAGGCTCGGTTCGAGCGCCGTGAGGTCGAGCACGAACACGACCTGCGCCGTCTGGAGCGAGCGGACGCGGAGCATGAGCCGGTTGTCGGGCCCGACGCTGGCGGGCACCTCACCGCGGAGCCTGACCGTCACCCAGTCGCCCGAACGCAGCGACCCCTTCGGCTCGACCTCCACGGTGCTCACCCGGAACGGCAGGCCGGCGGCGGCCGGATCCTGCGCTTCGACGCCGATCGCCACATATTGCGCGATGCATTCGTCGGGGTGCCCGCGCTTGACGACCCGCCCGCGATCCAGCAGCAGACAGTCGGTGCAGAGCGAGGCGATGCGATCGAGCTGATGCGACACGACGACGACCGGGATGCCCCGGCGCATCATCTCCCCGATCCGATCGAACGCCTTTTTCTGGAACCGCCAGTCGCCGACGGCAAGCACCTCGTCGACGACCAGCACATCG
Source organism: uncultured Acidobacteriota bacterium (assembly GCA_963734375.1). GTDB lineage: Bacteria > Acidobacteriota > Vicinamibacteria > Vicinamibacterales > CAVVIG01 > CAVTHG01. The sequence continues at coordinate 10,506 of CAVTHG010000006.1, read as the reverse complement.
GGGCTCATGTGTGCGGCGATCGCGAAGCCGAGACGGGCGTTCATTCCACTCGAGTATCGCTTTACCGGTGTGTCGATGAACTCGGCGAGCTCCGAGAACGCGATGATGTCGTCGAAGCGGGCGCCGATCTCCTTGCGCGTCATCCCCATGATGCAGCCCTGGAGAAAGATGTTCTCGGCGCCGGTCAGGTCCTGGTGAAAGCCAGCCGCAATCTCGATGAGCGTGCCCACACGCCCGCGAATCCCGCAGCGCCCCTGCGTCGGCCGCAGAATGCGGGTCAGCAGCTTCAGGATGGTCGACTTGCCTGCCCCGTTCGGACCGATGATCCCAAGCGCCTCGCCGGGACGGACCGAAAACGAGACGTCCTCCACCGCCCAGAACTCGCGCTGATCGAGCGCGTCGGGGCTGCGGCGACCGAACAACTGCGAGGCGAGAGCGGGAACCATGTCCCGCAGGCTGTCGTGGAACTCGCCGCGACGAAACTTCTTCCAGACGTGCTGGAATTCAATCAGTCCTGGTCCTGCCACTCGACCTCACACGTACTCGGCAAACTTCGGTTCGGCCCGGTGGAATACCAGGAGACCGGCCAGCAACGCCGTTATTGCGCAGGCCCCGGAGTACACCAGGTACCACGGCGACCACGCGAGCACCGCACCGTGACGACCCTGCACGACGAGCGTGTCGAGCAGGTTGTGATCCATCACCACCGACAAGCGCAGTCCTTCCATCAGCGGCGCAAGCGGGTTCAGCATCATCACGCGCGCCCCGAGCGCGCCGAACATCTCGGGCTCGAAGAACACGGGCGTGAAGAAGATGCCGAACATCAGCAGTACCTGGACCACGTACTTGACGTCGCGGAAGAAGAGATTCGCGCAGCTGACGAGCAGCGCCAGACCTGCCGTCAAGCAGAACGCGCACAGCACCAGGGCAGGTGCCCATAACGCCGCCGGCCCGTAGTCGATGCCGACCACAGCGAACGCGATCAGCAGCGAGACGATGCCAAGGGACGCATCGAACGCCTGCGCCATCGTCGCGGCCAGCGGCAGCACTTCGCGAGGAAAGTAGATCTTGGTGACGAGATTCGCCTGGCCCACAAGGCTGGCGGTCGCGAAGCCCATCGATCCGACGAAAAAAGACCACGGTACCGCTTTGATCGCGATCCCGGCCAGATCCTGCGCTCCCAGATGCCGCCCGCCGACGTATGCCATCGCAAACCGCACCGTCGCGCCGGCGAGCACGACGAGCGACGGCATCAGCACGGCCCAGGCAAACCCGAGCGCGGTCTGCTTGTAGCGGACCCGGATGTCGCGCCGCATGAGCTCGTAGAGCAGGCCTCGATACGGCCAGAGCTCGTCGTGGAAGATCTCGCGGAGATCACGGCGGATTGATCGGTCCTGATCGGAGGTTGACAGCCAGCTGTCGGCAACCTCGGCAGTGGGCGATTCCGGCCAGGTGGCGGCGAGTGGTGAGACGGAGTCAGGTTTCGTGAGCATGTGGGTCAGGTGCGACGGTCGCGAGCTCAAGTAGCGCTCATCCGACCTGCTCGCCTCAGCAAGATTGCTGCCCATCAACACATGGGCTCATCCCGGCTCGGCCATTGGCACAGGTGAACCGTTTTCCAACAAGTTGGTGTTTGGCGTGCCAGGGCTCAGCCGTTGCTTACGTACTCTCCCCGTCGTGGCGACGACGGAGGAGTGAAACGGTTCGGTTGCGCGGCTTCGCATTTGCAAGCTCGACACGCTTCATGTCGAGCTCTGCTGATCCGGAAGATCGACACTTTCACATTGCCGCGTTCCCCGCCGGTGTGACGCGATGGGAATTCCATCGGTGCGTGGAACCGCTCGGCACTCCGCCTGGAGCAGTAGCCCGCGGCCGGATGCAGAGGGCGGCGACCGCATGTTGATCGCAGAACGTACGTCCGATCTCGAACGACGCCAGTCGCTGGTCACGCTGCGCGACCGCATCACTGCCACACTCGCCCCGATCATCAGCGGCTACACGGAATGTGCGCTGGTCGGCTTTCCTGATTCGGCCAACGTCGGCGATAGCGCCATCTGGCTCGGCGAGCTGGCGTGGCTTCACGACGCGGGCGTCCGCGTCGCGTACCGCTGCCACGAACGCAATTACGACGCGAACATCCTCGCGCAGAGCTGCCCGAATGGTCTGATACTTCTGCACGGCGGCGGCAATCTCGGGGATGTGTGGCCGAGGCCGCAGCGGCTTCGCGAGCGCGTGATCCAGGATTTCCCACGCCGGCCCATCGTCCAGCTTCCTCAGACGATCAAGTTTGGCGACCGCGAGGCCCTGGCGCAGGCGCGGCGCGTCTTCGACAATCATCCCGATCTGACGATTCTGGTACGCGACGTCGCCGGTCTCGACTTCGCCAATCGGGAGTTCCAGTGCGGCGCCGTTCTCTGTCCGGACATGGCGTTGTACCTCGGTGCGTTGTCGTTCTCGCGCGTCAAGGATGTGGACGTGTTGTGGCTGAAACGAACCGACCGCGAGGCTGTGGCCGACAACCTCGCCGAGATTGGTTCGGGAATGGTCGTGACGGACTGGCTCCATCCCTGGCCTCCCGCGGTTCGCCGGCTGCGCGAAACGGTTCAGCCATTGGTGACGCGGCATCCGCGTAGGCTGGGCGTCTTGAGGCGGTACTCGGAGGCGACGTTCGACTATCAGGCGCGTCAGCGGATGAAGTTCGGATGCGCGCTGCTCGCCCGCGGCAGCGTCGTCGTCACGGACCGCCTGCACGGTCACATCCTCTCGCTGCTGCTCGGCATTCCGCATGTCATCCTGGACAACAGCTACGGCAAGGTGCGCCAGTTCCACGAGACCTGGACGAAGTCGATGCCGCACGTCCGCTGGGCCGAATCGCCAACCGACGCGCGAGCGGCCGCGAAGGAGTTGCTCGCATGGGCTTGCTGACGCGATTTTCCCGAGGGCCCGCGCCGTCTATAGCGGCGCGGGTGCGCGAGGAAGGGCTCACATATCTGTCGGCGGCTGCTCTCGATGACCTGCATCGCACCGTCCAGTCGCTCGAGACGCATCGGGTGCCGGGCCTGTTCATCGAGGCGGGGTGTGCGCTCGGCGGGTCCGCTCTTGTCGTCGCGGCCGCGAAACGACCCGAGCGCCGGTTCAACGTGTACGACGTCTTTGGCATGATTCCCCCGCCGGGCGAGAAGGATGGTCCGGATGTCCATCGCCGCTATGAGGAGATTCGCAGCGGCGGATCGACAGGCATCAAGGGCGCCACCTACTACGGTTATCAACCCGATCTGCGCCAAACCGTAACGGCGACGTTTCACCGCTACGGCTTCGATCCGGAGCGATGCCACGTGCGGTTCATCGAAGGCTTGTTCGACGACACGCTTCGCATCGCCGAACCGGTGGCGCTGGCGCACATCGACGGCGACTGGTACGACTCGGTGTTCTGCTGCCTTGCGCGGATCGAGCCGTGGCTCGTGCCCGGCGGCGTGCTCGTGATAGACGACTACGATTCGTGGTCGGGATGCCGGCGAGCGGTCGATGAGTACTTTGCCGACAAGCACGATCGGTTCGAATGGGTGACCCGAGCCAGGCTGCACCTCGTGCGAAAATGACGATCGCTGAGGCCACCCGCGAAGACTGGACCCGCCGCCGATGAAAGTGTCGCTGATCGTCTGCACGAGAAACCGGGCGGCACGGCTGCCCGAGTTCCTGGCCCGTGTGGCGGCGCTCGAAGCGCCGCCTGGCGGCTGGGAGCTGATCGTCGTCGACAACGGGTCTACGGACGCGACACCAGACGTGCTCGATCGATTCGCCAGAAGCGTCCCGTTTCCGACGCGGTGCGTTCGTGCACCCGACCCAGGGCTGTCGAGGGCGCGCAACACCGGCCTGGCGCACGCGCGTGGCGACATCCTGGCTTTTACGGATGACGACTGCTACCCGCGGCCGGATTTTCTGCGAGCGCTCGTCGACGCGTTTGACGAGGGCGGGCCCGGCTTCGTGGGCGGCCGCGTTGTTCTCCACGATCCTGGCGATGCGCGCGTCTGTATCAAGGATCTGCCGGCGGCCATCGACGTCCGGCCGCGAAGCTTCGTGACCGCGGGACTCATTCACGGCGCGAACATGGCAGTCACACGCGACGTGGCCCGCGCCGTCGGCGAATTCGATCCGCTGCTCGGCGCCGGCACGCCGTGCGTAGCGGGAGAGGATACCGACTACATTGCTCGCGCCGTCTGGGCCGGCTGGGGCGGGCGGTACGACCCGCGGGCCGTCGTTGCTCACCATCACGGCCGCAAGCCCGGGCGTGATGCCGAGAGACAGAGCCGAGGGTACGACCGGGGCCGCGGCGCCTACTACATGAAGCACCTCCTGAATGCTCATTCGCGCCGCGCGTATCTCTCTGGTTGGTATTGGGAGGCTCGGCGCAACCTCCGGCGCCGCCGGCCCGGGCGCCTGTGGCGGGAGCTCACCGGAGCCGCGCGATACGCGGTGCAGCGCTTCGCCGGCTCAATGCTGCAACGCGCCGCCGTCCGGCGACGACTGGCCGGCCGGCCGGCCGCAAACTGAACAGGTTGTCGACCGGTCACCGCGTCGCCAGCCGGCACTGGGAAAGGCTTACCTTCGACACGCGTGGTGGGTGACGGTCCCTACTTGGTCTTGGCGGAGCCTCGCCTGGGCCGGCGGACGGCCCTCACCTTCCCGCTCTTTCCTCCACCGCAGAAGAACCGCTCGCCGCCATCGGACTCCAGTCCCGACACGCCCACGCCGGGCGGCATCTCGAGCCGCTCGAAGACCTCGCCCGTTTCAGGATCGACGCGCCTCAACTCGCTCTCGTCACCTTCCCAGGTGGCGTGCCAGAGCTCTCCGTCGACCCAGGTGACACCGGTGACGAAGCGATTGGATTCGATGGTGCGAAGGATCGCCCCGGTATCGGGATCGACCTGGTGGATTTTCCGGTCCCGATAGTGCCCGACCCAGAGCGTGCCTTCTGCCCACGTCAGCCCCGAGTCGCCGCCGCCGCCGGGCGAGGGGATGGTGGCGAGCACACGGCCGGTCGTCGGATCGATCTTCTGGATGCGATCCTCGGCGAGCTGAAACAGGTACTGGCCGTCGAACGCCGTTCCTGCATGCGCCGCGACATCGATCGAGCGCGTCGTCTTCCCGCTCGCGGGATCGAAGGCATTCAACGTGTCTCCAGCGGCAAACCAGACATGCTGCCCGTCGTACGACACTCCGTGCACGTGGTCGGTCCCCGGGAAGGGTCCATACTCACGCACGATCTCGGCTTTTGATGGATGCATGCCGCCAGCTTAGTCAATCGGTAGAGGAGCCGGGAGTAACAAGGTTGTCGTGAATCCCGGCATCGGCGGGGTCATCCAACGCCGAGCCCGCCCGCGTCCGAACGACTGCACCTTGCCGGCGGCGGCCAGCGAATCGAGCGCCCGCTGTACGGTGCGCTGACTCGTGCCGAGCGCGAGCGCAAGCGCCGAGCTCGACCACGATTCACCGTCGGCGAGGAAGGCGAGCACCGCCGCATGCTCCTCTTCGACCGGCCGCGCCAGCACGACGACCGTGCGTGCCCGGCGCGGCGCCAGCGCAAACCCTTGTTTTGTCGCGCTCACGCTGGCCAGCGACCGCAGCACCGCACGAAGCCGCCCGACTTCGACTCGCAAGCGCGCGCGGTGCGATTCATCGGCGTGCCTCGATCCGAAGGCCCGCGCGACCAGCGTGTCCCTGCCGACACCTCCCGGCCACGCTTCGCCCAGCGCCCGTGCCAGCGCGAACAACACCGGCCGCCTGGCGAGCGAGATCACGCGGCCTTTGTCACGGACGACATGACGGCAGGCGTCGACGACGAATGCCTTCGACGCCAGCAACGCTTCCACGTCCTCGAGCAGGAGAGGCCGCTCCTCGCCGTTCGCGACCAGGCGCGCCGCGGGCGTGTTCAGGGCAAGGAATGCGCTGTCGACCTCCGCGGTCAGGGCCGGGATCCGTGCGTCGCGCGCCGCGCGCCCGGCTCGGGCGAGAGCCGCGCGCGCCGTCTTCGTCCGGAGACGCCGCATCGCGATCCCCGCGGCCACCAGCTCGTGGGCGGTCCTCAATGTGGGAGGCACGTTCTCGGGGTCGAGCTCGGCGAGCTTACCTTCGGCCTCGTCGATGCGCCCAATCAGGAGGAGGCGCCTGACCTCCAGATACTTCGCATGCGCGGCGTTGGCGCGGTCGCCGTGCCTTTCCAGGGTCGCGCGCGCCGCGTCGAGCGCCTTCGCCGGCCAGCCCAGGTCGCGCGAGACGAGCGCGATCTCGGCCTCTGCGACGACGCATCGCGCACGGGCCACGGCCTCTCGTGGACCGAAGGCACGCGCCGCACGCCGCAGGAGCGCCTTTGCTCGAACGAGATCGCCGAGCTGCGCCATCGCGATGCCGCGCAGCGCCAGCGCCGGCGCGTCGTCGCGCAGCGCGACCCGTTTCAGTGCGCCGAGGGGATCGCCTGCTGCGAGCGCACGCGCCGCGGCGGTGATCAGCGAGTCCATCGGAATCCCGACACACTTGTCACTCCCACGGTTTCCATCGCCGGCGCTAAATCTATCTCATGACCAACCAACACCAGGCCGCGTTGAGACGTGATGTCAGAAGCCAATAGGAGATTGCCCATGTGTCCCGTATGCCTCAGCACTGCAGCTCTAGTCGTCGCAGGCAGCACATCAGGAGCCGGCGTGCTCGGCCTGATGGCGGTCAAGTTCCGGTGGTTGCGACGCCTTCGCAATCGCACCGTATCGATCACATAGACAAGGGAGGGAGCGATGAACGCATCAGTATCGGGAACGCCTCACACGGTCGTGTCGCAGGACGAATGGATCACAGCCGGTTTCAGCGAAGGACTGCGGTCACGACTCGTGAAAGGAGCAGGGAGTGAGGCGACCGGCGTCGTCGGGAGTCGCAAGATTTGGCAAGTCCTGCACGGCGAGAAAATTGTACCCTTGCCAAACAATGACAAAACAACCGACGACGCTTGGTGCGTTCTCCGTCAGCCTGGCCGTGAAGAATCTGCCGGCATCCCGCGCCTTCTACGAAGCGCTCGATTTCGAGGTCGTCGGCGGGGATGCCGCGCAGAACTGGCTGATCCTCAGAAACGGCATCGTCACCATCGGGTTGTTCCAGGGGATGTTCGAGCGCAACATCCTCACCTTCAACCCGGGCTGGGACGACAAGGCGCAGGCGGTCGGGCCGTTCACCGACGTGCGCGAGCACCAGCGCCGCCTCAAGTCCAAGGGGCTCGGGTTCATGAGTGAGGCCGACGAGAACGGGACAGGGCCAGCGAGTTTCATGCTGGCCGATCCCGACGGCAATACGATCCTCCTTGACCAGCACGTTTCGTCGGCGCCGCGAGCGACGGCATGAAGCCTTTGTTTTTCGCGCTCACGCTCACGCTGGTGCAGGCCGCACCAACCCCGAGCCCTCCCGCCGCGCGAGAGATCGCGCCGGACACATTTCTGCTGCCGGGCGCGGTCCCGGCGGATCGCGGACCCGACGGCAATACCGTGGTCCTCGTCGCGCCCACGGGCCTGGTCGCGATCGACACCGGACGTCATCCGTGGCACAGCGACGGCATCCTCGCGTTCGCGCGCCGCAGGCAGCGGCCCGTCTCTGCGATCGTCAATACACACTGGCACCTCGACCACTCGAGCGGGAACCGGCGAGTCAAAGCCGCGTACCTGAGGCAAAGATCTACACGACCCGAGCGGTAGAAGGCGCCCTGGCGCCTGGCGGCTTTCTCGTTCGCAACGTCGAGGCAGCGCGGGAGCGTTTGCGCGACCCGAACACGCCGCAAGTGAGGCGCGAAGAGACCGAGCTCTTCATCGCGACGATGGATGCGGCCGACGCGCTGCGACCCGACATCGCGGTGGAACGAACCGCCGCCTTCATCATTGCCGGGCGGCGGCTCTCGGTCCGCGTTGCCGCCGATGCGGTGACCGCCGCGGATCTCTGGTTGTACGACGAGGCGACGCGTGTCGCGGTAATCGGCGATCTGGTGACCTTGCCGGCGCCGTTCTTCGAGACCGCGTGCCCGGCCCGGTGGCAAGGGGCGCTCGACGAGGTCTGGGCGACGCCATTTCGACTCGCCGTACCCGGCCACGGCGCACCGATGTCCCGTGCCGAGTTCGACACGTATCGCCGAGCGTTCGGGAACTTCCGGGGGTGCGTCGCCTCGGAGAACACGGCCGGTGCGTGCGCCGCCAACTGGACAAAAGACCTGGGCACGCTCCTGACCGGGGAAGCCGATCGCCGCGACGCGACGGAGTACACCTCGTACTATGTCGACTTCCTTCGGAAGAATGGCGGTGCCAGCCCCGACTGCCAGGCGAAGTAATTGTGGAAGCGACGACCACCTGGGAGTCTGAAATTCGATTTCAACCTTTTGCTCCCGACGACTGTCTACACGATCGAAAACGTGGGCGAGGTCGAGGGCCCTGTGCGTCGCGCCACGTCATGTCGCGCGAACATGTCTGACATCTGGCAGGACCTGCGCTACGCCGCACGCACGTTCTGGAAACAACCGGCCTTTGCGTCCGCGTCCGTCCTCACGCTGGGCCTGGGCATCGGCGCCACCACCGCGATCTTCAGCGTGGTCTACGGCGTCTTGCTGAAGCCGCTTCCGTTCATTGAGCCCGACAGGCTGGTGAGCGTGCGTCAGCATGCGCCGCACGGGGCAGGCACGAATCATGGCCCCGCCACCTACCTCACGTATCGCGAGAACCAGAGGGCGTTCGAGGCGATCGGCGCCTGGGATCCAACCGAGGTCTCGGTTACCGGACGCGGCAATCCGGAACGTCTTCAGGCGCTGCTGGTCAGTGCCACCACGCTGCCTCTGCTGCGGGTGCAACCTGTCCTCGGCCGCGTCTTCACTACCGAAGACGATACGCCGGGCAGTCCACTGCGCGTCGTTTTGACCGATGGCTACTGGCGCCGCCGATTCGGCGGCGCAAAGAACATCGTCGGCCAGTCACTCGTGATCGATGGCCGGCCCGCTGAAGTGATCGGTGTGCTGCCCTCGTCGTTCAAGTTCCTGCGCACTCGCCCCGACATCGTGCTGCCGATGCCATTGGACGTCAACGCGGCCCGCGGAATCAGCTTCGGGTTTCAGGCGCTCGCCCGGCTGAAGACGGGTGTGACGCTCGACCAGGCCAACGCCGATGTGGCACGGATGATCTCGGTTCTGCCGCCGGTCTTCGCGAGATTGGAATTGCGGCCGGACGTGCGCCCGCTGGCAGATGACGTGATTGGCAACGTCGGGGAGATTCTGTGGATTCTCCTGGCCGCGGTCGGCGTCGTGTTGCTCATCGCCTGCGGGAATGTGGCGAACCTGTTCCTGGTGCGCGCGGAAGGACGTCATCAGGAGTTCGCGATGCGAGCGGCGCTTGGCGCGAGCCGTGGCCGCATCGCACGCGCGCTGCTGGCGGAGAGCGTGGTCGTGGCACTCGCGGGCGGAGCGGTCGCCGTAGCGCTGGCTCAAGCCGCGACGACGCTGCTGCGAACGATCGCGCCCGCGGAGCTGCCGCGTGTCGACGACATCGGCATCGATGCGACAGTCTTGCTTTTCACCCTCGCCGTTTCGGTGCTGAGCGGTCTCCTGTTCGGCCTGTTTGCGGTCCTGCGTTTTGGGCAGCCGGGCCTCACGGCGCTCAAGGAGGGAGGACGGTCGGCAGGCGACGCCCCGGGCGACACCGCACCCGCAATGCGCTGGTCGTGGGACAAGTCGCCCTGGCTCTGACGTTGCTCATCGTCTCGGGGCTGATGATTCGGACATTCATCGCGCTGCGACAGGTCAATCCGGGTTTTGTCCGCCCGGAAGAGGTCCAGACCTTCGTCCTCGCGATACCGCCAGGCCTCATCGCCGATCCGCAGGCGGCGGCGCGCGCGCACGAGCGCGTCGCGGAACGGCTGGCACAAGTGCCGGGCGTCACCTCCGTTGGCCTCTCGTCTTCCATCACGATGGACGGCGAGGATAACGGCAACCCGATCGAGGTGGAGGGCGCACCGATACCTCAGGGCGAAAGGACCCCGCTGCGGCGGTTCAAGAGCTTCGCGCCGGGATACTTCGAGACGATGGGGATCCGGCTGGTCGCAGGGCGCTCCATCACCTGGAGCGAGGTCCACGACCGCCGACCGGTCATCGTCATTTCAGAGACGCTCGCACGGGGATACTGGAGCGACCCTGTCGAGCGCGATCGGCAGCGTGTGCGCGCCATGCAGCGAGGGGCGCCGTGGCGCGAGATCGTCGGAGTGACCGGCGACGAGCGCGACGATGGGCTGAACCAGCCGGCGACGGCGATTGTGTACCGGCCGATGCTCACAGAGAGCTATGGCTGGCGCACGATGGCCTACGCCGTGCGGTCCACACGGGTCGGCACGCCCGGCTTTCTCCGCGAGCTCGAGCAAGCGATTCGGTCGGTCGATCGGAATCTGCCGCTGGCGAACGTGCAGACGCTCGAAGAGATTCAGGCGCGCTCGATGGCGCAGACA
>CAVTHG010000005.1:545000-1078199 GCA_963734375.1 uncultured Acidobacteriota bacterium | reverse complement strand
GACCATGGACCGGCATAGCTGACGGTCTTGGACTGGCTCGCCGCTAGGGGGCCATCTCGAGACCGCTCTCGATGAGTCGGCCGGCGCGCCCGATGCCCGAGCTGGCGGTCCGCTCTAGCCTGCGGAGCGTGATTCACGCCTCACGGCGGAACGCGGCCTCGTAGATCACGGGCGCCTTGCCGGTCGAAAGCGTCCCCGGCTTCGGCAAGTTGTATTCGTGGAAGCGCACGCCGGGGTCCCGCACGAAGCCGACGCGACGCAACTCGGCGTCGAGCTGGGCCTCGGTGAGGAAGCATTGCGGTTCGCCGGAAAACTGGGTGAAGACGAACGGCTCGCCGGCCACGGGTGCGATCTGCGCTGGAAAGGTGTTTCGCGAGAACGTGAACACGAAAAGTCCCGCGCCTGGCCTGGCCACACGAGCCGCCTCATCGAGCGCCCGTCGGAATTGCGCCGCGGAAGACGCGAGATTCCAGATGCCGTGGGCGATGACCAGGTCGAAACTGCGGTCCCTCGCCGGAATGCGTTCCATCGGCGCAAGGACCACGTGAAGTCGGTCGTCGAGTCCATGCTCATGCGTGCGGCTCGCGGCGGCGCAGAGCATGGGCCACGACAGGTCGGTCCCCATCACGTTCCATCCGAGGCGGGCGAGTGCGAGCGCGTTGCGCCCAGCACCGCAGCCGATGTCGAGCACGCGCCTGCCCACGGAGCGCTTCAGTTCCTCCTCGGCGAACGTCATGAGCACGGCATTTGGCGACGCCTGTGCGAATCCCGCCACGATGCTGGGCGCACTCCATTGCGAGCCGGCGAGAGGGTCCACGCTCGAAACATAGCACGCGTGCGGCGCTCGTGAACGATGATGGACACCATGGCGACGTAACGACATCCGTTCTATCCGTACGTCGGCGTCCTGCACTTGTCGTTGATCGTGCGGGCCGCCGGCGGTCTGGTCGATGTGCTCGGGCGCTGGCGGGATTGGGGCGCTTTGCTCAATGGCGTCGCGCTGCGACTGTTCGTGTTCAACACGGGCCAGCCGCTGGCCCTGGGAGCAATGCGTGGCGAATCCATCTGAAATGCCTGGCGCGACCACGGTTGCGCCGCTGACGCTGGCTGCCTACCAGGAAGGAGCGGTGGTTAGTCGCATCCTGCTCAAGCGCGGCGGCGGGACCGTGACGTTGTTCGCGTTCGACGAAGGCCAATCGCTCAGTGAGCACACCGCGCCGTTCGACGCCGTCGCGCACGTGCTGGAGGGAGAAGCCCTCATCACGATCGCGGGCGTGCCGCTGACGGTGCCGGCGGGAGACATGGTGCTGATGCCGGCGAATCAGCCACACGCGGTCGCGGCGCGAACGCGATTCAAGATGTTGCTGACTATGATCCGACCGGTCTGAAGTCAGCGCGTCGGCGATATAGGGCAGCCGCTACTGCGCTAGGCAGTAGGTGCGCGCGAAGCTCGGCCAAATCGAAATAATTGTGGAAGTACTGAACATTGAAGCGATTACTAGGACAATCGAAGATGTACGCAAGCGAAGTGTCCGTTCAGCAAACCGTTTACATTCCCGAGCGGTGCCGACATTCGACACCGCGACCGACGCATCACGCTGCGGGCCGTGACGGCTGCAGGAATGTTGCTTGCGTGCTCCCGCAAATCCCACTCGCCAAGGGACTGACAACACATCGCTTACAAGCATCCGGTGACTGGTACACGATTTGGATCCCGGACTTTGATATCCGTCGTTGTGCACCGGCTCTGAACCGCTGCACGTCTGCCGTTCTCACAAGGTTAACTCCCGCCGGTGTGGCCTCCACAACGAGACAAAAATACCGAGGGATCATCGACGCACTCGATACTGCGCCTGAACTCCAGTCCATGAGTCATCTCACGGCCGGACGACGCTCGACACGCAGGACAGTCTCTCCACTCGAGCCGCTCGTCCAGGCCACAATGGCCGCATCGGCCAGCGAGACAATGGCGGGATATGTCCCTCGCTCGTCGCTGAGCGATTGCCGTACGAAGCCATCGTCGCTAGTTCCTCTGGCAACGACGATCCGCCGCGCGCCTTTCAACTGCTCGTCCCATGCGACCGTGATCGTCCCACCACCCTCAACAGCAATCTGAGGATGCCGCGCCACACCCTCCGTGGGGATCTGCTGACGCTTGGTGAAGCGCTGACCATCCTTCGACGCTGCGTAGAACAACGCCAGCGTCTCTTCCGCACCTGCCGAGCCTCGAACCAACGTGGACCACACCACGTGGATCGCATTCGTCCGATCGATCGCGACTGCTGGTCCGTTTTCTGGACACCCGTCGAGCACCCAGTTGTCTTCGCTGACCCGCACCGGCGACGTAAACGTTTGGCCGCCGTCAGAGGATTTTGCCAGCGCGATGTCGCGACTGTTCCCTGGGTAGACGTGTCGCCATGCCGCAACGACAGTCCCGTCAACGCCCGTCGCAATCGAGGTCTTACAGCAGTAACAGACGCCAGGAGCGATCGGGCGGGCACTGGCGGGGTCGTTCAGTCTGGCGAAAAAGATCTGCGAGAGCTGCGAACGTGCAACCCGATCTGCCGCTGGTCGTTGACTCGTCGCGCCGTGTTGATGCGCGCCCGTTGTTGCGCCAGCCGTCCGCGCCGGTACCTCGCGATGGTCCAACCACACAGCCACGACATCGCCATCTGGCGTGACCGCGGCAGACTCCCAGCCACGATTTCCGCTCGCATCACTCCCAGGAACCGATTCGGCCTCCCCGAATGACGTGCCGCCGTCGTTAGAGCGTGCGGATACGAGACGAGTCCCTGATGCAGACTTCGCTGTCCACAGCACCACGACTACAGGATTGATGGACCTGCGAGAGCTCAGCACGATCCGCGGCGGTTGCTCGCCGGAGACGCTGGCATCGCCAGGCACTTGATTCACGCGCACAGGCGCTCCGAAGGCGCGCCCGCCGTCGCGGCTTGTCGCCACGTAGACGTCCGTGACGCCGTCTTTCGTGCGGGCCGCCCACACAACACCCACGATCGAGCCGCTCGAGGCAATCGAGACGTTCGCGTTCGCTCGGCCTGTAACGCCGATCTCGATGGCAGTCCCGCTGCCTGTGTTGACCGAGCCTCCCGCGACGGTCCACGCCAGCAGAACGACGCTGGCCATTCTGACCAACGTGAAACGCGTCTTCATAAAGCTCTCCTCGTTGCGTTTCAGAATGTGAACTCGAACGCCAAACTGAATGGTTCTCGGATCACCAACGGCGGTCACTGTGTTGAACGATTGCACTGGATTCGATGGATACGATCCAGGGCCGAAGGTCGTGTTCCGCGTGATTGGATTCACCCGATCGGTCAGATTGAAGGCTTCGATCAAGCCCTCGATGCGGCTCCCGCCGGAGAGCCGGAACGCGCGACTGATACGCAGGCTCACGGTGAAGAAGTCGCTGCCTGTGCCGGCATTGCGCGGAATGAACTCGACTTGGCGAACGTCGAAGTTCGCCGTCGAGGTCGATCCATCCGCGAATGGCCGTCCGGCCGTTCCCTGCAGGCTATTGATGCCGGACACGATGTTGAAGGGAAGGGACGAGTAGGTACTGCACCATCGTGCTGGCCTGAAACCCGTGGCTGATTCGCTCCCACGTCGTCGTGCCTGGCGTCATCGGCGAGTTGACGGAGGCGCTGATGACGAGTCGGTGGCGCTGGTCGTTGTCGGAGGGGCCCCAGTCCTTCATCACGTTTGTGGGGTCGGTCGGCGAGCTGAAGAACGCTTCGCCGAGGTCGTTCATCGACTTTGATAGCGCGTAGCTGACGCGGACAGAGGACCAGTTCTTCGGACGCTGCAGGTAGGTCACATGCAGGCCGTGATAGTTCGAGTCGCCGGCGCCTCGATATTGGCTGTTGTTCATGTAGGCCGACACAGGCCGGCACCCGTTGTTCGTGCCCGCCGCCACGCACGTTGGCAGGTTCTGGTTGATCGACATCAGCAGGTTCTCGCCGCGGAAGTACTGATACCCGACGCTGATGGTGCGGCCGCGTCCGAGCGTTCGCTCGACCTCGATGTGTGCCTGCTTCGAGTGCGCATTCTGCAGAGCCTTGTCCATCGTTGTGATCGACACGAGGGCTGTCGATGGCAGCCGGTCGGGCAAGATATTGGGAAACACTGGAGCACCGACTTGCGTGGGCAGGATGCCCGACACCTGCGGCTGACGAAGCTGCGTGACGTCTGTCGTGTTTCCGGCTGACAACAGCGCATTCGCCACGGCGCGCAGCGGCACCCGATCGAAGAAGACACCCGCCCCACCGCGCACGAGGAAGTCCTGCGATGCGGTCGGCGCCCACACAAAGCCTGCGCGCGGCGACACGTTGTTGGTATCGGTCTTGATCGTCTCGAGGAACTGCAGATCGTAGCGAACCCCGACGTTGAGCGTCAGCCGCGAGCCGGCGCGCCACTCGTCCTGCGCGTAGACGCCGAAATTCGGGTTCTTCTGGTTCACGACCGGGTCACCGAACGTCTGCGCGTATCCGTTGTAGTTGGAGGTCAGGAAGTTGGCCATCGACGAGAACGTATAACTGCCCCGGAAGGTGCGCGGGAACGTGATGGTGTCGTCGTTGAAGAGAAAGTCGACACCAGTACGCAGTGCGTGCGCGCCCGCTCGGTGTGAGACGTTGCTGACCGCCTGGTACAGCGTGTTCTCGCGCCTCGTGGGGCTGCTCGAAAAGGTGCCGAAGGTCGCCACGCCGGCGATCGTGACCTGCGGTCCGATCTGATCCGTCGAGTACGCCTGCAGGTCGCCGTGGGCGATCTGCAGGCGAGTTTCGCTCACCGTATTTGAGGAGATCGTCCAGACGTTGCTGATCGCGATCGAGTGGTCGCGGTTGTCGAGTCCGGTCGATCCCGATGGCGCGTTCAGGTTGCCGGCGCCGCGCGCGTTGTCCGAGGTCACGTCGTAGAGCGCGTAGCGCACGCTCAACTGATCGGCCCCGCTGAACTGGTGATCGATCTTGCCGAGCACGTTTGAGCTGTGCACGGGGTTGGGGTAGAGGCCAGTGGTCACGGGGAGTCCTTGGTAACCGACCTGCGCCAGTCTGGGGTTGATGGTCGCGACGTTCTCGGACGTGATGCTGGCGACGCCGGTCTGATCGAGCGCCTTGCGCTCGACATTGGTGAAGTAGAACGTGCGGTTCCGCCGCAACGGTCCTCCGAGACTGACGCCGAACTGCTGCTGGTCCATCGGGAGCTTCGTACCAGTCAGGGCGTTCTTGCCGTTGAAGGCATCGTCGCGAAAGAAGCCGTACACCGACCCGTGCCGCGCGTTGGTGCCGCTCTTCGTGACGACGTTGACATAGCCGCCGAGTGCGCGCCCGAGCTCAGCCTGGCCCCCGCCTGTCACAACTTGAAACTGCTCGATGGCGTCGACGCCATACGTAATTCCGCTGAGCCCAGCGGCATCGTCGTTGGCCGAGACGCCGTCAACGATGAAGCTGTTGGAGAGGTTCCGTTGGCTGGCGATCGAGAGCCCCTGTCCGGGAACCGCGGAGGTTTCGGCAAAGAGCTGTGTGCTGTTCGTGTTCGTAGGTGACACCCCGGGCACGAGCAGCGCCAGGTCGAGGAAATTGCGGCCGTTCATCGGCAGGTTCTGGACCTCCACCTGTGGAACCGTGCCGGCGATCTGGCTGCGCGCCGTGTCGAGCACCTGGCTGTCAGCGACGACCGTCACGGTGGTCTCAATGCCTGCGACGTCCAGGGTGATCGAAATGTCGAACCCCGAGCCGGCGCTCAAGACCAACGTGCGTGCGTTGTCCTTGAATCCCTGGAGCTCTGCCCTCAGCTCGTACGGGCCAATCTTCAGGTAGGGAAAGCGGAACCGTCCATCGGCCTCGGTGATGGCCTGGACCGTTACGTTCGTGTCGGTCTGGCGCGCGCTGACCGTCGCGCCAGGAACCGTCGCGCCTTGCGAGTCGAACACGCGTCCGCTGATCGTGGCCTGATTGATAGTTTCCTGCGCATGCGCGATCGTGCCGGATGTCATCGCGCAGCACGCGAAGGCGATCAGACCGATGGAAATCTCTCTCACGTTCGTCCTCCCATTGAACTCGCCCAAGTGACACGCAGACGCGACGAAAGACGTCGCGCTGCAGCACTGACACGCACCCCAGCAACGCGGACCTCGAACGTGGTCAAGGAGCCCTGCGAGAGGCCGACCGTCGAAAGGACATCTTCATCGCGACCGTCGCGCACAAACGTCGACAGCCCGTGGCGACGATGTTGCCCGCGTTCGCACTAATGCGTGAGCGGATCAGCGAAACAATCCGGCGCCCGGCGCGTGATGTGATTGAACGCCAGGTAACACATCTTCGACGGATCGCCGACGGCCGAAGCAAGTTGGTCCCGCACGCTCCGTAGATGACGCTGTTGCGCGCGCCTCAATACGCTGATCACGAGCGCGATGCGGGCGCGTTGCAGCCCAGAACTGGCGGTGGGCTACGGCTCACCGGGCGATGAGCTGCTGCTCGCGAAAGAACGGGGTGCGAATCTCATCGGACGCGGTGTTCGACGCCGCAATCCCCTTGATCGTGTTCTGGTTGCGATCGACGGTGCGGCGGGTGCTTCGTGACGCTCTCTGCCCGGTGCTCATGTTGAGCACGTCTGGCTGAGCGTCACGCAGCGATTCGCGCGGTCGTGGACGGTGACGGGACGCCGGCCATCACGTCTTCGTCGAGCGCCTCTGACCATTCTTCGGCACCGCCCACCACCGGTACGACCAGAACCGGCACCTCAGCGTGGCGCAGCACGCCGGCAAGCGTCGAGCCGAACAGCGATCGGTCGAGCCATGCACGAGGCGCCACACCGATGACGATGAGGTCCGCGTTCGTCTCGGCGGCCGCACTCACGATGCCAGCGGCGGCATCGCCAGTGACCACGTGCGCCACGGCGGTCGCGTGACCGAGACGTCTCGCCTGAGATTCAAGCCGTTTCGCGATCTCCCGTTGTCGGCGCGGCAGTTCCTGAACGAGGCGCCATGCCTCGCTGCCGCTGAACACGGAATGCCCGGGAAAGTTTTCGAGCGCATGAAGCATCGTCAGGCGCGCGCCGTGTCGAGCCGCGAGAGCGATGCCCATTCGCAGCGCGACCGCGGACGCGAGCGTCCTATCGACCGCGGTGACGACCGCGCTGATGTTGCCACGCACCCATCGTTCGAGCGCGGGTCCCTCTGATGGCAATGCAAGGATGGGTACAGGCGACACGCGGCTCATACCGGCCACGACTGCGCTGCTCCGCCATAGAGGAGTCGTGCCGTAGTGGCGGTCCATGACGATTGCACGCGCCCCGGTAAGTTGCGCGTACCCCGGAATGATGCGTTCATCCTTTCCTCGCAAACGCACGTCGCGAATAGTGCCTTCCTTTTTAGCCCACAGCGTTGCAGTCTCGGTTCGCACCGGCCGATTGTCCGCGAGGACCCAATGAGATCGGCGCCAATCCTCGAGCGCGTGCCATGATTGGTCTTTTGACCGACAGCGTCGCAGTTTCGGTTCGGCCCGACCGATTGTCCAAGAGGACGCGATGAGGTCCGCCCCAATCCTCGAGCGCGCGCGATGACCGGTCCCTCGGCGTGACATTGAGAATGTGGATATCGGCGGCCCCTGGCGCCGCGAAGGTCGTTGCAACTTGTGTAACGAGTTCAATATTCGTAGCCCGATCAGCGGGAACGAGCACGACTGAACGGCTAGACACGGTTTCCTCCTCTCAAGCCCCGTTCAGCGGCACGCCGCTACGCTGCGGAGCGATAGTGGTCTGACGTCTCCGATGCAGCCAAAGCCCCCATGATGGGGACGACAAGTAATGCACGCGACGCCGGCCTGCTCGACGCTTCGCAGTTCGGCGGTTCCTCGAGCGGATGGGTTGATCTGAGTGAGAACGCTTGATATATGGGGCGGCGAACGGTACGATTGCTGTCCCTGGCGAACGCCAAACTGCCCCCGAAGCATCGCGGCCATTTGCAAGGCGCGCCGCCGCAGAATCCCCTTGATGTTGATCGCTTCACGACCTCCTACAACAGCAACACGCAAGCCACGGTGTGCCGCCAATAAGTTATTGCAGGGCAAGAACATACAGAGCTATTTACCCCGCCCGTGGATTGCAAAATGAAATGAACGTTTCTCTCCTTAACGCTTCGCGCGGATGAACATCCGGAAAACGAAGTCCGCTCCCGACTGCGGTCAGGCACCGATGGGACATCAAGATATTGCGGGATGGGCGGACCTCAGACAGAGTTCGTGTTCGGGTCGTGTTGATGGTCGTCCCGCCCCTCGCGGTCCGAGTCACGCCGGCGCTCGTCAAGCACCGTGCCGTCCCAGAGCGGCACATCCGCGAGATATGACGCGCGTGCGATGACGTGCGCCGCAACAGGCGTGGTGAGCAGGAGGAACGCGCCGATGCTTACCACGCGGACGAACGACGCAAAGTCGCCGAACTGGAGGGCCGCGCCGACCAACAAGCATCCTAATCCAAGCGTTGATGCCTTCGTGGACGCTTAGGATGAACGCGCCGATGCTCACCACGCGGATGAACGACGCAAAGTCGCCGAACTGCACGGCGGCGCCGACCAGCAAACATCCCAAGCCGAGCGTTGATGCCTTCGTGGACGCCTGCATCCGCGTGAACACGTCGGGCATCCGCAGCACGCCGACCGCCGCCAGCAGCGCGAACGCCGACCCTGCCACCCACATGATGGCGGTCAGAATATCGGTCATTCCGGGTGCCCTCGCTCTACGTACGTCGCGTACGCGACGGTGCCCACGAACCCGATCAGCGCGATCACGATCGCGGCATCGAGTGTCGCGCGCACCTGGGTCGACGCGGCGAGCACGACAATCAGACTGACCACCAGCACGCCGACCAGATCCATCGCGACGATCCGATCCGGCAGCGACGGCCCCTTGACCAGCCGAATGACGGCGACGAGCAGGGCGACGCCGAGCGTCACCAGTGCGAATTGCGTAACCATCTCTAACATGGTTCCCTCGATAGTCAGCCTTGTTGCACCACTACTGAAACAGCAGCTTGACGCGGCGTTCGAACCCTTCCTTGATCTCGCGCCGGCTCGTCTCGGCGCTGGTCATGTGCATCACGTGAACGTAGAGCGTCCGCCGATCTTCAGACAGGTCGATTGTCACGCTGCCCGGCGTGATGTTGATGAGCATCGACAGCAACAGGATCTCGCCGTCCGTCGTCACATCGAGCGGGATGGCCAGTACCGCTGGTCGGATCGTCGTGCGCGGTCGCAGGACGTCGACGGCCACCCTCACGTTGGCCAGCACCAGTTCCCAGATGAAGAACCCGGCGAGCCCGGCCGCGTGCGCCATTTTCGACGTCAAGGTCGATGGCATCACGCCACCCCTGGCCAGCAGTGCGAGGATGACGTAGCCGAAGACGTAGCCCGCCAGGAGGTTGGCGAGCGTGATCTCCCCTTGCAACGCCGCCCAGGCAAGCGCGAGGAGGATGCTTCCGAGGAGCATGTTACGGCGTCCCTCCCAGCACGGCCCGGATGTACTCGTCTCGCTGCAGCAACTGATGCGCCGCGCGTGACGTGAGATCGAAGAGCGGTCCTGCGCCGAATGTGATCGCGAGCGTCACGAGGCTCAGGCCCGAGATGGCGATCAGAAGCGGCGTGCCCGGCGTGGCCAGGTCGCGCTCCGTCGCCGCCGGTCTCCAGAATCCATCCGACCACGTGCGTCCCATCGACAGCAGGGTCAGCAGTCCAACCGCCAGAACGACGCCGCCAACCCAGTACGCACCCGCCTCGAACGTGCCTTCGAGGATCGCGAGCTTGCCGAGAAAACCGGACAGCGGCGGAACACCGGCCAGCGAGAAGATCGGCACCATCGCCAACGCCGAGAACAGCGGTTGATTCCGGTACAGTCCACCCAGTCCCGTCATGTCCGTCGTCCGGCGCAGCCGGAGCAGCACTCCGCTCACCAGGAAGAGGTTGGTGATGACGACGATATGGTGGAGGACGTAAAAGATCGCCCCCGCGAGCGCCGCTGGCGTCATCACACTGAGGCTCGCGGTGGTGTAGCCGATGTGCCCGACCAGGTTGAACGAGAGAATCCTGCGAAAATCGCGCTCGTTCAGGGCAGCGATCAGTCCAATCACCATGGTCGCGGCCGACATCACCAGCAGCAGTGTGAAGAGCGCCGGCGGTGCGCTCTGAAACAGCAGCGTGAAGATCCGCATCAGCGCGTAAACACCGACCTTCGTCAGCAGTCCGGCGAACGCCGCGCCGATCGCCGCCGGAGGCGTGTGATAGGACGCCGGCAGCCAGAAGAACAGCGGGAACAGTCCGGCCTTGATACTGAAGGCCGTCACGAACAGCACCGCCAGCACCGTGTCGATTCCCGGGGTGCGTAGCGTCGGCCAGATCCTCGCCAGATCGGCCAGGTTGAGCGTTCCGGCCACACCGTACAGCAGCCCGAGCGCGGTGAGGAAGATCGACGATGCGATCAGGTTGATCGTGACGTACTTGAACGCCGCCTCCACCTGCGCGCTGGTCCGGTTCAGCGCCATCAACACGAACGATGCGACCAGCATCACCTCGAACCACACGTACAGGTTGAAGAGGTCGCCGGTGAGGAAGGCGCCCGCCACACCCATCAACAGGATCTGGATCAGCGGATGGTAGCCGAACGCTTCGCGCCTCGGATCCACGCCGGCGAATGCCGCCGCGGTGATGGCGACGCCGACGACGCCGACGGCAACGACGAGCATGGCCGAGAGCAGATCGGCGACCAGCGTGATGCCGAACGGCGCCGGCCACCCGCTGACCTGCAGCACCTGGATGCCCGCCGCGTCCACCCGTCGGAACACGACCGCCGCGCTGCCGAGCAGGAGGATCGACCCGGTCAGCGCGATCCATCGCTGCAGGATGCGGCCGCTTCGGCGCCAGCAGCAGGATGGCCGCCGTACTGAGCGGCACCAGGATCGGCAGGACCAGTGCTCTCACCGTTCCCGACCCACATCGTCCACATCGTCAGTGCCAACCGTGGCGTGCACACGATGGGCCAGGACGAGCGAGAAGGCGAGCAGGCCGAACCCGATCACGATCGCCGTGAGGACGAGTGCCTGCGGGACCGGATCGGCGTACGGTGGCACCAGCCGTTCTGCGCCGGCCGGGACGACGGGTGGCCGCGCCCGCGTGAGACCGCCCGCGACGAAGATCAGCAGATTGGTCCCGTTCGACAGCAACCCGAGGCCGATAATCAGCTGCGCCAGGCGGCGGCGCAGCATCAGGTAGATGCCGGCGGCGTAGAGGACGCCCGACGCGAATGCGAGCAGGACTTCCACTCAGGACTCCTCGGCAAGGGTGAAGATCATCATCAGCACCACACCCGCCGACCACGAGAAACACGCCGATGTCGAACAGCGCAGGGGTGCCGAGGGCCACGGGTCCGAGCGCCCACTGCGCCGTCATGAACGGCTGACCACGAAGCGAAGCGGGCAGACCGCTGGCCAATGCGATCAACAGGCCCGACGCCAATCAGCGTCAGCGGTTTGACCAGCAGTGCCTGTCGCGCACGATCGACGCCGTAGGCAATCGCGTACAGCGCGAATGCCGCCGCCGCCACCAGGCCGCCGACGAATCCGCCGCCAGGTTCGTTGTGGCCGCGCAGCAGCAGGAAGACGGCAAAGAGCAGAAGCAGCGGCATCAGCAGGCGAGCGGCGGTGCGAAAGATCGGCGACGTCAGCGGCGGTTCCCGTGGCGATTCCACGTCGGCTCGCTCGGCGCCCGCCAGCCGCAGCAGCGCGCGCACACCGATCGCGGCGGTCGCCAGCACGGTGATCTCGCCCATCGTGTCGAACGCCGCGGAAGTCCACCAGGATGACGTTGACGATGTTGCGGCCGTGGCCCAGCGTCGGCCCGAACTCGGCGAAATACTCCCGGAGCCGCGGCGCCGTCTCGGTCGTCGAGACCGACAGCACCAATCCGCCAATCAGCGTGCCGATGCCGGCAGCGATGCAGGCGTCCCGGTAGCGGACGAGCCGCGGTGAGAGTGCGCCGAGATTTCTGAAGTGCCGGAACACCAGCACGTAGATCACCACCGTCAGCGTCTCGACCGAGAACTGCGTCATGGCGAGATCCGGGGCCCCGAACAGCAGGAACGTCGTCGCCACGCCGTAGCCGACCACGCCGAGCGAGAGCACCGCCGCCATGGTGGACTTGGCGAGCGTCGCCGCGATCGCTCCGGCGATGATGACCACGACGATCAGAAACTCGTGTGGCTGCACGTTCATCTCCGGGGCGAACGCGCCAAAGCCCGGCACCGCGACGAGGGCGGTCCCCACCACGACGATCGTGGTGACCACGATCACCATCACGTACGACCGCAGCGACGCACTGTGCAGCGGCGGAGCGATGACGTGGCTGATCGCGTTCAGCGCCGCCAGCGCGCCGGTGTAGAGCTGTTCGGTGCCATGTGCGGGGCGCCACGCGCGGCCTCGAATGACGTCGCGGGCCATGTAGGCCAGCGCCACGCCCAACAATGTCAACCCGCTGAGCATCAACGTCGGCGACAGCCCATGCCACACCGCCAGCGAGAAGTCAGCAGGCGTATTCAGGATGGCGGCCGCCGCAGCGGAGAGCGGCGCATTGAGGATCCACGGAGCGACGCCGGCCAGCACACCGCTCACAGCCAACGCCAGCGGCGGCAGCCACAGCGGCCACGCCGGTTCGTGAGCCACTGCATCGTGTCGGACGTGCCTCGAAACGGCAACACCCCAGCCAGAAGTCCGGCCAGTCCGAGGAGGATGCTCGCGAGCACCGTGAGGATCAACAGCCACGCCGACCACCCGCCGCCATGAAGCAATGCCTCATACGCGCCGTCCTTGCCCACGAAGCCGAGCGTCAGCGGCACGCCGGCCATCGACAGCGCCGCCGCGCCGCCGGCAACGGCCGTCAGCGGCATGGCCCGGCGCAACCCCGCAAGCGCGGTGATCTCACGCGTGCCGGTCTCGTGGTCGATCGCGCCGGCGACCAGGAAGAGCGCGCCCTTGTAGCATGCGTGTGCGACCAGGTAGACCAGCGCAGCGGCGATCGCCTCGCGTGTGCCGACGCCGAGCAGCATCGTCAAGACGCCAAGCGCGCTCACCGTCGAGTAGGCGAGGATGCGTTTGAGATCCGTCTCCTGCACAGACCGGTAGGCGCCGACCACCATGGTCGCGGCGCCGGCGGCAGTGACCGCGGTCGTCCACAGCGTGGTCGCGCCGAGAATCGGCGTCATCCTCGCCATGAGATAGACGCCGGCCTTGACCATGGTCGCCGAGTGCAGATAGGCGCTGACGGGCGTCGGCGCCGCCATCGCGTTCGGCAACCAGAAATGAAACGGCACCTGGGCGGACTTCGTAAAAGCGGCGAGCAGCGTCAAGGTTGCGATCGCGGCGTAGAACGGATGCGCCACGATCGGCGCCCGGCTCGACGCCATCGCCGACAGACTCGTGGTGCCTGACACGTCGAAGAGCAGTACGCCAGCGGCAAGCAGAGCGAGACCGCCGGCGCCGGTCACGATCAATGCCTGCAAAGCGGCCGAGCGTGCGTCGTCTCGCTCGTGTTCGAAGCCGATGAGCAGGAAGGACGTGAAGCCGGTCAGCTCCCAGAAGACGAACAGCGTCAGGACGTTGTCGCTGAGCGCCACGCCGAGCATCGCGCCCATGAAGGCGAAGAGCGACGCATAGAAGCGACCCGCCTGCGGATGACCCTCCAGATACTGGCTCGCATACAGGACGACCAGTGTCCCGATCGCGGTGATGAGCAGCGCGAACAGCAGGCCCAGGCCGTCGAGATTGAACGAGAGTGACAGGCCGAGTGATGGCGCCCAGGAAAGCTCGATCAGCCGGCCCCCGGCACTGAGCGTGGAACGAAGCTCCGCCGACAGAACAATCGCCAGTATCGCCGGCCAGACGGCCAGGATCCGCGCGGCGCCGGGAGAGCGTCTCACGAGCCACGCCGATAGCAGTGCGACGGCGAACGGCGACAGGATGAAGAACGCGATCACTGGCCCATGCTACTGCGCGCGGTACTCCCCTGTTCGACGAATTCTGCGATCGGCGTCGTTCGACCTCAGGTTCCGCAAGAATCGAGGAGTCAATTTCAGAAATCAATTGCCAGCAATGCCTGTTGCGCGGTGTGGTGTTTGATGACAGACACCAGTCGCACAACCCCCCGCGGAGGTGGAACCCGTATCGACTGCAAGGGCTGATCGCCGAGGAGTCACCCGCACGTGGGACATAATGAAGGCGCGAACACCCATTCGCGGGCTTTGGTTTCGGGCTCGCTTGAAGCCAGCTGTTCCAAAACAAATCCGGAATGTGCATGAACACCGCGCCGATTGAGTCGCGGGCGGGCGAAGGGCGCCGCTGGGCCGATGGTGTCGAGCTCGAAACCGCAAGTACCCCCGGCGTCGGAACGCCTCGAGAATCCGTCAATGCGAATCCGCGCTTGTTCTCGGCGTCGTGATCAGCTGCGTCGTGACTCCATCGGCGAGCTCGTGGAGCACGCGTGGCGACAGTTGAGGGTGCTGACGCCCTTCCCCGAAGTTCCACGCTCGGGTGCACGTTCAGGCGACCGCAGGGCTCGTCGTCGACGAGATGGCTCGAATTGCTCGCGAAATGGACGATGACCTCGCCGTGCTCGTCACGAAACGCGGCGTCTCGCAAGACTCCGAGAGTCGACGACGGGACTGGCGCCTCGGCGTCTCGATCGTCCGTTCTTGGCCGCGCCGCGCGTGGCCGGCCCCTTCCCTTGTTCGCGCACCCGCATCATGCTCCTGTCGCGCTCACTTCGTAATCGGTCACAGGCGGCCAGGCGGGCCACGATTCGGCATTGTGATCGGCGCGCGTCGACCCGGGAGACTGGCGATTGATCGAAGCAAGCAAGAGCACGGTCGATTCGCTGGCCGATTCTGCCATCGCCGCGCCTTGACGAACTCACGGACGGGCATCCCGGTCGCCCAGTTCCCGCAAATATCTGGCCAACCCGGCCCGGCGCCAAGGATCATCGTCGGCCCCTCTTTTCATAGGATACTGCGACCCAGCCCGGTTTAACCGCGCGGTCCAGCACATCAGGCAGCCAGTGAAAGCCCCGAAGGATCGTCATCGGCGTGATCTTCGGCCCGGTGATGGTCATCGGCCTGCTGCCCGGGCCGTCTCGCCGCCGGCATCGCTGTCAGCCCTGCGTCGCGCATCGATCGATATGGGTATGGCGTGCTTAAGTGCCACATGTCCCTGCCCGTAACGCTCTCGATCAGCGTCGAGATGCCCAACAGCACCGGGACAACTCCCACTGCCACCGCCGCAACGAGGCCTGTGCTCCCCGATGCCATGGCTCCGATCCCCAGTACCAGCGCAAGTAAAACGGTTCCGAGTATAAAGGTTGCTCTCATGAGGTTCTGCATACCGCAAGATCGTCTCCACATTGCTGCTCTGAAATGTCCGCCGAATGCTGTGACTCTCGCGATTCTCTGGTTTCAGAACGAAAGGACTATTTCGGTGCGAAGCCCCGGACGCCGCGGCGGAGCGCGGGACGGTCATCTTGGCGGGCGATGACGCCCAGGTGGTCGCGGGCGTGTAGCCGTGTCCGTGCGTCGCCGCGCTCACCGCGTCCCTACTGCAACAGCGAGCGTGGGTTCGTTCGGCCTCAGGTCCAGCGCCTCCGGGTATCGCGCGTGCTTACCACATGTCGTGTACAGATTCGTCGTCACTATTCATCCCACGTGCGGCACGTCCGTCCAACACGGTTGATGGCCAGATATACGGCTTCTCTCAGCGATAGTCCGCCATGTTCGGCCTACCATGAACGGACCTGTACGCCGAGCCGGAGATACCTGGTCGCCACGCCCGTACGCGTTGGCGCTCACCTTCGACCTACTCAAGAACACTGCATATGACGCCGCCGCATCTGGCCAGCACATCGTGGGCTGACCAACACG
Source organism: uncultured Acidobacteriota bacterium (assembly GCA_963734375.1). Taxonomy (GTDB): domain Bacteria; phylum Acidobacteriota; class Vicinamibacteria; order Vicinamibacterales; family CAVVIG01; genus CAVTHG01. The sequence goes on along the minus strand of CAVTHG010000005.1, from coordinate 1,062,240 downwards.
TCCCGCTCGTCTCGTCAAACTTGAAATGACCGCGCGACGGGCATACGCCGTCCGCGCGGTCCGCGACCGCCTCCGTGCACGAACAGGTGCCGAAGCTCGAGTCGCTGTCACTCGATAAGGCAACTTCAGGGCCGGTCAGCGTGCACCGACTTCGTGGCAGAACCGGCATCCGCGCACCGAACCGCGCATTTCACTTTGTAATCTCATTGCAGTTTGAAATGACTCCCATGGGTGCAACATCCTGAACGCGATTCGCAATGACGCTTCGCATCTAGAGGATCCGCGCAATCAGCGCGCCTCCCTCGATTGTCTCGACGGATCGTTCCTTGCGATGGAAGTGTGCAACTGGAGGAAATGTGAAGAGTCGAAGCATCGTAATGGGAATTCTGCTTGTGCTCACGGCGGCGCTCGTCACCGGAAGCGTGCTGCTCCTTGGCTATGTCGCGGCTGCGGCGTCCTTTCTGATCATCATCGGTCTGCTGCTCAGAAAAGCTCGTCGGACGCTGTCGTCAATCCGCTCGTCACGCGCACGGCCGTTTGATGTGGATGATCGCGAGGCGGCGTGACGACCTACTTGGAGGTGGAGGTGATGCCGAGCCAGGGATTCGACCTCGAGCGCGATGTTGATCGGTTGTCGACAATGCGATCGAAACGTGACACGAGGCGGGCAAAGCCGCAGTCGATGAAGGTCGATCAGATGCTGGACGACTCGTTTCCGGCAAGCGATCCGCCATCGTGGACGGGGTCCATCCCGCGCGTGCGTCCTCCTGAGCCACGCCACGTGAACGATTCTCTGATACGTCGCGTTCGCGCCGAGTTCCTGGAGATGCCCGGGCTCGCCCTCACGCTCGCACAGGCGCAACGGTTATGGAGCATGGACAGACGCACGTGTGAGGTGCTGTTGACGTCTTTGACCGACTCACGTTTCCTGCACCGCACGGGTCGCGGGCTCTTCGTCCTGCGCGCGACACGCTTCTAAGGAGTGTGACTCGTGCGGGCTCGACCGCCGCGAGCACCATCGCGTGGTCGCTGTTCAGCGGCTCCGGCGACGCACGGAGCCTCGTCGTTCGGCATGTGCGTCAATCTCATTGAGAGCGAGGACAACAGTGCCTGTAGGTGACATCATCTTCCTGTTACTCGTCGCGTTGGCGGTTGGGTGGGTGGCTGTCGCGGCGATTCGATCGCACCGTCGCGGCTCCCGCAGTGACGCGCCATGATCTGAATTCGTGAGCGCGGCGGTTGCGGCGGTCATGGGCAGTAAGGGCTTCAAGGCCGTTGGCCATCGACTCGCGCGGCCAGCCGAGACAGGGCCGTCGCGCGGCTGGTGGCGCCGACGGGCGCGGGACGGGTCGCACTAAATTGGACACGGGAGCGATGTGGGCCGTTCCAGTCTGACATCGCAGAAGTTCCCGAGAAGAACAGATTGCCATTCGAGCCTTTGTCGTGTGGCTCTCGATGATTTCAAAACGAAATGTCCCGATCAAAGTGAAACGCTATCCCGCCGACAAATTCGCGGATTCCTCGGCAATCTCGCAGGATCGCGAATTGCTCTAAGAGTATGCGAGCGCGGTGGGCAGGGCTTCCGGGTGCGTTTCCGGACCAGCGATCAGAAACGCATGGTCATGGTCCTCTACTTTGTCGTCCGGTTAGCGCGCGCCTTCGTCAGGGCGGTGTCCGTGGCGTGAACAGCAGATGCCGGCGTCTTGGGGTCGGAGCTGTTCACGCGACGCCTTCTGCCGCCGACACCGCCCGCCTGGCCTGTCGATCTGACGGCCAGTTTTCAATCGCACTGAGCCGAGTTCGGCGAGAAGCTTGGGTCGTTGAGGCCGATCGCGCACCCTGGGAAGGAGACCTGCAGTTACTTCGAACAGGTACAGGGAAGCTCGAACTACTACTGGAGCGGCGACGAAGTACTTCAGAAACTCGACTCGTGGATGACGGCCGCCTTGAACGGTCCACGAACGAGCCGAAGGCGAAAACATATCTTTGCGCGACGCCACGTACCTCATTGCCGTCGATCGTGTCGCGCGCGTGCCGCGAGAGAGGCTGGGTCTGACATGAATCCGTACTCAATGCTTGTATCTGGAAATGGAACATCTGCGGCATCGGCGCTGAGCGGCCGTTTGGCGGAATGGCACGATGCGATGGTGGTGCACGAGCGGCGGCTTCGTGCTCGCCGAGGTGGGGAGGCGTGCGACGAGGATTGCCCTCACGTCGAGGCCCGCACGTTGTGGCCGGAGGCGTTGGACACCTTTGGCCCGCGCGCACACGAACTGACGTTTTTGCGCTCGCGGGCGACTGCCGCTCCAAAATTCCCGGCGAACGCCACCGCGGGCGGGGCTGAGGGTTCGAAGAAGACAGACGATGGGCCACACTCAGACCGCGCCGGTCGTCGGCCGATTGGGGATGCCGGACGCCGGCCGGTCGCCAACGTGTCGCTCGAGTCCCCCAGTCACTTCGGTTGAGGTGTGATCCAGGCGGCGGTCTTCGGCCCTCTGGCCGCAGTGGCCGAGCGGTTCTTCAGTATGGGGGCGACAGTGCGATCGGGGGGTGGCTGACGGTGGCATGAGCGGAAGACTGCGCATGAGGAGGAGTTGTGTTTCACACTGAAGCAACAGTCAACCATCGGGGGAGGACCTTGACCCCCGTCGTGCGGCACGACGCCGAGGCCGACGTGCGGCTTGCCGAGGCGGACGATCGACGACGCCGACTAGCGGCTGAACGCGCGATGGACAGCGTCCTCGCAGATTCGTTCCCTGCGAGTGACCCTCCGCCATGGACGTTAGGCATCGCACATCCGCAGCCAGTGCACCACGCGAAGATGGAGCCCGCTCACGATATGGTCTTGAACGTCGACGGCCGGACCGACGTCGTCAGCGATGGCGCTATCGGCGTATCGAGACCCAACCGCGACGGACGCACGCTCGTTCAAGGCCTGCGCTCTCTTGCTGGCGCCGTCGGCATTGCACTGCTGGCGCCTTTCGTCATTCTGCTCGTCGGGCTGCCGGTGGCGCTTGCTGTTCGGGGAACCTTGGAGGTGATCGGCTTCCTGCTGCGCTAATCCTCGGATCGGAGCTCAAAATGGACCGGTAGTGTCGGGCGCGACGAGATCCGAGTCGTAGAATGGGCAGCACCATGAAGGAACAGCCTCGCTCCGTTCGGCCCGACGTCAAGCCGCTCCATCTCGCGGAGCTCCTGGATTTTCGTCCGGATCAGGGCATTATCCGGCTGCACGAACAGCGCGTCGTCATCTTGAGCGCGGCAGCCATGGGGCTGCTCCGCAAAGAGCTCGTCGACACGCTCGGACTCGAGACAGCGAGACGACTGCTGCTTCGATTCGGTTTCGCTGACGGCTATCACGATGCCGTGAGTCTGCGCGACCGATCGGCATGGGCCAGCCCCGAACAGGGGCTTCGCGCCGGCGCCATGCTGCATACGCTCGAGGGGATCGTTCGCGCCGACGTGATCAGGATCGAACACGACGAATCCACGGGCCGCTTTGAAGAGGAGGTGGTCTGGCACGACTCGTACGAGGCCGAGCAGCATCTGCATCACTACGGACGACACTCGTCACCGGTCTGCTGGTCTCTGGTGGGGTATTCGAGCGGGTACGTCAGCGCGTGCATGGGCAAGGAGATCTACTTCCGGGAGACCGCGTGCCTGGGACAGGGGGCCAAGGCCTGCTCGGTGGTCGGACGGGATGCGGAAAGCTGGGGTGAGGAGCTCCGCAGCATTCGCGAGGACTTCCAGGCTGCCAACCTTGGACAGGAAGTCGAGCGTCTTCGGGACGCGGTCGGGCGGCGGGTCAAGGAACTGGACCGCCGCGAACGAATGCTGGAGCGCCGCGAGCGTGAGCTGAACCTGCTGAAGGACCGTGTCAGTCGTCACGCGGCAGCCAAACACTTCATCGCCCGCAGCGCCGCGATGGAAGAAGTGCTGGAGCTTGCGGCTCGCGTCGCTCCGCTGGACATCACGGTGCTCGTGTACGGGGAAAGCGGCACGGGCAAGGAATTCATCGTCCGCATGATTCACGACCAGAGCCCGCGTGCCAGCGCACCATTCGTCAGCATCAATTGCGCGGCACTGACCGAGACGCTGCTCGAATCGGAGCTCTTCGGCCACGTGCGAGGAGCCTTCACCGGCGCCGTGCGGGACAAGGCCGGGCTCTTCGAGGTTGCGGGCAGCGGCACGATCTTCCTGGACGAGATCGGCGAAGTCGCCCCGACGGTTCAGGCGAAGCTGCTTCGCGCGCTGCAGGAACGGGAGATCCGGCGCGTGGGCGCCGAACGCAGCATCAAGGTCAACGCCCGAGTCGTAGCCGCGACGAATCGTGATCTGCGGGCCGCTGTCGACGCGGGGACGTTCCGCGAGGACCTCTACTTCCGGTTGGGGGCGTTTGTCATCACCGTGCCTCCGTTACGCGATCGGCGCGAGGACATTCCGCCGCTCGTGCATCACTTCCTCGTCCAGGCCGCGTCGCGCATGAAAAAGGACGTGGCGTCCGTTTCTGCCGATGCGATGACGGCGCTGATGAATTACCGCTGGCCCGGCAATGTTCGCGAGCTCGGGCACGCCGTGGAACGGGCGGTCATTCTGGCCAATGGACCGAGTATCCGCGTGCGCGAGCTGCCTCCGGAGGTCACGCAGAAGGCACGTCATCACGCGGGAGACGACACGCTCGACCTGCAGGAACAGGAACGCGTGATGATCGAGCGCGCCCTCGAACGGTTTGGCGGCAATCGCCGTCGCGCGGCCGAGGCACTGAAGATCAGCACCGTGACCCTCTGGCGGAAGATGAAGCAGTACGGCATTTCATCGTGAATCCGCGCCTTGCTTTTCGAAAGACACGGCGCGGGCGGCCTCATGAGATCAGCGTTTTCGCGACTCGCAATGGTTGGCGCGGAGCTTGCGGTTGCTATGCGTATGAATCGCATTACGGTCGTCAGCAACGACGACTTGATCAACGCCCAGGCGCGCGCGTACGCCGAATATCGGGTGTTCGCGGTCCTGGCGCCACACACTCAGAGATTCGGTCGAGCCCGAGTGGTGCTCCGGCATGTGGACGAACGCGGAACCTCCGATGAGGTGACCTGTGCCGTGACGGTGGCACTTGAACCGTCAGGTTGCTCAGAACACAAGCGACGGGCCCACACGTGTACGCCGCCATCAACCGAGCCGTCGAGCGGCTCGGTGAGGCCCTGGCGCGCCGTGTCCAGCGACGGCGCTCATCCTTGAGAGACCAATCGGCTGATCGATGATTACCAGGCGAGAGTCGATGAGATCTCGCGTCACGTGCGTGCCGCCATCCCGCTCGACTCGTTCAACTTGCGCAACGTCGACACGAAGGTCGTGTCGGGTGTCCGCACGTCGCTCAATCCTCGCGATAGCGACGCAGCTCGAGGCCGAGCTGATCGTGATGGGTGTGCCGGAGCGAAGGAGCGTCGACCGGGTGATCATGGCTTCCACGGCGATGCCGGTACTGCGAGCGGCCGGACGCCCAGTCCTGATGGTGCGCCTGACTTCGGGTAGGGACGTGTCGCGCGCCACGGCTGCATCGGCAGTCACACTCGACGTGACAGTTCACAACCGGATCTGAGTCAGTGGAGTCATCCGCCGCACAAACTGTTCATCCGTGACATCTTGGACGGATGCGACAGGTCCGTGACGGATGACTGAAGAATGTCGCGGCAGATTTGGCGGCGTCGTACCGGTCTGCTCGATATGATTCACGCTGGCATGCGATTGGTGTGCAATCGATAGTCGACAACGGCTCACACTGCGGTGTGACACAGCGGAGTACCACGATATGGGCAGACACACAGAGCTTCGCGTCTTGGTGGCGACAGACGGATCGGGCCAGGCCCAAGCGGCGCTCACGACCACCGTGCATTTTCCCTGGCCCACCCGGACACGCGTCCGGGTCGTCATTGCGCGGAGGACTCGGGCGGAACACCGGCGCTCGATTCTCTTGAGCGCGCTCGATCGCGGCGCCGAAATGGCGGCGGAGAGCGCACGGCGGGCCCTGTCGCGACGCTGGCCCGACGTCGAGGTCGAAATTGTAGACCAGACACCCGTGGAGGGAATCCTCGGCGAAGCGGAGCGCTTCAAGGCCGATGTGATCGTGCTCGGCTGGCGCGGTCATGGCGCCATCCGCCGACTGCTCATGGGTAGCGTGTCTCGAGGGGTCGTCCGTCGCGCCAAGTGCGCTGTGCTCGTTGTCAGAGGGCGGCAGCGTGTACGCAAGATCGTCGTCGGCTTCGACGGATCTCCCGCGGCCAAGCGCGCTCTGGCATTCGTCGGGCGGCTGGTCGGCCCCAAGCGACGGGCACGTGACACTTGTGGGTGTCGTAGAGTCGACCATGGTGCCTTCGGGGCTCCTCGTTCCAGGTGCCGCGGCCATTTCGCATGAAGTGAAACGGACGAATGCCATACGGGCGCGAGCGACCATGAAGGAGCTCAACCGCGCAGCTGCGGGGCTCATAGGGAGCGAATGGCGGACTCGCACCAGCCTCGTTCAGGGCGAGCCGTTGCGTGAACTGCTCACCGGCGTGGTAGCTGCGCGTGCACAACTGCTCGTCGTCGGGGCACGGAGCACGAGTGGCGTCCGTCGCTTGCTTTTGGGCAGTGTCGCTGAAGGTGCCCTCAACCGCTGTCCAGTCGGCGTACTGGTCGTGCGCTGACGTCGTTGAGGGCTGACGGTTCAGGCCACGCGTACGAGAACGGAGAGCATCGTGATCGAATTCAAACGGATCCTGTGCCCAATTGATTTCAGCGAGTCGTCGGTTCGTGCATTTGGCCATGCGGCAGCCCTCGCGCGGTGGTACAACGCGCAGTTGATCGTGCTACACGTTGTGCCGACGTTCGATCCCGTTCAGGTGCGAGGGGATCTCGGCGATCCCGTTCGACTCGTCACTCCGATACCGCGCGAACAGGTGCTCGAAGAGATGAGTCGATTCCTCAATTTGAGCGTGGTGTCAACTCAGGCGTCTCTCGTCGCGGCATCAGGAGACCCGCAGACGACGATCGTCGATCAGGCAATCTCGAACAGCGCCGATCTGATCGTGATGGGAACCCATGGCCGTCGAGGGTTCAAGCGTCTCCTCTTGGGATCTGTGACAGAGACCGTGCTGCACGAAGCGCCGTGTCCGGTTTTGACGGTACCCCCGCACGCACCCGCTGCTGCCTCGCAGAGTCGGTGACATTCAAGCGCATTCTCTGCCCGATTGATTTCTCACCGTCGGCGCTGCAGGCGCTGGGATTTGCGCTGGACCTCGCCCGGCAAGCCGACGGTCGTGTCACGCTCTTGCACGTTGTCGAGTGGCTCGCCGAAGAGGAGCCACGAGCATCGACTCCCTTCAATATTCGAGAGCTGCACCGCTCTATGGTTGCGGATGCGAAGAAGCGGCTCCGTACCCTAGTGGCCGAAGAGTCGCAGACGTGGGTCGAAGTTGACGATATCGTCGTTTCTGGACGAGTGCATCGCGAGATCCTTCGCGCGGCTGAGACGAAACCCGCCGACCTCATTGTCATGGGTGCTCAGGGCAGGGATGGTGTTGACCTCGCGCTATTTGGATCAACGACCCAGCAGATCGTGCGTGGCGCGAGGTGTCCTGTTCTCACGGTACGCGGTCCGCTGCAGCCTCAGGCGCAATCCTGAGAGGACGATGAGATGGTTGACAATGCGAGAGATTCTCGCCGACAAAGGCGCTGAAACTCGATGAGGCCCTGATTACCCTCTTCATCGGAGCGACAATTGCAGACAACCGTGTAGCACGGGAAGAATTGGCCCGCTATGCAGCGTCTGGCGTTCAACCTCAACATTCCGGCTCGCGTGGCCAAACACGTCATTGAGGTCGTGCTCGTGAAGAATCACCTGTAATGGCCATGATCACTGAGGACCAGGCCGCCGTTGTCCAGTTCCTTGCCGCGCCGTCCACCCACGGCACAGCGAATATCGAGCGGATCGATACACACAGCGCCGTCGTCTTCCTCGCGGGCGAACGGGCATACAAGCTGAAGCGAGCCGTCCGGTTCGATTACCTCGATTTCTCGACCTCCGAACGTCGTCGTGCGATGTGTGACGCTGAGGTACGCCTCAATCGCCGCACCGCACCGGACATATACCGAGGCGTGCTGCCCATAACCCGCGAACGGGACGGCGCACTCGCACTTGGCGGACTGGGCGCCCCCATCGACTGGGTGGTCGAGATGAATCGCTTCGCGCAGGAAGCACTCTTCGACCGTCTCGCCGGTGCTGGGCAGCTCGATCTCGGTCTGATGCCTGCCTTGGCGTCGTCCATTGCCGAATTGCATATGGCGGCGGAACGCCGGGTCGATCACGGCGGCAAAGCCGGAGTGGCATGGGTGATTGACGGCAATGCCGCCGGCTTTGATGAGTACGGCGCCGACGTTCTGGATCCGTCGGCATGCGACGAGCTGACCCATGACGCGCGCGGCGCGCTCGAGCGCCATGGTGCGCTGCTCGACGAGCGGTGTGCCTCGGGATTCGTGCGGCAGTGCCACGGCGACCTGCACTTGCGCAATATCGTGCTCCTCAATGGCCGGCCGACGCTCTTCGATGGCGTCGAATTCAACGACATGATTTCCTGCACGGACGTTCTCTATGACCTCGCGTTTCTCCTGATGGATCTCTGGCGCCGAGGGCTGCGGCAACACGCCAACGCCGTCTGGAACCGTTATCTGGTAGACACCGGTGACCTGCATGGACTCTCGCTGTTGCCGCTGTTCCTCTCCTGTCGTGCCGCGGTTCGAGCGAAGACGAGCGCGACGGCAGCCCGGCTTCAGCCCGATGTGCGCCGCGCCAGCGAGCTTCAGGAGTTGGCGCGGCAATACCTCGCGCTGGCGGAGAGTCTCCTCGACCCTCCGCGGCCATGCCTCATCGCGATCGGTGGGTTCTCCGGGACCGGAAAATCGACGCTCGCTCTTGGCCTCGCGTCCGCCGTAGGTGCGGTGCCAGGTGCCGTCGTCATTCGCAGCGATGAAATCCGCAAGCGACTATGCGGTGTGTCGCCGCTCGACCGCCTCGGTCCAGAAGGATATTCGTCGGAGATGTCAGAGCGTGTGTACGCGACTGTAGCCGAGCGCGCAGAGGTGACCATCCGGGCAGGATCACAGTGCAATCGTTGATGCCGTCTACGCACGCCCAGCGGATCGAACGGCCATCGAGCGTGTCGCGTACGACAGGTCGGTGCCCTTCGTCGGCATGTGGCTCGAGGCCGCGGAATCCACGCTCATTGCACGTGCCGAACGGCGCCGGCATGACGCGTCGGACGCGGATCCTGAAGTCATACGCATGCAGCATCGGCAAGAGACTGGCGCGATGACGTGGCACCGTGTCGACGCCTCTCTGTCACCCGAGAGTGTGCTGGAGTCAGCGATGAGATACGTTCAGCCGCACATAGCCCGCAGTCGTTCCTTCTGAATGTAACGTTCAGTTCAGAGCGCCGCTTTACCATCGCGCCCTGCGAACAGCCCGTCACTTCAATCGTGACGATGTCGCGGTCAGAAGATGTTAGTCTTGAGCAGCTCCTTTTGTCTGAAGGGACTTCAGCTGCGCCCGAAGCTCCTTCTCGCGGCTGAAACGCTCCGTGACGTCGCGGATGATCGCCACCACCCACGCGATCTGGCCGTCGCCATCTCTGACGAGCTGGATCGAAAACTCAATGGAGATCTGCCGACCGTCCTTGTGGAGTGCCGGCACCGCAAGCAATTGGCCCTCTCCGTAACGCGTGACTCCCGTCCTCATTGTCGTTTCCCAGCCGGACCAGTGGCGAGCACGGAACCGCTCGGGGATGATCAGGTTCATGGAGGCCCCAAGCGCCTCGGTGACGGGGAAGCCGAAGACCCGCTCCGCCGCGGTATTCCAGTACCTCACCGTGCCTGCGTGATCGCAGATCAGAATCGCGTCAGGCGAACCGTCCAGGATGCGAACCGGGAGATCGTGAGGCAGCGCTGCAATCGTTCCTGGGGTCGGCATCACCGGCCGACCCATTCGACGAACTGCAGCGGAATGCGCTTTTCAACGACCGCGACCCGCAGGACGCGGTGATTGTGCAGCATCTCCTGTCCGCCAGTCCGCGCTTCCTCTAGGGTCCGATAGGTCTGCCATGCCTCGGGCAGTGCGGCCGCTGTCCCTTGCACCATCGTCGCGAGGAGCCGGTACCCATGATACGCCTCTTCCCGCGCGCTAACAGCGTTCCCGCTCGCTTCGCTCGTTCCTGCTGCATGCGGCTCCCGCGAACACTTCGTTCTTCATGGTGTCTCCACTAGCGGCGCCGCATTGGGCTGAGCCGTCGGCATAAGCCAAGGCCAAATCAGGCTGCCGATTCAGTGTTGCGGAGAAGGTGCTTCGCACGAACCACGTGAACCGAACACGGTGCGTTCGCGACCACGGCGCTGGCAACCGACCCGAGGATCATGCGTCGCAGGCGACCGTAACCACGAGAACCCAGCACGATTAGATCGGCGTCCCAATCGTTTGCTTCTTGTCGGATCGTGTCCTTTGGAACCCCCGCCACGATCTTCGTCCTCACGGTCACGGCAGGGGCAAAGTCGCGGATCAGCGTGCTGGCAGCTTCCACGAGCGCTGCCGCTTGGTGTCGTAGCGCGTCGGCTTGCTCAACGTGAGCGGCGGCAACTCCGAGCGTTGGATCGATGAAGAGCGCGACTGATGGGCGAATCACCGTCAAGACCAGCACTTCGGTGCCATTCGGCCAGGGTTGCTTGACAAACTCGACGAGCGCCGCGTGACTGTGGGATGAATCGTCTATTGCGAGTATTACTTTCATTTGTGCACCTCTCCGGACCGGCCGTCGGTGATCGGAGAAGCAACGGGTGAACCATCTCGCCTCGTTTTTGTGTCAGCTGTAACAATTGTATCGAAAGGACTTACGGCGGAATGATGCGCCGGGTTTGAAGCGCTAATCGCCGCTCACAGTTTCAAAATGAAAGTGCACAGCGCAACCTGAAAGGCTCCGAGCTCTGTCGAGCGTTCTACAGTGTCGTGCACCTGCCAGTCGTAGGGCACCGAGGCCACCATCACGCCGGTCAATCCGCCGATGACGAAGATCGACAGGAAGCCCAGAATAAAGAGCATGGGTGCACGAAGGACCGGCGAGCCTTCCCACCAAGGTGGCCAGCCAGGCAAAGACCTGGACACCCATCGGAATCGCGATTGAAATGATCGCCGCGGCGAAGCAGTACGGTCTCGCCACCTAGCGTGACCGGGTGTCGTGACCAGGATGGTAACTGGCGACACGCGCAGAGTGCGTACGATCGCAGCGAAAGACGAGCCGGGCTGCGTGGCGGATATCGTCGACGAGCAGTGCATCAATACGATCCGCATCTCCTCCCCCCGAGCGGCCGCGCTCGGGGGAGCATCGAAGCCGCATCTCCCTTCAGTTGGGAACGCGACGTCGGACCGGAAGGGGCGATCATGGGCACAACACACTTCGGCGCGTCGGCGCGGGCGCCAGTCGTATGCCCGAAGTGTGGCGTCACACCCCGAGCACATCGTTGAGAGGGTAAGGGCCTACTGACAAGAGACGACGGGTCCTTTCGCAATGAGCCACGAGCTTTCATTATGAAAGTCTAGCCACGATCGCCCGGTGCACGTCGTGCGCCGGTTGCGACCGCAAGTTCTTCCCACAGCGTCAGTTCCCGCGAATCGACGATCCGGCGGTCCAACGGCGCGTCCCTTGCCTCTCTCTAATTGTTGTCCAGACGACCTGGATCCATGCGTGCACGTTCCATCCGACGATGACGGCGACGCTACAGGTCAGGTGACTGGTGGCCACGCCCGCATCCAAACGCGAGCGGCCACGTCACCTTTACGTGGCTGTCGGCTCTGATTGGTTATGGCTATTGTGACCACACACGCGACGTTCGTCGACACGGTTCCGCGCCGAGCCGAACAGGCTGAGCCGTTCGCCCCAGGCTGGCCAGGCCTCCCGGCGCGCTGGACGTCGAGCGCCAAAAGCGGCGTCGGCACTGCCGTCAGTCGCGACAGTCGCGTATGGTTCACGCTGAGCCACGGCATCATCAACGAGGTCTATTATCCGCGCGTCGATCACGCGTGCACTCGCGACCTCGGCTTCATCGTAACGGATGGGCAGTCGTACTTTTCGGAGGAAAAGCGCCACACGCGCTCCGAGACGTCCCAAGTGGCACCCGGCATTCCAGCGTATCGGATTCATAACACGGCCACCGACGGGCGCTATCGGATCGAGAAGGAGATTCTGACCGATCCGTGGCGCGACGTCGTGCTGCAGCGCGTGCGGTTCATCCCACTCGCAGGGCACACTCGCTGATTTCCACCTGTACGTGCTGCTCGCGCCGCATCTCGCGAACGCCGGCGCCGGCAACACCGCGTGGGTCGGCGACTACAAGGGGTCAGCGATGCTGTTCGCGGAGCGCGAGCACCACGCGCTGGCGCTTGCGTCGTCGGCGCCGTGGCTGGCCCGATCCGCTGGATTCGTTGGCGTCTCCGATGGGTGGCAGGAACTCCGCGCCAACAAACGGCTCCACCGCACCTACGCCCGCGCCGAGAACGGAAACGTCGCGGTCACGGGCGAAATCGATCTCGTGTCGTGCGACGGGACCTTCGAGATGGCCCTCGGGTTCGGGCCCACCGCGATGGAGGCCGGTCAGCACGCCCTCATCACCCTGCTCGAAGACTTCGACGAAACCCACGCCGAGTACGTGCGCGCGTGGCGAGCGTGGCACGCGCGGCTCGTGGACGGCGTCCCCCCGGACCAACGAACGCGCCTGTATCACATCAGCGCAGCGGTTCTTCGGACACACGAATCGAAGCGGGTGGAGGGGGGAATCATCGCCAGCCTTTCCATTCCATGGGGATTTTCGAAGCCGGATGACGATCTGGGTGGCTATCACCTGGTCTGGCCGCGGGATCTCGTCGAGATCGCGGGCGGTTTCGTCGCCATCGGCGCCCACGAGCACGTCAGGCGCGTGTTGCGCTACCTGCAGGTAACGCAGGAGCCAGACGGTCACTGGTCGCAGAACATGTGGCTCGACGGCAGACCGTACTGGCACGGCGTTCAGATGGACGAAACCGCACTCCCGATTCTGCTGGTCGATCTTGCGGCCCGCGAAGGCGTGATCGGCACGGCCGGGCGGGATGCGCTCTGGCCGATGGTGCGCCGGGCGGCCGTCTTTCTCGCGCGCAACGGTCCCGTCAGTCCGCAGGACCGCTGGGAAGAACAACCGGGATACGCGCCCTTCACGCTGGCAACCGAGATCGCAGCGCTCCTCGTCGCGGCCGATCTCGCTGATGCGGCGTCGAACACGATCGCGGCTCAGTACCTGCGGGAGACCGCTGACGCATGGAACGCCAGCATCGACCGGTGGCTATACGTGCAGGGCACCGAGCTCGCGCAGCTGCACGACGTCGAGGGGTATTACGCGCGAGTCGCGGCGCCCGAGCATGGCGACGCCGCATCGCCGTGTCAGGGGTTTGTCCCGATCAAGAATCGTCCCCCCGACGAAGCGACCGGGCCGGCGGCGCTGATGGTCAGTCTCGACGCACTCGCGTTCGTCCGTTTCGGGCTCCGCGCCCCGGATGATCCACGAATCCTGAGACACGGTCAAAGTCATTGATGCGACGCTCAAGGTAGAAACGCCGCGTGGCCCCGTCTGGCGTCGGTATCAAGGCGATGGATACGGTGAACACGCCGACGGAGGCCCGTACGACGGGACCGGCGTCGGTCGCGGGTGGCCGCTCCTGACAGGCGAGCGCGGGCATTACGAGCTCGCCGCCGGCCGTGTGCACGTTGCCGAGCATCTTGCGCAGGCGATGGAGACCATTGCTGGCGAGGCGGGCCTTCTTCCCGAACAGGTCTGGGACAGCGCCGATATTCCCGAGCGCGAACTGTACATCGGCCATGCCTCCGGTTCGGCCATGCCCCTCGTCTGGGCACACGCCGAGTATCTCAAGTTGTGCCGGTCACTGTTCGACGGCCGCATCTTCGATCAGCCGCTTCAGACGGTCGAGCGCTACCTCGTCCAGCAGACGACGTCGGACCGCATCGTCTGGCGCTTCAACAACAAGGTGCGCGCGATGCCGCCGAACAGAACACTGCGTGTGGAGACACTCGCGCCGGCCGTCGTCCATTGGAGCGTGGACGAATGGCGTACCGTGCACGACACCTCGACGCAGGACACGACACTTGGCGTCCACGTGTCCGACCTCGACACCAGGGACCTGCGCCGTGGCGATCGCGTGCATCTCACGTTCTACTGGCCAGAAGCAGACCGATGGGAAGGGACCGATTACGTCATCTGCATCGAATGACTTCGCTGTCGCTGGACGTCGTAAACCCGGACGAGCCCCTTGGCCCTAAAAGGGGTGGAGTGTTTCACTGCATGCCAACGCTGCCGCTGTGCAACGTCAGAACAGGGCAGCCCGCCTCGCGGATCACGCGATGTGTCGTCGAGCCGAACATGAGCCGGTCTACGACGCCTTTGCCCTGCACCCCCATGACGACGAGGTCGACACGTTCATCAGCCACAATCTTGAGGATTTCTTGGTACGCCCGGCCCTTCACGACTCGTTCTTCCGGGCGGGCCCAGACACGCGCGTCCTCGGGCACCACCGCTCTGAGCCGTGTGACAGCATCCTGCTCGAGCTGGTGGTAGTACTCCGACACGTTCAAATGTCCGAGGGTCTGTGCGCCAGCATCGCCGAGAACATCTTCGATCGCATGCAGCAGAATGAGACGCGCGTGGGCCTCTTGGGCGAGCGACAGTGCATATTCGAGCGCCCGAATCGATGGAGCCGAGAATTCCAGCGGGCACAGGATGGTCTTGTATAGCGGAGAGCCCGGTTCGCGCACAGGCGGAGGGATGGTCAACACCGGCACGCGGGTACTGCGGAGGACTTTTTCAGTGACCGACCCGAGGAACAGCCGCTCGAAGCCGCTCCTGCCGTGCGTGCCAAGGATCAGCAGGTCGAATGGCAGTCGCTCCGCCTCCTTTCGAATCTCCTTTGCCGCATCGCCCGTACTCACGACGATTTCTGCGCTCTGACCGGAAGGTCCGAGCAGTGGAGCGCAAAACCGTGCGCACCTCCTCGGCCATCTTGGTCGGATCAGCCACGACATAGACCGGAACACTCCCCGGAATGCCTTCGACCGGGAGCGGTTGAGAGAGCTGATAGACGTGGAAGAGGGTCAGCTGCGCCGAGTACCACTGGGCGAGCCCTAAGCCGTGACGGAGCGCATCGAGTGAGAAGTCAGAAAAGTCGATGGGGCAGAGAATTCGATTGATGCTCACCATGTGAGATGCCCTCCAGCCGTGTGGGTCTCGCCCGACGGATGACCGCCTGGGCGTCTACTATATCGCTGACCGTGGGTCGTGTAAGCTTCTTGGGAGACGATGTCGATCGCCTTTCATGCCATTCCCGTTCGTCGCGGAAGCTGTGGGTTGATGGCCACAATGATGGTGCTCGCGGCATCAGTACCGCTCTCCAGTCGCTCACGACAGGCAGCGCAGCAGGAAATGCACGGGAACAAGACGCGCCTACAATAGAACTTGTTCTCGGCGATGCGGACGTGGCGAGCTACGCTGGTATCAGTACGGCGCGCCCGGTGATCTGTCCTGCCTTCAGCCTCGCATAGACGCCGACGGCTTCCGTGAGTGGAAACTCCGTCGTCTCGGCGTGGATTCTGCCGGCGCGCGCCATCGCAATCACTTCCATCAATTCGACGCGAGAGCCCCAGTACGGAATGCTCATCGACGTTCCATACGGTGTGCTTCCGTGGCGGAAGTCATGGCGGCCGCCGCCCAATCCAACGATCGTCCATACGCTGTTTCGACCGAGGAGCTTCGCGCCCAAATCCAGCGTGGGTTGGACCCCAACGCAATCGAGGACCAGCCCAGCCCCGCGAGGACCCGTGATCTGCAGTATCTTCTCGGCCGCCTCCGAGGCGTTGCCGTTGTTCACGATGTCATCCGTGCCGAGCGCCTTGGCATGCTCGAGTTTCTTGTCATCAACGTCAGCGGCGACGATGCGAACGGGGGCGAGCACCCGGAGGAGCTGAATGGCCATGTGTCCGAGACCGCCCACGCCGAGAACGACAACTGTGCTGTCCGCATTGAGGTGGGGCAGCGCTCGCTTAATCGCGTGATACGGCGTCAGCGCGGCATCGCTCAGCGGAGCGGCTTTCGATGGACTCAGGTCACCCAGCGGCACCAGCAATCGCGCGGAGGGCACGAGCATGTAGTCGGCCATCCCGCCGTCTAGGCCAAGTCCACCCCCGAAGCCATTGATTTGCGCCCAGTTCTCACAGTAGTTCTCCATCGAGAGCTGGCACGAGTGGCAGCGCCCGCAGCCCCACGGACCATACACGGCAACGGCATCGCCTTCTTTGAACCCGACGACGCCTTGGCCGAGCGCGGCGATCCAGCCGGCGTTCTCATGGCCGAGCGTGAAGGGGGGCTTGAATCCGAGGTCTTCCTCCATGACATGCAGATCCGAGTGGCAGACGCCGGCACCACCGATCTTGATCAGCACCTGTCCTGGACCGGCAGACGGCTTGGGGACCTCCTCTATCTGAGCCGGACGACCGACGCCAACAAATCTGACGGATTTCATAGGGCTCCTCCTGCATTCGCGGGCATGACGGGTTTCGGCGCAATTATGGATCGGAGCCGTCCTCGGCGGAGTCGATGCATTGACCTCGCTCCAAGCGTTGTGACGTACGGCGTCCGGTCATTCTCTTCACGCGCACAACGACACGCCGGCGGCGCGCATCGAGAAGCTGCCTCGCCTCGAGCGCTCTCGCCGCGCTTGCTCTACGTTCGAGCGCTGGCTCGCCTTTTCGAGATCGGTTACGCACAGAATTGAGGCAAGAGCAGGCATCCGGTCTCCTCGATAGAACCATCTGTCCGGCGACCAATCGGAATAGGATAGACCCAGTACCAAACGCGTTGACTCGACAGGGGAAAGGACGCATTTAACCATGACGACTGCGCCTCAATCTGATCCGCGTGAACTCGAGGCACTCGAGACGCGCGAGTGGCTCGAGTCGCTCGACCACGTTCTGCAGCACGGCAGCGCAGCGCGCGTCGGTCGTCTGCTGCGTGACCTCGAGATCCGCGCAACGAAGCACGGCGTCAAGTTGCCGTTCACGGCCAATACACCTTATGTGAACTCGATCCACGCGTCCGAGGAGGTGCCCTATCCGGGTAGCCGCGAAATCGAACGGCGTATCAAAAGCCTCATCCGGTGGAACGCGATGGCGATGGTCGTACGGGCGAATCGGCTCGAAGACGGCATCGGCGGGCACATCTCGACGTTTGCCTCGTCCGCCACGTTGTATGAGGTTGGTTTCAACCACTTCTTTCACGGTCGCGACGACGGAACGCAGGGAGACATGATCTTCTTCCAGGGTCACAGCTCGCCCGGCATCTACGCGCGCGCGTTCCTCGAGGGCCGGATCACGCTGGAGCGGGTCGAGAACTTTCGACGCGAGCTGAGGCCAAATGGCGGCCTCTCGTCGTACCCCCATCCCTGGTTGATGCCGCACTTCTGGGAATTTCCGACCGTGTCGATGGGTCTGGGCCCGATGATGGCGATCTATCAGGCGCGGTTCAACCGCTACCTCGAAGATCGCGGTCTCAAGCCGGCGTCCGACGCGAAGGTCTGGGCCTTTCTGGGCGACGGAGAGACCGACGAGCCGGAGACGTTGGGTGCCATCAGACTCGCCTCGCGCGAAAAGCTGGACAATCTGATTTTCGTGGTCAACTGCAACCTGCAGCGGCTGGATGGACCGGTGCGCGGCAACGGGCAAATCATCCAGGAACTGGAGGCGATCTTCCGCGGCGCCGGTTGGAACGTTGTAAAGGTGCTCTGGGGCACCGAATGGGATGCGCTGCTGCAGCAGGATCACGAAGGTGTGCTGGTCAAACGCATGGGCGAGATCGTCGACGGCGAATATCAAAAATATGCCGTTGAACCTGGCGCCTATGTCCGCAAGCATTTCTGGGGCGCCGATCCGCGGCTGCTCGAGATGGTCAAACACGTCTCGGACGAACAGCTCAAGAAGTTGACGCTCGGCGGCCACGATTTGGGCAAGGTCTATAACGCCTATAAGCGAGCCACCGAGTGCAAGGGCATGCCGAGCGTCGTTCTCGCGCGCACGATCAAAGGGTATGGCCTGGGGGAGGCGGGCGAGGGCAAGAACGTCACCCACCAGCAGAAACATTTGAACGACGACGAGCTGAGGACGTTTCGCACGCGTTTCGGCATTCCGATCTCGGATGACGAAGTGTCCAACGCCCCGTTCTATCGACCACCGGAAAACAGCGCCGAGATCGAGTATCTCGTCGAACGTCGGCGGGCGCTGAAGGGGTTCGTGCCCAAACGACAAGTTCGAGTCGAACCGTTGCGGCCGGCACTCGGCCAGACGTTTGCCGAGTTCCTGAAGGGCACCGCGGAACGGAAGGCGAGCACCACCATGGTGTTCGTGCGAATGCTATCGAAGTTGTTGCGTGATGAGCGGATCGGGAAACTGATCGTGCCGATCGTGCCCGATGAGGCGCGAACATTTGGCATGGAGGCGCTGTTTCGTCAAGTCGCCATCTATGCCCATGGCGGGCAGTTGTACGAACCTGTCGACAATGACATGCTCCTCTATTACAAGGAAGCGAAGGACGGTCAGATTCTCCAGGAAGGGATCAGCGAGGCTGGCTCGATGTCGTCATTCATTGCGGCGGCCACCGCGTATGCCACGCACGGCATCAGCATGATTCCCTTTTTTATCTTCTATTCCATGTTCGGATTTCAACGGATCGGCGACCTCATTTGGGCCGGTGCCGATCAGCGCATGCGCGGATTCCTGCTCGGGGCGACGTCCGGCCGAACGACACTGAACGGCGAAGGACTGCAGCATGCGGACGGCAATAGTCACACCTACGCCATGCCCTACCCCACGTGCCAGGCCTACGATCCGGCGTTTGCGTACGAGTTGGCCGTCATCATCGAGGAGGGTCTCAAACGCATGTACGACGACCAGGAGGACATCTTTTACTATCTGACGCTGATGAACGAGCAGTACGAGCATCCGGCCATGCCCGAAGGTGTTCGCGAAGGCATTCTCAAGGGAATGTACGTGGCAAAACCCACGTCGAGACCCGACGCGCCGATGCGCGCGCAGCTGTTCGGCAGCGGCACAATCCTGATTGAAGTACTGAAGGCGCAGAAGGTGCTCGAGGAACGTTACAGCATTGGCGCTGACGTGTGGAGCGTGACCAGCTACTTGAATCTATATCGCGACGGCCACGCGTGCGAACGCTGGAATCGACTGCATCCCTCAGACAAGCCACGTGTGCCGTACGTAACCAAGGCCACAACCGATGCGCCCGGCGTCTTCGTCGCCGCTAGCGACTACCTGAAAATGCTGCCAGACGTGATCGACCGGTGGCTGCCGCGTCGGATGCACTCGTTGGGAACCGACGGCTTCGGCCGCTCTGACTCGCGCGCGGCGCTACGGGACTTCTTCGAGGTGGATGCGCGATTCATCACACTGGCGACGCTATACGCGCTGCAACAGGAAGACGCCATTGCGCCGGACGTCGTGGAACAGGCGATCAGGCAATTCGAGATCGATGTCGAGAAACCTGATCCGGTTGGGTGAACAACGGTCCCGTCAGGCCGGCGGCGAGACCTGTAGGTGTGTGCCCTCGCAGCATCCTTCGGCACCCAGCTTGCGGCTCGGCGTCACCTCGCCAAGTGAAAGACGGCATGAGAGCGTATCCGCGTCCTGAGTACCCTTGGAAATGCCAGGCCCTTGTGCTTGACGCCTGCACAAATGCAGCGACTGTGCGGTGTGGAGCCTGACTCTTTGCCGACTGGTGCTCGACTCGCTCGTCGATGCGAAGTTCCTGTGCCTCACGTCGAACGGTACCTACGCACGGTCAACAGACGGAGAGGCCTCTCGTCCGCGCGCTGCGAAGGCCGGCTTGCAACCAAACAACTCGGCGCCCCAACGGACGAGGCGGGCGTCGTGAAGCTTTGTACCTGCGGTCGGAAAGCGGCCGATCGGTGTCTGCGCAGCGGACCGGCGCAGGTCTCCTGGCCGTGACACGGTCCTTCCGCCGAGCGTCCGCGCGCGGGCCAGTATCGAGGCGGCTGCGCCATTCGGGTGGGAGCGGTACGGTCGGGTTCGATGGCGCGATCATCGGCGTCGCCGATTTCGGCGCGTCCGCGCCGGGGCCGGTCGTGATGCGCCAGTTCGGCTTCACGCCGGAGCACGTCGTCGAGACCGCAAAAAGAATTCTTGGAATGAACCGATGATGATCAAAAAGATCCTCTGCGCGATCGATCGCTCGCCGAGTTCCCTTCAGGCCTTCGGCTATGCCATTGCACTCGCAAGATGGCAGGGCGCCCGACTGAACTTACTGGAAGTCATTGAGGAGGCGCCGCCGCCTGGCGTCAGCCGAGCGCCGAAGAGCGACGGTGTGCCGAACGAAACCCGGAGAGCCCTCGAGCGCGATCTACGGCGGGTCCTGACAGCCCGACGCGCGTCTGACGTGAAGGTCGAGATCTCGATGCGGAAAGGCAAGGTCGTTCAAGAGATTCTTGCCCAAGCGAAAACCAGTCGGTCGGACCTGGTGGTGATCGGAAGTCACGGCCGTGGCGGCGTGCAGCGCCTGGTGCTGGGATCGGTCGCCGAGAAGGTTCTTCGGTTGGCCACGTGCCCGGTCCTGACGGTTCGTAGTGGCGTGAGGCTGGCACGCCGAAGCCGGTCACCTTTCAAGACGATCCTGTGTCCAACGGACTTCTCCGCGGCTGCGAATAAGGCCGTAGCGTACGCCAAGCGCTTAGCGCAGGAGGCAGATGCCAAATTGATCTTGATGAGTGCTGTCGAGTGGCCGTTCGGTGACGCCGCGATGTCCGGAGCGGTCGCACAGCTTCGCAAGAGCATCGAATCGAACGCGAGCGAAGCGCTCACTCGTCTGTTGCCGCGTCCGGCTTCAAAAGGGCCACGCGCCCAGGCGATCGTGGCCATCGGCAAAGCCAGCGCGGCGATCATCAAGGTCGCCCGTGCACGATCTGTGGACCTCATCGTGATGGGTGTCTCGGGACGCGGCGCATTGGATGTGGCATTACTCGGTTCGACTACGCATCACGTCATTCGCGAGGGGGCGTGGCCGGTGTTGACCGTGCGGACAGGCAAGCAGTGACGTCTGGATCTTCTCACGCGGTGCGATTACGGACTCGGATGCAACGAGCGCAGGTCAACGCCTTCGTCCGAAAGCAGCTCGAGATCCACTGCGCGCCGGGACTTAATGAGCGGCATGACACGGCGCACGTCCTTCGCACGGTTGAGACCGACCACCGCATCGATTCGGCCGTCGTTCACATAACACGCGAGGTAGCTACGCGAATCCAGGCGGCCACGTACGACGAGCTGCTCCCACTTCGTGTGGAATCCGGCGTACTGCAGGTTCGCGTCGTACTGATCAGACCAGAACCAGTGGATCTCGTCGTATACAATGCGTTTGCCCAGCATGTTGCGCGCGGCAGCGGCGCCTTGCTTGATGGCGTTCTGCCAGTGTTCCACTCGGATCCGGCGATCGAAGATCGGGTGATAGTGATTCGCGACATCGCCCGCGGCGTACACGCCGCTGACATTCGTCTCGCAGTACTCGTCAACGACCACGCCGTTGTCTACGACGATGCCGCTGCCGTCCAGCATGTCCACCGCCGGCTCGATGCCGATGCCCACGACGACGAAGTCGCACTCGAGACGCAGCCCGCCTTTTGTGACGACGTAGTTCACGCGTCGCGTGCCCTCGAACGCGGCGACGGTGTCCTCGAAGATGGTGCGAACACCGTGTGCGCGATGAAGGTCGGCGATGGTCTGGCCGACCGCCTCGCCGAGGACGCGGAAGAGCGGCGTCTTCGAGGGGTCGATGGCGACAACGTTCAGGCCTTTCTGTCGAAGCGACGCCGCGACTTCCGAGCCGATGAACCCCATGCCCACGACAACCACTCGGCGACCGGCGACCATCTCTTCCCGAATATGATCGGCGTCCTGGACCGTGCGAAGACCGTAAATGCCTTCAAGATCGCCACCGGGAATCGAGACGCGCCGGTTACGCCCGCCCGTGGCGATGAGCAGCGCGTCGAACGGCACGCGACGATGATCCTCGAGCTCGACGAATCGCGCTGACGGATCGATGCGCGTCACGCGTGTCCCGAACATCGTCTCGATGCCATGCTCTGCGTAGAACGCGGCCGGTCGCACCAGCGCCTTGTCGAAGGGCACTTCCCCGCGCAGATAGGCCTTGGACAGCGGCGGCCGTTCGTAAGGCGGCTCATTCTCGGCACCGATCAGCGTCACGGTCCCCTCAGCGCCCTCTTCGCGCAGCGTGATGGCGGCCGTAGCGCCGGCCAGGCTGGCACCGACGATCACGTACCTCGGGGCCATCACACCTCGATCTGTAACGCATCCCCCGCGACCCGGACGGGATACACCTTCACGGCCAGCGTCGCCGGAGGGGCGAGCACCTTCCCCGTCCGCACGTCGAACTCGGAACCATGGCACTTGCACGTGAGGGTTGTGCCAGCCAGCTCCCCTTCTTCAGCAAGCGAGCACTGCTCATGCGTGCACGCGTCGTCGAACGCGTAATACGTGCCGCCGATGTTGGCCACCGCGACCCGTGTGCCACGCACATCGATTGCCGTGATGCCACCCGCCGGTATCTCCTCGCTTTGACGGCCATCACAGATTCTGTTGCCATTCGCACACCCCCTCGGTGATGAAGCGTCCTCGCGATGGGACACTCTCGCACATGTCACACCGGCAGACGAAGAAGAGTCATAGCACGCCCGCTGACGACAGAACTCGAGGAATCCGAGATGGCTCAGACGATCGCCACAACCAGCCGCGCGGCCTACCAGGCGAAACAGATTCTGTACATCGGGTTGATCATAGCCCTCTTTCTGACGGGACTCGACAAGTTCACCCACTTCCTCACGACCTGCACACGATCACCGAACAGTTACAGGCCGGACGCGATCAAGGCATTCGTCTCCTCGTTCGATCAGTCGGTGGCCGCTGTAGGGGAGAAGCGGAGCCGGATTCTCACGACTGCGAGCTGACGTGAGACCGCTTGTCGTTTTCACGATCGGTCACTCGACTCGGACGATAGAAGACTTCATCCGTCTGCTCAAGGCGCACGGCGTCCAACGGGTCATTGACGTGCGCACGATCCCGCGGTCGCGACACAACCCTCAGTTCAATCGAGATCATCTGTCCCCAACCCTCCATCGCGCTCGGATTCACTATAGGCACATGCCTGGACTCGGCGGCCTGCGGCGTCCCCGGCGCGACTCCCCGAACATGGGGTGGCGAAATGCCAGCTTCCGTGGATATGCCGATTACATGCAAACGTCAACGTTTAGAGAAAATCTGAACCGCTGCATCGACCTCGCGAAGCGCGAGCGTGTTGTGCTGATGTGTGCTGAGGCTGTCCCGTGGCGCTGCCACCGCTCACTGATCGCGGACGCGCTGCTCGTCACAGGCATCGAAGCGCGCGAGATCACCAGCGCCGTTCGGGCGCGGCCTCACTCCCTGACGCCGTGGGCGCGGGTGACCGGAATCCGGGTGACGTATCCGGCCACAGGTGCGCAGTCAGGACAATCGGTAGTGGCTGGGCGGTGACCAGGATGACCATCGGCTGAATGCAGAAGGAGGGAGAACCATCGTAATTGGACCGGAACGGTCAACGAGGGCACGTACTGGCGGAGCGTGAGCCCCTTCCTGCGAGAGCGATTCGCTGCACCCCCAAGAGAACGGAGCGCCACGTCAATTGCGGATGGTCAGGACAGGGCAGCCTGCCTCTCGAATCACGTGATGCGTCGTTGAGCCGAAGACGAGTCGTGTCAGGGCGCCTTTCCCCTGGACTCCCATGACGATCAGCTCTACTCCTTCATCCTTCGCAACCCTCAGGATCTCGCGATAAGCTCGACCTCTGGCTACCCGTTCCTCAGGCTTGCACCACACGCGCGCCGGCTCGGGAACGACAGATTTGAGCTGTGCAACCGCATCCTCTTCGAGATATCGAGAGAACTCGGCGACGCTCAAATGACCCATTTCAGACGCACCGCCCTCACCGAGCAGGCCTTCGATCACGTGCAACAGAATCAGGCGCGCATCCGCTTCCTGCGCAAGGGACAGCGCGTAGTCGAGTGCTCGTATCGATGCCACAGAAAAATCCAGCGGGCACAGAATCGTCTTGTACAACGACGGGCCCGCTTGCGTGACGGGCGGAGGAACGGTCATCACCGGAACGCGCGTCGTGCGAAGCACCTTTTCAGTCACCGATCCGAGGAAGAGACGCTCGAAGCCGCTCCTACCGTGTGTGCCCAGCACGAGCACGTCGGCAGGCAACTGCTCGGCCAGAAGCACGATTTCCTTCGTGGCGTTACCCTCTCGCACGATGATCTCGACGGACTGCCACGACTCGGTAAGTGAGGAGGCGCAGAACCGGCGCACTTCTTGAAGAATGTCGTCGGGTTGCACCGGCGGCGGGAGAGGTACATTTCCCGGCATCCCAGCGACCGGTAAAGGCGGTTGAGGAGCACCGTAGATGTGGCAGACGGTGACTTGCGCCCCATACCACCACTTAGCCAGCGCGAGCGCATGGTGAAGGGAATCGCGCGAGAACTGGGACAAATCAACTGGGCACAGGATGCGATCGATGTCCACCATGGTGAGATCTCCTTGATTGCCGAGTTCCTGCCGCGCAGCGGGCTCTAGCGGACGTGCGCGTGATTGGAGTCGAACTCGATGACGACAACCGGGCCCTCATCTGGCGGAAGCTGGGCATAAAGCTCGGGAAGTTTGCCACGTCGATCGAGCGCGTGAGTGGCGATCACCGAGACGATCAGGGGCCGCCGGAAGACCGCGGCCGGTGGGCGTAGGGAGGAGCCCGAAGGCGAGATCGCCCGTCGCGCCGGGGATAACGAGCCAGCGGATCACAGGGTCTCCACCTTGATCAAGTTCGTCGTTCCGGGGCACCCCACGGGGACGCCGGCCGTGATGACCACGGTGTCGCCGCGTTGCACGCGACGCAGCCGCCAGCGCGGCGCCGAGGGCTCCGTCGATCAGCTGATCCGTCGTCGGCTGGCTCTGATTCAGCAGCGGCGTGACGCCCCACACGAGCGCCAGCCGGCGATAGGTCTCGGCGTGCGGCGTCGGGGCGATGATCGGAGCTCGGGGCCGGTACTGGGCGACCCGCCTGGCGGTATCGCCCGACTGTGTGTAGGTGACGATCGCCGCGGCGTCGATATCAGCGGCCATGGTGCAGGCGGCCCGCGCGACCGCCTCGGGCAGTGGCCCGCTGGCCTCGAATCGGTGTATCCAGGCGTCGAAGGGAAAGCTCGACTCGGCATCAGCGGCGATCGCCGCCATCATCGTCACCGCCTCCAAGGGGAACCGTCCGATCGCGGTCTCTTCCGACAACATGACCGCGTCCGTGCCGTCGAGCACGGCATTCGCCACATCCGTTACCTCGGCGCGCGTCGGTCGCGGGCTGTCTTGCATGGAGCGCAGCATCTGTGTCGCGGTGATGACCGGCTTGCCCGCGCGATTGGCCTTCCCGATCAGCATCTTCTGCAGCCGCGGCACCGTCGCCAGCGGGATGGCCACGCCGAGATCGCCACGGGCCACCATGATGCCATCCACGCTGTCGATGATCTCGTCGATATTGGTCAGCGCGGGCTGCGTCTCGATCTTGGCGATCAAGGGCACAGTGCTTCCATGATCCTGGATCATGCCCCGCACGTCGAGGACATCCGCGGCCGTCCTGACGAACGACAGAGCCACGTAGTCGACCTCGTAGCGCAGGCCGAAGGCCAGATCGTCGCGGTCCTTGTCCGTGAACGCCGCCGCCGTGATCGAGCGGGCCGGGAAGTGGACGCCTTTGCGGGACGCCAGCGTACCGCCCGTAATCACTTGGCAACGGACATCCTCTTCAGTGGTGCCAATGACTACCAGCTCCACATCACCATCGCTCAGGAGCAGGGTGTCGCCGGGCTGGAGGTCCGTGGTGAGATGCGGGTAGGGGACGGAGACCTCCTGCTGGGAGCCGAGGACCTGGCGCGTGGTCAAAGTGAACGGCGCGCCGGCTTCCAGCATGACCGACCCCGATGCTATTTCACCGATCCGAATCTTCAGCCCGGCGAGATCCTGAAGAATGGCAACGGACCGACCCAGGCCCGTGGCGATACGCCGAACAGTCGTGATGACCTCGAGGTGCTCGGCCTGTCTGCCATGAGAGAAATTCAACCGCGCGACGTCCATCCCGGCCCGAATCAATCGCTCCAGGGTCTCGGGAGACCGGGACGCGGGTCCGATGGTGCATACGATCTTCGTTCTGCGCATAGGGTGATCCTTCTCGGCCGGCGACCCGATCGTCGCCATGGGTGAAGTAGAACGGGGAATGGCGAGATTGCAGCCCCTGCGATCAACCCCCGGTGGCCATCCAAGGTGCCTGCGCATCATACCCGCGTCAGCTCGTCCCGGTATCGTCGCCGAAAAACTCTTCAAGCGCTCCACCCGAAGGATCGAACCGCTTGCGGAGTTCTGTGCTCGGAGCGACCTACTCTCACGCATCTGCCGCGCCTCTCCTTCATGCCTGGCCGCCAGAGGCGCTCACAAAGATACGCTCACCATCTTGGCCACCGAAGGTCACATGACTTGTCTGTCTGTCTGGGCACGGAGGCTGTAGACTCTGGTCGGCGCGCATCATTCCACAGTGAAAGCTTGGTGCGCAATCTGAAACGGTCGCTCAACGCCCGGTAAATTCGCTATTCCCACTGACAATGGGATGATGTGGTGGGCAGATGGCGTCGCGCATCGAAGACTACGCACTGATCGGCGACTGCGAGACGGCAGCCCTCGTTGGGCGGGACGGTTCGATCGACTGGCTCAGTTTTCCTCGATTCGACTCGGCCGCTTGCTTCGCCGCGCTGCTGGGAACGCTCGACCATGGGCGCTGGGTGCTGGCGCCCGAAACCGGGATCAAGAGAGTCCAACGCCGCTACCGTCCTGGGACGCTCGTCCTCGAGACTGAGTACTACACGGACAGCGGCGCGGTGAGACTCATCGACTTCATGCCTCCCCGCACGCGAACGCCTGAGCTGATCAGAATCGTCGAGGGAATGAGCGGTCACGTTCCCATGGCGATGGATCTCGGGATCAGATTCGACTACGGATCGGTCGTGCCCTGGGTTCGACGCTCAGACAGTGGAATCCGGGCGACGGCGGGACCGGAAACGCTGTATTTCCGTACTCGCGCGCCGCTCTCCGGTGAAGGCCTTCGGACCGTCGCCCATTTCACCGTCGCCGCCGGCGAGCGTGTGCCATTCGAGCTGGCCTGGTCACCCACGCACCAGAGCGAGCCCCAACCGACGGATCCGGTGCAGAGTCTTCAAGAGACGGAAGCATGGTGGATGGCGTGGTCAGGTCGCTGCACGTTCCATGGCGAGTGGCATGACGCCGTCGTCCGTTCGCTCATCACGCTCAAGGCGCTGACGTACGCGCCCACTGGCGGGATCGTCGCTGCCGCGACGACATCTCTCCCAGAGCGCATCGGGGGCGTCCGGAACTGGGATTACCGCTACTGTTGGCTGCGCGACGCCACGTTCACGCTCTATTCGCTCATGGTGGGCGGCTACACTGAGGAAGCGAGTGCCTGGCGCGAATGGCTGGTGAACGCCGTGGCCGGAACCCCTTCGACGCTCCAAATCATGTACGGCCTCGCGGGCGAGCGGCGCCTGACGGAATTGGAACTGCCGTGGCTCCCAGGATACGAGGGCTCATCTCCCGTCCGAATCGGAAACGCAGCGCATCGACAGCATCAACTCGACGTGTATGGGGAGGTGATGGATTCACTGCACCTGGCACGGCGGTCAGGATTGCCGCCGAGCGAGAACGCGTGGCGCATACAGCGCGGACTTCTGGACTTCCTCGAAAGCGATTGGCACAAACCCGACGAGGGCATTTGGGAAGTCCGCGGTCCCCAACGGCAGTTCACCCACTCGAAAGTCATGGCGTGGGTCGCCATGGACCGAGCCGTCAAGAGCGTCGAAGAGTTCGGGCTTGAGGGTGAGGCGTCCAAATGGCGGCGCCTCCGAAGTGAGATCCATGAAGATGTCTGCCGCGAGGGTTTCGATCCGGGAGTGAATTCCTTCGTTCAGTATTACGGGTCGAAGGAGCCGGATGCCAGTCTGCTGATGCTGCCGCTCGTCGGCTTCCTGCCGGCAACGGATCCGAGGATGCGAGGCACGGTGGACTACATTCAGCGACGACTTGTTCGCAATGGTTTCGTCGACCGCTACGCGCCCGCTCCGCACGTGGACGGATTGCCGGCAGGAGAAGGGGCATTCCTGCTCTGCACGTTCTGGCTTGCCGACAATCTTGCGCTCCAAGGCCGATACGACGAGGCGAGGGACATCTTCGAACGGCTTCTGAACCTGCGCAATGATGTCGGGCTGCTGTCGGAGCAATACGATCCCGAAGCGCGTCGGATGGTCGGAAACTTCCCTCAGGCTTTCTCCCATGTTGGCTTGATCAATACCGCGCGCAACCTGGCCAGGCGAGGCGGGCCCGCAGAAGACCGACCACACCCAACGGGTCGACACACCGGAGTGAAGACGATCGGCCGTGCGCCGTTCGTCTGATGTCTCGATAGCGTTAACCAGATTGCGCGATCGCGTTGGCGTGTCGCGTGCTCGTGACGATCCTGCTGGTTGGCGATATCTTTGGGTTCGGATCGCTAAGGCTCAGGCTAGTGGCCGTCCAATCGAGATCTCTGAGAGCAGCGTCCGGTGAACGGGGCACCGTTGGGCGATCTCGAGCAGTCTCGCGCGTTGCTCGTCGCTCAGATCCCCATCGAGTTGAAAGTTCCATTCAATGCGGTCAAGGCGTCCCTCCTTTGTCTCACACTCGGCGCAATCCTCTGCATGGATTCTTGAATGTCGAAGTTGCACGGTCACCTCCGTCAAAGGCCATCCTTTGCGCCGTGCATACAGCGCGATCGTCATCGACGCACATGAGCCCAACGCCGCCAGGAGCAGGTCATATGGTGTGGGGCCTCTATCCGTGCCGCCGACGGAGGTCGGCTCGTCGGCGGCGAAGCGGTGCGAACGCACTTCGACGTCCTGGGCAAACCCGGAGCCGAGGCCACGAACGATCACCGCGCCATCGACAACGGATTCACTTTGATTCGTCATGAGAGGTCTCCTTGAATCAGGCACTATCGGACAGATTGTGTCGTTAATAGCTTTCGGTAACGCGGCGACGAAGTTTATCCAGATGGACGCCTACGTCGAGCAGCGGCCGCGAACGCCGCGCTTTCAACGCGCGTGGAGTCGGCGGCCAATGAACAGGCAATCGAAAGGTTGTTGTGACCCGACCGAGCGCCTCTCCCGCGGATCCCGTGTCATGAACGATCGCCGCGATGCCGGATTCATGCAGAGCTGGACAGACGACAAACCGGTCCACATCGTTGTCGTCCAACACGAGACACGAGGCGACTGAGACGCCACGGATCCGTTCTCGTCGAGATCATTTCGCCGATTCATTCGCTCGATCCGGTCTCGGACGGAAGGCGCAAATCGGTCACCTCGGCAATGCAACATTCTGCCGCCAGCTCGGGTCGCTGATGGCATTATCTGTTGATCATGACCATCAACAGCGACACAACTGCATTGAGTGGCGCCCCATCAGACGAATCGCAGTGAGCAGATTCTTAACGCGTTCCGACGCTGGGGCTATCTCCAGGCCGATCTGGATCCGCTCGGCCGTCTCAGACCGGCTCCGGTTGCTGTCCTCGACGGGGCCGAAGAGCGAGGCTCGTTGGCTCGCCGTTTCTACTGCGGTGCGATCGGCGCGGAGTTCATGCACATTCCGGAGCCGGAGAGGCGGCGCTGGATCCAAGAGCGGCTCGAACGGGAACTGCCGGATGTTCATTCCGAGCGAGTTCTGGAACGTTTGATCGCAGCCGAGGTCTTCGAGGACGTTCTGCATGCCCGTTACCCGGGGACGAAGCGCTTTTCTCTCGAGGGCGCAACCGCGCTCATTCCACTGCTGGACGAAATCCTGACGTCCTCCGCCGCCGCCGGTGCCATCGAGATCATGCTTGGGATGAGCCACCGAGGCCGGCTGAACGTCATCGTCAACATCGTCGGTAGGGATCCCGCCGATATCTTCGCTGGATTCCAGGATACCGATCCGAGGAGCGTGCTTGGCGGCGGCGACGTGAAGTATCACCTCGGCGCATCAGGAACGTACCACACGCCTGACGGCAAGTCGCTGGCGGTACAGCTGGTCTCGAATCCTAGCCATCTCGAAGCAGTGTATCCCGTGGTGCTGGGCCGTGCGCGGGCGCGACAAATACGGCTGGAGGACCATGACTACACGCGAGTCGTGCCGGTGGTCCTGCACGGCGACGGCGCCTTCGCAGGTCAAGGGATCGTGGCCGAAACGCTCAATCTCGCCGATCTCGACGGTTTCGTGGTCGGCGGAACGATTCATGTCGTCGTGAACAACCTGATTGGGTTCACCACCGACCCATCCGAGCTCCATTCCAGCCGGTTTGCGACTGATGTGGCGAAGCGGCTGCCGATCCCGATTCTTCATGTCAATGGAGAGAACGTCGCGGCTGTCGTCCGCGCCGGACAGATCGCGGCAGACTACCGCCGCGCCTTTACGAGCGACGTGGTCGTGGATCTGATCGGCTATCGGCGATATGGGCACAGTGAGGTGGACGATCCGACGGTCACGCACCCGACGCTGTATGCGCGAATTAAAGACCATCCACCGTTATCGCGCCAGTATGCGGCGAGCATCGGTGTGGACGCCGAGCCGCTGGTTCGCGCCGAACGCCAGCGCTTACACGGCAGGCAGGAGAACGCGGCCGGCCGGTCCGATCGGCCGTCACTTTCGCGACCCGCCGAGTACTGGAATCGCTATCGTGGCGGTTGCTATCGCCTCGAGTACGACGTCGAGACGGCAGTGTCCGAGGATCGGCTGCGGGCACTCAGCGACCGACTGACGCGCGTTCCTTCCGATTTTCAGCCGCATGCCAAGATCGCGCGTTTGTTGCAGCAACGTTCCGAGATGGTCGGTGGTAAGCGCCCGGTCGACTTCGGTGCGGCGGAAACGCTTGCTCTTGCAACGCTGCTCGAGGACGGAGTACCCGTGCGTTTGAGCGGCCAGGACTCCGTACGCGGGACGTTCAGTCAGCGTCACGCGGTGCTCGTCGACGTCGCAAACCAACGGCGCTACTGCCCGCTCGCGCAGATCGCGCCTAATGGGACGAGGTTCGAGGTGTACAACTCGCCGTTGTCGGAAGCGGCGGTCCTTGGGTTCGAGTACGGGTACAGTCGCGACTACCCCGAGACACTGGTGCTTTGGGAGGCACAATTCGGTGACTTCGCGAACAACGCGCAAGTCATCATCGATCAGTTCATTGCCTCGGCTGAAGACAAATGGCGGCGGCTGTCGGGGCTCACACTCTTGCTCCCGCACGGCTACGAGGGTCAGGGAGCGGAGCATTCGAGTGCCCGTATCGAGCGATTTCTTCAGCTCGCGGCGGAGGACAATCTCCAGATCTGCCAACCTTCCACGGCGGCCCAGTACTTTCACGTGCTCCGGCGGCAGGCGCTCACAACATGGCGAACACCGCTGGTGATACTTACGCCCAAGAGCCTGCTGCGACATTCTTGGTCGTCTTCGCCGATTTCTGTGTTCGCGCAGAAACGGTTCTTGCGGGTTGTCGGAGATGGCGAGGTCTCCGTCAACGCGCGACGCGTGCTCCTGTGCACCGGGAAAATCGGCCACGAACTTCGCGCGGAACGAGCAAGGCGGCGCGACGATCAGACAGCTGTCGTGTCCGTCGAGCAGCTTGTACCGTTTCCGTCTCGGGAACTCGCGGCTGAATTCGGCCGCTGCGCCAAGGCGAAGGATTTCGTGTGGGTGCAGGAGGAGCCGGCAAACATGGGCGCCCGTGCCTTTATGATGCCGCGCCTGCGACGACTGCTCGATGGCCGGTCACTGCGTTCGGTGCGGCGTTCTGCCTCTGCGAGCCCAGCCACGGGCTCAGCGAGAGGCGCACGACATCGAACAGCAGACGCTGCTCGCGATGGCGTTCGGAAGTGATCGTTCAATCCCGGCAGC
Source organism: uncultured Acidobacteriota bacterium (assembly GCA_963734375.1). Classification (GTDB taxonomy): domain Bacteria; phylum Acidobacteriota; class Vicinamibacteria; order Vicinamibacterales; family CAVVIG01; genus CAVTHG01. The sequence goes on along the minus strand of CAVTHG010000005.1, from coordinate 1,030,009 downwards.
CAAGGACCCTAACGACTCGGCCTAGAAAACGGCCGAGCAGGACAGTGTTCGTTGGACGGCGGAAGGATACGGAAGTGGCCGGGCATCGTGGCCTACCAGAACGGGACAGAGCGACTTCGCTAGTACTGGTCTGACGTCGAACAACGCGGCGTACGGATCAAGCGGTGACGCGTCAGGCCACGACTGCTCCGGAATCCTGAACCGTCACAACGTCGTTTGAATCCGTCAGGTCGTAACGCGTCCTGATTGCATCGGCGATCTGTCCGAGCGCATCGGGGTACTCCTGCCTTGCGTACTGCCGCTCGTGGTGTTCAAGCTCGCGCGCGAGGGCGTGATCTCCAAACACGTCGCCGATCCACCGAGAAAAGTCGCCTCGGCGCAGATAGCCCCGGCCCTGTGTCATGTCGAGCTTGTCGAGGACTTCGACGAACTCACGCAGCGTATGGGCGCGAGCTGTCGCTGTGCGTCGGCCGGATCCAAAAACGAAGGCGCGGCTATCCGACACGGGCACGTCCACATACTTCTGCCGATGACGAACGTGCGGCGTCAGCCGTTCACCGATGATAAACGTACGGAGCTCAGCGCCCGCTTCCTCAGTCACGGGTAACGCGACGGCTTGGTCGAGGCGGAGGTGAGGCAGGGTGTCCCATGCCGAGGGACTGACGTGCCGGCACGCGTCGCAGTGCTTTCGGAGTGCCTCAATTTCCTCGACATTGGACTCTTTCGTGACGAGGATGACCTCCGTTGCCGCAACGAGCTCCACCGGAAGCTGCGATGGCCAGTACGTCACGACGGTGTAGCCGTTGAAATCGAGATCCAGGAGTCCGCGATCAATGGCGTCGCTCAGAAAGTAGTGGCCTTCGTCGATGACGATCCTGTGTGGCGTGCCCGTTCGCCGCCGCATGACGTTCAACGCCGGCAATACCGAACGGATGTACTGCACCTTCGCCTGGTGTTCGAGTGACGAGAGATCGATGACCACGCTGCGGTCTGGATAGCGCAGCGCGTGAAGGAGCGCGCGTGGAGGAGGCGGGGGTTCTTCGCCGCCGAGGACCGTGACACCCGGCAGCGCGTCGAGCGTCCGGTAATCGCCTTCAGGATCGATCACGCACAGGCTATACCCGTGAAGAATCAGGCGCTCGCACAGCAGTCCCGCCAGCCACGACTTGCCGGAGTTCGTCTCGCCGATAATCAAGAAGTTGCGTCCCCGAACGGCCAGTGAGAACTCGCGGCCGTCCTCGGTGTGTCCGACAAGCACGCGTCGTCTGGCGCGGACTGGCACCGGAACACGACCGGTGGTCGCGACACTTCTGATGAAATCGCCCACTGCGGCAGGGTCTCGGCCGGTGATCACCAAGTCCGCAGCCGCTCGGAGCGACCGGCTGCCCCACTCGACCGCCGCGCCAACCTCGGCAAATCGAAGCAGTTCATGATCGTTCTCCGCATCTCCGACCGCGACGGTATTGCGCGGCGACGCACGGAGCATGTCCAGTGCGGCACCGAGACCTGTGGCCTTGCTGACGCCCTGAGCCAACGCCATCACCCGACTTCGGTTGAACGACAGCACGATCGGCAGTTCGAGCTCGCGGACGACGTCGAGGATCCGATGTGCGGAGCCCGCATCGGCGTCAACCAGACATTCGCCTGCCCGGAACGGAATACCCAGCTCATTGAGCCGCGCCAGAAACGTTGGAGGGATCTGTGGTGCCAGGACCGTCGTGTGGCCCGTACCCGGAAAGTGGACCACGGCGCCATTCTCGGCGACGACGCCGTCGACGAACCGCAGTTCGCCGGCGACGCGGCGGAGGTCATCGAGAATCCGGCCGGTGACGAGCATCACGAGGACATTCCGCTGGCGCGCATAGGCGATCGCGCTGAGCGCTGACGGATCCGGGCGGTCGTCGCGCGTGAGCGTGCCGTCGTAGTCCAGCGCCAGAACAGACAGTTTCATGCGGTGTCCTCCATCATCAGCGCGGGAACCTCTGCTTGAGGTATTTGCCTACCAGCATTTGTGGCCGGTTATGACACCTGTTCTGCAGTGTGTGCGTGCACCGTCAGCGCTTTCGCCGCGCACCCAAGCTCCTCGGAACCCGAAAGAGCGGAGCATGCGGGGCATCTCCGAACTGAGTCGATCCGTGAACACGATCACGTCCCGAATTGCCTGAGTCCCCCGTCCCCGGCCAGCGGCCGCAGTAGGCGAGATGCGGAAGCGCGAACTCTTCCTCGCTCTTGCACGCGTGGATCTAACAGAGCCGCGATGGGCTTCGTGGCTTTGCCGGTGTCGCCAACCAGCCTTCGTAGCGGCTGAGGGATCGTTCCAGACGTAAGGTCAGCCATAAGCGTGATGGCACCGGTGGTGCCAACCACGCTCGCGCCAACGATCACGTATGCACTGTGACATCACACCTCGATCTGTAATGCATCACCCGCGACTCGGACGGGATACACCTTGACCGGCAGCGTCGCCGGAGGAGCGAGCACCTTGCCGGTGCGCACGTCGAACTCGGAGCCATGGCACGTGCACGTGAGGGTCGTACCGGCCAGCTCCCCTTGTTCGGCAAGCGAGCACTGCTCATGCGTGCACGCGTCGTCGAACGCGTAGTACGTGCCGCCGACGTTTGCGACAGCGAGTCGTGTGCCACGCACATCGATTGCCGTGACGCCCCCAGACGGTATCTCGCTCGTTTTGATGCCCGTCACGAATTCTGTTGCCATTCGCACACCTCCTCAATGATGAAACGTCCTCGCGATTGGGACACTCCGGCACATATCGCTCCAGACCCAACCGCCGGAACTGAGCGTTCGAACCGCCTAGTGGTACTTCAGGAATTCAACCAGATCCGCCTTCTGCGCTGCGGTGAGATTCAATCCAAAGAGCTGGTCATAGTGATTGACCACCGCCATCAGATCTGGCGCAATGCCGTCATGAATACGGCGGATGCTGCCAGAGTCAACCGTAGTGGCGTCGTGCGGCACTAGCCCGTGGCGGTTCGCTGGGCATACACCAGACCCGTCCCCATCGCCGCCGCATCGTGCTGGAAGGGGGGCGTCCGCGTCGGCCCGCTCAGCACGTTCGTGAGCGTGGCGCCAGTGCCTGAGCTGCTTTCAGCAATAAGCAGGTCTGCAGGTGTCGCGTCTCGATTCAGAACGCCCGCCTCCGACAACCCATCGAGCAAGAGGTGGAAATACACCAGGCCCGCATACGGCCACCATCGATTGACCGCGCGGCGCACACCGGCGTAGTCCATCGGCCGCGACCGCCCGAGCCAGCGACCCAGTCGCTTTTGAGCGCCCACATCGTCACCTGGGAACACGTTCAACCGGCCCAGACCTCTTAGCAGCACGTACTCGGCTGTCCACCGACCGACGCCGCGCAATTCGAGCAGGCGCTGCTGCACCACGGCGTCACTGTCATGCTGCAGCAGTTCGAGATCCAGTGCCCCTGTCGTGACCGCGCGGGCGAGGCCGAAGAGCGCGTGGACTTTTTGATGGCTGAATCCAATCGCCCGGTACTTCTCCGGCGTCAGTCGCGCCACGTCGTGCGCGGTGGGGAAGGCGTAGCGACTGTCGCGCGGCGTTGCGAATCTCGCGCCGACGAGTGTCGCGAGTCGATTGAGCAGTTCGAGGCCAACCTCCAGCGACAATTGCTGGCACGCGAACGCGTTGACCACCCCTTCGAACATCGTCGGAAACCGGGGCGGCTTCATCCCTCGGAAGCTCTCGGCGAGCGGCCGCAGCCGCGCATCACCCGCGGCCATGCGATACCAATCGGTCAAATCAATCCGAAGGCCGAGCAGGCGATCAACAATCGACCGCACGCCTCGAGTCTCCACCAGCGTGCGTGGCGGCGGTGTTGCCGTCACGATCAGCCTCGGTGCCGCTGACGAACCGGCCTGCCGCACGGCCAGTTCGGTCGGCCTTCCTGCCATGAAGATTACACGTCGATAGGTGCTGCCATCCCAGCGGTCGATCGCATTGCGCTGACGACGGCGCAGTGCCCACACGGTGAGATCGAGGCGGAATGGCGCTATGGGCCGCAGCACGAACGAGCGAGAGGCCTTGCGGTTACTCATCACGAGGATTCAGCGAGCTGATGGCTACGGCGGCCCGCGGCGACCGCTCGTTTGGACGATGCGGGCCGGCGCGCCTTCGCTCGCACATACTCCTGCAAAGCGACCGCATTGTTGTGTTGTGTGTCGTGCGAGCTGTAGACGAGCGTGATTCTGCCGCGCCGAGCAGCTGATACGATCGGCTGCCAGGCCTCCGGTCGGGAATCGAGCTCACGAAAATAGCGCCGACGAAATTCGCCCCACTTCTTTGGATCGTGACTGAACCACTTTCGCAGCTTCGTGCTTGGGCCGGCCTCCTTCAGCCAGGTGTCGACGCGGAGCCTCGCTTTCGACACGCCGCGCGGCCACAGCCGTTCCACCAGGAACCGGATGCCGTCCGTCCGCGAGACCGAGTCGTACGCACGTTTCAATGTGATCATTGCCGCCTACCTCGTCTCAGCGAGCCTTGACGTCCGCGCCTTTCGTAGCGTGCCCGATTGAGGGCCGAACACTGAGCTGGAACGTCCCAGACACGGTCTACAACGATCGCCAGACGGTTGCAGCCGTCTAAAGTGTGGACCCGTTCATCTATGCCGCCCAACCGAGGACCGCTTGATCGAGCGCGCTCAGGTCGCGCTTGACGTGCACAGCGGGAAGGATCAAGACGGGAAGATGGGAGCGGCGACTTACCCGGAGCGCGGTGGAACCAAGGAGTCGCCGACGCAGACCGGCTCTGCGCGTCGCCCCCATCACGATGAGATCGGCCTTGATCTCGCTCGCGACGCGGAGGATTTCGTCATGGACAGGCTTGGAGCTCACGGTGACGCGCACGTCTGATTCAAGGTTCTGCGCCTTCAGAATCGAATGAAGTCGCTCACGAGTGTTGTGAGCGATTTCCCTCGAGAGTTTAGAAACGCTGAAGCCTCCATAGTGGTGTGGCCTTGAATCATGGAGCACGTGGAGCAACAGTAATCGTCCGTTATCCCCGGCAAGAGTTGCTGCATTCGCAATTGCCGCAGGCGATCGTGAAGAGAGATCGATCGCACCCACGACTGTTCGGAAGGCTGTCGTGGTGGCTTTGTGTGCTGCTGGAATGAGCATCACAGGGCACGTCGCTCCCTTCACAACGCGATCGGCGATCGACCGGAATTGGAAGCGCGCGAGGCCAACCGGCTCATGGGAGCCGAGCACGATAAGGTCAGGGGCGTGAGCTCTTGCGTGCAGCAGAATGACGCCCGCAGTGTCGCCCTGTTGAACGCGGACTCGCACCGAGACGTTCTGGGCTTCGGCACGTTCACGCAGCGCCGACAGTGCTGACATCCGTTCGATAGCTCCCCAACTGTACCGCCTGTCCTTGGACACCGCGTGCACGAGGACGAGTTGTGCGCCGCGCCGCGCGCTCATCGCAAGGGCCTGCTCAAAGGCCGCCGCGGCCGGTCGTGATGCATCAACTGCGCACAGAATTCGAAACGGGGTCTCCACTGTTTTGCTCCTTCGAAGAGTTGCACCGGCGGCTTGATGGTGCGGCTTGCAGCGCCGCTGATTACAAGTGCAATCGAGACTCCACAAGGAGGTTCGATTAACAGGGAGCTTCTTGCAGACGAGCTATAACCTTACATTTCAGAATGAAACGACACCCTCAAAATTGAAAAGGATCCGTCTCGCGTCGTCGACAAGCCGCCCGGGTTAGGGCGGTTGTGTGCCCTGCAGTCCTGACGTGGCGATCAGTCTGATGCTCACCATGGTGAAATGCCCGCTGTCGCTGAGCTTCTCCCGCGACGCGGCTTCATACGCCTGCGACGAACGCTTCGCCGAGTAAATTGGACTTGTGTATCCGCTCAAATCCGGAGGCAATCACCGCGCGCACGGCAGGCAGGCGAGTGCTCTTTTGGTGGCCGTGTTGGCCGCTGTTTCGCGTCCACAACCACATGGGTGCTAAGCACGGTGAAAGGTTCTCCGGTTGCTGTCGAGCCGCTAAGGGAGGGGAAAGCCGGGAAGGAGACGGACCAGCGCGTCGCGGCTAAATCGCCGGCTGTCCAGACGCTGTCCGCGCGCGAGTCAGCGCCAAGCGTGGTTCGGGCGCATGTTTCGACGCACGAGGGACACGAACAGCGTAAGCTGAGCGTTGACGAGGCCGTGCAAGTGCACAAGGGGAACACGATGAACAGGCTCCCATTACGTCGCATTCTCTGCCCGATGGATTTGTCTTCGCTGTCCATGAACTCATTGAAGTGGGCAAACGCTATCGCGCGGGCTCGAAGCGCCGAACTGAAGGCGTTTCACGTGGTCGTCACAGGAGGCCTCGTGGTTCCAACAGGTCTCGGTTCTCTCGAGCGCGGCGACATCATGAAGACGCTGCGGGAGGCGCTCATCGCTACCGATTCTGAGAATGCCCACACCGGCGCAGCTGTCAGGCAAGGGGACCCTGGCACCCAGATTCTGAGATTCGCGAAATCGGTGCCTGCCGATATGGTTGTCATGGGGGCTGCGGGCGCCGAACGACCGACGCGTCCGATGGGTTCCGTAACTGCGACAGTCGTCGCGCGTTCCGACTGTCCAGTGCTAATCGTGCCCACGGGACGGCAAATCGATCGGTTGAACGACGGCGTGTTCACACAGATTCTGTGTGCAGTCGGCTTGACGCCATCTTCCCTCAGCGTCATCAGGCAGGCGCTCTCGCTCGCATGGGAGACACATGGACGGGTGACGTGCGTGTGCGTGATGACCGAACCAAGTCCGTCTTCGTCCGAGATTCGGGCCCAGTTATGGGCGGCGATCCCTCCGGAAGCGAAGTCGTGGTGCGACATTGAGGTCGTTGTCAAGCGGGGAGTGCCAGCCACTGAAATCGTCAGAGTCGCCGAGACGACGAATGTGGACATCCTACTTATTGGTCCGCCACAACAGTGGACATCCACAACGCAGGCGGTCTTGGCCACCTCGCTCTGTCCCGTCCTCGTGACGCATGACGCTCGCCCGCTCCCATATCCGACTGGTAAGCTCATTGACGCTGCCGGTGCACCACGTTGAGCGCCCGCAGGAGCAACGTCCAGCGGAACGGGTCGAATACATGGCTCGTGACCGCCCAGTTCGGAATATGTTCGGATTCCCATCGCTCGATGAACCCGTCGTGGTGGATTTCCCAGCACTTAGTGGATACCGCGTCAGCGCAGTTTCTGGGCGCTTCATACTGCTCGCGACTCACGCCGCCTAGCTACTTTCCAGTGAAGGACTGACGCCGTAGAATCGTTGACGATCATCCGTCGGGTCTTCCGGAAGGTGACGGATCGGTCGTGGTTAGATCGTTTGCCAGTGCGGATCATCGTTCCGATATTGGAGCACACTTGCTTCAAAGGAAGCGGATATGGTCCGACGCCGACGGAATGGCGATGGGTCGCGTTGAGAAGTGCCTCAGCCTCGGCGACACGGAGCGCGATAACCTTGCAGTCTGGCGAGAGTGCGTCACCCGCCGACGGATATTCGGCCGGTACCAATGTTTCTTGAATGAATACGATCACGCCGCTGTCATGTTCGATTCGCCACCACCGAGCTCTTTCGTTCTGCCGCTTGGATCATCAGGAATTCTCCCACATTGTCCATGGTGACCAGACCAATCAGGGCTCCGCGTTCCGTAATCGGAACGGTGTGGCAGTCGCGACCTTGCAGGCGCGCGAGCACCGCCTCGAGCATCTCCGACGCATCACCCGTCGGACACTCACGTCTCATGTTCTCGCGGACGCTCGCATTCCGACCGCTGCGTGTCAGAGCCGTGAGCAGATCACTTCGCGTCAGGATGCCCTCGATTCGCCCGTTGCCGACGACTGGAAAATCCTGCTGTGAACCCGTCAGGACGAGGTCGACCGCGTCTCCGAGCGTGCTCTCCGGTGTCAATGTCCGAAAGTGTGTGAGCATGGCGCGGCGCACGGGGATACCGCCGAGCGCGGACTTCATCTGGACCACGCTGGCCTCCTGTCCAGCGCCAATCCAGACGAACAGCGCGATGAAGATCAACGTGGGATTGCCCTGCAGTCCGATGAAGCCGAACAAGATCGCCATGCCCTGGCCGATGAGTGCCGCGCGCTGGGTCGCTCGCGTGTACTCCATCCGTGTTGCCAGCAATGCCCGGAGCGCTCGACCGCCGTCCATCGGGAACGCCGGGAGCAGGTTGAAGCCCGCCAGGAACACGTTCGCGAACATCACCCGCTCGATGAACCCACCTGTCGCCACCCCCAGTCGATCCTCTGACTCCCAGAGCCCCGACGCCTGCAGCCAGCCAAAGAGCAGCAGTGCAATGACGACGTTCACGGCGGGCCCGGCGAGCGCCACCCACAGCTCTTGGACCGGCTCGTCCGGCATGCGCTCAAGGCGAGCCAGGCCTCCAATGGGAAGCAGCGTGATGTCGCGGGTCTTGATCCCATACCGCCGCGCCGTGAGCGCGTGACCATACTCGTGGAGCACGATGCAGGCAAACAGTGCCAGGATAAATCCAACGCCCGCGACCACGGCGCCCAGACTCTGGCTCTCGTTCCAGTACACCAGCGCGATCCATGCGACCACCATCAGGAAGGTGGCGTGTACGTAGACGTCAATACCCGCGATCCGTGCCAATTTCCACGACCACGTCATGATCATCATTATGTGCCTGGCAGGACTTCGGCGAACGCCGTGAGAAGTCGCGGGTCTGAACGGCAGCGGTCAGGGTCGCAAAAACCTGCCTTTGACAGAAATAACCGGCATCCCCTCCGGAACCGCCCCCGACACTACAGTCACGCTGACCGACGATCTCCTGGTACTCCTGCTGATCGCGAATCAAATGGCTTCGCGCTGTCTGAGATCGGGCTCGTCAGTTCCAGGGGTGCTCGATCGGTCCAGACGGCTGAAACCGGCAACGTTGGGGCAAACGGGAGCTGGCGCTCGCGTCGGAACCGATCACCCACGTGCGGATCTCGACGCACCAAAGTGAGCGCGGGCATGCTCGGCGTTCTGATTCGGTGTCGCGGGGTCTGGCCGCAAAGATTCGTTCGCCCGACGTCGGGTGACTTGAGTGCCCTGGATCCCAAAGGAGAGTGGACATGAGCATCGACGGAAAAGTGTACTCATAACCGGCGCCGGACAGGGCATCGGCCGGGCCATCGCGCTCAGGCTGGCGGACGGCATCCCACACCGCGACTGTGATGTCAACGATCCGAAGACGAACGTCGCCCAGGAGATGAAGGCACTGGGCCGGAAACGCCAGTGGCGAAATCGGCGCGTTCGTGGTCGTCTTGTGCTCGGCCGGACTCTCACCATCCTTCATACGTTCCTTTGTTCGTTGAGCCTCGATTTGCACGGAGGGTTGCGCGCCCTGACCATTGTTTCCAGTTGAGCGGTGCGTTCAGCCGGAGAAGCCGGGGCGAAGGAGAACGAAAGAGAGCTGAATCGTTGCAGGCATGGGTTCGGTTCGTTCAAGAGGTCAAACAGGCTCTGTTGGATGTCGTCGCTCTCCCCGACCTGCACCCACCGCTTCGAGTTGAAGATGCTGTACACCCCTGACGTCTGTGGAGCTTTCTCCAGCACGGCCCGGTGAGTGAATACATACGTTGCGCTGTTGCTAGGCATTCGTTACCTCCCTACTGGGTGTCAAAAACACGAGATTGCGCGTTGCGACGAGCGTTGATGAGTCCGAACCACGGCAGACCAATGGATGATCGAGGTGCAAGAGCATAGCCGCGCACAGCCGCGAACCTATCGCTATTCCGTCTGCACGGGCATTACAAAACGAAATCACGATCTCAAATTGGAAGACCGACGACATCGACGGTAGTCGGCTTCAGGCGGAAAGGGACCCGGCTCGGAAGTTGCTGTAGAGGACGGCAAGCCATGGTCCTCAGCCTTTATCCCTTGCCCCGCCTGCTCGACGTCGCGCGACTGGCGCCACGGCATGAAGAGACTCATCTCTGCCTCGCCGACGATGGCGTCGATGCCGCAAGGCATGAGCGGCGAAGACCCCACGTGCTCCTGCGACGTCCCAGATCGCTCAATACTCGGAAACCAACTGGAGGCTCTTTATGAACTTGATCGACAAAGCAGAGGTAACGACGCAGGCGGGTGTTGAGGAATGGTCGCCGCGGGAGGCGTTCGCGGCACTCCTGATCGCCGGCGCTCGCGCGGACGGGACCGTTTCGGCGCAGGAGGCGAACGGAATTGAGCACGTCATTGCAGGGATGAAGTTGTTTCGCGGTGTTGGCCCCGAGGCGCTTCAACCGATGATCGCCAAGATCATACAGCGCATCGAGGATCACGGAGGTGACGCGGTGGTCCGGACGGCGGCAGCAGCCATCCCGAAAGAGCTGGCGGCCACGGCTTTCGCAGTTGTCTTCGACCTCATGCTGTCCGATGGATGGGCGAAATGGAACGAAATTCGCTTCGCCGGCGACCTTCAGGCGTTGCTACATATCGACGATGACACGGCCGCCAGAATCATGGACGTCATCACGATCAAAAACGCTGGGTGATCGAGAGGGCGCCGGCCAGATGCCGGCGGCAATCTAGTAGCGATGTGAAGGCCCGAGATCAGGATACCGATGTGGTTGAAGCAATCGGCGCGAGACGATCCGGGCCGACGAGCGGCTCGCGATCGAGATGTCTCACGCGGCCGCAAGGCGACGAACCTCAGTTCATCCCATGGCGTTCTCACCCATGGAAGCATGGTGCTAGGGTGGGCGGACATCTCGAAGTAGGATCGCACGGCAGGTTCGACCGCGGGGGATGGCCCCGAGGTTAGCGTCGAGCTTAAGCGAAAAGCCGATCCACATCGCTAGTCGCGTTCATGCCGCCCTGATGCTTCCAGCAGTGTCGAATGCGACGAGCAGCCAGACGAAGGTCTTGTGACCGTGCGGGGCGCGCCGCCGACGGTTTCGTCCAAGAGGTCACGGCGGGCCCACATTATCTGCGAGCGACGAGCCGGCCGCATTGGGATGAACTGACAGCGGGCGGGCGCCCCGTGAGTTCATCGAAGTCTCCTTGATACCAACCGATGCCGTTCTCGGTCGCCGAGTTGCACCGTCCCTCGACGCGCAGGCAACCGTATGCGCCGCGTCGTCGAGCGTGGTCGTCATGACCATCGCGCTAGCTGACAGGATTGGGACGCGCAAATCGCGTCAGTGCTGGTGCGCTCAGGCGAGGACCGTTGTAAGCCTTCACCTCGCCGAATCGCCGCTGTTCCTCCCAGTCAGCGCGGGCCTGAGCGATTTCTTCGGGCGCACGCGCCACGAAATTCCACCACATCAGGATCGTTTCAGGAAACGGCGGTCCGCCGATCAGCAACACTCGACCGCCGCCCTCGCTCGCGAACTGAATGTCCGAGCGCGTCATGCCGAGGTAGTAGAGCATGCGCGGCTCAAGTCGTTCGCCGTCCAACGCGCAATCGCCGGTCATCACGAGGACCGCGTGCTCGAACGTAGGGTTGAGCGGCAGCATCAGCTTGTGTCGTGGATACACCTGCACGTCGGCACCCAGGAGTGCTGAAAAGTACGGCGCGGGCGACGCGGCTCCTTGCCACTCGCCGGCAAAGATCTGGACGATACCGGAGGACGGCTCGATCGTGGGCACCTCCTTGAACGAGGCAAAACCGGCGGGCATGTGACGGCATTGGTCCGGAAGAGCCGTCCAGAGCTGCACGCCATCGAGTCGTCCCGTGTTGTCACGCGGGGTCTGCTCGGCGTGCGCGATACCGGCACCCGACGTCATCACGTTCACACCGCCCGGACGCAACAGCGAATCGTAGCCGAGGCTGTCGTCGTGTACCACCTCTCCCTCGTGGAGCCATGTGACGGTCTGCAGCCCGATGTGCGGGTGCGGTGCAACGTCCATCGGCTTGCCGTTGCTAAATGTCAGGGGGCCAAACCGGTCGAGGAAGCACCATGGCCCCACGAGGCGCCGGTCCTTGATGGGCAATGCGCGCGCGACCGCCAGGGCGCCAAGATTCACCTCACGATTCGGATACGCGTCGAATTGAGGTTGGCTGTCGCCGAGCGCCATGCACTCTTCAGCGGCGATGGTTTCTGAGCGTTTAGACATTATTGATTACTCCAGACGCGACGGCTAGCACCCGACATCACCCAAAACGGTGCAAACAGATTGGCACAGTCCGTCTGGTTGCGCTATGGTCGTCTGCGAGATGCCCGCAGGTGCTCGTGGCGGGGTTGAACGTCGACTCTGACCTTGACCGACTGGGGTCGTGTCCTAACCAATCCCATGCAGTCCGCGATGATCGAATCGGCGAACCTGTTCCGGTTGGTGCATTTCTTCGATGTTCTTGCGGCCGTGGTATTCGCCGTGTCTGGAGCGCTCGTCGCTTCGCGCAAAGGCATGGACGTGATGGGGTTCATGTGGTTTGCGGTCATCACGGGCGTCGGTGGCGGCACCCTGCGGGACTTGATTCTGAACGTCCCCGTGTTCTGGGTTCAGAATCCCGTTCACGTCTCCGCCTGCCTTCTGACCGCGGTGGTGATGCACTTCGTGGCGCCGCTCGTGGAGTCGCGCCATAAGACGCTGCTGTGGTTCGACGCCTTCGGTCTCGCGTTGGTCACTGTCGCCGGCACGGTGAAGGCCCTGGATGTGGGTGCGCCCGCGCTGGTCGCCATCGTGATGGGCGTCGTCACAGGCTCTGTCGGCGGAATCATCCGCGATACGCTTGGCCACGTGCGCTCGGTCATCTTGCGGCATGAGATCTACGTCACTGCGTCAGTACTGGGAGCGTGCGCGTTCACCGCGATGAACGCCCTCGGAGCCGGCGTCTCGTCGCCATGATCGCGGGCTTTCTCGTGACGTTCGGCGTACGCGGATTCGCGATCAAGTATGGGTGGTCATTGCCAATCTTCCGGGAATCGGTGACCCGAGAGCGCTGGAAAGGAAGTCGCAAGGAGTCCGCGTAGGGTGCAGTGGCATTGAATCGGCCATCGACGTGCAGCCTCTCAAGGAAGCGAGGATAGCTGGGATGACGGCTAGAGCGCCCTCCGATTATCGAGGCGATGACAAACTCCTCTTCGGCATCATCCTCGGGGTGGTGGCCTTCTGGCTGTTCGCCCAGACCACGCTCAACATCGCTCCGGCGATGGCGGCCGATCTCAATGTCGCGACAAGCGTCATGAACATCGCGGTGTCGATCACGGCGCTGTTCTCGGGCATCTTCATTGTCGTCGTCGGTGGTTTGGCCGATCGGCTCGGGCGCGTGAAGATCTTGATGTGGGGCTTCGTGTTCAGCATCGTCGGCTCGGTTCTCGTCGGTGTGGCGCCATCGGGCGCCCTCGCGATTCCGCTCTTGATGCTGGGCCGCATCTGTCAGGGCTTGTCGGGCGCCTTCATCATGCCAGCAAGTCTCGCGCTCATCAAAACGTACTGGGACGGCGGCGGCCGTCAACGTGCGGTCAGCCTCTGGTCGATGGGATCCTGGGGTGGTTCCGGGTTCGCCGCGCTGTTCGGCGGCCTCATGGCAGAGAACGTTGGCTGGCGCTGGATCTTCTTCGCATCGTCGGCAGTGGCGGTTCTCGGGATGCTGATGGTCCGCGGCACCCCGGAGAGCAAGGCGGCCGTTCAAGGGAGCTATACCTTCGACACGAAGGGTGTGCTGACGTTCATGGTCACGATGGTCGCGCTGCAGGTGCTCACGACCCAGGGCAGTCAGATCGGCTGGACGAACCCGATCACCCTTGGGCTAGCCGCGATCGCTGCCGTCGGTGGTGTCTTGTTCTTCAGGGCCGAGTCGGCAGCGCGATCTCCGTTCGTGAACTTCGGGCTCTTTCGCAACGCGACGTTCACGGGAGCGACGGTCTCGAACTTCCTCTTGAACGGCGTTGCCGGGATGCTGCTGGTATCGATGATGCTGGTGCAGATCGGTGGTGGCCTGTCGGCACAGGAGGCCGGGATGCTCACGCTCGGCTACGCGATTGCCATCGTGGCCTTTATTCGCGTCGGCGAGAAACTGCTGCAGAAGTTTGGCGCTCGCAGGCCGATGATCTGGGGAAGCCTGATCGTCGGCCTCTCGGTCTTATTGCTGATGCCGACGAACCTGCTCATCGGGCAGTACAAGGTCCTCGCGGTCGTCGCCTACACGCTCTTCGGCCTCGGGCTCGCGTTCTACGCGACGCCTTCTACCGATGCCGCGCTGTCGAATCTGCCCGACGATCAGGCCGGATCGGGCGCAGGTATCTACAAGATGGCGTCGTCTCTCGGTGCATCGTTCGGAGTGGCCATTTCTGCGGCGATCTTCACGGCGCTCAGCGGCAATGGTGAGTCGAGTCAATGGCTTGACGGGGTGATTACCTTTGCGGGGCGGCAGGACAACGTGCAGGTCCGCCAGGCGGCTCTGATTGCATTGGGCTTCAACCTGTTGATGGTCGTCGCGGCCATCGTGTCGATCATGCTCACCGTTCCAAAGGTCCGTCGATCGAAAGCGAAGCCCGCGTGAGTCCCATCTGGTCTCTATTCGCGTGACACTGCCTCTGGAGGAATGCCAATGAACGCGACAGTCAAAGAATTCGAGGCGAAGCTGGAGACCATCCAGGCATGGCGTCACTACATGCACCAGCATCCTGAACTCTCCTTCGAAGAGGTGCACACCTCGAAGTACATCGCCGACCTGGTGAGATCCTGGGGCTACGAGGTCGTGGAGGGCATCGGCAAACATGGTGTCGTCGCGTCAATGACCGTCGGTGACGGCACGAAGTCCATCGGCCTGCGCGCCGATACCGACGCGCTGCCGATCCAGGAGGACAACAACCTGCCCTACAAAAGCCAGGTCGCAGGCGTGTCGCATCTATGCGGCCACGACGGGCACTCGACGATGCTGCTCGCGGCTGGAGAGTACCTGGCGCGGACGCGAAACTTCAACGGTACCGTGCGGCTGATCTTCCAGCCCGCAGAGGAGATCATGGGCGGCGGCCCCGCCATGATCGAGGACGGACTATTCGAGCGCTGGCCGGTCGATGCCGTCTTCGGCATGCACAATATGCCGGGACTCGAGCGGGGGAAACTCCACTTTCGTGACGGCGCGATGATGGCCGCGGTCGATAATCTGGGAGATTGAGCTCAGTGGGAAGGGCAGCCACGGATCGATGCCGGAGCTCAGCATCGACCCCGTAGTTGCGGGCTCTTCGCTGGTGATGGCGTTACAGACCATCGTGTCACGCAACGTGTCGCCGCACAACAGCGCGGTCGTAACCGTTGGCGCGTTCATCTCCGGCAACGCCGGCAATGTCATCGCGCAGTCGGCGATTCTGCGCCTGTCGATCCGGACGACGACGCCGGAGGATCGAAAACTGGTGCTGGGCAAGGTGCGGTCGATCGCGAAGACACAAGCGGAGAGTTTCGGCTGCACCCACGAGATTCGGGAAGGCGTGCCTGGCGCGGTGCTGGTCAACGACCCCGGCGAAACCGCAAAAGCGGCAACGATCGCGCGCGAGGCGTTTGGCGACAACGCTGTGATGTACCCGGGACCGAGCTATCTGGGGAGCGAAGATTTCGCCTTCATGCTGCAGAAGAAGAAGGGCACGTACTGCCTGCTTGGCAACGGGGACACGGCGATGGTGCATCATCCGCAGTACGTCTTCGACGACGCGATTCTGCCCATGGGCGCCGCGTATTGGGTCGCGCTGACGGAACACTATCTTCGGTAATCCGGCGCTCACGCCCTTCGCGGGAATGCTCGTCCTGGTGATCTGTGCGGCCGAAACGGCCGTCGTTCAGCACCGCTGCGACTCAGCCCGTTCCCGGTCGATCGAGAATCGCAGGAAGCCGGACTCTTTACGGCAAGTCGGTGAGGCCCACCATGAATGAGACCGTACACATCGAGAATGCCGTCCTCGGCGGAGGCGAGGCGGGCAAGTATCTCGCATGGGACCTGGCGCAGCAGGGTCGGCCCGTCGTCGTGATCGAGCGCGCCTTGATTGGAGGCTCGTGTCCAAACATCGCCTGCCTGCCAAGCAAGAACGTGATCCGAAGTGCCAAGGTCGCGGACCTGGTCAGTCGGGCCGCGTCGTACGGGGTGCGAATCGAGGGCGCGACGGTGGACATGAGGGGTGTACGCCAGCGCAAACGCGAGATGGTCGATGGCATGATCGCGATCCACCGGCAGAAGTTTGCGGTCCCGCATCTCGAGTTCCTCCTTGCCGAAGGCCTCCTTGTGGGGCCGCGCACGGTCGAGGCGAGACTTCCTGAAGGCGGCTCGCGCCGCTTTGTCGCCGACCGCCTGTTTCTGAATCTCGGCACGCGGGCGACGATCCCGGGTGTCCCGGGTCTTGCCGACGCTCGGCCGCTCACCCATGTCGAAGCGCTCGAGCTCGACCGGCTCCCGTCGCACCTGATTGTGCTCGGCGGCGGATATGTGGGGGTGGAGTTCGCGCAGGCGTTCCGGCGGTTCGGCAGTCAGGTGACGGTTCTGGAGTTCGGGACGCAGCTTCTCGGCCGGGAAGATCCGGATGTGGCCGCGGCCGTTCTCACGATTTTCGAGGAGGATGGCATCGACGTCGTGCTTGGCGCCGAGACGCAGGTCGTGGAGGGCCGATCCGGGGAGGCTGTGCGCCTTCGCGTGAAGACCGGCGCCGGCGATCGAACGATCGAGGGCTCCGACATTCTCGTCGCGGCGGGGCGCACGCCGAACACGCGCGAGATCGGGCTCGAGCAGGCAGGAATCGAGCTCGACGCGCGCGGCTTCGTCAAGGTGGACGATCGTCTCCAGGCGACTGCGGCCGGAGTCTGGGCGATGGGCGAGTGCGCCGGTAGCCCGCAGTTCACGCACGTGGCGTTCGATGACTTCCGGGTGGTGCGCGACAACCTCGCGGGGAAAGTGCGGAGCACCCGCGATCGGCTGATCCCCTACTGCGCCTTCATCGATCCCGAACTCGCGCGCGTGGGACTCGACGAGACCACGGCGCAGCAGCAGCGGATCGCGGTTCGCGTGGCCAGGATCCCGATGACATCGGTGCTGCGGGCCCGGGCCATCGGCGAGACGCGCGGATTCATGAAGATGCTCCTTGATGCGGACAGCGACCGCATCCTCGGCTTCACGATGCTCGGGGCGGACGCGGGCGAGGTGCTCGCCGTCGTGCAGACGGCGATGCTCGCCGGATTGCCGTACACCGGACTTCGCGACGCGATCCTCACGCACCCGACGATGGCCGAAGGCCTCAATGTGCTGCTCACGAGTGTCCCTCCGGACGCGAGCGCAAGGATGGCGGCACGCGCCCTGGCGCGTTGGGAAGGTGAAGGCGGGCGAGTGCAACCCCCGAAGAATCGAAAGCGCATAGGAGATCATATGAGCAACTACAAGGTCGGCTACTTTGTCGGCAGTCTCTCCACGTCGTCCATCAATCGCTTGCTCGCGAAAGCCCTGGTGCGCCTCGCCCCGGCCGAGCTCGACATGACGGAGATTCCGACTCAAGGACCTGCCGCTCTACAACCGCGACGACGACGATGACTACCCTCCGGTCGCGAGAGCGTTCAAGGACGCGATCGCTGCGGTCGACGGCGGTGCTGTTCGTGACCCCGGAGTACAACCGCTCGATCCCCGGGGCGTTGAAGAACGCGATCGACTGGGCGAGCCGTCCGTACGGCAAGAACTCGTTCGCGCGCAAGCCCTCGGCGGTCATCGGTACGTCTCCAGGCAAGATCGGCACGGCCATCGGGCAGCAACACCTGCGCAGCATCCTCGGCTTCTGCAACTCGCCGCAAATGAATGCCGTGGAGGCCTACATCCAGTTCGAGCCGGGCTTGATTACTGATGACGGCGAGGTCACGAACGACGAGACGGCGGAATTCCTGCGGAACTACATGACGGAGTTCCACGCGTTCATCATGAGGGTCTATACGGTCCTGCCCAGGAACGCGTAGCAAGGAGCCTTGGTCTCGACCACGCTCATGGACGCAGAGCCGCCCTTCGCTGGAGATGCCATCCCGCGGGATTGTCAGATCATCGAGGTGCGCGTCGCCGAGTTGCGGCAGCTGTTCAACGCCATCGACCCGTCGCCATTTCGAGAACGAGACCTCGATCCACGCGCCGAGGAGTTCATCGTGGAGTGGAGCCGAGATCTCCCGGCCGATGCGCGACTGGCGCTGCTTGTTCATTTGGAACGGGCTCCTGGCCAGTCGGATGAGGCCGTCGTTCTCCGCGAAGCGATTCACGAGTTCTTTGGTGCGCGGGCCGCCGGCACGCGACGAAGGTTGCGCGATCTCTTCTGGCGCGGCCGAATCAGTCTCGCCATCGGCCTGACCTGTCTGGCGTCGTCGATCGGGATTGGCGACGCACTCGCCATCTATGTTCCCGACAGCCGCTGGACCGAGATCGTGACGGAAAGTCTGCTCATCGGAGGCTGGGTGGCGATGTGGCGGCCCCTGGAAATATTTCTCTACGATTGGTGGCCGATTCGAGCGGAGGCTCGCCTGAGCGACCGTTTGAGTGCGATGCCCGTTAGGATCGTGTACAGCGCGGATGCCTCATCGGACGCGTGGCGCGCGGATTGGCCCGCGGCGCCCACAGGCGTTCACTTATCGACTAAACGGCCAGCGCCGCGCGCTCTGGCCAGCGACGCCATCCCGCCCGAGCACGATTGATGCGCTCGGGCAACGAGCGCGGCCACCTACCTCGGCGGGCGGCGTGCCACGCCCGAGCAGCTTACTCATCTCGCTGAGCCACAGCACAGAGCTCGCAATCGCCTCACGGTTCGACCAATCGGCGCTGCCCAAGCTGACCGTGCCGAATGCGCTAGAGAAATGGCGTGTCGATGACCATCACTTGCAGGAAGAGTGAGCCGCCCACCGCCCAGAGTAGTGATTCGTGAGAGGTGAGCAAACGCACTTCGCTCGTCCGACCGGGTGTTGAACACTTGAAGATCTGAAACAGCATCAACGTCGTGAACGCCATCGTCTGCGCGTATCGTCGCCCTTGGAGGCGGTGTGCTTGAGTCGCGTTAGAACTGGCAATGTCGTGCCCGCGCAGGGTGTAAGCTCGCAGGAGCGCTCACAGTTAGAGGTACCGTGCATCGGTGTGAGCGCCGACCACCGGATCGGGTTTTTATGCGGATCGACGCGCGATCATCGCTCAATCCGGCCCGAGGATTCCTAGCCCGGGGCGCGGTGTTCGGTGCGGTCGCGATCGATGGCTCGCCCGCCCAGTACGTCCGGAGGGGCAAGGACATCGAGAACTTCGAACGTGACGGTGCGTTCCGTATCATCAAGCCATGACTGAGCTGGAACCCGACTCTGCGGATGGCGCCGAGCCGGCCATGCCCGGCAGCTACGGGCGAGCACCGCGAGGATACCGGCTGCCGGAAGGCACGCGGCTGGGACCCGTACACCTGCAGATTGCCGATCTGAATCGCTCACTCGCGTTCTATCAAACGGCGCTCGGTCTGCAGGTGTTGCGGCGCGAAGGCCCCGATGCGGTGCTTGGCCCGCAAGACAGTGACACCGCCCTGGTCATGCTCCACGAACACCCGGGTGCGCGCGAGGCGCCCCACCGCGGTCGCCTTGGCCTGTTTCACTTCGCGATTCTGCTGCCCGACCGGTCATCGCTCGGTCGTTTCCTGCGGCACCTCGAGGAGATCGGCGCGGCAGCGGGCGCTGCTGACCATCTGGTGAGCGAGTCCCTGTATCTGCAGGACCCCGACAACCTGGGAATCGAGGTGTACGCGGATCGTCCGCGCAGCACATGGCGTCGCGTGGGCCGTCAATTGATGATGGCCACCGATCCGTTGGATCGTACAAGGGCTGGAGCGCGCCGCCGGAGCGGCGACCTGGACCGGTATGCCGTCCGGCACGGTAATCGGACACGTCCACCTGCACGTCGGAGGCCTTGCGGCGGCGTCCGACTTCTTTGCCGAGGCGCTCGGTCTTGACGCCACCGTCTGGAACTATCCTGGCGCGCTGTTCTTCGCGGCGAGTGGCTACCACCACCACCTCGGCGCCAACACGTGGGCCGGGCGTGGAGCGCAACCGCCAACCGAGGAGGATGCGCAGCTGCTGGAGTGGACGATCGAACTTCCGGATGCAACAGCGCTCGCGCCGCTCGCCGACAGTCTCGCCCGCGCCGGCTGTCCGGTGGAACGCCTCGGCCAGGCCGGCGCCGAGCCGGCGCTGCTCACCCGGGATCCGTGGGGGACTCGAATTCGAGTGTGGGTCCCTCAAGCAGGATCGCGGACGCCACCAAACTGGTGACGTCCGCGACGGTGTCCTCGACGCGCGAACCCGCTGCTTGCGCGTCAAGAACCGCCAGGTCGCGGGTCGTGCGGCACTCAACCATGGTGTCCCGGGAGGTTCTGATGTCCGATATTCCTCAGCACGAAGCCCATCGACGACCGCACACACCGCCGAAGGCGGATCCGTTCATGGAGTTCGATCTGCCGGCCGAAATCGATCGTTTGCACACCGAGACCACCTGGAGCACCGGTCAGAACGCGAGAACGCTCATCAAGTATGACGACTTCCGCGTTGTCCTGATCGTACTTGCAGGTAAGGCGCGTATGCCCGAGCACAAGACCGAGGGCCGCATCTCGATTTCCGTACTGTCTGGCCACACTCAGGTGACGGCGTCGGGGCGGACATTCAGCCTTCGAGCAGGCGGATTGCTGGCCCTCGACCATGGCGTGTCTCACGACGTCCACGCGCTTGAAGAGAGCGCGCTGCTCCTGACGATTGCCTGGCCCGGACGAGGATGACGGGTGACCACAGGATCCAATGATCACTTGAAGCGCAGAGAACCCGTGTGGCCGTCAAACGGATACGGCGTGATCGGGAAAAGGGTCGCTGCTGCGGTGGTGCGGCAGCAGGACATGTCGCAGACCGGTGTCTCTGACGTCGTGACCGATTGGCGGGCGCGTATGGTGTCCCGGAATGGCTTTTCGCCGTTTCGGTGCGACCGAAGCCCACGGGCGCCACGCGCACGGTGGGGCTGGACGTTGCCGGAACGCTGGACGACCCGATCGTCAGGACGAACGCCGCACTCGGTATCGCACATCGCTGATGTAACGGAGCCCACGAATGAACGGGACCTCGCCGGGACAGTCGCCGCACGATCACCCGCACACGATGCCACACGCGGATGACGCGCCTGCCGGTCGGCATGAACAGCACCAAGCGCCGGCAGCGCCCGAGCACGGCGCGCACGGTGGACACGACCGGCATGAAGGGCACAGCGTGGCGATGTTCCGGGATCGGTTCTGGATCACGCTGTTCCTCAGCATCCCGACGCTGGTGTGGAGCGGGATGGTGCAGCACATGTTCGGCTTTTCGGCGCCGGCCTTCCCAGGGTCTCTGTATATCCCGGCGCTCTTCGGCACCGCCGTGTATCTGTACGGCGGCTCGGTGTTCGTGAAGGGCGGACTCCGGGAACTGCGCGACCGCCTGCCCGGGATGATGACGCTGATCTCGCTGGCGATCACCGTCGCCTTCGTCTTCAGTCTGGCGGTGACGCTCGGGTATCCCGGCGAGGCGTTGTGGTGGGAACTGGCCTCGCTCGTGACGATCATGCTGCTCGGCCACTGGATCGAGATGCGATCGATCTCGCAGGCGTCCGGCGCCCTGCGCGAGCTGGCCCGGCTGCTGCCCAGCACGGCGCAGCGCATCGTCGGCGAGACCATCGAAGATGTGGAGATCTCGGCGCTCCGTCAAGGTGACCTCGTCCTGGTGCGACCTGGTGCCAGCGTGCCGGCCGACGGTATCGTGCAGAGCGGCAAGAGCGACGTGAACGAATCGATGATCACCGGCGAATCGGTTCCGGTGGCAAAGACCGAGGGTGCGACGGTCATCGCCGGTACGGTCAACGGCTCCGGCTCCCTCCGCGTGACGGTGACGGGCACCGGCGACGGACAGCGCTCGCCAACATCATGCGGCTGGTTGAACAGGCGCAGACGTCCCGCTCTCGTGCCCAGGCCCTGGCCGACCGCGCCGCGTTCCTGCTGACGATCGTCGCGGTCGTCGCGGGCGCGCTCACGCTTGTCGTCTGGCTCGCGGTCGGAGCGACCGGCGCATTTGCGGTTGAACGGCTGGTCTCCGTGCTCGTCATTGCCTGCCCGCACGCGCTCGGGCTCGCCGTGCCGTTGGTGGCGGCCATCTCCACGAGTCTCGGCGCGCAGTCGGGACTGCTCGTCCGCGATCGCCGCGGGCTCGAGGAGGCGCGCAACCTCACCACGGTGGTATTCGACAAGACCGGCACGCTGACACGGGGTGAGTTCCGGGTCGTCGACGTCGTCACGGACGGGAGCCTGACCGCGAACGACGCGCTTCGGATTGCGGCGGCGGTCGAACGCGATTCCGAGCACACGATTGCGCAGGGCATCGTCAAGAGCGCCGAGGAGCAGGCAGCTGAGCGTTCCGACGGCCGAACGGTTCGAGGCGATTCCAGGTCACGGGGTCAAGGCGGTCGTCGAGGGCCAGGAGTTCTACATGGGCGGTCCGGCGATGCTGAAGCGCCTCGAACTGACGCCGGCAGCGGCCGTGCGCGAAGCGGCGGACCGGGCGGCGGCGCGTGGGCAGGCCTCCATCTACCTCCTGACGTCGAAGGCCGCCGTCGCCGCGTTCACGGTCGCGGACGCCGTGCGCCCGGAGTCGCGCGAGGCCATTCAGCGGCTCCATGAGCAAAAGATCGAAGTCGTCATGCTGACCGGCGATGCGAAGGCTGTGGCCAAGGCCGTGGCCGCCGACCTCGGAATCGACACCGTCTTTGCCGAAGTGCTGCCGGGCGAGAAGGTGGACAAGATCAAGGAGCTCAAGGCTCAGGGCAAACGCGTCGCGATGGTGGGCGATGGCGTGAACGATGCGCCCGCGTTGCTCACCGCGGACGTCGCGATCGCCATCGGCGCGGGCACGGATGTCGCCGTCGAAGCGGGCGATGTGGTCCTGGTCCGGAGCGACCCGCGAGACGTGCCGCGCATCATCGCCCTGAGCCGGGCCAGCTATCGCAAGATGATGCAGAACCTCTGGTGGGCCGCCGGCTACAACATCGTCGCGATCCCGCTCGCCGCCGGCGTCCTGGCGCCACAGGGCATTCTTCTGCCCCCGGCCTTCGCCGCGGTCCTGATGTCGGCGAGCACGGTCATCGTGGCGATCAACGCGCAACTGCTGCGGCGCGCCAAGCTGTAGGATGGTCCTGTAGTAAAGGAAGGGACTCTCCTCTCGTATTCTGACTCGCCGTCCGACGGCATGCTCCTCATCAGCAAGGAAACGACATGAATACCGTCGCTCGAATCCTGTGCGCAATCGATCTCGAGAAGGCCAGTGAAAGAGCATTCGAACGTGCACTCAGTCTCGCGGTTATCAGCGAGGCACAGCTGCACCTTCTTCACGCGACGCCGGCGAACATTCCGTTCGCTCGGCGCGCGGGTGAACGGCTTCGGTACCTCACCGAACTTCGGGAGCGTGCCGAGGCTGCAGGCGTGAACGTCCAAGTCGACGAGCAACACGGTGATCCCGCTCACCTGATCGAGCTTCATGCAAACGGAAAGAAAATCGATCTCGTCGTCCTGGGCTCGAACCGGCGCCGGGGTTGGAGGCGGCTCAGAGAGGGATCGGTGGCAGAACGCGTGCTCCGGCGCGCGGCATGGCCAGTGCTTATCGTACCGTGGGATGCCCGTCGAGCGGGCGTGCTCGCGAAGAGACCGTCACGAGCTGTGACGAAGGGCTCGAGAGCTTCTCACGTCAGGCCCTTGGCTCGCACGAAAACAGCATGAAGGCAGAAGGTCGGTCGATGGCACTTACTGCAAGACATTGTGGCGCTGCTCGATCGTGAAATCCTCTTGGAGCCGTGCCGGTAGTTCTGGCCATCACGGAAGGCCTGTCGCCGCGCTCGGCGTGGGGTCGCCGCTTGCATGCGTGCCTGACCGATTAACGCCGCCGCGTTCGTCAATAGCGGCGGTGTGGAAGACTTCACGTAGCGGCATCGTCACCGCACGGACCGTGCCGCGGTCCACTCGCGGCGCGCGGCGGCCCGAGCCTCAGTTCGACGGCCTTGAAGGACGCGACCGCCATCGCGGAGTTCGTCGGGGTGACGGTGGCGTCGGCGTATCTACGGACGCTTCAGGGAACCGCCAAGTGATCGACCAGACCTGGCGCGACGATCGGCACAGGCATATCCGCGGGCGGCGTCGGCAACATCGCGGCTGGATCGCGGGCGCAGCACCTGAAGCCCGGCACGCGATATAGTCCTCCGACCCGCTCGAAGGCACGCTGTTGCGCGCGCCCGCCGAGGATTTCGAGTCGCTCACATGACGGAGAGGGAACTAGGAGACGTCTCATGACCGATTCGGAACGCCAGCCACCACCGCAACCTCCGAGTGTCCCGCCCCCCTCCGACCCGCCATCGCCGCGACCCTGGCGCACTGAAGGTGTGCCGACCGGGCCACCGGCGAAGCCCCGCCAGAGCTGGGCCCGTTGGGCACTGTGGCCTCTCGGGTATCTGATCCTGTTCGCGATGTTCACCTACCAGGATCGGATGAGTGAGCCGGAGGCGGTCTCGTACACCGCCTTCAAGGCGGAAGTCACGAACAAGAACGTCAAGGAGATCTTTGCACGGGGCGACACCATTCAAGGCGCGCTCAAAAAGGCCGTGCCGTTGCCCGACCAGCAGGATCGCACGTACGAGAAGTTCACCACCGAGCGGCCCACATTCGCCACCGACGATCTGCTCGCCGAACTGATGGCGGGTGACGCGATCGTCCGGGCCAAGCCGCTCGTGCAGGAACGCGGCGTCTTGACGAATCTGCTGTTCTCGATCGGACCGATGTTATTGCTGTTCGGGTTCTACTTCTGGATGTTCCGACGACAGCAAAGTGCGATGGGCGGCGGGATTCTCGGCGGGCGTGCACGAAAGCCCGTCGATCCAGAAACCGTGCGGGTCACCTTCGAGGATGTCGCCGGCATCGACGAGGTCGAGGCCGAGATCAACGAGGTGGTGGACTTCCTGCGCGACCCCGCGAAATACCGGCGTCTTGGCGCTCGCGCGCCGAAAGGCGTGCTACTCACCGGGGCGCCCGGGACCGGCAAGACATTGCTGGCCAGGGCGACCGCCGGCGAGGCAAAGGTGCCGTTCTTCAGTGCCAGCGCCTCGGAGTTCATCGAGATGATCGTCGGCGTTGGCGCCAGCCGCGTGCGCGAGCTCTTTGCCGAGGCCCGCAAAGTCGCCCCGGCCATCATCTTCATCGACGAGATCGACACGATTGGCCGGACGCGTGGCGCGAATGCGCTCGGCGGTCACGACGAGCGCGAACAGACGTTGAACCAGATCCTGACCGAGATGGACGGCTTCTCCGGGACGGAGGGCGTGATCGTGCTGGCCGCCACCAACCGTCCGGACGTCCTCGACCCGGCGTTACTCCGCCCCGGTCGGTTCGACCGCACGATCGTCGTCCACCCGCCAGACCACAAGGGGCGCGCCGACATCCTGCGGGTCCATACCCGCCACGTGCCGCTCGGCGACGAGGTCAACCTGGATCAACTCGCGGCCTCGACGCCCGGCATGACGGGCGCCGACCTCGCGAATCTGGTCAACGAGGCGGCGTTGCTCGCGGCCCGTCGGGGAGAGACGGCCGTCGGACCGCGTGACCTGACGGACGCGTTGGAAAAGGTTCAGCTTGGCACCGCCCGCAATGTCGTGATTCCCGAACACGAACGACGTCGCACCGCGTACCACGAAGCCGGCCATGCGCTGCTCGGCATGCTGCTGCCTGGCGCCGATCCGGTTCGAAAGGTGTCGATCATTCCACGCGGCCGGGCGCTCGGTGTGACGTTATCCACGCCAGAAGCGGACCGCTACGGCTACGACGCCAACTACCTGCGGGGTCGGATCGTTGGCGCGCTGGGCGGGATGGCGGCTGAACATGAGGTGTTCGACGTCATCACCACCGGATCCGAGAGCGACCTGGAAGTCGTCACCCGGATCGCGCGCTCGATGGTCGGCCGGTGGGGGATGTCCGATCGGATTGGACGCCTGTCGGTTTTGCCGGCCGACGGCGATCCACGCATGGCGGGGATCTCGAACGACATGCTCAACGCGGTGGATGAAGAGGTCCGCCGGATCACCGACGAATGTTACGCCGAGGCGCGCCGCTTATTGAAGGACAACCGGGACAAACTCGACGCCATCGTGACCCAGCTGCTGGCGCATGAGACGTTGGACGAGCGGGACGTCTATGCCGCGGCCGGAATCGTGCGACCCGCGCCCGCAGGCGTCCGCGGCGAAATTGCGGCGCGGACAACTTCACGTGTCTGACTGCACCGCGTGGCACGCCGTCCTGATGCGTGCACGTGCAGGGTCGCGCTGCGAGTGATACATCTCACATCAGAGCGAGCCACATGCGCGCCACGCGCACCATCCGACGATGGCCCGTTCAGAATTCGACCTCGACAAAACCTCGATGGCCTCACGACGCCGACCTGACGGCATCGGCGGACCGCGACCGCCGCACGCGCGCCATCGGGCTTGACCATTGAACCGGTGGTTCCGGGGAGTGACGATCGACCGCGGCGCTGTTTAAATCAGCGGTGAACAGAGCCGCATGGACGAATCCACAAAGCGTCGAACGGCGCCGCTGGCCGCGTACTCGTCGGCGGAGAACGGCACGCAGTGGGCCTGATCGGCCAGAAAATCCGCCTCCAGTTCACGCGTGAGCGAGTCGTCGTAGATGACCAGGTTGGTTTCATAGTTGATCGAGAAACTTCGGATATCGATATTCGCGGATCCAATCGAGCACACGGTCGAATCCACGCAGATGGTTTTGGCGTGGAAGTAGGCGCCCTGATACAGCCACACCTGGACGCCAGCGCGCACCATGTCCGCAGCGTAGGTCCGGGCGGCGCGGTACGCGGGCGAGAACTCGGCACCCCGTGGCGCGATCATGACCCGGACATCCAGACCGGCCAGCGCCGCCGTTTTCATCACTTCGGCGACACTCGTGTCGAGAATGAGAAACGGCGACTGCAAATAGACGTGGTGACGCGCCAGCGCGATGGTCGCCAGGTAGGACTGGCGAATCGCTTCCCAGCGCGAGTCCGGGCCCCCGCTGACGACCTGAATCGGGACGCCGTGAGCGATGCGGTCCGCCGGGGGAAAGTGTTGGGTGTCAAAGAGGTTTTCGCCGGTGGTGTTGTGCCACATGGTGGCGAACACCGACTGGAGGATGCCGACCGCCTCCCCGACAACGCGGGCGTGGGTGTCGCGCCACCCCGTAAACCCTGCGGGGCCCGTCAGATGGGTCTCTGTCATGTTCAGGCCGCCGGAGTAGCCGATCCGCCCATCGATCACGGCGATTTTGCGATGACTCCGATAGCTGAGCGTGTGGAGTTGGTACAACCGTGAGAACGGCAACATCTGGATGCCCGCCTGCCGCAGCGTGCGCACGTAGCGACGGCTCAGCATGCTGAAGCTGCCCACCGGGTCGTAGATAATCCGCACGTGCACGCCCTGCCGGACCTTGTCCGAGAGCACGCGGCCGACGTCCTCGGTAAACGCGTCCGACGCCCACTCGTAGTAGACCAAGTGAATCGACGAGGAGGCCTCTCGGAGATCGGCCATGAGGCGCGGGTATTTCTCACGCGCATCCTGCAGAATTTCGAGGTGATTGCCATGCGTCAGGGGCGAGTGGGCTGAGGCCCAGAGCATCTGCGCCAGACGCGCATACTCGCCGACCCGCGCCGGCAACGCCGCGAGGGCGGCCGGTTGAGCCGCGACCACGGCCGCGGCTCGAGTCGCTAACGCCGTACTCTCGAGCAGGTGGGTCATCGT
This sequence comes from uncultured Acidobacteriota bacterium, assembly GCA_963734375.1. Taxonomy (GTDB): domain Bacteria; phylum Acidobacteriota; class Vicinamibacteria; order Vicinamibacterales; family CAVVIG01; genus CAVTHG01. Next base: position 1,002,217 of record CAVTHG010000005.1, on the reverse strand, counting down.
CGCTGTTCGGCTAAAGAAGTGGCGATTCCGGCCGAAGAGGGCGTAGATCGCCAGTCCGCCGAACGGGAATACCAGGAGCAGGAACATCCAGGCAAACGTCGAGGGCGGACTACGATTCTCCAGAACCAAGAAAACGGCGATGCTCAGCGCGTACGCCGCCAGCAATGTGCTCACCGCCACACTCCAGGAGAAACTCGCGACCATCGATCCTAGATCCATCGTCGGTCTCGCGCACGAGCGCCTGCTGATGCATCACTCCGCGCGTGACCGATGCGGACGGCGATGACCATGAATACGGTGAGTCGCAGACGATTGGCGTGCCTCACGGTTCGATCGGACTCTTTGCGGACCACAACATGATCGCCGCCACGAACCCGGCCATCACGGCGGCGGCAAACACCGCGATCGTGGCGGCCGCGACATCGGCGGCGATCGAGAATGCCTGCCCGGCAAAGGACAGGACATCGTGAACCCGATGCTCGCGAGCGCCCTCACGCCATCATCTGAGCGAGTCAGGATGAGTTACGGACTGTCAGACGGCATTCTACAGGTTGACGTGAACATTCTCTAGGCGTCAACTTGTAGAGTGACCAATAAATATCGAGTGTGTCATCGCCAGCTGTTTGGTTCAACGCGATGGCCAGTCGCTACATCGAGTCAGTAAAGGACATCGAGAAGTTCGAGCGAGGTGCTGAAGCCGTCATTGACTTCCGCGCGGGTGGCGTCCCGACTGAGGATACAAGGAATACACGCGCCCTGTTCGGCCTGTGCCTGAAAGAATCGGCCTGTGCCGCCGCTCAGGACTGAGTTAAGCTCCGTCGTCTCCTGAACTCGGCGCTCGAGGCCGATCGTCTCTCCGGACCTCTCAGCGTGTGCCAGCCGCCGCAAGCGCGTTTGCTACGGTCGGAGCACGATGGGCATTCACATCGTCGGTGGGGTTGAACATGGAACCGTTCAAGAGCATTCTCGTCGACGTCGATGCCACAGCCACCGCTCACCCGGCGCTCGAGCGAGCCATTCGACTGGCACAGAGCACCGGCGCAACGCTCACGATTGTCGATGTGATGGCCGTTCCGCCGCACGCGAGCAACTACTTGCCAGCGGCTCTCGAAGAGGACATCGTCCGCCATCAGCGCCAGCAACTGGCGCGCATCGCCAATGGCGTGACGGACGTTCGAGCGGAGTCGAAGCTGTTGGTCGGTCGGCCTGCAACCGCTCTCATCCAGGAGATTCTGAGCTCGAGCCACGACTTGCTCATACGGTCCCACGCACGTGACCTGACGTCGCCAGGCCCGAAGCCTTTCGGTGCGGTGGATATGGAGCTCTTGCGAAAGTGTCCCTGCCCTGTGTTACTGGCGCGTCACGGCAAGCCTGCTCCGGGTCCCCAGATCGTCGGCGCCGTCGATGCCGTCACTGAAGAAGCGGACGAACAGGCCCTGAATGCAAAGATCGTCGAGCTCACGCTGCTGATGGCCACACATTTGGATGCAGCGCTCGCCGAGGCTCTTGCACGCGTGGGCACCGTTCGCCGAACGCACGGTCCGTCGTCACTCTGCGGACGAACCGTTTGCCGTCTACGTGGAAGATGCGCGACAACGCGCGGCAGCAGGTCTCGCGCGTCTCGTCCGACGTTTTGAAGGTCGGACGCAACCGGCACTGCGCCGGGGCGAGCCCGAGGAGGTGATTCCCGTGTTCGTTGTCGCAGAGGGCATCGACCTGGTCGTCATGGGTTCGGTGGGGCGTTCCGGTCTTTCGGGAATGCTAATCGGCAACACGGCCGAGCGAATACTCAGGAAGTTGCCGTGTTCGGTTCTGGTCGTGAAGCCGGATGGATTCGTGAGTCCTGTGCGGCTCGACGTTTCAATTAGGTGTTGCAGAGTTGGTGGCCGCACGGCGGCACCGAGATCGCGGTGACAGAGCACCTCATTTTCTCTGCACGGACGTCTGTGGAAGCAGGGTCCGACGCAGTTACAAGATCGGCTGGCGATCAATGGCGCGCTGAGAACCGGCTTCGGTTCGTTCGATCGCTCAGGCTTTCGTTGGGTTGCATGCCGGCTCCAGTTCGGTAACGAGCGCTTGATAACGAGACATTCGTGGTGCCACCGGGGCGAGTTCGAAGGAGAACGAGAGTGGACCAAATCGTTCCATACAAGCGCTCGGTTCGTTCAGGTGTCCAAATAGGCTTTGCTGAATGTCGTCGCTTTCCCCCACATACACCCATCGCTGCGAGGTGTAGATCGTGTAGACGCCGGAGGCGTGTGGAGCTTTCTCCTCGACTGCCTGATACAGGAACGCGTAGGTTTCGCCGGGTTCGTAGCCCATTGCTTATCACCTCTCAAAAAGGCTCACCTCCGCTGTGAGCGAGCCATCATAGAATGCCACGTGTCGGAAACGAGCGGTTGCGTCGGAAACGAGTCGCTTCTCCCGCGCCACCCAAATAGAGGCGGCTGCGTCGAGCCATTGTGCTCCTGCTGGTGTGGTGGTGCACGCCGTGCAATACACCGCGCTGCCCGTCTGGCTCCCGGCTTTCGACGTTTACGACGGGCGGCCGGAGCGCGGCTGGTCGCGACGATCTCGTGCTGCAGCTTGGGGTTGGCAGGTCCCGCAGATCGCGGCTGTCGCTTTGACCTCGCAGCGCTCAAGGCATGCCTGGGGCCTTCGAGGCTGCGACTGGGCCGGTCGAAGGGATTCATGTACGCTACGACATCGGCGATCGTCTTGTGGCGCGGGCCAAGCTGGTGCCGCCCGGAGTTCGTTCAAGGCATCGGCACTCATTGTGCACGACAGCAGATTCGAACGAATTCGCTTCAGGGCGATGCGGCTGCGCTCGGTCTTCGGAAGATGTCATGACCCGGGTGAAGAGTATGGGCAAGACTGCAGGAAATGACGTCGCGGGAAGAACGAAGCTCAGGCTTCGGAAGCGCCGTATGACCCTCGATCAGGTGGTGATCGCCGTGTTGATCGCAGCGATGGAGGCGAATCAGCATGTCTCAGCTGAAGAAGCCGCGCGCGCCCATCACATCATCTGGTCGATGCGCCGATTCAGACGGAGATCGGGCGAGGCGGTTGATCGGTTGGTCGGGACCGTTCGGGATCAGATCCAGGAGGACGGAATGGCCGCCGTGCTTCAGCAGGCGGCGCGCGCCATTCCGGCGCGTCTGCGGTCAGTTGTCTTCGCGGTTGCGGTGGACTTGATGTTGGCGGATAACAGGCTCGAGCGAGCCGAGCGGCGGTTCGTGAAGCGTCTGGCGACTGACCTGAAGGTCCGCGCGGCATTGGCAGACGACATCGTGAGGGTGATGCTGATCAAGAACGGCGGCTGAAAAGACGAAGAGGCGTCGATGCAGACCGCGGCAGCGAACTCAAAGAGGGGGACTATGGGTGCTGCCAGAGAGCTTCGCGTTTTCGTCGCCACCGACAGTTCGTCGCCCGCCTGACGGGAGCGACGGCCAGCAGCTCGTCCGTTGACGGTCCTTATCGCAATTACCCCTGCCACGGCGAGAATGCATTTCGACGGCCTCCGTCGGCGCCGCGACCGTGCCGCGATCGTCGTTGACCACCCTCGTCGTGGACACGCTAGAATTTACTGCCCACGTGACGCTTTCGCACGGAGGAGGAACCAATGTTCGAGACGAGTAACGACCTCCCGCCGACCGCGCGCCGATCCGCCATCGAACTGCTCAACGAGCACCTCGCCGATGCCATCGATCTGCAATTGCAGGCGAAGCAGGCGCACTGGAACATCAAGGGGCCAAACTTCGTTGGCTTGCACGAGCTGTTCGATCGCGTAGCTGCTCAGGCGGGCGAGTACTCGGACCTGATCGCCGAGCGCGCGGTCGCGCTCGGTGGAGTTGCGCGTGGAACACTCCAGGCAGTGTCAGGGCAGTCACAGCTCCGCGAATATCCCCTCGAGGTCGGTGAGTGGCGCGCTCACGTTCGGGCGATGCAGGATGCGCTCGCAACATTCGGCCGCGGCGCACGTAAAGCCATCGATGATGCGACAGGGTTGAACGACGCCGACACTGCCGACCTGTTCACCGAGATTTCGCGCGGTGTGGACAAGTCCCTCTGGATGGTCGAAGCGCACGTGCAGGACGCCCCAGCGGATGCGAAGCAGGTTGAAGAGCCGTCCGCTTCGCGCGAATCATCGCGATCATGATCAACCTGAAAGGACACGGGCGCCGCACGTCAACGACGAGGCTGGCGAAGCCGCCTCTCAGTCGGAGGCACAACGTGATGAATGCAGGAGGCGCGTGTGTGGCGATCAACGGCGCAGTGGTCCCACTAAGAGCGGACCATTCAGCATCGAAGCGCTGACCCTCTCCGGCCTTCCGGGCGGGTCTTTGTAGTAGCGGCGGTTCATCGAGACGCTCGCAGTTGCGATACGCGGCAGAAAGTCGAACGTCAGAGGGAACACGATGGCCCACCAGAGAAGCACTTGGGTTCCAAGACTGAGCGTCGAAGCGTAAGTCACAGCGGAACAGGTCCGACATGCGACGGGAGCCTGAGACAGCGATGGGAAGCGCCAGGCAGCAGATACTCCAGTACAGAGCAAACGACACCACATTCGCAACGGGATCGGAGTTGGATCGTGAGCTGTTGAATGCGATGTACGCGGATTTCTGTCGCATTCTTTGTCGCCGCCTCGATCCTGCCGCTCGGGCGCGCTCCTGACGCAAAACGAAGATGGGCGCGCTGTCGACGGTGTTGGGATCGTCGCTCGCCCTGATCTTCGCCTAGAGGTCTTCCCAATCGGCCGCTTCGCTCGCTAGAGAGACCAGCGGGTTACTTCGATTTCTCGACCGCCAGCTCGTTCTCGAGGCCGAGGCCACCGGGAACGCCGCGCGCCTTCATGCCCGCCAGATTCTTGTCGCCGTCGTTGTCGACCACTCCGAGCAGGGTGACGCGCAGCCCCTTGACGATAATGTGAATCGGGAAGTCGCCGGCCGGTTCAGTGCCGGGAAATCGCGATGGACCGAGGCGGCCAAACGGGCCGCTGTAGCCGTGACGATGGCCCCATAGCATGGCTCCGCCCGGAGCATAACGCGACAGAAATGGATCTCGATAGATGGCGTGGTCCACCTGCCATCGCAGGTCGTCATCCAGCGAAGAGGGCGGCAGGTCTTCGATCTTGTTGACCACCTGGTCGACGCGAGACGCGCGCTTCACGGCACGCTCGGCATCAGACTTGAGACCGGGATGATAGGCGTAGCCGTACAAACCTACGGTCCCCTTCTCATAGCTGAATGACAGGAAGTCGAAGACGCCGTAATACGGCAGCTGCATCAGCTCCTTCCGAATCTCCTCAATGGTAGGATCCAATTTCGCGGTCTGCGTGAAGGCACGCGAAGGGGCCAGCAGCAGCAACGCAGTCAGCACAAGCAGGCACGGTCGGCGGCGGGCCATGATTTCTCCCTTTCTGTCGTAACTCAAGGAACCAGTGACTGCAACCCGCGGACCACTGCGTGGAGGAACTCCTCTTGGCTCAGGGCTAGTCACAATGGAACGACCGGCTCCGATTCGAAGCTCGTCGGTTACGCTCGTGATTAGAGTCTCACAAACATCGCGGAGCCACATGCGAAGGGAGCCGATCATGAGCAACGTACCATTTGTCGGTCTGGATGTCCAGGCGGAGGCGATCGCGGTGGCGGTCGTCGAACTGGACGGAGACATTGCGGGCGTTAGGCGTCATCCCCAACTGACTGGACTCGATCAAGCAGTCGATATGAAAGGTGGGGCTCCCCGAGTACCTGCGCGTGGGTTACGAGGTAGTGGCGCCCACCTTGGTGCCCGTCAAGCCGAGCGATCGGATAAAGAAGGACCGCCGCGATGCGCTGAAACTGGCGCGCAGTTATGGAGCCCGGCGACTTGACGCCGGTGTGGGTGCCCAATGCGTCACACGACGCGTTGCGGGATTCTGGTCCGGGCCAGGGTCGGAGCAGCACCCGCCCTCGCGAAGCATGCTCTGAGACCTCCCGTGCACAACGATTTCGTCGAATGGCCACGCTCGACAACAGTCGAGGCGTCGAGTGGGTAGTCGCACCAATTACCGATGAATACCACTGACATCGTCGGCCTTCTGATCGCTTCGCTGGGCGGCGCGGCCGTCGGTTTAGAGCGCCAGTGGTCCGGACACGCCGAAGGCCCGGCCGCGCGCTTCGCGGGTATTCGCACTTTTGCGATGCTCGGCGCCATCGGCGGGCTCACCGGAATGCTGTGGACGGCCGACATTGCCGCACCTGCGATCATCCTGTTCGCCGGGGCTGTCACGATTGTCGTGGCGGCCTACGTCGCACGCAGTCGGCAAGACATTGACGGCACGACGGAAGTGGCGGCGCTCGTGGTGCTTGCAGCCGGAGTGGTCGCCGCCACCGGCTCAGTGCGCCTCGCAAGTGGGATCATTGCGATCACGACCCTGCTCCTCGTCGAAAAATCGCGGTTGCATTCGCTGGTGAAGGGCATTGACGATGTCGCGCTGCGATCGGGCGTCCGGTTCGCCGTCATGGCGCTCGTGGTCCTGCCGCTGCTCCCCGAGGGACCGTACGGGCCGCTCGGTGGCGTGCGACCGAGGACGCTCTGGGCGCTGGTGCTCTTGTTTTCAGGCCTGAGCTTTGCCGGGTACATCGCGCGACGTCTCGTGGGCCCTGATCAGGGATACCTGGTCACTGGGTTGCTCGGTGGCTTGGTGTCGTCAACGAATGTGACACTCACCTTCGCGCGGACCAGCAGGACCGATCGCCGGATGGATCGCGCGCTCGCGTTCGGCGCCGTGGGCGCAAACGCTATGCTGTATCCTCGCGTGCTCGTTGCGACCGCCTTCCTCAATCCCGCACTCGTGATCCCTCTTCTTCCGTATCTGATCCCACCGGCCTTGGTGGCCGCTCTCGTGGCGGCAGTGGGCGTGCACCGATCTCCGTCGACCACTTCGCCTGAAGGTTCGCCGCGCAATCCGCTGGCACTTACTGCAGCACTTCAGATGGCCGCCGTCTTTCAGACGGTGTTGATGGTGGTCTATGCGGCACGTCAGGTCTGGGGGACATCCGGTGTGTTTGCATCCGCAGCGGTACTGGGTCTGACTGACGTGGACGCCCTCACGCTATCGCTGGCTCGTGACGTAGCGCACACCGTATCGCCGGCCGTTGCCGCGATGGCGATCGCAATCGGCGTTCTCACGAACACTGGAATGAAGCTGGCGTTGGCGCTGGTCTTTGGCAGCCCGCGTTTCAAGGTGGTAGCAGGCGGCGCGCTGCTGCTGATGCTCGTCGCGACAGGAACCGCACTAGCGTTTGCGCTTAGATGAGGCTCGGACGCGCACAACGGCTGACTCGGTCACGGCGCCATTGAGTGGCGCACCACTGCTATGCGTCTCGGCTAGTCCTCAATATCGCCCCCAGCTCGACCACATGTTGCGGTTCCGTTACCGAGACGCTGCACTTCTCGATGAACGCTCCCACCTCTAGACCGACTCGAGTCTCCGGCTTCGATTAGCACGGATTTAGCCTGCGCACCGGCTGGGCAGCGGAGTTCAGTGGATCAGACGTCGCAGAACCAGCCACGCAGCAGCGCCGAGGGCGGCGAGAATCGCAGCGGTCATTCGAGCCCTGCGGCGACGGCTGTCCGCCTTGAGCAATCGGACCCGTCGGTAACACGGCGAGCACTGAGCCAGGTGCTCATAGCCCGAGTGGCCGATTGGCAGTTGGCGGCGGGCCAGCAGATCCAGGGTCTCTGGCGGAGGGCACCCCACCCGTTCGGGGTTCGGGTGTCCGTATCCCAACACCGCGTCGATCTCGTCGCGAGGCGAGAATTCGGTCAGCGATTCATCATCCGGCAGTTCGGTCGTCATCGTCGGGCTCGGCGCCGGCGGTCCCGGTCTTGACGGCCTTGACCGAGCGGTCTTCCTGCGCCCCGCTGCGGCGTGCGGCCCGTAGTGGTTGACCAGCCTGGAAAATCTTCTGCATCTTGAGAATCGCGCGGCGATGCATCGCGGTAACGGCATCCACCGTACACCCGCGCATGTTTGCGATCTCCTTGTACGAGTAGCCCTGCTGCCGCAGGTTGCACACGGCGTTCTCGTCCGGCGTGAGCCAGGCAGCGACCTCGCGCATCAGCACGCGCAGTTCGATCTGTTCCGGCGTGTGCCACGGCGACTGCAGGATCTCGAGAACTGACTGACCCGCACGGTCGGACAGGGATTCGTGCATGAAGCGGTGCGGCAGCAATCGCATCCGCGAGATCGCAATGTGTCGAAGCGTGCGCCGGACGTACGCTCGCAGACGTTGCACCGGCCCGTAGATGATCTCCCGGGCAGTGATCCGCTCGTAGCCTTCTTCCAGCACGTTGATGAAGTCGACGTCATCACCGAGATCGGGAAAGTCGCGTCGCAGCGTCGGTGCACACTGGCGCAGAACATCCGCCACGCGACCCTCGAGAGGATGGCCCTGTGCATCGACGAGATCGAGATGCCCTCGTCCTCGCATGGCAACTCCATTGGCGTGATCGGCGCCGTTGGTGTTCCAACTGGTGAGGCCGCACAGTATACGCCCATAACACTCCATATTTGTCCTGTCAGATTTCGTCCAGAAAACGCGTCTGTACACATTAAGAGCGCATTTTGACCGGAGCCAGTAGCTCAGCCGCGCGCAGCAGGCAAACGGCCGCTCTCGTCACGTATGCTTGTATGTAACAGCCATGGCTTGAGAGCGCAGGCCGATGCTACTTCTGCGATTTTGAAGGCGGGCGCTCTTTGCGTTGCTTCGCCCAGCGCGCCTCGACAGCGCGCCGCATGATCTCGCTGCGCTGTTCGGGGTCGATATTGCGCCAGCGTGCCGCGCCCAGGCCGATCGCCTGTCTATTGATCGGAGATGGCGCCAATTTTCGACTCGCAATGTCGAGTATTTCGAGTGCCAGGTCGATGACGACTTCTGGCGGCAGGTTGCTTTTCCGCATGATGCGGCGTAGCAACGCGGCGCGTCTGGCGCCGAGCAACTGCGTCCATTCGGGGGAAAGATCGGGGAGACTCGTCGCTAGTTTTTTCATGCTTGACTACGTGCGCTAGTAAGTTTATTGTGTCTGTGATTTCCGACCACACCAATCGCGGGAGGTCACGATGTCTCGCAGCTCCGTCGTCACGGTGTTCCGACGCGTGAGTGTCCTGGTGTTAACGGCCGTGCTCGCCTGTCCCACACTCCTGTTCGCCCAATCTCCCTGGGAGCGCGCCGCAAGCAATCTCGAACGCACGTTCACCGGTCCGCTGGCCCGGTCGCTGGCGCTCGTCGCCATTGTGATTGGCGGCCTGTTATTCATGTACGGCGAAGCGGGCGCGAAACGCCAGATCTCCGGCATCGTCTTTGGTGGCGGGCTGGCGCTCTTCGCCGCGCAGTTCCTCGTCTGGTTGTTCTAAGCCGCCCAGGCACGACCTCGTGTCGTGGGAGGTGCGGGCATGCCCAATCGCCCGACGTACCGTCCTGTGTACAAGGTGCTCCATCGTCCGCTGACGGTCTGGGGCGTGGAGCGCCGACTGTTCTTCCTGTCGCTCATGCTGGGCGCCGCCACGTTCAATCTCTTCTACTCATTCCTGGCGGGATGCCTCATGTTCGCCGGCCTGTACGGCGGCGCTCTCTTCGCGACGCGCACGGATCCTGAGATGCTCCGCATTTTACTCGCGTCGTCCAAGAGTCGACGCCGGTACGATCCGGGCAAGCACGCGCGCGTTGACCTGGAGGTCCGATCATGACCCGTATCCGCCGGATCCTCCGGGACTACGTCGAGAGCGGGAGCGTCAACGAACTGCTCGCCCCGTGGGGTTTCGTCGATGACGAGGTGTTCCTCACGAAGGCGGGTCATGTCGGGCTCGCGTACCGAGTCCGGGGTGTCGAGTTTGAAGGGCTGCCTCACGATCAGCGGCATACCGTCGCACATCGCGTCGAAGCGGGCCTGCGGCTGCTGGACGAGCGGTGCCGCGTCTATCAGTACCTCGTGAAACGAGTCGTCGCGCCGTTCGTGCCATCACCGTGTCGGAGACCCGTGGCCCGAGAGGCGATCGCCCGCCACGTGGCATTTCTCAACAACCGGCGGTCGGATCTGTACGAGCTCGCACAGTATCTCGTCCTCCTCTATGAAGCGCCACACGTCGCCCGCCGGAGCACGTCGCTTCGCGGGGCGTGGTCTCATCCGGCGGAGGCGATGCGTGCCTGGCTCTCGACCGACGCCACCTTCACCGTGCTGGAGGCTGAACTCGACCAGGCGGTGGCCAAGCTCCAGCACACGGCGTCAGCGTTCGAGGTCCAACTCCAGGAGGTTGGTCTCGAGCGTCTGCCGAAGGCCGAAGCGTTCCGATTTATGCGGCAGCTTGTGAACTACGACCCGCACGTCGCGGCCGCCGGCCGTTTGCGCTACGACACGCATCTGGACTACTTCCTGTCGGACTCGGGCCTCGAGTGCCACCGGGATCACCTTCGTATTGGTCGTCGGTTCGTGAAGGTCCTGACGATGAAGGAGCCGCCGAGTCAGAGCTTCGCCTGCATCCTTCAGGACCTGTACGACCTTCCGGGCGAGCTCGTCGCGTGCCTTGAATGGCAGCGCATTCCGAGCGATCGCATGCGGCGCGATGTGCAGGCACGGCGTCGGCATTTCTTTAACAAGCGCGTGTCCCTGATGAACTACCTCTCATCGGAGACACGGCCCGAGGAGATGCTCGTCGATGACTCCGCGACGGCGACCGTGCGCCAACTCGGCGACGCTGTCACCGAGCTGGAGGTGAACGGACACTTCTTCGGCCACGCGTCCCTGACGATGGTGCTGCACGGGGAGAGCCCAAAGCTCCTGGACCACCAAGCCGCCGAGGCGACGAAGGTGATCGCGGTGCATGACGGGGCGCTGTTCGACGAATCGTACAACCTGCTGAACGCCTGGCTGAGCATCGTGCCGGGCAATGGTTCCTACAATCTGCGTCGGCTCGCCCTGCTGGAAACGAATCTGGCTGACCTGAGCTTCGTGTTCGCGCTCGGTCAGGGTGCCGCCCTGAGCCCTCATCTCGGACGGGACCCGCTGGCCATCTTCGAGACGCCACACCACAGTCCGTATGCGTACTCGCTGCACGTGCAGGACGTCGGGCACACGTTGGTCCTCGGCGCGACGGGTAGCGGGAAGAGCTTCCTGCTGAACTTCCTGATCACCCACGCGCAGAAGTACGACCCGATGACCGTGGTGTTGGACCTGGGGCATAGCTATCGCAAGCTCGCGACGCTCTTGGAGGGCCGCTATCTGGAGGTCGGACTGCGTCAGACAGGACGTCTCGATCAACCCGTTCGCGCTCGAGCCGACAGCGGAGCATCTGCACTTCCTTCATGCCTTCGTCAAGGTGCTCCTGGAGAGCGGCGACACGCATCGACTGAGCGACCTCGAGGACCGGGAAGTGTACGAGGCGGTTGAGAACATCTACGTCCTCGATCGCAGCCAGCGGCGGCTGTTCACGCTCGCCAACTTGCTCCCGCGTGCGCTCGCCGCCCGTCTGCACAAGTGGGTCGAGGGCGGCCGTTACGCGGATCTCTTCGACAACCTCGACGATACGCTCACGGTGGAGTCGTTCCAGGTGTTCGATTTCGAGGCGATGCGCGCCTACCCGGCGATGCTCGAACCGCTCCTGTTCTATGTGCTCCACCGCGTGACCGCGCGCGTGCAAGACCCTGAATATGCCAGCACGCTGAAGCTATGCGTCATGGACGAGGCGTGGCGCTTCATCCAGCACCCGACGTTACGGGCGTACGTGGAGGAAGCGCTCAAGACCTGGCGCAAGCGGAACGCCGCACTCGTCCTCGCCACGCAGACCGTCGAGGACTTCGCATCTGCCGACCTCTTGCGGACCGTCGTCGAAAGCTGTCCGACCAAACTGCTGCTGGCGAATCCTGCGTTCGATCGGGCGCACTACGCGGAGCTGTTTCAACTGAACGACATGGAGCTGGACCTGCTTGCGGGGCTCGTACCACGGCAGGAGATCCTGCTCAAGCGGGCGAACCTGGCGAGAGTGCTGAGCCTGACCGTCGATCCGAGGAGCTACTGGATCTACACGAACACTCCTATCGACAACGCTCGCGTCGCGCAGACGTTCCAGGAACTCGGCTTCGAGGCGGGCCTCGAGCGCCTCGTGGCCACGGCATAGAGTCGAAGGAGGTGTCGTATGTCTCACAGCAACCGAGCCACCACAGCACTGTTGGTGGCGGTGCTGCTCGCCAGCGGACTCGACGAGCAGGTCGCCGTCGCGCAGACCACTGGGATTCGGGAGGTCACGGCCTCACCGCACAGTCTGATCCCGCTGCAAACCCGACTGCGCTATACGACCATGGTCGTCCTGCCAGACGGCGAGGAGATTCTCGACGTGATCTGCGGGGACAAGGACTTCTGGGTCATCACGGCGACGCACAACATCGCCCATGTGAAGCCGGCCAAAGAGGGCGCCGCGACCAATCTCAACCTTGTGGCGGGCAGCGGCACCGTGTACTCCTTCCTGCTCACCGAGAAGAACGGGGCCGCCATGCCGGACCTCAAGGTGTACGTCACCGCGGACCCGAACGCTTCAATCGCGAAGCCGAAGTACTTCACCGCGGCCCAGATGGAGAGCCTGCAGGGCGCGCTGACTGAGGCCCGAGCCGCGGCTGACGCCGCTGATCGGCGGGCGACGGAGACGATTGCCACCTATCAGCAACAGTACCCGGCCACGTTGTCGTTCTCATACGGTGTCCCGCGCTACGCCAAACCCTTCCTGGTCCGGGCGATCTGGCACGACGGGCGGTTCACGTATATCAAGTCGGACGCCTCGGAGCTGCCGACGCTGTATGAACTCAAGGACGGAAAGCCGGCACTCGTCAATTTTCAAGTTCACGCAGGGACGTATGTGGTCGCGAAGGTGCTGGACAAAGGGTATCTGTCGCTCGGCAAGGAGCATCTGAACTTCGCTCAGGAGCCGTGACGTATGGAGTCTCCACATCCGGCCCCGCCGTCCGAGCCGCCGCCCGCAATGGCGACGGTCACCGACCGACGCGTGCCGCCGAAAGGCGTGATCCCGCGTGGCATTCAAACATGGTTGTTGGCCGGCCTGGCGCTGTTCATGCTCGCCATCATGCTCATCGTCGGCCGACCGGAGCCGCAGACGCCGAAAGCGGCCGCCGCGGCGCCGACCACAACACCCGTGCAGAGCGCCGATCGGGTTCGCGAATACCAGGAGCGCCTGCGCTTCGCGGAAGCACAGGCGCTCGCGCAAACCCAGGCCCCGGCGGAACCGACGGTCTCGCGCACGCCGACGGACGCCTTCGCCGAGCGCCTTCGCGACCGCCCGAGGACCCGATTGTCGCTGAGCGTAAGCGCAGGGAGTACGAGAGTCTTTTCGCGACCAACGTGGTGATGAGCCGCCGCCCTGAGGCTGAGAGACCGGACTCCAGCCAGCCCTCTACACCAGTCGCCAGGTCCATCGTCGTCTCCGGCTGCTTCGCCCTCAATCGATGAGATCGCGGACGCAGCCTTTCGCGCGACGACCCGTGCGGTCGGAGGAAATTCAGCCCTTCCGCCGTTCGCAGCGCCAACGCCTGTCCCGGCCGCCGCGCCGCCGCCGCAACCGACCCGAGACGACCGTCGTCGGACGCCCGAGTCAACCGAGCCGATTCGCAGCGATGGTCCAGTGCACCGGCTCCTCGAGGGCACCGTTATCGACACCATTCTGGTCAACCGCCTCGATGGTGACATGGCAGCACCGGTGAACTGCCTCGTCACAAACCCGGTCTACTCGCATAGCCGTCAGTTCGTCGTCATTCCCGCCGGGGCCCGCGTGTTGGGTGAAACCCGGCCCGTGCAGTCGTTTGGTGAGCGCCGACTCGCGGTGGCGTTCCACCGCCTCGTCATGCCGGATGGCAGCACGGTCCGTCTCGACCAGTTCATCGGATTGAATCAGCTGGGCGACGCCGGTCTTCGTGACAAGGTGAATCACCACTACTTGTCCACGTTCGGCGCGGCGGCGGCAGTCGGCCTTGTGAGCGGCCTGTCGCAGTTCCTGGGCAGTGCCGGACTGGCCTCCGGCGATGGCGACCGCACCGTCGTCATCGCCGGGAGCGTCGGCGAGGCAACGTCACAGGCCACCTTGCAGGTGATGAACCGGTTTCTGAACCGACTACCGACGATCACGATTCGCGAGGGTCATCGCGTCAAGGTGTACCTCACGAATGACATCGAATTGCCCGCGTATGTGGAGACGACGCCCACGCTGGGCGCACGGCGATAGGAGGACGCCATGTCTTTTCGTAAGGTCGTGACCACCGCGCTCGTCGCGTCCGCTGTCGCGACGCCGGCGCATGCGCAATTGGCCGTGATCGATCCAGCCAACCTCGTGCAGACGATCCGGATCGCCGAGCGGACGCTCCAGCACTACAACCAGCTCAGGATGCAGTACGACGTCATCCTGCGGATGGCGAGGCGACTCGGTCCCATGGACCCCTACCGGATTCCGACGATTCCCATCACGGGTCACGATCCGGGGCGGTGGACATATGGACGGCCCTGGATCGAGGCGCTAACTACCGGCGATCCGCGGGGCATCCTGTACGGCGCAACAGTGCTACCGGTGCAGGTGCCAAGCGTAGTGCCCGCGAGGCTGACGGCCAATGCGCGCCTCGCCCTCGAGCGCGCCTACGCCACGATCGAAATCGCTGACTCCATCGCGCAGATCGGGGCCCATCAGGTGGCGCTCTCCCGTGGATATCACGGGCGCATTCAAGAGGCCGTCGAGGCGCTCGAGGCCGATGTGCTGAATCCATCGCAGGCCCATCACGAGATGACCGCGGTGCTCGACAAGATCGCCGCGGGTGAGCTGCTCGCACGGCGTCAGGACATGGCCGGCAACCAGCTCTTATCCCATGCCCTCGAACAACTCCTCGCGCGGAGCAAGCGAGAGCGCGACACGGAGGCTGCAACCATCAACATGCAGCTCACGACGTGGCGTGAGGGACAGGCGGCGAACGAAGCATTCGTCGCCGGCACCGGCGACGCGTTGCGCACATGGCGCCAGCCCTGAATGGACCGTAGTCAGCGAAAGGAGCTCTCTTATGTCCCGTCTCATCATCGCGATCGGGCTCGTGCTCGGCGTCGCATGGCCGGCTCGCGCGCAGTTGGTGGTTTTCGACCCGGCCAACGTCGCGCGCAACACGGTGACGGCCATCCTCAAGGAATACCTCGTCAACACGCAGCGGCTGGAACGGGAGCAGATTGAGCGGATGGCCAGGCGTTTGAGCCGTCTGACCGATCTGGGAAAGTATTCGCTCCCCGAGCCGCCAATGTGGCGCATTCACAACTTCTGGGATGAGGGCATCTCACCACTCGCGCGGGACTATCACGCCGCACTCAACTACGGCGATCGGACCGGGCGCGCGATTCTTGCCGTGAGTCATGACGTTCAGCCTGCAAGCGCACTGCTCGGGCGTTTGGCGCCGTCGGCTGCCCGCGTCATGTCTTCGCGTCTGGCGACGGTCGAGGTCGCTGACGCGGCCCTCATCGCTTCCAGCCACGACGCGGGCTTGACCCGCTTCAATGGTCGGCAGGAACTCGTGGCGATCGAGGCGCTGGAGAGCCACGTCATCGACCCCAGCGAGGAGCAGAGCGCAACGGCGGTGCTGGAGAAGGTGAACGGCGCCGGCCTCATTGGCGACCCGTCAACGGCAGGCGCGCGTGCAGCTCCTGGCGGGCGTCGTCGAGCAACTGCTCGTCGAGACCAAGCGCACCCGCGATGCGGATGCCGCCGCGATGAACATGCAGCTGACGACGTGGCGCGACGGGCAGGCCGCGAACGACGCGTTCGTGGCCGGGTCGGGCGACGCGCTGCGCACGTGGCGTCAGCCTTAGCAGAATCGAGGGACGTATGCCGCTCAACCTGATCCCGACCGTGCAGCAAGCGATCAGCAACCTGCTGACCGTCTATGAGCCGGAGTTCCTCCGGTTCGGTTACGCGCTGTTTCTCGCCTTCGCGACCATCGTACTGGTGTGGCAAGGCGTGAAGATGATGTTCACGAACGACAGCCTTGGCGATCACATGTTCGACTTCGCCAAGGTGCTGCTCTGGATCTCGTTCGGCTACGCGTTCATCACGTTCTACGAGGCACCCCTGCCTGGGATTGGCGTGTCGTTCACGAACCTGATCACAGACCAGGCGTTCCACTTCCAGAGCATCCTGGAGGCGCGGGCGTTCGACAACATTTATCGGCACCTCGACGAACTTGCGGACCACTTCGTCCAGCCCGACGCGTGGTCCATTCTGGCGAATCTGATGTATTGGACCGTGCTGCTGCTCGTGGCGGTCGCAAAGGCGCTGTCGCTGGCAGTGATCGCCTTTGGTCTGATCGCGTCCGCGGTCTGCGCGCTGCTCGGGCCGATCTTCGTTCCGTTCTTCATCGTGCCCAAGCTGGACTGGCTGTTCTGGGGCTGGCTGAAGTCGTTCATCCAGTACTCGTTCATTCCAGTCGTCGCGGTCGCGTTCCTGATGATCTTCGAGCAGTTCATCTTTCGCTATGTGACGACGTTGCCGCCCTCGATCACGCAGGCGGAATACGGCATCTACGCGCTGCAAGCCGTCGCCGTTGTCGGCACATTCGTCGTCGGGATGCTGCTCGTACCGTCGCTCACGCAGCAACATCTTCTCTGGTGGCGGAGGCGAAAGCGTGTTGTCGCCACGCATCGCGCTGGGCCGACTGTTCCGGGCGTAATCTGATGGCATGACGTCTAACAGGCCGTTCGCGCAACGACTACGAGGAGATCGGCGTCGCCAGCGCTCGTTCGACTCATCTTGCTGGCGATGGGCATCGCGATGGCGATCGGGCTCCTCGCCGGCATTGTCTGGACGCTCTATCACGTGGCCTGGCTCCGCTGGTTCGGCTGACACGAAAGGGGCATCTATGGAAGCGACGGTCGCTGACGTCAACCCCAAGACGCTGGAAGGGGCGAAGCGACAGTTCGTCGAGCTCTACGGGTCGGCGCTCGTGATGAACACCTACCTCAAGATCGCGCTGGTGCTCGTCTCCCTGGTGGCGGTTGGTCTGCTGGCGCTGAACCTCCATACGGCCTCGCGCTTCGCCGACTTGAAGCCGATCGTCATTCGGATCGACGAGGTCGGAAGGGCCGAGGCCGTGTCCTACGACTCCCTCACGTACCGCCCGCAGGCACCCGAGCTCCGCTACTTCCTGACCCAGTTCGTCGTCAAGCACTTCAGCCGCATCAAAGCCACGGTGCAGCGCGAGTACCCCGAGTCGCTGCTGTTCCTGGAACCGGGCTTGGCGGACGCCACCATCGCCCAGAACGACCAGAGCCGCATCATCGAGACCTTCGTCACGAACCCTTCTGCAGACGAGATCGACGTTGTGGTCCAGAACGTCACGATCAGCGAGCTGGCCACCGCGCCCTTTCGGGCGGCGGTGACCTTCGCCAAGGTGTTCTACACGCCCGGCACACGCCATGAACGAAGCCGCGAGACGCATGTCGCGCAGGTCGATTTCGTCCTGCGTGACCACGTCCCAAACGCGTTCATTCGCGTGAACCCGCTCGGCCTTCAGGTGACGTACTTCCGGGTTGACCAGGCGTTCGAGGAGGGCAAGCGATGATCGCAAACAGCGCTCTTCTGGCCGCACTGGCGACCTTCCTCCTGGTCGGCTGGCTGGCCGGCGAACTGAGCTACCTGGCGCCTTACAAGCGCGCCATCTTCACGCAGTACGGCTGGCACATCGGCCTGGCCACGCTGATCGTGTACGTCAATCTGAGCGGGTGGTTTTACCTGATTGCCCGCTGGATGTTCCTCCGTGGCTCTGGCCAGAAACTGACGCACATCGATCGTCAGCTCGAGAGCCCGGCCGGCATCCATGCTGAACTGCGCCAGCATCTGCAAGCGAAGAGGCGGTGATGCATGTCTTTCCTGAGCGATTCGCGGTGGGACGACACGCGGGATCGGCCATCGCCGGGACGCGGGGGCAGTGCTGACGCCGACCCGCGCGAACCCGAGTCTCGCGACCCGCGCGACGCCTTCACGCGATCGTTGGCGTTACCGCGAGGCCGCGAGCGCGAGCCGGTTGAACTGGGCGGCGAGACATACCGGCTCCGTGGCTCTGAGGTACGGACCCTGGCCACCGTGGGGACCTTCCGCGTGGTGCCGGTCGACGACCTTCGCGATGACCGCGGCCGTCCTGGCGACCTCCATCACGGCGACCTGGCACATCTCAAGGCCGACGGCCTGTTGCGACACATCGCCTCCGTCGATCGTGAAGCCGGACGCGATCTCGTCACACTGACGCCTAAGGGGCGCGAACTGCTCGAGGCGCACCGCACGCGCGATGAGAAGCCCGGGCAAACCTTCCACGCCGGAGTCGTCCGTACTCGTGAGTTGGTGCACGACGCGCAGGTGTATCGCGCGTATGTCGCAGCCGCCGAGCGCGCGGCGCGGGAAGGGGCGCGCGTGGAGCGTGTGGTGCTCGAGCACGACCTCAAGTGCGAGTATCAGCGCTTCCTCCAGGAGCCCAACCGCGGGCGGTCGGATAGCGATGGCCGCCCTGGTCGCGATGAGGAAGAAATTCGCCGCTGGGCTGAGGACCGTGATCTCGCCTACGTCGATGGTCGGGTCCAGTTTCCGGACGCGCAGATCGAATATCTCTGGCCTGACGACCGGCACGAGCGTCGAGAACATCGAAGTCCTCACGCCGCACTATCGCGGTGCGCATGTGTCGGGCAAGGCGAGCGCTGGCTTCAAGACCTTCCGTGTCCTTGGCGCCCGGGTGGGCGGCCGCACGGGACGCGGTGGCAAGTTCGACCCCGGCCTGGCTGAGGAGCTGTTGCGGTGACGTTCGAGCAGCGCGTCGAGGCCGTCAGCCGCTTCGGGTTCACCACACGGCAGGCGGGATTTGTGGTGACCGTGCTGGTGCACTCCGGCGTCTGTATTGGCCGCCAGTATTGCGCGTTCGCCGGCATCTCGTACGGCGAACCGATGCGGACCTTGTTTCGAAAGCTCGAGGGCGGCGGCTATGCCACGGCGACCACATGCGCGCATGGCCGCACGAGAGTGTTTCACTTGCAGCACAAGCCGCTTTACGAAGCCGTCGGCGAACCCAATAACCGCTTTCGTCGGCCGACAACACTGGCGCGCGCGGTGGAACGTCTGATGGTGCTCGACGCGGTCACGATGGATCGAAGCTTGACCTGGCTGGGGACTGAGCGGGACAAGGTCAGCTACTTCACGACGCAGACCAGCGTGCGGCTGCACGACCTGCCGGCCCTGACGTTCCGGTCCGGCCGAGTCTGAGACCGTACAGGCATTTTCCGGACAAGCTGCCTGTGGGTGTCGCGAACGATGGCGGTGCACACGTGTTCGTGTACGTCGCGACCGAGACGCTGCCGATGACCTTTCGTCTGTTCCTCGATCGGCACGCCGAGTTGTTCAGAAGTCTGCCGGTGTGGACCGTACGCGTAGTGATTCCGCGGCACTTGGCGAACGCCAGGTCGGCCTACGAGGCGGCTTTCCACGAGCAGCTGTTGAACCCGTTGCCGCCGCACGTCGTAGAGGAACTCCGCTGGTACTTCGCTACGCGCCGGGCAGCCTCCGCGAATGGCGACGAACGGTTCTCTCAGGCTTGCAGCGCGTTCGGGGCGCCGCGGTTTCGTGCGCTCTACAAACGCTGGCTCGAGGACGGCGATGCTGTCCTCGATGCGCTGGTGTCACCGGTGCTCGAGGACGCGTGTCGTCTCGGTCGAGGAGGGCTCCAATGCCAGGTACTGCCGCATCCGTATCTCCATCTCCTCTCCCTGGTCGGCACCGCGTGAATGGGTAGGGAGGTAGAAGGTGAGTCAGAAGCGCTCACAGAAGATGGCCCGGGGGAGTATCTTCTACCCATCCCGCAGCAGCATTGGGTCCGAACTACCCGGTTGCTGGAGACCGCGTAGCCACTGCGACGGTGCGCCGGAGCCCTGTGGGGTCAATATCTTGCGCGGCGGCGGCCATCCCCCGCGCGCCATGGCGGAGCGGCGCCTTTTGCCGCTCCTGGTGAGGTGTCGGGTACAGCAGCCGTGGCGTGAGCGACCCCCCGGTGTGGCGCGCTCCGCGGCCCCGGGCCCTCCACGGAGGGTCGCTCACGCCACGGCTGCTGCGTCTTCATCTGATCAGTACAGCGCCATCCGCGCAGCGGTGTCACACCCTGTGCGGATCGCGAGATCGCACCGCATCTTCGACGCCGCAACGGCCTCGGAATTTCGCGCGGAAACCTCAGCATGTTCCGTCGACAAGGAGGTCTGCATGCCTGTGATCAAAGCGCGCACCCGCGGCAAACATTTTGTGCGACACATTACCCGACTGGATCGCGAAAATCAGGAGACGTTGCACGCCTACGCCACGTTTCTGAATGAGCCGCCCGACTACGTGATGAATCAGGTCATCGACACGTTGCTCGCTCGGGACAAGGAGTTCCAGACGTGGCGCGAGCAGCACCCCGGGCCGCACGCGCCGCAAGCCAATGGCCCGGAAGGCGCGTGCCCGGCGCCACAACACAACGAGCACGGGTGTCGTGTCTGGTCGCACCGCCGGGGCGGCGGCGCCGCCAGCGCGCATCGGTTGATACCAGGTGCACCGATGATTCGAGCCATCGTCGAGATGCGCGGAGTCGCGGCTATGGTCCTGGCCGCCGCGGGCGGTGTCTGGGGCCTGAACGGCTATCCTCTGCCACGGGACAACGTGTTTCTGCAGATCGTTGCGCTTCGGGATCCCATCGTGTTCCGGGGGGCGCTGTACGGGTATGCCGCCCTCTGGTTCAGCACGGCGTTTCTCGCAGCAAACGTGCTGCTGTCCGCGCTGACGATCTTCGTGTACCGGCGTGCGCCGTCGCTGCGCCTGCGCGCGCTGCCACCGTATCCCTCGCCGGAGACGCGACCGAGTCCGTCCCTCGTCCTGGGCGAGACGCATTTCCGGGCGATGTCCGGACGTTCGCCCGACCCCGAGTGGCTCGTCGTACCCCAGCGCGGGCTCTATACCGGCGTGATGATTCTGGGTGCCGTCGGCACGGGCAAGACCTCGGCGTGCATGTATCCGTACGTCGAGCAGCTTCTGCGCTGGCGCGCCCAGGATCCCGCCCACAAGGTCGGCGGACTGGTGCTCGAAGTGAAAGGGGATTTCTGCAAGCAGGTGCGCGGGATTCTTAGGACGCGCAGGCCGGGACGACGACTACCTGGAGATCGGACTCGACACCGGCGTCTGTTACAACCCGCTCCACAACGACCTGGACCCATACGCGGTCGCGTATGCGGTGGCCACGCTCCTCAACAACCTCTTTGGGCGATCGAAGGAACCGTTCTGGCAGCAGGCGTACACGGACCTGTTGAAGTTCGTGATCTCGCTGCGCCGCATCAGCGACGGCTACACCACGCTTTCGGAGGTGTACCGCTACATCATCAACGAATCACAAATCGACCACAACATCCGCGCGCTCCAGGCACAGTTTCGTGATCCGCCTGAAGTGCTCGTCGTCTCCCGCGTCGACTTCCAGCGCGACGTCCGGCGGGCGCCGTGGACGCTGTGGGCGCAGCTCGGATCGGACTCGATGGCCCACCCGTACGGCGCCGATCTCGAGGGTTATCTGTCCGCGCACGACATTCCCTTCGAGGTGCGCAAGGGCACCGACGCGATCTGCGCGAATCGCCGGCACCGACTCGAAGCGATCCATCGCTGGTACTACGGACCGTGGACGAAGCTCGATCAGCGGGTCAAAGCGTCCATCGTCGAAGGTGTCGTGGTCTTCTTGTCGCTCTTCGACGAGAACCCGGAAGTCTATCGCGCCTTCTGTCCGCCGCGGCAGGCGTACGCGCAGCCACCCAAGCCCGGGGAGCCGCGTCCGCTTCCCCCGCTCGATGAATTGCTCGAAAGTGGCCACGTGCTCGGGCTTGAACTTCCCGGTCGCCCTCAATCCCGCGCTCGCGCGTGGCCTGGGCGTCATGCTGAAGCTCGATTTCCAGCGCGCGGTGTTGAATCGAATTCCGAGGATCTCCGCGAGTCCGACAGAGGCCTGGCGGGACATCCTGTTCGTCGCGGACGAATACCACGCATTCGCGACCGTCGGTGAAACCGATCCGACCGGCGATGAGCGGGCGTTCGCCCTGTCGCGTCAGGCCCGCCTCATTCCGATTGTCGCGACGCAGAGCATCAGCTCACTGCGATCCGCGTTGGCGGGAGACGACGGGCTGGCGGACGCTGCTGCAGTGCTTCCGCACGAAGCTGTTCCTGGCCACGAGCGACGAGTTCACGGCGAAAGTCGCCGCGGAGCTCTGTGGGCGGATCGACCAGCTCAAGGCCCGGTACACCATCGCGGAGACCGGGGCGAACGCGCACATCTCACTGCTCGGTGGCCAGCCGACGGCGTCGCAACACAGCATCGGCGCGAGCAAGTCGTACACGTTCGAATCGGACTACCTGTTTCAGCCCCGCGTGTTCATGGAACTGCAGAACGCACAGGCCGTCGCCCTGCCGTACGACGGGGTGAACCCATTGCCGCCGCGCTACTGCTACCTGAAGCCGTACTACCTGGACGTGCAGACCAGCTACTTCGATCACCTGGCACAGGGGGCGCTGTGAGCAGTCTGGATCGCATCCTGCCGTTCCTCCGGCCGATTGAGGACCTGTTGCAAGACCCGGCCGTGACCGAGGTCATGGTGAATGACGGGGGCCGGCGCGTGTTCGTGGAACGAAACGGCGCGGTGGAAATCGTCGCTGAGCGCACGCTCGAAATCCGTAACCTGACCGTCGCCATCAAGAACATCGCACGCGCCTGCGGCGATGAGATCTCCGACGCCCAACCACTGCTGGATGCGCGCCTCGAGGACGGCTCTCGCGTGGCGGCGCATGTTCCCGCCCTGTGCGGTCACCGGTCCCGCCCTGACCATCCGAAAGTTCACCCGCCGCTACAGTCTCGAAATGCTCGTGGATGCGGAGGCGCTCACGCCCGCGCAGGCGAGTGCCTTGGTCGAGGCAGTGGCCTGTCGCGAGAACGTGCTGATCTCGGGCGGCACGGGCACGGGGAAGACGACGCTCTTGAATGCGCTGGCCGCTCGCATTCCGGACCACGAGCGCCTGATCGTCATCGAAGAGACGTCCGAGATTCACCTCGAGAAACCGAACGTCCTGCGACTGGAAGCCCGGCGGGAACAAGCGCCGTTAGGACAGGAGGAACCGCTCCCGCCGGTCACGATCGCAGACCTGCTGCGCGCCTCGCTGCGCCATCGCCCGGACCGCATCCTGGTCGGCGAGGTGCGCGGTGCGGAAGCGTTCGATCTGCTCCAGGCTCTGAACACGGGCCATCTGGGCAGCATGAGCACCATCCATGCGAATTCCGGCGCGCAGGCACTCACGCGCCTGGCGCATTGCGTGCTCACCGCGAACGTCGGCTTGCCGCATCGCAGCACACGTGAGGCGATCGGCCTCGCCATTCACGTGGTCGCGCACGTGTCGCGTGTAGAGGGGCGCCGCCAGGTGACGGAGCTGCTTCGCGTGCGCGGTTACGATGCGCGCAAGGATCGATTCCAGCTCTCCCCGTTGCTCGTCGAGGGCCACACAGTCTCAGGGAGCGGCACCATGACACAGCGAATTGTGGCGGACGTCTTCGTAGCGTGTGTGCTGGCCGCCTGTGTGGCCTGTGGTGGACGGGAACCTTCGCCGACCGGCCCGTCACCGGCGACGCTCATTTCTGGAGGGCACGTGGACCGGCACCATCACGATTGAGCGCGAAGGGCCAGGCGACATCCGGCCCCGTGTCCTGGACGTTCGCCGTCGTCGATGGGACGGATCGGCGCACCTTCCGCGTGACCATCCAGTCCCAGCACACCTGGCTGCCGATCACGACGACGGTGACGAGCGCGATCGAGCCGACGAATCAACCGCCGGCGCGCATCAGCACGCAAGGCGATTACCCCTCACCGCGCGGATGCACCGGAAGCTTCTTGAGCGTCGGGACGGCCGACACGACCACGATCAACGCCGACCTGACGGGCATCGATTGTCTGTCGCCGTCAGGATCCACGTTTACGCGGACGATTCGCGCTGACGAAGGGCAGGTAACGGGGATGTCTGGCCTGGACTGGCGCGAGCCTTGGGCGCTGCTCCGAACCGGCTTTGACGCGGACGACTGGATTGCCGTCTTCATGAAGTCGTATGCATCCGGCGCGACCGCGCAGCGGATCGTGCCGATCGGCGCTCGCGACCACGCCGCGGTTCCTGGCCTGGCTCCGCTCGCGCAACGCCGCGCGGTGGGAGATCTACTGCAGCACGAATGCGGTCGAACCAGAACAGCGATCCCGGACCCGATCGGGCCATTCGCGCCGTTCGGCACGTGTTCATCGAAGCTGACCGCGACGGGCAGTCGTTCCTGGCCGCGGTCGCTCGTCGCACCGATGTGCCGCCGCCGTCGTACATCATGCGCACGTCGCCGGACCACGTCCATGTCTTGTGGCGGGTGAGAGGATTCGGCGTCGAACAGGTTGAGCGTGTGCAGAAGCATCTCGCGCGAGAGCTCGGCGGAGACACCGCTGCGACGTCTGCTTCGCAGACCACTCGGCTGCCCGGGTTTTTCAATCACAAGCGGGAGGTCCCGTTCCGCATCGCGCTGGTGTGCGGCGCGACCGCGGGCGTATTCGCGCCGAGTGACTTTCCGTCACCACGCCAGGTGACACCTCCACGGCAGCCGCGGGTTGAGATCGGCAACGTGAACAGCGATATCGTCGGTCGCGCCCGCGCCTACCTGCAGGCAATCCCGCCCGCGATCGAAGGGCAGCGGGGCGACGCGCACACCTTTCGGGTCTGCTGCCGGCTGGTGCGGGGATTCGCGTTGGGTGAGGGACAAGCGCTTTTGCTCTTGAGCGAATGGAACGCGCGCTGCGTGCCGCCCTGGACGGACCGGGAACTCGTCGAAAAGCTGCGTCACGCACGTCAGTACGGGCGTGAACCGATCGGCGGACTGCTCGCCACATCACAAGTCGATACGTTAGCTAGTACATAGATCGTGCAAGTAAATAGGCTGTATCTATTGGTCATGCGTGTGGTCTGTTGTATAATTCGGTCTTCCCGTCAGACGCGCATGCGCCCCCAGGGCCATGCGTCCCACCCTGTTCGCCGGCGTGCACATCCACCCGCGCGAACGCAGCCGCCGTCGTCGGTCTCAGGCCCTCGACGGTCTTGGAGGACTCTATGTCCAAGCAGCAGGGCGATCTCGTGTCCGTGAAGATCATCCCGAACGAGCGTGGCAACCCACGCCGGGAAGCTGGCCGATGCGGAGGTGATCTTCGACAGCGAAGCCGGACCGTTCAACGGAATGAAGTTGATCGGCTTCGCGATTTGGGAACGTCGCGATGGAGGGATGAACGTGACGTTTCCGGCCCGGCAGTACTCCGTAAATGGGGAGCGCCGGAGCTTTGCACTGCTCCGCCCGGCCAATGGCGAGGTCAGTGCGCAGGACGCGATCAAGCGGTGCATCCTCGACGCGTACAACCGCTCGGAGGCGCACAGCTAGTCGGTCCGAGGACACCAGGCGGGCGGGCCCAGCCCCCCGCCTGGTCGTCGTCTCGTCCGGAACATGGAGACGGGCCGCAATGCCGGCCGTGTAGAGGGCGCCATCATGGATACCGTGACTCACATCAGCGAACACCGTGGACTGCACAGTGAAATCGGGCCCGTGCCGGTCGCGGACGCCGCGCGGTCGCTGGCGGCGACTGCTACCTACTTGCTGTCGGAAGATGGGCGGAAGGCGTCGCTGCTGCAAGGCGGCGACGGACGCGCACGGCAGACGCTGACGCTGCAGGTGCCGGTGAATCGGCTGCACCTGGTCTCGGTCGATAGCGACGGCGTGGCGCGGATCAGACTCAGACCGTGCTTCCAGGTTGATGGCCAACAGCGCGTCGTCCGGCTGGACGTGGAACCCACGTTCGACGCCCCGCCGACAATCGACGAGCTCTATCGAACCGCCGCCCGCAATCACGAACTCGAACAGGCGTTTCACGCGGCGCGCGTCGCGGCGACCGGCCAGCAGCACGACGCGCGGAGCGAGGCCCGTCACCGCGCGGCGGAGGTGTTCCTCGCAGACAAGAGCGCACGCGCATCTGATCCACCCGCCGCCGACGCCACGCGTCTGCTATCTCATGACGCCGCAAGGCCGTCTGCGCTTTGACGTGCAGCGCGAAACCGGTCTGGCCAAGGATGTGCCCGTTGAAGCGCATCGTCGGTTCCGAACCGATGAACGGACGACGCTGGAACGACGGCGAGCAGACCGTGCGGCGCACCTGGAACTGCACGAGGTCAAGAAGCAGTTCATCGCCGCGTGGATCGCGGAGCACGGGTCCGACGAGCAGAAGCAGCGGCAGTCGATCGGCATGCTCCCGATGGCCGAAGCGGTCGAGGCGCTCACCGATCACGTGTTTGAGTCCCTTGCCGGGTACGGCCGCTATGCCTACGACGGCGCCGAGCGGCTGCTCAAGGCGCTCCCGACGGAGCTGCAACGGGAGATCACGACTATCAACGACGGGGACCTGAGAGTTGACAGCGAGCACGCCCAGATGGCGACCGCCGAGCAGTTCGCCCTGGTCCGCCGGATCCAGGCCGATGCGCCTGCGGCGTCCGTGATCCTTCGCAGGCACCGCATCTCGCTGAGACTCGGAGCAGTGACCACACCATCAGTCGTGGCGTTCGGCGTGTTGGTGACCCAGAAGGTCGGTCCGTTCGTTCTTCGCCGCGAATTCGCTGCGCCGGATGCGTGAGGATGCGCGACTTCACGCACGGTCCGGATGCCCGGCTCGTCGGAACCGGGACAACGTGCTCGGTCGTAGAATTCGTGTATCTGGACTTCAAGCGAAGTGACCGGGACACCGTCACCTCACCGTCCCATATGGCACGCTCTGCGAGACTCTCTTGAGCACGCCAGAGTGATGCCGTGAAGGGCTGTCCACCGGAGCACTTCGGCTTTACGTGCGCGAGAACGTGACGGCCTGCGCCCCTCAGAGCCAACCGGCGAAGCTCGCCCGCGCGCACGGAACCCAACCGAATTTGGAGTTCGCCTGGGCGACAGTAATCCACCTGACACGCTTTCCAAGCGTGCTCCTTCAACCACTCGGACATCTCTCCGTATATTTAGAATCAGTAGTTTACAGGCCAGTGGCTGAGCCGAAACCCGAATTGTGTCAGAAATTGTGTCAGACCTCCTAATGTCCTGCGATCACTTACGGCCATTTGGTCCAGCTTGTCGTTGTGGCTCGGGTGCCCACAACCGCCCCGAACTTCAGCCTCCAGTATAGAACGCGATCGGGCGCGATGATTTGGGCTGGCGATTCCAGCGCCGAACGGTGCTGCTGCTTGGGATCCGTTGAATCGACGGGGTGGACGTGGGCTCATCAGCGATGGCGCAGTGCGAACCGATGCGCAGGCTCTCCACAGGCGACGCCGAAGAAGGTCGACAGGTTTGGCGATCATCATCGGGGTCACCTTTCCGAGGGCCGTGAACATCTCCGTCAGCCGAACGTGAACGCGAACGCCTCCACACCGGAATCGAGGAACTCGATCTCGAACTGTCGCTCGGCGATCGGTCCCGACTGTCGAATCAGCTGATACAGGCGTTGCTCGGTGACCGTGCCGTTGCCTTGCTCATCTACATCACTTCCATGGCTCGCGCCCGGCGGCTGTCCATCGATCAACACTCGAAAAGGAACGGCTCCTCGGCGTTCGGCTGGCCCCATGATGAGGTGGAGATCGCGCGCATGAAACCGGTATGCGATCCGCCCGCCGGCAGCGTTCAGCACGGCAGCCTCTGCCTTCACCGTCCATTCACCGGAAAGCGCCCATTGATTGAGGCGCAGGCGAGGCGGAACGGCATAGAGGTGGCGCGTGTTCACCGCGGCACCGCCAGGAGACGCGAACTTCTCGGCTTTGTGATGGCCGACGTAGGTTTCGGGCGACTTCAAGCTGCCCCAGTCTGCGTCCGACCTCTGGACCATGCGCCTCGACGGAAACGGACTCACGATCGATCGCGCCGCCGCTTCCGGCGGCTGCCAGCAATTGTCGAATTCTCATTTCCGATTCTTCGTAGTTGCCTTCGCCGAAGTGGTGATCGCGCACGCGCCCTGTCGCATCGATGAAGTAGAGCGCCGGCCAGTAGTGATTGCCGAACCCACTCCAGATCGCGCGGTTGTTGTCGATGGCGATCGGGTACGTGACGCCTCTCTCCTGTGCGGCCTTTCGCACGTTGTCGACGTCTTCCTCGAACGAGAATTCGGGTGTGTGCACGCCGATGACGACCAACCCTTGTTCCTTGTACCGGGCGGCCCAGGCGCGAACGTATGGCAGTGTGCGAAGCCAGTTGATGCAGGTGTAGGTCCAGAAGTCGACGAGGACGACCTTGCCCTGCAGGTCCGCCGCTGTCAGTGGCGCTGAATTGAGCCAGGCGGTCGCCCCACCGAGCGAGGCCAGGTCG
The DNA here is from genome assembly GCA_963734375.1 of uncultured Acidobacteriota bacterium. Classification (GTDB taxonomy): domain Bacteria; phylum Acidobacteriota; class Vicinamibacteria; order Vicinamibacterales; family CAVVIG01; genus CAVTHG01. The sequence continues at coordinate 973,721 of CAVTHG010000005.1, read as the reverse complement.
CTGGCGCTGGATGAGTCTGAACGGTTTCACCGTGATCATATGCATCACCGAATCTCTCGTGCCAATCCACGCACCAGCCAGCGACAGCGCGGCCATCCCAAAGAAACGGCGGCGATCGTGTCGTGGTTGCGCGAACATACGTCTCTGCCTTTGCATGAAACGGGACGGCGTGCGGCCACGCCGTCCCGTCGTCGGAGCGATCTGCGTCGACTATTCGCGCAGCGATCTGAAGCCCGCCCGAACTTCTTCTGAAAACAGTTGCGGCTGTTCCCAGGCGGCAAAGTGCCCGCCTTTGGCGAGCTGCGTTGAAATGGACGAGATTGTGGTAGGCGCGCTCGGTCCAACTCCGCGGAGCCTGGTAGACCTCTTCAGGGAAGACGCTGACGGCAGCCGGAACGGAGATGTTGAAGTCGTTGAAGAAGGCGCCCTTGTATTCCTGATAGAGACGAGCGCAGGACACGCCCGTGTTCGTCAACCAGGAGAGGGTGATGTTGTCGAGGATGTCGTCCCGGGTCAGGTCGCCGTAGGGCTGCCCATCGAGAAAGAGTTTCGCGATGTGCCCGTAGCTGGCCACGTCGTGGTCGATCATCCAGGCGGCAAGGGCGACGGGTGAGTCCGCCAACCCGTACAGGGTTTGCGGGTGCGCCGCCATCATCATTTGCGTCGGGACGTGCTGGTAAAGGAACGCCATCTGGTTGTATGCCCGCTGCTCCTCAGCCGAGAGACCGGCCGGCGGCGGCCCGCCGGACTGAAGCGCCTTGGCAACGTCAGGGGGCAGCGGCACCGGAGAAGTTCACATGGATGCCGATCAACTCCGGAGGTGCCTGCAGAGCCATCGCGTTCGTGACGAACCCACCCCAATCACCGCCTTGCGCCGCGAATCGGCTGTACCCGAGGCGCTTCATCAGCTCCACCCACGCCCGCGCCATGCGAGCGGGGTCCCAACCCGGCGTCGTGGGCTTGCCTGAAAACCCGTAGCCGGCCATCGACGGGATCACCAGGTGGAAGGCGTCCGACGCGCTGCCGCCGTGAGCCGTGGGGTTGGTCAGCGGATCGATGATCTTCAGCTGCTCGATCGGCGAGCCGGGCCAGCCGTGGGTGACGATGAGCGGCAGCGCATCTTCATGCTTCGAGCGAACGTGAATGAAGTGGATGTCCAGCCCGTCGATCTCGGTGATGAATTGGGGTACGAGCGTTCAGCTTCGCCTCGACCTTGCGCCAGTCGTAATCGGTCGCCCAATACCGCGCGAGCGCTTGCATGAAGGCGAGTTGCACGCCCTGCGAAGAGTCTGTGACCGTTTCCTCGGTCGGGCCACCGCGTCGCGTTGATGCGCCTGCGCAAGTCGGTGAGCTCCGCTTCCGGAACGTTCACCTGAAACGGACGAATCGCTGTTGCCTCCACCACATCTGCGAGCTTTGTCATCACTGTCTCCTTTGCAGCCAGTTCGCGACTGCTTTCCGAACAACGCGGTTCCCGCCAAATACTCGCGGCGCTAGCTGCGGCCTCGCTCTCTCGTCACCCATTCGCGGATGTAGGCCGGACAGTGTCTGAGCTCGATGCCATTGCTTTCGGTGCGTGCCAGGAGTGTCACGGCATCACGGTCGGCCAGTTCGACCTCGGTGAGGTCGAGAGCGACGACACGGCCATCCTCTAGCGCGGTGCGAAGGACATCCAGGTCTTCCCCGGCGATCCGACCGCTGATGCGAAGAACGACACCCTGTTCAATCAACATTCGGTCGATTCTGCACGTCATGGTCGCGAGTCCTGCTGCCCGGATACCCTCTTGGCAAGCCGAACGCCAGCCGCGTCCGCAGAAAAGCCAGCAAAAACGCAGGTCGAGTTGATTGCGACTGGTTGATCTGGCCGATTTGGCCGATCTGGCGGATTTGGCCGATCTGGCGGCGTTTGGTGATTACTGGCGGGACTTCAGCGGAACTTGAATCGCGCTTTCTCGATGTTCAGCGCCTTGATGCGATGGTCGAGCGTGGATGGTGGAACTCCGAGCTTCGCCGCCGCTCCCGACGGCCCGCCGACTCGGCCCCGGCACTCGGCGAGCGCCGCTTCGATGGTCTCCCGCTCGCTACGGAGCGCGCTTAGAGCCGGGGCCAACGCCGCAACCCGGGGTCGTGTTCGCACCGATTGTTTCGACAGCCACGACTCGTCGACGGCAAACACCTCGCTGGAGCTCAGAATCACGGACCGCTCGATCACGTTCTGCAGCTCACGGATGTTGCCTGGCCAGTCGTAGGCCTGCAGCAAATCCAGCGTCTTCTTGTCGATCGAGCGGATGGTCTTGCCCGCCCGGGTGGCGTAGCGGTGCACGAAGTATTCGACGAGCATCAAGATGTCGTCCTGGCGTTCTCGAAGGGGCGGCACCTCGATGGGGAACACGTTGAGCCGATAGAACAGGTCCTGTCGGAAGCTTCCGTTCGCCACCGCGGCGCCGAGATCACGATTGGTCGCGGCGATGACACGCACGTCAATGCGGATCGGCTGCGTGCCTCCGACCCGCTCGAATTCCCGTTCTTGCAGGACTCGCAACAGCGCGACCTGAGTCTCAGGCAGCAGCTCGCCCACTTCGTCCAGGAAGATCGTGCCGCCATCAGCCAGTTCGAAACGCCCAAGCCGCCGTTGGGTGGCGCCCGTGAACGCGCCTCTCTCGTGGCCGAACAGTTCTGAGGAGATCAGCGTTGGCGCAAGTGCCGCACAGTTCACGCTGACGAAGGCACGCCCAGACCTCCGTGATCGTTTGTGGACGGCGCGGGCGATGAGTTCCTTGCCGGTGCCGGTTTCGCCCGTGATGAACACCGTCGAGTCCGTGGGAGCCACCTTGGCAATCCGCGACAGCGCGGTCTTCAACGCCTTGGAGGAACCGACAATTTCCTCAAACATCAGAACGCGGTCGACCTCGTCGCGCAGCGCCAGGTTTTCCCGATAGAGCTGATCCTTGAGCGCCCGGATCTCTGCGTCAGCCTGCTTTTGTTCGCTCAGATCGAACGCAAACGCGACGCCATCGTTCCCGCGTGCGTCAAACAGCGCACCGCCCATCAGCACTGGGACGCGACTGCCATCTTTCCGGAGAAACTCCTTCTCGTAGGGTTGAACCGTCCCAGTCGACTTGAGATCCGCAATCGCGCGTTCATCTTGCTCGCGCCATTCAGCGGGCGTCAGATCGGTCCAGCGCACACCACCGGAGACGAGATCTTCACGACCGTATTGCAACATGCCGAGAAATGCATCATTGGCCTCGAGAATCTGCCCATCGAAATTCCAGATGAGCACCCCAACGATGTTGGAATCAACCAACCGTCGAACCCGCGCTTCGCGCTCTTGGAGGTCGCCATAAAGACGCGTGTTCTCGAGTGAGGTCGCCGCCTCCGATGCAAGCAGCCTGAGGATGGCCATTCGGGCGGGCGTGAAAGCGTGCGGGGTGAGGCTGTTTTCGAGGTACAGCAGCCCCACCAGTCTCGTCTGCTTGAGGAGCGGTAGGCAGAGCACAGACCGTGCGGAGTGCCCCCGAATGTACTCGTCGGCTGCGAATGGGTTCTGCCCGGACGCATCGTGCAGGAGAACGCTTTCCTTCGTCCGGAGAACGTAATGAAGAATCGAGCTCGGCAAATCTGCGGCCGTGATGCTCGCCTGGCGCAAGACGACGTTCACGTCATCGGTACTGGTTGTTGCCTCCGCCTCAATTTGGTAGTCGTCTGCTCGAGGAAGAATCAGGAGACCTCTTTCGGCGCCCGCGTGCTCAATGGCTGCGCGCATCAGCGCGTCGATCAGCCTCTCAAACACGATCTCACCAGAAACCGCTTCGGACACCTTGATCACGGTCGCTAGATCGAGGTGCTCGACGGGTGTCTGGATCGTCGCGGTCGCATCGGCGATCGACTCCTCGGCTCCGATCTGCGGATAGAGCTGCTCGAGTTGTCGAACCTTTGCGTCCGCGCCCCAGCGGCGATAGCAGTAGCGGGCATCCCGCAGGTAGGTCGCCGCAATTTTCTCGAAGCCGCGCGCCGCGTAAAAGCATCCGGCCCGCTCGTTGGCGATCGCCTCATTGTGGACAAAGCCCTGGGTGTGCGCCGAACGCACGGCTTTCTCATAGAGGTCTTGAGCGTCGAGCACGCGGCCTTCAATCCGGGCGATTTCCGCACCCACGATCGCTGCGCAATTCTCAAAGGTGACCGGGTTGTGCTGGGCCCACACGTCGAGCTGCTGGTGGTGACCGACGAGAGCCTCGAAGTGTTGCCGCCTCTGGTCGCCAGAGGCAACATCGTGGGCTGCCGCATGCGCGAGCGCACCGTAGAGGTGAAATTCGACGGTTTCGAAGTTTGACGGCGTGTTCCAAAGGAGAGGTTGCGCGTTCAGCGCGGCGTCAACCGCAGATGAGTAGTCCCCGGCAAGAAATCGTGCCTGCAACTTGCGGATCCAATAGAAACATTCGACAAACCCCAAATTGCGGTTGCTGGCCAGATGGAGCTCAGTATCACGCTCGTCGTATCCCTCGTGATCCAGCCGCCCGAAGGTCGCGGTGAGTCCGCGGAGCGTCCGTGTCAGCCCAAGCTGGGTGCTGAGGATGCCATTCACAACACTTAGTTGGGCCTTGCGGGAAAAAGCCAGGCCGCGTTCGGCTTCCGCCTGGACTTCCGCGAGAGGCGCTCCGACCGCCAGGCTGAGCGCGAATCGATGTGGTGAAGCAGTAACCCGCAAACGCCAGGTCGCCGGCCCGATAGAAGGCGTCGAACGCCCGGCGCACCAGGTCCTGGCCGCTGGCCGGGTGTTTCGTCCACGGCATCACGAGCGCGCCCACGGACAAGTAGGTTCGCGCCTGATAACGCGTCAGGCCACGTTTCTCGACCAGGTCATATCCAAGCTGGCCGAACCGATATCCGTCTCTAAGGTTGCCAAAGCGCGGCCCGGCAAGAAAGCCCAACCAGGCATAGCCGTAACACGACGCGTCACAGTTGCCGTATTCGAGGCTCAGGCTAACCAGGCGGCAGACCACGAGTGATGAGAGGTGTTCATCGAAGAAGAAGGACGGTGTCACGGCATCCGAGAAGACGTCCAGCGTGTCCAGGACCTCGGGGTCCGTAATCAGTGGCAAGTCCACGAGGTCTTCAATTTGCCGACTGCCGAGCAGCGTCCAGATCCGTGCGTACTCGCGCATCGCATCTTCGCGGGTCGGATGTCTCGACCAGTCGGTGCCGTCGCGGCGGAGCCACTCCAGGAAGACGTCGAGTGCGCGGTCGCTTTTGTCCCAATTGGTGTAAAGCGTGAGCCGCAAGCGCGTCATGACACAGAAGTCGTGGCGGTTTCTCGCACGCTGCGAGAGTCGCAGCATGCGATCTTCCGCGACGACCATCTCTGCCGTCAGCATTTCGCACTCGGCCATCAGGTGCTCGATCGAGAACACGAGCTCGTAGTTACGCTGCCAGGTCTCCTCCGTCAGGAGAGCGCTGCCGGCTCTGAGGTACTTGAGTGCGGCGTCGTATGCGGTCGCTGACTTCGCGCGCTTGCCGGCGATCAGATTCAGGTCTGCGACCCGCTCGCGCTCTTCGACCGAGGCGATGAGGTGCGAGCCGCGATTGAGTTGATTGACGATCTCGAAGATGGCTTCTTCGCGTTTCGCTGGAGGTGTGTGCGCGGCGAGCAGCATGCCGATGCGCAGGTGAGCCTCGGCGCGCAGGTCTTTCGGGATCAGGGAGTACGCGGCTTCCTGCACGCGGTCGTGCAGGAATCGGTACGAATCGTCCCCTCGAAAGATGAGACCGGACCGCACGGCCTCCCACAGATCGTCATGCATGCCCTCGACCGAACCCGGATACACCATCCGAAGCATCTCGAACTCTGCGCTGTTGCCCATGCAGGCGAACTGCTGGAGCGCCTCCTGGGTCTCTGCCGGCAGGCGATTCAACTTCCCGACCATCAGTTCGACGATATTGTCCGTAAAGCCTTTGGCGTGAATGCGGCTGAGGTCCCAGACCCAACGCCGCTCGCGATAATCGAATGAAAGCAGGCCCTCGTCGGCCAGAGCAGAAATGAATTGAATCGTGAAAAACGGGTTGCCCGTTGTCTTCTCGTGAATCAGTTCCGCGAGCGGCGTGGCGCGCTCCGGTTCGCAGTGAAGAGAGTCCGCCAGCAGTTGGCCCAAATCGTCGCGCCCGAGCGGTGTGAGAACGATGTCCTGCACGGCCGCACCGGCCTGACGGATCGCATCGAGCTTGCGCACCAGCGGGTGCGTGGCATTGACCTCATTGTCCCGATACGCGCCGATGAGCAGCAGGTGCTGCAGATCGGTCTGGGTCAACAAGTCTTCGAGCAGATCGAGCGTCGCTGCGTCCAGCCACTGCAAGTCGTCGAGGAAGAGCGCCAGCGGATGCTCCGGTCGCGCGAAGACGCTGATGAAGCGGCGAAACACCAACTGAAATCGTCTCTGCGCTTCCTGCGGCGGCAGCTCGGGGACCGGTGGTTGTTCACCAATGACGTGCTTCAACTCGGGGACGAGATCGATGATCAGCCGCCCGTTTGGCTCCAGCGCTTCACGAAGCGCGTCGCGCCACGTGTGCAAGTCGTCTTCGTTCTTGCTGAGGAGCGGCCGGACGAGGCTTTGAAATGCCTGCGCCAGCGTCGCATACGGGATGTCGCGCTTGTACTGGTCGAACTTGCCCGATGCAAACAGGCCGCGTGGAGGGACGAGCGGCTTGTGGAGCTCGTTGACAACCGCGGACTTGCCGATGCCAGAGTATCCGGAAACGAGCACGAGCTCCGGCCGCCCGCCCGCGACGATGCGATCGAACGCCGTGAGCAGCGTGTCGAGCTCGTGGTCCCGCCCGTACAGCTTCTCGGGAATCACGAGGCGATCCGGAGTGTCATCCGCGCCGGCAGCAAAAACCGTCGATGGCTCCCTGAGATTCCCATTGCGACAGGCAGCGCCGTAGATCGCGTTCAACTCCCGCCGCAGTCTGATACCGCTCCTCGGCGGTCTTCGAGAGGAGCTTCATCGTGATCGCGGAGACCGCGGCCGGCACGCTCTTGAGTCGCTCGCTGGGTGCGGCCGGTTGCCTCGCGATGTGACAGTGCACCCATTCCATCGGATCGGAAGCCGCGAACGGCAGGACGCCGGTCAGCATCTCGTAGAACGTGACGCCAAGTGAGTACAGGTCGCTGCGGGAATCAATCGAGCGGTTCACGCGTCCTGTCTGCTCGGGCGCCATGTAGGCGAGCGTTCCGGCGATGAACTCGGGAGGCTCTGGCGCCTGGCGCTCGCGCGGGAGGCGCGATGCGATGCCAAATCCGGCGAGCTGAACGCGGCCAGTGGCGGAGTCGACGAGCACATTGGCAGGCTTGAGATCCTTGTGAATCAGCCCACATCCGTGGAGCTGCCCGACTGCGCCGGACAGCGCCGCGGCGATTCGGAGGAACGCTCCGATCTCCATCGGCTGCCGGACGAGGCGATCGAGAGGCTCGCCGCCTGTGTAGTCGACCACGAGCATCGTCTGCCCGCGCTCGCGGACGAGTTCCAATGGCCGCAACGCCCAGGCACTATCCAGGTAGCGCTGAAGTCCGTATTCGTGCGTGAGACGATTGACGCTCGCGAGAGTCGGATGCGCAGCGCCCGAATTGATGGGTATGAACGCGTGCGTCTGGCCCTCAGCGTCATCCCGCCATAGTCTGCAGAAGACGCGGCCGGCGTCTCGCCACAACACCTCCAGCGAGTCGTCTTCCCAACCAGCGCCGAACAAGGCGGATGCCTTCATCTGAGCTCTTGCCGTTCGACTCGCAATGAAGCGGCGCAGCACGTGTCGAGGATCAGGGCATCGACAGTTGTTGCGTTATCCGAGGAAGTCTATAGCGGAGACGTGACGATCGCGGGCTCTATGACTACGCCGCCAACGATTCGTGGGAGATGTCCAGGCAAGCTAACGCTGACAGTGGTTACGAGCGCACCTCGGTAGCCAAACCCGCGCTGAGTAGCTGGCGCGCGTGGCGCTCGAGCAACGTGCCACGACCCAGTTGCGGACATCGTCCAGTGCGGCCCATCCCACGCAACTCGCTGAGAGAATGGGGCTTAAGTGATCGCGGGAAATGCGCGCCCGTAAGCTATTGATTTTATTGGTACTTACGGAGCTGGCTCGCCGCACTGGACGATCTCCGCAACTGGTTGATCCGAGAAGCCGCATAAACAGGCGTGTTCGCTGGTAACGATGCGCACTAGGACCAGCGGGGAGATTCCGGCCGCCAGGCTGAAAAGTGCTGCAGGGCGGCTAGCTGTTGTTATTGAAAAGCCCGTTCTTGTTGCGGGCGTTGATGTTGCGGCCGACCGCAGGTAGGCTTCTGGGCGATGATGTCGGTGTTGCTGTCCGTCCTTCAAACCCTGCGAACATGGGCGCATTCGCGCGCCGCACTTCAGCTCGAAATCCTGGCGTTGCGGCACCAACTGCAGGTGCTGCAACGCGCTCGACCGCGGCGGCTGCGGCTGGCGACGAGCGACCGGTGCCTCTGGGTCATGCTCTCGCGGATCTGGACTGGATGGCGAACGGCGCTCGTCCTCGTCAAGCCTGAGACCGTCATCGCCTGGCATCGACGGGGCTTCCGGCTCTGGTAGACTGGAAGAGCCGGCACCGCATCGGACGACCGACGTGCCGGCGACGTCCGGACGTTGATTCGCGCGATGGCGCAGGCGAACCCACGTTGGGGCGCCCGCGGATTCATGGCGAACTGTTGAAATGGGGATCGACGTCTGTCAGGCGACGGTCGCGAAATACATGGGTCGCCGACGCCAGCCGCCATCCCAGACCTGGCGCACGTTCTTGCGGAATCACCTCGGCCAGATCGTGGCGGCCGATTTCTTCGTCGTCCCGACGGTGACCTACCGCTCTTGTTCGTCCTGGTGCTCCTCGCCCACGATCGGCGACGCATCCGGCACATCGCAGTCACCGCCCATCCGACGGCGGCGTGGACCGCCCAACAACTACGCGAGGCGTTCCCATGGCACGAGGCGCCGCGCTACCTGCTTCACGATCGCGATCATGCATTCGATCGCGTGGAGGCCACGGCGAAGGCGATGGGAATCGACGAAGTGCTGACAGGCCCCGCGGGCGCCTTGGCAAAATGCCTTCGTCGAGCGATTTATTGGGTCCGCTCGTCGCGAATGTTTCGATCACGTGATCGTGTTCAACGAAGCCGGTCTGCACCGGTTGATGACCACGCTATTGTTCGTACCATGAGCGGTCGCGTACGTATCTGTCGCTAAACAAAGACACGCCGATCCCTCGTCTGGTGATGCCGCCGGAAGACGGCACCGTCGTGGCGATCTCGGAAGTCGGTGGACTCCATCATCGTTACGAACGACGCGCGGCCTGAGCGCGCATTGTGCCCCCAACGACGCACTCGAGCGTCGTGAATCGGCTTCCCCCGCCACAGCCCTACTGGCACGGCGGCACGTCAGTCGTTTCGATCTCCCGTGAGTCGTGACCGTGGTCGCGTCCCCGCGCATGCTGTCGACCCGCCCAAGATGACTTCCGCGACGGCGTCAGGCCGCACTGACCAATCGACGCGGGTCGGACGACGTCAGAGTTGGCCGATCGGCGCAGCGAGAACTGACAACTGACTGCCGGCTTGGCCTCCGGATAGTCTTTTTGGTAGCACAGCCGACCGGCTCGACGCACCGATCGCCCGAAACGCGTGCCGATATCTATCCTTTTCATTCAGAAAGCTATCCAACCGGATAGAAAAGCGCGCGCTCGCAGTCCACGTTCGTGCCGTGGCCTTTGTCGCATCCTGCGGCCTTGCAACACCTTACGGTTGTTCGGCATGGCGGACACAGAACGGCGCGCTGTTTTGCCTTCCATCGTGCGTCGCGCATTTCGCGCACATCCACTCTTGGAGGCATCATGACCGCACAGAGCCGCCGCCTTACGTCTGTCCATACCGCACTCCTCGCCACCCTCGTCGCTCTCGCCACTGCCCCGTTCGTGTACGCCGAGCAGACGAAGGCGGTCTTCAACGGTGAGACCGCGAATCTCGGGGCGTACGACGGCAGCTGCGCCTGGATGTCGGTCTCCATCTCGCGGAACAAAACAACGGCCGGTACCCGAGACGTACATCGAATACTACGTCTATGACTACTGCGTCGAAGACTACCTGACATACGGTAACGGACGCATTGCGAACGCCGACTTCAAGGTGTCGCACAAAACCGCAAAGGTCCGCACCGATCTAAGCGACGACCCGAACTTCTACTTCTACGGCGCGAGCGGCCGCGTCGATCTCACCTGGACGATCAACCCGGACGTGAGCGATCGATACGACGGCACGTACGAATCGAAGCGGCCGGACTACCGCGCTCGCGAGAAAGGCACGTGGGAATATAACGCCGCCGCGGTGAGCGGGACGATTGTCGGAAAATCGATTCAGAATGCTGAGGGCGGTGTGGGCAGCTCGAAGAGCGTCTCGCGCGAAACCTTTCGATGATGCGCGCGAACCGGAGCGCACCTGAACGCCGCCGGTTCAGGTGCGCTCTTGGGTCGCATTGACACGAACGTACCGTCGTGGGTCGAGCACGAGCCCGGTGATCGGTCGGAACGCGCTATCCAGGACCTGTCAAAGGCCTGGGGCGGTGCCGAACCACAGCTGAGTTTTGATGGTGCCACGGTTAATGAGCCGCTATCGCTGGATTCAGGATGACCGTTAGCGGAAGAGAGCGCGCGTCCTGATTCGCTGTGCGGACAAGAAACCGGCGTCCGTCCGGAGACACATCATAGCCGCTCAAGTAAGGCGGCCGCGCCGCGCTCTTATCATCGAGGCGGAACAAACGGTGCGGACGATCGCCCTGTGTGGCTGGCAGAGGCTGTCGAAGTGCCACCGCCATCAGATATCCATCGATGGAGACGTAAAACAGTTCTCGACCGTCGGCCCGCCAGTGTGGATCGTGGCCGCCGTTCACCGACATCTGCCGGCGCTCTGGCCGGTTTTGGAACGACTGCACGTAAACCTCATCCCGCTTTGATTCATCCGAGGTATACGCCACCCATGCTCCGTCGGGCGAGAACTGCGCCTGTCGTTCGTTGAATGGCGAGCGCATTAGCATTGAGACACTTGGAAGCGCCCCACCCGTTGTTCGCACGACCCCCACGTCCCAGCGTGTTTCCTCGTTAGTCGTGTGAAACGCGATCCATTGGCCATCATGAGACCAGCTTGTCGGATACTTTGCGGTTCGAGACGTGTACAACGGCTGTTCGGCAGAGGTGCCGAACATCTCTTTCATGAATAAGTCGTGAACAAGTTGGCGGTTGGAGCTGAATACGAGCCGTTTTGCATCTGGCGCCCACACCGGCGATACATCGTCGTGACGTGCTGAAGTGGCTCGTTCACGGGTGCCGCGCGAAAAATCGAGGACGTAGAGATCGGATTGGCCGCTGCTCGCCTCGACTTCGGAGGCGGCGAGCAGCCGACCGTCAGGCGACAGTCGGAAATCGGCGTGCTGTCGCGCGCTTGACGCGGTCTCGAGTGTCCGACCGTCGCGATCAACCCAGCCCAGGTCGGATGTCGCTGGGGCCCTGGCGAACGCAATGACACCGTCGCGCGAAACCGAGAACGCACCGTAGAAATTACTCGATCCCCCGACGTGCTCGGCCACGAGTACGGGGTCGCCAACCGCCTCGCCGCGATCGACGTCGAACGCGCGTGCTACGAGCGTTTCGTCCGCCAGGAACAGCACGCGATTGGGCGGCAGGAACGCTACACCATAGTGGGTCTTGAACACGAATTTTGACTGCGGGTTGTCCAGGGACGCGAGATAGATTCCCTCGTGAGCTTCGGCCGTGCCGTTCGCGTAATACAAGAAGTGCCGGCCATCAGGCAGGAAGACCGGCCAGCGATGCGACGTTTCGCCGCGGTCGTTCGCCAGCCGTGTCGCGTCAACAGTACTCCCGCCGTTCGCCCCTACCCGTTGGATCGGTCCGCTGGTAGCTGGGGAGAAGAGAATCTGCCCATCGACGCTCCATGCTCCGCCCCTTCCGTGTGCCGCCGCCGCAAGGATGCGCGGTGGTCCGCCGGCGAGATCGATCCGCCGCACGTAGCCGTCTGCGAAGAACCCTAGCGACTTCGAGTCGGGGGACCAGAACGGGTACGATGCTTCTTCAGTGCCTTGCAGCGGCCGCGCAGCGACCGCGTCGAGCGTGCGAAGCCATACGCGCGACACACCATCAGGGCCTGCAGCGACGAACGCGACTGAGCGGCCGTCGGGCGCGACCGCAAGCTGCGCCGTCTGCCGTGCTCCCTCGGTTGGTGTAAACGACCCGTCCTGCGGTGCGTACACGGAAAAGGTCACCGGCGCCATCGGCGTGGATTCGCGCGAGCGCCTAGAGACCGTCCAAGCGGCGCCGGCCGCCAGGGCAAGCGCAAGCGCGAGCGCGGGCGCGGGGAGGAAAAGACCGTGCGCGCCGCCTTTACGAAGCCCAGGTGCTTGAGGATTCATTGCACGCTCGTTGCCCGGCTGAGCCTTGGACGTAGTGGCGATCCGTTTGAGCACGGCTTCGACGTCAGCCATCGACTGCCAGCGTTCGTTCGGCACCTTTCGCAAACACCGCCTGATGACCCAGTCGACGTCTGCGAACGCGGGCTCGAGGCCGGCCAGTGGCGGCGGATCGGCCGTCAGGATTGCGGCCATGAGATCCGCGGGCGTCGGTCCGTCGAACGCTGGCCGCCCTGCGGCCATCTCATACAGGACCACACCGAACGTGAAAATGTCGCTGCGATGATCCCCCGGCTGGCCTTGCAGCAGTTCCGGCGGCAGGTACCCGGCCGTGCCCGGCACAAACCCAGGCTCGGTTGTTCGCAGCGGCAATGTCTTCATCGCCGCAGTACGATCGGAAGGACGTCGCTCGCTCTGCCGGAGCTTCGCGAGACCGAAGTCGATGACCTTGACCCCGCTTGACGTCAACAGCACGTTCGCCGGCTTCAGGTCGTGATGCTCGACACCGCGGCCGTGCGCATAGGCGAGGCCGGCTGCAATCTCAATGGCATAACCGATCAACTCCGCGAACGGCAGCGGTTTACCGTCGATCCTGTCGGCAAGCGTCCTGCCCTCGATAAACTCCATCACGAAGTAATCGACACCATCTTCATGACCGACGTCGAAGATCGCACCGATTCTGGGATGGTCAAGTTGCGCAGCCAGCCGCGCCTCGGCTTGAAACCGCCGCCGCATCTCGGGATGGTTTCCATGCGTCGCACCGATCACCTTAATCGCGACGATCCGACCGAGGCGCGCGTCCCGGGCTCGATACACTTCACCCATTCCACCGGCTCCAACCGGAGCAACGATTTCGTACGGACCGAGACGCATTCCAGGGGCGAGGGCCATCAGCGGTCCGGTTCGAGAATCGACTTCATGTCGAGGGTTCGAATCAAACGATGCAGATAATTAGGGGGCAGGACAAGCAGGCGCGCCGCCTCCGTGTAGCTGTGATGCCCCTCACGGACGGCCTTGACAATGACACCCACCTTCGCTTGGCGAACGGCGTCGTGGAACCGCGAACCTTCCACATCACCTGACGCGGGACGCTGAAGGAGCGCATCCAGCAGGCCATCACGCTCAATGTAGTCTGAAATCCCCAGCACAATCGCCCGCTCGATTGTGTTCTCGAGCTCCTGAATGTTGCCAGGCCAGTCGTACGCGGTCAGATATCGACCCGCCGCGACGTCATCGGGCAATCGACGGTTCGTTGCGGAGATGACGCGGATGTCCACGCGCACTGGACGAGTGCCCCCGACCCGCTCGAACTCGCGGAGATCGAGCGCACGTAACAGCTTGCTCTGGAGCGCGAGCGCGAGCGCGCCAACCTCGTCGAGGAAAACAGTGCCGCCGTCGGCAACCTCGAGGTTTCCTTTCTTCTCGGTCATCGCTCCCGTGAAGGCGCCACGCTCGTGGCCGATGTCGCCGTCGCCGCCGACTATCACAAGTGCCACCTGCTCAGCAGGCAACGACTCAGCGAGGGGGTGCAGCAATTGCCCGTAGAGTTCGTCCGCAGTCGTGATCCGGTTCAAAGTGGTGCTGACGTGGAGCAGCGCCCGGAGAGCATGCGCCGCACGCGCGGTCGCCGGCGACTCCGCTACGTGACGGAGATAGATCGCGTCGTCGACGGGTAGCCGTGTGGCGGGCTCGATCGGACGTTCGAGCAGCGGCGGAATCGTCGGGGGATGCGCGTTCAGGACGAACAGGAAAACCGATTCCCCGAGCGTTATTCGGTCGCGGTCGTTCAACTGATGATCCGTCACCTGCACGCCATTGACGAACGTGCCGTTCGACCTCTGGAAATCGCACGTGCACCATGTGCCGTCGGGCGTGCCGATCGTGCAATGCGTGCGCGACAGCGCCAGATCCGGGAGACAGATATCGTTCGAAAAATCGCGCCCGATCCTGGCGCCATTCGCCGTCAACGGGCGGACTTCGCCGCTTATCGGACCGGACATAGCGACCAGGCGAGCGTGCGCGCCTGTGAATTGTGTATCGAGCGGCGAGGCCATGACATTTCATCCCCAGGCTCGCTATCCGTCGCACGGTACCGCACGACACCAGCACAGCGCAAGGTTCAAAACTCTCTCGACACGTTGTCGTGATCTGGACGGTTCAGGCACAGGTGCCTCTCGCATCGGCGCTCTGACGACGTCGGCCAATACGTATTCGTTCGCTCGTGCCTCTGTGGGTATTGAAAAGCCGGTACTTGCTGCCAGCGTTGATGTTCCACCCCTCCCGCGGATACGCTTCTCGCCGATGATGTCCGTCCTCGTGTCGCTTCTGCTGACTGTACGGAGCTGCGTGCGCTCACGTGCCGCGTTACACCTTGAGGTCCTCGCGTTGCGGCACCGCTGCAGGTGCTGAACCGGTCGCGGCCTCAGCGGTCCGGCTCGCTCGAGCGGACCGCTTGTTGTGGATCTGGCTGTCTCGTGTCTGGAACGGCTGGCGCGCGGCCATCGTCATTGTCAAGCCGGAGACCGTCGTTGCCTGGCATCGTCGCGCCTTCCGCCTGTTCTGGAGCTGGAAGAGTCGTCGGTCGAATCGGGCGATCGTCGGTCCCTCCCGACGTCCGAGCCCTGATTCGGAGCATGTCTGCCGCGAATCCTCGGTGGGGCGCCCCGCGCATCCACGGCGAATTGCTGAAACTCGGGATCGAGGTCAGCCAGTCCACGGTGGCGAAATACATCGTCCATCGTCGCCGTCCTCCGTCACAGACGTGGCGCACGTTCTTGGCGAATCACATCGGACAAATCGTGGCCGCGGATTTCTTCGTGGTGGCGACTGCGACAGGCCGGCTCTTGTTCGTTCTGGTGATCCTGGCTCACGCGCGGCGTCGAATTGTCCGCGTCGCGGTGACTGAACATCCGACGGCGGCGTGGACCAGCCAACAGCTCCGCGAGGCGTTCCCTTGGGACGAGGCGCCTCGATATGTCATCCGGGATCGCGATCACGCCTTCGCCGGTTGGGCGAACACCGCGAAGGCCATGGGAATTGAAGAAGTCCTCACGGCCCCGCGCTCGCCGTGGCAGAACGCGTACGTCGAACGGTTCATCGGTTCGGTGCGGCGCGAGTGTCTCGATCATGTCATCGTGTTGAGCGCGACCGGATTGCAGCGGCTGATGAACCTGTATTGCGCCTACAACGAGCATTCACGCACGCACCTGTCGCTGAATAAGGACGCGCCGATCCCTCGTCCGATCGCGGCGCCGGATGGTCGCGTGGTGGCGATCCCGCAGGTCGGCGGGCTGCATCACCGGTACGAACGGCGCGGCCTGACCAGACTGCCGCTACCACTCATAAGGCCGAATCGCTGCTCGTCGAAACCGCCGACGATCGCGGCCGGGGTTCTCGACGGCCGCTCGCGGTTTTAGAAACAGCATCAGCGCCGATACATCCAACCCAGCCAGATGCTCTTTCAGAAGCCGATTATCGACCTGGAGATCGACAAATCAGTTATTAGGTAGGGTACAGCAACGTCCCAGGCATCGAGTTGAACCGGCCTCGGCCACCGGGCTCAGAACGGCTCCCGCCAGCGGAGACCTGGAAACCGGGCATAGTCGCGATCGGTCGTGACCCACTCGCACCCCGATTCGATGGCCAACGCGGCGAGCCACGCATCCTGCACCAGGTTCCCCGTCGCACGGGACTTCTTACAGAGGTCCGTGAAAATACCCCAGTGGCGGGCGCCCGGCTGGACGACGGTGCAGTGTTCGGGCTGAAGAATCGCATCGCAGAAGGCCAGCGCCTCGGGCGTTGTACTCGGATGCACGTAGATGCGACGGTGTGTGGCGATGCGAATGACCGATGCCAATACCTGCGGCGATATGCCGTAGGCGGCCTCGCCGTTGACGACCGTGTCGAGCCACGAGCGATAGTCGTCGTGACGCTCGGCGTCGCGGCGGAAGGCGTACAGGAGGACGTTGACGTCGGGCAGAATCACGAACGCCCGTCGAGCCGGTCCATGACGGCGCTCGAGTCGTTGAGGTCGACGCCAGGATGCGTGCCGCCGGTGGCTCGTGATACTGGTAGCGTGATGCGGGCACGGCGCCCTCTGGCACGACCTCCCGCAAGCACCAGCCTCAGCCCGCGCTCGATCAGCGCCGTGACCGTCTCGCCTCTTCGCGAAGCCTCGGCTTTCGCTTCGCGCAGGAGTCCTTCATCCAAGCGAACAGTCGTTCTCATGCATCACAGCATGCACGAGTTGACATACGTATGTCAACTCGTCGTCCAATCCGTTGCGGGTGGCGAATTGCCAATTTCCCGCAAAAGAACGTCGATCGACCGCGTCTCGTCGCGCTGAACCGGCGCCGACTCATCGGGCCGATCGAGTGGCCGATTCGCCCGGCCCTTATTGTCACTGCTCCGGCTGATGCCGGCGCTGCACGGCAAAGGAGAGCACCACGGCGAACACGCCGATGAGCGCAGAATACGCAAAGAACACCACATAGCCGGTGCCCAGAGCAGCGGGCGTGACGCCCGATCGCTCGAGGGCGGTGGCGAAATTTCTCCGGCGCCTGGCCCGCAAAGAAACCCTTCAGACCCGAGAGAACGCCGCCCGCATCAGCGAGTCGCGCGGCACCCTCGACGATGCGGCCCGATTGCGACGCGATCAGGCGGCCGGGAATCGCGTAGAGGGAGGAAAAGAGCGCGTATTGCGTGGCGGTGAACCCGGCCGACGTCAAACTCGACATGTAGGCGATCAGGCACGTGCCCGCGAAGCCGCCCGCGACGTTGTCGAGGCCGATGGCGGCGAAGAGCGCGAAAAGGCTGTGGCCTTGCATGGCGAGCCATATGAACAGGAGATTGCTCAACGGCCCCGCGAACGCGCCAATGACCATCGCGCGCAGGAGTCCGTAGCGCGCCACCGCCACGCCCCCGGCGAAGACGCCGAACATCGTCATGCCGACGCCGAAAATCTTCCGCACCTCGGCGATCTCGACCAGGCTGTACCCCAGGTCGAGATAGAACGGATTCATGATGTTCAGCACGAAGTCCGGGATGCGGTAGAGGCAGATCAGCGAGAGAATCAGCCCGCCGGCGGAGCGGTAGCGCGCGAAGAAATCGCGCAGCGGATCGGCGAGCGCCGAGGAGAGATAGACACCGGGCCGCGTGCGCGCACCGGGAAGCGGGAGCGCGGCAAGAACGATCACGCCGAACCCCAACACGACGGCGGCCAGATGGACCCAGACGCGCGAGCCTCCGACGCCCAGGCGGACAGCACGGCGTCCCGTGCGCCGGTTGCGCCGCCGGCGCTGAGCACGCCAGCGAGAACGCCGGCATTGGCAGCGAGACCCGAGCCCAGAACGAGCGCGCCTGCCGCGAGAATCGCGAGGCGGGCGACCCATTCCAACGCCTCACGGGCCGGGGCGGGTTGAATGCCTTCGGTCTGGATCGGGCGGATGGCGTGGCGCTCCTCGCGCGGCGCCGCCAGCACCGCCAGGACGCCCACCGTCATCAGCGCCGCCATCACGGCATAGGAGAAATTCCAGCCGTAGGCTTCGGCGAGCAGCAGCGGCACCGCGCCCGCGACGATGATCGCCACCCTGTAACCCCATTGATAGGCGGCCGCCATGGCGCCCTGCTTGAATGTTTCCGCCGCTTCGATGCGCCAGGCGTCGATGGCGATGTCCTGGGTGGCCGATGAAAAGCCGACGAGGACCGCAAAGACCGCGATCGTTCCGAGGCTGCGTGAAGGATTGGAGCCCGCCACAAGCCAGAGTCCAAGCATGATGAGGCCCTGGCACACCAGCATCCACGACCGACGATGCCCCAACCACCCGGCGAGCACGGGTACCGGCGCGCGGTCGATGAACGGCGCCCAGAGAAACTTGAAGGTTGAGACCAGTGTGACCAGGCTGAAGAAGCCGATCACTTCGAGCGAGAGGCCCGAAGCGCGCAACCAGGCTGACAGCGTGTCGAAGATGAGAAAATAGGGCAGACCGGCCGAAAATCCAAGCGCCATCATGACCAGCGCGCGCCGCTCGGCGTACACGCCGAGCGCGGAGAAGACCGAGCGCCCGTCAGGCGCGGATTCGGTTTCGCTGCTGCTCATGCGACCTCGCACGCGAGAGAGCCTGCAGACACTCGCTGACTCGAGCGGCCCGAGGGAGCCGCACATTCGCTTGAGTCGACGATAACATAGCGACAGTGACGGCCTCCTGTCGCTCGCCATTGTCTCGTCCAGGCAAGACAGGTTGACGCTTGCGCTTTGTTTCTACAGTCGACCAGCCCACCATCCATGAGGAGTTCTATTCCTTTGATGTCGTTAGAATGTCCTAGCCGCACTTATCAATGGCCTTCAGCGCCCCGACCGGGCCCCGCTATCGGATCGTCGAAATCATCGGCCGCGGAGGCATGGGCGAGGTCTGCCTCGCGGATGATGTGATGCTCGACCGCCAGGTCGCGCTCAAGTTCGTCGCTGCGACCGCCGAGACCGACGCGCTGGAACAGTTGCTCGGCGAAGCGCGTGCCGCCGCCGCTCTCGATCATCCCTTCATCTGCTCGATTTACGAGGTCACGGCACTCGACGCACGCCCGTGCATCGCCATGGAGTACGTCCGCGGCGAGTCGCTCGAACGGCGGCTGCTGGCCGGGCCGCTGCCGCTCGGCGAGGCGCTGCACGTGGCAGAAGAAATCGCAGAGGCGCTCGAGGCCGCGCACAAGCGGCGTGTCGTTCACCGCGACCTCAAGCCGGCGAACGTGATGCTCACCGAGGACGGCCACGTCAAGGTCATGGATTTCGGGTTGGCCGCCCGCCTGCCGCAGACTGACCCGGCGGGCCCGACCGCGACGATCATGACTGCGGCGACCGAGGGCATCATCCAGGGCACGCCAGCCTACATGGCGCCTGAACAGGTCCGCGGTGTGCCTGCGGATCGCCGATCCGATATTTTTTCGTTCGGCATCGTGCTCTACGAGCTGGTTTCCGGCACAAACCCCTTCGTCCGCGCCAGAGTCGATGACACGCTTGTCGCCATACTCGACGAGCCAGTCGCGACGCTGCACGGCCCGCAGCCGGCGATCCCGTCAACACTCGATGCCCTGCTGGCGGGGCTGCTCGCGAAGGATCCTGCGGCGCGACTGCAGTCCTTCGGCGACGTCCGCAGCGCCCTGCGCCGCCTGTCAGTCGATCTGTCTCCGGCAGCGACGCTCGCGACGCCGGTGGTCCTCGACGGGCCGGCGAGCGGCCGGACTGCGGGGCTGATCGGGCGCGACGCCGAGCGAGCGCAACTGTTACAGAGCCTCGCTCAGGCGAGGTCCGGCCGGGGCAGCCTCATCCTGCTGCTCGGCGACGCCGGCGTCGGCAAGACTCGACTGGCAGAAGAAGCGCTGGCAGCTGCGCGGCGGCTCGAATATCAGACGCTCGTTGGCCGATGTTACCAGCAGGAGGGCACGCCGGCGCTCATTCCGTACATCGAAGTGCTCGAGGAAGCCTCCCGGCTGATGCCCACGGCGCTATTTCGCCAGGCCGTCGGGGCAAGCGCGCCGGAGCTCGCGAAGCTGCTGCCGGAGCTGTATCACCTCTTCCCCGACATGGCGGCGCCGCTGGAGCTGTCGTCGCAGCTGCAGCAACGGTTCCTCTTCACGAATGTCCGGGAGTTCCTCACCCGCAGTAGCCGGTGCATGCCGCTCGCCATCTTCATCGACGACCTGCAGTGGGCAGACGAGGCGACGCTGCAGCTGACGCACCAACTGGCGCCGCATCTCGAGAATCTGCCAATCGTCGTCATAGCCGGGTACCGAGAAAGGGAGGAGCCGCCTGCGGCCGCAAGCAAGGGGAGGTTTCACAACCTCCTGGGCCGGGTGCGCGGCCAGACACGCGAAGGTTTCACCCCGCAGGCGATCAGGGCCGGTCTCGATCAGCTCGTCACCCAGCGGCACGCCCGCGCGATCGCGCTGCGCCCATTTACGCACGCCGAAGTGATGGGGACGCTTGCCGCGCTCGGCCAGCCACACCCTCCAGCCCGGCTCGTGCAGAAATTCGCCGAACATACCGGCGGCAATCCGTTCTTCGTCGTCGAACTGTTCCGGCACTTGAAGGAAAAGGGCCGGCTGTTCGATGCGCGTCACCAGTGGGCGCGCGATCTCGACCTCGACGATGTCGAGGTCCCCGACACCGTGCGCGTCGTGCTGGAGCGCAGGATGCAGCGCGTGTCGTCCGACACACAGCAGGTTCTGAGAGCAGCGGCGGTGATCGGCCCTCATTTCGATCCGGACCTCCTCGAAGAGGTCGCTGAAATCGACGGCGACACGTTGATCACGGCGCTGGACGAGGCCGAGCAGGCCCGCATCGTGCGCGGTCCCTCGGGGCGTCGCGACATCACGTGGCGCTTTGCCCACCAGTTGACCTGCCAGGCGTTGACCGACGTGATTCCCCCAGCGCGACGGCAGCGGCTCCACCTGCGGGTAGCCGATGTGATGGGCCGGCTCGATTGCGAGTCGCGGGTGTACACCTCGGGCATCGCGCATCATCTTTACTGTGCTGGCCGCCTGGCCGATCCAGCTCGAACCGCCCGCGCGCTGATCGCGGCCGGCGACGCGGCCCACGCGGCCTATGCCACTGACGAAGCGGTGCGGCACTATCGCCGCGCCCTCGAGGTGCTGAAGGATGCGAGCGGCCAGGCAGGAGTGCGGCTGGCCGTACAGGAAACGCTCGCCGACCTCCTGTCGCTGCAGGGCGATCGCGCCGCCGCAAAGGAGCACTACGACGGCGTTGCCCGCGCCTATCGAGCGGGAGAGACGCCGGCCGATCGGGCGCGCATCGCCCGCAAGACCGGCACGCTCCTCTGGCACGCCGGCGATCGTTCAGCAGCGATGGCGTCGTACCGGTGCGCGCTCGACGATCTTTCGGGTTCGGCCGCGCACATCGAAACCGCGAACCTGTATCAGGAGATGGGGCTCGCCGCTTTTCGCAGCGGGGACAACCGCCAGGCGGTCGAGTGGGCCGAGCGCGCAGTGCAATCGGCTGAGCGCGCGCTCACGGAGACGACCTCGGACGCGGCCCAGGTCCGCAGGGCGGCGACAGCCGCGATTGCACACGCCACCAATACGATCGGCGTGGCGCTGGCGCGATCGGGTCAACTCGTCGCCGCCCGCGAGCGCATCGAGCGGAGTCTTGCCGCGGCACAGGATCTGGGCTTGCTCGACGTCGCATGCCGCGCCTACGCCAACCTCGGTGTGCTCTACAGCTCCGTCGAGCCGAAGCGGGCGATCGAGGTGTCGCGGGCCGGACTTGAGATCGCCACGCGGATCGGCGCCGCCTCGCTGCAGTCGTATATCTACGCGAACCTGGCGGCCTGGTACTGTGCGCTCACCGATGACTGCGAAACCGAAGGTCTCCAGGCGGCGCAGGCGGCCGCAACGCTCGACCGTGAGCTGGGGCAACTGGATCACCTGCCGGTGCCGCTGGTCGTGATCGCGCAAATCCATCAATGCCGCGGCGAGCTCTCCCTGGCGCAGGACGCCTATCGCGAGGCGCTCGCGCTGGCCGAGAAGACTGGAGAGCCGCAGTTGCTCCTGCCGTGCTACGACGGTCTGGCCACAATCTGCCTGGATCGCGGCGACTCCGTTCGGGCGGAGCAGTACCTGGAAAAAGCGCGCGAACTCTGCGTACGGACGGGCCTCGATCCTGATACGATTCTCCTCCTTCCGTTCCTGTGTTGACGCGCTTCCGTTCCTGTGTTGACGCGCCGCCGATGCGGCGATCGGCGTAGACGGCGACACCTTCACGAGACTGGCACGCTCATGACACAGCCGGTTCAGCCCGGACAGCGCGCGCCCGACTTCCTCGTGTCGGCCGTGCACGACAGTCGCACCATCTCATTGGCGGACTACAGCGGGAGGGCGCCGCTGCTCCTCGGCCTGTTCCGGGGCATGTTCTGCCCGTTCTGCCGGCGCGCGCTGGTGCAGATGGCCGCGACATCCGACCACCTGCGATCGCTCGGCGTCGACTCGCTGGCCATCGTCGGCACCGAACTCGACAATGCGCGCCTGTACTTCAAGTTCAGGCCGACGCGCCTGGCAATCGGCGCCGATCCGCAGCTGACGACCCACCGCTCGTATGGCGTGCCCCGGCCGGAGCCGACGCCGCAGCTGATGCAGATGATGAACAACACCTACATCAACCCCACCGGCGAGCTGCCGGCGCCGCTGTCGATGCCAGCCGCCAACGCCGCGCTCACCGCGCTAGACGGCTATCAGAACACGCCGACCGATCAGCGGGAATTCGAATCGACGTTCACGCAGATGAAGGGCCAGTTCCTCATCGACCGCGATGGCATCGTTCGGTGGACCCACATCGAGTGCGAGAAAGAGGGCCTCGCCGGGATGGGCAAATTCCCCTCGCACGACGAGCTGCTCGGCGCCGCGAGCATTGTCATCGGCGGCAGCACAGCGCTGGGTTCGTAGCCAAGCGGCACACATCGGCGTCGCCCGTCTCTACACAAACGAATTTGCGTCCGCGCGGTGACGCGAAGCAAGGCACCGAAGGTCGCGGTGAGCCTGGACGTGACGGACCTGAGGATTGGCTTGAACGCCCCGAGACGCGTCAGTTCGTCTCGCGAACCTTCCCGCAGGCCGGTTATTCTTCAATGTCTGATTCTCATCGTGCGGATGCGCGTGTCGTGAAACCAGGCGGATACAATACGCGCTCACACCTGCTGTGGCCTGCTATTGAAGGGCGCAGCGTCGGGAACGCGAAGGAGGAGCCATGTCCGAGAGAGTGATCGAGCGCGGTTTCAAGAGGCGCGAGTTCATGGCTTTTGCGCTGGCATTGGGCGGCACGGCGGTCGCGGCCAGTGGATTCCGGCCATCCAGAGTGTTGGGCGCGGCGTCGACTCGGCCGCTCGATCCCGCCAACCCAGACATTCTTTTCGGGAGCACCAGTTCTCTCTGGGGCGAGCAACACGACATCGAGTGGGCGATCAAAAGGATCGCCGGGCTGGGATTGCAAGGCATCGAGCCTTACCCCAATCAGATCGAGAAGTATCGGAGCAATCCGCGGCCGCTCAAGAAGCTCTTCGATGACGCTGGCATCACGCTGATCGACGTGTCGAACGGCGCGAAGGGGCAGTCAACAAACTTCATCGATCCCGATCAGATCCCGAAAACCATCGCCGATCACGTCGCATTCGCGCGTGATTTTCTCCAGCCGTTTGGCGTCAATGTCTGGAAGTGCAACATGGGTACCCGGCCGCCGGGTGGCCCAAGCGACGATCAGCTCAAGAGACTCGCCAACACCCTCAACGAGATCGGCAGGCAAACGATTGCCATGGGGATCAGGATGGCTCCGCATCCTCATATCTGGGGGCCCATGGAGCGCGAGCGCGATGTCCGCCGAGTGATGGAACTCACCGATCCGCAATACGTCTGGCTCACGACGGACACCGGACACCTGACCTTGGGCGGCATGGATGCGGTGCAGATCATGAGCGACTACTTTCCGCGCATCGCCGAAGTGCACCTCAAGGACACATACGCCAAGTATCGCGGTAACGCCACAACCCCGACGCAGGAGCAGCATCGCGTCGCGAGCGTGTATCACAATCTGGGCGGGGGCGGCGTCGACTTCCCGGCCGTCTTCAAATTACTGCGCGACCGGCACTACAAGGGCTGGGTCGTGTTGGATATGGATGGACCCAGAAAGGGCGACGACGGCTTCGATGCGATCGGGGGAAACATGGATCTCGCTGTCGATGACTATCTTGCGCATAACATCAACTATCTGAGAGTCATGCTCGGCGTCAGGCTGCCGCCACTCGGTTAAACACGATCCATGCTACTTCTAGATCGTCAGAGTCTTCGGGCCGTGCCGTCTCTGCATCTCGTATAACTCGCTGTAGAGCCCGCCGGTCGCGAGCAGTTGCTCGTGCGTCCCGCGCTCGACTACCGCAGTGTCCTTGACGACGAAGATGACATCCGCGCGGCAGATCGTGTTCAGGTGATGGGCGACGACGATGCACGTCCGCCCCTTCATCAGACGCTCGAGCGCTTCTGTCACCGCGTATTCTGACGCCGCGTCCAGCCCAGTCGTTGGCTCGTCAAGAACCAGGATCGGGGTGTCGCGGACGAGCGCGCGCGCGATGGCGATGCGGCGGCGCTGTCCGCCGGACAATGTTGTACCGCGCTCGGCGACCATCGTGCCGTACCCGTGGGGCAGCGCCATGATGAAGTCATGCGCATTGGCCTGCTGCGCGGCGAGGATAGTGGCTTCGGGGTCGGCGTCAGGCTTGCCGTAGCAGAGGTTCTCCCAGATCGTTCCACGGAACAGCAGAGAGTCCTGCAAAACAAAACTGATCTGATCGCGCAACGATTTCAGAGTGTATTCGCGGATGTCCCGGCCGTCGATCTTGACCGCCCCCGCGACCGGATCGAAGAATCGCGGCAGCAAACCCGCGATCGTGCTCTTGCCCTGCCCCGACGGTCCGACGATCGCCGCGACCGTCCCGGGTTCGATGCGGAGGCTGACATCTTTCAGTACGGTCACATCGTCGTTGTAGCGAAACGTGATGTGGTCGAACTCGACCAGCCCCTTGAACGGCGGCGCCACCTCGGCGTCGGACCGATCGCGGATCTCGCTGTCGACGCCGACGACTTCCTGAATCCGTTCGTAGCTGACCGCCGCTTTTGACAGCGTGTTGGCCATCTTCGACAGATCTCTCAGCGGCTTGTAGGTCTTCTTCAAATACATCAGGAAGACGATCAGGACACCGGTGCTCAACTGGCCAGTGGACACGAGCCGCACGCCGTAACCGAGGACCAGGCAGGTGCCGACCGCGACGAAGACATCGACGATCGGCGACAGCTTCGCTTTGACGCTTCGCGCCTGCAACCCCGCGCGGACGTTCTGACGGCTCTCGGATTTGAAGCGGCGGTCTTCGTAGTCCTCCCGCGCGAACGCCTGCACGACCTGGATTGATACCAGCACTTCGGCGACGCCGGACATCAGCTCGCTTTCCTTCTTCTTGACGACCCGCGATGCTTCCTTGATGCGGCGGGAGTAGAAATAGACGAACAGGCCGAGCGGCGGAGCGATCGAGAGGCCAATCAGCGTGAAGCGCCAGTTGATCCAGAGCATCACGCCGACCATGCCGACCAGCGTCGCGATGTTGACGACGATGCCGAGGAGTGCGGTGTCGATGAAGTCCTGGACCGCATCGATGTCCTTGGTGACGCGCGTCAGCAGGTCGCCGGCGCGCGTCCGGCCATGTTCAGCAAGTGAGAGGCGCTGGATGCGCTGATACAGCAGCAGGCGCATGTCGTGCGCCACCCACTGGCTGACGCTCGTCGTCACATACTTTTCGATGTAGGCGCTGATGCCGCCGACAATCGCGACGACAATCACGGCGGTGAGCGCGAATTCGAGGATGGCGGTGGTGTTGGTGCCGAAGATTAAGCTGATCGCGCGATCGAGCCTCTGCGGCGGCTTCTTGGCGCCGAGCACGCTGTCGACGACGATCGTGACCGGCCACGGCTCCGCGATGTCGGCGACCGCTTCGCCGATGACGGCGACCAGCGCGATCACCAGCGGCTTCCAGTGGGGGCGGAGCAGGCGCCCGAGGCGCAGTCCCGTCTTAGCGGTGTTCAACGCCGACGGTCTTGTGGTCCTTGTGGGCAACGGCCGTTGCGCGGAGTATACGGCGAAACGCATGCGTCGATCGGGGCGCGCGCGAAGACAGTGCTGTGGCGTCCAGCCTACGCGGTATACGGCACCGTCTTGATGGCTGCCACCTCGAGGATTCGCAGATTCGCCTGCCGCTGTGGAAAGCTCACTTCAAGCCGGTCGCCAGAATTCTCATCTCGCCGACTAAACGGACTATCATCTGCGGCGTCCCTTCCGTGAGGTGCAGCTGTGACCAGTCCGCTCGATGGGCGCGATGGCTCGTTGGACCCTGAGCTGACCCTGGCATCCGACGCGACAGCGCGATCCAAAGAAACGATCGGCCCCTACCGCCTCCTCCAACTCGTAGGCGAAGGCGGGATGGGAGAAGTCTGGCTCGCGGAGCAGACTCGGCCAGTGCACCGACAGGTTGCGCTGAAGGTCATCAAAGCGGGCATGGACACCGCCCAGGTCATCGCCCGCTTTGAGGCCGAGCGTCAAGCGTTGGCGCTGATGGACCATTCGGCCATCGCCCGGGTTTTCGACGCCGGGGCGACACCGCAGGGACGTCCGTACTTCGTCATGGAGTACGTCCGCGGGCGAATCCGATCACCAGCTACGCGACGCGCCACAGGTTGTCGATTCCTGATCGGATCGACTTGTTCGTCCAGATCTGCGAAGCCGTCCAGCATGCTCATCAGAAGGGCATCATCCATCGCGATCTGAAACCGTCGAATATCTTAGTGACGCTCCAAAACGACCGACCAGTGCCAAAGATCATCGACTTCGGTGTCGCGAAGGCGATGACGCACTCGCTAACGGAGCATACGTTGTACACGGAATTGGGTGCCTTCGTCGGTACGCCGGAGTACATGAGTCCCGAACAGGCGGAATTGTCGGGCGTGGACATCGACACCAGA
Organism: uncultured Acidobacteriota bacterium; assembly: GCA_963734375.1. Taxonomy (GTDB): domain Bacteria; phylum Acidobacteriota; class Vicinamibacteria; order Vicinamibacterales; family CAVVIG01; genus CAVTHG01. Next base: position 946,686 of record CAVTHG010000005.1, on the reverse strand, counting down.
ACCGATGTGTACGCTCTGGGCATGGTGCTGTACGAACTGCTAACGGGGATGTTGCCGTTCGAAGCGAAGGCCCTGCGCGACAAAGGTCTCGACGAGATCCGTCGGACTATCCGCGAGGTTGATCCACCGAAGCCAAGCACTAAGGTAACCGCATCCGCCGACTCCGTCGGCCGGTCCACCGCGGGCGGAGAGGCTGGTCGACTTGCGAGTCAACTCCGCGGAGACCTTGACTGGATCACGATGAAGGCGCTGGAGAAGGATCGCACCCGCCGATATGCGACGGTTAGCGAACTCGCTGCGGATCTCCAGAGACATCGGCACAATCAGCCGGTCCTGGCGAGCCCACCGAGCACCATGTACCGCGTAGAGAAGTTTGTACGACGAAACCGGCTCGCGGTTACGGCAGCAGCGACGCTGGTTACTCTTTTGGTTGTACTGGCTGGCACAATGACCGTCCAGGCGCGACGAATTGCGCGGGAGCGTGACCGTGCCAATCAGGAGGCGCAACGGGCGAATCGAGAGGCCGCGACGGCGAAGCAGGTGTCGGATTTCCTGGTTGGGCTTTTTAACGTATCCGACCCGAGTGAAGCTCGTGGGAATACGTTGACGGCTCGAGAGATCCTCGATAACGGCGCGAAGCAAATTGATGACACGCTGAATGGCCAGCCGGCCGTGCAGGCACGACTTCAGCACACCCTCGGCAAGGTATACACATCGCTTGGCCTCTATCCACGCGCCGATGAGTTAATGGAACGTGCACTGACCACCAATCAGCAGCTCTTCGGACCACGGAGTCCAGAAAGCACCGCGACACTGTTCGATCTCGGTGAACTCCGGTACTACGAACGGCGTTTTGCCGACGCTGAGAAAGCGTACCGTGAGGCGGCTGTTCGCCGGCGGGAACTCTTCGGGGCAGATTCAAGGGAGACCATCGAAGCCGAAATGGCAGTCGCGTCAGCCTTCATGCAGCAAAGCCGGTTTGATGAGGCCGAAGCGATATTTCGCCCATTACTCGAGCGACAACGGCGCGTCCTGGGCGACGAAGATCCCTTGACGCTTAACACGATGAACGAAATGTCGGTTATGTACTACCGGCAGGCCCGATACATAGAGGCGTTGCCGCTTGTCGAGAATTCATGGCGAGTGCTCCGCAAGCTGCTCGGCGAGACTGCTCCGAGAACCCTCATCAGTCAGGGAAACCTCGCGGACACCCTGGGCAAGCTGAGACGATACGGCGAGGCAGAACATCACTATTCGAGCGCGATCGAAGGCCAGCAGCGTGTGCTCGGGCCGGATCACCCGATGACGCGCCGAACCATAGCGAAACTCGTAGCGATGTACCGAAGACTGGGGCCAACCAGACAAAGCGGCCCAATGGCTCGCAAAGCTGCCGACGGAACCATCACCCAAGCCGTAGCAATCATTTGTCGGTCGCTGGAAGCCGCGATCGATTGGCTCGCCCTTGTGAGCGGCGACATCGAAGACCTGTCCCCTGTAGGGTGGCGGAAATCCTTGTGACGCTGCTCGGACTGTACTCGTGAACGACACCACCGAGACGATCTCGTCGCACAATGCGAGCGTCACCGGGTTCCGACGGCGTCGAGTCAACCTGCTTGCCTCGGGTGGCCTGAGGGACAGCGCGCGATTGGCCGATGCCCGTTGTAATGATCGATGAACGCCTGTAGGACCCGTTCCAGGTGCTGCTGGTTGAAAATCAGCAGCCAGTCGAAACACTCTGAGCGGACGGTGCGCACGAATCGCTCGGCGACCCCGTTGGCTTGTGGCGCGCGAAATGGCGTCCGCCGACCTCAATTCCGTCGCTTCGGAACACGTCGTCAACACCATCGGTAAATTTCTGATCCCGATCGCGAATTAGAAACCGCATCGGCTCCGAACGCTCTGCCAAGCTCCAGGACAGCTGCCACGCCTGCTGAATGACCCATCGCGCGCTCGGATTCGTCGTGCAACCGGCCACATGCACACGGCGGCTGGTCGAACGTCGCTTTCTCGGCGAACTGATTGAGCTGGAAAATCGCGTGTCGCGAGGTTATGGCGATGGACAGGCAGCACCGCCCGACGCTTCGGGTCGGTGCGTCACCGACCCGAAACGACGGTCTACATGCGTGACGGCATTTCCTACCTGAGGTTATGGCAGGCGGCGTGAGCTGGGAAATTCGGATCGGGAACGACCAGTGGACTGAGCACAAGGTCAACACGTCGCCGAAGCCGTCCGGAATCGTGAGGTCGAACCCTGCCGAGACACTCGCCGCGTTCCACCGAGTCGAGGATCTCTTTTTCGTCCGCATCAACGGCGCGCCCAAGCGGGCCAAGAGCCGGTACAGGACCTACGCCATGGCGACACTCCGAAAGGATCGCCGGCTCGAACATTCGCATTTCAACCAAGGATCTGGAAGCCATTCAAAAGCGGGCGCTCGAGGAAGGACTTCCCTATCAAACGCTTATCGCGAGCCTGTTGCACAAGTATGCGTCCGGGCGGCTCCGAGAGACAGCGAATTTAAGGGCTCCGCTCCGTGAAACCGTGCGCAACATATCTTTCAGCACGTGAGTCCTCCGATTCTTCATAATGCGGGTTCTTGAAGATGATGGCGCAACGAATCAGCCGCAGGAGTAACCGATGTCGCGTCCGATTCAACTCCATGCCGATCTGTCGATCGACCCCGCGCGCGAGGCCGAAGCGATCGACTACTTCGAGACGGTGTACCGTCCCACGGCAAGCAGGTTCGAGGGGTACATCGACCTGCGGCTGCTGAAGCTTCAAGGCGCGCTCGCCGGCTCGGCCCCCGCCGGCATCAACTACCGGTTCTCGATCACGTTCACCAGCGAGACGCTGCGTCAACAGTGGGTTGCGTCGGCGCCGCACCAGGACGTGTGGGGGAAGCTCGAGACTTTTGTGACGACACGCGAGTACGACTTCCTGCTGTTCGAAGTGATCTAGCTGGTAACCGGAGGGGCTGCCCATGAATCCGCGGCGATTGTTCGTTGCCAGTTGCATGTCGATCGGCACGGCGGCCATGGTCTTCGCGATCCGCGGAGACGTCGCGGGTCCGATGAGCGCGACCTTTCACCTCACCAACGAGCAGATGGGGATGGTGTTCAGCCCCGCGTTCCTGGCGTTCACGCTGGCGATCTTCGTGACCGGCAACCTCATCGACATTGTCGGTATGCGTGCGCTTCACGCGCTATCCGCGATCGGCTTCATCCTCGGCGTCGCGCTGGTGACGCTCGCGCCGCATCCCGACGGTCCTGTCGCGTCTCTGTTCGTGCACCCAGGCACGACGATGCTCTTCGTCGGGTTCTTCCTGTTCGGACTGTCGCATGGACTCGTGGAAGGTGTCATCAACCCGCTGCTCGCCACGCTCTACAGCACCGAGAAGACGAAGCGGATTGTCGCCTGCCACGCGTGGTGGCCGGCCGGGTTGTTCATCGGCGGCCTGCTGGCGGTAGGCATGACGAAATTCCTCGCCGTGCCGTGGCAGACGAAGCTGCTCCTCATCGCCATCCCGGCTGCCGCCTATCTGTCGATCGCCGCGTCGCAGCGGTATCCGCGCAGCGAGCGGGCAACGTCGAACGTCTCGACCGCTGACATGTGGAAAGAAGCGGCGCGTCCGATGTTCCTGCTGCTGTTCGTCTGCATGTGGGGGACCGCAGCGGTCGAGATGGGACCCGATCAATGGTTTCCGCGCGTCATGGGCGGGTTGGTCCCGCAGCTGAATCCCGAGGCGGGAAGCGGCGTGCTGTTTCTCGTCTACACCGCCGGATTGATGTTCGTGATTCGCATGTGGGGAAGCACGGTCTCGCACAAGGCGCCGCTCGGCACGCTCGTCGGCAGCTCGGCGCTCGCGGCGCTCGGCCTGTACTGGCTCGGGAATCTCGACACGACCTCGAGTGCCCTGGCCGCCTTGACCGCCGCGACCATTTTCGGGATCGGCAAGACGTTCCTGTGGCCGACGATGATCGGCGTCACCGCGGAGCTCTTCCCCCGCGGCGGTCCGCTGCTGCTGGCGGTGATGGGCGGCGCGGGGATGCTCTCGGTCGGCCTCGTGCTGCCGGTCATGGGTGCGCGGATGGATCAGTACGGCCCCGGCGCGGCGCTTCAGATGGTTGCGGTGCTCGGCGCGATCCTGACGCTCGTCTTCGCCGGCGTGTGGCTCCGGTTCCGGGCGCAGGGCGGCTATCGCGTCGTCCGCATCTCGGACTCGCGCGTACCAACCGCATGATCGATGACGCGAGGAGAATGTGTTGATGGCCAAGACGTCGGACGCTGTTGAAGTCAACGACCCCGCACTGCTGCAGCTGATTCAACCTGACGCGCCGATCGAGCAGCTCTGTACAGGGTTCCGGTTCAGCGAGGGGCCGATCTGGAACCCCAAAGAGCAGTGCCTCTACTTCAGCGACATGCCGAGCGACATCCGCCGCCGGTGGAGCCCACGCGAAGGCGTCCTCGACGTGCGCAATCCGAGCAATAAGTGCAACGGCATGACCTATGACGGCGCGGGGAATCTCTACGTCTGCGAGCACGTCACCAACTCACTCGTCATGGAAACGGCCGCGGGAGAGCGCAAGGTGCTCGCCACGCACTGGCAGGGCAAGGAGTTGAACAGCCCGAACGACGTCGTTGTGCGATCGGACCGGACCGTCTACTTCACCGATCCGACCTACGGACGCATGCCCGTGTTCGGGCTCGAGCGGAAACAGGAGCTCGATTACCAGGGTGTGTATCGCGTCTCGCCGGACAGCGCCTTGCACCGCGAAGCGGACGACTTCAGCCAGCCGAACGGGCTTTGCTTCTCGCCTGACGAGAAAATCCTATACGTGAACGACACGACGCGCGCGCATATCCGCATGTTCGACGTCGCCCCTGACGGCTCGCTGAGCCACAGCCGCACGTTCGCCGAACAGATCGGCAGCGGCGATTACAACGAAGGCGTTGTCGACGGCATGAAGGGCGACGAGCAGGGAAACATCTACGTCACGGGTCCGCGCGGCATCTGGGTCATCAGCGCTCGAGGCAAGCACCTCGGCGTCATCCGCATGCCGGAGATCGCCGGCAACCTGAATTGGGGCGGTCGCGATTGGGACGAGCTCTATTGCGCCTGCTCGACGTCGATTTATCGCGTGCGGATGAAAGTGCGCGGCAACCAGGTCGCCTACATGCGAATGTGGTCATGAGTGGATTCGATCGACGCAGATTTCTCACGAGTGTCGCCGGCGCTGGCGCATTCGTGGCGGCCGGATCGTGGCCGCTGGCAATCGGCTACGCGCAGGCCGGCCGCGGTGTCGCACGAGCATTTCTCCGCCGTTTACCTGGCCGCGCCGCCTTCGATCGGCGCCTGCTCGGTTCGTTCCTGGAACACCTCGGCCGCGCCGTTTACACGGGCGTCTACGAGCCGGCGTCCCGCCTCGCGGATGCGAAGGGCTTCCGCACCGACGTGGCGCGCGAAATCCAGGAGCTCGGCGTCCCGATCATTCGCTACCCGGGCGGAAATTTCGTGTCCGGATACAACTGGCTCGACGGCGTCGGTCCGAAGGCGCAACGGCCGGTCGTGCTCGATCGCGCGTGGAACTCGCTCGAGACGAACCAGTTCGGCACCAACGAGTTCGTCGACTGGTGCGGCGTCGTCGGCGCCGAGCCGCTGCTGGGGATGAACTTCGGTACGGGCACGGTCGAAATGGCCGTGGCCTACGTCGAGTACTGCAACCTCGATCGCGGCACACGCTGGAGCGAGCTCAGACGATCGCACGGCTACGAAAAACCGCACAACGTCCGCTACTGGTGCCTCGGCAACGAGATGGACGGGCCGTGGCAGATCGGCCAGCTGCAGGCGCGGGAGTACGGTCGCAAAGCGCGCGACGCGGCCAAACAAATGCGCAGCATCGATCGGGAGCTGCGGCTGATCGCGTGTGGATCGAGCGGCACCTTCATGCCGACGTACTTGACCTGGGATCGCGAGGTCCTCGAGGAATGCTATGACCAGGTCGATGGCATCTCGCTCCACGCCTACTACGGCAACACCAAGGCGTGGTCCGGGAACAGCGCCGCACGCTATCTCGCCATGAACCTGGACATGGATCGCCACATTCAGGAACTTGCGGCGGTCTGCGACTACGTGCAGGCGCTGCAGCGATCGAGCAAGCGGCTGTGGCTATCCTTCGACGAGTGGAACGTGTGGTACCGCGCGCGCGACGCCCAGGCGACGAACGGACGACGCGCCGCCGCGCCGCGTCTGCTCGAGGAGGTGTACAACCTCGAGGATGCGCTCCTTGTCGGCGGGTTCGTCAACACCCTGCTCCGCAATTCGGATCGCGTGCGGGTGGCGTGCCTCGCGCAGCTCGTCAACGTGATCGCGCCGCTCGTGACGAACGAAACCAGTGTGCTCCGTCAGAGCACGTACTACCCATACAGCTGGGCGCTGCGATACGCACGCGGCCGCGTGCTGGATCTCCGCGTCGAATCCGATACTTATCAGATCAGTCGGGAAGGATTGCAGGCCGATTTCGCGCGCGACGGCAACGTGCCGTTCGTCGATCTGGTCGCGACGATCGATGACGCCGCCGGCCAGGCCGCCCTGCTGATGCTCAATCGCGATCTCGATGGCGAGCGCGAGGTCGTGCTCGAATGGGAAGGCATCGTCCCGACGCGCCTGCTCGCCTGCGAGACGCTGACCGGCTCGGATCTGAAGGCGGTGAACACGTTCGCCGATCCGCGGCGTGTCGCACCGCAGCGGCTCGACGCTACGGCCGTCGGCAGCCGGATGACTGTCAAGCTGCCGCCACGGTCGTACACCATCGCGCATCTGGCCATCAGGGCCTAGACGATCGTCGATGGCGGCGGCTGGCCGGCTACATGCCGCGGCCGCGGCTGTCGCTGATCGGCCGTGCTGCTGGGGGTGCGCCAATGCGCTGCGGCGGCGTCGCCAGCATGTCGTTCTTCTTCGCCATGTCGCGCGCGATGCCCACGACCAGGAACTCGAGCGGCACCGTCCCGGTGTTCTCGAACGCCTTCGTCTCGCCGACGCGCAGCGGAATCGCGTCGCCCGCCTTGATCGGCGCCGATTCCGCGCCGACAGTCGCCGTCCCCTCACCGTTGATGACGTAGTAGAACCCGCCAATGCCCGGCTCCGCGCCTGGCCCGATCGACGTGCCGGCCGGCAGCAGCAGGTGATCGACGTAGGCCCACGTTGAAAGGAACACAGTTGGCGGCAACGCGCGCCGGTACTGAACCGTGCCTTTCCCGCCCTGCAGAGCGGCAGCCTGCTGGAGCCGCCCGGGATCGAGCTGCATGGTCATGAACTGCGGAATCGGATCGAGCGCCGCGCCGACCCGGCCATCGCTCAGATCGAATGCGTCGTATACGCCGCGGAAGGCGGTTACGTTGATGTTCATCCATTGGACCGGCTTGTCGGTCGCGTTGTAGATCGCGTGCGAGTGACCCATGCGCGCGGGCGCGCCGGCGGGCCCCTTCAGCGTCGACGTCCGGCCGTCGATGGTGAACTGCGCTTCACCGTCGAAGATGACGAACATCTCCTCGCAGTCGTTGTGGAAGTGCTGCCCGATGCCGGATTTCGGTTCGATGGTGCCGCGATGAAGGAACCAGAGGTTCGTGTCGAGCGCTTCGCCGTTGAAGAGGGCGAAGTACTTCAGCTGGCCAGGCCCGCCGTGAACGCCCGGCGATGGCCGATAACGCGAGGGATCGTTGTGCGCGATTCGCTGAACCAGTGGCAGACGAGGCGGATTGGCGGCGAGATTCGGTGCAGACGGAGGCGCCCCCGCCCCACCCTGCTGCGCGACGATCGCCGAGAACGACGAGGCGAGGAAGAGCAAACTGAGCGCAAGACGCTTCTTCATAACGCGCAGAACGTAGCACGAAATCCATCCGGCTGGTACCGGTTTGACGTGCGCTTCTTCAGCGACTTCAATCGGTTGTGTACACCCCAGACGGCGGCACTACAGCGGCTTCTCAACGAGGAACGTCTCCAGCTTCCGATGATCTCGCGAGTTGCGTTGACCTCGTTGCCTCCACCACCTTCCGCGCAGATCACATGACCGTTGCCCGTTCGCAAGGCGATCGATAGCCCGTATTTAATAGATGCAGCCTCTAGCGCCTGCACTTGTGCTTCGAGCGCCACGACTCTCTGAGCCAGGGCATCCAAATGTGTGAACGTCAGGCACCGGGTGCTCGAGTCTGGATAGGCATCGGATACTCCCTCTAAGTAAACCGTCCCGTCGACGAGCCGGCTGGGACACCAGTGGCCTCCACAAATCCAGGACGGCAGAGTCTCAGATAGTCGTTAAACGCGGCTTCATTCGGAATTGTGTCTCTCGCGATCCGTGCTCAATGAGGAATGACTGACACGGGGCACGACTCACGGCGCTCAAGACATCGCTCCACGTCGACCCCGCCCTGCGTGTGTTTCTGCCTTCAGCGCTTCTTGGGAACGGTGGCTGTCGGTAACGAGCTGTCGGCGCCTCCTTGCCCTGGAAACACGTGCGAAAACGCGTAACCCACGACGGCAAGTCTCGTCGCCATCTCGGTGCCCCCGAATCGCACCTGATGCCACACAGTCGCAGGTGCGTAGACGATGTCCCCTTGATCGGCGACGAAGGTCGGTACTGAGCCAATCGTAAATTCCATCTTCCCTTCGAGGATGAACCAGAACTCCGGACCGGTGACGTGCAGATGGCCCTTGTCGCCGGGCACTGGGGGCGTCTGAATCTTGGGATCGCCGCGTAGAATATTCGCGATGCCAACGTTCACATAGTTGCCGTCGTGCGCGTCGCCGATGAACTGCGTGGGGTTCTTCTTCGGCTTCTGTTTGCCGGCGATCGTCAGGTTGTAGTCGATGTACGGCACGTTGGCTTCGTCGTAGGACCCTTTGCTGTCGGCGACGCGCGTCTTCTCGAACCTGATTCCAGGAGCGGGCGGAGGCGTCTCATCGGCCGGATACATCGTCTGAGAATTCGCCATCACCACTTCGAACCGCAGCGACGGCCTGTCGCCGACGGTCTCCATGCTGTAAACCAGCCGCTTCGGCACCTGCACGAGGAAGCCTTTGGTCGCAACAAACGGCTCCTGCCCCTCGATCGTGAAGCGAATCTGCCCATCCTGCACGATCCAGAACGCGCGGTTGTCCTGATGGAATCGCCGCGGCGTTTTCGCGCCTGGCGCCATCGAGATGTACTCGCCGTGGAAGAGATTGTCGTCAACGATGAGTTGGGACCAGTTCTGCTGACCCTGATGCTTCGCGAGCACCTCCGAAAGCTTGGTCCACGGCCTGTGCGGTCGGACGAAGGGATTCGGTTTCACCGGCAGCGGCGTCCAGACGTCGATCTGCGAAGGCGCCTGCCCCTGCAAGGCCACCGGAGGAACAGACATCGCCAGCACCAGATATGCGCCAGCAGCGAATGCGATCGATCGACTGAGCTTCATCGAAGAGCCTCCTATGAAAGGCCGCCTATTCAACAGGTGCGCGATCTTCGGAGTCTGGCGTGCATGCGACAGACCGTCGGCGCAGCGATGGGCATCCACGGCAAGAATTACGTCCTGCACTTATCGATAGCCGCGCCACAACCACTCCAACGCTGCAGGCGGGGTCTCCTGCTTGACCGCCCGATCGGTGTGGCCGGCGTTGCGGGCAAATACGAACCGATATGATAGCTTTTGTCCGCGAGCACGCGGGCCATGCGCTGGTTCGCCTCGACCCAATCGTGCATTTGGTCGCGCACATCGAGAAATTCGTCTCGTGATAGCGGACGCCACCCTCGCAGACCTAGCGGACCTTCCTCGAGAACCATCTCGGCTCGACCGTCGCCATCGACTTCTTCGCCGTGCCAACACTCACCTGCCGGATCCTATTCGTCTTCGTGGTCCTGGCCCACGACCGGCGGCGCATCCTGCATGTCAATGTGACGCAGCACCCAACGTCCGCATGGACCCGACAGCAACTCCGCGAGGCCTTTCCCCACGTCGCGAACGCGCGGTTCCCTCCACGACCGCGACACGACCTTCGACGCGGCGTTCGGTCGGGCGGTCGAGGCCTTCGGTCTCACGGCCGTGCGCACCGCACCACGCTCGCCTTCAGAATCCCTACGTCGAACGCGTCATCGGCTCGATCCGCCACGAGTGTCTGGACCACGTCATCGTCTTCAATGAGCGGCATCTTCGTCGTGTCCTTCGGACCTACGTTGGCTACTACCAGCGGTCTCGGACGCACCTCGCGCTCGGCAAGGATGCTCCGGTGGCACGCGACGTCCAACCGACCGGCCGCATCGTGGTGCGACCCGAAGTCGGCGGTCTGCACCACCGCTACGAACGGCAAGCCATCTGATCGGGCTTGGCTGCACTGGGCATGCGACCGTAGCTGGAGTAGTGCGACACATCACCTGCACGCTGAACTCATCTCGATTGGCTTTGATGAACTGGTACGTCGAGCGGACTCGTTCCGCGCTTAGCTTCGTGGACATCGGCATCGCCCTCCGCGACTATCCGGATGCCAGCTACTGTCAACCAAATCCTGGGAACTCCACCCGTGTCATGCGACGGCCCGTCAAGCGATAGACACGTGTCATGCGACGGCTTGACAGAGCGATTTTGAAGTCATACATTCCGCGGAAAGTTGTCGCGCGGAGGGATCATGGCCAAAAGGAAGCAGGGCCGATCGGCTCGGCGCCCTGCCCCATCGGCCCAGGAGCCTTGCCAGTGCGAGGCGATGTTCAGGGCATCGGACGACGTTCGAAAGGGTTTCATCCTCGGCATCGAGAAGTTCGACGTCAAGCCGGTCGAGTACTCGGTCATCGATGGCATTGCCATCTTCGAAGGCGACATCGCGCTCGGCACCGCCGAGCAGATGGAGGCGCTGCGCGGGCAGATCGAGGGCGGCGCCGCGCCCCGCGACATCGCGTTCGGCGTCGGCATCACCGGACAGCGGTTTCGCTGGCCGAACGGTCTCGTGCCGTGGGTCACGGCCGCGGCGTTGCGTCCGGTCGTCACGCAAGCGATCCAGCATTGGCAGGCCAATACGCGGATCCGCTTCGTCGAGCGCACCGCGGCCAACCAGGCGCAGTTCCCCAACTTCGTGTCGTTCGAGCAGCAGACCGGCTGCTTTTCCGACGTCGGCATGCAAGGCGGCCGGCAAGTGATTTCCCTCGGCGCCGGCTGCCTGTTCGGCCAGGCCGTGCACGAGATCGGTCATGCCGTGGGACTGTGGCACGAGCAGAGCCGCGAGGATCGCGATACCAACGTCACCATCAACTGGGCCAACATCATCCCCAACCAGACCCACAACTTCAATCAGCACATCACCGATGGCGACGACATCGGCGCGTACGACTTCGGCTCGATCATGCACTACGGCCGAAACGCATTCAGCCGCAATGGCCTCGACACGATTACGCCGCGCGGCAGGCAGGCGATCGGTCAGCGGACCGGCTTGAGCGCCGGAGACATCGCCGCGGTCCGGGCGCTCTATCCGCAGCTGGAGCCCACCAGCAGCTGGCGCGGCGTGCAGTTCACGAGCACCCTCAACGCCGGCGCCACCGGACGGTGGTTCACGCACAGCTGGCCGTTCCACTGGTTCGTCGTCTGGACGCCGGTGCCGACGGCGCCGCCGGTCGATGGCAATGCGCAGATCGAGTGGAAGGTCCAGATCACGCGCCAGTCGGAAACGCTGCTCAAGTACTTCCTCGAAGTGAAAAACGTGACCAACGTGCCGGTGACGTTCGAGGCTCGCTACGACGTGCTGGGCTGGGGACCCGCCTTCCGCTGAGCGGAAGCTCCTCGCCATGCGCGACATCATCACCGTGGAGGCCCGTGTGAGAATCACCATCGACATCGATCCCGCTGCCGCGGCCATGTCCGCCGCGGTCGCAGCAACGGCGAGCGGCGCGTCCGCCGAAGCCACCAACGGCGGCGCGGCGGCGGACGCCCTCTCGGCGCCACAGGGTGCATCCGGAGGGTCCGACGCGGGTGGGCCGCCGCAGTGGCTCCTCGACTCGGTGGCCAAGGCGATCGCCGCCGCGGGCGACGGAGCCGCTCCCGGAGACACCGCCGAGGGCGAGGACGGCGGTGCGGGCCCGGGCTAGTTTCCGGTCCGACGGCGACGAGGACCTCCGACTTCAACGTCAAAGGAGATTCCCATCATGACGTTCGGCGTTCAGTTCACAGGTTCCGTGGCGGCGGGTCAGACCGCCACGTGGTTCACACACAGCTGGAACGCGGCGAATACTGTGGTCTGGACCGTCGTCCCGACCGGTCCGGCGGTCGACGGCAACGCGCAGCTGGAGTGGAAGGTCCGGTGCACCCGGCAGGCGGCTAACCTCCTCAAGTGGTTCATCGAGATCAAGAACGTCACCAACGTGACGGTGCAGTTCGAGGCGCGCTACGCGATCTTGAACTGAGGCCAACCGCATGACCGGCGGCATCGTCCGTGGCCGCATCGTCCTCGACGAGGGCGATCAGTCCCTTGAAGGCGCGACGCTCCACGTGGTGCTCGAGGAAGTCAGTCGCGCCGACGCTCCGGCGCGCGAAGTAGGCAGGGTTGACCTGGCGGGCGCTGACCTATCAGCGTCCGCGCCCATCGGATTCACCCTCGCCGTGCCGAAACTGGATCCGAGCGCCCGATACGAGGTCCGCGCTCACCTCGATCGGAGCGGGTCCCGCGCCTTCTCGGCAGGAGATCAGATCACCACACAGAGTTACCCGGTGCTGACGCGCGGCTTTCCGAGCGAAGTGCAGATGCGTCTGCGCAAGATCTAGAAGGATCAATCATGAGTACGTAGGTGAAACGGATTCAGGCCCGCCGTGCTACGTACAATCCAAAATTGCTCCAGCAGGGTACTAAAATGCGTCTGGCTCCTGAAAGTCCGTTCTTATTGCGGCAGTTGATGTTGCGGGCGCACTCATACGCTTCTCGGCCATGGTGTGCCTCCACACACTCGTACCTATTGGCCACATTGAACTTGCCGACGGTGACCGGTAGGCTCTGGTCGCGATGATGTCTGTGCTGATTTCCGTTCAGGCGGCGCTCCGAGGCTTGATCCGGTACCTTCTGGAGGAGATGCTACTACGCCACACGCTCGCGCAGGAGTTCGCCGGGCACTGGATCTTGATCCCTCTGACTGGCGTCGAGTTCACCCAGCGCTCCACGGTGAAAGGCGGCAACTTGCCGGCCGCGAGGATCAGTTTTCAGCGTCGTCCCCTCGATTGCCTCACGACGTAGCTGATGCACTGGCCCTGATTGCGAAAGGGTCCTGCGGGTGCGCCGAAGTTTCTATAGCCGCCATTCTTACAGTCATCTTTGGCGGTCGGGACCAGCGCGGCCGGTGTGACGGCTATTCTGACAGGGCAAGGAACACCATTCACCGTTGAGACTTCGGAGTCTGTGGCCGTGTCTATACCAACGACGCTGGCTGCTGCAGTCCCGACATAAGCGCGCGCGCCGTCCGATGTGATCGCTATTGAGAAGGGCGCTCCGATTGGGATTGTAGCGGTCACCGTGTTTGTGGCCGTGTCTATAACAGAGATGCTGTTATTGAAATTATGCGTCACATAAGCGCGGATGCCGTCGGGCGTGATCGCTACCTGATCGGGCGAGACGTCAACCGGGATAGTAGCGGTGACGGTGTTTGTGATGGTGTCTATGACAGAGACGATGTTGGATCCCATGTTCGCCACATAAGCGCGGGTGCCATCGGGCGTCACCGCTACGCCATCTGGCAATGAGCCAACCGGAATAGTAGCGAACACGGTGTTGGTGAGCGTATTTATGACGGAGACATTGTCACTGAAAGGAGTCGTCACGTACACGCGGGTGCCGTCCGGCGTGACTGCTAAGTCACCGGGCAAGGCGTCAACCGGGATGGTAGCGATCACAGTGTTTGTGACCGTGTCGATTGCAGAGACGCTGGGGCCGCCCTGATTCCCGGAATAAAGGCGAGTGCCGTCGCCTGAAATCGCCAATGGAGTGGGCGTGAAATCAACCGGGATACTCGCGATCACGGTGTTGGTGGCTGTGTTTATGACAGACACCCTGTTGGTGCCCTGATTCGCGACATAAGCGCGGGTGCCGTCGGGCGTGATCTTTATTCCGAAGGGGCCTTGCTCGACCGCAATAGTCGTGACGACGGAACTTGTGGCCGTGTCGATGACAATGACCGACTGCGAGCACGGGCTCGCAACGTAGGCACGGGTCTGCGCCTGCGCAGCGTTCAGCCCGCCGCTCAAACCGCAACAGATCATAACCAATAGCCGCGTCACCGCAATCGCCAACCATCTCGTGCGGAGGTAAGTGCGCGATGAGGACAAGCTGTGTTTCATTTCAGATCCCTTCATGTCAGCGCGGCCCTGTATGGCCAGCGCAGGAACGTAGTCGAAAGGCGACGAGAGAATCTGCGGCAAGGGCAGGCTGTGAGACTCAGCCAGGTGAACGAAAACGAATCGAGTCGGTGCCTTGACTTGCGCGACTGCCTTCGTCGATTCTCGCTCGGCGAAAAGGACGTTGTCGCTGGCGTTGCTGTTGAACGGCGGACCGAGGTAGACGAGATCGATCGATTCGTCTTCGGCGTGCCTTCGGAGCACGTCCATGTTCTCTCCGTAAGGCAGCAGGTTCATTCAGCGGGCTCCTGCTCGGCCATCGGCACGCGCGTCTCAGCACAGCGTATCAATGCGGCAAGTCTACCTGAACGGGTTTGGGCGAGTCTAAGCGTATACAGCGGTGCGGCGGACCTTCGAGGCGAATCGGTTCGCGGTATACGGCACCGTCTTGATGGCTTCCACCTCGAGGATTCGCAGATTCGCCTGCCATTGGTGGAATCGGTACAGCGGATCATGATCCGAGCTGAGGTAGGTCGGCGCCGGTTGGCCACCCATCGCTCGATTGAACATCTGGCACAGCGCGACGCCATCCACGACGCCGCGGTGCACGCCAAAGCCCACGATGCGCCGCGTGAATTGGTCCATCACGACGAGCACCCAGTGGGTGTGTAGAACGGCCGATTCGCACCGAAACAGATCAAGACTCCAGAGAGTGTCCTTCGCGTGCCAAGGACCGTGAGCCAGGACGGCCCCGCCGAGTCCTGTTTCGGCCGGTACCGAGCAGCGAGAATGCGCCGCACCACGTCCTTGTTCATGGGAATGCCGAAGGCCAGGATGATCTGTTGCGCTATCCGCGGACATCCCCAGGTCGGGTTCCGCTGTTTCATGTCGACGACGGCGGCGATGACGTCCGGGTTGGGCCCCTTTGGACCCGGCTTGGTCGGACCTTTGGACGAGAAGAGCCGGCGATACTTCCGCTGTGTCAGCGCACGGTGGAGGTTTAACAGCGTTGACGGCTTGAACACGATCGATGAACGGATCAACCGGCCCGGGCGCATGAAGAGCGCACACAGGCCGGCGACCACGCGATCGCAGGGACGGAGATTGGGCGACCGCTTTCGAGAACGATTGAGGATCAGCAGTTGGTGCCTGACGAGCACGGATTCGGCCACCACGGACCGGGCGCCGCCGGGACCAGCGAGCCGGGCGACCGTCGCCAGCAGATGCAGAAATAGGACGGCGAGATCACGCACCGCAGAATCGTATCAAGATCGCGACTTCGTCAAAAACGCTCACGAATCTTGCAATTCGCCATCGACAGTCGAAATCCCTTTGTACATTCTCGCGCCATCAAGTCTGAGAGTGCGATTGCCGCTGTTCGGAGTTCCACCCAATGAGACGCTGGTGCGCAGTATCAGAGCGCCAAGATGGAGCGGAAGTAGGTTCGTTTTACGCTTAATCTCGTCGTTGAGTGTCGGACCCGGCGCTGATCGCTCTCGTGTCGACGTTAATCTCTGACTTGCCGCCGTCCTTGTATTCCCGTCTGTTTGCTAATCAATGTCCGCATGTCCCGAGGATCTGGTTCTGGTCCTGGCTGAAGCCAAAAACACCGCGTTCGGAAGCGCCGTGCCGCAGGTTGCGGCGAGTGAGCCGTACTTCGTGCGGTGCGCTTCGTCGGTGAGCACCGGGTGTTTCGCCTTAGACTCTTGTCATGGCAAAGCATTCATCTCACATCCTCGAACTCGCCAAGCGCGGCGCCGAAGTGCGGTTTCGCGAGCTGATTGACGAACTGAAACTGCTGACGATGGGGTTCCCGCACCTGCGCGACTCGTTTAGCCGGGACGAGTTGCCGGTGAGGTTCATCATGCGGCAAGGCCGCGACAAGGCAGAGAGGCAAGCCGCTGCCGAGCCCAAGCGCCGCAAGATGTCCGCCAAAGCGCGGAAAGCCATCAGCGATGCACAGAAAAAGCGGTGGGCAAAGCAGAAGACAACTGCGAAGAAGAGCTGACGCGATGCCGACGTCGGACGACCTAATCGCGCCGACGGCTGCCGTCAACGCCATCTATATCGACTTCGAGGGCAATCAAAACAAGCCTCCGAGCCTACTGGGCGTTCGCTGGCGCGCGGCGGAGATGGACCACTTCGCTCAGTTCGTTTTAGAGGAAGCATTGTTCCCGGCGGTAGATGGCTCACCGAAGACGGTTCACAAATGGCCAGGCGATGGTTACCAGCGTGCTGAAGGCGTCGAAGCGCGGCCAGGCGCTGCCAAGCGCGCGACCGTGACACTGCTCGAAGCGGTCAGAAGTCTCGTCAGCCGGGCCGAGGCCGAGGGCCGACTGCTGGTGTCGTGGAGCACCTATGAGCGCGAAGTCATTTCGTCGGTTCTGCTGGAGGTGGACAGCGATTTGACGAACAGGTTTGTGGGGCTTTGGCGCGACGGTAAAGCGACCGCCAAGAAATGGAAGAGGCTCAAACATCCTTCGAAGGTGTTCAAGCGAATCGTCGGCTTGGGCACACACCGACTGGATGAATACATGAATCTGGTTAAGTATCCGGTGCCGCGGCATTTCGGCCATCGTCAGGCTGCGGCGCGAATCAGCTATGCCAGGAATCAGCTCACGAAGCGGAAGACGTATGCGCGTTTGACACCCGTTGCAAAGGCGAAGTGGACGAAGCTGTTGGACTACAACTGGCACGACTGCACGGACTGCGTGAAGTGGTCATCACGGCGGCGGCGACGGACGCATAGACGACCTGCGGGGTGCCGAGGCTTTGCCCGAGCCTCTTAGCGAAGCAGTTCCTTCATCCTCCGCTTCTTCAACGTCTCGTCGGGGCTGACCGCAATGCCGTCGCACCAGCGTTGCAGTTGGGCGACCCTCACGGAGTGTGTCGTCGCTGGCTCGCGGACCTCCACCTGCAGCGTCGTTCCGGGCGCCACCGCCTCGACCCAGTCACTCCGTTTCAACGCGTTGAGCCCCAGCACCGCAGCCTCGTAGAGACTCTCGGCAACGACCTCGACGCTGTGAACGACACCGCTCGGCCCTGTGAAGCTGACAGTGCAGGAGCGGAGCGGCACGAAGGCGGAGAATATCATATTCGTGTTTTGTTCGCTGCGCCGAACGGCCCCCGCTGCAACGCCCGTCACCGCCGTTTCCGCTTTTGGCGTTGGGGAAGCCATCATGTTCGTGAGGTATTTCTCCCCATGACGGATGCACAGATTCAAGCCAAGGCCACCATTGCTGCCGCACTCATCCAGAGCCGCAGCGTTGACGCGGAGGCGCTGGGTTCGCTGAACAAAGACATCAGCAACCACAAGCTGACTCACCTGCGTGATTTGACGGAACGGATTTACGCGGCGCTCGCTTCGAGTTCTTGAGTGAACGGTTGGGGCCCCCTCAGAGGCGACCGAGGGTTGACGCGATTGGACCAAAAGCGGTCTAGGTGTGGGGGCCAAAGACTGGCGCATCGCTCCCGCGCACATGAGACGCTTCGACGTTGAATCGCGCAGTCTGTCACCCGCCGAATGACCTTGCAAGAAATTGCAAGCCGAGTCGTGAGGCGCCGCCGCGAACGGCTTCACACGACTGAGACGACGCACAGCGCGATTGTCCGGGGCGCTGTGGCATTGCCGGGGGTTCCCCGATTGCACAGTTGGAGCTGCCCGTCGACGCGGCACGCTCCCGCGCACCTTGCTTAGTAGCGAGGCGTTTTCATCGTTGAACGAGAAGGCCATCCGTCAACAGTCATCAACAGTCATCAACCGTCAGCGACCAGCCACGGTTCATTACGATTTGCCCTTCCAACAGTCAGTCGCGCCACCACCCCGTAGGGGTGGCGGTGACGACTGAAGGGTGGCTCGTCGGTGCGAGCTGTCGGGCGATACGGTCGATTCGGGCGGTTGGGTTCGAGGCTTTTCTCCACGCTGTTCGGCCGCACTCCCTCCCTGTCCTGCTGAAAATATCTACATCAAGAGAGAGAACTGCAGCGCCGAGATTCGACTTGACCCGAAATCAGCGCGAAGCTGGAGATGCCGTCCGAGAGGGAAGACAGAAGCTCACCTGCCTTGAAGTCTAGATAGCATCGGGCGCGGCCTTATGTTCGGCAAACAAACGCCGCACCCTGAGGAGATGTTAAGTAGACATGGGTCAGCTATCTCATGATTTTGCGTTAAACCGTCAACGCTGTTGAGCCTTCATCGAGCGCTGATCCAGCGGAAGTATCGCCGCCTCTTCTCGTCCAAGGGGCCGATAAAACCGGGCCCGAAGGGTCCCAGCCACGACGTCGTCGCTGCCGTCTTGGACATGAAACAGCGGAACCCGAGCTGGGGATGTCCGCGGATCGCGCAACAGATCACCCTGGCCTTCGGTCTTCACATCAACAAGGATGTGGTGCGACGCATTCTGGCGGCTCGGTACCAGCCGACACCAGACGCGGCGGGGCCGTCTTGGCTCACGGTCCTTGGTCACGCGAAGGACATTTGTGGAGTCTTGATCTGTTTCGGTCCGAATCGGCCATCCTCCTTGAAAGGAAGCGACGTGAAAACGCAACAGATCGCGACGCGGCAGCCGGTCACAGGTCAAGCATCAGGCAATTACGTTGCGTTTCTGCAGCCGCCATTGATGACATGGAATGCATTTTTCTCCGCGTCCGCGTACGAGCGGAATGAACCAGGAGGTTGGGCGGCCGTCGAAGACTTAGTGAGCGTCGTGGACGCGTTATGCTTTCAGGAGGAGATATCCGTATTGGGGGATCCCCGCCATCGCCCTTTCGCCGCCCACGACTCATCGTTCTTCGATGCGATCCGACGCTCTAAAGTGTTGACCGTCGACAGCCTCAATGACTCGTTGAGAGCTCGCGCGGCTGAGCTCGCGAGGAAGCATGCGGTTCTGTTCTTTGGACCTCGGAACTTACGAAGGCTGGAAAGCTGGATTTCAGAGGCATTCACCCTGAACGAGTTTCGGAGCGCCGTTTCTCGTCCGACCATGAACTTAGATGTGCGAACTCGAACGCCTAATGAAATTCGGCTGTTGACAGTTTCGGCTCTCGCGAATCGAGTGGCCGCTCCTCACGATTGGAATGCGAGGACCTTCACAAGCAGGACCTTCATGTACTACGCGTGTGCTGAAATGCTTCAGCGAGAGTTTCTTCCGGACGCTGCGCGCAAAGGAATTATCCAGAGCGTCACAAAAGAGGAGCGTCGGTGGAGTGTTCGTGTAGGTAATGCAGCAACCGCGGCGTGGCGCGAGTTTCCTGAGACCGGACGAATGTTCCGCCAGCGCCTCTCGCCCTTCACGGCGGAACTGCTCGAACGGTGCGACGGCGACGCCCATCGGTTAGCGCCCGAACTCCTAGCCCTCCGAGAAGAGCTACGGCCCGTTCGAGAAAAGCTGCGCAGTCTGGAGTTAGACGCATTCACCAACACGCGGCGAAGAGCCCTCCGTTCGGAGAAGCGACTCGCGGACATTATCCGTGAGGTCGAGCGCGCCTACGGTCCTGCCCCCGGTACGATCCAAATAAGCGCAGGTATTGGTTTGGCGAAGGACATTGCAACGCTCGGTGACAATGCTGATGCGTGGACAGGCTGGGTCAATGCGACTGTGAAGGCCATTCAAGCAGGGAATCGGCGTTTCTGGGCTCAGCGGCCAGTCGCGAAGCTGATTCGCCTTGAGCGAAAAATGTGGGCCGCCGATCGAGTGCTGAGTCGACTTCACCAGCTCTACCCCAGCTTGACGCTATCAAACACAAGTCGATGATGTCGACTGAGAGTAGCGAACTCCCACCGCCATCGAGATAGCCGGGCGGGCCAGTTTCCGCGTCCGGTGGCGCGAGGAGTCAATCGCGAGGCGCCCGAGCGGAATTGCTCTGGAATCCGGGCTGGTTTGGTATCGGTTGCGCGCGAAAAGGCTGGCGGCCGGGGCGGTAGCGCGCCTCCGTCTAACTCGTCCTCAGCGTGTCCTGCTACCTACGGCGTCACGGACGCGTGGGTCCCGACGCCGGCGATGTAGGTGCCGCGCGTTCGCGCGGTGAGGTCGGTCGTGGGGCGTTCGTTGAGTCTCGCCACGATCATCGGACGGCCTCTCGGCGCGCAATCAATTCAACTGACTGTGCGGACGCCGCTACCAAAACAAAACCGCTGCAAGGCCCAGTAAGGTCCACCCCAGAAGGCGCCATTGACCCTGTGGTTGGCGAATTCGTAGATCGCTGCCGTGAATGCGCTGCGGATCGACTGCGTCACGCGGCCCTCGGCGTGTGATACAGCCCACGACAGTGCGGCTGCCACCGATACGCCCGGAGACTCGCCCGAGCGGCGGCCGTGTCCGGGCTCGGCGCCGGTGGGCGCCCGGCCCGCCCCGCATGCGTGCGATGTTCGTTGTAGTACTGCTGGAATTCGACGAGCTTCCGCTCGAGATCAGCAGCGGTCCAGAACAGCATGCGATCCAGACATTCGCGCCGGACGGTCCCTATGAGCCGTTCGACGACAGGATGGGAGCGCGGCACGTACGGCACCGTCTTGATTTCCCGGATGTTGAGGATCCGCAAGTTCGCCTGCCACTGGTGAAACCGGTACAGCGGATCATGGTCCTCACTGAGATAGGTTGGCAAGGACTGGCCGCGCGTCGCGTGATTGAACATCCGGCACAGCGCCACCCCGTCCACGATACCCCGGTGCACGCCGAAACCCACGATGCGCCGTGTCCAGTGGTCCATCACGACGAGCACCCAGTACGTGTGGAGGACGGCCGATTCGCACCGAAACAGATCCACACTCCATAGACTGTCCTTCGCGTGACCCAGGACGGTCAGCCAGGACGGCCCCGCGGAGTCTGGTTTCGGCTCGTACCGAGCCGCCAGAATGCGTCGCACCACATCCCTGTCGATGGGAATACCGAAGGCCAGTGTGATCTGCTGCGCGATCCGTGGACACCCCCAGCTCGGGTTCCGCTCTTTCATATCGACAACGGCGGCGATGACCTCCTGGCTGGGTCCTTTGGGGCCCGGCTTCATCGGCTTCTTCGACGAAAAAAGCCGGCGATACTTCCACTGGATCAGCGCTCGATGCAGGCGCAACAGCATGGACGGTTTGAAGACAATCGCGGAACGGATCAACCGGCCTGGGCGGATGAAGACCGCACACAGACCGGCGACCACGCGATCAGAGGGACGGAGATTGGGCGACCGTTTTCGAGAACGATTGAGGATCAGCAGCTGGTGCTTGACGAGTACGGATTCGGCCACCACAGAGCGGGCGCCGCCGGGACCGGCGAGTCGGGCAACGGTCGCCAGCAGATGTAGTAACAGGACGGCCAGATCGCGCACCGACGGATCCTACCAAGATCGCGACACGGGCAAACAATGCTCACGAAATTGGAATTCGCCATGCACACGCTACGCAGAAACTTGATTTTGATGTTGCACGGCTAACTGGGGCTTACTCGTGTAATCGTTAAGTGCAAGCGCGTCGAATCGCACGCGTAGTCGCCGTTGGGGTCAACGATGAAATAGAGCACATCGTTTCGAGAGACACTGATTCTCGGCAGATGAAACCTCTGTGACGTTCTGTTGATGACACCAGATGTCAGCGTCACGTCTCCCTTATCGACGGACCAGAGGATACCGCCACCGCACTGATTGAGATGCGTGAACGATCCTTTCACGTCGACTCTGCCCCGGATCGGGCTCGCCCAGGCAACGATCGCAAAGCGGTCGGGTGCCGGATGCATCACCACTGAATGCGGCGGGAACACCAAGGGAGGCCCAGCGGAAACTGCGGCGTATCTGTAAAGTTGAAGAATATCGACGGATTGCGATCGACCGTGTGGGTCGGGTCTTGCCAGCATGATAGTCCGTCGATCAGCAGGGCGGCTGGATTGCCCTGACATGGTGCGTCGTAGTCCGACATGAATTTGTACACCACTGGATCGTGCCGGAGAGACGTGCTCTCCATGAAATACCAGACTCCATGCAGCCCCTGATTAAATGAGATCTGGTTGGATGCCTCGGATATGTCCTTGGCGAGCGCCCAGCGGCCCTTGTCCGTTTCATCATCATCCGCAGACACGTGCAATGTGAAACACAGCGCGGAGAGTGCGATGAGACCTGTGAGTGTTCTCATGGTGCCACCTGTTATCGATTACCGAGTAGTGACGATTCGACGCTGGCGACCGGTCGATTTGTCGCCACCGCATGAAAAAGCGAATCGGATGCTGCAGTCGATACGCCTCGACGACCATGGACGGAGCGTTGCACCTCGGTGCACCAAGTCTTCTGCCGCTATTCGGATTGTCGGAAGGCGTGCATGATACCCGAAAAGACCGAAGGGTTTTCAAAAACCTCTATAGACCTGTGAGTGGCGAATTCGAAGACCGCTACAGTCAACGCTGCGGATTGACGGCGTCATGCCTGTCCATCGCCATAACCTCGCGACCGGCCATTCTCCAGCGCAATCAGTTCGCCGCGAAGCGACGTTCGACCACGCGAGGAGGGCCATCGCCAAACGTAGGCGGTCGAATTCCGTTCTGGAGATGCCGTGGAGAGAAGTCCGCGGGCAGACCTCCACGTCCAGCTAACGGTCGCATGCCGGGCGCAACCGGGCGGGATCAGGCAGCTAGCCGTTCGTAGCGGTGGTGCAGACCGCCGACTTCGGGTCGCCCCACGATGCGGCCAGCCGGTTGAACGACGCGTGCCAACGGCGGATCCTTGCCGAGCGCGAGGTGCGTGCGAGACCGCTGGTAGTACGCGACGTAGGTCCGAAGGACTCGACGAAGATGCCGCTCATTGAAGACGATGACGTGATCCAGGCACTCGCGGCGGATCGAACCGATGACGCGTTCGACGTAGGGATTCTGCCAGGGCGAGCGAGAGGCTGTGCGGACGGCCGTGAGACCGAAGGCCTCGACCGCCCGACCGAACGCCGCGTCGAAGGTCGTGTCGCGGTCGTGGAGGAGGAACCGCGCGTTCGCGACGTGGGGAAGGCAAAAAAAAAAAAAAAAAAAAAAAAAAAAAAAAAAAAAAAAAAAAAAAAAGGTGAGCGTGGGCACTGCGAAGAAGTCGATGGCGACGGTCGAGCCGAGATAGTTCTCGAGAAACGTCCTCCAACCCTGCGAGGGTGGCGTCCGCCGCCGCGGCATCAGCCGAGAGATCGTCCGCTCAGACACGTCGAATCCCAGCTTCAACAACTCTCCGTGAATACGCGGCGCCCCCCAAAGCGGGTTCGCTCGGGCCATCTCTCGCGTCAGACGTCGCACGTCGGCGTCGACCTGCGGCCGGCCACCCTTCGGACGCGACCGTCGGGTCCAGTACCACGCGAAGCCGCGGCGATGCCAGGCGATGACCGTGGCGGGTCGGACGATCACCAAGGCCGACTTCCAGTCCGGCCAGGCCAGCCGGAGGCTGACCCAGAACAGCCGGTCGGACCAACGAACGGTCGGCTTCGGACGGGTGCGATGATAGACAGCCAACTGCTGCCGTAGCGCCAGATTCTCGAACACGAGACTTCGATGGCGGCTCGCCAGGATGATCAGGAGCGAGCAATCTGAATGACACGGACGAGCATGGTCCAGCATAGCCGGCTAGGCGCGTGTGGCTTAGACCACGTTTGGCGCTGTGAGGTTTTGGCGAACCACAACCTTGTCATTGCTCGCCGAAGTGTCAGATCGTCCTGATTCCGGAAGTTCAAATCCGGGCGCGGGACCGACCGTGGGGGCCGTCGCACGCCAGTCGGGAATTCGTCGATTCGAGCGGCTCGAGGTCGTGGTTTCATAGCTTTCACAAGGTCTGGCGACCGGCCGTTCCCTACGCCTTTTCCCGCTGAACAGGTCGGACCGCCTGACGGTACCTAGCGGAACGTCTATGCAGCGCGACGATCGTACCGGTGATGGAGTCCGCCAACTTGGGGAATGGCGATCACTCGGCCGTGACCCGGTGGCGTCACCAGGCGTGGTTCGGGCGAATCCTTTTCGAGCGAGAGATGCGTACGCGACGTCGTGTAGTAGCCGACTTACGATTTCAGGATCTTTCGGAGACCGGCGGCGCTCAACACGATGACGTGATCGAGACACTCGCGGCGAACGGAGCCGATGAACCGCTCGGCGTATGCGTTCTGCCAGGGAGAGCGCGGTGCAGTGAGCATTTCCTCAATGCCCATGGCTTCGGCGGTCGCCTTGACCGCTTGAAACGCGCGATCGCGATCGCGGACGAGATACCGTGGGACCTGGTCCCACGGAAAGGCTTCCCGGAATTGTTGCGCGGTCCACGCGGCCGTCGGATGCGCAGTCACGGCGGTGTGCACCACGCGCCGTCGGTCATGGGCGAGGATCACCAACACGAACAACAGTCGGCACGTTGCCGTCGGCACCACGAAGAAATCGGCCGCCACGATTTGGTGGAGGTGATTGGTCAGAAACGTGCGCCACGTCTGCGAAGGCGGACGTCGCCGCCTCGCCATGTACTTTGCGACCGTTGCCTGGCTGACGTCGATCCCGAGCTTCACGAGCTCACCGTGAATGCGTGGCGCTCCACACAGTGGATTCTGCTCAGAGATCGTCCGAATCAGCGCCCGGGCATCGGGAGCGACGGGCGGTCGCCCGTGGCGTCGGCGACTCTTCCATGTCCAGAATAAGCGGAAGCCCTGGCGATGCCAGGCGACGACGGTCTCTGGCTTCACGATTACGACGGCCGTTCGGCAACCATCCCATGCGCGAGACAGCCTACTTGTCGTTCGCCAGAATGTTGTCTTCGCTGAGCCGGTGTTGCTTTCAGCAGGCACTCCCGGCAGGATCGGAACGTGTTTGAATTCACGTTGTTGCTCCTGCGTGCGATCACCATGGCCTGCCGGGGCCACCACGACGTGGTCCTTGAGAATCTTGCCCTCCGCCACCAGCTGCGAACCTTGCAGCGACGCGTGAAGCGGCCTCACCTCCGCACTCGTGACCGAATGTTTTGGGTCCTGTTGGCGACCGCCTGGCGCCGGTGGCGTTCGGCACTGGTCCTCGTCCAACCTGAGACCGTCGTCCGATGGCATCGCACCTGGCTCCGTCGGCGGTGGGCGCAGCGCTCGGGACGCAACCGCGCCGGTCGGCCCCCGCTCGATCCGCACGTCGCCAGACTCGTCACCGACATGGCAGGCGCCAACCCGTTGTGGGGCGCCCCGCGCATCCACGGCGAGCTCCGGAAGCTGGGGATTGAGATCTCCGAGCGCACCGTGTCTCGACTGCTAGCGCAGCGGTCTCGTCCACCGTCCCAACAGTGGCGGACTTTCCTCGCCAACCACCTCTCCGCCCTCGTCTCGATGGATTTCTTCACCGTCTCCACGCTGACCGGCCGCGTGCTCTTCGTGCTCGTCCTGATTTCGCACGACCGCCGCCGCATCGTGCACGTCAACGTCACCGAGCACCCGACCTCCGCGTGGACCGCCCAGCAGCTGGTCGAAGCCTTCCCCGAGGACTCCGCGCCCCGATGGCTGCTGCGAGACCGGGACAGCATCTACGACGAACGGGTGCGTCGGCGGATCGCCAGCCTCGGCATCACCGAGGTCGTGTCGAGTCCGCTCAGCCCGTGGCAGAATCCCTACGTGGAGCGCGTGATCGGCTCCATTCGCCGCGAGTGTCTGGACCACATGATCATCCTCAACGACAGGCATCTCCGCCGCATACTTCGCGCGTATCTCGCCTACTACCATCGGAGCCGCACGCATCTCGGCCTGAGCAAAGACGCCCCGGACGGCAGGCCGGCGAGTGCCGGGTCCGGCCGGATCATCGTCTCGCCGGAGGTCGGCGGCTTGCATCACCGCTACGATCGTCAGGCCGCGTAAGCGGGCGACGTGCTGCCGCGATGCTGGCGGCGGCCGGCGTGAGCTATGTCTGCTCAGACGTTCCGCGTTCGACATCCGATCGGGTGCGCGTCGAGAATGCCCTTGGCCAATCGATCCGCGTCCCCGCTAATGGCGTCGACGACGTGCGCACGGTCTTTTGGCGAAGCACAGGCACAAAAAGGGGCACAAGGAAACGATCCCGAGCTGAGCGCTGTCTGTAAGTGATTGAAAAGATTGGCTCCTCAGGCTGGACTCGAACCAGCAACCCTCCGGTTAACAGCCGGATGCTCTGCCATTGAGCTACTGAGGAACGCGGGCAGGGGACGCGGAAGCGAACCTCAATAGTAACGAATCCGCTATTCCTCGCGCAACACGATCATCGGGTCGACGCGGGTCGCGAGGCGCGCGGGCAGGTAGCAGGCGACCAGCGCGACTGTGCCAATCAGCGCAACCACGGACGCGATCGTCAGCGGATCGGACGGCCGGACGCCGAACAGCAGCGACGCCAGCACGCGGTTCATCGCGAACGCCGCGGCCAGGCCGGCGGCGACGCCGACCAGCGTCAGCCGCAGCCCCTGCGACAGCACCATCCGCATCACCGACGCGCGGTCGGCGCCGAGCGCCATGCGGATGCCGATCTCGCGCCGGCGCTCGGTGACCATGTAGGCAAGCACGCCGTAGCTGCCGATCGCGGCGAGCAGGATCGCCAGGCCGGCGAAGATCCCGAGCAGCTGCGCGAGCAGGCGCGGCCGGCCGATCGCCTCGCCGAACACATCGTCCATCGAGCGCAGCTTCTCGATCGGCAGCGACGGATCGAGCGCGGCGACCGCCTGGTGGATCGTTCCCGCCAGCGTGCTCGCGCGGCTGCGTCGTCCGCATCACGATGTTCATCGTGCCGACGTTGCCGGCCTGCGGCAGCTTCGTCGCAAGCTGCTCGAAGTTGAAGTACAGCTCGGTGCCGGTCTTCTTATCGACGCCGCCCTGCTTCACGTCCTTGAGCACGCCGACGATGGTGAAGAACGGGACGTCGCCGGCGAAGCCAGGCTTGACGCGGCGGCCGATCGGGCTCTGGCCGTGCCAGAACGTCCGCGCCATCGTCTCGTTGATGAGCACGGTGGTCGCGTTCGCGTCGGCACGCTGGAACGCGCGGCCTTCGACGACCGGAATGCCCATCGTCTCGACGTAGCCGTAGGTGACGGTCTGGTAGTAGTCGACGTTCTCGAACGGCCCCTTCGGCGGCGCCACGTAGCCTTCGATGTCGGTGTCGTTCGCGTCCACCTGCCGCAGCGGCGGCAGCCCGGTCATCGCGGCGACGCTCTGCACGCCCGCGGTCGATCGCAGGCGCTCGATCAGCCGCTCGTAGAACGCCCGCACCTGCTCCGCCTTCGAGTACCTCGCGCTCGGCAGCGTCACCGCGAACGTCACCAGCTGGCTGCGATTGAAGCCGGCGTCGACCTTCGAGAGGTTCATCACCGTGCGGAGCAGCAGCCCCGCGCCGATGACGAGCGCGACGGCCAGCGCCACTTCCGCGGCGACGAGGCCGCGGCGGATGCGGTTGCGGCCGGCGCCGGCCGTGGTCCGCGTGCCGCCTTCCTTCAACGCGAGCGACGTCGCGTCCGGCGCGAGATGCAGCAGCGGCGCGAGGCCGAACACCGCGCCGGTTGCGAGGCCGACGAGCAACGTGAACGCGAGAACGCCGACGTCGAGCGCGACGTCCGCCGATCGCGGCAGGCTGTCGGGATAAGCGGCGATCGAGCGCACGCACGCCGGCGACCGCAACGCCGAGGCCGAGCGCCGCGCCGGCGAACGACAGCACGCAGCCTTCGACCATGAACTGCCGCAGCAGCCGCCAGCGACCTGCGCCGAGCGCGGTGCGGACGGCGAACTCCTTGTGCCGCGACTCCGCGCGCGCGAGCAGCAGGTTGGCGAGGTTGGCGCAGGCGATGAGCAGCACGAACACGACCGCGCCCTGCAGCACGAAGACCGCGGTCCGCGCGCTGCCGACGATCTGCATCTGCAGCGCATCGAGCCGCAGCCGGTGGTTCTCGGTGTCAGGCGTGTGCGGACCGCATGCTCGCCGACGCCGCGCGCGCGATCGTCGAGGGCCAGGCGGCGAGCAGCGTGTCGAGCTCGGCCTTCGCGCTCTGCAACGTCGAACCGTCGGCGAGCCGGCCGATCAGATAGAGAAAGTGACTGCCGCGGTTCCGCCGGTTCGCCGGGTCGAGCACCAGCGGCTTCCAGACTTCGACGTGCTGGTCGGCGACGTCGAAATGCGGCGGCATGATGCCGACGACCGTGCGGCGAACGCCGTTGATCTCGACCTGCGAGCCAATCGTGGCCGGCATCCCGCCGAACGCCGACTGCCACAGTTCGTAGGAGAGGATGGCGACCGGCGCGCCGTTCGGGCGCGTTTCGGCCATTTCGAACGTGCGGCCGTAGAGCGCGTTGACGCCGAGCGCCGTGAACAGCTCCGCCGACGCCAGCCCGGCGTTGACGCGGCGCGGTCGATCCGGCGCGCTCAGGTTCGCCTGGCCGGTCGTGAACGCGCCGACCGACGAAAAGCTGCGCGTCCGCTCCTGGAACTCGAGGAACTCCGGCGGCGAGATCCAGAACTGATCGAATCCCATCTGCGGAAACTGGCTCGAGATGTAGATCAGCCGATCCGGCTGTGGATAGCCGAGCGGCCGCAGGATCACGGCGTTGACCACCGAGAAGATCGCCGTGTTCGCGCCGATGCCGAGCGCGAGCGTCAGGATGGTGACGATCGCAAAGCCGGGCGTCCGCACCAGATTTCGCGCGGCGTGGCGAACATCACGAACCAGTCCATCCATCGGCAGCCTCCGCCGGACACACCCGGACGTCGGCTTAGACGAGGAAACGCGGGGGAATGTTGACGTCAGGAACGAAGCGCGTGAGGGCTCGCGCGACGCGAGCGCGCACGCGGCTTCGCCGCGTGGTGCAGGAGGCTACGCCTCATCGTGCAGCTGGCTTCGCCGCGCGGTGCAGCGTGCGACTGAGTGCACGGTGCAAGGTGCATGACGTGCAGGGTGCAGGACGCGGGACTCGGGTCCGTTCCAGACCCTAGCCCCGCCCAGCCCCAGGTCGGCAGACTCTACGACGCGACTTTGGCTTCGACCGTGATCTGCATCGTGCCGCGATAGGCGTTCGATACCGGGCAGCGGCCTTCGGCTTCCTTCGCCAGCTCGGTGAAGCCCGCCGCATCGAGCCCCTTCAATCCGTAGGCGGTCACCTCCAGCTTCGACGATCCGATCTTGATCCCGGCGTCGCCCTTGTCGGCCGTGATCGTCGCGCGGACGACGGTCCGGTCGGCCGACGCGCCTTTCCGGCCGAGCGTGCCGTTGAGCGCCATCGCGTAGCACGCCGCGTGCGCCGCGGCCATCAGCTCCTCGGGGCTGGTCTTGCCGCCCGATTCGCCGATGCGCGCCGGAAACGTCACCGGCAGCGAGAACGCGCCGGTGCCGCGCCTTCGCCTCGCCGCCGCCTTCGGTGACCGAACCCTTCCACTCCATGTCCACGTGTCGTTCAAACGTCGCCATAAGTCTCCCTCCGAAACGTTCAAGGTTCAGGGTTCTAGATTCTGGGTTCGCTTGCGGTTCCTGGTTCTGGGTTCTGGGTTCTGGGTTCTGAGTTCTGAGTTCTGAGTTCTGGGCGTCCGCAGACTGGCATTGCGGTAGAACGACTCTCTCATCTCCGCTTCCGTCCGGTGATGCCGAGCTGCACGCCAGGGCCGACCAGCCCGAGCGCGATCCACGCGACCGGCACCCAGCGCTGTCCGGGCGCCGGCGTCAGCGGATACAGAATCCACACGTCGCCGGCGGCGGCCGCTCGCGCGGCGCTGCGATCCCCGGCCACCGCCATCCCGCCGACGATCATCGTCCACGCGCCGCCGAACGCGGTCGCGACGATGATCACGTAGCGCTGCAGCATCATCGCGCCGATCGCGCCGAGGATCGACAGCACGATCACCGCGAGCGCGGGCGGATCGCCGGGACGCACATACGCCCAGCCGGCGTGCGCGACCAGCGCGCCGAGGCCGGCGCCGACCAGCGCGATGCCGATGAAATAGGCGAACACCAGCACCAGCGCGCCGAGCCAGGCCGCCGACCACCGCCGCGACGATCATCCCGGTCGTGTTGCTGACGCCCATCATCGAGCTCGCCAGCATCGCGCCGAGGATGAAGCCGTAGATCGCCAGCACGATCCGGAACAGGCGATAGCCGGCGAAGCAGGCGACCGCGCCGCCGAGGACCAGCAGCAGGGCGGCAGGGAGCTCGTAGGAGGGCGGAAGCATCACGGCGTCACCGCTGATCGGTAGTGTCGCGTCTCAGGAATTTCGTTGGCATTCGGCCGGCGATGCATCCGGCTGGCTGCGTTGCTCATCGTCGAATATTCCCGATATGCTCACTCTTCGCGCCTTGCCATCCGGGCGCCTCGCCGCCCTCGGTGCTCAACGAATTCCTGGGACGCGACACTAGACCTCGCGCCGCCCTTCCATCGACTTGTGCATCGTGACTTCGTCGGCGTAGTCGAGATCGCTGCCGACCGGCACGCCCATCGCGATGCGCGTCACCTTGACGCCGAGCGGCTTCAGCAGCCGCGCCAGATAGATCGCGGTCGCCTCGCCTTCGACGTTCGGATTGGTCGCCAGGATGACTTCGTCGACGCCGGCGCCGATCCGTCCGAGCAGCCCCTTGATCTTCAGGTCGTCCGGACCGATCCCCTGCAGCGGCGACAGCGCGCCCATCAGCACGTGGTACATGCCCTTGAACTCGCGCGTCTTCTCGATCGCCGACACGTTCTGCGGCTCCTCGACGACGCAGATGATGCGCGGGTCGCGGGCGTCGCTGCTGCAGTAGGCGCACGGATCGACGTCGGTGATGTTGTTGCAGACCGAGCAGTAGGTGACGCGCTCCTTGACGTCGCGCAGCGCGTCGACCAGGCGGTCGGTCTGCTCGCGCGGCGTCTTGAGGATGTGGAATGCGAGCCGCTGCGCGCCCTTGGGGCCGATGCCGGGCAGGCGCTGCAGTTCCTCGATGAGACGGATGAGCGGATCTGGCAGCGCCATGAAATTAAGAATTGAGAGAATTAGGAAGTAAGAATTCGTGAGCGCATTCGGCGCTTCAGCTGTTCCAACCTGTGGGCGAATTCCGCATTCCTGATTCCCAATTCTAAATTCACATTCCGGGCAGCTTCATGCCGGGCGGCAGCATGCCGCCCATCTTCTGCGACATCTCCTCGTCGGCCTTGCGATGAGCGTCGTTGATGGCGGCGACGATCAGGTCCTGCAGCATCTCGACGTCTTCCTTCGAGACGACCTCGGGATCGATCTTCAGCGACTGCACCTGCTTGGCGCCGTTGACGATGACGGTGACCATGCCGCCGCCGGCGTTGCCTTCGACGCGCAGCTCGGTCATCTGCTGCTGCAGGCGCTCCTGCATCTGCTGCGCCTGCTTCATCATCTCTTGAATGTTCACATTTCCTCGACGTCGCGGATCTCCGCGGGAAAGACTTCGAGCATCGTCTGGACGCCGGCGTCGGCGAGCGCCTGCTCGCGCAGCGCCGATTTCTTGTCGGCGGCCGTGCGGTCCTCGGCGGCCGGCGGCGCGGCGGCTTCGGACGCGGCGCCGAGCACGCAGGCAGCGGCGATCCGCCGTCCGGCGACCTGCTGCGCGATCGACTCGAGCCAGCTGCGATTCTGCTCGAACGTATCGCGCAGCGCGCGCTGGTTCGGAGAAAACGTGAAGGTCACGCGGTCGGCGGCGACCTCGATCTTCTGGGCCTGCGCGACCACCATGTTGTAGAACACCGGCTTCCCGCTCTTGATCTGTGCGAGCAGCGCGTCCTTGAAGACAATGGGATCGGATCCGGCTGCGATGGGCGCTGGCGCGGCCGGCGCGGGCGCAGGCGCTGCTCGCGGCGGCGCAGGTGCAGGCGGTTCAGCAGCCTTGAACCCGGACGCAACAGACGAGGGCGGCGACACCGGACGGCTGCTCGCCGCCGGCCTGGGTGGACTGGGTGGAGGCGCGGACGGGAGCGCTCGCGGCGCAGCAGCGCCGACGGATGGCGGTTTCGGCGACGGCCGTTCGCCGTCCGCTGCCGCGCCGGCGATCAGATCCTCAATCGGCACCAGCTTGCGCAGGTGCATCCACCGCAGCAGCGCCATCTCGAGGTGGTAGCGCGGCTGCGCCGCGGCCTTGATATCCGCCTCCGCCCGCGTCAGCAGATCGAACGCGCGCAGCAGATCCTCGCGCGAGAAACGCGCGACCAGCGCCTTCAGCCGATCGCGCTCCCCTTCGCCGGCGATCTCGGGATCGGCGAGCCGCGAAGGATCGACCGACAGCACCAGCAGATCGCGGACGACGCGCGACAGCTCGCGGCAGACGGCGCGCAGGTCGTAGCCCATCTCCATCGCGCGCGCGACCAGCGCAAAGGAGCCGGCGCGTCTTCGTCCGCCACCGCCTGCAGCGTGTCGAGCAGCAGATCGCGGCCGACCAGACCGAGCACCGTCGACACGTCTTCGGCCGCGATCGTTCCGCCGGTGAACGCGATCACCTGATCGAGCTTGCTCTGCGCGTCGCGCATGCTGCCTTCGGCGTCGCGGGCGATGAGCTGCAGCGATTCGTCGCGACTGAGATGCCTTCCGTGTCGACGATCTCGCGCAGCTTGGTCGGCGATGACCGCGGTGCTGATCGTCCGGAACTCGTAGACCTGCGATCGCGACAGCACGGTTTCGGGAATCTTCTCGAGCTCGGTCGTCGCCATCATGAAGACGACGTGCGGCGGCGGCTCCTCGATCGACTTCAGCAGCGCGTTGAACGAGTGGCTCGAGAGCTGGTGGACCTCGTCGATGATGAAGACCTTGTAGCGATTTCGCACCGGCACGATCGACAGACTGGAGACGATGACCTCGCGGATGTTGTCGACCTGCGTATGCGTCGCGGCGTCGATCTCGAGGACGTCCATGTCGCGGCCTTCAGCGATCTCGATGCAGGCGTCGCAGGTGCCGCACGGCTCCGCGGTCGGCCCGTTGCTGCAGCTCAAGGCGCGCGCCAGGATCCGCGCGGTCGTCGTCTTGCCGACGCCGCGCGGCCCGGCGAACACGAACGACTGCGCCAGCCGGCCGCTCGCCAGCGCGTTGCGCAGCGTCCGCGTCACCGCCTGCTGCCCGACGACATCGTCGAACTTCTGCGGCCGCCATTTCCGCGCAATGACCTGATACGACATGGTGCCGGCTGAGGGCTACTGGATGATGGATGTTGCGGACTGGACCGCGGCCCGGAGGTCCCTGCGGCACATTTCAGGATCCGGTGAGCGCTGCTGCCTTCCGGCCCTGACGCGGTTCGCAGACTGAAATTGCACAGGTTCCGGACCGCGGTGCAGTCCGCAAACCTTCACTTTACTACACCGGCACGTGCGTCGCGAGGACGATGTACTTCGCGAGCACCTCGCCGACGACGACGGTGAAGAAGTCGACGTAGAGGATGCCGGTCGCCGACTGCGTCGAGCGGATCTTCGCAGTTTCCCAGGTGAGATACGAGAGCACCGCCGGGCCGGCGAGGCCGAAGAGCACGCGCTGCCAGAAGAAGATTCCGTCGACCGACAGGATGTAGCGGCGGAAGCTGGGGCCGACAATCGCGTCCGCGGCATGACCGGTCGCGAGCGCGAACCAGACCGCGGCGCCGACCACGACGACGCGCGCGAGCATCGAGGCGATGTGCACGCGGACGATCGACTGCAGGTGCGACACCTCGCATCGACGGGATCACCAGATACCAGTGCCCGAGGATCATCGCCGTGCAGGCGCCGCCGAGCATCGCCGCGGAGGTGAGGAAGCTGCCGACCGTGAGCAGGCGCAGCATCGGGACCGAACCGTCCGAGATCTCCACCGCCTGCAGGATGAGCGCAGCGAGTCCGCTCAAGGCCGCGAAACCCAGGATCGCCGGCCTGATCTTCGTCAGGATTCTGCCGACGGTCGCCCAGTAGAACACGGTCAGCGCCGTCGACACGACGAGCAACACCGCACTCAGTCCGATTCCGGTCAGCGCGACGCTTCCCGAGCCGGCGCCGCTGTCAAACGACGCCGGCAGCGTGCCGAAGTGAAACGCGAGCGCGATGACGAGCAGGATCGCGGCGAGGCCGCTGTTGAATCGAAAGAACTTGATCCCCGCTTCCTTCGACACCAGCAGCAGGCTGAAAGCGATGCCGACGCCGAGATGCGCGAGGAAGAGGAAGAGAACGGTGGATAGTGACATGCGGGAGGGGGGCAGGTAGGGCTGGAAGGCAGTTGGGAAAACGACGTCTTAACCCACCCGCCTTACCTGCCCGACCCAATCCGCGGACTTGCGAGGGCCTTACTTGCCCTGCAGGCGCTTGTTGACTTCGCTCCAGTTGACGACGTTCCACCACGCGTCGATGTAGTCGGGGCGCCGGTTCTGGTACTTCAGGTAGTAGGCGTGCTCCCAGACGTCGATGCCGAAGACCGCCTTCTTGCCTTCCATCAGCGGGCTGTCCTGGTTGGCGCTGCTCTCGATCACGAGCTTGCCGCCCTGATCGATTACCCACGCCCAGCCGCTGCCGAACCGGCCGACGCCGGCCTTCTTCAGCTCTTCCTTGAACTTGTCGAAGCCGCCAAACGACGAGTTGATCGCGTCGGCAATCGCACCGCTCGGCTGCCCGCCGGCGTTCGGACCCATGATCTGCCAGAACATCGTGTGGTTCGCATGGCCACCGCCGTTGTTGCGGACCGCGGTGCGGATGTCTTCCGGTACGGTGTTGATGCCGCGCAGCAGATCCTCGACGCTCTTCGACTGCAGCTCGGGGTGCTTTTCCAGCGCCGCGTTCAGGTTCGTGACGTAGGCGTTGTGGTGCTTCCCGTGATGAATCTCCATCGTCTGCTTGTCGATGTGCGGCTCGAGCGCATCAGACGGGTACGGAAGAGGCGGGAGTGATTGGGCCATCAGACGTTCCTCCTTGTCGGCCTTCGACTCGACTCAGGCGGCCCTGACTGCTATGGAAGGGTCGCGTCGATCGGACGTAGGACAAACAGGGATCGTACTTCGCGGATGGTGGGCGGCGCAAGGCGGACGGGCGGCGGCGCAAAGCACCGCCCTACGTACCGCCCCACGAACTTACGAGATGGAGAGCATGCGGTCGAGCGCGACCTTGGTCCAGTGCTTCTGCGACTCGGGGACGACAATGCGGTTGTGGACCTCGCCGTCGACGAGCCCCTCGAGAACCCAGAGCAGGTGGTTCGGCGACACGCGGAACATCGTCGAGCAGAGGCAGCCGAACTGATCGAGCGAGAGGACGGTGCGATCGGGCGCCATCTCGCTGGCGAGACGGTTCACGAGGTGGATCTCGGTGCCGACGGCCCAGATTGAACCGACGCGGGCTCTCTCGAACGGTCTTGAGGATGTATTCGGTCGAACCGGCATCGTCAGCCGCCTGGACGACGTCGAACGGCACTTCGGGATGCACGATCACGCGCACGCCGGGATGCTGCGCGCGGATGTTCTCGATCTGCCGCACGGTGAAGCGCGCGTGCACGGAGCAGTGACCCTTCCAGAGCATCATGCGCGCATTCCTGACCGCATCGGGCTCGAGACCGCCCCAGATCTCGTTCGGATCCCACACGACCATCTGGTCGAGCGGCACGCCGAGCTTGTAGGCCGTGTTGCGACCGAGGTGCTGATCGGGCAGGAACACAATCTTCTCGCCGCGCTCCCACGCCCACTTCAGCGTGGCCGCCGCGTTCGACGAGGTGCAGACGACGCCGCCGTGCTCGCCGCAGAAGGCTTTAATCGAGGCGGAGGAATTGATGTAGGTGACCGGAATGATGCCGGCGGCGCTGCCCAGCATCTGCTCGAGATCGCTCCAGCACTGCTCGAGCTGATCTTCAGCGGCCATGTCGGCCATCGAGCAGCCGGCGGCGAGATCGGGCAGGATCACCTGCTGATGCGTGCCGCTGAGCACGTCGGCGCTCTCGGCCATGAAGTGCACGCCGCAGAAGACGATGAACTCGGCGTCGGGATGACGGCTGATCTCGCCGGCGAGCTTGTAGGAGTCGCCGGTGTAGTCGGCGAACTTGATCACTTCGTCGCGCTGATAGTGGTGGCCGAGGATGACGAGGCGCCGGCCGAGCTTCGCCTTGGCGATGCGAATCCGACGGTCCATTTCCTCGTCGGAAAGGCTCGAGGTACCGCTCCGGCAGAGGCTGGCGCTCGGAGATGTGCTCCTTCTCGTATTCTGTCAGCAGCGGAATCATCATGTGAATTGCTAACGTTTCCTAAACTTTGTGAAACTTTTCGCAAAGCAGGGAACTGAGAAACCGCGTCTGTCAGTATAACACCGCAGCAACCTGTGGCATTCCTTCTGTCGAGGTGGGGATGCCGAACCACGGTCCGCCTCAAGCCCGGACGGTGACGGATAAACACGGTCCGGCTGAAGCCGGACTCTACGCGACGGACGCTACGCCTGAACACGTCCGACTGACGCAGGACATACGACCGAGCGTCAAGGCGCGACGGCGTCGGACCCTTCGACTCCGCTCAGGGCAGGCGCGTGGACGACGTTGTAGAGCGTGTCGCGCTCGACCGGTTCGCGGCCGGCGGCGCGCACCAGCCGCTCCAGCTGACGCGTCGTCATCGCCTCGGGCGTGCGGGCGCCGGCCATGTGGTAGATCTTCTCTTCCTGCACGGTGCCGTCGAGATCGTCGACGCCGAACCACAGCGCGGTCTGCGCCACCTCGACTCCGGTCGCAATCCAGAACGCCTTGACGTGCGCGATGTTGTCGCACATCAGCCGCGCGACCGCGTGCACGCGCAGCGTGTCGGCGGCGGTCGGCGCCGGCAGCTTGCGCATCTGGTTGTTGTCGGGGTGAAACGCCAGCGGGATGAACGCCTGGAAGCCGCCGGTCTCGTCCTGCAGCGCCCGGGCGCGCAGCATGTGGTCGACGCGCTCCTCGTTCGTCTCGATGTGTCCGTACAGCATCGTGACGTTCGAGCGCATGCCCAGCCGGTGCGCGATTCGGTGAATATCCAGGTAGCGATCGCTGCCGCACTTGTCGTGCGCGATCTTGCGGCGGACGCGCTCGGCGAAGATCTCGGCGCCGCCGCCGGGCAGCGAATCGAGCCCCGCATCCATCAGCTCGCGCAGCACCTGCTCGTCCGTCTTGCCGTACAAGTCGGCGAAGAACGCGATCTCGACCGCGGTGAAGCACTTCAGGTGGATGTCGGGACGGATCCGCTTGAAGCCGCGCAGCAGCTCCGTGTAGTAGTCGAACGGCAGGTCCGGATGCAGCCCGTTGACGACGTGGATTTCGGTGAGCGGCTGGTGGGCACGCTGGCGCAGCTTGTCCCACGCCTGCTCGAGCGACATCGTATAGGCGCCGTCGTCGCCCGGCTTGAGACGGGCGAACGCGCAGAACAGGCAGCTGGCGACGCAGACGTTGGTCGCCTCGAGGCGGATGTTGTAGTTGTAGAAGGTGCGCGCGCCGTGACGCTTCTCGCGCTCACGGTTCGCGAGCCAGCCGACGGCCAGAAGATCCGGCGCCTCGAACAGGCGGACGCCGTCGTCGAAGTCGAGGCGCACGCCGGCATCGAGCTTGTCGGAGATGTCGTGGAGGCGGGCTTGCGCGAGGCGGGACAGCATCTGCGATCGCGAATCGGGTAATCGAGTGATTGGGTAATTGATTGCTGGATTGCTGGATTGGATTGGCGGCCAATCCAATCAGCAATCGCCAATCAAATTACCCGATTACCCAATTACCCAATTCCTCCCGTCCTCCCTCAGGATACGCCGAATATCTGAACGCGCAACGAGCGCGCGCGCGGGCCATCGAGCTCGGCCATCAGGATCCGCTGCCATTGGCCGAGGACGACTTCACCGCCGCTGATCTGCAACGTCAGGTTGTGGCCGAGCAGCATCGCGCGCAGGTGCGAGTCGGCGTTCATCCGATCGCAATCCGAGTGATTCGGGTCGTTGTGCATGTACTCGGCGTCGCGGGCGACCATCTGTTCGAGGAAACGCTTGATGTCCGACAGCAGCGCGACCTGGAACTCGTTGATGAACAGGGTGCAGGTCGTGTGCATCGACCAGAGGCTGACGAGACCCTCGCTGATGTTGAAGCGGCGCACGAACTCCATGATGCGGTTCGTCAAATCGACCAGCTCGACCCGCTGATCGGTCTCGATGACGAATGTCTCGCCATGAATGGTAAGGCCGCCAACCGTCGCGGTCGCCACCCCTTCGACAGGCTTCTCGCGGACGGTGACAGTCGAACTCTTGCTCATGCGTTCCCCTTCAGTTTGGCTCGTAAAGTCGCGTCCCATCTTCGGACACGATCGCCAATGTTACGGGAAAACAACGCTGAGTGGCAACCCTGCTATACTCCGCGGCTGCGGTGTCCGTCATCCTGGCGGACACTGGCAACTCTCGACGCGGGAACCCCGGCGGCCACGCGAAGTGGGTGAAAAGCCCACACGGTCCCGCCACTGTAAGCGGCAACGCCTCGCCTGATCCTTGTCTCCGGTGCCCGACGGCCCGGTCGCACGGATCGCCACTGAGCTTCGGCTTGGGAAGGTTGCGCGAACGCGGATCCATGCCGCGAGTCAGGAAACCTGACCCCGGGGGCGTCACCATCCACGGCGCGTAAGACGCCGAAGGAGTCCCCATGTATTCGTCCTGCCTCGCGCGGCTGGCTGCGGCCTGCCGTCCCGG
The DNA here is from genome assembly GCA_963734375.1 of uncultured Acidobacteriota bacterium. Classification (GTDB taxonomy): domain Bacteria; phylum Acidobacteriota; class Vicinamibacteria; order Vicinamibacterales; family CAVVIG01; genus CAVTHG01. The sequence continues at coordinate 907,810 of CAVTHG010000005.1, read as the reverse complement.
TCCACTCGTCGCCCTCATCGTGCTCTCCGCATCGATCGCCTCAGCGTCTCCAAAGCAGGACGCCACGCAACGCGCCGGCGCGGAGCCGGCAGCATCGCGCGCGACCGTGAGCGGCTCGGTCGTCGATCCGCTCGGCGCCGCCGTGGCGCAGGCGGCGGTTGCGCTCGTCGGCGACGGCGGCAAGACCGCTGAAACGACGAGCAGCAACCGCGGCGAGTTCACGTTCGAGAACGTGCCCGAAGGACGTTATCGGATCGAGGTGCGCGCAGCCGGCTTCGAGAATCGCACCACCGACGCGATGTTCGTCGCCGCGGGCGCGCACGCCGCAATCGAGGTCGGGCTGCAGATCGGCGGGGTGACGCAGCAAGTCGTCGTCAGCGCGACCGCGGGAGAGGTGCCGCAGTCGCAGGTCGGGGCGGCGGTCACGGTGCTCGACTCGACGCTGATCCAGACGCTCGGCAACACCGATCTGCTCGAGCCGATGCGGACCGTGCCCGGCGCTGCGATTACGCAGGTCGGCGGGCGCGGCGGCGCCGCCTCGGTGTTCGTGCGCGGTGGATCGTCCAACTTCACCAAGGTGCTCATCGACGGCGTGCCGGCCAACGACATCGGCGGCGGGCTCGACATTTCGGATCTGGCGACCACCGGCATCGATCGCGTCGAGGTGCTGCGCGGCACGAACAGCGTGCTCTACGGGACCGATGCGCTGAGCGGCGTCATCAACATCACCACCGCCCGCGGGCAGACGCGCATCCCCGCGGCGAGCTTCTCGGTCGACGGCGGCAACCTCGGCACCTCGCACGAGGACGCGTCGATTGGCGGCGCGGTCAAGCGCTTCGACTACTTCGCCGCCTTCTCGCACCTGCAGACCGAGAACAACGTTCCGAACAACGACTACCGGAACAATACGTTTGCCACGCCGCCTGGGCGTCGTTGCCGGCTCCAGCACCAGCCTGAGCGGCACGGTTCGCCGCATCGGCTCGTCGCTCGGCAGCCCGAACGCATTCAGCTATTACGGGATCGCCGACGATTCGTCGCAGGAGCGGACGACCACCTATACGTCGATCGCGGCGCAGTCGCTCTGGTCGCCGCGATGGACGAGCACGCTGCGCTTCAGCGTCGTCGATCAGGACTACCACTATGTCAACCCGTCGCCGACCGGCGAGCGGTCCGACCCGTCGCCGTTCGCGAACTTCCTCGGCAACCCGGTGACGATCTCCGCGAACGGGCGAACCGTCAGCGGAAGGGCGATCCTCGACTTCGGCGGAGACTATCCGTCTCCCTTCGACGCCGCCTTCTCGCGACGGCTGCTCTACGGCGACGCAGTCTTCCGCGCGACGCAGTCGTTCGATATCGCCGGCGGAGTGCGGGTCGAAGATGAGGACGGCACGTCCGGCACGTCGTCGAAGACGTCGCGCACCAACTCGGGCGCGTTCGTCGAGGCGCGCGGCGCACTGCGCGGCTATCTGTACGTGAACGGCGGGCTCGGCTTCGACGAAAACGATGTCTTCGGCCACGCGTGGTCGCCGCGGGTGTCGGTGGCCGCGTACCTCCGGCAACCGTCGCCGACCGCCGCGCTCGGCGATACGAAGCTGACGTTCAACGCCGGCAAGGGGATCAAGGAGCCGAGCCTCGGCCAGGAGCTGTCGTCGCTGGTCTCGCTGGTGCCGCCGACAACGGCAAGCGCGCTCGGCATCGAGCCGGTCGGGCCGGAGCGAAGCCGCAACGTCGACGTCGGCATCGAGCAGGGACTGGCGGGCGGCCGCGGGCGCGTTCGCCTCTCGTACTTCAACAACGAGTTCTTCGACCTGATTGAGTTCGTCAACCGAAGCGTGCTGCCGCAGCTTGGCGTGCCGGCGGACGCGGCGTCGGCGACCGGCTTTGGCGCGTACGTCAACGCACAGTCGAACAAGTCGAGCGGGATCGAGATGTCGGCCGAGGCGGTGGCCGGCGCGGTCAAAGTCCTCGGCTCGTATACCTACGTCGACGCCACAGTCACCGAGTCGTTCAGCAGCAGCGCGCTGAACCCGGCCATCAACCCCGCTTTTCCAGGCATCCCGATCGGGCAGTTTTCCCCGCTCGTCGGCGCCCGGCCGTTCCGGCGTCCGGCCCATTCCGGCAGCCTGGTCTTCTCCTACACGAAGGGGAAGGCGCAGGCAGCGCTGGCGGGCTACTTCGCCGGCAAGCGCGATGACAGCACCTTCCTGACCGACGAGTTCTTCGGCTTCTCGATGCTCCTGCCGAACCAGGATCTCGATCCCGCGTTTCAGAAGTTCGATCTCAGCGGGTCGTATCAGCTTCACCCGCACCTGCGCGCGTACATGACGGTCGAGAACCTCTTCGACGCCACGTTCGAAGAGGCGGCGGGCTACCCGTCGCTGCCGCGCGCGGCGCGAATCGGCGTGCGGGTCGGGTTCTGACCGTGAGCCGCCGCCCCAGGGCTGCGATCTCATGGAGCGGCGGCAAGGACAGCTGCGCGGCGCTTCATCGCACGCATGGCGCGTACGACGTCGCCTGCATGATCACGATGTTCGACGAGGAGGCGGAGCGAAGCCGGTCGCACGGTCTGCGGCCGGAGATGCTGGCGGCGCAGGCCGAACGCCTCGGCCTGCGCCGCATTACCGGCCGCTGCACGTGGCAGACCTACGACGCCGCCTTCGCCGATGCGCTGCAGCAGGCGAAGGCCGATGCGGTCACGCACGTCATCTTCGGCGACATCATGTTCGACGAGCATCGCCAGTGGGCCGAGCGGATGTGCGACGCCGCCGGGCTGACGGCGGTCGAGCCGCTGTTCGGCTCGTCGACCGTGACCCTGTTCGAGGAGTGGACCGCGTCGGGCGCCGACGCCCTGATCGTGACCGCGCGCGCCGCGCTCCTCGACGACAGCTGGCTCGGGCGCCCGCTGCGGCGCGAGATGCTCGACGCGTTCGCACAGCTCGGCGTCGATCCGTGCGGCGAACGCGGCGAGTACCACACCGTCGTCACCAACACGCCGCTGTTCAGCCGGCCGCTCGTCGTCGAAGCGGGCGAACGGGTCCAGCGATCGGGCTGCTGGGCGCTCGATCTGGTCGTCAGTTGCTGGAACTCACATGCTTCAGGCCTCGAACATCTCGTTCGCCTACCTGCAGCGGCGGGCCGCTGTCCATCGTGTCCTCGACAGCGTCTCGCTGGAAGTGGCGCGCGGAACGGTCGTCGGGCTGCTCGGTCCGAACGGATCGGGCAAGACGACGCTGCTGCGGATCCTGGCCGGCGTGCTGCAGCCGCAATCGGGCCGCGTGACGATCGACGGCCGGCCGATCGAGCAGCTGACCCGGCGCGACCTCGCACGGCGCATCGCGGTCGTGCCGCAGGAAACGCATTCGACCTTCGACTTCAGCGTCATCGACATGGTGCTGATGGGGCGGTATCCGCACCTCGGCCCGTTCGAGCTCGAGGGCGTCGACGACCAGGCGATCGCGCGCGACGCGCTCGCCGCCACGGGCACAGCCGCGCTCGAGGCGCGGCCGTTCGCCACGCTCAGCGGCGGCGAGAAGCAGCGCGTCGTGATCGCGAGCGCGCTGGCGCAGGCGTCCGACATGCTGCTGCTCGACGAGCCGACGGCGGCGCTCGACCTCGGCTACCAGTTCGAGATCACGGCGCTCCTCCGCCGGCTGAACGCGGAACGCGGCACGACGATGATCGTGTCGACGCACGACCTGAACCTGGCGGCGGCGCTGTGCGAACGTGTCGTGCTGCTGAAGCAGGGCCGGGTCGATCGCGCAGGGCGAGACCGAAGCGACGCTGACCGCGGAGAACATCCGGCTGCTGTACGACGTCGACGCCGACGTGCAGTTCCATCCGCGCGCCGGTCACCTGACGGTGGTGCCCATTGCCCGCTCGCGTTGACGCGCTCGCCGGCGTCGATCGCCGCGTCCCGGTCCGGCGGCGGCTGCTGTGGACGGTCGCCGGGTTCGGCACGCTGGCGGTCGCAGCGGTTCTTGCTTGCGCCGCTCGTCGGCAGCACGCACATTCACTCTGCGCCGCGGCGTTCGACCGATCGATTCCCTACGCCGACAACATCGACGCGCAGATCTTCTTCGTCGCGCGGCTGCCGCGCGTCCTCGCCGCCGCGCTCGTCGGCAGCGCGCTCGCGCTGTCGGGCGTCGTCTTCCAGGCGCTGCTGCGAAACCCGCTGGCCTCGCCCGACACGCTCGGCGTCTCGGCCGGCGCGTCGCTGGGCGCGATGATGGCGATCACGTTCAACGTCGACTTCTCGCTGCTCGGCATCTCGGCGGTGCCGCTGGCCAGCTTCGCCGGCTCGATGGGCGCGCTCGCCATCGTCTACGGGCTTTCGACGGCGCGACGGCGCGGCACGTCCGACGGTGGTGCTGCTGCTCGGCGGGCGTGACGGTGCATGCGCTGCTGTCGGCGGTGATCGCGTTCGTGCAGTACCTCGCGGACTTCACCGCAGACGTTCCGCAACGTGCGCTGGCTGATGGGATCGCTCGACGTCGCATCCTACGCGCCGATCGTCGGCGCGCTGGTGCCGATGGCGATCGCCTGGGTCGGGCTTCGCGACGCTGCCGCGGGTGCTCGATCTGATCAGCGTCGGCAGCGAGTCGGCGGCGGCGCGCGGCGTCAACGTCGAGCGGACCGAGCGGATCGCGCTGGTCAGCGCGTCGCTGGCGACCGGCGCCGCGGTGTCGCTGGCGGGGCCGGTGTCGTTTGTCGGCATCATCGTGCCGCACCTGGTGCGGCTGATCGTCGGCGCCGATCACCGCCTCGTGCTGCCGGCGTCGGCGCTGTTCGGCGGCGCGTTTCTCATCGGCTGCGATCTGGTGGCGCGCACGATCATCGCGCCGCTGGAGTTGCCGGTCGGCATCGTCACCGCCATCATCGGAGGGCCGGTGTTCTTATGGCTGCTGTTCCGACGACAGTGAAGCGGCGCATCGTCGCGCTGCTCCTGATCGGCGCCGCTTGAACGGGCGCCCTCCATGGCCGGCGGTCCTGCAAGCGGGCGTCGCTACGCTGCAGGAACTTCCCCGCCGCATCATCTCGCTCGTGCCGGCGACCACGGAGATGCTGTTTGCGATGGGCGCGGGCGATCGCGTCGCCGGCGTCAGCAACTACGACCGCTTTCCCGCCGGAGGTCGACGCGGCTGCCGAAGGTCGGCGGGCTGCTCGATCCCGACGTCGAGCGCATCCTTGTCGCTCAAGCCGGATCTGGTGATCGTCTACGACACGCAGACCGATCTGAAGCGCCAGCTCGAACGCGCGAAGGTGCCGATGTTTCCGCTACGTGCACCGCGGCCTGCCCGACATCACCGAGACGATGCGAGCGCTCGGCGCGCGGGTCGGCGCGAAGGCAGCGGCGGACGCCGCGGCGGCGCGGATCGAGCAGCAGCTCGCGGCGATCGCGACAGCGGGTCGCCGGACGGCCGGCCGAAGACGCTGCTCGTCTTCGGACGCGAGCCGGGCACGCTGCGGCACGTCATGCGCCAGCGGCGGCTACGGGTTCCTGCACGACGTGCTCGAGCTCGCCGGCGGCGCCGACGTCCTCGGCGACCTGCAGCCAGCAGTCGGTCGACCTGAGCACCGAGATGATCCTGACGCGCGCGCCCGACGTCATCATCGAGCTGCACTACGGCGACGTCGCTGAAGCCGGAACGCATCGACGCCGAAGCGGCAGGTCTGGAACGCGCTGCCGTCGGTGCCGGCGGTCAGGAACAAGCGCGTCTACCTGCTCGACGGCGACGAGTTCGTCGTCCCCGGGCCGCGCATCGTCGTTGCCGCCGAGCGTTTCGCGCGCACGCTCCATCCCGAGGCGTTTCAGTGAACAAGATTCTGGTTTCGTGGTCGAGCGGGAAGGACAGCGCGTGGATGGTGCACGTGCTGCGCCAGCGAGGGGACGTCCAGCTCGCCGGCCTGTTGACGACGATCAACGAGGCGGCGCAGCGCGTGGCGATGCACGCGGTGCGCGTCGACGTGCTGGAGGCGCAGGCGGCGGCGCTCGGCTTGCCGCTCTGGCAGATTCCGATCCCGTCGCCGTGTCCAAACGAGGTCTACGAACGCGCGATGGCGGCAGCCGTGGCGCGGGCGGTCGCCGAAGGGTTCACGCACGTGGCGTTCGGCGATCTGTTCCTCGAGGACGTCCGCCGCTACCGCGAGGAGCGGCTCGCGGGCACCGGGCTGACGCCGCTGTTTCCGCTGTTCGGCGCCGACACCGCGCAGCTGGCGCGCGAGATGATCGCCGGCGGCCTGCGCGCGCGCATCACCTGCCTGAACCCGAAGGTGCTCGATCGGTCGCTTCGCCGGCCGCGAGTTCGATGCGGAGCTGCTCGCCGAGCTGCCGCGCGAGGTCGATCCGTGCGGCGAGCGCGGCGAGTTCCACACCTGCGCCTACGACGGCCCGATGTTCAGCCGGCCGGTGCCGATCGACACCGGCATCACCGTCGAGCGCGACGGCTTCGTCTTCACCGACCTGACCAATCAATCTCCAATCAATTACCCGATTACCCGATCACCCGATTTCCAGATCCCCAGATGAGCCGGTATCCGTCGCGGATCGTCTGCCTCACCGAGGAAACGACCGAGACGCTGTATCTGCTCGGCCAGGGCGATCGCGATCGTCGGCGTGTCCGGCTACACGGTGCGGCCGCCGGAAGCGCGCCTCAAACCGAAGGTGTCGGCGTTCATCAACGCGAAGTTCGACAAGATTCGAGGCGCTCGAGCCGGATCTGGTGCTCGCCTTCTCCGACCTGCAGGCCGATCTCGCGCGCCGAGCTCGTCCGCCGCGGCATCAACGTCGTCGTCTTCAACCAGCGGACGGTGGCGGAGATCCTCCAGATGATCGCGATGCTCGGCGGGCTGGTCGGCTGCCAGCCCGAAGCCGAGCGGCTGGCCGATACGCTGGCGGCCGATCTGGATCGCATCCGCGAGATCGCGCGGCGCGGTTTCCGATGCGGCTGCGCGTCTTCTTCGAGGAATGGGACGATCCGCTGATCTCGGGGATCCGCTGGGTCGAGGAGCTGGTCGAGATCGCCGGCGGCGCGCCGATCTTCCCTGAGCTCGCCGACGCGCGGCCTCGCGAAGGATCGCATCGTCGATCCGGCCGAGGTCGCGCGGCGCGATCCGCAGGTCGATCTTCGCGTCGTGGTGCGGGAAGAAGATGAAGAAGGCGACGATCACGTCGCGGCCGGGATGGGACGCGCGTCAGCGCGGTGCGCGACGATCGCATCTTCGAGATCAAGTCGACCTACATCCTGCAGCCAGGGCCGGCGAGCCTGACCGAGGGCGTCGCGCAGCTGCACTCAATATTGCGACGTGTATCAACGCGACGCTGAAGACGGCCTAGACTGCCGACGGTCCGCCTGAAGGCGGACACTACGATCGCAGGAAAAGCTGCTCGTTCACAGGCGGAATGATGCCGGTCGAGCGCGCGCGGTCGAACAGCAGCTCGACGGCGCGGCGGCCTTCGGGGCCGAGATCGATCGAGTAGTCGTTCACGTAGAGGTCGATGTGCCGGTACATCACCTCTTCGCTCATCTCCTGCGCGTGCTCGCGCACGAACGGCAGGCTGGCGGCGCGGTGCGCGAAGGCGTACTCGACGCTGCGGCGCAGGACGCGATTCACCCGCTGCTTGACGTCGTCGGGCAGCGACCGCTTGATGACGATGCCGCCGAGCGGAATCGGCGCGCCGGTCTCGCTCTTCCCAGAACTCGCCGAGATCGATGATCTTCTTCAGCCCCTTCGCCTCGTAGGTGAAGCGGTTCTCGTGGATGATCAGGCCGGCGTCGAATTCGACCGGCCAGCAGCGCCGGCTCGATCTCCGAGAACACGAGCTCGGTCGCGATCGCGCGCCGCCGGAAACGCGAGGCCGAGCAGGAAATTCGCGGTCGTGTACTTGCCGGGAATCGCGATCCTGCAAGCTTCCCGGCGGCGACCTCCTCCTTCGAGATCGGGCGCTTCGAGATCGAGCAGCGGTCCGCAGTTCCTGCCCGAGCGCGCTGCCGGCGTCGAGCAGCACGTAGCGGTCGGCGCAGTACGCGTAGGCGTGATAACTCAGCTTGGTGACGTCGACGTCGCCGGCGAACGCCGCCTTGTTCAGCGCCTCGACGTCCGCCATGCGCACCGTAAACTCCAGCCCTTCGAGATCGATGCGGCGGTTGACGATCGCGTCGAACATGAAGCAGTCGTTCGGGCACGGCGAAAAGCCGAGCGACAGATTCATGCGTGATCGAGGATGCGCGAGCGCGGTGCGGCCGAGGCTGCCGATGGCTTCGGCCATCTGCCAGGCGCCGCGATTGCGCTGCTCGACGATATTGGACACGGCGCGGACCTGGGCGAACGGCGACGCGCTCGGATCAGGCAGGCACACATGAAGCCGGCGCCTTCCATGCTCTCGACCTGCGGATGGAAGCGCGCGGTGACCGCCGCAATCGATCGCGTCGTTGCCGTGAACGGTGTTGACCGTGATGCCGGTGACCGCGGGAAGCTCCTGCAGCACCGGATTCGCCGGCGGCGCGGCATTGACGAACTCGACGTCGCCGGGCAGGTTCAGCTCCTCGATCGTCAGGAACGCATCGTCGTCTTCGGCGCCGAGCTCGGCGATGCGGTCGGCGACGACGTGGACCACCGTACCAGGCGGGAGCGCGCGATCGAAGCTGCCGCAGACGCCGAAGTTCAACGCCAGGTCGTAGGTGTTGCGCGCGAGCACGTGCGCGCACCACGCGGCCGTCGGCACCATCCCGACGCCGGTGACGAGGACGTCCACGTCATGCGCGCCATAGCCGTGGCTGGTGAGCTTCGCGCTGCGCTCGGCGATCTGGTGGAACGCGGCGAGAAGAGGCGCGACCTCCATCGACGTCGCGGTGACGATCAAGATCCGCATCGTTCGACGTCTGACGCTCGTCGTTCGACGGCTGACGCCTGTCGTTCTGCGTTCTTCGTTCGTTCTTCGTTCGACATCTGACGTTGGCCGTTCGAGGTTCTGCGTCGGGACGTCAAATCTAACACCGTCCGCTCCGCATTTCGTTCAATCAGCGTCGAACCGGCGAACGTTGATGAACGCAGATCGATGAACGCAGAACCGAGAACCCAGAACGACATACGAAGAAACCAGAACGACAAGCGTCAGACGTCAAACGTCGTCGTCGGGGCTGGTGACGATGTAGGGCTGCGACGCGCGCTTGACGACGATGGTCAGGCCGAAGAGCACGAGGATGGCCGAGGCGGCGAGGCCGAGGTAGATGCCGATGCCGACGTCGGTCGCGGGTGCGGCAGCCATCGGGCGGTTCTCGACGATCGCGAACGCCTGCGACACCGTCAGCGCGCGCTCGCCGGCCGTGCGCGGCATGATCCGCCACGACAGGAACATGATGCCGAGCGCGAAGAGGCCGATGACCAGCAGCGGATGGCGCGAGTTCCTGCGCGTGATCAGGCTGAGCAGCGCGAGCACGGCCGCGATCGCGCCGAGGCCGACGACCCAGAGCGCCCAGACGTCGGGCACGCCCGCCATCGACTGCGCCGTCGACGATCACCCAGGGGAGAAACGCGCTGACGGTGAGGACCAGGCCGGCGACGAGCGGGATGAAATAGGCGCGCATGCCCGGGCGGAAGATTCCGCCCGACAGGTTCATTGCGCGTCCTTCCATTCTTCGTACCAGGCCATCTGGATCGCTTCGAGCTTCGCCTCGTTCGAGGTCTTCGGATCGTCGTCGAAGCCGTCGAGCGCCATGACCTTCTCGCGCAGGTCGGTGAAGCGGATGGTCAGCGGATCGACGCCTGGAAACTTCTCGGCGAGCGCGATGCCGATGTCCTCCGAATCGGTCCACTTCACGGCGTCACCTCCTGCGACTTGCGCTCTTTCCGATCCGACTTGCCGAGCTGGATGCCGCCGCCTTCCTGGACGTAGTTGCGGGTGTACATCGGCAGCTCGCAGACGACGTCGCCGGAGATGACCGCCTGGCAGCCGAGCCGCGATTGCGCGGTCAGGCCCCAGGCGGTATCGAGGCGATCGGCTCATCGTCCTGCATCTCGCTGAGGTTTTCCTCGCCCTGGCGGATGATGACGTGGCAGGTGGTGCAGGCGCAGCTGCCACCGCAGGCGTGCTCGAGCGGCACGTGGAAATTCTTGGCGATGTCGAGGAACGACTCGGGCTTGCCGTGGTGCGAATACGGGACCTGGCCGTGCTCGAACTCGACGACTGTCTCTTCGCCGTCGATGATGAAGGTGACTTTGGGCATATGTTTCTCGGCGCTCGGCTCAAGCCTTGGCGCTCGGCTCGAGCCTTCGCGCTACGACGTTGACTATCGGCTAAAGCCGTCGCGCTACATGCTGTCGATGTTCTTTCCGGCCAGCGCCGCCTTGACCGATCGGTTCATCATCACCTCGGCCAGGTGCTGGTCGCGTCGTTCAGCGCCTGCGTCCACTTCTGGATCGTCTCGCGGTCGGACGAGTTCAGCACCATCTTCAGGCCGGCGACGCACCGACTCGATCCTCTGGCGCTCGCCGGCGGCGAGCTCGGTCTTTTCGATCTCGGCAAAATCAGGGCTGCGCAGCGACTTCTCGGTCGCCTGGATGACGCTGTCGGCCTCGTTGCGGGCCTCGATCAGCAGCCGCGCGGCGAAGTCCGCCTCGGCGTGCTCGAACGACTCGAGCAGCATCCGCTCGACCTCCTCGTCGGTCAGGCCGTAGGACGGCTTCACCTCGATCGTCTGCTCGACCTCGGTGCGCAGCTCGCGGGCGGTCGCGCTCAGGATGCCGTTGGCGTCGATCTGGAACTGCACCTGGACGCGCGGCAGGCCGGCCGGCATCGGCGGGATGCCGCGGAGCTTGAAGCGCGCCAGCGATCGGTTGTCGGCGACGAGCTCGCGCTCGCCCTGCAGCACGTGGATGTCCACCGCGGTCTGGTTGTCGACGCCGGTCGTGAACATCTCGCTGCCGGTGGCGGGGATCGTCGAGTTGCGCATGATGATCTTCGACACCACGCCGCCCATCGTCTCGATGCCGAGCGAGAGCGGGGTGACGTCGAGCAGCAGCATGTCGCGGTTGCCGGTGACGAGGATGTCGGCCTGCACCGCGGCGCCGAGCGCGACGACCTCGTCGGGGTTCAGCTCGCTGTGCGGCGTCTGGCCGAACAGCTCGCGCGACCGCCTGGCGCACCAGCGGAATGCGCGTCGAGCCGCCGACCAGGACCACCTCGTCGATCTGCGACGCCTGAAGGCCCGCGTCGGCGAGCGCCTGACGGCACGGCCCGAGCGTCCGCTCGACGATCGGCGCGATCAGGCGCTCGAATTCGGCCCGCGTCAGATGGCGCTTGTAGGGCGCCGCTTGCAGGGGCGCCGCCGACGACGATGTCCGTTTCCTCGCGTCTGACAGGTCCCACTTCGCCTGGATGACGGCCTTGCGGATCTCCTGGACCGCTTCCGGAGTCAGCCCCCCGTCGGCGGCCCTGAAGGGCCGCCCTACGGTGTCGGAAGATATCTCGTTCAGGACCGTGTCCATCAGCAGCACGTCGATGTCGTCGCCGCCGAGGTGAGTGTCGCCGTTGGTCGAGAGCACCTGGAAGACGCCGTCCTCGACCTTCAGGATCGAGATGTCGAACGTGCCGCCGCCCAGGTCGTAGACCGCGATGAGGCCGGTGTGACGCTTGTCGAGACCGTAGGCGAGCGACGCCGCCGTCGGCTCGTTGATGATGCGCAGCACCTCGAGGCCGGCGATTCGCCCGGCGTCGCGCGTCGCGGTGCGCTGCGCGTCGTTGAAGTAGGCCGGCACGGTGATCACCGCGCGGTCGACCTCGTTGTCGAACTCGCCCTGCTCGGCGAAGAACGCCTCGGCGCGGCTGCTTCAGCTCGCGCAGCACGAAGGCGGAAATCTCCGGCGGCGTGAATTCCTTGTCGCCAAGCCCGATCCGAACGACGCCGCCGGCCTCGCCGCTGACGCTGAACGGAAAATGCTCGGCCTCGTGCGCAACGTCCTCACGGCCCTTGCCCATGAAGCGCTTGACGGAGTAGACGGTGCGCCGCGCATCGGTCAGCAGGCGGCGCTGCGCCTCGCGCCCGACATGAATCGTGCCGTCATCGCCGACCGAGACGACGGACGGCACGAGCCCGTCGCCGCTCGCGTCGCGGATCACGACCGGCACGCCGTCCTTGACGTAGGCGACCAGCGAGTTGGTCGTCCCGAGATCGATCCCGACGACTTTGCTCATATCAACTGTCGGACTCAGTGTCGTGCCACTGTGTCTCGAGTTCCTCGTGTCTCTCGATGCCTCGCGAGCAGGTTCGCGATGTAGTTGCGCTCGAGAAACCGATCGCGCAGCGCTTCGAGAATCGCGCGGCGGTCGCCGTCAGATTCGCCCGCGTCCCAGCGCGCCGCCAGTTCCTGGAGCTGCGCTTCGTGCTCCACTCGCTTCGCCTCGATCGGCTGCCGCGCCCGCTCGAGGCGCGCGCGCCACGCCTCGGCCGGCGCGCCGCTCGCGCGCTCGCTCGCGAATCTCGTCGAGCTCCTCGTTGAGCGCGAACACTTCTTCGAGCAGCGCCGGCGGCACCTGTTCGCGATGCCTCGGCCGGGTTCGTCCGGCGCCAGCCCTTCGAGCTTCAGCAGGTACTCGATGCGCGCGACCGGCTGCTTCAGCGTCCGATACGCGTCGTTCAGATACGACGACCGCTCGAGGCTCGCGCGTCGCTCGGCCGGCGGCGCGTTGTAGAAGTAGTCGGGATGAAACTGCCGGCTCAGCGCCCGGAACCGCTCTTCGAGACTCGACGACGTCGATGTTCAGCTTCCGCGGCAGGCCGAGGAAGCTGAAATAGTCGGCGCGGCGTGGCAGCGGGAGAATCTTCGTGCACTGCGGGCAGAAATGCGCGTCGAGTGGAGCGCCCGCACCGCAGCTCGGGCACGCTTGCATGGTCGAGCGGGAACTTTCAAGCTCCGAAGGAGCTGCCACAGCCGCAGGTCGATTTCGCGTTCGGGTTGTTGAACACGAACCCCTTGCTGACCAGGTTCGTGTCGTAGTCGAGCACCGTGCCGTTCAGAAACAGCAGGCTCTTCTTGTCGACGTAAGATCTTCGAGCCTTCCGGCCCCTCGAACACCTCATCGCCGAGGCGCGGCTGCTTCTCCCACGCAAACGTGTAGCTCAGCCCGGAACATCCGCCGCCCTTGACGCCGACGCGCAGTCCGCCCTCGGTGATGCCCTGCTTGGCCATCAGCGTGCGGATCTTGCGCGCGGCGCCGTCGCTGATCTGAATCATGGTCATGATGTGGCGAGCCCTAAAGGGCCGCCCTACGCTGTCCCAACGTGTTACGCAGTCGGCTGGGCGACCTTCTCGGCGGTCTTGCCCTCCGCCGCCTGCTTCTTCTTGTAGTCGGCGATGGCCGCCTTGATGGCGTCTTCGGCCAGCACCGAGCAGTGAATCTTCACCGGCGGCAGGCTCAGCTCGGTGACGATGTCGGTGTTCTTGATCGCCAGCGCTTCGTCGACGGTCTTGCCCTTGAGCCATTCGGTCGCCAGGCTCGAGCTCGCGATCGCCGAGCCGCAGCCGAACGTCTTGAACTTCGCATCGTCGATGACGCCGGTCGCGGGGTTCACCTTGACCTGCAGCTTCATGACGTCGCCGCACTCCGGCGCGCCGACCAGCCCGGTGCCGACGTTCGGATCGTCTTTCGGCATCGAGCCGACGTTGCGCGGGTTCTCGTAGTGGTCGATTACTTTTGTCGAATAAGCCATATCGTCCTCTTCAAGGCAGCCCTGAGGGACTGCGCTACCGTTACCATCCGGCGGCCCTAAAGGGCCGCCCTACGGGCCGCCCTACATCAGTGCCCTTCGGTCTGCCACACCATCGTGGACAGGTCGACGCCTTCCTTGGCGAGCTCGTACAGCGGAGACATGTCGCGCAGCTTGGTCACGACCGACGTCAGCTTGTCGGCGACGTAATCGACTTCTTCTTTCGTCGACCAGCGGCCGAGGCCGAAGCGGATCGACGAGTGCGCCAGGTCGTCGCCGGCGCCCAGCGCCTTGAGCACGTAGGACGGCTCGAGGCTCGCCGACGTGCACGCCGACCCCGACGAGACCGCGACGTCGTTGATGCCCATCAGCAGCGACTCGCCTTCGACGTAGGCGAAGCTGATGTTCAGGTTGTGCGGCAGACGATGCTCCATCGAGCCGTTGATGTAGAGCTCGTCGAGCTGCTTGTGCAGCTTGTCGTTCAGGTAGTCGCGCAGCTTCCGGAGCCGCTCGCTCTCGGCCGCCATCTCCTGCTTGCACAACTCCGCCGCCTTGCCGAAGCCGACGATGCCGGGGACGTTGAGCGTGCCGGAGCGCATGCCGCGCTCGTGGCCGCCGCCGTCGATGATCGCCGACAGCAGCACGCGCGGGTTGCGGCGCCGCACGTAGAGCGCGCCGACGCCCTTCGGCCCGTACATCTTGTGCGCGCTCAGCGACGCCATGTCGACCTTGAGGTCGTTGACGTTGAACGGCACCTTGCCGACCATCTGCACCGCGTCGGTGTGGAAGAGGATCGCCCTTCTCCTTCGCGATCGCGCCGATCTCGGCGATCGGCTGGATGACGCCGATCTCGTTGTTGGCCGCCATGATCGTGATGAGGATCGTCTTGTCGGTGATCGCGGCCTTCAGCTCGTCGAGGTTGATGCGGCCGTCCTTCTGCACCGCCAGGTAGGTGACGCGGTAGCCGTCCTTCTCGAGCCGCTTGCAGGTGTCGATGATCGCCTTGTGCTCGGTGACCGCGGTGATGATGTGGTTGCCCTTCTCGCGGTACATCTCGGCGACGCCCTTGATCGCCAGGTTGTCCGACTCGGTCGCGCCGCTCGTGAAGACGATCTCCTTCGCGTTCGCGCCGATGAGGTCGGCCACCTGCTTGCGCGCCTTCTCGACCGCCTCTTCCGCCTCCCAGCCGAACGGATGGTTGCGGCTGGCGGCGTTGCCGAAGTGCTCCGTGAAATACGGCAGCATCGCCTCGACGACGCGCGGATCGACCGGCGTCGTCGCGTGATAGTCCATGTAGATCGGAAGCTTCACTGCCATCGTTTATCTCTCTTGGCGGCCCTGAAGGGCCGCCCTACAACTACCGGTCGGCTGAAACCTCGCCCTACGTCATGTAGCGCGAAGCCTTCAGGCGAGCGACTCACGAATGCGTATGCAGCACCGCGGGATGCGCGGGCGGCGGCGACGGAGGATCCGCACGCCAGTTCCGCGATCGTGCACTCCGCCAGCGCGGCGAGAATCCGTTCGCGCACGCGATACAGCGGATCGCGCACGTTGCATTTCGAGAACTGCTCGCACTGCCCTTCTTCGGTCGAGCACGCGGTCACCGTCACCGGGCCTTCGATCGCCTGGATGACGTCGGCCACCGTGATCTGTGCCGGCGTGCGGGCCAGCTGATAGCCGCCGCGCGTGCCCTGCTGCGAGGCCAGCAGGCCGCGCTGGACCAGGCGCTGGAGCACCTTCGCCATCAACTCGATCGGGATGTCGTACATGCCCCGCGATTTCGCGGGCGCTCGACGACCCGCGGTCGCCGCGCAGCGCCAGATGTTTCATGGCGATCAGCGCGTAATCCGCCTTTTTTGATAGTCTCAGCATATCCGACCGCGATAGTCGTATATTAGCACACCGCTCAGTACTTCGGCTGGGTTGGATCGACTTTGTCGATCCAGTCGAGGATCCCGCCCTTGAGGTTCAGCACCCGCTTGAAGCCAACGGATCGCAGGAAATCGGCCGCCTTTGCGCTCCGTCCGCCCATCTTGCACTGCACGACGATTTCCTCGTCAGGGTCGAGCTCGTTGTAGCGCTTGGGCACGTCCCCGAGCGGAATCAGCACCGAGCCCGGCGATCCGGTTGATCTGGTACTCGTTCGGCTCGCGGACATCGACGATCTTGAGCTTGTCGCCCCGGTCGAGCCGCTGCTTGAGCTCGACGGAGGTGATCTCGGTCGCGTTGTTCACGGCAACGGGCTCCGGCGCGGCCGGCACGACGCCGCAGAACTGTTCGTAATCGATGAGCTTGGTGACGGTCGGATGCGTCCCGCACACCGGGCAATCGGGATCCTTCCGCAGCTTCAGCTCGCGGAATTTCATCCGCAGCGCGTCGAAAATCAGGAACCGGCCGATCAGCGGCTCGCCGACGCCGATGATCAGCTTGATCGTTTCGGTCGCCTGAATCACCCCGATCGATGCCCGGCAGCACGCCGAGCACGCCGCCTTCGGCGCAGCTCGGCACGAGCCCCGGCGGCGGCGGCTCGGGATAGAGGCAGCGATAGCACGGGCCGTCCTTGGTCGCGAACACCGACGCCTGCCCTTCGAAGCGGAAGATGCTGCCGTAGGCGTTCGGCTTGCCGAGCAGCACGCACGCGTCGTTCACCAGATACCGCGTCGGAAAGTTGTCGGTGCCGTCGACGATGACGTCGTAGGGCGCGAACAGCTCCAGCGCGTTCTCGGACGACAGCGCGGTCTCGTAGGTTTCGATCTTCACGTTCGGGTTGAGCGCGTTCAGCCGATCCTTCGCCGACGCGAGCTTCGAGCGGCCCGACGTCCGGCGTGCCGTGCAGGATCTGCCGCTGCAGGTTGCTGAAGTCGACGGTGTCGAAGTCGACGATGCCGAGCGTGCCGACGCCGGCGGCGGCGAGATACATCGCCGCGGGCGATCCGAGCCCGCCGGCGCCGATGCACAGCACCTTCGACGCCTTCAGCTTGCGCTGCCCCTCGATGCCGACCTCCGGCATGATCAGGTGCCGGCTGTAGCGCTTGATCTCTTCGTTGGTCAGCTCCGGGAGTCGATCGCGGTCGCCTCGGCAACGCGTCGGCTTCGCACGCCTCCCGCGACCGACGGGATGATGCTGACCGTGTCGCTCGGCGTTGACCGGCGTCTGCTCCTTCTGCAGGTAGCGGATGTCTTCGTCGTTGACGTAGACGTTGACGAAGCTGCGCAGCTTGCCCT
This sequence comes from uncultured Acidobacteriota bacterium, assembly GCA_963734375.1. Classification (GTDB taxonomy): domain Bacteria; phylum Acidobacteriota; class Vicinamibacteria; order Vicinamibacterales; family CAVVIG01; genus CAVTHG01. The sequence continues at coordinate 890,882 of CAVTHG010000005.1, read as the reverse complement.
GGTCGTTGTAGAGATGCGCCTTGAGGCCGGCTGTGCTTGCGCGTCAGGTCGGCGAGCAACTCGCCGACGGTCGCGCCCGCGGCGTCGACGGCGTCCTGCTTATCGGTGTACGGCCTGAGCGGTGTCGGGATGAGAATTTTCGCCATGGTGAAGACTGCCCTCTTCGAAACTCGAACGATCGTCTTTCAGAAACCACACGGTCATGTCGCCGGCCACGCCGGCCGCGACCGCGACGATGATGTACGCGAAGGTCGGCCACGCGTGATCCAGGTCGTACTGCGACGGCCGCGCGGGGTGATCCGGATGTGAGTGATAGAAGCCGAGCAGCTCGGCGCCGAGCTCTGTCGCGCGCCGCTCCGCTTCGCGATAGTCGGACGGCCGCACGAGAAAGCGCCGCCGCGGTCCTTCTTCGGTCGTGTTCGGCAGCGCCACGATCTCGGCCACCGCACCGTCGCGGCCGATGAGCGCGCCGCAGCATTCGTGCGGATAGGTCTCCTGGCCGTGCGCGCGAATCGCTTCGTCGACGCCGCGCGCTGATCGTCAGCTGCGACTACTCATCGATGGTCCAGAAGGTCTCGTTCAGATACTTCTCCGCGCCGTCAGGAAACACCGTGACGATGACGCCGCGCTCGAGCCGCTGCGCGACGTCGATCATCGCCGCGACCGCCGCGCCCGACGAAATGCCCGGCCAGCAGACCCTCTTCGCGCGCGAGGCGGCGCACCATCCGGTAGGCGCGCTCGGTGTCGATGCGCAGATCCTCGTCGGCGAGCGTCGGATCGTAGATGCCGGGCACGATCGCCGACTCCATGTGCTTCAGCCCCTCGAGCCCGTGGAACGCCGAGTCGGGCTGAAACGAGATCAGCTTGATGCCGGCGCTGAACTTCCGCAGCCGCCGCCCGGTGCCGACGAACGTGCCGCTGGTGCCGAGGCCGGCGACGAAGTGCGTCAGGCGGCCGCTCGTCTGCTCGATGATCTCCGGCGCCGTGGTGTCGTAGTGCGCCTGCCAGTTCGCCTCGTTGTTGTACTGGTCGGGGTAGAAGTAGCGATCCGGCTCCTCCGCGTACAGCCGGCGCGCTTCGCGGATGGCGCCGTCGGTGCTCTCGAGCGGATTGGTGAGCACCAGCTCGGCGCCGAGCGCGCGAAGGATCAGCTTGCGCTCCGGGCTGGCGTTTTCCGGCATGCACAGCTTCACCTTGTAGCCGCGCGCCGCGCCGACCATCGCGTAGGCGATGCCGGTATTGCCGGAGGTGGCGTCGAGGATCGTCCGGTCGGCGGTCAGCCGGCCGGTCGCTTCGCCGTCGAGAATCATCCGCGCGGCGGCGCGATCCTTGACCGATCCGCCGGGGTTCTGCCACTCGGCCTTGGCGTACAGCTCGACGCCGGGAGTTTCGCGCTCGAACTGATGCAGCCGCACGAGCGGCGTGCGGCCGATCATGTCGAGGACGGACGAGCCGGGCGCCCGGTCCAGCAACGACGTGGTGTGGGAGGAGGACATCTGGATATCCGACCGTTTGAGTCCTGATTTTATCAACGTCGACAACCCTGTCAAACTGACGGCGAATCCGTGCGCCAGGATCCCGACACGATAACCCAGCTCGGCGGCTGGCTCTTCCGCCACCGAACGGCCCTTCCCCTTCCATTTGCCGCCGCCATTCTTGGGCTTCGAATCGGCCAGGCGCCGCCCTCGACCGTTCTCGTCGCCGCGGGCGTCGTGGTCACCCTCGCCGGCGAGCTGCTGCGCCTGTGGGGCGTCCATCACATCGGCGCCATCTCGCGGACGCGCAGCGACCGGCTCGGGCCGCTGGTGTCGAGCGGCCCGTTCGCCCTGCGTCCGCAACCCGCTCTACCTCGGCAACATCGCGATCTGGGTCGGCTTCGCGCTGACCGCGCGGCTGGTCTGGCTGGCGCCGGTGATTCTGATCCTGCTCGGCCTCGAATATCACGCGATCGTGCGGTGGGAGGAGCAGCTGCTCGAGTCGCGGCTCGGCGAAGAGTATCGCGCCTACGCCGCCCGCGTGCCGCGATGGATCCCGCACCTGACAAACCGCGGAGAGCGCGGAGATCGCAGAGAAAACGATCGACAAGATCCCTCTGCGGTCTCAGCGGTCGCCGCGGTTAATTCAGGCGGTCAAACGTGGGAGGCGACGCTGTTCAGCGAGCGCGGGACGCTTTTGGCGATCGCGGCCGGCTATCTGCTGCTGTACTTAAAGGCTCGTTTCTGAGCGTCTGCCAGAGATACCAGGACGCCACCGAGCGATACGGCCTCCACGCCTCGCCGATCTTCAGCACGCGCTTCGCGTCGGGCTTCTTCCGCAGTCGATAGAGGCGCTGAATCGCGTTGACGATCCCGAGATCGCCCGCCGGCAGCACGTCGGGCCGGTGCAGCCGGAACATCAGGAACATCTCGGCGGTCCAGCGGCCGAAGCCTTTCACCGCCGTCAGCCGCTCGATCACCTCCTCGTCCGGCAGCGATTCGAGCTCGTCGAGCTGCAGCCGCCCGTCCATGATGCGCGCGGTCAGATCGCGCAGGTAGCCGACCTTCTGCCCGCTCAGCCCGACGCCGCGCAGCGCTTCATCGCTCTGCGCGGCAATCGCCGCCGCATCCGGGATGTGGCCGTCGGGAAACAGCGCCACGAACCGCCCGAAGATCGTCGCCGCGGCTTTGGTCGACAGCTGCTGGCTGACGATCGAGCCGCAGAGCGCGCTGAGATGATCCTTGCGCTGGCGATCGGCCATGCCGCAGGCGCCGATCTGCTTGATCGCGGCGCCGAGCACCGGGTCGCGGCGCATCAGCAGCCGCCGGGCCTTGTCGTAGCCTTCGGGCGTCAGCGACGTGGCGCGCGTCATCTCATCGACGCCGTGAGCGTCACGCGCGCGCGAATCTCGACCAGGCCAGGCTCCACCGGCGTCGTCTCGGCCGCGTCGGCCGATTTCATCATCATCATCGGCCGTGGCGGCGGAACGATGCCCGACTCGCGCGAGTCTTCGATCTTGATGATGCGATCGATGGTGCGCCCGGCGCCCGCGGCCGCAGCTTCGGCGCGGCTGCGCGCGTCGACGACCGCGAGCCGCAGCGCCTCGCGCTCGACCTTGTCGCGCTCCTGGATGTCGAAGCGGACGCCGCTGATCGAGGTCGCGCCGCCCTGGACCGCGACATCGAGCAGCTCGCCGACGCGGGCGATCTCGTCGACGCGCACTTCGATGGAGTTGCGCGCGACGAACTCGCGCGGCACGCGCCGTCCCTGGATGAAGTCGAATTCCTGCTCGAGGTTGTAGCCGAGCGTGCGGATCGCCTCTTTCGCGATCCGCGCCGTGCTCAGCCGCTGTCTGCACCGCCGTCATCGCCTCGGCGTTCTGCCGCTGCGCGTCGCGCGGGCTCTTCGCGCGCGCCTCGACGGTGACCGTCACAAACGCGCGATCGGGCGCCTGGCGCACGACGGCTTCGCCGCTCGTGACGACGACGTTCTGCAGGTGTGCGGTATCGGGAGGCTGTGCCGAGGCCGCTGACGCGGCCAACACCAGCACGAGTGCAATCAAGGTTCGCATACGATCCTGAATCCCAGGCTGTACGCATACGTGTCGGGCGGCACTTTGTGGCGGTACGCGCAGCGCAGCATCGACACATCGTGGTTCACCCACGAGCCGCCGCGGACGATCCGCAGGCTGCCGGCGGACGGCCCGCGCGGATCGCGCAGCTCGCCCATGCCGTAGTATTCATCGCTGTACCAGTCGGTCACCCATTCCCACACGTTGCCGCTCATATCGTAGAGCCCGTAGGCGTTTGGCGCGAACGTGCCGGTCGGCCGCGTGCCGCGCTGGCGCTTGCTCGCCGGATCGGTGAGATAGTTGGCGCGCGACCTGTCGATGTCGTTGCCCCACGGATACTTCACGCCCTCGACGCCGCCGCGCGCCGCCTTTTCCCATTCGGCTTCGGTCGGCAGCCGCACCCGGCGCTCGATCGCGTCCGACAGCCAGCGGCAATAGGACGTCGCATCCTCATATGACACAAGGACGACCGGATGTCCGCTGTGGCCGGGTGGCGGCGCATTGTCACCCCAGACGTAAGGCGCGGCAAGCTCGCGAAATGCCGGTTCGCGATCGCCGCGCGCGACGAGCGGCAGCTCGCGCACGCCCGGCGGCGGGCGCCCGGTGGCGCGGACGAACCGCGCGTACTCTTCGTTGGTGACGGGAAAACGTCCGATGAAAAACTCGCTGACGAACACGCGATGGACCGGCCGCTCGTCCTCTTCGGCGTCGGCCGCGCCCATGAGGAAATCGCCGGCCGGGATGCGCGCCAGATTCGGCGCTATCGGGGAGCTCATCGTGGCGCGAGGGCGCGGGGTGGCCACCTGGCCCGGACGATCGGGGTAGTCAGGGACAGCCAGTATAGTGCAATACCTGACACGATTCTGCCCTGAAAACCGGGTAAAGTCACCGCCATGCGCGTCGAACCCTTCGCCATGGAGCGGATGCAATCCACTTACGAAAATGAGGTGGAGTTCAACCTTTCCGAGAGCGGCGTCCATCCGCTTCGCCTCGGCGAGCTGGTCCACGACAGCAGCTCGCGAGACGCCCTGCTCGCCGAAGTGCTGCGCTACACGCAGACCAACGGCACGCCGCCGCTGCGCGCGCTGATCGCGTCGATGTATCCAGGCGCGACGGCCGATCACATCCAGGTCACCAACGGCGGCTCGGAAGCCAATTACATCGCCACCTGGAATCTCGTCGAGCCCGGCGACGAAGTCGTGATGATGGTCCCGAACTACATGCAGACGTGGGGCCTGGCCCGGGCGTTCGGCGCGACGGTCACGGAATGGCCGCTCGTCAACGACGGCGCGCGGTGGCGAATCGACACCGACGCGCTCGAGCGCCTGGTCTCGCCGCGGACGAGGCTGATCGTCATCTGCAATCCGAACAACCCGACCGGCGCGCGGTTCGACGACGCCGATCTCGATCGCATCGCCGCGATCGCGTCCCGCCACGGCAGCTGGGTTCTCTCCGACGAAATCTATCGCGGCGCGGAGCTCGACGGCCGCGAGACGCCGACGATGTGGGGACGATACGATCGGGTGATCGTGACGAGCGGGCTCTCGAAAGCGTACGGGCTGCCGGGGCTGCGCATCGGCTGGGTCGTCGCGCCGCCGGAGCTCGTCGAGTCGCTGTGGGCGTATCACGACTACACGACGATCGCGCCCGGCGCGTTGAGCGACGCGCTCGCGCGGCGCGCGCTCGAGCCGCTGCGGCGCGAGGCGATCCTGGCGCGCACGCGCGGCATCCTGAACCAGAACTTCCCGATCATCGCGTCGTGGCTGGACGGGCACCAGCGGTCTCTTCAGCTACGTGCCGCCCGATGCCGGCGCGATCGTCTACGCGCGCTACCATCACGCCATCAACTCCACCGAGCTCGTCACGCGCCTGCGGCAGGAGATAGAGCGTGCTCGTCGTGCCCGGCGATCACTTCGGCATGGACGGCTACCTGCGCCTCGGCTTCGGAGACGAGCCGGAATATCTGCGCGCGGCGCTGGAGCGCCTCGGCGCAGGCATTGCGGAATGCGGAATGCGGAATGCGGATTCATTGCGGAATGCGGATTCTTGCGGACTGCGGATTCATCGCGGACTGCGGATTCATCGCGGACTGCGGACTCAATCCAAACTGCGGACTCAATCCGAACCGCGGAGTCAATGCCGAGTCCGGACGTGAACCAATCCGCAATCCGCAATCCGCAATCCACAATCAATCCGCAATCCGCAATCCGCAATCCGCAATGACGACGTTCGATCTCGTGCTCGTCGGCTACGGGAATGTCGCGCGGCGATTCGTGGCGCTGCTCGCCGAGCAGCGCCGGACGCTGGCGCGCGACCACGGCTGTCGCCGCGCGGGTGATCGCCACGGCCACCAGGCGCCACGGATACCGATATGGCGGACGCAAGGTCGAGGCGTCGTCCACCTTGCAGTTCCTCGGCGATGCGCTGTCGAAGAGCCGCGCCGCCGCACGCCAGCGCCGCCTCGTCGTCGTCGAGACGACGACGCTGGACATCGCGCGCGGCGAGCCGGCGACGAGCCACATCCGCGCGGCGCTGGCCGGCGGCGCGCACGTCATCACCGCGAACAAAGGCCCGGTGGCGTTTGCCTATCGCGCGCTGGCGCGCGCGGCGGCGCGCGCCGATCGCCGGTTCCTGTTCGAGGGCGCGGTGATGGACGGCGTCCCGATCTTCAACCTGGTGCGCGAGACGCTGCCGGCCGTCACCGTCGCCGGCTTCCGCGGCGTCGTGAACAGCACGACGAACTTCATCCTCACCGCGATGGAACAGGGGCAGCCGTTCGAGGCCGCGCTGGCCGAGATGCAGGCGCGCGGGATCGCCGAGGCCGACCCGTCGCTCGACGTCGACGGCTGGGACGCGGCGGCGAAGACCGCGGCGCTCGCCAACGTCCTGCTTGATGCGCGGATCACGCCGCACGAGGTCGACGCGACAGGGCCTCACGGCGGAGACCAGGCGACTTGCAGTCGCGGCGAGGGCGGCGGGCCGCCGGCTGAAGCTGGTGGCGCGGGCCCGGCGGGAGGGACGCAAGGTCGCGGCGAGCGTGCGGCTGCGAAGAGCTGCCGGCGGCGGATCTGCTGGCCGGCCTCGAAGGACAGCAGAACGCGCTCATGCTGGAGACCGATCTGCTCGAAGAGATCGCGATCGTGCAGCGCGGCGGCGGGCCTGACGCAGACCGCCTACGCGCTCGTCTCCGACCTGGTCACGATCGCGCGCGCCACGCGCGCCACCGCGTCGGTCAGCGCGGGGACGTCGTAGCCCTTGACCGCGATGTCTCCGAAGACGGCGACCGGGACGCTGCGATATCCGCGGGCGATGAGCTCGTCGTACGCGGCATCATCTTCATCGACGTTGCGGGCCGTGAACGGCACGCCCTCTCGTGAAAGAAACTCTTTCACCTGTTCGCAGCTTGTCAGGCGCTGCCCGCGTAGACGATAATCATCCTCACATTATGGCGCCACTCGACGGGATTACCGTTCTCGACCTGACGCGCGTGCTGTCGGGTCCGTACTGCACGATGCTGCTCGCCGACATGGGCGCGCGCGTCATCAAGGTCGAGCAGCCGGGCAAAGGCGACGACACGCGCGCATGGGGGCCGCCGTTCCTCGAAGGGGAGAGCGCGTACTTCCTCAGCATCAACCGCAACAAGGAAAGCGTCACGCTCGACTTCAAGCAGCCCGAAGGGCGTGCGGTGCTCGATCGCCTGATCGCGAAAAGCGACGTGCTGGTCGAGAACTTCCGTCCGGGCACGCTGACGAGGCTCGGCCTCGACTATCAGACGCTCGCCGCGCAGCACCCGCGGCTCGTCTACTGCTCGATTTCCGGGTTCGGCCACACCGGCCCGCGATCGAAGGAGCCGGGATACGACGCGATCATGCAGGCCGAAGGCGGCCTGATGAGCATCACCGGCGCGGCCGACGGCGCGCCGTACCGCCTCGGCGTCGCGATCGTCGACATCGTCTCGGGCATGTTCGCCGCCTACGGCGTCGCGATGGCGCTGTTCGCGCGCGAGCGCACCGGGCGCGGGCAGGAAGTCGACCTCGCGATGCTCGATGCGACGGTTGCGCTGCTCACCTACCAGGCGGGAAACTACTTCGCGAGCGGCAAGGTGCCGGCGCGGCTCGGCAACCGCCACCCGAGCATCGTGCCGTACGAGACGTTTGCCGCCTCGGACGGCGAGTTCGTGCTCGCGGTCGGCAACGACGAGCAGTGGCGGCGCTTCTGCGCGATCGCCGAGCTGCCGGAGGACGAACGCTTCGCGACCAACCGCCAGCGCGTCACCGGCTACGATCAGCTGCGGCCGTTCGTCGCCGATCGGCTGCGCACAAAGCCGCGGCAGCACTGGATCGACAAGCTCACCGCGGCCGGCGTGCCGTGCGGGTCGGTCCGCAACTTCCAGGAGCTGTTCGACGATCCGCAGCTCGCCGCGCGCGAGATGATTGCGCGGGTCGAGCACGCCACGATCGGCCAGCTGCAGACGCTCGGCGTCCCGATCAAGCTGTCGGACACGCCGGGCGCGGTGCGGACCCCGCCGCCGACGCTCGGCCAGCATACCGACGCGGTGCTCGCGCAGGATCTCGGGCTCAGCGCCGACGCCATCGCCGCGCTTCGCACGCAGAAGGTGATCTGAGGCCCTGAATGGAAACGTCCGAGATTCGGAAGCGACTGAATCAGACCATCGAGCGCGCGAAGAAGAACGCCGCCGACCGACGCGCGCGCGGCGACGAGGCGGGGCGCGCTTTCGAGACCTTCCTGTCGACGACCGCCGTGCCGCTCTTCCGTCAGGTTGCCAACATCCTGAAATCCGATGGCTATCTGTTCAACGTCTTCACGCCGTCAGGCAGCGTGCGGCTGATGTCGGATCGAGCGGCGGAGGACTTCATCGAGCTCGTTCTCGACACGGCAGGCGAGACGCCGCAGGTCGTCGGCCACGCCAGCCACAGCCGCGGCCGGCGCGTCCGCGAATCCGAGCGCGCGATTGGCGCGCCCGGCGAGCTGACCGAGGAAGAGGTGCTGGCGTTTCTGCTGAAGGAGCTGGAAGCGTTCGTCGAACGCTGAACGACGACGTACAACGCAGAACCCGCAGAACACGCAGAGAAACTTGGCTCTGCGGTCTCAGCGGGTTTTGCGTTGATCGTTACGCCAGGCGCTCGACGAATGAGGTGTCGAGGCCCTGGCGGTTCAGCGCGGCGAGGAAGCCGGGGCGATCGGGCGAGCGCCGATACGCTTCCTTCGCCTCGACCGATCCGTTCTGCACCAGGCCGACCAGCGTATCGTTGAGCGGCATCATGCCGTAGCGGCGTCCGCCCTCGATCGCCATCGGCAGCTGCGACGTCTTGCCTTCGGCGATCGCGCTCGACACCGCCGGCGTGTTCAGCAGCACCTCGCGCGCCGGCAGTCGCCCGCCGCCCACCTTGCGCAGCAGCGTCTGCACGACCACGCCGCGCAGCGAATTGGCCAGCGCGATCTGCACCTGCTGCCGTTCCTCGGGCGGGTAGAGATCGATGATGCGATCGATGGCGCCGGTGGCGTTGTGCGCCGAGAAGCCGGCGACCACCAGGCGGCCCGACGCCGCCGCTTCGAGCGCCACGTCCATCAGCTCGGCGTTCCGCAGATCTTCGATCACCAGCACGTCGGGATCTTCACGCAGCGCCGCGCGCGCCGCCTTCAGCAGATCGTCGTCGCTGCCGCGAATCTCGCGCTGGCTGATGAACGACTGGCCGCGCTCGTGGACGATGTTGATCTCGCGCTCGATGCTGATGATGTGATCGCGTCGCGCCCGGTTCATCATGTCGACGAACGCCGCCATCAGCGTGCGCTTGCCGCCCGAGCGCGGCCCGGCGATCGAGCACGATTCCTTCCGGCTCGGTCGCCAGCGCCTGCACCTGGCGCGGCAGCGACAGCTGCTCGGCCGAGATCGAGCGCGTCGGCATCATCCGGAACACGCCGCCCGGGCCGAGGTGGTCGCGGAAGCTCATACACCGGACGCGGCCGACGCCGTCGATGTCGGTGAACCACTCGGTCGCGGCGCCGGTGCGCAGCGCTTCGTGGTTGCGCGCCGGCATCAGCGTCAGGAGCAGCGCCTCGACGTCGCGCGCAACGTGCATCGGCTCGCCGTCGAGCACCTGCAGCTCGCCGTCGACGCGCACTGACGGCCGCGAGCCGGAGGAGAGATACAACGTCTGGGCTCCGCGCGCCGCGGAAACGCGCAGCAGGCGCTCCAGCCCCGACAGCGTCGGATCCGGGACGAAGGGCGGCGGCTGCTCGGCGCGAATCGGACTGCGGGAGATTCTGCAGCACGACACCCGGCTGCGACGTCGCGGCCGTGGCCTGGGCCGCGGGACGCTCCACCGCAACGGGCGATGGCGGCACGGCGACGTCGGGTGTCGGCATGGAGGCAGCGGCGGCGGCCGGTGCCTCCGGAGTGTAGACGGAAGCCGGCGGCAGTACAACTGGCGAGACCGCGTCGACGTCGGACGGCGGCATCGCGCCAGCAGCGCGCCGCTTCTCCATCGCGATCGACAGACGGCGCGCTCGCGACGGGCGCGGCTCCTCGACGGCGATCGGCTCTTCGCCCGCCTCGGCGGCGAACGGCATCTCCGCCGCCATCGGCAGCGGCTCGACGAACGGTTCGGGCTCGACGAACGGCTCCGGCTCGGCGACCGGTTCGACCGGCTGTTCCTCGGCGACCGGCGCTGGCACTTCGATCGGTTCCTCGACCGCCGGCATTTCCGCCGCCATCGGCAGCGGCTCGGCAGATCTGGATTCCGGTTCGACAAACGGCGTCGGCTCCGCGATCGGTTCGACCGGCTGTTCTTCCGCGACCGGCGCGGGCAGTTCGATCGGCTCCTCGACCGCCGGCATCTCCGCCGCCATCGGCAGCGGCTGGGGTCGACCTGGACTCCAGGTCCGACCCCGCAACGGCAATCGGGCTCCGCGACCGGTTCGACCGGCTGCTTCCTCCGCGACCGGCGCGGGCACTTCGATCGGTTCCTCGACCGCCGGCATCTCCGCCGCCATCGGCAGCGGCATCGGGTCGGACCTGGACTCCAGGTTCGACCAACGGCGATCGGGCTCCGCGACCGGTTCGACCGGCTGCTTCCTCGGCCACCGGCGCGGGCACTTCGATCGGCTCCTCGACGGCCGGCATCTCCGCCGCCATCGGCAGCGGCTCGGCGATCTGGACTCCGGTTCGACCGAACGGCACGGCTCCGCGACCGGTTCGACCGGTGCTTCCTCGGCCACCGGCGCGGGCACTTCGATCGGCTCCTCGACGGCCGGCATCTCCGCCGCCATCGGCAGCGGCTCGGCGACCGGTTCCGGTTCGACGAACGGCGCGGGCTCCGCGACCGGTTCGACCGGCTGTTCTTCCGCGACCGGCGCGGGCACTTCGATCGGTTCCTCGACGGCCGGCATCTCCGCCGCCATCGGCAGCGGCTCGGCAACCGGTTCCGGCTCGGCGAACGGCGCGGGCTCCGCGACCGGTTCGGCCGGCTGTTCTTCCGCGACCGGCGCGGGCACTTCGATCGGTTCCTCGACCGCCGGCATCTCCGCCGCCATCGGCAGCGGCTCGGCGACCGGTTCCGGCTCGGCGAACGGCGTCGGGCTCCGCGATCGGTTCGACCGGCTGCTCCTCGGCCACCGGCGCGGGCACTTCGATCGGTTCCTCGACCGCCGGCATCTCCGCCGCCATCGGCAGCGGCTCGGCGACCGGTTCTACGACCGGCGGCATCTCGACGGCGACTGTTGGGAACGGCTCGGCGATTGGTTCTGGCGCCGGCGCAACCGGCACTTCTTCCGCGACCGGTTCCGGCACCGCGACGGGTTCATCGACCACCGGCAACTCGGCGGCGATCGGCAGTGGCTCGGGCTCGACGACGGGCGCGGGCTCGGCCACCGGTTCGGGCATCGACACCGGCGTTTCTTCGACGGCCACCGGCTCCGGCACTTCGACGGGCGCCGGTTCTGCGACCGGCTCCGACACGGCAACCGGTTCCTCGACCTGCGGCAACTCCGCGGCGATCGGCAGCGGCTCGGGCTCGACGGCGGGCGCGGGCTCGGCGATCGGTTCGGGAATCGCAGGCGTGGCCGGTTCCTCCGCCATCGGCGCCGGCACTGGCGCAGCAACCGGCTCGGGCAGCGCGGGAGCCACCACCGGCTCCGGCACTTCCTCGATGTCGGCGTCGAGATCGAGCTCGATCTCCTGGCCCTCTTCCTCTTCTTCGCCCGGGCGGAGCGGCGGACGCGCCGGCCACAGCTGGGACGCGTCGGGCAGGTTCAGGTCGTCCTCTTCTTCGTCGAGCCGTGCATTGAGATCTTCTTCCGTGATCTCGTCGGTCATCGGCGTCGGCACGACCGGCGGCAGCGGTTTGGCCTGCCACTCGGCCTGCGGCGCCGGCGCGGCCGCCGCTGGCGGCGCCGCGGTTTTCATCTCGGCAACAGGCTGGCTGACGACTGCGGCCGGCTGCGCAACCGTCCGCTCCGGCGCAGGCGGAGCCACGGCAGCCACCGGCTGCGACGCGACGGCCGCCGCACCCGCGGGCGTGGGCGCAAACAGCTCCTCGGGCACGGAGTCGTCGTCCTGCACACGATGCCGTCTGATCTCGGCCCACAGATCGTCCCCGCCGCGCGCGGCCACGACGGTGAAGTGCTCGCCCGGAAATTCCGGCATCGGCGGCAGCTCGTACTGAATCGCGCCGAATTCGGTGAGCGCCTGCTGCATCTCGGCCGGCAGCATCTGGTTGACGATGCCGCTGACCGCGTCGAGCGTCAGCCCGCGGTTGGCAAGGTCGATCTGGCCGGTTGGAGACACCACGTACGGCTTGTCGCCGGCGTGCATGACCAGCGCTTCACCGTCGACGCGGACGATTGCCTGAAGCAGGGAGGGGACGAGGCTCATTTATTCACGCTGTTGCACACAGACGCACCGGCCGCGCGAGGCCGCGCACGTTATCAATGTCGGTCGGACCTTACCCTGCCATTAGTCCCGCCGCGGGGTGCCGACTTCGTAGATGCGGAGCATCTCGACCAGCTTGTAGCCCCTCGTCTGGTAGGGGGGCACGATTCGCTCGGCGCGCAGGTACTGCAGCATCCCTTCGTCGCTGTAGTCGGGCGCGCCGATCTCGGCGATGCCTGCCAGGGCCGCTTCCAAACCGCTGAGCGTCATGGCCTTCTCTGAGACGGTGCGCGATGCGGGCAGTACCCCAAACCGTTTGATGCGCTCCTGCCGTTCGACCGTGGCGAACGCAACGTAAACCTCGTTGCTGATGAAGTTGTAGTCGGCGTCCGATCGCGTCGCGGGCGCATTCTCAACCCGCACGAGCCGGATCGCCTCCACCTCGCGAAGCCGATCGATCACGACCTGAGTGAACGTGCCTTCTCCGGTCCACGCGGACGTATCAAGCTCGAACGGCATAGTGGATGGTCATCAGCCCGCCGAGCACTGGATGGCAGCGCACCTTGGTGAAGCCGCCCCCCTCGAAGAGGCGGGCCACGCCCTCCGCGCCGGGGTAGAGCCGGATTGAAGCGGGAATGTATCGGTAGGTGTCGGGGTCGCGGTGCAGAACCCACCCGAGCGTCGCCCCGACCACGCTCAGGTACGCGAGGTAGGCGGCGCGAACGACGCTGTTTGCCGGCCGGTTGAAATCGAGCGAAACGACCTGCCCGCCGGGCGCGAGCACGCGCCGGATTTCCTCGATCGCCACCGCCAGGTTCGGCACGTTCCGCAAGCCGTAGCCGGTCGTCACGATGTCGAAGCTGCGGTCGGGAAACGGCAGGGCGAGCATGTCGCCGACCAGGAAGCCGACTTTCGCCGGCTGCGACGCCGCCTTGTCGCGCGCGAGCTCGATCATCCGCTGCGTGATGTCGAGGCCGACGACCCGCGCGCCCCGGCCGGCCAGGCCGAACGCGATGTCGCCGGTGCCGGTGGCCAGATCGAGCGCGCGGGAGCCGGGGCGCGGCGCCGCCATCGCGATCACCCGCCGTTTCCACCGCCGGTCCTGACCGTATGACAACGCGACCGTGATGAAGTCGTAGCGATCGGCGATCGTCGCGAACAGCGAGCGCACGTACCGCCGCTTTCCTTCAGGCGTCGAGATCGCGTGGCGCAGCGTCATGTCGAATAGCGGATAATATCGTCGCATGCTCCCTTCGAGCACCGTCGAGAACTACCTGAAAGCGATCCACCAGGGCCAATCGGCGCTGAGCGCCGATCAACGGCTGGTACCGATGGGCCAGGTTGCGAGCTCGCTCGGCGTCACGCCCGGCACGGCGACGACGATGGTGAAAGCGCTCGCGGAATCGGGCCTGGCCGAGTACGAGCCGTACAGCGGCGTGCGACTGACGGCGGCGGGTGAAAAGCTCGCCGGCCTGGTGCTGCGCCGCCACCGCCTCGTCGAAGCATTCCTCGTCCAGGTGATGGGAATGAGCTGGGCCGAGGTGCACGACGAGGCCGAACACCTCGAGCACGTCGTCTCGGAGCGGCTGATCGATCGCATCGACGAGATGCTCGGACGGCCGACGCACGATCCGCACGGCGATCCGATCCCCAACCCCGACGGCGCGATCATGACGCGCCACCTCGACAACCTGCTGACGTGCGAGCTCGGCACGTCGCTGCGCGTCACCCGCATCACCGATCAGGATCCGGCATTCCTGCGCTTCATCGAGAGCAACGATCTCAAGCCGGGGCAGCCGGTCGAGGTCGAGAGCCGCGACGCGGCGGCCGACTCGGTGATGCTGCGCGGCAAGGGCGGCCGGAAAATCACGATCGGCGCGCGGGCGGCGTCGAAGCTGCTGGTCGACAGCGGCGCCTGACACGACGATCAACGCTGAACACGCGGAACCCGCTGAATAACTTCTCGAGTCTATGTCGTATTGGCCCTCAGGCTGACGTCGCGAAGTCCGGCTCAAGCCGGACACTACGCATTACATAGAAATGAGAGTCGCTTTATTCTGCGAGTTCTGCGGGTTCTGCGTTGATCGTCGTCACAGGGACATCACGAACGCAATCAGCGCCGCTCGTTGCTCGGCGGGCAGCCCGAGAAACCGCGTTCGCGCCGGGAGCGCCTCGTTGGTGTGAAAACCGATCGCGTCTTCGATCGTCGGCGCGGAGCCGTCGTGCAGCAGCGGCCGGCGCATGCGGACACCCCACAGCGCCGGCGTCCTGAACTCCAGCGCCGTCGCCGCCTCCTGCCGGATCCCGTCCGCCGGTACCGACATCGTGCAGCAGCAGATCTGAATACAGCGGAACGACCTTGCGGTTGAACACCGGATTTGCGCTCGGTCCGGTCTGCAGCGCCGGCACGTGGCACGCTGCGCAGCCGACGCTGGCGAAGAGCCCCTCGCCGGCCCGCACGGTGTCGTCGATCAGCCCGCGCCCCATCGGCGCGAGGAACTTCATGAACGCCTCGAAGTTGTCGATGCCGCGCCGGCGCGTCCGGCGATCGGGCTGATCCTCGGGATCGGGGATCGGATCGCACAGCTTCATCTGCTCGGGCGAGATGCCGAATGCCAGCTCCTGTGGGAACAGATCGTTGGTGATCCCCATCTCGTTCCGGTAGGCGTCCGACGCAAACGCCAGCAGCGTCGCATGCTGCGCCTTCCAGCCGAAGCGCCCGACCCGCCGTTGCCCGGTGGCGATGTCGGTGACGATCGCCGCGCGGCCGCTGACCCCATCCCGGTCCCGATCCCCCGCATCGTCCATCGCCAGCAGCGTCTCGTCGGGGATCGCCTCGACCAGCCCGGCGCCGAACACCGGAATCGGCACGCGGCGCGCGATCACGTTCGCTTCGGGCGGGATGATCGGCTGGCAGGTATGGGTCGGGATCGAGAAGATCTGGAACAGCGAGCCGGAAGTCGGCGCCAGCTCGACGAACTCCCCCTGCTCGTTGCGGCGCGCGGCGCGCACTTCGGCGACGACGCCGCCGCCGCCAATCGCCGGCACGCTGTGGCAGACGGCGCAGCTCGATCCGTTGAACGCCGGACCCAGGCCGTCTTCGACCGTCTCGACCTCGGTAAAGTCCTCGAGCCCGAGCCGGAAGTCCTCGAAGTCGCCGCCCGCGATGCCCGGGCAGCGGATCGCCTGGCAGCGGGCGCACCGTCTGGCCGGACGCCGCAAAGCCGAGCGCGACGACATAGACGGCGGACGCGAGCCACATCATGCGCTTCATGTCAGACACGATTTACTCCTCGACGATGATCGATCCGCGCATGAAGCTGTGGCCGGCGCCGCACATCTTCGAGCACTCGAAGGTGTACTGCCCGGCGGCGTCGGCCTCGAAGATGAGCGTGGCATCGCCGCGCCCGCGCTTCGGGACGATGACGCTGGCGTTGGAGCCGACGATGTGGAACCCGTGGCTGGTGTCGTCGCTGCGGACGCGGAACTCGACGACGGTGCCGCGCTTCACTTTGATCTGCGACGGCGTGAAGGTGAAGCGCTCGGCGAGGACGCGAACGACCCTGCGGTCCTGCGACGATCCCTGCGGCGCGGCGAGCGCGACGAGCAGGGCGGCGCAGGCGAACGAGCGGCGGCGGATGCGACCGGTGCGCGGCATCAGAACCACCACCCGAGGCCGACGTTCAGGCTGTCGAGGC
The DNA here is from genome assembly GCA_963734375.1 of uncultured Acidobacteriota bacterium. GTDB lineage: Bacteria > Acidobacteriota > Vicinamibacteria > Vicinamibacterales > CAVVIG01 > CAVTHG01. Next base: position 874,747 of record CAVTHG010000005.1, on the reverse strand, counting down.
TGCCGAAAAGCGTGCTGCGGTTGCGGGTCACGGAGTAGTCGATCTTGAGCACGACGTCGGGGTCGGGGTAGTACGACGCGCCGACCACCCAGGCGGAGCGATCGAACTGCTTCAGCGGCAGCACGCCGGCGGGCATGCGGAACTGCGTGTCGAAGTTCTCATAGCGCAGGAATGCGGCGACGTCGTACTTCAAGCCGGGAAGCGGCCGTACGGACGGCTCGATGTAAAAGCCGCGCATCTGGCTCGCGATGTTGGGATTGATCCCCGAGCTTCGCTGCAGCAGGTCGTTGATCGCGTCGGCGCCGTCGATGAAGACCTGGGCGAACTCGCCGCGGATGCCGAGGGCGCCGCGGTGGTAGCGGCCGTCGACCTCAATCAGCCCGACGCTCGAGTCCTCGCGGGGAAAGTTGAAGCTGGTCTCGCCGCGCCAGAAGCTGGTGCCGAGCGTGAGCCCCGGATAGCCGACGTACTCGAGCCGCCCGGTGCCGGCGACGTTGCGGACGTTCGACAGGAACCCTTTCTGCCGCGCCTCGGCGAGCCCCTCGTCGGCGGTGATCTTCGTCGCGTCGAGCGGCGCCATGAGATACGCGCGGTATTGCCAGCTGCCGCCGAAGGTGCCGTAGATCCCGGCGCCGGCGTCGAACCAGGTGGTCGGGACGATGAAGGTATCGACGAACGGCCGCTCGACGCCGTAGAAGGACGGCGGCTCGTGGCGCTCGTTGATGATGCCGACCGGCGCCAGCAGCATGCCGGCGCGGAGGTTCAGCGCCGGCTTGAGGCGGAAGTCGAGGTAGGCCTGTTCGAGCTCCAGCTCTCCCGATTCCTCGAGGCCCTCGACAAGCGCGTGCTCCAGCTCGAGCTCGCCGATGAAGCGGATGCGATCGCTGAATCCGTGGTTGAACAGCAGCACGAAGCGATGGAAGTCGAGGAGCGGGTCTTCGTTCTCGGGTTTGTTGAGGTGGAAGTCCATGTAGCCCGAGATGGGCCCTGTTTGCGAGCTCGACCCCGTGTCGTCGCGGCGGACCTGCGACGCGCGGACCGTCGGGCGGTGGGGGTTGTTCGCTCTGAACCGCCTCGCCCGTGGCGTCGTCGCCGGCTGTGGTGGCTTCCTCGGCCGGAGGGGCAGTCGTCGTCACCGCGGGCTGGGCCAGCAGTGGGCAGGCGCCCAAAAGGGTCAGCGCAATCGACCCTAAAGCGCGCACGATCAGCGTTTTCATAGTAGTGTCGTCGCTCTTCAAAACAATGATTTTGATAACGCGAAACAATATAGCATCCGCCCCTGCTCACGTCGAGGATTGAACGCATTCGGCGCGCAACAGCCCCTCGGTGCGGCACCGGCTTGCTCCCGCGGTCGCGACACGATACCTTTCCGTCGAGGTCTTCATCATGCGAAATGTCCCGTCCGTAGTGGCCGCCATGCTGGCGATCGGGCTCTCTGTTGTCCAGGCCCAATCGCCCGCCCCTGCGGACGCGAAATCGGCCACGGTCTACAAGCAGGTCGGCTGCGGCTGCTGCTCGATCTGGGCGGAGCAGCTGAAGAAGCTCGGGTTCAAGGTCTCGACCATGGAGATCCCCGACCTGGCCAAGATCAAGAACACCTACGGCGTGCCGCAGGCTGCGCACACGTGTCACACGGCGCTCATCGACGGCTACGTCTTCGAGGGACATGTGCCGCTCGATCTGGTGCAGAAGGTGCTCAAGGAGCGGCCGAAAATCGCCGGCCTGGCCGTGCCCGGGATGCCGCTCGGGTCGCCGGGGATGGAGATGGGGTCGCGCAAGGATGCCTACGACGTCCTCGCCTTCGATCGCGAGGGAAAAACGAGCGTCTACGCGAAGCGCTGATCTCTTCCCTACATCAACTTGCCCAGCGGCCCCAGATCGAGGTTGAGTTCCTCCGGCGTGAGCCCGAACTTCGCGCCGATGTCGCGCACCGTCTCTTCGAGCTTCATCAGCGCCTCGCCGACGGCTTCGACTTCCTTGCGGGTCAGCGTTTTCTGCTCCATGCGGCGGATCGCCTGCCGCTCCATCAGCCGCCGCAGCAGCTCGACGATCGTCAATACGAGCTGCACCACCGACTTCTGGACCTCCTCGGGATTGGGGTTCCAGCGCAGCGGCGCCGCCCCGCGTCCGACCGCGGCCGTGCGCTGCTTGCCGACGGCGGTCGCCGTCGGCGTGTGAACGCGCCGCTCGATCTCGTCGCGAAGCGCGCGCAGTTCGCGGGCGGTCACCGGCGACGCCGCCACGGCGCGCGAGCGTTTCTTCGCTGGCGCGCGGCCGCGTGTGCGCGCGGGCTTTCTGGCTTTCTTCACCGGCGTCGGTCGAGCGGGCGCGTCTGCCGCCCGCGGCGGCGCCGCGAACGCGCGGTGGCCGGCCAGTCGCTCTCGCCGAAGATGCGATCGAACGCGCACAACAGCGCCGACAGCCGCAGGTAGATGAGATCGATGCCGGCGACGCCGAGCGTGATGTCGCCGTTGAGCATGACGCCCTTGTTCAACAGGTTGTCGAGCAGATCGAGCACCGTCGAGTCCGGCGCGTCGAGCACCTGGGCGGCGATCGCGGGTTCGGGGGGCAGTCGCTTTTGACGTCTGGCCACGTTCAATCCTGGACGAAGGAATACGGCGGCCACGGGCCGCTGAAAATGAGGCCGTAGCCGTGCCGCGCGAGCCCGCGCGCCTCGCGCGACGCCAGCGCCTCAAACGACGCCGACCGCGCCCGCGGCACCAGGAACGCCGCGTCGAGCAGCAGCGGACCACCCTGCGCCGGCAGCTCGCTCGCCAGCCGCCGCTTCGCCAGCCGCGATTTTGCGGCGAGCCGGTCGTAGAGCGCGGCCACCGTCTCGCGCGCGTTGGCCGCCAGCTCCTTCACCGAGTCGCGCTGCGCTTTCTTCTGCGCCAGGTAAGCGATGCCCGACCGCCCAGCCGGCGCGGTCTTCTTCTTCGGCGCGGCAGCGGCCGCACGCTCGCGGTCGATCACCACCCGCACGCCCCACTCCTGGTGATTCGCCACGCGCTTCACGACCGCGGCAATCCGCCGGCGCTCGGCGCGCACGTGCTCGAGGGCGCGCTCGTCGCTCGTGAAGATCGTGAACAGCTTCATCGGCAGCACCGCGGTCTCGCCGATGAACGACTCGACCACCGCCTCGTGCGCGACCGCGGCGCGCGACACCCAGTCGAGATCGGTGAGCCCCTTGTTGATCGCCGCCTCGCCGTACTTGTCGAGCGGCGCATCCGCCACGGCGGCGTAGAGTCGATGGTCGACGTCGAGGATCCGCACCGGTCCCGTACCCGGCAGGCCGCGCCGCGCACGCACCGGCTTCGGGCGGCCCTCGGCCGCGATCACGCAGTAGACGTAGGTGCCCTTGGTCAATCCGCGAGCCAGCTTGCCGCCCAGCGCTGCAGTGCCGCAACGCCGCGCGGCGGCGGCGCGACGAGCGGCGTTCGGATGATAGCGCACCCGCGCGGGCGCCGGAGGGCGCGGATCTCGCGCGCCTCGGCTGCTGCCGTCGCACGGCACCGCGCGCAGCGTCCCGGCGTCATCGTCAGCGCGTTGAACACGACCGCGGGCGTCGCCAGGCGCAGGCGGTGAAGCCGCGCGAGCAGCCGCGCGGTTTCCTTGCGCGGCACTTCGGCGGCCCGCGTCACGACGATGAAGCGCGTCTGCTGGTGATCGCGCAGCAGCGCCTGCAGCTCGCGGATCGATTTCGACACGTCGACGAGCTCGGCGGCGAGTTGACCGGGGCGCACCAGCGAGCGGTACTTCAAGAGCACGCGCAGCAGCACCTGCATCCACTCGCGCGCCGCGTCGGGCATCTCGAGCAGGCGCAGTGCATGCCCGGTCGGCGCCGTGTCGACGACGATGACGTCGTGTTCGGCGCGGGCGTCGACCACCGAGAGGATCCCGAACAGTTCGTCGATGCCGGGCGGGGCCAGGTTCATCAGCTCGCGGGCGATGTTGGAGCTCGGCGAACGCACCGACAGGCCGGCGTCCACCGACCCGGCAATCGTCGATGCGCCGACAGCCGCCGCAATCTCGTCGATCGCACCTTCGAACTGCGCGCGGCGCGCCGCCAGCACGGCCGCCGCGTCGAGCTCGCGGACGATGAGGTTGCGCGGGCCGCCGGCGATCGCGCGCGGCCTTGTCGCCGACCGGATGCTTGAAGACGTCGGCGAGCGAGTGCGCGGGATCGGTCGACAGCAGCAGGATTTTCCGCGACCGGTTGGCGCGCGCGAGCCGTAGCGCGGTGGCGGCCGCGACCGTCGTCTTGCCGACGCCGCCTTTGCCGCCGAAGAACAGCAGCGAGGCGCCGTCGATCGCGTCCAGTGATTCTGGCGGTGTGAATGCGCCGGCCCTGAAGGGCCGGCCTACATCCGCAGCGGCGGCCCTCGATGTGGGGCGGCCCTCGGTCGTGAGCGGCCTCGGCCGCCCCGCCGGCCCTGAAGGGCCGGCCTATCTGCGGGCGGCCTACCAACCTCGCCAGCGCCGCGACGCCTCGCGGCTCCGCGATCGCAGCGTAGACGACGCTGATGCGGCGGCCGCGCCCGAGCCGCCTGCGGATCGCGGCGACAACACGCCGCTCCTCGCTCCGCCGCCGATCGCAGATCGGACACGGCGGCGCATCCGGCAGCACGCGGTTGACGACAATCTCCGGCACATGCAGGCCGGCGTGCTCGAGCGCCGTCGATCGCGTCCTCGCTCTCCGCCAGCGACATCTCCTCGGGCAGCGTGACCCAGTGAAACGTGGTCTGGCGTCGATCGCGCAGGCGCGCCGCGATTTCGTGCGCCTGCTCCGCCAGCAGCGCAATCAGACGGTCGGCCGCCTCCGGCCGCCCGACCCGTGCGAGCTGCTCGCGAATCACGCGATGATCCTCCTGCAGCAGATCGAGAATCTCTGCCACCGCCGCGACCGTCTCCGGCGCCGTCAGCAGCCGCAGCGTGTGCCCGGTCGGCGCAGTGTCGACGACAACGACTCCGTATGGAGGATCGCGAACAGAATGATCTTCTCTGCGGTCTCTGCGTTCCATGCCGGCGAGCCGGGCGACTTCGAGCAGCCCGACGAGCTCGTCGATCCCGGGGATCGACAGATCGAGCAGCGCGTCGACGTCTTCGGCGTCGAGCCAGGTGCCGTGTTCGAGGATCTCGCCGAGCGGGCGGCGGTGCTCCTTCAGCCAGCGCGCGAACGCCCGCGGCGCGTCGAGCTCGACGGCGTGGAGCGTCCGGCGAATCGCCTTGGGCGTGCTCGAGAGGGGGACGCCGAGCGCGTCGCCGAGGGAGTGGGCGGGGTCGGTCGACACCAGCAGCACGCGGCGCCCTGCCGCCGATTCGGCAACGGCCCGCGCCGCCGCCGACGTCGTCTTGCCGACGCCGCCTTTGCCGCCGTAGAAAACGAACTGCGGGGAGCTAGTGGCGGTCAGACTCGAAGCTCTCGATGTCTACGCCGCTGATCTTGTCCTGGGGCGACATCGAGATCGGGCCCTGCTGCTTGCCCTTGATTTCGCGGATGGCGGCGATGACGTCGCGCTCGATCTCGGCGAACTCGTCGTCGGTGATCTCGCCAAGCTCGAGCCGCATCTGCGCCTCGAGCAGCTGATCGCGCAGCGCCGAGTCGTCCTGCATCTCGGCCTCGGCCGCCTGGACGACCTTGTCGAGCACGAACCGCAGGCTGCCGATCAGGAGGGTATCAAGGATGAACATGGCTGATGGCTAATGGCTGATGGCTATGGTTGATCGAGGCAAGCCATTGCACCATTGCCATCAGCCATCAGCCCTAAGCCATGCACGCGCCTCAAGCTCGCTCCAGCTTGAGGCGTATGTTGACGAAGTTGTACGGCGGCCAGGGGCCGGTGTACTTGAACGTCAGCTTGTCGAAGCGGCTGGCGATCGACTTCACCTTGCCGTCGAACGCCGTCTCCTGATCGCGGGCAATCAGGAACGCGGCGTTCATGATCATCTTGTCGCCGATCGGCTTGTTGATGCGCGATGCGACCGACACCTCGCGCAGCTGCTCGAGGATGTCGGCGACGTAGCGCTCCGATCTCGACTGCAGCGCCGAGTCGATCAGCCGCCCGTACTGCATGCGCGCGAAGTAGGTCGGGCCCTTCTGCCCGGAAATCTCCTTCTTCAGCCGGCTGATGTCCTCGTCGTCATTCTCCACCTCGCGCACGGCCTGGTCGCGATCCCACAGCACCTTGAGGCCGAACTCGAGCTTGTTCTGCATCTTGTTGAGCACGTCGCCGAACGCCTCGGCGGCCGAGCGCAGCAGCTCGACGATGTCCTCGCGGGTCTTGAAGATCGTGCCGAACGACATCGGGATGACGGTGTGCTCGCGCATCACCGTCTCGTTCACGCGCTCGTGGGCGAGCACGTTCTCGCGCGTCGAGTCGAGCACCTCGAGCGGCGCGTCCGACACCACCGCGGCGAGGTTTTTGTAGTGCACCGTGTAGACGTCGGAGGGATCGGCGCCGATGCCGATCGGCCCGAAGCGCAGCGGATCGGTCGATTCGATGATGCAGTAGACGTACTTGCCGCGGCTCGGCCCGGACGGGGCTTCCACGGCGTTGCTGGTGCGGCCCCCCTGGACGACCTTCTCCGACGCGCGCCGATCGGGCGCCGACCGCGCGGAGCGTGCCGGTGGCTTCGCGACACTGCGTCCGACGCCACCGTTTGGCTTCGGGGCGGACTTGGCGCTACGGGCCGGCTGGCCTTTCCTGGCCGCCGACTTGACCGGTGCGCTTGCCGCCGGCCGCGAACGCTGGCCCTTGCGCGGGCTAGCTGGTCTTGGCATATTTGCCGCTCCTGCGCGGTTTCTTGTTTGAAGTAGCCGACGGCGGCCCATCGAGGATCCGGCGAATCTCGCGCACCAGATCTTCCGGCAGGCATGGCTTGGTGACGAACGCGTCGCACCCCGCCTTCTTGGCGCCCTCGGAGATCCCCGCGAGGGCGTGGCCGGTCAGGGCCACCACCGGAATCGACGCCGTGCGCGCATCGGCCTTCAGCCGGCGGGTCGCTTCCCACCCGTCCATCACCGGCAGCGAGAGGTCCATCAGGATGATGTCCGGCGACGCATCGACCGCCTTCTGCAGCGCTTCCATCCCGTTGCCCGCCTCGACGACGTCGAACCCGGAGAACTCGAGATACTCGGTGTACATCTCGCGCGCATCCGGATAGTCGTCGACCAGCAGCACTCGTGGGCGATCCGGTTTTGTGGTCATTTCCGTCCCTTGGTCGGCAGAGTCAGCGTGAAGGTCGATCCTTTGCCGACCTGACTTTGCACTGAAATACGGCCGTCGAGCATCTGCGCGAGACGCCGGCAGATGGAAAGCCCCAGGCCCGTGCCGCCGTAGGCGCGGGTGGGCGAGTTGTCGAGTTGCCGGAAGTCTTCGAAAATGCGGTCCTGGTCGGCGCCGAGCGATGCCGATGCCGGTGTCGGCGACCGACAGCACCATCATCTTTTCCCTGGCGTTGCGCTTGCCGGCGATGGTGACGCCGCCCTGGTGGGTGAACTTCAGCGCGTTGCTCAGAAGATTCAGCAGGATCTGTTTCACCTTCTGGCGGTCGCTCGTAATCGGGTCGAGGTCGCGCGGCATCTCGATCGTCACGCTCAGCTTGCGCTGCATGATAATCGGTTCCAGCTCGGCTTTCACCTCGTTGACCAGATCGGGCACCCTGAAGGTCGAGATCTGCAGCGGCATCCGCCCCGCCTCGATGCGCGAGATGTCGAGGATCTCGTTGATGATCGTCAAGAGGTGCCGCCCGTTGGACTCGATGCGTCCCAGCTGGCGTTTGACCGGCGGCTCCACCGGCCCGGCCACCCCCTGCAGCAGCATCGACGTGTAGCCGAGCATCGCGTTCAGCGGCGTCCGGAACTCGTGCGACATGTTGGCGAGGAACTGCGACTTCAGCGCCGACGCCTGCTCCAGCTCGATCGCCTGGCGGCGGAGCAGCTCGTTCTGCTGCGCGATGTCGGCGGTCGCCGCCTGAATCTTGCGCTCGAGGCCGTCGGCCGCGACCTGCAGCTGCGAGTACAGCCGCTGCCGTTCGAGCGCTTCGCGGCGGTCGTGGAGGATGGTGACGACGGCGGTCAGCTCTCCGTGCTCGGACAGGATCTTGCCGGCGATCGCTTCGACCGGCATCGGCTCGCCGGTGCGCGGATCGGTCAGGCCGATCTCGCCGCCGCGCCGCTGGTCGGCGCTGACGAGCATGCCGGCGATGAACGAGGAGAAATGCGCGTCGTTGGCCTGCACCCAGCGCTGCTCGATTTCGCTGGCGTCGACCGGAATCGTGAACAGGCGCTCGGCCGGCTCGTTCATCAGCGAGGTGCCGCCGCCGGCGTCGGTCACGACAATCGGGTCGGCGACCGAGTCGATGATCAGGTTCAACCGATCGCTTTCGGCGCGCGCCTGCACTTCGGCGATGCGCATCTTGCGATAGTTCTCTTCGATCTCTTCGCTCGCGCGCCGCAGGTCGGTGACGTTGCGCAGAATCGAGACGACGCCGCTGCCCTGCCGCGGATCCTCGGTGACGGTGCTGAGCAGCTCGAACACCAGGTCGGATCCGTCGGCCGGGTTCACCAGCAGGAGCTCGCGGCGGGTGGCGCCCGTTTCCTCAATCGCCTTGCTCGACAGCGCGGAGGACAGCAGCATGTTGTTCATGCGCACCGCGACGCGCCGACCTTCGCCCTCCTCTTCCGAGGCGGTGAACAGCGTCAGTGCACGAGCGTTGGCGATGAGCAGGCGCCCTTCGGTGTCGGTGAGGAGAATCGGGTCGCTGACCGCGTTGATGATGTTGTAGAGGAGGGTCCGCTCGCGGCCCTGTTTGCGATCCCCCTCGGCGAGGATCTGCTGCCTGAGGATCTGATCGAGCTTCTGGCTGAAGATGGTCACGAACCAGTGCAGCTCGGAGGGCAGCGCCGAGGCGCCCTCGAGCAGCAGCAACCCCGCGCCTTCCTCCGAGCCGGGGACGCCGAGCGGCACGGCGTGGAACGCGGCGTCCTCGAGCGGCGTCACCGGACGGCGCTTGCGGTCGGCGGCGGAATGCGGCGCCGGAAAAAACAGCTCCTTGCGGTTGGTGTAGGCGGAAACGAGGGGGTTGCGCCAGTCCTCGAGCGAGACGCTGTAGCTGGTGACGGCCGATCCGAGTCCGTAGGAGGCGACGACGAACAGCGCCTGCTCACTCTCCGGCCGGATCAGGCAGATCGATTGGCGGATGCCGAGGACCTCGCCGAGCCACTGGAGCCCGATCTGCGCGCAGTCGGCGATCTCGCCGCGGCCGATGAAGCCTTCGAGCAGACGTACGCGCGACGCCAGCAGATCGCCATCGTCGCCGGCGGATTCGCCGACCGCGACGCGGACGCGCGGGACGCCCGTGTACGGCGCGGCGCCGTTCCGCTTAACCGCGGGTCGACGCGGTGCGCCGACGGCCACCAGTGCGGCGGGCGGGGGCGCTATTGAGTTGGGCCCTGAGCGCGGCATTTTCAGCAACGACTTCCTCATACCCCTTGCCTTCGATCGCCGGCTTCGACACAGGGGCGACCTGGCCGACTGCTTCGGAGTACTTCAAGTAGGTATCAATCGATGCAACCACGATGCGTGCTTCAACGGTGATCAGGTCGATGCCGACAAGGGAAACCCTGACCCACGCATCGATGACGATGCCCTTGTCCAGTACTCGGTCGAGGACATCGATAAGACTTGTGCCGCCTGCGGCTCGTTCAACGGCCATCGAACACTCCTTGTGTCGTCGGTCCTTCTCTCGCGCGAGGGCGACTTACCGTGACGCCGGCGCCGATCGCCGGCGGTTGAGCGACGCCAACTGCCGCTCGAGCGAACGCACTTGCTTCCGCAACTCTGCATTTTCGGCCGACAGCACCTGCTTGCCCGGCGACAGGTGATGATCGTACTTCCACCAGTCGAGCCCGATCTGTTCGGCTTTATCGATTGAGCAGATGAGGAGCCGGATTCGGATGGTGAGCAGCTCGACTTCCGCCAGCGATACCTTGACATCTCCTGCGACGACGAGCCCCTTGTCCAGGACACGGTCGAGAACGTCGACGAGGCCCGTGGACCTGGTGTGACCCTCAGTAAGTGCCGTCGGCATAAGTCCGGTATTCTACGAACTTTCTGATGCGCTTCGCTATCGACTGGATTGGACGATGGGACGTAACCATCTCAGCAATGCGGGTGCCATCGTTTGTCGGCGGTTTGAAAGGGAATCGAAATCGGGTGCATCGAAGCCCGACAGCAGCATCAAAGTCACCGTAGCGATTCATTACAAGGCGAGGATATCCGCGGGCGCGTCGATCAGACGGTCGGACGCCGCGATCGCGTCGCGCGGAAAGCCCTCGTAACCGAATCCATACCGCGCGAGGCAAATCGGCGTCGCCGCCGCACGCGCGGTCCGCCAGTCGACGATCGAGTCGCCCACCAGCAGCGTCGCCGCCGCATCCACGCGGGCGCGCGCCATGAGGTGCAGGAGCCCTGCGGGGTCGGGTTTCCGCGGAAACGGACCATCGCCACCGACAACGGCGTTGTCCGGAAAGTGGCGCGCGAGCCCGAGGCCGGCCAGAATCCGCCGCGTCGAGGCGAGCGGCTTGTTGGTCAGGACGGCGAGCGGCGACCGGAGCCCGAGCGCTTCGAGGACTTCGGGGATTCCAGCATACGGGCGGGTGTGATTCAGCAGCCGCGCATCGTAGAGAGCGAGAAACCGTTCGAGCGCGTCGGCGGGACGTTCGACGCCGCTCGCTTCGAACGCGCGTGCGACGAGCGTAGCGGCGCCGTCGCCCACCATGCGGCCGATGCGCTCTTCCGACAAAGGCGCCGCGCCCTCGGATTCGAGCAGCGCGTTGGCCGCATCGGCCAGATCGCGTCGCGAGTCGATGAGCGTGCCGTCGAGATCGAAGACGATGAGACGGGGAGATTCAAACAAGGCGGGAAGGCTGGAAGGCGCGAAGGCTGAAAGGTTCGAGGTAGAAAGGCTGAAAGGCTGACGGGCTCAAAAGGTTTGAAGGCGGCAAGGTTGAAGGAAGCGTCGTTACGCGCGGTACTCCGCGAACGACGTCGGCGTTTCCCAGACCGTGACGCGCACGACCGGCAGGCCGTGCTCCGCCGCCTTGTCGAAGATCAGGCGGGCAATCCGCTCGACTGTGGGATTGCTGTCGAGAAGGTAAATCGGCTCGCCGAGCTGCTGGAGCGGCGCCACCAGCGGGTCGTCCTGGCGCAAGATCATCTTGTGATCGAGCTCCCGATCGATCCATCCCTTGACCACGCGCTTGATGTCGCTGAAATCGCAGACCATGTTGCGGTTGTCGAGCGTGCCGGTCCGCACCTCGATCTCGGCCGTGGCGTTGTGCCCGTGTGGATGCTTGCAGATGCCGTCGTAGTCCAGCAGGCGATGGCCGTAGCAGAACTCGATGCGCTTGGTGACGGAATACATGGTGGCTTCGCTGAATCGGGTAATCGGGTAATCTGGTAATTGATTGGTGGATTGGCGGATTGGATTGCCAATCAATTCACCAATCGAGCAATCAATTAGCAGATTACCAGATTACCCGATTTACCAGATTCCCCGATGCCCACAGCGGTGCTTCTCTCGGGCGGGCTCGACAGCGCGGTGCTGCTGGCGGAGGAAGCCGCGGCGGGCGAGGTGCAGCCGATCTATGTCAGCGTCGGCCTCGCATGGGAGCCGGCCGAGCAGGCGATGGTGGCGCGGTTCCTCGAGAGCGGACCGCTCCAGGCGCGTGCCGACCGCGTGCGGCGCCTGGTGTCGCTCTCGGTCGACATGCGCGACGTCTACGCCGCGACGCACTGGGCGATGCAGGGGCGGCCGCCGGCGTATCACACGCCCGACGAGGAGGTGTATCTGCCCGGGCGCAACGTCATCCTGCTCGGCAAGGCGTCGGTCTTCTGCGCCGCCAGCGGCATCGATCGCCTGGTCCTCGGCACGCTCGCCCACAATCCGTTTCCGGACGCGACGCCAGAGTTCCGGACCGCGATGGCGCATGCCCTGTCGCTCGGCCTCGCGCATCCGCTGCGAATCGACGCGCCCTATGCCGGCACCAGCAAAGCCGATGTCGTCCGCCGCGGCGCCGCGCTCGGCGTGCCGTTCGAGCTGACGATGTCGTGCATGAACCCGCGCCCCACTCCGGGCGGCTCGACGTCAACCATCCACTGCGGCGAGTGCAGCAAATGCCGCGAACGACACGATGCGTTCGTGGACGTCAGCGTCGCCGATCCGACGGAGTACGCGACGCGGGACAACGTCGCGGCAAGGCGGGAAGGCTGAAGGGCTGGAAGGCGGGAACGGCGAAGGCCGCAAGGCGCCAAGGCGTAAAGGCCGCAAGGCGCCAACGGGTAAAGGCGAAGGTCGAAGCCGTCGCCGTTTGACTCTCCATAGACCGCAGCGTATTGTGCCGCGGTGCTCCCAGTCAGCCAGTGCGACGTCGTGGTCATCGGAGCGGGTCCGGCGGGCAGTACCGCCGCGCAGCTGCTCGCCTCCTGGGGGCTGTCGGTCGCACTGGTCCACCGCACGGCGCCGGTCCCAGGCCGGCCGTCGCTCGCCGAATCGCTTCCGGCCAGCACCCGCAAGCTCTTCGCCTTCCTCGGACAGCTCGAGCGCGTCGAAGCCGCCGGCTTCTATCCCAATGAGGGCAACGTCGCGCGGTGGGCGGACGCCTCACGCGTCACGCGCTCGCAGGACGCCGGCTTCCACGTCCAGCGCGAGGCGTTCGACGAGGTGCTCCGCGACGGCGCGGTGGCCGCCGGCGCGACGAAAATCGACGCCATCGTCCGCGCGGTTGACCTCGAGGCTGGCGCCACCGTCACGCTCGCCGACGACCGCGGCGTCCAGACCCTGTCGGCGAGGCTGATCCTCGACTGCTCCGGCCGCGCCGGCGTCGTGGCGCGCCGCGGATTCCGCCGCAGCGAGGCGGGATACCGCACGCTCGCGATTGCGGCCGAGTGGGAATGCACCGAGTGGCCCGCCGCCGAGCACGCGCAGACGCTGGTCGAGAGCTACGCCGATGGATGGGCGTGGTCGGTGCCGCTGTCGCGGACGCGCCGGCAGTGCACGGTGATGATCGACACCGGCCGCTCGCCCCAGGACGCCCGCGGCCTCAACGCGATCCACCAGCGCGAGCTCGAGCGGTCGGCGGAACTGCGCGCGCGCCTGCGCGGCGCGACCCAGGCCACCTCGGCGTGGACGTGCGACGCCACCGTCTACGACTCCGCGCAGCCTGCCAGCGAGCATGTGCTCCTCGTCGGCGATGCCGCGTCGTTCATCGAGCCGCTGTCGTCGGCGGGCGTGAAGAAGGCGCTGCTCTCGGCCTGGCGCGCGGCCGTGGTCGCAAACACCTGCCTGCGCAACGAATCGCTCGCCGGCGCGGCGCGCGATCTCTACATCCGGCGCGAGCGGCACGTCTACGACGACTGCATGCAGCGGTCGCGCGCGTTCTTCGCCGAAGCCGCCGCTTCCTACGGCACCGCATTCTGGTCGGCGCGTGCGGCGGCGGCGAGCGACGCGGCGCAGATGTTCGACGATGCGGAGGCGATGGGCTCGGAGCTGAGCGACGCGGCGCTGGCCAGGGATCCCGAGGTCCGCTCGGCCTTCGACCACCTGCGCGCGGCGGCCCACGTGCGGCTGCGGGCCGTGGACGCCGTCCGCTTCGAGCCGGCGGCGATCATCGAGGGGCGCGAGGTGGTGATGCGCGACGCGCTCATCGTCCCCGGCGTCGACGCGCCCCTTCAGTTCGCGGCCGGTGTTAATCTTCCGGCTCTGGCGCGGCTGGCGGCGGCGTGCGGAGAAGTGCCGGCGCTGATCGAGGCGTATCAGGCCCAGGTCGGGCCGGTCCCGCTGACGGGGCTGCTGACCGGGCTGTCACTGCTGGTCGCGCGTCACGCGCTGGTTGCGGAGTCATCGTAAACGTCAGGCGGTCCGGCTTCATGGCCGACCGGATGCAGTGTCCGGCTTTCGCCGGACCGTCTCAACGCAGGCTGCTATGTACCTGGGCGAGTTCACCGGCAAGGGCATTCGCATCGCGATCATCGACAGCGGGGTCTTCGCGGCGCACCCGCATGTCGGCGGCGTCGCCGGCGGCATCGGCATCCGCAACGACGGCAGCGTTCATGCCGACTACGTCGACGAGCTCGGGCACGGAACCGCGGTCACCGCCGCGATTCGCGAAAAGGCACCCGACGCCGAAATCATCGCGATCAAGGTCTTCGAGCGCGCGCTGAAGACCGACATCGCCACGCTCGTCCGCGGCATCGACGAAGCGGCGGCGCGTGGCGCCGACGTGATCAACCTGAGCCTCGGCACGTCGAAGAGCGAGCACCGCGCCCTGCTCGAAGACGCCGTAGCGCGCGCCCGCACGCAGGGCGCGCTCATCGTCTCCGCCAACGACGATGGCGGCGTGCGCTGGCTGCCGGGTTGCCTGGACGACGTGGTCGCCGTCCGCGCCGACTGGAGCTGCGAGCGCGGCGCCTACTCAATCGGCTTCGTCGAAGACAGGCTGATGCTCTCGACCTCCGCCTACCCGCGCGACATCCCCGGCGTGCCGCGCGAGCGCAACCTGAACGGCGTCAGCTTCGCGGTTGCCAACGCGAGCGGATTCGTCGCGCGTGCGCTCGAAGCGGCACGGCGCACGCCGGCGCCGCACGCGGCCGCGATCACCAGAGTGTTCACCGCGCTCGAGCAGGGCGCCGGCATGCAGCGTTCGCCGGCGGTGTGATGGCGACGCCTCGCAAGTCCACCGTGCTGGCCGCGCGCTCCGCCTGGTGCGGGCTGGGCGTGCTCGTGCTGGTTGCCGCGGGCATCACGGCCAACGCGCAGGGCGATCTCCCGGCCGTCCTCCAGCGCATCAGCGATCGCGTGGAGCGCTACTACGGCCGCGCCCAGAGCATCGTCTGCCTCGAACGGGTGATGGTGCAGCCGATGCGGCACGACATGACGCCGGACGGCTTCGCCAAGGTGCTCGAGTTCGAGCTGCGGATCGACTGGGATGCCGCGGCGGAGAACGAGCGGCCGCTCGAAGCCCGTGTGCTGCGCGAGCTGCGCAAGGTGAACGGCCGCGTCCCGCGCCCGAACTACGAGCCTGGATGCCTCGACCCCAAGTCGGGCAGCCTCGAACCGCTCGCGTTTCTCCTGCCGCACAACCGCGCCGACTACACCTTCGCGTGGAACGGCGTCGGCCGCCTCAAGGATCGCCGGACGATGATGGTGGACTACCGCGCCCGCACGGCCGGCGCGGTCGAGGGGAGATGGAAGGGCGACTGCGTCAGCATCGACGCGCCGGGGCGAACCAAAGGGCGGATCTGGATCGACGAGACGACGCACGACGTGCTGCGGCTCGACGAATCGCTGACCAGCCAGTTCGAGTACCGCGTCCCGCGCGAGCACTGGGGCGTCGCCGGCCCGCAGACGTGGGTGATCGAGCGCGCCGACTCGTCGATCCGCTACCGGCCGGTCGTGTTTACCGACCCGGACGAGACGGTGCTGCTGCCCGAGTCGATTGATGTCGTGACGGTGTTCAGAGGGGCGCAGTCGTACCGGATTTCGCAGACCTTCTCCGGCTACAAGCGGTTCATGACCGGCGGACGAATCGTCAAGTGACCCGCCGGCAGTAGGTCGTAGTGTCCGGCTTCAGCCGGACTTCGCGAGATCCGCCTGAAGGCGGACACTACGCAGATTTGAAAGCGCTAGAACCGACGGAGCGTGATCGACCCGTCGCCGGTGCGGACGCGCACGTTCTTCCCACCCGCGCCGAGCGTTCCGCGCACCGAGTTGCGGGCAATCTTCCCCGACACGTTCGCCAGCGTGATCTCTTCCATGCGGATGCCGCCGTCGCCGGTGTGCGCGTCGAGCTCGGCGCCGAACCCGTCGGGCACGGCGAGCGTCACCGAACCGTCGCCGGTGGTGATATCCCAATCCGCTTCCGCGGCACTCCCGGGCTCCGCCTCGACGACGACGCTGCCATCGCCCGAGCGCGCGTGAACGCCGGTGAGCTGGCCGTTGAGCGTGATCCGGCCGTCGCCGGTGGTCGCGTTCAGGTCGCCCTTGATGTCAGCGAGCTGGATGGACCCGTCGCCGGTGTTGGCGTTCACCGCGCCAGAAAGCATGCGCCCGTTGATGCTGCCGTCGCCGGAGCGCAGCTGGAGCTTACCGCTGATCTTCTCGATGTCGATTGAGCCGTCGCCGCTTCGCGCGCTGACGTCCGATGTGGCGGGCAGCGACACGAAGAGCTTCGCCGAACGGTGGTTGTTGAAGTCGAGGTTGAAGCCGCCGCGGTTGTGCGGCTCGGTGACCGCGATCTCGAGGTGGTTGCCGTCCTGCGTCGCTTTCACCTCGATCTGGTCGACGTCCTGCTTGTCGCGGCCGCGCTTCTCGACGACCACCTGGACTTCGTTCTTGTCCCAGGGGCGAATCTCGATCGAACCGTCGAAGGTGATGACGGTGAGGTCCGGCTTGCCGGAAACGCTGAAGTGCTTTTCGTCGCGCTCGACGTATTTCGCCTGGCCGAAGTCGGCGCTGACGATGTCGACGCAGCCGGGGCCGGCGACGAGCACTGCGAGCGCCGCGGGCGCCGCCAGAGCTTTGATGGCCCATCGAGCAGACATCTCCATACAAACCCTCCGGGACGGTTAGACGGAGGCCGGCGGCAGGTTGTTTCGTGCGTAGATGATTTGCCCGGCCAGATACGTCTGCACCACGGTGAAGTTGGCATCCAGGATGACCAGGTCCGCCACCGCATCAGGTGCCAGGACGCCGTGGCCGACCAGGCCGAGCTCGCGGGCAGGCGTGGTCGAGCAGATCGTGGCGGCGTCCACGAGAGAAATCCCCACCCGGCCCACCAGCGTCTCGAACGCGCGGTCCATCGTCAGGCGGCTGCCGGCGATGGTGGTCCCGTCGGACAGAAGCGCCGTCGCCTCGCCGGCGATGATCGGTTTGCCCGCCGAGCGAGGCGCGCGCGCCGACCGGTAACCCGGCGACCGCGGTGGCGTCCGTGATCGCGAAGACGCGCGACGGGCGCTTGGCGGCGATCGCGGTGCGGATGAGCGCCGGGTGCACGTGGAAGCCGTCGCAGATGATCTCCGCCGCAACCTCGTCGGTCTGGAGGACAGCGCCGGCAAGACCCGGCGCCCGGTGGCCGAGCGGCGGCATGCGGTTGAACAGGTGCGTCGCGTGCTTCGCGCCGGCCGCGATGGCGGCGAGCGCTTCGTCGTAAGTCGCCGCCGAATGCCCGAGCGACACGCGCTGCCCGTGGGCCGTGAGCCAGCGAATCAGGTCGAGGCCGCCATCGAGCTCCGGCGCCAGCGTGACGATGCCGACGTCCGGCGAAGCGCGCTCGATCTCCGCGAGGATTTCGGCGCCGGTGAAATCCTCGCGCTCGGCGTCGAGATCCTGCCGCTCGGCTGAAGCCTTCGCGCCACCTGCCCCACCTGCCCTACCTGCCCACCGCCCAAGCGCAGCCCGAGGGCTGCGCAAGCAGCCCGAGGGCTGCGCACCGCGGTACTCGCCGTTGATGAAGTTGCTCTCGAGATGCGCCGGCAGCACCCGCGCGGCGCGAGCGACCGGCGCCTCGCGCGCGCGCCGCACCTGGTCGAGCACGCGCCGAAGCGCCTGCGGCGCGCACGCGACGGTGGTCGGGCAGAACGCGGTGACGCCGTAGCGCGGCAGGCGCGCGGCAATCGCGGCGATCGGATCCTCGCCCGCCTCGCCCGGCGCATCGAGCGAATCGATCCCCTCGATGCCGTGCACGTGGACGTCGATGAAGCCGGGGACGATGTAGTGGCCGTGGAATGCGAAGTGCGAGTGCGGGTGGCTGGTCGAAGGCGCGTCGGGCCGGATCTCGGCGATGCGCCCGTCTTCAATCATCAGCGTGCCGGGCGAGAGGATGCGGTCGGGCAGCACCAGCGACGCGCCCGACAGCACGATCATCGAACGGCTGCGCCCGCCAGCCGCGCAGCGCCGATGGCGGCCGCCTCGTCGCCGAGCGTCGCGGTTTCGATCGCGAGCCCGTCGATCATCGCTTTCGGCAGGCGGCGTGCCGAGCTCGACGCGGATCGGTTCGAGCAGGAGATCGGCTGCAGACGCCATGATGCCGCCGAGCACCAGCATCTCCGGATCGGCGAGCGACGACCAGGTTCGCGGCCGCCATGCCGAGATACTTCGCGGTGTCGCGGACGACCGAGATCGAGACGCCGTCGCTGGCGCGCGCCGCGCTCGAGGATGTGGTCGACGGTGATCGCGGACAGATCGTCGTTCACCGCATCCTGGACGCGCGACCGATCGCCGGCCTTGATGCGCCAGATCATCCGTCGCACGATGCCGGCCGCGGCGACTTCCGCTTCGACGCAGCCCACCTTGCGATAGTCCTCGCGCTCCACCGGGTTGAGCGACAGCCAGCCGACCGAGCCGGCGCGCCCGCGGGCGCCGGTGATCGGCAAGCCGCCGCGAACGATGCCGCCGATCGCGTGGATGCCGACCGCGAAGAGCACGACGTCGCCGACGCCGCGCCCGGCGCCGACCCATGCCTCCCCGACGGCGGCCGCAACGCCGGCCGGCGTCGCGGCGGACGGCCCGGCGAATTTCTTCGCCAGTTGGGCGACAGCCGCAGCAACGGCCGCCGACTCCGGCGTGACGCTCGCGACGCCAACGGCACGCGTCCGCGAGCCGGCGCCGGCGATTTCGTCGAGCGCGCGGATCGCCGCCGCGCCCAGGTCGCCGTCGGCCGGCGCCGTCGCGCGCGCTTCGACGCCGTCATCGCCGACCCTGACCGCCACGGCAGCGGCATCGTCGAGCGCCAGGCCAAGATGGGGTGTCGCCACCCTCAGTTCCTTCCCCAGTCGGAATTCACCTGCAGCTTGCGGCCGACCAGCGGCAGCGGCACCGGCTCGTCGGAATCTTCCACGTGAAACAGCATCCGATCGACGCGATCGAGCAGCGACGCGAGCTGCCGCTCGTCGGGCGCGTGGATCACCAGCACGCCGCCGCTCGACAGCGGGTGGAAAGCGGCGATCGTCGAGGTAGTCGCGATCCATCGTCACCAGCGTGCGGCGAAGCTGCTGCGCGAGCTGATAGTGCTTCAGATCGGGCGCGCGACGCAGGTCGTCCTGTCCTCGAGCACGAACAGCACGTCCCAGTGCAGCCGGACGCGCATGTGAGCGACGAGCCCGGCCGGCACGTTCGCGTCGGCGTAGATGCGCGGCCGCGGCACGAGCCGTTCGGCGTGCGGCGCCAGCTCGGAGGAAAGAGTTCCCATGAAGTCAGAAGTACGAAGTTCGTAGTCTGAAGGGTTGCTACTTCGTACTTTGAACTTCAGACTTTCGTTTCTCGTCGGCCGCCTTCGCCTCGCGCGTGAGATCCGCGACCAGCCGGTCGCGCTGGTGCACCAGCTCCTTGCGCGGGCGGCGGCCGTTCGGCGAGCCGACGGCGTACTCGCAGAAGAGCGGGAACGCGATCGTCGAGTCGCAGTACGCGACCACCGTGTCGGGCAGCACGCCGGGGTTGACCTTGCCCCAGCTGACCGCTTCGGCCGGCGTCGCGCCCGACAGCCCGCCCCAGACGACCGAATCGGTCGTGATCTGGATGAAGTAATCGTTGCCGCCCTTGGGGATGCCGTAGACCTCCCAGAGGGTCGGCTGCGCCTGGAGGTAGAAGTTCTTCGGCGATCCGCCGCCGAGGATCACGCAGCCGTTCTGCTTGCCGGCGAGCACGATCGCGCACACCTCGTTGACGTCCTTGTTCGGGATCGATCATGAAGCGGCTGCCGTTCATCAGCTCGTGGTAGGCGATGTTCATCCCGATCGAGCTGTCGCCGGGCGACGAGGTGTAGAGCGGCACGCCGCATTGCGCCGCGCGCGCGACGACGGAGTGCTCCTCGCAGCCCGGGATACTTCTCGAGCAGATCGAGCCCGAGCCGGTAGTGGAACTCGGACGTCGACGATCGGCTCGTTCAAGCCGCGAGCGGACGATGAAGTCGCGGATGTACGCGTCGGTTTCGAGCAGCACGGTCGCCGGGAAGCAGGACGTCGTAGATCCGGATCACGCCGTCTTCGTACAGCTCGACGTCGTTGGCGAACGGCGAGCCGCGGTGCAGCGTGAAGTTCATCGCGTAGTGCAGATCGTGGTAGAGGTTGGCGCCGGTCGAGATGACGAAGTCGACGAGGCCGCGCTCCATCATCTCGATGACGCAGCCGCCGAGCCCGGCCGGCGTCATCGCGCCGGCCACCGTCAGCCCGATCGTGGTCTCGTTTTCCGGCGCCAGCATCTTCTCCGAGAAGATCTGGCACGCCTCGGAGAGCCGCCCGGCGTTGAAGGCCTGAAACCCGTTGTCGATCAGGTGCCGGATCTCGCGCGCTGCCCGTCGGCCGGTAGTAGGTGATCGGTTTGCCGGACAGAGACTGCTGGCGGGAATGCCCGGGCGAGCCGGGCGCGCGATACGGCAAAGGGATCTCCTCGAATAAAAGGTGCGAAATAGCTTAACATCTGGGGTTGTGACTGGCGAGCCTGTCGACCGGTCTGGCTGGTGTGGAGCCTCGGCGCGCTGGCCGTTCGTTCTCCTCGTCGTCGGCGTGTGGATCTGGCGCAAGGGGCGTCCGTTCGCGCCCGGCGACGTCTTCCGCGCCAGCCGCCTCAGCTCAGGGAACCATCTCTTCCCGACCCAGGTGCTGATCTACGCCGACCAGCGTCGTGCAGTACACGCCGCGGTGGATCGGCCGCCAGGAGCAGACGATCCACATGGCGCACGTCTCGTCCGTTAACATCGAAACCGGCTTGCTCTTTTCGAACGTGCTCATCGAGACCAGCGGCGGCAGCGACCCAATCGGCTGCCACGGGCACCAGAAAGGCGACGCCCGGCGGATGAAAGACCTGATCGAACGCTACCAGACCGACTACTATCGCGGTCGAACCCCTACCCCTGTCGGCGGCGGCGGTTCTGTCCGATAACCCCGGCGATAGATGGATGATCTGATCTTCAGCGCCCGGCGACAGAGCGCGGGCAGCTCGACCAAAACGGCCGAGCCAGCGGACCTCGAGACGCGCTTCCGCAGCCTCGTGCAGTCGCCGCTGCGCGCCGGCCTCCTGCGCTACATCAGCGCGCGGCCCGACGAGAGCTTCGACGTCGAGTCGCTGATGCAGACGTTCGGACGCCTGCAAGCTCGACGTGGAGAACTGCGTCAAGGAGCTCGTCGACTTCGGCGTCGCCGCGGTCGTGCCGGCCAGCCAGCCGCCGCGCTATACGGCCGAGCGCCCGACCAACGAGGCGATGCTCGAGCTGCTCGACCATTTCCTCGAGCGGCGCGCCGCGGTCAGCACCGAAGATCAGTCGCCGTCGGTGCAGCGCTTCCGCGAGATGATCGGCCGCGACGAGAAGATGCTGATCGTCTTCGAGTGGATCCGCACCGCGGCGAAGTCGGACATCTCGGTGCTGATTCTCGGGCCGACCGGATCGGGCAAGGAAGTCGTCGCGCGCATGATCCACGAGCTGAGCCGCCGTTCGGTGGCGAAGTTCCAGGCGGTCAACACGCGCGGCGCTGCCCGACACCCTCTTCGAGTCGGAGATCTTCGGCTACGAAAAAGGCGCGTTCACCGGCGCGCACGACCGCAAGCCCGGACGCCTCGAGCTCGCCAACGAAGGCACGCTCTTCCTCGACGAAATCGGCGACATGTCGCTCATCGCGCAGGCCAAGCTGCTGCGCGTGCTCGAGGAGCGGCGCTTCGAGCGCCTCGGCGGCCAGAAGTCGATCTCGGTCGACTTCCGCCTGATCTCGGCGACCAACCGCCCGCTCGAACAGTTCGTGCGCGACGGACGCTTCCGCGAAGATCTCTACTACCGCGTCAACGCGTTCGCGATCCGGCTGCCGTCGCTGCGCGAGCGGCAGGTCGACATCCCGGTGCTGGCGCAGCGCTTCCTCGCGCGCTACTGCGCCGCGCAGGGGCTGCCGCTCGACAGCAAGAGCTTCTCGCGCGAGGCGCTCGATCTGCTCGTCACCTATCAGTGGCCGGGCAACATCCGCGAGCTCGAAAGCACCGTGTCGCGCGCGGCGCTGTCGGCGCCGGGCCGCTCGATCCGTCCGTCCGACATCGAATTCCTGCACGCGACGACGCCGACGACGACGATTTCCGGCGATCGCATGCCGTCGCTGGCCGAAGCCGAGCGCGCGCACATCGTGCGCGTCCTCGAGGCGACGGAGTGGAACAAGAAAGAGGCCGCGCGGGTGCTCGACATCAGCCGCGGCACGCTGTACCGCAAGATCGTCGAATACCAGCTGGAACCTGAAACGCGGCCCGCGGGCCGCCGCAGCCGTGAGAACGTGGGCTGAACGATCACCGTTTCGGAGTAAAATCTCCGAGCGTTCGGCTTCCCCCAGCCGGAGTCATGTGAAGGAACTCCCGGTCGCGGCGCGGCTCTTCGTTGGAGCCGTTCTCGCCGCAGGCGCCGCCGACGTTCGTGTGGTTCGCGCCGCACACGATCGCCAATCCGATCCTCTTTGTCGTCCTGCTCGGGTGCTCGTCGCTCGCGTCCGCGCTGAAGGTCAGCCTGCCGCTCGCCAGCAGCGGCTCGACGATGTCGGTGTCGTACGCCGTCGATTTCGGCGGCGCTGCTGCTGCTCGGCGCGAACGAGACGATGATCGTCGCCGCGGCGAGCGCGTGGGCGCAGTGCACGTTCCGGACGCAGATGCGATCGGCGCTGCACCGCACGCTCTTCAGCATGGCGTCGCTGGTCCTCACCGTGAAGCTGGCCGGGTGGGTCGTACACGCTGCTCGGCGGCACGACCATCGGCCCCGACGTTCAACGCTCCTCTCGATTGCCAAGCCGCTGGTCGGCGCCGCCACCACCTACTTCGTCTTCAACACGCTGCTGGTCGCGACCGCGATCGGCCTGTCGACGAAGCAGTCGTCGATCGCGCGCGTCTGGAACGAGAACTTCCTGTGGAGCGCGCCGAGCTACTTCGTCGGCGCCGGCGCCGCCGCCATCGCCGCGACCGTGATCGCGCACGGCGGCTACTGGTGGGCGTCGCTCGCCGCGGCGCCGCTCTACCTGACCTATCGCACCTACAAGGTGTACATGGGCCGCATCCAGGACCAGCAGCGGCACGTGGCGCAGGTCTCCGACCTTCACCTGGCGACGATCGAAGCGCTCGCGCTCGCCATCGACGCGAAGGACCAGACCGCGCAGAGCCACATCCGCCGCGTCCAGGTCTACGCCGCCGGGCTCGCGCGCGCGCTCGGCATGCCCGAGAACGAGATCCAGGGCGTCAAGACCGCGGCGCTGCTCCACGACATCGGCAAGCTGGCCGTGCCCGAGCACATCCTGTCGAAGCCCGGGCCGCTGACGCAGGAGGAGTTCCAGAAGATCCGCATCCACCCGCAGGTCGGCGCCGAGATCATCAGCGGCGTGCCGTTTCCCTATCCGGTGGCGCCGCTGATCCTCAGCCACCACGAGCGCTGGGACGGCAAGGGCTATCCGTCGGGCCTCAAGGGCGAGGAGATCCCGCTCGGCGCGCGCATCCTCTCGGTGGTCGACTACTTCGACGCGCTGATGTCGGAGCGCCCGTATCACAAGGCGATGAGCCTCGACGCCGCGATGGGCCTGCTGCGGCAGGAAAGCGGCAAGGCGCTCGACCCGCGCGTCGTCCAGACCTTCATCGACATGTATCCGGCGCTGGCCGCCGAGGCCGAGGCGAGCCAGGAGCCGGCGCGCAAGCTGACGCGCGTGCCGACGCACGCGCCGACGGCGGCGCCGTCGGTGGGCCTGGTGGACGAAACCTCGTCGTCGGTGCGGACGAACGTCTTCCAGGACATCGCGCTCGCGCACCGCGAGATCTACGCGCTCTACGAGATCGCGCAGGCGATGGGCAGCAGCCTCGGCGTGTCGGACACGATGGCGCTGATCTCGTCGAAGTTGAGCAACATCGTGCCGTTCTCCTGCTGCGCGCTGTTCCTCTACAACGACGAGTCCGAAACGCTGCGCTGCCGCTTCGCGACCGGCGTCGAGTCGGACGTGATCCAGCAGCTGACGATCCGCAACGGCCACGGGCTGACCGGCTGGGTGGCGCGCAACCGGCGGCCGCTGGTCAACGCGCGCCCGAGCACCGACCTCGAAGCGGCCGGCGTCGCGTCGGATCGCACGTCGCTGCATTCGGCGCTGGTCTGCCCGCTGCTCTTCAACGAGCGCTTCATCGGCACGATTTCGGTCTACCACACCGAGCTCGCGGTCTACACCGACGATCACCGGCGTCTGCTCGATCGCATCTCCGAGCAGGCCGCGGCGGTCATCTACAACTCGATGGTGTTCGAGCAGACGCAGGAAGATTCGCTGACCGACCCGCTGACCGCGCTGCCGAACACGCGCTTCATGTTCATGCACCTGACGCGCGAGCTGTCGCGCGCCGAGCGCTTGAAGTCGGAGGTCTCGCTGCTGGTGATGGACCTCGACAACTTCAAGGAAATCAACGACACCTACGGCCACCACGTCGGCGATCGCGCGCTGCGCGACGTTGCCGGCGTGCTGCGCACCGGCATCCGGCCGTACGACATCTGCGTCCGCTACGCCGGCGACGAGTTCATCGTCGTGCTGTCGGGGTGCAATGGCGAGGAGGCCGAGCGCAAGCGGCTGGAGCTGCAGCGCGCGGTCGATGCGCTCCAGTTCGAAGGCGCGGCCCGGGCAAGATGCTGCCGCTCGCGATCAGCGTCGGCGCGGCGGTGTTCCCGCACGACGGCGACAGCTACGAGACGCTGCTGGCGACGGCCGACAGCCGCATGTACCGCGACAAGACGCGCCGCAAGCGCGAGAGCGGCGCCGCCGAGCATCCGCGCTCCGCGCCGCCGCCGGTGTCGGAAAGCGACCTGGTGCGCGCGGCCACTGGAGTGCTCTAGCGCCGCGAGACAGATGCTAGTGGCTGGTTGCTAGTCAAGCTAGCAGTCCATGTAGTGTCCGCCTCGTGGCGGATTCGCAGCGTCCGTTACAGCCGTCAGTACCTAGCATGCTAGCAACTAGCATCCAGCAACCAGCAACTACTCCCCGTCATCCACCCAGTCGGGCGCGGCGCCGGTCAGGCCGGTCCAGAAGATCGCGGCTCCGGTCGCGCCGACGACCAGCGCCAGCCCTTCCACCCACCAGCCGCCGAAACGGCCGCTGAACTCGAGCCACGCCGCGGGAACGGCGAGCGCGAGGCCGATCGCCATCGCCAGCCCCCGCCGTCGAACCAGCCTGAGCAACACCCCACGCATCCGGCGAAGCGCCATCGCGGATGCAATAATAGTGGTTCGTGGTCACGCTCTCTCTGCGCGAAGTGATTGCATCGACGCCGCGCGCGCGCATCGCCCGCCTCGACCTCAACGACCACCAGTTCGACTACGCGCCCGGACAGGCAATCTCGATCGCCAGCCATGGCCACGAGAAGCGGCGGCCGTATTCGATCGCGTCCGCGCCCGAGGACGCGCAGCGCGAAGGGTATCTGGAGCTGCTCATCGGCGTCGACGCGGACGGCAAGCCCGGGCCGCACCTGACGCTCCACCCGGGCGCGCTCGTCGACGTCGAAGGGCCGCTCGGCAACTTCACCTTCCCCGCCGACCCCGAGGAGCGCCGTTTCATCTTCATCGCCGGCGGCACCGGCATCGCTCCGCTGCGCGCGATGCTGCGGCATGCGCTGCTGGTGCCGCACCGGAACATCGGGCTCTTCTACAGTGCGAGGACGCCGGACGAGTTCGCGTTCGAGGGAGAGTTGCGCAGCCTGGCGGACGCCGGGGAAATCGAGCTGCGGCAGACGATCACGCGGGCGACCGAGTCGGACTGGAGCGGCCCCCGCGGCCGCCTGGACCGCGACGCGCTCGAGGAACTGGTGCACGACCCGGCGACGCTGTGCTTCGTCTGCGGGCCGCCGGCGCTGGTCGACGAGATGCCGAAGATCCTGACGGACCTCGGCATCCCTCGTACCCGCATCCGGATCGAAGAGTGGGGATAAGCAGTCGTCAGTCGCAGCCTCGGTCGCAACCGCGATTCGAGAGGCGCGAGTTCGACCGACAACTACCGATGGACGACTGTCGGTCGACGGCTCACGGACCGACCTGGAGCGTCGACTTCACGTCCTTGACGCCGCCCTGCTGCCTCGCCAGCTG
This sequence comes from uncultured Acidobacteriota bacterium, assembly GCA_963734375.1. Lineage (GTDB taxonomy): Bacteria > Acidobacteriota > Vicinamibacteria > Vicinamibacterales > CAVVIG01 > CAVTHG01. The sequence goes on along the minus strand of CAVTHG010000005.1, from coordinate 848,634 downwards.
AACGGCGCGCTCCGCCTCGGCCGGAGTCTTCACGATCCCCGACATCGTCACGACGCCTTTGGTGGTGTCGACGTCGATCTTCAACCCTCCAACCTGCGGGTCGTTGAGCAGTGCGGTCTTCACTTTCGCGGTGATGGTGGCGTCGTCGATCGTTTCGCCGACGGTCTTGCCGCAGGCGGCGAAGGTCAGCGGCAGGACGAAGAGGGCGATGAGAGCGAAAGAAAAGAGCGCGGGAAGCGGATATGTTCATGGAGTGCGTGAGCGAGTGAATCAGGTGCAGCTTGGCATTGGTCTCATGAAACGGGTGAGCTGGCGTGACCTAGCGGACCTGCCGAACCAGCTGCGAGCCGACAGTGATCGACTAAGCCCCCGCTGATATGAAACCCCGCGTCCGCCATGACGATTTCGCCGGTGATCGCGCGCGAGGCCGGGCTCAGCAGGAACATCGCGGCTTCGGCGACCTCAGCCAGATCGACGTTCCGCCGCAGCGGCGCGCGTTCGCGGTAGACCTGCAGGATGCTCGAGAACCCGGAGATGCCGGCGGCCGCCAGCGTCTTGATCGGGCCGGACGACAGCGCGTTGACGCGGATGTTGTCGGGACCGAGATCGGCCGCGAGGTACCGGACCGACGACTCGAGCGCCGCCTTCGCGACGCCCATCACGTTGTAGTTCGTGAAGACACGCTGGCTGCCGAGGTAGGTGAGCGTCAGCACCGATGCCGCCGCCGCGCTTGACCATCAGCGGCGCCACGGCGCGCGTCAGCGCAATCAGCGAGTAGGCGCTGACGTCGAGGGCGATGCGGAACCCTTCGCGCGAGGTCTGCGCGAAGGGGCTCGACAGCTCCGCCGCCGGCGCGAATGCCGCGCCGTGCACGAAGAAGTCGAGGCCGCCGAACTCACGATCGAGCGTCGCGCCAAGCTCCGTGATCTGCTCGTCGCTGGCGACGTCGCACGGCGCGACCAGCGGGTTCTCCAGCTTCGCGGCGAGCTCGCGCACGTTCTCTTCGAGCCGCTCGCTCGGATAGGTCAGCGCGAGGCGCGCGCCCGCTGCAGCAGCCGCCTGAGCGATCGCCCACGAAATCGAACGCTTGTTGGCGACGCCGACGATGAGGCCGTGTTTTCCGGAGAGGTCGGGCATGCGTCTAGGGTAACAGGCTGCTCACGGCGCGGCCTGCGATGAAGTTCCGGAATTCAAAATCTGAAGTTCGAGGAGGCGCTACTTGGAGCGCTTGCGGCCGGGACCGTTCCGCCGCGCGAGGCGCTGTGGCGCCGCGCCGTGCGCGCCATGCGGCGGCCGGCCTCCGCCCTGCCGCATCCCGCGGGGCGGGCCGCCGGCCGTGTTGCCGTTCGATCGATTTCCCTGGAACGGCGAGCCGCCACTGCGCTGGCCTGCGCCGCCGCCCTGATGGCGCGGTCGGAAGCGGTTGGGACGTCCGCCAGGCTGGCGGATGGTGAACTCGGGAATCGGACGCGGCGGCGGCTGCTGCCCATCCTGCCGCGGCAGCGAGGCGCGGATCAGCGGCCGATGTACCGGCCCTTCGTCGGCGCGGTTCCCGTTCACGTCACCATCTTCGTCCTCGACGTCGATCGCGAAATCGTCGTCGTTGTTCGCCGGGTGGCCGTTCGAGGAGGCGGAGTGATCCGATTCGGTGTGCGGCGAAATCTGCGGGACGTCGTCCTCGACCATATCGTCCATCGGCGAGTCCACCATGGCAACGACGTCGGGTGGCGGTTGCGTCGGCTGAGTTCTCGTGGCCTGCGCCGTTGGCCGGCGCGCCCTCGTGCGCGACACGCTTCGGTCCGTTGGCGAGCACCTGGGAATACAGCGCGGCGGGCGTTTCCGTCTTGCGCCGCTGACGCGGAATTTTGGCGTGCTTGTATTCGTGGTCGGCGTCGCAGGTGGTGCAGCGCGTCTGCTTGACGTCCTCGCCGATCATCGCCACGACGGCGTGATTAGTCACGCGCCGCTCGCGCGGACAATAATCGTCCAGGATGTCACCAAGCCGAAGCTGGCGCTGCTGCATCAACGCTCCAGAAATATGCCGCTGGCAGGGAATGAAGTGCGAAAGGTGACTTATCTTAGCAGAGCTTGCCGACGCCGTCCAGCCATTGCCGCAATTCCCCCAAACGAGCGTGCACCGCGGCTGGCGCAGTCGACTGGGGCGTGCGTTTGGCCCCCACCGACACGGCCGGCGTGACACGCGCGATGACATCCGGCGCGAAGTGATCGCTGGCCGCGCGCCATTCCTCGGCGGAGAGCGACTCGAACTCCCGCTTTTCCGCGATCAACTTGCGAACGAGCGCGCCGACGATTTCGTGGGCGCGGCGGAACGGCACGCCGCGGCCAACGAGGTAGTCCGCCACGTCAGTAGCGAGGAGCAAGCCTGATGCCGCGGAAGCGGCCCGGTCTCGATTGAGGGTCAACCCGCCGACCACCGACCGCACGACAGCCAGCGACCCGGCAAGAGTATCTTCGGCGCCGAAAACCGCCTCTTTGTCCTCCTGCAGGTCCTTGTTGTAGCCGGTCGGCAGCCCCTTGATCGTCGTCAGCATCGCGACGAGGTGACCGATGGCGCGCCCCGTCTTGCCGCGCACCAGCTCGAGCGGATCGGGGTTCTTCTTCTGCGGCATCATGCTGCTGCCGGTGCTGAGCGCGTCGGAAAGCTCGAAGAACCGGTGCTCGTCGCCGCAGAAGATGATCAGGTCCTCGGCCAGCCGGCTGAGATGCACCATCGTCATCGCGCACGCGTAGAGGAACGTTGCGGCGAAGTCGCGATCCGAGGACGCATCCATGCTGTTGTCGACGATGCGCGAGAAGCCGAGGTCGCGCGCGAGCGCGTCGACGTCGACCGCGTAGGCCGTGCCCGCAATCGCGCCGGAGCCGAGCGGCAACGCGTCGCACTCGTCGCGCGCCGCCTGCAGGCGCGCGAAATCGCGCTTGAGCGGCGCCGCGTGCGAGAGGAAGAAATGCGCGACCAGCACTGGCTGCGCCGGGCGGAAGTGCGTGAACGACGGCATCAGTGCGTCGCCGGCCGATGCGGCCTGCGCTGCCAGCGCCTCGATGACGCCCGCGATGGCGCGCTGCAGCATCGGAATGCGCCGCCGCAGATAGAGGCGCAGATCGAGCGACACCTGCTCGTTGCGCGAACGGCCGGTGTGCAGCCGGCGGCCGGCGTCGCCCAGGCGCTCGACCAGCAGGCGCTCGACGAAGCTGTGCACGTCCTCGTCGGGGCCGTTGACGAAGCCCGGGTCGGATCGCCCCTGCTCGAGGATTGCCGCGAGCGCCTCTTCGATCTGCCGCGCTTCGTCCTTCGCAAGCACGCCCGCCTGCGCAATCGCGCGCGCCCACGCAAGGCTCCCGGTCACGTCGTCTTCGAACAGCCGACGGTCGAAACGGAACGAGGCGCCGAACTCGAACGCCGCGGCATCGGGAGCGGAGTCGAACCGCCCGGACCACAAGTTACTCATTCGTCTCCAAACCCTCAGTCGGCAGTGGGGCGCAGCGGCCTGCCGACAGGGATGATCGACGGCGCGGCCGGTTTCGCCACCTGGCATTCGACGACGGTGCAGTCGCCCTGGTGCAGCTTCAGCCGGACGATGCCGCTGACGCGCTCCTGGATCTTGTCGACATAGGCATCGAGCCCCTGCCGCATCGGCGAGAACCACGAGCCGTCGGCGAGCATCCGCAGATATTCCCTGGCCACCTCGGCGCCGAAGCGCTCGGCATCGTCCGAAATCGTGGCCCCTTCGAGCGCATGGTGCGCGATGTCGAGCGCGACCAGCGCCGACGTGCCGACACCGTGGGCCCGCGTCAGGATGTCGAGGCTCTCCACCAGGTCGGACCACGCCATCGACACGCCGTTGATGCCGGTCGGCGCGCCGCGGTGCAGTGCGACGTCGACGAACGCCGGCTCCGCCGGCCAGCTGGCGGCGGTCCGGAACGGCACGGATCGCTCCTCCGGCAGTCCGGTCATCGACGATCGCTCGTCGCGCGGCAGCGACATCGACGCCGGCACCGCCAGCATCGTCAACCCGGGATCGAGGGCGCGCACCGCTTTCGCGAGCGACGCGCCGCCCGTGCCGCCGCGGTCGCCGTGGGCGACCGCCCGCGATTGCTCGATGCCGGCAATCGACACCAGCGTCTGCGCGATCAGCGGCCGCGCCAGCGTTTCGGTCGTCGCCGTCGGGTCGTCGTGGAAGAGGCCGACTCTCAGGCCGCGCGACAGGTAGTCGCGGGCGAACTCGTCGCGGACGTCGACGACGTGAGCCCGCACCGCGCCGCTCGCGAGCGCGCGGTCGCGCGCCTCCTCCAGCCATTCCTTCTTCTGTCCGAGATCGACGGTGACGGCGATGATCTCGGCGCGGTAGGTCTCGGCCAGCCACGGGATGGCGACCGTGGTGTCGAGGCCGCCGGCGTGGGCGAGCACGATGCGCTGGCCGTCGGGCCTGCGGGGTTCAGTCATTGCGCGGCGTAATCCTTCAGGCGCTTGACGAGCGCGGCGGCGCCGCGGGCGCCGCGGGCGATCATCAGGATGGTGTCGTCGCCCGCAATCGTGCCGACGACCTCGGGGAGCGCGGCGCGGTCGAGCGCCTCGGCGAACGCCTGCGCCTGGGCACGGCCGGTGCGGACGACGACGAGCTGCTGGACGCGCTCGACGTTGCGCAGGAACTCGGTGGTGGCGCGCTCGAGCGCGGCGAGCGCGGTTTCCGGGTTCGACGTCTCGGCCCCGGGCCGCTGGTAGGCGCCGTCGCCGGCGCGCTTGACCAGGCCGAGCGCGCGGATGTCGCGCGAGATGGTGGCCTGCGTCGCCTCGAAGCCGCGCTGCTGCAGGCGGCGGCGCAGCACCTCCTGGCTATGCAGCGGCTCCCGGTCGATCAGCTCGAGGAGAACGGCCTGGCGTCGTGTTTTCATGTCAGGGTGACGAATGAGTATACATCGATTTTTGTTGATCCATTCATCGATTCTGTGTATAAGTATTCTTTCCGATGCATACAGTTACGCAGCCCGTGGATGCCTCGTCGAAGGCCGTGTCGCCCGCTCCGGCGCGCGTCGCCGTTGCCGGCGCCACCGGCTACACCGGGCAGGAACTGCTGCGCGTGCTCGCGCGGCATCCCGCTGTCACGGTGACGGCGGCGATGTCGTCCGGCCAGGCGGGCGGCTCGGCGCGGCGCCTGCCGGCGCTGGCCCGGTTGTGGGATGGCGAGATCGCGCCGCTCTCCCGCGAGGCGCTCGCGCGCGACGCCGACATCGTCTTCCTCGCGCTGCCCGACACCGCGGCCGCTGAGCTCGCGCCCGTGCTGGTCGACGCCGGCGTGCGCGTCATCGATCTCTCGGGCGCGTTCCGTCTGAGCGACGACGCGATGCGCGCGCGGTGGTATCCCGAGACGCATCAGCTCCCGGCGGGCGTGGCCTACGGCCTCACCGAGCGCGAGCGCACGGCCGTGGCTGTCGCGCGGCTGGTCGCCAACCCGGGCTGCTATCCGACGTCTGCCCTTCTCGCCATCGCGCCGCTGATGGATGCCGGGCTGCTCGTCGCCGGCGCCGACATCATCGTCGACGCGAAGTCGGGCGTGTCGGGCGCCGGCAAGACGCCGTCGGAGCGGACGCACTTCTGCGAAGTGCACGGCAGCCTCTCGGCCTACGGCGTGTTCAACCACCGCCACGGCGCCGAAATCGAGCAGGGCCTGGGGCGCGAGGTCACCTTCACGCCGCACCTCATCCCGATCGACCGCGGGATCCTGTCGACGATCTACGTGCGCGTCGCCCCCGGCACCACCGAGGACGCGCTCGCCGCGGCCTACGAGCGCGCGTATCGCGACGCGACCTTCGTCCGCCTGGTCGGTTCGTCGCTGCCCGAGATCAAGCACGTCGCGCACACGAACTTCTGCGACATCGGCTGGCGAGTCGACCCGTCCGGCCGAGTGATCCTCGTGTCGGTGATCGACAACCTGGTGAAAGGCGCCTCGGGCCAGGCGGTGCAGAACCTGAACGTGATGCTCGGCATCGACGAACGGACGGGCCTGCTGTGAGTGGCGTCGGGGTAACCCGCACGTCCCGGGAACACAAAGGACACAGAGGACACAAAGGCAGCGATTCGCCGACGTGGGTCGTCACGCTCGACGCGGGCGGCCTGCGTCGCAGCCGCGTGGTCAAGCGCGCAAACCGCAAACGAACGACCTGAAGGGATCGAGCAGGTCGTTCGATTTGCGATTTGCACGCTTGACACCGCCGCTGCGCGGCGCCGCGTCGAGCTTCGTCGCCCTTTGTGTCCTTTGTGTCCTTCGTGTCGAGTACACGCTGATGGTTACCCGGCCGCTGGTAGTGAAGTTGGGCGGTGAGTTGCTCGAAGAGAGCACCAGCCTCGCGAACGCGTCGCGGCGATCAAGGCGATCGCCGCACGCGAGCCGGTGGTCGTCGTGCACGGCGGCGGCAAGGAAATCGACGCCGCGCTGAAGGTCGGCAGGGATCGAGAAGCGGCAGGTCGACGGCCTGCGCATCACCGACGAGGCGACGCTCGACGTTGTCGTCTCGGTGCTGGCGGGCGCGGTCAACACGCGGTTGGTCGCCGCGCTCAATACCGCCGGCGTCGCCGCGGTCGGGTTGACCGGCGCGGACGCCGCGTGCGGGCTGTCGGCGGCGGCGCCGCCGCACCAGGCGGTCGACGGCCGCGTCGTCGATCTCGGGCAGGTCGGCGTGCCCGAAGCGGGCGCCGACATGCGGCTCTTGCAGACGCTGACGGCCGAGCGCTTCGTGCCGGTCATCGCCTGCATCGGCCTCGGCCGCGACGGACGGCTGTTCAACGTGAACGCCGATACGTTTGCCGGGCACCTGGCGGCACGGCTCGGCGCGCGGCGGCTGGTCATCGCCGGCACGACGCCAGGCGTGCTCGACGCGGCTGGCGACACGATACCGGCCATGGGCGCCGACGATGTCGCGCGGCTGGTCGGCGACGGCACGGCAACGGCAGGGATGATCGCCAAGCTGCGCGCCTGCGAACAGGCACTGGCGGCGGGCGTGGACGATGTCGTGATCGTGGACGGACGCAAGGCGGAGACGCTGACCGCCGCGGCCGCGAGCGAGACGCCGGCGTCGGCGACGCGGCTGGTCGCGAACGCCGGCGCGAGGCAGCCCTGAAGGGCTGCGCGAACGCGACGAGACGCAGAACGCAGAACGAAGAACGAAGAACGACGAACGAAGAACGAACGACGAAGAACGAAGCCGAGCGAAGGACCAAGAACGACGAACGAAGGTATTTTCATGACTGTGGTGATGGACGACGTCGTCGCGCGGGAAACGCGCCATGTTCTGCAAACCTACAAGCGCAACGCCGTCACGCTGGTGCGTGGCGAGGGCGTGCGCCTGTTCGACGCGAACGGCCGCGAGTACTACGACCTGCTCTCCGGCATCGGCGTCGCCGCCCTCGGCCACGCGCACCCGGGGCTGGCGCGCGCGGTCGCCGATCAGGCGAAGACGCTGATCCACACGTCGAACCTCTTCTTCCACCCGCTGCAGGGGCAGCTGGCGGAGCGCCTCGCGTCGCTGTCGGGCCTGCCGCGCGCGTTCTTCTGCAACAGCGGCACGGAGGCGGTCGAGGCGTGCCTGAAGTTCGCCCGCCGCTACTGGTTCACGAAAGGGGCGCCGCGCCAGGAGTTCATCGCCCTCGACGAGTCGTTCCACGGGCGCACGCTCGGCTCGCTGTCGGTCACCTCCGACGAGCACTACCGCCAGCCGTTCGAGCCGCTCTTACCAACCGTGAAGTTCGTGCCGACAAATGATCCGGCGGCGCTTCTGGCCGCGGTGTCGACGTCGACGGCGGCGATTATCGCCGAGTCGGTGATCGGCGAAGGCGGGATCAAGCCGCTGACGCCGGCGTTCGCGGCGGCGATCAAGGAAGCGTGCGCGAAGAGCGGCGCCCTCTACATCGCCGACGAGATCCAGAGCGGCCTCGGCCGCACCGGGCACCCCTTCTACTTCCAGGCGCTCGGGCTCGAGCCGCACCTGGTCGCCGTCGGCAAGGCGCTCGGCGGCGGCGTGCCGGTGGGCGCGGCGCTGGTGAGCCAGCAGGTCGCGGACGCCATCTCGTTTGGCGATCACGGCACGACCTACGGCGGCAACCTGCTCGCCTGCCGCGCGGCCCTCTGCGTCCTCGGCGAGATCTTCGACGGCGGCGTCGGCGAGAACGTCAAGCGCGTCGGCCCGCACTTCGAGAAGCGGCTGAAAGCGCTGGCGTCGGCGCACGGCACGCTCGTGAAGGAAGTCCGCGGCTCCGGCCTGATGTGGGGGCTCGAGCTGTCGCGGGACGCGGCGCCGGTCGTGCCGGCAGCGCTCGCGCAGGGCGTGATCGTGAACCGGACGGCGGAGACGGTTGTGAGGTTGCTGCCGCCACTTGTGATCACTGAGGCCGAGGTCGACGAAGCGCTCGGCCGCCTCGATGCGGCGCTCGGCGCCGTGGGAGCTGGTGAATGAAACGATCGACCCAGGGTGGGATCACGCTGCGGACCGCGGACGCGTCGGATGCTCGGCGGCTCCTAGCGCTGATTCAGGCGAACCTCGCCGAGGGGCATCTGCTGCCGCGGACGCTCGATGAGCTGACGGTGCACGCGGGCCGGTTCGTCGTCGCGGTGCGCGCGCGCAGGATCATCGGCTGCGCCGAGCTCGCGCCGCTGAGCGCGCAGGTCGCCGAAGTGCGATCGCTGGCGGTCGACGCCAGCGCCCGCGGCGGCCGCGTCGGCGTCGCCATCGTCGACGAGCTGCGCCGCCGCGCCCGCCGCGAGGGGTTCGAGAAGCTGTGCGCGTTCACGCACGCGCCCGCCTACTTCATCCACATGGGTTTCTCGATCGTGCCGCACCTGTGGCTGGCCGAGAAGGTGTTCACCGACTGCGTGAAGTGCCCGCAGTTCCGGCAGTGCGGCCAGTACGCGATGGTCGTGCCGCTCGACGTGGCCTTCAACGCCGACCGCGGCTACGGGCTGCCGGCGCCGACCTTCGCGGCGATGGCCGCGGCGCGCCCTGCATGATGGCGGTCACGACTGTCACCATCCCTGGCGGCGTGACCGCGCCGCGCAGCTTCCGCGCGGCAGGCACGAGCGCCGGCATCAAGGCCAACGGCGGGCTCGATCTCACGCTGCTCGTCTCGGACGCGCCGGCGCAGGCGGCGGCCGTCTTCACGACCAACCTCGCGACCGCGGCGCCGGTGATCGTGTCGCGCGAGCATCTGGTCAGCTCCGGCGGCGCGACGCGCGCCATCGTCGTCAACAGCGGCTGCGCCAACGCCTGCACGGGCGAAGACGGGCTGCAGGCGGCGCGGGAGATGACGAGCGAGACCGCGCGGCTGGTCGAATGCCCCGACGAGCAGGTGCTGGTGGCGTCGACCGGCGTCATCGGCGTCTCGCTGCCGATGGAGAAAATCCGCAGCGGGCTGCCGGCGACCTTTGCCGCGCTCGGCTCGGCGCCCGCCGACGGCGCGCTCGCGGCGCGCGCGATCATGACGACCGATCCGTTCCCCAAGGAGTCGGCGGCGCAGCTCGCGATTGCCGGCCTCGAGGTCCGGATCGGCGGGATGGCCAAGGGCTCCGGGATGATCGAGCCGATGATGGCGACGATGCTCGGCTTCGTCACCACCGACGCCGCGGTGCCGAAGGAGCTGCTCGACCGCGCGCTGCGCGCCGCGGTCGACGACACGTTCAACGCGATCACCGTCGACGGCGAATGCTCGACCAACGACTGCGTGATGCTGCTCGCCAACGGCGCCAGCGGCGCGGTCGTCGACGAGGCGAGCTACCCGGCGTTTCTCGCCGGCCTCACGGCCGTCTGCCGCGAGCTCGCGCTCGGGATCGTGCGCGGCGGCGAGGGCGCGACCAAGCTCGTCACCGTGCAGGTGACCGGCGGCGCGACCAGCGGCGACGCGCGGCGGGCGGCCAAGGCGATCGCGAACTCGCTGCTCGTCAAGACGGCCATTCACGGCGGCGATCCCAACTGGGGCCGTCTCATCGCGGTGGCCGGCCGCGCCGGCGTCAGCTTCGATCTGTCACGTGCGGCGGTCCGGATCGGATCGACCGTGCTCTTCAAGGACGGCCGGCCGTACGACGAGGCCGCGCCGGAGGCGGCCGCGTATCTGACCGGGAAAGACCTGACCGTGACCGTCGACCTCGGTTCGGGCAGCGAATCGTCGACCGTGTGGACGTGCGACCTCAGTGCCGACTACGTACGGATCAATGCCGAGTACCGGACATAGCCATGGTTGAAGCCACCTTGACTCAACGGAAGGACTTCCTCTCGATCCTCGACTTCGATGTGCCGGAGCTCGAGGGGTGCCTGCAGCTGGCGGCCCAGGTGAAGGCCGACCGCTCGCTCGGCCGGCTGGCGCCGACTGCCGACGCCTTGAACGGACGGCACATCGGGATGCTGTTCGACAAGCCGTCGCTTCGCACCCGGACGACGTTCGAGATCGCAATCCGCGAGCTCGGCGGCCATCCGGTGGCGCTGCAGCCCGATGTCGCGCTCGGCCGCCGCGAGCCGGTCGCCGACGTCGCGCGCAACCTCGAACGGTGGGTCGACGCGGTGGTGATCCGGACCTTCTCGCAGCACCTGCTGCAGGACTTCGCCGCCGCCGCTTCGCGGCTGCACGTGGTGAACGCGCTCACCGACCAGGAGCATCCCTGCCAGGCGCTCGCCGACTTCCTGACGCTGCAGGAGCGGATCGGGCCGCCGCGCGGCCGGACGATCGCCTACGTCGGCGACGGCAACAACGTGGCGACCTCGCTCGTGCACGCGGCGGCGATGCTCGGCGTGCACGTCCACGTCGCCAGCCCCGAGCCGTATCAGCTGCCGCATGCGGTCGTGCAGCAGGCCACCGCGGCGGCGCGCCACGGGGCGCGGCTGCGCCTCTTCACCGACGCCGCGGATGCGGTGGCCGGCGTCGACGCGGTCTACACCGACACGTGGACGTCGATGGGCCAGGAGGCCGAGGCCGAGCTGAGGCGCCGCGTGTTCGCGGGCTATCAGGTCAACGAGGAGCTGATGTCGCTGGCGAGGCCGGACGCACTCTTCATGCACTGCCTCCCGGCGCACCGCGGCGAGGAAGTCACGGCCGACGTCTTCGAGTCCGAAGCGTCCGGTCGTCTTCGACCAGGCCGAGAACCGCCTGCACTGCCAGAAGGCGCTGCTGCTGATGCTGCTCGCCCCCTCCGCCGGTCTCTAGCGCTGGCGGCGAAACGCGCCGCCGGCGGGCAAGTCTGACGTCCGACGCTTGCAGTCCGGGCTGCATTCGACGGCCGGGCTTCAGACTTCGCCCTTTTGATTTTTCACCCCTTTCTTTCACACGATTTCCTTAGAAACGGTTAACGGCCCCGCCCGCGCGGATGTATAACCAGTCCGTCCTGGACACTTTCCTTATGCCTGTCGGCTGAACCTCTCCCTCGTCGTCGGCGTTTCCAGCGGTCTGCGGTCTCTGCGGTTCCATTCCACACCGGAGGAGGCTCTCATGCGCCGTTACCGGATCGGCCTCGCGCTCCTGCTCGCGTCGGGCTCACTCGTCGTCGCCTCGTTCGCCGCTGCACAGCAAGGTGGGTCGGCCATTCGCGGCCGGATCACCGACCAGCAACAGGGCATCCTTCCCGGGGTGTCGATCGTCCTCACACACGCAGAGAACGGCACGACCCGCGAGACGGTCACCGGTCCTGACGGCACGTACCTCGTGCCGGGGCTGGTGCCGGGCCCTTACCGGATCGCCGCGCCAGCTTCAGGGGTTCAGCCGGATGTCGCAGGAAAACCTCGTCCTGCGCATCGGCTCGACGCTGCAAGTCGATCTGGTGCTGCGAGTCGGCGCGATCGAAGAAAACGTGACGGTCACGGCCGAATCGCCGCAGGTCGATCTCACGTCGGCGCAGGTCGGCGGCAACGTGTCGGCTGGCGAGATCGAAAACCTTCCCTCGGGCTCACGCAACTTCACCGGTCTCGTCTCGCTGCTGCCCGGCGTCGTCTACAACCAGGCAGCCGACTCCTCGTCGGACAGCGTCACCATCAACGGGCAGCACGGAAGCGGCGTGGTCTATCTGATGGACGGCGGCAGCAACAACGACGACCTTCGCGGCGGTAGCTCCGGCGCGCAGGCGCGCCCGCCGCTCGAGGCGATTCAGGAGTTCCAGGTCGTCACCAACCAGTTCGACGCCGAGTACGGCGCGGCCACGGCGGGCGTCGTCAACGCGCTCACCAAGCAGGGGACCAACCGCTGGCACGGCAGCGCGATCGGCTACTTCACCGACTCGTCGATGACGGACAAGGACTTCTTCGTCTCGCAGCAGAACCTGGACAAGCCCGATACGCAGCAAGACGCAGTGGGGCGGCACGATTGGCGGTCCGATCGTGCGCGACAAGATGCACTTCTTCGGCAGCTTCGAGCGCCAGGACAAGAACGAGGGACGGAGCATCGTCTACCCGACGCGTCCCGACAAGAGCTTCACGGTCGCGCAGGAGACCAACTCGTTCAACTACATGGGCCGGCTCGATCACCAGATGAACACGGCGAACAACTATTCGGTCCGCTTCCTCTGGGATCATCAGCCGAACTACAACCAGGTGCTCACCAACGGCGGCGGCGTCGGCCTCGGCGGCACCGTCGACACGCTGAGTATCGAGAAGGACAACGACTACGCGCTCGTCGGCACCTACAACCGCGTGATCGGCGGCAAGAAGCTGAACATCCTGCGGCTGTCGGCGGTGCACGAGAAGCCGAAGCGCGGCCAGCCGCTCTACCAGGAGATCGGGCGACTGGACGCAGGCGCCGCCGACGCTGCAGTACATCAACTTCATCGATCAGGCGGACGACAACTACGCCGACTACCGCGACATGAACGTCTACGGGCTCGACGACACCTTCAGCTGGTACATCGAAGGCGCCGGCGGCAGCCACGACGTCAAGTTCGGCACGCAGTACCAGCTCGGCGAGCACTACCGCGAAGATCAGCGCGTCACCAACGGACGCTTCATCTTCGCCGACCGATCGCCCGTTCAACGCCGCGGACCCGTTCACCTATCCGGAGCGGCTGAACGTGCGCGTGCCGCAGATGGTGCAGCTGCTGTCGCGGACGCACTCGCTCGGGCTGTACGTGCAGGACAAGTGGCAGCTGCGGCAGAACCTGACGCTCAGCGTCGGCCTGCGCTACGACGTCCACAACTCGCCGGTGAACGAGAGCTGGAATCCGTACTTCGCCAGCGCGGACGACTATCCGATCGACAAGAACAACTTCCAGCCACGGGTCGGCTTCGCCTACAGCACCGGGCCGGGCGCCGTGCTGCGCGGCGGCTACGGGCTGTTCTACGAGAAGCAGTGGATCGACCGGTTCGAGAACTACCCGCTGAACCCGGTGTTCACCAACTCGTTCATCGCGCAATACCCGGTGTCGCAGGTCGATCCGGGGCCGGCCGCCGGACGGTTCCCGACCGATCCGCTGCTCGTCAACGGTCCGACCCTGAACCGCGCGCTGATCAACCAGCTCGTGCCGCCGGGCACCCTGGCGAGGAACACGGCTGCGGTGTGGCTCGACACGCCGAACCGGATTCTTCCGTACCAGCACCAGGCGTCGATCGGCTACGAGCGTCAGCTCGGCCGCCAGCTGGCGTTCGCCGCCGACTACGTGCACATGATCAACAAGGATCTGCCGCTTCGCTACAACCAGAATCCCGGCATCAAGGCGAATACCGGCCGCACCTCGCCGATTGCGCGCGTCGACCTGGACGGGCTCGCCGGCCAGCTCGGGCTGTCGCCGTTCTCGAGCGACGTCTGGATCGTCGAGTACCTCGGCGAGACGACCTACGACGGGCTGAACCTGCAGTTCGAGAAGCGCTACTCGAACAACTGGGGCGCGCGCTTCTCATACGGGCTCGGCCACGGCCGCGGCAACACCAACGGCACGCCGACCGCGACCAACGACTTCCAGGTGCTCGGCGACCGCAACCTCGAATTGAACGAAGGGCCGACCAATCTCGACCGGCGGCACACGGCGACGATCAGCGGACGGTTCGAGCTGCCGTGGGTGAAGGGGGCTGACCGGCGGCGCGGTCGCGCGGATGATGACCGGGCAGCCGTTCACCATCCACAACAGCAACATCGACGCGAACCGCAACGGCGTGCTGATCGATCCGCTTCCCGCCGGAACCTACAGCGGCGTCGGCCAGAACGCGATCACGGTCGAGAACGACGGCGGGCGCAACGGCGCCTACGGGCCGGGCTCGCTCCAGATCGATCTGCGCGCCGGTTACCGGATGCGGCCGGCCGAAGGGCGCTCGATCGACTTCTTCTTCGAGGCGTTCAACATCACCAACGAGCCGAACTTCGCCAACCCGACCGGCGACCTGCGGTCGGCAAACTTCCTGGTGGTGAACACGCTCGCCGGCGGCGGCTTCCCGCGTCAGTTCCAGATCGGCGCGCGGTTCGGGTTCTAAGGCTTCGTACGTAGTGTCCGCCTTCAGGGCTGCACGGCGGCCTCGGAGGCCTGAAGGCCTGCGCTGCCAAGGGCCGGACAGCTGACGCGTACAGACATCTATGAGGAGATCCTGACGATGGCCATCATCTCGATTTATCTGATCCTGGCGGCGCTGCTCTCACCGCAGCCATCAACCGCCCCGGCGGCGCGCGGTCGGCGGCGACACTCGATTACGCGGTCTTCAAGGACAAGGTGCAGCCGATCCTCACCACCGCGCGCAAGGGCAACGCGCGCTGCATCGCCTGCCATTCGCGCGGCGGCGGCAACAGCTACCTCGAGGGGCTCTCGCCGGGCGCGACGCTCTACAACGAGGAACAGAGCCAGCGCAACTACGAGCGCGTGGTGCGCCTCGTCGTGCCGGGCGATCCGCTCAAGAGCGTCGCTGCTGATCAACCCGCTGGCGGAAGAAGCCGGCGGCAGCCACTGGCACGGCGGCGGCAAGCACTGGCAGTCGCAGAACGATCCGGAATGGCAGACGCTCGCCGCCTGGGTTCGGACGACCTCAGCCTCAACGCCGCCCGCCGCCGCAGCATCGCCGCCGCGGCATCCGCGGCTGGCGCCGCATCGTCCGCGGCCGCGGCCGCGCCGGCGACGACGCTGAACCTCGAAGTGTTCAAGACGCGCGTGCAGCCGATCCTGACCAGCCCGCGGAAGGGCAACGCGCGCTGCATCGCCTGCCACTCGCGCGGCGGCGGCAACAGCTATCTCGAAGCGCTGTCGCCCGGCGCCACGACCTACAACGACGAGCAGACGCGCCGCAATTTCGAGCGCGTCCAGCGGCTCGTCCTGCCGGGCGTGCCGCTGAAGAGCCCGCTCCTCGTCAACCCGCTGGCGGAAGAAGCCGGCGGCAGCCACTGGCACGGCGGCGGCAAGCACTGGCAGTCGCAGAACGACCCCGAGTGGCAGACGCTCGCGGCCTGGGTGCGCGGGTCGTGATTCGCCGCGCGTTTCTCGGCCACGGCCTGACGCTGGTGCTGGTCGGCGTCACCGGCCGCAAGCTGGCGGCACAGGTGCCGCTGCGCTACCGGCCGCTCTCGCGGCCGGTGATCGTGGCGCTGGGAGAGCTGGCAACGCCGGGGCGCGCGCGCCCGTTCACCGCCGAAGCGGTGACGCTGGCGAGCGCCGCCAAGCCGAACGAGCCGATCCGAATTTCGGGGATGGTGGTGCGAACCGCGGCGGGTCGACGACCACGCCGGACAAGTTCCACGCGGTCGCCATGCTGTGCCCGCACGAGCACTGCGACTGCGACTTCATCGCGGATCCCGCGTCGCTGCCAGCCGAAGTGGTGCAGGAGATCGGCCACGCGGTGAAGGACCCGGTCTACCTGTGCCCGTGCCACAACAGCACGTTCAAGGTCGACGACGGGGAGAGGCTCGCCGGCCCGGCGCCGCGCGGCCTCTACCGCTTCCGGGTGACGGCGGCGAACGAGACCGCTGTCGAGATCGGAGAGGTCGAAGAGGACATGCTGATCTTCGTCTGAGCGGGGCGAGGAGATCAGGAGAGGTAGGAGATCAGGAGAAAACCTCCTGATCTCTTCCTCCTGATCTCCTACGCCCTCCTGATCTCCTACTGGGTGGCCGGCAACGCGGGCAGAACCGCCGTGATGTTGCGCTTCGGCACCTGTCCCACCTTGATCTTCGCCATCTCCTTCCTCGCCGCCACGTCGATCACCGAGACGTAGTTGTCGTGCGCGTTGGCGACGTAGAGCTTCTTGCTGTCGGGCGTGAAGGTGAGCCAGTCCGGCACCTTGCCGACGCGAACCGCGCCGAGGTAGGCGAGATCCGGAATCGAGTAGACGTAGACGTGGCTGTTGAACTTGCTCGTCGACCAGAGCGTCTTGCCGTCCGGCGCGATCGAGGATGCCGTGCGCCGGCGCGCCCTGGATCCCTTCGTTGTTGCGCTCGGCCGCCGGCACGTCCGGCAGCTTGATCCGGCCGACTTCCTTGCGCGTCGCCCAGTCGACGATCGCGAAGCCGTGCAGGTTCGTCACCTGCACGAACATCCGCTTGGTCGAGCCGTCGGGGTTGGCCTCGAAGCAGATCGGGCGCACGCCGCCTTCGAAGTGAATCGACCAGGCCGGCAGTTCGGTTTCCGTGTCGATCACCGTCGCGACGTTGCCGCCGGTCGATCCGGCGACGACGAACTTGCTGTCCGGCGTGATGAAGGTGTTGTGCACGCCGCGCAGGATGCGGATGAACTTGACCTTCTCTTCCGTCACCGTGTCGATCACGTCGACGCCGCCCTCAGCGCCCTGGATCGCGACATAGAGGCGGCGTGCCGTCCTTGCGAATCGCGACGTTGTTCGGGCGGCCCGAGGCCGTCAACGGAATCTTCTTCCTGATCTTCAGGGTCTTCACGTCGGCGATGTCGAGCGTGTCGGTCGACTCGTTGGTGAGGTAGAGCCGGCTGCCGTCGGGCGCCGCGGCGACGCCGTGGATCACCTCGGCATCGGGAATCTCCGCCACGATCTTGTCGGTGTTGGGATCGATCAGCGAGACGCTGTCGCCGGCCGAATTGGTCTGCACGATGACAACGCGACCCGACTGTGCGGCCATCGAGGGTGCCAGGGAAACGAGGGCGAGGAAACCGATTCCGACGAGCACCCAGCGAACGCGATGCGATCGAGGAATGATGAAAATCACGGTTATGCGCCTCCTGGCGCGAACTCTAGTGACGGCGCGGCGGCCTGTCAACAGCTCATGACGCGCGCAGTCGGGCAGGTGGCTGGGTGGGCTGGTGGCTGGGTGCTAGGGCTGTTGCACACTTCCGAACGGATCGGAACTCGCTGCACGAGCGACCACCTAGCCATCTAGCCATCAGCCATCAGCCATCAGCCATCCACGGGGCCGATATAATCCGCGTGATGCCCGACGCCGGCGCCCTGGCTCGCGCACTACGACGCCAACGTCCCCGCCACGCTCGCGCCGTATCCCGATCGCACGCTGCTCGACTACCTCGCCGACGCCGCGCGCACGCAGCCCGGCAAGCCCGCGCTCCTCTTCAAGGGCGCGAAGATGACCTACGGCGAGCTCGAGCGGGCGAGCGACGCGTGCGCGGCGGCATTCTCCGCGCTCGGCATCCGGCGCGGCGACCGCGTCGGCCTGCTGCTGCCCAACTGCCCGCAGTTCTTCGTCGCCGAGCTCGGCGCCTGGAAGCTCGGCGCGATCGTCGCGCCGCTCAACCCGATCTACACCGAGCACGAGCTCGAAGGGCCGATTCGCGATCACGGCATCGAGACGCTGGTGACGCTGACGCGCTTCTACCGTCGGGTCAAGAACATCCAGCCGCGCACCGGCCTGCGCCGCGTCGTCGCCACCAACATCAAGGACCACTTTCCGCCGATCCTCCGGCTGCTCTTCACGCTGGTGCGCGAAAAGAAGGACGGCGACCGCATCACGCTCGAGCCCGGCGACCTCGACTTCAAGACGCTGCTCTCGGCGAACCGCGGGCGACGAGGTGGAACGCGCGCGCCTGCGCGCCCACGACCCCGCCGTCCTGCTGATGAGCGGCGGCACCACCGGCACGCCAAAAGGCGTCGTCGGCACGCACGGCGGCTACGTCCTCGCCGGCCTGCAGATCCGGCAAGTGGAACGAAGCCGCGCTGCGCGGCGCCGACGATGTGATTCTGCTGCCGCTGCCGATGTTCCATGTCTACGGCAACGTCGGCGTGCAGGCGCTGTCGCTCATCTCGGGCAGCGCGATCGCGCTCGTCCCGAACCCGCGCGATCTTCCCGATCTGCTGGCGACGATCCGCCGCACCAGGCCGACCTTCTTCAACGGCGTGCCGACGCTCTACATCGCGCTCCTCAACCACCCGGACGTCCGCAGCGGCAAGGTCGACTTCAAGTCGATTCGCATCTGCTTTTCCGGCGCCGCGCCGCTGCTCGCCGAAACCAAGGCGCGCTTCGAAGCCATCACCGGCGGCCGCATCGTCGAGGGCTACTCGCTGACCGAAGCGATGATGGCGCTGTGCGTGAACCCGGTGCAGGGCCCGAACAAGCTCGGCTCGGTGGGCATGCCGCTGCCCGACGTCACCGTCCGCATCTTCGACGACGACGAGGGAACGCGCGAGCTCGGCGTGAACGAGCTCGGCGAGATCGCGATCGCCGCGCCCCAGTTGATGCAGGGGTATTGGAACCGCGACGAGGAGAGCGCCAACGTCCTCCGCGACCACACCATCGACGGCGTCACCGAGCGGTACCTGCACACCGGCGATCTCGGCTACCTCGACGCCGACGGGTATCTCTTCATCGTCGACCGCAAGAAGGACCTGATCAAGACCAGCGGCAACCAGGTCTGGCCGCGCGAGATCGAGGAAGTCATCGCCTCGCATCCGTCGGTGGCCGAGGTCGGCGTCGCCGGCGTGCCCGACGCGAACAAGGGCGAGGCGGTCAGGGCCTGGGTCGTGCTCCGCGCCGGCCAGACGGCCACCGAGGCGGAGCTGCGGGCGTTCTGCCGCGACAAGCTCGCGCCCTACAAGGTGCCCGCGAAGGTCGAATTCCGGACCGAGCTGCCGAAGACGATGGTCGGCAAAGTGCTGCGCCGCGCGCTCAGAGACGAAGCGCGCTAGTCAGCTTCTGGCCGAATTTCGCCGAACTCGACAGTATTTCTCCCCCGCGGAGCTTAGTCGCCGCCGAGCGCGACTAAATTCTGAAAGTCGCCGGCCTATCGCGCGGCGGCGAACAAAAATCCCCGCTTTTGAAGCCTTTGGATGGCACCGACATTGGAGAAACGGGTGGCGTCACCCGCTCACTTCAACATCGAGCTGAGACCAGAAAACCATGCAGCCAACCATGCGCACGCGCCACGAAACACCCGCATCCGGACCGGACGCCGCCGTCGTCGCCGGTCAGCCTGCCGGCAAACCGGGCTGGCTTCCCGCCCTCGTCAAGCGCTTTGGCTCGAAGGCGCCGGAACCCAAGGCCGCAGCCGGAGACGCCGACCCGCTGATGGCGTTTCCCTCGGAGACGTCGCCAGTCGCCGGCGCCGGCGCCCAGCGCCTGCTCCAGGCGCCAGTGTCCAGGCGCCGGTGCAGGCCGTCGAGGCCGCGAAGCCACAGCCGCGAAGCCCTCAGCCGCGAAGCCAGCGTGCACCAAAGCGCAACCCGCAGGCGGTGCGGTTGATCGTCGCGGGCGGCGTGATCGTCGCCATCGCCGTGCCGAGCCTTGGCGTGCTGGCGGTTCGCCGCTTCCCGATGCCGCAGTTCGCCGCGGCCGAGCGCCGGACCGGGAACCTGACGATCGACACGCGGCCGGCCGGCTCGCAGGTGCTGATCGACGGAGAGGGACGCGGCGTGACGCCGCTGACCCTCGCCCTCGAACCGGGCGCGCACACGATCACGGTGCGCAGCGGCGGCGACGAGCGCGTGGTGCCGCTGACGATCGCCGCCGGCGCGGAAGTCTCGCAGTACTACGAGATGAAGGTCGTGGAGCCGGTGATTGTCGCCGGCAGCCTGTCGATTGCGACCGACCCGCCCGGCGCGCGCGTCGCCGTCGACGGCAAGCCGCGCGGCAATTCGCCGATCACGGTTGCCGACCTCGCGGCAGAGCCGCACAAGGTGACGGTCACCAACGACGTCGGCTCGGTCGAGCGCACGGTGGCGGTCGCCGCCGGCAGCGTCACCTCGGTGATGTTCGCGCTGCCGAAGGCGTCGGGCCCGATGGCGGGATGGCTTTCGATTTCGTCGCCGTTCGACGTCGAGGTGCTGGAGAACCGCGACGTCATCGGCACCAGCGGCGCGAGCCGCATCATGCTCGCCTCCGGCCGCCACGACGTCGTCCTCTCCAACCGCACGCTCGGTTACCAGGAAGCGCGGCGGATCGACGTGACGCCGGGGCAGACCGTCTCGATCCGCGTCGACGCGCCGAAGGCGTCGGTCAGCGTGA
This sequence comes from uncultured Acidobacteriota bacterium, assembly GCA_963734375.1. Taxonomy (GTDB): domain Bacteria; phylum Acidobacteriota; class Vicinamibacteria; order Vicinamibacterales; family CAVVIG01; genus CAVTHG01. The sequence continues at coordinate 828,266 of CAVTHG010000005.1, read as the reverse complement.
ACGCGCGGCCCTGGGCCGAGATCATCGTCGACGGCGCCAACGTCGGCCAGACGCCGATCGCGAACATCCAGATCACCGTCGGCACGCACGAGATGGTCTTCCGTCATCCGCAGCTTGGCGAGCGGCGCGAGACGATCGTCGTCACCGCGAAAGGGCCGAACCGGATCGCCGCGGATCTCACCAAATGAGACTTTCCAGTCAAGGACACGTCATGAGAACGATCGTGATCGTCGGAGCGTTGTTGATCGCGGCCGGGGCTGCCCTGACCGGGCAGGACCTGCTCAGCGCCGCGAAGGATCAGTACGCCTCGGCTGCCTACGAAGACGCACTCTCCACCTTGAACCGTCTGGACGGCTCGGTGGCACCGGACGTCGCGCGTCAGGCCGACGAGTACCGCGCGTTCTGCCTGTATGCGCTCGGCCGCACCGGTGAAGCCGAATCGGTGGCCGAATCGCTGATCCGCAAGGAACCGCTGGTGCGGCTCGAGGCCGCCGACGCGTCGCCGCGCCTCGAGTCGATGTTCAGCGACGTGCGCAAGCGGCTCCTCCCGTCGCTGATTCGCGACCGCTACCGCGTCGCGCGCGCCGCGGTCGACCAGAAAAGCTTTGCCGCGGCCGAGCCGAACCTGGCCGACGCACGCCGCATGATCGCGGAAGCCGAGAAGCTCGGCGTCAAGGACGAAGGGCTCTCGGATCTGAGCGTGCTCGTCGACGGGTTCCTGCAGCTGATCAAGTCCTCGGCGGATCAGAAGGCCGAGCAACCGGCGGTGGCGGCCGCGGCCGCGCCCGCTGCGTGCGCGCCACGGCTCCGATGCGGTCCCCGGCCGCGGTCTCCGCCCGCGCCGACGCGTCCGGTGCCGCCGCCGCGATCCCGCGCGTCTACTCGGCCGTCGACGAGGGCGTGAGCCCGCCGGTGGTGCTCGAGCAGAAGATGCCGCCGATGTCGAACGAGATGCAGCTGATCACGCGGGCGTCGAAGAGCCGCGGCATGATCGACATCGTCATCGATGAAACTGGCCGGGTGATCGATACCTCGGTGCGCCAGTCGATGAACGCGGCGTTCGACGGGATGATCGTCAGGGAATCGCGCAAGTGGAAGTACCGTCCGGCAATGGTCAACGGCGCCCCGGTCCGGTATGTCAAAACCCTCATCCTGGTGCCTTGATGTCGGGAGGTTGCCATGTATGAGCAGTTTTACGGCTTTCGTGAACCCGCGTTCGAGCTGACCTCGAATCCGCGGTTCCTGTTCCTGACCGCGCAGCATCGCGAGGCGCTCTGCCACCTCGAATACGGGCTGTCGTCGGCGAAGCCGATCACGGTGCTGATCGGCGACGCGGGCACGGGGAAATCGACGCTGCTGCGGGCGGCGCTCCAGTCGGAGATGTGCCGCGACGTCAACTGCGTCTTCATCGACAACCCGACGCTGACCCGCGACGAGTTCGTCGAGACGCTGGCGGCGCGGTTCGATCTCGGCGCCAAGGCGATGGCGTCGAAGGCGAGCCTGCTGGCGTCGCTCGAGACGGTGATCCGTCAGCGTTACGAACGCGGCGAGGTGACGGCGCTCGTGGTCGACGAGGCGCAGGCGCTGCCGAGGGAGATCTTCGAGGAGATTCGCCTCCTCGCCAACATCGAGACGCCGACGCGGAAGCTGCTGCCGGTGGTGCTCGCGGGCCAGCCTGAGCTGGCGGAGCGGCTGAACGACCGCTCGCTGCGGCAGCTGAAGCAGCGCATCGCGCTGCGCTGCGAGCTGAAGCCGCTCGATCTGCCGGACACGGCGATGTACATCGCGTCGCGCATCCGGACCGCCGGCGGCGATCCGGCGAACATCTTCACGCGCCAGGCGGTGACGCTGATTCACCAGCACTCGCACGGCCTGCCGCGCCTCATCAGCGTCATCTGCGACAACGCGTTGACGTCGGGCTTCGCGCTCGATCAGCGGCCGGTGGACGGCCACATCGTGCTCGAAGTCTGCCAGGACTTCGACTTGAAGGCCGCGGCGGAGCCGGTGCCCGCGCCGCAGGCTGCGCCAGCGCCCGCGCCGGTGGCGTCGATCGCCCCGCAGCCGCCCGCGATCCAGAGCAACGCAAGCGCGCCAGCCGGCGCCAACGGCCAGAACGGCGCCAACGGACAGGTGGTCAAGATCGACGACCCCAGCGTCCGCAATCGCACGGCGCTCGTGCCGCGCAACGCGGTGCTCGGGCTGCGCTGACGTGGCGTTTTCGTCGGGCAGGCCTTCAGGCCTGCCTGGGGAACGGGCTACGAATCATTCGATCCGCACGATCCGCTCGGATACCCGCGCAAAGCGCTCGAACACCGCCGCGTCGTGACCCGGCACGAGCAGCCGCGGCTCGCTGGCGATTGATTTCATCCGATCCTGCGTCCGCAGATTCGATGAGGCATCGAGCGTCTGCGCCACCGGCAGGTGCTTCTCCAGGTTCTCGTAGAGATACATGTTGTCGGAGGCAATCACCGCCACCTTGCCGCCGGTCTGGACGCTGACGAACTGCGACGCCCACGTGTGCTTGCCGCCGACACCGAAGCCGATTCCCGGCAGCGACGTCTCGTCGTCGCCGCGCACGAACGACACCTTCCCCTGCGTGTTCCGCCTGACGATCTCGACCACGTCCTCGGCGTCGATGCCGCCGTGCGTCTTGGCAGACTGCCACGCGGCGCCGGTGTAGTAGTCGTACTCGTCCTTCTGGATCCAGACGCGTGCGTTGGGAAACAGCCCGATGCCGCCGGCGTGATCCCAGTGCATGTGGGTCACGAGAAGATCGGTGACCTCGTCCGGCTTGATGCCGAGCGGCGCGATCGCCTCGGACGGCTTGACGTAGTCCCGGACGGCGAACTGCTGGAAGTAGCGCTCGCGGTGGAACCCGGAGTCGACGATCGCGATGCGTCCGTTCGCGCCCTTCAGCACCCAGACCATCATCGCGATGTCGATACGACGGCCGCGGTCGGCGCCGGCGACGAGGCTGGACACCGGAAAGCCCGCGATCGTCGCGAAGCGCACCGCGTAGATCTCGTAGCGGCCCACGTCCTGCCCATGCGCCGCCGTGGCGACGAGCACTGCAGTGATGAGAGCGATCGCGAACTGATTCATACGATTCCGGGAACCTGCCTGCCCGAGACTCTATCTTCCCAACCCACCTGCCCCACCCGCCCGTCTGTACGTCGTCGCCGTCGTCACGGCCTCGGCCGGCGCGCTCGTCAGCCACCGCCGCAGGTCCGCCGTGGACGACGAGACGACGACGTTGCGGCGGTCGTCGAGCGTGGCGGGCGGACGTGCCGCCAGCTTCTGCTCGATCGCGCGCGTGAACCAGCCGTAGTCGAGCGGCGCGACCGACAGCACGTCGCCGGCGACGCGTGACGCGGAAGAGGCCGTGCACCGGCAGGAGGAACGGACCGTCGTCCCGGCCGCGGACCTCGGTGAGGTCGAGCCAGGTGGCGGTGCCGATCCTGGTCAGGTTGCCGTGGAACGTTCGGGTCGAGAACCGATCGGTGTAGGCGACCTTGTAGGATCGCCACTCGCCGCGCTCGATGATCGCCGAGGTCTCGTCTTCGGTGTTCACCCACGTCCCGATGAGCGCGTCGTCGAACACCACCGACGCGGCGTCGTACACCGGCTGCAGCGAGAGCACCAGGCAGCCGGACGAGGCCAGCGCCGCAGCGAGCACGAGCGCTCTGAGCATCATTTCTCGTTGAGGCGCCCCTGAAGGGCCGCCCTACTACCTCGGGGCTCGTTGCGGCGGCCCTGAAGGGCCGCCCTACTACCTCGGGGCCGCCCTGAAGGGCCGCCGCCTTACGTACGTAGGGCGGGGCTTCAGCCCCGCCGGCGCGTCAGGTCAGCTCCCGGTTGCTGGTCTCCGGGATCCAGATCCACATCACCGCCGCGAGCAGGAACGCCACGCCGGCGACGGCAAAGGCCGCGAAGAAGCCGCGCGTCGCCGCCAGCGAGCCGACCACGAACGGCGCCGCCGCGCTCGCGATCCGGCCGGTGTTGTAGCAGACGCCGGCCGCGGTCGCGCGGACCGAGGTCGGATACAGCTCGGCGATCACCGCGCCGAAGCCGCTGTAGTAGCCGGTGCCGAAGAAGGCGACGAACGGGCCGAGCGCGAGCAGGATCGCCGGCTGGCGCAGGAAGCCGTAGAGCGGCAGCAGCACGCTCGCCGCGATCACGAAGAGGATGTAGGCGCGCTTGCGCCCGATCGCATCGGCGATGAACCCGAAGCTGACGTAGCCGAGCCACATCCCGATCTGCATCGAAGATCACGAACAGCGACATCGTCGACGACGAGAGGCCGATGCCGCCGCGGGCGGGATCGAGCGCGAGGTACGCCGGCACCCAGCTGTTGAGGCCCCACCAGCCGAACAGCGTGCACGCGTTCATCAGCGTGATGAACGACCGTCGTCTTCGCGATCCCGGGCGCGAACAGCAGCCCGATGCGGCCGCGCTCCGACGCCTTGGTCTGCAGCCAGATCTTCGGCTCCTCGACCTTGCGGCGGATCCAGATCGTGAACAGCGCCGGCAGGACGCCGACGAAGAAGACGCCGCGCCACCCCCAGATCGGCATCACGATCAGGTTGACCAGCGCGGCGAGGCCGTAGCCGATCGCCCACGAGCTCTGGACGAAGGCCAGCGCCTTGCCGCGGTGCTTCGCCGGAAACGTTTCCGAGACGAGCGCGGCGCCGGTCGCCCATTCGCCGCCCATGCCGAGGCCGAGCAGGACGCGGAACACGGCGAGCTGCATCGCCGTCTGCGCGAAGCCGCACGCGGCGGTGAAGATCGAGTAGATCAGCACCGCGGCCATCAGCGCGCGCTTGCGCCCGAACCGGTCGGCGATGACGCCGAACGCGATGCCGCCGGCGGCGGCTGAGAGCAGCGTGATCGACCCGAGGATGCCGGCCGTCTCGAACGAGAGGTGCAGCACCGGATCGCGGATGAGCGCCGCGAGCACGATCGCGTAGAGCATCACGTCGAACGAGTCGAGCATCCAGCCGAGCGAGGCGGCGATGAAGGCGCGTCGTGCGGCTGACGTCGGCTTCGTGCCACCACGTCGAGCAGGCCGGCGTCTGTCGGCGGCTGATGGCCGAGGCTGTGGCCGCGCCGAAGCTCGATGCGCTGTGGGGCGAGCGAAGGTGGGTCACGGTTCTCCGATCGCCTTCACTGTGACGCCGGCCGCTTCGAAGCCGGCACGGATTTTCGCCGCCAGCTCGTCGGAGCCGGGCGTGTCGCCGTGCACGCAGATCGTGTCGGCCTCGAGCGGCACCACCGATCCGTCAATCGCGACGACGCTGTTCTCCTTCACCATCCGCACCGCGCGCGCGACCACCGCAGCCGGCATCGTGGATGACCGAGCCCGGCTTGCGGCGCGACGCCAGCGAGCCGTCCGGCTCGTAGGCGCGATCCGCGAACACTTCGGCGGCGACGCGGAGCCCCGCCTTGCGGCCGGCGTTCAGGATCTCCGAGCCCGGCAGGCCGAACAGGATCAACGAGGCGATCGAACGCCGCCACGCCGCGGGCGATCGCCGCCGACAGCTCCGCGTTTCTGACCGCCATGTTGAAGAGCGCGCCGTGCGGCTTCACGTGCTGAAGCTTCACGCCTTCGGAGGCCGCCACGCCGGCGACCGCGGCGACCTGATACAGCACCATGTCCTCGGCTTCAGCCGGCGTGACGTTCAGCTCGCGGCGGCCGAAGCCGACGAGATCCGGAAAGCCGGGATGCGCGCCGACTGCGACGCCGCGCGCCTTCGCGAGCCGGATCGTCGCGCGCAGCACCGACGGATCGCCGGCGTGAAACCCGGCGGCGACGTTCGCCGACGTGATCGCGTTCATCAGGCCATCGTCGTGGCCGATGGTGTAGGCGCCGAACGACTCGCCCATGTCCGAGTTGATATCGACGCGCATGTTCACCGGGCCGATTCTAGTCCAGTGTGCTAAGTCTGGTGTCTGCGGGCGCTTGCGACTCGCCGCGGTTGAACGAGCCGGAACGCGCATGCGCGCAGGAGGAGGCCACATGAGCGTCGCCAAGGTATCGGAAATCAGCTCCACGTCGAAGACCAGCTTCGAGGATGCCATTCAGCAGGGGCTGGCGCGGGCGAGCAAGACCATCCGCAACATCAAAAGTATGTGGATCAAGGAGCAGCAGGTGCGCGTCACCGGCGGAAAGATCAGCGAGTATCAGGTGAACATGCTCGTGACCTTCGAGCTCGACGACTGAGGACTGGCGCGGGCGGGGTGGGGCAGGTAGGGCAGGTGGGGAAATCGTGGTCAGCGGCTCGCAACCGCGCGAGCTTCACCCGCAGTCTGCTGCCCTACCGCCTACCGGCCCTACCTGCCTACCCACCGCCCCACCCGCCGTCCTGAGCGAGCTGCGCGCATTCACGCGGCGAGTCGAAGGGCCTACCTGCCCACTCCGGCGGTCGTGTTCTTCTCCCCGCCGCCTTCGGCGGCTTTGGCGGGCGCGGGCGGTTCATGCGTCAGGGTGACGCCGTTCCAGAACAGGTCGACCTTGCGCTCGACCTCGTGGCGTCCCTGCACGAGGTACTCGAGGATCGCCTTGTCCCACTGCAGCCCGGCGTTCGCGACCAGCTTCAGCCAGTCGCCGCGCGCCGTTTCGTCGGGCGCTTCGGTCACGCCCTCCCAGATCGTGACGTTCGGTTGCGCGTCATGAAGTCCTGGCTCTGCGGGTTGGCGCGCGCGCCCTTGATCGACTTGTAGATCAGCACGCCGTTGGTGAAATCGAGCTTGAAGTTCTTCTGGTCGAACTCGAAGCTGTATCGCCTGTAGCGCTCGTAGGCGCGCTCGTTCAACGCCACGGTCGCCGGCGCCGCCTTCACGTACTCGGTGATCATGTTGAGCAGCTTCATCTGCTCGTCCTTGTGCCGCGGATAGCGCGCATCGTCCAGCCAGCCGAAGCCCGGCATCCACCAGCCGCGCATCGTCCAGTAGTCGCGCGTCTCGACCGACGCGCGTGCGCACCCACGCCGCGTACTCCGAGAAGATCTGCACCCACTCGTGCGACGGGTAGCCGTGCGGGTTCAGGAAGATGTCGGGCAGCCAGGTGCGCCAGATCTTCGGGCGGATGCCGCTCTCCGGGTAGATCGGATCGGCGTCCCACTGCGCGCTGGTGACGTCGACGCCGAGCGCGCCGAGATAGCCGGCGTGCAGCATGTGGTTCGGGTTGATCTTCTGCAGGTCGTAGGCGAGCTGCGCGCCGTCGGCATTCGTGATCGGGTGGATGACGACGTTCACCTTGTTCAGCTTTTCGCGGTAGACCGGATCGGTCAGCAGCAGCTCCGCCATCCGCAGCACGTGGCTGGTCGACGACACCTCGTTCGCGTGCTGCCTCGCCGAGTAGACGATCGTCGGCTTGAGCGTCGTCTGCTTCGCCTGCGACCAGTGCGATGCGTCGACTGGCGGCATCAGGTCCATCGCCCAGACGTCCTTGCCGAGATACGACTCGCCCGACCTTGTAGACGGTCGCTTCCTTGAACGTCGACATCTTCGCCAGGATCTCGTAGGCCTCGGGCGGCGGGATCGGCGTGTCCCACTGGACGATCGGCCCGCCCTGCAGCGGCGGCCGCCACGGGAGGCGCCGCCTTGCGGATGTCGGGCAACGGCGCCGGGCGTGCCGTTCGGATCGAGCGTCGCGACAACTTCCGCGCCGGCCTTGCTCTCGTGCTCCCAGCCGGCGGTGAGGCGCACGCCGCCGAGATCCTGATACGCGAGCGCGTCGCGGTAGAGGCCGGCCGTCGCGCAGCCGGGCGAGGTTGGCGACGACCGCGCGCGACCTGCTCGGCCGACATGATCGTGCGATCGACGCGCAGCTCGTCGGCGCGCTTCACCAGCTCGTCGCGCTCGTCTTTCTCGGTGTCGACCTTCACGCGCAGATCGAGCCGCTCGATGCCGTCGCGTCCCGCGCGCACGAGCGCCGCCAGCGTCTGCGGCCGATCGACCGCGACCTTCGGGATGTCGAGCCTCGCTTCGCCGGCGCGTCCGTCCCGCTCGACGTACTCGACGACGACCGACGGCCGCGCCGCATCGAAGCCGGTCACCGAAATCTTCGCGCGCCCGGGCTTGCCGTCCGCCTTCGCGTGGACGAGCGGAATCACGCGGCCCGGATACGCCAGCCCGGCGCCGCGCGTGAAGCGGCCCATCACGTCGAAGAAATGCAGCGTGTTGAAGTAGATCTCCTCGTGGAGCGCCTCCATCGTCGAGATCTGCTCCTCGATCGATCGGCAGGCGGTAGTCCGGCTCGCTCAGCGTGAGGTCGACCGTCAGCTCGCCGAAGAACGGCGCGTCTTCGGCGCGCGGCTTGCCTCGGCCGAGCGCCATGACGTGATCGTAGAGAGCCGGCAGCGTCTTCGCCTGGAACCGATCCCAGAACCGCTCCGGGATCGGTCGCGATGCGCTCGTCGATCGCGGTGCGGCCGGCGACGTCTGCCTTGATCCAGCCGGTGGTCACGCGCACGCGTTCGTAGTCCGGGAATCGATCGAAGAACGCGCGCTCGACGACCGCCGGCTCGAACGTCTGGCGGAAGACGTCGGCGCCGCCTGGTCCGTGGCCACGACTTCGTAGGCCGGCGAGCCGATCGGCATCTTCTCGAACCGGATGTTCTTGAGATCGATCTTCAGCTCGCTGGCGAGAATCTCGTCGATCGGATACAGCTCGAGCAGCCAGCGCGTCGGCGCGTACATGCCCTGCTGCTTCCACCCGGGCGGCGGTCCGATCTCCGCGAACTTGATCGTGATGCGGTCGACCGCTTTGCCGGCGAGCGCCGGCCGGACGACGTCGTAGAGCCAGCTGTAGCCCTGTTTATAGGCGGAGAGGACGGTGACGCTCGTCGCCTTCTCGTCGGCGCCCGCCTTGACCAGCTCCGCGCGCGCCTGCTGCTCGATCTGCCGGCGCACGCTCCGGCGGTTCGCTGAGCCGTGCCTGCACGCTCACCGCCTGCCGCTTCTTCAAACCGGGGATGACCTTGGTGCGCAGCTTCGACCAGAACTCGTCCACCTCTGACGGCACCTCGAAGTCGTCGGTGACGATCGGCTTTCCCTTCTGGACGTCGAGGTTCTGGACCTCCACGTTCAGCGACGGCGCCTTGAAGAGCGACGCGGCATCGCGCCTGACGACGTCGGCAAGGCCGTCGGCCGCTTTCTCGACGAAGAGCTTGACGCGCGCCGCTCGCCAGCTGCTTGTCTTTCAGCTGATCGCCGAGCTTCTGCAGCTTGTACAGCCCCATCGCCGCCTGCCCCGCGGGCGAGCGCCCGCCGACAAACTTCCGCACGTCGTCCTCGACATCGTCGAGCGTCGGCCGATCCTTGCCGCGCTGCCAGATGTGCGGAAAGGTCTCGGCCAGCTGCTTCACGGCACGCGCGACGCCAGCAGCATCGCCGCCGGTCACGATGAGCGCGCTCTTCTCGCCGAACGCCTTCTTGACCAGCTGAATCAGCCCTTCACCCGGCTGCAGCGGCGGCGCCTCCCACTTCTTGTCCTGCACCAGCTGATCGACGATCGGATGCGACGTGCCGACGAGCACCAGGATCGGCTCGCCGTCGGGCGCGGTAATTGTCTTCGCGCTCTTGGCGATCGGCAGCGAGACGCCGGTCGACTCCAGCCCCAGCCGCGCGCCCAGATCGACGACGCCTTCCACGCCATCGCCCTCGGCGCTGACGCACGACGTCGACGCGATCGGGAATCAGGTTGTTGTCCGAGTCGGCGAGCGCGCCGTCGTTGGAGTAGAAGCTCGAGAGATCGAGGTTCTCCTTCGCGCCGCCGCCCGGGCGCCGCGCCGGCGGCTGCGGTGCGGGGGCGGCTGAATCGGTGGCGGCCGCGCGCGGCAGGTCGACCGAGACCACGCCCATGCCGGGCGCGCGCATACGGATCTGCACCGAGCGGATGTTGGCGTAGGACATCGCGCGGCGGGCGTCGCGCGCGCTGGTGGCCTTGAACTGATTCAACGCCACTTGTCCCTTGATGACGTCGCCGCCGTTCGCCATCTGCAGCGACACGACCACGCGTTCGGCGCCGTCGAGCGGGGCGCCGCCGCGGACGAACACGGCATGCGCCACGGCCGACGATGGCGTCAGCCCTTTGCCGGTCAGAAACGCTTTCACGTCGTCCGCGATCTTGTCGATCGCCGGGCCCTTCTGATCCCAGACGAAAGGCAGGTGGCCGGCGAACATCAGCGACGCGGCGTTCAGCCCGGCCTCGTCGCCGCCCAGGACCGCCACCGCCGGCTTGCCGGCCGCGGTGAACGAAGTCACGACGCCGTCGCCCGCTTTCAGCGCGCCGGCGCCAAGCGAAGCGGCGGTCACTTCGGCAGCGGCGAGCGATTTCGCTCCGACGAAGATCGTCGCGCCATCGGAGCCGTCGTACGTAGTGTCCGGTCCTTCGACACGCTCAGGACCGCCCCGAGCACCGTCGAGGGGCGGCTTCAGCCGGACCATCGGGATGTCCATCGCCGACGTCTCGAACCCGAGCCGTGCCGCGATGTTGCTCGCCGCCGCGAGCTCCGACGCATCCGGCCGCTCCGGCAGGACGATGCGCGCGTTGACGAAGTCGATGGCGCCATCGCCGTTGCGATCCTGCAGCGCGGTGCCCGGCTTGAACACGTCGGACAACGACGCTGGCGCCGTGTCCACGGCCGCCGCGCTGACACTGATCGCGCCGTCGCGAAGGTCGACGACCGATCGACGCACGAGAATCAGTTTCTTCATTGCGACACCCTGTGTGCGACGCCGTCGGAGCGGGCTGGCAGGGCCGGGACGCGGTACGGCAGGTGTGGAAATCACTTGTCTGAACAAGCCCTTACCTGCCCTCCGTGAACCTACCTGCCCACCCACCTGCCCCACCTGCCCTACCTGCCCTCGCCCAGGCCGACGCGCGGTGCTCAGAATTGCAGCCGCACCGCAAACTCCGCCTGCCGCGACGGCGCGTTGATGTTCGCGAGCAGCGACGTCGTCGTCCCGAACACCGGCCGCCCGCGTCGCGTCGTTGCCGCTGCCGATGTTGTTGCTCGGCACCGCGAAGTTCGCGCGGTCGAAGATGTTGAACAGCTGCGCGATGAACTCGGCGCGCGCGCCGCCGCCGAGGCGGAAGAACTTCGAGAACCGCAGGTCGACGTTGGCAAAGCCCGGGCAATCGACCTGCGTCACCGGCGTCAGGCTGCGCTGCGTGCGGAACTGGTTGATCGAGTCCAGGTTCAGCGACCGGCACCCGGTCATCGGAATCACGCCGGCCGGCAGATCCGAGTTGGGCGGCGCCGACCCGCTGGTTCCGGACAGCGTGTCGTTGTTCAGGTCGAGGCCGGATGTAATCGGACCAAACGGCAGGCTGGAGCGGAAATCGCCAATCGCCGACAACTGCATGTCGAACGGAAGGGCGAGGATGCCGCTGACGACCAGGCGATGGCGCCGATCGGCGACGCCAGGCCGCTTCACCTTCGTGTACCCGTACTGATCGCCGAGCGAGCTGACAAACGAGTCGTCCTCAGCCTTGGCTGAGCGTGTACGAGACCAGCGCCTGATAGCGCCGCGACATGCGCTTCTCGACCTTCAGGAGCAGCGCCTTGTAGGTGTTGTCCGCCGTCGGCTGCCAGAAGTTCACGCGCACGAACGTCGGGTACGGCCGCACTCTCGTCGTCTGGTCCGGAAGATTGATCTCGACCGAGTCGCGATCGGCGTAGCGCAGCACGGTGGTGAAGTCGGCCGACAGGGCGATCTCGCGGGTCAGCATGCCGGTTCATGCCGACGTTGTACTGGTGCGCGTACATGTTGACCTGGCCGTTGCTGCCGACGGTCACTGTCGGCGGCGTCGTGCTCAGGAACGATTCGCGCGTCCGGCCGCCGAACGGATCGGGATAGCTCGGGTTCTGGATCGTGATCGGCTTCGCCTGCGGCCAGGTGAGCTCGCCGAAGTTCTGCAGCGTCCGCATGTTGTCGTAGAACAACCCGTACGCCGCGTGGATGTTGGTGACGCCGTTGTTCGCCGGGTCCCAGGCCATGCCGAGGCGCGGGCCGAAGTTGTTCTTGTCGCCCCGGTTCGGGCGCGGCTGCGGGAAGATCGAGACGTCGAATGGGAACGAGCCGTCGCGTCCCAGCTTGTCCTCGATCTTGCCGAGCAGCTCTGGCACGTCCTCGTTGAACGAGCCGGTCTGCAGGTCGTAGCGCAGCCCGAGGTTGAACGTCAGGCCGCTTCGCAACTGCCAGTCGTCCTGCACGTACGCGGCGTAGGTCCAGACCGGGATGTTCGCGTAGGTCGGCAGGTTGTTCGTGTACAGCGTCGGCCAGGTCGTGCGATCGTTCGCGTCGTACGGCACGTCGCGCGGGAACGTCCAGCTGCCGAGCGGCGCGCCGGTGTTGTCGCCTTCGAACGGGATGTAGTTGAAGTCGAAGCCGACCTTCCACTGGTGCGTGCCGCCGAAGCTGCGCATCAGGTAGGAGAAGTCGTCCTTCACCTCCCATCGGCTTTCGGGCCCCATCTGCGCATTGCCGCAGCCGCCCACCTGGATGCTCGGGATAGTTGAACTGCGCCGTGCAGAACGGCAGGCGCGCGGTGAAGTCGGCGGGCTCCCAATCGCCATGGCTGTAGGGCGGCGAGACTTCGTACTTGGCATACGCGTACTGGAACCGGAAATCGTTCAGCACGCGGTCGCTCAGCACGGCCGAGTGGCCGATGACCGCCGACTTGCGCGGCACCGCAAAGTCGAAGCTGGCGCTCGGCGTCGTCCGGCCGCCGGTCGTGATGATCGGGCGGTACTCGTCCTCCGCGCCGTAGCGGAAGAAGAGGCTCTGCGCCGACGTCAGCTGGTGGTTCACCTTGAAGTTGTAGGTCCACCGTTCCTGCGCGCTCTTGAACGTGCCCTCGTACTGCGGCCACAGGCCGCGCGCGTTGACGGTGAAGAACTGGTTCTCGTTCGTCCCCTCGTAGGCGAAAAAGTAATGCGTCCGGTTCTGAAGGATCGGGCCGCCGATGGTGCCGCCGGTACTGATAGCGGCGGTAGTCAGGCTTGGTCGCCTGGAAGAACTCCTTCGCGGTGATCGACGCGTCGCGGAAGAACAGCAGGCCCGAGCCGTGCAGCTGGTTGGTGCCCGACTTGGTGACCACCGACAGCACGCCGCCGGTGGCGAGGCCGTACTCCGCCTTGTAGGTCGAGGTCGAGACCTTGAACTCCTGGATCGCGTCCATCGCGAAGTTCTGGCGCGGCTCGCCCATCTCGGCCCACGTGTTGTTGACGCCGTCGACGACGAAGCCGTTCGAGTATTCGCGGGTGCCGGCGCCGAGGTTGACGTTGCCGCGGTAGAAGAAGCCGCGGATGTTGTCCTGCGAGGTGCCCGGCGTCAGCATCGCGAGGTCGATCCAGCGCCGCGAGGCGACCGGCAGATCCTGGATCTGCTGCGTCGACACGGCGGTCGCGACATCCGATCGGGTGACGTCGACGATCGGCGACTCGCCCGTCACCGTCACCGTTTCGGACAGCGCCGCCGGCTTGAGGGCGAAGTGGATGATCGCCGTCTGATCGATGATCAGCACGATGTCGGGCCGCGTCTCGGTGCTGAAGCCGCTCAACTCGGTCGACACGGAGTAGCGCCCCGGCGGCAGCGACGGCAGTCGGAACTCGCCGGCCGCGTCGGTGACGCCCGTTCTGGCCAGGCCGCTGTCGAGGTTGCGCGCGGTGACGGTCGCGCCGGGGATGATCGCGCCGCTCGAATCCTTGACCGTGCCGTTGATCTGCGCGTTCTGCGCGAAGGCGGACGACGCCGACGCGATTGAGATGAGGAATGCCGCGAACCCGACGAGCCAGTTGCGCATGCCAGCCTCCCTGACGCTATTACCGCTGGTCGCCGCCGACGGCCGCGGCGGCGGCGTTTCGGCGGCATGACGGGTCGAATTCTACCCGTTGTCAACGACAGCGCTTCACGGGGAGCGTCTTCCTCGGTGCGGTGCACCGTGGCGGTCGCGGAGGCATTGGTGTCGCGGGGCGGGCCGTGCGGCGGGGCGGGCCCTGCGGCGAGGCGAGCGCGGTCAGCGACAGCGGCACTGGCGCCTGCGCCTCGACGCGTCACGGAAAGGGTTTGAAGGGGAGGCAGCCGGCGGCGGCTGCAAGGAAGAACAGGAGGGTTCGGCGGCTTCATCGCCGTGGGAACGGGACGACCCGGAAAATCAACAACTTCGATCTAAAAAACAAAAGGGCATCGCGTGATTGCGATGCCCCTCTGCCTCACTGACCTGGCTCCCCCAGCATTCACGGCGCCCTGCCGTAATCAGATCAGCGAACCTGCATCCCTTAAGGGCAAGCGGTGTGCCTCTCGGATTTCTTCGAGAAACCCCGGGATCAGCCGTTTTGGGTCGCCGTGCGATGTGCCGACTTTGCGCTCGGTCTTACAGTTCTGATCGGGCCCGACGCGGCGTTCGTGTTTAGGGGAGGGCCTTGAGGCCCTCCCGCGATGGGACGGCCTGCAGGCCGTCCCCTACCAGCCGTCTCCTACCGAACGCTCGGCAACTCGGCTGTTACTTCTGCCAGAGTGGGATGCCGCAGGTCGCGCGGCGAGAGTACCGGCTCGCGCACCGGCCACGCGATCGCGAGCGCCGGGTCGTTCCAGGCGATGCCGACCTCGCCGCCGGCATCGTAGAAGTCGGTGCACTTGTACTCGACCTGCGCCACCGGGCTGAGGACGCAGAACCCGTGCGCAAAGCCGGGCGGGATGTAGCACTGCTTGAAGTTGTCGGCGCTCAGCGTCACCGACACCCACTGGCCGAAGGTCGGCGACCCGCGCCGCACGTCGACGGCCACGTCGAACACCTCGCCTTCGGTGACGCGCACCAGCTTCCCCTGCGGCCGGCGGACCTGCAGGTGCAGCCCGCGGAGCGTGCCGCCAATCGACCGCGAGTGGTTGTCCTGCACGAAGACGCCGTCGACGCCGTGCTGCTGGTAGCGCTCCGCCTGGTAGGTCTCGACGAAAAATCCGCGGCCGTCGCGATACACGTCGGGCTCGATCACCAGAACGCCGGGGATGCCGGTCGGGGTGACGCGCACTCAGCCCTCGTGCTCGAGGACGCGGAACAGATACTGGCCGTAGGCGCTCGACGCCATCGCGCGCGCCAGCCCGGTCAGTTGCGCCGCGGTGATGTACCCCATCCGGAACGCGATCTCCTCGAGGCACGCGACCATCAGCCCCTGCCGCTCCTCGATCGCCTGGATGAAGTTCGACGCCTGCATCACCGCGTCGTGCGTGCCGGTGTCGAGCCACGCGATGCCGCGCCCCATCTTCTCGACGGTGAGGCGTCCGCGCTCGAGATACGTGCGGTTGACGTCGGTGATCTCGAGCTCGCCGCGCCCGGACGGCTTCAGCCCCGCCGCGATCTCGACCACGTCGTTGTCGTAGAAATACAGACCGGTGACCGCGAACGACGACTTCGGCTTCGCCGGCTTCTCCTCCAGGCTGACCGCGCGGCCGTCGGCGTCGAACTCGACGACCCCGTAGCGCTCGGGATCGCGGACCTGGTAGCCAAACACGGTGGCGCCGACCTCGCGCGCGGCGGCGCTGCGCAGGTAGTCGGTGAGGTGAGCGCCGTAGAACACGTTATCGCCAAGCGCGAGGGCGACGCGATCCTCGCCGATGAACTCGCGGCCGATGAGAAACGCCTGCGCGAGCCCGTCCGGGCTGGGCTGCGCCGCGTAGGTGATCTGGATGCCGATGTCGCCGCCGTCGCCGAGCAGCCGCCGGAACCCGTCCTGCTCGTGCGGCGTGGTGATGACGAGCACCTCGCGGATGCCGGCGAGCATCAGCGTCGACAGCGGGTAGTACACCATCGGCTTGTTGTAGATCGGCACCAGCTGCTTGCTGACGGCGCGCGTCAGCGGGTGCAGCCGCGAGCCGGATCCGCCGGCGAGGATGATGCCCTTCAGTTGGGACATAGAAGAAGGCTTTCCATCAGCCGAGACCGAGACGTTGCCGATCGTAGCGCCCCGCCTGCACCTGCTCGCACCACGCGCGGTGCTCGAAGTACCAGCGCGCAGTGCTCGCAAGCCCCTCTTCGAACGCGTGCAGTGGCGCCCACCCGAGCTCGGTCCGTATCTTCGTCGCGTCGATCGCGTAGCGGCGGTCGTGCCCGGGCCGATCCGGCACGAACGTCTTGAGGCTGCGGTAGCTCGCGCCCTTCAGCGCCGGGTTGTGCGCCGCCGGGACGATCGATTCGACCGCATCACACACGCGATCGACGACGTCGAGGTTGGTGCGCTCGTTGCCGCCGCCGATGTTGTACTTCCCGCCCGGCCGCCCCTTCGCCAGCACGAGCAGGAGCCCGGCGCAGTGATCCTCGACGTGCAGCCAGTCGCGGACGTTGCCGCCGTCGCCGTAAATCGGCAGCGGCCGCGCCTTCGAGGGCGTTCAGCAGCATCAGCGGGATCAGCTTCTCCGGAAACTGATACGGGCCGTAGTTGTTCGAGCAGTTGGTGATCAGGATCGGCAGGCCGAAGGTGTGGTGATACGCGCGCACGAGGTGATCGGCGGCCGCCTTGCTCGCCGCGTACGGCGAGTTCGGCGCGTACGGCGTCTCCTCGCTGAACTGTCCCGCCGCGCCGAGCGTGCCATAGACCTCGTCGGTCGAGACGTGGAGAAAGCGAAATCCCGCGCGCGCCTCGGCGTCGAGCGCCGCGGCGAACGCGCGCGCCGCCTCGAGCAGCACGAAGGTGCCGACGATGTTGGTGTCGATGAAGGGACGCGGCCCATCGATCGACCGATCGACGTGTGTTTCGGCGGCGAGGTTGAGGACGGCGGTCGGCTGGAAGTCGGCGAAGACGCGCGCGACCGCGCCCGCGTCGGCGATGTCGCCGCGCACGAAGGTGACGCGTGGATCGTCGAGCGGCCCGACCAGGCTCGCCAGGCTGCCGGCATAGGTGAGCTTGTCGAAAACGATCAACCGATCGGCGGTGTGCGCGAGGGCGTAGTGAACGAGGTTGGAGCCGATGAACCCGGCTCCGCCGGTGATGAGGAGCGTGCCCACCGGCTGTTAGACCGCCGCCCCCTCCGGATACATGAGCGCGAGCCGCAGTTCCTTGGCCAGCGAATCGACGGTCGTGCCGGTGCGCTTCCACTGCCCCTCGGTCTCGAACCGGAGATCGCCGATGCGGCGCCCCCAGGGCGCCAGCACGCGCCCGATAGCGCGGAAGTCGGCGCGATCGGCGTGCTCCTGATCGAGCCGGCGGATGACGTCGGGCGCGACCCGGATGAAGGCGCGCAGCGCCGACGCCGAGCGGATGCTGTACTTGCGCCCGTTCCACGCGCCGCCGAAGACGAGCGCGATCTGCTTGAAATAGTTGACGAAGAACTTCTTCGCTTCCTCGTGCACGTCGCCCGACCGCTTGCTGTGGAACACGCCGTCCTCGGCGAAGAGCTTCTTCAGTTCCTGCGCGAGCGGCGCCTGCGCGACGCGGCCGCGGCCAACGCCGAGCAGCTTGATCTCGTCGTAGAGCGGCGAATCCTCGCGGTCGTTGAGCGCGCGAACCACGTCGTGGCCGGTGGCGAGCGCCTCGTCGCGGTACAGCTGCCGGCCCGAGAGGCTGACGAGGTGCGACGCATTCAGCCGCGTGTGCTTCGCGTTGATGGTGACGAACATCTGCACGACGTGATCTTCGGGCAGCCGGTCGAAGATGATCGCCGGCACCGCGAAGTCTTCGCCCTCGAACCGATCGATGTCGGCGTGCAGCGCCAGCAGGCGGTGCTGCCCGTCGATCGCGCGCAGGATCCCTTCGCGCTCGGGCACCTTCAGGATGCCGACGCGGGCGTCGCCATCGGCCGCCTGGAACGACAGCTTCTCGTCGCAGGAGATGATCACCGCGCCGGGGATCGACGGCAGATCGCGCGCCTGGCGGCACTGCTCGTAGTACTGCACCAGCTCGTCGATCTTCTTGCGGATGATCTGGCGCTGATACGCCTTGTCGCTCGACGCGATCCGCCGCTCGAGAAAATCCCAGTTCACCTTCGACGGTGCCGGCATGCCCGGCTTGTGCTTGCCTCCCCGCACCGGCGCCTGCGCGTTCTCGCCGTAGCTCAACACCTCGAAGCGAACCAGCTTGTCGATGTCGCTGGCGGTCAGCGAAGCTTGGTAGAATTGCACGCCGAACTGCTGCATGCGGATTGCGGCTACGTTGATCATAGGTTGAGGGTCCGAACCAACCGGGTCAGGTGGGTCGCGTGGGTCGGGTTGGTTGGTGGGGTTCGGTCTTCAGCCCGCGTCCCCCGCCCCGGCTGACCTGCCCGGCCTACAAGACCACTACAAAAGAGCCAGATTGTACCGAGCCATCGGCGGCTATCTCAACGATTTTTTCGCCGAAATCAGCAGTCTTTCGCCCCTGTCCATACCTCAGCTTGCCATCTAACTATCAGGCCGATAAGGAGTTCTGTGATGTTCGAAGGAAGGCGCTCTGCACGGCTTCTCGCCGCCGGCCTGCTGGTCCTCGGCCTGGGCACCGGGATGTTCGCGCAAAGCGGCGCAAACAAAGCCGTTGGGGGCGACGACCCTGAGTTCGCGCGGCTCGTCAAGGAGTGGACGACGAGACCCGAATTCAGCAGCCCGCTGGTCGATCACCTGCCCGACGGTGGCCGGCCTGCCCTCGCCCAAGGACATCCTCGGCCACCATATCGGCGAGCCGAAGAAGCTCACCTATTACGCCGACATCCTCAAATATTATCGGGCTTTAGCGGCCGCGACGCCGCGCGTGAAGATCGTCACCATCGGCAAGAGCCACGAGGGGCGCGAGCTCGTCGTCGTCTTCGTCGGCTCAGAAGACTCGATCCGGAATCTCGAACAGTACCGGACCTATCTCGGTCAGCTGGCCGATCCGCGGACGATCACCCCGCAGCAGGCCGCCGACATCGTCGGCAAGGCCAAGCCGCTGTATCACTTGTCGGGCGGCCTCCATAGCGGCGAGGTCGGACCTTCCGAGATGCTGATGGAGCTGGCCTACCGCCTCGTCGCGGAAGACTCGCCGATCATCAGCCAGATTCGCGAGAACGTGATCGTCTCGATCACGCCGGTTGCCGACCCCGACGGCCGCGACCGCAACGTCGACTGGTACTACAAGTACGGGATCAACGAGACCGAAGGGCGCCCCACCGGCGCCGGCGTCCCCTACTGGGGCAAGTACGTCTTCCACGACGACAACCGCGACATCAACTACTCGCAGGTCGAGATGCGATCGCTGCTCGACTGGTACTTCAAGTACCACCCGCCGATCATGCACGACCTCCACCAGGCGCAGACGCTGATGTACACCTTCAGCGGCCAGGCGCCGCAGAACCCGAACCTCGATCCGATCCTCTACGGCGAGCTGCCGATGATCGCGAACTTCGAGATGTCGCAGATGACGAAGTACGGGATGCCCGGCGTCTGGACGCACGGCTTCGTCGACATGTGGTCGCCGGGGTACCTCGCGTTCATGTCGTCGAACCACAACGGCATGATCCGCATGTACGAGATCCAGGGGTTCAGCGGTGCGAACACGCAGAAGGTGCGCCTCGGGAACCCGAACGGCACCGGCGCCAACGGCGTCGGCGCTTCGACAGGCTCAGCGCAGGCGGCTTCGACTGGCGCGGGCGGCGGAAGAGGGTCCGCTGACAGCCGGACAGCCGCAGCGGCCAGACGGCCGGACGCGGTAATCAGGCGCAGCGCGAATGGTATCGGCCGTGGCCCGCGACCGGCGAGTTCGACTGGTCGCTGCGCAACAACACCAACTACGGTCAGACCGGCGTCATCACCGCGCTGCAGTACACGTCGCAGTTCCCGAAGATCATCCTCGAGAACTTCTACGTCAAGTCGCGCAACTCGATCGAGACCGGCCGCAAGGAAACCGTCGCCGGCTATGTGATCCCCGCGGGGCAGCGCGACATGACGCGCGTCGAGCGGCTCGTCAACCTGCTTCGGATGCAGGGGATCGAGCTCGGGCGCACGACCTCGGAGGTCACGCTGCAGGAAGGCCGCTTCCCCGCCGGCTCCTTCATCGTCAAGCGCGATCAGCCGTACAGCCGCCTGGCGAAGACGCTGCTCGAACGCCAGGTGTATCCCGATCCCAACCTCCGCACCTATGACGACGCGTCGTGGACGATGGGGTTGATGGGCCACACCGAGGTAAGAGAGATCGCCGACAAGAAGATCCTCGACGTCGCGGTGGAGAAAGTGAACGAGAAGGAGATTCATCTGGCCGGCAAGGTCGCCGGGAACGGATCGGTTTTCGCGATCGCGCACTACGGGTCGAACAACATGATCACCCTGCGCTACCGGCTGAAAGAGCTGAAGGTGCAGGCGACCGAGAAGGAATTTTCGAACGGCGGCGTCACCTACCCCGCAGGCTCGTTCATCGTCAGCGGCGACGCGGCGAAGGTGCGGGCGGCGGTCGAAGCGCTGGGACTGACCGCGGCGAGCCTGCCGGCGGCGCCTTCGGTGGCGATGCACGATCTCGATCTGCCGCGGCTGGCGATCTACAGCCTGTGGAGCGGCCAGGCGACGCAGGACGTCGGCTGGGTGCGCTACGCGCTCGACAAGTTCGAGGTGCCCTACGAGCTGATCTACAAGGAGCGCGTCAAGAAGGGCGATCTGAAGAGCGCCTACGACGTCATCGTCCTGCCGAACCAGGGCGGCAGCGGCAAGCGGGTCGTGTTCGACATCGAGGGGCGCGGCCAGCCGATCGAATACAAGAAGAGCGAGACGTTCAAGAACCTCGGGATGTACGGCGAGTCGGACGACATGACCGGAGGCATGGGGCTCGCCGGCGTCGCCGAGTTCGAGAAGTTCGTACAGGCCGGCGGCCTGCTGGTGACGCTCGGCCAGGCCAGCTACTTCCCGGCTGAATTCGGCCTGGCGCCGAAGCTGGACGCCGCGCGCACCACGCCACAGTTCTACTCGCCCGGCGCAATTATCGACGCGGAGATCCTGGCGCCCGAGCACCCGATCTTCTACGGCTACGACAAGAAGACGATCCCGGTCCGCTACGCGAACGGACCGCTGCTCACCGTTCAGACCGGGGCCAATCCCTTCGAGCCGGCGCCGCCGGGCCCGCCGCCGACGCCGCCGGGCGTGCTGATGCGGTATCCCGGAGGAGACGAGCACGTTCTCAGCGGCCTGATGCGGGGGGCGAATGAAATCCGGAACCGGCCGGCGATCGTCGACATGCCGTCGGGAAAGGGCCGCGTGATCGTCTTCGCGGGGAACCCGTGTTACCGCTGGCAGAATTTCGGCGAGTTCAACCTGCTGTTCAACACGGTCCTGAACTTCAACGACATCAAGACGGACGCGCAGAAGCCGTCCGGCACCGCCGCCCCGCAGTAGCGCAGCCCTTCAGGGCTGCTGACACCGTTCTGCCTTCACCGCTCGTGCGGTTTCGGCGGAACAGCTCGATCCAAACAGGCAAGAATTCCGGGCGGACCGAGTGTCCGCCCGCCTGAATCGCCCCCTGCGGGGAGGGTTTCTGTCGGAGCCTGTCCGACGCACGCGCCCCGAACAGCACCGATGTCTCCTGTTTGATGACAACTGCTGCACGAATGCGGGCATCTCAGCAATAGTCATCCATTTTTCAGGATCCAGTTTGATACAAAGTCGGCTCAACTGGACACTGATCGGGTCCGGACGGCGTCTGATGACTAAAATTAGTGGTTGTCATGACTTCGAAGGAGATTCCATGAAGTTCGTACGCACGTTCGGTTTGGCTTTGCTGTTCTGCAGCATGGCCGCGATGCTGGGGGCGCAGGGCGTCCAGACCGGCACCGTTCGCGGAGTTGTCCAGGACGAGCAGGGGCTCGCCGTTCCAGGTGTCACCGTCACTGTGACCTCGCCGTCCCTCCAGGGACCCCGCGTCGTCACGTCCGATGCCCAGGGGGGCTTCATTTTCCCGAACCTGCCCCCGGGTCCTTACCAGGTGAAATTCGAGCTCTCCGGGTTCGCGACGGTGAACCAGAACACCAACGTCCCGCTCGGCGGCATCATCCAGCAGAACGTGACGATGCGGACCGCGGGGCTGACCGAGACGGTGCAGGTCGTCGCCGAATCGCCGGCGCCGATTGCGACGCCGGTCGTCGGCATCAACATCAAGCATGAGGAGATCGAGCAGCTCGCCACCGCCGCGCACGCTGCAGGGGATCGCGACGTTGTCGCCGGCGCTCAGCGAGCAGTCGCCCAACGCCGGCCAGCTGGTGATCAACGGCGGGTTCGCGTTCGACAACATCTTCATGGTCAACGGCGTCGACGTGAACGACAACCTGTTCGCCAACCCGCAGAACCTCTTCATCGAGGACGCGATCGAGGAGACGCAGGTGCTGACCTCCGGCATCTCGGCCGAGTACGGCCGGTTCGGCGGCGGCGTCGTCAACGCGATCACGAAAAGCGGCGGCAACAAGTTCTCTGGGAGCGGCCGCGTGAACTTCCTCAACCCGTCCTGGTCGACCGAGACGCCGTTCGAGGAGCGGAACAACGTCAACGCGGCCGGACATCAACCAGCAGACGTACGAAGGCACGTTCGGCGGTCCGATCTCCAAGGACCACCTGTGGTTCTTCACGGCCGGCCGCTACGCGTCGGTCGAGAACCCGCAGACGGTTCAGGTGAGCGGCGTCCAGGTGCTCCAGGACGACCTGAACAAGCGCGGCGAGCTGAAGCTGACGGGCACGGTTGCCACCAACCACACGATTCAGGGCGGCTACCTGAATAACTGCGCGCGAAGTGTCGAACACCTCCGGCCTCTTCAGCCTGGTTGGCGATCCGGCCAGCCTGATCACGCGCAGCCTGCCGAACAACTACTACTTCACGAACTACCGCGGCGTCCTCGGCGGCGGCATGCTGGTCGAAGGGCAGTACTCGCAGCGCCACTTCGAGTTCCAGGGCGACGGCATCGACGCCACCACCAACATCCAGCAATCGCCCTTCTACTCACCAGCCCTCAACGTGATCTACAACTCGCCGTACTTCTGCGCCTGCGATCCCGAGCAGCGCAACAACCGGCAGCTGACCGCGGCGGTCACCAACTTCTGGTCGGCGGCGGGCACGCATCAGACCAAGGTCGGCTACGAGTTCTTCCGCAGCCAGCGGACGGGCGGCAACTCGCAGTCGCCGACGAGCTATGTGTTCAACACCGATTTCCTCACCAATGCGGCCGGTGCACCGATCCTCGACGCGTCGGGCCGGCTACATCCCGGTCTTCGTCCCTGGCGATTCGTCGATCGACTTCTACCCGGCGACGGTCGGCGCGACCCTGAACGTCGACAACAACTCGCTCTACTTCCAGGATCACTGGGCGATCAACGGCCGCTGGTCGGTCGACCTCGGCGCGCGCTACGAGCACGTCACCGCGGTCTCGAGCGGCGACATCACCAGCATCCGGAACAACCGCATCGTGCCGCGCCTCGGCACCGCGTGGGACCTCAAGGGCAACGGCAGCCACATCGTTCACATGACCTACGGGCAGTACTCCGGGCGCTACAACGAGGCACTGGTCGGCAGCAACAGCCCGGTCGGCAACCCGGCCGACATCTTCAGCCTCTACCAGGGGCCGGCGGGTGCGGGAATCGGCTTCGCGGCGGGATTCGAACCCGGCGAACTATCCCGTGCGGCCCGACAACGCGTCGGTGATCGTGCCGACGGCCAACGTCTTCACCGATCCGTCGATGAAGTCGCCGCTGGTCCACGAGTTCTCGACCAGCTACGGCGCGAACATCGCCAACGGCAAGGGCTACGCCGAAGTCGCGTACGTCTTCCGCAAGACCACCAGCATCATCGAGGACTTCTTCACCCGCGCCGACGGCACGACGGTCGTGGAGGCGAACGGGATCGATGCCGGCGAGGTCTCGAACCAGGTCTTTCGGAACACGCCGGATGCGCACCGGCAGTACCAGGGCATGGTCTTCCAGGGGCGCTACCAGCTGGCCAGCCGCTGGACGGTGAACGGGCAGTACACGCTGCAGCTGCAGAACGAAGGCAACTTCGCCGGTGAGGGCACCAACACGCCGGGCGCGACCTCACGCACTCGGCGACTATCCGGAAGCCTACGCACCGGAGGCCCAGCGGTTCTACCCGGACGGCCGCCTCGACAGCTTCCAGCGTCACCGCGTGCGTGCGTGGACGATCTACAACTTCGGCCTGGGCCGCGCCGGCGATCTCTCGGTCTCCGGCCTCTGGCGCGTCGATTCGGGCGGGACGTACAGCCTGCTGGCGAACAACCAGCCGCTGACCACGATTCAGCGCAACATCCTGACCAACGCCGGCTATCCGGACGCGCCTGATGCGTCGACGCTCTACTTCGGCGCGCGCGGCTCGGAGGAATTCCCCGGCTACGGCCTGCTGGATGCGAACATCAGCTACAACATCCCGGTTGGCGGGTCGGTTCGGCCGTGGGTGAAGTTCGACATCTTCAACCTGCTGAACAACGAGAAGCTGATCGAGTTCAACACCACCATCCGGCCCGATCCGGCGAGCCCGCTCGACTCTCTGGGCTACCGCACCGGGTTCATCCGCGGCACGGCGTTCGGCACGGGCACCGCGCAGACCCACTATCCGGCCTGGAGTCCCGGCAACACCGGCGGGCGCACGTTCCGCGTCGCGCTCGGTGTTCGCTTCTAGTCGTGATTGGATGCTAGTTGCTGGATGCTAGCGTGCTAGCTGAAAGCTGATAGCTGATAGCTGAAAGGGGCGGTTGGCGAAAGCCAGCCGCCCCTTTTGTTTGCGCGGTACGCTGTCCGACCTGCCGCGACACTGAACGCCTCACTTGCGCCTGGCCGTAGCGTCAGCACGCTCGGTCAGACGCCGGTCGCCATGTACTTCTTGATCGCGCCGACGGTGCGGTCGACGTCGGCCATCGTGTTGTAGAAATGCGGCGAGAGGCGGATGCCGGGCCGGTCCTGGCCGCCGCGCGTGGCGCAGCCGATGTGGTCCTTCTGGTAGAGCGCCAGCGACAGCTTGCGGACGTCGAGGTTGCCCGGCTGGAACGACAGCACCGCGACGGTGCGGGTCGGATCCGGGCTGGTCCAGATCTTCACGCCGTCGACCTTCTTCAGCCCCGCAATCAGCGCCTGGGTCAGCTCGCGCGAGCGCTTCTCGATCTGCGCGCGCCCGATCTTGGTCTGGAAGGTGAGCGCCTCGCCAAAGGCGATCATCGCCGGCTCGTCGCGCTGCCCGAACCCTTCGAAGGTCTTCGAGACGCCGACCCGCCCCGGATAGGCGCTGAAGATGCTCGCCCAGATCTTCGACTGCGACGCCTTGTTGATGTAGAGGACGCCGTTCTCTTTCGGGCCGCACGGCCACTTGTGCGCGCTGCCGCTGTAGAAATCGGGCTGCATGTCGCTCAGGTCGACGTCCATCAGGCCGAAGGTCTGCGCGCCGTCGACCAGCGACAGGATGCCGCGGTCGCGCGCCAGCTTGCAGAGCTCCTTCGCGGGGAAGAGGTCGCCGACCGTGCTGGTGAGGTGCGTGAACGAGATCACCTTGGTCTGCGGCGTGATCATCTTCCGGAACGCCTCGACGTAGTGCTCGGCGCCCGGGTGCGGGTTCGGCACCGGCACGTCCTTGACCGTGAAGCCGAAGCGCTTCGCCTTCTCCTGCCACGCGGCGTGGTTGCTCGGGTGGTTGTCGGCGGTCAGGAGCACCTCGTCGCCGGCCTTGAGGTCGATGCCGGTCGAGACCAGGTTGTTCGACTCGCTGGTGTTGCGGGTGATGACGATCTCTTCCGGGGTCACGCGCAGGAACTCGGCGAGCAGCTTGCGCGTGGTTTCGCGGCCGTCCCCGAGCTTGGCGCGGTTGTCGAACGACGGATCCTGATCCATGTCCTTCGTGAACTTGTACATCGTCTCGAGCACCGGCGCCGACGAGGGGCAGAGGTTCGCGGCGTTGAGCATCGCGAGGTCCTTCGGCATGACGAACTGATCGCGGACCGCGGTCCAGAACTTCTCGTCCGGCGACGCGGGCGTCGGCGGCAGATCAGACGGCCGGGCCCATGCCGCCTTCGGCGACACGAACGGGGCAGCGCCCCCGATGGCAAGAAGCCGGGCGAATTCGCGACGATTCATACATCCTCCTCGAAGGCCAAAAACGAGAGGTCGTGTGCGGTTGCCCGGGTTGCAGGCAACCCTGTGCACCTGCGCGATTCTACGTCCGATATAATTGCGCCTTCCCATGAATTCTTACGGCGTCCGTTTTCGCGTGTTTGGTCGCGGTCTGCTCGTCTGGCTGGCATTTCTGCCCGAACAGGCCGCCGGCCAGGTGAATTACGAAACGGCGCGCCGCGAGCGGCATCTCGAGGCGGTGAAGAGCACGGCGCCGATCACGATCGACGGCGCGCTCGACGAGGCGGTCTGGCGCGACGCGCCGATCGCCGGCGGCTTCCTGCAGAGCGAGCCGGACGAAGGGGAGCCGGCGTCGCAGCAGACCGAAGTGCGCGTCGCCTACGACGAGCAGGCGCTGTATCTCGGCATCTTCGCGCACGACAGCTCGCCCGCCGACATCATCGTCGGCGATCTGAAGAAGGACTTCGACACCGCGCGAACCGACATGTTCCAGGTCGTGCTCGACACCTTCCACGACGAGCGCAACGGCTACATGTTCGCGATCAACCCGATGGGCGCGAAATGGGACGCGCAGATGGTGAACGACGGCCGCGACACCAACGTCAACTGGGACGGCCTCTGGTTCGCCAAGACGCGCATCGTCGCCAACGGCTGGTACGCCGAGCTGGCGATTCCGTTTCGCACCCTGCGCTTCGAGGCCGGCGACGCGCAGACCTGGGGCATCAACTTCATGCGCCAGATCCGGCGCCGCAACGAAGAGACCTACTGGGCGCCGATTCCACGCTTCTACGAGCTGACCCGCGTGTCGATGGCCGGCACGCTCGAGGGGCTCCGCGGCGTCCGCCCTGGCAACGATCTGCGCCTCAAGCCGTACATGCTGACGAGCGGCAACACCATCGGCAGCCGTCCGGTTGACGGCGATCTGGAGGCGGGCTTCGACGCGAAGTACGGGGTGACGAGCAGCCTCACCTGGGACTTCACCGTCAACACCGACTTCTCGCAGGTCGAGGCCGACGAGCAGCAGGTGAACCTCACCCGCTTCAGCCTGTTCTTCCCGGAGAAGCGCGATTTCTTCCTCGAGAATGCCGGCGTCTACCAGTTCGGCGTCGGCGGCCAGACCGCCGGAGGAGGAGGAGGAGGAGGAGGCGGCGGCGGCGGCGGCGGACGCAGCAACACGCTCGGCGACAACATCCTGTTCTTCAGCCGCACCATCGGGCTCTCGAAGAGCGGCGATGCGATCCCGATTCTCGCCGGCACGCGGCTGACCGGCCGCGCGGCCGGCCTGACGATCGGCGCGATGAACATCCAGCAGCGTGAAGATGTCGCCGCGCCGGCCACCAACGTCACCGCGCTGCGCGCGCGCCGCAATATCCTCGCGAACTCCGACGTCGGCGTGATGGTCCTCAACAAGGAGGTCGACGGCCCGACCTACAACCGCCTCGCCGGCGCCGACGCGAACTTCCGGTTCTTCCAGAACCTCAACGTCAACGGCATGCTGGCGAAGACGGTCTCGCCCGACAGCGTCGTCGGCACGAGCGGCAGCGACGCCTTCGGCCGCGGCGCCTTTGCCTACCGCGGCGATCGACTCGAGACGCGGGCCGCTTACACGTTTGTCGGCACGCGCTTCAACGACGAGCTCGGCTTCATCCCGCGGACCAACATCGGCCGGACCGACGGCTACTTCGGGCTGCACTTCCGGCCGAAGCGCGTGTCGAGCTGGCTGCGTGAAACCTTTCCGCATTACCAGATGGTGAACATCACGCGCGCCGACAGCGGCGCCTTCGACTCGCGCTACATGGACTGGCACCTGCCGTTCACGCTGCAGGACAGCTCGTTCATCGAGCTTGGACGGAATACCAACCTCGAAGTGCTGACCGCGCCGTTCCCGATCAACAGCAACCGCGGGATTTCGATCGCTCCGGGCCGCTACGAGTTCGACGAGGACTTCATCCTCTGGAACTCCAATCGCGCGGCGCGCGTGTCGTTTACCGGCCGCTACGCCCTTGGCACGTTCTACGACGGCTACAAGCACAATTACAGCGCCGGCACCGCGTTCCGCCTCAACGCGCAGCTGAACACGAGCGTCAACTGGAGCCGAAACGTCATCTCGCTGAGCGAGGGCGCCTACACGACCGACCTCATCACCGGCCGCGCCAACATCAGCTTCTCGACGCGGATGTTCCTGAACGCGCTGCTGCAGTACAACACCGACGCGCGGCAGTGGAGCTCGAACGTCCGGTTCAACATCATCCACCGGCCGCTGAGCGACTTCTACTTCGTCTACAACGACCGGCGCGAGACGCGATCCGGCGCGCTCATCGATCGCGCGCTGATCGCCAAGGTCACCTACCTGATGGCGTTCTGAGCCCACGACATTAAACGCAGAACCCGCTGACCACGACGATCAACGCAGAACCCGCGGAACACCGCAGAATCTTCGATCTGGTTGCCGTTTGTGATGCGAACGTTAGCGAGCGCAGCCCTTCTAGGGCTGCGTGTACGTTTTGAGAAAAGCCGCGCTCTGCGCGAGCTCCGCGAGTTCTGCGTTGATCGTCGTGACAGGCGAGTCAGCTGGATCGCTCTGCGGAGCCGCGCTGGCAGCCCTTAAGGGCTGCGCTACGTTGAAAACTGGTTCTGCGGGCTCTAGCGTTGATTGTCGTCGCGAACTAGCCCGATGGCGCGAATCTAGAGCCAAAGAGAAAAAGCTCTGCGAGCTCCGCGAGTTCTGCGTTGATCGTCGTGACAGGCGAGTCAGCTGGATCCCTGCGGAGCCGCGCTGGCAGCCTGAAGGGCTGCGCTACGTTGAACTGGTCGCTCTCCGGTTGATTGTCGCCGCGAACTAGCCGATGGCGCAAATCTGGAGCTGACAGAGAAAAAGCTCTGCGAGTTCCGCGGGTTCCGCGTTGATCGTCGTGACAGGCGAGTCAGCTGGATGCCGCGGAGATGCAGCGCGCCGCGCGGCCGCGTGCGCCAGAAATCGACGAAGCGGTCGCGCCAGTCAATCGCGCGATACATCAGCGCGCAGAACAGCGCGTACGCCAGCGCCGTGCCCCACAGCGGCAGGCGATGCCACCACAGCCAGCTGAAATAGCCGTACACCAGCTCGACGTGGATCCAGTAGATGAACAGCGAGTGCCGCCCGAGCCGCTCGAGCGGCGCCTGCCACGAGAGC
This sequence comes from uncultured Acidobacteriota bacterium, assembly GCA_963734375.1. GTDB lineage: Bacteria > Acidobacteriota > Vicinamibacteria > Vicinamibacterales > CAVVIG01 > CAVTHG01. Next base: position 799,050 of record CAVTHG010000005.1, on the reverse strand, counting down.
AGGACGCCCTTCAGCGCGCCGTGGGGCCGATCGGCGCTCTCCTCGCGCTGTCCGACGGCCTGCTCGAGGCCGTACAGCCACGAGAGCGCGAGCATCATGATCCCGACGCGGATCGCGAACCAGGTCGGCGAGCTGGTCCAGAACGACGACGAGGCGTAGATCGAAGGGCGGCCGGCGGTGTAGAAACCGAGCACGATCAGCGCCGCGCCGCATGCGCCGACGGCGATGTTCGCGCGGCGCTCACCCCGCGCGTCGCGCGCCGCCGCGAGCAGCGCGCCGACGGCCGCGCCGGCAAACACGAACCCCGCCCACGGCAGCAGCGTGAACACCGTCATGTCGCCGGCCGGACGCAGGTGCCACTGCAGCCAGAGCGGCAGCTGCTCGACCAGCGGCGAACCGCGCACGATCGGCGTCAGCATGCAGAACGCGAGCGTCAACGCCGAGAACAGCGCCACGCGCACCGGTGCGGACCGCGCGATCGCCCACGCCAGTCCCGCGGCGACAATCGCCGGCCCCATGATGTTGAGGATGTCGACGCGGAAGAGCGTCACCAGGTGATTGCCGGGGCTGACGATGAACGCCTGCACGCGGAAGAGAAACGCGAGGACGAAGATCACGAGGCCGCGCCGCACGATGCCCTCGACCGCGCGGGAGCGGCTGCCGGTCCGCTCCGCCGTCCGCGTCGCCGCGAGCACGACCGCCAGGCCCGCGAGCCAGAGGAACAGCGGCGCGGCGAAGCCGCCGAGGATCGTCGCGTCGCGGTAGACGATGCTGTTCTTGTCGGCCGCGCGGGTCCACGCGTCCGCGGCGTGCGCTTCGATCATCACGCAGCACGGCTATGCCGCGCGCCCAGTCGATGTAGGCGCGGCGCCGCGAAGGCTGGTCTCGCGGCGCAGGCGCCTCCGCCGCCGCCATCACGAAGCCGGCTCCCCGGCCTCGATCTGAAACGCGGTCGTGAAGTCGATATCCTGCCGCATCGAATGCCAGACCGAGCAGTACTTCTCGCGCGACAGGGCGATGGCGCGATCGACCGCGTCCGCCGGCACCTCGCCGGTGACGATCACGGTGAGCGTTGCGCGCGTGATGCGATGTGGTTCGTCCTCGGCACGATCGGCGACGAGGTGGCACCGCAGGCCGCGGAACGCGTGGCGGCCCTTGGTGAGGATGTGCGCGACATCCATCATCATGCAGCCCGCCAGCGCGAAGGCGAGCGCCTGCACCGGCGAGGGGCCGGCGGCGCCGGCGCTATCGAGCGTGAGGGAGGCCTGCCCGCTCCGGCCCGAGAAAATCAGGCCGGACGACCAGATCAGATCGACAACGGTGGGCGCCTTCGCCACGCCCGGAGTGTATCAGCCTGCTTAGGTCGCGACGTGGGTCGAGCGTGCCGCCGCCGCTGCGGCCTTCGCGCCGCGGCACGCGGCATGAGAACTGAAGGCCAGCCAGCCCAGCGGCAGCATCACGAGCAGATACGTCAGATACTGCCCGTAGCGGCCGTCAGGGCCGTACGGCTCTGTCGCCCAGTGCAGCGGCTCGCTGTAGGGGAAGATGTTGGCTTCGGTCAGCTCGTGGAAGCCGTAGATCAGGAGCTGCACGACGAACACGAGCAGGAAGACGGCGGTCACCTGGAAGAACAGCCCGAGATTGACGCGGTAGCCGTAGCGCGACCAGAGCCAGGCGACAAACGCGGCCGACAGCGTGCCGATGGCGGCGCCGGCGATGATGTTCATCGGCGTCTGCTGGAAGAGGAGCGTGCCCATCAGCAGCGCGGTTTCCATCCCTTCGCGCGTGATCATCAGCAGCGTGAACAGGAACACGCCGGCAAACGCCGACGCACCGGTCTTCAGCGCCGCGCTCGACAGCTCGCCTTCGATGTCGGTCTTGATCCGCCGCGCCGTCCGCCACATGTGCACGGTGAGCGACGCGACCGACGCCGCGGCGACCAGCGCGAGCAGGCCTTCCCAGAGCGCGTGGTTCGAGGCGCGCTGGAACAGATACGCCGCGCCGATGCTGATGAACAGCGAGAGCGCGATCGCCCAGTGCACCGCGGGGATGAGTTCCCGCCGCCCGCTCTTGCGCAGATACGCAAGGCTGATGGCGACGATGAGGAATGCTTCCAACCCTTCGCGAAGGGTGATGACGAACGCCTGCAGCATGGATGGGACCGATTCAAAATGAGATCGAATCTCAGGATGATTCGACAGTGTATCGTGGGATATCCGACCGGTCAAGTCGCCAATCTGGCGACAATAACCGCTGCCCGCGAAGACGTTTACGGGGACTGCCATGGCCACAATCGTCGCGCTCGGTGATTCGACCACCGCCGGCACGCCCGGCTTCCAATCGCCGGTCGAGGCGCCGCCCGACGGGGCCGGCAACGTCGAGAGCCAGTTCGCCTACTGGCTGATGCAGGCGCACCCGGACTGGCGGGTGCTGAACCGCGGCGTCAACGGCGAGCGTGCGATGAGATCGGCGCCCGCTTCGCGCGCGACGTCGCCGCCGCGCGCCCGGACGTCGTCGTCATCATCGCCGGCGTCAACGACGTGTATCAGGGCCGGAGTGCCGACGCCGTGCAGCGCGAGCTCGCGGCGATGTACGCGGCGGCGCGCGCGGCGAAGATCCCGATCGTCGCCGGCAGCATCATCCCCTACAACACCGCCACCGCGGCGCAGAACCAGGCGATGCGCGCGGTGAACGGCTGGATCCGCGAGCAGGCGGACGCGCACGCCGAGAGCATGGTGTTCTGTGACACGCGGGCGGCGGTTGCCGAACCTGGCGCGCCCGATCGCCTGGTGTCCTCTCCCGACGACCTGCATCCGTCTCCCGAGGGATACAAGCTGATGGCCGCGGCGCTGGATCCGGCGATTGTCGCCGCGCTCGCGAAGGCACGGGCATTGCGATAAGCTGGACCCATGGCCGGTCTGACTCGAGTGATGGGTGCCGCGGCGCTCGCGGCGATTCTGTCGACAGCGCTCATCGCCCAGCAACCGCCGGCCGCGCAGGGCCCGACGTTCAAGTCGGGCACGCAGGTCGTCTCGCTGTTCGTCACCGTCGCCGACGCGACGCGCCGGCTGGTGCCGGGGCTGACGCAGGAAGAGTTCGAAGTCTTCGACAACGAGAAGCCGCAGCCGATCATCTTCTTCCAGAACGAAGTCCAGCCGATCACCGTCGATCGTCATGCTCGACACCAGCGGCAGCATGACGCTTGACGCTCGATCTGCTGCGCGAGGCCGCCGAGCAGTTCCTGATCCGGCTGCTGCCCGTCGACAAGGCGCGCGTCGGCGCGTTCAACGACAAGATTCAGTTCAGCGCGCGAGTTCACGAACAACCGCGATCAGCTCGTGACCGACGTCAAGAACCTCGACTACGGCAACGGCACGCGGCTGTGGGATGCGGTGGCGGCAAGCCTCGACGAGTTGAAAGGCGTCGAAGGGCGGCGCGTCATCCTCGTCTTCACCGACGGCGACGACACGTCGAGCCGGATCGGGCTCGGCACGGTGATCGATCGCGCGCGCGCCGAGGAAGTGATGATCTACGCCATCGGCCTCGAGAGCAACTACATCGGCGGGCCGAGCGGGCAGCGGGTGCGGACGCGGCCGGACAGCGGCCTGCGCAAGGTCGCGGACGAGACCGGCGGCGGCTATTTCGAGCTGAAGAAATCCAGCGAGCTCGCGCCGACCTTCACCAAGGTGGCGCAGGAGCTCCACAGCCAGTACGTGATCGGCTTCGCGCCGACACAGCTCGATAACCGCGTGCACAAGCTGGCCGTGAAGATGAAGCAGCCCGGGATGACGGCGCGCGCGCGCCGGAGTTATCTTGCGGCCGCGGACAAGTTCTCGAGCTCGAAGTAGGATTCGCGCAGGGCTGGGAACGCGCCTGATCGAAGTCCGAAGTCCGAAGCCTGAAAGCGGTCGGTCTTCTGACTTTGAACTTCCGACTTTCGTTCAGGTTGGAATCAGGTTCAGGCTGCCGGGTGTTCCGGCACCCTGTCAGACGAACGCGGCAGCGACGATCGCGAAGACGAGCAGCAGGCCGACGACCCACTCCGCCGACGCCGAAAAGCTCCATTCATGCATGGCCTCTCTCCTTCTGTCACGTTAGACGGATGCCCCCCGGCAAAGGTTTAATAGCCGCATGAGCGTGCTCTCCGACCAGGAATTTCGTACGAAAAGCGTGCAGGCCCTCGAAGACGCACGCCGTTCGCTTCTGCCACTAGCGGACACTGGCGACGGTTTCGAGGTCGAGCTGCAGAATGGCGTGCTGAATCTCGTCTTCGAAGAACCGAGCGAGATGAAGTTCGTCATCTCGCCGAACGCGCCGGTTCGACAAATCTGGGTATCGGCGATGGCAAGAAGCTATAAGCTCGCGTGGGCGCCCGAGCTGGACGCGTTTGCGCTGGACGGCGAGACGCTGCGCAGCTGCTCGAACGCCTCACGCGACAGTTCCTCGCGAGGCAGACGGATAAAGAGAGAACAGGAGACACAGAGGAAGATTAGAAAGCTTCTCTGCGTGCTCCGCGGGCTCTGCGTTCAACGTCGTCGTTTTCACGGGAGGCTGCATGAAACGTACTGCGCTTGCCCTCGCCACCGCGTTCGCGGTCATCACGGTTCCCTCCGCACAGACTGCTGATTCGCGCCCGCGGCCGGGCGATCGTCCGGCGGCGAACCCGCACGGGACGCGCTCTGCCGTGCTCGGCAGGAACGGCATGATCGCGACCAGCCAGCCGCTCGCCTCCGCCGCCGGGCTGAAGGTGCTGCAGGACGGCGGCAACGCGATCGACGCCGCGGTCACCGCCGCCGCGGTGCTCGCGGTCGTCGAGCCGTCGATGACCGGCATCGGCGGCGACCTCTTCGCGATCGTCTACGACGCGAAGACCAAGACGCTGCGCGCGCTGAACGCGAGCGGACGCTCGCGCCTACGCGGCGACGCCGGAGGTGTTCGCGAAGCGCAGCCTGGAGCGGATCCCGAATGCAGGCGTGCTCTCGGTGACCGTGCCCGGGCGTCGTCGAAGGCTGGTCCGAGCTGCTGTCGAAGCTGCGGCACGATCCCGATGTCGAAGGCGGTCGCGCCGGCGATCGACTACGCGAAGAACGGCTACGCGGTGTCGGAGATCATCGCCGGCCAGTGGAAGGCGGCGGAGAAGAAGCTGGCGGCCGATCCGGTGAGCGCCGCCACCTTCCTGCCGGGCGGCCACGCGCCGGAGCCTGGCGAGGTGTTCGCCAATCCGCAACCTCGCGGCGACGCTGCAGAAGATCGCCGCGCGGCGGACGCGACGCGTTCTACAAAGGGCCGATCGCGCGAGCCATCGTCGCCGACATGCGCAAGCGCGACGGGTTGCTCGAAGAGCGCGACTTCAACGAGCACCGCGCCGACTGGACGCAGCCGATCTCGACCAGCTACCGCGGCTACGACGTCTACGAGATGCCGCCGAACACGCAGGGGTCGACCGTCGCTCGAGATGCTCAACATCCTCGAGGGGTTCGACCTCAAGTCGATGGGCCACAACTCGCCGGAGTATCTGCACCTGCTGGTCGAGGCCAAGCGGATCGCGTTCGCCGATCGCGCCGCCTACATCGGCGACCCGGACTCGGTGCCCGCCGACGTGCTGCGGACGCTGATCTCGAAGGATACGCGGCGATCCGCCGCAAGGAGATCGATCCGTCGCGTGCGGCGGAGGCGTATAAGGCGGGGCCGATCAAAGGCACCAGTTCGAGCGCCGGCGCCGAAGCGGATCAGAACCTGACCGGCCGCGACCTCGGCGACACGATCTACATGACGGTGGCCGACGGCAAGGGCAACGCCGTCTCGCTGATTCAGTCGCTGTTCGCCGACTTCGGCTCGGGCATCACCGCCGGCGACACCGGCATCGTGCTGCACAATCGCGGCAGCAGTTTCAACCTCACCGCCGGGCACCCGGACCAGATCGCGCCGCACAAGCGGCCGCTGCACACGCTCATCCCCGCGTTCGTGATGAAGGACGGCAAGCCGTGACTTCTCGTTCGGCGTGATGGGCGGCGACCACCAGGCGCAGGGCCACACCCAGGTGCTGGTCAACCTGATCGACTTCGGGATGAACGTGCAGGAAGCCGGCGAGGCGGCGCGCATCACGCACGGCAACAACGGCCTGCTGGTCGAGAGCGCCGTGCCGGCGGCGACGCGCGCGGCGCTCGTGCAGCGCGGCCACAAGGTCACCGAAAGCATCGGCGGCTATGGCGGCTTTCAGGGGATCCTGATCGATCCGCGGACGGGCGTCCTGATGGGCGGCTCGGACGTGCGCAAGGATGGTCTGGCGATCGGGTACTGACGCCTGGCACTATCGAACGCAGAGGCCGCGGAGACCGCAGAGAGAGTTTTGGACAAGAATTTCTCTGCGATCTCTGCGATCTCTGCGTTCAACCGTCGTGGCTCATAGCCGGAATCCCTCTCTCAACGGATCGCTCGTCGTCGACGAGGAACGTGTGCTCGCCGGTGATCCAGGCCGAGCCTTCGATCTCCGGCACGATCGCCTGGTAGCTCGCCGACTTCGGTGCGCGAGACGATGCGGCCGTTGAAGCGTGTGCCGATCAGGCTCTCGTGCACGAACGGCCGGTCGTCGCCGAGCAGCCCCATCGCATCGACCACCGCCATCACCGCCGCCGTGCCCGTCCCGCAGGGCGAGCGATCGACTTCTGCGTCGGCGAAGATCGTCACGTTCCTGAGGTCGGCGCGTTCGTCGCTCGGCGGTCCGGTGAAGATCGTGCCGTAGATCCCGTGCAGCCCCGGCTCGAGCGGGTGCGCGATCGTGTACACGTCCTCGATCGCGTGCTTGATCTCCATGCCGACCCGCCGAAGCTCCGGCAGGTGTCGCCGCATCGATCGGCAGGCCGACCGCCTCGCTGTCGACGATCGCGTAGAACGCGCCGCCGAAGGCCACGTCGGCCCGAATCTGCCGCGACGCGAGCTTGACCGTGAGCCCGCCGTGGAGCACGAACGACGGCACGTTGACGAACGCCACGCTCTCGACGCGGACAGCCTCTGCGTCCTCTGTGCCCCCCTGCCCACCTCGCCCGTACCCGCGCCCGAGCCCGGATGGTTCCCGCGGGCGAGTCGTAGACGATGGACGCGCCGTCGCCGCCGGGCAGGAGCAGCCCGCGCTCGAGCGCGATCGTCGTCACCGCCACCACGCCATGGCCGCACATCGTGCTGTAGCCTTCGTTGTGCATGAACAGCACGCCGGCGTGCGATCCGGGCGAGACCGGCTCGGTGAAGAGCGCGCCGTACATGTCGGCGTGGCCCCGCGGCTCGAGCATCAGCGCCCGCCGCAGGTGATCCGCGTGGTTCAGCACCCACTCGCGCTTCTCGAGCATCGTCCTGCCGCGCGGCGTCGGGAAGCCGTCGACGATCAGGCGCAGCGGCTCGCCGGCCGCGTGGGCGTCGATTGTTTTGAGGCGAAGCATTGGAGTAGAACTTTAGCATCGCCGCCGTGAAGGCTTTCTATTCGGACACCTTCGTCCTGCCACTCCCCGAGCAGCATCGCTTTCCGATGGCGAAGTACCGGCTGCTCCGCGAGCGGATCCTCAGCGAGGGCATCCTCCGCGCCGAGGATCTGTCGCTCCCCGAGGCGATTTCCTGGGACGCGCTGCGGCTCGTCCACGACGCTGGCTACGTCGACCGGTCGCGAACGGCACGCTTCCGGCCGAAGCGCAGCGGCGGATCGGCTTCCCGTGGTCGGAGATGATGGTCGAGCGGTCGCGGCGCTCGGTCGGCGCCACGCTCGCGGCGGCGCGCGAAGCTGCTCGCTGGACGCGCCGAGCGTCGGCGCTGCGGGCACCGAAGCGCGAGGCGCGAAGCGTGGCCGCCAACCTCGCCGGCGGCACGCACCACGCGTTCCGCGATCGCGGCGAAGGCTACTGCGTCTTCAACGACGTCGCCGTCGCCGCCACCGTCCTCCTGCGCGAAGGGCGCGATCGCGCGCGTTGCCGTCGTCGACTGCGACGTCCACCAGGGCAACGGCACCGCGGCCATCTTCCGAGACGAGCCGGCGGTGTTCACCTTCTCGATGCACGGCGCCCACAACTTTCCGTTCCGGAAGGAAGTCAGCGATCTCGACGTCACGTTCGAGGACGGGGCCGGCGACGACGAATATCTCGCCGCGCTTGCCACGCATCTGCCGCAGGTGCTCGACGCGCACCGGCCCGACCTCGTCTTCTATCTTGCCGGCGCCGATCCCTACGAAGGCGATCGCCTCGGACGGCTCAAGCTGACGATCGACGGGCTGCGCGCCCGCGATCGCATGGTCTTCGACGCGTGCCGTGCCCGCAGCCTGCCCGTCGCCGTGGCGATGAGCGGCGGCTACGCACCCGACGTCGACGCCATCGTGTCGATTCACGCCAACACGATCGCGGAAGCCGTGCGGGCGTCGGACGAATTGGATAATCTCGTAATCGGGTAATTTGATTGGAGATTGGAAAATTGATTGGAGATTGGACAAACAATCGATTACCCGATCATCCAATCACCAGATCCAATTACCCGATTACCCAATTACCCAATTCATCGTCAGCGATAGGAGCCCTGTGTCGATCCGCTTCCGCCTCCTGACCGAAACCGACGTCAAGGCCGTCCTGTCGATGGACGACCTGATCGACACGATGGCATCCGCGCTCCAGCGATTTTCGAGCGGCAGCGTCGTGCAACCAGTACGGCCGACGATCGTGATCGGCCCCGACGCCTTCTTCGGCACGATGCCCGCCTACGTTCGCGGCGGTGAATCGGCGAACGCCGCGAACTCCGGCGCGGCAGGCCCGCGGTCTGACGCCGACACGCGCGGAAGCGGCTCCGACGGTGGCGCCGCTCTGGGTGCGAAGCTGGTCACCGTCTTCGGCAGCAACGCCGCGCGCGGCCTGCACACCCATCTCGCGACCATCATGCTGCTCGACCCCGAGACGGGCGCGCTCCTGGCGCTGCTCGACGGCCGCTACATCACCGAGGCGCGCACGGCGGCGGTGTCCGCGGTGTCGTCGCGCTTTCTCGCGCGCAAGACGGCGGCGTCGCTGGCCATCATCGGCAGCGGCGTCCAGGCAAAGAGCCACCTCGAAGCGCTGTCGCGCGTGCACAAGCTGCGGCAGGTCGCGGTCTGGAGCCCGAACAAACAGCACCGCGACCAGTTCGTCGACGAGGCAAATTCTGCAACGGGGTCAGACAGGGGTCAGACGGGTGTCCGACCCCCACAGACCCGGCGGGGGTCGGACACCTGTCCGACCCCACATCAAGGCGGTGGACCACGCCGGAGAGGCGGTGGTTGGCGCGGACGTCATCGTCCTGGTCACCTCGTCGCCGACGCCGGTCATCGAGAACGGCTGGGTCAAGCCCGGCGCGCACGTCATCTCCGTCGGCGCCTGCCGCCCGAACCAGCGCGAGATGGATCCCGCGCTCGTCGCCCGCTCGCGGTTCTACGTCGACTCGCGCGCCTCGGCGCTGGTCGAGTCGGGCGATCTCGTGATGGGGATACAGGAAGGACGCTTCGGCGCCGACCACATCGTCGCCGAGGTGGGCGAACTGAACGGCGCCAACGGCCGCCAAAGCGACGCCGAGATCACGATCTTCAAGAGCCTGGGGCTCGCGGTCGAGGACGTAACCGCGGCCAACCTCGCGTGGCGCCGCGCGGTCGAGCGCGGCATCGGGCAGGAGCTCACATTGTAGGGCGGCGCCTTTAGGCCGCCGTCAACATCGCCGGCGTGTGGAGCCCTGTAGGGCTACGCCTCGTACCGGGCCGCGGTGAGCTCCCGCTGCTGGTCGGCGAACCACTTGTCGTAATCCGCCTGGTTCTGGACCGTGATGAAGCCGCGCATCCGGAAGTGTCCCAGGCCGCAGAGCTGCGAGCAGGAGATCTCGTACTCGCCAAGGCGGTTCGGGATGAACCACACCGGCATCGACATGCCCGGAACGGCGTCCTGCTTCACGCGCATCTCGATCAGCCCGAAGCTGTGGATCACGTCCTTGCTCGACAGGTGGACCAGCACCGGCCGGTCGATCGGCAGGTTCAGCTGGTTGATGGTGGTGATGTCGTCCTTCGCCGCGGCGTCGGCGCGATCGAGGCCGAGCGGGTTGTCGGCGCTGATCAGGTTGATCGTCGGTGCGGCCGAATCGTGCCATCCGGCCCCGGGTAGTGGATGTTCCACGCGAACTGCTCGGCGACGATGCGGACGACCACCGCTTCGCTCTCCGACGGGAACGCCTTCACGCGCTTCGCCCACGCCGGAATCGCGTAGAAGATGAGCAGGACGACTTCGATCAGCGCGACCGCCACCTCGGTGCCCTTCGAGATCTTGCCCTTCGCCCCGGTGTAGCTCGCCACCGGGTTGGCGCTCTTGCGGAAGCGGAAGAGCACGAAGATGAAGAAGAGGCCCCAGCCGACGAACATGACCAGCATCAGCCAGTGCACGAGCACCGTCATCTGATCGATCTCGGCGGCGTGCGTCGATGCCTGAATCGGCATCTTGAGGAACTCGTGCATTAGACCGTCCCTTTTTGTTCGGCGGCGTCGGCGGTCGCCCCGGCTTCGGCGGACCGCTCGAGCTGGTTGGCGCGCCGGATAAGGTAGATGAAGAAGGTGGCAAACGCGCCGAGCACGCCGGCGACGACGATGAGCATCGCGAAGATGCCCAGGTTCATCGCCACCGCCATCGGCGAGTCGTTGTCGCCGAAGCACACCGGGCACGCGAGCGCGACGCGCGGCGCGGCGAGCATTCCAAGTGTCAGCAAGATCTTGCGCATATCCATCACTCGAGCGTCACGCTCGGCCGAAGCCGTCGCGCTACAGCTTTCTCGTTTTCCGCTGGAACGCCGCACCGTAGAACCCGAGGCCGACGCCGGAGGCGAGCGCCGCCAGTGCCGTCACCGCGTAGGTGAGGTCGCTGGCCGCACGGTACTGCTGCCCCGCCCACGCGGCGACGAATGCCGCGAGGATCACCGACACGGCGATGAAGAACAGGTGAAACGCTTTCAGTGACATCTTCAGTGCACCGGGGCGTGCGCCGCCGCCGGGGCCTCCACGTGGATCGGCGTCCCGATGCTGTCCCCGACCGTCAGGGCCGGCACCAGCATCAGGATCGCGAAGCCAATGACCGTCAGCACGAGCGCGGCGTAGATCCACATCCGCTCGTGGTTGAGGTGCATGAACACCGCCGCGACCATCGACCCTTTCATCGTCGCGATGATCAGCGCGAGCGTGATCGCCAGCGGCACCGCGAGGTGAACCTGGTTCACCGCCACGGTGATCACCGTGAACACGAAGAGCGCGGCGCCGATCATCCAGTAGGTGCGGACATGTTTTCTGATCGCTTCCGAATCCGAATGCATCCGATCACTCCACGGCAGCCCTGAAGGGCTGCCCTACATCAGCCAAGGGCTGCGACATCAGCCCTGAAGGGCTGCGACATCGACGGCGGCTACAGCAAATACAAGACCGGGAACAGGAAAATCCACACCAGGTCGACGAAGTGCCAGTACAGCCCGGTGTACTCGATCCGGTTCGCGAACTGCTCCGGATTCGTCTTCCACATCCTGGCGCCGGGCCCGATGAAATAGGCATCACCACCATGCCGCCGAGGATGTGGATCCCGTGGAGGCCGGTCAGCGTGTAGTAGATCGCCAGGAACGTGCTGTGCGACGGCAGCTCGCCGCGCTGGAAGTGATCGGCGTACTCGAAGTACTTGTTGACGAGGAAGACGCCGGCCAGCACGAAGGTCAGGATCAGGTAGAGGCGGTGCTTGCCCCAGTCGTTCAGCTTCAGCGACGCCCACGCCATCACCATCGTCACCGACGAGCCGATCAGGATGAACGTGTTCGCCATGCCGAGCCAGACGTTCAGCTCGCCGTGCGGCCACTCGACCGAGCCGGTGCGCAGGATGATGTAGGTGGAGAACAGCGCGCCGAACAGCATCACTTCCGAGGCCAGGAACAGCCAGATGCCAAGCTTGCCGTTCGCCAGCCCGGTATCGGGCCGTTCTTCGACGGTATAGGGAATATTCATCGGCTACGCCTTCTCCGGCTCGAACTGGGGGCTGAAGTCCTTGGCGTGGCCCGGCACGCTGTACTCGTACGGCCCGCGGTAGACGATCGGCTCGGTCAGGAAGTTGCCGTGTCCGGGCGGCGACGGCGCCGACCACTCGAGCGTCGTCGCCTCCCACGGGTTCTTGTCGACCAGCGCGCCCCACTTGATGCTGCTGAAGAAGTTGTAGATGAACGGGAGCTGGAAGAGCGCCAGGCCCCACGCCGCGAAGCCGATGGCGATGTTGTACTTCAGCAGCGGCGCGTTGTGCGCGTACTGCGCGCCGCCGTCGTACATCCGGCGGTTCATGCCGCCGAGCCCCTGCATGAACATCGGGAAGAAGACGCCGTTGATGCAGATGAGCGAGCCCCAGAAGTGGATCTTCCCGAGCATCTCGTTCATCTTTCGACCGGTCGCCTTGGGGAACCAGTAATAGATCCCGGCAAACAGCGCGAAGATCGTCCCCGGCGCGACCACGTAGTGGAAGTGGCCGATGACGTAGTAGGTGTCGTGCAGGTGGATGTCCGAGGGCGCCAGGCCGAGCGGCAGCCCGGTGAGGCCGCCGATGCCGAACATCGGCAGGAACGCCAGCGCGAACAGCATCGGCGTCGTGAACCGGATGGACGCGCCCCACAGCGACAGCAGCAGCGCCGTCAGGATGACGACCGACGGGATCGAGATGATCATCGTCGTCGTCTGGAAGAACGCGCTCATCGTCGTGCCCATGCCGGTCATGAACATGTGATGCGCCCAGACGATGAACGACATGAAGCCGAGGAAGGTCACCGAGTAGACCAGCGCCTTGTAGCCCCAGAGCGGCTTGCGCGTGTTGTTGGCGATGATCTCGGCGACGATGCCCATCGCGGGAAGGATGAGGACGTAGACCTCCGGGTGCGCGAGGAACCAGAAGAGGTGCTGCCACAGGAGCGGGTTGCCCTGACCGGCAATCGCCAGCGGCTTGCCTGACACCACGAGGCCGCTCGGCATGAAGAAGCTGGTGCCGGCGACCCGATCCATCAACTGCAGGACGCCGGCCGCTTCGAGCGGCGGGAACGCGAGCAGCAGCAGGAACGAGGTGACAAACTGCGCCCAGACGAAGAACGGCAGGCGCATGTAGCTCAAGCCCTTCGCCCGCAGCTGCACGATCGTGACGATGAAGTTGATCGAGCCGAGCAGCGACGACGTGATCAGGAAGATCATGCCGACGAGCCACAGCGTCTGTCCGGGGGAAATCACCGCGAGCGGCGGATACGAGGTCCAGCCGGACTGCGCGGCGCCGCCCTTCGGGAAGAAGCTGACGAGCATCGTCACGCCGCCGCAGAAGTACACCCAGTAGCTCATCATGTTGAGCTTGGGGAACGCCATGTCGGGGGCGCCGATCTGCAGCGGCATCACGAAGTTGCCGAAGCCGCCGACGGCGAGCGGGACGACGCCGAGGAAGACCATGATCGTGCCGTGCATCGCCCCGAGCTGGTTGTAGAACTCGGGGAGCATGATGCCCATGGGTGCACGGTCCTGCCCGAGCCACATCCCGATCAGCGGAATCGGCTTGCCCGGGTAGGCGAGCTGCCACCGCATGATCATCATCAGCGTGAAACCAAACAGCAGGAACAGCAGGCCGGTAATCGCGTACTGGATCCCGATCACCTTGTGATCGAGCGAGAACACGTATTTCCGCCAGAATCCCAGCTCTTCGTGATGTTCGCCGTGCGCGTCGTGACCGTGCGGATGAACGTGCGCGTGCTCACCACCCGGATGAATGCCGGTTTTGTCCATAAGCGGTGCGATTGTATGCAAGAGGCACAAGCGGCGCAAGGTGCGGCTCGACGTAAGATCGGTGTATGACCCGCCGGGGCGCCGCCACCGTGTGCTGTGCCGCCGTTCTCGTCTGCCTGGACGCACGCGTCAGCGCCAATCCGGCGTCGGAAGCGCTGCGCGCCAAGGGCGCCAACCACATCTACAACCTCGAACACGACCTCGCGCTCGAGGCGTTCCGGCAGGCGGTCGCCGCGGACCCTGAGGATCCGGCGGCACATCGGGGCGTCGCCTCGTCGCTGTGGCTCGGGATCACGTTCCGGCGCGGCAATATGCTGGTGGACGACTATCTCGGGCGCGCCGCGAAGACGAACACCGCGAAGCTGCCGCCCCCCGCGCCCGAGAGCATCGCCGGCTTCCACCAGTCGATCGAACGGGCGATTGCGATCGCGAAGCGCCGCATCGAGGCCAATCCGAAGGACGCCGACGCGCACTTTCAGCTCGGCGCCGCCGTCGGCCTGCGCGCGTCGTACACGGCAACGGTCGAAGGCAGCGTGATGGGCGCGTTCCGCTCCGCCAGGGAAGCGTACGAAGAGCACGAGAAGGTGCTCGCGCTCGCGCCGCACCGGAAGGACGCCGGGCTCATCGTCGGCACTTACCGATATATCGTCGCGACGCTGTCGCTGCCGATGCGGTGGATGGCGTATATGGCCGGGTTCGGCGGCAACCGCGACCGCGGTATGAAGCTGATCGAGGAGGCGGCCGCATACGGCGGCGATAACACCGCGGACGCCCGCTTCGCGCTGCTCCTCCTCTACAACCGCGAGAAGCGCTACGACGATGCGCTGGCGCAGCTGGCCCGGCTTCGGGCGAGACTACCCGCGCAACCGCCTGGTCTGGCTGGAGACAGGCTCCACGGCGCTGCGCGCGGGCCGATACGCCGAGGCCGAGAAGTTCCTCGCCGAGGGCTACGCGAGGTTCACCGACGACCGGCGGACCCGGATGTTCGGCGAGGAGGCGCTGTGGCTCTACAAGCGCGGCGCCGCGCGCGCGGGGCTCGGACGCGTGGCCGACGCCGAGGCCGACCTGCACCGAGCCCTGAGCCTCCCCGGACGCAACTGGGTGTACGGCCGAGCCCGCCTCGAGCTCGGCAAGCTGGCGCTGAAAGCGGGCAGCACGGAGGCGGCGCGCACCGAGTTCGGGACAGCGGCGGCGCTCGCCGACAGCGACAACGATCCGATGACCGCGGCCGACGCGCGGCGGCTGATGAAATAGGCGCGCCCTCGGCGCGAAGGCGTCGGGCTCCGCGGACCGATATTCCGTGCAACCGGCCGCGAAAGGCTCTCGTCTAGAGAAGTAGCAGCATGAGCCAGAAAAACCGGACGACGTGGATCTCGGTCGTCATCGCCTCGGTCATCATCGTCGGCATCCTCGCCGTGGCCGCGATCGGAGGGACGGCGTTTTTCATCTACCGGCACGTCAGCACCCAGTCCGCGCCGAACGAGAAGGCCGACGAAACGTTCGCACAGGCGCGAGCGCGCTTTGCCGGGCAGAAGCCGCTGATTGAAATCCGCCACGACGACGACCCGGTCCTCCACCGCGAGGTGATCCCGGCGGAGATGCCCGCCGAGAAGCTCGAGACGCTCCGTGTCCTCGCCTACGACACGCACGAGGAAAGGCTGGTCCGCGTTTCGATCCCGTTCTGGCTGCTCCGCATCGCGCCCTCGCGGCACGTTTCGTTCCTCAGCGACACCGGCATCGATTTCGATTCCGATCGCATCCGCCTGACACTCGACGACCTCGAACGCCGCGGCCCCGGGCTGATTCTCGACCAGGCGGATCGCCGCGGATCGCAAGTCCTCGTCTGGACGGAATAGCGCTCGTACGTAGTGTCCGCCTTCAAGCGGACCCGTCACGGTCCGGATAAAAGCCGGACACCAGATACAAAAAGGAAAACCGTCCTGGCCGGACCTCGCGAAGTCCGGCTGAAGCCGGACACTACGATTCAGCGAAGAAGGTTCAGCGAAGGGTGAACGTCGCGACCAGCGGTTGATGGTCGGAGGCGAGCACGCCGATCAGCGCGGCGGTATCGACGAACTCAGCGGACTCGAGCGTCATCGAGCCGCCGTCGATGTAGAAGATGTAGTCGATCCGCGTCGAGCGCTGCGTCAGACCTGGGCCGACGGTTCGCCCGGCTGACTGAGCGTCTGCCCACGCATCGCGGAAGGCGCCGAAGACCGGCGCCAGCTCCGGCGCCTGCGGCCCGGCGTTGAAGTCGCCCATCATGATCAACGGCTGCCCGAAGCCACGAGCCCAGGCGACCAGCCGGTCGATCTGCTGCGTGCGCGCGCTGAGCCTGGCGGCGCCGGAGGACAGATGCGTCACGACGACCGGCAGGCCATACACGTCCCGGACAGCGGTCTGCAGGCCGATCCGGGTGTCGGGTAACGGCAGCATCGACGGCGTGGACATCGTCCGCCGCGTCACGAAGGCGAGCCCTTCCGTTTCGCGCCCGTCGCCTCTGCCACTGTTCTGACATGAGACGTCCGGAGTGAACCATTCCTGTTCGTACGCCACTTCCCAGGGCTGGCCGGTGGCTGCTCGTAGCCCCGCCGCGAGCCGGGCGGGCTGGTCATCGCAGGCGTAGAACGGATGGTTCCGCGTCACTTCCTGGAGGCCGACGATGTCCGGCTGGGCGCGCGCGATGGTGTCGATGGCGCGCTGCAGGTTGTAGCGGCTGGTGCCGTCGATACCGTGCTGAATGTTGAAGGTCATCACCTTCACCTGCAGGGGCGTCCGTCCGGATCCCGTCGCGACGTTCGCGGATGGATTCGCCGGCGTGCTGCCGCCGCAGGCCGAGGCGACGACGAGCCACGCAGCGAGTATCGTAACGGCCGTGCTGCGTCGCATCGAGGATTCACCAGCAAACTAACTGCCGGGGTCGCGGCCATCTGAGCGCGCTGACCTCTATCGTGGACGCATGCGGGGCTCCCGTGCGTTTTTCCCAGCAAAATGCGCCTCATCCACGTGGCATTCCGCTTGAACTTCCGTTCAGCGCCAGCCAAGGGATGAGGACGAACATGAGAACCCATCGATACTTTCAAGCACTGCTCTTCCTCGCCGCCGTTGTCGTTGCCACCCCCGCCTGCGCAGAGCAGGTCTACGGATACGGCGGAGCTCGCCGCCCCGTCTACGACTATGAGCGGCGGGCGTACGACAACGGTTATCGCGAAGGCGTCCAGGACGGCCAGGACGACGCGCGGCGCGGCCGCGACTTCTCCTACCAGCGACACGACGAATATCGCGACGCCGACAACGGCTACCGGCGCGGCGTCGGCGACCGCGACGACTATCGCCGCTCATTCCGGCAGGGATTCCAGACCGGGTATAGCGAGGCGTACAACCGCTATGCGCGCAACGGCTATCCGCGCGGCGGCAATTACCCGATCTATGGCGACAACCGTGGCGGCGTTTACTATCCGCAAAACCGCGGCGTCTACCGTTCGCCGGCCGCCGACAACGGCTATCGCGACGGGTTCGAAGCCGGCCGCGACGATGCGCGCGATGGCGACCGCTACGACCCGGTGCGCACCTCGCGCTACCGCTCGGGCGATCACAACTACGACGGCCGCTACGGCTCGCGCGACGTCTACAAGCGCGATTACCGCGCGGCATTCGAGCAGGGCTATCGCGAAGGGTACGGACGAGGGCGTTAGGGCAGGCAGGGCGGGTGAGGCAGGTGGGGAGAGCCTGCTTCGCCCGCTAAGAACGCCACCCACCAGCCCAACCAGCCCCACCGCTCCACCCCGGCCCTAGAACGCCAGCATGTGCGTGTACTTCACGATCAGGCCGCGGCCGGTGTTGATCGGGATCGGCGTGTCGGTCAGCTGCTGCTCGTTGTAGACGATGAAGAGATCGCTGAGCGGCCGGTGGATCAGATCGAACCGGATGTTCGCGCTCAGCTGTTTGAGGTCGGTGTTGTACTGGACGAGCGTATCGAGGAAGGTCCGCGTGTTGAACGCGTAGCCGATGCGCGTGGTGACGAGATTGGTGACGAAGTCGTGCATCGGCGCCGGCAGGTGGATGTCGTTGCGCTGCAGCGCCACGTCGAAGGTCAGGTGATACGACGGCCGGAAGAGCACGCCGACCTTGGTCGACACCTGTGAGCCGCTCCAGAAACCGCCGCTGGTGATCAGCGCCGAGCCGGACACCTTCCGGCTGTGATCGGTTTCGAGCTCCAGCACGTATTCGTTCCACCCGTAGCTGCCGACCGCAAACGATTGATCGGGCCGGATCGCGAACGGCACCGTGATCCGCTCGAAGCGCGGGTTCCACTGCAGCTCGAGGTAGCCGCCGCGCTCGAAGAACCACGCCATCGCGATGTGGTTGGTGTGGGTCACCTTCGTGTTCGACTGGTCGGTGTAGATGTTGTAGCGCGTGTGCGGGTGCAGTTCGCGGATGCCGAGCTTGCGCCACCACTCCGGCCGGAAGCGGATTCCGAAATCGGCGAAGTGTTTGCGGATCCCGCGCCGCTTGATGAAGCCGATGTCGTCGCGGAAGTTGTCGCCGACGCTCAACAGCGAATACTGCGTGTGCAGGAAGTTGTCGTTCCAGACAACCGATCCCTTGCCGGCCATCTCGCCGCCGTCGACGCCCGGCGTCCACGACCGCGAGAGGAACCCGTTCAGGCTGAGCGCGCGTACGAACCTGAAGTTCGCATCGACGCCCGCCACCTGGTTGCGGTCCGACGATGCACCGGCCGACTGGCGCGAGAGGAAGATCGCGCCGACGTCCGAGTTCCGCAGGATGTCGCGGCGGCCGCGCAGCACGGTGTAGTTGTCGCCGGCGCGGCCCGGCACGTCCTGCGTCTGGATCGTCATCAGGCCGACGCCGGTGCGCCCGACCCGTCCGGTCAGCCGGCCGCCGGCGGCAATCGGAATCTCCTCGCCCTTGTCGGTCAGGCCGATGCGCCGCGAGAAGAACAGCAGCATCTCCTCTTCCGGCGGCGCGAAGCGCGCGTTGCCGAGGCGCGACTCGCGCGGGATGTCGCCGAAGTAGAACATGCCGGAGTTCTCGAGGAAGAACTCGCGCTTCTCGGGGAAGAACAGGCTGAACTGCGTCAGGTTGACCTGCTGCTCGTCGGCCTCGGCCTGCGCGAAGTCGGGCTTCACCGTCACGTCCAGGGTCAGCGACGGCGTGACCCCGTACTTGACGTCGAGGCCGGCGTGGGCATCGCGATCGAAGTCGTCGCCGGCGAGCCCGCGCGTGACGTCCGCGGCGATCCACGGCTTCACCCGCAGGTTGCGCCCCTGGCTCGCGTCCGGCAGACCGCCGAGCGTGCCGGCCATGCTGGCCCGGTACAGGTTGTAGACGCGCGGCACCGGCGACCAGTAATCCACCTCGTTCTTGCGGCGGATGTGCCGGCTGAAGTTCACGCCCCAGATGCGATCGGCGCCGCGCTCGAAGCGCAGCGTCTTGAACGGAATCCGGATCTCCGCCGTCCACCCGTTCTCGCTGCGGGTTGTCGCCACGTCCCACACGGCATCCCAGTTGGTGTTGACGTCGCGCCCTTCGTTGGCGATTTGCGTGTCGGATTTCGCGCCGGCGGGATTGACCACGAACACGAACCCGTTGCGGCGATCGGCGAAGGTGTCGAGGATCAGCTCGAAGCTGTCCTGCTCGCCGGTCCCGAAATCCTTGCGGATGTCGTTGACGACCAGCACCGCCGGCGGCGTGTCGTGGCAGACGACGCCGATGTAGAGCGCGTCGCGATCGTAGGCGATGCGCACCTCGGTGAGCTCGCTCGCCGGCTCCCCTTCGTGCGGCTCGGCCTGGACGAAGGCGCCTGCCGGCTGCGCGGTGCGCCACGCCTCTTCGTCGAGCGCGCCGTCAATCGTCATCGGCGCGCGCGCCTCGACCGCGCCGACCAGCCGGCGGCCGTCGGGCGATTGCAGCTGCAGCGCGCCATCGGCGGCGGCTAGCGCGGGAAACAACAGGCCGCAAACGAAAAGCCCCAGCCGTCGGCCGGGGCGTGAACCAACCAATGTTCTGAGCATCGAGCGTGGAAGAGCCTTAGCCTACCCGATCGTCGGCTTGCAGTTGTGTGAGCTGCCCGCAAAAAGTGTAAGTCACGCGTCCCGATTCAAACCGTTGATTCAATGAACAGCGCAGGCCTCGGCGCCGCGGCCGTGTGGCGTCGTCTTTGCCGCTCTGCTCCCGTGCTCGCCACGCTGTTGCTGGAGCCGTTCAAGGCATTCGTGATCGCCGCCGCGGTATTCGTCCCGTTCGAGCGGCTGGCCGCGGCGCACCCGGAGCAGTCCACCCTTCGCCGCGGCTGGGCCACCGATGTGCTGACCGGGCTGATGAACGGCCTGCTGCTCTACGCGGCGCTGTTGCTCGCGCTCAGCGCGATCGATTCCGCCGCCGCGGCCGCGGCGCCGGGCGTACGCGCGTGGATCGAAACGCGATCGCTCTGGGCACAGGCCATCCTCGCCCTCGCGGTCGGCGACCTCGGCGTCTACGCGAGCCATCGACTGTCGCACACCGTGCCGTGGCTCTGGCGCTTCCACGCGGTCCACCATTCGGCGGAGGAAATGGACTGGCTGGTCGGGTTCCGGTTCCACCCGATCGATCTGCTCCTGCTTCGCGTCGCCTCGCTGGGCCCGCTCGTCGCGCTGCACGTGACGCCGGCGGCGATTGCAATCTTCATCGCGGTCTCGGGATGGCAGGCGTGGCTGGTGCACGCGAACGTGCGCGTGCCGTACGGGCCGCTGCGCTGGTTCGTTGTCTCGCCGGAATTTCACCACTGGCACCACGCCACCGAGCGCGACGCCTACGACAAGAATTTCGCCAGCCTGGTCGCCTCGTGGGATGTGCTCTTCGGCACCGTGCACCTGCCGCGCGGACGCCGGCCGCTGAGCTACGGGATCGAAGATCGAGTGCCCGATGGCTGGGTCGAGCGCCTGTTCCATCCATTCCGACGCCGCACAGACCCGAACGCCGAGTTCGCAGAGCACGCAGAGAATCTCTCGTAGCGCAGGCCTTCGGGTCTGCCACACCGTGCGGAGCAGCCCTGAAACGGCTGCGCTACATTTCGTTTCTGCGTTCTGCGCACCTGCTGAGCTCCGCGCGCAGACGGTAATAAGATTCGCTCGCCACGATCGGGTGTTCAACTCGGATCCTCCTGCGAGGCCGATTCCCCCGTCGTCAGGAGGATGAGGATGCGAGTTCGCACGGCAATGATCGCGACGGCAGCGCTCTGGCTCGCTGTCGCCGTAAGCGCGCCGTCGGCGCGGCCGTCCGCGGCGTCTGCCACTGATGACAGGAGCGGAAGCCGCGGCAGCGAGAGTAGTGGCAGTGGTAATGGCGGTAGCGGCAGCGGTCACAGCACGCTCGACGCGACGCTCGACGCGGTCCTGAAGAACGCCGGCTTCACCGGCGAGATCGAATCGGCGCTCGAACGGCGCCTCGACCGATCGATCGACGGCAGGCTCGCCGACCTCGGACGCCTGCTGTTCTTCGATACCCTCCATTCGCTGCGCCACGACAACACGTGCGCCGGCTGCCACTCGCCGACCAACGGCTTTGGCGACTCCAAGGGCATCGCGATTGGCGTTCAGAACAACGGTATCGTCGGCCCCGATCGCAGCGGCGTGCGCAACCAGCGGCGCTCGCCGATGGTGATCAACACGGCGTTCCTGCCCGCGTTGATGTGGAACGGGCGCTTCAGCGCGCCGTCGGGCGATCCGTTCGACAACTCGCGCGGCTTCCTCTTCCCGCCACCCGAGAGCAATGTCCGCTTCCCGCCGCGATCGCGCGTGTTTCGCCACCTGCTTCAGGCGCAGGCGCACATCCCGCCGACCGAGACGATCGAGGTCGCCGGGTTCCGCGGCGTCTGCCGGCCGGAGGATCTCGGTCCAGGCTCGCCGTTCTGCCAGTTCGACGACGGCATCGGCGACTTCCTGCCGCTGCCCGACGCCTCCGGCTTCAGGAACGAGCCGATCCGGCAGGCCGGGCTCGACCAGCTGAACGCGGAGCCGGAGTACCGGCGGCTCTTCGGCGAACTGTTCCCACGCGTCAAGGATGGCGGCCGGATCGACTTCAACATGTTCGGGCTGGCCATCGCCGAGTTCGAATTCACGCTGACCTTTGCGGACGCGCCGATCGACCGCTTCGCGCGCGGGCGCCGCGATGCGATGACACGTTTCGCAGAAGCGCGGCGCGCTGCTCTTCTTCGGCAAGGCGAACTGCGTCTCGTGCCACGCGGTGGCGGGCGACTCGAACGAGATGTTCACCGATCTCGAGAACCGCGTCGCCGGCGTGCCGCAGATCGCGCCGTTCTTCGGCGCCGCGCGCAGCAACGTCATCTTCGACGGTCCGGACGCGGATGAGGACTTCGGCCTCGAACAGGTCACCGGCAACCCGGCCGATCGCTACAAGTTCCGCACCGCGCCGCTGAGAAACGTCGCGCTCGCGCCGGCGTTCTTCCACAACGGCGCGTTCACCAGGCTCGAGGACGCGATCCGGCATCACCTGAACGCCTTCGAGTCGGCGCGGGGGTACTCGCCCGCCGACGCAGGCGTCGACCTCGACCTGCGTCATCGCCTCGGGCCGATCGAGCCGGTGCTGAGCCGGCTCGATAGCGGGCTCAGGGATCCGATCGCGCTGAACGCCACGGAATTCGCCGACCTGGTGGCGTTCGTCAGGGACGGCCTGCTCGACAAGCGGGCGAAGCTGAGAAAACCTCTGCCGGCTCGTGCCGGAGTCGGTGCCCAGCGGATCGCCGGTCCTGGAGTTTCAAGGCTGCCGCTAATCTAAGAGTGCGTTTCAAAAATTATCGTAGGGCAGCCCTTCAGGGCCGGGGTGCCCAACGCGACAGCCGCGGCGGGGTGGAGAGCTGCCAGCGCGGCCGTTGGCAGGCCTAAAGGCCCGCGCTACGAGAGGCCGCGCGTATTTTGAAACCGGCCTACCGGCTATGATGGTTCAGCGATGACCACACTCAAGCCACAGCACGGCGCCGATCGCCTGATCGTCGCGCTCGACGTGCCGAGCGTCGACGCGGCGCTGAAGGCGGTCGACCAGCTCGATAACGTCTCGTTCTTCAAGCTCGGGCTGCAGCTGTTCATGACCGGCGGTCTCCCGACGCTGCTCCAGGCGCTGCGCGGGAAGCGCGTATTCGTGGACCTCAAGGTGCCCGGCGACATCAGCAACACGATTGCCGCCGTCGTCGACATGTGCGTCGAGCACGACGTGTCGTTCCTCACGCTCAGCGAGTCGATGCCGGCCAAGGCCATCCGCGTCGCGGCCGAGACGCGCAACGCGCGCGGCAAAAGCGAACCGAAGTTCCTGATCGTCCCGCTGGTCTCGAGCCTCGATGCCGACGATGTCACCGACACGATCGGCGCCGACGATCTCGAGACCTATGTGCTCAAGCGCGCGAAGCGCGCGCTCGACGCGGGGTGCGACGGCATCATCGCGTCGGGCGACGCCATCAAATGGTGCCGCGCCGCATTCGCGCCGCCGACCGTCATCGTCAGCCCGGGCATTCGTCCGTCCGGGTCGACCGGAGACGATCACAAACGGCTGACGACGCCGTCGGATGCGATTCGCCTGGGGGCGGACTACCTCGTGGTGGGGCGGCCGATCATGCGCGCGCCGGATCCGCGCGCGGCGGCGGACAGCGTCATTCGTGAAATCGACGAGGCGCTGGCACTGCGGACGTAGCGGATTCTTCGCAAACGAAAAAGCCCCGGCCAACGGCCGGGGCTGGAAACAAGGGAAGAGTGCGCCTATCTATATGAAGATGGTAGCGGTACGGGGAATCGAACCCCGGTCCCGTGGCTGAGAACCACGTGTCCTGACCCCTAGACGATACCGCCACTCGCCGAACCGAATTCTGCATTCTACCAAACTTGTATTATTGAGTCTATGTTCCGCTGGCTCCTCGCACTCGTGGTTCTCATCGGTCTGTGCGTCGCCGGGGCTTACGTTCTCGCAGGCCGCGGCGCGCCACCTGCGCTCGCGATCGAGAAACCGGATCGCGTCGTCGGCCAGGCTGGCACGCTCGACGTCACGGCCAGTGCGCCGGGCGCGAAGCTGACGGCGCTGACCATCGCCCTCGAGCAGAGCGGCAAGACCTTTCCGCTCTACACGCTGGACGGCGCCCAGACGGCGACGGTGGCGCGAGTCGGCGCGGACCAGTTGCGCGTGTCGCGCTCGATCGGCAAGCAGGACGTGCCCGAGCTTCAGTCAGGCCCGGCGCGGATCGTGGTCACCGCGTCGCGTCCGGCGTTCCTGAACCTGCGGACGCTCACGAGCACGGCGTCGAAGGAGTTCCAGGTTCGCCTCGAGCCGCCGCGCATCACGGTCGCCTCGACCAAGCACTACATCAACCTGGGCGGATCGGAGATGGTGGTGTACCGGGCGACGCCGCCGGACGTCGCCTCGGGCGTCCGCGTCGGCGAGATCGAATATCCGGGCTTCCCGGCGGCCGGGGCGGGCGTGACCGGCGCGGATCCGGCGCTCAAGGTCGCGTTCTTCTCGTTGCTCCACGATCAGCCGATCGACACGCCGATTGTCGCCTTCGCGCGCGACGAGGCCGGCAACCAGACCAAGGCGAGCTTCATCGATCAGGTGTTCCCGAAGCCGTTCAAGAAGAGCCGCATCCAGATCGACGACGGCTTCATCAACCGCGTCGTCCCGGCAATCCTCGAGCACTCACCCGAGCTCAAGATGACGGCGCCGGCCGACAGCAGCCCGGAGATGCTGGCGGCGTTCCTCAAGGTGAACGGCGAGCTGCGGCGGCTGAACGCGCAGGAGATCGCGGCGCTGTCGAAGAAGACATCGCCGGAGCGGCAGTGGCAGGAGCGGTTCGTTCAGCTCGGCAACTCGCAGGTCGAGGCGAGCTTCGCCGACCACCGCACCTACATCTACAAGGGCAAAGAGGTCGATCAGCAGACCCACCTCGGGTTCGACCTGGCGGTGACCGCACACGTGCCGGTGGCGGCCGCGAACAACGGCACCGTGCTGCTCGCGAAGTGGCTCGGCATCTACGGGAACTGCGTGATCATCGACCACGGGATGGGCGTCCAGTCGCTCTACGGGCACCTGCAGTCCTTCGACGTCAAGGAGGGCGACAAGGTAACCCGCGGCCAGACGGTGGGCCGCAGCGACTCGACCGGCCTCGCCGGCGGCGATCACCTGCATTTCACCCTGCTCGTCGGCGGGCAGATGGTGAACCCGGTCGAATGGTGGGACTCGCACTGGATCGAGGATCGCGTCGAGCGGAAGCTGAAAGAAGCAAGGTAGAATAGCGGGTTGTTACGGTGTGCTCTTTTTTGTTCAGGAGAGGAACGAATGCTTTTACGAAATGCTTGGGTCGGTCTAGCCGGGATCACGCTCGCGCTGAACCTCGTGGCCTGCGGCGGCGGCCAGGAAACGTCGAACAAGTCGGCGGAGCCCTCCTCGCCGTCCGGGGCGCCGGCGGGCCAGAAAGTCGACACCGCCACGGCGGGCGACGTGAAGGGAGTCGTCAACCTCGACGGCGCGCTGCCGAAAAACGAAGCCATCAAGATGAACGCCGACCCGGTCTGCCTGCGTGAAGCCAAGGGCACGCAGCTGTCGGAGACCTACGTGGTCAGCGACGACGGCAAGACGCTTGGCAACGTGTTCGTCTACGTGAAGGACGGCCTCGGCAACTATGTCTACGACACGCCGACCGAGACCGCGAAGATCGATCAGAAGGAGTGCCGTTACCATCCGCACGTGTTCGGCATGCGCGTCAACCAGCCGCTCGAGATCGTCAACAGCGATCCGACGCTGCACAACATCCACGCGATGCCGAAGGCGAACTCCGAGTTCAACAACGGCCAGCCGATCCAGGGCATGAAGATGACGCACACCTTCGACAAGAAGGAAGTGATGGTCCCCTTCAAGTGCGACGTCCACGGCTGGATGAACGCCTACGTCGGCGTGCTCGACCATCCCTACTTCGCGGTGACCGACAAGAGCGGCAAGTTCGAGATCAAGTCGCTGCCGCCGGGCACCTACACGATCGAAGCGTGGCACGAGAAGCTGGGCACGCAGACCGCGAGCGTGACGCTCGGCGCCGAAGGAATCGAAGGACGTCACCTTCTCGTTCAAGCCGTCGGGCGCGACCGCGACGAACTAACAAGAGGCGGTTAAGGCAGGTGGGGCGGGACGGGCAGGTGGGTTGCAACCGAACGGCCACCTACCTGCCCTCAGCCCGGCCTACCTGGCCATGACGCATGCTCCACCGGTTTGCCAAGCTCGTTGCCGCAGCCACCGTCATCCTGATCCTGGCGGGCAGCCTCGTCACCAGCCACGACGCCGGGCTCTCGGTGCCCGACTGGCCCACCAGCTACGGCTGGAACATGTTCACCTTCCCGCCGTCGATGTGGGTGGCGAACATCCTCTACGAGCACGGCCACCGCCTCATCGCCAGCACCGTCGGCTTCCTGACCATCATCCTCGCCGTCTGGCTCTGGTTTGCCGAGCCGCGGCGCTGGCTGCGCTGGTTCGGCGTCGCCGCGCTCGGCGCGGTGATCGCGCAGGGGATCCTCGGCGGCATCACCGTGCTGTTCTTCCTGCCGGATGCGGTCTCGACCGCGCACGCCGGCCTCGCCGAAATCTTCTTCTGCATGACGGTCGCGATCGCGCTGTTCACCTCGCCGGGCTGGCTGGCAGGAGGACGTGCGGCCGTGGACGACGCGCGCCTGCGGCAGCTGACGACCGCGACGACGGTGCTCGTCTATACCCAGATTCTCATCGGCGCGACGATGCGGCACACGGGCGCGGGTCTCGCGATCCCCGACTTCCCGCTGATGTTCGGCGGCATCGTGCCGGACCACTGGAGTCCGGCGATCGCCATCCACTTCGCGCACCGGATGGGCGCGGTCGTGGTAACGTGCGCCATCCTGATGGCGTTCACCTATGTGCGCTCGCATCACCGGGCCCGGCGCGAGCTGACGCGGCCGGCGTCGCTGCTCGCCGCGCTGGTCGCGATGCAGTTCACGCTCGGCGCGCTCACGGTGCTGTCGCTGCGCAACCCGTGGATCAACAGCTTCCACGTCGTCGGCGGCGCGCTGGTGCTGACGACGTCGCTGGTCTTGACGCTCCGCAGCTGGCGGGTGCGCTTTGCCGCGGGCGCAGAGCACGCAGAGCGAGCAGAGCAGCGCAGCGAAGAGACAGACCGTCTCCGCGGCCTCCGCCATCTCCGCGGCCTCAGCGCGAGCGCGGAGCGCGGCGTGAAGGACGCACCGGCCAATGCCGCGTCGCTGCCGCTCGCCGACGCGCGGCGCGTCAACGGGTCGCTCGCCGACTACTTCGCGCTGACCAAGCCGCGCTTGAACCTGCTGGTCGTCGCCACGAGCGCAGCCGGCTATTACCTGGGCGGCCCGGCGCATCCCGACGCGGTGGCGATGACGCAAGCGGTCGCCGGCACGGCGCTCGTCGCTGGCGGCGCCGCGGTGCTCAATCAGCTCTACGAGCGCGACACCGATGCCTTGATGCGGCGGACGCGGCGCCGCCCGCTGCCCGACGGCCGCGTGTCGCCCGCCGACGCGCGCACGTTCGGCCTGGCGCTGTCGCTCGCCGGCCTCGTGCTGCTCGCGGTGCGCGCCAACTGGCTGTCGGCGCTGCTCGCGCTCGCCACGCTCGTCGTCTACCTCGTGGTCTACACGCCGATGAAGCGGCGGACGTCGCTCTCGACGCTGGTCGGCGCGGTGCCGGGCGCATTGCCGCCGCTCATCGGCTGGACCGCGTCGCACGGCAGCATCGCGGTCGGCGGCGCGGCGCTCTTCGCGATCGTGTTCCTCTGGCAGATCCCGCACTTCATGGCGATCGCGTGGATGTATCGCGAGGACTACGGCAAGGCCGGCTTCCCGATGCTGCCGGTGATCGATCCGGAAGGACGGCGTGCGGGGCGGCAGGCGGTGTTATACGCGGCCGCGCTGCTGCCGGTCAGCCTGATGCCGACGCTCGCCGGCGTGGCCGGCGTCGTCTACTTCGCCGCGGCGCTGGTGCTCAGCCTGGTACTGCTGGGGCTCGCCGTGCGTTTTGCGGCGACCCGCACCGAGCGCTCGGCGCGGGCGCTGTTTTTCGGCTCGATCATCTACCTGCCGCTCGTCTGGATCGTCATGATCGCGAACCGGCTGTAATTGGCGCCCCTCAAGTGGCGCCCTACGTCGCGTGTCAGGCGTGTAGGGCGGCCCTTCAGGGCCGCGACCATGTAGGGCGGTCGCTTCAGGGCCGCAACCACAAATGACCGTCAACGATCTCCCCGCCGTCAACGCCAGCCTGAACGCCCTCTCGGGCGTGCTGCTGCTCGTCGGCTATGTGCTGATCCGCAACCGCCGGATCGAGCAGCACAGGAAGTTCATGCTCGCGGCGTTTGCCGCCTCGTCGCTCTTTCTCGTCTTCTACGTCATCTACCACGCGCAGGTGGGCTCGGTGCGGTTCACGCGGACGGGATTCGTGCGGCCGTTGTACTTCACCATCCTGATCACGCACGTGACGCTCGCGGCCGCCGTGCCGCCGCTGGCCATCGTCACCCTCTCGCGCGCGCTGGCGGCGAAGTACAACGCCCACCGCCGCATCGCGCGCTGGACGTTTCCGATCTGGATGTACGTGTCGGTGACCGGCGTGCTCGTCTACGTGCTGCTGTACCAGCCCACCTGGTTACTGTGAATTGGATAATCGGGTAATTGGGTAATTGGTTGGAGATTGGATTGGATTGGCCCAATCCAATTTCCAATCCTCGATCTTCAATCCAATTACCCGATTACCAGATCACCCGATTACGCAACTCAGTAGAGCAGGTACTTCGCGCGCGTGAGTCGCCACGCGGCTTCGTCCTGCGCCCACGACGCGGCAATCGCCGCCACGTCGTCCCCGGCGCGGATTCTTGCGATCGCCGCCTTCGAGCCGAGGAGCAGCGCCGCGTCCTCCAGCTTGAACTGCGAGCCGTACAGCCGCGACAGCGTCGCCGCGACCTGGACGCCGACGCGCACCGGGCGCAGGCGGTCGCGGTCGGTGACGATCACGAAGACGCCGTGGCACGCCTGGCCGCCCAGCTTGGCGCCGGGCGCGGGCGTGAACGTCACCGGGTAGAAGCGCACGCCCGCGAGGCCGCTGGCGTTGAGCGCGGCCGACAGCGCGACCGGATCGATCCACGGCGCCCCGAGCTGCTCGAACGGCGTGTCGGTGCCGCGGCCGACCGAGATGTTCGTCCCCTCGATCGCGCCGATCCCCGGATAGACGGTCGCCGCCACCATGTTGCGCATGTTCGGCGACGGGTTCGCCCATCTGAGCCCGGTCTGGTCGAACCAGTCGTCGCGGCGCCAGTTCTTCATCGGCACGACCGTGAGATCGGCGCCGATCTGCTTCTCGCCGTTGAACAGCCGCGCGAGCTCGCCGAGCGTCATCCCATGCCGGATCGGCATCGGCACGTAGCCGTTGAAGCCGATCGCCGAGGTGTCGAGCATCGGCCCCTCGACGTCGAAGCCGTTCACCGGGTTCGGGCGATCGAGCAGGACCACGGCGATCTTCCGCTGTACCGCTTCCTCGAGGATGTAGCCGACCGTGGCCGGATAGGTGTAGATGCGCGCGCCGATGTCCTGCAGATCGACGACCAGCGTGTCGATCCCTTCGAGCATCGCCGCGGTCGGCCGCCTGGTGTCGCCGTAGAGCGAGTGAATCGGCAGCCCCGTTTTCTCGTCGCGCGACGAGGGCACGTTGTCGTCGAGCTGCCCGCGGATGCCGTGCTCGGGGCTGAAGAGCGAGACCAGCGTGACCCCGGGCGCGCGGGCGATCAGATCGATCGTGCTCTCGCCGCCGCGCGACTGCCCCGTCTGGTTCGTCAGCAGCCCGACACGCTTGCCGCGCAGCCGCGCGAACCCCTCGGCGGCGAGGACGTCGATGCCCGCGAGGACGGCGGTGTCGCTCGAATCAACCCTTCGCGCTACGTCCGGTAGCGCGAAGGCTTTAGCCGAGCGCTCACGCTGCGTTCGCGCGACATCATCCGCGGTCATCAACGCGGCGGCCGCGACCGTCGCCACCTTGCCGCGCAGCGCCGTCACGTCGCCCTTGCCGTCGGGATGGACACGGTTGGACAGAAAGATGACGTAGCTGCGCGTCGGCGGATCGAGCCACAGCGACGTGCCGGTGAAGCCGGTATGCCCGAACGATCCGGTCGAGAAGCAGATCGCCGCGATTCGCGGAGTAGGACGAGTCGATGTCCCACCCGAGCCCGCGCACTGCCGGCATGCCGGCGGGCGTCGACGGCGAGCTCATTCGCGCGACCGTGGCCGGCGAGAGGATCCGCGTCGCGCCGAGGCGTCCCTCCGCCATCAACATGCGGCAGAAACGCGAGAGGTCGGCGGCGGTGCTGAACAGCCCGGCGTGGCCGGCGACGCCGTCCATCCGGCGCGCGGTCGGGTCGTGGACGATCCCGCGCAGGAACGGCACGCTCTCGTCGCCTGGCGCAACGCACGGCCAGGCGAGCGGCCGGCAGCGCTCGGTCGGCGCGATTCGCGAACGCAACGATTCGGGCGGCAGGAACGTCGTGTCCTTCATGCCGAGCGGATCGAAAATCTGCGCCTTCGCGTACTGGTCGAGCCGTTCGCCGCTGACGCGGCGGACGATTTCACCAAGCAGGAAGAAGTTGATGTCGCTGTAGATGAACCGCTCGCCCGGCGGCGCGGTCGGCACTTCCTCCACCGCGCGCCGGATCGCCTCGTCGGCGCCGCTGAACTCGGCCTCGAGCTCGAGGTCGGGACGCAGGCCGGACGTGTGGGTCAGCAGGTGGCGAACGGTGATGGCGCTCTTCCCGTACCGGCCGAACTCGGGGATGAAGAGCATCGCCGGATCGTTGAGCCGGACGCGGCCGCGCTCGACCAGCGTCATCACGCTCGTGGTCGTCGCCACCACCTTGGTCAGCGACGCCAGGTCGAAGATCGTCTCGAGCGTCATCGCCTCTGCCGACGGCACGACCGCCCGCTTGCCGAAGGCGCGCTGATACAGGATCTGGTCGCCGCGCCCCACCAGCACGACCGCGCCGGGCAGCTCGCGGCGTGCGATGGCGGCCTCGACCAGCGGCGCAATCGGCGCGAACGCCGGCCGTCGAATCCGGCGCCGGCGCGGGCGCCTGCGCACCGGCCGGGCCGGAGAGCACGAGAGCGGAACAGAGCAGCGCGGCGGCGAGGGTTTTCACGGAAGCGATTCAATATATACTGAGTGCAGTCATTACTTTAGCGTGATGGTCCGGCTGAAGCCGGACACGACGTACGCGGTGTGAAAGCGGGATTTTTCAGGGGGAATTTGCATGCGTTACGGACTCCATCTGTCTCGCGGCGTGCTGGCCGCATTGTTCGTGGCCGCGCTGGCGGGCGGCGCCGCCGCGCAAACGGGCCGCGTCGGGGGCACCGTCAAGGACGAGGCCGGCCAGCCAATCAAGGGCGCCACGGTGACGGCCGAGAATCCCAACGCGTCGCCGAGCAGCTTCACGGCGACGACGGACGACAAGGGACGGTTTTCGATCATCGGCCTGCGCACCGGCCGCTGGAATTTCACCGCGCAGGCGCCGAGCTTCGCGCCTGAATCGGGCGGCCTGAACGTCCAGACCATCGGCGCGCCGAACCCGCCGCTCACCTTTACGCTGAAGAAGGGCGGCGCCGCCGCGCCCGCCGGCGCGCTCGGCGGCCTTGCGGCAAAGGATCTCCAGGCCGACCTCGCCGCCGCCGATCAACTCTACAACTCGCAGCAGTGGGATCAGGCGATCACCGCCTACCGCGCGATCATGACCAAGGCGCCGGCGCTCAGCGTCATCAACCTGCAGATCGCGGCCGCCTACCGCAACAAGAAGGAATACGACAACGCGATCGCCGCGTACAACGAACTGCTGAAGACCGACCCGGTCAACGACAAGGCGATTGTCGGCATCGGCATGACCAACCTCGAGAAGGGCGACCTCAAGGCGGCGGAAGAAACGCTGACCAAGGCCGCCGAAGGGCCGAAGCCGTCGCGCGAGGTCTTCTACAACCTCGGCGAGGTGAAGTTCGCCAAGGGCAACACCGACGAGGCCGCGACCTGGTACCAGAAGGCAATGGCGACCGACCCGTCGTGGGGCAAGCCGGTCTTCAAGCTCGCGCTCGTCGCGCTGAACAAGGGCGACAAGGACGGCACGATCAAGATGATGGAGCAGGTGATCGCCGCCGACCCGACCTCGCCGGAAGCAACGCAGGCCAAAGCCGTCATCGAGCAGCTCAAGAAGTAGTAACGCGTCAGGGAGTAGGGCGTCGGGATCAGGGAGTCGCGCACAGGACGCTAGGCATCCGCACTGACCCCTTCTCCTCTGCTCCTGCTAGTCCCTACTCCCTAATCCCTAGTCCCTGACAGTGTCGCGTCCCGTCCGATTCACGTTCATCCTCTTCCTCGCCGCGCTGGGAACCACCCTGGCCGCGCTGGGAGGCTGGCGCTACGCGCGCGCCTCGGCGCCGGTCAGCGGTCCGATCATCGTCATCTCGGTCGACACGCTGCGGGCCGATCACCTGCCGGCGTACGGCTACGCGAAGGTGAAGACGCCGGCGATCGACGCACTGGCCGCCGACGGCGTCGTCTTCGAGCGCGCCTACTCGCACGCGCCGCAGACGCTGCCGGCGCACGCGTCGCTCCTGTCGGGGCGGCTGCCGTTCGAGACCGGCGTCCGCGACAACGTCGGCTTCGCCATCAAGGACAGCGAACGGCTGCTGCCGCAGATGCTGCGCGACCGCGGCTTCACGACCGGCGGCGTCGTCTCGGCCTATGTGCTGCGCAAGGAAACCGGCATCGCGCCGCGGCTTCGACTTCTTCGACGGCGAGATGCCGCCCAGCTCGCCGGAGCTGTCGATCGGCCAGGTCCAGCGCGACGGCGCCGAGTCGGTGGCGATCGCCGAGCGATGGCTCGGATCGATCGGCACCTCGCGCGCGTTCCTCTTCCTGCACCTCTACGAGCCGCACAAGCCGTACGCGCCGCCGGCGCGCTTCGCCGACTACGCGCCCTACGACGGCGAGATCGCCTACACCGACGAGCTCGTCGGCCGGCTCGTGCGCTACCTGAAGTCGCATCAGCTCTACGACCGGTCGACGATCGTCCTGCTGTCCGATCACGGCGAGGGGCTCGGCGACCACGGCGAGCAGGAGCACGGCCTGTTCGTCTACGACGAAGCGATTCACGTCCCGCTGATCATCAAGCAGGAAAGCAACGTCGGCGCCGGGCGTCGCGTCGCCGACCTCGTCCAGCACGTCGACCTGGTGCCGACCATCCTCGATCTGGTGAAGGCGCCGGGCGCCGGCGGCTTCCGCGGCCGTTCGCTGAAGCCGGTGCTCGAGGGGACCGGCCAGCTTGCCGGAGACCTCGGTTTACTCGGAAGCGCTCTACGCGCGCTATCACTTCGGCTGGAGCGAGCTGACGGCGCTTACCGACGACCGCTACCGCTACATCAAGGCGCCGCGCGAGGAGCTCTACGATCTGCGAGCGCGATGCCGACGAGCGCGCCAACATCGCCGGCGAGCGGCCGCAGGCGCGGCAGGCGCTGCGCGGCGCGCTCGATCGAGATCGCCGCCGGCGCGAAGATTCGAGGCGCCCGGTGAGGTTTCGGCCGAGGCGCGCGAGCGGCTGCAGGCGCTCGGCTACGTCGGCGCGCAGACCGACATGCCGACCGAGCGCCGGCGAGACGCTGCCGGATCCCAAGGACAAACGCGAGATCCTCGAGCGCTATCGCGCCGCGGTCGACTTCGCCGGCCAGCGGAAATGGCAGCAGGCGATCGCGCTGCTGCAGCAGATCCTCCGCGACGATCCGGAGATGGCCGACGTCTGGAGCCAGCTCGCGGTGTTCGCGACGCGCATCGATCGCCACGACCTGACCGTCGACGCCTACAAGCACTTCATCGAGCTGAAGCCGTCCGAGCCGACCGCCTACATCGGCGCCGCCGCGGCGCTGCTGAAGCTGCGCAAGCTCGACGAGGCGCGCGAGCACGCGAAGCTCGCGGCCGAGGTCGCGGCGCCGGCCGACAAGCGGTCGCGGCGCGTCGGCGCACGAGATGCTCGCCAAGATCGCGCTCGCGAAGCGCGACACGGAAGCCGCGCGCGAGGAGGCGGCGCTGGCGCGCGAAGCGGATCCGACCCTGCCGCTGCCGCTCTACATCGAAGGGCGCCTGCTCTACGACCAGGGCAAGTACGACGAGGCGCTGCCGCTCTTCGACCAGGCGATCGCCGAGCTCAAGAAGTCGGGCGCGCTGCAGATCACCGAGCTGCACTTCTACGCCGCCGACACGCTCGGACGGCTCGAGCGCTATGCCGAGGCGGAAGCGGAGTTCGCCGCCGAGCTGAAGTACTTCCCGCACAACACCCGCGCCCGCGGCGGCCTCGCGATGCTCTACCAGGCGAGCGGCAACCCGGACGCCGCGGCGAAGACGGTCGCCGACATGCTGCGCGTGACGCCGACGCCGGAAAGCTACGCGCTGGCGGCGCGGCTCTACACGATGTTCGGCGATCGCCAGCGGGCCGAGGAAGTCCGCGCCGACGCGCGGCGCGCGTTCGCCGACACGCCGAAGCCGCGCGCGCACGCGACGCAGTGATGCACTCGACGGCGCCGCAGCGACCAGCCACGAATTGAACGCAGAGCTCGCAGAGCACGAGAGAAATCCAGCGTCTTCCTCTGCGTTCTCTGCGGCCTCTGCGCTCTTGCCTGCACCGTCGCCTGGCCGGGCGCCGACGCCCAGTCGCCGCCCAACGTCCTGCTGATCACCCTCGACACGGTCCGCGCCGATCGGATCGGCGCCTACGGCTACGGCAAGGCGTCGACGCCGGTGCTCGATCGCCTCGCACGCGAGGGCGTGCGCTTCGCCGACGCGACGACACAGGCGCCGCTCACGGGGCCGGCGCACGCGGCGCTCCTCACCGGCCTCTACCCGGCGCGCATCGGCGTCCGCGACAACGCGACGACGCCGGTGCCCGAGACGGTGACGACGGCGGCGGAGCTGTTCAAGGGGAAGGGCTATCGCACCGGCGGCTTCGTCGGCTCGTTCATCGTCTCGGCGGCGTATGGGTTCGCGCAGGGGTTCGATACCTTCGACGCCGACTTCCCCGGTTTCAGCGACAGCCAGAAGCTGCAGGTGCAGCGGCGCGGCGATGCGGTGGTCGACGCCGCGCTCGCCTGGCTCGGCACCGGCGGGGCGCAGCCGTTCTTCGCCTGGGTGCACCTCTACGACGCGCACGCGCCGTACGAGCCGCCGGCGCCGTTCGACGCGCGCTTCGCGGCGTCGCCCTACGACGGCGAGATTGCCTACGTCGACGCCTGCATCGGCCGGCTGATCGCGGCGCTCGAGCGCAGCGGCCGCCTCGATCGCACCCTCATCGCGGTTGTCGCCGACCACGGCGAGAGCCTCGGCGAGCACGGCGAGCAGGAGCACGGCATGTTCCTCTACGAGGGCGCGCTCAGGATCCCGTGGATCCTGCGCCTGCCGGGCCGGGCGCACGCCGGGCGGACCGTCGCCGAACAGGTTCGCGCAATCGACGTGCTGCCGACCGTGGCGGCGCTCGCCGGCGTTGCGGCGCCGCGCGGCGATGGCGAGAGCGTCGCGGCGGTCATCGACGGGAAGCCGCGCCGCGAGCCGCCGCCCTCCTACGCCGAGACCTGGTACCCGAAGTGGCACTACGG
The DNA here is from genome assembly GCA_963734375.1 of uncultured Acidobacteriota bacterium. Lineage (GTDB taxonomy): Bacteria > Acidobacteriota > Vicinamibacteria > Vicinamibacterales > CAVVIG01 > CAVTHG01. The sequence goes on along the minus strand of CAVTHG010000005.1, from coordinate 763,551 downwards.
CTGGAGCGAGCTGACGTCGATCCGCGCCGAGGGACGCAAGTACATCGACGCGCCGCGGCCGGAGCTGTACGACCTCCGTACCGATGCCGCGGAAGCGCGGAATCTCGTCGACTCGCGCGGCGCGCTGGCCAGCGGCATGGGGGCGGAGCTGAGGAAGATCGCCGGCGGCTTCGGCGCAGCCGCCATCGTCGAGGCGCCGCAGCCGGACGCTGAAACGCTGGCGCGGCTGCGCAGCCTCGGCTACGTCGGCATGACGGCGCGTCCGGGGCCCGGCGTCCGCGGGCCGGATCCGAAGGACATGATCGCGAGCGCCGAGACCTTCCGCGCCGGCATCAGCCGGGCGATGGACGCGCTGGGGCGCAACGACCCGGCGTCGGCGGTCGCCCAGCTGAAGCGCCTGCTCGCGGTGAACGACCGCTCCTACGAGCTGCACCTGTTTTTGGGCGACGCCTACGCGGCGATGCGCGAGTTCGAGAATGCGCTCGGCGAGTACGCCGCCGCCGGCCTGATCAACCCGCGCAGCGCCGCGCCCGCGCTCTCAGCCGCGCGCGCATACCTGACGCAGGGCGATGCCGCCCGCGCGCTGCAGAAGGCCGACGAGGCGGCGCGGCATCGAGCCGGGCAGCGGCGACATCCCGACCGTGCGGGCGCAGATCTACGAGCGCGGCGGACGGACGCAAGAGGCCATCGAACAGTACGGCGCGGCGATTCGCGCCAACCCGTCCGACCCGCAGGCGCGGGCGCGGCTCGCGAGCCTGGCGATGCGCACGAAGCTGTTCGCGGTGGCGCAGCCGCAGTTCGAGGCGCTGCTGCGCATGGGCTATCGGCCGTCGCGGATGCACTTCGGGCTGGCGCAGATCGCGGAGGCGAAGGGCGATCTGGCGCGGGCGCGCGACGAGTACCGTGAAGCCGTCCGCCTCGAACCGAGCTTCGCGGACGCGAGAGCCGCGCTCGCGAGACTAGGAGGATGATCTCTTCGGGCGCCGGATACTCGATCTCTTCGCGGCGGCATGGACAGCTTGCGGCTTCGGGGAGTTTGAACAGGAGGGCAGGAGATCAGGAGATCAGAAGTTTCTGTTTCTCTAGCGCGAACCGCGACGCTCCCGCAGGTCGGCCGGCGGAGCCGGCCGACAATGACGAACCGCCATCAACGCAGACGCGAGCCTGCGCGTCCATCTGCCGCCGCCGCGAGCGAGGTGGGCAAGAGAGACGAGCCTCCTTACCTCCTGATCTCTTGTTCCAGTTCACTGGCGCCGCGAGAAAGCAAAGCGCCGCTAGAAGAAGAACCGCGCCCCAAGCCGCGCGATCCTCGGATTCATGATCTCGAGGACCTGCCCGAACCCGGTCGGGCCGGTGAGTCGCGAGTCGTACTGGTTGCCGAGCACGGTGCCCGAGTTCAGCACGTTGAAGACGTCGAAGTCGAGCGCGATCGCCGCCTTGCCGAAGGTGAACTTCTTCTCGATTCGCGCGTCGAGCGAGGTCACCGCCGGCAGGCGGAAGTCGTCGACGTTGTCGACGAGCAGCACCGTCTTGCGGCCGAGCGGGTCGCCGGTGACCACGTTGCTGCGGAAGAACGGCTCCGCGTAGCCCTGGCGCGTGACCAGGTTGCCGGCGAAATTCAGCCCCCACGGCCCCTGGTACGCGCCGTTGGCGACGATCTGATATTTCGGCGCGACCAGGATACGAGTTGCTCTTGCCGCTGCCGGCCGACCGCCGCACCACCAGGCCGCCGTCGACCTGCGGGCCGACGAACTCGCGCGCCTGCGTGATCGCCGGCGCCGGCGCTCTGCGTCGGATCGATGATCGAGACCGATGCGTCGTCGAAGTACTCGCGCCAGTCGTTGGTCGAGAAGCCGAAGCGCGCCATCCACTTGTTCGACAGCCGCTTGACGGCGCTGAACTCGAGGCCCCAGTAGCGCTGATGGTAGCCCTCGCGGTTGGTCTCGGTCTGGCCGCCGCCCGGCGGGCACCGCCGCGGCGCGCAGCGCGTAGAGCGGCACGGTGAAGGTGCCGAAGGTGCCGAGGTTCTCGGTCAGCGTCCCGGCGGCGTTGTAGTCGGACGAGCGCACGCCGGTCAGCGGATCCCACAGCAGGTCGAGCATCCGGCGCCAGGTGAACGTCGCGCTGACGGCGAAGTTGGGCACGATCTCGCGGTCGACGCCGAACAGCAGCTCGTGGGTGAGCGGCGCCTTCACGTTCGGATCGACGGTGTTGACGGTCGAGAGACGCGCCGGGTCGGTCGGATCGAACCCGCTGTAGCCCTGCAGCCCCTGGTTGAACAGGATCTCGCCGATCTGCGCGACGCCGTCGCTGTTCTGATCGACGGCGTTGTAGTAGGCGTAGGAGTACTGGATCGGCGACACGAACTTCGCCTCGTCGCCGCCGCAGCTGCGACGCGAACATCGCGTAGCTGCCGCGCACCACCGTCTTGCGATCCTCGTCGACGGCGTAGGTGAAGCCGACGCGCGGCGTGAGGTTGCTCCACTTGTAGACGCCCTTCACCGCCGGGGCGTTGAGCGCCGGCATGATCGGGATGCCGGGCACCCCGGGAACCGAGGCGGCGCCGAGCGACGACTCCTGGCGATCGAAGCGGACGCCGCCGATGATCGTCAACCGGTTGAGCGAGATGGTGTCGGTGACGAACACGTTGAAGTAGTTCGCGTCGGTGGCCGCCTGGAAGTCGCGCGCGACCTGGACGAACATGTTCGGGTAGCCGTCCCAGCTGGCAATCAGGTGGCTCGCCGGCCAGATCTGATCGGTGGTCACCGGCGTCGAGCGCCACGCGCCGCCGAACTTCACCTCGTGCTTGCCGGCGAAGTAGTTGGCGTCGCCGCCGATGTAGTCCTGCGGCCGGGTGCTCTGATACTGGTAGAACGTGTTGTGCGCGACGCCGCCGTCGTCGATGTAGTAGTCCTGGCGCAGGCCGCCGACCGGCGCCAGCAGGAAGCCGCCTTCGACGTGGGCGTACCTTGGCCGAGGCGAACAGCCGCGAGCCGGCGGCGAAGTTGCCCTCGCCCTTGTAGTACTGGGTCGGGCCGGTCTGGTTCCAGGCGGTTTCAGGCGGCCGCGTCGGGCCGACGCTGCGGCCGTTCTTCATCCTTGTTGTTCTCGTAGTAGGTGAAGTTGCCGCGGATGCTCTTGTTCAACTGGCCGTCGGCCTTGAGCGCCCAGTTCTTGAACGTCGTCTTGTCGAGATCGCCGGTCAGGGTCAGCAGGTTGATGTTGGTCCTCGCCATCGTGCCCCAGATCCAGACGCGATCGCGCAGCAGCGGGCCGCCGAGGTCGAAGCCGTAGTCGTCGTACTTGTCGGTGCGGTTGCCCTCGCCGGTGGTGTTGCCGAGCGCCGCGGCGAGCTCCGGCGACATGTTCACCGCCTGCAGCGCGTCGTTCTCGAAGTAATAGCGGGCGCTGGCATGCGGCGTGTTGGTGCCCTTGCGCAGCACCATGTTCAGCTGCACGCCGCCGGTCGGGTTCTGCGCGTCGGCGCCGCCGGTGGTGATCGCCATCTCCTGGAAGCTGTCGAAGTCGTAGTAGAACGCCGACGCGCCGGTCGCGCCCATGTCGGTCACCGGGACGCCGTCGATGCTCCAGGTGTTGTCGCGGTCCTGCGCCCCCTTGGCGTTGTAGTTCGACTGCTGCCCCGACTCGGCGCCGCCGACGTTCACCCGGTCCATGTAGACGGTCGGCACCGTCTGCATGACGACCCATGGGTCGCGCGAGCTCGGGATGTTCTGCAATTCCTCGATCGACACGTTGGTCGTCGTCGTGTCGCGCTTGATGTCGATGAGCGGCGTCGCCGCGGTGACGTCGATCGTCTCGGTGGTGCCGGCGACCGCGAGCTTGATCGACAGCGGCGTGCTGCCGCCGCTCACCACCTGCACCGTGCTGTTCGAATAGGGATTGAAGCCGGCGATGTCCGCCTTGATGGCGTAGATGCCGACCGGCAGGTTCAGGAAATGCGCCAGCCCTTGTGCGTCGCTCACCTGGGTCTGGTTCACCGGGCCGGTGAGCTCGACGGTGACGCCGGGCAGGCGTCCGCCGGTCGAGTCCTCGATCGTCACGTCGATGCGGCCGGTGAAGACCTGCGCCGACGCGGTCGAGGCGCACGCGAGCGCGACGAACAACGCCGCGAGCCACACCGTGCGCTTGCCGATCTGACAAGTCATGCGAACGCTCCTCTGCTTATCGTTCAACGCGTATCGCGTTCGAAAATCCGAAACCCTTTAACTGTTGGAACGGCTTGAAGGCCGTTCCCTACCGGGCATCATAACTCGTACGATATATGTCAATCTGGTTCGGTCGCCGCGGCGGCATCGACGGCGGCGGCGCTTATCCAATTTCCGGGACGCCGCGCCTGCGACTGTCCCGGTTCCGGCGCGTCCGGTTCGCCGCGCCTTCAGATGTCGATCCGTTCCTATAAAATGCGCGATGGTGTGACTTCGCTGTTCCTCGCGCTCGCCGTTCTGGTCGGATCGGCGGCTCAACCGGCCGCGGCCGGCCAGCAGACCGGCGAAAGCCGTGTTGCGCTCGCGGCCGTGACCGATCAGGCGAACCGGCCGCTGGTCGACGTCGGCGCCGACGACTTCGTCATCCAGGAGGCCGGCCAGACGCGCGAGGTGCTCTCGATCAGGCCCGCCGACTATCCGATCATCGTGCTGCTCGACACCGGCGACGATCCGCGCGGCGACTTCGCGCTGATGCGCAAGGCGGCGGCGCATTTCATCGAGCGCGTCGGCCAGCGGCCGATCGCGATCGGCACCTTCGGCGAGAAGCCCGCCATCCTGACCTCGTTCGAAGACGAGCGCGAGGTGGTGATGGAGAAGCTCGACGCCGTCACCGCCCAGGCCGGCGCGCCGAGCGCGATCCTGCAGGGCGCCGCGCTCGCGGGCGAGCGGATCAAGGAAACCGGCGCGCTGTTCTCGGCGATCGTCATCATCTCGGCCGTTGCGGACGATGCGAGCACGGGAACGCTCGAGGAGTTGAGCGCGCCGATCATCGACAGCGGTGCGGCGGTGCACATCATCGCCAACCGTCCCGGCCCCGCCGCCGCGGCGGCCGCGCCGCGGCCGCCGATCCGCGCGCTGGCGCAGCAGACGCACGGCGAGTTCACCACCGTCTACGCGGCGGCGTCGTATCAGGCCGCGCTCGATCGCCTGGCCGATCGCATGAACGCGGAGATGATGATCGAGTATCTGGTCCCGGTCGGCTCGAAGCCGGTCGACGTGAAGGTCGGTACCCGCGTGCTCGGCGCGCGCGTCAGAGGCCTGGGAGTGGCACCCAAATGACAGCCCGCATCCTCTGGCTGCTGCTCGCGGCGGCCGTCGCGCCGATGCAGTCGACCAGCCGCTTCGTCCTGGCGAGCGTCGTCGACACCGACGGCGCGCCGGTTGTCGGCCTCGAGGCCGACGACTTCGTGCTGCAGGAGGGGACGACGCCGTGCGAGACGCTGTCGGCGAAGCCGGCGGAGTATCCGGTGGCCATCCTCGTCGACACCTCGATGGCGGCGCGGACAGAGTTCAGCGAGATGCGCAAGGCGGTGAAGCACCTGATCGCGCGGATGTCGGGCCGGGACGTCGCGCTCTACACGTTCGGCGATCGCGCCTACCGGGTCGAAGACTTCACCCGCAACACGACGCGCCTCGAGCGCGCCGTCGACCAGCTGTTCGCGCTGCCGGAAGGTGAAAGTCACGTGCTCGACGCGATCATCGAGGCCGGGCGCGCGCTGCGGGCGAAGGAGCCGGCGGTGGCGATGATCGTCGTCGTCTCGGCCGGCGGCAACGACCAGAGCAACCGCACGCCGCGCGAGGTCTTCGACCAGGTGCTCGGCAGCCGCTCGATCGTCCACGTGGTGGAGATGCGGGCCATCGGCGCCAGCGGCCGGCTCGGCAACGTGCGCGGCCGGCGCAACTTCACGACCGACCGCGCGGCGGAGGCGGCGCTCGGACTCCAGGAGCTGTTGCAGGCCCTCGTCGACCGCACGCGCGGCGCCTACGATCGCGTCTTCTCGGCGAGCGGCTACCACGCGTCGCTCGAGGGGCTGCAGCGGCGGCTCCAGAGCGAGCTGGTGATCGAATACGCGACGCAGGACGCTGGCGCGCTGCAGATCGGCACCAAGGTGCCGCACGGAGCGGTGCGGGCGGTCGGGATCGCGGGCAAGCCCGACCAACCATGAGCCGCGGGCGGCTCCAGGCAGCCGTCGCCGCCGCTGTCCTCGTCGCGCTCGGCGCGGTCGGCGTCTGGCGGATGCGGCCGCCGCGATTGCCGGCGCTGGCAAGCGCGAGCTGCCGCGGCTGCAACCTCCTCCTCGTCACCATCGACACGCTTCGAGCGGATCGCGTCGGCGCGTTCGGCAGCACTCGAGGCCTGACCCCGCGACTCGATCGGCTCGGCGCCGAAGGGCTGCGCTTCACGCGGGCGTACACGAGCGCCCCGCTGACGCTGCCGGCGCACGCCTCGCTGCTGACGTCGGCGTCGCCGCCGGTGCACGGCGTCCGCAACAACAGCCTGTTTCGACTCGGCGACAACCTGCCGACGCTGGCGACCGTGCTCAAGGCGGCGGGGTATCGCACCGGCGCATTCGTCGGCGCCTTCGTGCTCGACGCACGCTTCGGCCTGGCGCGCGGCTTCGACGTCTACGACGATCGCTACGGGGAGGGGGCGGCCGGCGAAGAGCCCGAACGCCGCGCGGAGGAGGTCGTCGCGCCGCGGCCGCGGCGAATGGACTCACGCAAAACCACAATCCGACAATCAATCCGCCATCCGCAATCCGCAATCCGCAATGCCTTGGTTCGCCTGGGTCCATCTCTACGATCCCCACGCTCCCTACCGCGCGCCAGAGCCATACGCTTCGCGGCACGAGCCGTACGACGGCGAGGTCGCCTACGCCGACGCATCGATTGGCGCGCTGCTCGATCGTCTGTCGGCGGCGGGTGAGCTGGAGCGGACGCTGATCGTGTTCACCGCCGATCACGGCGAGAGCCTCGGCGAGCACGGCGAGGCGACGCACGGCGTCTTCGTCTACGAATCGACGATGAAGGTGCCGGCGCTGGTGTGGGCGGGCAATCGAATTGGCGGGCGGTCGTACGACGGGCTGACGCGGCTGGTCGATCTCGCGCCGACCGCGGCCGATCTGCTCGGCGTCGCGGTTCCGCCGGCATTCGAAGGACGCTCGATGCTCGCGGCAGTCAACGCCGGGGAGGCCGACGCGCAGGCGCCGCCGGCCTACATCGAGGCGATGGACGCGAACCTGACGCGCAACTGGGCGCCGCTCACCGGCATCGTCAGCGGCGCGTTCAAGCTGATCGATCTGCCGATTCCGGAGCTCTACGATCTCGCGCGCGATCCGGGCGAGGCCACGAACCTGTTTACACGCGACGCCGAGCGCGCGCGTGTGCTCGGCGCGCTGCTCCGCCAGCGCTCCGGCGAGTTCGCGAGCCGTGCGGCGCCAGCCTCGCGCAGCTCGCTCGACAGCGAGGCGCGTCAGCGGCTGCAGGCGCTCGGCTACGTGACTTCGACGGCCGATCCCGCGACGCGCGCACATACCGAGGCCGACGACCCGAAGAGGCTGATCGCCGGCGGCCGGCGATCTCGATCGTGCGCTGGCGTCGTTCCGCGAGGGCGCAGGCGCGGCGGCGATTGACGCGGTCCGCGCCATCGTCCAGGCGCACCCGGACTTCACGACCGCGCACGGCGTGCTCGCCTCGATGCAGCGCGACACCGGCGATCTCGCCGGCGCGATCGCGACACTCGAAGGCGTCGTCCGGCGCGGCATCGCCGATCAGAGCATGATGGTCGTGCTCGCCGGCTACCTGCAGGAAAGCGGCGCGCTCGACAAGTCGGCCGCGCTGCTCGAGGCGGTGCTGGCTGCGCACCCCGATTATGCCGAGGCCTACAACTGCCTCGGTGTCGTTCGCGCGCGGCAGGGGCGGCACGCAGACGCGCGGGCGGCGTTCCGGAAGGTGCTGGAGCTCGATCCGACCTCGGCGAAGGCGTACGAGAACCTGGCGATCGACGCGATGGCGGCTGGCGACCTGAACGGCGCCGCCGACGGACCTGACGCGGGCGCTGGCGCTCGATCCGCGCCTGGCCAGCGCGCACAACGCGCTCGCTGCCGTGCAGCTGCGCCAGGGGCGCGAGGCGGACGCGATTGCCTCGTGGAAGACCGCGCTCGCAGCTGAATCCGCGGATGTACGACGCGCTCTACAACCTGGGCACGGTGCTGGCGAAAGCCGGCCGCCGCGACGAGGCGCGGCCCTACCTGGAACGCTTCGTCCGCGAGGCGCCGCGCAGCCGCTACGACGCCGACATCCGGAGGATCGAGCCGCTCGCTGGCGCGTTGATTCGACCGCAGGCCATGCTGGAACGCAGAGACCGCTGAGATCGCAGAGAACAGATCTGAGCTCTGCGTGCTCTGCGAGCTCTGCGTTCGAGGTGCCAGTGCGCTGAACGTCCTGCGATCGCAAAAAAGCGCCGGGCGGCAGATGCCACCCGGCGCTTTGTCGTATCGACGGTCGTTTCGTTCTAGAAGTCGAACCGCAGGCCGAACTGCAGCGTCCGCGGATCGAGCGCCGCGATGATCTGGTTGTACGAGGCGCCGTTGGTCAGGTTGAAGTTGGTCACCGCGTCCGAGTTCGTCAGGTTGAACGCGTCGAACATCCCGGTGAAGCGGTACCTGCCGACCCGGAACGCCTTGTCGATGCGCAGGTCGAGAATCGGCACCGTGTCCGAGCGGTTGTTGTTGATGTCCTCGGAGTAGAAGCGGACCGCGCCCGCGTTCGGCAGCGTGGCCGCGATGATCCGCGAGTAGGCGTAGCCGCTCTGGACGCGCAGGTTGGTGGCGACGCCGATGTCGTACTTGAAGACGTAGCGGGCGATCGCGCGGCCCTGCCAGTTGGTGCTCTCCTGCCGGTTCGAGACCTGCGGGAAGACGTTCTGGAAGTAGCCGATCGGTGATCGGATCGGAGTTGAGCGGGCTGCCGCTCGGGGCGACTCAGCGTGGCCGTGCTGTCGGTGGTCGACTGCCGCGCCGCCGCGCAGCTCGTCGCGCCACTGGTAGTCGAAGCTGCTCTGGATGAACAGGCCGCTGCCGAACCGCTTGTTGAACGCGAACTGCAGCGTGTCGTACTTGTAGCTGCCGTCCGGCACGTTGGTCGATCACGTTGCGCGTCGGCAGCCCGGCCGGGATGTCCATCAGCGTGTAGCGTCTGCCGGCCGGTGATGCCGTTGACGAAGTCGCGGATGTCGACGGTGACGTTGGTCGGCACCGTGAACTGCCCTTCACGCGCGACGTTGATGGTCGCGAACTCGTTGTGCGGTGTTCTTGCGCACGTAGGCGACGCGCACCGACGACTCGCCCCAGAACTGCCGCTCGATCGAGAGGTCGTACTCGTCGGCGTACGGCTTCTTCATGTCCGGGTCCACGGTCGTCGACGTGCCGCCCGACGAGGTGGACAGCAGCGCCGAGCTCGGACGGGCCGTCGTAGCGGCGGTTGCCGTTCTGGTCGAGGAACCGGAACGTCTTGTAGTTGGCGCCGCCCGGGTTCAACGGGCCGAACGAATCGGCGTAGTTGAAGTAGTAGCGGCCGTAGAAGCCCTTGAGCACCGTGTTGCCCTTGCCGGTGACGTCGTAGCTGACGCCGAGGCGCGGCGCGAACGAGTTGCTGCGTGAAGATGCGACTGGCCCGGCGTCGTCTGCGCCAGCGAACATCGGCTGGCCGGCGAGCGAGCCGCTGGACGCGGTCAGCACGTCCTTGATGAGCGGATCGCGCTTGCCGTCCAGGTAGTACGGACGCTGGTAGTCCCAGCGGACGCCGGCGGTGATGGTGACGCGGTTGTTCGGGTTCCAGCGGTCCTGGACGTAGCCGGCGTAGCGCTGGTCGCGATCGTTCGAACCCCGCCAGCGTCGAACCCAGAGCCGGCATTGTCGCCGACGTCGACGAAGCGGATCTCGTTCGTGGCGCCGTTCAGGTCGCGGTACTGGATCGGGCCCGAGCGGCCGTCAACCGCGTACTTGGCGATGTCGAGCAGGTACTCGAAGCCGACCTTGAGGTCGTGGCTGCCCTTCGCCGGCCGGCACGTAGTAGGTCGACTGCGCGGTGACCGCGCGGCTTCTGGCGGGCGAGGTCGAACGCGTCCCACGCGGCGCCGCTGGTGAAGTTGGTGCCGGTGTCGAGGCGCGGCGGCTGCGTCTTGTAGTCGGCCTTGACGCCAAGCGGGAAGTCGTAGCCGAACAGGTTGACCTTGACGTCGGTGAACAGGCGGTTGCGTCCACACGCGCGAGTGCTGGCCCTTGTAGACCCAGGAGACGCTGTCCTGCGGCTGCGCCGCTTCCGGCGACACGGTCGCCGACAGGCCGCGGTTCGGCTTCTGCTTCCGGCCCCACTGGTAGTAGCCGACGACCGTGTCCTTCTGCGACACCTTCCAGGTTTCCTTGGTCACGAAGTTGTCGAAGAGGCCGAGGTCGGTGGCGATGTTGCGCGGCACGCCGGAGATCTGCTTGTCGATCTTGAAGTGGTTGTAGGCGACGAAGAACCAGACCTTGTCGCGTCTTGATCGGGCCGCCGATGTCGGTGTGGCCTTCCCAGAACTTGATGTTCGGCTGGCCGGTGTAGCCGCGCGCGGCTCAGCGCCGGTCGCTGTTGTTGTCCCCCACGAACGATTCCTGCTGATAGGTGAGGTTGTTGAGCATCTTGAACTTGTTGCCGCCGCTCTTGATCGTGTTCACGACCGCCGAGCCGGGCGAGTTCATCTCGACGTCGCCGCCGGCCGCGCTGACCGCGACTTCCTCGTTGGCGAAGAAGTCGGCGTAGAAGCCGGCGCCGCCGGTGCCTTCCGTCGTGTCGACGCCGTCGTTGAGCACGCGGTTCTGGTTGCGGATGCCGAAGCTCTCGTAGCCGGTCTGCTGGCTCTTGTGGCTGCCGCCGACGTCGAAGCCGTTCATGCGCACGCCCGACGCCTGGCCGAGCACGGCCCACACGTCGGTCGCGGTCGGCACGCCGACCAGCTTGTCGGTGGTGAAGTCGGTGCCGACCTTCGACGACTGCATGTCGACGACCGGCGAGGCGCCGGTGACCGTCACCGATTCCTGCAGCGACGCCACCTGCAGCTGGCCGTCGATGGTCAGAATCTGGCCGATGGCCGAGGATGACGCCCTGGCGCGTGAAGGTCTGGAAGCCGGAGAGCTCGAACGTCAGTTCGTACGGGCCCGAGGGAAGCGAGGCGATCGAGTACTTGCCGTCGCCTTCGGTGACGGTGGTGCGCACGCCCATGAGCGACGGCGATTTCGCCGTGACGGTGACGCCGGGCAGCACCGCGCCCTGCGCGTCGGTAACCGTTCCCGTGAAACGGCCTTGATCGATCTGCGCCAGCGCTGGCGCCGCAACGGCACAGAATGCCGCCAACAGTACAAAAAGTCCTAACCGACGCCTCATCGAACCCTCCTTGAAGTACTACAAACGCCGTTCAAAATCGCAATGATGGGCGGGAAGCTTACCACTTTTGACAGCCCGGCCAGCGTGTTTGTCGGGCAAAAGATGAGCGAATCCAACCAGTTGGAGTGATCGGGCCGGAGGCAAACCAAAAAAATGGCCGGGTGGGATGACACCCACCCGGCCCGATCTTCTAGCCTTTAACCTTCCAGCCTTCTAACCTTCCAGCCTTCTGACCTTCCAGCCTTCTGACCTTCCAGCCTTCCAGCCTTCTCTTCTTACCACATGAACCGGAAGCCCACCCGGCCCGTGCGCGGCGCCAGGATGGCCGTCGGCTGCTCGAACGCGGTGCCGGTGCTGAAGCTGATCGTCTCGGCGGCGTAGGCGTTGAACAGGTTGAAGCCGTCGACGAACAGCCGGATCCGGGCGGCGTTGCCCAGCCTCACCGTCTTCTCGACGCGGACGTCGAAGACGCTGATGTTGTCCTGCGCGAAGGCGTTGTAGTCCGACACGTAGGCGACGTTGTTGGTCAGCGCCGAGGCGTTCGGACCGCTCGCCGGGCCCCCGTTCGCCGCGCTGTAGGTGCAGGCGCACGAGGCCGGCGAGGACGGCGTCAACTGGCGCGCATAGTTCGCGCCCAGCTGGTAGCGGTAGAGCGGGCTCACGTTGATGCCCCACGGCGCGTTGATGGTGCTGGCCAGCTTGAAGCCCATCGACCGGAAGTCGTAGTCGACCGGCGCGTTCGGCGTGTTCGGGAAGCCGCGCGGGAAGTCGTGCTGCCAGGTGTAGCCGAAGCCGGCGTTGACCGAGTAGTTGTTGCTCTGGCGCTTGTTCACCGAGAACTCGAGGGTCTTGTACTGGCCGTCGTTCGGCCGGTTCATGACCACCTGGTTCGCCGGGAACTGGCAGCTCGCGGTCGGCGAGGTGAGGCCCGCGCAGTTCGCGATCAGCGCGTTCGGGATGCCGAAGAACGTCCGCTGCGCATCGTCTCCCGTGCCGGCAACGCCGTCGACGCCGACGTCGGCGACCGAGAACGGCACCGTGTAGGCGCTGATCGGACGATTCGGCTGGAAGATGCCGGTCTGGTTGCTGACGCTCGAGGTAGACGAAGCCGACGCGCGCGCCGACGCCTTCGGTGATCTGCTGCTCGATGTAGGCGGTCGCCTGCGTCGAGGTGGGCTGCTCGAGGTTCGGATCGACGCCGACCGTGCCTTCGAGCGCGCTGGCGGTCAGCGTGCCTTCTTCGCCAGCCTGGTAGATCTTGTCGCCAGGGATGCAGCCGGTGCAGACCCTGTTGTCGAGCCACTGATAGGTGACCGTCTTTTCGGCCTGGTTCGGGTTGGCATCCGACGCGAGCGTGACGCCGGGGTTGAACTTGTAGAGGCCCCAGTTCGCCTTCAGCACGGTCTTGCCGGTGCCGAGCAGGTCGTAGCTCACGCCGAGGCGCGGCACGACGCCGTTCCACTTGACGATAGTGCGTCTCGGGGAACGTCTTCGCCGCGATCGCCAGGCCGCTCGGGAACGTGTGCGCGAGCTGGCGTCTGATCCGGCGTGTAGACGTCGTAGTAGTCCCAGCGGACGCCGAGGTTCATCGTCACCCGGCCGATCGTGAACTGATCGGTGACGAACGCGTCGTAGGTGTTGACCTTGTTGACGCTGAGCAGGTTGCCGTTCGGGCCGTCGCCGAGCGAGCCGACAGCGGTCGCCGTCGGCGCCGCCATGATGACGTTGCTCGGCAGGCCGTTGCTGCCGATGTTCTCGCGGATGTTGCCGCCGTAGCGCTGCAGGTAGCCCTGCCAGCCGGTCTCGAGCATCAGCTCGCCGCCGAACTTGAAGTTGTGCGAGCCGCCGAGCAGGCCGTCCTTGAAGTAGGTCATCGAGCCGGTCGCCTGGCGGCGCTGCCGATCGGCTGCTCCTTCTGGTCGGCGTTGAAGTACTGCGCCAGCTGCGCGTTCACGACCTGGTGCGCGTCGCTGTCGGTGTTCGCGATCAGCGGGAAGTAGTAGCCGAACACGCCGTAGCGCGCCTCGACGTAGACATTGTTGCTGACCGTGCCGTTCCACTCACCCTTGTAGATCCAGCTGCCCGAGAGCTGCGACAGCGTCGCGCCGAGGTTGTCGTAGCTGTTGGTCGCCGACGGCAGGCGGTTCGGCTGCTCCTTCTGGCCCCACTGGTAGTAGCCAATCAGCTTGTTGTTCTTGTTCATCTGATAGGTCGTCTTGCCCGAGGGGTTCCACAGCTTGGTGTCGAACAGCGTGCCCGAGATGCCGCCGATGAAGTTCGGCTGGCCGACGGAGGTCTTCTGGTTGCGGTACGAGAAGTACCACCAGACCTTGTCCTTCTTGATCGGGCCGCCGACGTTCGACGTTGAAGTCGCGGTACTTCTGCGTCTCGTTGCTGTGCAGGCGGATGCCGCTCGGGTTGGTCGGCCCGAAGAGGAACTTCTCCGGCAGGTTGCCTTCGATGTTCTCGGCGATGAGCGAGTTGTTCTCGTAGTCCTGGTAGATCTCGCCCTGGAACTTGTTGCCGCCCGACTTGCCGAGCATCTGGCTCTGCACGCCCGGGGTCGGCATCTCCGCGCCCTGCGCCGACGGTGCCGAGGAACACTTCCTCGAACGAGCCGTAGTCGACGTAGAAGCCGGCGCCCGCGGTGCCCTCGGTCGTGTTGATGCCCTCGACCAGCACGCGGTTCTGGCCGCGAGTAGCCGTACGCCGTGTAGGTCGGTCTGCGTGCCGGCGCGGTTGCCGCCGACGTCGATGCGCTGCATCGACACGCCCGGCGTCACCGCCAGGAGCGACCACAGGTCGCGCGAGTTCGGGATTTCCTGCAGCGCCTCGAGCTTGAAGTTCTGCTGCACGCGGGTGGCGGAGGTGTCGATGACCGGCGAGTCGCCGGTGACCGTCACCGTCTCCTGCAGCGACGCGACCGCGAGCTCGACGTTCACCGCCGCGGTGAAGCCCATCGCGATCTGGATGTTCTCGCGCTTCAGGGTGTTGAAGCCGGGCAGCTCGAAGGTCACCGTGTAGGTGCCGGGAGGCAGCGCCGGGAAGCGGTAGTTGCCGCCGGTGTCGGTGACCGACGTCTGCACGCCCATCGCCGAGGGGCTGGTGGCCGAGACCGTGACGCCGGGAAGCACGCCGCCGCTGCTGTCAACGACCTTGCCGTTGATCGATCCGGTGGTGCTCGCACCGCCGCCTTGCGCGAACGCGTTGGCCGACGCGAGCAGGCACACGGCCAGCAGCGCGACGACCAGAGGGAACCCTCGACGCTTCATGAACGCTTCCTCCTTGCTCAGTGGACTGTCCGACTGAGAAATACCCGATTGGGCACACTGCGCGCGCAGCGTGCATTTTCGACAGGTGGTTGAGAACCTTACAGGCAAACTACGTGCTCAGGGCAGGATCGAAACGTTAACACCGAACCCTTGCCCTTGCAATCGTTTAGGTGGTGTTCGGATCCGGTCGCTGGCGGGGGTTCAGCCGGGATTCAAGTTTTTGGTTGGCTTGAATCCTACTCCGTGGATCCCGGCTGCAGAGGGGTACGTCGATGAAAAGACGACTCTTTAGTGGCGGCGCCCTTCGACCTGCTTGAGCGCCTCGTCGATCAGCTTCTCGTTGTCTTCCCGCGTGAGGTTCCGCTGGATGATCTTCGACGCGATCATCACCGACAGCTCGACCGCTTCGCGTCGGATCTGCTCGAGCGCCCGGCTGGTCTCGAGCTGGATCTGGCGCTCGGCGTTCTTGACGATGTGGTCGGCTTCGGTCCGCGCCTTGGCGCGGATCTCTTCGCGCAGCCGGTCGCCGTCCGACCGGCTCTGCGTGATGATCGCTTCCGCCTCGACCCGCGCGCGGTTGATGATCTGCGCCGACTCGGCGTTCAGCCGCTCCAGCTCCTGCTTCGCCTGCTGCGCATCGTCGAGCGACTTGCGGATCGCGTTCTGGCGGGTCTCGAGCGCCTGCAGCAGCGGCGTCCAGGCGAACTTCGCCAGCAGCGTCAGCAGGACCAGGAACGTGAGGATCGTCCAGATGAACAGCCCCGGATCGGTCTGGACTAACGGGTTATCCATACAATCAAGCTCTCGGCTATCAGCTATCAGCTATCAGTATCAGCTGCACCATGCACGTGCACCCTGCACGCTCGCGAATGCAGTTGCACCCTGCACCTCGCGAACGCGCTACTTCAAGAGCACGATCAGGAGGACGAAGACTTCCGCGAGAATCGCGACGCCTTCGAGCAGGAACAGCGGCAGGTTCACCGCGCCGGTGATCTTGTCGGCCGCGCTCGGCTGGCGGGCGATGCTCTCGGCTGCCGCCGACGCGAACCGGCCAATCCCCATCGCCGCGCCGATCACGATCAGCCCCAGCCCGAGCGCAGCGCCGAAATAATGCAGACTTCCAGTCATTCGTCTATCCCTCCGTAAAGTTTCTCAGTGATGAACGTGAATGGCCATGCCGATGAACACGGCCGTCAAGAGCGTGAATACGTACGCCTGTACCAGCACGACGATGATCTCGAGCATCGAGATGAGGGCCGCGAGCGGCACCGACACGGCGAAGCCGACGCCGATGCCGGCGAGCGCGGTGCCGAACATCTCGGTGAACAGGAACACGAACGACAGGATCGCCAGGATGGCGATATGGCCGCCGGTCATGTTCGCCGCGAGTCGCATCGTCAGCGCGAACGGCCGGACGAACATGCCCATCACTTCGATCGGGATGAGCAGGATGTAGATCGGCCAGGCGAGACCGTGCGGCACCAGGTTGACCCAGTGCTTGACGAAGCCGTGAGCCAGCGACGCCGGCGAGAATGATCGCGCCGAAGGTGACGGTCGCCAGCGCGGCGGTGACGTTGAAGTTCGCGGTCGCGGTGGTGCCGCCGTGCAGCAGCTGCTTGACGAACGAGTGCTCGCCGGTGTGCAGCACGTAGTGATCGACCAGGCCGATGACGTCGAAGATCGGAATCAGGCCGATCGCGTTCGCGCCGAGGATGAAGAAGAACAGCGTCAGGATCAGCGGCGCCCAGGTGCCGACCCACTTCTTGCCGACGTTCGGCTGCACGATCTCGTCGCGCACGAACTCGACCATCGCTTCGAGGCCGTTCATCGCGCCGGTCGGGATCAGCCGATCCTGCTTCAGGTAGCGCCGCACCATCCAGGTGACGACGAGGAACACCGTGGCCGCGACCAGCCACAGCATCAGGACGTGCTTGGTGACCGAGAAGTCGATGCCGAGAATGCGTCGGCAGGTGGATCAGCGGCTCGTCTGATCGGGCTGTTGGCGACGTGATGGATGATCACCTCGCCGGCGTCGAATTTCTCGGCGACGCCGTGTGCGGCCTCGGCGGCCGCGGCGCCATGTTCCTGAACTTCCTGGACCAGCATCGTGTTATCCGCCCGCAAACAGGCGGCGCATCAAAAGGGCCTCGGTCAGATACAAGGCGATGAAGTAACCCGTAAAGCTCACGACGAACGGTATCGGATGCAGCCCGACCACTTTCAACATCACCGCGACGTAGGCGCCGAAGAACAGCATCTTCACGGCGAACGCTGCGGTCATCACCCCGGTCAGCGCCGGCGGATCGCGCCGGTAGGTGCGCTCGGTCAGCACCCACGACACGCACGCCGCGAGCAGCGGAGCGATCATCCCCAGCAGCACCTCGGCGGCATTGGCCCGTCCGGCGGCGGCGACGGCGAGCGCGGCCGACGCCAGGCTCGCGGCGGCCATCCACGCCACCGCCTTCATTTGTGCCAGACGGTCTTCGCCAGCTCCCACATCCCGACGACGATGCCGAAAATCAGGCCGCCGACGAGAAACCAGGGCGACGTGCCGCGCCAGTAGTCGATGGCGTAGCCGAGCCCGCCGCAGCACGATGATCGCGCCGATGATCGTGTAGCCGGCGCCCGCGGCCGGCGCCGCCTGCTCCGCACGCTGCTGGAACGCCCTGGTCGATTTCGTCAGCGGCGATTCACCGTTGTCTGTCTCGGCCATGGCAAAACGGACTATTATCCCTGACGCTTGCGCCGCAGTATAGCGTACCTTGTGAAATACTTCACCAAGCTACCGATATACGCCTGAAATCGTGCAGATTTGGTCGCGATACCGATAAGAAAGCTGTTGGTTGACGCTCTGCCGCCCGCGGCTGAGCTCGACGGCCGGGCCGGGCTCATCGAAGCGCGGCGGCGGCGTTCACCGCGCCGAGCGTCTGCGCCGACGCGTCCGCCAACTCGAACAGCAGCCGCGGATACACGCCGAAGAGCAGCGTCGCCGCGACCGCCACGCCCAGCACGACCGCCAGCGCCGGCGAGGTCGTCGGCTCGGAGCCCATCGCCTCCTTCTTCAGGTACATGAAGACGACGATGCGGACGTAGTAGTAGAGCGAGATCGCGCTGTTGAGGACGCCGATGACCGCCAGCCAGTAGTAACTGCGCGTCGATCGCGGCGCTGAACAGCCAGAACTTGCCCATGAAGCCGGCGGTCGGCGGGATGCCGCCGAGCGACAGCATGAAGAGCAGCATCGCGAACGCCGCGAACGGGTTGCGGAACGCGAGGCCGCTGAAATCCTTCAGCTCCTCGCCGGCGACGTCCGTGCGCCGCAGCAGGATGACGACCGCGAACGCGCCGAGCTGCATGAACGCTGTAGATCAGCAGGTAGACGAGCGTCGCCGTGATGCCGCGCGGCGTGCCGGCGACGATGCCGATGAGCACGTAGCCGGCGTGCGCGATCGACGAGTACGCCAGCATGCGCTTGACGTTCGACTGCGTCACCGCGGCGACGTTGCCGACCGTCATCGTGACGACCGCCAGCATCCAGAACAGCAGCCGCCAGTCGGCGCTCATCGACGGCAGCCCCTCGACGAAGATCCGGATCAGCATCGCGAACGACGCCGCCTTCGAGCCGACCGACAGGAACGCGGTGATCGGCGTCGGCGCCCCTTCGTAGACGTCGGGCGCCCACATGTGGAACGGCACCGCGGCGATCTTGAAGCCGACGCCGGCGACCACCAGGATGACCGCGAGCACGAGGCGCGGATCCTGCTGCATGCCCGGACGAACGCGGTCGCCATCACGCGCAGGTTGGTCGTGCCCGACAGGCCGTACATCAGCGACATGCCGTAGAGCAGGATGCCGAGCGAGAACGCGCCGAGCAGGAAGTATTTGACCGCCGCCTCGTTCGATCGCTGGCTCGGCTTGATGAAGCCGGCCAGGATGTAGAACGACACCGCCATCGTCTCGAGGCCGATGAAGATGGTGATGAGATCGATGCCGCCCGCCATGATCATCATGCCGAGCGTGGCGCACAGGATCAGGAAGTAGTACTCGCCGGGCGACGCGCCCTCGATCGCGAGGTAGCGCACCGACATCAGCACGGTGATCGCGGCGGCGAGCGAGGAAGACGACCTTGAAGAACAGCGCGAACTGATCGACCGCCAGCAGGCCGTGCGCGACTTCGACGCGGGTGTTGCGTGAACGGCACGCAGCGACACCATCGTCGCGCCGATGACGAGCAGCGTCACCCACGCCAGCGCGGCGCGGCGCTCCTTCGGCAGCAGCACGTCGACGATCAGCACCGACCAGCGCGCCGACCGGTGAGCACCAGCTCCGGCAGGATGTAGTAGAAGTCGCTGAGCGAGATTCCCTCAGGCATCAGGCTCGCAGGCGCCTGCCCGTCCGTCGCGGCAGCGGATTGCCGTTGACGTCGCACGGAATCGACGACAGGAACCTCGCCGCCGGGTTGTTCGAACGCGGCGATCGCGTCGGCGGTCGGCGTCGGGTTGCACTCGGCGTACTTCGCCGCGTACTGCGGGCTGACGCGCATGATGATCTGCTGCACCGACGGTCTCCAGCCGCCGCAGGAACGGCGCCGGGTAGATGCCCATCCACACCGCCAGCACCAGCAGCGGCGCGAAGGTCGCGAACTCGCGCTGGCCGATGTCGAGCAGCCGCTCGTTCTTCGGGTTCTCGACCTTGCCGAACATCGTCCGCTGGTAGAGATAGAGCATGTAGGCGGCGCCGAGCACGACGCCGCTGGCGGCGAAGGCCGCCCAGACCTTGCTGGCGACGAAAACGCCCTGCAGGATCAGGATCTCGCCGATGAACCCGTTCAGCGTCGGCAGCCCGATCGACGACATCGTCATCACCAGGAAGATCGCCGCGTAGACCGGCATCACCTTCGACAGCCCGCCGTACTCCGAGATCTCGCGCGTGTGGCGCCGCTCGTAGACGACGCCGACGAGCAGGAAGAGCCCGCCGGTCGAGATGCCGTGATTGAGCTGCTGGATGATGCTGCCGGTGATCCCGACCGGGTTGAGCGCGAACATGCCGAGCATCACCATCGCCATGTGGCTGACCGACGAGTAGGCGACCAGCCGCTTCCAGTCCTTCTGCGCCAGCGCCACCAGCGCGCCGTAGACGATGCCGATGATCGAGAGCACGACCATCATCGGCACGAACGCGCGCGACGCCTCCGGCAGGATCGGCAGGCTGAAGCGCAGGAACCCGTAGGTGCCCATCTTCAGCATGACCGCGGCCAGGATCACCGAGCCGGCGGTCGGCGCGTCGGTATGCGCGTCGGGCAGCCAGGTGTGGAACGGGAACATCGGCACCTTGACCGCGAAGCCGAGGAAGAAGGCGAGGAAGATCCACCACTGCAGGTCGGTCGGCACGCTGCAGCTTCTGGAACGCGGTGACGTCGAAGCTGTAGACGCCGGTGACGCTGTGCGTCGTAGAAGTAGAGCGCGAGGATGCCGAGCAGCATGATGACGCTGCCGACCAGGGTGTAGAGGAAGAACTTGATCGCCGAGTAGAGGCGGTTGGCGCTGCCCCAGATGCCGATGAGGAAGTACATCGGCACCAGCATCACTTCCCAGAACAGGAAGAAGAGCAGGAAGTCGAGCGACATGAAGGCGCCGAGCATGCCGGTCTGCAGCACCAGCAGGAAGATGTAGTACTCCTTCACCCGCTCGGTGATCGCCTCCCACGACGACAGCACCGCGATCGCGCCCATCATCGTCGTCAGCAGGATCAGCAGCGTGCGTCAGGCCGTCGATGCCGAGGAAGTAGTCGGCGCCGATCGACGGGATCCACGGCGCGCGCTCGATGAACTGGAACTCGGGCCCCTGCGGGTTGTACCAGAACCACAGCGGCACCGAGATCGAGGAAGCCGATCAAGGCGACGATGTTCGCGATCCAGCGGATGGCGCTCTCGTTCTGCTTGTTGATCAGCAGAATGACGAGCGCGCCGACCAGCGGCGTGAACAGGATGATCGAGAGGTAATAATTCATAAATCCGTTGGCTCGGCTGAAGCCTTCGCCCTACGACCGGAGCGCAGGCGTCAAATCGAGCGTCCCTGTAGCGCGAAGGCTTAGCCGAGCGTCACCGCACGAACAAATAAATCCCGACGAACGCGAAGATGCCGAACAGCATCAGCAGCGCGTAGTTCTGCACCAGCCCGGTCTGGAAGCGCCGGAACACGAGGCTCGACTCCTGGACGATCCAGCCGACCAGGTTCACGAGCGCCGTCGACGATCGTCCGATCGGTCAGGCCCGAGAACCACGAGCTGATCACCGTCAGCCAGCTGGTGCCGTTGACCGCGCCGTCGACGACCTTGCGATCGAAGGTCCAGAGGCCGGCGCGCGGAGGCAAACGTGCCGGCGATCGCGGTCGCGCCGTAGAGCTCGTCGACGTAGTACTTGTGCGACAGCGTCCGGTGCGCGCCGGCGAAGCGCTCCGCCATCTGCTCGGAGATCTCCGGGCTGGTGACGTAGAACTTGCGCGCGAGCAGGATGCCGGCGACCGCGATCACCACGCGAGAACGACCATCAGGCCGATCTCAAGGCCGCGCGACGCGTGCGGCGCCTCGTGCTCGCTCGCCGGCCGGCTCGCCCGCGGCATTCGGCGCATCCGCCGCCGCTGCGCCGGCTTCGTGCGTGCGAGGACGCCGTGAAGCTCGGCTCGAGGAAGTGCTCGATCGCGTTGTTGCCGCCGAGCGCGGCGGGAATGCCGACGAAGCCGGCGACGACGCGCGCCGACCGCGAGCGCCATCAGCGGGAACGTCATCGGCGTCGGCGATTCGTGCGGACCGTGCCACGGCCCATGGCCGTGTCCGGCATGCGCGTCGTCATGCGCCGCGGCGTGGCCGTGCTGCGTGACGTGGTCGTCATGCGCGTTGGTCGTGCGGCTCGGCCGGGCCGTGCGTGACCTCGTGATCCTTCAGGTGCGCCTGGCCGTGCGCGTGCGGATCGGCCGGATGCGGTGCGCCGTGGACCGCGGCGGTCCGCACGTCAGCCGCGCCGGCGGTTTCCCACGCCGGGCCGCGATAGCCGCCGAAGAAGGTCATCGCCATCAGGCGGAACATGTAGAACGCGGTCATGAGCGCGGTCGCGACCGCCAGCACCCAGATCGACCTTGTTGCGCAGGAACGCGCGGAAGAGGATCTCGTCCTTGCTGAAGAATCCCGCGAGCGGCGGAATGCCGGCGATCGCCAGCGTGCCGATCATCATCGTCGCGTAGGTGACCGGCAGGTATTTCTTCAGCCCGCCCATGCGGCGCATGTCCTGCTCCCCCGCCATCGCATGGATCACCGATCCGCTGCCGAGGAAGAGCAGCGCCTTGAAGAAGGCGTGGGTCATCAGGTGGAACGCGCCGGCCGAGAAGGCGCCGACGCCCATCGCCGTGAACATGTAGCCGAGCTGCGAGACCGTCGAGTAGGCGAGGACGCGCTTGATGTCGTTCTGAACGAGGCCGATCGATCGCCGCCATCAGCGCCGTCAGCACGCCGACGATCGCGACAATCTGCATGCACCATCGGCGCGTGCGAGAACAGCACCGCGTTGCGGCCGAGCATGTAGACGCCGGCGGTGACCATCGTCGCCGCGTGGATCAGCGCCGAGACCGGCGTCGGCCCTTCCATCGCGTCCGGCAGCCAGACGTAGAGCGGAATCTGCGCGCTCTTGCCGGTGGCGCCGATGAAGAGCAGCAGGCAGATCGTCGACAGCACGCCGAACTGCACGGCTTCGACCGGCATGGCCGCGGCGGCGTCCTGCACGGCGCGGAAGTCGAGCGTGCCGAAGGTGTAGTAGACGAGGAAGACGCCGAGGACGAAGCCCCAGTCGCCGATGCGGTTGGTGATGAACGCCTTCTTGCCGGCGTCGCCCGCGCTCTTCTTCTCGTACCAGTAGCCGATCAGCAGGTACGAGCAGAGGCCCGACCCCTTCCCAGCCCACGAACATCACCAGGAAGTTGTTTCCCAGGACGAGCATGAGCATGAAGAAGCAGAACAGGTTCAGGTAGCAGAAGAACCGCGCGTAGCCGCCGCGCGGCTCGTCGTCCATGTAGGCGGTCGAGTAGACGTGAATCAGCGTGCCGATGCCGGTGACGACGAGGATCATCATCGCCGACAGCGGATCGAGCCGGAAGCCCCAGCCGACCTCGAAGAAGCCGAAGCCGTCGTGGGTCTGGAGCGGGATACGCGGGATCCACTCGGCGACGGTGACGTCGTAGAAGCGCGCGTCCGCCGGCAGGCCGAGCAGCTGCCAGAAGGCGATGCAGCGACA
This sequence comes from uncultured Acidobacteriota bacterium, assembly GCA_963734375.1. Taxonomy (GTDB): domain Bacteria; phylum Acidobacteriota; class Vicinamibacteria; order Vicinamibacterales; family CAVVIG01; genus CAVTHG01. The sequence continues at coordinate 740,571 of CAVTHG010000005.1, read as the reverse complement.
GGCCGAGCGCCAGCGTCATCATCGCGCAGGCGACGGCACCGGCCGCCTGCCGCGAGAACGAACGGATGCCGACGAGGCCGTTGATCGCGGCGCCGATGCCCGGCAGGAGTGGAATCAACCAGATGTATCGCATGAGTGCACTTGGCGTGTGGGGCAGGTGGGGCGGGCAGGGCTGGTGGGTCTGAACTCGCCGCAACCAGCTGACTCTCGCCGCAACTTGCCGTACCGCCGCTTAATCGCCCTGACCTACCTGCCTCGTAACCACCCGTCCACCCAACCTGCCTTACCCGCCCTCTTCGACTCGCGCTCGCGTTGCCTGCGGCGAGCACTCGCTCAGGGCAACCCCTACCAGCGCATCAGATTCATCTCGTCGATGTTGATCGTTTCCTTGTTCCGGTAGAACGCCAGGATGATCCCGAGCCCCACGGCCGCTTCCGCCGCGGCCACGGCGATGACGAAGACCGCGAACACCTGGCCGATCGCGTTCTGCAGCTGCGCCGAGTAGGCGATGAGGTTGATGTTCACCGCGTTCAGGATCAGCTCGATCGACATGAAGATGATGATGATGTTGCGCCGCACCATCACGCCGATCACGCCGATCATGAACAGCGCGGCCGACAGCAGCATGTAGTGTGTAGGAGTGATCATGATCTAGCACATCTGCGGATTGCGAGATTGCGGATTGCGGGCGATTGAGCCAATCGATCCGCAATCCGGTAATCCGCAATCCGCAATAAATCCGCATTTCGCAATCCGCAATCCGCATTGTCACAGCTCTCGCTTCGCGAGCACGATGGCGCCGATCATCGCCACCAGCAGCAGCATCGACGCGATTTCGAACGGAATCAGGTAGCTCGTATACAGCAGCCAGCCGACCTGCTCGGTGTTGCCGGTCACCGGCATCGCCGCGCCCGGCGCCACCGGCGTCGCTGGCAGCGCCGACGAATAGAGGGCAATCGCGCCCAGTTCGAGCAGCACGGCCGCCGACATCCCGAGGCCGAGCTTCGTCAGGCGGTGCGGATCGGAGTGCGCCTCCGGCGGCCGCTTCAGGTTCACCAGCATGACGACGAACAGGTACAGGACGACGATGCCGCCGGCGTAGACCAGGATCTGGATGGCGGCGAGGAACTGCGCGCCGAGCAGCACGTAGAGCGCCGCGACGAACAGGAAGTCGAGCACCAGGAACAGCACGCTGTGCACGGTGTCCTTGGTGCTGATGACCAGCACCGCGAACCCGAGGATGCAGGCGGCGATGAAATAGAACGCGATTGCTTCGCCCATGCGCGGCCTTATGCCAGCAGCACTTTGACGATCCCGGTGACGACGAGATTGGCAATCGCCAGCGGGATCAGCATCTTCCACCCGAGCCGCATCAGCTGGTCGTAGCGATAGCGCGGCAGCGTCGCGCGAATCCAGATGAAGAAGTAGAGGAAGAGGAACGACTTGATGAGAAACCAGGTCCAGCTCGGGATGATGTCGAGGAAGCCGAGCGCCGCGACGTTCGGGAACGGCCGCAGCCAGCCGCCGAGGAACAGCGTCGTCGCCACCGACGAGACGACGATCATGTTCGCGTATTCGGCGAGGAAGAACAGCGCGAAGCGCATGCCGCTGTATTCGGTGTGGAAGCCGCCGGTCAGCTCCTGCTCCGCTTCCGGCATGTCGAACGGCGCGCGGTTGGTTTCCGCGAGGCTGCCGATGACGAAGATGCCGAACGCCAGCGGCTGCACGAACACGTACCACAGTGCCGGACGCTTTCCTGCGCCCGGACGATGCTGACCATGCTGAGCGAGCCGGACATCAGGATCACGCTCACCAGCGTCAGCGTCACCGCGACTTCGTAGGAGATGAGCTGCGCCGACGCGCGCAGGCTGGCGAGCAGCGGGAACTTGCTGTTCGACGCGTAGCCCGCGAGGATGATGCCGTAGACGCCGACCGACGCCACCGAGACGATGTAGAGCAGGCCGACGTTGATGTCGGTGATGTAGAGCGACACCTGCCGGCCGAACAGGCTCACCGTCGGCCCGAACGGAATCACCGCGTAGACGATCAGCGCCGGCACCATCGAGATGATCGGCGCCGCCGTGAAGACCCACTTGTCGGCGCGGACCGGCGTGATGTCTTCCTTGATCATCAGCTTGACGGCGTCCGCCACCGGCTGCAGGATGCCGTACGGGCCGACGCGCATCGGCCCGAGCCGCGACTGCGCCCAGGCGATCACCTTGCGCTCGAGCAGCACCATGTAGGTGACCGCCACGAGCGTCGCGTTCAGGACGATCAGGATTTTCAGCAGCGGGATGACGAACGTGTCGACCATCAGCGTGTCACGACATCGAGCGCAGAACTCGCGGAACTCGCAGAAAAAACGTTCCCTGCGCGTTCAGCGGTCTCAGCGTTGATCGTTGGTGTTCCGGGTTGACCGGCAATAGTCATCGGTCGACCTCGCCGAGCACGACGTCGAGCGAGCCGATCAGCGCGACGACGTCGGCGATGAGGTGTCCCTTGATGAGCGGCCGCAGCGCCTGCAGGTTGCAGAACGACGGCGGCCGGACGCGGAACCGGTAGGGGTTGGTCGACTTGCCGTCGCTGACGATGAAGTAGCCGAGCTCGCCTTTCGGCGATTCGATCGCGTGATAGGTCTCGCCCGCCGCCGGCTTGATCAGGCGCGGCACCTTGCCGACGATCGGCCCTTCGGGAATCCCTTCGGTCGCCTGGCGGATGATGCGCAGCGACTGCCGGAACTCCTCCATCCGCACGAGATACCGGTCGTAGGTGTCGCCGGCGGTGCCGACCGGCACGTCGAACTCCATCTCGTCGTAGGCGGCGTAGGGCTCGTCCTTGCGGACGTCGCGCGGCACGCCCGAGCCGCGCAGCGGCGGACCGCTCAGGCCGAGCGCCACCGCCTGCGCGCCCGGTGATGAGGCCGATGCCCTTGGTGCGCTCGAGCCAGATGCGGTTGTGCGTCAGCAGCTCTTCGTACTCGTCGACCTTCGACGCCATGATGTCGCAGAACTGGAGGACCTTCTTGTCCCAGCCCGGCGGCAGATCCTGCGGCAGGCCGCCGATGCGCATCGAGTTGTAGGTGAGCCGCGCGCCGCAGAACTCCTCGAACAGATCGAGGATCAGCTCGCGCTCGCGGAACGCGTAGAGGAACACCGTCATCGCGCCGATGTCCATCGCGTGCGTGCCGACCCACAGGCAGTGGCTCGCAATCCGCTGCAGCTCGCAGAGGATCGTCCGGACGTAGCGCGCGCGCCGCGGCACCTCGAGCGACAGCAGCTTCTCGACCGTCTCGCAGTAGCCGACGTTGTTGGTCGCCGCCGCGACGTAGTCCATCCGGTCGGTGAGCAGGATGATCTGCGTCCAGTTGCGGTTCTCGCTCAGCTTCTCGATGCCGCGGTGCAGGTAGCCGATGACGACGTCGGCGTCGACGACCTTTTCGCCGTCGAGCCGCAGCACCACCCGCAGCACGCCGTGCGTGCTCGGATGCTGCGGGCCCATGTTGATCACGAGCTCGTTGGTGTCGAACATCGCGCCGCGGACGGTGCCGGGCGTGTCGAGCGCGTTCCCTGTGCTACTCAATGTCCGCCTGCTCGCGCGCCTGGCGCAGCTTCAGCCAGTCGTTCGGGGTTTTCCATCAGCAGTTCGCCGGGGCCTTCGAGCGGATAGTCCTTCCGCTGCGGAAAGCCCTGCCAGTCGTCGGGCATCAGGATGCGCCGGCGATCGGGGTGGCCGGTGAAGTTCACGCCGAACATGTCGTAGACCTCGCGCTCGAGCCAGTTCGCGGCCGGCCAGATGCCGGTGACCGACGGCACGGGCTGGTTCTCGCCGGCGCGGACCTTGACGCGCACGCGATGGCGGTGCCGCGTCGAGTACAGGCAGTAGATGACGTCGAAGCGCCCTTCGGCCGCGCGCGGCGGCCAGTCGGTCGCCGTGACGTCGGAGCAGAAGTCGAACGCGCCGTCGGCGCCGTCGCGCAGGTGCCGCGCGACCTCGAGCATCTGCGCCACCGGCACGACGATCGTCCAGTCGCCGAGGTAGTAGCTGACGTGCGTCACGCTGCCCGGCAGATCGCGCCTGCAGCGCGGTGATGAACGCGGGCACCACGGCATCGGCCGGCGGCGGCGGTTCGGTCGGGCCGCTCGGCGGCGCCGGCGGCCGGCGGCGGATGCGGCGCGGCTTTGGCCGCACCGGGTGCAGGCGGCTTCGCCGCCGGTGCAGCAGCTTTCGCTGCGGGCGCAGGAGCTGTTGCTCCTGGTGCAGGCGGCTTCGCCGCGGGTGCTGGAGCTGTCGCTCCTGCTGCAGCAGGCTTCGCCGCTGGTGCAGCGGGCTTCACCGCAGGTGCAGAAGGTGCGCCAGTGGCTGAGCTCGTTTCGCTCGTCGCCGCGGTCGACGCCGCCGCGGGATTCGCGGGTTTTGGGGCCGGCGGCTCCTGGCTTGGCGTCGCCGGCGGAGCCGCCGACGCGCCGGCGCCGGGCGCGTCGGTGCGCGACACTTCGCCTTTCAACGGCTCGGCCGGCGTGCCGCCTGCGGCCTTGTCGGCAGCCGCCGTCGGCGGTGTCGCGGCGGGAGGCGCGCCGGCCGCCTCAGCGGCCTGCTCATCTCTCGGCGAACCGGGGATCCTGCCCGAGTCTGAAGGTGGTTTCTGCGGGTCGTCAGGCATCTCGTCCGCTACACCCAGTCCAGCGCGCCCTTTTGCCACGCGTAGTAGTAGCCGACGACCAGGATGAGGATGAACACCAGCATCTCGATCAGGCCGAACAGCAGCAGCTTGTTGAAGATGACGGCCCACGGAAACATGAAGACCGTCTCGACGTCGAAAATCACGAACAGCATCGCCACCAGGTAGTAGCGGATGCTGTAGCGATCGCGCGCGTCGGTGATCGGCTCGATGCCGCACTCGTACGGCTCGAGCTTCACTTTGTTGTACTTCTCCGAGTGCAGCAGGCTCGAGACGACCAGCGTGAACAGCGCAAACCCGGTCGCAACGGCGACGAAAATGGCGATCGGGATGTAGGTTGAAGGCATTGGGATGAACGCGTCCGCGTGGTGAAGCGCGGCAGTAGAAAAGCCGTTGGTTTATAACATGCGACCTGAGGGGTGTCAAGAAACGGTGCGCACGCATCCCGGCGCGTCGAGATTCCCCGCAACCTACAGATTTCAAACCGTTTCACGCCTCAGTTTTCTTGACGCTTCCCTGCAGCGCGACCTATACTCATCGTATGACCAGTCGACGCGTGTTTTTCGCCGCGCTGGCCTTCGCCGCCTGCGCGCTCGCGTGGCCCGGCGCGCTCGGCGCCCAGGCGATCCAGCGTGCGATGTACGTCAGCGTCGTCAACGACGCCGGCGAGCCGGTCCCCGACCTCGGACCGGACGACTTCGTGGTCCGCGAAGACAACGCGCGCGCGAAGTGCTGCGGGTCGTGCCGGCCGACGACCCGATGCAGATCGCCGTGCTCGTCGACACCAGCCAGGCCGCGCGCGACGACATCTCGCACATGCGGACGGCGCTGCCGCCCTTCATCGCCGCGCTGACCGGCGGCGAGGGCAAGAACCAGGTGGCCATCATCGCCATCGGCGAGCGGCCGACCGTCTTCGCCGACTACTCCACCAGCGCGGCGGCGCTGAAGAAGGGCGATCGATCGCATCTGGGCGGTGCCCGACAGCGGCGCCTACCTGCTCGACGGCGATCGTCGAAATCTGCCAGGGGTTCAAGAAGCGCGAAGCCGCCCGCCCGGTCATCGTCTCGATCACGACCGAAGGGCCCGAATTGAGCAACCTGCAGCACGATCAGGTGCTCGAGCCGCTGCGCGCGTCCGGCGCCGCCTTATCACGCGATCACGCTCGGCCGCCCGTCGACGCAGCCTCAGCGACGAAGTGCGCAACCGCAACATCGTGCTCGACCAGGGACCGAAGACGACCGGCGGGCAGCCGCGAGCGACCTGCTGACGAGCATGGCGCTCGCGGGCAGGCTGCGCAGCTGGCCAACGAGCTGACGCACCAGTACAAGGTCACCTACGCACGGCCGCAGTCGCTGATTCCACCCGAGCGCGTCACCGTCGCGGCGGCAAAGCCGGGACTGACGGCGCGCGGCACTCTTATCAAAGAACAGCAGGGACGCCCGTGACAGCTTCACCGTTCCTCCGCCGTCGCGTGGATCGTCGCCGCCGCGATCGCCGCCTCGACCTACGCCGTCGCGACCGCGCAGCAGCCGCCAGCCGCAGCAGCAACCGCCGCCGCCAGCGCAGGGCCAGTTTCGCGCCGGCGTCGACCTGGTGTCGTTGAACGTGACGGTCACCGACGGCCCGACGCGCTACGTCACCGACCTCACCGCCGAGGACTTCAACGTCTTCGAGGACGGCGTCAAGCAGGAAGTCACCTTCTTCAACCGGACCAACCTGCCGATTGCGCTCGCGCTGCTGCTCGACACCAGCGCCAGCATGGAGGCGAAGCTGCCGACGGCGCAGGAAGCCGCGATCGGCTTCGCCAAGCGCCTGCGGCCGCAGGATCTCGCCGAGGTCATCGACTTCGACAGCCGCGTCGTCGTCCTGGCGCCCTTCACCAACGGGCGCGGCGAGCTCGAGCAGGCGATCCACAAGACGTCGGCCGGCGGCTCCACCTCGCTCTACAACGCGGTCTACATCGCGCTGAAGGATCTGAAGAAGGTGATCGCGAAGAACACCGAGGAGATCCGCCGTCAGGCGATCGTCGTGCTCTCGGACGGCGAGGACACGTCGAGCCTGCTGCCGTTCGAAGAGGTGCTCGATCTCGCCAAGCGATCGGAAACCGCGATCTACGCCATCGGCCTGCGCTCGACCGACGGCCCCGGCACGTCGACGAAGGGCTTCAAGGAGGCGGAGTTCGTCCTGCGCCAGTTCGCGCAGGAGACCGGCGGCCGCTCGTTCTTCCCGTCGCAGATTTCCGAGCTCGCGGGCATCTACGGCCAGATCTCCGACGAGCTCTCGAGCCAGTACACGGTCGGCTACACGTCGCGCAACGGACGGCGCGACGGCTCGTGGCGGCGGGTCGTGGTCCGCGTCAACCGGCCGAACACGACCGCGCGGACCAAGCTCGGATACTTCGCGCCGACGATCACGCCAAAGAGCTGACGGCCGCTTTCATGAACCTGGTTCCGCTGGTCCTCTACAGCGTCGCGCTGGTCGCGTACGCGTGGCACTTCGCGCAGCGCGATCCGGTGGTCGGCCGCTCGGCGACGACGCTGCTGGTCGCGGCGGCGCTGTCGCACACCTTCGTCATCGGCATGCAGACGATGGAGGTCGGGCACGTGCCGATGACCGGCGCGACCTCGGCGATCTCGACCTTCGTCTGGCTGCTGGCGCTCTCGTACCTGTACCTCGAGATGACGACCGACGAGCGGGCGATGGGCGTGTTCATCCTGCCGCTGCTCGTCGCGCTGCAGGCGATTCCCGCGTTCCGGCCGAGCATCGAGGATCGCGCCGAGGTGCTGCAGGGTCCGCTGTTCGGCATCCACGTGTCGTCGCTGCTGTTCGCCTACGCGAGCTTCGCGCTCGCGTGCGTGGTCGGCATCACCTACGTGCTGCTGTTCAAGGAGATCAAGGCCAAGCACCTCGGCTTCTTCTACGCGCGGCTGCCGTCGCTGCAGGTGCTCGACCGGATGAACCAGGGAGCGATCGTCATCGGCTGGATTTTCCTGACGGTCGGCATGATCGTCGGCGGCGATCTGGGCGGCGCAGGCGCGCGGCGGCTATTCGGCGCTCGATCCGCGCGTGCAGGCGATGTCGCTGCAGGACCCGAAGATTTTCGTCGCGCTCCTGTGCTGGCTCGTGTATTCGTTCGAGCTCTTCGCGGCGCGGCGCATCGGCTGGGGCGGGCGGCGCGTCGGCGTACCTGTCGGCGCTCGGGTTCCTGATCGTGCTCTTCAACTTCGTGCCGATCAGCTACTTCTTCTCGAAGAGTCACGACTTCTAGCGAAGGTGAGGTTCCGGGTTCAGGGTGCTGGGTTCTGGGTTCGCCTACGGTTCTTGGTTCAGGGTTCTCGGTTCGAGGTTCGGAACCCAGAACCCCGAACCAGAACCCCGAACCGCAAGCGAACCCAGAACCTAGAACCCTGAACCCTGAACCGCTCTTTCACTGATGCATCTGCTGCTCGTCGGAATCAGCCACCGCACCGCGCCGGTCGAGCTGCGCGAACGCGTCGACTTCCAGGCGCGCGGCCTGCAGGCGGCGCTGCGCGCGCTGGCCGAGCGCGGATCGGCGCGCGAGGCGGTGGTGGTCTCGACCTGCAATCGCGCCGAGGTCTACGTCGCCTGCGACGATGCGGCGGCGACGCGCCGGGATCTGGTGCACTTCGTCAGCGAGTTCAACGGCGTCTCCGCGAGCGACCTCACCGCAGCACATGTACGACGTCGTCGATCTCGAGGTGGCGCGGCATCTGTTCCGCGTCGCCGCCGGCCTCGACTCGCTGGTGATGGGCGAACCGCAGATCCTCGGCCAGGTGAAGGACGCGCACACCGCGGCGGGCGAAGCGCACACCGCCGGCGCGGTGCTCAACCGCCTGTTCCACGCGTCGTTCGCGGTCGGCAAGCGGGTGCGCACCGAGACCGGCCTCGGCTCGGGCGCGGTGTCGGTCAGCTACGCGGCGGTGGCGCTGGCGCGCAAGATCTTCGGCGACCTCGACGGCAGGAGCGTCGCCGTCATCGGCGCCGGCGAGATGGGCAAGCTCACCGCGCTGCACATGAAGTCGCAGGCGGTGCGCCACGTCACCATCGTCAGCCGCACGATGGCGCATGCGGCGCGGACGGCCGAGGCGATCGGCGGCGCCAGCGCGGCGCCGTGGGAAGAGCTCGACGCGGTGCGTCGGCGCCAGCGACATCGTCATCACCGCCACCGGTGCGGCGTCGGCGATTCTGACCAAGGCGCGCATCGAAGTCGATGATGCGTCCGCGCCGCAACCGGCCGCTCTTCATCATCGACATCGCGATGCCGCGCGACGTCGAGGCGGCGGCCGGCGAGATCGAGCAGGTCTTCCTCTACAACATCGACGATCTGCAGGCCACGGTGCGCGAGAACCTGGCGCGCCGGGCCAGCGAGGTGTCGCGCGCCGAGACCATCGTCGGCGAAGAGGTGGACAAGTTCGCCGTGCTGGTATCCGCTCGCGCGGCGTCATCCCGACCGTGGTCGCGCTGCGCGAGCGGTTCGAGACGATCCGCCGCGCCGAGCTCGAGCGGCTGCACTTCAAGCTGTCGACGCTGCCGCCGGAAGCCCGCGCCCGCGTCGACGAGATCACGCACCTCATCGTCGAGAAGCTGCTGCTGACGCCGACCGAGCAGCTCAAGGCGCTGAACGACGCCGACACGGTCGGCGCCTACTCCGAGGCGCTGACGCGGCTGTTCGGCCTCACCGAGAGCGACGAGCCGCGCAAGGTCGAACCGTTCAGCCGCAACCGGCCGCCGTCGCGGCGGTAACCCTTGGCTGACGAACTCCGACTCGGCACTCGCGGCAGCCAGCTCGCCTTGTGGCAGGCGAACACCGTCGCCGCGCGCATCGAGGCCGCGGGCGGTCCGCCGTGCCGGCATCGTCGTCATCAAGACCTCGGGCGATCGGCTGCAGGACGCGCCGCTCTCGGAAGTCGGCGGCAAGCGCCTGTTCGTGAAGGAAATCGAAGACGCGCTGCTGCGCGGCGAGATCGACCTCGCCGTCCACAGCAGCAAGGACATGCCGGCGGTGCTGCCCGACGGACTCGTGATCGCCGGCGTGCTCCCGCGCGAAGACCCGCGCGACGCAGTGGTGCTGCCGGTCCACCTCAAGCCGGACACGACGGAGGGCGATGTCGGCGTCCGCCTTCAGCCGGAGCGTGGAAACGATCGACGAGCTCGTGGCCGCGCTCGGCCAGTCGCCGTCGATCGGCACCGGGAGCGTCCGCCGCATCGCCCAGCTGACCCGGCTCTTCCCCGGCGCGCGCTTCACACCAATTCGCGGTAATCTCGACACCCGGTTGCGCAAACTGGACGAGGGCGGTCACGATGCGCTGGTGCTGGCGGCGGCGGGGCTGCACCGGCTGGGATTCGCGAACCGCATCTCGTTCGCGCGTGCCGCCAGCCGCGTGCGTGCCGGCGCCGGGCCAGGGGATCGTCGCGGTCGAGTGTCGTGCCGACGACGAGCGCGTGCGGGAGATTGCGTCGCGAATTGACGACCCGGCGGCCGGCGTCGCGCTCGAAGGAGAGCGCGCGCTGGTCGAAGCGCTCGGCGGCGGCTGCCAGACGCCGGTCGGCGCGCTCATCACGGCGCTCGACGGCGACATGATCGAGCTGGTCGCGGCGGTGATCGCGCTCGACGGCAGCAAGGCGATTCGCGCGCAGGGCACGGCGCCGCGGCACGAGGCGACGCTGCTGGGCCGCACGGTCGCGCAGGATTTGTTGTCGCAGGGCGCGGACGAGATTCTCGCGGACGCCCGCCGCGTCCAGGGCGCGGTCGAGGGAATACAACCGTAGCCGACACGACGGCGAGCGAACGGCGAACGCAGAACGCCGAACGCAGAACGCAGAACGCAGAACGCAGAACGACAGAACGATGTCCTCAATCGTGTATCTCATCGGCACCGGCCCCGGCGATCCCGGCCTGATGACCGTCCGCGGGCAGCAATGCCTCGAGTCGGCGGACGTCGTGCTGTACGACCACCTCGTCTCGCCGCGCATCCTGCGATCCGCCCGGCCCGACGCCGAGAAGATCGACGTCGGCGTCGCCGCGCCGCAATCGCACGAGCAGGAAGCGATCTGCTACCTCCTTGCCGAGAAAGCGCGCGAGGGCAAGGTCGTCGCCCGCCTGAAGTGGGGCGATCCGTTCGTGTTCGACAGCGGCGGCGCCGAGGCGCTGTTCCTGCACGAACAGGGCGTCCGCTTCGAGGTCGTGCCAGGCGTTCCGCCGGGCGTGGGCGTCGCCACCTACGCGGGCATCCCGATCACCTATCCGGGCGGCGGCGACACGGTGGCGCTGGTTCGCGGCCACGAGGACGACGGGCAAGGCTCGAACATCGGTTGACTGGGCAGGCCTCGCGCGCCTCGACGGCACGATCGTCTGCTACGCCGGCCCGCAGCAGATCCGCGAGATCCTGAAGGCGCTGCTCTCGCATGGCCGTTCGGGCGAGGACTCGGTCGCCATCGTCTACGACGGCACCTTGCCGACACAGGAAACCATCGTCGGCACGCTCGAGGAGCTGGCGGAAAGCGACGAGCGATCGAGCGACCGTCGGCCGGCGGTCGTGGTCGTCGGCCGGGTCGTCGCCCTGCGCGATCACCTGCGCTGGTTCGATGCGCGCCCGCTCTTCGGCAAGCGCATCCTGGTCACGCGGCCGCGGCCGCAGGCGACCGAGCTCGTCGATCGCCTCGAGCTCGCTCGGCGCGCAGGCGATCGAGGCGCCGATGATTCGCATCGTTCCGCCCGAGGACTACGCGGCGCTCGACGATGTCTGCGCGCGCACCTCGGATTTCGACTGGATCGTCTTCGCAAGCGTGAACGCCGTGGATGCGTTCGTCGGCCGGCTGCTCTCGGGACCCAGGGACGTGCGCTGCCTGAGCGGCGTCAAGCTGTGCGCCGTCGGGCCGGCGACCGCCGACCGCCTGGCAAAACAAGGGTTGAAAGTGGATCTGACGCCGCCCGAGTACCGCGCCGACGCGGTGCTGCGCGAGCTGTCGGAGAAGACGAACGTGAGCGGCCTCCGCTTCCTGCTGCCGCGCGCCGACATCGGCCGCGACGTGCTGGCCGACGAGCTGCGCCGCCAGGGGGCGCAGGTCACCGAAGTGATTGCGTATCGGACCGTGATCGCCGAGCCGGATCGCGAAGGCGAGCCCGACATCTACCACATGCTGCTCGAGCGGCGCATCGACGTGGTCACCTTCACCAGCGCGTCGGCGGTGCGCAACTTCGTGCGCGTGCTCGGCGCCGAGCCGGCGGCCGATCTGCTGCGGACGACGGTGGTCGCCTCGATCGGGCCGGTGACGGCGGAAGCGGCGTCGCAGTCCGGCATCCAGACGACGGTGATGCCGGCCAGCTATACGATCCCGGCGCTGGTCGATGCGATCGCCGAACACTTCTGGCAGGAAGAACGAGAGGCCGCTCATGAGTCCCGTTGACACGTCCCGGTCCCTGACGCTGACGCGCCGGATGCGCCGGCTGCGGCGCACCGAGACGATGCGCGCGCTGGTGCGCGAGACGCGGCTGTCGCCCGACATGTTCGTGCTGCCGCTGTTCGTCTGCGAGGGCGAGGGCGTCCGGCGCGAGGTGCCGTCGATGCCGGGCGTCTTCAACCTGTCGGTCGACGAAGCGGTCAAGGAAGTCGAGGCGGCCAGGGGCGACGGCATCCGCAGCGTCCTGCTCTTCGGCCTGCCCGAGAGCAAGGACAACATCGGCTCGATGGCCTACGACCCGGAAGCGCCGGTGCAGCTGGCGGTGCGCGCGATCAAGCGCGAGACCCCCGACGTGCTGGTCATCACCGACGTCTGCCTCTGCGAGTACACCGACCACGGCCACTGCGGGATCGTCATCGACGAGGAGATCGCGAACGACCCGACCGTCGATCAGCTGGTCCGCGCGGCAGTCTCCCACGCCGCGGCGGGCGCCGACATCGTCGCGCCGTCGGACATGATGGACGGCCGCGTCGGCGCCATCCGCCACGCACTCGACGACCGCGGCTTCGAGAACACGGCGATCATGTCGTACGCGGCGAAGTACTGTTCGGCCTTCTACGGGCCGTTCCGCGACGCCGCCGGGTCGGCGCCGCAGTTCGGCGACCGGCGATCGCACCAGATGGATCCGGCGAACGCGGCCGAGGCGCTGCGTGAAGTCGAGCAGGACATCGCCGAGGGTGCCGACATCGTGATGGTGAAGCCGGCGATGGCCTACCTCGACATCATCGCCCGCGTGAAGGACGTGTTCCACTACCCGACCGCGGCGTATCACGTCAGCGGCGAATACGCGATGCTCAAGGCAGCGGCGCGCAACGGCTGGATCGACGAGCCGCGCGCGATGCTCGAGACGCTGACCTCGATTCGCCGCGCGGGCGCCGACATCATCATCACCTACTACGCGCGCGAGGCGGCGCGGGCGCTGGCCTGAGCGAATGGCGGCACGATCGCTCCGACGCGCCTGCTCGGCCACGACATCGCGAACACGCGAAAACGAAAACGCTATGCGAGTACCAGCCCTGTTGCTCGCCGCCATTCTGGGGCTGCCGCTGTTGTCAACCGACAGCGCCGCGCAGCAGCCGGTCAGCCGCCTCAAGGGACGCGTCGTCACCGATCGCGGCGAGCGCATCAAGGACGCCGAGGTTCGCGCCGAAGCGATCTACGGCTCTGGCGCCGGCACCTTCGCCGGCCAGCGCGAGTTCTCGGCACGGACCAACGACAAGGGCGAGTGGAACATCCTCGGCATCGCACCGGGCGTGTGGCTGTTCGACGCGGCGGCGCCCGACTATCTGCCGGAGACCGTCGCGCTGCCGATCAAGCTGCTGACCGCGAGCGGCCCCAACGCCGGCGGTCAGCTGTTCGTGTGGGACCTGGTCCTGAAGCCGATGCCGGCGCCGGCCGACAGCCGCCATGGCCGCGTCCTCACCGAAGCCGCGACCGCGGCACGTGCCGGCCGCGGCGACGAGGCGGCGTCGCGCCTGTCCCAGGTGCCCGACGACGCCGATGCCGACTACCTCGCCGCGGCGGGCCGGATCGCGCTGCTCGCGCGCCAGTTCGACGTCGCCCGCACGCTCTTCACCCGCGCGCTCGAAACCGATCCGTCCTCGTATCGCGCCGCGCTCGGCATCGCGTCGATGTTCCTGCTGCGGCGCGATTTCGACAGCGCGTCGCGCGCGTTCGACGCGGCGCGCAACCGCACGCGCGACAAGGACGAGCAGCGCTTCATCGCCGCCGCAATCAGCGATCTGGCCACGATTCGATACAACCGCTAGGGCGACGAACACCCAACAGATGGGCTGCGCAACGCACATCGCCACACGCGGCGGGTTGCTGGCAGAATAGCGGTCACGCGAGCATCGCTCAGCTATGAAAACGACCCGTTCATCCCGATACTTCATCCGAGCGCAACGCATCCTCCCAGGTGGCGTGGACAGCCCGGTCCGCGCGTTCAAGGCCGTTGACGCGGCGCCGCTCTTCATCCGCCGCGCCTCCGGCGCCCGGATCGAAGACGTCGACGGCAACACGTTCATCGACTACGTGATGTCGTGGGGGCCGCTCATCCATGGACACGCGCCGCGCGGCCTGATCAAGGCGCTGGCCGCGGTGGCGCGCGACGGCACGAGCTTCGGCGCGCCGAGCCCGCTCGAAGTCGACCTCGGCGAGCGCGTCCGCGAGCTGATGCCGTCGATCGAGCGCGTGCGCTTCGTCAGCTCCGGCACGGAGGCGACGATGAGCGCCGTGCGCGTCGCGCGTGCGGCGACCCGCCGCGATCAGATCGTGAAGTTCGAAGGGTGCTATCACGGGCACGCCGATTCGTTCCTGGTCAAGGCCGGTTCGGGCGCGCTCACGCTCGGCACGCCGACCAGCCCCGGCGTCACCCCGGCGGCGTCGGCCGACACGCTCGTCGCCACCTACAACGACCTCGATTCGGTACGCCGGGTGCTCGATTCCAGCTACGGCCGCGTCGCCGCGGTCATCGTCGAGCCGATTGCCGGAAACATGGGCGTCGTGCCGCCCGCTGACGGCTTTCTTCAGGGCCTGCGCGACATCTGCACCAGCCAGGGCACGATGCTGATCTTCGACGAGGTGATCTCGGGATTCCGCGCCGCGGCGGGCGGCGCGCAGGCCGTGCTCGGCGTGCGGCCGGATCTGACCTGCCTCGGCAAGATCATCGGCGGCGGCCTGCCGGTCGGCGCCTACGGCGGGCGCGCGGATCTGATGGATCTGGTCTCGCCTGCCGGGCCGGTCTATCAAGCGGGCACGTTGTCGGGCAACCCGCTGGCGATGACCGCCGGCCTCTGGTCGCTCGAGCAGCTGACGCCGAAGCTCTACGCCACCCTGTCCGCGCTCGGCTCGCAGCTGGCCGCCGGCCTTGCCGATGCCGCGAGGAGCGCAGGCGTCGCGCTGCAGGTGAACGCGTTCGGCTCGGTGCTGACGCCGTTCTTCACCGATCGCGCCGTCCGCGACTACGCGTCCGCGACCAGCGCCGACGCCAGGCGCTATTCCACCTTCTTCCGCGGCATGCTGCTGCGCGGCGTCTACCCGCCGCCGTCACAGTTCGAAGCGTGGTTCCTCTCGGCGGCGCACACCGAGAAGGACGTCGACCGCACGATTGGCGCGGCGCGCGACGCGATGAAAGAGGTGGCGAAGGCTCACCGCGCCGGATCGTAGAAGTGATTCGCCGACGGATACGTGCTGCTGGTGAGGCGGCAATTCAATCCGGCCTTGCCCCAGAATTGCGGCGCGTGCCAGGTCTTCGGCGGCGCATAGATGATGTCGCCCTGGCTGGCGACGATCGATCCTGCCTCGTCTCCCTCGAAGGTCCAGCGCAGCTCGCCGAGCATCACCACCCAGAACTCCGCGAAGTCCGAGTGGAAGTGCCCGCGGTTGGCCGGCCCCACCGGTTGATCGGTTCCCGCGTAGCCGCAAATCAGGTTGCCGCGCGCCCGGTTCTTGCGGATCGCCTCCTGCGTCCAGTTTTTCTTTGCCTCGTTCTGCGTCGCGAGATCGTTGACGTTGAAGTGACTCGGCCACGGCTTGCCGTTCGGATCGGGCACGTCGAGCGGGTTGGGGCCGGTGCTCAATCGCACCGGGATGTACTCGACGCCTGCCGTGGCGGTGGCGGGCCGTTCGGGAAACACCGGCGTCGCCGACGCGAGCGTCACCTCGAAGCTCGTCGCGGGTTGACTGCCGACGACCGCGAACGAGTGCAGCATCCGCTCCGGGACGAAGACGTAAGATCCCTTGCTCGCCTCGAACACCTCGAAGGTGCGGTCGGGCTTTTCGATCTCGAACCGGATACGTCCGTCGAGCACGGCCCACCACGCCGGGGAGTCGGGGTACAGCTTGCGTGGGTGCGTGGTCCCCGCCGGCTCCTGGACGAGGAACGCGCGCGAGTTCTCATCCTGGATGACCAGCTCGCGCCAGCCCGGCTCGCTCTTGTGTTTAGCCTTGAGGTCGGCCAGCCGCGTGACCGGTTTCATCGGCGGCTGCCACGCCGTGCGCACCAGAGGCTTGGGGTAATAGAAGACCCTGGTATCGACGCCGCCAGGCGCCTGGGCGGCAAGCGCCGCCGGAAGGAACAGCAGCGACAGCGTCGCTGATCGCCAGGTCCACATCGATGGCCTCCTTCCCGAAGGAAGCCGCATGGTATCACTGAAAAATTCATCGCCTGAGTCCGTCTCAGAGGAGACGAGCAGCGTCCCGAGCTCATCGTGGCCGTTTGCGTGCACGCGCCGCTTCGGGGGACCATCCATCGATCGGTCGACTCGAACACGATGTTTGCTGTGGAGATGACGATGGCCAAAAACAAAAAGAAGATTGCAAAGTCCAGCACCCGCACGCGCGCGAAGCATCAGGTGCGTGCGCAGACGGCCTCCGACCCTCACATCAAGGATCTGCCGGCCTTCGTTCTGGAGCAGGTGCTCGGTCCAATCTCCCAGGTCCGGCGATCCAGGAGCAAAACTCGAGCCGAGGCAAGTCCCCCCTCTCTTCAAGGCGAGATGGCGTCACATGCAGAAACGCAGGTGGCACGCCGGCTGCAGCGGCAGAGGGCTTGACGAATCGCGCAAGCAAACACGAATCGACTCTGGCGCCAGGTGCGGCTCGAGCTGTACCGGACCGCTCGTCGCATGCCGTCGCCGCAGGTGCGCGCTCGACGATCCGCAGGGTCGCTGCTCCTGCGGCTGATGGATACGTTCACGTGCGCGGCGCGCGTGAACACAACCTGAAGAACATCGACCTCGATATCCCGCGTGATGCGCTGGTCGTCTTCACCGGCGTGTCCGGCTCGGGCAAGTCGTCGCTCGCGTTCGGCACCCTCTACGCCGAGGCGCAACGGCGATACCTCGAATCGGTCTCCCCGTACGCCAGGCGGCTGTTTCATCAGATGGCCGTGCCCGACGTCGACGAAATCGACGGCCTGCCGCCGGCGGTCGCGCTGCAGCAGCAGCGCGGGACGCCGAGCACGCGCTCGTCGGTCGGCAGCGTCACCACGCTCTCCAATCTCCTGCGCATGCTGTATTCGCGCGCCGGCGACTATCCGGCCAACCAGGCGCTCCTGTACGCGGAGTCGTTCTCACCGAACACACCTGAAGGCGCCTGCCCGCGCTGTCACGGCCTGGGCCGCGTCTACGAAGTGACCGAGCGCTCGATGGTCCCGGACGACTCGCTGACGATTCGTCAGCGCGCGGTTGCCGCGTGGCCGGTTGCGTGGCAGGGACAGAATCAGCGCGACATTCTCGTCTCGCTCGGCTACGACATCGATCGGCCGTGGCGTGACCTGCCGAAGAAGGATCGCGACTGGATCCTGTTCACCGACGAGCAGCCGGTCGTGCCGGTGTACGCCGGCCTCGAACCAGACGAGGTGCGACGCGCACGCAAGCGCAAGGAGGAGCCGAGCTACCAGGGGACCTTCACGAGCGCCAGGCGCCACGTCCTGCATACCTTCGCCCACACGCACAGCGCGTTGATGAAGAAGCGGGTCGCGCGCTACATGCTGAGCGCCGAATGCCCGTTGTGCCACGGCAAGCGCCTGCGTCCAGAGTCGCTCTCCGTGACGTTCGCGGGCCTCGATATCGCCGGCATGTCGAGGCTGCCTCTCACCAGGCTTGCCGCCATCCTCCGGCCTGTACGCCCAGGGAGACAACGCCGGCCGGGCGAAGATGACGAAGGACCATCCGGAAAAGGTGATGGTCGCCCAGCGCATTGCCGAGGACATCGAGTTGCGCCTCTCGGTCCTCCTCGACCTCGGGCTCGGCTACCTGTCGCTCGAACGCAGCACGCCCACCTTGTCGCCGGGCGAATTGCAGCGCCTGCGGCTGGCCACACAGGTGCGCTCGAATCTTTTCGGCGTCGTCTACGTGCTGGACGAACCGTCGGCAGGTCTGCATCCGGTCGACACCGCGGCGCTGCTGACGGCGCTGGACCGATTGAAGGCCTCGGGGAATTCGCTCTTCGTCGTCGAGCACGACCTCGATGTGATGCGGCACGCCGACTGGATCGTCGACGTCGGCCCCGGGGCGGGAGAACAGGGCGGACTGATCCTGTACAGCGGGCCGCCCCAGGGACTCGAGGGTGTGGAGGCATCGAAAACCCGGCGTCACCTGTTTCGAACCGCCATGCCGGCGAGCCGATCGCCGCGCTCGCCCAGGGGCTGGCTGCGTCTGGCCGGCGTCACCCTGAACAACCTGCACGGGCTCGACGCCGCCTTTCCGTTAGGCGTGTTCACGACGGTGACGGGCGTGTCAGGCTCAGGAAAATCGAGCCTGGTCAGTCAGGCGCTGGTGGAGTTGGTCGCGGAGCATCTTGGCCATGCCCTACCCGACGATGAGGATGAAGGGGAAGAGCTGGAGCGGTCGGCCGTCGCCAGGACGAGCGGCCGGATCACCGCCGGCATGGAGCAGATCACGCGCCTGGTCCGCGTCGACCAGAAGCCAATCGGACGGACGCCGCGCTCGAACCTCGCGACTTACACCGGACTATTCGATCACGTGCGGAGCCTGTTCGCCTCGACCAGCGCAGCCCGCGCCCGCCGCTACGATGCGGGACGGTTTTCCTTCAACGTCCCCAAGGGGCGCTGCGAGACGTGCGCGGGAGAGGGCTTCGTCATGGTCGAACTGCTCTTCCTCCCCAGTGTCTATGCGCCGTGCCCGACGTGCCACGGTGCGCGGTACAACGCGAAGACGCTCGAGATCAAGTACCGCGATCGGAGCATCGCCGACGTGCTGAACATGACGGTCGATGCGGCGTTCGACTTCTTCGCCGACGAACCGCACCTGCGTCGTGCGCTCGGCGTGGTCCGCGAAGTCGGGCTCGGCTACCTGCGACTCGGGCAGGCGGCGACCGAGCTCTCCGGTGGCGAGGCGCAGCGCATCAAGCTGGCGACCGAACTCCAGCGAGTGCAGCGCGGCACCACGCTCTATGTGCTCGACGAGCCGACGACCGGACTGCACGCGGAGGACGTCAACAAGCTGATGGCGCAACTCGACGGTCTGGTCGAATCGGGCAACACCGTCATCGTCGTCGAACACGACATGCGCGTCGTCTCGGCGAGCGACTACGTCATCGACATTGGCCCCGGGGCCGGAGAAGAGGGTGGGCGCGTCGTGGCTGCCGGAACGCCGGTCGAGGTCTCTCGCAGCTCGGAAAGCCGGACGGCTCCGTTCCTGGCAGCATACATGGAGCCGAATGCGCGGCTCGAGGCTGGCGTTCGGCGATGACGTGGGTCATCTTCCGGCCGTGCGCTGAAGTAGCTCGCGCGCCCCGAAAACGATTCAGGCGACGCTCTCGATAATTCAGGCGGCGACGCGTCCGGCCGAACGCGGAAACAGCCGCATGTACTGGCCGCGGGGCGTTCTGGTCAGGACGCCGGCCTCCACCAGCACGCTCAGCACCGCCTCGGACGTGACCGCGCTGGTGAAGAACCGCCGCTGCACCTGCGACAGCGTCAAGCGGAGGGCTGGGGTGTCGAGGAAGGGCTGCTGCATCCTGACGACCAGGTTCTGAATTCGGCGTTGGCGATCGGCAGTCATCGTCATTACCTCGCTCGTTCGTTACGGGTGGCACGACCCGACACCCTTAGGTGGCAAGGCGCGTACCGTTTGGTGCACGATACGCGCGGTCCGTTACAGCACGCGCGCGAATGCCGTCGTCCGGCTCGGCTATACTCCGATGTCGCTCTCGGGCATCAGTTCGAGAGATCAATAGGAAAACAGAGGACAAGCTCGATGACGAACGCTGAAGGTGTGGCGGCGGCAGCGCCGCCCGCCCACGTGCAACTGATCCAGATGTGCGCCGGCGGGTGGGTGGCGGCGGCGGTCTATGCGGCGGCGAAACTGGGCATCGCCGACCATCTCGCGGACGGAGCTCGAAGCGCGGCCGAGCTGGCCCCGGTCACAGGCACGCACGCGCCATCGCTGCATCGGTTCATGCGGACGCTCGCCGGATTCGGCATCCTCGTCGAAGGAGAAGCGCAGCGTTTCGCGCTGACACCGCTTGGTGAGGCGCTGAAGACGGGCGCGCCCGGCGCGGCCCGCTCGGCGCTCATCGCCTTCGGCGGGCCGGCGTTCTGGCGCGGCTGGGAGGAGATCATCTATTCCCTGGAAACCGGGAAGCCTGGTTTCGAGAAGGTCTGGGGCATGCCGCTGTTCGACTACCTCGGACAGCATCCGGATGCCGCCTCGCATTTCAGCGGCGCGATGGTGGGCTTTCACGGTTCCGAACCGCCGACCGTTGCGGAGGCCTACGACTTCTCGGGCATCGAGACCGTCGTCGATGTCGGCGGCGCCACCGGCAACATGCTGGCAGCGGTGCTCTCCCGTCACGCCCACCTGCGGGGCGTGCTCTTCGACCTGCCGCATGTCGTGGGCGATGCACCGGCGTTGCTGAAGGCGCACGGAGTCGACGCCCGCGTCACGATCGAGCCGGGAAGCTTCTTCGAGCGCGTGCCTTCAGGCGGTGATGCCTATCTGCTGTCGCACGTCATCCACGACTGGAGCGAGGAGCAGTGCCTGACGATTCTCGGACATTGCCGCGCGGCGATGCGGCCCGATAGCCGGCTGCTGATCGTCGAGACCGTCCTGCCCGAAGGCAATGCGCCTCATCAGGGCAAGCTGCAGGATCTCGTCATGCTGGTGTTTCCGGGGGGCCAGGAGCGGACCGAAGCGGAGTATGCGGCGCTTCTCGGCAAGGCCGGGTTCCGGCTGCGCCGCGTGGTGCCGACGACATCAGTTGTCAGCGTTGTGGAGGCGGTTCCCGCGTAGCCGGCAGAAACCTTCGGGGCCGGTCTTGACGACCGGCCCCGGGTGAACTTACCGCTGTAGAGCGAGCGACGAATCGAGCCGCACGCGAAGCACGGTCCCGGCCGGGAGCTCGACGTCCTTGCCCTCGGTCGCGGCAATCGTGCCGCCGCCGCCGATCAGGATGCCGGCCAGCGCACCCTTCGCGCCGCCGAGGATCGCGCCGAGAATCGCACCGGCGCCGGCGCCGATCCCGATCTTCTCCTTCTCGCCCATGATCCCTTCGCTCTCGATCGCCTGCGTCACCGTCGCGCGCAGCGGATAGGCGCGGCCGTTGATGGTCACGCGATCGAACGCGACGGTCATCGACCCCTTGCGGTCGGTGCGCGTCGCCTTGTTCACCGAGCTGACGACGCCGCGCATCGTCGAACCGGCGGGGACGAGGACGCGGCCCTGCTCGTCACGCAGATCGACCATCGTCGTGGCCTCGAAACGATCCTCGACCTGCGCCGTCTTCGAGCTCAACGTGTTCGCGAGCCGCACGTCGAACTCGGTGCCGACGGGGATCTCGTTCGGGTTCGGAGCGGCCGCTCGTTCCGACCCGGTCGTTAGCCGACGCCGACGGTGAAGACGACGGCCGGTCGTCACCGATGCCGACGCCGGAGGGAGTAGACCGGTTGCCGGCCACGTCCCCCCGCGCGCGGTTGCGGATGCTGTCGATGCGGTCGCGGACCTCGGTGTAGTCGCTGCGCGAGATCTGCTCGTTCTTGCGAAGCTTGACTTTCAGGTACACGGCCTCGTCGCGCGCGTCGTCGAGCTCGGCCTCGAGCTGCGACGCGGTCGCGGAATCCCGAGCCCGCAGCTGGTTCACGTCGCGGGACGCTTCGTAGATGGAATCCTGAAGCCGTTGAATGTCAGTATTGCTGATTGTTTGCGCGGCCGCGGGCCGGGCGAAACCAGTGGCCAGCGCCAGCGCCAGAACCAGCGGACCGCTGCTTCTCATCAATTGCACGTCAAACCTCCAGCGAGGTTTGGCTGCAAAAGCGGTTCCGGGTCGTGAAGCGTGAATTGGCTAGGAAAAACCTAGCGCCACGGCATGAACCGCTCTATCCATGCCACGCGGGTGAGGTCGTTGTAGATGACGGTCACCATCAGCATCAGGATGAGGACGAACCCCGCGAGCAGCATCTTCTCTTTGACGCGCATGCTGAAGTCGCGGCGCGCGAGCCCCTCGAGCGCCATGATGAAGATGTGCCCGCCGTCGAGCACCGGGATGGGCATCAGGTTGAGCAGGCCGAGGTTCAGGCTGATCGACGCCATCAGGCTGAACAGCGCAATCCAGCTGAGCGACGCCGCCTCACCGGACAGTTGTGCGATCGCGACCGGTCCCATCAGCTGCTTCGGCGACGTTTCGCGGGTCACCAGGCCCCAGAGCGTCTCGAAGATCAGGCCGGCGTACTTGACGTTGTCCTTGTAGCTTTTCTGGATCGCGCCGAGCAAGTTGGGCTCGAACTTGACCGTCTCGTCGCCGATGCCGATGCCGAGCAGCCCTTCCTGGCCGTTTCGAGCCGGGGTCGCCTGAATCTTCTGCTGTTTGCCGTCGCGCAGAATCGTCAGCGTGATCGGCTGCTCCGGATGCTTGGCGATCGCATCCTTCAAATGGTAGGAGAAGGTGATTGGCTGCCCGTCGACATCGATCACGACGTCGCCGTTCTTGATGCCCGCCTTCTCCGCCGCGCCGCCACGTCTGCACCGAGCGAACGTAGGGATGGACGTTCGGCAGCACGCCGATGTCGCCGAACTCGAACCGGTTCTGCTTGACGAGAGTCGGGGTCACGGTGCGCTTCTGCTCGAGGCCGCTGCGCAGGAAGGCAATCTCGATCTCGCGGTCGCCGCGCGTGCTCACCTGCTGGAGGAATTCGTTCCAGGTGCCGACCTGCCGCCCGGCCACCGACATCAGCCGATCGCCCGGCAGGATGCCGGCGCGCTCCGCCACCGAGTCTTTCGTGACCACGCCGACAACCGGCGGCTGCTCTTCGTACGCGCCCCTCTCGATTCCCTGGTAGGCCACGATCGCCGACAAGACGAGGGCAAGGGCGAGGTTCATCACCGGCCCCATGATCAGGACCTGGAAGCGTTCCCACTTCGTCTTCGACAGGAATTCATCGGAGCGCCGCACGACTCGCCCACGTTCGTCGTGCTCGACGTCTTCAGGGTTCTCCCCCGCCATCTTCACGTAGCCGCCTAGCGGCAGCGCGCCGATGCTGTATTCCGTGTCGCCGCGGCGGAACGAGACAATCGTGGGGTTGAAGCCGAGCTGGAATTTGAGGACTCGGATGCCGACGCGCTTGGCGGCCAGAAAATGGCCCAGCTCGTGGACGAACACGAGCACGCCGAGGACGAACACAAATGCCAATATTGTCGTCAATCCTGTAACCTCAGACCTTCAATTCTAACCCGCGGGCAACGTCCTGAGAATACTCGCGGGCCCACTGATCCACGGCTCGAACGGCCGCTAAACTGCCCACTTCGGCCGGCCGATGGGCTGCCATCGTGCGTTCGATGACGTCGGGAATCGCGGTAAACCCCAGCCGCCTCTCCAGAAAGCGTGCCACCGCGATTTCGTTCGCGGCGTTGAGCACGACGGGCAGGCTGCGCGCCTGCTCGAGCGCTCGATAGGCCAAGTGCAAACATGGGAAAGCCGCGGTATCGGGTGCCTCGAATTCGAGCCGTCCCGCCCGCGCGAGCTCCAGCGACGGCCAGTCTCCCGGCCACCTGTCCGGAAACGAGAACGCGTACTGAATCGGCAGCCGCATGTCGGTGACGCCCAGCTGCGCGATCATCGACCCGTCAGTCAGTTCGACCATCGAGTGGATGACCGACTGCGGGTGGATGACAACGTCGATCTCGTGCGCCTGGACGCCGAACAGCCAGTGCGCCTCGATCACCTCGAGGCCCTTGTTCATCAGCGTCGCCGAGTCGATGGTGATCTTGCGTCCCATCCTCCACGTCGGATGCTTCAGCGCATCGTCCGGCGACACGGCGGCGAGCTCGGATGCGGCGCGGCCTCGGAAGGGGCCGCCCGATGCGGTCAGGACCAGGCGGCGCACTTCGCTGCGCGGGCGGCCGTGCAGGCACTGGTGGATGGCGTTGTGCTCGCTGTCGACCGGCAGGATCGCGACGCCCTTCCGGGCCGCGGCCTCGGTGACGATGCCGCCGGCCATGACCAGCACTTCCTTGTTGGCGAGCGCGATCGTCTTGCCGTGCTCGATCGCGGCGAGCACCGCTTCGAGCGCCTCGGTCCCGCTCGACGCGCACAGCACCAGATCGACGTCGGGATGCGACGCAACGGCGACGAGGCCGTCGCGGCCGGAGCCGGCAATCGTCGTCTCGCCGAGCGCGCCATTGTCCGAGAGGCGATCGATCGCGCTGCCGCTGGCCATCGCCGCGACGCGCGGCCGGTAACGCGAAATCTGCTCGGAGAGACGATCGGCGTTCTCGCCCGCGGCGAGGCCGACGACCTGCAGCTTGTCGGCGTGCGCGTCGACAACCGCGAGCGCGCTCTGGCCGATCGATCCGGTCGAGCCGAGGATGGCAATGCGTTTCATCAGGTCACGGAACGGAGCGTTCGCTGTGCGCCAGAGAACAAGAATTCTCTGCGGTCTCCGCGGTCTCTGCGTTCACACGTACCTCAGGACGATGTAGTACACCGGCGCCGCGAACAGCAGCGCATCGATTCGATCCAGCACGCCGCCGTGGCCGGGGATGAGCGCGGAACTGTCCTTCACCCCGGCGCTGCGCTTCAGCATCGACTCGAAGAGATCGCCGACGATCCCCAGGACGACGATCGTCAGGCCGAGCATCGCCCTGAACGGCGCCGCCAGCTGCGGCAGCCACCAGATCCCGACGACGGCGAAGAGCACGGAGCCGATGACGGCGCCGCCGATCGCGCCCTCAACGGTCTTTTTCGGGCTGACGATCGGCGCGAGCGGCCGCCGCCCGAACGCGCGGCCGGTGTAGTACTGCGACGTATCGCTCACCATCACGGTCAGCATCAGCAGAAACAGCCCGCGCGGACCGCTGAGCGTGCGGATGCCGACGAGCGCCGCGATCGGCAGGCCGACATAGAGCGCCGGGAACAGCGTCGCCGCGACCGACGGCGAGCGCGCCAGGGCCGCCGCGCCAGGCGCCGAGGTTCGACGCCGCCACCGCGACCATCGCGGTCATCAGCACGATCTGGAACATCTCGGGAACGCCGCTCGTGCCGACCACCAGCGCGGCGGCAAAGCCGGCCGCGCTCTTCGACACCGCGAGGCCGCTCGCCTGCGCGAGCGTCACGACCTCGTTGACGGCGAGCACCGCGAGGAAAAACCCGAACGCGAAGAACAGCCACGGCGGGGCGAACCAGACGATGGCGACCGCGAGCGCGACGAGCACCGCGCCGCTCAACACACGGGTCATCGATCCGTCTCACCGCCGGCGATCACGACGGTTGAACGCAGCAGCCCGCAGAAGTGCGCAGAGTAATCGTTCTGCCTGATCTCCGCGTGATCCCGCCTCCGCTTGCTGTCGATGCGATCACGACGCTCGGACGCAGAGCATGTGAGAACTGCCTCTCTGCGGGTACTGCGAGCTCTGCGTTGATCGTCGTCGCTTCACTTGGCGCCGAGCGCCACCGGCGACTGCTTGATGCCGCCGTAGCGGCGGTCGCGTTTCTGGTAAGCGAGCACCGCCTCGAGCAGGTCGCGGCGGCGGAAGTCGGGCCAGAGCGTTTCGGTGACCCAGATCTCGGAGTACGCGATCTGCCACAGCAGGAAGTTGCTCACCCGCATCTCGCCGCTGGTCCGGATGAGGAGATCCGGATCGGGCTGGCCGGCCGTATAGAGCAGATCGCCGAAGCGCCGCTCGTCGAGATCTTCGGCGGCAATCCCTTCGGCGATCGCCCGCCGCGCGGCGTCGATGATTTCCGCGCGCCCGCCGTAGTTCAACGCGATGTTGAACAGCATGCCGCTGTTTCCGGCAGTCTGCCGGATGCCGATTTCCAGCTCGTCCCGGACGTCGGGCGCCAGTTCCTCGGCGCGACCGATCACCTTGAAGCGGATGTTGTTCTTGAGGAGGGTGCCGAGCTCGAGCCGGATGTAGCGCTTGAGCAGCATCATCAGCGTGTTGACCTCGGCCCGCGGACGCTTCCAGTTCTCGACGGAAAACGCGTAGAGCGTCAGCACGTCGATGCCGAGCCGGGCGGAGGTTTCGACGACGTCGCGGACCGAGTCGATGCCCGCGCGGTGCCCTTCCACCCGGGGAAGGTGCCGCTGGGCGGCCCAGCGGCCGTTGCCGTCCATGATGATGGCGATGTGGGACGGGAGCTGGTCGAAGTTGACCTGCCGCGCCAGCGTGTCGTCAGGTGATCCCGGCGGAATCGACGCCAGCAGCTGATCAAGCGACATTCAAGCTTCCTCGAAGTAAACCGCGAGTGTACAAGGTTTTAAGACCTAGCTGCAAACGGGGCCGTAGTCGACGCCGACGAGAAACAGCCCCGAGGCCGGCGCCGTCGGCCCGGCGTGCGCGCGATCGCGCAGCACGAGCAGGTGCGCCATCGAGTCCGCCGTCCGGCGTCCGCGGCCGATCTCCACCAGCGTGCCGACAATTGTCCGGACCATGTGCCTGAGAAAACCGCTGCCGGTCACGGTGTAGCACAACATTGCGGATTGCGGATTGCGGATTGCGGATTGATTGCGGATTGCGGATTGCGGATTGCGGAATGTGGATTGATTGTTGACCGGATGGAGGGGGTCCTCCGACAATCCCCAATCAATCCGCAATCCGCAATCCGCAATCCGCGATGTCAGGACGTGGCGCACGGTCGTGGCCACGTCGCTGCCGGCGGCCTGGAAGGCGGCGAAATCGTGCTCTCCTTCGAGCAGCCGCGCCGCGTCGCTCATCGCCGCCACGTCGAGCGCACCCGGCACGTGCCAGACGTAGCGGCGTTCGAACGGGCTCGACGACTGTCGGTGTTCAGGATCCGGTAGCGGTAGGTTTTCGACCGCGCCGCGAACCGCGGGTGAAACGACGGCCGGGACATCGTCTGCCGACGTGATGCGAATGGCCTCGGGCAGGTGCGCGTTGAGCGCGCGAACGACCGCGTCCGCCGGCATGCGAGCGCTCGAGCGTGAACGCCGCGACCTGGCCGAGGGCGTGGACGCCGGAATCGGTGCGTCCGGCGCCGGCAACCGCCACCGCGCGGCCATCGAGCTTTGCGAGCGCGTCTTCGAGCAGTCCCTGGATCGAGATCCCGTTCGCCTGTCGCTGCCAGCCGACGAAGTCGGTGCCGTCGTAGGCGAGGGTGATGCTGGAAATGATGGCATGAGGGAGCGACGTAGAAGGTCTTCAGCCTTTCGGCCTTCCTGTGTTCTGCCTACACCGCCACCGGCCGCGATCCTGGTTTCACGACCGGCAGCCCCTGCGCGCAGAGCGGACACTTGTCGGGCTCGTAAGTCGGCAGCTCGATGTCGAGGAGCGAGGCGTACGGTTCGTCGAACACGGCTCCTCCGCGGTTGACGATCGACGCGGCGCCGACGACGTGGCCGCCGGCCGCCCGCGCCACCTGCATCGTCTCGCGCGTGGAGCCGCCGGTCGTGATCACGTCCTCGACTACCAGCACACGGTCGGTCTCGCTGATGACGAAGCCGCGCCGCAGCATCATCGCCCCGTCCTGCCGCTCGGCGAAGATCGCGCGCACGCCCAGCGCCCGCGCCACTTCGTGGCCGATGACCACGCCGCCGAGCGCCGGCGAGAGCACGACCGTCGGCCGCCAGTCGCGCGTCTGCTCGGCGAGCGCGCGGCCGAGCGCCTCGGCATGCTGCGGATGCTGCAGCACCAGCGCGCACTGCAGATAGCCGGGGCTGTGGAGCCCCGACGTCAGGCGGAAATGCCCTTCGAGCAGGGCGCCGGACCGCCGGTAGAGATCAAGAAGCTCGTCGCGCGTCATGTGTTTTCAGATTGTCCTCGAACAGCTTCAGGATGCGCTTGTACTCGTCGGCCCAGCTCGTTTCCTGCTCGAAGCCGTGGTTCTCGACCGGGTACGGCGCGACCGACCAGTTCTCCTTGCGCAGCTCGATCAGCCGCTGCACCAGCCGCACGCTGTCCTGGAAGAGGACGTTGGTGTCGACCATGCCGTGAGCGATGAGCAGCGCGCCCTTCAGCCCTTCGGCAAAGTAGATCGGCGAGCTCTTGCGATAGGCCTCGTTGTCGTTCTGCGGCGCGTTGAGGATGTTCGACGTGTAGTTGTGGTTGTAGTGCGACCAGTCGGTCACCGGACGCAGCGCTGCGCCGGCCGCGAACGTATCCGGCGAGGTGAACAGCGCCATCAGCGTGATGAAGCCGCCGTAGCTGCCGCCGTAGACGCCGATCCGCTTCGCGTTCACCTTCTGCTTGTCGACGAGGAATTTCGCGCCGTCGAGCACATCCTCGAGATCCTTGCCGCCCATGTGGCGGTAGATCGCGGTGCGCCAGTCGCGCCCGTAGCCGGCGCTGGCGCGGTAGTCGGGATCGAGCACCACGTAGCCGCGCGACGCCAGCAGGTTGTGGAACATGTACTCGCGGTAGTAGCTCGACCAGTACTTGTGCGCGTTCTGCAGGTAGCCGGCGCCGTGCACGAACACCACCGCCGGCGCGGCCGGGTCGCGCCGCGCGCCGACCATCTCCGGCGTGAACAGCCGCGCGTGCACGTCGACGCCGTCGCGCGTCTTGTAGGTGATGAACTGCGGCTCGACCCACTTGAACGACAGCCACTCCTCCGACGGCGATGTCGTCACCTGCTTCGCGACCGCGCCGGCGCGGTTCGGCATCAGGTACACCTCGTCGGGCCGCGTCGCGGACGAATAGATCAGCCCGAACGTGCTGTCGTCGGGCGACGCTTCGCCGGTGCTCGCGCCGACCATCGAGGTCAGCTTCGTCCGCTCGCCGCCGTCGATCGGCAGGCTGTAGACGTGGCGCTCGCCCGGATCCACCTCGGTGCTGGTGATGTAGAAGCGCTTGCGGTCGGGCGAGAGTGCGGCCGCGTCGATCTCCCACTTGCCGCTGGTCAACTGACTGCGCCGACGGCTTGTCAGTGCTGGCGTCGACGGCGTAGAGGTGCATCCAGCCGTCGCGCTCCGACAGGAACCACACGCGCTTCTGATCCGGCAGCCAGCCGAACGACGGCTCGTTCGGCCCCGGCCCGCCGACATCCCTCACCCACGCGTCGTCGTGCAGCGCGTCGACGATGCGGCTCTTGCCCGTCTCCGGATCGACGACGACCAGCCAGCGATCCTTGTTGTCGTCAGCGCGCACGCGCGCGACCGCAATCGCGCCGTCGTCGGAGATCTGCGGCATGCCCCAGCGGACGTCCCGCCCGCCTTCCTTGAGCGGCGATTCGGCGGCCACCGATCTTCCGGGTGTCGAGATTCAGGACCGAGAGCGAGCGCTTGTCCTGTGCGTCGCCGACGAACGTGCGGACGGGGATGTCTTCGGTGTAGCTCGATTCGGTGACGTAGTTCGGGACGTTGGGCCGCTTCGAGTTCTCCGCCCGCTCGACGACGAGGATGAAGACGTGGCGGCCGTCGGCGGAGAGCTGCAGGTCGTCGGCCGTCTGGCGATCGGCGAGCTCGAACTTCGGCAGCGCGCGCGCCTTGTCCTTCTCCTCGGCGCTTCTTCTTCTTCTCCGCTTCGATGCGCGTGTGCTCGATCAGCTTCTGCTCTTCGGCCTTGACGAACTTCTGGCTCTCGGTCTCGCGCGGATCGCGCTTCTGCGGCTGGACGTCGGTGAGCTGAGTCAGCTCGCCGCTGTCGAGCGGCACGAGGTACAGGTTGTTGTCGCGCGTGAAGGTGACCGCCGATTCGCGCCGCGCCCAGCGCGGGTTCGCTTCGGGCCGGTCGTGCGCGTGATCTGGCGGCGCGTGCCGGCGACCGAGTCGAGCATGACGATATCGCCGCTGTCGACGAAGAGGACGCGGCGCCGCGCCGCGTCCCAGCGGCCGGAGACCGGCGGCGCGGTGCGGCGTTCGTCGTCCGACAGCTTGCGCGGCGAGCCGCCGTCGCGCGTCACGACCCAGGTGGAGGGTTCGTCGTCGCCCGGGCGGCGCCATTCGAAGTAGAGCCGCGAGGAATCGCCGGCCCAGCGCAGGCCGCCCGGCGGATAGCCGACGAGCTTCGGCCCGCGCATGATGCTGTCCACGCTCAGCTCGAAGCCGCTCGCGGCTTTCGCGGCCTTCGGCGTTTTCGGCTCGCGGGCGGCGCCGGCAAGATGAGCTGTGGCGGCCGTCAGCACCAGCGGCCGGCGAGACCGGGCCAGGAAGCGGCCTGAAATGGACATGGAAAAGTATACAATTGCGGTGAACGGAACTTCCCCGCCGAACGTCTACATTCAGAACAGCATTGTCTGCGTTAGCCACGCCTGTGTCCGGCCGCGAGGTTGTCGAACGCCGGACATTTTTTCGATGGAGTCGTGAGAGCAATGCGCCTGCACCATCCGCTTCGCCACGCCCGGATCGCCGCAATCGCGGCCGCAATCGTCGCCTCGTCGGTGTCCGCTTTCGGTCAAAGCGGACAGTCGCGCCTGGCCGACATCGCCAAGTCGGCCGCTGTAGGGCTTGCCCTTCAGCCGGGCGAGACGCTGCGGGCGATCTCGATCGACGAGGCCGTCAAGCTGGGGCTCGAGCAGAACC
Organism: uncultured Acidobacteriota bacterium; assembly: GCA_963734375.1. Taxonomy (GTDB): domain Bacteria; phylum Acidobacteriota; class Vicinamibacteria; order Vicinamibacterales; family CAVVIG01; genus CAVTHG01. The sequence goes on along the minus strand of CAVTHG010000005.1, from coordinate 709,972 downwards.
TCGGCATCCAGATCCAGCGCTACGACCCGCAGATTCAGGACACCGCGGTCTCGCAGGCGCGGTCGTTCTGGGCGCCGCAATTCAGCGCGACCTTCTCGAAGCAGTCGCAATGAGCAGCCGGTCGACCACTCTCTCGCCGGCGGCGCAACCGAGCATCACGAACGGCAGCTTCTTCACCGGCGCCACGCTGCGCCAGACGCTGCCGTGGGGCGCGAGCTACACCGCCAACTGGAACAACTCGCGGTTCACCACCAACAACCTGTTCAACGACCTTCAACCCGCAGCTCGCGTCGAACCTGCTTCGCAGTTCACGCAGCCGCTGCTGCGCAATTTCTCGGTCGATCGACCAGATCCGGCAGCCAGGTCGCGCTCAGCAAGAAAGTGCCGCGAGCTGTCGGACATCCAGCTCGACTCGGTCATCGTCCAGACCAACGCGCGCCGTGCGCAACGCCTACTGGGACCTGTCGGCGTCGATCAACAACCTCAAGGCGCAGCAGGAATCGCTGGCGCTGGCGCAGCAGTCGCTGACGGACAACCGCAAGCGGGTCGAGATCGGCACGCTGGCGCCGATCGACATCGTCCAGGCGCAGGCCGAGGTCGCGAGCAACGAAGAGCGCGTCATCGTCGCCGAGGCGCTGATCAAGCGGGCGCAGGACAACCTCCGCGCGCTGATCCTCGACCCGTCGGCCGCCGATTTCTGGACCACCACCTTCGAGCCGAGCGACGCCGCGCCGTTCCAGGAGCAGGCGATCGACATCGACGCCGCCGTGCGCAACGCGCTCGACAAGCGGGCCGACCTGCGGTCGGCGAAGAACAGCGTCGAGCGCAGCGACATCGACATCCGCTACCTGCGGAACCAGATCCTGCCGGACATCAACGCGCAGGTGAACTACGGCGCGCGTCGGCGTCGGCGGCGTGCAGCTGTCGCCGCTGTCGTCGGAAGACGTTCACCGGCAACCTCGATCGCCGGATCGCTGATCGCAGCGCGGCTACGGATCGGCGCTCGGCGACGTGTTCCAGCAGCTCCTATCCCGACTGGACCATTCGGCGTCCAGATCGGCTACCCGCTCGGCGCGAGCACCGCAGCACGCCAACCTCGCGCGCGCGCAGGCTCGAATACCAGCAGGCGCAGACGCAGCTGAAGAACGTCGCAGCTGCAGATCGCCACCCAGGTGCGCGAGTCGGGCCGCAACGTCCAGACCAACCAGAAGCGCGTCCAGTCGGCGCGCGCGTCGCGCGAGCTGCAGGAAAAGAAGCTCGAAGCGGAAGAGAAGAAGCAGGCGGCCGGCATGTCGACGAGCTTCTTCGTGTTCCAGGCGCAGCGCGACCTCTCGCAGGCGCGCACGCACGGAGATCCAGGCGATCTGCCGACTACAACAAGTCGCTGGTCGACTTCGAAGCGGTGCAGCTCGCGCCGCTCAGCGGCGCCAACGCGTTCGTGACCGTCGCCGGGCAGCAGTCGATCGTGAACGGCGTCGGCGGGAACGGCGTCGGCGGGAACGGCAACGGGCAACGGCAACGGCAACGGCAACAGTCGGCAGCAATAGATAGCCGCGTCGTGAACCACGAAGAACGCGAGGACACGGAGAGCACGAAGAAGAAAATCAGGTCTTCTTCGTGCACTTCGTGGCCTTCGTGAACTTCGTGGCTCCGCAGGCGTTGCGAATTTCGCAGCCAGCCCCCAGCCACTAGCCCCCAGCCCCACCCCCCAGCCCCGATTCGCTTCAGTTACACTGCGCCGAGTGCCGAAGCTGTCGGTCACCGTCATCACGAAGAACGAAGCCGCGGACATCGGCGACGCGCTGGCCTCGGTCGCGTGGGCGGACGAGATCGTCGTCGTCGATTCGGAGAGCACTGACGAGACCGTCGGCGATCGCGCGTCGCGCGCCAGGCGCGCGTCGTCGTCCGCGAGTGGCCGGGATATGTCGACCAGAAGAACCACGCGGCGTCGATCGCCAGCCACGACTGGATTCTGTCGCTCGACGCCGACGAGCGGGTGACGCCGGCACTGGCCGATGAAATCAAGGCGCTGATGGCGCGCGCGGACGGGGCGATCGAGCACGCCGCCTTTCGCATCCCGCGGGTCACGTGGCACCTGGGGCGGTGGATCCGGACGACCGACTGGTACCCGGACTACCAGCTGCGCCTCTACGACCGCCGCCGCGCGAAGTGGACCGGCCGATACGTGCACGAGGCGGTGTCGGTCAGCGGCAGCACCGGCCGCCTGCGCGGCGAGCTGCAGCACTACGCCTACCGCGACATCTCCGATCACCTCGAGACGATCGACCGGTACACGACCTACGCCGCCAGGCAGATGCAGGAATCGGGCAGGCGCGCGGGCCTGCTGCAGATCGCCGGCCACCCGCCGCTCGCGTTCCTGCGCAACTACCTCGCGCACGGCGGCATCCGCGACGGCGTGCCGGGCTTCGTCATCTCGGCGATGAACGCGTATTACGTCTTCCTCAAATTCGCGAAACTACGGGAGATGCAGGAGCGGTGACGCGAGACGAGGTGCAAGGGAGGTCGCCAGCCGCGCCCGCCATCGCGAGCGCACCCGCGACCGCGTGGTGCAAGCCCGATCGCATGGGCACGTGGAATCGCGGGGTGCACTCGCGATCGACGCTCGTGCAGGGTGCACGCGCATCCGCGCTCGTGCACGGTGCACGGTGCACGGTGCACGGTGCACGGTGCACGAACGCCCCGTCCTCCTGCACCTTTACCCGTCCTCCTGCACGCTGATGTTCTCACTTCATGTCGACACCGCACGGACGTGGCGCGGCGGACAGAACCAGGTGCTGCTGACCGTCAACGGCCTGCGCGCCATCGGGCAACGCGCGGCGCTGGCGGCGCATCCCGGACGGCGAGCTGCGGCGGCGGGCGGCCGAGGGGCTCGAGCTCATCCCGATCGCGCCGCGGACGGAGATGGATCTCGCCGCCGCCTGGAAGCTCTCGCGGCTGATCAAGCGGCTGACGCCGGACATCGTCCACGCCCACGACCCGCACGGCGTCGCGATGGCGGCGCTCGGGTTGTCGATGGCCGGGCCAGGGATGAAAGGTGTGCGAGTCCCGGCGCTGGTGGCGTCGAGGCGCGTCGATTTCCGCCTCAAGGGCAACTCGCTCTCGCGCTGGAAGTATCGTCAGGTCGATCTGCTTCATCGCCGCCTCCGAGGCGATCCGCCAGATGCTGATCGCGGACGGCGTGCCGGCCGAGCGCACCGTGACGGTGCACGAAGGGATCGACGTCGAGCGCGTCATCGCCACGCCGGCGGTCAATGTTCACGAAGCGTTTTTCCTGCCGCACGGCGCGCCGGTCGTCGGCAACGTTGCGGCGCTGGTTCCGCACAAGGGGCAGCGGCACCTCGTCGAGGCGGCGCGCCTGGTCGTCCAGGAGATGCCCGACGTGCGCTTCGTGATCCTCGGCGAAGGCGAGCTGCGCGAGCAGCTCGAGCGGCAGGTCCACGAGCACCACCTGCAGAAGCACGTCCTGCTGCCCGGCTTCCGCACCGATGTGATCGGCTGCATCAAGGGCTTCGATCTCTTCGCGATGAGCTCGGTGACCGAAGGCCTCGGCACCTCGCTGCTCGACGCGATGGCGTGCGCGCGCCCGATTGTCGCGACCAGCGCGGGAGGCATCCCCGAAATCGTCGAGGACGGCGTCAACGGCCTGCTCGTGCCGCCGCGGGATCACGCGGCGCTGGCCGACGCGATCGTCAGGGTGCTGAAGGACCCTGCGAGGCGCCAGCAAATGGGCGACGCCGGCCTCGCCCGCGTGACCGCTCGATTCACTGTGGACAGGATGGTCGAACAGACCGCCGAGGTGTACGCGCGAGTCGGCGCTGAACGCTCGAGGCGACAGGCTCAGGGCTGAGCCCTTCCCGCCTTCCCGCCTTTGCGCTTTCCAGCCTTCGGCTTGCACACCCCTCGGAGCGGGCATTGCGAATCGGCCTGCGCCCGCCCGAAGCCGCACGCATTCATCATCCCCAGGTGGCAGAGGGAATAGTCGTACTTCACCGGATCGAGCGGATCGAGCCGGCGCAGCGACGCCGTGATGTCGCGCGCCATGCGCCAGCCCGGGCTGGTGTAGGTCGTCAGCCGCAGGCACCGCCCGACGCGGATGACGTGCGTGTCGAGCGGCACGATGAGCCTCGCCGGCGAGACGCGCCGCCACACGCCCAGATCGAGCGCGTCGCGCCGCACCATCCACCGCAGGAACAGGTTGAGCCGCTTGCAGCCCGAACCTGCGGACGGCCGCGGAAAGAAGTAGCAGACGCCGGCGCGCTTCGGCACCCGCCCGTACGCCATCTTGAGATCGAGCGCGAGCGCGCGCGACGAAAACGAGTCGAGCGCCCGCTCGACATCGTCCGACGCGTGGTCGTCGCCCTCGAGGAAGAACGACTCGATCGACCCGGAGCGATCGAGCATCTGCCGCAGCAGCCACAGCAGCGCGACGATGTCGCGCTCGCGCGTCCAGCGATGGACGATGCCGTCGAAGGCTGGGGCGTCACGGCGCACGTCGAAGCGCCGCAGCCACTCGGCTGGACCGGGACCCATCACCGCGAGCACGCGCTCGATCGACTGCAGGACGCTGGTGACGCGGCCGAACGCGAGCGCGCCGGCGATGAAGCCGACGATCTCACGGTCGTCGTCGCGCTCGAAGCGTCTGACGATCTGAATCGGATCGGCCGCCGAGTCGGCGTAGTTGAAGTCGGCGTAGAGCTGGTCGAGCGCGGATTTCAGCCCGCCAGCCTCAATCAGGATCCTGCTTTTTGGGCGTGGCAATGGTTATGATTCTGTCATGCGCCGGGTGCTGCTGAAAGCGACGCTCACGATCCTCGTGCTCGCGGGAATGCTCGCGGCCGGCGGCTATTTTTATCTTCGCCGTTCGCTGCCGCAGATCGACGGCGCGGCGACGGTTGCCGGGCTGACGGCGCCGATCGACATCATCCGCGACGCCGATGCCATCCCGCACGTGTTCGCGGCGAACAAGGCCGACGCGCTCTTCGGCCTCGGCTACGTGCACGCCCAGGATCGGCTGTGGCAGATGGAGCTGCAGCGGCGGATCGGCCACGGCCGCCTTTCCGAGGTGCTCGGCGCGGCGGCGCTTCCACAGGACCGCTTCCTGCGCACGGTTGGTTTCGGCCGCGCGGCGAAGAGCGCCTGGGCGTCGACGCCTGAATCGGCGAAGCAGCAAATCGGCGCGTACGTCGCCGGCGTCAACGCGTTCATTTCGACGCATCACGGCAGCCGCCTGCCGCCGGAGTTCTCCCTGCTCCGCTTCGAGCCTGAACCGTGGTCCGGGGTGGACGTCCTCGTGTGGGTGAAGATGATGGCGTGGGACCTCAGCGCGAACTACGCGTTCGAGCTGCTGCGCCACGACCTCGCGCGCGCCGTCGGCCCGGAGCGGATGGCGCAGCTGATGCCGGCGTATCCGATTGCGGGCCTCTCGATCCTGCCGGATCGGCCCGAGGGGGCGGACGAGTCGGCCGGGGCAGGTGGGGCCAGTAAACCTGGCGCAAACCCGGCTGCGTTGATTAGCAAGAGCCCAAGCTACCTGCCCGACCTGCCACACCCGCCCGGCCGGCTGCCGTCCTGGTCCGCGGCGCTCGCAGCGAGCCTTTCACAGGGCGACCCGGTCGTCCGCGACGTCCTCCTCGGCAGCGCGAACGGCGAGGGCCTTGGTTCGAACAACTGGGTCGTCGACGGCACGCTCTCGGCGTCGGGCAAGCCGCTGCTTGCGAACGATCCGCACCTGAGCGCGCGGCTGCCCTCGACGTGGTACCTCGCGCACGTGACCGGTGGCGACTTCGAGATGATTGGCGCGACGCTTCCCGGCACGCCGGCGGTGGCGCTTGGCCGCAATCGCTACATCGCGTGGGGCGCAACCAACGTTGCCGCCGACGTCGAGGATCTGTATCGCGAGAAGCTGAACGACGCCGGCACCCACGCCGAGTTCCGCGGCGCGCAGGAGCCGTTGACGATCATCCCGGAAACCATTGTCGTCAAGGGCGCCGAGGCCGTGCGCCTCAACGTCCGCGTGACGCGCCACGGCCCGCTCGTCTCGGACGCGATCAACGCCAACAATGCCGCGTCGAGCACCGAGCCAAAGCCGCCGGCGCTCGAGCCGCTGGCGTTCCGCTGGACCGCTCTCGACGGCGACGACTCGACGGTGGCGGCATTCCTGAAGCTGAACGACGCGCGCGACTGGGACCAGTTCACCGGCGCGCTGCGCGAGTTCGTCACGCCGTCACAGAACTTCGTCTACGCGGACGTCAACGGCCACATCGGCTACTACGCGCCCGGGCGCATCCCGATCCGCGCCTCCGGCGACGGCTCGATGCCGGCCGAAGGGTGGAGCGGCAACGCCGAGTGGACCGGCTGGATCCCGTTCGAGGAACTGCCGCACCTCTACGATCCACCGGAACACTTCATCGTCACGGCGAATCACCGGCCGGCGCCGCCGTCATATCCGCTATCTGCTCGGCCTCGAGTGGCCGGAGCCGTACCGCGCGCAGCGGATCCACGATCTCCTCAGCGGCGTTCGCGAGGACGGTACCCGCGGCGACCGGAAGCTCACCGCCGACGACTTCGCGCGCATCCAGGCCGACACGCTGTCGCTGCACGCGAAGGCGCTGCTGCCGCTCCTCCTCTCGCACGCGCAACCGGACGCCGGGCCGCAGCAGCAGGCGGTGGCGCTGCTGCAGCAGTGGGATGGCGCATCCGGCCCGGACAGTGGCGCCGCGGCCATCTTCGGCGCCTGGTTCCACTATCTCGCACCGGTCCTTGCCGCCGACGATCTCGGCAAGCCGCTGGCCGATCGCTATTCGGAGCGCTTCACGTTCGTGACCCGGTTCATCGTTCGGACGCTGAGCAGCAACGACAGCACCTGGTGCGACGACAAGACCACCGGCGCACAGGAGACCTGCGACGACGCGGTGACCAACGCGCTGCGGGAGGCGGTGGCGGATCTGACTGAGAGGCTGGGCAGCGACATGTCGCGCTGGCGATGGGATAGCGTTCACCGCGCGGTGTTCCCGCACCAGGGCCTCGACGCGGTGAAGGCGCTGCGCCCGATCCTCAGCCGCTCGGTGCCGAACGGCGGCGACTGGAGCACGGTGAACGTCGCGCCGGCGGCAGCCGAGGCGCCCTACGATCAGAAACAGCTGCCCGGCTATCGCGAGATCATCGATCTATCGCCCGCCAACGACAGCCGCTTCCTCGACGCCGTCGGGCAGTCGGGGCATTTCCTGTCGCCGCACTACGATGATTTTCTCGGCGACTGGCGCGCGGTGCGCGCACAAGAAGATGCGGATGGAACGCGCCGACATCGAACGCGGGATGCTCGGGCACCTCCGCGTCACTCCCTGATACGACGACGTCGCGGCGCCCGCGGCTCAACAGGAGCTGTGCCCTCCAAGCGGCCGAGCTGACTCAAACGTGCTTTGCACCGTGCGTCGCCTCCGTTCCGTGCTACCGTGCGCCAGACAGCGAACCCGAGGAGCGGACATTTCATGACACTATCGCCAGTCGGAGCTCGGCTGGTCGCGGTTTCCGGTCCCCTGTGCGGCGAAGTCCTGCCGCTCCCCGAAGAAGGAGCCACCATCGGGCGGGACACCTCGAACGATATCTGCTTCTCCGATTCGGCGCTGTCGCGTGCGCACTGCTCAATCGACACCGCCGACGGCGCCTGGCGCATCCGTGATGCGCAGGGCTCGAACGGCACCTTCGTCAACGGCACGCAGATCACCGACCATCTGCTGGCCGATCGCGATCACATCGAGCTCGGGGAGTCGATTTTCGTGTTCATGCTCAACCCCTATCCCTCGACGTTTCCCGCGCTGCTCGAGCAGCCGCTGGAGCCGATCGCACGCCTGCGGGTGGACGATACCGTTCTTCTTCGGACCGGGGCCAAGCCGTCGGCGTCGCCGCGCCGAGAGGCGCACCAGCTGCGCGCGCTGCTCGAGATCAGCACCACCCTGAATCGCTTCACCACCGAGGAGGAGGTCAATCGCCAGTTGCTCGATCTCGTCGCGCGGTCGCTGCCAGCCGAGCAGGTCGGGGTGGTGGCGGTCGGCCAGGACGGCGACCACCGCGTTGTCGATGCCAGGCAGGTCGGGCAGGCCGCCGCGATGCCGGTCAGCCAGACGGTCGTGCGCCAGGCACTCGAACAGCGTACGAGCATGCTGACACGCAGCGCCGGCGACGACGACGCGCTTGCCGATCCTCTACGGCGCGAACCGTTGCCATCGATCATGTGCGTGCCGATGGTCGTCAGGAATCGCGCGCTGGGCGCGCTCTACCTGACGACGACTTGCCGGGACGCATTCGACGCCGAACACCTCGAGTTCGCGACCGCGGTCGCCAATGTGGCGGCGGTCGCGCTCGACAACGTCCGGCATGTTGCATGGTTCCACCGCGAAACCGCCCGCCTGCAGGAAGACGTGGAGCGCGATCACAGCCTGGTCGGCCGCAGCGCCGCGATGCGCGCCGTCTACGAACTGATCGGCCAGGGTCGCGACGTCGGACGCGACCGTGCTGATAACGGGAGAGACCGGCACCGGCAAGGAACTCGTCGCCAGGGGCGTGCACCTCAACGGCGCCAGAGGGACGCGGCCGTTTGTCGCGATCAACTGCGCCGCGCTCACCGAGACGCTGCTCGAAACCGAGCTCTTCGGCCACGAGCGCGGCGCGTTCACCGGCGCGGTGGCGCAGAAAAAAGGCAAGCTCGAGGTCGCCGATGGCGGCACCGTCTTTCTCGACGAGGTCGGCGAGCTCGCCGCCGTCGCTCCAGACCAAGCTCCTGCGCGCCGTCCAGCTGCGTGAGTTCGAGCGGGTCGGCGGCACGCGTTCGGTCCGGGTCGACGTCCGCTTCATCGCCGCGACCAACCGCAGCCTGCGGGACGACGTCGCCGCCGGCCGCTTCAGGAGCGACCTCTACCATCGCCTCAACGTCGTCGAAATCCACATGGCGCCGCTGCGCGAACGCCGGGATGACATTGCCGTGCTCGCCAGCCATTTCGTGGAACGCTTCGCCGCGCAAGTCGGCGCGGCCGATTCGCGGCATCTCACGCCGAAGCGCTCAAGTATCTGATGGCGTACGACTGGCCCGGCAACGTGCGCGAGCTCGAGAATACGATCGAGCGCGCCATCGTGCTCGGCAGCTCCGACCACATCATGCCCGACGATCTGCCCGACGCGCTGCTCCAGCAGCCGACCGCGGGCGGTGACGGCCCGCGGTTCCACGAGGCCGGTTCGCCAGGCGAAGATCGAGCTCATCCTCGAGGCGTTCCGCGAAGCGCGTCGGAGCTACACGGAGGCGGCACGCCTGCTCGGCCTGCACCCGAATTACCTGCACCGGGTGATTCGGAATCTCGACATGAAGTCGACCCTCGAACCGGAGAGCTGATTGGCGTTGGCAGCAGGTGCGCGGCCGGGACGTGACGATTAACACGCCCCGAAACAGCCGACCCACCATCGACCGCGCCGCTAGAGCATCCTGACAGCTCCGCGTCTATCCGATTCGCCAGCCGCGCTATCCGATCGGATAGTCGCGATTGGCGCGCGCCGGTCACCACCCGCCGTTTTGCCGCTGTTTTCGCCGAAGAACCCTGGCACATCACGGGCACTTCGTTTGCGGTCGTCACGACACCGCCCTTCAGGAGGATATTCGTGTTTCAACAACGCGTCGCACTGATGTCGATGCTCGCCGTCGCCGCCGCCGGGATTGCTGTCCAAGCCGATCGGGCTGGAGAGGTGCCGGACGGATCGTCCGTTGCCTCTTCGTCTGTCGGCGCGGCCGGCACGGTCTACAACCTCAAGATCGTCTCGGATGCCTCTCCCGATCTCACCGATCTGAACAGCTTCGTCGACAGCGCGACCTCGCGGTGGAACTCGACCGAGGGGAAGGTCTGGGCGCTGTTCTACTGGAGCCACATCCTGAAGCGGCAGACGTCGCCCATGGTGCTCCACGGATTCGAGGTCACCGACCCGATCCGGAATCTCGTGGACTACGGCTTCACGATGTGCAGCACGGTGTCTGGCATCAACCAGTCGCTGTACGAGGCGCTCGGCCTCCGGCACCAGGTACTGGGACATCTGCAACCACACCGTGTCCGCGGTCGAGTACGACGGCAAGTTCCACATGATCGACAGTTCGATGTCGAATCTCGTGACCACCGACGATGGCGTGACGCTCGCCAGCGTCGGCGAAGCAGCGGCCAATGACGCCCGCCTGGTGCGCGAGCGCAGCCTCTATTCGACCAGCGCCGGCGGATTTCTCAGCGGCTCCGACGCCGCCCGCAGCCTCGCCGACGTCGTCAATCCCGGGAACGGGACCGTCATCCTCGGGCTATGCGCGATGCCTTCTGCGAGAACGGCCTCAAGCTGCGCGACTACTACTACAACTGGGATGCAGGCCATCGTTACGTCCTGAACCTCAGGGACGGCGAAACCTACACCCGGTACTATCGGCGGCTCGGCACGACGACCGGACTACTGGGTGGGGAGCGAGAAGGTCGCGACGCCCGATCCGACGAAGACCTTCGAGATCGACACTGACAAATCGCTTCGGGATCCGCGGCAACGGCGTCTGGTCGTTCTCGCCGACCCTCTCACCGGATGGGTGGGCCCGCGCCGCTTACAGCTCGAAGGACATCGAGGCGGGCCCCGACGGACTCAAGCCCGTCGCTCCCGGCGCGTTGGCCGAAGTCGTCTACAAGGTGCAGGCAGCCAACGCCATCACGTCCCAGACGATTCACGCGCAATTCATCGCGGACCGACGCGGCGGCCACGGCGACCATCTCGGTGAGCCTCAATCACGGCATCACCTGGACGACGGTTGCGGCGATTGACAGCGCGGCCGGTGGCCGTTGTCCCGGTCGACGTCCACCTCCGCAACGAGGTGAGCGGCGTGTACGAGACGCTGGTTCGGATCCAGATGAGCGCCGTCAGCGACCCGCCTGACGGCATCGTGCTCACGCAGGTCGGAATCGAGACGATCACGCAGGTCAACGCCAAGGCGCTGCCGAAGCTGAACGTCGGCCGGAACGAGATCACCGTCGGGCGCCGGCGAGCAGACCGACACGATGGTGCTCTGGCCCGATCTTCGCGGCGACTTTGTGGAAGAAAGACATCGTCGACTCCAGGAACATCGCCGCCCAGTCGGTCGCAGTTCCCCGGAAGTACACCGCGGTCGCCTATCCCGGCCGTGCTCAACGCAGGACGCGTACCTCACCTACCGGATGGACGCGCCCGCCGACATCGTGAGCTTCGTCTACGGCGGGAGGCTCCACAACTTACAGCGCCGGCTCGTACATCGACTTCCTGCACTCGTTCGACGGCGGGGCGACCTGGATTCGCTCCTTCCATTTCACCGACGTCGCGCAAGCCGTGGGACGTGATTCACTACGAGACCGTGACCGACGTCCCCGCCGGCGTCAGGACGGTGCTGTTCAAGTACCTGATCCACAACACCAACGCGAGTGCCGGAGCGCGCGAGCGGCCTCTACTCCGCTGCGGATGGAAGTCAACTACCAGCCGCTGCGCCGATGCCGCGAACCGCTCGACGTGACGCTGCGCTGGAAGGAGATCCGTGCCGACCGGACGACGGTCGACCGAAGCCACCGCCAACGCGTCGGCGAGTTTCCCGTCCACCTATGTCGTCAACGTCGGCGGCAGCGATCATCCGATCATGGAGTCGATCACCACCAAGCGTCGAGGACGCCAGCGATCCGACGCCGGACGGCTACGGCGACGGGGTGGATGCCGGTGGACAGAAGTACCTCCACACGCGGCGAATCGACGGCACGAATCTCGCCCGGAATCAGCCCTACACGATGTCGCGAGCGCCCTCGGGCTTCCAGGGTTCCGCCGGAGCGGGCAATACGACGATTCTGACCGACGGCGTCGTCGGCGCCCCTGTGACGCGGCTCGAACTCTTACTGGTGGGGACAGTGCTGGACCGCGGGCAAGAACGTGGATCTGCAGATCGATCTGGGTTCGCCCGCAGAGTGTCGGCGCCTTCCGCGCGCACCTGTTCGGCTATCCGTTCTGGGATGCGCTCAAGGGGCAGGTTCAGGATCGTGTCGAGATCCTGACCTCGGAGGACGGCGTCAGCTTCGTCAGCCAGGGACTGCTGCAGACGTCGTTGTGGAGGAAGGACATCCCGATCAACTACATGCTGCAGGACGACGAGAAGGCGACGGCGTGGAACTTCGAGCTGACGATCCCGGCAGCGGCTTCGGCGCGGTACGTCAGGTTCCGCGCGACGCCCAAGCGCATCCTCTGCGCGAGCGAGCTGCAGGTGCTCGACCGCGTCGACTATGGGTCGTTCGACATCCGCGTCGCGGCGACTCGCGACCAGCCGCCGACCAGCAACCTTCCGCCGACCGTCGGGGTGTCGAGCCCGACGGAGGGTGCGGCCTACATCAATCCGGCATCGCTGACGATCGCCGCCGACGCGACCGATTCGGACGGGGCCGTCACGCGGGTCGACTTTCTCGTCGACGGCACGCTGATCGAGACCGACAGCGTGGCGCCGTGGTCGGCAGCTGGACCTCGAACGCAACCGGCAGCCACACGTTGACGGCACGCGCCTACGACAACGCCGGCGGCGTGACCGACTCGCCGGCGGTCCACGTCATGGTTCAAGACCCGCCGAGCATCCCGGGCGACGACGTGGTGGTGTGGGCGTCAGAAGCCGCGACCACGTTCAACTGGGCCGCCGCGCCGGATACGTCGGCAGCCGGCGGGAGTCGCCTGCAGAACCCCAACGCCGGCCTGGAAAAGGTGTCGACGGCCGCCGCCTCGCCGGCCAAGTACTTCGAGATGACGTTCGAGGCGCTGTCGGGGCGCGGTTACCGGCTGTGGTTCCGGGGCAAGGCGTTGTCGAACAACGTCAACAATGACTCGGTCCACGTCCAGTTCGACGGCAGCGTGAACGCGGCCGGCGCGCCGGTCTATCGGATCGGCACGGCGGGCAGCGCGTCCGCCATCCTCGAGGAGTGCAGCGGATGCGGGGTGTCCGGATGGGGATGGCAGGACAACGGGTGGGGCGCGGTCGGTGCGCTCGGCCCGCTCATCTACTTCCAGTCGAGCGGTCCGCAGCGCATGCGCGTTCAGGTGCGCGAGGACGGCCTCGGCATCGATCAGATCGTCCTGTCATCGAGGCAATGGGTCACCGTTCCGCCGGGACCGTCGAAGAACGATACGACGATCCTCCCGAAGACCGACTCGCAGAATGGGAACCAGCCGCCGGCGGTGTCGCTGACCAGTCCCGCCAACGGCGCCTCCTTCGTGGCGCCGACCTTCGTCGACATCGCGGCCGACGCGTCGGACGACGGAAGCGTCACACGCGTCGATTTCTACGCCAACGGTGTGTTGATCGGCACCGACACCTCCGCGCCATGGGATCTCAACTGGAGCGCGACGTCAGCCGGCGGCTATCGGTTGACCGCACGGGCGATCGACGATTTCGGGACCGTGACGATCTCGACGGCCATCGACATAGCCATCCGTTCCGGAGACGGCGGCGACGACATCGTGCTGTACGCCGCCGAGGCGTCGGTGGTGGCGAACTGGTCGGTCGCGCCCGACCCGACGGCCGCCGGCGGAAGCAAGCTCCAGAACGCCAATGCCGGCGCGGGCAAACTCGCTGCCGCCTCGGCCGCACCATCGGCATACTTCGAGTTGACCTTCGACGCCCGTGCGGGACGCGGATACCACCTGTGGATCCGGGGACAGGCGACCTCCAACGGCGCGACCAACGATTCCGTCTTCGTGCAGTTCGATGGCAGCGTCGATGCCAATGGCGCGGCGGCGTACCGCATCGGCACCACCAGCAGCATCATCTACAACCTGGAGGAATGCAGCGGCTGCGGCCTCCTCGGATGGGGGTGGGAGGACAACGGCTGGGGGTCGCCGGGTCTACTCGGCCCGCTGATTTATTTCGCCCAGGACGGTCCGCAGCGAATCCGGGTGCAGGTGCGCGAAGATGGCCTGCGCATCGACCAGATCGTGCTGTCCTCCGTGCAGTGGGTCCAAACTGCGCCTGGCCCTGCCAAGAGCGACACCACCATCCTGCCAAAGCAGGGTCGCTGACGGCGGACGCGGATTAGAATCGGGTGATGGGCACCTGCTGCGCGCACAGCGGGCAGTCAGACGCCTTGTAGTTTTCCGGCGCCTTGTAGTCGGCCAGCGAGATATTCGGGACGCCGAGATCCTTGATCGCTTCGCAGCGGTCGTAGATCTCGACTGTCGCGAGCACCGTGCCGCCCGCCTCTTGCACCAGCGCCGCGCAGCGGCTGAACGTCTCCCCGGTATTGCGCACATCGTCGGCCAGCAGCACGCGCTTGCCGTCAATCTCCTGCTGGTAGAACGCGCGCAGCCCGAAGCCGCCGGACGGGTCGTAGTTGAACGGCGCGAAGACGCACGGCGGATGCGTCAGGCTCCGGCGGCTGTCGAGCAGCCCGGCGATGGTGTGCGCGAGCAGCGCGCCGCCGGTGACCGGGCCGGCGACGACCTCGGTGCGCTGCAGCAGATCGCTCGGCATCACGTCGATGAGATCCTGCGCGAAGCGCCAGATCGTCGACGGGTGGCGGAAGAGCTGATGCGGGTTCACGTAGACGCGGCCGTGATACCCGTTGCCGTAGTCGAAGTGGCCGTTCACCATCAGGATCTCCGACTGCTGCAGATCCTTCAGGGCCTTCTCGCGCAGTTCCGCTCGCTTGTCCATGTGCCGTCCGGGAATCTTGAACGCAGAGTTCGCAGAGACCGCAGAGGAATTCGTTCCTAGAGAATTCCTTGCTCTGCGGTCTCAGCGGGCTCTGCGTTCCACGACTCGGTTATGCCAATCTGATCGCGACGCCCTCGTTCACGTAGACCGCGCGCCCGCCGACGATCGTCGCGGCGACGCCGCCGCGCAGCGTCCAGCCATCGAACGGCGTGTTCTTCGACAGCGATCGCATCGACGCCGCCGCCACGGTGACGGCGAGATCCGGCGCGAGGATCGAGATGTCCGCCGGCGCGCCTTCCGCGAGCGATCCGCCGGGCACGCTCAGGATCCTGGCCGGATTCACCGACAGCAGCTCCACCATGCGCGGCAGCGAGATGACGCCGGCGTGCACCAGACGGTCGAAGCAGAGCGACACCGCCGTCTCGAGGCCGGTGATCCCGAACGGCGCGCGATCGAACTCGACGTTCTTCTCGTCGGCGTGATGCGGCGCATGATCGGTGGCGATGACGTCGACGCTGCCATCGGCAATCCCGGCCAGCATCGCGTCGCGGTCGGCCTCCTCGCGCAGCGGCGGGTTCATCTTCACGTTGGTGTCGTAGGCCACCGGCGCCGCCAGCATCGCATCGGTGAGGACGAAATGGTGCGGCGTCACCTCGCAGGTGACGCGGGCGCCGCGCGCCTTGCCGTAGCGCACCGCGTCGAGCGTCTGCCGCGCGCTCATGTGCGCGATGTGCAGCCGACCCCTGGTCAGCTCGGCCAGCGCGATGTCGCGCAGCGCCATGATCGACTCGGCCTCGCCCGGAATACCGCGCAGCCCGAGCGCCGAGGCCTGGAACCCCTCGTGGGCGACGCCGTCGCCTTTCAGCGTCTGCTCCTCGCAGTGCTCGATCACCGGCATGTCGAACATGCTCGTGTACTCGAGCGCGCGCCGCATCAGCATCGCCGTCGCCACCGGGTGCCCATCGTCGGTCACCGCGACGCAGCCCGACTCCTTCAGCTCGGCGAGGTCCGCGAGCTCGCTGCCCTTCTGGCCGCGCGAGACCGCGCCAATCGGATATACGCGCGCCAGGCCCGCCTCGGCCGCCTTCGCCAGGATGTAGCGGGTGACGCCGGCGTTGTCGTTCACCGGGCTGGTGTTCGGCATGCACGCGACGGCGGTGAACCCGCCCGCGACGGCCGCCGCGGTGCCGCTCGCCACTGTCTCCTTGTGCTCCTGCCCCGGCTCGCGCAGGTGCACGTGCATGTCGATGAGACCGGGGCACACGACGAGGCCGCTCGGCACCTCGACGACGCGGACGCCGTTCGACCGGCAGATCGCGCCCGACGCGCGCGATGCGATCGCCCTCAATCAGCACATCGAACGCGCCGTCGCGGCCGTTGGCGGGATCGACGAGGCGGGCGCCGCGCAGGAGACAGTCGGAGCGGTTCTGGGTTCATGGTTCTAGGTGCTGGGTTCGCTTGCGGTTCTGGGTTCTGGGTTCTAGGTTCCGGGTTGGTTCAGGTTCCGGGTGGTTCAGGTTCCGGGCCGGTTCAAGGTTCGGGGTGGGTTCAGGGTTCCAAGTTCCGGGTTCACGACCATGAACCCCGAACCCCGAACCAACCCAGAACCCCGAACCTCGAACTCCGAACCGCGAGCGAACCCAGAACCCAGCACCCTGAACCCCGAACCTCTCCCGCTCAATCGACATCGACGCCGCCGGCGAGCAGGTACAGCACCGCCATGCGTACGGACACGCCGTTGGCGACCTGCTCGAGAATCACCGAATACGGGCCGTCGGCGACGTCGGACGCAATCTCGACGCCGCGGTTCATCGGCCCGGGGTGCATGATGATCACGTCCGGCTTCGCCTTCGCCACCCGCGCACGCGTCATCCCGAAGGTGTGGAAGTACTCGCGCAGCGACGGGATGAAGGCGCCCTGCATGCGCTCCTGCTGGATGCGCAGCATCATGATCACGTCCGCGTCCGCCACCGCCTCGTCGATCCTCGCCGACACCCGCACGCCGAAACGCTCGATCCCGGCGCGGCACCAGCGTCGGCGGGCCGCTGACCCAGACCTCCGCGCCCAGCTTGGTCAACAGCTTGACGTTCGACCGCAGCACGCGGCTGTGCAGCAGGTCGCCGACGATGGTGACCTTGAGGCCCTCGATGCGCTTCTTGTGCTCGCGGATGGTGAAGGCGTCGAGCAGCGCCTGCGTCGGGTGCTCGTGCATGCCGTCGCCGGCGTTGATGATGCGCGAGCGGCAGATGCGCGACAGCAGGTGCGCGGCGCCGGACGAAGCGTGGCGCATCACGATCATGTCCGGCGCCATCGCCTCGATGTTCAGCGCCGTGTCGGAGAGCGTCTCGCCCTTCTGCACGCTCGAGGTGGCGACGGCGATGTTGAGCGTGTCGGCGCTGAGCCGCTTCTCGGCGATCTCGAACGAGGTCCGCGTCCGCGTGCTCGGCTCGTAGAACAGGTTGACGATCGTCTTGCCGCGCAGCGTCGGCACCTTCTTGATCGGCCGCTGCCCGATCTCGCGCATCGCCTCGGTGGTGTCGAGGATCAGGTAGATCTCGTCGGCGGTCAGGTCGTCGATGCTGAGAAGATCCTTCTTCATGATTCGAGGATCTCCACTTCGTCGCGGCCGTCGATCTCGGTGAGGTGCACCTGCACGCTCTCGGACGGCGAGGTCGGCAGGTTCTTGCCGACGTAGTCGGCCTTGATCGGCAGCTCGCGATGCCCGCGATCCACGAGCACCACCAGCTGAATCGCCTTCGGCCGGCCGAACTCGATCAGCGCGTCGAGCGCGGCGCGAATCGTCCGCCCGGTATACAGCACGTCGTCGACCAGCAGGATGCGGCGGTCGTCGATCGAGAACGGGATCTCGGTGCGGCGAATCAGCGGCTGCGCGCCGACCGCGGTGCGCATCAGATCGTCGCGGTAGAGGGTGATGTCGAGCGCGCCGGTCGGGATGTCGTGCTGGTTGATCTCGCGAATCGACTGCGCGATTCGCCGCGCCAGCGGCACGCCGCGCGTGCGGATGCCGACCAGCGCCAGCTCCTCGAGCGCGCGGTTGCGCTCGAGAATTTCGTGGGCAATTCGCGCGAGCGAACGGCCGATGCGGACCGAGTCCATCACGACGGGCACGGGCGCACCTTGTTTGTGTAGTTGGGAGATTGGGGAATGAACATCGGCACCTCTTTGCGTCCTCGCAGGGACGCGTTAAAGAGTGAAGAATCTGAAGGCGGATTATAGCATCGTACCCTTCGACTCGGCTGGTCGCGTCGTGAGCGCCTCGCTCAGGGCAAGTGCCCTGACCCGTTTCCGTGGACTAGCTCGCATCAGAGCGTCCTGTCGGGATTCAGCCTGCGGCGATGACGCGCGGCGTCGGGTGGGTCGCGGCGCTTCTGACCGACGAGTCGAGCACAACCGCAAGCGGCCACGAAGGGTCGTGTCTTCGTGTGCTCGGCTTCGTGGCTTCGTGCCCCTCGTTGCCACTCTCAGCACTCATTTCGCAAACGCCTGAGAGTCGACGTCGCGGACGAACTTCACCAGGCCGTCGAAGTAGGTCTTCTGATCGTCGTACATCGCCATGTGGCTGCCGTTCGGGCAGTAGAGATAGCGTCCGCGCTTCACCTGGCTCGCCATCTTCTCCATGTGCGCCGGATCCATCGTGTCGTACTTCGCGCCGATCGTCAGCGTCGGCACGGTGATCTTCCGAGATCCGCCGTGCGGTCCCAGTTCACCAGCTTGCCGCTCGCGCCCAGCTCGCTCGGCCCCTGCATCGGAACATAGACCTTCGGGTTCAAGTGCTTGAACGACCGCGTCACCGGCTCGGGCCACTGGTCGGGCGGCATCCGCAGGATGTGCTGCGCGTAATGATTCGGCATCAGCAGCTCCATGTAGCGCGGCGCCTCGAACTGCCTCGCCGCCTCGATCTTCTTGATCTCGGCCAGCACCTTCTGATCCATCGCCGGCATCAGCACCTTTTCGGCGTAGTCGTTGTACGCGGGGATGCTGGCCATCATGTTCGAGATGACGAGGCCCTTGAGGTTCTGCTGATACTTCAGCGCGTACTCGATGGCGAGCAGCCCGCCCCACGAATGCCCGAGCAGGTAGAAGTTCTCCGATCCGAGCTTCAGCGCGGTGCGGACCTGCTCGACTTCCTCGACGTAGCGCGGCAGATCGACCAGCGACGGCATCGTCCGGCTGATCGCTGAAGAACGATCCGAGCTGATCGTAGTAGTAGTACTCGATGCCCGCAGCCGGGAAGTAACTGTCGAACGCCTCGAAGTACTCGTGCGTCGCGCCCGGGCCGCCGTGCAGCAGCAGGACCTTGATCTTCGGGTTGCTGCCGACCCGCTTCGTCCAGACGTTGAACGTGCCCCTTCGGCGGTGGTGATCGGGATCATCTTCACGCCGCCCGTCAGCACGTCGTCGCGCCCGGTGTTGTCGAGGTACGCACTGGCAGCCGCGTGCGGAGCCGCCGCTTCGGCCGCGCGGGCAACCGGCGCGGACGGCTCGGTCCTCGCACAGGCCGCCGCGCCGAACGCGATCGCCAGGCAGATGACACGTCTCATTGAATTCTCCAGAACTGCGCGTCGTAGCTCCACACCGTGAACGCGATCCGCTTGCCGTCCGGCGACCACGACGGCTGCGTCTTGTGCGACGGATCCGTGGTCAGCTGTGCCGGCGTGCCGCCTGCCATCGGCAGCTTGAACACCTGGAAGAACCCGTCCGGCGCCGGCTGGATGAACGCGAGCTCGCGGCCGTCGGGCGAGACGCCAAGCCCGGGCGCATCGTGCTCCGACGAGAAGCGATGGACGACACGCGCGTCGCCGCCGTCCCGCGCGACGGTGAAGATGACATGGCGGCCCGGGCCTTCCTTGGCCAACGATCGCGAGGCCGGCGCTGTCGGGCAGCCATTCGGCGTGTCCGACTTCGAGATCGGCGATGCCGGCGACGCGAATCGGAATCTCCTGCGGCTGCCTCGTCACCTCGCCGCTCACCTCGATCGACGCCGGCGATGTAGGCCACCGACTGGCGCGTCGTCTTGCTCGCGCCCTCGAAGAGCAGCCACTTCCCATCGGGCGACCATCGCGGCCAGCCGACTTCCGCGCCGCGGCCGAGGAAGCTGATGCGGCGCGCGTCAGCGTCGCCGCGGGCGCTCGCCTCGCGCAGCCAGATGTCGTCGGATTGATCCTTGTGCGAGTGGAACGCGATCCACTTGCCGTTCGGCGACCAGCACAGAGACTGGTCTTCGGAATCCGACGCGTGAACGACGCTCGCCGGCTGCGTCGCCGGCTGGTCGGCATTCACCGTGATGATGCCGGCCTCCTGCGCGATGTCCGGATACTTCGCATCGTCGACGAGGCGCCGCCACGTGCCGTAGGTGATCCCGATCGAGCGCCCGGCCGGATCCCACGACGGCGTCTCGCTCTGGAACGTCGCCAGCGGCCGTGTCGGGCCGCCTGCGGCGTCGGCCAGCGCCACGACGGTGCGGTAGCTCTGGACCTTGAAGGTGATGCTGCGGTCTTCGGCGATCGACGGGCCGTAGCTGTCGCGTGAGAACGAGGTCAGGCGCTGCGAGCGTCCGCCGGCAACGGGTATCGCCCACAAATCGACCGTGCCGGACGAATTCGCGAGCGACGCGTAGACGGTGGCGCCGTCAAGCGCGAACGCGAACGGCCCGTAGACGTCGAGGTCCGGGTCGGTCCTGACGACGGCGCCGCCGCACGGGCTCGTGATTCGCGGCCTGCCATCGATGGTGGCGATGCACGCGACATCGCCGCGCGGCGTCCACGCCGGAAACGCGATGCGATGAGGCACGCGCCGCGCCTGCGCGAGCGAGCCGTCGGCGGCAATCGTCCACAGTTCCTGTCCCTCGCGACCGTTGACGATGCCGGCGAGGAAGCGGCCGTTGCGCGACCACGTCAACTGGCGCAGGTCGGAGACTTTCGCGGTCGCCGCGGCGCCGGTGTCTTCGATCCGCGCCTTCAACGGATCGTGATCGGCCCACAGCCGCTCGCGCGTCGCGGTGGTGCGATCGAATACGGCCCAACCGCCGGGCGTGCCGAATCCGTTCGCCACGATCTTCCGGCTGTCGGGGCTCCAGGTGAGGTCGCGAATCTGGACTTCGTTGGGCGGCAGCGTGACGCTCGGGCCGCCGCCGGCCGGGCGCACGCGCAGGAAGCGCCCTTCCGAGTAGGCGATCCATTGGCCATCGGGTGAGATCGCGCCCGCCGGATCGCGGTAGCCGACCGGCCCGAACTGGTGCGCGTCGGCAATCCAGGTCAGCGGCGTCGTGCCGGGCGAGGAAGCGGCCGCATCGCGCCGGCGCGCGACGGCGATCGCCGCAATCGCGACCGCCACGAGCGCGACGAGAACGACGGCGCGGGTGACGTGTTTCACGGCGCAATCCTATCAACCGGCGCCCCTGAAGGGGCGCCCTACGAGCACGCGCCATACCCGCCCCACCGGCCCTACCTGCCCGGCGCGCCCGCCGCCGAAGACGGCGACGCCATCAGCTTGGCAAAATCGGCCCACGCGACCGGTGCCCCGTGGATCGGCACGATCCGCGCGACGTCGAGCTTCAGCGTCCGCACCTCGTTCCAGAAGCTGGTATGCGCCCGCGTCGGCGCCGACGGCGGCGGCACGTGCGTGTCGAACAGATCCGCCTCGATGACCAGCTTCTCTTTCGGCAGATACGCCATCAGCATCCCCTCCGCGTGCTGGAGCGGGTGCACGTAATACATCTGCATGATGCGCGTACCGTCGGTGATCACGTAGTTCTCGCGGATCGCCTCGATGTTGTAGCCCTCGAACAGCTCGGTCGGCGGCCAGCGCGACACCATGTCTGGCTGCAGCGTCCGCGGCACCGCGTTCAGCACGTCGCGGTTGTAGAAGTCGTAGTTCTTCCAGTGCGTGACGATGGTCGCGCCGATGTGCAGGTAGGTGCGCAGCCCGCCGATGTGATCGAAATGCTGGTGGGTGTTGACGAGGAAGCGAATCGGCTTGCCCGGCATCCGCTTCGCCACCTCCTCGATCACCGCCAGGCTGCGCGCCTCGTCGATCGGCGCTTCGACCACGGCAACGAAGTCCTTGAACTCGACGGCCACGCTGTTGTGCGTCGAGCCGCCGAGCAGCACGACGCCCTCGGCGAGCGGCTGCGCATCGACGCGAACGGGGAAGGTCGCCTGACGCACCGTCTCGGGCACCGTCACCGGATCGGCGCACGCGTTCGCCTTGATGTCCTTGAACGTGCCGCCGAAGCCGTTGTGGCCGGCGGTGATGTTCTGCGTGTTGAAGTTGTCGTCCCAGCCGTCGTGGTGATGCCAGCCGGTCGGGAAGCGCATCCCGTTGCCGAGATCGACGTAGCTCGCGTTGGTGAACTCGTGCTCGTAGTTCATGTCGCCGAGCACCGGATGCGGCACCCAGGTGTGGATCCGCTGCAGCATGTTCTCCTTGTTGATGGTCGCGTCGATCCGGTACTTGCCCATCTGAATCGAGACGACCGTGACCTTCTCCGGCACGGTCGTCGGGCCGTCGCGCCCCATCTCGCCGAGCTCCCAGCGCCACACCGCCACCGGGTTGGCGCCGGGCATGCGCGCCGCCCGGAGGAAGCCGTGCGGGTTGACCCACAAGTCGAGCTGCCACCGCTCCGCATCGTCGGGCGAGGCGGCCACCGGCGCGCTGCCCGGGCCGTCGAGGTGCCATCCGTACTGGCCGTTGACCATGAAGGTCTGCCGCGACTGGCGCTGCGGCGGCGTCCCGCCCATCCAGCCCACGCCGTACTTCCACGACGCCGGATTCACCCCGGGCTTGCGATCGAACTCCTCCTTCATCGTCTTGGTTTCCCAGTTCATCGTGCGCGTGTAGTTCGCGAGCGGCTCGCCGCGCGGCCAGTCGACGTTCCGGTCGGACCACCACTGCTGGCCGACGGCGCCCGAATAGCCGGTGCCGGCAATCGTCACGCACTTCAGGGTGTCGACCCCGATCGCTTTCGCCGCCGCGTCGAGCACCGGCCGCGGGTCGACGTAGCCGGGCGCGTACGGCTGCGCACCGACCAACTGACATGCGAGCACCACGAGGAGCGGAATCATCCAGCGCGTAAGCGTCATGAGAGCAATCCTTCCTTCAGTAGTCTTTCCTGGTGTCCGCCTTCAGGCGGACCGCTGCCATACGACCAGCAGGATGTAGAAGATCACCGTGAGGTGGACGACGTAGAAGAGGCCGACGGTGGCGACGAGCGGCGGAAGGCGCGCCGGGTTGAGCGGCAGATGCGGGTTGAGGCACAGCACGATCGCGATGACGTACGCGGCGCCGAGCGCGGCGGCCGCCGTCGAGTTCGCGAGCATCCTCAGGTATCTCACCGGGCTGGCCCGAATTTCGCTGCAGTATACTGCCCCGGATGCCGGTTGATGTGTCGGCGGAGGTGATCGAGAACCGGCCGCTGTCCCACGAGTACAACGTGCTCGCGCTCGCCGCACCGGAAATCGCGGCGGCCGCGGCGCCCGGGCAGTTCGTGATGGTGAAGGCCGGCGGCAGCTTCGATCCGCTGCTGCGCCGCCCGTTTTCGGTGTTCGAGATTCTGCGCAACGCCTCGGGTCAACCAAGCGGCGTCTCCATCCTCAGCAAGCGCATCGGCCCCTCGACCCGGCTGCTCTACGACACCCGGCCGGGCCAGCGCGTCGACTGCCTCGGGCCGCTCGGGCGGCCGTTCACCGCGGTCGATCCTCCGGCGGAGGCGTGGATGGTGGCCGGCGGCGTCGGCCTTGCGCCGTTTGCGACGCTCGCGCAGTCGCTGCACGCGCGCGGCGTGAAGGCGGCGCTCTTCTACGGCGCCCGCCGCGGCGACGAGCTCTTCTACCTGGATTTTTTTCGTGCTCTCGACGTCGAGCTGATCCTGACCACCGAGGACGGCAGCGTCGGCGAGCGCGGCCGGGTCGTCGCGCCGCTCGAGCGTCGGCTCGCCACGCGTCCGACCGCGGCGCCGGTGATGCTCTACGCGTGCGGACCGGAGGGGATGCTCGCCGCCACCGCGAAAACGGCGATGAAGTACGCCCGCCCGTGTCAGGTGTCGGTCGAGCGGATCATGGGCTGCGGCCTCGGCGGCTGCTACAGCTGCGTCGTGCCGATGCGCAACGAGCTCGGCGGATTCCACCACGTCCGCTCGTGTCTGTCGGGCCCGGTATTACCGGCGGACCAGATTGCGTGGGACTAGAGGCTTCGTCCGCAAAGCGTGTGTTGAGAATCGAAGCATGGATTTGTCGGTTCGCATCGGCAGCCTCACCCTCAAGAACCCGCTGATCGCGGCGAGCGGCTGCTTCGGCTACGGCGTCGAGTACGCCGACGTCGTCGATCTGTCGACGCTCGGCGCGATCGTGTCGAAGGGACTCTTCCTCAAGGAGCGTGAAGGCCATCCGGCGCCGCGCATCGTCGAGACGCCGGCCGGCATGCTGAACGCGATCGGGCTGCAGGGGATCGGCGCCCGGCGCTTCGTCGACGAGAAGCTGCCCGAACTGCGCGCCCGCGGCGCGACGGTGATCGTCAACGTGTGCGGCACGACGCTCGACGAGTACGTCGAAGTGTCGCGGATCATGTCGGACGCGGACGGCGTCGCGGCAATCGAGCTGAATATCTCCTGCCCGAATATCAAGGAAGGCGGCATCCAGTTCGGCTGCAGCCTCAACGGCACCTTCGACGTCGTCAGCGCGGTGCGCAAGGTGACGCGGCTGCCGGTGATTCCGAAGCTGACGCCGAACGTCACCGACGTCGCGTCGTTCGCGCGAGCGGCGGAAGAGGCGGGGGCTGACGCGGTCTCGCTGGTCAACACGTTCCTCGCGATGGTCATCGACGTCGAGACGCGGCGGCCGAAGATCTCGAACGTGGTCGGCGGCCTCAGCGGCCCGGCGATCAGGCCGATTGCCGTGCGGATGGTCTACGAGTGCCGGCAGACGGTGAAGATCCCGATTCTCGGAATGGGCGGCATCGCCAGCGCGCGCGACGCGCTCGAGTTCATCATCGCCGGTGCCGCGGCCGTGCAGGTGGGCACGGCGAACTTCGTCGATCCGTTCATCTGGCAGAAGCTCACCGACGGCATCGGCGACTACATGACACGCCATCAGGTCGCCGCCGTGGCTGATCTGGTCGGCACGGTCGACACCCGCGCGCAAGACAAGGAATGGATCAGCTCGTAGCGTGGCCGCGCTGACGATCTACTCGAGGCCCGGCTGCCACCTGTGCGACGAGATGAAAGCGATCGTCCACCGCGTGGCGGATGCGGCGAAGCCGCCGGTCGCCGTCGAGGAAATCGACATCTCGACCGACCCCGACCTCGAGGCGCGCTATGGCCTCGAAATTCCCGTGCTGCTGGTGGATGGAAAGAAAGTCGCGAAGTACCGCGTCACCGAGGACGCGACTGCGCGAGCTGTGAGCGCGACAGGGCAGGCGGGGCTGGCGAGGCTGGTGGGGTCGGAACGGGTAGGACGGGTTCAAGAACCGGCACCTGCCCTTCCTGCCCCACCCGCCCTGCCCGCCCTACTTGCCCGTGATCACGAAGTGGCCGCGGCGGTTCTGCGACCAGCAGCCCTCGTTCTCCTCATTGCAGAACGGCTGCTCCTTGCCCTTGCTGACCACCACGACGCGGCCGGCGGGGACGCCCAGGCTCACCAGGTAGTCCCTCACCGCGGTCGCCCGGCGGTTGCCGAGCCCCAGGTTGTACTCGGCGCTGCCGCGCGAGTCGGCGTGCCCCTCGAGGGTGACCTGGACGCTCGCCCAGCGTCTTCAGCCAGTCGGCATCCCGCTGCAGCAGCGGACGCGCGTCTTCCCGCACGTCTGACTTATCGAGGTCGAAGAATACGTCGGCGAGTGGCCGCTCCGCGTTGAGCTGATCCACCGACTTGCGCGCGAAGACTTCGTCTTCGGTCAGCGCCGCGGGCGCCGGTGCGGGTGGCGGCGGCGGTGGTGGCGGCGGCGGTGGTGGCGGTGGCGCCGGCGCAGCAGGTGGCGGCGGTGGTGGCGGCGGCGGCGCGGCGGCAGGCGCTTTCTTGGCGCAGCCCGCGATGATGAGAACGGAGCTCAGGGTAATGACAAAGAACAATTGTCGGACGCGAATCATCTATTTGACGCTCCTCAGCGCACCGGAGCTTACAAACTTGATTTCACACTGTCAATGAAGCGTAAACGCTACACGGTACAATCGCCCTCGTGGAACACCTGCTGCGCGCGACCGCTGCGGCGGAAGCGCGCCACTTCTGGTTCCGCGGCCTCCGCACCTTTGTCACGCCTCTCGTCGAACATGCCATGGCCGGCGCCCGCGACCGGCGGCTGCTCGATTGCGGCTGCGGCACCGGCGCCAACGTCGAATGGCTCGAGGCCTACGGGCGTGCCTACGGCTTCGATCTGACGGAAATCGGGCTGCGAATCGGCCGCGAGGCGGGCCGGACGCGCCTGGCCCGGGCCAGCGTGACGGCGGTCCCCTTTCCGGCCGGCGCTTTCGACCTCGTCACCTCGTTCGACGTGCTGTATGCCCTGGAGGACCCCGACGAGCGCCAGGCGATCGCCGAGATGTACCGGCTGCTCCGGCCGGGCGGGCACGCGATCATCAACGTGGCGGCGATGAACATCCTGCGGGGCGATCACTCGCTGTTCGGCGGCGAGGTCCGCAGGTTCAGCCGTGAGGAGCTGCGCGGGCACCTGGAGGCGGCTGGCTTCTCGATCGTCCGCCTCACCTATACCAACGCCACTCTCTTCGCCCCGCTCGCCGTCAGCCGCTTCTGGCAGCGGCGGCGCGGGCTGCGCAAGGAGACCCACCGCCGCAGCGACATCGCCGTGCCGCCGGCGCCGATCAACCTGGCGATGACGGCGGCTTTGAAGCTCGAAGGCCTCTGGCTCCGGTGGTTCGACGCGCCGTTCGGGAGCTCGCTGCTGTGCCTGGCGCGGAAGCCACTCAACCCACCGCCAGGGCCCAATCCACCGCCTGAGTAACCGCGGAGAGCGCAGAGACCGCGGAGAACATTGGTACTGTCTGGTCTCTGCGGTCTCCCGGTCTCTGCGGTTCCACAGGCCTAGGAGAGAGATTTTGAGCTCACATTTGAAGATGCGAAGCCCCAGGTGCCGCTGATCGCTTGTCCGCCGGCTCCGGTCGGCCGGGGCGAAGTACTGGTCGGTCTCCAGCACGATCGGGGCGCTGCCCTC
Source organism: uncultured Acidobacteriota bacterium (assembly GCA_963734375.1). Taxonomy (GTDB): domain Bacteria; phylum Acidobacteriota; class Vicinamibacteria; order Vicinamibacterales; family CAVVIG01; genus CAVTHG01. The sequence continues at coordinate 683,064 of CAVTHG010000005.1, read as the reverse complement.
GATCGGGATGTTCAGCGAGAAATCGGCCGACAGCGGCTTGTCGAAGACCACCCGCTCGCCCGACCGGACCACGAGCCGTGACGGCCGGTCGAAATAGGTCAACGGCGATTCGCCTTCGAGGTGCAGCGTCAGGCGCGGCGCCGAGGCGCGATACTGCAGCTCGCCGCGCTCGCTCAGCCATCGCCAGCGCAGGCCGGTGCGCGGGTTGAACTCCTGCTCGTGCCAGCCCGTGCCGTAGCCGATGAGCGGCCGCGACGCCGAGGCGTCGAACTGCTCCACCCCGATCTTGGCCGGCGGAACAGCTGTCAGCTGGACGGCCTGATATCCCGCGGCCGCCCCAGAATCGGCGCCGGGTATCCGGGCGAACGACAGGAACGCCCCTGGCGGAACGCTGACGATTTCGCGCGCGTCGGCCCCACCGATCGACCACATCAGCCGCGACGGCTGCGCACCGAAATTGCGGCCGCCGATCATGACGGTGCCGGTCGAAGCCTGCTCGCTGATCCACCCGTCGATCGCTCCGAACTCGAGCCCGCGCCGGTCGGTGGCCGCAACGCCCGCGGCTTCCGGCGTCAGCGCCCATCCTTCGCCGACGTACCACTCCGGGCGGTCGACCGCGTACCAATCCATCTCGTTCGGCCTCGCGCCGCTGACCAGTTCCGGATACGGCAGCGGCCAGCGATAGCGAACCGGCTCGCCATGCTGGACCAGATCGATGCTCGTCCGCCTCGGATCGACCAGAAACCACACCGGCGCCCGCCCGCCGCCGTTCCAGTACTTCACCGCCTCGAGCCACTCGTGCTGCGGCGGCGCCGCCAGCTTGCGCGCCAGCACGGGTCCGTTTCCCCCCACCCACGTAAACGGGCGCCGAAAATCGAACTCCTGCCGGCGGTCCATCGCCAGCACAGGCGGTTCCTTCGCCGAGGCGGCCGCGTCGCGCATCTCGTCGAGCAGCCGGAACGCGGGCGCCTTGTGCTTCGCAAACGCCGCGATTGACGTCCCGCCGATGTGCGCGTCGAACATCGCGATCGCGACCGCGACGGCAATGCCGGTGTCGTGCGGCAGCAGGCGCAGCCCCGAGACCGCGAGATACGCCATCGGCACCACCAGCGGCAGCGCGTAGCGGCCGGTGAAGCTCTCCTGGAAGACGAGGTCGAAGACCAGATAGGGCCCGAACGCCACCGCCAGCGCCACCAGCGCCGGGCGTGCGTGCCGGAACAGCCAGAAGAGCCCGAGCGCCGCGCAAACGAGCACCGCGATCGCCACCGGCCACGTCGCCCACGGCGCGATGAACGCGTAGTAGAGCGCGTTGGCAATGTCGCGCGGCGTGTGGGCGTTCCAGAGCATCTGGATGTTGACGAAGTCCTCGGTGCCTTGATCGGACAGCGCGTGCCAGTAGGCGCGCGGCCCGCCGCTGACGACGACGAGGGGGACGAACCAAAGGAGCACGCCCGCGAGAAACGCCACGAGGGCGTGAGTCGGGGCCAGGGGCTGGGGACTGGATGCTAGATGCTGGTTGCTGGTTGCTAGGCGTTCACGAGCGGCCGGCAGGCCGCGCCCACCTGGCAACCAGCCCCTAGCATCCAGCAACTTCACGATCAGCAGTGGCAGCGTCAGCCAAACCACCTGCGACCGCAGCCCGGCGGCAAGGCCTGCGCCGAAGGCGGCGATCGCGAATTCGCGATTGCTCCTGGCGCGAAGCGTCAGTGCCTGCACAGCCAACGCGGCGGCGAGACCGGCACTGTCGCTGAGCGGCCGCGCCGCCGTGAACCAGTAGAGCGGCGCCGTCATCGTGACGACCATTGCCGCGATCCACCAGATGCCCGGCGCGCGCTCTCCTTCGAGATGGCGGAACAGCAGCCCCAGCGCCAGGATGCCGAGCGCGCCGGCGATCACGCTGACCAGCGCCAGCGCCGTTGCCTCCGACGGCACGACCAGGTGCACAGCCTTTGCGAGCGCGACGAATACCGGATAGCCCGGCGGATGCGGCTGGTGGCGCGCGACGTCGTAGTCGCGGATGCCGAGCGCGAAGTTCACCGAGTCGAGATCTTCGAGCGACGACGGCAGGTACGGAAGGTGGAGCAGGAGGAAGGCAAGCGCGAGCCCGGCGGGAAACGCGGTGATCGCGAGCCGCGTGTCTCTCGAGGCGATTTCGACGCGCGGATCATCGTGAGCGTGGCGAACCATGGCCCGTCGCGCTCGATGGCCTGCAGCCTACGCCGGGCGCAGAAACAGCGCCTCGTTCAGGCTGCCCATGCGGTAGCCCTGCAGATCCAGGCTGACGTACTTGTAGCCGACGTCCTTGAGCGCGCGGACCATCGCCGCCGCGACGTCGGGATCGAGCGCCCGCGGCATCTCGCTGCGCGCGATCTCGAGCCGCGCCAGGTCGCCGTGGTGCCGGACGCGGAAGATGCGGAAGCCGAGCGTGCGCAGCGCGTCTTCCGCGCGCTCGATCGTGCGCAGCTTCTCGTCGGTCACTTCCGAGTGGTACGGGATGCGCGACGACAGGCACGCGGACGCGGGCTCGTCCCACGTCGGCAGCCCGGCAAGCCGCGACAGCTCCCGGATTTCGTCCTTTGTGAGATCGACATCGTCGAGCGGGCTGCGAACGCCGAACTCGCGCGCCGCCTGGCGCCCGGGGCGGTAGTCGCCGCGGTCGTCCGCGTTGTTGCCGTCAACGACCACGGCGTGGCGCTCCTCGGCGAGGCGCGACAGGTGCGTGTAGAGCTCGTGCTTACAGTAATAGCAACGGTTGGCCGGGTTGGCGCGGTACTCGGGGCGTTCGAGCTCGCTGGTCTGGATGATCTCGTGGCGCAGGCCGAAGTCGCGGGCGATCCGGACGGCCAGCTGGCGGTGGCGCTCGGGGTAGCTGGGGCTGTCGGCGGTGACCGCGACCGCCCGGTCTCCGAGCGTCCGGCTCGCGATATAGGCGAGGTAGGCGCTGTCGACCCCGCCGCTGTAGGCGACGATGACCGAATCCAGCGCGGCCAGGGCGTCGCGCAGCGCGCGCTCCTTAGCCGCGGGCTCGATCATTCGTCCAGGTCCTCGTCCTTCTCGTCTTCCTCGTCGTCGTCCTCGTCCTCGTCGCTGTCTTCCTTCTCGTCGTCGTCGTCGTCCTCGTCGTCTTCGTCGTCGTCCAGCGCGATGTCGAGCTCGATAGGCGAAAGGCCGACCACCTCGAGATTGGAGCCGCATTCAGGGCAACTGAGCTGGTCGCCCTTGTCGACGTCGAACTCGTCGACCTCAATTTCAGCGTCGCATTCCGGGCAGGTCGCCATACGTCGTCCTCGTTTTACCTCGTGATGCTGCCGGGACGCTCGGTGACCCGGTCAGCGTGCGCACATGTCGTTACGGATTGGCAATTGGGGACGTGACGTGCCAGAATTCCGCTCGGCAGGCGCGATCGCAACAGGGTTCGAATTATATCGACACATGCTGGACACTGCAACGCGCCGGAGCCTTCCGGCGGCGCGATCCGCACAGATCCTGAGATGAGCACAGCCCCGGTCACGACGAAGACCGTTGTGATCGCCGACGACACGGCGTTCGTGCGCGACCGGTTTCGTACCGCGGTCGAAAGCGCGGGGCACAAGGCGATCGTCGTCAAGAGTGCGGCCGAGCTTTTGGCGAGGGTCCGCGCCGATCTTGCACAGATTGATCTGATCGTCGTCGATCTGCGGCTGCCGCACGCGCCGGGCGTCGACCTTGTCCGCTCGATCCGCAAGCTCGACGAAGGGCGGCTGCCGGTGCTGATCTTCAGCGGCACGATCGCGAGCGCCGACGAAGTGCGCGAGCTCGCCGCGCTCGGCGTCGCCGGCTACGTCAACGAGTACAGCGCCGTGCAGCACATCCTGCCGTCGCTCGCGCCGCACCTGTTCCCCGACAATTTCAACCGCCGCGGCAGCCCCCGGGTCGTGCTCGGCATCCCGATTCAGTACCGGTTCGGCAACACGATTGCCGCGGCGCTGACGCTCAATCTCAGTCACGGCGGCATCGCCATCCGCACCACCAGCCCGCTCGAGAGCGGCGCCAAGATCAAGGTCCGCTTCCGGATGCCGGGATCGAAGAAGGACATCGACGCCGAGGGCAAGGTCGCATGGAGCGACCGCCGGGTCGGCATGGGCGTCCAGTTCGAGAAGGTTGACGACGTCAACCAGACGATCATCGACCACTTCGTCGACGCGCACTTCTTCAGCAACAGAAAAGCGTAAGATTCCGGCCATGGAGCTCTCGATCGGAGAGGCGCTGTGGCGGCTCGCGGCCGTCCTGGCGCTGGTCCTGGCCAACGGCTTTTTCGTCGCCGCCGAGTTTTCAATCGTCACGGTGCGCAAGACGCGGGTCGATCAGCTGATCGCCGAAGGGCACCGCGCCGCGCGCGCCGTGCGCCGCGCCGTCTCGGATCCGGATCCCTTCATCGCCGCGACACAGCTCGGCATCACGATGTCGAGCATCGGCCTCGGCTGGATCGGCGAGCCCGCGCTGGCGGCGATGATCGTGCCCGGCCTGCGGTTCCTGCCGGTGGCGATCGCCGAAGCCACGGCGCACAGCATCGCCGTGGCCATTGCCTTTGCGATCGTCACCGCGCTCCACATCGTGCTGGGCGAGCTGGCGCCGAAAACGATCGCGCTCGACAAGCCCGAAAGCACCGCGCTCCTGGTCGTCAAGCCGACCGAGCTGTTCATGAAGACGTTCTGGCCCTTCATCCGGGTGCTGAACGGCACCGGCCGCGCCGTCGTCCGCATGATCGGCCTGCAGGGCGGCGGCAGCCACTCGATGGTGCATTCGGAAGCGGAGCTGAAGATGCTGGTGACGGCCAGCCAGGAGGCGGGCGTTCTCGAGGAGCACGAAGAGCAGATGCTCCATCGCGTCTTCGGGTTCGGCGATCTGACGGCCGGGCAGGTGATGATCCCGCGCACCGAGCTGGTCGCGGTGTCCGCCGACACGCCGCTGACCGATCTGATGATCAAGATCGGTCAGGGCACCCACACCCGCCTGCCCGTCTATCGCAGCGACCTCGACGACGTGGTCGGGATGCTGCACGTGACCGATCTGTTGAAGGCGGTCGCGGCCGGCGACATGTCGGTCAACGCCGGCGCGCTGGCGCGCGAGGTGTTGCCCGTGCCGGTGACGCTCGGCGCCGACGATCTCCTCGGCGAGATGCGACGCCGCCGCGTGCGTGAAGCGCTGGTGATCGACGAGTACGGCGGCACCGCCGGGCTGGTGACGTTCGAGTCGCTGATGGAGCGGATCATCGGTGAGATCCCCGGCGAGCTCGGCGCGCAGACCCGGACGATCAACCGGCCCGATGGATCCGCCGACATCGACGGCCTCGCGCTGGTCGGCGACGTCAACGAGCAGTTCGGCCTGCACATCGACGAGGACACCTACACGACGATGGGCGGCTACGTGCTGGGACGGCTGGGCCGCCGCGCGCGCGTCGGCGACACGATTGACGTCGAGAGCCGCAAGCTGCGCGTCGAATCGCTCGATGGCCTGCGCGTGGCGAAAGTGTGGTTGTCCAAACCCTCGCAGAAAGTGCCCGAGCTGGATGAAGGTGCGCAGGACCGGAATCGGACGTAGGCCGCGAGGCACCCCTTAAGGGGTGCCTACCAACCGTGCCTACCCACCTGCCCTACCCGCCCCACCTGCCTCGCGCCTCAGACGCCTCAGTCGGCGCGAAGAAGCCGCAGCGCGTTCGCGATTACGATCACCGACGCGCCCGTGTCGGCCAGCACCGCCATCCACAGCGTCGCCACACCGGTCACCGCCGCGACGATGAACGCCGCCTTGAGCACGATCGAGATGGCGAGGTTCGCCTTGATGTTGCGGACCGTCGCGCGGCTGAGGCGAAACGCGTACGGGATCTTCATCAGCTCGTCGGCCATGAGCGCGATGTCCGCGGTTTCAAGGGCCGCGTCGCTGCCCGCCGCGCCCATCGCGATGCCGACGTCGGCGGACGCCAGCGCCGGCGCGTCGTTGACGCCGTCGCCAACCATGGCGACCGATCCGTGCGCTCGCCGAAGCTCGTCGACAGCCGCCACCTTATCTTCGGGCAAGAGCTCCGCGCGGAACTCGTCGATGCCCAGTTCCGCGGCAATCGCGGCTGCCGTGCCGCGGCTGTCGCCGGTGAGCATCACCACTCGCTTGATGCCCTGCTCCCGCAACAGTTCCACCGTCGCCTTGCTGACCTCGCGCGGCCGATCGGCGATGGCGATGATGCCGATCGCCTGATCGCCGTCCGCGACGAGAACCGGCGTCCTGCCGGCCGCGCCCATCTCCGCCAGGCGGTCGTGAATCTCCGGCGAGCAGAGCGAGCGCTCCTCGAACATCCGATGGTTGCCGAGCAGCACGCGACGTCCGCCGACGATGCCTTCGGTGCCGCGGCCTGGTAGCGCGGTCACGCGCTCGGCCGGCCGGGTGACGCCGTCGCCCGCGGCCGCGTAGCGCAGGATCGCCTGCGCGATCGGATGCGCCGACCGCTGCTCCACTGACGCCGCCAGGCTGACGATCGTCGCCGGACGCGCGCCGTTGAGCGGCAGCACCTCGACGACCTCGGGCGCGCCGCGCGTCAGCGTCCCGGTCTTGTCGAAGGCCACGCAGCGCACGGCGCTCGCGCGTTCGAGGTGCATGCCGCCCTTGATCAGCACCCCTTTGCGCGCCGCCGAGGCCAGAGCGGCGACGATCGAGACCGGCGTCGAGATCACCAGCGCGCATGGGCACGAGACGACGAGCAGCACGAGCGCCCGATAGAGCCACTCCTGCCAGCTCGAGCCGAACACGAGCGGCGGCAGGATCGCGACCGCCGCCGCCAGCGCGATGACCAGCGGCGTGTAGACGCGCGCGAAGCGCTCGATCGTCGTCTGCGACGGCGCCCGCTGCGACTGCGCGCGCTCGACGAGGTGGATGATGCGCGCCAGCGTGGTGTCCTTGCGCAGCCGGGTGACGCTGACGTCGAGCGCGCCGCGGCCGTTGATGGTGCCGGCGAACACTTCGTCGCCGGGCGCTTTTTCGATCGGCAGCGACTCGCCGGTGACCGGCGCCTGGTTCACCTCGCTGTGGCCGGCGACGACGGCCCCATCGAGCGGAATCTTTTCGCCGGGCCGGATGACGATCAGCGCGCCCGGGCGGATCGCGTCGACGCTCATCCGCCGCTCCCCCGCTTCGTCGCGCACCAGCGCGTCGGCCGGGGTCAGGTCCATCAGCGCGCTGATCGCGAGGCGGGCGCGTTCGAGCGTCCGCGCTTCGAGCGCCTGGGCGACAGCGAACAGGAAGATCACCGCCGCGGCCTCTGAATACTGCTGCAGGATGATCGCGCCGGCGACGGCGAGGACCATCAGCACGTTGATGTCGAGGACGCGCGCCCGCACGGAATTCCACGCGCGGCGGCCGACGGCGGCGAGCCCGGCGGCAATCGACGCGCCGAACAGGTACGGCGAGAACGCAACGGCTTGCGACTGCTCCAGCAGCAGGCCGGCAGCGAGCGCGGCGCCCGAGATCCAGACCAGCGCGCGGCGTGCGCGCTCGGCGGACGGCGTCGCGGCGAGCGGCTCCTCGTGCTCGAGCCAGGCGCGCATGCCGGTGTCGGCGACCGCGTCGGTGATGGTCGCAGTCGACAGCCGTGCGGCGTCGTACTTGACGTGCAGGCGCTGCCCCATCACGTCGGCCGAGAAATCCTCGATGCCGGCGAGGGTCTTGAAGCGGCGCTCGAGCAGCGTCACCTCTTCGCGGCAGTCCATTCCCTCGATCTTGAAGGTCGACTCGGCGTGCAGCTCGCAGACGGTGCAGGTCGTGGTCACGCGCGCTTCGCCCCCCGCGCGATGTTGCGCTCCTGGACGTGCTCCAGCCCCTGCTCGAACAGGCCGAGGATGTGGTCGTCGTCGAGCGTGTAGTAGATGTGGCGGCCGTCGCGGCGCGACTTCACGAGCCGCATGCTGCGCAGAAGCCGCAGCTGGTGCGACACCGCAGATTGGGTGAGGCCAAGGACCTCGGCCAGGTCGCAGACCGGCACCTCGGTCCGCGCGAGCGCGTCGAGGATACGGACGCGCGTCGTATCGCCGAGCATCTTGAAGGTCTCGGCGAGGTCGAGGACCGACTCCTCGTCGAGGAGCCGGGCTTTCAGTTCGACATATGAGCGTATGCTCATATGTCCATAATAGCCCAAAGACTGAGCCGGGGCTGGATGCTAGTTGCTAGCTGCTAGGTAGGCTCAGGCTGCGAGTTAGGCGGCCAGGTGCCACCGCAACTCCGATTCCTAGCATCTAGCGAACCAGCTACTAGCCCCCAGCCCCTCCCAGCCCCTAGCCCCCAGCCACTCAGCCCCTACGCCGCGAGCGAAGCGAGCGCTGAAAACACCTTCTCGTAGTCCGGTTCGTTCCGCGCGTCCTCGAGCACTTCCCGGTGCCGGACGACACCGTCCTTATCGATCACGAACACGGCGCGCTTGGCGATCCCCTTCAGCCCGATCATGTCCTCGTTGAACACGCCATAGTCGCGAATCGCCTCCTTGTTGAAGTCGCTCAGCAGTGGAAACGAGAACTTCTGCTGATCGTGGAACGCCTTCAGCGTAAAGAAAGTGTCGACGCTGATGCCGAACACCTGCGCCTTCGCCTCTCCCAGCCGTCCCATCGAGTCCCGGAACGTGCAGAGCTCCTTCTGGCACACCGAGCTGAACGCCGCGGGAAAGAACGCGAGCACGACCGGCCGGCCGCGCTGCTCGCCGAGCGTTACCGGCTGCCGGTCCTGGTTGGTCAAGGTGAAATCCGGCGCTTTCGATCCAACATCTGCCGCCATGAAGCCTCCATTACATCGGTGATAAGGTTGCCCGGCCCGGCTACACAAAGCGGGGCCATTCGGGTAGCATTTTTCTTTTGGACAATTGCAAACAGGAGATTTCTTGTGATTGAGGTCCAGCACCTCACGAAACGTTACGGCCCGGTGACCGCCGTCGACGACATCAGCTTCCGCGTCGAGCGCGGCGAGATCCTCGGCTTCCTCGGGCCCAACGGCGCCGGCAAGACGACGACGATGCGGATCCTCACCGGCTACATGCCGGCCACCGAGGGCAAAGCCATTGTCGCCGGCTTCGACGTCTTCGACCAGCCGATCGAGGCCAAACGCCGGACCGGGTACCTGCCGGAGACGCCGCCGCTCTACCCCGACATGAGCGTGCTCGAATACCTCCAGTTCGTCGCCAAGATCAAGGGCGTGCCCGGCAACGAGCGGCGCGAGCGCATCGAGACGGTGATGAAGCGGACGCGCATCGACGACATGGCCAACCGGTTGTGCGCCAAGCTGTCGAAAGGCTACAAGCAGCGGGTTGGGCTCGCCCAGGCACTCATCCACAACCCCGACGTCCTCATCCTCGACGAACCCACCGCCGGTCTCGACCCGAAACAGATCATCGAAACGCGCCAGCTGATCAAGGAGCTCGCCGGCGATCACACGATCATCCTCAGCACGCACATTCTGCCCGAGGTCTCGCAGACCTGCCAGCGCGTCGTCATCATCAACAAGGGACGCGTCGTCGCGGTCGACACGCCCGACAACCTGACCGCGCGGCTGCGCGGATCGGAGACGCTGTATCTGCAGGTCGATTCGATGGGCGCCGACGCGGCGCCGGCGCTCGCTCGGCGTCGACGGCGTCAGCCGCGTGGTGGAATCCGAGCGGCGCGACGGCATGGCCGGCTACGAGATCGAGAGCCAGCAGGGCCGCGACGTCCGCCGCGATCTCGCCCGCGCCGTCGTCTCGAGCGGCTGGGGGCTGCTCGAGCTGCGGCCGCTGCGTATCAGCCTCGAGGACGTGTTCCTCTCGCTCACGACCGAGGAAGTTCCGACGCAACCCTCCGGCGCGGCGCCGGTTCCGGCAGGAGAACTGGTCAATGAGTAACATCCTCGCCATCGCCCACAAAGAGGTGAAGTCGTATTTCTCCTCGCCGATCGCCTACATCGCCATCGGCCTCTGGGCACTCCTCTACGGATATTTCTTCTTCGCCATCCTGAGCTTCTTCGTCCGCCAGAGCATGCAGATGAACCAGTTCGGGCCGCAGGCGCTGAACCTGAATCAGCAGCTCATCCGGCCGCTGCTGCAGAACGTCACCATCCTCATCCTCTTCCTGATGCCGATGGTGACGATGCGCACCTACTCGGAGGAGAAGCGCTCCGGCACGATCGAGCTGCTGCTGACGTCGCCGGTCACCGATTTCCAGATCGTGCTCGGGAAGTTCTTCGGCGCGATGGCGCTCTATGCGGTGATGCTCGCCGTCACGCTCTTCCACATCGGCGTGCTCTTCATCTATGGCAGCCCGGAGTGGAAGCCGATCCTGACCTCGTACATCGGCCTGCTGCTGCTCGGCGGCTGCTTCATCGCGGTCGGCCTGTTCATCTCGAGCCTGACCAAGAACCAGATCGTTGCCGGCATGGTCACCTTCGCGGTGTTCCTGCTGCTGTGGATCATCACCTGGATTGGAAGCTTCTCGGGGCCGACGGTCGACAAGCTGACGACCTATTTGTCGATCATCGACCACTTCGACGACTTCGGCAAAGGGGTCGTCGACACGACGCATCTCATCTACTACCTGAGCTTCATCACGTTCGGCTTGTTCCTCACCGCGAAGTCGGTCGACAGCGAACGGTGGAGGGGTTAGGAGCACGGGGAGTCGTTCGGCGACGTTCGACGTTCGACGTTCTGCGTGCTGCGTTCTCGTTCGGGGTTCGGGGTTCGGCGGTTCGGGGTTCGGCGTTCTCGGAAGCGTGAACGTGTGTCAGTTTGAGAGTTCATATGGTCAATCGCATTCTTAATCTCGTCGGTTACCTCGGCATGGCGATGGTCGCCGCGGCCCTGGCGATCCGCTTCGGCTACCCCGCCAAGGAGCAATGGGCGTACTACCTGGCCTGGGGCGGCCTCGTCTGCGTGCTGCTCTACACGCTCTCGCAGTGGCGCGAGATCGGCGCGACCTTCTCGCGGCGGCAGACCCGCTACGGCACGCTCGCCGCCACCAGCGTGCTCGTCGTCCTCGGCATCCTCATCGCGATCAACTACATCGGCGCGCGCCAGAACAAGCGCTGGGACCTGACCGCGACCAAGCAGTTCAGCCTCTCGGATCAGAGCCGCAACGTCCTCACCAAGCTGGACGCGCCGCTGCACATGATCGCCTTCTCGAAAGAGGAGGAGTTCCCGCGCTACCGCGACCGGCTGAAGGAGTACCAGTACGTTTCCAAGAACGTCTCGACCGAGTACGTCGACCCGGACAAGAAGCCGACGCTCGCCAAGCAGCACCAGGTGCAGCAGTACGGGACGATCGTGCTGAACTACAAGGATCGCACCGAGCGCGTCACCACCGACACCGAGCAGGACATCACCAACGGCGTCATCAAGGTCGTGTCGGGGCAGAAGCGCAAGGTCTACTTCACGCAGGGGCACGGCGAGAAGGACACGGCCTCGTCCGAGCGCGACGGCTACAACTCGATTGCCGCGGCGCTCGGCGGCGAGAACTACACCGTCGAGAAGCTCGCGATCGCCCAGCAGGGGTCGGTCCCGGACGACGCGACCGTCGTCGTCATCGCCGGCCCGCGGATCGACTTCTTCCCGCCCGAGATCGAGGCGCTGAAGAAGTATCTCGACAAGCAAGGCAAGCTGCTGCTCGAGATCGATCCGCCGGACAAGGCTGACAGCCCGCCGCTCACCAACGTCATCGCCCTCGCCCACGACTGGGGGGTGGACGCCGGCAACAACGTCGTCGTCGACGTGAGCGGCATGGGGCGCATGATCGGCACGGACGCGTCGGTGCCGGTGGTGGCGCAGTACCCGGCGCACGCCATCACGCAGCGGTTCAACTTCCTCACCGCGTTCCCGCTGTCGCGCGAGGCGGCGCCGGTCTCGGGCGGCGTCAACGGCCACACCGCGCAGCCGATCATCGAGACCGGCCCGCGCAGCTGGGCCGAGACCGACATCAAGGCCCTGCTCGCCACCGGACAGGTGGCGCTCGACGAGGCGAAGGGCGACCGGAAGGGGCCGATCGTGCTCGGCTCCGCGGTGTCGGCGGCACAGGCCGACGCGACGCCGCCCGCGCCCGGAACACCCCCGGACACGGCCAAGCCGGAAACTCGCGTCGTCGTGCTCGGCGACTCCGACTTCGCGGCCAACGGCGGCCTCGGCATCCAGGGCAACCGCGACCTGTTCATGAACATGGTCGGCTGGCTGTCGCAGCAGGAAAACCTGATCTCGATCCGGCCGAAAGAGGCCGACGACCGTCGAATCACGCTGACGGCGACGCAGCAATCGAACATCGCCTGGCTGTCGCTGCTGATCATCCCCGGCTTCGTGTTCGCCAGCGGCGTCTACACCTGGTGGCGGAGGCGGTAAATGCGAGGCCTGCGCTCGACAATCCTGCTCGTCGCCGTGCTGGCCGGGCTCGGCGCGTACATCTATTTCGTCACCTGGAAGCTGCCCGAGGGCGGCGCCACCGACGCAAAGAAGCTCGAGAAGGTCTTTGCGGGCTACGAAGCCGACAAGGTCGAAGAGATCAAGGTGATGTCGGCGGCCGGCGATGCGACGACGCTGAGGAAGGAAGGCGGAGTCTGGAAGCTGACGCAGCCGATCACCGCCGCGGCCTCCGAATCGGAGGTGTCGGGCATCACCAGCGCGCTCGGCCAGATGGAAGTCGGCCGCGTCGTCGACGAGAACCCGACCAACCTCAACGACTACGGCCTCTCGAACCCGCGCATCCAGATCGACTTCAAGGCCGCGGGCGACAAGGACTACAAGAAGCTGCTCGTCGGCGACAAGTCGCCGACCGGTTCCGATATCTTTGCCAAGCGCAACGACGACAAGCAGGTCTTCCTGATTCCTTCGTTCCAGGAAACGTCGGTCAACCGGACGACCTTCGACCTGCGCGAAAAATCAGTCCTGAAGTTCGACCGGGAAAAAGTCGACGGTATCGACGTCACTTCGAGCGGCAAGACGCTCACCGTGGCGAAAGAGGGCGGCGACTGGAAGATTACGAAGCCGGTGCAGACGAAGGCCGATTTCGGCTCGGTCGAGGGGCTCGTCGGGCGTCTGCAGTCGGTGCAGATGAAGTCGATCGTCGCCGACAACCCGCCGGCTGCAGACCTGAAGAAGTACGGGCTCGACAAGCCTGAGGCGACCGTCAACCTGAGCGCCGGCAGCACGCGCGCGACCCTGCTCATCGGCGGCAAGGCCGAGGACAACACCATCTACGCCCGTGACGCCTCGCGGCCGGCGGTGGTGACGGTGGAAAGCGCGCTGCTCGACGACCTGAAGAAGAGCGCCGACGACTATCGGCGCAAGGACGTCTTCGAGTTCAGGCCCTTCAACGCCAACCGGATCGAGATGACGCGCAACGACCAGACGGTCGTGCTCGAGCGCGTCAAGGGACAGGGCGAGAACGCGCCCGACACGTGGCGGCGCGTGACGCCGTCAGCGAAGGACGTCGAGCGCGACAAGAGCGACAGCCTGCTTTCGAAGCTGTCGAACATCCGCGCCGCCTCGTTCGTCGAGTCGACGGCGAAGACCGGCCTCGACAAGCCGGCGCTCACCGTGTCGGTGAAGTTCGACGACGGCAAGAAGGAAGAGAAAGTGACGTTCGGGCAGGCAGGCAGCGACGTCTACGTATCGCGCCCGGGCGAGCCGGGTGCGGCGAAAATCGACGCGGCCGATTTCAACGACGCGATCAAATCGCTCGATGAGCTATCGAAATAACGCCTACGCCATCGTCGTCGCGCTGGCCGCCACCGCCTGCGCGACGACGACGCGACCGTCGCCCGCTTCACCGACCCTGCCTCCACTCCCCGCCCTCGCCCGCGACCTCGACGCCATCCTCGCCCAGCCCGCGCTGCAGCACGGCTACTGGGGCGTCGTCGTCAAGTCGCTCGCGCGCGACGAAACGCTTTTCGCGGTCAACGCGCGGAAGCTGATGCTGCCGGCGTCGAGCATGAAAGTGGTGACGCTCGCGGCCGCCGCGGAAAAGCTTGGATGGGAGTTCCGCTACGAGACGACGCTCCACGCCGCTGGTCCGGTCGAAGCGGGGACGCTCCAGGGCGACCTCGTCGTCGTCGGTACCGGCGACCCGAGCCTGGGCGCCGCGGACGGGATGGCCGACCGCCTGTTCGCCGAATGGGCCGAGGTGCTGAAGCAGCGCGGCATCCGCACCATCGCCGGCCGCGTCGTCGGCGACGACAACCGGTTCGAGGACGAGACGCTCGGCTTCGGGTGGTCGTGGGACGATCTGCCCGACGACTACGCCGCCGGCGTCGGCGCGCTGCAGTTCAACGAGAACGCGGTGCGGATCACGGTCACGCCGGGTCCGGCCGCGGGCGACACCGCGGCTGTCAGTGTCGGGCCAGGAGGCAGCGGCTTGAACGTCACAGGCAATGTCGTCACGGGCGCGTCAGGCGGCGCCGCGTCGATCACAACCCGCCGGCTGCCGGGCAGCACGACGCTCGAGCTGCGCGGCTCGATCCCGCTCGGCGCCAACCCGTCGACGTTGGCCGTCGCCGTCGACAACCCGACGATGTTCTTCGCCGGCGCGCTGCGCAACGCGCTGATTGCCAACGGCATCGACGTTCGCGCTGAAGCCGCAGACATCGACGACGTGCGGCCGGCGCCCCGGATCGCGGGCGCACCGCTGGCAACTTATCGATCGCCGCCGCTGTCGGCACTCGCCGAGCGGCTGATGAAGGTGAGCCAGAACCAGTACGCCGAGACGTTCCTGAAGACCGTGTCTGAAGGAGAGGTTCGCTCGGCGGCGGCTGGCCGGACTGCGGCGCTGGCGATTCTGCACGCGTGGGGCGTGCAGCCGGCCGAGCTGATCATGCGCGACGGATCCGGGCTCACCCGCTACGACTTCGTCTCCCCCGAAGCGCTGGTCACGGTCCTCGGCCACGTGTATCGAGACGCGAAGCTGCGCGGCCCGTTCGAGGCGTCGCTGCCGATCGCCGGCCGCGACGGCACGCTGGCCAACCGGATGAAGGCGACGCCGGCAGAGGGCAACGTCCGCGCGAAGAGCGGGTCGATGACCGGCGTCCGCTCGCTCTCGGGATACGTGAGGACGGTCGGTGGCGAAGATCTCGTGTTCGCGATCGTCGCCAACAACTTCGAAACGCCGCCCGACGTCGTCAACGCGGCGACGGACGCCATTGTCGTCCGCCTCGCGACGTTCCGACGGTGACCACGACAGTCAACGCAGAACCCGCGGAACGCGCAGAACACCCCAACTAGCGACGCCCAAAAAAGAATACTCTGCGTGTTCCGCGGGTTCCGCGTTGATCGTTGTATTTCGTCGCATCTGAAGGCAAACCGCTCTCACAGCTGAGCTGACGCATCTTCTCGACAAGGAGCCCTCGCCTTCCGTACTCTGCTGTAAACGATGTCCAAAGTAGGCAGTGTGGTTCCGGCCTTTCCCCATCGGCAGCTGAGGTAGGCGCCGTGCAGCCCCTCAATGCCTTGTGTCCCGTGCGAAGCCCAGCGGCGGTCGGTTTGCATCCGGAAGTCCAATGATGCGAGCGAAATGGTGGTTGGGGGCGGCGCTGATGCTGGCCCTCGGGTTCCCGGCGGACCGGTTTCTGGCCGCTGGCTCCGTGCTGCTGGCGGGCCAGAGCGATGAGGTGGCGCGCGATCCGTACCGGGTCGAACTGCTTTGCACGCCTCTTGTTGCCGCCAGCCGGCAGCCGGTCGCGGTCTCGAACGGCGCGGAACTCCAGCAGGCGATCGATCGCGCCGTGGGCGGCGACACGATCGTGCTCGCCGCGGGCGTGACGTATCTTCCGCCCACGCCCGCGAACAGCTTCATCCTCCGCAACCGCCGCATTCCCGCCGGCGAGTGGGTGACGATTCGCTCCGCGCATGAAGCCTTCGACGCGAGTGGGTCCGTGCGGCCGTCGAAGCGCGTCGATCGATCGAACCAGAATCTGATGCCGAAGCTTCGCGCGACCGCGACGAACACCCCGGTGATCCGCGCCGAGGCCCAAGCTCGCGGCTACCGCCTCATCGGTCTGGACATCGGCATCCAGCCGGGCATCACCCAGCTCGCGAACCTCATCGAGCTCGGCTCCGATCGTGACCCGGCCATCAACGTCAAGCCGTCCGATATCGTCATCGATCGCTGCTACGTACACGGCAACGACTCGGGGAACTACCGGCGCGGCGTCGCGATGAACGGCATCCGCCTGTCCGTGGTCGACTCGTATTTCGAGAACTTTCACGACGAGAACAGCGACTCACAGGCGATCTGCGGATGGAACGGTCCCGGCCCCTTCAAGATCGTCAACAACTTCCTCGAGGCCGCCAGCGAGAACATCATGTTCGGCGGATCGGATCCCTCGATCGCGCAGCTGGTGCCGGCCGACATCGAGGTTCGCGGCAACTTCATGACCAAGCGGCTGTCGTGGCGGAGCGCCGGCGTTCCGGTCAAGAACGCGTTCGAGCTGAAGAACGCGCGCCGCGTGCTCGTCGAGGGCAACATTTTCGAGAACGTGTGGTCGTCGGGACAGGACGGCACCGCGATCGTGCTGAAGTCGGCCAACCAGGAGGGCGCGTGCACCTGGTGCGTGACCGAGTTCGTCACCTTCAGGAACAACATCGTCCGCGGCGCGGCGCACGGGGTGCTGATCAACGCGGCGGAGTCGGGGGCGCGCGGGCTGCCGCTGCCGGAGCGCGTGAACCATATCCGCATTCAGAACGTCCTGTTCACCGACATCGGCGGCTCGAGGTGGGGCGGCGGCAAGCTGTTCCGCGTATTCGGCGGCGTCTCGAACCTCGAAATCACCCACGTCACGTCGACTGGAAACGCGACCGGCATCCTCGACCCGCACAGCCCGACCGACCTGAACCCGAACCTGATCTTCAAGTACAACATCGTCGAGCGGCAGTACTACGGGATCGGCGCCGGCGGCGACGAAGGAATCACCACGGTGACGCGGAATTTCGCGCCCTTCGTCTACAACCAGAACGTGCTCGTCAACACCTCGCAGTCGACCGACCAGGCGATCAGTGACGGTGCGCTGAAGTCGCGCTACCCGCCGGTGACGACGATCGCGCGCGACTGGGCCGCGGTCGGGTTCGTGAACGGGACCGAGAAGCTGGCGGCGACCAGCCCGTTCTACCGCGCCGGCGACGACGGGCAGGACCTCGGCGCCGATTTCGACACGCTGACGGCGGCCGTGCAAGGCGCTGGCAACGCCGGTTGCGGTGCGACCCGGTCGGAGAAGCCGACCGCGCCGCCAAGACGTCCGAAGTAGCTAACGCGCGAGGATGGTCTTGTCGTTCTTGGTCGCGCCGGGCGAGACCGCCGCATATTTGTCCGCGCTCAATACGATCTGATCGAGCGACAGGCCGTCTTCACGAACCTGGATGCGGAGCGTGTGCGTGCCGGTGGTCGCGAAGTACATCGCGCCGGCGAAGCCGCCGTTGGAGTCGTCGGCCCAGCCCCAGTTGGAGAGGCCGGCGTTCGTGCCTTCCTCGATGCTGACCGTCGCGGCGCCCGTCGTGCCGATCCGGTTGATCGGAGCGCCGCTCGCATTGACGCTGCCGGAGAACTGCACGAAGACCGAGTCGTTGGCGAACGTGTTCTTTTCGGCCTTGCCGCGCAGCCACAAGTGGTATGCGACCCCGGCCTGTGCCTGGAACGTCATCTCGAAGTAGTCGACCGGGTTGGCCAGCGCCGCGTTCACCTTCGCCGCGTTCGCGTCCGGATTCGCCATCCGGGCGCCACCGGCCGCGGTCGTATCAGCCACGACCGACCACTTACCGGCGACGTGCGTCGCCGCGGCCGCGTAGAGGACCACCTCACGCACGCCAACGGTCAGGGTGAAGTCTTTCGCCGCCACGTTGCCCGCCCAGCCGGCGTCGACCGCGAGCACCGTAAAGGTGAAGGTACCGGCAGCCGTGGGCGTGCCGCTGAACGCGCCGTCCGCGCCGAGCACGATGCCCGCCGGCAGCGCGCCGCCGCTCAACTGCCAGGTCGTCATGCCGGTGCCGCCGTTGGCGGTCAGCGTCGCCGAATAGGCCTGGCCGAGGTTGCTCGGCGAGAGGACCTCAGTCGCCACTGACAGCACAGAGGGCGCCACTTCAACCATCACCAGCGTCACGGCAACACGCGACGGGTTCCATGAGTCCTCGGCCTTCACCTCGGCGGTGAAGCGGCCGAACGAGGAGGGCGTGCCGGCGATGATGCCGCTGACCGCATCGAGCGAGACGCCCGCCGGCAACGCACCCGAGGCGAGCGACCAGCTCACGCTGCCCACGTTGCCATTGAAGCTGCCGACCAGCGCCTGCAACGCCGTCCCGACGCGGCCCGATACAGCGGCGGGCGCGACGACTGCGGTGAACACCGGCGGCTCGACCTGGAGCGTGATCGTCTTGGTGTCGACGTCGCCTTCCCAGTTGCCATCCACGGCGCGAACCTCGAACACGAACGTGCCTGCCTGCACCGGCGTGCCCGAGACGACGCCGGTCGCGGCGTTGAGCGTCACGCCCGCGGGCAGCGCGCCGCCCGTCAGCGTCCAGGCGACCAGGCCGGTGCCGCCGTTCGCACCCAGCGTCGCGCTGTAAGCCGTCTTGAAGGTCGCCGGCGCCAGCGTCGCCGTCGAAATCGTGAGCGGCGTCGGCGAGACAACGATGGTGATCGGCGCGGCTTCGGCACGGCCGATGCTGTCGGCGCCCTGCACGAGAGCCGCGAAGGTGCCCCACGCGGTCGGCTGTCCGTTGATTGTGCCGGCAGCGGCGTCAAGCGTCAGCCCCGCCGGCAGGACGCCCGAGGCCACGGTCCACGACACGCCGCCGATGTTGCCCGCCGCCGTGAAGGCGGCGGCGTAGCTCTGGCCGACCATCGCCGGCGACGGCGCGGGCGCCGTCACGCTGAATACCGGCGCGACGACGGTCAGCGCGACCGGCGCGGTGGCGGCATTCGCCTGCCAGGCAGCGTCCTGCGCCTTCACCGTGAACGAGAAGTCGCCGAGCGTGGTCGGCGTGCCGTGCAGCGTGCCGCTCGCGTCGAGCGTCATCCCCTGCGGCAGCTCGCCGGATACCACCGACCAGACAATGGAGCCGGTGCTGCCGGTTGCCGAGAGCGCGACGCTGTAGGCGGCGCGGTAGGTCGCGTTGCCGAGCGTCACCGCGTCGATCGTCAGCGTCGGCGCGCTGGCAGCGTTGTTCAGAATCGTCGTGTCGTGCTTCGTCGCGCCGGGGGCGCTGGTCGAGAAGCGATCGGCGCTCAGGACGATCTGGTCGAGCGACAGTCCGTCTTCCCGTACCTGGATGCGAATGGTCTGTGTCCCGGTGGTCGCGAAATACATCGGGCCGGCTAACGCCCCGTACGAATCATCAGCCCAGCCCCAGCCGGCCACGCCCGCGCCGCTGCGGTCTTCGATGCTCACCGTCGCTGCGTTCGTCGTGCCGATCCGGTTGACGGGGGCACCGGTCGCGTTGACGCTACCCGAGAACTGCACGAAGACCGAGTCGTTCGCCCACGAATCCTTGTCGGCCTTACCGCGCAGCCACAGGTGATAGCCAACGCCGGCGTCGGCCTTGAACGTCAGCTCGAAGTAGTTCGCCGGGTTCGCCAGCGGGGTGGCCAGCTTGGGCGCGGCGAGGTCCTTGTTCCACATCCGCTTGCCGCCTGCCGCGGCCGCGTCGGCGACGAGCGACCAGGTGCCGGCGATCCGCGTCGCGTCGACCGTGTAGAGCACGACCTCGCGAACCGGCTTCGGCGTTCCGCCCGGTGGCGGCGGCGGCTGAACTGTCAGCGTCAGGGGCTGCTCGGCGAACATCTCCGGGTAGGCCGCGTCGCTGGCCTTGACCGTGAAGTTGAAGCTCGCCGCCGAGGCCGGCGTGCCGCTGAGCACGCCGTTCGCGCTCAGCGTCAGCCACGCCGGCGCGGTGCCGACGATCGACCAGGTCAGCGCGCCGGTGCCGCCGGTGCCGACGAGCGTTGCCGAATAGGCGCTGCCAACACTGCCCGCCGGCAGCGTCGTCGTCGTGATTGACACGGCGCTCGGGGCGACATCAATCGTCACCGGGAAGATCACCACCCTCGTCGCGGTGTTCCAGGAGTCTTCGGCCTTCACGGCGGCGTCGAAGTGCCCGAACGCCATCGGCGTCCCGCTGATGGTGCCGCTGACCGGGTCGAGGACGACGCCCGGCGGCAGCGTGCCCGTGACGATCGCCCAGGCGACAGTGCCGACGTTGCCGGTGGAGCTGCCGACCAGCGGTTGCAGCGGCGTGCCGATGCGGCCCGAGGCCACGGTCGGCGCCATCACGGCCCAGAACGCCGGCGGCTGAACATTGAGCACGATCGTCTTCGTGTCCGAATCGCCTTCCCAGTTGGTGTCGTTCACGCGGACGTCGAACATGAAGGTGCCGGCTTCGGTCGGCGTTCCGGAGACGACTCCGTTCGCGGCCAGCGTCAGGCCGGCCGGCAGCGCGCCAATCGCCGTCCACGACACGGCGCCGGTGCCGCCGGTCGCTGTCATCGTCGTCGTGTACGCCGTTTTGTAGGTGGCCGACACCAGCGTCGTCGGCGAGATCTCGACCCGCGTCGGCGCGACGATGATCGTCAGCGGCGCGGCGCTGAGGCGGCCGATCGTGTCGGCGCCCTGCACGAGGACCGCAAACATGCCCCACTCCGTCGGCTCGCCGGTGATCGCGCCAAGATTCGCGTCGAACGCGAGACCAGCCGGCAGCGTGCCCGAGGCGATCGTCCACGAGACCGCGCCGACGTTGCCGGTCGCCGTGAATGCGGCGTCATACCGCTGGCCGACCGCGGCCGGCGACTGCTCCGGCGCGGCAACAGTAAAGTCCGGCGCCACGACCGTGAGCGCGATCGGCGCGGTGGCCACGTTCGCCTGCCAGTCGGCGTCCTGCGCCCGCACGGTGAAGGTGAAGTCGCCGATCGAGGTCGGCGTACCGCTCAGGGCGCCGCCGGCGCTCAGCGCCATGCCTTCCGGCAGCGGTCCCGACACCACCGACCAGATCGTCGAGCCGGTGCTTCCGCTCGCCGACAGCGTCGCGGCGAAGGGTATGCCATACGTCGCGTGCCCCAGTTGCGGCACATCGATCGACAGTGTCGGCTGCGTCGATCCGCTGGTCAGGATCGTGGTGTCGTTCTTCGTCTTGCCGGGCGCGCGGGTCGCGTAACGATCGGCGCTCAGGACGATCTGGTCGATCGACATCCCGTCTTCGCGCACCTGGATGCGAATCGTCTGCGGGCCGGCGGTCTTGAAGTACATCTTGCCGCCGAGTGCACCGTAGTTCTCGTCTGCCCAGCCCCAGCCGGCGACGCCGGCGTTGGCGCCTTCTTCGATGCTCACGGTCGCCGCGCCGGTCGTGCCGATCCGGTTGACCGCGGTACCGGCCGCGTTGACGCTGCCCGAGAACTGCACGAACACCGAGTCGTTCGCCCACGAATCCTTGTCCGCCTTGCCGCGGAGCCACAGGTGATAGCCCATGCCCGCCAAGGCGTTGAAGGTGAGCTCGAAATAGTTCGCGGGGTTGGCGAGCGCCGCCGGCACTTTCGCGGCCGCGACGTCCTTGTTTGAGACGCGCCGGCCGCCGGCGGCCGAGGCATCGGCGACGATCGACCAGGTGCCCGCGATCTTGGTGGCATCGGCGGCGTAAAGGACGATTTCCGGCCCCGCGACATTCACTGGCGCCGGCACGTCGACATTCAGCGCCAGCGTGATGTCGGCGAAGATCTGCGGGTAAAGCGCATCGGCGGCGCGGAGGGTGAACGTGAAGGTCGCCGCCACTGTGGGCGTGCCGCTGAGGACGCCGCTGCCATGGAGCGTCATGCCGTCGGGCAGGTGTCCGTCGATCACCGACCACGTCGCGTGGCCGGTACCGCCGCTGGCCGTGAACGACGCGGTGTAGGGCGTGCCCGCAATCGCATTCGAAAGCGAGAAGGCATCAATGGCGAGGTTCGCCGGCAGCACCGCAATCGTCGTCGGTGCGCTGGCGACCCGCGGATCGGTCCACGAATCGCGCGCCTCGACGGTGGCGGTGAATCCGCCCCACGTCGACGGAACGCCGTTGATCACGCCCGAGAACGGGTCGAGCGTCGTGCCGGGTGGCAGCGCGCCGTCGATGACCGACCAGGTGGTTGCGCCCATCGCCCCTTCCACCGCGGTCGCCATCGTGAACGCGTTGCCGACCTGCCCGTCGGCAGCCGGCGGCATGACAATGGACATGGGCGGCGGCGCAATTTTGACCTCGAGCGTCGTCGTGGCGGAGTTCTGCGGCCGCTTCGAGTCGTAGGCGCTGATGGTAATCGAGCCGGTGCGCGCCTCCTGCGGAACTCCCGAGATCAGGCCAGCGGTCGCATCGAAGCTGAGGCCTGCCGGAAGCGTGTTCTCGCTGGCCGAGAACACGCAGGCGCCGGTGTTACCGGCGCACGCGATCGATTCGACGTAGGACTGATTGAAGACCCCTTCGTTCAGCAGCGCCGGCAGAATCTTCAGCACGTTCGCGTCGTCGCGGCCGGAGAGTGCGATCGGCACATGCTCGTCGAGCGCGTCGATGTCGGCGCCGAGATCCTCACCGTCGAGACCGGCGTGCTTGTACGGGCTGTCGGCCTTCAGGTGATAGTCGCCGGTGGCGAGGTTCGGAAAGTTCGCCTTCCAGGCGGTGAGGGTCGGATACAGGTTGCCCGCCGGATACTTCGAGGCGCTGCCGCCGGCGATGACGTTGGCGATGACGTTGTTGTCGCCCGGAAGATATTTGTTGATGGTGTCGTTGCCGAACGCGAGCCCCGACGCCATGATGCCGTAGGTGTTGTGCGCCGTCATGTTGTTGGTGAAGCGCGAGTTGGTCGCCGCCAACGGCGCCGCCGCCGTCCCGCCGTAGAGCCATATGAACTGTGGGTTGGTCGAGAAGATGGAGTTGTGATCGATGGTCACGTTGTCCGGGCCATCGCCGATCATGAACGGCCGTGAGCCGGCACCCCAGGTGGCGGCCGTCAGATCGTCGAACACGTTGTCCTTCACGGTGATCGTGTTGGTCCGCTGACTCGGGTTGAGGTTGTCGGTGCCGAGGATGTTGATTCCGCCCGCAGTGTGCCGGACCAGGTTATTGCGGAAGACGACGCGTTGCACGACCGTCCACGGCGCGCGGCCGCCCTGGTTGCGCGGCGTGAAGACAATCGGATATCCGGTCTGATCGGCGACCCAGAGGGTCTCGAAGACGTTGCCTTCGATCAGAACGTCCTGCGCGCTCTTCAGCTCGAAGCTGTTCTTCACCGACCACTTCGTCCCGGCGAAACCAGGCTTCTCGGTGGCCGACGGGCTGCCGACCGCGGTGCCGGCAGCGCCGCCGTCGACGAAGAAGGTGGCGCTCGTCTTCCAGTACATCGTCTGCCCGCCGGCCTTGCGGCCGTAGACGAGGTATTCCTGAGCGCCGGCCAGCGGCGCCCACGACACGCGCACGGAACCGGTCGTCCCGGCGGCGATCGTCGCCGACACTTCGGCCGATGCCGCCGACGTCGCTTTTTCGTTCTGGTTCGACGTCAGCCGCGCGGCGACGCGGTAGCTGTAGGTTCCGGCAGCGAGCGCTCCGCCGGCCGCTGCCTGGGCCGATGCGCCTGTCGGCGTCGCGACGATCGGATCGCGCCACGACAGCGGCTTCGGCAGGTGATTGTGGCGGAACGTGATGTCGGTCGCGACCAGGTTCGGGATCGGCGGATCGGCTCCGCCGAAGAGCACGTTCTCGGTTGCGCCTTCGAGGTAGTTGTTCTCGATTCGGTAGTTGCCGGGACCATTGAAGCTGCCGATCGCCTGCGAGTCTTGTCCGATTGCCTTGCACTCCGACACGTACGAATTGAGCACGTCGGTGTCGCGGCTGTTGAGCCCGATGCCGCGCTTCTGGCCGAGCAGCGGATCGCCATGGACGTAGACGCGGTCGATGACCAGCGCATACGGCACCTGCGACGCCATCGTCTGCGTCGAGTCGCTGCTGCCCAGCGAGATGATCTCGCCGTAGCCGGCGTAGTTCGCCTGGAACTCCAGGAACAGCAGCTTCCAGTGGTTGGCGGACGCCGAGGTGCGCAGCGCCGGCATGTTGTTCGGCGATTTGATCTTCGGCAGCAGCGCCGCGTACTGCGGCGTCATCCGGATGCCCGGGCGCGGCAGTTCGGCGTCGGACGCGGCCGAACGGATGGTGATGTAGGTGGTCACCGCTCCTTTGTTACGCAGCACGAAGTTGCCGGTGTAGACGGCACCCGGCGCCAGGGTGATGACGTCCCCGGGCTTGGCGGAATCGATGGCCTTCTGCAGGTCGCCCCCCGCCGGCACCGAGATCGTCGCCGCACTGACCAGCGACGCGGTCGCAAGCAGGCACACCAGCACCGAGACCGCTCCCCAATACGGGGCTCGAATCCGCATCTTCCTCTCCCTGAGTTGTCCGGAATTTTTGGCGTGCGCGAGCGCGCGCCACGGACATACAGGGCAACAGAAGTGCCATCAACGCGGAGTCACGGCTGAGATCGAGGCGAGCAGGCTTTCCGGAGAAAAACAGAAGCAGATCGCAGGCGCGCCCGGGTAGACCGGTTCAGACGTCGCGGAGGGAGCTACAAATCTGCAATCGACACACGATTGTGAAAGGCAAATATCGCAAGACGACGAAAGCCAGGATTCGGCAGAACGTCCTACAGATTTGCAGTCGGCTTACGATCGTGAAACCGACGGCCCCGTGACGGAGACGTGTTACGGCTGCGAGGTGATGAGGTCGTGAGCAGCGGTGAGAACAGCTTCAGGGGAGCCGCCGAGTCCTCCACCCTGCGCGAAATCTGCCTTACCGCCGCCCCGCCCCCCGAAAGCCGAATGGAGAGACGATAGCAGCCGCTGCGCAGGCAAATGCACGTCCGCAGACCGCGCCACGACCGCCAGCGAGGGCGCGGAAGTCGAGACCAGGACGACGATGTAGCCCGGCTTGGCGGCAATGGCCGTCGCCAGAACCTTGAGACCGTTGGCGTCCGTGTCGACGGCCCTGGCGACCAGGCGGCAGACCGCAGCGGCCCCGCCCGCCGCCTCGGGCTTCAGAGTCACTTCCTCCGCCGAGACAGCGAGCTCATCTGCACGGTAGCGGGCCAGCTCGATCTGCAGCGCCCCGAGCGAGCGCTTCTGCTCCTTCGCATCCGCCTGCAGGCGATCGATCGCCGCCGGGCAGTTCTTCCGGCAGCACCGACAGCAGCTGCACGGATCGCCGTCACCGCGTCGCGGAACGCTCGATATCCCGCGAGCGCGCGGCCGCCGCACAGGAACGCGACGCGCTGGCCGCCCTTGAAGCGCTCCCACGACGCGACGGCGATGACGCCGATGCCGCCCGTTCGCGCGACGTGCGTGCCGCCGCAGGCCGACAGATCGAAGCCGTCGACGTCGATCAGCCGCAGCGTCCCGCCGCGCGCCGGCTTCCTTGCGCAGCGGCAGCGCCGCGGCCTCTTCGGCGCGTCGCGAAGCGGATCGCCACCGGCCGATCCTCCCAGACGATGCGGTTCGCCTCGGTCTCGGCCGCGGCGATCTCGGCCGGCGACAGCTCGCGCGCCAGATCGATCGTCGACAGCGGCCGCGCCGAGGTGAAAGCTGACCGTGCGGACGCCGAACAGCCGATCGAACGCCGCCGACAGCACGTGCTGGCCGGTGTGCTGCTGCATGTGATCGAAGCGCCGCGCCCAGTCGATCTCGCCGTGGACCGCGTCGCCGTCCTGGCTTGCCAGCAGTTCCGGTCTGCTCGACGACGTGCACGATCGACCCGTCGTCTTCGTCGACGACGTCGACGACGCGCGAGCCGCCGAGGAGTGCCGGTGTCGAACGGCTGGCCGCCGGAGGTGGGATAGAACGCGGTGCGATCGAGCGTGACGAGCGACGCGGCCGTCGCGCTGCTCGACGCGATCGATCGTCGCGTCAAACGCCCGGAGATACGGGTCGGTGTAATAGAGGCGGTCGGTCATCGGGTCTCGGTGTGCCGCCTGGCGGGCGTGATCGGCCGCGCGGCCGGCTCGGTCGACCGGCAGCTCGAAGAAGAACGTGGCGCCGCCCCACTCGTTGCCGCGATAGCCGATTGCGCCGCCGTACGACTCGATGATGCCGTAGCTGACCGACAGGCCGAGCCCGGTGCCCTTGCCCACCGGCTTGGTCGTGAAGAACGGCTGGAACAGCTTCGGCTCGTCTTCCGGCGTCACGCCCGGGCCGTCGTCCTGCACTTCGAGCCGGACTTTCTTGCCGGCGTCGAACACGCGAATCAGGATGCGGCCGCGCTTGCGCGCGGCGCGACTCGATCGCCTGCTGCGCGTTGATGACGAAGTTCAGCGTCACCTGCTCGACCTCGGTGAAGTTCGCGTACACCTTGCGCGTCGGTCGTCATCTCGACGTCGAGCGCGATCGAGCAGGTTGTCGAGATCGCGCCGCCGCAGCTGGACGACTTCGCCGATGACGTCGCGCAGATCGACGAGCGTCGGCGGCCCGGACTGCTGGCTGCTGAAGCGCGAGAGGTTGCGGATGATCTCGCGCGCGCGGCCGCTCTGCGTCTTCACGAAGGCGATCTCTTCGAGCGCCTCCGGGCCGAGCTCGCGGTGGCGCTCGAGCAGCTCGGCGGTGCCGAGAATCGCCTGCAGCGGGTTGTTCAGCTCGTGCGCGACGCCCGACACGAGCACGCCGACCGCCGCCAGCCGCTCCTGGCGGACGACCTGCCGCTGCAGCGACTGCAGCGTCTCGCGCATCTTGCGCTCCTGCTCGACCTGGTGATCGAGCGCGTCGTGGGCTTCGCGCAGGTTGGCGGCCATCGTGATGAACGCGTCCTGCAGCTGCGGCGAGCTCGCGGTTCGGCACCGGCGGTCCGCGGCGGGCGGCGACAGATCGCCGTCGGCGATCCGCTGCACGGCGTCGCGCACGCCGTTGACGCCGCGGCTCATCAGCGTCGACAGCACGAGCGCGAGCAGCAGCACCGCGCCGATCGCGACGGCGAGCGATGATCAGGTTGCGGCGGTACGAGCGGCGCGACCCGCGCGATCGCGAGGCTGGTCGGAATGCCGACGCTCAGCAGCCACGGGCCGCGTTCGATCACGGCGTTGCCGTAGGCGCGCTCGATGCCGTCCGGGCCGGTGAGGACCTGCGTGCGCGGGACGTCGCGCGGCGAGCGTCGGCTGCGGGCCGAGCGGCTTGCCGATGTAGACGCTCGGCGTCGCGGCTGCGCGCGAGGACGCGGCTCTTCGCGTCGGTCAGCGTGACGACCGACCCCTCGGGCAGCGGCATGCCGCGAAACAGCGTCTCGAGCCGCTCCAGGTTGAGGGCGAGCGCCAGCACGCCGTCGATCGCACCGGCAGCGGCCGCGCACCGGATACGCGAGCACGACCGTCGGCCGGCCCGACACGGCGCCGGTCACCAGCTCGCTGACGACCGGCTTGCCCGAGCTGACGACCTGCCTCACCTCGGCCAGCGCCGACACCTTGCTGATGTTGCCCGACGGGAGCGCGCTCGCCTTGATGTTGCCTTCGGTGTCGGTGAGGATGATGTTGACGAGCAGCGGCTGATCGCGCAGCACCGCCGCGAAGAGCGGATCGCGATTCGGCGCGGTCGAGCGCGATCACGGCCGGATGGCGCGCCAGCGCGGACGCCATCGAGTCGAGGCCGGTCAGGTACTGATCGAGATACGCGCCGGCGGTCGCCGCCAGCGACGCCCGCCTGCTCGCGGAGCTCGTCGACGTGCTCGACGCGCGTGAGGTTGGCCGACCAGGCAGCGGCGATCACAAACGGCACGAGCAGCGCGCACGGTGATGCCGACGACCTGGCGCCGGATGGGCTGGCCTCTGAGGATGCGCACGCGGTTTCGCGCGATTCTAGCCCAGGAGCAGCGGGTCGGGGACGCCGGCTTCGGCGAAACCCTCTGGCGCGCAGCACGCAGCTGTCGCAGCGTGCCGCACGGGCGCCCGTCCGGCGCCGGGTCGTAGCAGCTGTGGGTCAGGCCGTAGTCGAGCCCGAGCTCGAGCGCCGCGCCGGATGATGTCGGCCTTGCCGAGCGCGATCAGCGGCGTGTGCACGCGAAAGCGCGCCGCCTTCGACGCCGGCGCGCGTCGCCAGGTCGGCGAGCCGCTCGAACGCGGCGATGAACTCGGGCCGGCAGTCCGGATAGCCGGAATAGTCGAGCGCGTTGACGCCGATGACGATGTCGTGCGCGCCGACGCACCTCGGCCCAGCCGAGCGCGAGCGAGAGGAAGATCGTGTTGCGCGCCGGCACGTAGGTCGACGGGAATGCCGGCGGCGTCGAGATCGCGATCGTGCGGCACCGGCGCGTCCGAGGTGAGCGACGAGCCGCCGATCGGCGCGCAGGTCGACGTCGAGCTCGAGGTGGCGCTCGACGCCGAGCGCGCGCGGCGACGGCGCGCGCCGCCTCGATCTCGCGCGCGTGCCGCTGGCCGTAGTGGATCGTCAGCGCGTACAGCGTGAAGCGCTGCGCCTTCGCGATCGCCGCGGCGGTGTACGAGTCGAGGCCGCCGCTCAGCAGCACTACCGCGTCGCATTGGGTGATTGGATGAATCGTGGTAATTGGGTAATTGGGATTGGGGATTGGATCGCAATCGGCAATCGATCACAGATTACCCGATTACCCAATTACCCGATTCAGACGCCTCGCGTCGTCGGCGTCCAGATGAACTTGTGCAGCTGCAGCTGCAGCCGCGCCGGCAGGCGGTCGGCGAGGATCCACTCCGACAGCGTCTTGCGGATCGAGCACGCCGTGGACCGGCGACATCAGGACCGCGGCGGCGCGCGACGGCAGGTCGTAGCGCGCGATCACGTCGCGCGCGAACTCGTAGTCGGCGCGATCCTTGATGACGAACTTCACCTCGTCGTGCGGCGCGAGGCGGTCGAGGTTGTCCCAGTCGTTCTTGTCCGCCTCGCCGCTGCCCGGGCACTTGACGTCGACGATCTTCAGCGACCGCGCGCGGCACGCGCGTCGATCGGCCGATGGCCGCCGGTCTCGAGCATCACCGTGCGGCCCGCGGCGAGCAGCCGCTCCATCAGCGGATAGACGTCCTCCTGCAGCAGCGGCTCGCCGCCGGTGATCTCGACCAGCGGGCAGCCGATGCTCGTCGACCGCGGCGACGACCTCGTCCACCGACATCTTGCGCCCCTCGTGGAACGCGTACGGCGTGTCGCACCACGAGCAGCGCAGGTCGCACGCGGTCAGGCGCACGAACACGCACGGCCGGCCCGGCGTGCGTCGACTCGCCCTGGATCGAGTGGAAGATCTCGTTGACTGGTCAACATCAGCGGCTCAGCCTTCAGCCTTGCCGCGCTTTCTATTATCCTATGTCGCATGGCCAAGCCGACCTTCTATACGAAGCCGACCTGAACGACCTGCAAGAACGCCAGAAGTTTTCTGGACACGGCAGGCGTCGACGTCGACCAGATCGACATCAACAAGGAACCGCCGTCGCGCGAGTTCCTCGAGAAGCACATCGACGCCGAGCGCTTCCTCGACTTCGTCAGCACGCGCAGCCCGGTGTTCAAGGAGCGGCCGCTGCCGAAGTCGAAGAAGGAAGCGATCGAGCTGATGATGGAGAACCCGAACCTGATCCGGCGGCCGATCCTGATCAAGGGGTCGCAGGTCATCTTCGGCTTCGACAAGGACAAGTACGCCAAACTCTGACCTCCGCATCGGCACGTCGGGCTGGAACTACCCGTCGGGCAAGGGCACCTGGAACGGCATCTTCTATCCGCCGGCGCGGCGGCCGGCCGAAGGGGTTCGACGAGCTGGCGTTCTACGCCGAGCACTTCGACACCGTCGAGGTGAACTCGACGTTCTACGGCCAGCCGCGCGCCGAGGTCACGCGCAAGTGGGCCGAGCGCACGCCGGCGCGACTTCGAGTTCTCGGTCAAGCTCTATCAGAAGTTCACGCACCCGCGGATGTTTCAAGGAGCGGCTCGCCGGCGGCCTGCCGGAGGCGGCCGCGCACGACGCGGCGCTGCTCGACGCGCTCGCCCGGCCCAACGACGCCGACCTCGACGCCTTCCGCCGCGGCATCGATCCGCTGGCGTCGCCGGGCAGGCTCGGCGCGCTGCTCGCGCAGTTTCCCGCCAGCTTCAAGGACGACGCCGGCCTCGCGCGACTACCTCGCCTGGCTGCTGCGCGCGTTCGCCGACTACCCGGTCGCCGTCGAGCTGCGGCATCGCAGCTGGAGCGACGGCATCGCCGAGACGCTGCGCTGCTGAACGCGCTTCGGCGCGGCGTGGGTGCAGATCGACGAGCCGAAGTTCCGCTTCTCGATCCGGCAGAACTACCTGCCGAACGTGAAGGGCTTCTACTACATGCGCCTGCACGGCCGGAACGCGGCCAAGTGGTGGCGGCACGAGAAGTCGGAAGATCGCTACGACTACCTGTACTCGGCCGACGAGCTGAAGGAGTTCGCCGAGACGGCCGACGCGGCGAGGCAGCTGGTGAAGAAGCTGTATCTCTACACCAACAACCACTTCTCGGCGAAGTCGGTCGCCAACGCGGCGATGATCAAGCAGCAGCTCGGCGAGCCGCTCGACGGCGAGTATCCGCCGGAGTTCATCGAGCGCTATCCGGAGCTGAAGGGCGCGCTCACTCCTTCACGAACACTCTTCTGATCACGTCGCCGCGCTCGAGCCGCGCCGGCACGTCCGCGCCGGCGACGACCTGGCCGAAGACCGTGTACTTGCCGTTCGAGATCGGGCCGATCGGCCAGCGTCACGTAGATCTGGCTGTCGGCCTGCGCCGGCATTGCCCGGGTGCGCCATCGCCACCGCGCCGCGGGCGTGCAGCCGCTTCCTCGAGATCTCGGCGACGCCGATCGGCGTTGCCGCTCGACGCGTCGGGGCCGCGGCCCCAGTCGGCCTCGCGCGCGGCGTCGCGCGACCGCGGGTCGCCCCACTGCACCAGAAACCCGGGCAGCGCGCGATGGACGCGCTGGCCGTCGTAAAACCCGCGCTTCACGAGCGCGACGATGTGCGCGACCGTCTTCGGCGCCTCGTCGGGATAGGTCTCGAACTCGAACGTGCCCTTTGCTGGTCTCGACGACGATCACCGGGCCGGCCGACTGCGCCAGCGACGCGGTCGCACGCCGACCACGCCAACCACGAGAACGCATGAAGACCGCGAAGAGGCATCGCGGAACACAGCGATCTCCGCGGTTCGTGGTCTCAGTCATCGCTTCGACACCTTGCGTGACGCCGATCTGCGGGCAGTGCTCGCGGATCGACGCACACGCCGCAGCGCGGGATAGACCGGCCGGCAGACGTTCTGCCCCCACGTCACCAGATACAGGTTGATGTACGGCCACCACCGCGCGCGCGTGCGCTTGTAGAGCGCCTGCTCGGTCTCCTCCGGCGTTCGCGTCTGCACCCAGCCGAGGCGGTTCGAGATGCGGTGCACGTGCGTGTCGACGCAGATGTTCTTCAGGCTGCTTGAACGACAGGATCAGCACCAGGTTCGCCGTCTTCCGGCCGACGCCCGGCAGCGTCAGCAGCTCCTCCATCGTCGCCGGCACGCGGCCGCCGAAGCGCTCGACCAGGATGCGGCACGTCTCCTTGCACGTGCGTCGCCTTGTGCCGGTAGAAGCTGACCGGGTAGATCAGCTTCTCGATCTGCTTCTCGGTGAGCTTCGCCATCGTCCGCGGCGTGCGCGCCACGCGAAACAGCCGCGCCGACGCGGCGGCGGTCACCGGTCGCGCGTCTGCGCCGAGAGCATCGTCGCGATCAGGACCTCGAACGGATCTTCCTGGCTGCTCCTCGGCGATCTTCTCGACGGCGGGCAGCTCGAGCTTGTCGATGGCGCGCGCCAGCGCGCGCATGACGGCGTTGCACGTTCGTCGGTCTTGAGGACGGGCCGATCACGGCCGCGGCGGCGCCGGCTCGGCGCGGCGGCGCTTTAGCGCGACGGCGCGCATCGGATCGCGGCGGTCGACGTAGATGGCGGTGCTCTCGCCGCGTGCGATCTCGAGCGCCGAGGCGCGGCCGCCCTGCGCGTAGGCCGGCTGCATGCCGGTGTCGATCTGGATGACGCGGCCGTCGAAGCGCGTGGTGACGCGGCCGGTGGTCGCGACCGTGTGGCCGACGACGATCGCGCGCGCCTGCCATTTCGGCGAGGATCTCGTCGACCTGCGGCGCGAAGCTCGTCCGGCTCCTGCGCCAGGCCGCGATACCAGAGCGGGCCGTCGACCCGCGCCGTCAGGCTGGCGAGCGGCGCCGCGATGCGTCTTCTCGAGAGTCCGTCGTGAGCTCGCGGCGAACCTGCTCGTTGATCGCGGCGCAGCCCGAGCGGCGCGACCGCGGGGCTGATGCCGCCGTGGACGAACATGAAGCCGTTGATCTTGACGGTCGACCGGCAGCTGCGCGGAGCCAGCGTGCCGTAGTCGCCGTCGCGGCCGAACGCCTGCCGCATCTCGAAGAACCCGAGCGGCAGTCTGCTGAATCAGCTGCGCGCGCTCGTCGGCCGTGGCCGGCTTCAGCGACCTTCAGATACTTTTCGCGGAGCGACTCCGAGTCCGGCGGTGACGAACGCGGCGTATTCGCCGGCGGCGGTCAGCCGCAGGTCGCCGAGCATGCGCGCGGCCTCGTGGTTGCCCAGCAGCAGGTGCAGCCGGCCGCCGCGCCGCCTGCGCCTCCTTCTCGAGCCGTCGCACCAGATCCAGCGCCTTCCGCGAATCGTCGCCGCGATCGAGGATGTCGCCGAGCTGGACGACGTGCGTCGAGCCGGCGGCCCAGTGCAAGCCGGCGTCGACGACGCCGGCGACCTTGCAGGATCTCGACGAAGCGGTCGTAGGCGCCGTGCACGTCGCCGACCGCGACGACGCGCTCGACGCCGGTCCATTCGCACGGGACTCGCGGCAGCGAACGGGTGCGCGAAGCGAGCGCGATGACAGCGCGTGAGCACGCAGCAGTCCGGCGACGGACGACATGGATCCGTCATGCCGCACTGAGCAGACCGTCGCAGAGCCGGTCTATCAGCAGCAGCAGGCCTCTGCAGTCTGCGATGCGGCCTCAAGGCCGTCCACCTGGAGCCGGTCAGGGGACCGGCGTCAGCGGCGGGCGGCCCGCGAGCACCGCGACGACGTTGTCGACCGCGAGATCGGCCATCGCGGTGCGCGTTTCGGTCGTGCCGCTGCGCGAGGTGCGGCACCAGCAGCACGTTCTCGAGCGGCAGCAGATCGGGATGCACGGCCGGCTCGTTCTCGTAGACGTCGAGCGCGGCGCCGGCGAGCAGATGATGCTGCAGCGCCCACGCGAGCGCCGCCTCGTCGACGACCGGGCCGCGCGCGGTGTTGATGAGATACGCCGAGCGCTTCATCCGCGTCAGCGCGCGCTTGTCGATCAGGTGCCGCGTCTCCGGCGTCAGCGGCACGTGCAGCGACACGACGTCGGAGGTCAGCAGCAGGCGATCGAGCGACATCGCCTCCGCCGCGTCGCCGAGGCCGGGGTCCCGCTGCTGCCGCGCGTCGTATAGGCGACCTGCATCCCGAATGCCGGCGCGCGCGCGGCGACGGCGCGGCCGATCCGGCCGACGCCGACCAGCCCGAGCTGCTTGCCGCGCAGCTCCGTGCCGAGCATGAAGTCGAGCGCCCAGCCCTTCCACTCGCCGCGCCGGACGCAGCCGCTCGCCTTCCGACAGCCGCCGCGTGATCGCGAGGATCAGCGCCCAGGTGAAGTCGGCCACCGACTCGGTGAGCACGTCCGGGCGTGTTGGTGACGACGATGCCGCGCGACCGCGCGTACGGGACGTCGATGTTGTTGTAGCCGACGGCGACGTTGGCGATCGACCTTCAGCCGCGGCGCGGCGTCGATGACCGCGCCGGTCGATCGGCTCGGTGAGCAGGCAGACCAGCGCGTCCTTGTCGGCGACGCGCGCGCGCAGCTCGTCGGCCGGAATCGCCGCCGTCGCCGGTGTAGAGATCGACGTCGGCGATCGCGTGCGAGCTTGGACGAGCACCGACGACGGCAGCTTGCGGGTGACGAGGACGGCTGGCATGTCGGATGGGCTGGATCGGCGTGAGGCGGACGGCCTCAGCAGACCGTCGTCGCGGGCCTGCCGAGCCGGCCCATCCAGCCTGATCGTCGCCTGCTAGTGTCCCAACGACAGACAATAGCCGCAGTGGTTGCAGCGCACCGACGGCTCGATGAGGCACGCGCCGTCCTCGTCGCCGCTGCGACGAGCGGCAGACGCAGGTGGCTGGCGTGCGCGCGCGGCCGTACGTCGTGTCCGGCCGTCAGCGCGGACCGTCGCGTCGTCGACCGCCAGATGCCGCGCGATCGACTCGCGGACCATCTCCCGCAGCTCCTGGTCATTCATTGCATGGTGACCGTGTCGATGATGCCGATGATCGCGGCGTCCACCGGCGCGCCCTTCTTGCCCGAGCGCCTCGCCCGCCGCGCGCCCTTCGAGCACGACCAGCACCTTCTCGTCGCACGCCGGCGCCGACGCCGTCCACCGCCAGCAGCGCGTTGCCGCGCGGCGTGTCGTCGATGTTCAGCGGCTGCACGAGCAGCAGCTTCGCGCCCTCGAACTTGCGGTGCTTCTGCGTCGCGACGACCGTGCCGACGACTCGCGCAATCTGCATCTGGTAATCGGGTAATCGGGTAATGCAGGGTAATCAGGATCGGGAATTGATGGCAATCATGCAATCGATTACCAGATTATCGATTACCCAATCCCGGTTCCTCCACGTCCCAGTGATCGACGATGCCGACGATGCCGGCGTCGACCGGCGGCTCGGCCGGATAGAACGGAAAGCTCGCCTCCTTGCCGCGGACGAAGAACACTTCCTCGCCGACGCCGGCGCCGACCGCATCGACGGCGACCAGCGGCCGGCCCGGCCGGCTGGCGATCGGGCGTCAGCGGCTGGACGAGAGCAGCGTGATGCCGGCGAGGTTCTCGTCCTTGCGGGTCATCACGACGTCGCCGATCACGCGGGCGAGCTGCATGGCTAGTCGCTGACCTCGATCGTCGTCGACGATGCCGACGATCGCGGCGTCGACCGGGCAGTCCTTCAGGCCCGACGCCATCCGCGCCGAGCTGCCGCTGACGACGAGCACGGTTTCGCCGACGCCGGCGTCGACCGTGTCGATCGGCGACGAGATAGTTGCCTTCGGCCTTGCCGCGCGGATCCATCGGGCGGACGACGAGCAGCTTGCTGCTGACCAGCCGCGGATCCTTGCGCGTGGCGACGACGGTGCCGACGATCTTCGCGAGGAGCATCGCCGTCAGCTTCAGGCTCGGATCGCCTACGCCTTGACGTCGTCGCCTTGCCGATCGGCAGCGCGTCTTCGAGGTTGGCGTGCGGCCGCGGGATGACGTGCACCGACACGAGCTCGCCGACGCGCCGCGCCGCCGCCGCGCCGGCGTCGGTCGCCGCCTTCACCGCCGCGACGTCGCCGCGCACGATCGCGGTGACGTAGCCGGCGCCGATCTTCTCCCAGCCGACCAGCGTGACCTTCGCCGCCTTGACCATCGCGTCGGCCGCCTCGATCATCGCGACCAGGCCCTTGGTTTCGATCATCCCGAGCGCCTCACCCATTGCTGTCTCCTTCAAGGCAGATGGCTGAGTGGCTGAGGTGTGGCGTGGCGCCATGCACTCGCACCATGCACCTTGCACCATGCACCCTGCACCTGTCAGCGTAAGCTCCGGACCGCGTCTTCGATCAGCGCGGAGAGTTCGCGGTATGTTAACCGAATTTCTTCCGCATCGCCGCCGGCGACTTCGCCGGCGCCGGTGATGATGTCCGGCACCAGCCGCGCGCCGCCGCCTGCGGGCGCCTGCGACCATCTGACACGATGCGTCGAAGGCCGCCCCCGCGTCGGCATCCGGCCCGGTCTCGGCGCAGATCGGCGCCGGCGCCTTGATGCCGTAGGTGCCGCGCAGCTCCTGCAGCCGCATCACCTCTTCGCGCGAGAGCAGGTTCTCGCGCCCGAGCAGCCGCGCGACCAGGCTGATCTTCGCGAAGTGCTCGATCGTCTCCATCTTGTAGTACGCGGCGAACAGATCGGCGCCGACGGTCAGCGCGCCGTGGTTGGCCAGCAGCATGCCGTCGTGCGCCTTGATGTACTTGCCGCACCGCCTCGCGGCAGCTCCTGCGTCGACGGCGTCGCGTACTCCGCAATCGGAATGCTGCCGAGCGTCGTCAGCACTTCGGCGAGCACCGCGCGATCGAGCGGGATGCCGGCGACGGCGAAGCCGGTCGCGGTCGGCGGGTGCGCGTGCACGACCGCCTGCACGTCGGGCCGCTGGCGGTAGACCTCGAGGTGCATCAGCATCTCGGACGACGGATCGCGATCGCCCTGCAGCTTGCGCCCGTCGAGATCGGTGATGCACATCATGTCGGGCGTCATGAACCCCTTGCAGACGCTCTTCGGGGTCATCAGCAGCCGATCGGCGCCGAGCCGGACGCTGATGTTGCCGTCGTTCGACGCGGTGTAGCCGCGCGCGTACATGCGGCGGCCGACTTCGACGATGTCGGCGCGGAGCGAGGATTCGCTGCTCATGCGGTGCGGGCGCGGTACTTGTCGCGGCAGTCGTCGGAGCAGAAGTAGAGGCGGGCGCGGCCGTCGACGAGCGTGACCGCGCGCTCGGGCAGCGACGAACGTGCCGCAGACCGGATCGCGCACCATCGTGCACGCCGCTGCGCCGGCGCGCCGGCCGCGCGGCGCGGCCGCCGCGACGCGCCTTCGACGATGCCGTCGAACAGCCGCCAGAAGCGCGCGGGCGACGAAGATCGACAAGGACGACGAACAGAACGAAGGCGCAGCATCAGGCACCTGGTTTCCGCGCGCGCGCTCGCGCCGGGCGCCGGCGGATGCGCCGACTGCAGGCTGTCGAGCGCGCGCTTCGCCGCCTGGCCTTCGGGGCTGTCCGGCGCGAGCTGGATCACCTGCTGCCAGGCCTCGCTCGGCGCCGTCGAGATCCTGCTTGCCGAACGCCTTCACGATGCCGACGTTCAGCAGCGTCTTGGCGTGCTTCGGATCGAGCTTCAGCGAGTGGTCGAACTGCTCGAGCGCCTTGTCCGGCTGGTTCGTGTAGTAGTAGCTGACGCCGAGGTCGGTGCTGACGTTGACGTCGTTCGGCGCCAGCTTCAGCGCGTCGCCGTACCACTTGATCGCCTCGTCGTAGCGCTCGGCGTCGAAGTAGAGGTTGCCGAGCTGCACGCGCGGCGTCGGCGTTCGACGGCTCGCGCTCGGCGACCGTCTTGAGCGCGTTGACCTGCGTCTCGTCGAGCACCGCCGCGCGCGTCGGCGCCCGAGCCGGCGCGCCGTGCGGCGCGCTGGCCGCGGCCGGCGCGGCAGGCACGACGCGCAACGCCCTGCTGCGACCCGATGATCCAGCCGGCGATCAGGCCGAACAGTATGCCGGCGATGCCGAACGCGATGGCGTCAGATTTCATCGCAGCTTCGAACGTAGGGCGCCGGCTCGTCAGGGCGACCGTGCGGCGCTCAAGCGCGCTACGGTGGAAGTCAGCTGATCATAATCCACCGTCGCTGCGCCGGCGAGCACCTCCAGGTACTCGCGGACGACGGTCGACAGCCCGACAAACAGCGCCCGCGACATGATCGCGTGGCCGATCGACACCTCGTCGAGGAGCGGCAGCTCGCGGAAGAGCAGGAGTTGTCGAGGTCGAGGTCGTGGCCGGCGTTGACGCCGAGCCCGAGCGCAGTGCGCGAGCCGCGCCGCCTCGGCGTACGGCGCGAACGACCGCGCGGCCGGCGTCGGGCCCGCGCTCGAACGCGCGCGCGAACGGCTCGGTGTAGAGCTCGACGCGGTCGGCGCCGACCGACGCCGCCCAGCGAATCGGCTCGGGCGACGGCGTCGACGAACAGGCTGACGCGGACTGCCGCGGCGTGCAAGTCGCGCGATCACCGCCGGCAGCCGCTCGGTCGCCGGCCCCGGCTGCCACCCGGCCTGGCTGGTGATCTCGCCGGGCACGACCGGCACCAGCGTGCACTGGTCCGGCCGCACCTCCTCGACGAGCTCGAGCAGCTCGGGCCGCGGATCGCCCTCGATGTTGTACTCGATCGCCGGGCGCGCGCCCGCGCAGCGCCCGCGCGATCGTCGCGCACGTCGTCCGGCGTGATGTGCCGCCGATCGGCGCGCGGGTGCACCGTGATGCCCGGCGCGCCGGCGTCGACGCAGACGCCGACCGCCTCGAGCACGCTCGGCGCACGCCCGCCGCGCGAATTGCGCAGCGTCGCGACCTTGTTGACGTTGACGGACAGGCGAATCATGCATCGTGACATTGCACGATGGTCATCGGTGCATGTTGCACTGATCGGCGAGCTCCAGTGCACTCGACGAAGCCCGCAATGACCCATGCACGCAGCGTCCCGTCATCCCAGATGCTCCTTGACGACGTCGACGATCTCCTGCGCCCAGCCGCGAATCTCGTCCTGGTCTCGCCCTTCGAGCATCACGCGCAGCAGCGGCTCGGTGCCGGAGTAGCGGACCAGCAGCCGGCCCTGGCCGGCGACGCGCGCCTCGACGCGCGCGATCGCCGTCGGCGACCGCCGGCACGCGTCTTCAGCTCCACCTTCTCGCGCACGCGCACGTTCAGCAGCACCTGCGGATAGGTCGTCGAGATCGGCGGCGAGGTCGGCGAGCGTCCGGCCGGTCAGCGCGACCGTCCGCAGCACGTTCAGCGCCGTGCACAGCCCGTCGCCGGTGAACAGATAGTCGGAGAAGATGATGTGGCCCGACTGCTCGCCGCCGAGCGACAGGCCGCGCTTCAGCATCTCCTCCATCACGTACTTGTCGCCGACCGCGGTGCGGACCAGCTCGATGCCGAGCGGCTTGCAGCGCCAGCTCGAGGCCGATGTTGCTCATCACGGTCGCGACGATCGCGTTGCCCTTCAGCCGCCCTTCGCGCTGCAGCTGCCGGCCGCACATCAGCAGCACCGCGTCGCCGTCGACGACCTGCCCGCGATGATCGACGAAGATCGCGCGATCGCCGTCGCCGTCGAACGCCACGCCCATCTGGCAGCCGCGCTCGACGACCGTCGCGCGCGAGCAGCTCGGGATGCGTCGACCCGCAGTCCAGGTTGATGTTGCGGCCGTCGGGCTGGTTGCCGATGACGATCGATCTCGAAGCCGAGGCTGCTGAACAGCTCCGGCGCCACCGTCGTCGTCGCGCCGTTCGCGCAGTCGATCGCGAGCTTGAACCGGCCGAGCGCCGGCGCTTCGGGAACGACCGCGCGCAGATGATCGAGATAGGCGCCGACGAGATCGGCGTGCGGCACGTGCGCCGGCTGCGCCGGCGCTGCGCGCTGCCACGAGCGTGTCGGCGATGATCGCCTCGACCTCGCGCTCGACGCGCTCGGTGAACTTCTCGCCCTTGCCGGAGAACACCTTGATGCCGTTGTCCTCGAACGGATTGTGCGACGCCGAGATCACGACGCCGGCGTCGTAGTCCCGCGTGCGCGTCAGGTAGGCGACCGCCGGCGTCGGCACGACGCCGGCGCTGGTCACGTCGCGCCCTCGCCCGACGCGCCGTGCGCGAGCTCGGCCTCGATCCACTCGCCCGACTCGCGCGTGTCGCGGCCGACGAGCAAGTCGCGGCGACTCCTGGCGCCGTCGCGGCAGCGCGCGCACGAGCGCGGCGCCGAGCCGCCGGACGGTCGCGCGGTCGAGCGGATAACGCCCGGCGCGCCGCGCACGCCGTCGGTGCCGAACAGCTGCGGGACCGGTGCGGCGGTCGAGGTTGCCGTCGTTCAATGTTTGCCACTGGTAATTCGCACCTGCACGGATCGCGGGCTCGACGCGCGTCACCCCCGCGTCGCGGCGAGGAGTCGACGTGGACCGTCAGCGAGTATTCGCCGGGGCCGAGCCCGGCGAGATCGACGAACGCGACGACGTCGTCGGCGTCGACGCGGTTGAGCGCGTCGCGGCTGCCGCGCAGCGTCAGGTCGACCGCCGGCCGGCACCGCCTGCGCCTCGAGCGTCGGCGCCGAGGTTGCGCAGATGCACCGGGCGGTTGCGCAGCGTGCGCTCGAGCGGCGCCGGCACGATCTGCACCGTGACGATCGCCGAGCGCACGGTCTTCAGACGCAGCGCGGGATCGAGCAGCCCGAGGCTGACCGTCTCCGTCACGTGCCGCTCGTCGCGCCGGCCACCGACACCGGCTCGGTCAGCGCCTCGGTGGCGCGCTTGACGGCGCTCTCGGGACCGATGACTTCGACCGTCGTCGGGTCGGCGGTCAGCGGCCCGACGACGTAGCCGGGCGCCGGCCTGCCGTCGACCGCCGGCACGACCGGCACCTGGCGCGTCGCCGACGCTCGAACGCCAGCGCGACGCCGACGGCGTCACCTGCACGACCTCGACGCCGAACGGCACGCGCACCTGCTCGGGCGTCGAGCGGAAACAGCCGGCGGCCCGGCTCGCGCCGTGCGCAGGTCGAGCACGGCGACGATGTCGCCCGGGCCGACGCGGCTCAGCGTGCCGGACGCGCCGCGCACGCGGACGTCGACCGTCGACGGCACGTCGCCCTGCAGCTCGAGCCCGGCCGGAAACTGCTGCAGCTCGAGCGGCACGCGCAGCCCGCGCTCGACCGTCTCCTCGCCCGCCACGACCATCCACAGCAGCACGCGCCAGGCCGACCGACAGCACCTTCAGCCACGAAGTGCGCGAACGGCCAGGATCGCCCGCTTCGAGAACGTCATGTGTACTCGACCTCGGGCTTCGCCGGCGCCTTGTCACGCTGCTGCAGCACCAGCGACCGCAGGCGCGCGCGCAGCTCGTCGCTGGTCGAGCCCGCGCTCGATCTGGCCGTCGACGACGATCGAGATGCTGCCGGTTTCCTCGGACACGACGATCGCCACCGCGTCGTTCTCCTCGGTCAGGCCGATCGCCGCGCGGTGCCGCGATCCGAGCTCCTTGCTCAACTTCGGGTTCACCGTCAGCGGCAGGAAACAGGCGGCCGCGGCGACGCGATCGTCCTGGACGATGACGGCGCCGTCGTGCAGCGGCGACTGCGGCTGAAAGATGCTCAGCAGCAGATCGTAGGTCAGGACCGCGTCGAGCGGGATGCCGCCTTCGATGTAGTTGCGCAGCCCGATCTGCCGCTCGATCGCGATGATCGCGCCGATCCGCTGCGACGACAGCATGCTGGCGGCGACCACCAGCTCTTCGATCGACTCCTCCGCCGACTCGGCCTTCGCGAAGTAGCGGAAGAACGGCGCGCGGCCGAAGTGCGCGAGCGCGCGGCGGATGTCGGACTGGAACAGCACGATGACGGCGAACACGATGTAGCCGGCCAGGTTGCGGATCAGCCAGTTGACGCGTCTCGAGATGCCCCCAGCGCGAGCCGTAGAACAGCGCGACGAGCACGCCGCCGCCGAGCGCCATCTGCACGGCGCGCGTGCCGCGAATCAGCTTGAGGACCTCGTAGATCAGGATCGACACCACGAGGATGTCGAGCGAGGTCCCACCAGCCGATCGGCGGGCGCCGGAGGAATGTCGTGAACCAGGTCATGGCTGAGGCTGATGGCTCAGGGCTCGGCATGGCTGCGGCGCGATGGTCGTGATGTCAGCCTAGCCATCAGCCCTCAGTCCGCTCGTCGTCGAATCTCCTCGCCACCCGCACCACCTGCACCATCTCCGCCACCGCGTGCACGCGGACGATGTGCGCGCCGGCGAGGACCGCGGCGGTCACCGCCGCCGCCGTGCCCCAGTCGCGCTCGATCGCCGGCCGGCCGCCGAGCGCCTCGCGCATGAACGACTTGCGCGACGGCCCGACGAGCACCGGCCGGTCGAGCGCCGCGGCAAGCTCCGGCAATCGCGCCAGCACACCATAGCTGTGCGCCGGCCGTTTGGCAAACCCGATGCCGGGATCGACGATCAGGCGCTCGAGCGGCACGCCGGCGTCGGTCGCGCGCTCGATGCTGCTCGCGCAGCTCGCCGACCACCTCGGCCACGACATCGTCGTAGACCGCCTCGTCGTACATCGTCGTCGGAGCGGCCGCGCGTGTGCATCAGCACGAGGGCGGCGCCGGTCTGCGGCGACCTCGCGCGCCAGCGCCGGGTCGTACCGCAGGCCGCTGACGTCGTTGACGATCGACGCGCCCGGCCGCGACCGCCGCGCGCGCGACCTCGGCCTTGTAGGTGTCGATCGAGATCGGCACCCGCAACGCGCCCGGCGAGCGCCGCGAGCGACCGGCAGACACGCGCGCAGCTCCTCGTCCGCGGAAACCGGCTCGGCGCCCGGCCGCGTCGACTCGCCGCCGATGTCGATCAGATCGGCGCCGTCGGCCTCCATCCGCAGCGCCGCCTCGACGGCGGCGGGCACGTCACCGATCGCGCGACGCGTCGGCAAACGAATCCGGGGTGACGTTGAGGATGCCCATCACCAGACAGCGCTCGCCAAGAGCGAGCGTCCGGTCGCCGGGAAGAGGGACGTGTGTAGGCGGCGGCGGGGTCGCGATCACGGAATTAAGAATTCGGAATTAAGAATTAAGAATTCGTGCTCGAATTGTGGCGCGAATTCCTAATTCCAAATTCTTAATTCTTAATTCACTCCTGCGGGAGCGGCTTGTTCAGCGACGGAACGATCGGCGCGCGCTCCTTCGTCGCGTGGACGGCTCGCCTTCGTCGGCCGCGACGGCGCGGGCGGCGACCGGCTGCGGCTCGTCGAGCGGCAGGCCGGCGGCGAGGCGCCGCACCTGGTCGGCGTCGAGCACCTCGCGCGCGAGCAGCGCTTCGGCCATCTTCACCAGCGTGTCCTTGCTCGCCGGAGAGCAGGCGATGCGCGCGCTGGTAGTTGTCGGTGACGAAGCGCTTCACTTCCTGATCGATCTTGAGCGCCGTGTCCTCGCTGTAGTCCTGGTGCTGCGCGATCTCGCGGCCGAGGAAGATCTGCTCTTCCTTCTTGCCGAAGGTGAGCGGCCCCATCGCGTCGCTCATGCCCCACTCGCAGACCATCTTGCGCGCCAGCTCGGTGGCGCGCTCGAGGTCGTTGCCGGCGCCGGTCGTGAGGCTGTCCATCGTGATCTCTTCGGCGATGCGGCCGCCGAGCAGGATCGCGATCTGATCGTTCAGGTAGTCGCGCGAGTAGTTGTGCTTCTCGTCGGCCGGCAGCTGCTGCGTGAGGCCGAGCGCCATGCCGCGCGGGATGATCGTCACCTTGTGGATCGGATCGGCGTGCGGCAGCAGCACGGTGAGCAGCGCGTGGCCGGCTTCGTGAATCGCGGTGACGCGCTTCTCGGCGTCGCTGATGATCATCGAGCGGCGCTCGGATCCCATCAGCACCTTGTCCTTGGCGAACTCGAAGTCGTGCATGCGCACGACCTTCTGGTTGTAGCGCGCGGCGTTCAGCGCCGCCTCGTTCACCAGGTTCGCGAGATCGGCGCCGGAGAAGCCGGCCGAGCCCGCGCGCCAGCACCGCAATCTCCACGTCGTCGGCCATCGGGATCTTGCGCGTGTGGACCGACGAGGATGCCTTCGCGGCCCTTCACGTCCGGACGGTTGACGACGATGCGGCGGTCGAAGCGGCCGGGCCGGAGCAGCGCCGGGTCGAGCACGTCGGGACGGTTGGTCGCGGCGACGAGGATGACGCCTTCGTTCGACTCGAAGCCGTCCATCTCGACGAGCAGCTGGTTGAGCGTCTGCTCGCGCTCGTCGTGGCCGCCGCCGAGGCCGGCGCCGCGATGGCGGCCGACCGCGTCGATTTCGTCGATGAAGACGATGCAGGGCGCGTTCTTCTTGCCCTGCTCGAACAGGTCGCGGACGCGCGACGCGCCGACGCCGACGAACATCTCGACGAAGTCCGAGCCGCTGATCGAGAAGAACGGCACGTTCGCTTCGCCGGCGACCGCGCGCGCCAGCAGCGTCTTGCCGGTTCCCGGAGGGCCCATCAGCAGCACGCCCTTCGGGATGCGGCCGCCGAGCTTCTGGAACTTCTGCGGCTCCTTGAGGAACTCGATGATTTCCTGCAGCTCGTCCTTCGCTTCGTCGACGCCGGCGACGTCCTTGAACGTGACCTTCTTCTGCGAGCTCGACGACAGCTTCGCCTTGCTCTTGCCGAACGACAGCGCCTTGTTGCCGCCGCTCTGCATCTGGCGCATGAAGAAGACCCAGAAGCCGATCATCAGCAGGAACGGCGCCCACGAATAGAGGAGCGACGCCCACGGGCTGGCCGTCGGCTCCTTCGCCGTGACCTGCGACGCCGCGTTCGATCAGCTTGTTGACGAGCCCTTCGTACTGCGCCGGCGCGTAGGTCTGGAAGTGCTCGTTGGCCTTCGTTGAGCCGGTGATTTCCTGGCCGGTGATCACGACGCGCGCGATGGCTGCCCGAGTCGGCCTGCGGCATGAACTCGCTGAACGTGAGCGGCTGCGTCGTGCGTGCTGGAACTTGGTCGAGAAATTCCAGATGAGCACGCCGACGACGACGAGCACCATCCAGAACAACAGACTCTTCAACGTCGAGTTCAAGCAGAGCCTCCCAAAGCCTTAAGTCTCAAGATTATCACGGCTTGCGCGGGGTCGGTTACCCGAAACGCCTCGTCAATTCCGTATCCGCCACCCACACAATCCGATCCGTTTCGT
Organism: uncultured Acidobacteriota bacterium; assembly: GCA_963734375.1. Classification (GTDB taxonomy): domain Bacteria; phylum Acidobacteriota; class Vicinamibacteria; order Vicinamibacterales; family CAVVIG01; genus CAVTHG01. Next base: position 638,529 of record CAVTHG010000005.1, on the reverse strand, counting down.
CGACCACCATCGGCACCACGTCGCGCCGGTCGCGCGCGACCTTCCGGTCGACGAAAAAGTCCTGCAGTTTCTTCCTGCCGTCGAGCCCGACCGGGCGGAAACGGTCGCCCGGGCGGCGATTTCGGACGGCCAAACTTCCTGCGACAGAGGTCGCCGCGAACGAGCGCCGTGTCCGGAGCGCAGATCCCCGAGCATGACTGCCCGGGACTGCACTCGCCGTCTCCGCGGTGGCGCCGGCGAGCGTCTCCGCCGACACCAGACACCCAGCCTCCGGCAGCGCAACCTCTCCTGGGATAGACAGCGGATAGCGGAAAAGGTTCGTTTCTGCCGCCGGCACTCGACCGATCGTATCGGCCGACCTGCCTGTTAAGACGAGCCGCGAGCCGATGCGTTCCACACGCTGGCCCGGAACATCGACACGGCCGTCGTCGAGCTGATCCGTTAGACGGAGCGCGGCGGCAACGTGGCCAAAGGAAATTGGTCGCGGCGCCGGCCAGATCCGTCATCGTTCGCCACAGCACCGCCCGGCGCAGCGCCGGCGGCAGCGCCGCCAAGTCGCCGATCGTCGATTTCCCGCACGGGTTCCTGTCCCAGGCCAGGAAGCGGACGCACGAGGCGTGCCGCGAGCTCGGTCGGCCAGCGCGTCCATCCACTGCCAGGCCTCGCGCGCGAGCTCGGCCTCGTCGGCCAGCACGTCGACGATGGCCGGGTTGAACCGCTGCTTCGAGCAGCGGCAGCAGCTCGGCGCGCACGCGGTTGCGCGGGATGCTGACGTCGGCGTTCGTCTCGTCCTCGACGAACGGCAACTGCGCGCGCGCGCAGCCACGTCGCGCAGCTCCTCGCGCCGGCAGTCGAGCAGCGGCCGGACGATCGCGCCGTTTCGCGGATGCATGCCGCCAAGGCCGCGCGGCCCGGCGCCGCGCAGCAGCCGCAGCAGGAACGTCTCCGCCTGATCGTCGCGCGTGTGGCCGAGCGCGACGACGTCGGCGCCGCGATGCGCGCGCGCGCGCTCGAAGAACGCGTAGCGCGCGGCGCGCGCGGCGTCTTCGATCGAGCGCCGCTCGCGGCGCGCCAGCGCGCGCGACGTCGCCGCGGTTCGCAAAGAACGGCACGCCGAGCGATTCCGCCAGCTGCGCGACGAACCGCTCGTCGTCGTCGGCCGCCGCGCGAAGCTGATGGTTGAAGTGCGCGAGGCCGGCGAGCCGCAGCTCGCCGGCGCGTTCGAGCTCGCGCAGGATGTGCGCGAGCGCGACCGAGTCCGATCCGCCCGACACCGCCGCGACGACGCGCGTGCCCGGCGACGAGCAGATCGTGACCGCGGACGAACGTGCGGATCGAGGACAGCAGATCCATGATAGCAACCGTTCGGCGTGAGTTGCGGCAGGTCCGGCTCCGCCGGCTGCGCGGCTACGGCGCGACAGCCTTCGCCTGGCTTGCCGAGCCGAAGCTCACGCGTCGTGGTCGACCAGCGTGAGCGAAGGCTGGTGCCGGAGGACGGATTCGAACCGTCGACCCCGCGCTTATGAGACGCGTGCTCTCACCAACTGAGCTACTCCGGCGAGACCTCTGGAAACGTCGATATTACCACGTAGATCGAGGATCCGGCGATGTCGCGTGCGAATCCGAACTCTTAGTCGATTCTAATTCAGCCGAGCGCCGCCGCGAGCAGCGGAATCATGATCTCGTGGTGGCCGATGAGCGATAGCCGCGGCCCGGTCCCCGCCGTCGGGCGCGACGACGACGTTGGTCTGCGGCCGGTACTGCCGGACGAAATCCAGGTTCACCGTCGTCAGCCCCGCGAGCGCGATGCCGCGATTGCGCGCGAGCGCCACCGCCTTCAGGAACACCTCCGGCAGCACCACCGCCGAGCCGCAGTTCAGGTAGACGCCGCGCTCGAGCCGCGCGACGTTCGAGACGAAATACCGGAAATCGCGCAGGCTGCCCTCGCCGAGCGCCGCGCCGGACGCCGCCGGATGCATGTGGATGATGTCGGTGCCGATCGCGACGTGCACGGTGACCGGAATGCCGAGCCGCGCCGCCGCGGCACAGGACGCTGGCGCGCGCGAACTGCGGCTGCTTCGTCGCGAGATAACGCCGTGACCGCCTGGCCGATGCCGAGGCCCGCTGGCGACGCCGTCGTTGATCGCGGCGTTCAGCAGGCGTCCGGTCTCCTCGGCCATGCCGAAGCGCCCGGGCCCGAGCGCTTCGTCGACGTCCTCCGACGTGGCGCCGACGAGCGCGACCTCGAAGTCGTGGATGATCGCGGCGCCGTTGGTCGCGATCGCCGACACGAACCCGCGCTCCATCAGATCGATCAGCACCGGGCCGAGACCGGTCTTGATCACGTGCGCGCCGAGGCCCCAGACGATGCCGCCGTCGGCGCTGCTTCGCGTCGACGATCGCGCGCACGACCGCCTTGAAGTCGGCGGCGGCCAGGATGTTCGGCAGCGAGTCGACGAAGCGCGCGCGACCGTCGCGCCGTCCGGCGGCCGGGCCGCGCGAAATCCTCCGCGCGCGCCTTGCTCGTGCGCGACTTCAGCGGATAGGTCGCGACGCCGGAGAGATCGAATTCGTCGTAGGAGAACGGCATCGGCGCGACCGCGTAGTTGGAGAGTTTCGGAGCCCAACTTCAGAGTATCAGCATCGCGTCGCCGTAGCTGTAGAAGCGGTAGCGCTCGGCGATCGCCGCATCATACGCGGTTCTGACGCGCTCGCGGCCGGCGAACGCCGACACCAGCATCAGCAGCGACGACCGCGGCAGGTGGAAGTTCGTCAGCAGGCCGCTGACGACGCGGAACGCGAAGCCCGGGATAGATGAACAGATCGGTTTCGCCCGTGCCCGCGACGATGGCGCCGTCGTGCGCGCTGCGCCACCGCCTCGAGCGTCCGCGTCGTCGTCGTGCCGACGGCGATGACGCGGCGGCCGCCGGCGAGCGCGCGCGGTGATGGCGGCGGCGGCGGCCGCGCTGATCTCGTAGCGCTCCGGCTCGAGCGCGGTGATCCTCGACGCGTTCGACGCGCACCGGCTGGAACGTGCCGTAGCCGACGTGCAGCGTGATCGCCGTGATGCTCGACGCCGCGCGCCGCGAGCGCCGCGACGAGCGACGGCGTGAAGTGCAGCCCGGCGGTCGGCGCGGCGATCGATCCGCGCGCGCTGCGCGAAGACGGTCTGGTAGCGGTCGCGGTCGTCGGGCCGATCGTCGCGCTTGATGTACGGCGGCAGCGGCATGTGGCCGATGGCGTCCACGGCGGCGTCGACGCTGGCGCCGTCCTCGGTCCAGAGGCGCACGAGCCGGCGGCCGAAGAAATCGCCGCTCGAGGACCTCGCCGTGCAGGGTGTGAACTCCTTCGAACACCACCCGCGCTCCCGGTTTCAATTTCTGCCCCGGGTGCACCAGCGCCTCCCAGACTTGCGCGCCGGGTGGGGTCGGAGGGGTGTCTGACACCGGCGTCTGACACCCGTCTGACCCCCGTCTGCCCCTTCGGCGGGGTCGGAGGGGTGTCCGACCCCCGTCTGACCCCCGTCTGACCCCATCACCCGCCGCACCAGCAGGCACTCGACCGCGCCGCCGCTCGGCACGCGATGCCCGAGCAGCCGCGCCGGGAAGACGCGCGTGTTGTTGACGACGACGAGATCGCCGGCGCGCAGGAAGTCGGGCAGCGCCGCGACGCGGGCGTGTGTCATCGCGCCGCTGGCGCGATCGACGACGAGCAGGCGCGACCCGCCGCGATCGGCGGCCGGCTCCTGCGCGATGAGGTCGGCGGGAAGGTCGAAATCGAAGTCGCGGACGTCCATGGTCGCCGTGAGGCCGCTCTTGTCAACGCGGCTGGAGGGCGACGGTAAGTCTAAAGTCGGACGTCTGAAGTCGGAAGCGACTTGCGATCGGGGACTGACAGACGGACTGCGATTGACGACCGTCTAGTGGATGACCTGGGATTCGCGTGGCTGCTGGGCGGCCCGCCACTCGTCGGCGAGGATCGTCCACATCGCCTGATCGAGCAGCTCGCCGTGCCGGAGAAACGACTTGCGCAGCACGCCTTCGCGCACTGCGCCAAGCTTCCTCAGCGCGGCGTTGGCGCGCTCGTTGCGCAGCGCCGCGCGCGCCTCGAGCCGGTGCACCTGCAGCACGCCGAACGCGAACTCCATCACCAGGCGCGCGCTGTCGGTGAACACGCCGGAGCCCCAGAACTCCGACGCCAGAAGGAACCCCCACTCCGCACTGCAGAAGTCCGGCTGCAGCGAACGCAGGTGGAAGAGCCCGATCGCCACGTCCGAGCCGCGCGGCACGATCGCGAAGCTCGCGCACTGGCCGGCGACGCGCTGCCGTTGCGCAAAGGTGATGAACTGCTCGAATCCTTCGACCGTCGGCGGCGGCGGCGAGATGTAACGCGTCACCTCGCGGTTGGTCGCGGCGGTGAAGAGCGAGATGCCGTCGCCGGCGCGGAGCTCGCGCAGCGTGACCCGCGCGCCGCGCAACTCCGGAAGTCCCCGCTGCCAGATGAACGAGGTCGGCTCGATGTTCATGAGCGGAACGCTCGACAGGCTGGGATCGAGGGCAACGGGTTGTCTCGACGGGTGCTTGTCGATCACCGTGGCGAGCTTCCAGACGAAGGCCATGATGGTCAGCAGTCGAGCAAGAGGACGGCCAAAGCTCATCCGACACCGGCTGAGGAGACAAGCTGCAGTGGTTGAGCAGGTTAAGCGCCCGGGTGCGCAACGGCAGACCTAGGACGCGGTCGGCCGCGTGTTTCAGATCGGGGCAAGCTCGCGGCGAAACGGATGCCGTTCAAACGAGTTTGCCGCGAGAACGGCCCTGAATCCCCTCGTCGTTCGGAATATGCACACGTGTCGCTGTATCGCACATACTGCGCAGCGGCGACATCCGCCTGAGGTGGACATGGTCTTGCAGACTGGAGCGCCCGAGGATGTTTGACGTGTTGATTGTTGGTGGCGGGCCCGCCGGAATGAGCGCTGCGTTGATGCTGGGCCGATGCCGCCGCTCGGTCCTCGTCTGCGATCTCGGGCAGCCGAGAAATCGGCGATCGCATGCGCTGCACGGCTACCTGACGCGCGACGGCGTCGCGCCCGCCGACTTCAACGAGATGGCGCGCGGCGAGCTGCCCGCCTACGGCGTCGAGACTGCGACAAGTCGGCGTCACCGGCGCGCGCAAGCGGAAGGATCACTACCGCATCGCGCTCGCCGACGGTTCGGAGGAGCAGGCGCGCTTCCTCCTGATCGCCACCGGCGTCGTCGACGCGCTGCCGGCGATCGCCGGCTTCGAAGAGTGTTACGGCCGCTCGCTCTTTCACTGCCCGTACTGCGACGGCTGGGAAGTCCGCGACCGGCGCCTCGCCGCGTTCGGCCAGGGGCGCCACGTCGCCGGACTCGCGCTGGGGCTGAAAACATGGAGCGGCGACGTCGTCGCCTGCACCAACGGCACGCGCCTCGAGCCGCGCCTGCGCGAACGCCTGGCGATGAACGGCGTCCAGGTGCGCACCGACCGCATCGCGCGACTCGAACACGAGGACGGCGTGCTCACCGGCGTCAGCTTTGCCTCGGGCGATCCGTTGCCGCGCGACGCGATGTTCTTCAGCACCGGTCAGCATCCGCAGTGCGACCTCGCGATCAAGCTTGGCTGCACGCTGACCTCGAAGGGCGCGGTGAAAACCGGCACGCAGTGCGACACCAACGTTCCCCGCCTCTTCGTCGTCGGCGACGCCTCGCGCGATGCGCAGTTTGTCGTGGTCGCGGCGGCCGAAGGGGTGAAGGCCGCGGTGGCCATCAACAAGGCGCTGCAGTCGGAGGAGCTCGCGTCGTGAAGCTCAAGGCGGTCGAGAAATCGCCGGCGGCCGACGCTCCGGACAGCAACGCCAAGGCGGCGCCCGAACCGAGCGCTTCAGCCGACAGCCACGAAGAATCGCCGACGACGACGCCGTCGCTGACGCAGGATCCGGGGGCGGTGCCTGTCTGGGTGCGCAGCACCGCGCTGACGATGGTCGCGGTGATCGGTGCCGTCTTCGTCCTGCAATACGCGCAGGCGATGATCATCCCGGTCGTGCTCGGGGTGCTCATCAACTATGCGCTCGACCCGATCGTCACGAGGTTGACGCGCCTTCGCGTGCCGCGGCCGGTGGCGGCCGGGATCGTCCTGATCACGCTGACGGCGGCGACGGGTCTGCTGGTCTACAGCCTGCGCCTGCAGGCGAGCGCCATCGTCGCAGCAGCTTCCCGATGCCGCGCGGCGGCTGCGACGGATCGATCGAGGACGGCAAGCCGGCGGCGCCAAGCGCGATCGAGCAGGTGCAGAAAGCGGCGACCGAGCTCGAGAGGGCGGCGACGCCGGCGCCGGCGCCGGCGCCGCGCAACGGCGTGCAGCGGGTGCAGGTCGAGTCCGCGCCGATCAACATCAACCGAGTACGTGATGTATGGGTCGCTCGGCCTGGTTGCCGCGGCCGGGCAGGCGGTGCTGATCCTGTTTCTGGCCTTCTTCCTGCTCGCGTCCGGCGACCTGTATCGCCGCAAGCTCGTCAAGATCGCGGGGCCGACGCTCTCCGAGAAGAAGGTGACGCTCGAGATCCTGCGCGAGATCGACCGAGCAGATCGAAGCGTTCCTGTCCGTGCAGCTGTTCACCAGCGCGCTGGTCGCGGTGGCGACGTGGCTGGCGTTCATGGCGCTCGGCGTCGCAGCAGGCGGCGGTCTGGGGCGTGATGGCCGGCATCTTCAACTCGATCCCGTATTTCGGGCCGGTGCTCGTCAGCGGCAGCACCGCGATCATCGCCTTCCTGCAGTTCGGCACGATCGAGATGGCGCTTCTCGTCGTCGGCGGTGGCGCTGGTGATCACCAGCCTCGAGGGCTTCTTCCTGACGCCGATGCTGATGAGCCGCGCGGCACGGATGAACGCGGTCGCCGTGTTCGTCGGGCTGCTGTTCTTCGGCTGGCTGTGGAACGTGTGGGGAATGCTGCTCGCGGTCCCGATGCTGATGGCGCTCAAGACCGTCTGCGACCACGTCGAGGATCTGAAGAACGTCGGCGAGCTGCTCGGCGAATGATATGGTTACAGATTGATCCGCTTTAAAACGGGCTTCAAAATGGCGCGCGGCCTCTCGTAGCGCATCCGCTACACCCCTGCTTTCACGACACACCACGTCGTCATGCAGCGCTGCTGCTGCACGTTGGTGGTCTTGATCGGATCGAGCAGGACGCCGCCCAGCCGATCGGTCCACTCCGTGAGCATCTGCTCGTCGACGACGAAGCGGTCGGAGCCGTCGGGAAGACGGGCGCGGCGGCCGGCCGGGCCAATCTCGGTTTCGAGACCGATGTTGGACGCGAGCCGCGCGAACAACAGCCCCTCCGGCGCGAGAACCCGCCACATCTCCTGCACCATCCGTCCGAAGTGCGCGGCGTCCGACGAAAAATGCAGGACCGCGCTGCAGATCACCGCATCCATGGTCGCCGCGTCCCACGGCAGATCGTCGAGCTCGCCGGCGTGAAAGTGATCGGCGGAGAGATGCGGAGCATGGCGTGCCGCGAGGAGGCGAACGCGGGCGACCGCGGACGGGTCGCGGTCGACGCCGAAGCAGTCGAAGCCGCGGCTGAGGAAATACGGCAGGTTCCGCCCGTCGCCGCAGCCGGCGTCGAGGATGCGGCGGCGGCGATCGAAGCGGCCGCGGAGCAGCTGATCGAAGAGGTAGATGTCGATCTCTCCGAAGGTCGCGTGCAGCTCGGCACCCGGAGCGACGCCTGCCGGCGTGGGATCCATCACCGGGGCTGGCCCGGCGCGCGCAGCGCCGACGGCAGGCGCGGCGACGCCAGCAGCCGCACGAACTCCTGCCAGCGCTTCTCCGGCTGCGACGCGACGCCGCCGCGCGACTCGACGTACTGCTTCACCAGATCCTTGCCGAGGTTGTAGTTGATGACGTAGCTGCGATAGGTGTCGAAGAAGCGCGTGCGCTGCTCGGCCGACGCCGCCGGCATCATCGCGTAGCGCGGCAGCCACGTCGACGCGTCTGCGTCCGCGTCGCACTGGCCGTTCAGATACTTGCGCGCCGCCTCGTTGCCCGCGTAGGAGAGGCGATCGACGAGCGCGCGGATCTTCGCGTACGCCGCGGCCTGCGACGGATCGAGCCCGGCCAGCGGAAACAGCACGTCGCGCTCGAACGCCAGCCGCTCGTCGCCGGGAAACGCGACCTCGATGCCGTAGTTCGCGGTGCCCTCGGCGATCAGCGACTGCGGCGAGAAGAGCGCGTAGACCGGAGAACTCCGACCCAGCCGCGATCGCGCACCAGGTGCTTCTCGAGCAGCGCGTTGTAGACGTGATGGCCCGGGATAGCCTTCGTGGCAGGCGAGATCGATCGCGCGGTCGATGTAGATCGGCAGATCGGTGTTCACCTGGATCAGGCTGCGGTAGTTGCCCTGATACCAGTTGTAGCCGCTCCACGGCTTGTTCGTCACGTACTCGACGGTGAAGCTCTCGGTCGGCCGGCAGCTGCACGTGCGGCAGCGTGCGCGTGCGGCATTCGGCGATCGCGCGGTCGAAGACGCCGCGACAGACGGTCGTGCGGGACGATGAACCTGCGCCGGAACGCGTCGTAGCGATCGACGAGCGGGCCCTCGCCGGGCAGCGCGCTGATCGATCTCCTTCAGCGTGCCCTCGAAATACGAGTCGGGGTGCGTCGGGCGCCACGGCGTCGTAGAGCGCCTGCGATTCCTCGTCGAAGGTCAGCTTCGCGCCCTCGAGCATCCGCACGCGCGCGCGCAGCGCCTCGAGCTGCCGCTTGCAGGTAGTCGTGGCGCAGCGCGACGAGCTCGTCGCGCGCGATCGGCGTCGCGTCAGCGTCGGGAATGTCGGCGATCAGCCGCTCCGCGGCGGCGCCGATCTCGGCGCAGCGGCTTCTTGCTGCCGCTCCGCCTCGGCTTTCCATTCGGGCGGGCCGTAGAACGCGTCGACGTAGTCGGCATCGTGCTGGCCGAGCGCGAGCACCAGCTTCACGTAGCGTTCGGCAATGGTGTTCATCGGCGAGGACGGGCGGGTTTGTGCGAGCGGACAGGGTGGTCGCCGCCACGACGAGCGCAGCGGCGAGCCGGGCAACGTTCACCATCCGTTCATTGTAGCGACGAGGTCGCCGGCCGCGGCAGCATCCGCGCGTTCCAGGCGAGGTACTGCTGCTTGATCCGCTCGAACCGTCGCCGCTTCGACGCGGCGGCGATCGTCCTTCTCGCCCGGGATCGACCGACAGATCGAACAGGTACTCGCCGTCCGCGTCCGCGAGGTACTTCCAGCTGCCGTCGCGCGCCGCCGTCGCGCGTCGCCGTGCGCCAGAACAGCGTGCGATCGTGACGGCGCGCTCGCCGGTGCAGACCGGCAGCAGATTCTCGCCGTCGAGCGGATACGCGCGGATCGGCCGCCGTGCCGGTGACCGCGAGAATCGTCGCGGTCCAGTCCATCGTGATCGCCGCCTGCTCGGTGACCCGCCCCGCGGGAATCGACGCCGGGCCAGCGGACAATCGCCGGCACGCGCGTGCCGCCTTCGTACAGGATACATCTTCTGGAACGAGAACGGCCAGTTGTACGAGTAGCGCTCGCCGCCGTTGTCGCTGGTGAAGATCACCAGCGTGTCGCGTTCGAGCTTCGCGCGCTCGCAGCGCCTTCGAGCACGCGGCCGATGCCGGCGTCCATGCTCTTCATCATCGCCGCGTAGATCTTCCGCGAGCCGCCCGCGACCATCGGGCCGCGGCCGTGCGTCGGTGTGGCCGATCGCCGCGTCCTCCGGGCCCTTCCCACGGCGAGTGCGGCGCGGTGTATTGCAGGCTGAGGAAGAACGGGCTGCGCGTGCGGGCGCGCGATGATCTCGACCGCCTTGTCCGACAGCAGATCGGTGAGGTAGCCGGCGCGCTCGATCGGCGTCAGGTTCTCCCACAGATCGGGCGCGCCGCCCGGTGGCGTGCGCGCCCGGGTCCGTCGGCGGCACGGTGCGTGAAGTAGTCGGCGGCGCCGCTGAGGATGCCGAAGAACTCGTCGAAGCCGTGGCGGTTCGGACCGAACTCCGGCTTCCAGCCGAGGTGCCACTTGCCGACCAGCGATGTGTCGTAGCCGTTCTGCTTCAGCAGCGAGGCGACGGTCGGATGCTCGGGCGGCAGCCCGACGTCCGGCGGCGACGCGCGCCGTCAGCGGCTCTTCGAGGCCGACGGCAAGACGCTGCGGATAGCGGCCGGTGATGTAGGCGCAGCGCGTCGGCGTGCAGACCGGCGCGGCCGCGTAGGCGCTCATGAACTTGATGCCCTGTTTCGCGAAGCGCATCGAGCACCGGCGTCTTGTAGTCCGGCCGGCCGTAGCAGCTCAAGTCGCCGTAGCCGAGATCGTCGGCGAGGATGAACAGCGACGTTCGGGCGCCGCGCCGGCGCGGCGGATGCGATGCGCCCGAGCCGGCGATCGCGGCGGCGCCCGCGGCCGTCTCGATGAATTCGCGGCGCGTCACCCTGCGCGGGAGGAGTGTAGCGCGAACGCTGGTAGGAACGGTCTTCAGACCGTTCCACGCGGAGTTATACGAATTCCGACAGGTCGAAGCGGCCGCGCGCCGCGAGCAGCGGCTTCCACAGGTCGCCGACCTTCGCGACGCGCGCCGGCACGTTCCTCACCGTGAAGTCCTCGATGCGGACGCCCTTGCTCGATTTCCTTCCAGGTCACCGGCGTCGAGACGGTCGCCTCCGGCCGCGGCCGCACCGAGTAGATCGACGCCAGCGTGCTGCCCCACGCGGTTCTGGTTGTAGTCGACCAGCACGCGGCCCTTCGGCCGCTTGGCGACGCGGTATTCGGACGGTGATCAGCGCCGGATTGCGCGACCGCCAGCTCCTGCGCCAGCGCCTTGGCGAACGTCCACACCTGCTTCTGCTCCGGGCCGCGCACGATCGGCACGTAGACGTGCAGCCCTTTCGATCCGGTCGTCTTCACGACCGACGGCATCTTCAGCGTGTCGAGCGCTTCGTGGACGACCAGCGCCGTCTCGATGCACGCGGTCGAAGCCGGCGCCGGCGCCGGGGTCGAGATCGAAATGCAGGTAGTCGGGCCGATCGACGTCGTCGCAGGTCGCGTACCACTGGTTCAGGTCGATGCACCCGAGGTTGATCACCCACAGCAGCGCCGCGAGGTCCTGAATCATCGGAAAGTCGATGACGTTCTCGCTGCCGTGATCGATCGGGCAGATCTCGATCCACGCCGGCCGCGGCGTCGGCGCGCGCTTCATGAAGAAGAACTCGCCGGAGGCGCCGTGCGGGTAGCGCTTCATCACCATCGCGCGATCGCGCACGTGCGGCAGCAGCACGTCGGCGACGTCGGCGTAGTACTGGAGCAGGTCGCCCTTGGTGAGCCCGAGCTCCGGCCAGAAGATCTTGCGGAGGTTGGTGAGGCGGACTTCCTTGCCGTCGACCGCCAGGATGACGTTGTCCTGGTCGCGCGGGATCGTCAGCCGGCCAGCCTTGAGCGCGCGGTCCTTCAGCGGTGTCGAAGGGCTGCGCCTTCGAACGGCGCCGGCGCGGCCCGGGCTTCTGCTTCGAGGCCTTCAGGCGCGCGTCTGCCATCGGATCGGCGGCAGCTTCGGCGGCCGGGCGCCGTGGAGGACCGCGCCGAGCACCGGGACGTAGTCGAGCTCGACGCCGTCGCGCGCGTGACGCAGCAGCAGCCCGCCGCGCGACATGTCGCCGCGGCCGACGAACGCGACCGGGAACTTCAGCCGCTCGCCGAAGATCGTGCCGAGCACGGTCGACGTACTTCGGCGACGCGACGCTGCCGAGCAGCACGACGTCGCAGTCGGGCCCGATTTCCGCCAGCAGCGCGCGCGCGCTCGCCTCGAGCGGCCGGCGATAGCGCGCGTTGTCCGCGTCGACGTCGCCGCGGGCGAACGCGCGCACGGCCGCTGGGTGATGAGCGTGTCCGGGCTGCGCAGCCCCGCGTTCGGCGTGATCACGTGGATGCCGCTGCCGACGATCGGATTCAGCGGATCGGGCGGCTGCGCGAAGCGGCGCGCGTAGGTCAGCTTGCCGCGGAAGTAGAGGCCGCTGACGAAGCTGAAAAGATCGCCGAGCGGCGCGCCGTCCGCCGAGCGCAGCGCCGCCGCCAGCGCGAACTGCGCCCTGCGGCGACATCGCCTGCTTCGCGCGAATGCCGTTGCAGTTCGCGGGCGAGAGGAGAAAGACGCGCGTCTGCATGGTGAAGTGGCCGCCACGGCGTCCCTAAAGGTGCCCACGTACGGCGGCCCTTCAGGGCCGTTTACCGGCTGAACAACACCGAACCAATCCAGTACATCACGGCGAGCGGCACGAGGGCAACGGCGAGAATCGCCAGCAGGATCGCCGAGACGAACAGCCAGTCGCCGGCTGTGGCCGGCCGCAGCTCGTAGGCGTGCTGCTCGAGCAGCGCGAAGTTCTTCGTGTTCGACTTCCAGAAGAAATCGGCGGCGTCGCCGACAAACGGAATCACGCCGGCGAGGAGATCGACCGCGACGTTCCCCAGCATCCGCAGCTGGACGATGCGCGGCAGCCGCATCTGGTGCGCCTGCAGGACGATCGCCCCCGACATCAGCGCGGTCAGCAGATCGCCCACCCACGGAACCAGCCCGATCAGCGGATCCCACCCGAAGCGGAGGTTGGTGCCGGGAACGCGAAACGCCTCGTCGAGCCAGCTCTTGAGCGAGCGCAGCGCCGTCGAGCCGCCGCTCGACTTCGGGTGTGAGCGGTCGTGGGGCATTCATTAGGTCCACCGCCGGAGACGCTCCGTAGCGCAGGCCTTTAGGCCTGCCGACCGCGCCGGCCGGCAGCCCTGAAGGGCTGCCCTACGAGCGTTATGAGAATCTCAGAAACCCCAGCGAAGCAGCACCGCGCCGACCGTGAAGCCGGCGCCCACCGACGCCAGCAGCACCAGCTGCCCCTTCTTCAGCCGCCCCGACGCGATCGCGTCGTTCAGCGCCAGCGGGATCGTCGCCGCGGTCGTGTTGCCGAACCGCTCGATGTTGATCACGACCTTCGCCGGATCGACGCCGAGCTTCTCGGTCGCCGACTGGATGATGCGGCGGTTCGCCTGGTGCGAGACGAACAGGTCGATATCGGCCGCGGTCAGGCCGTTGCGCTCGAGGATGCGGCGCGAGATCTCCTCTGTCTTCCGCACCGCGAAGCTGGAACACCGCCTGCCCTTCCTGCTTCACGTAGTGCAGCCGCTGATCGACCGTCTCGTGCGACGACGGCTTGAGGCTGCCGCCCGCCGGCATGCACAGCGCCGGTCCGCCGCGCGCCGTCGATCTCGTGCTCGAAGTCGAGGATCGCGGGCTCGCCCGGCTTCGCCGGCGACACGACCACCGCGCCGGCGCCGTCGCCGAACAGCACGCACGTCGATCGATCCTGGTAGTCGATGATGCTCGACATCACGTCGGCGCCGACCACCAGCGCGTGCTCGTGCGCGCCGCTCGCCACCATCTGGCTCGCCGTGGTCAGCGAGTAGGTGAACGCCGAGCAGGCCGCGCTCAGGTCGAAGCCCCACGCATGCTGCGCGCCGATCTTGTGCTGGATGAGGCACGCCGTGCTCGGAAACATCATGTCGGGCGTCACCGTGCCGACGACGATGAAGCCGATGTCGGCGGGCGACAGCCCGGCGTTCTCAATCGCCTTGATCGCGGCCTCGCGGCCGAGATCGGAGGTCGCCACTCCCGGATCGACGATGTGGCGCTCGCGGATGCCGGTCCGCTGCAGGATCCACTCGTCGGTCGTCTCCACCATCTTCTCGAGGTCGGCGTTGGTCAGCAGCCGCGGCGGCACGTAGGTGGCCAGCGACGCAATCGTCGTCGGCCGCCCGCCCACTCGCGGCGCCTTGCGGTCGGTCACCACAGTCGTGAGTCCCTTCGCTCGGTGGGCGCGTCGAGCCCGAAATAGTCGTATGCCCGCAACGTCGCGACGCGCCCGCGCGGTGTGCGATCGAGAAAGCCGGCCTGGATGAGGAACGGCTCGTAGATGTCTTCGATCGCGTCCTTTTCCTCGCTGATCGCCGCCGCGATCGTGTTCAGGCCGACCGGCCCGCCGCTGAACTTGTCGATGATCGTGCGCAGCAGCTTGCGATCGATCTCGTCGAACCCGTGCTCGTCGACCTCGAGCATCCCGAGGCCCTTGCGCGCCACGTCGAGCGAGATGGCGCCGTCGGCGCGGACCTGCGCGTAGTCGCGCACGCGCCGCAGCAGGCGGTTGACGATGCGCGGCGTGCCGCGCGCGCGGCCGGCAATCTCTCTCGCCGCCGCGTCCTCGATCGGCACGTTCAGAATCTTGGCCGAGCGCCGGACGATCTCCTCGAGATCGGCCGGCGTGTAGAACTCGAGCCGGTGGACGATGCCGAAGCGCGAGCGCAGCGGCGAGGTCAGCAGCCCGGTTCGCGTCGTCGCGCCGATCAGCGTGAAGCGCTCGAGCCGCATCTTCACCGTGCGCGCGCTCGGCCCCTGGCCGATGACGATGTCGACCTCGTAGTCCTCGAGCGCCGGATACAGAATCTCCTCGACCGCCGGCGACATCCGGTGAATCTCGTCGATGAAGAGCACTTCCTTCTCGGCGAGGTTGGTGACGATGCCGACCAGGTCGCCCGGCTTCTCGATCGCCGGCCCGGATGTCGCCCGCACCGGCGTCGCCCATCTCGTTGCCGATGATGAAGGCGAGCGTCGTCTTGCCGAGGCCGGGCGGCCCGTGCAGCAGCACGTGATCGAGCGGCTCGCCGCGCTGCCGGGCGGCGGCGATCGCGACGTGCAGGTTCTCGCGGATGCGATCCTGGCCGATGTAGTCGTCGAGCTTGCGCGGACGCAGCCCCGCTTCGTACTGCGCGTCGTCGTCGACGCGCGCAGCGGTCAACATGCGGTCGTCCGTCACTTGGCCACTTCCCGTAACGCCTGTTTCAGGATGCGCTCGAAGCCGCGGTCGGAGGACGGTCCGATCGTCTTGATGGCGGCTTCGGCGGCCTTCTCGGCGAGCGGCCGATGATACCCCAGGTTCACGAGCGCCGAGACGACATCGTCGCGCACGATCGGCGCGTCGGACGCGGCATCGCCGGCCGCAACCGCGACCGCCTGCGGCCGAGGCAGCCGATCTTTCAGCTCGAGGACGATGCGCTCGGATGTTTTCTTGCCGACGCCGGGGATGGCGGTGAGGCGCGCGAGGTCGCCGCGCTCGATGGCGCGAATCAGATCGAGCGGCTCGATGCCCGACAGGACCGCGAGCGCGACCTTCGGACCGATGCCGCTGACGCCGATCAATCGCTCGAACAGCTCCTGCTCGAGCAGCGTTGCGAACCCGTAAAGAAGGAGCGCGTCTTCGCGGACGTGGGTGTGGATGCGAACGCGTGATCGCCGAGCCGGCGTCGCCGAGTCCGTAGAAGGTCGACAGCGGCACGAACACCTCGTAGCCGACGCCGTTGACGTCGACGACGATTCGGTTCGGATGTTTTTCGAGGATGTTGCCGCGCAGGGACGCGATCACGATCGTGCGGGTTTACCGCGCCGAAGCGCCCCGCCTGGCGATGGCCGGGAGGCGGGCTTATAGGATCTCCAACTCGTCGCCCGGGTCGGTGCGGGAGGAACGAGGCGATCGAGCGCCGCTCGGGGACTTGCATGCACGTGGCAGATGGCGATCGCCAGCGCGTCGGCCGCGTCGTGCGGCGTCGGCACGGCGTCCAGCCCGAGCAGCAGCCGCACCATCTGCTGCACCTGCGGCTTGTCGGCGCGGCCGTACCCGACCACGGCCCGCTTCACCTCGGCCGGCGTGTACTCGAACACCGGCAGGCCGGCTTCGACCGCCGCCAGCATCGCGACGCCGCGCGCGTGCCCGAGCTTGAGGGCGCTGCGAACGTTGACCGAGAAGAAGAGGTTTTCGATTGCGACCGATGCCGGCTGGCACTCCTTGATCAAGCAGGGTCAGCTGGTGGTGAATCCGCTGGAGCTTGTCGGGGAGCGATTCGACGGCCGGAGACGTGATCGCGCCGCAGAGCACGATGCGGTGGCGCGACCCGTCGGTTTCGACGCAGCCATAACCGGTGCGCTCGCAACCCGGGTCGATGCCGAACACTCTCACGCGAGCGACGCCTCGATCTCCTTCTCCGAAATGTCGAAGTTCGACCACACGTGCTGCACGTCGTCCTGATCGTCGAGCGCTTCCATCAGCTTGACCATCTGGTGCGCGACCTTGCCTTCGAGCTTGACGTAGTTCTGCGGGATCATCGAGACCTGCGCGCTCGCCGGTTCGATGCCGAGCGCCTTGACCGCGTCGCGCACGGCGGCGAACGCCTCCGGCGAGCTCAGCACCTCCCAGTTGTCGTCGTCGTCCTGCAGGTCGTCGGCGCCGGCGTCGAGCACCGCGGCCATCAGCTTCTCCTCGTCGGCCTTCGACTTCTCGACGACGATGTAGCCCTTCTTGGAGAACATCCAGGCGACGGCGTTGCTCGCGGCGAGGTTGCCGCCGTGTTTCTCGAGCACGTGCCGGAGCTCGCCGACGGTGCGGTTCTTGTTGTCGGTGAGGACGTCGATGATGACCGCGGCGCCGCCCGGACCGTAGCCCTCGTACTGCGCCTCTTCGTACGACACGCCCGGCTCCTCGCCCGTGCCGCGGCGGATGGCGCGCTTGATGTTCTCGGCCGGCATGTTGGCGGCCTTGGCGTCGCCGATGATGGTGCGCAGGCGCGGGTTCATGTCGGGGTCGCCGCCGCCGGCGCGGGCCGCGACGGTGAGTTCCTTGATGATGCGCGTGAAAATCTTGCCGCGTTTAGCGTCGAGCGCGCCCTTCTTGTGCTTGATCGACGCCCATTTTGAGTGGCCGGACATGTGAAAACTCCAGAAAAAAGGCCTGGCGAGGCGGGAATTTTACCACATGGCTGACGGCCGATGGCTGAGGGCTGATGGAATGGACGATGGACCATCACCCATACCATCGGCCGTCAGCCATCAGCCGTCAGCGCATCAGCCGCGCGTCGCCGGGCCATGATGATCCAGACGTCGGCGCGATCGTCCCACGGCCGCCCGCGGTAGTCGCCGAGCACCGCATCGACCTCGAACCCTGCGCGCTCGAGCTGCCGCGACATCTCGGCCACCGACAGGGTCCGGAACGTCAGCTCGAACTGATGTTCCTGCGTCCGCTCGCGCGCGGCGCTCGACGAAGGTCTGCTGGAACGTGGTGAGGCGGCGCTTCGGATCCTGGCGCACGGATTCGATCAGCGTCAGGTGCGCCGCGCCCGCCCGGCCGCGCAGCTGGACCCGGTTCGAGTACTCGCGCCACTTCGGCACGTCCGGCACCAGATCGATGCCGAACGTGCCGCCAGGTGCGACGACGCGCGCGACCGAGGCCAGCGTCGCGGTCAAGTCGCGCGGCCTGATCAGCGACTGCAGGATGCCGTACGGCGCGATGACGGAAGGAAACGATCCGTCGCCGAACGGCAGCGCGCGGATGTCGGCGCGCACGTAGCGGGGCGCGCCCGTCAGGGCCGCCAACCTTGGTCCGCTTCCGCGCGCGCTCGAGCATCGGCGCCGAGCGATCGACGCCGACGATTGCCGACGCCGGCTTTCGCCAGCGGAATCGAGACGCGTCCCGTGCCGCATCCAAGCTCGAGGACCTGGCCCTCGGCGCGCGAGGCCACACGCTGCCAGAACGGCACGTCGCGCCGCCCCAGCGTCTGCGCGTTTTCCCAGTCGTAGAACGGAGCGTAGGTGTCCCACCCCTGCCAGCCTTCGCGTTTCATGTCAGAAGATGCGCCCCGCGATATCGGTTTGTGGGTGATACGCCTTCCAGTCGAACCAGTACTCTTCGAGAAAGTGCACGCGGCCGAGCCGCCGCCCTTTCAACGGGCCGCTGATCGCGACGCCTGCGAAATCCCATTCTGACCCGGTCTCGAGATCGGCCAGGCGGAACGGCGCCTCGCCTACTTTCGCCACCAGCTCCAGCGCCCGTCCATCGACCGTTCGATCGAACACGCGCGTCGAACGGCCGTCGGGGCCGCGCACGATGGCGAGCGGCGTCGTGCCGAGGGTATCGAGCACCACCCCGGCTCGCTTCAGCCCGGCCAGGGGATACGCACGAGAAACGCCACCGACCTCGATGCCGACAACCAATGCCCGCGCCGGCAGGCGCGTGTCGTTCGCCGCCGAACGTGGTGCGGGAGTCGTCTGCATGCGCTCTTCCCAGTCGGCGCGCGCATATCGATTCGCCGCGGCGACACCGGCGTCCGGCGCCAGCACTCGCCCGTTCGGCGCTTCCTCGCGCCACGCCGCGAAGGTGAGGTGGTCGAATGGGACCAGCGTCAACTGGCGCCCCTTCAGCGGCCCGAGGATCGCCTCGCCCGACACCTGCTGCCACCACGTGCCGGTTTGCGCGTCCTGCATCACGAAGTTCTGGTTGTTGATGCCGACCAGATGAAAGCTCAGCACCCGCCCATCGACTTCCGAGCCCCAGACCAGGCCGGTGTGGCACAGCGTTCAATAGGTGACGACCGCCGGCGTGTGCCCGATGCGATCGTTGACGAGGTGATGGTAGGCCATCTGCCGGATCGGATAGGCCGCGCTATCGTCGCCGACGCGGACGGCGAGCACCAGATCGTCCGGGTCGACGAAGCCCGCGGTGCGCGCCGGCACGAACGCCGGCTGGTGCAGCGGGTTGAACATCCACTCGAACGGATTCTGCCGGGAAAACCACAACGCGGCCGCCGTCGTGACGAGGCCGGCGACGAGCGCGGCTTTCGCAACCCGCCGCGACTGCCGCCATCGACCGATCGCGATGGCCAGCATGGCCACGAATCCGCACGCCGCGATCGCCGGCGACCAGCGGCGCAGCGCGTAAATCACGGCCATCACGCGTGGCGTCTGGCTGGCGAACGGTTGGTCGAGGACGAGCGGCAGCGCGACGATGGCGACGACCGCCAGCGGCAGCGCGACGATCGCGGCGCCTTTCAACATCCGGGCAGAATTCCCCAAAGCCGACGCGTATTATAGGCGGATGGATGCGCTCGATCGGTATCGCGACGAGTTTCCGATCCTCGCCCGCACCGTCTACATGATCAGCAACTCGCTCGGCGCGATGCCGCGGCGGACGGCGGCGAACCTCGCCGAATACGCCGACACGTGGGCGACGCGCGGCGTGCGCGCGTGGGAAGAGCGCTGGTGGGAGATGCCGCTCGAGGTCGGCAACAAGATCGGCCGGATCATCGGCGCGCCGGCCGGCTCGGTCAGCATGCACGAGAACGTCACCACCGCGCACATGGTGGCGCTGTCGTCGCTGCGCCTGGCCGGACGGCGCAAGCGGATCGTCTGCTCGGCGATGGACTTTCCGTCGATGGTGCACCTCTACCGCGCGCAGCAGGCCGCCGGGTTCGAGCTGCACGTCGTGCCGGCGGAGGACGATCTCTCGCTCAGCACCGAGCGGATGATCGCCGCGATCGACGACAGGACCGCGGTCGTCGCGTTCTCGCACGTGCTCTTCCGCACGTCGTACATCACCGACGCCGCCGCGATCGCCGCGCGCGCGCGCGAGGCCGGCGCCGCCGTCATCCTCGACACGTATCAGTCGGCGGGCATCATCCCGGTCGACGTCGCGGCGCTCGGCGTCGACTTCGCGGTCGGCGGCTGCCTGAAGTGGCTGTGCGGCGGCCCCGGCAACGCGTTCCTCTACACCCGTCCCGATCGGCTGAAGACCGCGCGCCCGTCGTTCACCGGATGGCTGTCGCACCAGCATCCGTTCGCCTTCGACATCGACGACCAGGACGTGCGCGACGATGCGATGCACATGATGAACGGGACGCCGTCGATTCCCGCCTACTACGCCGCGATCGGCGGGCTCGACATCATCAACGAGGTGGGGATCGAGCGCATCCGCGAGAAGTCGCAGCGGATGACGGCGCGGCTGCTGGCGCTGGTCGACGAGCACGGGTTCACGTCGGCCGCCGCGCGCGATCCGAACCGCCTCGCGGGCACCGTCGCCGTGAATGTCCCCGACGCGCTGGAGGTGTCACGCACCCTGAAGGCGCGCGACTTCGTCGTCGACTACCGGCCGCCGGTCGGGGTCCGCATCTCGCCGCACTTCTACAACACGATGGACGAGATCGAGCGGATCATGGCGGAGATGGCGTCGATCGTGGCGAAGAAGGACTACGCGACGCCGGACGTGCTGTCGCGGGTGACCTGATTCGACCGGCAGCCACCCGCCACGACGATCAACGCAGAGACCGCAGAGCACGCAGAGCTCTTTTTCTCATGTAGTGTCCGGCTTCAGCCGGACCCTGATGTGATGTCGCATCACCTGGCATTTACAGCCATGTGCAGCTAACACACCGCATCGGTTGATCCTCGCTACGTCGTTGTCCAGGCCGCGCTGAGCAGGAGCACGAAAACGAGTGCTTTCTCAGCGGTCTCTGCGAATTCTGCGTTCAATTGTCGTTACGGCGCTCGGTGAGCCTGACTGGCTGGATCGTCGCCCTCGCGCTCGGGATGCCAACCTTCGCGAGCGCGTGCTCGTACATCTTCAACTGCTCTTCGTAGGCGGCGGCGCGATCGGTTGCGGCGACGTCCGTCTTGTAGTCCACGACCTGCCAGCCCCTCAGCGACTCGAACAGCAGGTCGATCACGCCGTTCGTCAGCCGGCCGGACTCGGCGACGACGAACGGCGTCTCGACCGAGTGACTCGTGGCTCTGCGCGAGCTGCCAGAACTCCGCGCGCGCGGCGCGCTCGACGGTGTCGAGCGCCTCGTCGATGACCGGCCGCAGCTGCGGCTCCTCGACCGTCAGCCACATCGCCAGCCGGCGCAGATCGTCGCGCGTCGCGGCTTGTGCCGCATCGCGTGCTCGAGCAGGCCGTGGATCAGCGTGCCCCACGCCATGCCCGCGTCGGCGCGGTGGCGGGCGTGTCGGTCGCCGACGACCTGCGTCGGATCGTCGGCGGACGCATCGGCCGAGCGCGTCATCCGCGCGATGTGGCGCGCCTCGGCGGTCACCGACGTGATCGACCACGACGGCTGCGTGCACGCGCGTCGTGCGCCGCGGCTCGCGCGCCGCTCGCGGCGGCCTGCGCATCGACGGACGGCAGTCGAGCGGCTCGACCGCGGCGACGGTCACCGCAGCGCGGCACCGGCAGTTCGGTCGCGCCGGCGAGGAAGTCGTTCAGCACGCCCCACGCCGGCTGCTTGCCGGTTGCCCGTCCAGCGGCTGACGACGAGCATGCTCGCGGGCGCGGGTGGCGGCGACGTAGAGCAGGCGATCCTCCTCCGCCTCGAGATACGGCAGCTCCGCCTGCTTCGTGCGCGGCCCAGTCGGCGTGCTCGCCGAGCAGCGTTGCCGCCGCACGACGTCTCGTTCTTGGCACGATCTTGAACCAGCCGAGCGCCTCGCGACCGTCGCGCTCGATGTGGACGTCGACCCGCGGCGTGAAGCCGCCGCACGGATCGGCGAGGAACACGACGTCGGCCTCGAGCCCCTTGGCCTTGTGCAGGTTCATCAGCCGGACGACGTCGGTGCGGCCAGGCTCGAGCGGCAGCGACTCGACCTCGCTCGTCGCTTCGCTGTCGGCCTCGAGCGCCTCGGCCGCGTCCGCGAGGCTGCCGCCGTCCTCGACGACCTGGCGCACGCGGTCGACGGCGTGCAGCAGGTCGCCGGCCTCGACGCCGCCGGGCGTCGTCGCCGCCAGCGCGAGGTAGCCGGTGTGCTCGAGGATGCGGTCGAGCGCGGCGGCCGCCGGAAGCACGCGCGTCCAGCGGTAGATACTGGCGCAAGCGCCGCCAGCGCGGCTGCGGACCGCGCTCGTCCGGGCTGCGCCGGACGGTCGCTGCCGTCGTCGCTGGAAGATGCTGAACCAGCCGCCGGCCTGCTTGAACGCGAACAGCTCGGCGATCGCTGATGCCGAACAGCGGCCCGCGCAGGACGGCGACGAGCGACAGCGCATCCTGCGGGTCGGTCAGCGCGCGCAGCAGCACCGCGAGCGCCGCGACCTCCGCGGACTCGCCGAACGCGCCGGCGCCGCTGACCTCGATCGGGATCTTCAGCGCTTCGAGCGCGCGCGCGTAGGGCGCGATGCGGTCGCGCTTCTTCCGCGTGAGGATGAGGAAGTCGCTGAACTGTGCGGCGTCCGGCATCGACCTCGGACCGGATGTAGCGCGGCGATCCTGCTCCGCGTCCTGCGTCCAGCACCTCGTTCCGTGTCGCACGTGATGCGTCAGCGTGAAGACACCGCCCGATGCGCGACCTGTCGGTCGATCCGCGATCGAGCGCCGCGAACCGCGGCGAGTGCGCGGTCGGCGCCGTCGGGAAACTGCGTCGCGAACACGCTCGTTCGCCCAGTCGCACAGCGCGGGCACCGACCGGAAGTTCGTGCGTCAGCGGCAGCACGCGCCCACTGCCGGATCGCTGAACCGCGCGCGGACGATGTTGTAGATCTCGATGTCGGCGCGGCGGAAGCGGTAGATCGACTGCTTCGGATCGCCGACGACGAAGAGCGCGCCGGGACGAAGCGGCGACGGAGCGCCAGTCCGACGGCCGCCGGCTGACTGCGACTTCGCGACATCGCGCTCGTCCGCCGCCAGCAGGAACATGATCTCGGCCTGGACGGGATCGGTGTCCTGGAACTCGTCCACGAACAGATGCCGGTACTTCTGCTGCAGCGCCCGCCGGACCTCCGCGTTCTCGCGCAGCACCCGCGCGGTGAGGTTGCAGCAGGTCGCCGTAGTTCAGCGTGTTCCGGCGGCGCCGCTCGGCGGCCGCGTCGTCGCGCGCGCGCGTCAGCAGCGTGACGGACAGCCGATAGACGTACTGCCGCCACTGCGCCAGGAACGGCTCGACGACGTCGGTGCGGAAGTCTGTCGTGCAGCGGCTTGATCAGGTCGCGCAGCCGCTGCTTCTCGGCCGGCGACGTCCGCCCACCACTTCTGGATGATCTTCGACTCGCAGTCCCACGTGCTCGAGCAGCGACGCAACGACCGACGGCCGATCCAGCACGGTAGCGAGCGATGCGCAGCTCGGCCTCGAACGCCTGCGCGGCCTGTCTGAATCGGGCAGGTCGTCTCGCGGATCGATGCTGGCCGGCAGCTGCTTCTGCAGCTCCGTCCAGAACTGCTCGAGCGCCTTCCACGCGGCCTTCGGATCCGGACACGCGGCGTCGCCCGGCGGGAACTCGACGTCCTCGTTGACGCAGATCGATCGCGAACGCCGAGTCGAGATCCTTCGGCGTGACGCTCGGCCTCGAGCAGCGCCATCATGGCGGGATCGCCGGCGGCACGCGCGCTGGTGAGGAAGTCGCGCCAGGCGCGGCTGGCGCAGCTCGAGGTCCTGCACCTCGTCGAGCTCGGTGAAGCCCGGCGACACGCCGGACTCGACCGGCCGCTCGCGCAGCAGGCGCGCGCAGAAGGAATGAATGGTGCCGGCGAAGAAGCGCTCGAGATTCGAGAGCGCCGCACTGGAGCCGCGCCGATGCGTCGCGGCGCCGCGTCGGCCTTCGGCGAGCTCGCAGCCTCTCGAGCGCCAGCTGGAAGCGGCCGCGCAGCTCCGAGGCGGCCTTGCGCGTGAAGGTGACGGCCGCCATGTGCTCGACCTGATAGACGCCGGTCGCGATGCCGGCGGCCATCCGCTCGGCGAGCATCTGCGTCTTGCCGGAGCCGGCGCCGGCCTCGACGAGGAGGTTGGTCAGCAGCTCCTCGCGGATGAGCGCGGCGCGACTGCGCGTCGATGCGAATGCGCGAGCTTAGACATGCGCCGCCAGCCTCCCGTACGCTTCGAGCTTCGCGTCCTGCGAGCTTCGCCTCGCGCCTGCGCGATTGGACGTCGCTCGCCGCACGCGGCCTGTGAAGTCGCAGAACTTGCAGGCCTTCTCGTTCGGGGTGCGCGTGAACGTGCGCCGGTGGCGATCACCTCGCGCAGGTCGGCCAGCACGGCGGCGATGCTTCGCGCGCGTCGGCGCCGCGATCGGCACGCGCTCCTGCCGTCCCTTGCGGCTCGAGAAGTAGTAGACGCCGCCGGTGACCTGTGGGCTTCGTGTATCGCGCCTGCAGCAGCTCGACGGCCGCCAGCCCGTACAGCGCGTGCTGCAGGCGGCGGCCGCCGTTGAAGATGCCCTGTCCAGTCGTCGCGCCAGAAGCCGCCGGTCTTGTAGTCGAGGATCTCGAACGACGCCGGGCCGACCTGGTCGATGCGGTCGATGCGGCCGGCGATCCGGAACGTCAGGCCGCCGCCGAGGTCGATCTCGACCGGCTTCGGCCCGCGCCAGCGGCTCGTCGTCGTCGTCGAGCGGACGGCCGAACGACACCTCGAAGCCGACCGGCGTGCGACGCGTCGCTCGCACTCGGCCTCGAGGAACAGCTCGACGTCGGCGAGGAAGTCCTGCGACTCGCGGTCGAAGATCTCCTCCGACGCCGGCGGCATCTCGCGTGCAGCTGCGTCGAGCCGCGCCTGCGCCAGCGCCGATGAGCCACGCGCCGTCCTGTCTCGTGTCTGGGCGACGGTTGTCGTCGCGGCAGCGGCGCAGCATCGCGGCGTAGAGGTCGTGCAGCTCCGAGCCGCGGGTCAGCGGATCGAGCCAGACGTCGCTGTCGCGCTCGCGCTCGTCCACGGGCGGAGCCCGAGGCCGCGCTTGAGGAAGTAGCGGAAGGGACAGTCCGCGGCGCTTCTCGAGCTCGGTGACCGAACAGCGCCGTTCCAGGCGCGCACGGATCGAGCACCGTGCCGGCCGCCGGCACGTGGCCGTCGAACTCGGTGAACGTCGGACGACTGCCGCGCGTGCGCGCGCGGCGTAGCCCTGCGCGCCACGCCGGCGAAACGCCGGCGCCAGACGGCGTCGTCCCCGTCGCCGCCGTGCACCGACGACGCGTGCGCAGCCACCAGCGCGCTCGGCGAGAGCGCGCGGTCGCGATCGACCGGCACGTCGACTCCGGCTCGCCGAGCGCCGCTCTTCAGCTCCGGATACGAGCAGCGACGCGTCGCGCTGCTGCAGCCGAAACGCCTGCAGCATCAGCCACGACGGGTAGGTCTCGCGGAACTCGCGGGTGTCGCGGCAGGAGTAGCTGAACGTGACGCTCGACGCGCTCGGACGCGGCGCAAGCCTGCGCGAGCACGCGCGTACACCGCTTCGTCGATCCGGTCGGTCGACAGTCGCAGCTGCGGCGAGATCGCGCGCGCTCGGCGTCGAGCAGCACCGGGTCCTCGGTCGCCGACGGAAAGACGCGCCTTCTTCGAGGCCGACGACGAAGAGATGCGGCCGGCCGGAGTAGCCGGCCTGCGACAAGGCGGAGACGTAGAGATGGCCGGGCCGCGGACGCTCGGCCGCGACGCTGCAGCGACTTCGACGCGCTCGCGGATGAAGCGCAGCGCTCGGCGAGCGAGCACGAGAACGTCCGAGCGCGCGCAGCTCGGCGACGTAGTCGTCAAGCGCGGCGGCGGCGCGATGGTCGAGCGCGCTGCTTGCGCGCGGTCGAGTGTTCGAGGAAGTGCGAGACGCCGCATCGACGACGGTCTGCAGCGGCACCTTGCCGTCGGCGCCCGGCTCGGGAACCGAGGCGATGAGCGCGGTCGATCCAGGCGAGCACCGTCGCCGTCAGCTCCGGCCTTCTGCTGCGCGCGTAGGCGCGATCGTCGTCGGACGCGTCGGGATCGGCGGCGCGCGACTCGTAGCGCTTGCTGCAGGCGGCCGAGCGCGAGGCCGTAGGTGGCGCGGCCCCAGCCGGCTTCGGCCCGCGCGAGCAGCCGCGCGGCCTGGCCGGCGTGAAGCCTCGTCGTCCGTCTCGATGCCCATGTCGCCGGACTGCAGCAGCCGGCGAGAGTGCCGGCGGAGAAATCGGTCTCGATCCAGTCGCAGAGGCCGAGCAGCGCGCGGCCCGGACGCGTGAAGCGTCGCGGGATGCCGGGCCGAGCGTGACCGGCCACTCGTGCCGCAGCGCCTTCTCCCAGACCAGCGGGACGTGCGCGTCCGAGGCGCAGGCAATCTCCACCTGGTCGAGCGGCGACGCCGGAGGCGAGGATGCGGCGGAAGACCTCTTCGATCTCGGCTTCGCGGCCGCCGGCATGAAACAGCGCGATGGCGTTCGGGCTGCGGCCGTTGCTGGCGCGATCCGCCGCCGGCGTCCATCAGGAACGCGAGCGGATTGCTCGCGAGATCCGGCGTGACGCGGTCGACCGGTGCGGCCGCAAGGCGGCGCGGAAGCGTCGACGCCTGGATCGCGAACGCGCGCGGCACGATGCGCTCGCCCGGCATTGCATCGACAAGCGCTGCGCTGCAGCGGCGTCCAGATGGCGTCGGGCAGCTCGGTCCAGCAGTCCTCCGGCTGGATCGGGCACCAGTCGGGGTGCTTCACCGCCTCCTCGTAGACGGTCGCCATGTCGCCGCGCTGTTCTGTCCGAGGAAGCGCTCGTACGCCGCGAGCAGCGCGCGAGCTCGGCGTGCTTGGCGCGGCGACGCGAACGCCTCGGGCTTCAACGCCGTCGACCGCACGCCGGCCATCCGCAGCTCGCGCATCGTCGTCCACAGCGCCTGCGCCATCGTCGGCTGATCGGCGAGCGGACGGAAGTAGCCGCCCTCGCGCGGCAGATCCAGCAGCAGCCGCATGATCAGCGCCGGGCCGAGCCCTTCTTCCGACGGATCGATGCCGCGCTCGACGAGGAACGGCGCGCCCATGCGGAGCGCGATGTCGAGCGGCGTGACGAAGCGCAGGTTCAGCCAGTTGGTGCCCTCGAGCGCGAGCCGCTCGCCGAGTCGTGCGGCCGATCGCGTGCGTCGGGACGAACACCCACTTCGCGCGCGTGGGGTGCGCGGTGCAGAGCTCTCTCAGTTGATCGACAAATGGATCCACGCCAGCCTCGAAAGGACAAGGTCCCGAGTTACTTCTTGAGTTGGTCCTTCAGACTGTCCGCGATGCGCGAGGCCACCTAGCGGGGACCGCCGCGCGACAACCCGCCCCACAAAGGCTCCGGTCGCCCGCTACCTCCGCCCACATGATGTCTACGTGGTCGCCGAGATGACCGTCACCGACCCAGTCGAATTGTCTTTCTTGGTCGTCAGCCAGCCTCCGACCAGCCGCTCTTACGCTCCTGCGCCTCGCCAATCATGATGAAGTCGGCGGCGTCGGCCGTGCCCCGAGCGTTACGGGCACTTTCTTCTTCATCAACTCCGCACGCATACCCACTCAGCCCACCTTTCATCTCATCTATATACATCTTGATCCCAGCCTTGAACGGCACCGCGAGCTTCTAGTCCTGCGCGGAAACCGCATTGCTCATCAGCACCGAACCGACCAGCGCGCAGACGAACATCCAAACAGACTTCTTCATTCCGATCTCCGCTTCTAGGAGTGTTAGCCTGCCGAGGAATTCCAACAAACGTGGTTGCGAGTTAACCGCTGTCAGCGACGAGACAAAACGAAACGCACCGACGCAGTCCAGCCAGAAAATACGCATAAGAGCCAGCACGACGCTTTTCACGTCGAGCCTCATCAGTGCGTTAAGTTGAAAGCGACCGTGAAGTTGTAACAAGTACGCGACGAATACGCGAACAACACCTGCAACGAGCACCCAAAAAACCCACCACTCACAATCCAATAATAAATACCACAAAAAAACATAAAACTACCAAACACCTAACCAAACAAACCCATCACATCTATATTCATATTCCCTAAAATAAAACACATCCCACCACACTAACCACCAAACTACACCAATACCAAACTAATCTACCCATTAAACCCTAACATAACAACCATCATAATCAAACACATCATAATTTAACCAAACTCCTAAAACATAATAATCATCAACCACACATAATTACCCACAACAATCAATAATCAACTACTCAAACCAATTAAATGCTGCCAACTACGCTACAGGCATGGAATAAAAACAAAAACAACAACTAAACACACAAACATACAAACAAACTACTAAACTACAATCTAACCTTACCGGTGTAAGACCCGCAGCCTAATTCCTTGCAGGCTCGGTGCGCGTTCATGCCGCGTCTACGGGCGGGCGAAAACTGTAAGCGGAGCGACACTCACGTGCCTCCTGACCTCCTCTATCGAGAGATGCAGTCCGTCTTCTAAAGGCCATTCCTGCACGCGTTTCCATCTCTTCTGCGCTCAGGCGCGCTTTTGTGCGGCGCTCTTGCTTTGCGAGACGCCGCTTCTGCTTCGTCTTGCTGCGTCTGACAAGCCACTGGACTTCTTCTTCTGTCAACTTCCTCACTTCGCCGTCAATCACGAGGAGCAGCTTCCTCGCCCAACGCGCAATCTCGCGATCGAGCTGGCGCTCCATCATTTCCAGCGACCACTTCCGCAGCTTGACGTCTCGTTCGCGCGCGCAGCCTGACGTGCCGGCCTCTTGCGCGCACGCTTCCGAGGACTGCCGCTAGCGAGCAGTCCCCGCCGCTCCGTGCCGCTTTGCCTGCGCGAGACGCTTCGCGCGCATGCTGTCGACCAGGCTGCGATAGCACTGAAAGCACAGCGTGTGCATCGCATCCGCCTTGACGACGCCGCGATAACGGAACACGGCGCGGCGCTGCCGGCAGACGACACAGAGGTGGCGCGAACGAATCGTCATCTCCCGCTCGAAGGCGACGTTTTCCGACGAAGCGATCACCTCTTGCAATGCACCCGTTCCCATCACTCGGCTCCTGTTGGTTGGCGAAATGTTCAACCTGTAGCCAGAGTAAGGCGTCGCTATGACAGGAGTGGTCAGCCCTCAAGCGCTTGCGATTGTTTTCTAAAAGGCGAAATCTGTACGAATGTTGCAGATAATTCAACCGGCGGCGATAGAATGCGCTTCCAGCTGGCGTCAGCGAGACATCGATGGGAAGAAACAAAGAGCTCATTCGTCAGTGGACGATGCTCCAGAAACTGGCGGCGCGCCGGACTACGATCCAGTCGTTGACCAACGACCTCGGGTCACATCGCGCACCATCCGCCGCGATCTCGAAGCGCTACAGTCGGCCGGCTTTCCCATCTACGATGAACCGTCAACGGCACGAAGTTCTGGCAGCTCGATTCCAAGGAGCTGCTCACCGCGCTGTTACGCAATGCGTCGACCTTGCCCGAGCTCTGCGCGCTTTATTCCAGCCGCGCGCTGGTGAAAGAGCTCGCCGGCACCCACTTGCTCGCCGATCTGCAAAGCGTGCTCGACAAGATCGAGGCGGCACTCCCGCCGGGGATGAAGAAGTTCTTCGACCGCCTGCCTGCCGTAATTACGGCGAAGGCCGCCCCAGGTAACGTCGCCGCGGTGACGCGTCACGTCGCAGCTCGTCTGGGCGACTATGTCGCAGCGCGTGGTGGCGATGCGCTACCACTCTATGCAAGCCGCCAGGTGAAGGACTACTCGTTCACCCGTACCCGCTCGTCTACACGCAGCACTGCGTCTACCTGCAGGCCTACTACCGGCGTGTTCGTATTTTCGCACCTTCCTGATCTATCGCGTCCAGCGGCTCACCGTTGATGAGAAGGCTTCGAACTCGTCACCGAACTCAGCCCTAACCCGTTCGGAAATCGATGGCGTTCACAGCGGCCCGGCGTGCAAGTCCGCCTGCAGTTCGCACCGGCAGTCGCGCCGTTCATCAAAGAGCGAACGCGGCACTAGTCGCAGCGGCTGCGACCGCGCCGACGCTCCGTGGCGATGACGCTGGAGGTCAGCGACGACTACGCGCTTCGCCAGTGGATTCTCGGCTTCGGCCGGTCAGTGCGTGTGCTGGCGCCGGACGCCCTCGTCGACTGGATTGTCGAAGAGCTCGATGAGACGCGTCAGCAGTACGTGTCGGGAGCGTTTGCGAAGAGCGGCGACGACCGGCAGGCGGTGCTGCCGTTTCTGATCACTCGTATCGCGAACGCGTAGCCAGGCCTCCGACAGCTGGCGCCTGATCTCGTCGATCGACAGCTACTTGTCGACGACGCGGAACGCCGAGCTCGCGAATCGCAGAGCTCTTTTTTTTCATTTCCGTCGCACGGATTGGTTTGGTTTTGCTGTTTTGGGTCTTTGCGTTCATTAAGAGTGCGTTTCAAAATTGTCTTAATTGTGAAACACTCTGCGCTCTCCGCGGGCTCTGCGTTCCTTCGTCGTGACAAGCGGCTGCCGCCCGGCTATTGCTCCGAGGACAGCTGGCGCTCCAGAAACCGCAGCTTGTCCGGATTCCTCATGATGCGAATCGCGGCGATCGCGTCGTTCTCGATGCTGAAGGTGTAGACCGATCGATCCGGCCCGAAACGCGCAGCACCACCGACGGCTCGTGGTTCACCTCGACCACGTCCAGCGTCACGTCCTCGAGCGCGATGCCGACCGAGGGCGCCGTGCGCCGGATCCCGACCAGCACCTGCACGACGTGATCGCGGCCGAAGATCGGGCGGCGCGCGGCGAAGACCTTGCCGCCGCCGTCGCTCCAGAAGCCGACGTCCTCGGCGAGCACGCTGGTCAGCGCGTCGCCGTCGCCGTCGCGCAGGGCGTTGACGAAGCGGCCGACCAGCGGACGCTTCGCCTCGAGCGGTGTCGTGGTAGCGCGGGCGGCGGTCGGCGATGTGCAGCTTCGCGCGGTGAAACAGCTGGCGGCAGTTCGCCGGCGTCATGTCGAGCATCGCCGCGATCTCGTCGTACTCGTGATCGAAGACCTCGCGCAGCAGGAAGACGGCGCGCTCCTCGGGCGAGAGCGTCTCGAGCAGCACCATGAAGGCGAGGGTCACCGACTCGGCGAGCGCCACGGATTGTTCCGGCTCCTCCCGATCGTCGGTCAGCACCGGCTCGGGCAGCCACGGGCCGATGTATTCCTCACGTGCCGCACGGGCCGACTTCAACCGGTCGAGGCAGAGCCGTGTGACGATCGTGGTCAGGTACGCCTGGGGCGATCGGAGGTCGGATGGACGCGCAGCTGAGAAACGGAGCCACGCGTCCTGCACGACGTCCTCGGCGTCGCTGGCGCTGCCGAGCATCCGGTAGGCGACTGCGAACAGCCGCCGCCGGTGCTCCTGGAAGAGATCGACTTCGGGCATCACTCACGCATGCTGCAGCGCCTCGGAATATCCTTCGCGGATCGTCGGATACATCGGCCGCCAGCCGAGCTCGGCGCGTGCCCTCGCGTTCGACAGCGGCAGCCGCAAGGACAGCACTTGAGCCATATACGGCGCGAACAGCTTCGGCAACCACGATGGTATCGCGAACGGTTTCTTCGCTCCCACGGTTTCGGCGATCGTCCGCGCCATCTCGCTCATGCTGACGGGATGATCGTCGACGATGTCGTAGATGCTGCCGGGCGTGCCGTGCTCGAGCGCGGCAACGGTCGCGCTCGCCGCGTCTTCGAGATGAATCGGCGGCAGCAAACCCTGATCGCCGCGGACCGTGGGCAGCATCCGCCGCCGCGCCAGCGCGATCAGCTGCTTGGTCATCGCGTTCTCCGCTCCATAGAACAGGCCGTAGCGCAGGATGATGCCCTCGAACAGATGACGCGCGTTCGCGTCGAGCACCTGCGATTCCATCGACCGAATCGCTTCGGTCGCCTCATCGACCTGCGACGGCGATCCTGGCGTGGCCGCCGCGAGCGGCGCGAACGATCCGACGACGAAACGCTTCACGCCGGCCGCTGCTGCCGACGTCGATGAGGTTCCTCGTCCCCTCGATGCGAAGGCGATTGGTCGGCGCCAGCTCTTTCGCCGATTTCGGTCCGGCCTGCGGCAGCGCCGTCAGCTGATGGATGACGTGCGTCGGGTGCGCGGCGACGACAACGCGGCGCAGCGCCGCGGCGTCGAGCGCGTCGGCGACGGCCGGTGTGGCGCCGAGCGCGCGCAGCATCTCGGCTTTCGAGGCCGAACGCGTCAGCGCGGTGACCTGATGTCCGGCGGCGACGAGTGTGCGAACCAGCGGCAGACCAATGGCTCCGGATCCTCCTGCGATGAAGACGTTCATGATGCCCTCCTGGGGTTTCGTCGAAGCGCGGATCGCACGCCGACGACGACGCCAGCGGCTTCGCTGGCGACGAGCAGCAGCGCGGTGATGCGGAATTGCGTGCGCCACGCCTGTGCGACGTGGTCGACGTGATCCGGCCCGGCGATGATGAAGTGGTTGACGAGACCGAAGACAAGCGCGCCGCCGAGCGATGCGGCGACGACCCACGCGCCGGCAACCGGACGCCAGCGTGCGAGCGCGAGGCCGACGAGCGGACCCGCGAGGATGACGAGGTAGACGAACAACGTGGCGGCGAGCGGCAGCGGGATCGCAGCGCCCGCTGTGCGCCTGGCCGTGAACGATGGTGATTGCCAGATGGAGCAGAACGACGGCGATCAGCGACCCGTCAACCCGGTTTACCCCACCCTCCCAACCTACCAGACCCGCGCGACCGTGTGCCCCGTCTCCATACCAGGGAGACGAGCCAGCCCGCGGTTCTGTGACAGCTAGTCGGAGACCGCGATTTCTCCAGGCACGATCGGGCGCGTGCGCGGCAAACGGCCGAGGCGGGCGAGGTTGCCGACGAAGGCGAGGATCCCGAGAAACACCAACAGCTTGAAGAGGTCGCCGGCCGTCGTCCGCGGCACGACTTTCCACAGGAGCCACAAGGCCGGCTGAGCGAAGCAGACGGCCCAGACTGAGCCGTAAAAGTAGCGCCGCTCGTGGCCTTCGCCCTTGGTCGACGGCTTCACCCGCGGCAGGCGGCCGAGCGCGCCCAGCAGCCAGATCGTCCCGGCCAGCGGAAAGTAGGCGTAGCGGTAGATCTGCTTCAGGTACCACTGCCCGGTCGCAATCGCGACGATGAGGCCGGCGATGTTCAGAACCGCGAACGTGATCACCTCGCTCCACGCGAACGTGTAGCAGATGCGCCGATAGAGCGGGTTCGGGCGATCCTCGGTGAACCGGATGATGTAGGGGCGCGGCTCGACGCCGGGCAGCGCGCCGCGAAGTCCGGCGATCCCGGTCCCCAGCAGCACCGCCCCCAGCCACAACGTCATGCGCGCGTCGAAGCCGCGCTCGAAGAGATCGAAGGTGAGCGGCCCGGGGGCGATGAAGAAGACGAAGATCCAGATCGGCCAGTGGTTGAAGCGGTAGTGCAACTTGTTGCGATCGCGGATCTTGCGCTGCGACGCGTATTCGACAGGGATAGCGTTCACGGTCTCGTTATCAATGCGGGCCATCGCCAGGCCGACGGCGTTTGCGATCTGGGATGCGGCAGCCGGCTGGCCGTCGCTCCGCGAGTATAACCCGGTGCCGGGGATGCTTGCGGTGCCGGTCAGCCGACGAACTTGTAGCCGAGGCCGTGGACGGTGACGATGAACTCAGGCGCTTTGGGGTTGTCGATCTTCTGCCGCAGGCCGGCCACGTGGACGTCGACGGTCCGCGTCAGCGGCATCTCGTCGTAGCCCCACACCTCGGCGAGCAGCGCATCGCGGGACAGCGCGGCGCCGCGATGCTCGATGAAATACCGCAGCAGCTTGAACTCGCGCGCCGACAGTTCCACCGGCTCGCCGCCGCGCGTGACCTCGACGCGCCGCAGGTCGACGACGACGTCGCCGAAGCGGTAGATGTCGCCGCCGGGCTGCGCGCCCGACGGGACGCGCCGCAGCAGCGCCTCGAGCCGCGCCATCAGCTCGATGGTCTCGAACGGCTTGGTGAGGTAGTCGTCGGCGCCGAGCTTGAGGCCGACCACCTTGTCGACCACCTGTCCTCGCGCCGTCAGCATCAGGATCGGCGTCGTCACGCCGCGCTGCCGGACTTCGCGGCAGACGTCGAAGCCGTTCATCCGCGGCAGCATCACGTCGAGGACGATGAGATCGTAGCCGCCGCTCGCCGCCCGCGCGAGGCCCGCCTCGCCGTCGCTCGCCGTCTCGACGCTGTAGCCCTCGCTGCCGAGGCGATCGGTCAGCGTCAGCCGCAGGCCGGCTTCGTCTTCGACCAGCAGCACGCGCGGGGTCGTCGACATCAGAGGGGCGTTCAAGAGGCGTGCGCCTCCGCGTCCGCCGGGAGTTCCACGACGACCGTCGTGCCCTCGCCGGCGCGGCTGTCGACGGCGATCGAGCCGCCGTGCGCGTCGACGACGTGCCGCACGACGCTCAAGCCGACGCCGGTGCCGCGAACCTGCGCGTCCACGGCGCGACGCCCGCGATAGAACGGCTTGAAGATGTGCGGCAGGTCCGCGGCGTCGATGCCCAGGCCGCGATCGACGACACGAATCTGCACCCGCGGCGCCGAGCCGTTCGAGAGAGCGGTGCTGACGTCGACGCTCGCGCCGCCGGGGCTGTACTTCACCGCGTTGCCGATGATGTTCTGCACCGCGGATCGCAGCGCGTCGAGCGTCGCCGACGACCGCCGGCAGCGTGCCATTGGCGATGGACGTTGACCGTGACGCCGCGATCGCCTCGCGTCGTGACTCACCGCCTCGGCCGCTTCGATGACGACCTTGGCGACGTCGACGCCGGCGCGTGCGCGCATCGCCGTCCCGGCGCTGATGCCGGCAAACTCCATCACCCGCTCGACCATGTCGCCGAGCCGCCGCCCTTCGGTCTCGATCAGCGCGCCGTAGCGCTTCACCTGCGTGCCGTCGGCGACGACGCCGTCGGCGAGGTTCTCGCCCGCGGAGCAGATGACCGCGAGCGGCGTCCGCAGCTCGTGCGAGACAGCGGCGACGAATTCCATCTGCTGCCGCGACAGCCGCCGCTGCCGCTGCGCCGACGGCCAGCGCGAGGAACAGGCTCGCCGCCAGCAGGCCGAGGACGCCGAGGCTGATGGCGAGGTTGCGGCGCCGCGAGCGCGCGACGATCGACTCGAGCGAGCCGCTGCGATGGCGCAGCGCGCAGCTCCCACGCGCCCTGATCGTCGCCGCCGGTCATCAGCACGCGCTTGCCGTCGGGCGCGTTCGCGCGGCGCACGATGGTGATCGACACGCGGTCGGCCGGCTCCCCCGCCGCCGGACGGCCGCCGCGCCCTTCGCTGACATGGGCAACCTCGCTCATGCGCAGGTCGAACACCCCGGTGGCGACGTCCGCGGCGGCGCGCTCGATCGGTTTCGCCCGAGCTGAAGACGACGTTCGACGGATCGTCGCGGCGGACGATGGTCACGAAGTAGTCGGAGGCGGCGCCGTCGCCGAAATGCCTGGCGACCAGCGGCTCGACCAGGTCGCGGCGCAGGCTCTCGCGGTCGAGGGCGACGATGAGCACACGCCCTTCGGCGCCGGGCGTCGGGTGAAACGCGACCCGCTCGCCGATCGTCGTCGTCGTCAAGTGCGGCGCGGGGATGACCAGCGCCGGGATGTCAGCCTCTACCGCGTCGACCATCATCAGCGGCCGCGGCAAGCCCGCCAGCTGCGGCAGCAGCCGCGGCGTTCGATCGAGGAGGGCGCGAAACTCCGGCGGCCACTCCGCCGGCTCGAGCGTGCGGTGGACGGGATCGAAGCGCTGCAGCTTCGCCGACTCGATCGCCATCCCGGAGACGACGTAGATGCCGCTGACGAGCGCGGGCGCGGACGCCGCGCCGTGCCAGCGATCGTACGCGTCACCAAGCGCCGCGGCGGGATCGCGGTCCAGCAGATCGGCATCCATCTGGAACGCGAGGAAGACGCGCGTCAGCTCGGTGTCGAACTCCTGGCTGAACTCCGACGGCGCGCGTGCGCAGCCTCGCGCGCATCCGCTCGCGCTCGGCCTCGCTGACTTCGCCGAGCCAGCGGTACTGCAGCGTCGCCAGCGCGGCGAGCAGCACGAGCAGGATCGCGGCCGTCGGCAGCTGCCAGGGAATGCGGCGCACGATGCCCACTTTACGCGAAAGACTGCGGCCGGATCGCGCGCTTTACATTTCTTACAAAACGATTGCCGAGAGATAACAACTTCCGTCGAAGGCGCGTCGTCATACTCCTCGAACGAGGCGGTGGAGTGCTTCAAGGAGTGGACGATGCAACGGCTGATTGTTTCTTTGATTTCGCTCGCGATGACGCTCGGCGGCTTCGCGGCGCGCGTGGCAGGCGACACGAAGGCGGAGCAGCTGCTCGCGCAGGCGCGCGCGGCGCTTGGCGGCGACAAGCAACCTCGCCAAGGTGCAGGGGCTGACGGCAACCGGCACCTACCAGCGCGAGATGCGGCGATCGGCAGCTGAACGGCGAGATGACGATCGATCTGCAGCTGCCCGACAAGATGCTGCGCACCGAGAGCATGAGGCCGATGGGCGACGCCACGATCGAGACGCTGCAGGGCATCAACGGCGACCAGCTGCTGCGCCACTCGCGCACCATCGGCGGCGGGCCGACATGATGGTCCGCATCGCGCCGCCAGGCGGCGCCGACGGCGAAGCGCAGGCGTTGCGCAACCAGCGCGCCGACATGGCGCGCTTCGCGCTCGCGTTGCTGCTGACGTCGCCGCCGTCGATGCCGCTCGAGTACAGCCTACGGCGGCGAAGCCGAGGCCGACGACGGCAAGGCGGATGTCGTCGACGCGAAGGGACCGGGCAGCTTCGCGGCGCGCCTGTTCCTCGACCAGAAGACGCACCGGCCGCTGATGCTCGCCTATCGCGGCGCGGCGCCGCGGATGATCGATGCAGACGCAGCGCGGCGACGGCCCGCCGCCGGGCGCGCGGCGTGCCGCCGCACGAGCTGCCGCCGCCGCAGATCGTCGACATCCAGCTGTTCCTCGACGACTACAGGACGCGTCGACGGCGTCCTGCTGCCGCACCACCTGTCGCGATCGGTCGACGGCAAGCCGAACGAAGAGATGACCTTCAAGACGATCCGGATCAACCCGACGTTCAAGCCGGACGCGTTCAGCGGTCAGGTAGCGCCGAGGACGGGCAGGGGCGCATGAGTGGCGTGGGCAGGTGGGAGCTGGTGGGGGAACGCATGCGGATGGTTGTGGGCT
This sequence comes from uncultured Acidobacteriota bacterium, assembly GCA_963734375.1. Taxonomy (GTDB): domain Bacteria; phylum Acidobacteriota; class Vicinamibacteria; order Vicinamibacterales; family CAVVIG01; genus CAVTHG01. Next base: position 601,704 of record CAVTHG010000005.1, on the reverse strand, counting down.
TCGATGCTGGTCGTTCTCTGGTCTGCTGCCGCGTCGGCGCAGGTGCCCGGTTCGGTGGCGACGCTGCGCGTCACGGTCGTCGATCCGAGCGGCGCGGTGATTGTCGGCGCGCGCGTGCAGCATCGGAGATGCGACGCTCGACACCGGCGCGCGCGGCGACGCGATCTTCACCGCTGCTCGCAGCCGGGTCGCTACACGATCCACGTCGAGTCGCCGGATTCGAGCCGGCCGAGCGTCCGCGACGTCCGCGTGCGCGCCGGCGAGAACCGGCGCGAGGTCAAGCTGGCGATCGCGAAGCTCGCCGAAACCGTGCAGGTCGGCCGCGACCCGCGCGAGCGCGCGAGCGATCCGCGCGGCGACGCGTTCGCGACCGTGCTGGCCAGCAGCAGATCGACGAACTGCCCGACGATCCCGACGAGATGGAAGCAGGCGCTGCGCGACATGGCGGGTCCGGGCGCGGTGCTGCGCGTCAACGGCTTCCGCGGCGGCCGGCTGCCGCCGAAGGGCCAGATTCAGCAGATTCGCTTCCGCCGCAACATGTTCGCCGCCGACATGCACGAGCCGGGGTTCGTGTCGGTCGACATCACGACGAAGCCCGGGCCTCGACAACTGGCGCGGCGTCGACCAGCCTCGGCTTCCGCGACTCGGCGCTGAACGCGCGCAACGCGTTCGCGCCGGTCAAAGGCGACGAGCAGCACGAGCGCTACGGCTTCATCGCTGAACGGGCCGCTCTGGAAGCAGCACACCTCGCTGTCGCTCTCGGTCGACGGCACCGACGCGTTCGACACCAAGACGATCGTCGCGGCGCTGCCGTCGGGCTATTTCGCCGATTCGATCCGCAAGCCGAACAACGCGCTGAACGTCACCGCGCGGCTCGAGCACGCGCTCTCGAAATCGCAGATGCTGCGCGCCGAGCTTCAGCGCAACCACACGACGACCGGGAACCTCGGCGTCGGCGACTTCGACCTCGTCGAGCGCGGCTACAGCCAGGCGCGCACCGAGACTGTGCTGCGCGCGTCGACGGCGGGCGCGATCGGCAAAGCGCTCTACAACGAGCTGCGGCTGCAGTGGCGTCGGCGACGACGTCGCCTACGCTCCGACCAGCACGGCGCCGGCCGTGCTGGTGCTGAACGCGTTCAACGCCGGCGGCGCGCAGCTCGCCGGCGCGCGCGGCACGAGCCTCTTCACGCTCGCCGACGATCTCGACATCGCGATCGGGCGGCACGCGATCCGCACCGGTCTTCTCCTCGACGCCGGGCGCTACCGGACCGACGAGCTCCGCAACACCGGCGGCACGTTCACGTTCGCCAGCCTCGACGATTACGCGGCGGCACGGCCGACGACGTTCACGCGCAACATCGGCGATCCCGCGGTCGACCATCTCGCAGGCGCAGCTCGGCGCTCTACGTCCAGGACGACATCCGCGTGCGCAAGGACCTGACCGCTCAGCGCCGGCGTTCGCCAGGAATTTCAGACGCACATCGGCGGCCTGCACCTCGCGCCGCGAGGCGGCATTGCCTGGTCGCCGTTCAAGAACGGCAAGACGACCGTCCGCGCCGGCGGCGGCATCTTCTTCGACTGGCTCGACGCGCAGACCTATCGAGCAGGGCGTGCAGCTCGACGGCACGCACCAGCAGATCGAGACGATCGTGCAGCCGGGCTATCCCGACGCGGCGCTCGGCGGCACCGCCGTGATCGCTGCCGGCGGGACGCGTGCAGTTCGCCGCCGGATCTCGAACAGCCGCAGCTTGTGCGAAGCGATCGCCGGGTGTCGAGCAGACGCTGCCGGGCGAGGTGCGCGTCAACGCGATGTACATCCGGCGGCGCGGCTCGAACCTGCTGCGCGGCGTCGACGTCAACGCGCCGCTCGCGAACGGCGTGCGGCCCGATCCCGCCGCCGGGCACCGTCACCGAGATCCAGTCGATCGGGCGATCGCAGCTGGATGCGATCAGCGTCAACGTCAACTACATGCGGCCGCAGCAGCGGCTGTTCGTCGCCGCGAACTACACGCTCGGACGTTCGCGCGACGAGGCCGACAACCCGTTCAGCCTGCCGGCGGACAACTACGATCTCGCCGGCCGAGCGCGGGCCCGTCGCTCGGCTACCCCACGCATCGTTTCATGAGCATCGCGAACCTGCCGCTGAAGGGGCGCTTCCGCCTCGGCACGTCGCTGCGTGCTGCTGTCGGCGCTGCCCTACAACATCACCACCGGACGCGACGACAACGGCGACACGGTCAGCAACGATCGGCCGGCGGGTGTCGCGCGCAACAGCGGGCGCGGGCGGCGCGCAGGTGGATCTCGGGCTGCGACTCAGCTGGAGCACGGGGTTCGGCGGCCCGGCGGCGCCGCCGGCTGGGCCGCAGGTTCGCATCCTGCGCGGCGACAACGCCGATCCGCTGTCCGGCATGCATGGGCGGCCTCGACGGTCAGAACAAGCGCTACTCGGTGGAGCTCTACGCGCAGGCGTACAACGCGCTGAACCGCATGAACGCCGCTGAACTTCAGCGGCGTGCTGGCGTCGCCGTTCTTCGGGCAGGCGACGTCGGCGGCGGCGCCGCGGCGGGTCGAGATCGGGACGCGGTTTTCGTTCTGATTCGACCGCCGGCCATCGAACGCAGAGGGCGCAGAGCTCGCAGAGAATTCCTGGGTAAGTCTGTGTCTCTGCGGTCTTTGTGGTCTCGCGTTCGACAGTACTACGTGGTTCCCCGAAGCCGTAGAGCGCTATCGCGGTCGCGGACGCCACGTTCAGCGAATCGACATCGCCGCTGATCGGGATGCGGACGCGGTAGTCGGCCGCGCTCTCGACCGCCGGCGTCAACCCGGCGCCCTCGGTTCCAACCAGCAACGCAATCTTCGGCGGGCGCGGCCGCGCGCTGAACGCGTCGAGCGTCTCGGCCGGCTCGCGCGGCGTCAGCGCGACGAGGGTGAACCCGGCGGCGCGGACACGCAGCAGCACGTCCGGCCAGTCCGACCCATCGGCCCGCGCGAACGGCACGCGCAGCGCCGCGCCCATCGAGGTGCGGATCGCCTTCCGATACAGCGGATCGCAGCAGGTCGGGCTGAGCAGCACGCCGCCGGCGCCGAACGCCGCCGCGTTCCGGAACACGCTGCCGACGTTGTCGGCGTTGGTTACGCCTTCAAGGACGACGAGCATTTCCGCGGCCGGCAATGAGCTCGTCAACCGGCGTCAACGGCGGCCGGTGCACGAGCGCCAGGCATCCGCGGTGCACGTCGTAGCCGGCGACGCTGGCGAGCACATCGGCCGCGCACACCAATACCGGCACGTCCCCCGCGAGGCTCGCAAACGTCTGCTCCAGATCGTTCAGCGCCGCCTCGTTGACCAGGATCGACTCGACTCGATACCTCGAGTCCTCGATCACCCGGCGCACCACCAGCCGCCCTTCGGCGACAAACAGATGCCGCGCGCGCAGCAGCTCCGCGTCGCGCAGACCGTGGTACGCGATGAGGCGCGGATCGCTTGCACTCTCGATGCGTTCGATTGCCATTCTGGTTGACGTCGGTCCTGCCGGGGCTCGAGACAACCGTTTTCCTCTAGTGCTCCGTGGACCTGGCTCAGGTTCTCGAGTCGGCCTGGACTTCAGGTCTCCGGGTCGGACCTGGACTTCAGGTTCCGGGGTCGGACCTGGACTTCAGGTCCGACCCCGGCGAGACAACCTCGCACGCCCGGTTCCCGTCTAACGATCGACCTGGGAACCGCTATGCGACACCTGTCACGCGACCTTCGCTACGCCTTCCGCGGACTCGCCCGCTCGCCGCTCTTCACCGCCGTCGCGCTCCTGTCGATCGCGCTCGGCATCGGCGCGAACACCGCGATCTTCACGCTGGTCGACGAGGTGCTGCTGAGGCGGCTGCCGGTCAAGGAGCCCGACCAGCTGGTCCTGTTCAACGGCGCCGCGCAACCACTACGGCAGCAACTCGGGCGGCAACATGCTGTCGTTCCCGATGTACGAAGACTTCCGCGACAACTTCGTCGATCGGCGGCGCCGGCGCCAGACCGCCGCGCGTCACGCCGGCGATCGCCGACAACACCACCTCGCCGCCGGTATTCTCCGGCATGTTCGCGCGGCGGACGGTGGCGATGAACGTCGGCGCGAACGGCCAGACCGAGCGCGTGCCTGGCGAGCTGGTCTCCGGCACCTATTTCCAGGTGCTCGGCGTCGGCGCGGCGATCGGCCGCGTCATCACGCCCGACGACGACAAGGAGCGCGGCGACAGCCCGGTGGCGGTGTTGAGCTACGACTACTGGCGTACCCGCTTCGGCGCCGGACCCGCAGATCGTCGGCAAGACGATCACGGTCAGCAACCACACGCTCACCATCATCGGCGTGTCGCAGGCCGGCTTCGACGGCGTCGACATCGGCTACGTGCCGAGCATCCGCGTGCCGCTGATGATGAAAGCGCAGATGACGCCGAACTGGGACGACGTCGACAACCGGCGCAGCCGCTGGGTGAACGTGTTCGGCCGGTTGAAGCCGGGCGTCACGCTCGACCAGGCGAAGGCGGCGCTGCAGCCGTTCTTCCACGGCATCCTCGAGCAGGAGGTGCTGGACGCCGGCGTTCAGCGAACACGACGCGCGTACACGCGCGAGCAGTTCCTCAAGGGACAGGTCGATCTGCTGCCGGCGGCGCAGGGCCGCTCGCCGATCCGCCAGCAGCTCGTCGCAGCCGCTCTGGCTGCTGCTGGGCATCGTCGGCGGCGTGCTGCTGATCGCGTGCGCCAACGTCGCCAGCCTGCTGATCGCGCGCGCGACCGCGCGCCAGAAGGAGATCGCGGTCCGCCTCGCCCTCGGCGCCAGCCGCGGCCGCATCGTCGGCCAGCTGCTGGTCGAGAGCGTGATGCTGGCGGCGGTCGGCGGGCTGCTCGGGCTGGTCATCGCGGCGTGGACGACGCGGTTCCTGCTCGGGTTCCTGCCGACGACGGACACGCCGCACGTGATCTCGGGCTCGATCGACAACCGGATCCTGCTCTTCAACTTCGCGCTGTCGCTGGCCACCGGGCTGGTGTTCGGGCTGGTGCCGGCGCTGCGATCGACGACGCCCGAACCTGGCGCCGACGCTGAAGGATCAGGTCGGCGCGGTGGTCGGCGGATCAGGCGGCGTGCGGCTGCGCAAGGGGCTGGTCGTCGCGCAGGTGACGGTCTCGGTGCTGCTGCTGGTCAGCGCCGGCCTGTTCATCCGCAGCCTGCGGGCGCTGCGGCTGCTCGATCTCGGCCTGAAGACCGACAACCTGATCGCGTTCAACGTCGCGCCGACGCTGAGCGGCTACACGCCGGTGCGCACCAAGCAGTTCGACAAGCAGCTGGTGGAGCGCGTCAGCGCGCTGCCCGGCGTCAGCGGCGATGGCGTTCGCGCAGATCGGGCTGCTCGAGGGGAACGAGTGGGACAGCTCGATGTCGGTCGAAGGCTACGAGCCGAAGCCGGGCGAGAACATGAACCCGTACTGCAACGCGGTCAGCCCGGGCTATTTCAAGACGATGGGGATTCCGCTCCTCGCCGGACGCGACTTCGACGAGCGCGACGTGCGCTACGAGCCGCCGCCGAGCCGAATCCGCCAACTTCGCGCCGCAGTACAAGGTGGCGATCGTCAACGAGAGCTACGCGAAGCACTATTTCGGCGATCGCAGCCCGATCGGCCGGCACATCGGCTTCGGCATCAACCCGGGAACGAAGACGCCGATCGAGATCATCGGCGTCGTCAAGGATGCGAAGTACACCGGCGTGCGCGACGACATCCCGCGGCAGGTGTTCTTCGCCTTCATGGAGAACGACTTCGCCGGCGGCGCGGTGATGTACGTGCGAACCTCGAACCAGCCCGGATGCGGCGTTCGGCGCCGTCCGCCAGGCGGCTCGCAACCTCGACGCGAACATCCCGATCTTCAACCTGCGGACGCTCGAACAGCAGATCGATCAGTCGCTGCTGAACGATCGGCTGATCGCGACGCTGTCCACGGCGTTCGGCGTGCTGGCGACGATGCTGGCGGTGATCGGGCTCTACGGCGTGATGGCGTACACGGTGGCGCGGCGCACGCGCGAGATCGGCGTGCGCATGGCGCTCGGCGCCGTGCCGGGCGACGTCGTCTGGCTGGTGATGCGCGAGGTGCTGATGCTCGTCGGCAGCGGAATCGTCCTCGGGCTGGTGGCGGCGTGGGCGCTCGGACGGCTGGTCGCGCAGTCAGCTCTACGGCGTCACGGCCAACGATCCGCTGACGATCGTCGGAGCCGCGGGGCTGCTGCTCGCCGTCGCGCTGCTGGCCGGCTACCTGCCCGCGCGGCGGGCGACGCGCGTCAACCCGGTGCTGGCGCTGCGGTACGAGTAGGAGGGTCTTCAGACCGGCCCGCGCGCGGACGCCCTGAAGGCCGTCTCCCACCGACGTCACGACGACGACGACCACGATCAACGCGCAACACGCAGAACACGCAGAACACGTTGTGTAGGGCCGGTCTCAGACCGGCCGTCGTGGGACGGCCTGAAGGCCGTCCCTACAGTGGCAGACGTGAGGGACGTCGTTTCTGCGAATTCCGCGGGTTCCGCGTTGAATCGTCGTCTCATTGACACTAGACTGCCGCGCATGAAGCGCATCCTCCTCGCCCTGGCGACGGCCACCGCCGCCGCGTGCAGTACCGCCACTCCGGAACAGCAAATCGTCAACGACGCCGCGTCGGCGCTCGGCGGCCGCGATCGCATCCTCGCCGTGAAGACCATCGTCCTCGAGGGCGAGGGGTCGAACGGCAACCTGGGCCAGGACATGACGCCGGAAGCCACCGGCCAGAAGTTCGCGCTCTCCGGCTACAAGCGATCGATCGACGTCGCCGACAGCCGCGCGCGCATCGAGCAGACGCGGACGCCGAACTTCGCCTACTTCCAGGGCCAGCAGCCGCAGAAGCAGGTGCTCGGCGTCGACGGCGACATCGCCTACAACGTCGCGCCGAACGGCACGGCGACCCGCGCGGCGAACGCCGCGGCGCGCGATCGGCGCGCCGACATCTTTCACCACCCGATCACGATCGTCCGCGCCGCGCTCGACCCGGCGGCGAAGCTCGCGAACCCGCGCACCGCGGGCAACGAAAGCGTCGTCGAGGTGACGACGGCCGAAGGGCCTGACCTTCACGCTCGCGATCGACAGCAGCACGAAGCTGCCGTCGCGCGTGGTCTCGATGTCCGAGAACGCCAACATGGGCGACGTCGCCATCGAGACGAACTTCGCCGACTATCAGGACGTCAGCGGCCTGAAGCTCCCCTCGCGGCTGACGACCAAGACCGACAAGTTCACGACGGTCGAGATTCAGGCGTCGAAGCAGACCGTTGACGGCGACGCCGGCGATCTCACGGCGCCGGCCGCGGCGGCGTCAGCAGCGCCGGTCACCGGACCGCCGCCCGCCAACGTCACCGTGCAGGAGGCCGCGCCCGGCATCTGGTTCCTCGCCGGCCAGTCGCACAACAGTGTGGTCGTCGAGTTCACCGATCACCTGATGCTGATCGAGGCGCCGCAGAACGAGGTGCGCACGCTGGCGGTGATTGCGAAGGCGCGGGAGCTTCGGCCGAACAAGCCGCTCACGCACGTCATCGACTCGCACCATCACTTCGATCATTCCGGCGGCATCCGCGCGGCCGTGTCCGAGGGGCTCGCGGTGACGACGCACAAGGCCAATGCCGCGTATTACCAGGAGTCGATCGGCCGCGCGCACACGCTCGTGCCGGATGCGCTGTCGACAGAACCCGAAGCCGCTGAAGCTCGAGCCGGTCGACGACACGATGGTGATCAAGGACGACAAGCGGACGGTGCAGGTCTTTCACATCGCCGGCAATCCGCACGCCGACACGCTGCTGATGACCTACTTCCCGAAAGAGCGCATCCTGGTCGAGGCAGACGTCTGGAGCCCCGGTTCCGCAGTGCAGCCGTACGCGGCGAACCTGCTCGAGACCATCAAGAAGCACAACCTGAAGGTCGACAAGATCCTGCCGATCCACGGCACGATTGCGCCCTTCAGCGAGCTCGAGAAAACGCAGCAGCCGGTGAAGACGAATTAGCTTCTGATCATGGACTCAATTCCGTCCGTGGGGCACGGCTTCAGCCGTGCCCGCGAGGCGCCGCTGAAGCGGCGCCCTACTGAGTGGAGGGTGTGTGCGCTGGTCGCGGTGATTGTGGCCGGGTGTGTTGCGACCGATTGCGGACTCCGCGCGCAGACCCAGCGGCAGACTGAGCCGAACATCGTCATCATCCTCGCCGACGATCTCGGCTACGGCGACCTCGGCGCATTCGGCAACCCGTCGATCAAGACCCCGCGGCTCGATGCGATGGCCGCGGCGGGACAGAAGTGGACGAACTTCTACGTCCAGCCGGTCTGCTCGCCGAGCCGCGCGGCACTCCTGACCGGACGGCTGCCGATCCGGAGCGGCATGTTCGGCATACCCGGCGCGATCGCGCCGAAGGTCATTCGCGACAACGCCGCGCAGGGACTTCCCGCCGACGAGATCACGGTCGCCGAGATCCTGAAGACGAAAGGCTACGCGACCGGCATGGTGGGCAAGTGGCATCTCGGCCACCTGCCGGCATTCCTGCCGATGCAGCAGGGATTCGACTCGTGGTTCGGGCTGCCGTTCTCGCACGACATGAAGATGACGGTACCGCGCGATAACGGCTTACAGACCTCGGCCTTCTACGATCCGAAGCCGGAGTACTGGGACGTGCCGCTGATGCGCAACGGCGAGATCGTCGAGCGCCCCGCCGATCATCGGACGCTGACGAAGCGCTACACCGAAGAGGCGGTCCGCTTCATCGAGGGCCACCGCGATCGTCCGTTCTTCCTCTACATCGCGCACTCGCTGCCGCACATCCCGCTGGCTCGCTCGGCCGAGTTCGCCGGGCACAGCGCCGCAGGCATCTACGGCGACACCATCGAGGAGATCGACTGGAGCACCGGCCGCGTCCTCGACGCGCTGCGCACCGCCGGCATCGACCAGCGGACGCTGGTCGTCTTCACCAGCGACAACGGGCCATGGCTCCCCTTTAAGACGCACGGCGGTTCCGCCGGTCCGCTGAAGAATGGCAAGGGGACGACCTGGGAGGGGGGCGTGCGGACGCCGGCGATTTTCTGGTGGCCCGGCACGGTACGGCCTGCGGTGGTGACGGAGATGGCGTCGGCGATGGACCTGTTCGTGACCGCCGCCAGGCTGGCTGGCGCGGAGCCGCCCGCGGATCGGCCAATTGACGGCGTCGACCTGGGAGCCGCGCTGCGCGGCACGGGACCGAGCCCGCGGCGCATGCTCTTCTACTACTGGGACAGCGAGCTGCGCGCGGTCCGCAAGGCGAACTACAAGGCGCACTTCATCACCAGCGGCGCGTACGGCGAAGGTGAGGCCCGCACGGAGCACAACCCGCCGCTGCTCTTCAACCTCGCCGAAGATCCCGGTGAGCGGTTCAACATCGCCGCCGATCACATGGATGTGGTCGCCGATCTGGTCAAGGAAGCCGAGGCGCATCGCAAGACCGTCGCGGCGACGAGGCCGCTGTTCGACGATGTCAGGGACTAGGGGGAGGCGGCAGGTGATGGACCGCGGGAATCGGGCAGGGAGGGCACCATGGCGGGTGTGATCGCGAACCGAATGACGGCCGACGTCGATGGCGACTTCGTTGTCTTCCTGATCGGCATGCGGATCAACAAGCCGTGGAAGATCCACAAATGGCTGCCGGTCTTCCTGGCGATGCCGAAGATGATCAAGGAGCTCGAGCAGCGGCCCGAGAGCGGCTTTCTCGGTCACATCTTCGGAATGAAGGTGATCGTGCAGTACTGGCGATCGTTCGATCACCTCGAGGCCTACGCGCGCAGCCAGGACGCCCTGCACTGGCCGGCCTGGGTGGCGTTCAACAAGCGCACCGGGAACAGCCGTGGCGATGTCGGCATCTGGCACGAGACGTATCAGTGCCGTGCGGGCGAATACGAAGCGGTCTACAGCGGGATGCCGCCGTACGGCCTCGGAACGGTCGGTAAGCTCGTGCCGGTGAGCGGGAGAAAAGAGTCGGCGAGGGAACGGTTCGCGGCTCGAGACGCCGTGTAAGAGGTCCGGTTCAACCGCCCTGCACGTCGTACTGCCGGAAGGTCAGGTTGAAGCGGCCGGTCATCTCGAGCTGCGGCGGCGCACTGCCGGGCACGATGCGCGACACGCCGTGGTAGCGCAGCCGCGCCGGCCCGCCGAAGACGAACGCATCGCCCGACTCCAGCATCCGCGACTCGACCGGATCCTTGCGCCGCAGCCCGCCGAACAGAAACCGCGCCGTATCGCCGAGCGAGACCGAGACGACCGGCACGCCGGCGGCGAGCGACGGCTCGCTCTCGTCCTTGTCCTGGTGCAGCCCCATGCGGCCGTCGGCGTCGTAGTAGTTGAGGATGCAGAGGTCGGCGTCGATCGCCATCCCGGCCGCGTGCGCGAGGTCGCGCGCGAGGCGCTTGAAGTTATCCGGCAGCGGCGGCGCCGGCAGGTTGTCGAAATCGCTGCGCGTCGCCTCGTAGGTGTAGGTCTTGCCGTTCCAGTGCCGGCCGAGGCAGAGCATGCGCACGTGCATCTTGCCGCCGCCGCGCACGACCGGCACGTACGCGGGCACGGCGCCGTCGACGAGCGCGCGGCACTGCGCGACCAGCGCGCGCTGATCGTCGAGGGAAAGGCAGCGCTCCAGGTGGACCGCGCCGGGCCCGATTTCCATGGTTTTACGTTACCATTGGCCGCCTGTGCCACGACGGTCAACGCAGAACACGCTGAGCTCGCAGAGAGTTAGATTCTCTGCGTTTTCTGCGAGCTCTGCGTTCAATCGTCGTGCGGCTTCGCGCTCGTGCTCGCCGCGACGCCCGCGCACGCGCACCCGGTACCGTTCAGCTACCTCGACCTGCGGCTGCAGCCGGATGCGATCCAGGGGTCGCTCGTCGTCCACATCTACGACGCCGCGCACGATCTGAACATCGAGCCGATGGATCGCCTGCTCGATCCGGCGGTCGCGTCGCAACACGCCGCCGCGCTCGCGCAGATGCTCGGGTCGCGATTGACGGTGACCGCCGATGGCACGCCGCTCACGGCGCAGTGGACGCCAGGGCTGGAAGTGCTGGCCGACCGTCAGTCGCTGAAGCTCACGCTGCGCTTCCCGACTCGCGGGATCGCCCGGCCGCCTGAATCTTGCCGCGGTGATGTTCCCGTACGACCCGCAGCATCAGACCTTCGTGAACATCTACGACGGCGAGGCGCTGACGCAGGCGATCCTCGACGCCGGCCACGAGAAGTTCGAGTACTTCGCCGGCACGCGCCAGGGCGCGTTCGCGGTCGTCAAGCGGTTCCTGCCGGCGGGCATCCACCACATCCTGATCGGACCGGATCACCTGCTGTTCCTCGTCGGCCTGCTGCTGCTCGGCGGCTCGCTGCGCCAGCTCGCGATCATCGTCACCGCGTTCACGGTCGCGCACAGCATCACGCTCTCGCTCGCGGCGCTGAACCTGTCATCCCGCCGGCGCGGATCATCGAGCCGGCGATCGCGCTCAGCATCGTCTACGTCGGCGCCGACAACCTGCTCATCCGCGACGGCCGCGACGTCCGCGCGTGGATCGCGTTCGCGTTCGGCTTCATCCACGGCTTCGGGTTCGCCAACGTGCTCCGCGAGATGGACCTGCCGCGCGCGCGCGCTCGGCTGGTCGCTGTTCTCGTTCAACCTCGGCGTCGAGGTCGGTCAACTGCTGGTCGTCGCTGGTCGTCGCCACCGCGCTCGCTGCGCTGCGCGCCGCGCAGCGAGCAGGCGGGGCGGCAGCTGGCGTTCGCCGGGTCAGTCGTCGTCATCGCGGCCGGCGCGTTCTGGTTCATTCAACGGGTCTTCTTTCCTGGAGGGATCTCATGAGACGTGCAATCGTGCTCGGAGTGCTGCTCGCGTCCGGCGGGCTGGCAGCGGTCAAGGCGCAGCCGCCGGCGGCGAATGCGCCGAAAGTCGTCGAGGTCGAGAAGGTCAAGGACAACCTCTGGGTGCTGCGCGGCGGCGGCGGCAACACCGCCGTCTTCGCCACCGCCAACGGCGTCACCATCGTCGACGCGAAGAACCCCGGCTGGGGCCAGCCGATTCTCGACAAGGTGAAGGAGCTGACGCCGAAGCCGGTCACCACGCTGATCAACACCCACACGCACGGCGACCACGTCAGCGGCAACGTGGAATTCCCGGCGACGGTCGACGTCGTCGTCCAGGAAAACACCAAGGCCAACATGGAGAAGATGGACATCTTCAAGCAGAACAACAACCGCGGCATGGCGAAGCGGACGTTCAAGGACAAGATGACCATCGGCAGCGGCGCCGATCAGATCGACCTCTACTACTTCGGCCCCGGCCACACCAACGGCGACGCGTGGGTCGTCTTCCCGGCGCACCGCATCGTCCACTCGGGCGACATCTTCGCCGGCAAGGGCGTGCCGCTCATCGACGGCAACAACGGCGGCAGCATGCTGCACTACTCCGAGACGCTGACCAAGGCGCACAACGGCATCAAGAACGTCGACACGATCATCAACGGCCACACGCCGGCGCAACACGACCTGGGCGGACCTGAAGGAATTCGCCGACTTCAACAAGGACCTGCTGACGTGGGCGCAGGGCGAGCTCAAGGCCGGCAAGACGCCGGAGCAGGCGGCCGCCGAGCTGGAAGCTGCCCGAGAAGTACAAGGGCTATTCGGGCACCGTGTCGCCGATGATGGGCGGCATGGCGGGACGGCTGCAGCTGCTCGCCGACCGAGATGAAGAAGTAGTTGCTGGTGGCTGGTTGCTGGTTGCTGGTTGCTAGCTGCTAGTTGCTAGCATGGGGGCGGGCTGGACTTCTGGCCCGCCCTCAGACTTTCACCGTCAGAATGCGCCGCGGCTGCCTGTTGGGATCGACGTTGGCGACGCGCGTGACCTTGCGGCCGCTCCTGGTCATCGCGGTCACCTCCACATCGACCTTCCCTTCCGCGGGCAACCCGAAGTGAACCGGCATCGCGCTCTGCGAGCAGTAGCCGCCGCCGGTGTCCACGAGCCGGCCGCCGAGCACGGTGCGCTTGCCGGCCGCGAAGACGCGCACCTCCGAGCCGGCGCGGGTGTAGTTCCCCTTGCTGTCGACCACCATCACCTGCAGCGAGCGCCTCGCCCGATCCGCGGCCAGCAGATTCCTGAAGAGATAGTGGCCGCCGGTGGGATTGTTGTTGGCGAGCGCGAGATCGAGCGCGCCGTCGCCGTCGAAATCGACCCACTGGACGCCGTGGGTGGCGCCGTGCTTCGCGACGAGCTCGGGCATCGCGTCGGCGAACGCGCCGGCGCCATTGTGAAACAGGAAGTCGCGCTCGTTGACCGGCCGCTCGATGTACGACGAGACGTAGAGGTCGGGACGTCCGTCGTTGTCGTAGTCGCCCCACGCGGACGGCGTCGCGCGGTCGCCGCCGGCGACGCCATGCGCGGCCGCCACCTCGGAGAAGCGGCCGCCGCCGTCGTTGTGGAAGAGAAAGTTGCGCCCGTAGCCGGCGACGAAGAGATCGAGGCGGCCGTCGTTGTCGTAGTCGGCGACGCTCGGGCCGTTGCTGCCGAAGTTCGCCGGCCGGCCGGCGGCGTCCATCCCGAGCTCGGCGGCGACGTCGACGAAGCGTGAGCCGTCGTTCCTGAACAGGCCGTTCAGCGTCCCGTCCTGGTTGGCGACGAACAGGTCGAGCCGGCCGTCGTCGTTCATGTCGAACCACACCGCGCCCACCGTCTTGCGCGCGTCGTCCAGCCCCACGTCCTTGGCGACATCGACGAAGCGGTTGCCCTCGTTGTGGAACAGCATGTTCGGCGCGTCGCGGAAGGCGATGAACAGATCGACGCGGCCGTCGTTGTCGAAGTCGATCCACGACACCTGGCGCGTCTCGCCCTTGACGTCGATGCCGAGATCGCGGGCGACGTCGGTGAAGCGCCCCTTGCCGTCGTTCAGGTACAGCTTGTTCGCCACGCCGGAGCGGCGGGTGAAGCCGACGTAGAGATCGAGCCGGCCGTCGGCGTTCGGATCGCCCCAGGCCGCGGCGCGCGTGTCGGTCGTGTCGGGCAGGCCGGCGTCGGCCGCAACCTCGACGAACGTCCCGCCGTCGTTGCGATAGAGCCGGTTGGCGACACCGTCCTTGAAGCCGACGAAGAGATCGAGATCGCCGTCGTTGTCGTAGTCGGCCCAGCAACTGGGCTGGCCGCCGGTGGCGGCAAACAGATCCGGCTGCACCAGCTCGAAGCGCGGCGCCGACGGCGGGGGGGCCGGGGTCGGACCTGGACTCAAGGTCCGGCCCCGCAGCCGCGGGTCACGTGCGCCGAACCCGCCGGCCATCGCCGCCGCACCAAGCCGCACGAAACCGCGTCGGGTCATTCGCATGGCCACGTTTATACGCTCGCCCGCCATCTCGAGTCGAGCCCGGCGAGGCGACACCCGGTGCCGCCGGCTCGAACCCGCGTAGGATCCGGACGTGATGCACCAGGAGCTCGCGCTGCTGTTCGACGAAACCGTTGCCCTTTACCTGCGCCTCACCGCCACGGCGTCGGCGATCTACCGCCAGGGTGCGATGTCCGGGCCGCGGCGCACCGTCCTCGTCGCCCTCGCCCGCACCGGGCCGCAAACGGTAGCGCAGCTGGCGCGTGCGCGCGCGCAGTCGAGGCAGCGCATCCAGCCGCTGGTCAACAGCCTGGTGGATGACGGCCTGCTGCAGCTTGCCGAGAACCCGGCGCATCGGCGCTCGCCGATCGTCGTGCTCACCCCCGAGGGGCGAAGGGCAATCCGCCGCATCCTCGAGACCGAGGACTCGCTGCGCGCGCGGCTTCGCCTCGACATCCCGGCGCGTCGGCTGACGACCGCGGCCGCGGTGCTGCGGGACGTCCGACTGGCGCTCGCCAGCCAGATGGACGGCATTCTGCGCGACGCGCGCCGGCGCCAGTCCCGGGCGAACTCGTCCCGCCGTTCCCGGAACTGAACAGCGCCGACGTTCCGGTATGTCGCGCAGTCTGTCTGTTCTATTTGACAATATATTGTCATTAAGACAAGACATTGACTGTCTGACTATAGTGACACCCGCCTGCTCTCCAGCCTGCTGCGTCCAGCAATGGATTGACCTGTCGCTGGCACCTGCCGTGCAGCGTCGCCGCCGCGATCGTCACGAACAGGAGGGCTCAGTGCTGCGGATCTCATCGTGCGGACGGGTCGTGCTCGCCTTCGTCGCCGCCGCGTCGTGCGCACGTCCCACATTCGGACAACCGGCAGGGATCGCCGGCGTCGTCGTGGACGAGCGCACCGATCGGCCCCTGGCCGGTGTGCTCGTGCTCGTCAAGGACGCATCCGCGTTCGCCGAGTCGGACACCGAAGGCCGTTTTCGACTCGACGTCGCCGCCGGCAGGTATTCGCTGACGGCGTCGCTCGTTGGCTACGCACTGGTCGAACAGGACGTCGACGTGCGCGAGGGCGCTCCACTGCAGCTGACCATCCGCCTGCCGGAAGGCGCCGGTCCATACATCGAGCAGGTCACGGTGACGGGCCGCGCCGGCGCTGGTCGCGACGCACCCGCGGGCGCTGTCTTGTACGGCCGCGAACTGCAGACCGTCCGCGGGTTGATGTTCGACGATCCGCTGCGCGCGGTGCAGGCGCTGCCGTCCGCCAGCGCCACCGACGACTTCTACAGCGAGTTCTCGGTGCGCGGCAGCACCTTCCAGCACATCGGCTTTGCGATCGACGGCATGCCCGCGCGCTTCCTGATGCACACGGTGCAGACGGTGACCGATGCCGGATCGACGGTGATGTTCAACAGCGACGCGCTCGGCGAGGTCGCGCTTCTCCCGGGCAGCTACCCGCAGCGGCTCGGGCGGCATCTCGGCGCGCACCTCGATCTGACCGCGCGTGAAGGGAGCCGCGACGACACACGCTTCCGCGTCGGGCTCAGCGGCACGAGCGCGACCTTCCTCGCCGAGGGCCCGGTTGGCACGGCGCGGGGATCGTGGCTTGCGGCCGCTCGGCGCAGCTATCTCGACTACCTCGTCAAGCGACTGGACGGCGAAGCGTTCGCTTTCGGCTTCGGCGATGCGCAGACGAAAGTCGCCTACGACATCACGCCTCGCCATCAGCTCCAGTGGCTCGCTGTCGCCGGGCGATCGCACTTCGAGGAGCCGCCCGAAAACCTCGGTGCCAACGACGTCGCCCGGGCGATGAGCGAATCGTGGCTGTCGGGGCTGACGTGGCGCTACGCACGTTCGCCCCGCCTCGTGGCTACCCAGCGGATCTACGCCACCGGCGTCGATTTCAGGAATAGCAGCGCCGCGGGCGGCGCCCTCGACACCGGGCGCGCGGCCGAACTCGGATGGCGCGCGGATGCATCGATTGCCGCGAGCTCGCGGTGGATGTTCGAGCTGGGTGGCGATGCGACGCGCGTATCCGGCAGCCACGAGCGGCGTCGTCGCTTCGAGGGTGCGGCCAGCGAATCAGTCGTCAGCCAATACGACGCGCACAGCCGCGCGGCGTCGGCCTATGCATTGGTCCGGTTCGTCCCGGCGTCGGCGTTCAGCATCACGCCGGGCGCGCGCATCGACTTTTGGGCGCTGACCGGCACGGTCGCGTCGTCTCCCTGGGTGAACACCGAGATCGCCGTCGGCCCGCGGACGCAGATTCGCGCGGGCGCTGGCATCTACCGCCAGTTTCCGGAACTCGACAAGGTCTTCGGTATTCGCGGTGGCGGATCAGCGCTTCGAGATGAGCAGGCGTTGCACGTCGATGCCGGCGCGACGCACGCGCTCGGCCACGACACCTCAGTGCAGCTGTCGTGGTTCACGCGCGACGAATCGCGTGTGCTCTGGACCCCGGGCGCCGAATCGCGCCGCCTCGCGGACGGCAGCGTGCAGGTCGGGCGCGGCGACGCGCCGTGGACGAATGCGCTCGATGGACGAGCCCGCGGAATTGAGATCGTGCTCAGACGCAGCGCGCCGGCCGGCTTGTCCGGCTGGGCAGGCTACGCGTACGGCCAGCTTCGCTATGCCGACGCGACCAGCGGCGAGCGCTTCCCGGCCGACGCCGACCAGCGCCACACAATCACCGCGTTCGCGAACTACCGCCTGTCGAACCGGACTAACCTGAGCGGCAAGATCCGATACGGATCGAACTACCCGATTGTCGGCTACGTCGGCGAGCAGGAACGTGCGCCCGGCGCGCCCGCGCTCTTCGGCGGCAACGTGCCGCTCTTCTACAGCCTGGTCGAAGAGCGCAACACGCTTCGCCTGCCGTCCTACTGCCGCGTGGACGTCCGCGCTGATCGCACCTTCAACTGGTCGGCGCGCCGCATCACGCTCTTCGCCGAGGTCATCAACCTGCTCAATCGCACCAACGTCAGGAATGTGCCGTACGGGATCGATCGGAGCGGTCGGGTGTTCGGCCCCACCGATTCGATGATGCCGATCCTGCCGTCGGCGGGGCTCGTGGTGGAGTTCTGAGAACCCTTGCGGAGCTGGAACGCTTCGCCGTCGCGCATAGGCAGCCCTGAAGGGCTGCCCTGCAAACGAGCTCGAAAATGACTCCCGCGCCGACGGCCGCAGGCCTACAATCCACCGCATGCGCACAGCAGTTGCGATCGTCGCCGTCTGGGGGCTCGCCGCTGCCGCGGCCGAGCCGCAGCGGATCGCCATCTCCCGCGTCTTTCCCGGCCCCGGCCAGATCGGCCTGTTCATCGCCGCCGCGGACGGCAGCGACGAGCGGCCGCTGCTCGCGATGCGCGACGCCGACTACGATCCGGCGTGGGCGCCCGACGGCGCATCGATCGTCTTCACGTCGGAGCGCGAGGGCTCGGCGGATCTGTTTCGCGTGAAGCCTGACGGCACCGCGCTCGAGCGGTTGACCGACGATGCCGCGTACGACGATCAGGCCGCGTTCTCCCCCGACGGCCAGCAGTTGGCTTTCGTCAGCTCACGCCAGGGTGGCTTCGCGCACCTGTGGACGATGGATCTGCAGACGCGGCGGGCAAAGCCGTTGACGACCGGCAGCGGCGGCGACTTCCGGCCGTCGTGGTCGCCCGACGGCCAGTGGATTGCCTTCTCCTCCGATCGCGACAGCACGATGCCGTTCGCGCACGGCCGATGGGAGCACCTGCACGTCGTCGATCTGTACGTGATCCACCCGGACGGCAGCGGGTTGAAGCGGATCACGCAGCACGGAGATTTCTGCGGCAGCCCGAAATGGCAGCGCGACAGCCGACACGTTGTCGCCTATTGCATGACCGCCGAGCAGACGCTGGCCAACCGCAGGGGAGCCCCCGATCCGGGCAACGACACGCGGCTCGTCGCCTACGACATCACCAGCGGCGAATCGTCGGCGGTCGCCGCCGGCCCGGGCGTGAAGATCAATCCATCGGTCGTGAACGGCACGGTTGCGTACGTCCGGAAGGACACCGGTGATGGCGAGGCCGCTGGCATCTACTACGCCAACGGCACGCGCGGCCCGAAAGGCGACGTGCGCGCTGCTGCCTGGTCGCCCGACGGTATGCGCGTCGTGTTCCACAGGCGCATCACGTCGCCGCGCCCAACCTGGCGGCGGATCTGGAGCCGCAACCCGACGTACGAGCTGACCCTCACCGCCAACCTGCCGTCGTTCAGCCCCTCGGGCGAACGCTTCGCAACCCTCGCGCGCATCGAAGGCATTCTGGGCACGGGCCTCGCCGTGGCAGCGAGCGGCGCGGACACGAACACGGTGATCTATCAGGACAAGACGCGCAACGTCCTTGCACCGCAGTGGTCGCCATCGGGCGACACGATCGTCTTCGGCATCGGCGTGTTCAACGCGTTCTTCAACGGCTTCAACGGTCTCTTCCTGAAGCCCGGCGATCGCGCGGAGAGCGGCGCGCAGATCGCGTCGATTCACCCGGACGGCAGCGGATTCCGTGAGCTGACGTCAGGGGCGAACAACAACAGTTTTCCGTCGATGGCGCCGGATGGCCGGCGGCTGGTCTATCGCTCGTTCGGGCCGGAGGGCGACGGCCTGCGGATCAAGGATCTCGAGAGCGGAGCGATCACCCCGCTGACCAGCGGCTACGACAACTTCCCGCTCTGGTCGCCGCGCGGCGATCTGATCCTCTTCTCGCGCCAGGCCGACGGCGACTACGAGATCTACACCGTTCGACCCTGACGGCACCGGCGTGAAGCGCCTGACGACGGCGCGCGGCAACGACGCGCACCAGGCGTGGTCGCCGGACGGCGAGCACATCGCGTTCGCGACGTCGCGCATGGGGTTCAAGGACGAGATGACCTACACCGATGCGCCGCAGCCGTACGGAGAGATCTTCGTGATGCGCTACGACGGCACCGAGCTGCAGCAGCTCACCGACAATCAGTGGGAAGAAGGCACGCCGGCGTGGCAGCCGGTGCGGCGTCCGCCCAGCGATCGATAGAGACGCCTGGTCGAGTCCGTTTTCACGGTTCGGCTAAAGCCCGACACTACGGCTGAAGGTCTGCCCTCGGCGCGAGCCTCCCGGCACCAGTAAACCTCCGCGCCCTCCGCTCCGTCTAACCAGTCTACATAGTAGACGTATGGCGACACCGGCCTACCTCGGCGAATTCGAGCAGCTCCTGCTGCTGGCAGTGCTTCGGCTCGGCGCCGAGGCCTACGGCGGCGACATCGCGCGCGAGCTCGAGGCGCGCGCCGGCCGCACGGTCTCGCGCGGCGCGCTCTACACCTCGCTCGACCGGCTCGAGGACAAGGGACTGGTGCGCTGGAAGGCCGCCGAGGGGTCTCCCGCCCGCAACGGGCTGCCGCGCCGTCTCTACATCGTCACGCCCGCCGGAATGGTTGCGCTGCGTGCGTCGCGGGACACGCTCAAGCGCATGTGGCACGGGTTGGATCACCTGTTCAAGGAGCCGACGTCATGACGCCCCTGGCGCGGTCCGGCTGAAGCCGGACACTACGAAGCCGGCAAGGAGCCGACGTCATGATGGCGGGGAGACCGCCCCGCCTCGCCGAATGGCTCCTCCGCCGTCTGCTGCCGCCCGGCGTCCGTGGCGAATCGATCCTCGGCGACCTCGTCGAAGACTGGCGCGACGCCGGCGAGACCACCGCGGCCTCGCTCACTTACTGGCGCCATGCGCTCTCGCTCGCGGCGCGCTACGCCCTGCGCCGCGAACGCCCTCACCCGCTGGATTCCGTGCATCGGAGTGAACGCATGTTTCTCGACAACTTCCGGGCCGATCTGCGCTACGCGATCCGCTCGTACGCGAAGGCGCCGTCGTTCACGCTCATCATCCTGACGACGCTGGCGCTCGGCATCGGCGCGTCGACGGCGATCTTTTCGATGGTCAACGGCATCCTGCTGCAGCCGCTGCCGCTGCAGGATCCCGATCGTCTGCTCTACATCACCGAGGTCAACCCGCGGGGGACGCTGATGACCGTCTCCTGGCCGAATTACCTCGACTGGCGCGCCCGTTCCCGCTCGTTCGATCGCTCGCCTGTTCGCGCGAGGAGGCGTACACGCTGACCGGCACCGAGCGGGCGCAACGCCTCACGCGGCCGGCGCGTGACGGGCAATTTCTTCCGGGTCCTCGGCGTCTCGCCGGCGATCGGTCGCGGATTCACGGATGACGACGATCGGCCGAACACGGCGGCGCTGGCGATCCTCAGCGATGCCTATTGGCGAACGAAGCTCGGCGCCGATCCATCGGTCGTCGGCCAGACGATCAAGCTCGACGACGTCGCGCACACGATCGTCGGCGTGATGCCGCGCGACTTCCAGTACATCCGGCCCTACGACGTCTTCACCTCGATGGGGCCCTCGTCGGGCACCGGCGAGCTGCTCGATCGCGGCAACCACAACGGGTTCTATGCGCTCGGACGACTGAAAGCCGGCGTCACGGTCGAGAGCGCGGCCAGCGAGCTGCGGACGATTGCTGCCGCGCTCGAGCGCGAATATCCGAACACCAACAGCGGCGATCAGCGTCCGGGCCAATCGGCTGGCCGATCGCCTGGTCGAAGACGTCCGGCTGACGCTGCTCGCGCTGTTCGGCGCGGTCGGCTTCCTGCTGCTGATCGCGTGCGTCAACGTCGCGAACCTGCTGGTCGCGCGCGGCGCCGCACGGCAGCACGAGCTGGCGGTGCGCGCCGCGCTCGGCGGCGGGCGCGCGCGCCTGGCCAGCCAGCTGCTGGTCGAGAGCACGCTCATCTCGGTCGCCGGCGGCGCGCTCGGCGTCGCGCGTCGCGGCGTGGCTGCTGCGCGCGCTGGTCGCGGCGGCGCCCGAAGGCATTCCCCGCATCGCCGACGTGCGCCTCGACGGCCCGACGCTGCTGTTCGCGCTCATCGCCGCCGCACTCTGCGGCATCGTCTTCGGCGCGCTGCCGGCGTTCCAGGCGTCTGGCGTCGGCGGCCAGCACGCGCTCGTTCGCGGCCGCGCCGCCGGCTTCGCCGCCCGCTCGCACCGGCTGCGCCGCGGGCTGATGGTGGTCGAGACCGCGCTGGCGCTGATGCTGCTCGCCGGGGCCGGGCTGATGATGCGCACCCTGCACGAGCTGACGCGGGTCGAGACCGGCTTCAAGGCCGGATCACCTGCTGACGACGCGCTTCGTGCTCGCCGGCGATCAGTGGACGCGCGACAAGCGGGTCGTGTTCTTCGACGACCTGCAGTCGCGGCTGCGCGCGCTGCCTGGCGTCACCAACGCGGCGTTCGCGTTTTCGCTGCCGATCGACGGCTCGAACTGGAACTCGATCTTCATCGTCGGCGACAAGCCGGTGCCCGCAGCGCGCGCAGCTGCCGAGCGCCGCGTTCACGCCGGTGAGCGCCGGCTATTTCGAGACGATGGAGATGCGGCTGGTGCGCGGGCGGGTCTTCGACAGAACCGACAGCGCAACGTCACCAAAGGTGACGGTGATCAACGAGTCGCTCGCGAAGCGGCTGTGGCCGGGCGAGGACGCGATCGGCAAACGGCTCAAGCAGGGCTGGCCGGAGAACCCGAACCCGTGGCGCGAGGTGGTCGGGATCGTCGCCGACGTGAAGTTCAATGGCGTCACCGCCGACACGCCGATGCAGTCGTACCTGCCGCTCGCGCAGGAGCCGGCGCGCGGCGTCGCGATCGTCGCGCGCACGCAGGGCGACCCGGCGGCGCTCGGACCGGCGCTCGAGGGCGTGGTGCAGCAGGTGAACAAGGAGCTGCCGCTCTACGAGATGCGGACGATGGACGACATGTTTGGCGATTCGATCGCGCGCCAGCGGCTGTCGATGCTGGTGTTCGTGATGTTCGCAGCGGTCGCGCTGACGCTGGCGTCGGTCGGCCTCTACGGCGTCGTCGCGCACGGCGTCACCGAGCGGATGCACGAGATCGGCGTGCGCATCGCGCTCGGCGCCGAGCAGCACCATGTGGTCGGCATGGTGATCCGCCAGGGGCTTTCGATGGCGCTCGTCGGCACGGCCATTGGCGTCGTCGGCGCGCTTGCGCTGTCGCGGTGGATCCAGAGCCTGCTGTTCGGCGTCACCGCGACCGATCCGGCGACGCTCGGCGCCGTGATCGCGGTGCTGTTGACCGTGGCGCTGGTGGCCTGCTCGGTGCCGGCGTGGCGGGCAACGCGAGTCGATCCGACCAACGCCCTCCGCGCTGAATGATCGTTTGTCGTGTCCCGCCAGGGATATCGCAGCTACGCCGAACGCGCGCTTCGCCTGCCGCATCCGCAGCACGATCCGATCGGGATGCTGTTCGATCGTGTAGCGCTCGACACGTTCGGTGATCAGGTATTCCTCCGTCGGCCACGGCGGGACCGAGCGCTCAGGCAGATGTCGCTGCGGATCTCTGCGCCGCCGCGATGTGCTTGGCGGTGTCGACGTAGTGACGCAGGCGCACGATCTTGCCGTCGCCGTTGAACGTCCAGAGGTGCAGCTCCTCGTCGCGATATCGCCCGCCGCCCGGCGCCGTCGCGTCGATCAACACTTCCACGGCCACCTGATTGCCGCCACCCATGAGCGACAGCACCGTGAAGTCGTGGATCTGAAGCTGCGCCGCGACGGCGAAGAACTCGCCCGCGCCCGCCTTGCCGCGCCGATGCTGCAGCCACGGCACCCCGGCCTGCTGCGCGCGATTGTCGCTCCACTCCTCCCATTGCACATCGTCCGACAGGGTCGCGAGAATCGCCGCGACATCGCCGCGGCCGAACGCTTCGTAGATGGACGCCACCGTGCTGATGTTGTCGGCCATGAACAATCCTCCGCTGATGCTGCTCCGGCAATGGTTCGCCCGAGCGAACGCGGTATTGTCCGCCGCCCGGTCTGCGATACGCTCAGAAAATGTCCACGCACCAGGGCGACCGTGAGTGCCGCGCGCCGTTCGTCGTCCGGCAGGCCACGCTGGAGGATGCCGAGGCTGTCGGCCGCATCTGGCTCACCGGTTGGGCCGACGGCCACGTCGGAAACGTCCCGCCTGGGCTCGTCCCCCACCGGCAGGATCCAGCGCAATACCTTTCGCGGGCGCGCGATCGCGTCGGCAGCACGTGGGTCGCGGAGTCGGCGATCGGCGAGATCCTGGGATTCGTCGTCGTCAAGCGCGATGAGCTCGAGCAGGTGTACGTCGCCCGCACCGCGCGCGGAACCGGCGTGGCCGCGCAGCTGCTCCGCCGCGGTGAGGACGAAGTCCGGCGCGCCGGCCATTCGCGCGCCTGGCTCGCGGTGGTCGCCGGCAACACGCGCGCGCGTGCGTTTTACGAGCGGCAGGGCTGGCGCGACGCCGGGCCGTTCACCTACCAGGCCGAAACCGAGGCCGGCACGTTCCCGGTCCCCTCGCATCGATACGAAATCGACCTCAACGCGTGAGCGAACTGGACGCGGTCAGGCCCACCCGAGCTGCTTCATGCTGATCCCGTCGTTCCAGATCTTCGTCATGTGGCGGATGCGATCGCCGTCGAAGTTCATCACATAGACGTAGTCGGCCTCGACCTTCTTTCCCGTCGGCGGCACCGGTCCGCCCTGGCCGGTGTGCGTGCCGCGGAAGACGCCATACGCAGCGACGTTCTGCCGCCCCTCGTCGACCGCGAACGAACGCACTTCGTAGCTGCCGTCCGGCACCGGTGTGAAGAGCCCCTTCATCCAGTCGGTGTAGCCCTGCAGCGTCTCGACGCCGGCCAGCGCGCCGGCCTGCGCGGTGAAGGTCGCCGACGGATGGCAGGTACCTGCTTGCACACTTCCCAGCCCTTGCCGGTCTCACACGCATCGAAGAACTGCTCCGCCGTCTGCCTGATCGACGCCATCGGCCGCTCCTTTCGAACGAGCTCATCGCATGATGTTTGCCGGCAGATTCTGACGGCTGCAGCTGGCAAACGCAATCGTCCAGCTCACAGATGTTCGGCGCAAGGCAGCGCTCGGAACCCTGTATTGGTCAGCGCGGTGCGAAATCCTTCCACGGGCGATAAGATCGTCGGCTGGAGGCCGTCATGGTTCGCTTGCTCAACCGGCTCACGCAGCCGGCTCGTCTCACATCTTTTTTCATCGTCGTGGTCCTGGCCGCGATGGTTGGCGCAGTTCGCGCGCAGAATCCGGCACAGCCGCTGACCGATACGCCGCCGCCGCGCGAAGCGCTGACGCCGGCGCCCAACCGCGCCGCCGGCGACGGCGCCGGGCCGTTCCAGACGATGGTGATTCGTGGCGCGATGCTGATTGACGGCACTGGCGGACCACCGCGCGGGCCGGTCGACATCGTCGTCACCCAGAACCGGATCACGGCGGTACGCAACGCGGGGACGCCGGGCGTCCCGCTGCGTCCGAATCGTCCGCCGCGGGCCGATCACGAGATCGACGCGACCGGCATGTACGTGATGCCGGGCTTCATCGACGCGCACGTGCACGCCGGCGGCGCGCCGAAGAACCCCGAGGCCGAGTACGCCTACAAGCTGTGGATGGCGCACGGCGTCACCACCGTGCGCGGCGTGCCGCTGACCGAGAACGGGCTGGCGGTGAAGGAGAAAGAGCGCAGCGCGCGCAACGAGATCGTCGCGCCGCGGATCTTCAACTACCAGCGGCCGGGCGCTGGCTGGAACAAGGGCGTGCCGCAGACGCCGGAAGCGGCGCGCGAGTGGGTGAACTGGGCGAAGAACAACGGCGTCGACGGCCTGAAGCTCGGCTCGGAGCGGCCCGACCTGATGGCGGCGCTCCTCGACGAAGCAAAGAAGCTCGGCCTGGGATCGACGGCGCACCTCGCGCAGACCGGCGTCGTGCAGATGAACGCGATCAAGGCGGCGCGCCTCGGCCTCGGCACCGTGACGCACTTCTACGGGCACTTCGAATCGCTGCTC
Source organism: uncultured Acidobacteriota bacterium (assembly GCA_963734375.1). Classification (GTDB taxonomy): domain Bacteria; phylum Acidobacteriota; class Vicinamibacteria; order Vicinamibacterales; family CAVVIG01; genus CAVTHG01. Next base: position 576,401 of record CAVTHG010000005.1, on the reverse strand, counting down.
AAGGACTACGTCGTCCAGCCCTACCCGGTGAACCAGAACTACAACAACGAACAGGATCGCTTCGGCCAGGTGGCGCGGCTCTGGGACAAGATCTATCCGCAGGGCAGCCCGGAGTGGAAGGCATACCTCGAGGAGCACCTGAAGCTGGGCACGACGTTCGATCCGACGCTGACCATTTATTCCGCCGGCCGCGACGTGATGCGGTTCCGCGCCGCCGAATGGCACGACAAGTTCACGCTGCCGTCGCTGATGGACTTCTACACGCCTGATCGCGCGAACCACGGCGCCTACTGGTACGACTGGACCACCGAGGACGAAGTCGCGTTCCGCAACTTCTACCAGGTGTGGTTCAAGCTGATGAACGACTACAAGAAGATGGGCGGACGGGTCACCACCGGCTCTGATTCGGGGTTCATCTACCAGACCTACGGGTTCGGCTACATCAACGAGTTCGAGCTGCTGCAGGAAGCCGGCTTCCACCCGCTCGAAGTGATCCAGGCGGCGACGATGAACGGCGCGGCAACGCTCTACGAACCGACGCACCGCGCGCCGGAGATCGGCGTCGTGCGGGAAGGGATGCTCGCCGACATGGTGGTCGTCGATCAGAACCCGCTGCAGAACTTCAAGACGCTCTATGCGAACGGCACGCTGCGGCTCAACGACAAGACCGGACGGGTCGAGCGCGTCGGCGGGATCAAGTGGACGATCAAGGATGGGATCGCCTACGACGCGAAGAAGCTCGCGGCGGATGTCCAGGCGATGGTCGACAAGCAGAAGCGCGCGCCCAAGAAGACGCACGACGAGCGCTGCAGTAGATGCTTGGTGGGGCTGGGGAGTTAGGGGCTTGCGAGGCGTTGACCTGGACGAAGGGCTGAGGACAGCCTAGCATCCAGCCCCCAGCAGCTGACTGCGTCGCCGGTCGGCTCGGGGCGACGGCTCCCACTCCGTCAGTCGGGCATGCGCATCACGAGGGTGCGGCGCGCGGCGCGCGGATCGATGCCGGTGGCTTTCGTCACCTTGCGCCCGCCCTTCCCCATTGCCGTCACTTCGACGTCGACGCGCTTCGCGTCCGCGGTGCCGACGTGGACCGGCATCACGTTCTGCGAGCAGTAGCCGCCGCCGGTGTCGACCAGGCCCGATGAGATCAGCTTGCGGCTGCCGGCCTGATACACCCTGACCTCCGCGCCGGCTTTGGTGTGCCGGCCGCGGCTGTCGACGACGTCGATGGCGAGCGAGGACTGGGCGCGAGCCGGTGCCAGCGTGTTCCTGAACAGATAGTGGCCGCCGGCCGGATCGTTGTTCGACAGCGCCAGGTCGAGCGCGCCGTCGGCGTCGAAATCGACCCACTGTACGCCGTGGCTGCCGTCGTGCTCGTGCACCAGTGCCGGCAGCCCATCCTCGAAGCGCATGCCGCCGTCGCGCTGCCGCGTGTTGTGGAACAGATGATCGGGGTAGTGCGTGACGTTGACGAGAAAGCCGGCGACGTACAGATCCGGGCGGCCGTCGTTGTCGTAATCGCCCCAGGACGGCGTCGTCGCGTGCTGCTCGAAGAACAGGCCGGCATCTTTCGTCACGTCGACGAACCGCCGGCTCTTGTCGTTGCGATAGAGCGCGCTCGGCCCATAGTTGGCGACGAACAGGTCGAGCAGGCCATCGACGTCGGCGTCGGCGACCGCCGGTCCGACCCCGCCGAACTCGATCGAGCGCCGCGGCGCCTCGACGCCCCATTCGCGCGCGACGTCGACGAAGCGGCCGGCGTCGTTGCGCAGCAGGCCGTTGGTATCGCCGTTCTGATTGGCGACGAAGAGATCAAGATCGCCGTCGGCGTCGATGTCGAACCACACTGCGCCGACCGACTTGCGCGCGTCGCCGACGCCCGTCTCTTCGGTGACATCGGTAAAGCGTCCGCCGTCGTTGCGCAGCAGCCGGTTCGGACGATCGCGGAACGCGGCGAACAGATCGAGATCGCCGTCGTTGTCGTAGTCGATCCATGACGCCTGGCGGCTGACGCCCTCGAGCGCCAGGCCAGACGCCGCGGTGACGTCCGTGAAATGGCGCCCGTCGCCGTCGTTGCGATATAGCTTGTTGCGCGGGCCGCCGATGAAGCCGACGTAGAGATCGACGTGGCCGTCGCCGTCGTAGTCGCCCCACGATGCGGCGCGCGTCTCGACGTTGTCGGCAAGGCCGACGGCCGCGGCGACGTCCTCGAAACGGCCGTGGTCCTGGCGATAGAGCCGGTTCGGCCGGCCGCGGAAGCCGACGAACTGATCGAGGTCGCCGTCGTTGTCGAAGTCGGCCCAGGCGTTGGGCATGCCGCCGGTGACGCCGAAGAGGTCGGGCTGCACGAGCTCGAAGGTGGGAGGCGGGCTCGCGGCCAAAACAAGCGCGCCCGCCACGAGGATGGCTAATGGCTGATGGCTGATGGTCATGGGCGATGGATTCACTGACCATTATCCATAGCCATCAACCATTAGCCATCAGCCATCCTCGGCGTCAGTCCGCGCGAAGCGCTTCCAGCGGAACGATGCGCGTAGCGCGGCGGGCCGGAAGGTAGCACGCCAGCATCGCCGTCGTCGACAGGACAAGCGCGGCGATCGTCAACACGACGGGATCGAACGGGCTGACGCGATAGAGCAGCGCACCGAGCAGCCTGCCGAGTCCGGCTGCGAGCAGCACGCCGATTGCCAGGCCGACGAGCGTCGTCCGCAGTCCTTCGCGCATCACCAGGCGCTCGACGTCACCCCGTGTCGCGCCGAGCGCCATGCGGATGCCGATCTCGCGCGTCCGGCGCGAGACATCGTACGCCTTCAACCCGTAGATGCCGATTGTCGCCAGCAGCAGCGCCAGGACGCCGAACGCGCTGAACAGCGCCGCGGCGGCGCGCACGCTCCACGCCGAGATGCTGGCGTCGCGGTGCATCGTCATCGTCCGCGTCCACAGGATCGCCAGCTGCGGATCGAGCGCGCGCAGATCGCGCCGCACCGCGTCGAGCACCGTGGTTTCGGAAACGCCGGCGGCCGTTCGCACGTGGACCGTCATCATCGTGTTGAAGCGCGAACCATAGGCGACGTAGACGTGCGGGCGCGGCGGCGACTCGAACAGATCGTGGCGCAGCGGCGGCGCGACGCCGACGACCGTATGCGGCTTCGGCTCATCACCCCGGCGGATGCGCACGCGGATGGTGCGGCCGATCGGATCCGCCTCGCCGAAGAGCTGCCGGGCAAGGCCGGCGTCGACGATCGCCGTCGGCGCCGGATGGTCGCGCTGCTCTTCGGCGCTGGTGAAGCCGCGGCCGCGCAGCACGCGAAGGCCGAGCGCTTCGAAGTAGTCGGCGCCGATGATGTCGAGCGACGCGTCGACGTCCTGGTCGGTCGCAGGCAATCCGACCAGGCCGCTCATCTGCACGTCGCCAAACGCCACCGTCGACGCGAACGACGCACGCTCGACGCCGGGCAGCGCGCGCACGCGCTCGAGGATCGCGGCATAGATAGCGCGCGTCTTCGGTTGGTCGTACCCGGCCAGGCTGGGATCGAGGCCGACGACAATCTGGCGCTCGAGCGGATAGCCGGCGTCGGCGCCGGTCGCGTTGACGGCAGCGCGGGCGAAGAGCCCGCCGGCGGCGACGAGCGCCAGCGACACCGCCAGCTGCCCGATGAGCAGCACGGAGCCGGTCGCGACCCGTCGAGACAACAGGCTGGGCGCGACCTTCAAATCGCTGGTCAGATCCGTACGCGACATGGACCACGCCGGACCAAGCGCGAAGAGCACGGTGCTCAGGAGCGCAAAGACCACCGCCGCCACCACCAGCCGCGGCGACGGCTCGACGACGAAGTCGATGCCGAAGGTGACCACGGTCGAGAGCCACGCGGTGAGTCCCGCCGCCGTCCACCAGCTCGCGACGAGGCCGCATGCGGCGCCAATCGCCGACAGCGTCAACCCTTCGACGACGCAGTTGCTGGACGATCCGGCGACGCCCGCTGCCGAGCGCCTGGCGCACCGCAATTTCCTTGCGGCGGCTGCTGCCGTTCGCGAGCAGCAGGTTCGCGAGGTTGAGGCAGGCGACGGCGAGAACGAGGCCCGCCATCAGCGTCAACAGGCCGGCGACCGCCGTCAGCGGTCCGTCGCCCTGCGGACGCGAGCTCACCGTCAAGCGCGGCAGACGCGACACGAGAAACGTGCGATCGCGATCGCTGTCGGGATACGCCGCGCCCAGGCTGCGGGCGAAGGCGTCGAGCGCCGGCCCGGCGCTGACGCCCGGCTTCAATGCGCCGGCGAGGTTGAGCGCGTGATTCATCCGGTCGTCGAGGCCGGTGTCGCGCTCCCTGAACATGGCATTGGTGATCGCGTCGTACGAGCCGATCGGCAGGAACCATTGCGGCGAGACGAACGCGAATGGGCCGGCGAACCCTCTCGGCGTCACGCCGACGACGGTGAAGTCGGTGCCGTTGATGCGGACGACGCTGCCGAGAAACGCGGGATCGAGATTGCGCCGCCGCCAGACCGAGTACGACGCGATTGCGACCGGCGCGCCGGCGCCGGGGCGCTCCTCGGCGGCGGTGAAGGGTCGGCCGGCGGCGAGCGACACGCCGAGCGTTTCGAAGTAGTTCGACGAGACGATGGTCGCAAACGCCTGGCGGGTGAGGTCGCCGTCGCGGATGCCGATGGTCGTGAAGCTGTGCGCCATCAGGCTGTCGAAGACGCCGCTCCGATCGCGCAGGTCGACGTAGGCGGGATACGAGAAGTCGGTGAACTCGGACTGCTTGACGCGATCGCGATTGAAGACGGCGACGAGCGAGTCGATGCGTCCCTGGCGGGGCCGCAGGATCAGCGTGTCGACCAGCGAGAAGACGGCCGTGTTGGCGCCGATGCCCAGCGCGAGCACGAGCACGGCAACGGCCGTGAATGCCGGCTTCTGGCGAAGCAGACGGATGCTGTGCCGGAAGTCCTGCAGCATACGAAACAGTGACGTCGGCGCGGCGCTCGATGTTCCGATGGCGGTGCGTGGGGGCGGGTAGGGTAGGAAGGGCGGGGCCGGGCAAGGCAGTTTAAGATGCGGATGTGACCGTCCGGCCGCGTCCGGTTCCGTCAGACTCGAACACCGATCCGGGAGTGACCGGCGCCGGGGACGCGGATCCGACGATGGCGACACCTGCGCTGAGCCCGGCGCCGTTGAGCGCGCGGCTGGCGCCGGGCGCAATCGTCGCCGGCCGCTACCGCCTCGTCGGCCTCCTCGGCCGCGGCGGCATGGGCGAGGTTTACCGCGCCGAAGACCTCACGCTCGATCAGCCAGTCGCGCTCAAGTTCCTGCCCGAAGGCGCCGTCGACGAAGCACGGCTGGCGCAGTTCCACAACGAGCTCCGCACGGCGCGCCAGGTCTCGCACAAGAACGTGTGCCGGCTGTACGACCTCGGCGACGCCGAGGGACGCCGCTTCCTGACGATGGAGTACGTCGACGGCGAAGACCTCGCGTCGCTGCTCCGCCGCATCGGCCGGATCCCGCACGACAAGGCAATCGAGCTCGCACGGCAGCTGTGCGCCGGCGTCGCCGCCGCGCACGAGCGCGGCGTGCTGCATCGCGACCTGAAACCGGCGAACGTGATGATTGACGGCGACGGCAACGTCCGCATCACCGACTTCGGCATCGCGACCGCCGGCGGGCCGGCGGACACCGGCTTTGCCGGCACGCCGCAGTACATGGCGCCGGAACAGCTCGCCGGACGCCCCGCCTCGATCAAGACCGACATCTACTCGCTCGGCTTGATCCTGTTCGAGATCTTCACCGGCAAGCGCGCGCACGACGCGAAAACGCTCAACGAGCTGAAGCAGTTCCACGACACCGGCACGGTGACGACCCCATCGTCGATCGTGCGCGACCTCGATCCTGGCGTCGAGCGCGTGATCCTCCGCTGCCTCGACCGCGATCCCGACAAGCGCCCGGCGTCCGCGCTCGCGGTTGCCGCGGCATTGCCCGGTGGCGATCCGCTCGCCGCCGCGCTTGCCGCCGGCGAGACACCGTCGCCTGAAGTCCTCGCCGCAGCCGCTGAGACCGAGGCGATCCCCGTGCTCCGCGGGTTGGCGCTGGTCGCGGCGTTCCTCACGATGCTCGCGATCTATGCGTTCGTGTCGCCGCGGGCGACGATGGCCGATCTGGTGCCGCTCGAGAAGCCGCCGGCGGTGCTGGCCGATCGAACGCTGCAGATTCTGCGCGATTTCGGCTACGCGGATCCGCCGGCCGACACCGCGCAGAACTTCATCGTTCCCCCCGACTTCAGGTTGTGGGTGGTCGAAAACGACCAGACCGCCGACCGGTGGAATCCCTCGCGTCACCCGATGGCGCCGGGCCTGCTCTTCTGGCATCGGGCCAGCCCGCGCGACATGGAACCGAACCGCCAGTCGACGACGGTCTCGCCGACCGATCCGCCGATGGTCGTGACGGGACAGAGCCTCGTCATCCTCGACACGAAGGGACGGCTGCTCGAATTTCGCGTCGTGCCGCCGCAGCGCGATTCGCCAGCATCCGACCCGCCGCCGACGCCGGACTGGACCGCGATGTTCCGGGCCGCAGGTTTCGATGCATCGGCGTTCACGCCGGTGACGCCTGAGTGGCAGCCGAAGGATTTCGCGGACACGCGCGCGGCGTGGGAGGGTCCCTACCCCGATGCCCCGGATCTGAGCGTCCGCCTCGAAGCCGCCGCGTATCGCGGCAAAGTGAGCTCGATGTACACGGTCGGGCCGTGGGCACGTGCCCGGGCGATGGTGCCGCTGCAGGAATCGCGCTGGGGTCGTATTCGCAACATCTTTACGACGGTGCTTTCGCTCGGCGTGCTGCTCGGCTCAACCCTGCTGGCGCGCCGCAACCTGCAGGCGAGCCGCGCAGACCGTAAAGGCGCGGCGCGCCTTGCCGGGGCGTACATCCTGATGCAAATGGCCGCCTGGGTCATCGGCGCGCATCACATGTCGGACGCGGTGGCAGAGATCGGCAGCTTTTTCAGAGTGGCCGGCACACTGCTGCTGCAGGGAGGCATCCTCTGGATGTTGTATCTCGCGCTCGAACCGTTCGGGCGCAGGTTCTGGCCCGATGGCCTGCTCGGATGGTCGCGGCTCCTCTCCGGCCGGGTGCGCGACCCGCGCATCGGCCGCGAGATCCTGATCGGCTGCGCGTTTGCCGGCGCGCTCATGCTCGTCGACTTGTTCCGCTCGCTCTCGCCGCTTCTCGTCGGCAAGCCGATGGGCGCGCCGACACTCGGCAGCGAAGTAGAGGTCTTGGACGGATTCGGCAGGCTGTTCGGCACGTGGGCCGATCAGGCGTTCCAAAGTCTGCAGACGACGCTGGTGATCGCAATGCTGCTGGTGGTGGCTCGACTGCTCGTTCGCCGGACCTCGCTGGCGGCGGCGCTTGCCGCGGCCGTACTGATTCCGGCGACCGGCGGTGGCGTGCCGCCGGGCGGTGTCGTCTGGCTCTACTACCTGGCCCAGGCGATGGCGATCGGGCTCATCGTCCTCGCGATTTTCAGGTACGGGCTCCTGGTGAGCGCGGTGATGATCCTCGTCGACAACATCCCGAGCGCGGTGCCGATCGTCCCGAACGGCGCGTCGTGGGCGGCGATGCCCGGACATCTCTCGATCGCGCTCGTCGTCGCGCTCGCGTGCTTCGGCTTCTATGCGGCGCGCGCCGGACAGCCGCTTCTCGGAAAGTTGGAAATCTGATGTAGGCGCCGCTTCAGCGGCCTGTTCGGGATGTAGGGCGCCGCTTCAGCGGCGCCTCGTTCGGCACGGCTGAAGCCGTGCCCTACGTACGCTTTTTCGCGCGAGCCGTTGGCGGCGCGGTCCACGGATCCTCCGGCCAGGGGTGCTTCGGGTAGCGGCCTCGCAGTTCTTTTCTCACCTCGGCATAGGTGCGATCCCAGAAGCTGCGCAGATCCCGCGTCAGCTGCACCGGCCGCCCGCTCGGCGCCGTGAGCGCGAGCAGCACCGGTTCGCGGCGCGGGCCGATGCGCGGCGTCTCCGCAAGGCCGAACACCTCCTGCAGCTTCACCGTCGCCGAGACGGTCCCGTCTTCGAGGTACTCCAGCCGCACGTGCCGGCCGCTCGGAACGGCGAGCGACTCCGGCGCGTCGCGATCGACGGCGCGCACCACGTCCGGTGGCAGCGCACGCTCGAGCCGGACTGCATCGATCGACTGGACCCCGTACGCCGCCGTTCGAACGAGCGCATTCATGTCAGCGTCCTGGCCGGCGAAGCGCATGCGGCGCAGCAGCCGCGTGTCCTCGTCGCCGGGCCCGCGTTCGATCCAGGCGTCCGCCAGGAGATTCGCGGCAACTTCGGGGTCGACGGCAAGCGGCCGCTCGGCGAGCACGAGCGCGTCGTAGCGATCGACGGCCAGTGCGCGCACCCGCCCGCTCGCCTTGTCGAAGCGGTGAACGACCTCGGATGACGTCGGCGTCAGCCATTCGCGCTCGACGCGACTCGCGATCCGAACGGTGGCGCTCGCCGTAGATTGCGGATCTGCGGATTGCGGGTTGCGGATTGATTGCGGATTGCGGATTGCGGATTGCGGATTGATTGAGGATTGCGGAATGCGAGTGACGTCGAGCGCGACGAGGAACTCGCCGTCGCGGACACCGCTCTCCGTCGCCAGCGTGGCGCCGGTCCCCGACGCGAGCAGCAGGCTCGCCGAGCCTGGTTCGCGCCGCTGTGCCACGCGATCGGGATAGCCGGCGAGGACCGCTCGACGAAAGGAAGCCTCGCCCGTCATTGCGGATTGCGGATTGCGGATTGCGGATTTATGTGGGGATTGGATTGCTGCCGGATTGAAATCCGCAATCCGCGATCCGAGATCCGCAATGACGTCCGCCACGCGCTTGACGTGCGGCGGCACCCCGCTCCAGTTGTCAAGGGCGGACAGCAGATCCGAGCTCGTCGACGCTGTGCGCGGCGGCAGCAGATGGCGCTCCGAGAGCAGCGCGCACGCCTGCGCAACCTGGCGGGCGCCGCCGGCGGCCACGAGCATCCGCGCCAGCCGCGGATGCAGCGGCAGGCGGCGCACCTGCTCGCCGATCGGCGTCAGGCTCGCGGCGTCGATTGCGGATGGCGGATTGCGGATTGCGGACGCGAATGAGGCCGAGCCGTTCCAGCAGCGTCATCGCGGCGTCGAGCGCCTCGTCGCGCGGCCGCTCGAACCATTCGAGCGTGCGCGGGTCGCCGCCCCACGCGAGGACGTCGAGGACAACGCTCGACAGATCGATCCGGTGGATCTCCGGCTCGCGATGAGGCCGCAGCCGATCGCGCGCGATCCCACAGCCGCCGCACGACACCCGGCGCAACGCGTCCCGCACGGCCGGCGCGCTGGTCGGCGGCATCGGCGGTGATGCGCTCCGTCTCCAGGCTGTCGATGCCGCGCTCGGCGTCGTAGCGCGCAACCTTGTGCAGGCCGGCATCGACGACCGCGGTGACACGCGGAACGGTCAGCGACGTCTCGGCGATGTTGGTGGCGACGATGATGCGGCGCGTCGACGACGAGGGACGCAGCGCGAAGTCCTGTTCGTCGGCGGGAAGCGAGCCGTGCAGCGGGACGATCTCGGCGCCGGTGGATCGCCCCTGAAGGTCGGTCATCACCCGCCGGATCTCGGGCGCGCCGGGCAGGAAGCACAGCACGTCGCCGGCGGTCTGGTCGAGCGCGTCGGCCGCCGCGTCGGCGACGGTCCGCTCCGGCGTATAGGACACCTCGATCGGATGCAGCCGCCCCGGCACGTCGATGACCGGACAGTCGTCGAGAAACGCCGAGACAGCGCGCGTGTCGATCGTCGCCGACATGACGACCAGCCGGAGGTCGTCGCGCGCGCGCCACGCCTGCCGCGCCAGCGCGATCGCGAGATCGGCGTGGATGCTGCGCTCGTGAAACTCGTCGAGGACGATGGTGGTGAAGTCGGAGAGCAGCGGATCGCTCTGCAGCCGCGCGGTCAGGATGCCTTCGGTGACGACGAGCAGCCGGGTGTCGGCGCTGAAGCGGCGGTCGAAGCGCACCTGCCAGCCGACCTCGCGGCCGATCGTCCAGCCGCGTTCTTCGGCGATGCGGGCGGCAATCGCCCGCGCGGCGACGCGGCGCGGCTGGAGCAGGATGAGCGGACCGTCGGCCGCGAGCGCGGGAGGAATCCGCGTCGTCTTGCCGGCGCCGGGTGCCGCGGTGACGACTGCGGCGCGCGACCGCCTGACGCGGTCGATGATCTCCTCGAGGAAGGCATCGACCGGGAGCGCCACCATCAAGCGGCGATCAGGCAGTCGCTCCGACGCCCACCGGACAGCTCACGCCCGTGCCGCCGAGGCCGCAGTAGCCGTCGGGGTTCTTCGCGAGGTACTGCTGGTGGTAGTCCTCGGCGTAGTAGAACTCGGGCGCCGGCAGGATCTCGGTCGTGATCGCGCCGTAGCCCGCAGCCGTCGAGCTGTTTCTGGAACAGCGTCGCGCGAGCTTTCTGCGGCGCGCTTCTGCGCCTCGTCGAAATAGTAGATGCCGGAGCGGTACTGGGTGCCGACGTCGTTGCCCTGCCGCATGCCCTGCGTCGGGTCGTGGTTCTCCCAGAACACCTTCAGCAGCTCGCTCGTAGCTGATCACCGTCGGATCGAAGACGACGAGCACGACCTCGTTGTGCCCGGTCATGCCGGTGCAGACCTCGCGGTAGGTCGGCATTCGGCGTCGGGCCGCCGGCATAGCCGACCGCGGTGCGTGTAGACGCCGGGCAGCGACCAGAATTTCTTCTCCGCGCCCCAGAAGCAGCCCATGCCGAAGAGCGCGCGCTGCAGCCCGTCGGGAAACGGCGGCGCTGAGCCGGTTCCTGTTGACGAAGTGCGCGTCCGGTACCGGCATGCGCTCCGCCCGTCCGGGCAGCGCATCGGCCTTCGACGGAATCGTCAGCGGTTTTTTCGAGAACATGGTCATTCTCCAGAGTTCAACGACAGCGGGACCGGGCTTCCGGATCCGGAAGCCCGCGCCCTCCATCGGTGCTTACGTCGTCGCGGGGGCCGCGACGAACTTGAAGACGGCGAACATCGCGCCCTGCGGATCGTTGACGATCGCGAAGCGGCCGGTATTCGGGAATGTCGGTCGGCGGCACCATGACCTTGCCGCCGAGCTCCTTGACCTTCGTCGACGCTCGCGTCGGCGTCGGCGACCTGGAAATACGGCATCCAGTACGACGGCACGTGCGCGCGGCATGTCGCTCGGCTTCGGCATCATGCCGATCGACGGCTTGCCCTGGACGCTGAACTCGGTGTACTCCATCGGCGCGCCGACGGGGCGCTGTGCTTCGCGCGTCCAGCCGAACAGCTTGGTGTAGAACGCCTCGGCGGCTTTCGTGTCGCGCGTCGTTCAGCTCGGTCCAGCAGAGCGCGCCCGGCTCGCTCGAGAATCTTCGCGCCGATGTGCTGCTTCGCCTGCCAGACCTGGAAGACCGCGCCGGTCGGATCCTGCAGCACCGCCATCCGTCCGTGCTCCATCACGTCGAAGGGCGGCGCGAACACTTTCGCGCCGAGCTCCTCGCGCCTTCTTCGTCGCCTCGTCACGTATTGGCGACCGTGACGTACGCGTTCCAGTGCGGCGGCGCGCCGCTCTGCCGCTCGTCCGGCCGCATCGTGTACGCGGCGCCGTCTCCTTGCCGCGCATCTGAAACATCGAATAGGTCTCGGTCGGGCCGATCGGCTGACTCGTTGACGTCCCAGCCGAAGAGCGCGCGGTAAAACGCGACGGCGGCCTTCTGGTCGGTGGTGGCCAGCTCTGGCCATGAGAATGTGCCGGGTGCATGCGACGTGAATTCGGCCACGTCAACCTCCTTCGGCGAAGCGATCAGTATACTCACCTGATGACACGCCGTGCATGGCCGGCGGCGCTGCTCGCGGTGGCCGCGATCGTCTCGTTCAGCCTGCTGACCGGCGCCGCGGGCCGGCCGATCACCGTCGACGATCTCATGAAGCTGCGCTCGATCAACGACGTGCGCATCTCGCCGGCCGGCGATCGCGTCGCCTATGTCGTCTCGACGCCGTCGCTTCCCAAAAACGAACACGAGGCCGCGCTCTTCGTCGTCGCCTGCAACCGGCGGCACGCCGACGCGGCTCGGCGAAGCGGTCCGCATCTTCAACATCGCCGACGCCGCGGCCGCAGCTGCGCTGGTCGCCCGACGGCTCGATGCGTCTCGGTGATCGCGTTCGAGGGCGGGCGGCCGCAGGTGTTCGGCATTCCGGTCGCGGGCGGCGCGCCGCGAACGCTGACCAGGGCGCCGGAGGGCGTGTTCGCGTACGAGTGGTCGCCGGACGGCAAGAGCCTCGCCTACCTCACGCGCGATCCGATGCCGGCCGACGAAGAGCGCCAGCGGCAGGACCAATCGTTCGTCATCCGCGCCGACGCGCCGGATCGCCGCGACGCGGCTGGCCGTCCAGACGGCTCGACGCCACGGCGCCGCGTCATGCTGACGCCGCCGATCGCACTACGTCGACGCGCTTGTCGTGGTCGCCCGACGGCCGCGAGATCGCGTACTCGGCGGCGCCGCGCAGCGGATTCACCGCCGCCGTACGAAGCGCGCGTCTACGCCGTCGCCGCTCGACGGCGGCGACGCACGCGGCACGATCGTCGATCGCCCCGGCATGAACACCGGGCCGCGCTTTTCGCCCGACGGCCGGCAGATCGCGTTCATCTCGACCAACGGCCAGCAACGACATCATGGCGTCGCGCAGCCTGACCGTCGTCGCCGGCGGCCGGAGGCATCGCCGCGCACTGTTCGTGCTCGACGATGCGTGGGTGAACGAGTACGTGTGGGCGCGCGACAGCCGCGTCGATCTACCTGCGTGGCGAACGACGGCACGTTCGGACGCGGCGAGCACATGTTCGAGCAGCCGATCGTCCGCCTGACGGTCGCGGACGGCCGCGCCGAGCGGCTCGGCACCGGCCCGACGGTCGCGTTCTCGATCAGCCTCAGCAGCGACGGCACGCGCATCGCCTACAAGTCGGTCGATGCGCGGACGATGGGCGACGTCGCCGTGCATCGACGCCGCGAGCGGCCGCGCGACGACGATCACCGACGTCAATCCCGGAGCTGCGCGACTTCGCGCTCGGCGAGCTGAAGCCGATCAAGTGGCGATCGTTCGACGGCATGGAGATCTGGGGCCTGCTGCTCGACGCCCGTCCGGACGTCGCCGCGCCGGGCACGGCGCGCTGCCGACGCTGGTCTACATCCACGGCGGCCCCGGCGGCGGCTTCACCTACGGCCTCTTCCCGCAGTTCATGCACATCGTGCCGCAGGTCGATCCGTATCCGACGGCGGCGATGGCGGGCGCCGGCTACGCGGTGCTGTTCCCGATGCCGCGCGGCGGCGCCGGCTACGGCGAGGCGGGTCAGCGGGCGATCGTCAACGCGTGGGGCGAGGCCGACTACAAGGACATCATGGCCGGCGTCGATCACGCTGATCGCGCAGGGCATCGCCGATCCCGATCGCCTCGGCGTGATGGGCGCGTCGTACGGCGGCTACATGACGAACTGGATCGTCGACGCAGACCGGCCGCTTCAAGGCCGCGTCGGCCGGCGCCAGCCTCAGCGATCTCAGCGACACGTTCTATCTCTCCGAAGGCGGCGAGTTCATGGTCGACGTACTTCAAGCGGCCGTGGGAGAACCGCGAGCGGCTATGCCGCGCACTCGCCGCTGACCTTCGCCGGACCGCGTGACGACGCCGCTGCTGATTCAGCACGGCGAGGCCGATCCGCGCGTGCCGATCGCCGGCGCGTGGAAGTTCTATCGCACGCTGAAGGCGATGGGCAAGACCGTGGAGCTCGAGATCTACCCGCGCGGCGGCCACGTGCTGCGCGAGCCGATGCAGCAGCGCGAGCAGATGCGGCGGAACCTCGACTGGTTCACGCGCTGGATTCCACCAGCCGACGCACGTTGAACGCAGAGCTCGCAGACGGATCAGCGCGAGAATGCCGCTTTCGCGAACTCGCGAAACGCTGGGACAGACCTCGAAAGCCGCTATACCGCGTCGTGAAGATGCTCTTCGGCAGGCGGACGTGGACGCCGAGGTTCGGCTTGTCCACGAGCTGCGTCATCGCCACGTGGCCGGCGATGCTGACCACCTGATAGGCCTGGTGCTTGGTCAGCTTCTTCGTCTCGGCGAGGAAGTCGATCATCTCCTGGATCGCGGTTTTGGTCGCGACGGTCAGATCGGGATCGGCCGCCATGCTGATGTAGTCGGTGGCGGTCTCGGCGCGCGGCCACGTCAGCTTCATGTCCTTGCGCACCGTGAGCTGAATCCGCCCGCGCAGCGACGTCTCGATGGCCGTCTGATCGACCTCGCCATCGCCCTGCGCCGCGTGGCCGTCGCCGACCTCGAAGAGCGCGCCCTGCACGAACACCGGGATGTAGAGCGTGGAGCCGGCGACCAGCTCGCGGTTGTCGAGATTGCCGGCGTGGCGCGACGGCGGGTTGCTGCTGACGCGCCCCAGCGACGGCTCCGGCGCCACGCCCATGCTGCCGAAGAACGGCTTCAGCGGGATGACGATGCCCGGCGCATACTCCGCGGTCATCGCCTTTCGATCGAGCGGCAGGATTCTCGACGGGATCGATCGGTCGCAGTTCTCCGGCAGGAACCCGTTGCAGCCGTTGTAGCCGTAGTCGATCGGCAGATCGATCGACAGCACCTTGACCTCGAGCACGTCGCCCGGCTCCGCGCCCTCGACATACACCGGCCCGGTGAGGATGTGGCCGCCGGGGCCGCGGCGATCGCCGGTGACCTCGGTGACGATTGCCTTGAGCGACTCCTGAATTTTCGCCGGCGGCACCCCGGCGCGCTCGAGGCCGGTCGGGTTGTTGGTCAGCAGCGTGTCGACGTCGATGATGTCGCCGGAGGCGATGCGCAGCACCGGCTTCGCGTCGGACCAGTAGTAGCCGTAGGCGACCGTCGCCGGCGTGGCTTCGAGGCGATGCGTTTTCGGGGAACCGGTCTGCGCGGTGAGCGTCACACCGAGTGCGACGACGATGGCGACTGATCTCATGGGTTGACTCAACACATCCAGCAATCCAGCAACTGAGCAACTAGCAACTGTCACTGCGCGGAGACGATGGCGCGCACCATGCCGTCGACTTTGCTGAGCACGTAGAGCTCCCCGGCGGCGTCAACCGCGAGGCGGATGTCGGCGCGGCCTGGTCCGGAGACGGTCGACTGCCCCGGCAGATCGGGATCCATGCCGCCGCGATGCTTGTAGGCGGCGAGCACCACCGGGAACATCGACGGATAGTCGCGCGGCGTCTTCGAGGTGTCGCCGGGTGCCTTCCACCGCAGGTGAACGTCGTGCGCGGCGGCGAGCGTCGCCGGATCCTTGTCGTCGGCCGCCAGCATCTCCTTGTAGTCCGCGTACCAGATGCGCCCGGTCGAGATGTCCGCGAAGATGAACTTGTTCTTCAGCGCCGGCAGCGCCTTGCCGCGATAGACGAACCCGCCGGCGATCGCGTCGCCGCCGGCGGCGGTGTGCGGGTACTCGATCACCGGATAGGTCGGCACGATGGTGCCGCTCGTCACGGTGCCGCTGATGCGGACCGGAATCTCGTCGACCGCCGGCAGCTTCGCCATCGTGTTGTTGGGACCCTCCAGCACCTCGGTCCCCTCACGCTCCGAGTAGCCGTAGTTCGCGCCTTTGCGGACGAAGTAGACGGTCTCCCACGAGTGCAGCCCGATGCTCGCCGCGAGCAGATGATTGTCCGACGGGTTCGCCGGATCCACGTCCCAGATCAACCGGTGCGGATTGCGGAGGCCGTACGCCCAGATCTCCTTCTTCGCGCCGGCGGTCGAGGCAAACGGGTTGTCGTTCGGGATGCGGTAGCGGCCGTTGTCGCTCACCGTGCTCGTTTCGGTGTGCAGCGACAGATCGGGCACGATGCGCAGGATCTTTCCCACCAGCGTGTCGAGGCGCTGCGGGTTCTGGCGCATCGCTGTGCGGCGCTCGCCGGAGCCGCCGTCGCCGCAGCCGATATACATCACTCGCCAGTCGGCGTCGCCCGGCCGCGCGGTCGGGTTGAAGATCAAATCGCCCATCGGGTGGATGCGCGTGTTCAGCTGCAGCCGCATCACTTCGCGCGCGGTCCCCTCGAAGGTGTCGTTCGAGATATTCGAGTCGGTCCACTCGATCACGATGGCTTCGCGCTCGATCTCGCCGGGCGTGGCGATCGGAGCGGTCGTCGTGTAGCCGGCCAGGTTCAGCCCCGTCACCGCCGTCGCGCTCGGCATCGTCGCGCCAGGCGCCGCGGGCTCCTCGAGGTGGATGGTGTAGAACTTCCCGTTGCGCCGGTAATCAGGATCGAACTGGAAGCTGATGAAGCCGTTGGCGAAGCCGGCTTCGAACGGCAGCTTGTCGAAGAGTCCCGGACGATCGCCGCGGCCGTTGAAGTCCAGGTACGCCTTGAAGCGCTTCGTCTTCTTGTCGAGGATGTAGAGCGGGCCGTTGAGATCGTTGACGAAGAAGCGTCCGGCGCCGCCGGGCTCCTCCCGCATCATGTTGATGCGCGCGAGCGATCCGAGGTTGCCGGCGCCGGTGGTCGATCCGGTCATCGGCGCGGTCGCGTAGTCGGCGATCTGAAGCACGAGCGGCGAATCGGCTCGCACGCTCGTCACCAGCAGCAAGGCAGCGAGCAGCAAACTCGACTGCATGCGTACGGCTCTGCTTGGCGTGTGCTGCGCGGCTGGATACACTGCCTCGTTCCCTCACATCACAGCGGCAGGCGCACCGTTCGGCTGCAGCCCTGCCCGCGGAGACCCAAATGCCAACACCGAAGCGACTGCTCTCGACCGCCGTTGCCCTGATGATTCTCGCCGGAGCCGAGGCACATGCTCAACAAACGATTGTGTTCATGCGCCACGGCGAAAAACCGTCCGGCGGCTACGGTCAAATCACCTGTCAGGGTCTCAACCGCGCTCTCGCCCTGCCCGACGTGCTGATCGCCAAATTCGGCAAGCCCAACTATATCTATGCTCCCAACCCGGCGGTTCAGATTTCAGATGCGGCGGGCAGCTTCTATTACGTTCGCCCGCTGGCCACGATCGAGCCGACGGCCATCCGGCTCGGCATGAATGTCCGGACCAAATACGGCTACAACGACATCTCGTCGCTGAAGGCGGCGCTGATTACCGCGAGCAAGGCGAATGCGACCATCTTCGTCGCGTGGGAACACCAGCAGCTCCAGAAGGTCGTCCAGAACATCATGAACGCCCACGGCGGCCGCGCGGTCGTGCCCGCGTGGACCTCTGGTGATTACGACTCGCTCTACGTCGTGCGGGTCGACTACATCGGCACGTCGATCAGCGCGCATTTCGAGCGCGATCGCGAAGGATTGAACGGCCAGCCGACGACCTGCCCGCGCTGACCAGTCAGAAGTCTGAAATCAGAAGTTGGGGACATCCAGACTTCCAACTCGAGCCGCTACTTCTCGTCCGCTGCGGCCTTGGGCTCGAACTCCAGCGCGACGCCGTTCATGCAGTAGCGCTGCCCCGTCGGCCTCGGGCCGTCCGGAAACACGTGCCCGAGATGGCCGCCGCACTTCGCGCAGTGGACTTCGGTCCGCGTCATCCCGTAGCTCGAGTCGGTGGTCGTTTCCACCGCCTGATCGAGCGGCGCAAAGAAGCTGGGCCATCCCGTTCCGCTCTCGAACTTGGTGTCGGACGTAAACAGCGGCTCGCCGCAGCCGGCGCAGCGGAACATGCCGGCGCGCTTTTCCTGGTTGAGCGGGCTCGAGCCGGCACGTTCGGTGCCGTGCTCGCGCAGGACGTGATGCTGCTCCGGGGTCAGAGTTCGATCGGCCATGTTTTCAGTGTAACCTCCCCGCATGCTTCGACACCTTTCGGCCTGCCTGCTGATCGTCGTCACGTTGGCCGGGCCGGCGTCGGCGCAGCCGCCCGACCTCGATCGCTGGGTCGCGCGCGCGCTCCAGACCTTCGAGGTTCCCGGGATCGCCCTCACCGTCGTCAAGGACGACCAGGTGGTCGTGGCGAAGGGCTACGGCGTTCGGAAGCTCGGCGAGCCGACGCCGGTCGATGCCCGAACCCTCTTCGGCATCGCGTCCAACACGAAAGCGTTCACCGCCACAGCGCTCGGCCTGCTGGTCGAGGAGAACAAGATCGAATGGGATGCGCCGGTCGTGCGCTACCTGCCGGGGTTCGCGATGTGGGATCCGTTCGTCACCCGCGAGCTCACGGTGCGCGACCTGCTGGTGCACCGCAGCGGGCTCGGGCTGGGCGCCGGGCGATCTGCTCTGGTGGCCGACCTCGACCTACGACCGCAAGGAAGTCGCTCGGCGCCTGCGTTTCATCCAGCCGGAGGCGAGCTTTCGCACGACCTACGCGTACGACAACGTTCTGTATCTGGTCGCGGGCGAGCTGATCGAGGCGGTCAGCGGGCAGTCGTGGGAGACGTTCGTCTCGACGCGGATCCTCGCGAAGGTCGGGATGACGGGCAGCAACGTACGCCTCTCGGCGTCGTCGGCCGGCGGCAACGTGGCCACGACGCACGCGCCGGTTGACGGCAAGGTCCGGCCGATCAAGCCGTTCGACAGCGACAACACCAACCCCGCGGGCGGCATCCTCTCGTCGGCCGAGGACATGGGAAAGTGGCTCCGCGTCCAGTTGTCGGAGGGCAAGCTCGCCGACGGATCGCGGCTGTTCTCCGCCGCGACCGCCAAACAGCTGACGACGATCGTGACGCCGATGCCGATCGGCGATCCGCCGCCGGAGCTCGCGCCGCTGAAGATGAATTTTCACGGCTACGCGCTCGGCTTCGACGTGCGCGACTATCGCGGCCACAAGGTGCTGATGCATACCGGCGGCCTGCCCGGATTCCTGTCGCGGGTGGCGATGATTCCCGACCTCAACGTCGGCGTTGCCGTCCTCACCAACCAGGAGTCGGGTGCGGCATTCGACTCGATTGCGTTCCGCATCCTCGATCACTATCTCGGCGCGCCGGCGTTCGACTGGATCGACGGCTACAAGCGCACGGTCGAACGCATCCAGGCGGCGACGGCGGCGATCGAAAAGAACGCGGCGACGACGCGGAACGCCCAGTCGAAGCCGTCACTTCCTCCAGCCCAGTACGCCGGCACCTATCGGGACGCGTGGTACGGCGACATCACGATCGCGGAGGAGAACGACCGGCTGGTGATGCGCTTCTCCCACACGCCGCTGCTCGTCGCCGATCTCGAGCACTGGCAGTACGACACCTTCGTCGCCCGCTGGCGCGACCGCGAACTGCGCGCCGACGCCTTTGTCACGCTTCGCGCTGAACCCGGACGGCTCGATCGACCAGGCGAAGATGCGCGCGGTGTCGCCGGCCACCGACTTCAGCTTCGACTTCCAGGATCTGCTCCTCAAGCCGGTCCGGCCGCGCCTGAGGCGCACGCCGCCCCCAATCTCGCCGCAGGCTGAACGCTCGTCACTCGCGCGCCGAGTCGCTCAGCCTGATCCACGTGCTTCAGGACAGCCATGAGCCTGCTGCAGGACCTTCGGTTCGCCGTTCGCCTCCTGGTCAAGGATCGCTGGTTCACGGCCGTCGCCGTCGTCGCGCTCGCGCTCGGCATCGGCGTCAACAGCACGGTCTTCACGTTCGTGAATGCCGTCCTGATTCGCGGCCTGCCGTTCGACGAGCCCGACCGGATCATGGCGCTCGGCACACGCGACGCGCGCAACCGCGATCGCATGCATGCTCGTACCTCGATTTCGAGGACTGGCGCACCGGCACCCGCGCCTTCGCCGGCCTGGCCGCCTTCAGCCGCGCAGACGATGAACGTGAGCGACGAGGGGCGGGCGCCGGAACGGTTCGGCGGGCCGTACATCTCGGCGAACGCGTTCACGCTGATCGGCGAACGGCCGATCATCGGCCGCGACTTCCGGCCCGAAGACGATCGGCCCGGCGCGCGCGCCGGTGGTGCTCCTCGGCAACGGCATCTGGAAGAACCGTTACGGCAGCGACCCCGACTGTCGTCGGCCGCACGATCAAGGTCAACGAGCTGCCGGCGACGGTCATCGGCGTGATGCCGGAAGGATTCAAGTTTCCGAGCAGCGCGGATCTGTGGATGCCGCTCGCGCACCTGCCCGGGCTCGCCGAGCAGAAGCGCGATGCGCGCAACCTCGAGGTCTTCGGCCGGCTCGCCGACGGGGTTACGCCGGCGCAGGCGCAGCGCCGAGCTGAACGCCGATCGCCAGCCGGCTCGCGCACGACTTCCCGGCCACCAACAAGGACATCACGCCGTCGGTGATGACCTTCAACGAGCGTGTACAACGGCGGCCCGATCAAGCTGATGTTCCTGTCGCTGATGGGCGCCGTCGGCTTCGTGCTGCTCATCGCCTGCGCGAACGTCGCCAACCTGCTGCTCGCGCGCTCGGCGAACCGCGCGCGCGAGATCTCGGTGCGGGTGTCGCTCGGCGCCACGCGCTGCCGCATCGTCCGGCAGCTGCTGGTCGAGAGCGTGCTGCTCGCGATCATCGGCGGCGCTGCTCGGCCTCGGCCTCGTCGATGATCGGCATCCGGCTGTTCGACGCCGCGGTCGCCGGACGTCGGCAAGCCGTACTGGATCCAGTTCACCTTCGACGGCCGCGTCTTCGCCTTCCTCGCGGCGATCTGCCTCGGCACCGGCATCATCTTCGGCCTCGCGCCGGCGCTGCACGTGTCGAAGACCGACATCAACGAGGTGCTGAAGGAGGGCGGCCGATCCGGCTCCGGCCTTCGCGCCCGCCGCTGGACCAGCGCGCTCATCGTCGTCGAGCTGGCGCTGACGCTGGTGCTGCTCTCGGGCGCCGGCTTCATGATGCGCAGCCTGCTGGTCATCTACCAGCGCGACGCCGGCGTCGAGACGGCGCACGTCCTCACCATGCGGCTGCAGCTGCCGGACCGCAAATATCCAACGCCAGAAGCGCGGCGCGATTTCTACCAGCGGCTGGACGAACGGCTCGCCGCGCTCGGCAACGTGCAGGCCGCCTCGATCGCCACGAACCCGCCGCTTGGCGGCGGGACGGCGCGGCAGCTGGTGGTCGAGGGACGCGAGGTCAACGGCCGGCGAGCAGCCGCAGACGGTGACGCAGGTGCTGATCGGGTCGCGCTACTTCGAAACCGCGGGCCTGCAGCTGTCCGCGCGGCCGCGCGTTCGACGCGCTCGACGGCACTGCCGGGCCACGAGGCGGCGATCGTCAACCAGCGATTCGTCGCGATGCATTTCGCCGGCGAAGACCCGATCGGCAGGCGGATTCAGCTCGACGGCAGAGCCGTCGCCGATGGCGCCGCCCGCGCCGCCGATCGTCGCCGACCATCGTCGGCATCGCGCCGACGGTGCGCCAGCGCAACTTCCAGGAAGCGCTCGCCCGACCCGGTCGTCTACGTCCCGTTGCGCGCGCAGGCGCCGGCGTTTGCGCTCTTGATGCTGCGCACAGCCGGCGATCCGGCGGCGCTGACGGCGTCGGTGCGCGAGGAAGTGCGCGCCATCGATCCCGATCTGCCGCTCTTCGGCATCATGACGCTCGACGCGGCGCTCGCGCAGGGACGATGGCAGTACCAGGTGTTCGGCACGATGTTCGGCGTGTTCGCATTGATTGCGCTCGCGCTTGTCGGCGGTCGGGCTCTACGCGGTCACGGCGTACTCTGTTTCGCAGCGGACACAGGAGATCGGCGTGCGGATGGCGCTGGGCGCCCGGCGCCGCAGGTCTGGTGGCTCGTCCTACGCAGCGCGCTCCTGCAGCTTGCCATCGGCCTCGGCATCGGCATCGGCGGCGCAGTCGGCGTTGCGCGCCTGCTGCAGAGCATCCTGGTCCAGAGCGGCACCCGCGACAGCACGACGCTCGCGCTCATCGCCGCGCTGCTCGCGTTCGTCTCGCTCGCCGCCTGCTTCCTGCCGGCCCGCCGGGCGACACGCCTTGATCCGGTCAACGCATTGCGATACGAATAGGCGTGCTTCGCGCGCTTATTCCCGCCCTTCTCGCATCGGCCCTCGCTTTTCAGCCGGCGCCCGCGGCCGACGCCTGGTCGCGTGTCGCCACCGTGTATCGTCAGCGCGTGCAGCAGGCAGGCATCGTCGGCAGCAGCCTGATGTTCGTCAAGGACGGCCGCGTCGTGCACAAGGCCGTTCGAGGGATACCAGGACCGCGACGCGCGCCGCAGCGTCGACGAGGACACGATCTTCCACTGGGCGTCGATCACCAAGACGTTCACCGGCGTCGCGATCATGCAGCTGCGCGATCGCGGGCTGCTGAAGCTGGACGATCCGGCGATCAACTACGTGCCCGAGCTGCGGCAGGTCCACAACCCGTTCGGCGACATGTCGCAGGTCACGATCCGCCACCTGATGTCGCACAGCGCCGGCTTCCGCGCCGGCACATGGCCGTGGGGCGGCGACCAGCCCTGGCATCCCTTCGAGCCGACGCGCTGGGAGCAGGTCGTGGCGATGTTCCCCTACACCGAGCTGCTGTTCAAACCGGGCAGCCAGTATCGCTACTCGAACCCAGGCGTGATCTTCCTCGGCCGGATCATCGAGGAGCTGTCGGGCGACCACTACGAGGTCTACATCGCCAAGAACATCTTCATGCCGCTCGGCATGTCGCGCAGCTTCTTCGACCGCGCGCCGTACCACCTCGCCGCGCACCGATCGCACAGCTATACAGGCAATGACGAAGGGGTGAAGGAGCAGCGGTTCGATTTCGACAGCGGCATCACGGTGTCGAACGGCGGGCTGAACGCACCGCTCGGCGACATGGCGAAATGGCTGGCGTTTCTGATTGGCGGCGCGGGCGCTGCCGGCGAGAAAGAGGTGCTGAAGCGCGCGTCGGTCGACGAGATGTTCACGCCGCAGATCCGCGCGGCCGACGGCGAGGGCGGCAGCGGCGACGATGTGCAGGCCGGGTTGTCGTGCTTCATCGAGCGGCACGGCGGCGTCGAGCTGGTCGGCCACAGCGGCGATCAGAATGGCTTCATCTCGCACCTGTACATCCACCGCCCTTCGGCATCGGGCTACATCGTCTCGTTCAACACCGACGTGAGCTCGAAGCGGGATGCGAAGCGGACGACGCGCGCGGTTGACAACGAGTTGCGCGACGTCATCATCAAAGAGCTGTTTCTGCCCGAGGGACGCCGATGACCGTCGACACCCTGAGAACGATCTGCCGGACGCTGCCGGAAGTCACCGAAGACATCAAGTGGGGCCACGACCTGTGCTTCTGCGTCGCCGGCAAGATGTTCACTGTCGTCGACCTGGAGCGGCCACATTCGGTCGCGTTCAAATGCACACCCGAGTCGTTTGGCGAGCTGATTGAACGGCCCGGCATCATCCCGGCGCCGTACATGGCAAGAAACATGTGGGTGCAGGAGCAGGAGCTCGGCGACGTGCTCGACCGGCGCGAGCTGGAGTCGCTGGTCAGGAGTTCCTACGAGCTCGTGGTGGCGACGCTGCCAAAATCGAAGCGACCCGGCGCGACGCCGAAGGCGCCCGCGAAGAAAGCCGCAACGCGAACAGCTGCAGTCAGGGAGCCGGGAGCGCGCAAGGCGGCAGGGCGAAAGAAGGCAAAGCGAGCACGTCGCGCACGATAACGTCGAGCCTGAGAACGGATCAGCGTCAGCGCTGTGTAATTATCACCCCACGATTGACCCTCCTAGCCCGACGATATTTTTTCGAAAACTCACAGATTCAACGCGCTTCGACGCGGCACCGCCGACGGTGGTCTTTTTGCAGTCCCCACGCCGAGGAGCACGCTGAATGGCCGAGACGCTGTTGCGGTACCAACAATCGGTGACGGGTCCGGACGGCACGCTTTACGAGGCGCGCGCGTGTGGAAGCCCGATGCCGGGAGGCACATGGCAGGGCTGGATCGAGTTCGTGCCGCTCGACGGTGGCGAACCACTACGTTCCGGCCGCGAGACAACGCAGCCGAACCGGGTCGATACGGCGTACTGGGCAACGGGCGTTTCGCCTGTGTACCTCGAGGGCGCATTGAAGCGTGCGCTTGACGGGCCTGCCGAGATCGTCATCGAGCAGACACCGCCGCCGTTGTTCTCCGGTCCCGCACCTGGAACGTCAGTGACGACGCAGCCGGGCACCACAGCGGTCCTCGACCCGTTCTCGGTTTACGAGAAGGGCGAGGCGCTGCTCCGCAAGCAGCTCGGCGCGTTGTCCGCATGGCACCTGGTGAACATCGTCGTCGCCTATGAGCTGAGCGACTCCGGAACCGCGACATTGAGCTCTCTCCCCGCCGCGGCGCTGATTGACATCATCGTGTCCGGCGTGCGGAAGGAGCGGAACGCCGTCCCGCGGCGATCGTCGCGCTGAGATCCAGCGCGTTCGCGGCCGCCGCTCCGGAGCCGGTGTTGTCGAAGATGCACCAGGTCTCCGCCTTCTGAGCCGTTATCTCATCTGCCAATCGATCGATCGCTGCGACTGAATAGGGTGAAAAGTACGTACGCGGCGACCCATGCCAGCGGTAATAGACCAGATTGCCCGCGCCGCCTGGCTCATCCAGCCCCTCCACGCGCGGTGGATCGGCAGCGACGCGCGCGATGCTGAAGGATTGGAGCGTTCGACTCGCGGCAGCCGACGTCCAGGAGGCGTGGCGCGGCTCGCACACGACCGCGCCGCCGTGAAGGCGGCGGAGTAAATCGAGAAAACGCCCGACGCGGCGCGGTTCGAAGGCGAAGGATGGGGGCAACTGCAGGAGCAGCGGCCCGAGTTTGGGCCCGAGGCCGGCGATCTCGTCGACGAACTTTGCGAGCGGATCGCGCGCGCGTGTGAGGGCACGGTCGTGGGTGATCAGCTTCGGGATCTTGACGGCGAAACGGAACGACTCGGGAACCGACGTCGCCCACCGGTCATAGGTGGCGGCCGCATGGGATCGATAGAACGATGAGTTGATCTCGGCAGCGTTGAGCCGAGACGCATACCGCTGCAGCTGCGAGCCGGCCGCCGCGAAACGCTCGCGGTGGGCGCGCGGGATGTTCCAGCCGGCGGTGCCGACAAACCGCGCCGGCTCCTCCGTCACCTCCGCTTCCAGCGTGCGGCGGCCGCGGCGCGCGCGATCTCGCGCCGCCGTTTCGGCGAGAGCGCCGCGGCCCGTGCGGGCCCACCCTTGAGTCCCCCGAGCCGGCCCAGGGCCGCCGCGTGGACGTTGGGAGTCTTCTCCCACAGCCGCCGCACGCGCAGCCGCTCGGTCGGCGCGTGGCACGCCGGGCATTCGCCGTCGATCTCGGGTGTGTCGGCACTTTCCTGCAGCGTCCCCGTCCACTCACAGACGACGCATTTGCGATCGACTTCGAGGAGGTGGGCGCCGGACTCCAGTAATTGTTGCTGCATTTCGGGATGGAGCTATCCAAGCGTGATGCCAACCGCGGCCCGCTCCGTCGAAATTCGTGCCGATGCTTGAGCGGACAGGTAGACCGGTACGCACATTGAAGTCTGCCTGAGCATGTCGCGGCCGCAGGACATCCGTATCAGCCACGTCATCGCGCGGCTCGAGGCGCGCCTGGCAGAGCCCTGCCGGATCGACCAGCTGGCGCGCGCGGTGAACATGTCGCCGTCGTACCTGACGCGCCTGTTCCGCGAGCAGACCGGGCGATCGCCGGCGTCG
Organism: uncultured Acidobacteriota bacterium; assembly: GCA_963734375.1. Classification (GTDB taxonomy): domain Bacteria; phylum Acidobacteriota; class Vicinamibacteria; order Vicinamibacterales; family CAVVIG01; genus CAVTHG01. Next base: position 550,790 of record CAVTHG010000005.1, on the reverse strand, counting down.
TTCGTGCGCGAGCTGCGGCTGCGCCGCGCCTACGAGCTCGTGCAGACCACGTTTCTCAGCATCAAGGAAGTGATGGCGGCGGTCGGCTGGAACGATCCGAGTCATTTCTGCCGCGCGTTCAAGGCCCGATTCGGCGTCAGCCCGAAGGGGCTGCGCAATGCGCTGCAGCACGAACACGCCGCGTCGAAGCGCGCCTGACCCGCTCAGCTCGCGGTTTCGCCAACAAAGACACGTCAGCGCCAAGAGTCGCGCGCAACTCGACGGCGCTCCGAACGCGTAAGGTGGGCGGATGACACGGAACCCAAAGGAGACCCTGAGTATGTATCGAATCGCAACCGCCCTTACGCTCGCTACCGCCATCGCGCTCGCCCCGGTGATGACACCAGTGGCTCAGGCGCAGGCGAAATCGAAGAACGCCAGCAGCCTGGAGATCCCGATTACCGGGATTGGCGGTACCCTCGCCAATCCCACCAGCGAAAAATTCGCGGGGACCTTCACGCTGCAGAGGTTCGTCAACGATAACGGTAAGCTGCTCGCCGTCGGCACGGTCAGCGGGACCGTGACCGATTCGCTGGGTAACGTACTGACGACCGGGTTGCAGACCGTAGCGTTACCAGTCGTCGCCTCTCAGGAGGGCGCGGGCGCGACGGCCGTTCCCGGCGTCACTGTCGCGGCCACTTGTCCCATCCTGAATTTGGTACTCGGTCCACTCGATCTCAACCTGCTCGGTCTCGCGATACACCTGAACCAAGTCGTCTTGAACATCACGGCCATTCCGGGCGCGGGCAACCTGCTGGGCAACCTCCTGTGCGCAGTCGCCGGACTGCTCGATAACCCGGGCGGCCTCGCGGCGCTGCTCAACCAGATCCTGGCCATCCTGGCCGGGCTCTAACGCACGCTTCGCCGGAGACGGCGCGATCGCCGTCTCCGATCTTCGCGTTTGGACGGATCGAACGCCGCCAACGCACACGTCAGATCGAGCGTTCTCCCGCGCCGCTTCCAGCCTTCATCGCTCCAAGCTATCGATCAATCCGCGCTGCTTGGGGTAACTCCTTCCCGGTTGGCCGCACACTACCCGCAGATAACGCGCTGCGCGCTCGGAATCCGCCGCCAAAAGGACTGAACAGTTCTTGCAGACCGTGCGGGAACATGGACGAAGCAGGCGAACACGACGTCGCGGACGCTTCAGATCCGCGGTTGATCCCTGGCATCTACAACTACTGCCATCGCCGGTGCGAGCAGTGCGCGTTCACCGATCGCTGTCTGACGTTTCGCCAGATGCGAGACGACGAGATGCGGCATCCGGACGAGGACGTGCTCGAGGCCGTCGGGCGCAACTTCGCGAGGACCTTCGAACTGCTGAAGGACTGGTGCGAACGCGAAGGGATCGACTTCGAACAGGTGCGCGCGGAGGCGCGCTCGCGAAAGCGCGGCCGCGGCGAGTGCCCGGGTCGATGCCGCGATCGAGGCCGATCCGCTGCATGAACTGGCGTTCGCCTACACGAAGGCGGCCGTCGGTCTCGTCTCGAGCCTCGAGGCGCTGGCGCCGTTTCACGAGTGGCCGCCGTCGGTGCGCGAGGCGCTCGCGACAATTGGCTGGTATGCCGGCATGGTGGCGGCGAAGATCGACCGGTCGCTGGACGGAGTCGCCCGAATGGACGGGACGGGCCTGGACGAGGACCCGATACAGAACGACTGGAATGGATCGGCCAAAGTCGCGCGTCTGGCGATCGCCGAATCGCAGCGCGCGTGGGACACGCTGCTGCTCGTCGGCCAGGCGCCGCCCGATGCCCGGCTGCGGCAGACGCGCCAGTTGCTCGACCGGATTGACGAGGGGCTCGCGCGGCGATTTCCGCATGCCGTGGATTTCGTGCGCCCTGGGTTCGACGAACCGGAGATCGCCGCCGGCGCGCTGTCGACGCTCGAATGTGACGAACCGCGCCGGCGCGCACGCGGCGTCCGTGCATGGCTGCAGCGCATCGCCGGCGGATGGCAGCGGCGCTCGTGAGCGGCCGATTGCCGGTCGCCGATTCTCGACAGTGGAGGTCGACGCATGAACGCACAGTTTCTCGCCATCGCGCAGGACCCGCGGATCATCCCGGGCGTTCACCACTATTGCGACGAATGGTGCGACTACTGTCCGGTCACGCAGCGATGTCTCGGCTTCCTCTGCGTCGAGGCGTTTCGCAAGAAGCGCGGCAGGACGGAAGACGAGGAGACCTTCGCCAACATGGACGAAGCCGTTCGCGTTCACGCGCCAGCTCTGCCGCGATCGAGGGGCTCCGGACCGACGAGTTGGACGAGCTGCTCGCGCATCCGCCGGGGCAATCAGGCGTCCGCACCGACGACCCGCTGGCCGAGCGCGCGCTGGACTACGCCGCCCGTCGGAGCTCCTGCTGTTGCCGTCGCGCTGCAGCTCGGCTCGCGCCGGCCGTCGCGGTCGCCTTCTGGCCTGCCATCGCCGGAGGAAGTGGTGGTGTGGTACCACCTGCGCATCTACATGAAGATCTTCCGCGCGCTCGTCAGCGCTGCCAGCGACTGCGCCGGCGGGCCGCGCAGCGACGACGCGCCGCGGGTGCGCGAAGCTGGCAATCGTGTCGATCGATCGGTCGCGCGCGGCGCTGGAGATGCTGCGCGGGACGTTCGGCGTCGATCGGATCGACCCGTTGATCGCGATCCTGGGCGAGCTCGACCTGCGGCCTGGAACAGCGCTTTCCCGATGCGCGGGCGTTCGTCCGGCCCGGGCTCGACTGCCCGGTCGCGTAGTAGCATTCGGGCGTGGCCGGAGGCACTCGACCGGCGACTCGCTCGCCGGCGAAAAAGCTGCGGTCGCTGAAGGTCAGCGACGCATTCAAGTCGGTTCGTCCTCGATCAGCTCGAGGAGCTCGGCGACGTCACGCCCCGCAGTCATGTTCGGCGGCGTCGGCCTGTATCACGCCGGCGTGTTCTTCGGCCTCCTCGCGCGCGACACGCTCTATCTCAAAGTCGACGATTCGAGCCGCGCCGACTACGAGGCGGCGGGGATGGCCGCGTTCCGGCCGTACCGGCGGGCCGCGGCGGCACGATGCGCGTACTACGCCGTGCCGCTCGACGTGCTCGAGAGCGCGCCGGAGCTTGCGCGTGTGGGCGGGCAGAGCGATCGCCGTCGCCCGCGGGGGAATTAAGAATTAAGAATTAGGAATTTAGAATTCGTGCTCGAATTCGCCGGCTGTGATCAACGAATTCTTAATTCTCAATTCCGAATTCTTAATTCAGCTGCCGGCGTACAAACGAAAGCCCGCTGTGATTTCTCACACGGGCTTAAGGAATAATGCCGGCAGCGACCTACTCTCCCACACAGTTTCCCATGCAGTACCATCGGCGGTATCAGGCTTAACTTCCGTGTTCGGAATGGGAACGGGTGGAACCCTGATCCTATGACCACCGGCAAACTTGCTGCCTGGGGTTCCGCCTTCGCTTGCGTTGGCAAGCTTCGGTGACCAGCCACTTCACGGCTGGCCGCCGAATCGCCGTCAGGCGCGTCGGTGGATCGTCCCAGACAATCTCTTCAAAGAGCTGTCAGCGTTCAGCTGTCGGCGATCAGTGAGGGCTGATGGCTGCGAGCTGTCGGCTGCGACAACTGAATATTCTGCAAACGGTAGTTTCTCCGAACCACGTCACGCAGCGGTTTCTGCGTGCATGCGTCATGTAGAAACAGAATTTATGGTCAAGCCTCACGGCTGATTAGTATCGGTAAGCTCAACGCATCACTGCGCTTACACACCCGACCTATCACCTGGTCATCTTCCAGGAGCCTTTAGGAGCCTTACGGCTCGGGAGATCTCATCTTGTGGAGGGTTTCACGCTTAGATGCCTTCAGCGTTTCTCCCTTCCGGACGTAGCTACCCGGCGCTACCGCTGGCGCGATAACCGGTACACTAGAGGTCCGTCCATCCCGGTCCTCTCGTACTAAGGACAGCCCCACGCAAATCTCCTGCGCCCATGACAGATAGAGACCGAACTGTCTCGCGACGTTCTAAACCCAGCTCACGTACCACTTTAACCGGCGAACAGCCGGACCCTTGGAACCTGCTACAGCTCCAGGATGTGATGAGCCGACATCGAGGTGCCAAACCCTAGCGTCGATGTGAACTCTTGGCTAGGATCAGCCTGTTATCCCCGGCGTACCTTTTATCCGTTGAGCGATGGCCCTTCCACGCGGAACCACCGGATCACTAAAGCCTGGTTTCCCACCTGCTCGTCTTGTAGGACTCGCAGTCAAGCTCGCTTCTGCTTTTGCACTCTATGGCTGATTTCCAAACAGCCTGAGCGAACCTTCGCGCGCCTCCGTTACACTTTAGGAGGCGACCGCCCCAGTCAAACTACCCACCTAGCAGTGTCCCTGATCTGGATGACAGAACGAGGTTAGAACGCCGAAGTGTTAAGGGTGGTATCTCACCGTTGACTCCCCCGAGACCGAGATCCCGGGTTCAAAGTCTCCCACCTATCCTGCGCATAACACGTCAGCATTCACTACTAGGATGTAGTAAAGGTGCACGGGGTCTTTTCGTCTAGTCACGGGCAACCGGCGTCTTCACCGGTACCACAAATTCGCAGTGCCCCTCGTTGAGACAGCGCCCAAATCATTACGCCATTCGTGCAGGTCGGAACTTACCCGACAAGGAATTTCGCTACCTTAGGACCGTTATAGTTACGGCCGCCGTTTACCGGGGCTTCAGCTCGAAGCGTCGCCTTGCGGCTAACCTCTCCCTTTAACCTTCCGGCACCGGGCAGGCGTCAGGCCATATACGTCGTATTCGACTTAGCATAGCCCTGTGTTTTTAGTAAACAGTTGCTTGGGCCTCTTTATTGCAACTCCCTCACGCTTCGTGGCGCGAGGCCACTAACGCTAACGGAGTACCCCTTCTTCCGAAGTTACGGGGTGAGTTTGCCGAGTTCCTAAACGAGGGTTCTCACTCGCACCTGAGGATTTTCTCCTCGCCTACCTGTGTCGGTTTGCGGTACGGGTACCCAAAAGACTCCTTAGAGGATTTTCTCGGCAGCGTGGCGTCTGTGACTTTGCGGGCCTTACGGCCCTCGCTATGACACCTCAGGGAATATGACCCACCGGATTTGCCTGGCGGATCCCCCTACATGTCTAAACCTACACGTCCAATCGTAGGCTCACATAGCCTCCTGCGTCTCCCCATCGTGATAACGTCTTCGAGGTAGTTCTGGAATATTAACCAGATATCCATCCGCTACGCCTTTCGGCCTCGCGTTAGGACCCGACTAACCCTGAGCGGACGAACCTTCCTCAGGAAACCTTAGGCTTACGGTGGAAAGGATTCTCACCTTTCTTATCGCTACTTATGCCGGCAGGGTCACTTCTCACCACTCCACCAGTCCTTACGAGTCTGGCTTCACGGCTGTGAGAACGCTCCTCTACCAATATGCAGACCCGCAGGTCCGCGTCTATTCTATGGCTTCGGTCTTGTGCTTAAGCCCCGTTGGATTGTCGGCCCAAAGCCGCTTGACCAGTGAGCTATTACGCTTTCTTTAAAGGATGGCTGCTTCTAAGCCAACCTCCTGGTTGTCTGAGCGTCTTCAGATCCTTTCCCACTTAGCACAAAGTTAGGGACCTTAGCCGATAGTCTGGGCTGTTTCCCTTTCGACGATGAAGCTTAGCCCCCACCGTCTCACTCCCGGGATACGTGTCGTTGGCATTCGCAGTTTGATTGGATTCAGTAAGCTGGTAAGCCCCCTAGTCCATTCAGTTCTCTACCACCAACGCCGACCTCCCGAGGCTGC
>CAVTHG010000005.1:0-540000 GCA_963734375.1 uncultured Acidobacteriota bacterium | reverse complement strand
GATGGGCGTCACTCGACGCGCGGTCCTCAAGACGCTGCTCGCCACGGGCGTCGGCGCGGTCGCGGGAACGGGTGCGTACGGGTATCCTGTACGGCCGGCACGAGCTCGACGTCACGCAGCGAGAACGTGCCGATCGCCGGTCTGCCGCCCGGCGCTCGCCGGGCTGCGCATCGGCCTGATCACCGACGTCCATCGCAGCCGGCTCGTCGCCCACGACGACGTCGCGCGCGCCGTCGCCCTGCTCATGAGCGAGCATCCCGATCTCATCGTCCTCGGCGGCGACTACGTCACCTGGGGCGATCGGCAGTACGTGGCGCCGTCGGCGGAGGCGCTCGCCGGCGCTCTCGGCGCCGCACGGCGTCTTCGCCATCCTCGGCAACCACGACGACGATCACGACATGCCGCTCGCGCTCGCCAGGAACGGCGTCCAGGTCCTGAAGGACGCGCGGACGCGCCTGACGATCCGCAAGGAGCCGGTCGATCTCGTCGGCATCCGCTTCTGGACCAAGCGGCCGTCCGACATCGCCGCGCTCGTGCGCGGCGCGGCGCCGGCGACCGATCCTGCTCGCGCACGATCCTCGACGGCTGGCCGAAGGCGGCGGCGCTCGACGTGCCGCTCGTGCTCTCCGGGCACACGCACGGCGGCCAGGTCGTGCTGCCGCTGGTCGGCGCCGTCGCGGCGCAGAAGTTTCCGGTGGTCGTCGGGCCTCGCCCGGCGCGAGAAGACGACGATGTTCGTGAGCCGCGGCGTCGGAACGATCTACGTGCCGGTGCGGATCAACTGTCCGCCGGAGGTCGCGGTGCTGACGCTGCAGCCTGCTTGAAGCCGCCGAAGACGGCGTGCCCGGCATCCATCCAGACAGCAGTCCACCGCGACGAACCCCGCATGGCGCAGCCACACCAGGTGATGCATCAGCGCCGCCGGCTGATCGGCCGCATCGGGAAAGCGGAAGTGATTCCAGTGCTCGTCGAGAAACCGCTGGTAACAGTGCCGGCGCGCCCATCGACTCGGCCTGCTGCCGCGCGAGGGCATCCCAGCGATCGGCCGCCGCGTCGCGCGTCGACGGATGCTGCGGTTCGATGAGATCGGCGATGAGCAGCGCGCCCCGCGGCGACAGCCGCTCGGCAGCGGCCTTGTAGAGATACTGCTTCTTCGCGTCGTTCAGGTGATGCAGCGCCAGCGACGAGACGATGAGGTCGACGCCGAACATCCGATCCCACCAGTCGAGCGTCGGCAGCTCGAAGGCCGCGACTCGTGCGCGCGCGCCAAACTCCGCCAGCCGTGTCGTGGTCTCGCTGCGCATCGACTCTGAGCCGTCGAGAGCGGTCAACGACGCGCTGGGGAAACGCGCCAGCAATGCCGCCGCGAGCAGCCCTTCACCCGATCCCAGCTCGAGGATCTTAATCGGCTCGTCCGGCGCGAACGGCGCCGCCGCAACCAGCGCCGCCGATCATCTCGTCGCGCCGTGGCACGGCCACCGCGGCAATCGCGCGATAGATCGCGGAGTCTTCCTCGCTCCAGGTCATGATGCCGCTACGCGAACGAAGCGCCGGCCGGCAAGCGTCCAGCCGCCCTGCAGCACGATGCGGATCGCTTCGGGGTAGATGCGATGCTCCTCGACGAGCATGCGCGCCGACAGCGTCTCGACCGTGTCGCCAGGCAGCACCGGCACGGCCGCCTGGAGCACGATCGGGCCGCCATCGAGCTCGGAGGTCACCAGATGCACGGTCGCGCCGGTGACGCGCACGCCGTGCTCCAGCGCCTGCCGCTGCGCGTCGAGGCCGGGAAACGAGGGCAGCAGCGACGGGTGGATATTCAGGATCCGATTGGGAAACGCATCGAGCAGCGGCGCGCCGACCAGGCGCATGAACCCGGCGAGGCAGACGAGATCGACGTGCCGTGCCTTGAGCGCGTCGGCGACCGCTGCGTCGTAAGCGTCGCGATCGGCGTACTCGCGCGGATTCAGGTAGAGCGTGTCGATGCCGGCATCGCGCGCGCGCTGCAAGCCCGGCCGCGCCGGCGCGGTTCGAGATCACGACCGCGATCGTCGCCGGCAAGCCGCCGGTCGGCAACAGCGTCGATGATCGCCTGGAGGTTGCTGCCGCGGCCGGAGATCAGGACGCCGAGCGTCACACGTACCGCACCGAACGGTCGCCCGCGACCACGAACCCGAGCCGGAACGCATTCCGCTCGCCCGCCTGCGACAGCATGTTGACGACGCGCTGGGCGTCGCGCGCCGCACAGACGAGCACCAGGCCGACGCCCATGTTGAAGGCGCGGAACATCTCGTCGGTCGAGATACCGCCGCGCACCTGCAGCACGTCGAAAAGCGGCGGCACGTGCCACGACTGGAGGTCGATCTCCGCAGCGCATCCCTCGGGCAGCACGCGCGGCAGGTTTTCGGTGATCCCGCCGCCGGTGATGTGCGCCATCCCTTTGATCTGGTCGCGTGCGAGCAGCGGCTGAACCAGCTTCAGATACGACCGGTGCGGCGCGAGCAGCGCGTCGCCGACGGTGGATCCCGAGCTCCTTGACGTAGCGTGTCGGGCTGTCCAGCCGGCGATCTCGAAAAACACGCGGCGAGCCAGCGAGTAGCCGTTGGTGTGCAGCCCGGCGGACGGCAGGCCGATCAGCACATCGCCGGGCACGACGCCGCGGCCATCGACGACCTTCGCACGCTCGACGACCCCGACGATGAAGCCGGCGATGTCGTATTCGCCGTCGGCGTAGAACCCGGGCATCTCCGCGGTCTCGCCGCCAATCAGGGCGCAGCCGTTTTCGCGGCACGCGCGCGCGATGCCGGCGACCACCTGCTCCGCCACAGCGGGCGACAGCTTGCCGGTCGCCAGGTAGTCGAGGAAGAACAGCGGCTCCGCGCCCTGAACGAGGATGTCGTTGACGCAGTGGTTGACGAGGTCGCCGCCGACCGTGTCGTGACGACCGGTCATGAACGCGACCTTGAGCTTGGTCCCGACGCCGTCGGCGCTCGACACGAGCACCGGCTCCTGGTAGCTGCTCGCGGTCGAGGCGGAAGAGCCCGCCGAACGAGCCGATCTCGGATAGAACGCCGGATGTGAAGGTGGAGCGGGCGAGCGACCTGATGCGGCGGACGGTCTCGTTGCCGGCATCGATGTCGACGCCAGCCGCTTTGTAGTCGCTCACGATCAGAAGTCCAGCTTGCCGATGAGGGTCTGCATCAGCGCGCGGCGCGGCGAGCCTTCCGGCGATCCCCAGTAGGTCCGGCGGACGAAGGCGAAGAACCGCTCCTTTTCGAGATCTTCCTCGAGCATGTCGAAGCCTTCGGCGAGGAGCGCGATCGCGCTCGCCTGGTCTTCGTGTTTCTCGAGCAGGGTCAGGATCAACGGCGTGTTGCGCAGGGCCACGGTCGCGAGCGCCAGCGCCACCGGCGCCCGCGTCGCATCGTTCGCCGACCCGGTGCCGGCCGTGGCAAGCGCTGCTGCCGCTTCGGCGTGGCCCGCCACCGCGAGGATGCCAAGCCCTGCCGCGGCGCCGCGCAGAAGCTCCTGGAAGCCGGCGTTCTCGTTCGCGAACTTCAGGACGTCGGTGAGATAGCCCTGATGCGACTCGCAATTGATGCCGAGCAGACAGATCGCCGCCGCGATCGACGGCTGCATCGGCTTCGGAGCGGTCCGCTGGATCGCGGCCAGTGGTTCAAGCGCCCGCTTGTCGCCGATCTTCCCGAGCGCAATCGCCGCATCGTCCTGCAGCGGCCCGTCGAGGCTTGCGATCGAGGCAAGCGCGTCGTAGGCGTACGCCGCCTTGTAATCGCCGAGCGCTTCGATCACGGCGCTGCGGAAGAAATCCTCGCCGCGGACAACCTCCCGTAGCAGCGCCTGGCGGACGCGCGGGTCCGTGCCCTGCGCGGCGAGCGCGCGCACGAGCGCCGGCCGGACGAACTCGCCCTGCTCCTTGTCGAGCGCGGTCAGGAACGCCGGGATCATGCTCGGATCGGGGTTGTGCTCGAAGAAGCTGTAGGCGACGGCGCGCAGCCGATCGTTCGGGCTGGACAGCGATTCGCGCATCGCGTCCTTCGTGCGCGGATCGTTGAAGCCGGTCAGCAGCACCAGCGCGCGATAGCGGACATAGCCGTCGGCCTGCTCGGCGACCGCCTGCACGAGCGCCGGCACCGCCTGCGACGCCGCCGTGCGGCGGACGGTGCGAGCGGCAGTGGTGCGGATGGCGTAGTCGAGATCACCCAGCTTGGCGATCGCCGCCTGAGCTGCGCGGGCGTGACAGCCTGAGGGCCCGCAGGTTCCTGCGCGGCGGCGCTCGCGCAGAGGACGCAGAGGGCAGCAGAGGACACAGAGGAAGACACTGAGGTCGTAGTGGCGCTCAGCGCGGCGTGCAGCCTCTCGTGACCTCTGCCTGCTCTGCGGTCTCAGCGACATCACCCGGCCACTGGTTCGTTCTTCGTCGTATCGAGCTTGAGCGCGAGCTGCAGGTAGCTGGCCTCGTCGCGCGGGAACGGCACCGGATAGACGCCGGTGTAGCACGACGTGCAGTACGAGCGGCGCTCGGTGTCCACCGCGCTCATCAGCCCTTCGAGGCTCAGGTAGCCGACGCTGTCGGCCTCGAGGAACTCGCGAATCTCGTCCAGCGTATGCGTCGCCGCAATCAGTTCCGACTTTCGCGGCGTGTCGACGCCGTAGAAGCATGGCGAGATCGTCGGCGGGCAGCTGATGCGGACGTGCACTTCCTTCGCGCCGGCGGCACGCACCATCCTCACGATCTTCTGGCTCGTCGTCCCGCGCACGAGCGAATCGTCGACCAGGATCACGCGCTTGCCGTCCAGGACGCTGCGCACCGGGTTCAGCTTCACCTTGACGCCGAAGTGCCGGATCGACGCCTGCGGCTGGATGAATGTGCGGCCGACGTAGTGATTCCGGATCAGCCCCATCCGCAGCGGCACGCCCGACTGCTCGGCGAATCCCATCGCCGCGCAGACGCCCGAGTCGGGCACCGGCACGACGACGTCCGCGTCGACCGGCTGCTCGCGCGCGAGCACGCGCCCGAGCTCGGTTCGCACTTCGTTCACGCTGCGTCCGAAGACGTAGCTGTCGGGCCGGGCGAAATAGACGTGCTCGAAGATGCAGTGCGCGAGCGGCGCCGGCGGAAACGGCTTGATCGAGCGCACGCCGTCGGCCGAGATGATCAGGACCTCGCCGGGCTCGACATCGCGTTCGTAGGTGGCGCCGATGAGATCCATCGCGCACGTCTCCGAACAGACGACGTACGGCATCGTCCAAGCCGCCCGAGCGCGAGCGGCCGGAAGCCGTGCGGATCGCGGACCGCGATCAGGCGATCGCGCGTCAGCATCACCAGCGAGAACGCGCCCTGCACCTGCGCCACCGATTCGACGATCGCATCGTCGATGCTCCGCGCCTTCGAGCGCGCGTAGAGGTGCAGGATCACCTCGGTATCGCTGTTCGACTGGAAGATCGACCCCTGCTGCACGAGCTCGTCGCGCAGCTCGCGCGCGTTGACGATGTTGCCGTTGTGGCAGAGGGCGATCTGCCCGTGCGCGCAGTCGATCAGGATCGGCTGCGCGTTGAGCAGCTTGCTCTCGCCGGCCGTCGAGTAGCGGACGTGGCCGATCGCCATCGGTCCCGGGCAGCTTGGCGACAGCGTCGCGCCGTCGAAGATGTCGGCGACGTAGCCCATCGCGCGCGAGATGCGCACCTGCTGGCCGTCCGATGCGGCAATGCCGGCGCTCTCCTGCCCGCGATGCTGCAGCGCGTACAGCCCGAGGTAGGTCATGTTGGCCGCTTCGGGGTGGCCGAAGATGCCGAAGACGCCGCACTCGTCCTTGAATTTATCGAACATGTTTTTCAGGCCACACGCTTGGCGAAGTACTGCTCGATGGCCGTCGACCAGGCCCGCTCGGCCTCGTCGACGGCAGAATCGACAACGATCTCGCCGCCGACGGCCATCCGCAGACGGTTCCCGCCGGTCTGCCCGATGACGCCGCGCCGGCACGCCGGCCGCCGCCGCCTGCTCGAGCACGCGCGTCACGTCGTCGGGCACGACGGAAATCACCGACGCGCGACGCCGACTCGCCGAACAGCGCCGCCGCCACGTTCACGCGCGGATCGCGCGCGACCTCCACCGCGCCGATCGAGACCTCGGCGCCGATGCCGATCGGTCTCGAAGCAGCACTCCGCAACCGTCACCGCCAGGCCGCCGTCGGAGCAGTCGTGAGCCGATCGCACCAGCCGCTCGCCTGCCAGCGCGACCAGCAGCTCCTGCAGCGCGCGCTCGGCCTCCAGATCCAGCGCCGGCGGCACGCCGCGCACCAGACCGTGCACCACCTTCAGGTATTCGCTGCCGCCGAGCTCGCCGCGCCCCTCGCCGAGCAGGACGATTGCGTCGCCCGATTCCTGGAACCGCCGCCCGACGACGCGGTCGGCATGCTCGAGCAGGCCGACGACGCCGATCGTCGGCGTCGGATAGATCGGCGTTGCCGTCGGTCTCGTTGTACAGGCTGACGTTGCCGCCGGTGATCGGCACGTCGAGCGCGCGGCACGCGGCGCCGATGCCCTCGACCGCCTTGGCGAACTGCCACATGATCGCCGGCCGCTCGGGGTTGCCGAAGTTGAGGCAGTTGGTCGCGGCCAGCGGGCGCGCGCCGGAGCAGGCGACGTTGCGCGCCGCTTCGGCGACGGCGAGCATCGCGCCGCGGTACGGATCGAGATAGCAGTAGCGGCCGTTGCCGTCGACCGACATCGCCAGCGCGCGATCGGTGCCCTTGATGCGGACGACGCCGGCGCCGAGGCCGGGCAGGTTGATGGTGTTGGTCCGCACCATGTGGTCGTACTGCCGGTAGACCCAGTGCTTGCTGGCGATGGTCGGCGAGCCGAGCAGCGCGAGCAGCGCGGCGTTGTGATCGCTCGGCTGGACGCCTGTCGCCGCTACAGTCGTCGTCGCACGGTAGCGCGACGGCTTCAGACCGAGCCCGCTCGAGCGCGTCCAGATCGAGCTGCTGCGCCTCGCGCAGATAGTCCGGTTCGGTCAGCGGACGCCTGTAGACCGGCGCCTCGTCGGTCAGCGCGCGGTTCGGAATCTCGGCGACGACCGCGCCGCGCTCCTTCACGCGCAGCATGCCGTCGTCGGTCACCTGGCCGATGCGGACCGCATGCAGGTCCCATTTCTCGAAGATGCGCTCGACTTCCGGCTTCGCGGCCCGGCTTGGCGACGAGCAGCATGCGCTCCTGCGATTCCGACAGCATGATCTCGTACGGCGTCATGCCCGCTTCGCGCTGCGGCACGAGGGCGACGTCGATCTCGACGCCGGCGCCGCCGCGCGATCCCATCTCGGTCGTCGAGCAGGTCAGCCCCGCGGCGCCCATGTCCTGGATGCCGACGAGCGCGTCGGTCTGCATCACCTCGAGGCACGCCTCGAGCAGCAGCTTCTCCATGAACGGATCGCCGACCTGCACCGCCGGCCGCTTCTCGGCCGACTTCTCGTCGAACTCCGCCGACGCCATCGTCGCGCCGTGGATGCCGTCGCGGCCGGTTTTCGCGCCGACGTAGTAGACGGAGTTGCCGACGCCGGACGCGACGCCCTTGATGATGTCTGACGCCTTGGCGATGCCGAGGCAGAAGACGTTGACGAGCGGGTTGCCGCGCGTACGACGGCTCGAACGCGATTTCGCCGCCGACCGTCGGGATGCCGATGCTGTTGCCGTAGCCGGCGATGCCGGCGACGACGCCTTCGAGCAGCCGGCGGGTCCCGGGCGCGTCGAGCGCGCCGAAGCGCAGCGAGTTCAGCAGCGCGATCGGCCGCGCGCCCATGGTGAAGATGTCGCGGATGATGCCGCCGACGCCGGTCGCGGCGCCCTGGTACGGCTCGATGAACGACGGGTGGTTGTGCGATTCGATCTTGAAGACCGCGGCGAGCCCTTCGCCGATGTCGACCGCGCCGGCATTCTCGCCGGGGCCCTGCAGCACCTGCGGGCCCTCGGTCGGCAGCGTCCTCAGGTGCACGCGCGAGCTCTTGTAGCTGCAGTGCTCCGACCACATCACCGAGAAGATGCCGAGCTCGGTGAGGTTCGGCTCGCGGCCCATGAAGCCGACGATTCGCTCGTACTCGTCCGGCTTGAGGCCGTGTCGTTCGAGCACCTTGTGGATCGATCATCTCGAATTCGTCTCTGCTGCGCAGTGTCCGCCTTCAGGCGGACTACGACGGCCGGCTACAGCCGGACTGGCATTCGCGAGCGCATCACGCCGATCGCCCGACCGCGTGGAGCGACGGGCTCGCGACCGAACGCAGCACCGATTCGAAGATCGCGCAGCCGTCGACGCCGCCGAGCAGCGGCTCGCAGGCGCGCTCCGGGTGCGGCATCATGCCGACGACGTTGCGCTGCTCGTTGCAGATGCCGGCGATCGCGTTCACCGATCCGTTCGGGTTCGCCGCATCGTCAACGCGTCCCTGCGCATCGGTGTAGCGGAAGATCACCTGCCGGTTTGCTTCGAGCTTCTGCAGCATGTCCGGCGGCGCGTAGTAGTTCCCCTCGCCGTGGCCGATCGGAATCCTCAGCACGCGCCCGGCGGAGGCGGCGCTGGTGAACGGCGTGTCGGTCTGCTCGACGCGTACGTGGACGTGCTCGCAGCGGTATTTCAGCCCCTTGTTGCGCAGCATCGCGCCGGGCAGCAGCCCCGATTCGAGCAGGATCTGAAAGCCGTTGCAGATGCCGAGCACCGGCCCGCCGCGGCTCGGCGAACGCGCGCACCTCGTTCATGATCGGCGAGAAGCGCGCCATCGCCCCGGTGCGCAGATAGTCGCCGTGCGCGAATCCTCCCGGGAGGATCAAGACGTCGGCGCCCTTCAGATCGTGTCCTTGTGCCAGAGGTACTCCGCTTCCTGCCCGAAGACGTCCTTCGCGGCGTGAAACGCGTCCTCGTCGCAGTTGCTGCCCGGAAAGACGACGACCCCGAAACGCATGTCGGCTCCTTACCGCCTCAAGGCGCCGTTCCCGCCGAGGCCGGCGGAACGATGCCGTTCATCCGCAGATACACAACCAGCTGCCCGTAGTGATCCGTCGCGTGCCAGATCGCCAGCGTCGAGACTCCGAGGCGCGTCGTCTTGCCGCCGTACGGCCCCTCGACCGGGTCCATGGCGTTTGCCGGCGTCAGCTGGCGCATCATCTGACTGGCGTAGCCGAACGACTCGCGCAGGTACTGCATCAGCTCGGCCTTCGTCTTCGCGGGGCTCGGCCCGCCCGTCTCGCAGTTGGCCGGCGGCTCCTTGTGCTCGACCTGGTTGAAGAAGCCGTAGTTGGCGCAGGCCACGTGCTTCACCTGCTCGCCGAACGTGCGCACGCCCTTGAACTCGCCGTCCTTCGGCGCGAACGTCCACCGGTCGGCGGGCATCGCGTCGGCGAGGCTGACGAAGGAGCGCTCGACCATCGTGAACCACTGCGCTACCGTTGCCGCCATCGGATCGACGCGAGGCTGCGCCGCGGCCGGCGTCGGCGCGACGAATGCCGCGAGCAGCAGCGCGATGATGACGACGGCGGCCTGCACGTCAGTCGACCTCGATGCGATAGCTCTCGATCACCGGGTTGGCGAGCACCTTGTCGGCGACTTCGGCGGCCAGCGCGCGGGCCGGCCGGCTTCGGTCGTCGCCAGATCGAGCTCGAAGTACTTGCCCTGCCGCACGTCCGCGACGTTCCCGTAGCCGAGCGAGTGGAGCGCATCGGCAATGGTCTGGCCCTGCGGATCGAAGACCGACGGCTTCAAGGTGACGAAAACGCGCGCGCGCATGCGATCAAGCCCTCACAGGTTGAAAGACCCGCTCGAAGATGTCGTCGACGTGCTTCAACTGCTCGTCGAGGTCGAACGCTCGCTCGATCTCGGCCGGCGGCAGCACCCGGGTGACGTCGGGATCGGCGAGCAGCAGCGCCTTGAAATCCGCCTGCTCGGCGAACGAGCGCATCGCGTTGCGCTGCACCCATTCGTAGGCCTGCTCGCGCGAGACGCCCTTGCTGCGCCAGCTCGAGCAGCACCGACCCGGAAAAGACGACGCCGCGCGAGCGTTCGAGGTTCTCGCGCATCCGATCGGCGTTCACGACCATGCCGCGGACGATCCGGGTGAAGCGGCGGAGCATGTGATCGAGCGCGATGAAGCTGTCGGGCAGAATCACGCGCTCGACCGACGAATGCGAGATGTCGCGCTCGTGCCAGAGCGCGATGTTCTCGAGCGCCGCATGCGCGTTGCCGCGCAGCAGCCGCGCCAGGCCGACGATCTGCTCGCAGCCGATCGGATTGCGCTTGTGCGGCATCGCCGACGAGCCCTTCTGGCCCTTGCCGAACGGCTCCTCGACCTCGCCGATCTCGGTCTTCTGCAGGCCGCGAATTTCGAGCGCGAACTTCTCGAGCGACGCGGCGGTGATCGGCGAGCGCCGACAGCAGCTCGGCGTGGCGATCGCGCTGGATCACCTGCGACGCGACCGGCGCCGGCTCGAGGTCGAGGCGCCGGCAGACCTCCGCCTCGATCTCCGGCGGCAGGTGCGCGAAGGTGCCGACCGCGCCCGACAGCTTGCCGACGCTGATCACCGTCGCGGGCGCGCGTGATGCGCTCGACGTCGCGGCCGATCTCGGCGTACCAGAGCGCCAGCTTCAGCCCGAAGGTCATCGGCTCGGCGTGGACGCCGTGCGTGCGGCCGATCATCGGCGTCCGCCGATGCTCGAGCGCGCGATCGCGGATCGCGGTCGAAAGGGCGTCGAGATCCGTCAGGATCACGTCGCACGCCTCGCGCATCTGCAGCGCCTGCGCGGTGTCGATGACGTCCGAGGAGGTCAGGCCGAAATGCAGCCAGCGCGCCGACGGCCCGACCTTCTCGGCGACCGCGGTCGTGAAGGCGATGACGTCGTGCTGGGTCGTCTGCTCGATTTCTTCGATGCGCGCGATGTCGAAGGCGCCGCGCTCGCGGATGTCGCGGGCCGCCTCGGCCGGAACAATGCCGGCCGCCGCCATGGCGTCGGCGGCGGCGGTCTCGACGAGCAACCAGGTTTCGTAGCGCCGCTGGTCGCTCCAGATCCGCCCCATTTCGGGGTGGGTGTAGCGAGCAATCATCTAATCGAGATCTGAGGCGCGCCGCCGGGATCTGCAGGCCGTTCACGTTCCCCAGCACCGTCGCCGCCAGCGATCCGTTGCGGAACAGATCCGCCGCCACCCGCTGCACGTCGGCCGTCGTCACCCGCTCGATGCCCTGCAGCGTTTCGTCCAGGCCGAACTGCCGATCGAAGTAGATCTCCTGGCGCGCGAGATGCGACATGCGGCTGGCCGTGTTCTCGAGGCTCAGCATCAGGCTGCCCTTCAGGTGATCCTTCGAACGCTGCAGCTCCGACTCGGGCACCGGCGCGTTCTTCACGCCGCGCAGTTCTTCGACGCAGAGGTCGATCACTTCGCCGACCGCTTCGTTCGAGCAGCCGGCGTAGATGGTGAACGAGCCGGCGTCGCGGTACGCGCTCAGGCCGCTGAACACCGCGTACGCCAGGCCGCGCTTCTCGCGCACGTTCTGAAACAGCCGCGAGCTCATCGAGCCGCCGAGCAGCGTGTTCAGCACGTAGCTCGCATAGCGGTCGTCGTGGTTCTGCGGGTAGCTGCCGACGCCGAGGCACACGTGGCTCTGCTCGAGCTCCTTGTTGCGGACCAGAATCTTCGGCACCACCTGCGGCGCTTCGTCGAGCACCGGCTCGCCTGGTTCGACGAGCGAGCCGAACTTCTCCTCGACCAGCTCGCGGACGCGATCGTGTTCGAGGTTGCCGACCGCCGACACGATGAGGTTCTTCGCGGTGTAGACGCTGCTTGAAGTAGTCGCGCAGCAGCTCGGCGTTGAACGACTCGACCGTCTCCTTGGTGCCGAGAATCGGCCGGCCCGAGCGGATGGTTCTCCCAGAAGCCCTGCGTGAACAGCTCGTGGACGAGGTCGTCGGGCGTGTCCTCGACCATCTTGATCTCTTCGAGGACGACCTTCTTCTCGCGCTCGATGTCGTCGGGGCTGAACGCCGGGTTGCGGACGATGTCGGAGAGGATGTCGATCGCCAGCGGCAGGTGCTCGTCGAGCACCTTGATGTAGTAGCTCGCGTATTCCTTGGCCGTGAACGCGTCGAGCTGGCCGCCGATCGAATCGATCGCCTGAGCGATATCCTCGGCGGATCGCGGCTGCCGGTGCCCTTGAACAGCATGTGCTCGACGAAGTGGGCGATGCCGCCGCGCTCGGCCGTTTCGTGGCGCGACCCGCGCGTCAGCCAGACGCCGATGCTGATCGAGCGCACCTGCGTCATCCGCTCGGTGAGAATGCGAAGCCCGTTGTCGAGAACGTCTCGAGCGATTGGTGAATCCAAGATGAAGCCTGCAGGAGTATGCGCCGGAACCGGCAACGGCCTGTAAAACATTATGCTACCATCGAAAGTCTGGGGAAGCGCCGAGAAACGAGAGAGATAGCGTGCCAACTGCCGAGCGCCGACCGGACCTCGCCGAGCTGGAACGTCCCGCGCTCGAGGCGGCGCTCGAAGCGCGCGGACACCAGCGGTTTCACGCGCGCCAGATCTTCCGCTGGATCTACCGCCGCGGCGTCACCGACGTCGACGGCGATGACCGATCTGTCGCGCGAGCTGCGCGCGGCGCTCGCGCGCGACTTCACGCTCACCACGCCCGCGCTCGCCCACCGCGAAACCTCGATCGACGGCACCGAGAAGTTCCTGCTGCGGCTCGCCGACGGCCGGCACATCGAATCGGTCTTCATCCCCGACACGCCGGCGATGACCTTCTGCATCTCGACGCAGGTCGGCTGCGCGATGGCGTGCGCCTTCTGCCTGACCGGCAAGATGGGGCTGGTCCGCAACCTCACGGCGGGCGAAATCGCCGGCCAGGTGCGCGTGCTCGCCGGCGCGCTCGACATGCGCGACACGCCGTTCAACATCGTGCTGATGGGGATGGGCGAGCCGCTGCACAACTACGACGAGACGATGAAGGCGCTGCGGATCCTCGCCGACGAGCACGGCTTCGACATGTCCGCCGCGCCGGATCACGCTGTCGACCGTCGGCCTGCTGCCGGCGCTCGAGCGGCTGGCGCGCGAGCCGGTGATGCCGAACCTCGCCATCTCGCTGCACGCGCCGACCGATCTGCAGCGCGGCGAGCTGGTGCCGATCAACAGGAAGTACGGCGTCAGCGACATCATCGAGGCGTGCAAGCGGTTCCCGCTGAAGAAGCGCAGCCGCATCACCTTCGAGTACGTGCTGCTCGCCGGCGTCAACGACTCGCCGCAGGACGCGCGGCGGCTCGCGAAGCTGCGTCGCCGGCGTGAAATCGAAGGTGAACCTGATTCCGCTCAACGCCGCCGCCGGGCATCCCGTTCGAGCGGCCGTCGGACGAGGCGATCGATCGCTTTGCGCGGATCGTCGCCGAGCACGGCGTCGACGTGTCGGTGCGCAAGAGCCGCGGCCGCGACATCCGCGCCGCGTGCGGCCAGCTGATCGTCGAAGGACCGAAGAAGTCAGCCGCTCAGCAGCTCGCCGTCGATGCTGTGACGTCACCCTGAGCCTGCACCCATTCGTTCCGCGCACGGCCCGGCGGAATCCGCACCTTCAGATAGTTCCCGGTCACGGCCAGCGTGCCGTCCTCGAGCGTCAGCGCGCGGTGCGTCGTGCCGATCTGCGACGTCGCGGAACCGCGCGGTCAGCCGCTGGCCGATCTCGCGGACGCGGCGCGCGCGCTCGCGGACGACGGTCCCGTGCACCTTGTCCGGCCATCGCCGACGCCGCCGTTCCGGGACGATCCGAATAGGGAAACACGTGGACGTGCGTCAGCGGCGACGCGCTCGAGATACGCGGCGAGCTGCTCGAAGTCGTCGTCGGTCTCGCCGGGAAAGCCGACGATGATGTCCGAGCCGATCGAGGCGTCGGGAATCCGCGCGCGGATGCCGTCGACGAGCGCCGCGTAGTGCTCGATCGTGTACGGCCGGCGCATCGCCGCCAGGACGCGGTTGCTCGCGTGCTGCAGCGGCAGGTGGAAGTGCGGCGCGAAGCGCGCGCGAGCGCGGCGACCAGATCGACGATCTCGCGCGGTGCAGTCCATCGGCTCGAGCGAGCTGATGCGGAAGAGGATGCGCCTCGCTCGGCTGAAGCCTTCGCGCTACGGGCGAGCCGCTTCGCGCTATGGTCGAGCGCGCGCAGCAACTCGATCGAGCGACGAGGCGCGGCGTTCGAGGTCGCGGCCGTACGAGCCGAGGTGGACGCCGGTCAGCGCGATCTCCTTGAAGCCGGCCGCCGCCACGCGCTCGACCTCGCGCAGAACGTCCTCGACCGGCACGCTCCGCGGCGCGCCCGCGCGTCGTCGGGATGATGCAGTACGAGCACGGCTCGGCGCAGCCGGTCTGCACGCGCAGGGTGAACGCCGTGCGGCCGGCGACGCCAGGCTCGATCGCCGCGCCGCAGCTGCCGTCGCCGTCGCCGAAGCGATCGGCGGTCGTCGGCGATCGCGAGTCCGTCTGGCGCAGACGACGAGCGGAATCAGCAGTCGCGGCTTGTCGTCGTTGGGCACGACGCGCACGACGTTCGGGAGCGCGGCGACTTCGTCGGGGCGGCGCGTCGCGTAGCAGCCGGTGACGACGATGCGCGCGCCGGGGTTCGTCGCGCGCGACGCGGCGGATCGTCTGCCGCGCGCCCTGATCGGCGCGTCGCCGTCACCGAGCAGGTGTTGACGATCACCAGGTCCGCCGCTTCCGGCGGCGCCGCGCGTCGCGCCGGCGGCGCGCAGCTCCTCCTCGAAGCCGAGCGAGTCGGCCTGGTTCACGCGACAGCCGAACGTGATCACCGCGTACTTCATCGTCAGGTTTCGAACTTCGAGCGCCTTTCGCCCGATGTCGTGGCGATACTGCATGCCGTCGAACGAGATCTTGCGCGACGCCGGCGTACGCGCGCGCGATCGCCTCGGCGAAGTCGTCGCCGCGGCCGACGACGGTCAGCACGCGGCCGCCGGCGGTCACCAGCTGGCCGTCGCGCTGCGCCGTCCCCGCGTGATACACCGCGACGCCCGGAATCGCTTCGGCGTCGTCGACGCCGGCAATCGGCTGGCCCGACTCGGACGATTCCGGGATAGCCGCGCGAGGCGAGGACGACGCCGGTGAAGCGGTCGCGGACCGATGCGGACCGACGCCTGGCTGCAGCGCGCCCGGTCGCGCCGGCCACGAGCAGCGGCAGCAGCGGCTCGTCGATGAGCGGCAGCACGACCTGCGCTTCCGGATCGCCGAGGCGGACGTTGAACTCGATGACCTTCGGGCCGGCCGCGCGTCAGCATCAGGCCGACGTAAAGAAAGCCGCGAAACGGATGCCCTTCCGCGGCCATCCCGGCGATCACCGGCTGGACGATCTCGCGCATGACGCGCGCCTCGAGCGCCGCGTCGACCAGCGGGCTCGGCGCGAAGGCGCCCATGCCGCCGGTGTTCGGCCCGCGATCCTCGTCGAAGATCCGCTTGTGATCCTGCGCCGTGCCAATCGGCACGGCGCGCACGCCGTCGCAGATGGCGAAGAACGAGACTTCCGGGCCCGTGCAGGCACTCTTCGATGACGAGTCGATCGCCGGCCGCGCCGAACTTGCGATCGCGCATCGCCGCGGACGACCGCCTGCTCGGCCGCCTGCACGATCCTCCGCGATCACGACGCCCTTGCCGGCCGCGAGGCCGTCCGCCTTCAGCACGACCGGAAAGCCGAACTCGCCGCCGCGCACCGACGCGAGCGCCTGCGTCGAGCGATTCGCAGGTGCGGAAGCGCGCGGTCGGCACGCCGTGCCGCGCCATGAATGCTTTCGCGAATGCCTTGCTCGATTCGAGCCGCGCGGCCGCGGCGGTCGGTCCGAACAGCAGCCGCCCTTCGTGCGCGAAGCGATCGGCGATGCCTAAGCTCAGCGGCAGCTCGGGACCGACGACGGTGAGATCGATCTGCTCGCGATCGGCGAGCGCCAGCACCGCGTCGGGCGATCGGCGAGATCGACGGATGCCGATGCGCGCGAGCCGCGCGATTCCCGGATTTCCGGGCGCGGCGACGATCTCGCCGACGTCGCGATCGACGGCGAGCCGGGCGACCAGCGCGTGCTCGCGCGCGCCGCTGCCGAGAACGAGAACTCTCATGATCGGTGTGACTTAGGGCGACTCAACGGATTGCACGGTCGCGACAGTCGAGCGGGACTATTTCGTTGACGTTGGCGGGGAATGCGCCTAGAATCCGCGTTTACCTGTGATAGCCTAGCATATTGTAGTGTTTCCGACATTTCGTCATCTAGTTTACTCGCCACCCGAAGGGGGTGTTAGTCGCGTGGCTGAAGTCAAAATCCAGGAGGGCGAATCGATCGAAAGCGCCCTCCGCCGGTTCAAGCGGAAGGTCCAGCAGGAAGACATCATCAAGGATATCAAGAAGCATTCCTTCTACTTGAAACCCGGCGACAAGCGGAGAGCCAAGCAAGCACTCGCGCGGAAGCGGAATCGCAAGAAGCTCCGGCGCGAATCGGAGTAGACCGACCCCGACGAGGTAGCGACCGATGGAGTTCCAAGACAGGATCCTCAATTGCGTGGATTGCGCCACCGAGTTCATCTGGACGGCGGGAGAGCAACAGTTTTTCGCCGACAAGAACTTCAAGAACGAGCCGAAGCGCTGCAAGGCCTGCAAGGGCAAGCGGGCGGCGCGTCCGGCCGGAGGCGGGATGTCCCGCGAACGGGTGGAAACACAGACGATGTGCTCGGCCTGCGGCAAGGAAACGACGGTGCCGTTCAAGCCGACGCAGGGGCGCCCTGTGTTCTGCAAGGAATGCTTCCAGTCCCGGAAGTTCGCCGGGGCTGGCAGCGTCTAGGCAGCCGCTCCATCGGTTTCAACTCGACAATCTGATTCGACCCCGCGCGGCCTGGTGAATCGCCCGGTAGAAGGGGATTCGCCGTCCGCGCGGGCTGCGACTGTCGCGCCGCCGGCCGGCGCCTCGCCGAGGGCTCGAGTTGCATTGCGCGCGGGCGCAGGCGGGTGTTAAGCTCACATCGCGCAATTTTATCTGGAGCGTTTCCATGCAGATCGAGGAACGGGCCGTCGGCGACGTGGTGGTGCTCGACCTGAAAGGGAAGATCACCCTGGGCGAGGGCGACGAGCTGCTCAAGGACAAGGTCAACAGCCTCGTCAACCAGGGCCACAAGAAAATCGTGCTGAACCTCGCCGACGTGCCCTATATCGACAGCGCGGGCCTCGGCGAAGTCGTTCGCACCTATACGACGGTCAGCCGGCAGGGCGGCAGCCTCAAGCTGCTCAACCTGACCAAGCGCATCACCGACCTGCTGTCGATCACGAAGCTGTTGACCGTGTTCGAGACCTTCGATTCGGAGAACGAGGCGGTCCGGAGTTTTTCGGCATCGGCCAAGGTCTAGCCACTCTCCCGCGCTAGATGGCGCGCAGCACTTCATCCCCCGTGGCGGCTCCCGGTACTGCGATCGACGCAGTGCCGGGGCGCTCGCTCGCCCTCGACCTGCTCCGCTCCCTGCGCCCCGCCCAGTGGACCAAGAACCTCGTCGTCTTCGCCGGCCTGCTGTTCGGGAAGCAGCTGCTTGACGCGGCTGCGGTCTCGGACGCGATCGCGGCGTTCGTCGTGTTCTGCGCGCTGTCCGGCGTCGTCTACCTCGTGAACGACATCGCGGATCGCGAAAGCGATCGCCGGCATCCGCTGAAGGCGCGGCGGCCGATCGCCTCCGGCGCGCTGCCCGTGCAAGGTGGCGACCGGTGCGGCGCTGGCGATCGGCGCGGCCGCGCTCGCCGCGGCGTATCGTCGTCGGCCCGGCGCTTCGCGGCCGTCGCCGCCGCCTACCTCGTGCTGCAGATGCTCTATTCGGGTCCGCTCAAGCACATCGTCATCATCGACGTGCTGACCATCGCGATCGGCTTCGTGCTGCGCGCGGCCGGCGGCGCGGTGGCCGTGCACGTGGAGATCAGCCACTGGCTGCTCGTCTGCACGATCCTGCTGGCGCTGTTCATGGCGCTGGCGAAGCGGCGGCACGAGATCGTGCTGCTCGCCGGCGGCGCCACCAGCCACCGGCCGATTCTCGGCGAATACACGCGCCTACCTGCTCGATCAGATGATCGGCGTCGTGACCGCGTCGACGCTGATCGCGTACGTGTTCTACACGATCAGCCCGGAGACCCAGGCCAAGTTCGGCACGCCCTGGCTGGGCTTGACCATTCCCTTTCCCTTGTACGGGATTTTCAGGTACCTGTATCTGGTGCACCAGCGCGAAGGCGGCGGGAGCCCCGCCGATCTGCTCCTGACCGACCGGCCGCTGCTCGCGTGCGTGGCGCTGTGGGCGCTCGCCGTGGCGCTGATTATTTATCGGCCGCTGTTATGAACTTACGCAGAGGCTATCAGCTGTCAGCTCTCAGCTCTCAGCGTCTCAGCGCGGCTGAGAGCTGACAGCTGAGACTGACAGCTGACAGCTGAGAGCTGACAGCTGAAAGCTGAAAGCTGCTTATGCCCGATTTCAACGTCCGCTCGGACTCGGTCAACGTCGAGCACATCATGGAGCAGATCCGCGAGCGGATCCGCGAGAAGCGCGGCGTCGACTACACCGAGCAGCAGATCCGCGACCTCGCCGCGGTGAAGCTCGAGAAGTTCCTCGACCCGAGCGGCGTGCGCTCCGATCTGCTCGACCAGTTCCGCAAGGCGCAGCCGGCCTACGAGCCGCCGGAGCTGCCGAACTTCGCGTTCGAGGACGCGACGCTCTTCGAATCGCACCGCGCGCCGATTCGCTGGCTGCGCAAGCTGCTGCTGCCGTTCCTGAAGCTGCTGTTCAACCCGAACCCGCTGATCCAGGCGCTGCACATCCAGTCGCGCCTGAACACGATGAACGCCGAGCGCGAGGCGCGGCGCGAAGCGGCGCGGCGGGCGATGGATCAGCTGTACTACGAGCTGATTCACAACCTGGTGATCGAAACGACGCGGCTCGGCATCGAGGTCAAGAACCTGAAGATGCGGCTCGAATCGGTGTCGAGCCGGCTCGAGTTCAACGAGCGGCGCGCGCGGGCGCTCGAAAGCGTCGTCGTCTACAAGGCGCCGGAACGGGAAGAACGCGAGGAGCGGCCGGCGCCGCGGCCGCAGCAGTCGCATCGGCAAAGCCAGCAGCCGTCGCACTCGCACGGTTCCCCGTCGCGGCCGGCGCCGGTGCCGATGCCTTCCGCCGCGCCACCGCCACCCGCACCTGCTCCTGCTGCCGGCAGCGGCCGCAACCGCGCCGCCGGAAGCGGACGCGTCCGCTCAGGGCGCGCAGGCCGAGGGCCCAGGCCAGCGCAGCCGCCGCCGCCGGCGCCGGCGCGGACGACGGGGCGGCGCGTCCGCGACGGCGATCATGGGCGCGCCCGGTACCGCCGCCGACGCCTCGCAGCCCGCCGATGCGAGCACGCCGCTCGACGCCGCAGATCGTGATGACGAAGGCGGCGACGAGGGAACGGAATTCGAGCCGGCCGAGCCGGCGCCGATCGAAAGCCTGCAGCGGCGCGCCCGCCGAGCTGCCGCCGGCGACCGAGCCGGTCGAGCGCGTCGCCGAAAGCGCCAGCGTGACCCATCCGCCTTCGCCACCAGCGGAAGCGCCGGCCGCCGAATCGACGCACGAACCGCCGGCCGGGTCCGATCCCGACGCGCAGTGAAGGTCGCGATCGTCGTTCAGCGCTACGGCCACGCCATCAACGGCGGCGCCGAACTGCACGCGCGATACGTTGCCGAGCACCTCGCGCGGCACGGCGAGGTCGAGGTGCTGACGACCTGCGCGACCGACTACGTCACGTGGCGCAACGAGCTGACGCCTGGCGTCGAAACCAGTCAACGGCGTGCAGGTCCGCCGGTTCCAGGTGAAGCACGAGCGCGATCCGCTCGTGTTCTGCGAAGCGCTCCGCATCGCGTCTTCCAGCAGCCGCCATTCGCTCGGCGACGAGCTCGACTGGCTCGACGCCGAGGGCCCGACCAGCCCGGCGCTGATCGACTACGTCGCGAAGCACGCCGCCGAGCTACGACTACTGCTCTGTTCTTCAGCTACCGCTATTACCACGCCTACTACGGCGCGCGCGCGCGCCGGCGGACGCGCGATTCTCGTGCCGACCGCCGAGCGCGACGCCACGCATCGGCCTGTCGATCTTCCAGCCGCTGTTCCGCAGCGTCCGCGCGCGTCATGTACAACTCGCCCGAAGAGCGGGCGATGATTCACGCCGTCTCCGGCAACGAGCAGGTCCCCGGCGTCGTCGTCGGCATCGGCTCGGACGTCCCGAACAACCCGCAGCCGGCGCGGTTCCGCCAGAAGCACAAGATTCGCGGCCCGTTTGCCGTGTATGTCGGCCGCATCGACCAGAACAAGGGCTGCAACGAGCTGTTCGAGTTCTTCCAGGGCTACCTGCAAGGATCCGGCCGGCAAGCTGTCGCTGGTTCTGATCGGCAACTCGCTGCTGCCGGTGCCCGGATCATCCGCGCATCCGCCACCTCGGCTTTCTCGACGACGCCGACAAGTTCGACGCGATGGCGGCCGCCGATCGTGCTGATCATGCCGTCGTACTACGAGAGCCTGTCGATGGTCGCGCTCGAAGCGTGGGCGCTCGGGCGGCCGGTGCTGGCCAACGGCAAGTGCGACGTGCTGAAAGGCCAGTGCCTGCGCAGCAACGCCGGGCTCTACTACGAGACGCTCGGCGAGTTCATCGGCACGCTCGAGGCGATCGAGCAGAACCGCTGGCTGGCGGGGACGCTGGGCCGCAACGGCCGCCAGTTCTTCCGCGAGCAGTACGACTGGCCGGTGATCGAGCGGAAGTACCTCGAGATGTTCGAGCGGCTGAAGAAGGAGCCGCCGCGCGCCGACCGCGCGATCCGCTGCCCGGCTGGTTCGATCGGCGGCGCCAGGACCTGCCGGCGGCCGAAGACGTGCTGGCCGCGCTGCCCAAGAGGCCCGGTCGGGAGACGCGCGTGAGGCGGATCCACCAGGTGCTCGCCACGCTCGGCTATGGCGACGCGATCGGGCACGAAGTGCTCGGGATCCAGCGGGTGCTGCGAGCGGCCGGCTACGAATCGGAGATCTTCGTCGAGACCGCGGACCACCGGCTCGAGTCGATGACCCGCGACTACCGCGAGCTGGTCGACTCCAGCCATCCCGACAACCTGCTGCTCCACCACTTTTCGCTCGGGTCGAAGGCGTCGCGGACGGCGTTCGCGCTGCCCGACCGGATGGCGCTCATCTACCACAACATCACGCCGCCGGAGTACTTCGTCGGCGTCCACCGCACGCTCGCCCGCCAGTGCTTTCGCGGCCGCCGGGAGCTGCACGCCTACGTCGATCGCTGCGACCTGGCGCTCGGCGATTCGGAGTTCAACCGCCAGGATCTCGAAGGCGCTCGGCTTCCCGCGCACCGCGGTGCTGCCGGTGGTCCCCGACTTCTCCCACCTCGATCGCGAGCCGAACTGGCTGGTCGCGCGCGACTTCGACGACGACTGGACCAACATCGTGTTCGTCGGCCGGGTGATTCGCGAACAAGAAGATCGACGATCTCATCCGCTTCTTCCACGCCTACCACACCGTCTTCAACCCGCGATCGCGGCTGCTGATTGTCGGCGCGCAGAGCGGGTTCGAGCGCTACCTTGCGTCGCTGCATCAGCTGGCTGCGACGCCTCGGCGCCGTCGCACGTCCATTTCATCGGCCACGTGTCGGACGAGGAGCTGGTCGCCTTCTACGAGGTCGCCGATCTGTTCCTCTGCGCGAGCGAGCACGAAGGGTTCTGCGTGCCGCTGGTCGAGGCGTTCTACAAGCAGGTGCCGGTGCTCGCCTACGCGGCCACCGCGGTGCCGGCGACGATGGACGGCGCCGGCGTGCTGTTCGAGGACCAAGGATCCGCTCGCACGTCGCGCGGCTGATGGACGCGATCATCTCCGATCGCGGCCTGCAGGACCGGATCGTCGAGGGCCAGCTGGCCGCCGTCGATCGCCTGCGGTCGAAGGACTTCGCCGGCACGCTGCTGCGGTTCGTCGACGACATCCTGTCGAGCCCGCGCGCGCCGCAGCCGAAGGTCGCCTTCGATTTCTGGGGACAGTTCGACGCCGCGCAGGAGCTCGAGGAGCTCCGCCTGTTCCGGCCGGCCCTCTATCAGGCGCTGCCGCCACCGCCATGATCGTCAACCAGTGGGTGCCGGCGGCGCACAAGGGCGACGCGATCGGCGACAGCGCGCGGCGCGTCCGCGATCTGCTGCGGGCGATGGGCCACGAGTCGGAGCTCTACGCGCTGACCATCGACGACGACCTGCGGCACGACGTCGCGGCCGTTCAGCGACGCCGGCGGCGAAGACGCGGCGAGATCACGATCTTCCACTACGCGCTGCCGTCGCCGATGACCGAGGCGTTCGCGTCGCTGCCGTCGGGGCGCGTGCTGCAGTACCACAACGTGACGCCGGCGTCGTACTTCGCGCCCTACGATCCGGCGCTCTTCCGGCTCGCGGCGCTCGGGCGCGACGAGCTGGCGACGCTGGCCGGCCGCGTCGACCTCGCGCTCGGCGACTCGGAGTACAACCGCGCGCGAGCTCGAGGCGCTCGGCTTCGACCGCACCGGCGTGTTCCCGATCGCGGTCGACACCGCGCGCATCACCCAGCCGCTCCGAGCGGCCGGCGCTCGACCGCATGCTCGACGACGGGCTCGTGAACTTCCTCTTCGTCGGGCCGGATTGCGCCGAACAAGAAGATCGAGGACATCATCAGGCTCGCCGAGGTCTACAAGCGGTACGTCGACGCCTACTACCGCTTCATCTTCGTCGGCCGGTTCGACGTCGTGCCGCGGTATTATTCGATGATTCGCGCCCTGATGGCCGAGTACCGGCTCCTCAACGACCGCTTCGTGTTCACCGGCCCGGTTCCCGACGAAGAGCTCGCCGTCTACTACCGCCATGCGGCGGTCTACATCTCGATGAGCGAGCACGAAGGATTCTGCGTGCCTCTGGTGGAAGCGATGGCGGCCGACGTGCCGGTGCTCGCCTATGCCGCCGCCGCCGTGCCGGACACGCTCGGCGGCGCCGGCGTTCAGTTCGCGCCGAAGGATCTCGAGATCGCCGCCGAGCTGCTCGGCGCGCTGGCGTTCGACGATCGCCTGCGCGCCGAGGTCATCGCCGGCCAGCGCCGCCGGCTGGCCGACTTCGGCGACGCGCGCGATCACGCGCGAGCTCACCGCGCTGCTGCACACACTGTCGTGAAAATCGCCTTCGTCGTCCAGCGCTACGGCGCAGAAGTCCTCGGCGGCTCCGAGCATCTCTGCCGCCTCGTCGCCGAGCGGCTGTCGGCCAACCACGACGTCGACGTCCTGACCACCTGCGCGCGCGACTACATCACCTGGAAGAACGAGTACCCGGAAGGCGCCGGACCGCGTCCGCGGCGTCACCGTCCGGCGGTTCGCCACCGCCGCGACGCGCGACATCGACGCGTTCAACGCCTACTCCGAGCTGGATCTACAACAACCCGCACAGCCGCGCCGACGAGATGGAGTGGCTGAAGCAGCAGGGGCCGTGGTGCCCGGGCTGATCGAGTACCTCCGCCGCCAGCATCAGCAGTACGACGTCCTGATCTTCTTCACCTATCTCTACGCGCCGACGGTGCTCGGCCTCGAGATCGCGCCGGCGCGCAGCATCCTGGTGCCGACGGCGCACGACGAGCCGGCGATCCGGCTGGAGATCTTCAAGGACGTGTTCAGCAAGCCGGCGGCGCTGTGCTACCTGACCGACAGCGAGCGGCGCTTCGTCGAGCTGCAGTTCCCGGAGCGGCCGCTGCTCGAGGAAGTCGGTCGGCGTCGGCGTCGACCTGCCGCAGCAGCAGCCCTACCCGCGCATGCCGACCGCTGCCCGACGAGGACCAGCCGGCGTCGACGGGACCGACGGCGCCAATGCCGCGGACACCGCCGAGACGAAGAGGCGCCGCGCGACTTCCCGTCGCACCTGCTCGCCCGCGGCGCCGTCTTCCGCCGCCGGCACCGGCTCTACGGCCCGATCGCTCCTCTACGGCGGCCGCATCGATCCGGGCAAGGGCTGCGAGGAGCTGATCCAGTACTTCAGCGAGTACGTGAAGGAGGGCGGCGAGGCGACGCTCGTGCTGATGGGCGTCAAGCTGATGGCGCTGCCCGAGGAGCCGTTCATCCGCTTCGCCGGGCTGCTGTCGCGACCGCGAGCGGCTCCAGGCGCTCGAGGCGGCAACCGTCGTCGCCTGCCCGTCGCCGTACGAGAGCCTGTCGCTGCTCGCGCTCGAGTCGCTGTCGGTCGGCACGCCGGTGCTCGCCAACGCGCGCAGCGCGGTGCTGGTCGAGCACTGCGTCCGCAGCAACGGCGGCCTGTACTACGCCGACCGCGACGAGTTCGTGGAGGCGCTGAAGCTGCTCGTCGGCGACGAGCGGCTGCGCGCCGCGCTCGGCCGCAACGGCCGCGACTACGTCCGCAGCAACTACCGCTGGGACGTCGTGCTGGGAAAGTACGAGCGGCTGTTCGCGAAGATCAGGAACGCGCGCTGACGATCGGCAAGCGGTCGGTAGATTGGGTCATCGAATTCGATCGTCGATCACCGATTACCGTTCGAGCGTCCGTCACTCGTCGTCGAGTCGGCGCCGGACCCGGCGGCGCTCGCGCGGGCCGGCGGCGCGGCGCCGGCGGCCGGCGCCGCGGCCGGCTCGCTGCCGTTGCCGTTCATCGTCCGCTTCCGGCGCGGCCGGATCTCGTAGCGCTTGATCATCTCGTTCAGCGTCGTCGGCTTGATGTGCAGCAGCTCGGCGGCGCGCTTCTGGACGCCGCCGGCCGCCTCGAGCGTCGACTCGATCAGCCGCTTCTCGAAGTCGGTGATGACGTCCTTGAACGAGATCCCTTCCGGCGGCACGACGAACTGCGGCATCTGGAAGTTCGGCGCCTTGCGCACGTGATCGGGGATCAGCTCGACGCCGATGCGCGTGCCCGGCGTCAGCACGACGGCGCGCTCGATGACGTTCTCGAGCTCGCGGACGTTGCCCGGCCAGTCGTACTCGGTCAGCAGGTCGAGCGCGTCGGGCGTCAGCTCGAGGCCGGTCTTCCGGTTCTCCTCGCCGTACTTCTCGAGGAAGTGGTGCACCAGCAGCGGCATGTCGTCCTTGCGGTCGCGCAGCGGCGGCAGCTGAATCGAGATGACGTGCAGGCGGTAGAAGAGATCCTCGCGGAACTTCCCCTCCTCCATCATCTGCCGCAGGTCGACGTTGGTCGCGGCGATGATCCGCACGTCGACCTTGATCGTCTCCATCCCGCCGAGGCGCATGAAATCGCGCTCCTGGATGACGCGCAGCAGCTTGGCCTGCGTCTCGAGCGGGACGTTGCCGATCTCGTCGAAGAAGATGCTGCCCTTGTCGGCGAGGTCGAACATCCCCTTCTTCGGGTAGACCGCGCCGGTGAACGCGCCCTTGACGTGGCCGAACAGCGTCGACTCGAGCAGATCCGGCGGCAGGTTGCCGGAGTTGACGGTGACGAACGAGCGCTCCGAGCGCGACGAGTTGGCGTGGATCGCGCGCGCCACCAGCTCCTTGCCGGTGCCGCTCTCGCCCTGGATCAGGATCGTCGATCGGCTCGGCGCCGCCTGGATGATCAGGTCGAACACCTGCCGCATCCGCGGGCTGCGGCCGATGATGTTCGCGAACTTGTGGTAGCGCTCCTGGATGTTCTGCCGCAGGTTGCGGTTCTCGTTGCAGCAGACGCCGCCGCTCCATCGCGTTGCGGACGACGACCAGCACTTCGTCGTTCTTGAACGGCTTGGTGATGTAGTCGAACGCGCCGGTCTTCATCGCCGAGATCGCGCTCTCGACCGACGCGTAGGCGGTGATGATGATGACGTTCGAGGTCCTCGTCGATCCGCTTCAGCTCGTCGAGCGTGGCGATGCCGTCGAGCCCGGGCATCATGATGTCGACGATCGCGGCGTCGAACGGCAGCGCGCGCGCCAGCTCGAGCCCTTCCGCGCCCGGACGAGGCGAGCGCGGACGTCGTAGCCCTCGCGCGTCAGCAGCGTCTCGAGAATCTCGCGCATGATCTCCTCGTCGTCGACGACGAGGATCGTGCCGTTGCGTGAAGTAGGCCATGGTCAGTTCGCCCGGGCGCTGCGCGCCGACGGCCGGCGCCAGCGGCAGCGCCAGCGTGAAGCGCGTGCCCTGCCCGACCGCGCTGTCGCAGTCGAATCGTGCCGTCGT
The DNA here is from genome assembly GCA_963734375.1 of uncultured Acidobacteriota bacterium. Classification (GTDB taxonomy): domain Bacteria; phylum Acidobacteriota; class Vicinamibacteria; order Vicinamibacterales; family CAVVIG01; genus CAVTHG01. Next base: position 513,759 of record CAVTHG010000005.1, on the reverse strand, counting down.
GCTCGCGAACGATGCCGTAGGTGATCGACAGGCCGAGGCCGGTGCCCCGGCCGATCGCCTTGGTCGTGAAGAACGGATCGTAGATGCGCGCGAGCTGCTCCGACGGAATGCCCGATCCGGTGTCGGCGATCTCGGCGACGACCCGATCGCCGTCGACGCGCGTCGCCACCGACAGCCAGCCGCCGCGCGGCATCGCGTCGCGCGCGTTCAGGAACAGGTTCAGGAACACCTGCTGCAGCTGGTGCTCGATGCCCGAGCACCGGCGCCGGCGACCGGCGCCAGCTCGCGGCGCACCTTGATGCTGCCGACCTCGAACTGGTGCTCGAGCAGCGAGAAGACGTCGGTGATGACCGCGTTGAGATCGACGTCGATCCGCTCGTTCGACGGCGTGCCCGGGCGCGACAGGTTCAGCAGGCCGTTGACGATCTTGGCGGCGCGGAACGTCTGCCGCTCGATCTTCTCGAGCAGCACCGTCTTCGGATCGCTCGGGTCGGCGCCCTCGAGCAGCATCTGCGTGAAGCTCGAGATGCCGGTCAGCGGCGTGTTCACCTCGTGCGCGACGCCGGCGGCCAGCAGGCCGATCGACGCCATCTTCTCGGAAATCTGCAGCTGCTCCTCGAGGCGCACGCGATCGGTGATGTCCTCGATCAGCAGCAGCGTCCCGACCACGCGCGTCGTCGTCGCCGGCGGAGTTCTGCAGCGGCACCTCGGTGGCGTTGACCAGCAGCCGCGGCGTGTCGCTCTCGCGCGAGGCAGAGCGGCACGCGGTACAGCGTCGCGCCGTAGGGATGCTCGCGCCGCGCGGCGCGCAGCGCCTCGACGAACGGCGCGTCGAAGACGTCGCCGAGCGGCCGGCCGATCGCCGCCTCGCGCGTCGACGCCGTAGAAGTCCTCGAGCGCGCGGTTCCAGCGGACGATCCGCTCGTCGGCGTCGAAGACGACCAGGCCGTCGTCGAGCGACTCGAGGATGTTCTCGTTGAACTCGCGCATCCGGCCGAGCTCTTCGGCCTTCAGGTGCAGCTGCCGATAGAGGCGGCCGTTCTCGATCGCGGTCGCGACCTGGCCGGCGACCGCGGTCAGCAGCGCCGAGATCCTCGCTGTTGAACGGCTCGTCGGTTTCCTTGCGGCCGAGCGCGAGCACCGCGATCGCGCGCGCCCTCGAAGACGCAGGGCACGAAGTAGTAGATGCCGGCGTCGCGCCAGAACTCGACTTCCTCGGCGGCGAAACGCGCGCCGGCGATCGGATCGTCGAGCGCGACGGTGTGCCCGCCGTCGAGCCGCGCCATCATCGACGACGTCGCGCGACAGCCGCGGCACCGGCTGCGGGAAGCCGTAGTCGCCGATCGACACGAAGTCGCCCGCGCGATCGCCGTCGCCGGGCGCGAGCATCAGCGCCATCCGATCGACCACCAGCGTCTCGACGATGCGCGTCACCAGCCGCTGGCTGAGGCGGACGACGTCGAGGTCGCTGTTCAGATCGCGCGCGAACGCGACCAGCGCGCGGCGGTAGTCGTAGCGATCGCGGTAGAACACGCGATCGAGCGCGTTCTGCACCGCGTCCTTGACCGGCTGCGCCAGCAGCACGATGACCATCGTCGCCAGCAGCGCGACGATCCAGTTGTGCGGATCGGCGTCGTCGGCGAAGACGAAGCCGGTCAGCTTGCAGCAGCGCGGCGTAGAGCGCCACGCTGGCGGCGAGGAACGCGGTGTAGGCGAGCGCCGCGCTTGATGATCACCTCGACGTCGCGCAGCCGGTAGCGGACGATCGCGCGACGCGAAGGTCAGCGGCACGAGGCCGAGCGGAATGGCGGTCAGCTGCAGCGCGAGCGGCGGGTCGACGCCGAGCGCCCACGGCAGCGCGTAGCCGAACGCGAACGGCCCGACGCCGAGCGCCGTGCCCCACGCGATCCAGCGCAGCTGCCGCCGCGCCGGTGACCGACGTGATCTGTCTGGAACGCCGCGCACCAGCACGGCGAGCGCCGCGACCGCGCAGACGAACAGGTAGACCGGCTCGGCTGCGATCGAGCAGTTCGAGCACGCGCGAGAAGAGCGGCCCGGACAGGCTGCCCTGCGATGCACGCGCGACCGCGATCACGCGCGCCGCGCCGAGCACGAGCGCCGGCAGGTACATCAGCAGCATCAGCGCCGAGTGCCGCCGCGGCGACGCGTCGCGGCCGGCGCGCTGCGGGAACACCAGCGTGAAATGCAGCAGCAGCGGCGGCAGCAGCGCGATCGCGACCGCGTCGCCCCAGTAGAACACCCAGTCGAGCCGATCGAACGGACCGTTGAACGAGAAGGTGAACGACGCCGAAGAACGCGACGCACAGCCAGAAGAAATGCAGCGTCGCCTGATCGCGCGGCCGGCGCAGCCGCACCGACGCGCCGACCAGCAGCGTGAACAGCCCGACGGCGGCGAGCACGAAGTACATCGAGCCGCCGCGCGATCGCCGGCGCGAGCGTGACCTCGAGCGCCTGCTGCGTGCCGAGCCGCAGCAGCGTGTAGGCCAGCCGCGTGCCCGTCGTGCCCGCGGTGCTGGTACTCGACGACGTCGGCCGGCGTCTCGACCGGCGCGCCGTTGACGGCCAGCAGCACGTCGCCCGCGCTGGATGCCGGCGGCCGCGCCGGCCGATCCGGCGGCGCACGTCGACCGCGGTGACGCCTTCGGCGCGCGCGCCCCACAGCACGCCGTCCTCGACCTCGTGCCACCGCGAGTACATCGCGACGTTGGCGACGCCCAGCGCGACGAGCACGAGCGACGACGGCGACGGCGAACGCAGATCGTCCCCACACCAGCCAGCGGGCTTCGACAGGCTCGGCGTGATTCAACGCAACTTCGAACATGAGCGTCTGCAGACAGATCACGGCGGAGTCCGGACACTTCGCCGTCCGTCGAGGTAGCAATCGCTCATACCCTGACTCCAGGGCCTCAAGTCATCACTTAAATCACTGAAAATGCAGCGGTTCTTCGCTGCGAGCCCAAGCGAAAAATGCGCAGCACTCCAAGAAAACGAAGCGGCTATTTCAATAGTATGGATCCGACGGGGGCAGAGGCCAGCGGCCGGAGACCTCAGAACTTCAGCGTCAGCCCGCCGACGATGCGCTTGGGCGGACGGACGACGAGCAGCTCGTCGTAGATCGACTGGTCGGCGGCCGGTCTCGCGGAAGAAGTTGCGGACCGCGACGCAGCATCTCCCACTTCGCGCTGCTGAAATCCATGAACGGCAGCGACTGCCGCACCTGGACGTCGAAGCGCGAGTCGAGCGCCGGCGCCTGCGCGACGTTCGTCTTTGCCGGCCGGGCGAACGCGTTGCTCACGCGATAGAGCACCAGGACGCGGGTGGCCGTTTCCGGGACTTCGGTCTCGATCGTCGTCGAGACGTCGTGGATCTGCTCCGGCTCGGCGCGACCGCCGACGGCGCGAACAGCAGCAGGTAGCCGGCGTCGTCGGGCGAGCCGACGCTGCGCGCGCGTCAGCGAGTACTCGACCGAGCCGTGGACGCGGCTGGCGATCGCCGTCGCGGACGCCGGCGCCGAAGCCGGTCGCGTCGACGTCGCCGACGTTGCCGACGAAATAGTGGCCGAGCGGCCGACGGCGCGCCCGGCGTGTCGACGCCGAACAGCGTCACCAGCTGATCGTCGACGTGCTGGCGGAACGCGCGCAGCGACACGGTGGCCGACGCGATGTCGCGCTCGACCTCGACCTCCACGTGGTTGGTGCGCTCGGCCTCGAGCGGACTGGCCGGCGATCGAGCGACGAGAACGTGCGCTGCGGCGGCAGCCAGATGCCGTCGTCGATCGGCGGCAGGAACTCTTCGGCGCCCGGCGCGACCGCGCGGCTCGAGAGCATCGTGCTGATGCGGAAGTGCTCGGCGGGCTCGACCGTCAGCTCGACGCGCGGGCTGACCAGGCTGCGGCCCTCGAGGTAGTCGTAGCGCGAGTAGCGCGCCGCCGTAGGTCAGCGTCAGCGACCGGCGTGATCGAGAAGGTGTCGAACGCGTAGAGCGCGCCGGCGTTGCGGCTGCCGTCGGTGACGTCGCGCAGCGCGGCGAAGTTGCCGCCGTCGTAGCGCTGCGTGCTGTAGGACAGGCCGATGTCGTAGCGGTGCCGCGCCGGCGCGCGCGTCGTGTACGCGCCGGCGACGATCCACGACGCGATGTCGCCCTGCGTCAGCGCGCGCGCGCACCGTCCAGTCGGCGTGCTCGCCGACCGGCGCGCCGAGCGCGAGGTACGCGATGTTGTGCGCGAAGTTGTCGGCGGAGAACAGCTGCTGCGGCGTGTCGAACGAGCCGGTCGTCAGCAGGTTGACCTGGCCGGAGAACGGCGTGTCGGCGAAGAAGTTGGTCGCGAGCCGCGACGGCCGTCGACCGGCGAACAGGCTCGGCCGGTCGAACGAACGCGTATCGGCCGCCGGATCCTCGGCGAACAGATCGTCGGGAATCGTCGACGTCCTTCAGGATCGCCGCGGCGCGCGTGGCGCAGCCGCCACGCGATCTCGCTGTGATCGTCGTCGGCGTCTTGGCGCGTCGGCGTCGTGTCCGGCGGCGCTCGGCGCCGGTCGTGCCGTCGGCTTCAGCCGGCGGCGTCGGCCGGCGCGCCGACGCCCGCCGCGAGCACCGGATACGACGACACCGCGTCGGCGACCGAGCTGGCGTGACGCAGCGCGATCGACGAGAGGACGCGCGCGCGCTCGGCGCGGACGTCGATCGACCTGGCCGCGCGAGGCGACGAAGCCGGTGAGATGCGCGCGGACCAGATACGGGCCGGGCGACAGCGTCCGGATCTCGAACCGGCCGCTCGATCGGTGACCGCAAACGCCGTCGTCGCGCCGAGCGCCGAGACCATCGCGCCGGCGACCGGCGCGCCCTTCTCGTCCTGCACGCTGCCTTGAATCGAGCCGGCCGCGATCGACGCGATGTGCGTGACCGGGCGGAGCTGTCCGGCGCTCTGCGCGCGCGAGCGCGAGCGGCGAGACAGAGAAGCACCAGACCGCCGACGACCGCCGCCGTCATTCTGGAAGGAGCTCGCATGTGCACTCCGGGTTCGGGCACGTTTTACGGCGATCGACTACGACGGGCTGACCGTGAAGTTGACTTCCCGCGTCAGCGTCTTGTTCGCGATCTTGTCGGTGACCTTGATCTCGAGCCGGTAGTCGCCTTCCGGGAACGACGCCAGCGGCACGGCCTGGCCGCTCTGCAGCTGATGGCCGGCGGCGAAATCGAAGTTGCGGCGGCAGCGTCTGCGCGTTCAGGTTCTGCGGGTTCGTCTTGTTGAAGAACTTCTCCGGCGCGCCGGCGAGCTTCTGGTAGAAGTTGTACTCGACGCTGACGTCCGGCTTGTTCGCGCTGTCGGTCTTCGGGTTGTAGATCAGCATGAACGTCGACAGCTCGGCCTTCTTCGTGAACTTGCGTCTCGAAGGTCGGCACGATTTCCATCATGCCGAGCGCGTACGGCCGCTCGGCCTGCTGCTGCGGCGTGAGCGGCGCCGGCAGCGGATCGATCCGCTGCGGCGACGATCACCGAGCTCGTGTTGCAGCTCGCCGTTCCAGAAGTCGGGCACGGTGACCGTCTGCTTGATCAGCGACATCTTCGGCGGCGGCGCGTTCTTCGGCGCCTTCTCCGGCGTCGGCTCCTTGGCGACCAGGAAGACGTCGTAGTTGCCGGCCGGCACGGTGAACGAGCGGGAGATGCGCATCGGCGTCTGGCCCTGCGGTCACCGGCACGAAGCTGATGTCCTCGTAGGCGTACTCGGCTCTTCTTGCCCTTGTTGTTGTCGTTCTTGTCGTCCTTCTTCGCGCCGGCGGCCGGTGCCGGCGCCGCCGCACTCTTCGCCACCACGCGCCAGTAGAAGGCGACGTTCGCGCCGCTGACCTTCGACGGATCGATCGGGACGGTGAACGGCACGTACTGCTTGTTGCCCTGCGCCTTCAGCACGTCCTCGCGCACCCAGGTGAGCGACAGATCGTTCGGCGCCGGCTGCCCGGCCGCGACATCGTCGACGATCTTGACGATGCTCGCAATTTCTTTCTTCTGCGCCTCGTCCTTCTTCTTGTCGTCTTTGCTCTGGCGCGAGGAGGGCGTTCGAGGATGCGAACAGCACGAGGACGAAGAGCGCGAGCGCGCCACGCCGCTGCGTCATAAAGCCTAGTCTCCCTATAACAAGCAGATAAAGGTTCACGACGAACAGCCAATCATAGGCACGCCTGCGCAGGCCAAGTCAAACCCTTCTCCAGCGCAGCACTTCAGCCGTGAATTGGGGCGCCGCTCGCTGTGCTATTATCCGCCGCTTGTGTCCCATCCATGAAGCTCATCGACGTCACGGTGCCGCTCGACGCCGCATCTCCCGACCTATCCCGGCAACACGCCGTTCAGCCTCGAGCCGATCAAGCGGATCGCGCGGGGCGACAGCTCGAACGTCTCGACGCTGCACATGAGCGCGCACGCCGGCACCCACGTCGACGCGCCGCGGCACTTCTTCGACGACGGCGCCGGCGCCGAGGCGCTGCCGCTCGAGCTGCTGTCGGCCGCACCCGCGTCATCGAGGTCGACTCGCGCACGGGCATCGCGGCCGACGATCTGGCCGGCATCGACCTGTCGGAGGACGTCCGGGTGCTGATCAAGACGCACAACTCGCGGCTCTGGGGCTCGCCGGAGTTCCACACGGACTTCGTCGGCGTCACCGAGTCGGGCGCGAAGCATCTGGTCGAGCACGGCATCAAGGTCGTCGGCGTCGACTACCTGTCGGTCGAGGAGTTCAAGAAGCCGGGCGCGCCGGCGCACCACGTGCTGCTCGGCGCCGGCACCATCGTGATCGAAGGCCTGAACCTGCGCGACGTCGAGCCGGGCATCTACGAGATGTTCTGCCTGCCGCTGCGGATCGTCGGCGCCGACGGCGCGCCGGCGCGCGTCGTGCTGCGCAGGAGCTGACCGCCGATGTCGGCGCTGCTCGACGACAGCCTCGTCATCGTGCTCGCCGGCGGCGCCGGCGAGCGGCTCTATCCGCTGACGAAGGAGCGCGCCAAGCCGGCGGTCTACTTCGGCGGCCCGTACCGCATCATCGACTTCGTCGCTCAGCAACTGCATCAACTCGGGGCTGCGGCGCATCTTCATCGCCACGCAGTACAAGTCGCTGTCGCTCAACCGCCACATCCGCATGGGCTGGAGCATCGTCTCGGAGGAGCTCGGCGAGTTCGTCGAGATCCTGCCGCCGCAGAAGCGCGTCAGCGAGCACTGGTATCAGGGCACGGCCGACGCGGTCTACCAGAACCTCTACTCGATCATGCGCGAGAACCCGCGCTACCTGATCGTGCTGTCGGGCGATCACGTCTACAAGATGGACTACGCGCGCATGCTGCGGTTCCACCAGGAGCGGCGCGCGGCGGTCACGCTGGCGACGATCGAGGTGCCGATCGCCGAAGCCAGCCGCTTCGGCATCGTCGCCGTCGACGAGAGCGAGCGGGTCACCGGCTTCCAGGAGAAGCCGAAGCAGAACCCGATCGCCGATTCCCGGCTCGCCCGACTTCGCGCTGGCGTCGATGGGCGTCTACATCTTCGACACCGACGTCCTGGTCCGCGCGCTCGAAGCCGACGCGAACCAGCCGACGAACCACGACTTCGGCAAGGACATCATCCCGGCGCTGATCCACCAGGTGCCGGTGTACGCCTACCGGTTCTACGACGAGAACAAGAAGGCGTCGAAGTACTGGCGCGACATCGGCACGCTCGACGCCTACTTCGAAGCGAACATGGATCTGTGCCAGGTGAACCCGGAGTTCAACCTGTACGATCCCGGAGTGGCCGCTGCGCACCTATCAGCCGCAGGCGCCGCCGGCGAAGTTCGTGTTCGCCGAGACCGGCAGCCGCTGCGGACAGGCGCTCGACTCGGTGATCTCGCCCGGCTGCATCGTCTCGGGCAGCACGATCTCCGGCAGCGTGCTGTGCCCGAACGTGCGCGTCCACAGCTTCTGCCAGATCGACCAGTGCATCCTGATGCCCGGCGTCCGCGTCGGGCGGCACGCGCGCATCCGGCGCGCGATCATCGATCGCGACGTGCTCATCCCGCGCGGCGCGCTGATCGGCTACAACGCCGAAGAAGATCGCCGCCGCCACACGGTCACCGATTCGGGCATCGTCGTCGTCACGACCGACGACGAGCCGCTGATCGGGCCGCTCAGCGAAGAAGCGCTGCGCTTCGAGGCCGAGGCCGATCGGCGAGGCGGCGGCGGATAGCCACGGTGCAGGGCGCGTGCAGCGACGTCGAAGCACGTGAAGTCGTGCACTAGGTACGAAGGCGTAGTGGAGCAGCGAGGATTCGAGTTGAAGATCACGAAGGTGCACGGCCGCGAGATCCTCGATTCGCGCGGCAATCCGACGGTCGAAGTCGACGTCACGCTCGACGGCGGCGCCTCGGGCCGCGCCGCGGTGCCGTCGGGCGCGTCGACCGGCGAGCGCGAGGCGCTCGAGCTGCGCGACGGCGACAAGACGCGCTACGGCGGCAAAGGCGTGCGCAAGGCGGTCGCCAACGTCAACGGCGAGATCGCGCCGGCGTTGCAAGGGCGCGAGCTCGATCAGCGCGCGCTCGACGAGGCGATGATCGCGCTCGACGGCACGCCGACCAAGAGCCGGCTCGGCGCCAACGCGCTGCTCGGCGTGTCGATGGCGGCCGCTGCGCGCCGACGCGGCCGCGCAGAAGGCTGCCGCTCTATCGCCACATCGGCGCGCTGTACGGCAACGAGCGGTACACGCTGCCGGTGCCGATGATGAACATCCTGAACGGCGGCGCGCACGCCGACTCGAGCGTCGACTTCCAGGAGTTCATGGTGATGCCGCTCGGCGCGCCGTCGTTCGGCGAGGCGCTGCGGATGGGCGCGGAGATCTTCCACGCGCTGCGCGGCATCCTGAAAGGCGCGCGGGCAGTCGACCGGCGTCGGCGACGAAGGCGGCTTCGCGCCGAACCTGAAATCGAACCGCGAGGCGCTCGAAGTCGTGCTCGAAGCGATCGGCAAGGCCGGGCTGAAGGCCGGCGAGGACGTCTTCATCGCGCTCGACGTCGCGTCGAGCGAGCTGTGGGCCGGCGACGGCCGCTACACCTTCAAGAAGTCGGGCGAGCCGGATCGCACGTCGGAGGAGATGATCCGCCTCTACGAGGACTGGATCCGCCAGTACCCGATCGTCTCGATCGAGGACGGCCTCGCCGAAGGCGACTGGGAAGGCTGGAAGCTGCTGACCAGCACGCTCGGCGCCCGCGTGCAGCTGGTCGGCGACGACGTGTTCGTGACCAACCCGGAGATCCTGAAGAGAGGCATCGCCGACAAGGTCGGCAACGCGCTGCTGGTGAAGCTGAATCAGATCGGCACGGTCACCGAAACGCTCGACGCGGTGCGCGATGGCCGCCGACGCCGGCTACGCGACGATCATCTCGCACCGCTCCGGCGAAACCGAGGACTCGACGATCGCCGACCTCGCGGTCGGCACCGCCGCGGGACAGATCAAGACCGGATCGGCCAGCCGCACCGATCGCGTCTGCAAGTACAACCAGCTGCTGCGCATCGAAGAAGAGCTCGGCGCGGCCGCGCGATTCGCCGGACGGAGCGCGCGTCGCGACCCATGCATAAAGTTGTCCTGCTCCGACACGGCGAGAGCACCTGGAACCAGGAGAACCGCTTCACCGGCTGGACCGACGTCGATCTCACCGAGCGCGGGCGCGCCGAAGCGGCCGAGGCCGGACGGCTGCTGCGCGAGGGCGGCTACGTCTTCGACCTCGCCTTCACGTCGGTGCTGAAGCGGGCGATCAAGACGCTCGGGATCGCGCTCGACGTGCTCGACCAGCTGTGGATTCCGGTGATCAAGAGCTGGCGGCTGAACGAGCGGCACTACGGCGCGCTGCAGGGGCTGAACAAGGCGGAGACCGCTGCGAAGCACGGCGAAGCGCAGATCAAGATCTGGCGGCGCAGCTACGACATCCCGCCGCCGCCGCTCGACGCCGGACGATGCGCGTCATCCGTCACACGATCCGCGCTATGCGGGGCTGAGCGCCGCCGACCTGCCGCTCACCGAGTCGCTGAAGGACACCGTCGCGCGCTTCCTGCCCTACTGGCACGAGACGATCGCGCCGGCGATCCGCAGCCGGCAAGCGGGTGATCATCGCCGCGCACGGCAACAGCCTGCGCGCGCTGGTGAAGTACCTCGACAGCATCGATCGAGCAGACGATCGTCGAGCTGAACATCCCGACCGGCATCCCGCTCGTCTACGAGCTGGACGACGACCTGAAGCCGCTGCGCCACTACTATCTTGGCGATCCCGCCGCCGCGGCCGCCGCAGCGGCGCGGGTCGCCAACCAGGCCGCCCAAAAATGAAAAGGGCCGGCGCGCAAGAGCGCCGGCCCTTCAAATTTCCAAGTTCTGCTGTCTAATCCCTGATCCCTGTCCCTATTCCCTATTCGACCGGTTCGGCCGTCTCGTCTGCCGCGATCCGCAGCGACCGGAGGAAGCGGCGATCGTTGGCCGTCACCTCGAGGCTGCGTTTCGGCTGGACCACGCGGGCCGGCGCCGTGACCTTGGTCAGCGCGGCCGACTGCGAGCGGCTGACGAATCCCACCACGGCTTCGAGCGTCACTTTCATCTCGAAGCCTGCCGCGCGCGCCTTCTCGCGGCACGCTTCCACCTGGGGATTCTCGGCGACTGCGGCGGCAATCGCGTCGGCCAGCTCTCGTGCGAACCGGTTCACGACGTCGTCCATCTGCTTCCCTCCTACGCCGCCGGGCCGGGTTCCGGGGCGCTTCCCGATCGAAGCCTGCCTACACCTGGACGGTAGACACGGACCGGGCGCGTGACGTGGTCGATATGTCGGACGTAAAAAGATACCTTGCAGGTATGTTGAGTTTAAGCCCAAGACGCCACTACTGTCAAGGACTTACAGCGAATAAAGGAGCTCGGCCGTGGCTCAGGATGCCCTGGTCCGAGCACGCTGGCCACGCGGAGCGTCGCGGCACCTGCCCGGCGGCCGAAAAGGCCGGGCGAGGCGTACCCGAAAGCCGCCGCAGTACAATCGCGCCCTGTGAGCAAGGCCATCGACGCTCCGCGGGCGGACACGACCGCCCCCGTGCGCACGGCGCAGGACCTCGCGGGCCGCAGCGCCGCCGCCGACATCGGCTTCCCGGGCGAGTTCCCGTTCACCCGCGGCATCCAGCCGACGATGTATCGCGGCCGGCTGTGGACGATGCGGCAGTACGCCGGCTTCGCCACGGCGGCCGAATCGAACGCAGCGCTACCGCTACCTGCTCGCGCAGGGCGTCAGCGGCCTGAGCGTCGCCTTCGATCTGCCGACGCAGATGGGATACGACTCGGACCATCCGCTCGCCGCCGGCGAAGTCGGCCGGGTCGGCGTCGCGATCGACTCGATCGAGGACATGGCGACGCTGTTCGACGGCATCCCGCTCGACCAGGTGTCGACGTCGATGACCATCAACGCGACCGCGATCATCCTGCTCGCGCTCTACGTCGCGGTCGCGCAAGCGCCAGGGCGTGCGCCGCGCGCAGCATCTCCGGCACGGTGCAGAACGACATCCTCAAGGAGTACGTCGCGCGCGGCACCTACATCTACCCGCCGCGCCAGTCGCTGCGCATCGTCACCGACATCTTCGCGTTACTGCGAGCGCGAGCTGCCGAACTGGAACACGATCTCGATCAGCGGCTATCACATCCGCGAGGCGGGATCGACGGCGGTGCAGGAGGTGGCGTTCACCTTCGCGCACGCGCTCGCCTACGTGCAGTCGGCGATCGACGCCGGCCTCGACGTCAACCAGCTTCGGCCAGCGGCTGTCGTTCTTCTTCAACGCCCACAACGACTTTCTCGAGGAGATCGCGAAGTTCCGCGCCGCGCGGCGGCTGTGGGCGCGCATCATGCGCGACCGCTTCCACGCGACCAACCCGCGCGCGCAGCAGCTCCGCTTCCACACGCAGACGGCCGGCAGCACGCTGACCGCGCAGCAGCCGGACAACAACATCGTCCGGGTCGCGCTGCAGGCGCTGGCGGCGGTACTCGGCGGCACGCAGTCGCTGCACTGCAACGGCCGCGACGAGGCGCTGGCGCTGCCGACCGAGGAGTCGGCGCGCATCGCGCTGCGGACGCAGCAGATCATCGCCGCGGAGAGCGGCGTCGCCAACACCGTCGATCCGGTCGCCGGCTCGTACGCGATCGAGTCGATGACCAACGAGATCGAGCGCGGCGCCGAAGAGATCCTCGCGCGGATCGACCGCCGCGGGCGGCACGCTCGCGGCGATCGAAACCGGCCTGATCCAGCGCGAGATTCAGGAATCGGCGTATCGCGCGCAGCTCGCGATCGACGCCGGGTCGGCCGTCGTCGTCGGCGTCAACAAGTTTGCGACCGGGTCGGCGTCAGGAGCGCGTCCGCGCCGGCGGCGCCGCAACGACTCCCGAGCCCATCGCTCTTCGCCGTCGACCCGGACGTCGAGCGCCAGCAGATCGAACGCGTCCGCGCGGTCCGCGCCAGCCGGAGCGACAGCGAGTGGCGCGCGGCGCTCGACGGCGTCGCGGCGGCGGCGCGCGCCGGCAGCAACCTCGTGCCGCCGATCGTCGCCGCGGTCGAGGCAAAAGCCACGGTCGGCGAGATTGCCGACGCGATGCGCGCGGTCTTCGGCGAGCACGAAGAGACCGCCAGCCTGTGAGCGCGCTCCTCGAAGTCTCGAATCTCACCACCGTCTTCGATACGCCGCGCGGACCGGTTGCGGCGGTCGACGACGTCAGCTTCGAGATTCGAGGCGGGCGAGACGCTCGGCCTGGTCGGCGAATCGGGCAGCGGCAAATCGGTGACCGCGCTGTCGATCATGCGGCTCGTCCAGCCGCCCGGACGCATCGCCGGCGGGCGCATCGTCTTCAACGGCCGGGATCTGCTCACGCTCGACGAGAAGGCGATGCGCAGCGTGCGCGGCGCCGACATCGCGCTGATCTTCCAGGAGCCGATGACGGCGCTGAACCCGGTGTTCCGCGTCGGCGATCAGATCGCGGAGACGCTGCTGGTCCACGGCCGCGCCACGCGGCGCGAGGCCAAGGCCAAGGCGATCGAGCTGCTGCGCGCGGTGCGCATCCCCGATCCGGCCTCACGCGTCAACGACTACCCGCATCAGCTGTCGGGCGGCATGCGGCAGCGCGTGCTGATCGCGATGGCGCTCGCCTGCCAGCCGTCGCTCGTCATCGCCGACGAGCCGACGACCGCGCTCGACGTCACGATTCAGGCGGAGATCCTCGATCTGCTGCGCGAGATGAAGACGGCGCTGAACCTGTCGCTGCTGCTGATCACCCACGATCTCGGCGTCATCGCCGAAACGGCGGATCGCGTCGCCGTCATGTACGCCGGGCGCATCGTCGAGATCGGCGCCGGTGCGCGCGATCTTCCGCAACCCCGCGCCATCCCTACACGCGCGGGCTGCTCGCGTCGATGCCCGGCGGACAGCCCGGGCCAGCGGCTGCGCGCGATCGACGGATCGGTGCCGCTGCTCGGGTCGCTGCCGCCCGGCTGCGCGTTCAACCCGCGCTGTCCCGACCGGTTCGAGCCGTGCACCGCGGCGCCGCCGCCCGACTATCCGGCCGGCCCCGAGCAGACGGCGAAGTGCTACCTGCACGATCCGCGGTACGCGATCGAGCCGAAATCCGCCAATCCTCAATCCGCCATCCGCAATCCGCAATCCGTAATGCCGCCGCTCGTTGAAGTCTCCCATCTCGTCAAGCAGTTCACGCGCGACGCGGGGCTCTGTTCCGCACGGGCACGCCGGTCGCCGCGGTCGACGATGTCAGCTTCAGCATCGACGAAGGGGAGACGTTCGGGCTGGTCGGCGAATCGGGCAGCGGCAAGACGACGACCGGCCGCTGCATGCTGCGGCTGGTCGAACCGACCTCGGGCGAAGTGCGATTCCGCGGCGACAACGTGCTGGAGTTCTCGCGGCGGCGGCTGCGCGAGGCGCGGCGCGACATGCAGATCGTGTTTCAGGATCCGTACTCGTCGCTCAACCCGCGCATGCGGGCGCGCCAGATCGTCGAGGAGCCGCTGGTCATCCACAAGCTGGGCGCGCGAGCCGAGCGGCAGGAACGCGTCGCCGAGCTGTTCCGGCTCGTCGGCCTGAACCCGGTGCACCTCGATCGCTACCCGCACCAGTTCAGCGGCGGCCAGCGGCAGCGCATCGGCCTGGCGCGCGCGCTGGCGCTCAACCCGTCGTTCCTGATCCTCGACGAGCCGGTGTCGGCGCTCGACGTGTCGGTGCAGGCGCAGGTCGTCAACCTGCTGATGGATCTGCAGCAGCAGCTGAAGCTGACCTATCTGTTCATCGCGCACGATCTGCGGCTGGTGCGAGCACATCTGCAGCCGCGTCGCGGTGATGTATCTGGGGAAGATCGTCGAGATGGGACCGACCGCGTCGCTCTTCGCGGCGCCGCAGCATCCCTACACGCAAGGCGCTGCTGTCGGCGATCCCGGTCCCGGACCCCGACGCGCCACGGCAGCGAATCGTCCTCGACCCGGCGACGGTCAATCGAAGCGCTGCGTTACGAGAAATTTCCGCCGGACACTACGCCGCCGTATAACGGACGCAGAGATCGCAGAGTTCGCAGAGAAAGAAATGTACAGGAATCTCTGCGGGCTCAGCGTGCTCTGCGTTCAGTTCACGCCGCGCGGCGGACGTCGTTTTCGACTTTGCCGTCTCTGATGTGAATGCTGCGGTAGGCGAACGCCGCCACGTCGGGTTCGTGCGTGACCAGGACGATCGTGTTGCCGGTTTTGTGCAGCCGCTCGAACAGCCCCATGATTTCGGCGCCGGTCTTCGAGTCGAGGTTGCCGGTGGGCTCGTCGGCGAGCAGGATCGACGGGTTGTTCACGAGCGCGCGCGCGATCGCGACGCGCTGCCGCTGGCCGCCCGAGAGCTCGTTCGGGCGATGGCTCATGCGCTCGCCCAGCTCCACCTTGTTCAGCGCCTGCCTGGCGCGATCGAGCCGCTCCTTCGCGGGCACGCCGGCGTAGACCAGCGGCAGCTCGACGTTGTGGAGCGCCGTGGCGCGCGGCAGCAGGTTGAAGGTCTGGAAGACGAAGCCGATCTCTTCGTTGCGGATGCGCGCCAGCTCGTTGTCGTTCATCTGGCTGACCTGCTTCTCGTTCAGCAGGTACGACCCCTTGCTCGGGGTGTCGAGGCAGCCGATGAGGTTCATCAGCGTCGACTTGCCCGAGCCGGACGGCCCCATGATCGCCACGTATTCGCCGCGCTCGATCTGAATCGAGACGCCGCGCAGCGCGTGGATCTCCTCCGCGCCCATCACGTAGGTTTTCCAGAGGTCGACCGTTTCAATCAGCGCCATAAGCTCTTAGACGTCAGACGAGGACGGCCCGGCGGGTGTTCCGCAGCCTGCGCGCTAGCCCCCGCTTTTCAGCTTCGCGATCAGCGACTTGGCGATCTCGGGCGCGTCGAGCGGCATATGGGCGTGCCAGATGCTGGCATCGACCGGGATGAGGGTCACCTTCGCGCCGCGCGACTTGCGGCGCTGACCGGCAATCTCGCCCGCCAGCTCGCCGGCCGGCGACAGCGCCGTCCCCATCAGCAGGACGCACACCTCGTCTTTCTTCGGGTCGCCCCACTTCAACGCCTCCGTCCAGGCGTCGGCAATCGCCTGCGCGTCCAGCGTCGACACGAAGCGGCCGAGCAGGCGCGGGTTGCTGCTGCGCCCGAACAGGCGCTTCTTCGGCACGCAGGCGATGTCGAAGCCGCGCACCGGCGCGTCGTCGTAGTCGCCGCCAACCGCCTCGAGCGCCTGCCGCACGCGGCCGATGGTCGCCTTGCGCACGAACTCGTCGCGGCTGGCGCGCTCCTCCCGGAACTGCTTGCCCATCGGCACGCCGGGCTCGGGCGGCGACGGAGGGGGCGGAGGGGCGGACGCCGCCGGCTGCGCGTCAGCCGACGCCGACGCGGCGGCGCGGGGCGCCGCGGCGGGCTGGCCGCCGCCGGCAATCGACCGGTCGTACTCGGCGCGCTTTTCCTCGTCGGAGAGGATGCGATAGGCCTCGGTGAGCTCGGCGGCGCGTTCGGCCGCCATCGCCTGGAATTCCTTGCCGAGGTGCTGGACCTTGTCGGGATGGTAGCGCGCGATCTGCAGACGGAACGCGCGCTTCACCTCGTCGCTCGGCGAGGTCGGCGGAATCTCGAGCAGGTCGTAATAGGTCTTGAACGCCAACTACTTCTTGAACTCCGCGACGTTGGCGGCCGGCAGCTCGCGCCGCCCCTCGCGGGCATCCTTGTCTTTGTCGCGCAGCCGTTTCGGCGAACGCTTGGGCGCCGCCGCCTCGGTGGTGCTCTTCGCGCAGTAGGGACAGAAATTCCAGCCGGGCTGCATCGCGCGGCCGCAGTGCGGGCAGCCGCCGCCGACGCGCTTGCCGCAGTGCGGGCAGGCGTTGAAGTCCACGCCGACCGCGGTGCCGCAGCCGGAGCACAGCGTGCGCATCTCGCGCACCTCGGTCACCACCCGCAGCAGTTCCTCCGGCGTCGTCACGCCGCTTTTCACCTTCGCCAGGCCGTCCTCGCCGAGCGTGATCATCCCGCCGCTGACCGCCGCCTCGCGCAGCTGATCTTCGCCTGCCTTCGCCGAGATCAGCCGCCGCAGCTTGTCGGTGACGCGCATCACCTCGTAGATGCCGATGCGGCCGCGGTAGCCGGTGTGGTTGCACTGGTCGCAGCCGACCGACTTGTAGAACGGGATCGACGCGGCGTCGGCGTCCGTGATGTTCAGCGAGCGCAGCACGTCGGGCGGCGGCGTGTACTGACGACGGCAGTGCACGCACAGCCGGCGCACCAGCCGCTGCGCGACGACGCCGACGAGCGCGGAGGCGATCACGTACGGCTCGGCGCCGATGTCCATCAGGCGCGTGACCACCGACGGCGCGTTGTCGGTGTGCAGCGTCGACAGCACGAGGTGGCCGGTCTGCGCCGCCTGCATCGCGATCTTCGCCGTCTCCGAGTCGCGGATCTCGCCGAGCAGGATGACGTCGGGATCCTGGCGCAGGATCGACCGCAGCGCGCTGGCGAAGGTGAGCTTGATCTTCTCGTTGATCTGCGTCTGGTTGACGCCCGGAATCTGGTACTCGATCGGATCCTCGATGGTGATGATGTTGGTCTTCTCGGACTGCACCGACTTGAGCGCCGAGCTGAGCGTGGTCGTCTTGCCGCTGCCGGTGGGGCCGACGACCAGGATCATCCCGTGCTGGTGGCGCAGGAACTCGCGCACCTCCTCGAGCGCGGCCGCCGACATGCCGATCTCCTCGAGGGCGGGGACGCCCTTGCGGTGATCGAGCACGCGCATCACGATCTTCTCGCCGAACAGCGTCCGCAGCGTGGAGACGCGGAAGTCGACTTCGGTCCCGTCCTCGGCGCTCGAGCGCAGGCGGCCGTCCTGCGGCAGCCGCTTCTCGGCGATGTCCATGCCGGCCATGATCTTCAGCCGGGCAATCAGGCCTTCGTGGACCCACTTCGGCAGGTCCATCACTTCCTTGAGCAGGCCGTCGAGGCGATGCCGGATGAGGACGCCCTTCTCCATCGGCTCGACGTGGATGTCGCTCGCCTTGCTCTTGATCGCGCTCTTCACCACCAGGTCGACCAGGTCGATGATCGGCGCCGCTTCGCTGCGTTCCTTGAGCGCCGGCGACCGGCTCGAACACTTCCTCTTCGACCCGCCGCGCCAGCGCCGTCTCGCCGGCGGGAACTTCGACCGCGGGCGCGCCCGGCCGGTTGCGCGCGGCCTGGCGCCGAAACCGCCAGCTCGCTCCGGCTCTCCGGCGTCGTGCGCATCAGCGCCTTGTCCGGGTATCCGGTCTGGATCGCGTCGTTGATGTCGCCGCGGGTCGCGACGACCTGCTTGATGCGGTAGCCGGTCTGAAACTCCAGGTCCTGGACGAGGCTGAAGAGCAGCGGATCGGACATCGCCACGGTCAGCAGGTTCTTTTCGAGACCCACGGCGACGCAGATGCGCTTGAGCGCGACTTCCTTGGGAATCAGCACGACCGCGGTGGGGTCGGGCGGATTCTCGGCCAGGTTGATGTACGGGAACCCGAGCTGGAGCGCCAGCGCCTTCGCGATCTGCTTTTCGGTCGCGAGGTTCATGCGGACGAGGACGACGCCGACGCGCTCGCCGGTGCGCTTGTGTTCCGCCAGGGCGGTCTGCAGATCTTCTTCGGTGATGAGGCCGGCCTGAATCAGGCACTCACCGATCTTCTTACGCAACGAAGACGCCTCGGGTACTCATAAGTGATTGCTTCGAGCCGACTTCCGATTGTACGGAGCGGTTTCGGCTTAATCAATGTGAAATGCCGAGATCTCTGGAGGAACCGAGAAACAACCACTACATGTTGTATTAACACTTTTTCATTACACAAGTATTTGGTCGTTTAAGGTTCTTTAAGGGTCATATTCGGGCACGGCCAATGCCGACCGGACGTCGCGAAATCAAGACGGCGCCTGGCGCGGATGCCGACGATGAGCGCGCCCGCGCGATTTCGTCGCCGGCGCAGCGACGTAACGTGTTCGTATCCTGACGGATACAGCCACGATCGTTTGCCGGCTCCGGCGCCGGCACGCTAACATGGCTGATATCCATGCCAGACGGTTCGACGTACGCGGACGCCGGCGACATCCAGGCCGATCTGCGCCAGGAGGTCTCCTCGGTCATCCTCGACCGGGCAGGGCTGCTCGTCTGGGACACCGTGGCGATCTTTCCGTTCAGCGGCACCGAGGTGCTCGAGCCCGAGTACTGCAACCGCATCGGCAACCTGCTCGTCCAGCTGCTCGCCATCGGCGTACGCGAAGGCAAGGTCGATGCGCGCGGCGGCTTCGTCGCCGATCTTCACCGCGTCGCGCTCGAGCGCAGCCTGCCGGTGGAGCGGCTCTTCACCTTCGTCTACCTGCTCGAGCGGACCGTCCTCGACGAGCTGGCGCTCAGCGACAAGATCGGCGCGACCAGCGAGCCGTGGCCGCTGGCGGCGCAACTGGTGCGCCGCGCCTCGTTCGATCTGCTCGCCGGCTACACCGAGCGCTCGCAGCTCGACCCGAGCCACACCGCGATCACCGACAAGCTGACGACGCTCTACACGCGGCCGATGTTCGACGCCGTGCTGGCGAAGGAGCTCGAACGTGCGGCGCGGTTCAACGTGCCGCTCTCGCTGATCCTCTTCGACGTCGATCGCCTGTCGTCGATCAACAAGCAGCATGGCTACGGCGTCGGCGACAAGGTGCTCGAGCGGCTCGGCATCCTGATGCGGCAGTACTTCCGGCAGCACGACTGGGTCGCGCGCTACGCGGAGGATGCGATCGCCGTCCTGCTGACGCGCACCGAGGGCGAGCACGCGAGCGAGCTCGCCGAGCGGGTGCGCGCAACCGTCGAAGAACGCCTCGGCTTCACCGATCACCTGAGCGAGCGCGCGGTCCCGGTCACGGTCAGCGCCGCGGTGATGAACATCCAGGTCGCGTTTGGCGACACCGTGGATACCGAGCGCCTGACGGCCGATGCCGAGTCAGCGCTCGAGCGCGCGAAACAGCGGGGCCGCAACCGTGTCGAGCGCGTCGACGGCTACGCGGGCATCCGGCGCGCCGAGCAACCGTCCTAGCGCAGTCGCCAGTCGCAGTCCTGAGCAGTCGCCCAGGCGCCGTCCCGAGCCCCGGCTCCCCAGCCCGAGCCCCAAGCCCTAGCCCCCAGTCTCTTCTTCGTAGTTCGCTTTCAGCTTCGCGATCACCGCCGGATCGGCCAGCGTCGTCGTGTCGCCGAGCGCCTTGCCTTCCGCGATGTCCCGCAGCAGCCGGCGCATGATCTTGCCGGAGCGCGTTTTCGGCAGATCCGCGGTGAAGAGGATGTCGTCGGGCCGCGCGATCGCGCCGATCTTCTTGACCACGTGCTCCTTCAGATCGTCGATCAGCTGCTTCGACCCGACCCGCTCGCCCGCGCCTTCTTTCAGGGTGACGAACGCCGCGACCGCCTGTCCCTTGATCTCATGCGCGCGGCCAACCACCGCCGCCTCGGCCACCGCGGGGTGATCCACCAGCGCGCTCTCGACCTCCATCGTCCCCAGCCGATGGCCGGCGACGTTGATCACGTCGTCGACGCGGCCGAGCAGCCAGTAGTAGCCGTCGGCATCCTTCTTCGCGCCGTCGCCGGTGACGTAGACGCCGCTGCCCCACTTGTTCCAGTACTGGCGGACGTAGCGATCGGGATCGCCGTAGATGCCGCGCAGCATCGACGGCCACGGCCGCGTCAGCGCGAGCAGCCCGCCGCCGACCTCCACCTTGTCGCCCTTCTCGGTGCGGATCTCCGCGGAGATGCCGGGGAACGGTTTCGTCGCCGAACCCGGCTTCAGGGTCGTGACGCCCGGCAGCGGCGTGATCATGATCGCGCCGGTCTCGGTCTGCCACCAGGTGTCGACCACCGGGCAGCGCTCGCCGCCGATGAACTTGTAGTACCAGATCCAGGCTTCGGGATTGATCGGCTCGCCGACCGATCCGATCAGGCGCAGCGATGAGAGGTCGTGCTTTTTCGGAAACTCCGTGCCCCAGCGCATGAACGCGCGAATCGCGGTCGGCGCGGTGTAGAAGACCGTGACCGCATACTGCTCGATCATCGACCAGAAGCGATCCTTCTGCGGCCAGTCGGGCGCCCCTTCGTACATCAGCACGGTCGCGCCGTTTGCCAGCGGGCCGTAGACGACATAGCTGTGCCCGGTGACCCAGCCGATGTCGGCGGTGCACCAGTAGACGTCTTCGTCACGCAGGTCGAACACCAGCTTCGTCGTCGCGTAGGTGCCGACCATGTACCCGCCGGTCGTGTGGACGATCCCCTTCGGCTTTCCGGTCGTGCCCGAGGTGTAGAGGATGTAGAGCATGTCCTCCGCGTCCATCGGCTCCGGCTCGCACTGGAGCGGCGCGTCCTTCATCAGCTCGTGATACCAGCGATCGCGCTCCGGCTTCATCGTCACCGGAATCGACGCGGTGGCCGAGCGCTGCACGACGATGACGTGTTCGATCGACGGCGTCTCCGCGACCGCCTCGTCGGCAATCTTCTTCAGCGCGACGACGTTCCCGCGCCGGTAGCCGCCGTCGCCGGTGATGAGCAGCCGGCACTGCGAGTCGTTGATCCGATCGCGCAGCGACTCGGCGCTGAAGCCGCCGAAGACGACGCTGTGAATCGCGCCGATGCGCGCGCAGGCGAGCATCGCGATCGCCAGCTCGGGAATCAACGGCAGGTAGATGGAGACGCGGTCGCCCTTCTTGATGCCGAGCGACTTCATCACGTTCGCGAACTTCGAGACCTCGCGATAGAGGTCGTGGTAGGTCAGCGTCCGGCGATCGCCCGGTTCGCCTTCCCAGATGAGCGCCGCCTTGTTGCGCCGCGGGCCTCGCACGTGGCGGTCGATGCAGTTGACGCTGGCGTTCAGCGTGCCGCCGACGAACCACTTCGCGTTCGGCGGCTGCCAGTCGAGCACCTTGTCCCAGGGGCGCGACCATTCGAGCTCGCCGGCGAACTTCGCCCAGAAGGCATCGGGATCGCGTTCGGCCTCGGCGTAGAGGCTTTCGTCGCTGACGACGGCGCGGGCGCGGAAATCAGCGGGCGGAGGAAAAGTGCGATCTTCGCGGAGGAGGTCGTCGATCTCGGTATAAGGCTTTTCGGACATGATGCCGAAGGATATATCACCGGGCGCCGGGCGGCTTGGGCGGCGCCCGCAATGTCCGAGCGCCAACACAAGCATTTACCGCGACCGGATCACGCCGGCGGCGGGATGTCGAGCGGGGCTGGCGGCGTGTCCTTGCGGAAGATCATGGCGCCAATCAGGCCGCCGATGGTCGAGAAGACGGCGCCAACGAACATCCAGAACATCAGGCCGACGATGCGGCCGACGACCTGGAACGCGAGGGAAACCTCACGGTCCCGGCCGGAGTAGCGTTCGACGACGTCGCGGAATTCCGGCGGCAGCGTGCCGACGTCGAGCACCCGCTGCAGCATCGCCTGCTCGAACGGCGCCATCAGGAAATCGATTGGAATCGCCACCACGAAGCGGACGGCGGCGCCGATCAGGCCGGCGAGCAGCCCGACCAGGGCGCCGTCGGCCGGCGTGATCGGCAGCGACTGGTTCTGCTGAACCAGGTAGGCCGCGATCACGCCGCCGCTCACGACCCACAGACAGCAGCACACGTTGCCGGCGGAGACGATGGGCAGCGCGGAGAGCACGCCCATGATGACGCCGCCGATCACCGCCGGCTGGCTGTAGGACGGTCTAGTCGTAGTACTCACGTCCGAGGTGCGTGATCAGCTCTTCGCCCTTGAGGTAGCGCAGCGTGTTCTTGAGCTTCATCAGCTGGATGAACAGGTCGTGCTCAGGATAGAGCCCCGGCGCGTGAACCGGGCTCTTGAAATAGAACGAGAGCCACTCCTGGATGCCGCGCATGTTCGCCCGCTTCGCGAGATCGAGGAAGAGCGCGACGTCGAGCACGATCGGCGCGGCGAGGATGCTGTCGCGGCAGAGGAAGTTGATTTTCAGCTGCATCGGATAGCCGAGCCAGCCGACCAGGTCGATGTTGTCCCAGCCTTCTTTGTTGTCGCCGCGCGGCGGATAGTAGTTGATGCGGACGACGTGGCAGAGATTCTCGTAGAGGTCGGGATACAGCTGCGGCTGCAGGATGTAGTCGAGGACCGACTTCTTGCTTTCCTCTTTGGTCTTGAACGACTCCGGATCGTCGAGCACCTCGCCGTCGCGGTTGCCGAGGATGTTGGTCGAGTACCACCCCTCGACGCCGAGCAGGCGCGCCTTGAGCCCGGGGGCGATGATCGTCTTGATCAGCGTCTGTCCGGTCTTCAGATCCTTGCCGGCGAGCGGTGAGCCGGTCTTCGCCGCGAGATCGACCAGCGCCGGGATGTCGGCGGTGAGGTTCGGCGCCGCGTTCGCGTAGGGAATGCCTTCGCGAATCGCCGCGTAGGCGTAGACCATGCTCGAGGGGATGTCGGTGTCGTTCGCCTCGAGCGCGCGCTCGAAGTTTTCGATCGTCTGGTGCGCCGGCGATTCGGTGGCGAAGATCTCGGTGCTGCCGCACCAGAGCATCACCATGCGATCGAGCTGATTGTCGGCCTTGAATTTCCTGATGTCGGCGACGACCTGCTCGGCAAGATCTTTCTTGTTCTTGCCCTTTTTCACGTTCGGGCCGTCGAGGCGCTTCACATAGCGCTGGTCGAAGACGGCCGGCCATGGGCGGATCTTCTCGAGCTCCGGCCGGACCTTGTCGAGCAGCGCCGGCTCGATGACCCCGGCGGTTCGCGCCGCGGCGTAGCAGTCGTCCTCGAAGATGTCCCAGCCGCCGAAGACGAGATCGTCGAGCCCGGCGAGCGGCACGACCTCGCTGATTTTCGGCGAGCGGTTCTCGGTGCGTTTCCCGAGACGGACGGTGCCCATCTGGGTGAGCGAACCGATTGGCTTGGCAAATCCGTTGCGGATGGCGAGGACGCCGGCGATTGTCGTGGTGCTGACCGCGCCGAGACCTACCAGCAGGACACCGAGTTTGCCCCGAGCCGGAGCGATGTCGACGGGTGTAGGCATGAACGCACGATCATATAGCTATCGGCTTTCACTGTCAGCTTTCAGCTGCGTTAAGCTCCGTACGTAGGGCACCGCTTCAGCGGTGCCTCGGCGGCGCGGCTGAAGCCGCACCCTACAGCGATTAGAGCGTCATATGTTCTTGAAACGCCAGGATCCCTATCTCCTCATCGTCAGCATGACCGGCGTCAAGCTGGGCGACCAGCTGCTGCTGGTCGGCTGCGCGCACGCGGGACGGCTTGGTGCGGTCGCCGCAAAGGTCGGGTTGTCGGGGCGCGCGGTGGCGATCGCGCCGGACGAATCGTCGGCGGCGCGCGCGCGAAAAGGCGCGGCGTCTGCCGGCGTCCTGGTGGAAGTCGAGGTGGCGCCGACGACGAAGCTGCCGCTCGACGCCGACCAGTTCGATCTCGCCGTCGTCGACGACACGGGAGGCCTGTTCGGCACGATGCGCGCCGAGGATCGCGTCACTGTCGATTCGCGAACTGGTGCGCGTGCTGCGCCCCGGTGGCCGCGTGATGGTCGTCGGCGCGGCGCCGCGCGGCGGGCTCGGGTCGCTCCTGACGCGATCGCAGAGCGGCCCGCCCTTCGCCGCGTCGGGCGAAGCGCTGACGGCGCTCGAAGCGGACGGGTTCAAGTCGGTGCGCCTGCTCGCCGAGCGCGAAGGGCTGGTGTTTGTCGAGGGCGTCAAGCCGAGACGGGCGTAGGCATCTCACCAGCGGCGAGTCGAGGCTTGCCCTGAGCGAGCCGATTCCAGCTGAGTCGAAGGGCTTGCCCTGAGCGAGCCGATTCTCTTCCACCAGCGGTGAGTCGAAGGTACACTCCCGGCCATGTCATTTACCGGAAAAACCGTGATCGTGACCGGCGCGACCAGCGGCATCGGCCGCGCCGCGGCCGAACTCTTCGCCTCCGAGGGCGCGTCGGTCGTCGCCGTCGGACGAAAGACTGACGAACTGGCGGAAACGGCGGCCCTGGTGCAAAAGGCTGGCGGACAGGCGGCGACCTGCGCGGTCGATCTGACGTCCGACGAAGGGCCGGCAAAGGTCGTTGACACGGCGATTCAGGCGTTCGGACAGATCGACGTGCTCGTCAATGCTGCCGGCATCATCGCCGGCGCGCCGCTCGAAACCACAACCGACGAGCTGTGGGATTCGATGATGGCGGTGAACGTGCGCGCGCCGTTCCGGCTGATGCGAGCCGCGCTGCCGCACCTCAAGGCTCGCAAGGGCACGGTCGTCAACGTCTCGAGCGTGAACGGGCTGCGCTCGTTCCCGAACGTGCTGGCTTACAACGTCAGCAAGGCGGCGGTCGATCACCTGACGCGCTGCGCGGCAATCGAGATGGCGCCGCTCGGCGTGCGCATCAACGCGGTCAACCCCGGCGTCACCGTGACCAACCTGCACCGGCGCTCGGGCATGGCCGAGCCGCAATACGCGGCCTTTCTGGAGCGCGCCAAAGAGACGCACCCGCTCGGCCGGCCGGGACAGCCCGATGACATCGCGGCGTTGATCGTCTTTCTCGCCTCGGACCGCGCCAGCTGGATGACCGGCGAGACGATCCCGATCGATGGCGGGCGCCACCTGACCTGCGCGCGCTGAACGCGGGGCCGGTAGGGCGAGAGGGGCTGGTCGGGCGGCGGCGGGACCGACCTGCCCATCCGCCACGCCTCGACCTCGGGCGGGTGACACAGTGTCATGCGGCGACGACAGCCCGGCGGCTGGACTGAGGCTAACCATCGAAGTTTCAACGCGAAACGGCCGAAACGGGTAGGCAAGCGTTTTGCCTCGGTGAGTCGCGACAGATGACCCCTGCTTCTGGCGACTTCTACTCGCCGCGCGAAATCGCGGCTGCCACCGGCGTCCCGGAAGCGGACGTCGTCGCCGCGCTGGGCGGCGTGCGGCAGTTGGTCGGCCATGCGGACGCCGTCCGGATCGGCCGCCATCTGGCCGCGGCGGCGCGCCGGAACGCCCGCCTCGCCGAGTCGGCCGCGGTCGTCAGTTCTGCCCCGAAGGCCGACGGTCCCCTGTTCTCGCTGTTTTCCGAGGCGTCGCGCTCGCGCCGGTCGGCTGGTGTGCCGCTGGCGCTTTCCAGCACCCTGCACGCGGGCCTGATCGGGTTCGCCGTCGTCCTGGCGACCTTCAACCTCTCACCGCGCGCCGCGTCGCTCGCCGACGATCGACCCGCCGACCCGATGCGGCTGATCTTCATCGCAACGCCCGGCCCCGGAGGCGGCGGTGGCGGCGGTGGTCTTCGCCAGAAAGCGCCGGCGCCAAAGGCGCTGCGCGAAGGGCGCCGCGCGCTCAGCAGCCCGGTGCCGGTGCGCCGCGAGCCGAAGCCAATCGAGCCGGCGCCGGCGCCGCCGGAACCGAAGCCCGAACCGCTGAAGGCGGAAACACTGCCGGCCGTCGTCGCGCCGATCATCACCGCGCCGGCCGATACGCGGAACCGCGTCGGCGTGCTCGACGAGAAACCGGTGGAGACCGAGAGCCGCGGGCCAGGCAACGGCGGCGGCGCTGGCACGGGCGCCGGCACGGGACTCGGATCGGGCGACGGCAGCGGCATCGGCCCAGGCTCCGGCGGCGGAACCGGCGGCGGACCGTATCGGCCCGGCAGCGGGATCGCGCCGCCCCGCCTGCTTCGCGAGGTCAAGGCCGACTACACCGAGGACGCACGGCAGCGCAGCATCTCCGGCGACGTCGTGCTCGAGATCGTCGTGCGGCGCGACGGGTCGGTCGGCGACATCAGGATTCTGAAGGGCCTCGCCGGCGGCCTCAACGACCGCGCCGTTCAGGCTGTGCGGCAGTGGCGCTTTTCGCCCGCCAGCCGGCAGGGCGCACCGGTTGACGTGATCGTGGAAGTTGCGGTGGAGTTCAAGCTCAGATGATGCTGCTGCTCGTCACGGTGATTTCGATCGCGCTGGCGGCGGTGATGGGCGTCATCGCGTGGCGGATCGGCAACGAGGAGCGCCGCCGATCGCAATCGCGCATCGCCGCGCTCGCCGCGGAGATCCACGCCGCCGCCGATCCGCTGCCGCTGCGGATCGTCGCGACCGATCTCGAGCTTCGGCCGCGCGTCGCCGGCCCAGCCGGGAACGGACATGTTCGCGGTTGCCGAGCGCGGCGAGGCCAGCCGGCGCTGGCCGGCCGTCATGGCCGCCGGCGTTTTCGTAGTCGCGACCGCGGTCGCGCTGATTATCGTGCTGAGCGGCGGCTCGAACGGCACGACGCACGCGTCCAACCAGCCGGTGGCGGCCGGCCGTGCCGCAGGCTGTCGCGGTGCCGCTCGAGCTCGTGGCGCTCGGCCACGAACGGGACGGCGATCGGCTGATTGTTCGCGGCGTGGTGCGCAATCCGGCGGCCGGCGCGCGGGTGGACCGGCTGACCGCGGTCGTCTTCCTCTTCAACCGCGACGGTGGATTTCTGACCTCCGGTCGCACCATGATTGAGCCGTCGGCGCTCGTGCCCGGCGGCGAATCGATTTTCGTCGTCACCATCCCGGGCGCGGCAGAGGTCGGCCGGTACAGGGTGAGCTTCAGGACCGACGATCGAATCGTGCCTCACGTCGATCGACGCGTCCCCATACAGGCGCAGCTGTGAAAATCATGCGGGCCATCACTCTTGTCGTCGTGCTGCTCGCGGCGCTCGTCGTCGCCCTGCACGGGCAGCAGCCGCCGCCGCAGCCGCCGCCGGCGAAACCCGAAGCCGAGGAGCCGGGCTTCCGCTTCAAGAGCGGCGTCGAGCTGATCAACGTGACGGCGACGGTCTCGGATCAGAACGGACGGTTCGTCTCCGGCTTGCGGCAGGAGGACTTCGTCGTCTACGAGGACGACCAGCCGGTGACGATCACCCACTTCAACAGCGAGCGCGTGCCGGTCAGCCTCGGCATCGCGGTCGACACCAGCGGCAGCATGGCCGGCCAGAAGATCGAGGCCGCTCGCGGCGCGCTCGACCGCTTTCTCTTCGACCTGCTCGATCGCGACGACGAGTTCTTCCTCTATCGCTTCAGCAGCGCGCCGATGCTGCTCCAGGACTGGACGCGCGATCGCCAGCAGCTGACCAAGGGGCTCGGGCGCCTGATCGCGAACGGCGGCACGGCGATGTACGACGCGGTCGCCGACGCGCTGCCGCTCGCGGCGCGCGGCCAGAACCGCAAGAAGGCGCTGCTCGTGATCTCGGACGGCAACGACACGCAGAGCACGGTCACCGTCCGCGACGTGAAGGCGCAGATCCGCGAGACCGAAGTGATGGTCTACGCGATCGGAATCGACGGCGACGCGGAGACCACGACGCGCTCGCAGCCGCCGCCGCGGGCGCCGATGCCGATGCCGTTCCCATTTCCCGGGGGCCGCGGCAGGCCCGGCAGCGGCGGCTGGCCTCGTGGTCCGGTCGAGCATCCCGGGCGGCGGCGGATGGCGCCGCTCGTCCGGTGACGATCGCGTGAACATCGCCGCGCTGCGCGAGATGACCGACGACAGCGGCGGCAGAACCGAGATCGTGCGCTACGCGGCCGACCTCAACCCCGCCACCGCGAACATCGCCGACGAGCTGAGCAAGCAGTACTACCTGGGGTATCCCTCGAGCGGCAAGAACGACGGCCGCTGGCACTCGATCCGCGTCGAGCTGCGCAACCGCAGCTACCGCGTGCGCGCGCGCCGGGGGTACGTGGCGAGCTAACGCACGCACGCAGACGTTCAGGTTCAAGGTTCAGGGTGCTGGGTTCGTGGGTTCGGTTCTGGTTCAGGTGGTTCTCGGTTCTGATGGCCAACCGAACACCGGAACTAGAACCGAGAACCCGAACCGACCAGAACCTAGAACCTGAACCCAGAACCCCGAACCCTGAACCCAGAACCTCTGCGAGCCGCGCGCCGGTAGCAGGCGGCGAGTAGAATGTCCCGTGCATGTGCTCGCGACCTCGCTGGGCCTGAGCCTTCTCGGCAGCTGCGGCGGACTCCTCGTCGCCTCTTCTCTCGTGATGTTCCCCGCCAGGGTGCGGACGCGCCTGGTGCCGCCGCTCGTGAGCTACGCGGTCGGCGCGCTGCTTGGTGTGGCGCTGCTCGCGCTCCTGCCTGAAGCGCTCAGCCTGCTGCCGCCGCCGGCGGTCTTCGGCACGCTGCTCGCGGGCATCCTGCTGTTCTTCACGCTCGAAAAGCTCGTCCTCCTCCGCCACTGCCACGCCGACGAGTGCGAGGTGCACGGCGCAACCGCGCCGCTGCTGTTCATCGGCGATGCGTTTCACAACTTCATCGACGGCGCGATCATCTGCACGGCGGTGATGACCTCGGTGCCGCTCGGCATCAACACGGCCATCGCCGTCGCCGCGCACGAGATTCCGCAGGAGGTCGGCGACGTCGCGATCCTGCTCGCCTCCGGTTACAGCCGCGGCCAGGCGCTGATGCTCAACGTCGTCTCCGGGCTTGCCGGCATCCTCGGCGCGCTGGTCGCGTTCGTCGCGGTGCAGGTCGTGCCGAGCATCCGTCCCTACGTGCTCGCGATGTCGGCGGCGAGCCTGCTCTACATCGCGATGTCCGACTTGATTCCCGACCTGCACCGCGGCGAGATCGACCGCAATGCGGCGCGGCAGGTGATCCTGATTGCCGCCGGGATCGGCACGATTGTGGTGTTCGAGCGGCTGATCGGGTAAGCAGCCTCGATGGCGATCGACAAGAAGAACCTGGCCACCATCGAGATGATGTGGCGGCGCGAGGTCGAGGCCGCGACCACCTACAAACACCTCGCCGAACGAGAGCGCGACCAGCGGCGGAAGGACATCCTGCTGCGCCTCGCCGAGCAGGAAGACAAGCACGCCGCGCGCTGGTCGGAGCGAATCGCCGCCGCCACCGGCAAGGTGCCGGACCGGAAGCCGGTCGAGCACGGGCTCTCGTGGTTCCAGCGCATCTCCGACCCGAACGTCGTCCTCCACCGCCTCGAGCAGGAAGAGAACAAGGCCGAAGCGGAATACGACCAGCTGATGGCGCGGCTGACCGACCCCGACGATCGCAAGATCGCCGAGGAGGCGATGCACGAGGAGCGCGATCACGCGGTCATCCTGCGAACGCTTGCCGGCGGCGCCATCCCGACGCCGCGCTCGACCCTCGACAGCATCCTCGGGCGCGAGCGATGGCACGTGCGCGGCACCGGCTGGATCGGCGACGCGATCTACGGCGTCAACGACGGCCTCGGCGCCGTGTTCGGCATCGTCTCGGGGATGGCCGGCTACACCGGCGGCAGCGAAGTCGTGCTCGCGGCGGGGCTCGCCGGCACGCTCGCCAGCGCGCTCTCGATGGGCGCCGGCGCGTACCTCGCGTCGAAGTCGCAGCGCGAGGTGTACGAGTCGGAAGTGGCCCGTGAGAAGGCCGAGATCGAAGAAGACCCGCACGAGGAACTGCTCGAGCTCGAGCTGTTCTACCAGCTGAAGGGATTCTCGGCCGACGAGGCCCGGTCGATGGCCGAGCGGCTGCACAAGGAGCCGAACCAGTTTCTGCGGACGCTCGTCCACGAGGAGCTCGGGCTCAACGCGGAGACGTTTCCCAACCCGCTGCGCTCGATGTTCTCGGCCACGGTCTCGACGGCGATCGGCGGCTTCATCCCGATCATCCCCTTCTTCTTCGCCGTCGGCATGCCGGCCGTTATCGGCTCGTTCATCATCAGCACGATCGCGCACTTCCTGGTCGGCGCCTCGAAGTCGCTGGTCACGACGAGGTCCTGGTGGGCGAGCGGAACCGAAATGACCGTGGTCGGCGTCATCGAGGCGGCGATCACCTACGGCGTCGGCGTCGCCTTCGCCGGCCATTGATGAGCGTCTGATGGACTGTCGTCGGCGGAGGACAGCCCCGAGGCGCAATCTGCAAAAACAGGCCTGAAAACGCACCTCGTGCTCGGCATTTCCCTTGCCTTTTCGATCGGCAGCACGGAGGTGCTCAATGAAGACCAGATTCAAGAAACTCAGCCTGCTGGCCGCGGTGGCGATGCTGACCGCCAGCGTGGCGGGGGCCCAGCCGGCGGACAGCGTCGATCGCAAGGACTTCCAGATTCTGAAGGACGTCGCCACCAGCGTGCAGCGCTACACGCAGTTCACCATCTTCGACGACGTGAGCGCGAGCGTGAAGGACGGGGTCGTCACGCTCAACGGCAAGGTGACGATGCCCTACAAGCAGCAACGACATCGCCAAGCGGGTGGCGAAGATCGACGGCGTGAAGAGCGTCAGCGACAAGATCACGGTGCTGCCGGTCTCGCAGTTCGACAACGAGCTCCGCTACCGGATCGCGCGGTCGATTTACAACAACTCGAATTTCTGGAACTACGCGATCATGCCGAACCCGCCGATCCACATCGTCGTGGAGAACGGACGCGTGACGCTCACCGGCGTGGTGCAGAGCAACGTCGACCGCATGCTGGCGCGCTCGCTGGCGTCGCAGTTCGGCGCCTTCTCGGTCACCAACGCGCTCAAGACCGACGAAGAGGTCCGTGACGCCCTTGAAAAAACCGAATGAGCTGACTGTTCCCGTCCAGACGGGCGCCGCGACCACGGCGCTCGTCTACCCCGCTGAACGAAACGACGCGGTCCCGGCGGCGCTGATCCTCGCCCACGGCGCGGGCGCGGGTCAGCGCAGCACGTTCATGGTGGAGTTCGCGCGTGCGCTGTCCGGCGCTCGGCCTCGACATCGTCACCTTCAATTTCCTCTATACCGAACAGAACCGCCGGATTCCCGATCGGCCGGCGCTGCTCGAGGCGTGCTACCTCGCGGTGATCGACAAGGTCCGTGCGGAGGTCGACTCGGCGCGGCGGGCGCTCTACATCGGCGGCAAGTCGATGGGCGGCCGGATCGCGACGCAGGTCGCCGCCGCCGATCCCGCTGTGCCGGTTGCCGGCCTCGTGCTGCTCGGCTATCCGCTTCACCCGCCGGGCAAGCCGGAGCAGCGGCGCGACAAGCACCTGCCTGCCGTCGGCCGGCGGATGCTGTTCCTGCAGGGAAGCCGCGACGCCTTCGGCACCCCCGCGGAGCTCGCGCCGGTTCTGAGCACGCTCCAGCCCGCGGCGACGCTTCACGAGGTCGCGCAAAGGCGATCATTCCTTCAAGCTTCCGAGAAAAGACCCGGCGGCGCAGGCCGCGGTGCACGCCGAGGTTCAGCGCGTCATCGAGGCTTGGATACTTTCAGCTCCATGACCTCGCCGCCGTGCGAGAAGCCGTGGCGCAGGTAGAGCGTCACGCTGCGCGGCGACGGCCAGAGGACGACGCGATCGATGCCGTTCGGTCTGCGCGAACTTCAAGGCCGCGTCGAGCAGGCGCGTGCCGAGGCCGCCGCGCGCCGAGGGCCTGACGTAGAGATTGGAAATGTAGCCATGGGTTTCCAGCTCGGCGACCGGGTTGGGCACCTTGTGCACCGTGTTCAGCCACACCTGGCCGACGATCGCCTTGTCGACGACGGCCACCCAGGCGCGCCACGAGTTGCCGTTCGTCAGCTCGCGGCGCATCCACGGCGCGCACCGCTTGACGAAGACGTCGTGCGTCTCGGCCGGCGGCAGCCGGCTGGTGCGAAACTCCCATCTGAGCTCGGCCATGGCGCCGGCGTCGGCGGACGACGCGCTTCGAATCTCGATCATGGGTGCGACTCGTTCGAGAAAGATGGCCGCGGCGCGAATGACCTCGTCCGACCACTCGTGGCCGCCGTCGAAGACGAGCGGCCGGACAAGCGCGCCGGCGGCGCGAAGGCGCTGGACGTCGGCCTCGAACTTCTCGCCGGTATACCAGTCGTCGCGCTCGCCGCGGCAGACGAGCGCGGCGCCGATCGGTGCGAGCGCGCCAGCGTCGAGCTCCGGCGGGATGTCGCCGCCGACGGCGATGACGCCGTCCACTCTCTGCGGCGCGCGGCCGCGATCGCGCGAAACGTCATCGCCACGCCTTGAGAGAACCCGGCGAGCATCAGGCGCGGGGCGGTTGGAAACTCGCGCGTCACCTCGTTCATGACGGCTGCGACGTAGGCGAGGTTGTCGGCGATCGCCAGCTCCCGGTCCTGGCGCGTCATCCAGCTGGCAACGACCTGATTGTCGCGCCGCTGATAGAAACGGTGCAGCCCCTGGATCGCGACCAGCCGCCAGCGATCGGCGCCGGGAATGGCGCGCATCCGATCGAGCTGCGCCTCGGCGCCCTCGCCGTAGCCGTGAAACCCGAACATCACCGGCGCCGCGCCGCCTGAGGCGGGCGGCTCCATCAGATACCGCCCGTGCGTGGCGGCCGCGATCGAGCGTTCGATCACCAGATCACCTTCACAGTCCCCGAACCCCGGATATCGGCATCCCGGGTGATGAGCGGCAGCCCCGCGGTCTGGGCGGCTGCGCAGATCAGCGCGTCGAACGGATCGCGCGTGAAGCGCAGTTCGTCGGCGACGAAGACGGTTTCGGGCGTGACGTCGA
Organism: uncultured Acidobacteriota bacterium; assembly: GCA_963734375.1. Classification (GTDB taxonomy): domain Bacteria; phylum Acidobacteriota; class Vicinamibacteria; order Vicinamibacterales; family CAVVIG01; genus CAVTHG01. Next base: position 480,737 of record CAVTHG010000005.1, on the reverse strand, counting down.
GCGGCTGATACGCCGGGTTGCTGAACAGGTCGTCGAAGAACACGCGAACCGTGCGGCGCAGGTTGATGCGCGACACGCGCGCCAGCAGGCTGCATTCCCACATGACCGCGGTCGGCACGTAGAGAATCGCGTCCCGCCGCTCGCAGCGATCGAACAACGCGGCGGCGCGGGGGCCGAGTTTGCCGCCCCCCGCCGCGTGGAACACGAGCGCGTGCGTGTCGATCGACCGCGGCCTGTGGTTCAGCCACGCCGCCCTTTCTTCCGCGCCGCCGGCGCGCGATACTCGGCCGGACGTTCCCTGACGACCAGGGGACGCCGCAGCGCCGTTTCGTAAGGCCGCGGATGGCTTCGTCCGCGCCTTCGAGCAGCGGGTCGTTGGCGTCGATGTCGATCGTCCCGACGACCGATCGCGACGGCCCGACCCGGCCGGAGTCGCGAGCCGCCGTGACCAGCTGATCGAGCAACTCGCTGACGCTGCGGAGGCCGGCCGCGCCGGCGCGTCCTTTCAGCCAGGTGAGGTTGTCGCTGTCGAGCGTCACGGAGATCGCCTGCTTGGCCATAATTATGTTTATACGATATCGCCCGACTAGGGTGGCGTCAAGATACATACTGAACCAGGCGCCGTGAACGCCGCCGACATCCGTCCCGCTCGATCGTGCCGGCCAGACGCAATCGACCGCGGACCTCTTGCTGATCTTCGTCGGCGCCAACATCGTCGCCACGACCTTCCAGGTGGGCGCGAGCCTCGTGCCATCGTTTTCCCTCCGCACCGCGATCGCGCTGATCGCCGCCGGGAGCGTCGCCGGTTCCGCGCTGGTGGCGGCGCTGGCGCCGCTCGGACCGCGCCTGCGCGTGCCCTCGGTGATCGCGGCCCGGCCGGCGCTCGGCATCACCGGGGCCGGGCTTGTTGCGGTGGTCCTGTACGTCTCGAACTTCGCCTGGATCGCGATCAACAACGTGATCGCCGGTTCCGCCTGCGCCCGCGCCGCCGCCACGTGGCTCGGGCCCGCCCTGAGCAAGGTCGAAGGGCCTGCGGCGGCGTCTCCGACCGCATGGGCGATCGCGCTCGGCATCGCCGCCACGTTCATCGTCTGGCGCGGGCCGCGCGCCGTCGCGCGCGCCGATCGCGTGGCGGTGCCGCTGATGCTCGCGGTCGGCGTCGCGCTCACCGTCGCCTGCATCGGCGCCGTGCGTGCCGCGGGCGCCGCGCAACCGTCGCCCACCGGCGGCATGACGTGGTGGCGCGGCCTCGACATCGTCATCGGCTACCAGGTGTCGTGGATCCTGATGTTCGCCGACTACTCGCGCTATACGCGCTCGGCGCGCGGCAGTGCTGTCGCGGTCTTCGTCGGGCTGGCGGCGACCAGCGTCTGGATGATGCCACTCGGAGCCATTGCGGCGCAGGCCGCGGGCAGCAGCGACCCGGGCGCCATGCTCGAACACGTCGGCCTCGGCGCGGCGGGCGCGGTGCTGCTGGCGCTGGCGACCTTGACCACCAATTTCGTCAACATCTACATGTCGTCGCTCGCCTGGAAGAGCCTGATGCCGCGCGCGCACGATGGCTCGGTGGTCTGGTCGATCGGCCTCGTCGGCACCGCGCTCGGAGCCGTCCCGGGCGTCTGGCTCGAGCAGTACACCAACTTCATGGTGATCCTCGGCGCGCTGCTCATCCCGGTCGGTGGCATCCTGATCGCGCACTACTATCTGCGACAGGTCGTGGTGGACGAGGCGTTCGTCGCCGAGCTCTACGACGCGAGCGGCCCGTTTCGCGGCGTGCTTCTTCCCGGCATGGCAGCCTGGACTGCGGGCGCTGCCGCATACTTTCTGGCCGGATCGGCCGGCGGGACGATTCCGGCGTTTGCCGTGTCGGTGCTGGTGTATTGGGTGGGGAGCCGATTTTTCGACTCCCGACATCATCTGAGCCTATGACAAAACGAACGCCGCTCTCATTCATTGCCGCCGTCGCGGTGCTCGCGCTCGCGACGGTGCCGCACGCGCAGCCGCGGACGCGGGTCGTGATGCTCGGCACCGGGACGCCCAACCCCGATCCGGATCGCTACGGCACCTCGGTGGCGGTGGTCGTGGACGACGCGAGCTACCTGGTGGATTTCGGCGTCGGCGTGGTGCGCCGCGCCGCCGCCGCGGAGCGCTCGGGCATCAAGGCGCTCAACGTCGTCAACCTGACCCACGCCTTCGCCACGCACCTGCACTCCGATCACACGCTCGGGCTGTCGGATCTGATCCTCACGCCGTGGATCCTCGAGCGCGACAAGCCGCTCGCGGTCTACGGCCCGCGCGGGCTGCGCGCGATGGCGAACCATCTGGTCTCGGCGTATGAGGCCGACCTGAACGTCCGAATCACGGGCGGCGAGCCGGCGCACAAATACAACCCGCGAACCGTCGACGTCCACGAGATCACCGCGCCCGGCATCGTCTTTCGCGACGACAGGGTCACGGTCACGGCGTTCGCGGTGAAGCATGGCGCGTGGCCGCAGGCGTTCGGCTACCGCTTCAAGACGCCCGATCGCACCATCGTCATCTCGGGCGACACGGGGCCCGACTCGAAGATCGAGGAGCAGTGCCAGCGCTGCGACGTGCTCGTGCACGAGGTCTATGCGAGCGCGGGGTTCGCGAAGCGGCCGGCTGAATGGCAGGCGTATCACTCGAGGTACCACACGTCGGGACGCGAGCTCGGCGCGATCGCGTCACGCGCGCGGCCGGGCCTGCTCGTGCTCTATCACCAACTGATTTGGAGCTCGACTGAAGAGGAACTGCTGAAGGAAGTCCGTGAGGTCTACGACGGCAGGGTCGTCTCGGCGAACGATCTCGACGTGTATTAAGAAATGGGTTCGGGGTTCTGGGTTCTCGGTTCTGGGTTCGCGCGCGGTTCGTGGTTCGAGGTTCTTGGTTCGAGGTTGGTTCGAGGTTCTGGTTCGAGGTTCTGGGGTTCTGGGGTTCTGGGGTTCTGGCGGTTCGACGGTTCGGACTCAGAACCCAGCACCTCGAACCCCGAACCCGCGAACCGCGCGCGAACCCAGCACCCAGAACCCTGAACCCAGAACCCGTTCTTAGTCCGCGCGCAGCCCCTGCAGCGGATCGAGCCCCGCGGCGCGGCGGGCGGGCAGCAGACACGCCGCGAGCGCTGTGACGACAGCGAGCGCGATCGCGACGCCGAACGCAGTCGCATCGCCTGCCGAGACGCCATAGAGCAGGCTCGACAGCGCGCGGCCGATCGCGAGCGCACCCACGGCGCCAGCGGCGCCGCCGATCATCGCCAGCCACAGCCCCTGGCGCACCACCAGCCACAGCACGTCGCGCGGCTGCGCGCCGAGCGCCATCCGCACGCTCAGCTCCTGCCGCCGCTGGTTCACGCTGTACGACAGGACGCTGTAGATGCCGAGCGCCGAAAGCCCGAGCGCCAGCGCGGCGAAGACGCCCATCAGCGCCATCAGCGCGCGCGGCCGATCGGTCGCCTCGCCGACGATTCGATCCAGCGTGCGCGCCGAAGCGAGCGGCAGGTTCGGATCGAGCCGCTGCACCGCCGTGCGGACGGCGCCAAGCAGCGCCGCCGGATCGCCCTGCCCCTGCACGACGACGTGCATGCCGCGGAACGGGAACTGGCGCTCGGTGTAGAAGATTGCCGGCTCAGCCTCGCGGACGAGCGTCGTGTTCTTCACGCTGGCGACGACGCCGACCACCTGGAAGATCGAGTGGTGCGGCATGAGCGATCGCCCCATCGGGCCGACCACGGAGATCGGCGACATCACCGACTTCCCGACCGCGTTCCTCGCCCGGCCACTGCCGGCGCGCCAGCGCCTCGTTGACGATCACAACCGGCGGCGCCGCTGCGGTGTCGCGCGGATCGAAGAAACGCCCCTTGACCAGCGGCACGCCGATGCGCGCGGAAATAATCCTCGTCCACGGTCTGGTGCTGCGCCTGCGGCTCGTCGCCCGATCGCGGCTGCGGCCGCCCCTGGATGAAGAACGGCCCGCGCCACGCGGCCTCGAGCGGCAGGAAGTTGCTGGCGCCGGCGATCGACACGCCCGGCTCGGCGCGCAGCGAGGTCAGCAGGCGATCGTAGAAGTCGGCGATCTTCGGCCAGTCGGAGTACGAGTACGGCAGCTCGACGCGTGCGGTGACGGCGTTCGCCGGCTTGAAGCCGGGATCCTGCTCGACCAGTCGCTGGAAGCTGCGCGCCAGGAGCGCCGCGCCGACCAGCAGCATCACCGCGAGGCCGATCTCCGCGACGACCAGCGTGCTGCGCGCCCGACGGCGCGCGCCGCTGCCGTCGCCGCCGCGTCCCGATTCCTTCAGCGGGCGCTGCATGTCGCCGCGCGCCATCAACATCGCCGGCACGACGCCGAACGCGATCGCGGTCACCGCCGCCATCACGACGGCGAAGAGCAGCATGCGCAGGTCGACGCCGACGCCGGCCAGGCGAGGCAGCTCCACCGGCGTCGCCGCCACCAGCGCCTTCACCGCCGCCACGGCCACGACGACGCCGAGCGCGGTTCCCATCGCCGCGAGCAGGACGCTCTCGGTGAGGAACTGGCGAACGAGGCGGCCGCGGCTGGCGCCGATCGCGGCGCGCACCGCGACTTCGCGCTCGCGCACCGTCGCGCGCGCGAGCAGCAGGCTGGCGACGTTGGTGCACGTGATCACCAGCAGGAAGCCGGCCGCGCCGAACAGCGCGAACAGCGCCGGGCGGAAGAAGCCGACGATTTCCGTCGCCAGCGGCACCGCGCGCGCCGAGTACTCGCCGTTGGTCGACGGGTTCTCCACGCCGAGGCGTCTGGTCAACGCGCGCAGTTCGGTGTTCGCCGCGTCCGGCGTCATGCCTGGCTTCAGCCTGAAGAGCGACTCCATGAAGTGTGCGCCGCGGCTGTGCTGCGTCACGTCCCATGTGATGCGGTGCCACACGTCGGTGTCGTTCGGATACTGGAACCCCTGCGGCATCACGCCGACGACGGTGAAGAGCGGACCGTTCAGCGCGATGCTCTTGCCGACAATCGACGGATCGCCGCCGAACCGCTCGCGCCACAGCCGATGGCTGATGATCGCAATCGTCTCGCGCGAGTAGACCGGCGTCTTCGGGAACCCGGCGCCGAGCGACCGGCTGCACGCCGAGCACGTGGAAGAAGTTGGGCGTCGTCTCGATGGCGTTGACGCGCAGCGGCTCGTGACCGGTTTCGGTCAGCGTGAGCTGCGGATACCACCACGCGGCGGCATCCTCGAAGACCTGCGTGAGGCCGCGATAGTCGCCGAAGTTCACCGGCGAGATCCGCTCGTGCGACAGCCCCTTGCTGTCGTTCACCTCCCACACCATCGTCAGCCGATCGGGATCGGGATACGGCAGCGGCCGCAGCACCACCCGATCGAGGACGCTGAAGATCGCCGTCGTCGCGCCGATGCCGAGCGCCAGCGCGAGCACGGCGGCGATGGTGAAGCCGGGCGTGCGGCGCAGTTGGCGCCAGCCCGAAGCGGATGTCCTGAAACAGTGTATCCATGAAGATCGCCCCGTATCGGAGCCTTAGACGGGCGACCCTGCCGGAGGGTTGGTTGATATTGGCGCGCGGCCGTTGAGAATGTAGCGCAGCCCTTCAGGGCTGCCAGGACGTAGGGCGGCCCTTCAGGGCCGCCAACGGATTTTGCTCGATCAACGCGTCGTCGACGACACGGCCGCCGATGAGATGTTCCTGGATGATCCGCTCGAGCACCGGCGGATCGCACTGCGCCGTACCACGCGCCCTCGGGGTAGACGACGGCAATCGGCCCGCCCTCGCAGATGCGCAGGCAGTTCGCCTTGGTGCGCAGGATGCCGCCCTGCTCGGACAGGCCGAGCTCTTTCAGGCGCCCCTTCAGGAAGTCCCATGCCGCGAGGCCGCGATCCTTGTCGCAGCATTTCGGCTTCGTCTGATCGCAGCAGAGGAAGATGTGCCGCCGCGCGACCGGCACGCCGATGCTGATTGCAATCGCGCGTTGCGCCTGGTCCGCCATTCGACCTTTCGCTCGTGTAGGGCACGGCTTCAGCCGTGCCAGGAGGCGCCGCTAAGCGGCGCCCTACGCCTCTCGAGCTAGACTCCAAACTCCTCGGGATTCCATTTCAGCCCGAGCTCGTCCGGGCGGCGCCATGTAGCCGATCAGCGCCGATGCGGCGACGACGACCGGGCTTGCGAGGAACCCTTCGCCGCCGAGCCCCATGCGGTTCTGCCAGTTGCGGTTGAACGAGGTGATCGCGCGCTGGCCCTTTCTCGAGCGCGTCCGGCCCCTGCCCGAAGCAGGGCCCGCACCACGACTGGCGAATCTCGCCGCCGACCGAGCGGAACACCTGCGCGATCGATTCGCCGCTCGAGCCGCGGATCCGGCCGCTCGATCTGTCGGCCGACGCCGCCTGAGCCCGGGAAGACGACGAACTCGGTCGCCGTCTTCGACACGCCGTGCTCGCGCGCGGCGCGGACGACCAGCGCGGCGGCGAGCAGATCGTCGTAGCTGCCGTTGGTGCACGACCCGATCATCGCCTTGTCGAACGTCAGCCGCTCGCGCGCGACCTCCTCGGCGGGAAAGGCGTTGCCCGGGCTGAACGGCTTGGCGATCATCGGCCGTCACGCTCGGCGAGATCGATCGTCTCGTCGATCGCGTAGACGGCGTCGGCGCCCGGCGAGAACGGCGGATACGGCAGCGTCGTCGATCCCCTTGTCGCGGTACCACGCATAGGTGATGTCGTCGGGCGCGAAGATGCCGTTGAGCGCTTCCGCCTCGGCCATCATGTTCGCGATCGTGTTGCGATAGGCAATCGGCAGCTGGCGGCTTGCATCCACCAGCTCCACCGACATCCCCTGCGACTGCTTCGCGCCCCAGCGCCGCAGCAGCTCGAGGACGATGTCCTTGCCGCTGACCCAGGGCTGCAGCTTGCCGCCGAACACCACGCGGCGCGCCTTGGCGAGCGTGAAGTAGATGTAGCCGGTCGACCAGCCGAACCCGAGCGTCGTCGATCCGACGCCCATGCCGACCGCGCCGTAGGCGCCGTAGGCGCGGCTGTGCGAGTCGGCGCCGGGGATGAACTGCCCCGGCATCACCAGCGCCTGCTCGGGAAAGTAGAAGTGAAAGATGCCGTCGCCGGGCGTCGCGTAGTACGGCTTCTCGATGCCGTGCAGCCGCGCGAACTCGCGGCCGATCGCCGTCTGCTTGTCGTCGTCTTCCTTGCCGGTGAAGACGAAGTGATCGTTGGCGATCGCCGCCTGGCGCGGGAAGATCGTGTTGCCGCCGGTGATCTGGTTGAAGGTGTGGATCGCAAACGGCGCCGTGCCGTCCGACGCCGGCAGCAGATCGGCGTAGACGCGCAGCGTCGCGCCCGGGCGTCACCTCGGCCGACTTGTCGACGCGATGCGCCCAGATGATCTGCTCGGTCGAGGTCATCCGTCGCGCCTGCGCGGGATCCGGCCACTCGATCGCGCGGTGCGGTCGTCGACCGACTGCCTTGAACTCGCGGCGCCCCGCCGCGAAGATGCCGCCGGTCTGGCGGATCTCGTCCTCCTTCGGGCTCAGCGGCACCGGCTCGTACTGCTTGCCCTGGGTTTCGTTGGTCAGGCGCCGCGATTGCGGCTCGAACGAGAACTCGTCGCCGTCTTTCGCGTCGGCAACCGCCTCCGGGCTCTGCACGACCTGCAGCCCGAGGTTGAGCGCGTTGCGCCGGAAGATGTCGCCCATGTTGTTGCCGCAGACGATCACCATCTCGAGGCCGACCTCGTCGGCGATCGCCTTGAGGCCGGCCGGGCTCATCTCGCGCGACGAGCCGATGGCGAACCGGTCGCCGGCGATGAGGAAGGTCTCGCCGCGGTGAACGCGCGCGCGGAAATCGGGCATCAGGTAGCGGAACGATCCCGCCTTCCAGCGCTCGTCGAGCGTATCGAGGCTCTCCGAGACGCAGTCGGCGGCCGGCGTGATCTGATCGGTATCGATCGCGTCGAGCTTCTTCTTCTTCCCGAGGATCTTCAGATCCCAGAAGATGAGCGCCTTGCCGCGGATGACGCCGGCGTGCGCGGCGTGCTCGGTCGCCGCCGGCGCCGCGGCGGCGACCGAATCCTTCGTGACGCCGGGCTTGAGCCTGGCGGGCCGGATCTCATGCATCGATCAAAGTCTACCGTGTCGGCGGCGCGGGGCGCGAAACGTTGGTATCATGAGTCAATCGCTCTATGTCCGAACTCAAAGACCAGCCGCTGCATGCCTCGAGCTCCGAAGCCGTCACCAACAACGTGCGCGTGGAGGTCGAATCGCAATACGCCCCTGAACATTCGCAGCCGTTCCACAACGAGTGGTTCTTCCACTACACGGTGCGGATCGCGAACGAGGGCGACGATACGGTGCAGCTGCTGACGCGCCACTGGATCATCACCGACGCGACCGGCCACACCGAAGAAGTGAAGGGCGCGGGCGTTGTCGGCGAGCAGCCGGTGCTGCGCGCCCGGCGAGTCGTTCCAGTACACCTCAGGCTGCCCGCTGAAGACGTCGACCGGCGTGATGCGCGGCACCTACCAGATGGTTACCGAAGACGGCGATCACTTCGACGTCGAGATCGCACCCTTCGCGCTCCACGAGCCCTACACCGTTCACTGACGCTGGACGGTTAACGCAGAGTATGCTACGTTCCTGGTAGCTAGCTGTCAGGTGCCGGCACATCTAGCGAACTCAGCAGTTCTCAGCGATCTACGTCGTCTACTCCGGCCGGCGGAAGGTGCGGATCGCGTCGAGGAACGCGTCGCCGAAGAGCGGCGGCCTTCCGTCGCCGACGCCGTAGACATCGCGCAGATCGTCGATCGTCTTCGGCCGGCGCCCGACCATGTCGCGCAGCGTCGTGTCGTGGAAGATCACGTACGGCGGCACGCCGCGCTCGCGCGCGAGCCGCAGCCGCACCTCGCGCAGCGCATCGAACAGCTCGGAATCGACCGGCTCGGCGAACGAATCGCGGACGCTCGAGCGGCTCTTCTTCCTCGACGAGGGCGGCGTCACCTCGCGGTACAGCGTGCAGTCTCCTTCGCCGCGCAGCAGCGACGCGCCGCTGCCGGTGAGCCGCAGCACCGGATACGGATCGCCTTCGCGCGCGAGCAGGCCGTCGCCGACCAGTTGCTCGATGTAGCCGCGAATCGCCGCCGCGGGTTCTTCCTTCAGCAGACCGAAGGTCGAGAGATCGTGATGCCCTGCGGCGACGACTTTCTCGGTCGCCTTGCCGGTCAGGACATCGGTGACGTGCGCCGTGCCCCACGTCTGCTTGACCCGCGCCACGCACGACAGAATCTTGCGCGCCAGCGTCCGCGAGTCGGCGACCGCGTCGAGCTCTTTCAGGCACCAGTCGCACGCGCCGCAATCCGGCGCGTTCGTAAGGCTGCCCGAAGTACTCGACCAGCGAGCGATGGCGGCAGCGCGTCCCCGCGGCGTAGCGCTCCATGTCGCGCAGCAGCGCCCGCGCGCTCTCGCTCCATTCGCCGTTCGACTCGAGCATCTGCCGCCAGCGCGGGAAATCGCTGCCTGAATAGATCAGCACGCACTCGGCCGGCAGGCCGTCGCGGCCCGCGCGGCCCGACTCCTGCTGGTAGTGCTCCGCCGACCGCGGCGCGCCGGCGTGGATGACGAAGCGCACGTTCGAGCGATCGATGCCCATCCCGAAGGCGACCGTGGCGACGACGATGTCGACGCGCTCGTCGAGGAACAGTTCCTGGTTGCGGCTCCGCACCTCATCGGAGAGGCCGGCGTGATACGGCACCGCGCTCCGTCCTTCGCCCTGCAGCCATTCGGCGAGCGCCTCGACCTCGCGCCGCGACGAGCAGTAGACGATGCCGGCCTCGCCTTCGTGTCGCGCGAGGACGGTCAGCAGCTGGCTGTGCAGGTTGCCGCGCCGGAGCACGCGGTAGACCAGGTTCGGCCGATCGAACGACCCGACCAGCACCAGCGGATCCTGCAGCCGCAGCTCGCCGGCGATGTCGCGCCGCACCCGCTCGGTTGCCGTGGCGGTGAACGCGTGGAACGAGACCTGGGGAAACTCGTCGCGCAGGCGCCCCAGCTGCCGGTACTCGGGCCGGAAATCGTGGCCCCACTGGCTGATGCAGTGCGCCTCGTCGATGGCGATGAAGCGAAGGTTCGCCTGCTGCAGCAGGCGCCGCAGCGACTGGCTCCCCTCGCCCATGATCCGCTCCGGCGACACGTACAGCAGCCGGCAGCGGTTGTCGCGGACGCCCGCGATCACCTCATCGCGCTCGTGCGGCAGCAGCGTGCTGTTCAGGTACGACGCGGCGACGCCGTCGACGCGCAGGCCGTCGACCTGATCCTTCATCAGCGAGATCAGCGGCGACACCACCAGCGCGAGCCCCTCGTTCTGCACGATCGCCGGCGCCTGGAAACACAGCGACTTGCCGCCGCCGGTCGGGAGCACGACGATGCTGTCGCGCGACTCGAGGATCGCGTGCATCGCGTCGCGCTGCAGCGGGCGGAACTCGGAGAAGCCCCACACGCGGTGGAGGGCATCCGCGAGCTGGCGATCAGCGTCGGGCGTAGGTGTGCTCGATGTAATCATCGACCAGGCGCTGGAATTCGGCGGCGAGCTCGTCGTAGGTGCCGCGCAGCGTCTTCACGTGCTGCGCCGTCGATGAATACCGGGCAGCTCGGCTCCTCGCCCGTGCCAGGCAGGCTGATGCCGATGTTGGCGGCCTTCGACTCGCCGGGACCGTTGACGACGCAGCCCATGACGGCGAGCGTCATCGTTTCCACGCCTTCGTGCGTGGTCTTCCACTCCGGCATCCGGTCGCGGATGTAGTCCTGGATCCGCTCGGCCAGCTCCTGGAACGTCGAGCTGGTCGTGCGTCCGCAACCGGGGCACGCGGTGACGCTCGGCGAGAACGATCGCAGGCCCAGCGCCTGCAGCAGCTCGCACGCGGCGTAGACCTCTTCGCGCCGGTCGCCGCCGGGGCGCGGCGTCAGCGAGACGCGCACCGTGTCGCCAATGCCCTCGTTCAGCAGCACGCCCATCGCCGCCGACGACCAGACCAGCCCCTTGGTCCCCATTCCCGCCTCGGTCAGGCCGAGGTGCAGCGGCTGATCGGTTTCGCGCGCGAGCGCGCGGTAAACCGCGATCAGGTCGCGCGGCCGCGACGTCTTCGCCGAGATGATGATCTGATCCTTGCGCAGCCCGCTCTCGATCGCGAGCGCCGTCGATTCGACGCCGGAGAGGACCATGCACTCGTTGATGATGTCCTCGGACGACTTGCCGAGATCGCGGTCGGTGTTCTCCTGCATCTTCGCGACGACCAGCTCCTGGTTCAGCGAGCCGCCGTTGACGCCGATGCGCACCGGCTTGCCGTGGTCGACCGCGACCTTGCAGATGGTCGAGAACTGCTCGTCGCGGCGCTTGCCGGTGCCGACGTTGCCGGGATTGATGCGGTACTTGTCGAGCGCCCGTGCGCAGTCGGGAAAACGCGTCAGCAGCAGGTGGCCGTTGTAGTGGAAGTCGCCGATGAGCGGCGCGCTGACGCCGGCGTCGAGCATGCGCTGCTTGATCTCCGGAACGGCGGCCGCGGCCTCGGGCAGGTTCACCGTGACGCGCACCATTTCCGATCCCGCTTCGGCCAGCTCGATGCATTGCTGCGCGGTCGACGCCGCATCGGCGGTGTCGGTCATCGTCATCGACTGGACGACGACAGGCGCGCCGCCGCCGACCTGGACGTGGCCGACTTTGACGCCCACCGTCCTGTGGAGCTTCACCAATGGCATGGAAGATCCCATGATAGCATCCCGCGCCGTGGCGATCGACGTGAAGGCCGCGACGGCGCCCGCTGAAGGGGCGCCCTACAGTGCGCAGGCGTCCCGTTCGTAGCCGTAGCGCCTTCGAAGGCGCGCCGTTCGTAGGGCGCGCTCGTAAGGCTCTGCCGGCTCGAGGGCGCGTTCGAGCGTCGTGTCGGGAGATCATCGATGAAAGCGATCGTCGTTCGCGAATTCGGCAAGCCCGAAGTGATGAAGCTCGAAGAGAACGCGCCGGACCCGATGCCCGGTCCTGGCGACGTGCTCGTCCGCATCCGCGCCGCCGGCGTCAACCCGGTTGATTCCTACATCCACACCGGCACGCACGCGCGCAAGCCGTCGCTGCCGTACACGCCCGGCTTCGACGGCGCGGGCGAAGTCGAGCGGGTCGGCGCCGACGTGAAAGGTCTCGCGCCGGGCGATCGCGTCTACATCGGCGGACCCGGATACCTGCCGGGCGGCTGCGGCACCTATGCGGAGCGCGCGCTCTGTCCGCCCGCTCACGTGCATCGACTGCCGGACCGCACATCCTTCCAGCAAGGCGCCGCGCTTGGCGTGCCGTACGCGACCGCGTATCGCTCGCTCTTCCAGCGCGCCGCCGCACGGCCCGGTGAAACCGTCCTCGTCCACGGCGCCACCGGCGGCGTCGGCATCGCCTGCGTCGAGCTGGCGCATGCGCGCGGCCTCCGCGTCATCGGCACCGGCGGCACCGACGCCGGCCTCGCCAGCGTCCGCGAGCACGGCGCCGACGTCGTCGTCAACCACCGCGCCGAGGGGTACACCGACGAGATCATGAAGGCGACCGGCGGCAAGGGCGTCAACGTCATCGTCGAGATGGCGGCGCACGTCAACCTCGATCGCGATCTCACGCTGCTCAGCAAGCACGGCCGCGTTGTCGTCGTCGGCAACCGCGGCCGCGTCGAGATCGACGCGCGCCAGGCGATGGGACGCGACGCTGCGGTGCTCGGCATGATGTTGTTCAACACCTCCGACAGCGACCTCGCGGAAATCCACGCCGCGATTACTGCTGGCCTCGCCGACGGCACGCTCAATCCGGTTGTCGGCCGCGAGCTGCCGCTCGCCGATGCCGCGCGCGCGCATGAGGCGGTGATGGAGCCGGGCGCGCACGGCAAGATCGTCCTCACCACCTGACGCGATCCGCGCGGCCGAGGTGGCCGCGGCCGGAATCTCCCTCTGTCGCCGGTGATAAGCTGCGATGCAAGGAGATTTCGCATGCGGAGGCTCGGGCTGATGCTGCTCTTCGCGGTCGTGATTCGATTGACCGCGGCGGCGCAGGAAACGACTGGCACCATTACCGGCGTGACGACCGATTCGACCGGCGGCGTTCTGCCGGGCGTCACGGTCACGCTCAAATCCGTCAACACCGGCGCGGTGCGCAGCGTCGTCACCAACGAGGCCGGCATCTATATCGCCTCCGGGCTGTCGGTCGGCACCTACGAAGTCACCTTCGAGCTGCAGGGATTCCAGAGCGCCACCCAGCGGAACATCACGCTGCACGTCAACGATCGGCTGCAGATCGACAGCCGGATGAACGTCGGCGGCGTCGCGGAGAGCGTCATCGTCAGCGCCGCCAGCCCCCTGATCCAGCCGATCGCGGCGCTGCAGACGACGATGGGGACGCAGCAGGTGCAGGAGCTGCCGCTGAACAACCGCAACTTCGTCCAGCTGGCGACGCTCGCGCCCGGCGTGTCGAGCGACCTGGCGGACGAAGTCGGCGTCGGCCTCGCGAGCACGGTCAGCATGTCGATCAACGGCGCCCGCCGCAACGCCGTCAACTGGCTGGTCGACGGCGTCTCGAACGTCGACGTCGGCTCGAACATCACCCTGCTCTCGACGCCAAGTCTCGAGTCGATCGAGGAATTCAAGATCATCACCAACGGCTACCAGGCCGAGTGGCCGCGCAGCGGCGGCGGCATCGTCAACGTCGTGACCAAGTCGGGATCGGCGCGCTTCTCGGGCAGCGTCTACGAGTTCCTGCGCAGCGACAAGCTCAACGCCAACTCCTTCTTCCGCAACCTGAGCACCGACCCCAACCTGAACGGCGGGCCGTCGAAGCTCAAATACAACAACTTCGGCGGCACCATCGGCGGTCCGGCGATTCCCGGGCAAGATGTTCTTCTTCTTCTCGGAGGAGCTGCGCCGCATCAACCGCGCGCCGGCGTCGCTGACCGCGAACGTCTACGATCCGTCGTGGCTCACCGATCCGGCCAACGCGAACTACGTCGCGCCGGCGCTGCGCGATCCGAACGCGGTCAAGCTGCTGGCGATGTGGCCGGCGCCGAACGTCCCCGGCCGCACGCAGTTCGTCAACTCGGCGCCGAACATCAACAACACCCGGCAGGAAGTGGCGCGAGTCGACTACGACTTCAACCCGAGCTGGCGGCTGACCGGCCGCTACTCGCACGACAACAGCTTCACCCGCGAGCCGACGGGGCTGTTCCTGCAGATCCAGGTGCCGAACGTCGCGACCACCGACACCAACGTGCCGGGCCAGGTGGCCGCGGCGGTCCTGCGCGGCGTGCTCGGGCCGTCGAAGATGAACGAGCTGCAGTTCCAGTTTTCGAGCAACCGGATCTCGGATACGACGCCCGATGGCACCCTGAACCGGCAGTCCGACTACGGCGTCACGCTGGGTGAGGTCTTCCCCGGCAACGCCACCGGCGTCGTGCCGTTCATCACCGTCACCGGCATGTCGCAGGTCGGCGCCAACCAGCTGTTCAACATCGAATACAACAACTACACGGTGACCGACAGCTTCACCTGGCAGCGCGGCACGCACTCGTTCAAGGCCGGCGGCCTCGTCAGCTTCGAAGGCAAGAACGAGAACGCGGCCAACCAGACCCAGGGCAACTTCACCTTCGGCGTCGGCGGCGGCCGCACCGCGTTCCAGAACTTCCTGACCGGCAATGCCGACGGACTGTGCGGCAACGCCTGCAGTTACAGCGAGGCGCAGACCGACGTCACCGTCGACCTCAGCTTCAACCGCTACGAGATGTTCGCGCAGGACTCGTGGCGGCCGCGCTCGAACGTCACCGTCGACTACGGCGTCCGCTATTCGCTCTATCCGCCGGTCACCGACAAGAACAACGTCCTGACCAATTTCTCGCCGGCGGCCTACGTCCCGGCCAACGCGCCGCGCTGCGCCAACGCGGCGTGCACGACCATCCTCCTCGGCACCGGCGACCCGCTGAACGGCATCGTCGTCGCCGGCCAGAACTCGCCGTTCGGCGACGCGATCTACAAGTTCGACAAGAGCAACGTGCAGCCGCGGATCGGCGTCACCTGGGATCCGGCGTCGAACGGGCGGACGATCTACCGCGGCTCCTACGGCGTCTACTTCGATCAGGCGCTGGTCGGCATCTTCGAGCAGAACGCGTTCGTCAACCCGCCGTACGTCAGCACGGTGAACATCCTGAACGCGCGCCTGTCGAACCCCGCGTCGGGGACGACGTCGACCACCAGCGGCGTGCTGAACCTGATTGGCAACGGCGACGACTTCAAGACGCCGCGAACGCAGCAGTGGAACGTCGGCGTGCAGCGGCAGATCTACACGCAAGGCGCGATCGACGTCAGCTACGTCGGCACGCACGGCGATCGCCTGATCCGGCCGATCGACATCAACTACCCGCAGCCGGCCGACGTCCTCCGCCTGGGCAGCGTCAACCTCGCGCGGCCGTTCCAGGGCTACGGATCGATCACGCTGCGCGAGACGACCGCGCGGAGCAACTACTGGGGGATCCTGAGCACGTTCCGCCACGACGGCGGCGCGGCCGGCTCGCTGACGCTGAACTACACGCTGAGCCGCAACCAGACCGACTCGACCAACGATCGCGACGCAGTCGACATCCCGCAGAACCCGCTCGACATCGACGTCGAGTACGCGGACGCGCGCACCGACCGGCGGCACATCTTCACCGCCAACTACGTCTACATGCTGCCGTTCTTCAAGGACTCGTCGAACGCGGCGGCGAAGGCGATCCTCGCCGGCTGGTCGATCTCCGGGCATCACCACGATCAACTCCGGCCAGCCGATGTCGCGCATCCTCGCGGGCACCAACGGATTCCTGCGCGGCAACCGCCCCAACATCGTCGGCGATCCGGCAGCCGGCGAGCAGACCGCCAACCTGGTACTGGTTCAACCCGAACGCCTACGCCCCGGCGGCGGATGGCACGTTCGGCAACTCGCGGCGCGCGGAATTCCGGCAGCCGGGCCGCAACCAGACCGACCTGTCGCTGTCGAAGAACTGGACCTTCAACAGCACGCAGCGGATCCAGTTCCGCGCCGACCTGATCAACGCCTTCAACCACACGCAGTGGCTGGCCGACCCGAACGTCGCCGGCCTGGACAACACCTGCAACGATCAGCCTGACGACCTGCAATCCGTCGAACGATACGTTCGGCCAGATCCTGAATTCCCGCGCGCCGCGCGAGATTCAGCTAGGATTGAAGTTCTACTGGTAAGCGCGTTGCGAAATGAGGGGCGACATTGTTTTGCGACCGCGCTAAGGAGATTCGCATGAAGAAATTGATCCTTGCCGCTGCCGTCGCCGCGGTCGCGGTGATGCCGCTGGTGGCCCAGCACGAGCACCAGGCGGATCCGGACAAGAAGGTCGCCGGCGGCGGCACGCTGCCCTCCGGGTGGAAGGGCGCGAGTCGACGGCAACGCGTCGCTGAACGGCGTCAAGATGATGCCGATGGGCGGCGGCGTGCATTTCATGACCGGGCCCGCCGGCATCTACTACAAGCCGGCGGACAAGGCGACCGGCGCGTACGAGGCGCGGGCCACCTTCACGCAGATGGAGCCGGCGGCGCATCCCGAGGCCTACGGCCTGATCATCGGCGGCGCGGATCTCGAAGGCGCGGCGCAGAAATACACCTATTTCCTGATCCGGCAGGACGGGAAGTACCTGATCAAGCGGCGCGCGGGCGACCAGACGCCGACCATTGCCGACTGGACCGACAGTGCGGCCATCAAGAAAGCCGACACCTCCGGCAAGATGAGCAACACGCTCGCGGTCGACGTCGGCAAGGACAAGGTGCGCTTCCTCGTCAACGGCACCGAGGTCGCGGCTGCCGACACCGCGAAGGTGGACGCGGCGGGCATCGCCGGGCTGCGCATCAACCACAACCTCAACGTCCACGTCGAGGGATTTACGGTCAAGAGCCGCTAGGTGTGCAGACGTGAGGCGCCGCTTCAGCGGCGCCTCCGGCGCGGCTGAAGCCGCGCCCTACAAAACAATGGCCGACACCATAGACTGGCGCCCGCCGCCGCAGCCGCAGCGGCGCACCGGTCTCTTCTTCATGGCGATTGCCGGCCTGTTGCTGCTGGCCGGCAGCGCCACCCTCTCGTACTACGTCGAGGCGCTCTGGTTCGAGTCGCTCGGCGTCGCCGACGTCTTCTGGAAGACGCTCAACCTCCGCGCCGCAAGTCTTCGCCGGCTTCGCCGCTCTTCAGTTTTCTCGTCCTCTACGGATCATTTCGCGCGCTCAAGCCGCCGCGCCTCGGCGATCTCGCCGGGCTGCCGATCCTGATCAACGGCCAGCCGATCCGGCTCCCGGTCGAGCCGGTGATCAAGGGCGTGGCGCTCGTCGCTTCGGTGCTCATCGCGGCGGCGATGGGCGCCGGCATGACCGCCCAGTGGGCGACGCTCGCGCTCTACTGGCACGGCCGCGCCGAGTCGGTTCGCGCCGCCGCCGGCTCGGCCGTCGATCCGATCTTCGGACAGCCGCTGCCGTTCTATCTCTTCACGCTGCCGGCGTGGCAGCTGGTCAGCGGCTGGCTGATGACGCTGGCGGTGCTGGTCGCGGCCGTCGCGCTGTTCTTCGTCGTCATCCTCGGCGGCACGCGCGCGTTCGCGCGGGCGCCGCGATCCGGCAGGGCCGGCGTGGCGCGGCCTGTCGATCGCGTTTGCGTTCGTGCTGCTGGTGCTGGCGGTGCGCGTCTACCTGGGACGCTACGAGCGGCTGTTCGCGGACCACACGATCTTTTCCGGCGTCACCTACACCGACGCGCACGTGACGCTGACCGGCATGCTGGTCGGTCAGCGGCGCGCTCGTCCTCGGCGCCGCCATCGCGCTGGTCAACGCCGTCGCGGCGCCGAAGGCGCGCTGGCTGGGGCTGGCGGTCGCGCCGGCGATTGTCTGCTACGTCCTCGACCGGCATCATCGGCTGGTACGTCACCAGCTTCGTCGTCAAGCCGAACGAGCTGGTGCGCGAGTCGCCCTACATCACCAACAACATCGAGATGACGCGCCAGGCGTACGGGCTCGACCGCGTTCGACGCAGCGGCCGTTCCCGGCCGAAGGCGGCGTCGACGCGCTCGAGGCGGGACCAGAACCAGGCGACGCTGAAGAACATCCGGCTCTGGGACTGGCGTGCGCTGCAGGACACGCTGCGCCAGATTCAGGAGATCCGCACCTACTACGACTTCCCCGACATCGACATCGATCGCTACGAGATCGGCGGCGAGGTGCGGCAGATGATGGTCGCGACCCGCGAGCTGAACGTCGAGCGGCTGCCGGAGAGCAGCCGCAACTGGATCAACGAGAAGCTGATCTACACGCACGGCTACGGCGTGACGATGAACCCGGTCAACGGGTTCACGCCCGAAGGGCTGCCCGACGCTGATCCTGAAGGACATGCCGGTGCAGAGCACGCATCCCGGAGATCAAGGTGACGCGGCCCGAGATCTATTTCGGCGAGCTCACCAACACCGACGTCTACGTGAAGACGCGGACAGAAGGAGTTCAACTATCCGCAGGGCGACACGGCGAGCCTGACCTCGTACGAGGGCAGCGGCGGCATCGCGCTCGGCGGCTTCTTCCGTCGCCTGATCATCGCGCTCGACCGCGGCGATCTCGCCAAGCTGCCGTTCAGCGACGACATCAGCGCCGAGAGCCGGCTGCTGATGCGGCGCAACATCCGCGCGCGCGCCGAGACGCTCGCGCCCGTTCCTCACCTACGACGACGATCCGTACATCATCATCGGCGAGGACGGCCGGCTCTCGTGGATGATGGACGCCTTCACCACGTCGGCCAGCTACCCGTACGCGCGCCACTACCGGCTGGGCCGCGATCGCATCAACTACATGCGCAACAGCGTCAAGGTGATGATCGACGCCTACGACGGCTCGACCAGCTTCTACGTCGTCGACAACGCCGATCCGATCATCGCCGCGTATCGCGGGCTGTTCCCGAGCCTGTTCAAGGACCTGTCGGCGATGCCGCCCGAGCTGCGCGCAGCACATGCGCTATCCGGAGCTGCTGCTGCAGCTGCAGGCCGCTGTCTACGGGCTCTACCACATGACGGATCCCGGCGCCTTCTACAACCGCGAGGATCTCTGGGCGATCGCCACCGAGGGCGGGCTCAACGCGCGGCGCGAGCAGGGCGCGCAGACGATGGAGCCGAACTTCGTGCTGATGAAGCTGCCGGGCGAGCAGGCGCTCGAGTTCATCGAGATCCTGCCGTTCACGCCGGCCAACCGCAACAACCTGATTGGCTGGATCGCCGGCCGCGGCGACGAGCCGCACTACGGCAAGGCGGTCGTCTACCACTTTCCCGAAGACGCGGCTGGTCGACGGCCCGCTGCAGATCGAGGCGCGCATCGATCAGAACGCGCAGCTCTCGGGCCAGCTGTCGCTGTGGAACCAGCAGGGATCGCAGGTGGTGCGCGGCGGCCTGATCGTGATTCCGGTCGGCCGCGCCCTGCTCTATGCCGAGCCGATCTATCTGCAGGCCGCAGCGCAGCCCGATGCCCGAGCTGCGGATCGTCGTGCTCGCGCTGCAGGATCGGCTTGCCTACGGCCCGACCTTCGAGGCTGCGCTCGCGGCGCTGTTCGGGCAGGCGCCGTCGACGCTCGCTGCCGCGCCGCACAGCGCATCGGCACCAGCCGCGCCGCGCCGCGCCGTCAACACCTGCGGCCGCACCTGCCGCAACGGGCGCGACGCCCGCGCCAGCCGGAGACGCCAACGCGCTGATCCAGGGCGCGGCGCGCGATCTCGCCGACTACCAGCGGCTCACGGCCGAAGGAAAGCTCGGGGAAGCGGGCCAGAAGCTCGAAGCACTGAAGCAGAAGCTCGAGCGGCTGAACTCGATGCGACGCTGAACATGGCTACGACTGAGGACACGGAGGACACGGAGGATGAGCATCGTGCCATCGACATGCCTCTGTGCCCTCAGCGTCCTCCGTGGTCGAGCTGTTACTGCTCGACGCGTTCCGCAAACGTGATCACGTACCCGTCCGGGATCCTCGATCGCGAACTCGCGCATGCCGTAGAACTGCGTCACGATCGGCATCACGATCTTCACCGTCGGCTTCAGCCGATCGTGCAGCGCGTCGACCCCTTCGACTTCGATGAAGAGCGTGCCGGTGGCGCCGATCGGCTTGCCGCCGAAGGCCGGGATACTCCTTCACCGCCGTCGCGGCGTCGTTGAAGAAGATCTCGACCGGCCCGCTGGTCACCGACGCGAACACGAACGGCGACGCGTCGGGCACGGTCATGCCGCGCTCGAAGCCGAGCGTGTCGACGTAGAAGGCGAGGCTGCGCTCGACGCTGGCGACGAGGAGATTGGGCGTGAGCTTCTTGAAATGAGGCATTGGCACACCTTTCGTGTGTGCTCGCTGATGCCTACATCTGCTGAACTCGGCGAGAACGAGGACGCAGGTAGGGGTCGGGCTTCGCTGAAGCTATCAGCTATCGGCTGTCAGCTCTTGATTCGCAGCTGACGGCTGCGAGCTGAGAGCTGATGGACCCCGCTAGGTACGGGTCGGAGGATAGCACAGGTAAAATATGGCGGATGCGCATTCTTCAGACTCTTGTATTCGTCCTCGCCGCCGCCGCATTCGCCGCCGCGCAGGCGCCTTCGTCGGGCGCCATCCCGGCGCCGCCCGATGTCGCCGCGCCGCCGGCCGACGCGGTCAAGACCGCCTCCGGCCTCGCCACCAAAGTCCTCGCGCCCGGCACCGGCAAAGAGCATCCGGCCAAAGAAGATGTCGTGACCATCCACTACACCGGGTGGAAGACCGACGGCACGATGTTCGACAGCTCGGTCGCGCGCGGCAAGCCGGCGAGCTTCCCGGTTGCGCGCGTGATTGCCGGCTTCAGCGAGGGGCTGCAGCTGATGGTGCCAGGGCGAGAAGCGCCGCCTCTGGATTCCCGAGCCGCTCGCCTACAAGGGCGCGCGCGAGCCGAAGGGCATGCTGGTGTTCGACATCGAGCTGATCGACGTCCCCAGCTTCGCCCGCGCGCGCCGGCCGACGTGAAGGCGCCGCCGGCCGACGCGAAGAAGACGGCGAGCGGGCTCGCCTACAAGACGCTGAAGCAGGGCACCGGCGGGCGGCACCCGAAGTCGAGCAGCCAGGTGACGGTGCACTACACCGGCTGGACGACCGACGGGAAGATGTTCGACAGCTCGGTCGAGCGCGGCGAGCCGGCGACCTTCGCGCTCGACGGCGTCATCCCGGGATGGACCGAGGGGCTGCAGCTGATGTACGAAGGCGAGAAGGCGCGCTTCTGGATCCCCGAGAAGCCTCGCCTACAAAGGCAAGAGCGCGCCCTACGGCATGCTGGTCTTCGACGTCGAGCTGATCAAGATCCAGTAAGGGCAGGCCTCGGTAGCGCGAGGCCTGACGTCAGTGCCTCAGCGAGGTCCACCGGGCCGGCCCGATCCCGGCGCCGCCCGGCGGCCGGATCCACTCGAGCCGCCGGACGTCCCGCGCCAGCCATCGCTGCAGGCTGCCGCCGCGCATCGGTGATGCGGCGGATCGCGCGCTGGAAGCGGTCGGCGAGCGCGCGGCGCGCCTCCTCCGGCACCGGGCCGATGCGCGACCAGCTGGCCTGCGCCTGCCGCACCTCGTCGTTGCGCGGCGCGGAAGCGGCTGTCGTCGTCGACCTTGCCGCCGATCGTGTTGGCGGCGAGCGCTTCCTTCAGCATCGCCGCCAGCCTGCGTCGTCGGCGACAGCGCGGCGTCGCCGCTCGCCGACGCCGGGCCGCCGAGCGACTTCGCGAGATCCTCCATCCGGCGCACCAGCGCTTCCATCCGCTTGCGGTTCGCGTCGGGATCGAGATCGGTGCCGCCGAAGACCGCCGGCCACCGCGCGAGGACGCCGCTGAACGCCGCGGCGAACCGCGCGTCGAGCGCCGCCGCGCGATCGCGGTCGACGCCGCGCGCGGCGAGCTCCGCCTGCCACGTGCCGCGCAGCGAGCGCACGCGCGCCATCAGATCGGCGGGCGGCTCCTCCGATTGCGGATCGCGGATTGCGGATTGCGGCTCGACTGCGGACTGCGGCTCGGGATTGCGGACTCGGCGTCTGCGGCTGCGCTCTCCGACGCCGGTCTGACGGACCGGCCGCTCTCGCCTGTCCGACGTCTGGCCTTCGACGTCCGACTTTTGACCTTCGACTGGCGACTGAATCCCGGCCAGTCCTTCCAGCTCCGCGACAATCGCCTCGCGCGCCGCGAGCCGTTCGCCGCGCGCGATGTCGTGGCGCTGCGCGTAGCGGGCGAAGAACTCGTCGCAGGCGCCGCGGAAGCGCTGCCACATCGCCTCGGAGCGCGTCTTCTTCACCGGGCCGATCGTCTTCCACTCGGCCTGCAGCCGCTTGATCTCGGCGGCGGTCGTCGTCCCAGTCGGTCGAGTCGCGCGAGCGCCTCGACCTTGACGCAGAGCGCCTCCTTCTTCGCCAGGTTCTCCGCCCACATCGTCTTGCGCTCGGCGAGATCGGCGTGGCGGCGGGTGAAGAACCGATCGCAGGCGGCGCGGAAGCGCTCCCAGATCGCCTTTTCCTGGCCGCGGCTGACCGGGCCGATCGTCTTCCACTCGGCCTGCAGCTTCTTGATCTCGTCGGCGGTCTGAATCCAGTTGGTCGAGCTCGGCGAGCGCCTCGGCGCGCTCGCTCAGCGCGATCTTCCTCGCCAGGTTCGCGGCGCGCGCCTCGGTCTGCGCGGCGAAATGCGCCTCGCACCGCGCCCACGCCGTCGTCGTGCGCCGCCTTGAAGCGCCGCCACAGCGCCTCGCCCTGCGCGCGCGGGACGTCGGCCGCCTGCCGCCACTGCTGCTGCAGGTCGCGCACCTGCTTGGCGATCTCTTCGGGATCCTCGACCGCCTTGAGCGCCTCCATCTTCTCGCAGAGCTGCTCCTGGATGCCGACGTTGGCCCAGCGCTGCCAGTCGGCGACGTCGCGCAGCTCCTGCACCTTCGGCATCAGCGCGGTCTGCGCCGCTTTCAGCCGCCGGACGATCTCGTCGTAGTCCTTCTTCGACGGCAGCTGCGGGATGGTGCCGAGCGCGGTGCGAATGTCCTTCAGCGCGCGCTCGCCGGCCTTGAGCGTCAGGTCGGCGCGGGTCGCGATCGGCTCGATCCGGCCGACCAGCTGCTGCAGCCTGGCCAGCGCCTCGCGCCGCGCCCGCTGATCTTCTTCGTGCGCGGCGTTGTCGCGCGCGGTGAACGCCGTTTCAGCCTCGGCATAGCGCAGCGCGACGTCGGGCTCTGCCGCGCCGCGGCCGCCAGGCTGTTCCACTCGCGCCGGATGACGCTGAAGAGACGCCGCGCGGCCGCCAGGTCTTCGAGCGGCGCGGCCTTCACGGCCTCGTCGGCCAGCTCGATCGAGCCGCGCGTGGCGGCGCGCCGCCTCCTTGCGCGCCGCTTCCGCCGGCGGCCTCGGCACGCGCGCGTTCGGCCGCGGCCTGCTCCTCGCGGCGCACGCTCGGCCGCCGCCTGCTGCTCGCGCGTCGCTGTTCGGCTGCCTCGGCGCGCGCGCTGTTCGTCTGCCGGCCTGTCGCTCTCGCGGCCGCGCGCGGCGCGCTCGGCTTCCGCCGGCTCGGGCTCGCCGCTTCGCGCTCGGCCGCCCAATCCGCCGCAGCCTTGGCTGCCGCCTGGGCCAGCTCCGCCGAGCGCGCGCGGCTCCCGGCCGCTTCGGCCGCCGCGGCCGCTCCTGCGCCGCGCGCTCGTCCGCCTCGCGCAGGATCGCCGCGCGCGCGCTTCGACGCCGACTTGTTCTTCGCGCGCGACTGCGATCTGCTCGAGCTCGCCGCGATCCGTGATCCGATCGACCGCCGCGAGCGTCGGGTCCTTGAACTCGGAGTTGAGCGCGACGCTCAGGATCTCGCCGTGATCCTGCAGCCGATCGAACGCCGCCCGGCGCACCGTTTCGTGCTCGGCGTGCCGGGCGATCGAGCCGAGCACGTGCTGATCGGTGACGCGCGCCAGCGCGCGCAGCGCGATCGACTCGCGCGACGCGTTCTTGGCGATGCCGACCAGCGTCTTCATGTCGGCGAGCGCGTCGACCGCGGCGCCGCTCTCCGCCTCGCCGAGGCCCTCGAACGCTTCGAGCGCGATGTCGCGCAGCATCGTCGATCGCCTGCGATCGCACGTGCTCGTCGGCGTCGTCTCTGGCGACGCCGGCGAGCGCGGCCGGGTCCATCAGCTTCGCGACCGCGGCGCGGCGGACGCGCGGGTCCGTGTCCTCGCGCGCGATCTCGGTCAGCAGCTCGCGCTCTTCGAGCGGAATCTCCTGCACGAAGGCCAGGCGGACGGCGGCGTCCGGGTTCTTGTGCCGCGACTGTGTGCGGAATCGATCGAGCAGTGCCATAGTGCGCTCCAGCCTGACGCCTCGTCAGCTTGTGATCGGGTTCGGGCTAGGACCCGAACCGTGAACCCGAATTCCTTCAACCTGCGCGACGACCGCTGTCGGCCGTGCGACGCCGCGCTGACCTTTTTGTCGATGTCGAGAATGCGGCCGTCCGCTCCGATGTAAAACGTCCACCGCGACGCGAACCCGCTCGCCGACAGCACGCCGTAGGCCCGCGCCACGTCTTTCGTCGGATCGCTCAGAATCGGATAGCTGATTCCGAGCGATCGCCGCGAACTTCGTGTTCGCCTCCGACGCTGTCGACGCTGGCGGCGAAATAGCTCACGTTCAACCGCCGCAGCTCCTCGTCGCTCGAACCGAGCGACTTGCATTCTGCCGTTCAACCGCCGGTGAACGCTTTCGGAAACCACGCGATGACGACGGGGCGGCCGGCCAGATCCTTTAGACGGTAAGTTCGGCCATCGGATCCCGGCAGCGTGAAATCGGGCGCCGGATCGCCGGCTTTCAACTCAACCAGTTGCTCACCCCGATGCGTCACGGCCCTGAACACGCCGAATGCGATCGCGTATACCGTCGACGCAATGTTGCGCACCAGCTTCAAGGGATGCGGACGCCGTCCTTCACCGGATATGCCATTCTAGTAAAGGGTGTTGAACATAAACGGAGGTCCATGACGACCTTTTTTTGTCTCGAACGGCATTCTCCAATTCTGCGGATCGGCATTGTTGCCGGGTGTCTCGCTCTAGCGGCCGCCTGCAGCAAACTGGGCGACGACCTGAATCCCAACGCGCCGACACCGCCGCCCACGCCGGGCTCGACGATCGTCTACACCGCCATCGGCGCAAGTGACGCGAACGGCGTGGGTTCGAGCGCCCTTTGCGTTCCGTTTACCGAGTGTTCGAACGGGATGGGTTACGTGCCGGTGACCGTGCGGACGCTCGATGGCGCAGGGCTTCACGGTCAACCACCTTAACCTGGGGATCCCAACCGCCGTGATCGGCCGCGATTTCCAGACGCTCGCCGGCCAGTACAACCACTTCGTCGCCGGCAACTTCATCGAGCAGGAGATGCCGTTCGTGCAGACGACGTCGACCGTCGTGACGATCTTTCGCCGGCCTCAACGAAGTGAACATGCTCACCGCGGCGCTCGGCGGCGGCGCCGGCGGCAGCGATCCCAACGGCTACATGGATCGCGCAGGTGCAGAGCCTTCGGCACCGACTACGCGACGCTGCTCGCCGGCATCAAGACGCGCGCCGGCGCGCCGCGCCTCGTCGCGCTGAACGTGCCGAACGCGGCGGGGCTGCCGTATCTCGCCCGCGCCACGCAGGCGCAGCGGCAGGCGGCGCAGCGCATTGCCGTCGGCGATGACGCGGACCGTCGTCAACGTCCTGACCTCGCAGAACGTCGTCGGTCGTCGATCTGATGTGCGACGCGCGCAGCTACCAGGCGGTCGAACTACTCGTCGGATGGCCTGCATCCGAACGATGCCGGCTACGCGTTCATCGCGGCCGAAGTCGTGCGCGCGATCACCACCAGCTCCTACCCCGCGCCGCAGAGCAGCTGCTCGGCGATGACGATCGTGCCGTGACGTTCGCGGATGCCGTCGCGCGGCTCGAAGAGGGGCTGCGCCGCGAGCTGCCGGGTCCGCACGCGCAGGATCGGCTCGTCGCCGATCCCGCGCCGCCAGTGGCCGACCGGCTTCAACCCCGCCCGAGTCCGCCATGCCGCGGGACTCCTGCTCGTGTTCCCGAAGTCGTCACGACAGATCAACGCAGAACCCGCAGAGCACGCAGAGTCCTTGGGTTCTGAAGAAAAAGAAATTCTCTGCGGGCTCCGCGGTCTCTGCGTTCTATCGTCGTCGCCGCGCGCACATCGTGCTCACCGTGCGCGCCGACAGCGTCCGGCACGGCGGCCAGGTCTCGCTGCCGGGCGGGGTCGTCGAGCCCGGCGAAACCTTCGAGCAGGCGGCGCTGCGCGAAGCGCACGAGGAAGTCGCGCTGCCGCTCGACGGGGTGCGCGTGCTCGGCGCGCTGACGCCGCTCGACATCCCGGTCAGCGGCTTTCGCCTGCATCCGATTGTCGCCGTCACCGAACACGCGGCCGACGCTGACGCCGGCGGACGCCGAGGTCGCGCACATCCTCGAGGTCGGCGTCGACGATCTGCTCGATCCGGCGACGCTCGCCGCACACGGCGCGCGAGCGCGACGGCGTCCGCTATCAGGTGCCCGGCGTTCCACGTCGGCGGCCGCGAGATCTGGGGCGCGACGGCGATGGTGCTGGCCGAATTCCTCGCGTTGCTGGGCTGGACGGGCCGGGAAACGGCCTGACCTGCTGTTCGTGCCAGATTCTGCACGGATCTGGCGAGCAGTCTGCACTTATCAGGCGCAATTTGTCACGCAATGTGACCACGCCTAATTGCACAGCCTGCACGCATTCAGCGATAATGCATGCTTCGGCTGCCGCGCGTTATGATGCGCGTTTGTCTGGAGCCGGCACCAGCTAGCCATAAGGGGGACGCGTCATGGGTTCGACAGTGCTCGGAGAAGCGATCAGCTCGATCCGCGATTGGTCGGTGACGGAAGCGAAGGAGCCGCGGGGGCCGCGCGCCACCGAAGCGTTCGGCAGCCTCGTGTTCAACGACGAAGTGCAGCAGACGCGCCTCCCGAAGCCGATCTACCACGCGCTGCGGCGCACGATGACGCACGGCGAGCCGCTCGACATCTCGGTCGCCGACGCGGTGGCGTCGGCGATGAAGGAGTGGGCGGTCGAGCACGGCGCGACGCACTACACGCACTGGTTCCAGCCGCTGACCGGCATCACCGCCGAGAAGCACGATTCGTTTCTCTCGCCGACCGGCGACGGCAAGGCGGTCGCCGAATTCTCGGGCAAGGAGCTGGTGCGCGGCGAGCCCGACGCCTCGAGCTTCCCGTCCGGCGGCATGCGCTCCACCTTCGAGGCGCGCGGCTACACGGCGTGGGATCCGACCAGCCCGCCGTGGCTGCTCAAGAGCGGCAATTCGACGACGCTGGTGATTCCGACCGCGTTCGTCAGCTGGACCGGCGAAGCGCTCGACAAGAAGACGCCGCTGCTGCGCTCGATGGAAGCGCTGTCGAAGCAGGCGGTCCGCATCCTGAAGCTGTTCGGCTCGACCGCCGAGCGCGTCATCACGACCTGCGGCCCCGAGCAGGAGTACTTCCTGATCGATCGCTACTTCTATCTGTCGCGGCCCGATCTCATCAACGCCGGGCGGACGCTGTTCGGCGCGAAGCCGCCGAAGGGGCAGGAGCTCGAAGATCAGTACTTCGGCTCGATCCCCGACCGCGTGATGGCGTTCATGTCCGACGTCGAGAGCGAGCTCTACAAGGTCGGCGTGCCGGTGAAGACGCGCCACAACGAGGTGGCGCCGAGCCAGTACGAGATCGCGCCGGTCTTCGAGAACGCGAACGTCGCCACCGATCATCAGATGATGATGATGGAGACGCTCAAGCGCACGGCGCCGAAGTACGGCCTCGCCTGCCTGCTGCACGAGAAGCCGTTTGCCGGCGTCAACGGCTCGGGCAAGCACCTCAACTGGTCGATGAGCGACGACGAGGGGAACAACCTGCTCGGCGCCGGGCGCGAACCCGCACGACAACATGCAGTTCCTGGTGTTCTGCGACCGCGGTGATCCGCGCGGTCAACCGGTGGCAGGGGCTGCTGCGCGCGAGCATCGCCAGCGCCGGCAACGATCACCGGCTCGGCGCGAACGAAGCGCCGCCGGCGATTCTGTCGATCTTCCTCGGCGACATGCTGACCGACATCTTCGAGCAGATCGAGAAGGGCGGCGCCAAGTCGACCAAGCACGGCGGCGAGCTCGACACCGGCGTCCTGGTGCTGCCGAAGCTGCCGCGCGACGCCGGCGATCGCAACCGCACCAGCCCGTTCGCCTTCACCGGCAACAAGTTCGAGTTCCGCGCCGTGTCGTCGAACCAGAGCATCGGCTACCCGAACATCGCGCTGAACGTCGCGGTCACCGAGTCGCTCGACTACATCGCCACCGAGCTCGAGAAGGCGGTCAAGGGCGGCAAGAAGCTCGAGACGGCGGTCGCCGAGCTGCTGCCGAAGGTGATCAAGGAGAACAAGCAGATCATCTTCAACGGCAACGACTACTCGAAGGAGTGGGAGAAGGAGGCCGAGCAAGCGCGGCCTGCTGAACCTGAAGAACACGGTCGACGCGCTGCCGCAGCTGGTGACCAAGGAGGCGATCGCGCTGTTCGAGAAATACAAGATCCTCAACGAGCGCGAGCTGCACGCCCGCTACGAGATCATGGTCGAGACCTACAACAAGACCGTGAACGTCGAGGGGCAGCTGATGGTGCTGATGGCGAACCGCTACATCCTGCCGGCGGCGTTCGACTATCAGAGGCAGGTCGGCGAGCGTGGCGGCGGTCAAGGCGGCGGGCGGCAAGTCGGTCGAAGGCAAGAAGACGCTCGACGCGCTGGTCAAGCTGACCGACGAGCTGCGGCGGCGGACCGAGAAGCTGGCCAAGGCGCTCGAGCACGAGGGCAACGGCGTCGGCCGAGAAGCACGCCAAGCACTTCCGCGACGCCGTCGTGCCGGCGATGGAAGCGCTGCGCGAGACGGGCGATCAGCTGGAGCTGATGATCCCGCACGGCACGTGGCCGCTGGCGACGTATCGCGAGATGCTCTTCATCAAGTAAGGCGAGCGACGCGAGGCAGGACGTGGAACGGCAGGATCCGCAGGTCGCAGAGCCGATCTGCTCTGCGGTCTCTGCGAGCTCTGCCTGACCGTCGCTGATCCGCGTCCAGTCGGCGTCAAAGCCCTCGCTTCAGATCCGCTTCCGCCGCGATGTAGCCGAACGCCGTCCACGCCTTCCCGGCGATGACCCGGTCGTAGATCTCCTTCGCCTTCGCCTTGTCGCCGTTGACGAGATACCAGTTGCCGACGCCGTAGCCCTGCGTCGCGATCTGGATGTCGTCGGCGGTGTTGAGATTGAGCACCGATTCCGGTGTGCGCAGGCCCTTGTACATCAGCAGCCGCGCGTGATAGGCGCTGTTCTCGAGGATGTCCATCTGCTCCTTGATCGGTTCGAGCACCTGGCGCGCCTCGGCGTCGCGCTTCAGGCGGCGCAGCGTCATGTAGAGCCAGTCGCTCGTGGCGACGAGCATGTCGTCGTTCACGCGCGACACCTTCATGCCCTCGCGGTAGCTGGCCAGCGCCGCCTGCGAAATCGCCGCGCAGGTACTGCGCGAGGCCGAGGTGATACCAGATGTTCGACTGCAGCGTGCTGCGCGGAATGCCGGCCTTGTTCGGCGCGCCGTCCGGCTCGATCTCGTCCGGTTTTCCGGCCACCAGCTGCGAGGCCCGCCGCAGATCGGCGATCGCCTCGTCGAACTTTCGCGTGGTGATGTAGCGGTGCCCGCGGTGGCGATAGAGGCGCGCCTCGTTCGGGTGCCGCGCGATGCCGCGGGTGTAGACGTCGATCGCGTCGCGGAAGCGGCCGAGATACGCGAGCCGGCGTCCGAGCCAGATCGCGGCGTCGGCGCTCGAAGGATCGCGATCGTAGTCCGCCTGCGCCTTCGCGAGGTCGGCCTCGAGCCGCGTCTTCTGCTCGCCCGTCGGCGGCGCGGAGACGAGCGGCTTGCCGAACAGCGACGTCGCTTCCGGGGTCTTGCGTCGAGCGCTGCGCACGCGCGGAGCGTGAGTCGCGCACGAGCGAGTCAGCGGCGATGCGACGAGCGAGCGTGCAGAAGCATGCGCTAAGATAATCGAACTTTGGCGAAACGCAGAAAACCTTCCGAGCAGTCGCTGTTCGACGGCATCGACGCGCGGCGACGACGCGGCCGGCCGCGACGCCGCCGCGCGCGGCGCGCTGCTCGGCGGCGGGCCAGGACGGCGGCAACGGACCCGGCAGCACGTCGAACGTCGCGCTGCACGAGGCGGCGCAGTCCCGCTATCTCAACTACGCGCTCTCGGTCATCACGTCGCGCGCGCTGCCCGACGTCCGCGACGGCCTGAAGCCGGTGCAGCGCCGCATCCTCTACACGATGTGGGAGCAGAACCTGACCGCCGACGCCAAGCACCGCAAGTGCGCGAAGGTCGTCGGCGACGTGATGGGCAGCTTCCACCCGCACGGCGACGCCGCGCTCTACGAGACGCTCGTCCGCATGGCGCAGCCCTTCTCGCTGCGCTATCCGCTGGTGGACGGCTCCGGCAACTTCGGCTCGCTCGACGGCGACAGCGCGGCGGCGATGCGCTACACCGAGTGCCGGCTGACGCGCATCAGCGACGAGATGCTCACCGAGATCGAGCAGTCGACGGTGCCGTTCCGGCCGAACTACGACGGCACGAAGACCGAGCCGGTCGTCCTGCCGGCGCGCATCCCGAACCTGCTCGTCAACGGCGCCGCCGGCATCGCCGTCGGCATGGCCACGAACATCCCGCCGCACAACCTCGGCGAGATCTGCACCGCGCTCATCAAGCTGCTCGACAACGACGAGCTGAGCACCGCGCAGTTGTGCCGGTGGGTGAAAGGGCCCGGACTTTCCGACCGGCGGCCAGGTGCTGAACACGCAGGAGGAGCTGAAGGAGATCTACAAGACCGGATCCGGCTCGGTCCGCCTGCGCGGCACCTGGGACATCGGGCCGGAAACGCGATCGACCAGGACGATCTACATCGACAGCGTGCCGTACATGGTGAACAAGGCGCAGCTGGTCGAGCGCATCGCCGAGATCGTCATCGCCCGCAAGCTGCCGCAGCTGCTCGACGTCAAGGATCTCTCGACCGAGGACGTCCGCATCGCGATCGAGATGAAGAAGGACGCCGACGAGAAGATGATCATGGCGTACCTGTTCAAGCACACGCCGCTGCAGATCAACTTCGCCGTCAACCTCACCTGCCTGATTCCGACCGAGAACGCCGAGGTCGGCCGTCCCGAGCGGCTCGATCTCAAGCAGATCCTCTGGCACTTCCTGCATTTCCGGCTCGAGGTCGTCACCAGGCGGCTCGAGCACGAGCTGGCGGCGCTGAAGAAGCGCATCCACATCCTCGAAGGCTTCGAGACGGTCTTCGACGCGCTCGACGAGATCATCCGCATCATCCGGAAGTCGGACGGCAAGGCGGACTCCGCCGAGAAGATCATGGCGCGGTTCAAGCTCGACGCCGAGCAGACCGACGCCATCCTCGAGCTGAAGATCTACCGGCTGGCGCGCCTCGAGATCCTGGTCATCCGCAAGGAGCTCGACGAGAAGCGGAAGCGCGCGCGCCAGATCGCCGCGCTGCTCAAGGACGAAGACAGCCGCTGGAAGCTGGTCCGCTCGGAGCTCGAGGAGATCGGCGCGAAGTACGGCGACAAGCGCCGCAGCGCGATCGCCAGCGACAGCGACGAGCCCGAATACACACCCGACGACTTCATCGTCGAGGAGGACAACGTCGTCATCGTGTCGCGCGACGGGTGGGTGAAGCGCCAGCGCGAAGTGAAGGATCTGTCGACGACCCGGCTGCGCGAAGGGGACGCGGTGCTGGCGGCGTTCGGCGGCAGCACGCGCGCGAGCTGCGTGTTCTTCTCGAACTTCGGCGTCGCCTACACCAGCCGCATCATCGACGTGCCGGCATCCACCGGCTACGGCGAGCCGATCCAGCGGCTGTTCAAGCTGAAGGACGGCGAGAAGATCGTCGCCGCGATGAGCCTCGACCCGCGCGTCGTCGGCAACATCAGCGCCGAAGAAAGGAAGGCGACGCGAGCCGCCGGTCCATGCGGTCGCCGTCTCAGCGACGGCTACGCGCTGCGATTCGGCCTCGAAGGGTTCGTCGAGCCGAGCACGCGATCGGGCCGGCGCTTCGCGCGCCCGTCCGAAGGGCGCCGAAATCGTCAACGTCGCACGGCTGACGGGCGGCGAAATCCTGATTGCCGCGACCGCCGCAGGCCCGCGGCATCCTGTGCAAGGCCGACGAGGTGAACTACCTGTCCGGACCCGGGAAAGGCGTGATGCTGATCAAGCTCGGCGACGACGATCGGGTCCTCGGCGCCATCGCCTCGACCGGCGACCGCGATCTGCTGACCGTCGAGACGACGCGCGGCGCCGAGCAGACCATCAGCACCGGCAAATACGAGGTGACCGGCCGCGGCGGCAAGGGGCGCGAGCTGCTCCAGCGCGGCCAGTTCACCCGGGTCGTCTGGCCGATGCCCGGATGCTCCCCCGCCGCTGACGCTCAGGCTAATGGCTCATGTAGCCATGCAGCGAGCGCGATGCAGTAGCAATAGTCGCAGCGCCTCACCCGAGGCAGTCAGCTCAACCGCTGCGAACGTTGGCCGGCATCCCGCCGGCCGCTGACGGTCTGAGCCTCTTACGATTCGCAGACTACGCAAGGATTCCGTTTTGCCTCACCAAGATCGTCTGAACATCGCCGTTTTCATCGACTTCGACAACATCGAGATCGGCGTCAAGACCACCCTCGGCCAGCAGTTCGACGTCGGAATCATCCTCGACGCCATCAAGGAGCGCGGCGAGGTCGTCACCAAGATCGCCTACGCCGACTGGACGCGCTCGGGCGAGTACAGCCGCTCGCTCACCCAGCACGCCATCCGCCTCGTCCAGCGCAACATGACGCCGGGCGGCGACAAGAACGGCGCCGACATCAACCTGGCGCTCGACGCGCTGGAGATGGCGTTCACCCACCAGCACATCAACGCCTACGTGATCGTCGGCGGCGACAGCGACTTCCTGTCGCTCGTCGAAAAACTCAAGCAGTACGACAAGAAGGTGTTCGTCGTCGGCGGCCGCGCCTTCACGAGCATGATCCTGCAGCGCAACTGCCACGAGTTCATCGCCTACGAGAACCTGGCGGGCGTGCGGAAGAACGCCGCCAAGATCGGGCGGCCGATGCCGGCCGCGGCCGCGAGCTCGCCGGTCGCGCAGGCGGTGCCGATCGTTCGGCGCGCGCTGAAGATCCTCGCCGACCGCGAGGTCTCGCCGCAGACCGGCTTGCTCAAGAGCACGCTGCTGCAGCTCGACTCGACGTTCTCCGAGCGCAACTACGGCGCCTCGTCGTTCCTCGATTTCGTCGAGAAGCTGTCGCAGGCCGGCATCGTCAGCCTCAAGCACGCCGGCCGCAGCGTGATGGTGGAGCTGAACGAAGGCGCCTCGGACGAGGGCGCCGCGGCCGGCGCGCCAGCAGCGGCCGCCGAGACGCCGCTGTCCGCGTCGCCGCCGACCGGCGTACGGCGAACAGCGCCGCGGCGCCAACGGCGGCGCGGCAGCCAGGCCGGCGAGCGACGTCGCGCAGATGTTCAGGGCCGCCGAAGATCAGGCGGCGCGGTACGAAGACGGCGAGGCGCCGGCCGTGCGGCCGGCGGACGCCGGTGCGCCAGACCGAGAGCGCCGAAGCCGGCGTGCAGCGCGCCGGCCAGATCCTCTCGGCGCGACGACCGCGCGCTGGCCGATGTATCTGCGCAACGTGAAACAGATCCTGCGGCAGGCCGACGGCGGGTTCGACGAGCGCCGCTACGGGTTCGGCGGCCTGATGGATCTGCTGAAGGCGTGTCAGCGCGAGGGGTTCGTCCGGATCGAGCGCGATCGCCGCGGCGGGCTGCGCGTCTTCCAGGGCGCCGCGATGCAGAAAGCGGCAGTGATGCCGCAGCGCACCGATCGAGATCATGGACGTCGAGCCGATCGAAACGCAGCCGGGCGAAGTCGATCGAGACGAGCGAGCCGGTCGAGACCGAACAGCCGGAGATGGAGCCGATTCCGATCGACACCACCGCGGAGCTGCTCGGACGCGCCAAGCCGCGGAAGCCGCGCGCGCGCGCGCCGCGTCAGGCTGCCGCGACGCCGACGCCCCGCGTCGCGCGCGCCGCGCAGGGCGCGACGACAAGGGCAAAGCCGGCGAAGAAGGCTGCGGCCCCGCGCAGGTCGACCGCAGCAAGAAGGCCCCGCCGTCGCGAACGACGAAAGCGACGAGTAGATGCTGGTGCTAGTGCTAGGATGACGCAGATGCTGGTCGCAGCGACGGCGTTGACATGTCGAAACGGATGCTTGGTCGGAGCCGCGCTCATCGTGCGTCTTCGCAGCGGCCGCTCGTTCAGCGCGCAATCGCGGCGCCCGCTGCAGCCCGACGACATCTTCGCGCTGAAGACGGTCGGCGATCCGCGCATCAGCCCGGACGGCGCGTGGGTGGCCTACACGGTCACGACGCTCGACCGCAAGGAAGACAACTCCGACACCGACATCTACATGGTCGCCGCCGCCGGCGGCGCGCCGGTCCGGCTCACCAGCGAGCAAGAAGGCCGAGAACGCGCCGCGCTGGAGCCCCGACGGCCGCTACCTCGCGTTCCTCTCGGCGCGCGACGGCAAGAAGACGCAGGTGTTCCTGCTCGACCGGCGCGGCGGCGAGGCGCAGGCGCTCACCGACTACAAGACCGGCGCCTCGGCGATCGCCTGGTCGCCCGACAGCTCGAAGCTCGCGCTGCTCGGTCGTCCGAGCCCGACCCGAACGAGCCGGAGAGGCGACGAGCAGAGCAAGGACAAGAAGCCGAAGCCGCACGTGATCACGCGGCTGCAGTTCATGCGCGACGGCGAGGGCTACCTGAACGACCTCAAGCGCCACATCCACGTCTTCG
Source organism: uncultured Acidobacteriota bacterium (assembly GCA_963734375.1). Taxonomy (GTDB): domain Bacteria; phylum Acidobacteriota; class Vicinamibacteria; order Vicinamibacterales; family CAVVIG01; genus CAVTHG01. Next base: position 445,715 of record CAVTHG010000005.1, on the reverse strand, counting down.
ACATCGCGACGCAAGACGGACGTCGCAGATCACCTCGGAGCGCTACGACGATGGCGCGCCGGTCTGGTCGCCGGACGGGAAGCTGATCGCCTTCAGCGCCAACCGCACCGACGACCCGGACGCCAACGACAACAGCGACATCTTCGTGGTCGAGCCGCGCGCAGGGCGCGAAGCCGCGCGCGCTGACGACCGTCGGCCGGCAGCGACAGCTCGCCGGTGTTCAGCCCGGACGGCAAGTCGATCGCCTATCTCGCCGGCGGCGATCCGAAGGACATCTGGTACGCGACGAACAACGTCGCGCTCGTCCCGGTCGCCGGCGGCGCCGTCGAAGATCCTGACGACCGGCGCTCGACCGCAACGTCTCGCGGCCGCAGTTCACGCCCGACGGCGCGAGCGTCGCTGTTCCTGCTCGAGGACGGCGGCAACGCGCACCTCGCGCGCGTGCCGGCCGCCGGCGGCGCCGTCGACGCGCGTGGTCGCCGGCGAGCGCGACATCGAGGCGTTCGACGTCGCGAAGAGCGGCGACATCGCGGTGCTCGAGACGCAGCCGCAGCAGCCGGCCGAGATCTATCTCGTGCGGCGAACGGGCGGCGCAGCCGCGCGGCGCCGGTGCCGCCGCAGCTGACGCACGTCAACGACGAGTTCCTCGCGAAGATCGCGCTCGGCACGGTCGAGCGCTTCAAGGCGAAGAGCGCCGACGGCACGATGATCGACGCGCTTCCTCGACGCGGCCGCCGGACGCCCGACGCGCCGGCGGCAAGCTGCCGACGATCCTGCGCATCCACGGCGGCCCGGTCGCGCAGTACTCGACCGGCTTCAACCTCGAGTGGCAGATGCTCGCCGCGCAGGGCTTCGCGGTGGTCGCCGCCAACCCGCGCGGCTCGTCCGGCTACGGCCGCGACTTCAGCCGCGCGATCTGGGCCGACTGGGGCAACAAGGACTACGACGACGTGATGGCCGCGGTCGATACGGCGATCGCGATGGGCGTCGCCGATCCCGATCGGCTCGGGGTCGGCGGCTGGAGCTACGGCGGCATCCTCACCAACTACGTGATCACGAAGACGACGCGCTTCAAGGCGGCGATCTCGGGCGCGAGCGAGTTCAACTACCTCGCCAACTACGGCACCGACCACTATCAGCGCGAGTGGGAAGCCGAGCTCGGGCTGCCGTGGCAGAACACGGAGCTCTGGATCAAGCTCGTCGCCGTTCTACCAGGTCGACAAGATCGTCACGCCGACGCTGGTCCTGGGCGGCGAGGCCGACATGAACGTGCCGCTCCTCGGCGGCGAGCAGCTCTATCAGGCGCTGCGGCGCCTCGGACGCGAGACCGAGCTGGTGATCTATCCGGGCGAGACGCACGGCATCCGCCGCCCGAGCTTCCAGAAGGATCGCTTCGAGCGCTACCTCGCCTGGTATCGAAAATATCTGAAGCCGGCGAACGAAGACGTCGTCCAGTAGGTGCTGGTGCTAGTTGCTAGGTCGCTAGGATGCTCGGCCGCAACACTCCCGCACCAGCAACTAGCATCTTCTCTATGGCGGGCAGCGCTTCGCTCGTCTTCTCGCAGATAATCCACCCACTGCTTGACCAGCGGCAGCTGCGGACCTCTCGCCTTCGCGTAGGCGTCCGCATAGGTCGCGGGCGCGCTTCAGGTCTTCGGCGCGACTGTGGACGACGGCACCGCCGACGTGGACGGTGTAGATCCACTGCACGGCGTAGAGGTACGCGTCGCGGTCGTCCTGCTCGCTCCTCGAGGTAGCGCTCGAGCGTGCGCACGGCTTCGCGTCCCTTGCCGAACGTCCCGTACAGCATCGCCAGCGGCTTGGTGAAGCGGATGTCGGTCGGCCACTTGCCGACCGCTTCCTCGAAAATGGCGCGCGCCTCGCCGAAGTCGTGCGAGCGAAGCAGCGCGTCGCCGAGCCACTGGTAGATCTGCGGGAAATCGGTGCCGCCGACCAGCGCCGTCTGCCACGCGCTCGCCGCCTCCCGATCGTGCCCGGACGCGGCAAACGCCGCCGCCATGAACGCCAGCGGCGCCGTCGCGTCGCCCTCCGGCTCGATGGCGCGCTTGAAGCTCAATTCAGCCTTCGGCGTACTCGCCCGCGCCGAAATGCACGACCCCCTGATCGAACGCCGCCTTCACGGCCGGGGCGACGCGCTCGCGGAACGGCGCGAGCGTCTCCTCTTCGACGGCGGCCTCGGGCTGGAACGCCGGCTTCATCACCGCGTCGTCCACCGGCAGGAACAGCTCGGCATCGACCGACGTCTCGCCGCCGAGGCCGTCGGCCGAGGTCAGCAGCACCTTCGGCGCCGCAATCTCGAACCCGCGGGTCAGCGTCTTGATGCCCTTGCCCTCGGCCGACAGGATCGCGCGCAGGATGTACTTGCCCGGCGGCAGCGCGTGGGTCGGCATGACTTTCGTGAAGATGACGCGGGACTCGCTGACCCGATGCGGCGGCACGTCGACGTTCAGCAGCGCCGGCGCGTCCGGGTCGGTCGCCACTTCGTACTCGATCGTGACGCCGTCGGTCCCGGCTGCCGTACGCCTCGAGATAGCCGTGCACGGAGCCGAAAGTGATTTGATAGCCGATCGTCGGCGTCAGCAGCTCGCCGACGTTGACCGGGCCGCCGACCATCAGCTCGCTGAGCGTGAGCTCGCCCGCCGCCGGGAGCCCGGCGTGGATCAGGTGCTCGACGGTGCCGACGCGATCGCCTTCGACGACCGCGAGCTTCATCGCGTACTCGCCCGGCGGCAGGCTTGCGCCCGCCGTGTACTGGAGCGGCGACGGCACGCCGGACATGATCGGCAGCAGCCGCATGTCGGCGGACTTGCTGTCCACCATGCGGCCGTCGCGATCGGCGATGATGTAGCCGACCGAGATGACCTTCGACGACGGGTAGTCGGTGCCGACGTCGGCGTGAATCAGCAGCTGCACCCGGTCGCGCTCCGGTCCCTGGAGCGCGAACGACGCGACGCGAAGCGGCAGCGCGGAGGAGAGCAGCGGCGAGCCGAGCGCCGCCGCCACCGCCTGGCGCGGCGACCGCGACGCCCGCGCGCGGCGCTCGGTCTCGGTGTTCAGGACATGCCGCCGCGATCGCACGATCGCGCCCTTGCGCGGCACGTCGATCCGCACCGAGTGCGTTTTGCCGTCCTTGTCCCTGGCGTCCGATTCGACGCCGAGCAGGTAGTACCCGGAGATCTCCGATTCGATCCGCTCGAACAGCGACTCGCCGGTGCCGGTGACGGTGAAGAGCGTCCCGCGCGCCGCGCCGGCCAGCAGTCTCGAGGCCCTCGGATCGCGCCTGCCGATCGCCGAACGGGTTGATCGGCATCCGCGCGTCGGCGATGTCGAACATCTGGTTGTCGAGCTTCAGCGCGTACAGGCTCGTGCGCGCCTCGGCGGCGAGCGTGCCGAGCTCCATGATCATCGCTCGTCGTTGACAGCACGAACCCTTCGGAGATCAGAATCAGCGTTTTCGGCGCGTCGATCATCCGCAGGCCGACGAACAGATCGCGCAGCGTCTGAATCGTCTGATCGGCGTCGTGGTTGGCGTCGAACGCCAGCGAGTGCGCCTCGATCTCGACCTGCCCGCGGCACATCTCCTGGGCGCCGGGCGAGTTCCCCGCGTTCAGGCACTCGCGGTTCTGCACCGACTCGAGCATCCCGCGGTCGCCCTGTTCGATCGCCTGCGCTTCGACCAGCGCGATGTTGTGGCCGACGTCGACGGTGCGGCCGGCCTGCTTCTGGCCGACCATCCGCGACAGCGCCTGCTTGATGCGCGCGCGGTCGGCGGTGAACGTGGTCGCAGGCGCGCCGATGCCGAAGCCGGCCACGGCGACGCGATCCGACGGCGCCAGCCGATCGATGAACGCGTTGGCCGCCCTGTTGATCGCCATCGCGCCGCCGAAGCGGATGTTCGGCTGATCGATCGCCATGACGATCAACCGGCCGCCGGTGGCGCTTTCGTTCGTGCTGTACCCGTCGGGCGGCGGCGGCGGCGGCGCGTCGCTCGCAGGCGCGGCCAGCGGCACCCATTCCGCGGTGACGACGCGGCGCGGGTTGCCGTCGACGCGGACCGTGAAGTCGGCCGGCGTCAGGCCGGCGACCGGCTTGCCGCGATCGTCGACGACCGTGACGTCGAGCGAGGTCACTTCGACCGACGTCTGGAAGCGCGGCTGCTGCGGCGGCTGCGTCTGCGCGATCACGGTCCGGCCAAAGCCGGACGCGACCGACGACAGCGCGACGACAGCCAGAAAGCGACGCGCGACCTGCAGCGCTACGCCGCAGCTACCTGCTCCGACGGGCTCAGCGCTTCTGACGCTGCCCTGCCGTGTTCATCACTTCCCCGCCAGCGCGCGATAGCCCAGCCGCGCGCGCACTTCGTTGTGACCGTCGACGTCGACCTTGATCTTCCGCCACGCGTCGTCGCGCTTCGGGTTGGACGACTGATAGCCGAGCAGGTACTGGTTCGACAGCTCGTCGAGCAGCTGCGCGAACGCCGTGTGGAGCTCGTCGATGCTGTCGGTGAACAGCGCGCGTCCGCCGGTCGGCGTCGCCAGCCGCTCCATGATCCGCCGCAGCGGCTCCATCGTGACGCCGCGGCCCTGCGCGATCATGTAGAGCGTCACGTCGCTCGACTGCAGCCGCCGCTCGACGTCGCCGATCGTGGCGTGGCTGCCCTGATCCTCGCCGTCGCTGAAGACGACCAGCGCCTTGCGGCCGGTCTGGCGGCCGAGCATCTCGACGCCGCGCAGCAGCACGTCGTACAGCGCGGTCGATCCCCACGGCGCCAGCCGGTCGACCGCCTTGATGCGCTCGGCGCGGATCGGTGGTCTTGCGCGTCAGCGTGAAGATGTTGTCGTTGAAGCCGAGCAGCGTCACCTGGTCCTGCGGCGGCACCTCGCCGAGGAATCCCTTCACCGCCGTCTTCACCCGCGGCATCGCCGGCGCCATGCTGCCGGAGATGTCGATCGCGACGACCAGCTCGAGCGGGACGTCTTCGGAGGCGAAATGCGTGATCGTCTGCGCGTGCCCGTCTTCGAGGACGTGGAACGCCGACTGCGGAATGTCGCGGACGAAGCGGCCGCGCTCGTCGCTGACCGTCACCGTCACCTGGACGACGTCGACGTCGACGCGTTCGGTGTAGCCGACCGACTTGGTCCGCACCGTCTGCACGAGCCGGCTCGCCGCCTTTGAGCGTCGCGACGGCGCGCACCTGGTGCTCCGCGATCGCCGGCCCGGCGTCCCATTCGCACTCGAACGGCAGCTGGGTCAGCGCGCACGCCTGGCGGCCGTCGACGAAAAACGTGAGCGCGGTGACCCGGTCCGGGCGGCTCGACGCGCGCGCGCAGCAGCGTCGGGCCGGTGACGTAGGCGTCTTCGCCGGGCGACAGAATCCGGAGCTCGGGATCGGTCGGCGGTGCCCTGCGCGCCGAGCGATCATCGTCAACGGCGACGCAGGCGACGAGGAGGGAGAGGCCGCGGCGTCGATACACGGTCATCGATCCTGCAGGCCGGAGCGCCGCCCGATCCGGCATCAGCGGCCCGCCAGCGGTGGCGGCCGAAATGTAGTCTTCGATCCGCTCGCGCGTGAAGGTCGCGCGCGGTCGCGCGCCAGCGTCAGCCAGTCGGAGTCGTCGCTCGGCTTCGACCTCGTCGATGAAGTCCTGCATCGCGCCGGCGAGGACGACCTTGGCGATGGCGGCGGGAAGGCGCAGGTCCCTGAGCATGATCGCGACGTGCAGGTTCATGTCGGCGACGGCTGAGGCAGTCAGCCCGAGCGGCGGACGACCCTAACAGCGTCGGCCAGCTGCCGGGCGGCGTCAAGCGCGAACACGCGCACCCCTGCGACCGTCAGCATCGACATGCCCCAGGCGTCGAAATCGGCCGGGCGGCCGCCGCCGAGCGCCAGCAGCTCGGTCGCGGAAAACATCGTCGGCACGCGATCGCGCCTCGTGCGTCGAGCATCCAGCGCACCGCGCGGCGCCGCCACCCCTCCATCGCGATCTCGTCGGCGACGCTGTCGAATGCCGCTTCGGCGGCCGTGGCCGTGGCGCCGGTCGCGTTCCGGTCCGCGAGGCCAGGCGGCGACGCGCTGGCGCCCGCGGCCGACCGCGTCGGACAATCGCGTCGCGATCGGCGTCGCGCAGATTGAACGGGTTCAGCAGCGACACGCTCAGCGCGAAGCTGTCGCGCTCGTTGGAGGTGAGCTTGGGCGCTTCGAGCACGCGCTCGAAGTTCAGCCGCCGCAGCGCGAGCGGCGCGAGCGCGATGTCGAGGCCGAGCAGCGATCCGTTGACGTGCCACGGGACGCCGGGCGTCACCTCGGGACGCGGCACGGCCCACGCCGATCGCAGCCGCACTTCGGCGTCCTTCGCGCCGAACCCGAAATCGTGACGGCGCGAGACGTCGTCGGCCAGGAGCACCGTGCCTTCCGGATCGCCGACGTCGGCCGCATACGCGATCGACGGCAGCGTTTGCGCGAGCACGCTCGTCGGCGAGCTGGTTGAGCGACTCGGCCTTGCGCGCGGCGCGCTTCGAGATCCTTGCCGCGGACGTGCCGCGTCAGCTCCTCGACCGCCTTCCTCACCGCCTCGGACAGCGTTCGGCGGCGCCGAGACGCCAGGCGGCGTCGTGTCGCCGACGTTCTGGCCGACGCGGCGCGGGATGTCGGCGGCGAGCGACGTCAAGCGCGTCGACGATCCCCTGCGCGTCGTCGAGCGACAGCTTCTCGGAGGCCGAGCGCGCGCGCGGCGACGCCAGCTCGATCGCCGACGTCGAGCGACGCGCTTTCCTGCTTCTCGCGCACGCTGCTGCAGCCGCTGGCGCTCCGAGCCGCCCGAGATCGAGGCGGTACGGTCTGCCCCTCCCACGTGACCCGCCGCGCACGGCCGCGCCGTCGCCCGAGGCGGCGCCCGACATCGCGGCGAGCACGGCGAGCTCGCTGGTTTCGGCGCGCGGGATCGCCACGAGCAGCGCGTCGCGCAGCCAGCGCGCCATCGCGCCCGCATACTCGCCGCTGTCGTTCACCGGCACGGCGATCAGCTGCTCGACGAGCTTCTGCGCGGCCTTGGCGTCGAGCGTGCGGACGGTGGTCATCCGCGCGAGCAGCGCCAGCGATCCCTGAAACTGCGCCTGCACGTCGAAGCCGCGGCGCCCTTCGATCGCGCCGAAGCGGACGACGTGCCGCGCCGCGTTCGCGTAGACGCGCCGGCGTCGTCATGCCCATGCGCTCGAGCGTCCACACCAGCATCCGGTAGCGCGACAGCGCGCGCAGCGCCACCAGGACGTCGCCGCGCTCGGCCGCCGGCCGTCTTCGCCGAACACGCGCTGGCCGAACGCAATCTGATCGAGCCGCTCGGCGCGCAGCCGAACATCGGCGGCGCCGATCGCTTCGACCAGCCACGCGGCGTCGATCGGCTCCTCTTCCACGTTTCGCACCTGCCGCGCCGCCATCGTCCGGCAGGTCGGGGCCGCTGAAGACGCGCGACCAGAAGCCGCGCGACGCCGGCTGGCGCGGGACGCCGTTGTCGTCGACCTCGAGGCGCGTGAAGCGTCATCGACAGGTCGTACGAGGCGCGGCCGAACGGCAGCGTGCGCAGGTGCGCCTCGCGGAACGCGTCGACGTCGCGGCGGCCAGCGCCTTGAAGCGTTCGACGCGCGTCTGCGCGTTGGTGATCCACAGGCCGAGCGCGAACGCGCGGCGCGGCGGATCGAGCTGGCCGATGGTGTCGTAGAGATACGACGAGCCGCCCTTCGTTCAGCTCGAACAGCTGGGCGATGAAGCGATCGGGCCGCGTGACCTTCTCGCCGACCACCGCTTCCCACAACGCCACCGCTTCGTCGCGCCGTGTCCCTGCGGCGCCTGCCGCAGGCCGCCAGGCGGGACGACGCGGTTGTTCTCGATCGCCAGGCTGCCTGAGAAGGCGCCGAAGGCGGTGACCGAGCGCTCGTAGGCACGCTCGAGGATGCGACGGGTGATCGCCGAGATAGTCGAGCGTCGCATCGTCGAGCGACGAGAGACCGAGGCAGATGAGCGACGCCGATCGATCGGCGATGATCGCCGGAATCAGCTCGCGCGGCGTCATCCGTGCGCCTGAAGATCGAGTTGGCTCCAGAAGTCGACGCTGAGCGGGACCGGGCACGTTCTCGGCCGGCCGCGTGATCGATCTGCGGCATGCCGCGCACGCGCGCGCAGCTGCGCCTGGCGCATCGCCACCAGCGCGGCGTCGGCCGATGGTCGCCGTCCCTCGGGCGTGTTGTAGAGGAGGCGCGTCAGCTCGTACATGAAGCGCCCGCGCTCCGGCACCGGATCGATGCCGAGCGACTGCGCGAGCGCCGCCGTGCCGCCGGGCAGCGGGACGTCTTCGGACACCGCGGCGGCCGCGGGACGCAGTTGAAATGCCGCTACAATCGTTAGGCAGAGCGCGAGGCGCGACACCGCTGGCCCGCGCTGGCAGGACAAACGCCCTCGGCCGCGTAACGACGTCGCAACGCGTTTCGAACTGACACAAGGCGCACATTATAGACATGGCATCCGCGAACTACACCGCGAAAGACATCACTGTTCTGGAGGGGCTGGAACCCGTCCGCAAACGCCCCGGTATGTATATCGGGGGGGTCGGCTCAGCTGGACTGCATCATCTTGTGTGGGAGGTGCTGGACAACGCCGTCGACGAGGCGATGAACGGCTACGCCTCGAACATCTGGGTGACACTCCATGCAGAATGGATCGTCGATCACCATCGAGGACGACGGTCGCGGCATCCCGATCGACAAGCATCCGACGTCGAAGAAAAGCGCGCTGGAAGTGATCTTCACCGTGCTCCATGCCGGCGGAAAGTTCGAGCATGGCTCCTACAAGACCGCCGGCGGCCTCCACGGCGTCGGCGCCAGCGTCGTCAACGCCCTGTCAAAAGAGCTAGTCGCGACCGTCAAGCGCGACGGCGCTCAGTGGGAGATGCGCTTCAAGCAGGGCAAGCCGGTGGCGCCGCTGAAGAAGCTGGGCGCCGCGCGCGGCACCGGCACGACGGTCTACTTTCATCCCGACGCCGTCGATCTTCCCGAAGATCGAATTCGATCCCGCGATCATCCGCGAGCGGCTCGAAGTGGCGAGCTACCTGCACAAGGGGCTGAAGGTCACCTTCGAGGACGAGACGTCGAAGACGAAGACGGTCTTCGAGCACACCGAAGGGATCGTCGACTACCTCGAAGACCATCGTCACCGCTCGCGGCGCGAAGCCGGTGCACGACGCGCCGTTCGTGCTGTCGAAAGAAGACGGGCTGCGGCTCGATCTCGTCCTGCAGTGGACCGAGTCGACCGAGGAGCACCTGCGCTCCTACGTCAACGGCATCCCGACCGGATCGGGCGGCACGCACGAGAGCGGCCTGCGCGGCGGCCTCGGCAAGGCGGTCCGCAACTTCATCGAGACGCACAACCTCTCGCCGAAGGGGGTCACGATCACGGCCGAGGACATCCGCGAAGGATTGACGGGGGTGTTGAGCGTCTTCATCCAGGAGCCGCAGTTTCAGGGACAGACCAAGGATCGGCTGAACAACCCGGAGCTCGTCTCCGCGATCGACGGCGTCGTCCGTCCCGCGCTCGAGCACTGGCTGAACCACAACATCAGCGTCGCCGAGGCGATCGTCGCGCGCATCATCCTCGCGGCGCGGGCGCGCGAGGCCAGCCGCGCGGCGCAGGCGGAGGTGTCGCGCAAGAGCGCGACCTCGACGCGGCTGAACCTGCCCGGCAAGCTGAGCGACTGCACCAACTCCTCGAGCGAGGACAGCGAGCTGTTCATCGTCGAGGGCGATTCGGCCGGCGGATCGGCGAAGCAGGGGCGCGACCGCGCGCGCCAGGCGATCCTGCCGCTGCGCGGCAAGGTGCTGAACACCGAGAGCGCGTCGCTGGCCAAGGTGCTCGAGAACAAGGAGCTGTCGGATCTGGTCACCGCGATCGGCTGCGGCCTCGGCAAGAACTTCGAGCTGGCGAAGCTGCGCTACGGCAAGATCATCATCCTCGCCGACGCCGACTCCGACGGCAACCACATCGCGACGCTGCTGCTCACGTTCATCTATCGCCACCTGCCGCAGCTGATGGCCGCCGGCAAGGTCTTCCTCGCGCAGCCGCCGCTCTACCGCATCGACATCGGCAAGGACACCTTCTGGGCGCTCGACGATGCGCACAAGGAGGTGATCCTGAAGCAGCATGCGAAGAACGGCTCGTCGCGATCGACGCCGGAAATCACGCGCTTCAAGGGGCTCGGCGAGATGATGCCGAAGGTGCTGTGGGAGACGACGCTGAACCCGCGCACGCGGCGGCTGCTGCGCGTCGAGGTGTCCGATCAGATCGTCACCGACCGCGTCATCAACGAGCTGATGGGCAAGGACGCGTCCGCCCGCTTCCGCTTCATCATGGAGCGGGCGGACGAAGCCGAGGAACTCGACGTCTGACGGGCGCCACCCCGATTCCGCCGCCGATTGTCATCGATCCGCGGATCGCCGGGGCGGTCGGCGCCGCGATCGTGTGCGGCCTGCTGCTGCTGCAGTACGCCCACCGCCGAAAACCGTTCATCCTCGCCTGGGCCGCCGGCTGGCTGATGCTGACGCCGGCCTACCTCGTCCTCTCGCCCGCGTACTCGAGCGTCGGGGTCGCGAACGCCGCCCTCGGCCTGTCGCAGTTCCTGCGCATCTGCAGCGCGATCTTCTTCGTCTGGAGCGCCGATCTCTATCGGCAGACCGGCTACCTCAAGGTGCGGTGGCTGCGGCTGCTGGCGCCGGGCGCGGTGTGGTTCCTCCTGGCGCCCGTGCTCCTCGGCCCGCGCGCGGTGCTCGCGCCCGGCTTCCTCATCGATGCCGTGCTGCTGGCCGCGTCCGCCGCGATGTACGCCGCGATCCTGATCGAGCGGCGCATGGTTGGCGCCGGGCTGACGGCGCTGGTGCTGCTCGGCCTCGCGGTCACGAACATCGCCTCGGCGCTGACGCAGGTGGGGCTGCCCGGCACGGAGAAAGCCGCGGCGGACATCTTTCTCGTCACCGTCGCGCTGGCAGTGCTCGCCGCGGTCGGCATCCACCTGCTGGTCTTCGAGGACATGACCTACGAGCTGCGGATGACCAACCGCCGGCTCGAGATCGCGCGCGAGGAGCTGATGCTGGCGGCGACGACCGACCCGCTGACCGGCTGCCACAACCGCCGCTTCCTCGAACAGGTGATGGACCGCGAGCTGCAGCGGCACACGCGCTTCGGGCTGCCGCTGTCGCTGCTCTTCATCGACGTCGATCGCTTCAAGGCGATCAACGACACGCTCGGCCACGATGCCGGCGACCGCGTGCTGAAGTACGTGGCGGCGATTCCTGACGCGCCACATCCGCGAAGCGGACTACGTCTTCCGCTGGGGCGGCGACGAGTTCCTGGTGCTCATCACCTGTGTCGGCGAAGAAGCGGCGCGCAAGGCCGCGGCGCTGAAGAAGGCGTTCGACGCGCGCGCCGGAGGCGGTCGATCTGCCGCCGGGCATCGGCCTGAGCGTCGGATCGGTGGAAGTGCCCTCCGGAACGACCGACCTGCTGCCGCTCGTCGGCGAGGCGGACGCGCGGATGTATCAGGACAAGGCCGCGTCGCGGCCGCCGGAGAGTGTGAACGAGAAAGAAGCCTCGGCGACCTCCCGCCGGCGCCAGTGACCTGGGGTCGGACACCTGTCTGACCCCGCAGTCGCCGGAAACGGGGGTCGGAGGGGTGTCCGACCCCCAATCTCGCGCTTCGGGGGTCAGACAGGTGTCCGACCCCAGCCTGTCAGGCGAGGAGGCTGCGCAGGCCGCCGACGAGCCGGCCGATTCCCTCGGCGACGGTCTCCTTCTGCAGCGCACCGTAGGCGACGCGGAAGTAGCACCCGCTCGGTCATCCCGAACGCCGTCCCCGGAATCACCGCGACGCGGTGCTCGCGGATCAGGCGCTCGGCGATCGTCATCGGGTCGACGTCGGCGTTGACGCGGATGTAGCAGTAGAACGCGCCGTCGGCGGGCGGCACGACGCACAGCGGCTCGAGCGAGCGCAGCTCCGCGGCGACCACATCGCGGATCTCGGCGAGCGACTGCAGGTGCCGGCGGCAGTACGCCGGGCCGGCCTCCATCGCCGCCACCGCGGCCACCTGCGCGATCACCGGCGGGCAGACCAGGATCGTGTCCTGCACCTTCGCGATCGCCGGCTCCAGCGCTTCCGGATACGCCATGTAGCCGATCCGCCAGCCCGGCGAAGCCGTACGCCTTCGACAGCGAGAACATCGAGATGGTGTAGGCATGCGCGCCCGTCGAACGCGCCCGGCGACACGTGCCGCGTCGTCTCCGTAGGTGAAGTACTCGTAGACCTCGTCGCTGATGTGATAGACGCCGCGCTCCTGGCAGAGCCGGCTGATCGCGCGCAGCGACGCTTCGGGATAGACCGCGCCGGTCGGGTTGTTCGGCGAGACGGTGACGATCGCGCGCGTCCGCGGCGTCACCGCGGCGCGTGATCGCGTCGACGTCGAGCTGATAGCGCTCGTCGGTCGGCACGCGCACCGGCGTGCAGCCCGCAATCTGAATCGCCATCTCGTGGTTGAAGTAGAACGGCACCGGCAGGATCACTTCGTCGCCCGGGCTCGTGATCGCGAGGATCGCGTGCTGGAACGCCATGTTGCCGCCGGCGGTGACCGATGACGCGGCTGCCGCGGGCGACGTCGATGCCGTTGTCGCGCCGCAGCTTGTGCTCGATCGCGCCGATCAGCGTCGGGGTTGCCGGCGCCGTCCTGGTAGGTGTGCGTGTCCGGATTCGTGAGCGCTTCGCGCGCGCTGTCCAGCGCCGCCGGCGGCGGACCGAAGTGGACGACGCCCTGGCCCAGCGAAATCGTCCCCGGCACCTGTCGGATGAGGTCGCCGACGACGGCGACAATCGGCGCCTGGACGGCGTCCATACGCGTCTGAAGTCTCGCGGTCTGCATTGCCTGCATTATATTGGGTGCCTCCGGAGGCCTTCATGTTACGTCGCCGTACCCTGCCTGCCGCACTCCTCCTCGCGTCGATCGCCACGCTGGCCGTGGCTGCGGCCGGCACGCTGCAGCCGCCGGAGCAGTTTCTCGGCTTCAAAGTCGGCGCCGACAACAAGCTGGCGCGCTGGGACCGGATCGTCGAGTACATGAAGCTCGCCGCCGCCAACTCCGATCGGGTCCGCTTCCGCGAGCTTGGCAAGACCAGCAACAACAACCCGTTCATCGCGCTCGAGATCAGCGCGCCGGAGACGCTGAAGAACCTCGATCGCTACAAGCAGCTCGAGCGGAAGCTGTACTTCCAGGGCGGCGCGCCCTCCGATCAGCGAGCGCGACGAGATCTTCCGGCAGGGGAAGCTGGTGCTGCTCATCACCTGCAGCATCCACGCGACCGAAATCGGCGCGTCGCAGATGGCGCTCGAGCTGGTGCACCGGCTGGCGACCGACGACAGCCCGGCGGTGAAGAAGATTCTCGACAACGTGATCTTCGTGCTCGTGCCGAGCCTCAACCCGGACGGCCAGATCATGGTGACCGACTGGTTCAACCGGAACGTCGGCACGGAGTACGCGAACAGCCCGATCCCGTACCTGTATCACCCGTACGTCGGCCACGACAACAACCGCGACATGTACATGTTCACGCAGAAGGAGAGCCAGCACACGGCGCGGCTGCTGTGGCACGACTGGTTCCCCGCCGTGTGGCTCGACGAGCACCAGATGGGCAGCAGCGGCGCGCGCATCTTCGTCATGCCGGCGACCGATCCGATCAACCCGAACGTGCACCCGTTGATCTATCGCTGGAACGGCATCCTCGGGCAGTCGCAGGCCGCGGCGCTCGAAGCGGCCGGCAAGGAAGGGATCATCTACAACTCCACCTACACCAACTTCTGGGAAGGGGCGATGGCGTGGAGCGGCTGGTGGCACAACCAGATCGGGCTGCTGACGGAGGTCGCGAGCGCGCGCGTCGCGGCGCCGATCGAGCAGCTGCGCGCCGTGCCCGGCGCGCTCCGGCGCTCGGCGCGCGCCTGCCGTGCCTGGCGGGCCGCGGGCCGACAGGCTCGGGCAGGCCGGGCCGATTCGACAACGCGCCGCTCGCGGCGCCCACCGACATCAACTCGCGCACCGAGTATCCGCGCCCCTGGCTCGGCGGCCGCTGGACCCTGCGCGACATCGTCGACTACGAGCTGATCGCGACGATGGGACTGCTGGAGGCGGCGGCGGATCGGCGCGAGACGATCATGCGCCAGATCTATGAGGTCAACCGGCAGACGATCGAGGCCGGGCGCCGGAACCAGCCGGCGGCGATCCTGGTGCCGATCGAGGGGCAGCACGATCCGCGCGAGGCGGCGCACCTGGTCGATCGCCTGCAGATGGCCGGCGTCGAGATCCACCGCGCCGAGGCGGCGTTCGAAGCGGACGGGCAGCAGTACGCCGCCGGCACCTTCGTGATTCCGATGACCCAGGTGTTCGCGCGCTACGCGAAGGACATGCTCGAGAAGCAGACCTATCCCGAGGTGCGGCGCGGGCCCAATTCGCCGCCCGAGCCGCCGTACGACGTCACCGCGTGGTCGCTCGGCATGCTGCTCGGCGTCGACACGGTGTTCGTGAACGGCCAGCTGCCGCAGATCAAGATGTCGAAGATCGAAGGGCTGCCGAAGATGCCGGGCGAGGTTACCGGCAGCGGCGCGCGCTTCTCGTTCGACTACAAGGGCCCGGACACCGCGATCGCGATCAACCGCCTGCTGAAGGACGGCGCGCGGCTGGCGTTCGACGGCCCGTCGCGCGTCACAGTTGCAGGCGTCTCGCGCGGCAAGGTCGAGCAGGTGGCGAAGGACCTCGGACTCGCGGTCAAGGCGTCACCGGAACCGCGCGAACCGCGAACGAGAGGCGAACCTCGAACCAACCCGAACCGAAACCACGCGAACCCAGAACCAACCCAGAACCAAGAACCCAGAACCCCGAACCACGAGCGAACGCCGAACCCAGAACCCTGAACCATGAACCCGCCCGCGCCTTCCACGCCCCGCGCGTCGCGATGTATCAACCCTGGACCGGCGGCAACATGGACGAAGGCTGGACGCGGTGGGTGCTGGAGCAGTACCAGTTCAACCTCACCTCGATCCACAACGCCGACGTGCGCGCCGGCAAGCTGCGCCAGAAATTCGACGCCATCATCATCGCCGACCAGAGCGCGCGCGACATCGTCGACGGCTACGAGGCGCCGACGATCCGCCCCGAGTATCGCGGCGGCATCGGCGAGAGCGGCATCGAGCAGCTGAAGCAGTTCGTCGCCGAGGGCGGCACGCTGATCACGATGGGCAACGCCTGCGATCTCGCGATTGAGCGGCTGCCGATTCCGGTCAGAAACCTCAAGCGCGGGCTGACCCGCGACCAGCATTTCGCGCCCGGCACCATCCTCAAGCTCGAGGTCGACACGCAGCATCCGGTCGGCTACGGCACTGCGGCCGAAACCTACGGTTTCTACGTCAACAGCCCGTTCTTCACGATCGTCGAGGGGTTCGCGTCGCAGCGGACGAACGTCGTCGCGCGCTACCCGAACACGGATGTCGTCGCCTCGGGATGGCTGCGCGGCGAGGAACTGATGGCCGGCCGCGCCGCCATCGTTACTGTGGACATGAATCCTGGACGCGTGGTGCTGTTCGGCCTGCGCCCGCAGCACCGCGCGCAGACGCACGCGACGTTCCCGCTGCTCTTCAACGCGCTCTACATGGCCGCGCCGGGCGAGGCGTCGGCGAAGACGTCGAACTGAGGGGCGGTTGCTCGGTGCTGGATGCTGGTTGCTAGGCGTTCAATACGAGGCGCTGAGATGCTCGCGCCGCCCATCTAGCAACGAGCAACGAGCAACCAGCACCAGCATCTACTGCTTCTCGTACACCGTCACGTTGTTGATCTTCCGGCCCTGTCCGTCCGTCCCGATCGTGGTCAGCGTCATCGTCTTTCCATCCTGCGAGATCACGCGGCGCGCCGTCTGGACGACCTTGCCTGCCTTTTTTCGCGTCACCTCGGTCGTGTTCGCGTCGATGCGTTTCATCGACATGCTGTCGAAGGCTGGCGAACCGACGACGACGGTGTCCTTGCCGTCGAACGCACCCGTGTACTCGGTCAAGGTCGGTTTGCCGGCAGCATCCACTCCCCTGCCGGAGATCTTGATGCCCGGCCCGACCGCGGTAATCGTGGTGGTACCGGTGCTGGGTACCGGGCCAGGGTCGTAGCTGGATTTCGCCGAATTCAGCTTCCAGACGCCGACGGCGGGATCGTTTTGCGCGAGCAGCGGCGCGACGATGGAGAGGAGGCCAAGAACGGCGAACGAGGCGAGGACCCGACGCGCAATGGGTCTCATCGAACCTCCCTGGGTGACGGCCTTCCAGGGAGCGGTGGATGCACCACCGGAAACACCCGGCGGCGGACGAACTACTCTCAGAGGCGGTGTGGGCTCACTATACACATGCCGACGAGCGACGGACGATAATTGTTCCTGAGCCATGTCGATTCGGATCCTCGTGACCGGCGGTACGTTCGACAAGGAGTACAACGAGCTCAATGGCTCGCTCTATTTCAAAGACACGCATCTGCCGGAGATGCTGCGGCTCGGACGCAGCCGGGTCGACGTCTCGGTCCGCACGCTGATGATGATCGACAGCCTCGAGATGACCGACGCCGACCGCGCGCTGATCGTCGAGCAGTGCCGCCAGGCGACTGAATCGCGGCTGATCATCACCCACGGCACCGACACGATGGTCGAGACGGCGGCGGCGCTGGCCGGGGCGCTGCACCCGGCGTCGGGCAAGACGATCGTCCTCACCGGCGCGATGATTCCGTACGCGTTCGGCAGTTCCGACGGCCTATTCAACCTCGGGAGCGCGCTGTCGTTCGTGCAGGCGCTGCCGCCGGGTGTCTACATCGCGATGAACGGTCGCTATTTTCAGTGGGACCGCGTCAGGAAGAACCGCGAAAGCGGCGTCTTTGAATCCATATGACCTATCCATCACCACAGAGGACACGAAGGACACAGAGGACATTCGTGTACTTCCTAGTCCTTGTGTCCGTTGTGTCCTTTGTGTCCACTCAGCGGGCGGTACGGGCCCAGGCGCAGGATGAGGCGACGCGGCTGCTCCAGCAATACGTCGCCATCGATACGTCTAATCCGCCGGGCGATACGCGCAAGGCGGCGGACTTCCTCGCGGGCGTGCTGGAGCGCGAAGGGATCCCGGTCACCCGCTACGAGTCGGCGCCGGGCAAGGCGATCGTCATGGCGCGGCTGAAGGCGACGGTGTCGCCGCCGGCCGGCAAAGCCGTCGTCCTCCTTCACCACATGGACGTCGTGCCGGCGGACAAGGCGCAGTGGAAGGTCGACCCGTTCGCCGCCACGATCGAGGGTAACGAGCTGTGGGGTCGCGGCGCGATGGACATGAAGGGGCAGGGGATCGCGCACCTGATGGCGTTCCTGCGGCTGAAGCGTGAGCGCGTGCCGCTGTCGCGCGACGTCATCCTGCTCGCCGAGCCCGACGAGGAGGTCGGCGGCGCACTCGGCGCGCGGTGGATGATCGCCAACCATTACGCCGAGCTCGATCCCGAGTTCGTGATCGATGAAGGCGGCTTCGGCAGCCGCGACTTGTTCGCGCCGGGGAAGCTGGTCTATGGCATCTCGGTCGCGGAGAAAAAGATCGTCTGGCTGAAGCTGCGCGCCGAGGGCATCGCCGGGCACGGCAGCCAGCCGAACGATCAGAATCCGAACGACCGCCTCGTGCGAGGTCTCGCGCGGCTGCTCGGCGGCCCTGAAAGGGCCGCCCCACGGAGACGAATGCGCCGCCGCCGGCGACAGGGGCGCGAACCCTCGGTGCTCGAAATCATGAAGGCGCGCGTCGGCACGTTCGCGCCCAACAAGTTCACCAACGCCATCCAGCAGTCGACGATCGCGCTCACCTGGTTCCGCTCCGGCGTCGGCGAGCCGCCGAAAATCAACGTCATCCCCTCGGTCGCCGAAGCCGGGCTCGACTGCCGCGTGCTGCCGGGGACAACGAAGGACCAGTGGATCGCCGAGGTTCAGCGGCGCCTCGGCGATCCGTCGATCAAGATCGAGCTGATCAACGAGTCGGACGATCCCGTCGTCACCTCGCACGACACGCCGCTCTACAGAAACCTCGAAGCCGCGATCAAACGCCGCCACCCCGACGCGATCGTCATGCCGATGCTCATCCCCTACGGCACCGACTCGAACGCCTTCCGCCCGAAAGGCGTGAAGAGCTACGGCGTGTTCCCGGCCATCCTGTCGGCCGAGACGGTCGCCTCGATGCACGGCGACGGCGAGCGCGTGCCGCTCGACGGGATCGGCGAGGCGGCGCAGGTGTTCTTCGAAGCGCTGCGGGACACGCTGGCACGTTGACCAGACCCGAGTAGGGGAGCCTCAGGACGTCCCAGCTACCAGAACCCAGAACCAGAACGCAGAACCAAGAACCCAGAACCCAGAACGACATCCGTCTTTAATACATCGACCCTCGCTGCATTGCGGTAAGATGCATCCATGGACGAGCCCCGCCAGTTCCTGCCGCTGACGCCACAGCAGTTCCACATCCTGCTCGCGCTGGCCGGCGCGCATCGCCACGGCTACGGCATCATCCGCGACGTCGCCGAGCGGACCGAGGGTGCGCTGCGGCTCGGCACCGGCACGCTCTACACCGCCCTGGCCCGGCTCGAGGCATTGGCGCTGGTCGGCGAGTCCGATCGCCGCGCCCCGGCGGACGAAGACGACGACCGCCGCCGCTACTACCGGCTGACGCCGCTCGGCCGGGCGGTGCTCAAGGCCGAGACCGAGCGGCTCGAAGCGCTGGTGCGCCACGCGCGCGCCAAGGGGATCGTTGGCGCTGGCCGCCCCGCCTTCTCCCGCAGCAAATGACCGCGCCGCCGCGCCTCATCGCCGCCGTCGTCAGAATCTACGGCGCGGCGATGGTCGTCTGCCCGCGCACCGTGCGGCAACGCTACGGCGACGAGATGCGGCGGACCGTCGAGGCGCAATGCCGCGATGCCGCCGGCACGCCGGCTGTCGCCGGCCTGCTCGCGCGCGAGCTCGCCGACCTCGTTGTCGCATCGATTGCCGCGCGCTCGGGCCCTTTGACGCAGGCCGACCGGCGGCCCTGAAGGGCCGCCCTACCCTCGCCTCGGCCCTACCCCCGGCTCGCCTCGCAGCCCTGAAGGGCTGCCCGACATCGGGAGGAGACTCGCCGTGCGCACCATCATCCAGGACATCCTCTACGCGGCGCGGATGCTGCGGCGCCAGCCGGCGTTCACCATCGTCGCGGTGCTGACGCTCGCGCTCGGCATCGGCGCCAACAGCGCCGTCTTCACCGTCGTCAACGGCGTGCTGCTGCGGCCGCTCCCGTATCTCGATCCCGATCGGCTGGTGGTGCTGTTGTACGGCCGCCCGGGACGCGTCACGCCGTGGTTTTCGCCGCTGAACTATCGCGACTTCGTCGATCGCAGCGCGGCGTTTCAGGACGCGGCCGCCTTCACGCCGGTAACCTCCAACCTCACCGGCCTGGGCGAGCCGGCGCGCGTCGACGGCGCGAGCGTCTCGTGGAACTACTTCAACGTCCTCGGCGTGACGATGCGCGAGGGACGCGGGTTCGTCGAAGCCGAGGGCGCAGGCGACGGCAACGTCGTCGTGATCAGCGAGGGGCTGTGGCGGCGGCAGTTCGGCGGGCGCGCCGGCACCATCGGATCGGAAATCCGGCTCGACGGCCGCCCGCGGACGATCGTCGGCATCGCTCCGGGAGACGTCGACCTCCCGGCGAACGCGGAGTTCTGGCGGCCGCTGATCTTCACGCCGCGCGATCTCGCGCCGGCCTCCCGCGGCGCGCAATGGATCTCGGTGGTCGCGAGGCTGAAGCCCGACGGCGACGCGGCACAGGCCACCGCATCGCTGCAGACAGTCGCATCCCGCCTCGCGGTCGACTACGAACGCATCAACGGCGGCACGACCGCGCTGGCTGTGCCGCTGCACCAGCGGATGGTGCAGAACGTCAGGCAGACGCTGTTCGTGCTGCTCGGCGCGGTCGGCTTCGTGCTGCTGATCGCGTGCGTGAATGTCGCCAACCTCCAGCTGGCACGCGCGCAGTCGCGGATGCGCGAGGTGGCGGTGCGCGCGGCGCTCGGCGCCGGACGCGCGCGGCTGGTTCGCCAGTTCCTCGCCGAGAGCATCCTGCTCGGCCTCCTCGGCGGCGCCGCAGGCCTCGCCGCCGCATTCTGGTGCACGCGGGTCCTGGTCGCGCTCGGGCCGGCGAGCATCCCGCGGCTCGCCGGACGTGACGATCGATCTCCGCGTGCTCGGCTTCACCTTCGCAACCGCCGTCGGCACCAGCATGCTCTTCGGCCTGATGCCGGCGCTGAGCGCGAGCGGCGGCGCGGTGGCGAGCTTCATCGGCTCCGCCGGCCGCGGCGCGATTGGCCCGGGCGGCTCGCGCACACGGCGAGCGCTCGTCGTCTGCGAGATGGCGCTGGCGGTCGTGCTGCTGGTCGGCGCCGGGCTGCTGATTCGCAGCTACGGCGCGCTTCAACACGTGAGCCCTGGATTCGATCCGGACGGCGTCGTGACGTTCAACCTGTCGCTGCCGGAAGCGAAGTATCCGGGGGCGCCGCAGATCTCCGCGTTCACGACGACGCTCCTGTCGCAGCTGCAGGCGGAGCCGGGCGTCGAGTCAGCGGCGGCGATCTTCGGCTTGCCGTTTGCCGGCGGCTTCAGCGCGTCGACGAGCTTCCGCGACCCGTCGAAGCCGGACATCGCGGACGGCCCCAGCGCCGGCATGCGCATCGTCAGCCCCGACTACTTCAAGACGATGAGGATTCCACTCGTGGCTGGCCGGCTGTTCGACGCACACGACGACCAGTCGGCGCCGGAGGTGGTGCTGATCAACCAGCAGACGGCGCGCCGCTACTTCGCCGGCGAGGACCCGATCGGACAGCAGATTCGCGTCGGCGTGCGCCTGGCGCGCGACGCGAAGAGCAACAGCAAGACGATCGTCGGCATCGTCGGCGACGTGAAGTACGGCCGGCTCGACGCCGCCACACCGCCGGAGCTCTACCTGCCCTACGCCCAGCACGCGGTCGACGAGTTCACGATCGCGGTGCGCACATCGGGCAATCCGATGGCGTTCGCGCCGACGCTGCGCCGCGACGTCGCGTCGATCGATCGCGAGCTGCCGATTGCGAAGATCGAGCCGATGACGGCGGTCATCGGCGCGTCGATCGCCGAACGCCGCTTCACGATGTTCCTGCTGACCGCGTTCGCTGCGGTGGCCGTCGCGCTCGCGGCGATCGGCATCTATGGCGTGCTCGCGTATCTGGTGAGCCAGCGGACGCAGGAGATTGGCGTCCGGCTGGCGATCGGCGCCGCGCCGGGCGACGTTGCGCGGCTGTTCCTGCGCGAGGGCGCGCGCCTGACCATCGTCGGGCTCGTCGCCGGTTTTGCCGGAGCAGCCGCGGCGACGCGCGTACTGGCGACGCTGCTCTTCGGCGTCTCGGCGACCGACCCGGCTACTTTCGGCGCCGTCGCCGGTGCGCTCGCGCTGGTCGCGCTGCTGGCGAGCTACGTGCCGGCGCGGCGGGCAGCGAGAGTCGACCCGATGACAGCGTTGAGGAACGAGTGAGCGTCGCTCCTGTCGTTTCTTTCTGCGTGCGGCGAATGCCCCGTTGTCTCTGCGGTCGTCAGCGGGCTCAGCGTTCAACCGACGTCCGGCGCCCGTCCGATGGAAGGCGGCCCTAAGGACCGCGCTACGCGGCCGCTGCGGCCCGGGCGCCTGGTACGTCTGCGCCACGTAGCCCACGATCAGCCCGACCAGGCTGCCGGGCAGCATGATGTTGAGCGTGTGCCCCGGGTTCATCAGCAGGATCAGGTAGGCGAAGAACGCGCCGACCACCAACCCGAAGATCGTGCCGACGAGCAGCGAGTGCACCTTGGTCGCGAAGAATCCGATGATCACGCCGGTCATCAACCCCTTGACCGTCGAGCCGATGACGATGCCGACCATCTCGTTGCGGACTTCGGGCGTGAAATAGGCCGTCAGCCCGTCGAAGATGCCGAGAAACCCGCCGAGCAGCGTCGCGAAGACAATCTTGTTTCTCACCCCTGAAGCCTCCACCCGTTCTATTACGCGTCGCCGCCGGAATCTTTAAGTTGGGCCCTCGACCCGCGCTGAACCCTTCTACCCGCCCCGCTCGGCTAAAACCTTCGCGCTACAAGCCCCACCTCGCGCCACCTGCCCCGCTAGACGCGGAACAGGAAGATGAGCAGGATCCGCACCACGAGATAGGTCAGGACGAGCAGGATCGCCAGGCGGTTGCGCCGGACGACGCGGGAGATGCGGTCGATGAACGGCTCGCGGTGCGCTTCGACGGCGCGCCCGGCAAGGTAGCGGTTGACCTCGGCGGCCAGCGCCGGGACCGACTGATACCGCTGCGCCGCATCCGCCTCCTGCGCCTTCCGCGCCACCGCCACCAGCGGCGCGACGCCGCGCGTGATGTCGGCGAGCATGGCGCCGAGCGCGAAGACGTCGGCCCGCTGGTCGACGAGCGCATCGCCGCGCGCCTGCTCCGGCGCCATGTACTCCGGCGTACCGACGACGGAATCCGCAATCCGTCAATCCGCGAGTCCGCATTGTCGTTTTCCAGGGCGACGCCCCAGTCGAGCACGAGCACTTCGCCGAACTCGCCGACCATCACGTTCTCCGGCTTGAGGTCGCGATGGACGACGCCGTGCGCGTGCGCGAACGCGACCGCCTCGCAGACGCGCAGGAAGACCGCCAGGCGCTCGGTGATGTCCCGGTCCGCGCGCGCCATCCAGCGATCGAGCCGGTCGCCGCGCACGCGCTTCATCGCGTAGAAGAGACGGCCGTCCGGCAGCTCGCCGAAGTCGTGGACCGGCACGATGCCCGGGTGCTCGAGCCGGGCGATGATCCGCGCCTCGTTCGCTTCACCCGGCGGGCGGTCGAAGATCTTCAGCGCCACCTCGCGATCGAGCGCCGTATCGCGCGCCAGGTAGACGACCCCCATGCCGCCGCGCCCGAGCGTGGAGATGATCTCGTAGCGTGTGCCGGTGAGGTCCGGCGTCCGGAACATCGCCGCCAGGCGATCGATCGCCGGCTCGGGAATCATCCGGTGAGGCCCCGCAGCTCGGCGTCGAACTCCTCGTCGGTTGCGCACTGGTCGCGCAGCGCCTCGAGCACGAAGCGACGGAACTCCCGCCGCGCCGCGGCGAGCTCGTTGGTGACGTCGATCGAAGAAAGATTGTGGCGCCGGGCGAGCTCGGCGTAAGTCGGACGTGCGGTCTCCTCGCCGGCGAGATCGTACGACTCGAACAGCGTGAACCGCTCGCGCGCGTCCTCGCGCCTCGCACGCCTCGCGCAGTCGTGCGGCAGCCGCCGCGAACAGGCCGCGCAGCCACTCGCGGTGGAAGTACGCGTCGAAGTCGTGGATCGCATTCGCCGCCTGGTAGCGCAACTCGCGCTCCGCCTCGTCGAAATCGAGCGGGACGAGGGTGACGCCGCCGCCGCGCTTGAGGCGCGCGTCCGCCTTGCGCGTGTTGGCGACGAAGCCGTCGAGACACGTTCGCAGATACGTCCGGAACCGCGCCTTCGCCGGGTCGAACGCGGCGAAGAAGTCCTTCTCGAAGGCCCGCAGGAAAAACCCCTGCGTCAGGTCGGCGGCATCGTCAGGGGACGCGTGCCACTTGAGGCGCACGTACTTGAAGACCGGCTTCCAGTAGGCGGTCACCAGCGCCTCGAACGCCGAGCGGCGCACGTCGTCGCGATCGCTGCGGATCGCCGCCATCATCGAATGCCGCGTCACCGGGAATGCCGACATGGCTCCGGGCGATTGTAACGCGCTTGCTACAATCGGCTGGTGCGGCCTCGTCTCGTGCTCCTGCTCGTCGCGACGCTGGCTGCGGCCGCGTGCAGCCGCGCGGAGCACGCCTCCCCGCCCGCGCGGCCGAACGTGCTGCTGGTGACGATCGACACGTTTCGCGCCGATCGCGTCGGCACCGGCGTCGCGCCGGCGATCGATCGGCTCGCCGCCACGGGGCTGCGCTTCAGTTCGGCGCGGACCACGGCGCCGCTGACGCTGCCGGCGCACTCGACCGTTCACACCGGCCTGCTGCCGCCCGCGCATGGCGTTCGCGAGAACGGCGCCGCGCTGGCCGAGACGCATCGGACGATCGCGCGGATCCTCGGCGGCGCGGGCTACGACACGGCCGCGTTTGTCGGCGCGTTCGTGCTGGATCGACGCTTCGGCCTCGCGCAGGGCTTCACGGTGTACGACGATCAGGTTCCGCGCGATCCGAACGCCACCGAACGCCTCGAAGCGGAACGCCCGGCGTCGGCGGTCGTGGACCGCGCGCTCGCGTGGCTTGACAAAAGAACCCCACCAGCCCCGTCGAACCTCCCTGCCCGCCCACCTGCCCCCCCAGCCCCACCGGCCTTCTTCCTCTGGGTCCACCTCTACGATCCGCACGCGCCGTACGCGGCGCCGGCCGAATATCGGCAGCGCGCCGCGACGCCGTACGACGCCGAGGTCGCCTACGCCGACGCGCAGCTGTCGCGGCTGCTCGAGCAGCTGCGTTTGTCGGGCGAGCTCGATC
Organism: uncultured Acidobacteriota bacterium; assembly: GCA_963734375.1. Lineage (GTDB taxonomy): Bacteria > Acidobacteriota > Vicinamibacteria > Vicinamibacterales > CAVVIG01 > CAVTHG01. The sequence goes on along the minus strand of CAVTHG010000005.1, from coordinate 421,054 downwards.
GGACGATCGTGATCGTCGCAGGCGACCACGGCGAGGGGCTCGGCGATCACGGTGAACGGACCCACGGCATGCTCGCCTACGATTCGACGCTGCGCGTGCCGCTCGTCGTCGCCGCGCCCGGCGTGGCCGCGGCGATGCGCGACGAGGCGGTGAGCCTGGCGGATGTCGCGCCGACGATTCTTCGCGCCGCGGGTGTGACGCCGCCCGATGCGATGAAGGGACGGGACCTGCTCGGCGCCACGGTCCGCGCTGAAGGCGGACACTACATCCGGCGTAAACAGCGGCATTGATCTCTACTCGGAGACCGAGTACCCGCGCGCGGCCGGGTGGAGTCCATTGCAGGCGCTGACCGATGGCCGGTGGATGGCGATCCGCGCCGGCGGCACAACCGAGCTCTACGACCTGCAAAGCGATTCGCGACAGGAGCACGATGTCGCGGCCGCGCACCCGGCCATCGCGGCGGCGATGGCCGCCAAAGCGCAAACGATTCATGCCAGCGCCGCGGCGTCCGCGTCGACGATCGCACCCGATGCGCAGGAGCGGCTGCGCGCGCTCGGCTACGTCGCCAGTTCCACGGCACCGGCTCCCGCATCCGGCGCACCGAACCCGGCGACGACGATCGCGGCGTGGAATGAGTTCGAGGATGCGCTCGGCGTGCTGAACGCGCAGATGGCCGGACGCGGTGGCGCGCCTCCGCGCGCTCGCGACGGCACATGCTGACGCGCCGGTGTTCCAGGCGACCTACGCCCGCGCGCTGAAAGAAAGCGGCCAGCTGACGGCGGCGCTGGCTGTGTATCGCCAATCGCTCCGACGCTGGCCGGCAGATGCGGTCGTGCTGCATGACCTCGCGGTCGCGGCGCGCGAGGCGGCGAACGCGGCGCCCGGCGCCGACGCCGCCCGGACGCTGCGCATCGAGGCGCAGCGTGCCGACGAGGCCGCGCTCGCCCTCGACGCGAACGAGCGCCACGGCGCAGAACGGGCTCGGGTTGCTCGCCGTCGACAACGGCCGCGACGACGAGGCGGCGAAGGCGTTCGAGCGCGCGACCGCGATTGATCCGAACAACGCCACCTATTGGACCAACCTTGGCAACGCGCGGCGCGCGCTCGACGATCGGACCGGCGCCGAGCAGGCCTACCGCAAGGCGCTCGAGCTCGACGCGCACGCTGCCGACGCCGCCAACGGCCTCGGCGTCCTGCTGGTCGAAGCGAAGCGGCCCGCTGACGCGGCAACCTGGTTCGAGCGAGCGATCCAGGCCGCGCCGGATCTCGTCGAAGCGCGGCTCAACCTCGGCATCGCCCTGCAGGAAAGCGGACAATCGGCTCGCGCGGCCGACGCGTATCGGCAGGTCCTCGCCGCTCCGGCGAAATACAAGCGCGAGCGCGATGCGGCGTCGAAGCTGCTGGCGTCGCTCGAAGGCGGACGCTGATGCTGTCGGCGATTCGCCCTGGCGATCGGGCTCGCCGCCATTGGCCCTCACGATGGCGTGCAGTTCGGGCGCGCCGGCACCGAAACCGGCGGCCCGCAACCTGCTGCTGGTCACCATCGATACGCTTCGTGCCGATCGGCTCGGCGCCTATGGCCATGCGCGCGCGCGAACGCCGAACCTCGACGCGCTGGCGCAGGGTGGCGTCGCGTTCGACCGCGCGTATGCGGCCGCGCCGGTGACCCTGCCGTCGCACGCGACGCTTCTGACCGGCCGCTACCCGCCGGGACACGGCTCACGCGACAACGGGATGCGCGTCTCGGCGGACGCGCCGACGCTGGCCACGATCTTCAAGGCGCGCGGCGCGAAGACTGCGGCGTTTGTCGCCGCGTTTCCGCTCGACCATCAGTTCGGGCTGAACCGAGGCTTCGACGTCTACGGCGACCGGATCCCGCGGGCGGCAAACGGACGGCTCGAGAGCGAGCGGCCCGCATCTCAGGTTGTCGAAGAGGCCATCGCCTGGCTGCGCCAAATCGGCGCCGCGTCGCCAGTCCCACCTGCCCGGTCGAACCCGCCTGCCTCCCCACCCGCCCCCCCTGCCCCACCAGCCTTTTTCCTCTGGGTCCACCTCTTCGAACCGCACGCGCCCTACGGCGATCCGTCGAGCGGCCGGCCGGTAGCCGACAGGTACGACGACGAGGTGGCGACCGTCGATCGCGAGGTCGGGCGGCTGCTCGCGGCGCTCGGCCCCGCGAGGGCAGACACGGTCGTCGTCGCTGCCGGCGATCACGGCGAGGCGTTCGGCGAGCATGGCGAGTTCGCGCACAGCATCTTCGTCTACGACACGACGCTGCGGGTGCCGCTCATCATCAACGGTCCCGGCGTCGGCGCCGGCGCGCGGATCACCGGCGCGGTGACGCTCGCCGACGTCGCGCCGACGGCGCTGCGGCTGCTGGGCGGGACGATGCCCGAAGTCGACGGCATCGATCTGGCGCCCGCGCTCGGCGGCGCGCCGCTGCCACAGCGCGAGCTGTACGGCGAATCGTTCGCGCCGCTGGTCGAGTTCGGCTGGGCGCCGCTGCGAACGATTCGATCCGGCCGGTGGAAGCTGATTGCGGCGCCGAAGCCGGAGCTCTTCGACATCGATCAGGATCCGGGCGAGCAGACAAACCTCGCGTCGGCCAATGAGCCGGTCGTCCGCGAGCTGGAGGGCCGGGCCAGCCGGTACTCCGGCGCGGACCTGCCGAATGCCGCGTCGATTGGCGCGGAAGCCGCCGAGCGTTTGCGCGCGCTGGGCTACAGCACCGGGTCCGCAATCCGCGATCAATCCGCAATCCGCAATCCGCAATGGCGATGGCGCCGATCCAAAGGATCGGCGCGAATTGGCGGCGCGCATCGCCCAGGTCACCAGCGGCGAGCTGACTGGCGCCGCGCTCGTCTCGGCGCTCGAAGCCATCGTGCGGGACGATCCGCGCAACGGGCAGGCGCACCTGCGTCTCGCATACGCGCGGCTGCAGGCCGGCGATTGCGCGCGTGCAGAGCCGGAATTCCACGCCGCCGCGAGCTCGGGGCTGCCGTCCGCGGACATCTATCTCGGCCTCGCGACCTGCCTCGGACGGAGGCGCGATCTGGCCGGCGCCGAGCGCGCGCTGAACGAGGCGCGGCGTCTCGAGCCGGACAACGCGTCGGTGACCGCCAACCTCGGGTTGCTGCAGGCGGAGAAAGGCAACCTGCCTGGCGCAATTGAGGCGTTGAACGCGGCGCTCGCACTCGATCCGGCTCTGCACGAGGCCCGCTTCAACCTCGCGATCGCCTATGCGAAGGCGGGCCAGCGACGTGAGGCAGCAGCCGCGGCCCGCGAGCTCCTCGACCGGCTCCCTCAGGGGGCGCCTCAGCGCTCTGAGGTCGAGCGCCTCCTCCGCGCCATCCAGTAGGCCGTTCACACGATCCATCGATTCGGATTCGACGCTCGGCGTTCCCGCGATTTCCCGCGATCGCACAGCCTGGCTCCTACCACTAAACGGCCAGAAACACAGCACTAACGGGCAAAAAACAAGGGGTTCCCCGACGCGTATCAACCATGTAAGCTGTGGTGTTGCGATTGCAGACACTGGCCGGCATCGATCGGTGTTCTTTGTCGCACGCTGTCGCTATCAGCACATGTGGAGGAGTTGGATGAGAAGGCATTTATTCGGGGCAGTGGCAATTCTGCTGCTCATCTGCGCGACGGCATTCGCGCAGCAGACTACTGGGGTCATCACCGGTCGCATCACCGACGAGCAGGGCGCGGCCATTCCGGGCGTTACGGTCACGGCGAAGAGCGCCTCGACCGGGTTCACGCGGTCCGAGGTCAGCGACTCGGAAGGGCTGTTCCGCCTGACGGCGCTGCCGATTGGCACATACGACGTCACCGCGGAGCTCCAGGGCTTCGCGACGCTGTCGAAGAAGGACGTCGCGGTCAACATCGGCCAGACGCAGTCGGTTGACTTCCCGCTGAAGGTCGCGCAGCTGGCGGAGACGGTCAACGTCACCGGCGCGTCCCCGCTGATTGAGACCACCGCTTCGTCGGTCGGCGCGGTCGTCGACGTCAAGCGGATCGAGAGCCTGCCGCTCAATGGCCGCCAGTTCGCCAATCTCGCGGCGACGGTGCCGGGCGTCGGCCTCGGGTTTCACAGCGACCCGACCAAGAGCACCCAGTACGCCCCGCAGATCAACGGCGGCGCCGGCCGCAATGTGAACTACCAGATCGACGGCGGCGACAACAACGACGACACCGTCGGCGGCATGCTGCAGCAGTTCCCGCTCGAAGCGATCGAGCAGTTCAACTTCGTCACCCAGCGCTTCAAGGCCGAGTACGGCCGCAGCAACGGCGGCGTGCTCAACGTGGTGACCAAGAGCGGCACCAACCTGGTCTCCGGCAGCTTCTTCGAGTTCTTCCGCGACGAGGCGATGAACGCGCAGACAGAAACCGAGAAGCTGAACGATATCGACAAGCAGGACTATCGCCGCAATCAGTTCGGCGGCAGCCTCGGCGGGCCGATCGCCAAGGACAAGGCGCACTTCTTCTTCGCCATCGAGCGCACCCAACAGGACACCTTTCAGGCGGTCGACACCCAGGGGTTGTTTCCGAGCCTCGACGGTGTCTTCACCGTGCCGTATCGGGAGAACATCCTGACCGGTAAGGTGACGGGGAACATCGCGGCGTCGCAGTATCTGTCGGTGCGCTACGGCCGCAACAACAACTCGCAGCCGTACGGGGCCAGCCCCAGCAACACGCCCGACAACTGGGGTGACAGCAGCAACAAGCTGAACTCGATCAACGTTAACCACAACTGGGTGCTGGGCGGCTCGAAGCTGAACGAGTTCATCTTCCAGTACGCCGACTTCGCCAACAACATCGCGGCGCGCAGCAACGAGCCCAACCAGACGTTCCTGAACGGCGTCACGACCGGGGCGAACTTGCAATACGCCGCAGACGACCGAGCAGAAGAAGTATCAGATCCGCGACGACTTCTCCTGGCACAAGACCGGCTGGGGCGGCCTCGGCCACGACTTCAAGGTCGGCGTCAACTTCATCAACGAGCCGCGCCTCTTCATCACCTTCAACACCGGCAAGGGCGCTGAGTTCTACACCCACGTTGACAACAACCTCAATGGTCCGATCTCGACGGTCACGATCAGCGACGGCAATTCGTCGGCGAACATCCCCACCAAGCAGTACGGCACCTACATCCAGGACGACTGGCGGGCGAGCGACCGCCTGACGATCAACCTCGGGCTGCGCTACGACGTCGTCGACGGGCTGGACTTCGATCAAACGAAGAACCCGAACTACGTCGCGGTGGTGGCGGCCGCCAAGGCCGGCAAGTTCAACTCGCTGCCGGCGCCCGTGGCAGAGCTGATGAACCACTTCGCGGAGACGCCGCGTCTGGACAAGAACAACTTCCAGCCCCGCATCGGCGCGGTGCTCGACGTGCGCGGCGACGGCAAGGATATCTTCCGCGCCGGATGGGGCATCTACACCGACTTCGGCTACACCAACTCGAATGCGTTGTTCCCCGCGTCGGACGCGACCGGCAGCGGGTTCGGCAACGTCTTCAACGTCAACAACGCGAATGGCATCAGAAACCCGGATGGCAGCTTCTTCAGGTTCGGACAATCGCTCGACCTGATTCGCAGCCAGAACCAGGTCGGCGCGTTCCCGCTCTTTGGACAGTTCGTCGATCCGCTGCTGCAGATGCCGAATCAGATGCAGGCCAATCTCGGCTGGTCGCACGAGCTCGGTGCCGATACGGTCCTGTCCGCCGACTACATCAACTCGCTCGGCCGCGACCTGAACTACCGGCCGCGCGTCAATCAGCGCATCCTTGGCACCACGACGCGCCGCATCGCGGCGCTGTTGGCGCCGTACGTGCCCAACCCAAACAGCAACGCGCTGCGCCCGGCGACGAGCTTCGGCAGCGAGAGCACCTACAACGCGCTGATTCTGGCGGCGCGCCGACGGCTCTCGAAGGGAGTCGACTTCACGGCGTCGTACACGCTGTCGAAGGGCACCAGCAACATCGGCAACGCGTCTGACGAGCTCAACACCGCGAACATCCAGGATCCGGACAACCCGTTCGACGATCCGCGCCAGTTCGGGCCGAACCGGACAACCGATGCGCGGCACCGCGTCAGCCTGTCCGCCGTGTTCCAGGTGAAGGGCGGCATCAATATCGCGCCGATCTACTTCTTCCGATCGGCACTGCCGGTTGACATCATCGACGGGCGCGACATCAACCTCGACGGCGACGCGACCGAAATCCCGGGGCAGGCGTTCAACATCACCGGCGTCGACAAGGACACCGGCCTCTCCACCTTCGAGTCGGCCGGCGCGTGCGAATTCGTCAACTGCGGCCGCGGCTGGTCGCAGTCGCAGATGAACATCCGGGTGTCGAAGATGTTCAAGATCGCGGGCCGAGCCCGGATCGAGGCGATTGGCGAGGTGTTCAACCTGTTCAACGCGCTGAACCCGAGCAATCCGGCCGGAACCAACCGTAACGTGGTCGTGGCCAGCACGGGAGCTCCAAATCCGAACTTCATGCAGGCGACCACTTTCTCCGGCGATTTCCAGCGGCCGGAACAGCGCGTCGGTCAGATCGGCTTCCGGTTCTTGTTCTAACGCCTGGGGCGCGACGCTTCGCGTCGCGTGAGGCAGGTAAGGCAGGCGGGGCGGGTAGGGTCTTCCTACCCGCCCCTTCTTTTTCAGCGGGCTTCCGTCGGCAGCTGCCGACTTCGCGCCTGCGGCGCTTCGTCGAGCCTCGCCGGAGCTCGCGCGCATCTTTCGCGAGCGGAGGCGTGAAGGGGCTGCGCGACAGCGCCTACCTTCCAGCCTTGCTGCCTTCCACCTTCCAGCCTTCCCGCCTTCCAGCCCTCCCGCCTTACGCGCGAGCCGCGATCTCTTCGAGCTGCTTCAAGTGGTGGATCTGGTGGCCGGCCATCTGATGCACGATCCAGTCGACGCTGAGCGCGCCGTACTCCGGATGCGTGAGCGTCGTCTCGCGGTCGGCGGGCGACAGCGACGCGAAGAGCGCCAGGTTCATCGCGGCCAGCGCCAGAAACGCGTTGAGCGCCGCGGGGCCGTCGAGGCCTGATTCCCGCGCCATCCATTTGTCCTGGTCGAACGATTGCGCCGCATAGTTCGGCGTCGTCAAGGCGTGGCGCGCGCGGGTGCCGAGCGCCAGCTCGGTCTGCGCGAGGTGCACGAGGATCTGCCGCGCCGACCACTTGCCCGGCGCGTAGCTGCGTTCGAAGTCGGCCGGCGACCACTGGCTCGCAATCTCGCCAATGCGGGAGGTCGTGTCGCGGAGCGCCGCGATCGGTTCGCGACCGTCGAGCGCGCTCGAGTAGGGAGTTTGAGGAGCCATAGGGGAATTGTAGCTTCGCGCGCGGTTCGAGGGTTCAGGGTGCTGGGTGCTTGGTGCGCTGGCGGTTCGGGGTTCGGGGTTCCGGGTTCGGGGTTGGTGCTGGGTTCTTGGTTCCGGGTCGTTCTGGGTGGGGTCGGACACCTGTCCGACCCCACCAAACCGTCCACGGGGGTCGGACAGGTGTCCGACCCCAGTCTGTTCTTGGTTCCGGGTGGGTTCGATGTTCGAAGCAGGAGCCGAACCCCCGAACCCAGAACCAAGAACCAAGAACCAAGAACCGCCAGCGAACGCAGAACCAAGCACCCTGAACCCAGAACCTCCCCGCGCGCTTCCCTCTCCGCGCGACTCCGTCGCCGCGCGCTATTCCTCGGCGAGCGCGAGCACAGGATCGACGCGAGCGGCGCGGCGCGCCGGGAGGTACGTTGCCACGAGCGAGACGATCGCGAGCACGGCCGCCGCGCCCAGAAGCGCGCCCGGGTCCGTCGGCTTGACGCCGAAGAGCACCGCCGACGCAAGGCGCCCCATCAGCACCGCCACGGTGAGGCCGATCGCGACGGCGACGAGCGTCAGCCGTGCGCCGCGGCCGACGATCTCGCGCAGCACGCGCTCGCCCGAGGCGCCGAGCGCGAGACGGATGCCGATTTCGTGCGTCCGCTGTGCGACGCCGTACGACGTCACGCCGTAGATCCCGACGCCGGCGAGCAGCAGCGCGACCGCGGCGAAGATGCCGAGCAGCAGCGCCAGGAACCGCGACTGCCCCTGCGTCCGCTCGACCGCGCTCTCGAGCGAGTAGATCGACCACACCGGTTGATCCTTGTCCACCGCCCAGATCGCCTTGCGCACGCTGTCGGTGATGCTCATCGGCGCCACATTCGTCCGCGCCACCAGCGAGGAGAAGATCAGCGGCACCTGGTAGTGAGCGGCGTAGAGCTGCGCCCGCTGCGGCTCGGTGGAGGTGTAGTGCTTGGCGTCGCCGACCACGCCGACGATGGTGACCGGTCCCGGCGTTTGCGGCGTCGTGAAGTGCTTGCCAATCGGATCCTGATCGGGGAACGCGCGGCGTGCGAACGTGTCGTTGACCACGGCCACCAGCGGCGCCTTCAGGTCGTCGCGGTCCGTGAAATCGCGCCCCTTCAGAATCGGGATCCGCATGGTCTTGAAGTAGTCCGGCGTGACGAGGTGGAAGAGCGCCTGCGGCGCCGACACGGGATCGGGCTGCGGCTGCCCCTCGACGTTGTAGGCGATCGTGCCGCCATTGCCGCTGAACGGCACCGCCCGGACGAGGGCCGCCGACTGCACGCCCGGCACGGCGCGCACGTTCTCGATCGTGCCCTTGAAGAAGCGGGCGATGTCCTCGGGCTTCGCGTACTTCGTCTGCGGGAGCCGGAACTGGAGCGTGAACACGTTTGACGCATCGAAGCCGAGCGGCGCCTGCTGAACCGCGAGCAGGCTCTGGATGAGCAGCGCCGAGAGCGCAACCAGCGAGACCGACAGCGCCATCTCGACGACCATGAACGCGTCGCGGGTCCGACGGCCGGCGCCGGAGGCGCGCCGGAAGCCGGCCTGCAGTGTCCGAGCGAGATCCGGGCGCGCCGCCCGCAGCGCCGGCGCCAGGCCGCAGAGCAGCGCCACGGCAAGTGCCACCGCGCCGTTGAACAAGAGGACGACCGGATCCAGCGGCAGATCGGCAGGTATCGGCACCGATGACGGCGGCCGCAGCCACGCGAGGCCGGCAATAGCGAGCCGGCCGAGCCCAAGGCCGACCATCGACGCGACGACTGCCAGCAGCAGTGCCTCGACCGTCAGTTGCCGCGTCACCGCCGCGCGGCTGGCGCCCAGCGCCGCGCGCAGGGCGATCTCGCGATCCCGATCGACCGCCCTTGCCAGCAGCAACTGGCTGACGTTGACGCACGCGATCAGCAGCACGACGCCGACCGCGGCGAACAAGAGCACCAGCGCCGGGCGCGAGGTACCGACGACGGCCTCTTGCGCCGGCTCGACGAAGAGCGACCGGCCCGACGCCGCCACGAACGACGACCCGAGGCCCGCCGGCTGGCTGCCATCGGCCGCCAGCCGCTTCTGAATCACGTCGAGATCGGAGGTCGCCCGCGCGACGGTGGCGCCGGGCGCAAGGCGCCCGACGCCGAGCATCACCGGTCCCGCGGCGCCGACGCCGTTCGGCGTCGGAAACTGCGCCATGGGGATGAACAGATCGGCGCTGATGAAATAGCCGTCGCTCGGCGCGCGATCCGGATCGAACGGCGGCTCGAGCACGCCGACAACGGTCAGCGGCACGCCGTTGACGACCATCGTCGCGCCGATTGCGTTCGGATCGGCGTTGAACCGCCGCTGCCATGTGTTGTGGGTGATGACGACGACTGGTGTGACGGTGCCCGGCGCGCTCTCCTCGTTGGTGAACAGCCGCCCCCGCTCCGCGCGCAGCCCGAGGACGTCGAAGAACGATCCGGTGGCGAAGGTGCCGACCAGCCGCTGCGGCTCGTCGGTGCCGGTGATGTTGACGCTCTGCGGCAGCCACATCGCCATCGCCTCGAAGGTCTGCTCCAGCTTGCCGATCTCCTCGAACTCGCGATAGGTCAGGAGGCCGCGCGGAAACGCGCTCGTCCTTCCCCACACCGACACGATGCGGTCGGCGTCGCGGTACGGCAGCGGCCGCAGCAGCACGGCGTTGACGATACTGAACATGGCGGTGTTGGCGCCGACGCCGAGGGCCAGCGTGAGGATGGCGACGAACGCGAAGCCCGGTTTCCTGCGCCACAGCCGAAGCGCGTAGCGGATGTCCTGCAGCAGCCTGTCAACCATCGTTCGTCCTCTGCCACCGTGGGGTGCGTGTTGTATGTGGGGCGGGGCTTGAGCCTCGTCGTGGGGCGGGGCTTCAGCCCCGCCGTGGTGTCGTGAGCGGCTGCCGCGCAGCTCGAGCGCCGCGCGCATCCACTCGGCCGGCGCGTTCCTCAGCGTGTCGAGGATCGCCGGCGCCCAGACGCCGGCCGCGGACACACCCTCGGCGCGCCGCGCATCCATCCGGTCCTGGATCGCGTCGACCAGCCCGAGCCCGACGTCCTGCCGGAACCGCGGCGGGTACGCCCGCACCAGCCACCAGACGAGACGCCGGGGCGAGACGTCAGGCACGGGCGAGCAACCTGTGGGCGCGGGCGATGGTGACCAGGCGATGGAGACGCTCGGCCTCGGCGGTCGCGATACGGCGGCCCACCGGCGTCAGCCGGTAGTAGCGGCGTCGCTCGTCGTCCACGTCGGCGGCCGGCCGCCGTGCAGATTCGACGACCCAGCCGTCCTTGAGCATGCGGTGCAGGGCGCGATAGAGCGTCCCCGGCTCGAGCTGCAGCTCGCCGTCGGTGAGGCTGGCCACCTCCTGCAGGAGGCCATAGCCGTGACGGTCCTCGGCGGCAAGGGCGAGAAGGATGTGGAATTCCACCGGTCGCAATGTCATATGGGTGTGCCGAGACTATATGCGCGGCGCATACATGTCAATTGGACGAGGGCGGCGCAGAAAAGGTTTAAACGCCGCCCCGGAGCGGTTCTGGGTTCAGGGTGCTAGGTGCTGGGTTCGCTTGCGGTTCTGGGTTCTGGGTTCGGGGTTCTGGGTTGGTTCTGGGTTCGGGGTTCGGGGTTCGGGGTTCGGGGTTCGGGGTTCGGGCTCGAGAGTTCGAGTTCGACCCAGAACCTAGAACCTAGAACCCGGAACCTAGAACCGGCGGCGAACGCAGAACCTAGCACCCGGAACCTAGAACCGGGGGCGAACGCAGAACCTAGAACCCTGAACCCAGAACCCTTTCAGGCCGGCGCTTGAACAACGGCCTTCTTACTACGGTGGCGGGAGATCATCTCCGGCATGAGCTTCTTGCTCAGGTAGACCTTCGATTCGGCGTTATCGCCCGGGTGGCGCTCGTACTTCACCACCTCGAACCGCAGGTGATCGAGCGTGCCGCGCATATCGTAGAACTTGTTCTTGGTCTTGACGACGACCTCGTCGAAGCCCTGCTCGATCGCCCAGAGCTCCTGCTGCTCGGTGAGCGCGCGGAAGAAACCCTGCCCGCGCCAGTCGCGGCGGGTGCCGCCGATCCAGGTATAGAGGACGCGGCGGCCGACAAACTGCACGTAGTCGCCGAGGCGGTGCACCAGATCCTCGAGCTTCGCCTCGGTCTCCGGCGTCTTGATCTCGTGCGCGACCTTGAAGGACACCGGCACCACCGTGCCGGGGTCGTCGGGCAGCGGCGCGGTGGCGAGCAGGATTTGGTGCGCGCGCCCCTGGAGCCGGCGCACGATCTCGACCGCGGTTTTCTTCCGCGGGAACTCGCCGAAGTATTCTTCGATGTACTGAATCTCCAGCGCGCCTTGCTCGAGATCGTATTGGGTGATGTGATATTCCACGGAACGCGACATTTTATATGATCTCGCGCCGGCAATTTCTGTCGATTACCGCCGGCGCCGCGCTCGTGCCGTACGAGCAGCGCGCCGGGCGTCCACGCGCGTCTGAGTTTGTCTTCGCCCGTCTGCGCTACGAGTCGGGCGACTGGGACTACAACCCGAAAGTGGCCGCCAACGTTCTCGACTCGATCATCGAGTACACCTCGATTCCCGTGTACCACGAGGAAGTCGTCGTCTCGCCCGGCTCGAGCGAACTCCTATCGTTCCCCTTCGTCTTCATGACCGGCCACAAGCTGGTGCGCTTCAGCCACGCCGAGCGCGAGAACCTCCGCCGCTTCGCCGACGCCGGCGGCCTGCTGTTCTCCGACGACTGCAATCACGACGTCAACGGCCTCTACGCCCGATCGTTCGAGGAGGAAATGCGCGCGACCTTTCCCGACGACCGCCTCGTGAAGCTGCCGGCGGCGCATCCGCTCTACCGCAGCTTCTTCACGTTCAAGGACGGCCCCCCGCAGACCTCGCACGAGCTGAACGGCTGGGGCGACAACATCGTCCACGATTACCTGAAGGCGATCGAGCGCCGCGGTCGCGTCGCCGTTCTCTACAGCAACAAGGACTACGGCTGCGAGTGGGACTACGACTGGCGCAACAAGCGCTTCCTGCGCGACGACAACACGAAATTCGCCATCAACATCGTCGTCTACGCGATGGCGTGAGCGTTGAACGCTGAACTGTGAACCGCGAACCCAGAACCGTGAACCCAGAACCGTGAACCCAGAACCAGAACCCAGAACCCAGAACCCAGAACCAGAACCCAGAACATAGAACCCTGAACCTTGAACCCTCTTTTGTTGAAGTCACCCTCATATGCTCCGACGTGCTCTGTGTCTTGCGCTCCTGTTCGTGACTGCCGCTGGCGCGCGCGCCGGCGCGCAGGTCGTGCGCCTCGCCGATCTGAACACCACCCAGATTCGCGCCCTCGATCGGACGAAGACCGTCGTCTTTCTCCCGGGCGGCATGCTCGAAGAGCATGGACCGTATCTGCCCGCGTACACCGACGGGATCCTGAGCGAGCGGCTGACCGACGAGCTCGCGCGGGCAGCGGTCGCGAGCAAGCCGGGATGGACGGCGCTCGTGTTCCCGCAGATGCCCGCCGGCGCGAGCGGGTCGAACGAGCTGGGCGGACAGTTCGTGTTTCCGGGTACGTATGTCGTGCGCCCGAGCACGCTGCGCGCGATGTACATGGACCTCGCCTCCGAGCTTGGCGAGCAGGGCTTCAAATGGATCATGGTGGTGCACGTCCACGGTGCGCCGCTCCACATCCGCTCGCTCGACCAGGCCGGAGACTTTTTCCACGACACCTATAACGGCCGGATGGTCAACCTCTGGGGCCTGGTTCCGGTCCTCGGCGGCTGGGGCAAGGTGCTCGGTGAGCCTGAGCGATGCGGAAAAGAAAGAGGATGGCGTGTCGCTCCACGGCGGCCTCGACGAGCACAGCCTGATGCTGCACCTCAAGCCCGAGCTCGTGGCGCCGGGCTACAAGCAGGCAAAGGCGGTGACCGGGCAAACGATGGCGGAGAGCTTCAGCGCAGCCAGGGCGGCAGACTGGCCCGGCTATCTCGGGTCGCCGCGCCTGGCGACGGCGGCGATCGGCAAAAAGATCTGGGACTCGTTTGCCGCCGCGGCGATCGAGCACATGCTCGCGGTGCTCAACGGCGCAGACCCGGCGCAGTTCCAGCGCTACGCAGACCTGCTCGAGAAGAATCCGCTCTATCAGCAATGGATCGCCGCGACGACCGCGCGAGATGAGGCGCTCGAAGCGAAAGAGCGCGCGTGGCTGGCCCGGCGGCCGTAGCAACTCGTTGCTCAGTGGCTGGTTGCTGGCTGGCTGCTCGTTACGAACACCTCGTGGCTGAACTCGCAGGGCGGATCGGACCATTTCGCTCCGAGAGCCCTGTCTCCGCAGGCCGGCTAGAAGTCAGGCGAAGCCACCTAGCAACCAGCAACTAGCCACCAGCAACCGCTCTCAGAACGCGAGCCGCAGCCCGAGCTGCATCTCGCGCGGGCTCCTGGCGCTGAAGATGCGGCCGAAGCTCGCGTTGCCGAAGACGCGATTCGGCAGGTCGAAGTTGGCGCGATTGAGCAGGTTGAAGATCTCCCAGCGGAACTCAACCGTCCCCGACGCGGCGAAGCCCCACGACTTGGCGACGGCGAAGTCGAGGTTGGCGAAGCCGGGGCCGACGACGCTGTTGCGCCGCGCGCTGCCGAAGGTAAACGCCGCAGGCAGCGCGAACGCCGAGGTGTCGAACCAGCGCGCGGGCGTGCGCTCGCCGCCGGGCAAGTTCGCGTCGCGCAGTTCGTCCGGCCGCTGCGCCGGTCCGGCGCCGATGTTGGCGCGGTCGACGCCCAGGTTCACCGTGAACGGCGCGCCTGACTGCGCGGTGAAGATCGCGTTGAGGCGCCAGCCGCTCAATGCCGCTCTGGTGAACCCGGCGGCCTCCTGGAAGAACGGCAGCTCGTAGACGCCGCTGGCCACGAACTGGTGGCGATGATCGAAGCTCGAGTGCGCCCACTCGCCGCTCTCGTCGAAGACGTTCCGCACGTTCTGCGGCACGTTCGCTTCCGACTCGGTCGCGCCAGGGCTCGACGCATCGTCGATCGAGGTGGAGAGCGTGTAGCCGACGCTGTAAGCGACATTGCTCCGCAGCCTGCGCTCAGCCTTGAGCGTGAGGCCGTGGTAAATCGACTTGCCGTCGAAGCGGATCGCGTTGATCCGGCTCAACTGCGGGATCGGCCGGCGCGTCTGGATCGGGCCGGCCAGCAGGCTCGGGCACGTTGCGGATCGTCGAGTTGTCGGCGCCGAGCGTCCACGTTCCCATGTACGACGCCTCGACCATCGTCGACGGGAAGAGCTCGTACTGGATGCCGCCGCTCCACGTCTGGCTGTACTCGACGTTGTAGTCGTGGTCCATGATCGCCGCGCCGATCGTGCCGGTCGCTCGGCTGGCGAGGATGTCGCGCGTGCTGAGCGTCGGGGTGCGCACGTCGAGCGGCACGTCGACCTGCTGGGTGAAGAAGTACGGCAGATTGCGCGCGAACGCGGTCTGGACGCTGTAGGCCCACTGGTTCAGGAAGATGCCGTAGCCGCCGCGGATGACGCCGCGTGAATCGTCGAAGGCAAGCGCGAACCCGGTGCGCGGAGCCAGGCGGACGGCGCTCGGGTCGAGCAGCCCGCGTCCCCACCCGGCTTCAGACGAGGTGACAAACGGAATCGGGATCAACGGCAGCAGCGGCTGCGCGCCGGCGTCGATCGTGCCGTCCTCGTCGCTGGCGATCACGAACCGCGGGCCGGCCGTCGACAGATCGATCGACGACAGACGGTTGTTCGCGTCGTACATGTGCTGGTTGTACTCGTAGCGCAAGCCGACGTTCAGCGTCAGGTTGTCTCGCACCCGCCAGTCGTCCTGGGCGTAGAGGTGCAGCCAGCTGGTGCGGCCGTCCTCGTCGCCGCGGCCGATGCCGGATGTCGCCGAAATCGGATAGCCGAGCAGGAAATCGGCGAACGCGTTGCCGGTGAACTGCCCGGTGTAGTTGAACGTCCCGCGCGCATCGTCCGGCTGCTCGGGCCGCAGGCGCAGGTTGAAATAGTAGGCGCCGAACTTGACGCGGTGCGCGCCGCGATCGATGGTGAAGTTGTCGTAGATCTCGAAGTGCCGGTTGTTCCGGAAGATGAACGACGCCGGATCGCCCATCGTGCTGTAGAGACCGCGGGTTGAAATCTGCGGGTAGCCGACGTCGCGCGGATCGCGGGTGACACCCTGCAGCCCGACCTGCCCGGCGAAGTCGATCCCGGCGTTCAGGCTCGCCTGTCCCCCGTCGACGCTCATCCAGCCGAAGCGCAGTTCGTTCAGGAACGACGTGCCGAAGAAGTGCGAGTGGCTCGCCGTCAGGTTCTTCGTGTTCGTCGTCAGCGTTCTGCCGAATCCTGGTACGAGCGCTTCCTGCAGCACGCTGGTGCCGAACGGCTGCACCTCGTCGGCGTTGAAGGTGCTGAAGCGCGCGAAGATCTGGTCGGCGCTGCTGACGCGCTGATCGATCCGGGCGCTGAACTGGTCGATGTCGCGCTGCAGCTGTTCGACCGACGTCAGGTTCTGCAGCTCGCCCGGCGACGTCGCGCGCGGCACCTGCTGCAGGAACGCGCTCGCGATCGGATCGATGCGGGCCGCCGGAATCGCATTGCCGGCAAACGGCGTGCAGGCGCCGGACGCGTCGATCGTCAGCGGATCGCAGATCGAGGTCGCTCCGAAGTTGCCGGCGCGAACCGCATCGGAGGGGACAGAGAACGTGCGGGTCAGCGCCCGGTTCATCCGCAGCCCTTCGTAGCTGACGAAGAAGAAGCTGCGGTCCTTCGTCGACCGGACCACCGAGCGCCCCGCCGAACTGGTTCTGGCGCAGCGGCGGCACGGGCGTGTCTTTCGCGTCGAAGAAGTTGTGCGCGTCGAAGACGTCGTTGCGGTGGAACTCGAACAGGCTGCCGCGCATCACGTTGCCGCCGGCCCTGGTGGCGACATTGATCAGCGCCGATGCCTTGCCGCCGAACTCCGCGGGGTACATCGACTTCTGGATCTTGAACTCCTGGATCGAGTCGACCGATGGGTTGATCACCAGGTTGTTGAACAGCTCGTCGGTGACCTTCGCGCCGTCGAGCAGGTAGATGTTGTGCCCCGAGCGCTGGCCGCCGACGTTCGGCAGCGGTCCCGCCTGCTGGAAGGCGTCGCCGCGAGTGCCGCCGGGCGGGATCACCACCGCGGTACTCAGCTGCGCGAGCGCGAGGAAGTTGCGGCCGTTCAGCGGCAGCTGAACGACGCTACGGTTGTCGACGACGTCGCTGATCTCGGCGGTGTTGGTCTGCAGCAGCGCCGGCGAAGCGGCGACGGTGACGTTTTCGGCGATGCCCTCGACGCTCAGGACGAAGTCGAGCGTGAGGGTGCGGCCAAGGTCGAGGACGATGCCCCTGCGCGTCTGCGGCGCGAAGCCTTCGAGCGATGCGGTGATGTCCCATGCGCCGGTTCGAAGCGCCGGCAGGAAGAAGCGCCCCTGGGCGTCGGTCGTCCGCTGGACGACAGCGCCCGACTCAGCGTGGCGGGCCACAACCGCGGCGCCGACCAGCGCGCCGCCGGAATGATCGCGGACGATGCCGCCGACTTCACCGGTGTTCGCCTGGGCGATCGCACGCGCCGCGCACACCGGCAGCATCAGCGCCGCTGTCAGGACGACGATAGCTGCGACGGCCGGACGAGTTTCGAGCGGCCACATAAGCTGTCCGCGGAGTGTCAGCCCTGACGCTGATGAGGGCCGGATCTCCACTCGGCGCATCCTGCCACGGACCGCCCGTTACGACAATCTTACGTTTCAGGCTCCCATGCCTTCGAGCGCCCGAACCCCGGAGCGCATCGACGACAGCCAGACGAACAGGCTGAGTCCGATTGCGAGCGCCAGGCTCGCCGGCATCAGCAGCTGCTGGGCGGTGGTGAACGGCGCGCGCCGCACTTGATGAAGCAGGTAGACCGACGAGGGCCAGCCGACGAGCACGATGATGACGATGATGAAGAGCACCGCCTGCATCATGAACGCGACGCCGCCGTACGAGCCGGCGGCCTGGCTCGGGTCGGCGCCGAACCGCGGGTAGCGCGCGCCAAGACCGACGGCGAGTCCAACGAGCGCGAAACTCATCAGGACGATGGCCGCGGCGGCCATCACTTTCAGCAGCGGATCGACGCCGAGGAACTGGTTCGCGGCGATCGTCAGCACCTCGGTGAGCGCCAGCACCGGCACCAGGCCGGTCCAGAACTTCGACCAGAGGAAATCGCGCAGCGGCAGCGGCGACGTGCGGATGATCCAGAACGCGGCCCCTTCGGACGACACCGCCGGAAATACGAAGCGCACGGCCACGGTCGCCATCACGAACCCCGCCATCGCGAGGTTGAGGAGCGCGTAGACGTTCTTCAGGTAGCCGCTCATGTAGGGGATGCGCTGCAGATCCAGCACGCTGAAGTTGTAGAGATAGAGCAGCACCAGCGCGAGCAGGAGCAGCAGCTGCGACCACTGGCTGACGTCGCGCAGGAAGATCTTCAGATCCTTGACCAGCAGCTGGCGGCGAACGGTCGACAGCGGCAGTGCGCCGGCGATGGCGTCGAGCGCGCGGAAATGGGTGAAGCGCGCCTTGGGCGCTTCCTGCGATCGGCTGTAGCCGGAGAAATACCAGCGCTCGCTGGCGGCGCCGACGACGACAATCGACGCCATCGCCGTCGTCCACAGCGCCGCCGCGTGCACCAGATCGTGTCCGCCGGCAAGGCTGGCGAAGATCGTTTCTCCGGCCCAGAACGAGGGCAGGAGCGGCGTCACCGGCGACTGCAGCGTCGCGAAGAAGTCGGTGAGATCGGGCAGCGACTCGACCCGCAGCAGCTGCTCGGGGCGGATGAACCGCAGCACGATCACGAGGCTCGCCGCGAACAGCAGCCCCATCAGCATGAGGATGTCGCGCGCGCGGCGGGCCGGGAAGGTGTTGACCAGCAGCAGCGTCACCGCCGTGCCGGCCGCGACCGGGATGATCGAGAACGGCACCACGGTTCCGATCGCGGTCAGGTAGAAGAGCGGCCCCGCGCATCGCGCCCAGCCGACGCCGAGCAGCACCGGCACCAGAAAGATCACGACCATCCACGACGCCTGGACGACGGTGCGGAAGAAGCGCGCGTGAAACAGGCGCCGCGTCGCGACCGGCGACGCCACCAGCAGGCGCAGATCGTCGGCGAGGAAGAACGTCGAGAGCGCGGTCACCACGCCGCTGAAGGCGAGGAACGAGAGAAAGGTCAGGAACAGCCACGACAGGCCGATGCGCAGGAGGTAGTCGCCGAGCTCTTCGTAGTCCTGCAGGTGGCCGGCGAGCCAGAACGAGCCCTGGAAGAGCGCGGCGAAGACGACCAGGCCGACGCCGCCGAACATCACCCCGCGCGGCAGATCGCCGCGCTCGCGCCGGCGCGCGCGGTTGCGCGACGACCACAGATGCGGCAGCAGGAGGTAGGGGAAGGTGCGAGTCACACGATTTCGTCGATTTCCTGAAGGCCGCTGCCGCCGGTCAGCTTGAGGAACACCGAGGTCAGGTGATCGTCGTGGCCGTCGCCCATCGCGCGGATCTCCGCCACCGTTCCGCGCGCGATGATCTTCCCCTTCAGGATGATGCTGATCCGGTCGCACATCTCCTGCGCGACCTCGAGGGTGTGCGTGCTCATCAGGATACCGACGCCGCGCTCGCTCATCCGGCGGAAGACGTCCTTGATCAGCCGGGCGCCGCGCGGGTCGAGGCCGACCATCGGCTCGTCGACGACCACGGCGCGAGGCCGATGGAGGAAGGCGGCGCACATCACCAGCCGCTGCTTCATCCCGTGCGAGAAGCTCTCGACCAGCTCGTTCTCCCAGCGCGTGAGCTCGAAGAGCTCGAGCATCTCGCGCACGCGCTCCGCGATCACCGGTTCGCCAAGGCCGTAGAGGCCGCCGTGGAAGCGGAGGAACTCGCCGCCGGTGAGCTTGTCGTAGATGAACGGGCGATCGGGGATGAAGCCGAGCGACATCTTCGCCGCCTCGGGCTCCTGCGCGAGATCGTGGCCGTTGACCAGGATGCGTCCCGAGGTCGGCTTCAGCAGCCCCGCGATCATCCGCAGCGTCGTCGTCTTGCCGGCGCCGTTGGGGCCGAGGAAGCCGTGGATCTCGCCCGACGGCACCTCGAGGCTGACGCCGTCGACCGCCGTGAACGGACCGTACCGCTTGACCAGGTTCTCGATCGCGATCATCGCGGGCACGCGCAGCAGCGCCCCTGGCGCCGCGGGATGGGAAGCGCAATCGAGCCGAGATCGGGCGTCTGACGGCCGACGACGATCGGCGAGGCGCCGGGCGCGAGATCCAGATCGACGATGGTGATCTTCAGCTGGCCGATGAGCGGGAGGATGGCCGCCTGCTTGTCGAGGCCGCCGCGCGCGAGGCGCAGGTGCGTCGCGTCGGCGGGAAACTGGTTCAGCGTCGGATCGACCGGCAGCCACATGCCGCGACCCGAGGCATCGAGGTACACCTCCGGCCAGGCGTGGTAGTAGAACGCGCCGTGGATGTAGACGAGGCCGACGGCGATTCGCGCCGGGATGCCGGCGGCGCGCGCCATCGCCACGTAGAGCGCCGTGTGCTCGTTGCAGTCGCCGACCTTGGTGCGCAGCACCTCGCGCGCAGAGGGCAGGCTGACGGTCGGCTTCTTGTCGAGCAGCGCGTTCACGTGCCGCGTCAGCCGCTCGGCACGCGCGCGGCTCCCGGTCACGTCGCGCAGCGCCGCGGCGGCTTCGGCGACGATCTCGGGCGCGTCGCTCTCGATCAAGGCCTCCGGCGCCAGGTAGCGGGCGGCGTCCTCGTCGGCCGCCGTCGCCGCGAGCGCTTGTGGATCGTTCAGCTCGAGGATCGTGCCGTCGACGCGCTGCGCGCCGCCGTCCAGATCCGGTGAAGACAAGTCGAGGCCGTCGATCCGCAGGCGGAGCCGGCGCACGTCGCGCGGTTCGTTGATCGCCGCCTCACCGTCGGGGACAACCGAGGAGGCGGCGAGCAGATCGACGCGCATCCGGTTCGACACCGCCATCGCCTGCGCGCGCTCCTGCGTCTCGCGCACGGTGATCAGGCCGAGCGGGCTCTCCTCGCGGACGACTTCACCGGTGTCGGTAATCCACGAGACCGTCCGCAACCCGGCAAACTGCATGTCGACCCGAAACGCCGGGATCGGCGTCGTCGCGCCCCGGACCAGCTCGCGCTTGCCTACATCGACGGTGACCGGCGAGTTGCGCAGCGTCGCCGGGTCGAAGACGGTCCACTGGTGCCGCGCGCCCGGCACCAGACCGCCGTCGGCCAGCCGGCGCGACAGGTTCAGCGACAGCGCCGGCGGTTCCGGTAGATCGCGAACTTCGGTGCGCGTGCCTGCGGCCGTCGTGACGTCGAGCGAGAGGCGGCGGCCGTCGATTCTGCCGCGCACTTCAATCGGCCCGGTTCCCGGATCGAGCGAGAACTCGAAGGCGCGCAGCGTGAAGCTCTTGTCGACGTGCGCGGTCGTGCGGAGGGTGGCGGCGGTCGTCGCGCCAAGCAGCGACATCTGCAGCCGTCCGCTCTCCTCGAGATCGAATCCATCCGCGGTCGGCACGGTCTGGCTGACGGTGAAGCCGATTTTCTCTCCGCGATAGTACACGCCGCGCCAGGTCGCCGACGATCCATAACGGGCGAGATCGGTCGCGATCGACGCAGACGACGCTTTGAGATACGAGCGGTTGACCAGAACGGCCATCGCCACGACCCAGGCGACCATCACGACGATCGAGACGGGCCGCGTGAACTGATCGCGGAAGAGGTCGGAGAACGCGCGGCATCCTTCCCAGTCTTTATCGGCTTTGCCGGCCGTTGCCGTTACCAGCCGCTCGGTGCAGGCCGATGCGGTGCGAAGCGCGGCCGTGCGCGGCTGTGGCTGTGCACGCGTGCGCCGAGACGTGAAGATGCAGGCAGAGGGATGACACGACCTGAATTGGCTCGAGGCCGTCATCGATGCCTCGCGGCAAAAGGGGAACGACTAGCGGCCGATCACCTTGCCGGTCGTCACCAGCTGCCCGACGTGGCGCTGCGTGTGCTCGGCAGCGTGGAACAGCAGGCCCAGCACCGTGGACGGAAGCCGCGCGCGGCCGACGCCTCGCGGCTCGAGCAGCGTCGACTCGCTGGTTGCCCGCAACTGCGCCAGCGCGCGCTCGACAGCCGCATCGAACCCGGCGGCGAGCGTGGCGGCGGCATCGGACGCGAGATCCGGCGTCTCCTCAACCGCGAGGGCGGCCATCTGCGCCGGCGAAAGCGACTCGCCGCGCGCATAGGTGAGCAGGCGGTCGAGGCTCGCCGCAGCATGGCGCGCGTGAAAGCCGATCGACGCGGCGCCGTTCGGACGCTGCCAGAGCTGGTCGGGCGTGAGCCCGGCCAGCGCAGCGGTCAACTCCTCGCGGCATTGCAGCAGGGAATGGGCCACAGGCTGCAGCAGGGCCGGCACGTCCGGCACCGGCACTCCTCGAAGCCATACTTCGGGGGAAGACATGAAGAGGTTCAGGGTTCAGGGTTCAGGGTTCTGGGTTCTGGTTCTCGGTTGTTGGTTCTGGGTTCTGGGTTCTGGTCAGGAACTCGAGCAGTAGACGATTCAGCTCTGCCGGCTTCTCGAGCATCATCCAGTGCCCGGCGCCTTCGATCTTCTCGTAGCGCCACGGCCCGGTGACCCGCTCGTACGACTTGCGCATGTGATCTTCGGTCAGCGCGAAATCGCGATCGCTCCAGATGCCGAGCGTGGAGCACGCGACTGATGGCAGCAGCTGTGGGTTCGCGGCCGGCATCTGCGGCCGGACGTTGGCGCGATACCAGTTCAGCGCCGCGGTCAGCGCGCCCGGACGCGCCAGGTCCTTCATGTAGCGGTCGGCGTCGCCTTCGCCGCGCATGAATTCCTTGAACAGGCGCCAGTCGTTGCTGGTCAAGCCAGCCTCGGCGACGCCTTCGAACTGGAAATACAGCATGTACCAGAACTTCTCGCGCTGGGCGATGGTGCTGCCGCCGGAATTTCCCGGCGCGCCGACCGACAGCGCCACCAGCCGCTCGACGTGGTCCGCGTGAACCGCGGCCAGGTACCACGCCAGCGCCGATCCCCAGTCGTGCCCGACGACGCGCGCTTGTTGAATGTTCAGCGCGTCGAGGATGCCGACGACATCGCGCGCAATCAGCGGCAGCCGATACTCCTCCACCGCCTCCGGCTTCGGAGCGTCGCCGAAGCCACGCAGGTCCGGCGCGACGACCCTGAACCCGGCGTCGAGCAGCGGCCCGATCTGATTGCGCCACAGGAACCGCGAGTCGGGAAACCCGTGGAGCAGCAGCACCGCCGGCCCGCTGCCCTGCTCGAAAACCGGGAACGACAGCCCGTTGGCGACCACGGTTTTCGAGAAGCGGCTGATGTCCTCAACGTTCATGCGTTGCCCACCGATCGTCTGGCGTTGGCAGCCCTGAAGGGCTGCGCTACATCGAAGCGTCGCCGGCCAGGCGCGGCTCCTGCTCGCTTCGGCGCTTGAGCCCTGCGGCCTCGAGTCCGAGATAGCGCTGGCTGAGGCCGCGCGTCAACCACGCCACGAGCGGGCCGAGCGAGACCGGAGAACTCGACCGACAGCGTGACGCGGCTCGCATTTCCCTTCTTGATCGGCTCGATGACGTGGTGCGCCGTCACCAGCAGGCCTGGGCTGCGCGTCGCCCAGGTGAAGTTCGAATCCTTTCTCGACCTTCGTGATCTGCCAGATCGCCGGGCGCAGCTTCGGCTGCCACAGCCGCGCGCGGCCGCCGACGGCGAGCGGTCCGGCGTCGAGGCGCTCGACGCGTTTCACCGACGGCGTCCAGTCCGGCCAGCCCTCGACGTCGCTGAGCACCGCCCACACGCGTTGGGCAGGCGCCTTGATGTCAATCGTGATGCTGAACGTCTTCATCGAACGCGAACACTCGTAGGGCGCCCCTTCAGGGGCGCCGCATGTCAGGCCGCGATGTTCAGCAGCGCCGCCGCGTTGCCGCCGAGGATCGCGATTCTGTCCGCGTCGCTCAGCGAGCTTGCCTCGAGGACATGATCGACCGCGGTCGATGTCCACGGGTACGGATAGTCGGTGCCGAGCACGATCTGGCTGACGCCGCAGACGGCGATGAGATGCCGCAGCGCCTCGCCGGTGAACACCAGCGAGTCGACGTAGAGCTGCTTCAGGTACTCGGTCGGCTGCTTCTTGATCTTGCCTTTGCACTGCTCGGGAAAAGTGAGGCAGCCGTGATCGGACCGGTCGGCATAGGACGGCAGGTAGCCGCCGCCGTGCGCGGCGCAGATGCGTAACCCCGGAAACTTGTCGAGCGTGCCCTCGAAGATCAGGTGCGAGAGCGCGATCGTCGTGTCGAGCGGGTTGCCGATGACGTTGGTCAGCAGCCCGTTGCCCTGCAGCCGCTTCAGGTCCGGCACGCCCTGCGGGTGGATGAAGATCGGCGCGCGCAGCGCTTCCGCCTTCGCCCAGAACGGATCGAACCTCGGCGCCGCCAGCTCCTCGCCGTCGACGCTCGCGCCGATCGACACGCCGCGAAGCCCCATCTTCATGCCCGCTTCGAGCTGTTCGGCAGCCAGGTCGGGATGCTGCAGGGCCACCGTGGCGAGGCCGGCGAATCGAGCCGCGTTCGCGGAGCAGAACGCCGCCAGCTTCTCGTTCTGCGCCGCGATCAGGCTGCGCGCGAGCTCCCGGTCACCAACCGCATACCAGAAGGGGTTGATGCTCAGGACTTCGACGTCGATCCCCTGCTCGTCCATCTGCGGCAGGCGGCCCGTGCCCATGACGAGCGACGGGTTCGCCGGCGTCTTCTGCCCCATCATCTCCATGATGCCGGGGACGACACAGTGAGAATGGACGTCGATGGTCTTGACGCGGCGGCCGCCGACCGTCACCTGCCGCCGCCGGCCGGAGCCCGACTGCATCGCCGCCGCGCCAACACCAGTGCCCGCGACGAGCGCACCCGCGAGCGTCGCCGCCGCTTGCCTGCAGAACGTTCGCCGGTTCAACATCGTCTTCCTCCAGTGAAATCGTTCTGCGGAGTGTAGAACAGAGAGGACGATGAGGGTGAAACAGCTTTATCTCGCCTTGTGCGTCGCCGGCACGCTGCTCCCATGCTGGCAATTCCTGCCGTTCCTGCGCGACCACGGCCTCGACCTGCCGCTGTTCTTCCAGCAGCTGTTCGCGACGCCGGTCAGCGGCTTCTTCGGCATGGACGTGATCGTGTCGTCGGTGGTGCTGTGGGTGTTCGTGCTCGGGGAGGGACGGCGAGCCGGCGTCCGGTACCTGTGGGCGCCGATCGCCGCGAACCTCGTGGTCGGCGTGTCGCTGGGGCTGCCGCTGTTTCTCTACCTTCGTGAGCAAACGGCTTCGCGCTAACATTTGCATCATGTCGCGTCAAAACGTATCGAGCGGGGCGAAGTGGGAGCCGATCGTCGGCTACTCGCGCGCGGTCCGCATCGGCAATCAGATCTGGGTCTCGGGCACGACGGCCACCGGTCCAGACGGCGCCATCGTCGGACCCGGCGACGCCTACGCGCAGGCGAAGCAGACGCTGAAGAACATCGAGTCGGCGCTGGCGAAAGCCGGCGCGACCTTCGCCCACGTCGTCCGCACGCGGATCTTCGTGGTGAACATCGCCGCCGACTGGGAGAAGGTCGGCCGCGCGCACGGCGAGGTGTTCGGCGACATCAGGCCGGCGACCTCGATGGTCGAAGTGCGGGCGCTGATCGATCCCGGCGATGCTGGTCGAGATCGAGGCTGAGGCCATCGTCGACGCCGCAGGGTAATTCGTGGCGGGTACTCAACGCAGAGGACACGAAGGACAGCAGAGAAGAATTTCTAACCTATTGTGTCCTCCGTGTCCTTTGTGCCCAATACACGCTCGGATTAGCAGCTACGACGCGCACGCTATACGGCGGGTGAGATCGAGGTCAGACGGAAGTCCTCGATCTTCATCGGCGGCACCAGCGCGGTGCCGGGGTTGTCGTAGGCTTCGCCGATATGCATCGGGATCGGCCGGCCGAGCATCGTCACGTTGTTGAAGCCGCGCGCCGGGCCGTCGTTCCAGCGGAAGTTCTGCACCGGCCCGGTGATCTCGCCGTTCTCGATCAGGAACAGGCCGTCGCGGGTCATGCCGGTGTTCAGCAGCGTCATCGGATCGACGACGCGGATGTACCAGAAGAAGGTGACGAGCAGGCCCCGCCGGGTCGACTTCACCATCTCCTCGACGGTCGCGTCGCCGCCGTCCATCACCAGGCTCTGCTGCGGGCTGGTCGGCGTGAACGGCTTTTCCTGCTTCTTCGCCCAGAAGCGGTCGTAGAAAAGGTTCTTGACCACGCCTTTCTCGACCCACGTGATCGGCCGCGCCGCGAGCCCGTCCGGGCCGACCGGCGTCTGGCGCAGGATCTGGTTGCCGACGTCGCTGCGGATGGTGATGTTGTCGCCGAAGACTTTCTGCCCCAGCTTGGTCGTGCCGCGCTCCTTGCCGCTCATGAAGCTGCGCCCCTCCTCCGCCGGCCGCGCGTTGAGCGCGCCGAGCGCGAGCGAGAGGAAGCGCGCCGCCGGCCGCGGCTCGAGGATCACGGTGTAGTTGCCCGGCTCGAGCGCCTTCGGGCTGCGCGACTTCAGCGCCTTGTCGGAGGCGATCTCGGTGAGGGCGGCCGCGTCGATCTTCGACACGTCCTTGAGTCCCGTCGTTCCCGCCCAGCCCGATCCGGTGCCGTCCGACGTGCGGCAGGTGAGGATGAAGCTCGCCTCGGCGTAGCGGTTGTAGGCGAAGAGTCCCTCGGAGTTGGCGAGCGCGTCGGTCCAGTGCAGCTTCGGGATGTAGCCGCTGCCGAGGACGCCTTTCTTCTCGCAGACGTCGACGCTCTGCTTGACCAGCCGCGCGCGCTCGGCGGGCCCGAAGTTCACCGCCTGCGGCATCGCCGCGTCGACCGCCAGGTACTCCTGCGGCGGCTTCACCGGCGGCATCAGCTCCGGGTTATCCGGCCGCCGCTTCGCCAGCTCCTGCGCCTGCGCGATCGCGGATTTCAGCGAGGCATCGTCGAACTGGTGCGTCGAGGTCGACGCCGCTTTCTGGCCGTAGTAGACGGTGATCGTCACCTGCTGATCGTGCTCGACCAGGTTGGCGGTGATCGTCGAGTTCGCGTACCTCGTCGCCGATCGCTCGCCGCCGGCAAACGCCACTTCGACGGCGTCGGCCTTCGCCATGTTCAGCACCTTGTCGGTGATCGCTTTGACTTCTTCGCGTGTGTAACTCATCTCTTCGATACCACGAGCTAATTAGAAACGTGTACTCAGCACAAAGGACACTAAGGACACAAAAAACAAGAAATCATTTTTTTCTCTGTGTCCTTTGTGTCCTCTGTGCCGAGTACAAGCAGCGAGTTACCGAGGCCTCACGCGTAAGCGGCGCCGACCATGATCTTGCGAATCAGGCACGGTGACGAACCGTGCGACGGATGGTTCGACTGCACCGGCTGCCCTTTCGCGTCGCCGGTGAGACCGTGGTGCTCCCACGCCTCCTGCGGGCCGACCGCGTCGAGGTTGGCCCAGAAGTCGGTGGTGATCGCGTTGTAGGTGAAGTCGGTGACCATCCGCGTCTTCTTGCCGTTCTTGATTTCCCAGAACGCGTCGCCGCCGAACTGGCCGTTGTAGCGCTGCTGATCGATGCTGAAGCTGCCCTGCCCTTCGACCAGCACGCCGTCCTTCACGTCCGCGATCATCTGATCGACGGTCGGCGATCCTTTGGGGCCCGGCTCGAGCTGGATGTTCGGCATCCGCAGGAACGGATAGTTGCGCCAGTGGTTGGCGAAGGTGCAGCCGCGGCTTTCCTTCTCGCCGATGAGATGCGCCGTCTCGCGGTTGGTCTGCAGGCCGACGAGGATTCCGTCCTTCACGATCGGCCACTTCTGCGCCTTCACCCCGTCGTCGTCGAAGCCGACGGTCGCCATCCCGGTCGGGAACGTCCGATCGGCGGTGACGTTGAAATGCTTCGAGCCGTATTTCAGCTTGCCGAGGTCCGAGATCTTCACGAAGCTGGTGCCGGCGTAGTTCGCCTCGTAGCCGGCGATGCGATCGACCTCGGTGGCATGCGCGACGATCTCGTGAATCGTCAGGCTGAGATGCGACGGCATCAGCACCAGGTCCTTCAAGCCCTGCCCGACCGGCTTGGCCATCGAGTGCTCCACCGCTTCGGCGGCGACGCGTTCAGCATTGCCGGGCAGATCGACCTGGGTGAGGAACTCGTAGCCGGCGCCGGCAAGCCGCTCGTAGTTGCGCGTCTTCACCTGGGTGCCGGTACGCGCGGTCGCCTCGAGGCTGCAGTTCGTGAAGTGAAAGACCTGCTCGATGAACGACCCTTCGCTCGTCGCGAGGTACTTCCACTCGTGCTCGAAGCCGACAGTCGCCACCGCGAACGGCACCGACGTGTTCTTCTGCATCGTCGCCGTGACGCTGCGGAGCAGCTCGATCTTTTCCTCGAGCGGCACCTGCCACGGGTCCTTCTGTATGGGCACCTGCCAGAACTCGTCGTAGGCGGGAACCGGCGCGAGCTGCACATCGCGCTTCTTCGCGACCGCGCTTGCCTTGGCCACATCGGTGGCAACGCCGGTGACGCGTTTGATCTCCTCGGGCGTCACCACCGGGCTGCTCGCGAAGCCCCAGACGCCGCCGTGAATCACGCGAACGCCGAAGCCGTAGGTCTCGGTCGCGTCGCCGCCGCCGAAGAATCCGCCGCCGCCCCGGAGGATCTGGCCGTTGCGGACGCCGATGTTCTGCGCACGGTTGCGGGTAAAGCGGACGTCGGCGTACGAGCAACCGAGCCGTTTCGCCTCGGCAAGCGCGGCCGTGGACCATTCGCGGTACTTCGGGTCGCGGACCGGCGGCGCTGGCTCTTGCGACGGGTCGAAGGTGCGCGCGAAAGCCCAGCGCGGAGCGCCCGCCACGAGGGCGCCCGCCCCGAGCGTATGGAGAAACCTGCGGCGGCTTGAAGTCATAACCGACGTATTTTGTCACACGACCCGATCGTGAGCCGGCGGTCGGGCGTATAACGAAAGAGCTAGCGGAATTATTTATGCTTGCATTAATCATTATGCGCAGCGGCCGGAATCGCCAGACGTCCTGCCACGTCTGCGGCAGTTCGCAGCTTTCGGCCGAATATCGCAGCGACGACGTCGTCTACCTCAGCTGTCGCCACTGTTCGAGCATGTGGCCGATCGAAACGGCTGCGTCAGGAAAGCAATCGCACAGGCTGAATGCCTGTCTGATTAGCGATGCCCTCGACGCCGCCGGAGCCACCACTCGGCGGAAAGACACGCACCGAAAGGCAGCATCCACCACGTGGATCGCAGCGGCCTCGTCACGCCGGCCGCGCGTGGGACGTTGATCGCGCTGCGCACGAACCGCTCGAGGTCGTCGAGCCGTTCCGGTGTGACGTCGATGCCGCGATGGGACGCGGCCAGCAGCGACAGCGGCACGCCGGATCGAACCGGCGCTTCCACCCCTTCCTGGACGACCACGTCTCGAGCCGCGGTGTGCGGTCGATCGCCCTCAGTGGTGACTTCGATCGACATGCGGCCGGGTGTCTTTCTCGCCGTGAAGATGCCTCGATAGGCTCCCGCTTCAGACTCCGGCCACAAGCGGATGGTTTCGTCGTCGACCGAGGCGGCAACCGCCGCCGCATCCGACCGCAGGCGCACTGACACGACTCCCCGCTCGAGTGGCCGCAGCACCGGCGGAGAGATGCGAACGTCAATCGGCGGCGGGGCGGCCAGCGCCAGGGCGGCGATCGCCGCCTGCCAGAAGCGGTCGAAGCCGCGATCCGCCGACGCGCGATACCGCCACGCGTCCATCGCCCCTGAGATGAACAGCCGCCCGCGGCCGCGGGGAACAGACAAGACGATCGGCGATCCGTCCGCCGCGGTCGCGACGACCTCGCCCTCGACGCCTGCAGGCGACGGGAACAGCAGCAACTCGGACGCGTCGATCGGCGCCGCGCCGGCTTTCATCGACAGCGTCGCAGGCCGCTCCAGCAGCCGCTCGGTCGCCTTCAGCGGCATCAGCTCGCGAGCCGGTCCCGCGTCCACGCGCGCATCGGGAACCAGGACGACGGCGCCGCCGCGCTCGCGCATGAAGCGATCGAGCGCGCGACCCTCCGCCGCCGACAGCCGATCGAGGCCGCCGACGATGATGACGTCGAGGGAGTCGAGCTCGGGGGCGAAGAGCGCCGCGCTGCCTGGCGTCCGGGCGGCGACGCCGCGCGAGCTGACGCTGAGGCTCTCGACCCTGAACCGCGCATCCGATTCGAGCGCCCGCCGGACGAACGTTGTTGCCCACGACGGACGCGGCTCGTAGATTTGCACCGTCGAGCGGATCGCGGCGGAGGCCGACGACCGTCTGCGCGATATTCGTCGCCGCCGATCCGGGATTGTCCGGCTGCGTGACAGCGGCGCGGACGATCCAGGGCGGCTCGCCGACGGGCACCACGTCGAGTGCGGCGCGCCATCGCTCGCGCTCGTCCCGCAGCTGGTGCGACACCCGGCCGACTTCGAGCCCGCCGATGCTGACGGTGAAGTCAGCCAACGTCCCCGCGGTGCCCACGCCTTCCAGTTCGGCGTCGACGCGGATTGCCGTGCCGGCAGGAACCTCACGCGGCGCCGACACGCTGACGATGCGGACGGGAGGCGTTGGGCTGGCGGCGATTGTGACGGTCGCAACCGGAAGATCGGCGGCGATCGTTTCGTCGGGATACCGATCGCCGATGACGATCGCCGCGGCGGAGTCGGATGTGATCTGCGGAACGATGTCGTGCGATGCGCCGAGCATGGCAATCAACTGCGCGCGGACGCGCTCCGCGACCGGCGAGGCTGGCTGCGTGGTGACCACCGCGAGGCGCGGGCGGCCGGCGCCGGCCGTTTTCACGGCGGGATCGACGACCGCGGCGATCGCGATCGCCACCGCGATCGTGCGCAGGAGCGCGGCGGCGAGGCCCGGCCGGATGGCGGTCATCGAGCTCCCCCGCCGCGCGAACGGTCGATCAACCGGTCGGCGAACGCGCCGCCGAGCGCGGGGGCCAGCGGCGAAAACGACGCGGGAGCGCCGGCGAATGAGCGCTTCGCCTCGGAGGCTGCCGCCGTGGCCGCTTCGACGAGCGCGGCCTGGCGACGTGCCGGGTCGGCCGCGGCATCGGCGGCGCGCTGCATCGCGGTGGCAACCTGCCGCAGCTGCTCCGATGCCGGATCGATGCGGATGGCTTCCTCGGACAAGACGCGCGCCTGCTGGCCGAACGGTGCACCGGCCCCGCCGGCCGCGGTCAGGGCCGCGATCCCGCGCAGCAGATCCTGCAGCAGTGCGGTGCGGCGATCCTCGGGCAGCGGCGCCGGCGTGCGCCGCCAGTCGCCGGCCTCCGTCAGGCTGCCGGTCAGGCGCCGTGCCGGGTCGAGCCGGGTGCGCGAGGCCAGCGCACGCAGCAGATAGCGCTCGCGGGTGAAGGCGCGCTGCAGCGCGGCGACCGCTGCGCGTTCGGCGACCAGCGCCGCGGCCGTATCCGCGCCGGTCAGCGCCTTCTCCGCCTGGCTCATCGCGATCGTCGCCGCGCGCACGTCGCGCTGACCGCGGTTCTCGAGTCGCCCTGCCTGGAGCTCGGTCGACTGTTCCGCCTCCACTTCTTCGTCCTCGACCTCGCCGCCGAGCATGAATACGAACTCCGCGCGAATCATGCGCTGCTCGACCGCCAGGCCGAGCGCCGCCTCGGCCAGCTCCTCGCGCGGCATCTGGCCGCGCCGCTGGTGCAGCTTCTCGGTCTTGACGATCAGCATCTGCTGGCTGAGCGCGTAGCGCGTCTCCTCCTCCGGCAGCGTGAAGCCATCGCCGGCGGCGACGCCAAGCCTCGAGATCTCGACGAAGAAGGCGTCCGAGCTCGCGGTGCCGCCGCCCGGCCGCGCGTCGGCGGCAACGGCGCGGTAGACGAGCATGTCGCCCTCCTTCAGGTTGAAGTCGGCCAGCGATCGCGCCGCGCTGCCCCTCCAGTCGCGCGCGTCTCGCTGCGTGACGGCCAGCGGGATCTCGCCGTCTTTGAACTCGAACTGCTCACCCGAGCCCGAGACGATCGTGTAGCGCAGCGTCAGCGATCGCAGGCCGAAGTCGTCGGTCGCGCGCGCGTCGAACGCGATCCGCGGGTTGCCGCCCGAGTAGACGAGGTCGCGTCCGGGCGCGGCGATGTGCACCGCCGGCAGCGCATCGGGCGAGACGACGACGGGGATCATCCGCCGCGCTTCGTCAGCGGCGACCAGGACGTATCCGGTCCGATTCAGGACGATGCGACCGCTGAACGATCCGCCGCTCTGCTCCAGCGGGCGAACCTGCCCGTCCTGCTCGAGGGTGATGCTGCGCGAAGTCGATTCGATCGTCACCACCGCCGTCGCGCCTTCGACCGCCTGAATCTGTTCCGGATCGACCAGCGTCGTCGGCGCCAGATCTGTGTACGACGGTGGCTGAACCACGACGGTCACGCGCAGCGGAGCCGGCCCGTCGCTCGTTCGAGAGGCCGATTGTGCGGTCGACGATGACGCCCCGGAATTGCCGGCCGCCCGCCACCACGGAACGGCGCTCGTCACTGCCCACGCCAGGACGACGGCTGCGACGGCGCGTGCGATCGGCGCGGCCGGAAAGAGATCGCGCGGTGCGACGCCTCGCGCGCGACCGCCGGCGGCGTCGGCGAGCACGCGCGCCCGGATCGCCGGTTTCGCCGCGAGCGCGTCGCGCTCGAGCTCGTCTGCGGTGATGAACAGGTTGCGCGCCGCTGGCTGCGCACGCTCCAACGCCCGCACAATCGCCTCGCGCCGCGTCGCCCGCCAGCGCCACGCCGCAATCGCCGCCGCCGCGAACACCCCGAGAACGGGCCAGAGCGCCGCGACCGCACCACCCCACGCCGCCGCCTCGACGAGCGCCATCACGCGCCCGCGGCGCGCGGCCGCGGCGACGATGCCGCCGATGCCGGCGCGTTCGTCAGGCAACACGTTCGATGTCCTCGCGCCGTTCGTCCGGCGCCGTGCGCGCACGGCGCATCCAGGACTCGACCGCGAGAAGTGCCAGCGCGGCCAGCCAGAGCCAGCGGCGGTCGTTGTCGCTGTCGTCGCGCCGCAGCGCCGAGGCATCCGGAACCGCCGGCGGCGCAGGCGGTCGCGACCACTCGCGAAGCCAACGGTCGGCGATCGGCACGATCTCGGCGCGCTGCAGATCCGGCACCGTGCCCAGAGCGTTCGCCAACGATCGCAGCAGCAGCGGCGTGAACAGATCTCTTGCCGGCGCCGCGGACGCGACGAGCAGACGGCCGCCTGATTCAGCGGCCGCGGCGAGGACGGTGCCCGTGGTCGATGTGGCGACGGTCACCCACGGCGCCGACTGAAACGGCGAGGCCGCGAGCGCGCCCTCGACGCGCGCCGCGGCGGCCTGGAGCTCGTCGTCGCGCACCAGGCTCGCGATGGCGTCGGCGATCCACGGAGTCCGGACCGCGATGACGGGGTCGGATCCGAGGTTCGGGTCTGACCCCGTCATCACCACGCGCGCACGCCGATCCGGCGCAGGCGCCCACACGCGCTGCGACAGAACGGCGGCGACCGCGGCATCTACAACCGGCTGCGCCGCCGGCGGGCTGACGATCTCGATCGGCCATGCCGCGCGATCGGCGGCCGTTGTCTCCCGCACGATCGTGCGCGGGCCGTCGAGCGTCGCCTGCCGCCCGACGACCGCGTTCGCCTCGAGCACACGGCCGGCGTCCACGGTCTGCGTGGCGGGAAGCGTGCCGGCGCGCTCGAGGCGGATGCCGATGACAGCCGGAATCGTTGCGATGTCGGCTGCGGTGATCGAGCCAATCGGGAAACGCGATGCCACGACCAGCTCGCGGCGCGCGGGCGGCGACGACTCCAGCCACGCGATCGCGCGATGGATGCCGTCGCGGAGCGAGGCCGCCGTGAACTCGCGCCGTAGTGCCGTCTCTTCAACGCTGCCAACGCCGGACTGAGCGGCCGCGGCATCGGCATCGCTCACGACGGCGCGGACGACGCGCTGATCCCACGCGTGTCGGCGAGCGGGCGTGACGACGAGCGGGCCGGCGAGCGCGACGACGGCGGCGGCAAGAATAGCGGCGCGCACCGCGAGCAGCGGCGCGTCCTCGAGCACGTGGCGGCGAATCGCCGCCAGGCGGGTCGGCTGCAGGAAGCGGAGCGTCGGAAAGGCGAACGTCTCCGCGCGGCGCTGCACCAGGATGTGGATCAGGATTGGCGCGGCGACGGCCGCGAGGGCGAACAGGGCGGCGGGGGTTTGCCAGAGGACTTGGATCACAGATACCAACGGCGGCCCTGAAGGGCCGCCCTACGTTTTAACGGCCGGGCTACGCGACAATCATCGACGCGCCAGCAGGAAATTTCGCAGCGCGCGCTGCGGCGGCATGTCGGTGACGATCAGCGAATACTGAAAGCCCTCGGCGGCGGCGCGGCTGCGCCACTTCTCGAGGAATGCCGCCATCGCGTCCTTGTAGTCGCGCCGCGCCAGGCCGGCGTTGATCGCCAGGCGGCGGCCGGTCTCCAGATCGGTGAACTCCACATCGCGGCGGTAGGGCAGCTCGATCTCGTCGCGCGTCAGAATCTGGAACAGCACGACCTCGTGCCCCATCCGATGCGCCCGCCGCAGCTCGGCGAGCGTCCGATCCTCATCATCGTAGAAATCGGAGAGCACGAGAAGCAGGCCGCGGCGCTTCAACCGCTCGGCGGCGCGCCGCACGTCGCCGGCGCCCGCCCACGCGCCCTGCGCGCCAAGCGACGATAGCGCCGCCAGCACGCCTCGCAGGTGGTGCCGCCCGGCCCGTGGCGCGATGAAACGCTCGCCGCCCTGCAGCCCCACGGCGTCGCCCTGGCCCGCAATCAGGTGCGCGAGCGCGGCCGCGGCGATGACGGCGTAGCGAAACTTCGACGGCGCGCGCTCGCGGACGCCGCCGACCCCGCGCCCGCCATTCCCGGCAAATGCCATCGAGGCGCTCGTGTCGACGACAATCATCGCCGCCATGTTCGTCGTCTCGCGAAACTGCTTGGTGTAGACCCGGTCGGTACGCGCGACCAGCTTCCAGTCGACGTATTTCAGATCGTCGCCCTGCTGGTAATGGCGGTACTGGCTGAACTCGGCGCTGTAGCCGTGAAACGGACTGCGGTGCAGCCCCGACACCAGGCCGTCGACGACGATGCGCGCGACCAGCTCGAGATCGGCAATCCCGGCGAGCACGTCGGGCGGGCACGCGGGGGTGGCGCTCACGGCGAGATCGCGTCGAGCAGGTGGGACACGATCTGGTCCGGCTCGACGCCGTCCGCTTCCGCCTGGAAGTTCACGAGGATCCGATGGCGCAGTACCGGCAGCGCCACCGCCCGGACGTCCTCCGGCGCGGCGACGCTCCGGCCATCGACCAGCGCTCGCGCCTTCGCGCCGAGGACCAGCGCCTGGCCCGCACGCGGCCCGGCGCCCCACTTCACCCACTGCCGTACCTGCGGCGGCACACCATCCTCAGCCGCCCCGGCCGGCCGGCTCGCACGCACGAGCCGCAGCGCGTAGTCGATGACGTTGGATGCCGCCGGGATGTCGCGCACCAGGTGCCGCATCGCCTCGATATCGTCCGCCGACGCCACCGGCGTAATCACCGGCTCGTCCGAGCCGGTCGTCGCCGTCAGGATGCGGTGCTCCTCTTTCGCGGTCGGGTAGTCGATGACGACGTTGAACATGAAGCGATCGAGCTGCGCCTCCGGCAGCGGATACGTGCCTTCCTGCTCGATCGGGTTCTGCGTCGCCAGCACGAAGAGCGGCCGCTCGAGCTCATAACGCACGCCGTTGACCGTGATCTGGTACTCCTGCATCGCCTCGAGCAGCGCGGCCTGGGTCTTGGGCGGTGTGCGGTTGATCTCGTCGGCGAGGATCACGTTGGCGAACACCGGACCGCGAATGAAGCGGATCTCGCGGCGGCCGGTCGCGCGATCTTCCTCGATCACCTCGGTGCCGATGATGTCGGAGGGCATCAGGTCCGGCGTGAACTGGATGCGGTTGAACTTGAGGTGCACCGCCTGCGCCAGCGTCTTGATCAGCAGCGTCTTCGCCAGCCCCGGGACGCCGCGCAGCAGGCAGTGTCCGCCGGCGAAAAAGGCGGTGAGGATTTCCTGGACGACCGCGTCCTGCCCGACGATCGCGCGCCCGAGCTCGGCGCGCAGGCGCGACGCGAGACGTTGCGCCTCGTCGAACGAGATCGATGACATGCGGTTGAAATTGTATCGCGGGTTCACGGCGGTGACCGCGGCGCGGCTTCCGGCACAGTATGATTCGTAGCTACGTGCTGCTTTCAGTGGCGGCGGGGTCACTTGCCGCGACCGTGGGCAAACACAGAAGATCAGAAGAACAAGAGATCAGGAGGCTCTTTTCTCTCTGTTGACGATCGCTCCATAGCCGCGAAAAGAAACCATGCGAAGACTTTTCAATATCTTCTATCCTCCTGCTCTCCTGATCTCCTGTATTCCCCCGGTGCTGCGAGCTACGACGGCACCACTGAAAGCAGAACGATGCAGCGAGCACAACCGTGATTGCCGCTTGTCTCTTGATCTCGGCCGCAGCCGTCTTCAGCGGCCGCGAGAATCAGCTGCGCGTGCCGGCGCCGCGCGTCGAGGCGCCGGTGACGATCGACGGCGTGCTCGATGAGGAAGCCTGGCAGCAGGCGGCGGTCCTGACCGGCTTCTCGCAGTACTCGCCGGTCGACGGCCGCGCCGGCCGAGAACGCGACCGAAGTGCTGGTGTTCTACTCGCCGACGACGATCTACTTCGGCATCAAGGCGCACGCCGCCCCGGGCAGCGTGCACGCGACGCTCGCCAACCGCGATCGGATCGACTCCGACGATTCGATCCAGATCTTCCTCAACCCGTTCAACGACGGACGCCAGGCGCTGGTCTTCGCCGTCAACCCGCTCGGCATCCAGGCCGATGGCGCGCTGGTCGAGGGCAGCGGCAACCGCGGCGGAACCTTCTTCCGCGCGCTCGAAAGCGGCCG
Organism: uncultured Acidobacteriota bacterium; assembly: GCA_963734375.1. Classification (GTDB taxonomy): domain Bacteria; phylum Acidobacteriota; class Vicinamibacteria; order Vicinamibacterales; family CAVVIG01; genus CAVTHG01. The sequence continues at coordinate 384,585 of CAVTHG010000005.1, read as the reverse complement.
CGAGGTCACCGACCTCACGCCCGACTACGTCTACCAGTCGAAGGGACGCCTGACCGACTACGGCTACGAGGTCGAGATCGCGATTCCGTTCAAGACGCTGCGCTTCCCCGCCGAGCGCACGCAGACGTGGGCGGTCAACGTCGCCCGGCGCGTGCAGAGCAGCGGCCACGAGGATACGTGGACGCCGGCCGAGCGCGGCAAGAGCTCGTTCCTGACGCAGTCGGGGACGCTCGACGGCCTCACCGATCTGCACCGCGGGCTGGTGCTCGATCTGAACCCGTTCGTCACCGCCAAGAGCGACGGCGTTCCGTCGGGCGACGTCTGGCGGTACGACACCGGCCGCCCCGAGGTTGGCACCAACGTGCGCTGGGGCGTGACGCCGAACCTGACGATGAACGGCACCGTCAATCCCGATTTCTCACAGGTCGAAGCCGACGCCGGCCAGTTCACGTTCGACCCGCGGAGCGCGATTTTCTTTCCGGAGAAGCGGCCGTTCTTCCTCGACGGCGCCGAGTTGTTCAACACGCCCAACAACCTGATCTACACCCGGCGCATCGTCGCGCCGGAGGCGGCCGTGAAGCTGACCGGCAAGGCGGCGGGCACCGACGTCGCCATCCTGTCCGCGGTCGACGATCGCGCCACCTCGCCGGCGCGCGAGTACCCGATCTTCAACATCGTCCGGCTGCAGCACGACCTGCCGCGGTCGTCCAAGGTGGGGATGGTGTACACGGATCGGATCGAGGGGCCGGCGTCGAATCGCGTGTTCGCCGGCGACGCGCGGCTGCTGTTCGGATCGATCTACAACCTGCAGCTGCAGGCGGGCGGCAGCCGCACGGCGGCAGGCGGCGCGGCGATCACCGCGCCGATCTGGCAGGCGATCTTCAACCGCGACGGCCGGCACTTCGGCTTTCGCTATCACGCCAACGGCATCCACGAGGACTTCCGCGCGGCGAGCGGCTTCATCAGCCGCGGCGGCATCATCACGACCAACATCACCCACCGCGCGACCTGGTTCGGCAGCGCGGACGCGGCGCTGCAAAGCTGGACGACCAGCGTGCTGCTGAACGGCGTCCGGCAATATCGCCGCATCGTGGTCGGCGAGCCGTGGCTCGAGAAGAAGCTGCACTTCAACAACACGTTCAAGCTCACCGGTGGCTGGCAGGCCGGCGCGTCGGCACTGGTCGAATCGTTCGCCTTCGATCCGACGCTGTACCAGGATTACGCGCTTCAAGGGCCGGCGGGTGCGATTCTGCCCTTCACCGGCACGCCGCACATCCACAACGACGACTACGTCGTCACGCTCGACACGCCGCAGTTCGCGCGCTTCTCGGGCAGCGTCTTCTATCTCTGGGGCCACGACGAGAACTTCTTCGAGTGGTCGCCGGCGTCGATCGTGTTCGCGACCTACGCGGCCGACTGGCGGCCGAACGAGAAGCTGCGGCTGAACGCGCAGTATCAGCTCCAGTCCTACGAGCGGCGCAGCGACGGGTCGACGGTCGGCGTCCGCAAGATCCCGCGGGTGAAGGCGGAATACCAGGTGTCGCGGGCGATTTTCCTGCGGTTCATCGGCGAATATGACGCTCGCCGTCAGGATACGCTGCGGGACGACACGCGGACCGAGCTGCCGATCCTGATTCGCGATCCGGCGACCGGACTCTATGCGCCATCATTGGCGTTCGAGAACAATCGCTTTCGCGTCGACGCGTTGTTCTCGTATCAACCGACGCCAGGCACTGTGGTGTTCGCCGGCTACAGCAGCATCCTCTCGGAACCGGAGGGGCTGCAATTCGGTAAGCTTCGACGTACTAACGACGGCTTTTTTCTCAAGATCAGCTATTTATTCCGGCTTTGACGTGGCGAGGCACATGCATTCCGCACCTCAGGTGAAATATGCGGTGCCGACTCTCCGACGTTGCATGCGCGCTGGCACTGTCAGGCGTTGCGGCGTCGCTCGCGTGTAGCAAAACAACCACATCGCTCACCGCCCCGACCGTCGACAAATGTCAGGTCAGCGTGAGCAGCTCCCCTTCGACGTTCGCGGCGACCGGCGGGCAGGGTTCGCTCACGATTGCAACCGCGCGCGACTGCACTTGGTCGATCAAGAGCGAGGCGCCGTGGCTGTCGATTGCCTCGGAGTCGGCCGGCCAGGGCGAAGCCTCGATTCCATATAGCGTTGCGGCCAATCCGGTTCCCTCTGCACGCTCGGGCTCGATCCTCGTCGGAGCGTCGACTGTCTCGGTGAGCCAGGCCGCGGCGCCCTGCAACTTCTCGCTGAGCCGGCCATCCGACAACATCGCCGCCGCCGGCGGAAACCTTTCGGTCGGCGTCGCCGTGATCAACGGGTGTCCGTGGAGCGCGGCCAGCACCGCGACGTGGATCAACGTCGCCTCCGGCTCATCCGGAAGCGGCGCTGGCACGGTCGGGCTGGCGGTGGCGTCGAACCCGGGTACGGCCCGTTCGGGACAGGTCCGAATCGCCGGGCAGCTGTACACGGTCGCGCAGGCCGCCGCGCCGGCGCCCGATCCGGCGCCCGCTCCGGCCCCGGCCCCGTCTCCGGCGCCATCCCCGACACCGCCCCCGGCACCAACGCCGACACCAAACCCGGCACCGTCCCCGACACCATCCCCGACACCGTCCCCGACACCGCCTCCGGCACCGACGCCGACGCCGACGCCGACCCCGACGCCGACGCCGACGCCCCCGGCCCCGCCGGCCGAACAGCGGGTCGACTTCTCAGGCGAGTTGAGCAGCGTGTTCGGAAACTGCCCCAACGTCGGGTTTGCTGTCGACGGCATGTTGGTCGTCGCCAACAACGACACTGACTACAAGAAGGGAAAGTGCGACGACTTGCGCCGCGGCCGCGAGATCCGCGGCTCCGGCGTGCGGCAACCGAGTGGCTCCGTCCGCGCGACGAGCATTCGCTTCGAGAAGGATTAGTCGTGACGACTCAAAAACCGCAGCCACACACCTGGCGCGCCGGATGGCTCGTCGCCTCGACGCTGTTTCTCGTCGCATCACCAGCGGGCGCTCAAACCGTCTCGGACGTGCTGACGTTTCTCGTGACCAGCAACTCGGTCGCAACCGGCAGCATCGATCGCGACCGCGAAGCGGCGCAGGGCACGAGCGACACCATTTCCAAGGCGCTGCTCTCCAACCTCGCCACGCTGCCCGTCGCCTCGTCGTCGGGCGCGTTCGTCTACCGGTTGAATTCCGAACTGGGCACCGTGCAGCGCGCGACGCAGAGCTTCGGCCCGTTCTTCACCGAGCGGGCGCTGACCGCCGGGCGGCACCAGGCGTCGTTCGGGATGACATATCAGCATCTTCATTTCTCGTCGCTCGACGGGCGCAGCCTGCGCGACGGCACGCTCGTGACAACGGCGAACCAGTTCACCGACGAGGCGGCGCCGTTCGACGTCGACGAGCTGACGCTGAACATCGACGCCAGCGTCGCGACGCTGTACGGCAACCTTGGCGTCACCGACGACCTGGAGATCGGGTTCGCGGCGCCGTTCGTGTCGCTGTTTCTCGACGGCTCGCGCGTGAACACGTATCGCGGCCGCACCTTCACGCAGGCGACGGCGACGGCGCGCGCGACCGGCTTCGCCGATCTGGTCGTGCGGACCAAATACACGCTCGTCAACGAGGACGCGAAGGGGTTTGCCGTTGCGGCGGACGTGCGCCTGCCGACCGGGCGGCGCGTGGATCTGCTTGGCGCGGGCACGACGTCGATGAAGGTGTCGGGGATCGGCTCGGTCGAGCGCGGCGCCACCGCCGCGAACGCGAACGCCGGCGTGAGCTTCGGCGGTCTGGGCAACGAGGTGAGTTACGGCGGCGCGCTGACCTACGCGGCCAGCGGACGCGTGTCCGTGGTCGGCGAGCTTCTCGGCCGCTGGTTCGCCGACGCGGGCCACATCATTCCGGTGTCGGCGCCGCATCCGCGGCTCTCGGGGGTGGAGACGATTCGTCTCACCGCTGACGGCTCCAGTCTGCACATGGTGATGCTCGTCCCCGGCTTCAAGTGGAACCTCACCGATACGTGGGTGCTGGCCGGAAACGTCACCATCCCGCTGACCAACGCCGGACTCACCGCGCCGTTCACGCCGTTTGTCGGGCTGGACTATTCGCTCGGGCGGTGACGGCGCTCGGGCGCCCCAATCGTAAGCGGCGCGCGTCGCCTCGCGCGTTGGCAGGTGGGTTTGGCGAGGTTTCTTGGCTAACCCCGGGGAGCGATCTCAACGTCACTGCGTCGCGTGAGAATCGGTCGTTGATAAAATCCGAAGCTGATCGATCGCACGAGCGAACGGATGGGAACCGACCTGCCCCACCCGCCCTACCTGCCCCACTCCGCCTAACGTTCGGCGCGCGCCGATTCAATCTTCCAGTCGTCGCCAGCCTTGTGCAGGGAAAAGTTCCACACGCGCCGTTCGGTGCGCGGCTCGCGGCTGCCGATCTTCGGCACGTAGCGCGCTGAGCCCTGGCACGTGGCCGTCGCCAGCTCGCCGCGGACGCGCACGTCGCACGCATCGAATGTCAGCGACTGCGACGCGAGGCCGTCGAAGGCGCGCGCCAGCGCCGCCTGGTTGACGGCCGGCCACACGGCTTGCGCCGAGCGCGCGTCGAGCCCTTCATACGCCACGCGGTAACGCTGCAGCGTCTGCTTCACCAGCAGGCTCTCGTCGGTCGAGAGCTCGACGAGCGGAGCGGCCATCGCCGCGGGCATCGGCGGCGGCGCCGGGACGGCGGCGACGAGGTCGACCGGCGCGGTGAACGCGGAGTCCTGAACCGCCCCGATCACGCGTGGCACGGTCGGCGGCGCGACCGGGGCCACTGGTGGCATCGGCGGCGCCAGCTCGGGAAGATCGGCCGGCGGGTGCGCCAGCGCGGGGGCGACGACGATGCGCTCCTCCTCCGGCTCTGCGGCGATCGCCGGCCTGAGCAGCGGGTCGCCCGGCTCCGCAACCGCTTCGCGCTCGCCTGCGGTCGCCGCGGCGACTGCGTCGGGGATCGCCGCTTCGAACGGCATCGGCGTCGACAGCGGCGGCGCCGCGGCGATCGTCGGCCGCGACAGCAGCACGGTCGACTCGTGCAGCCACGACGCGCCGAGGACGGTGACGACGAACACCGCGGCAAAGGCGACGCGTGGGCCGCGGGGCGTTGCAGAAGACCGGCGCCGGAGCGCGTCGAACTGCGCGGTCAACTCGTGCAGGTCGGGCAGGTTCGGATCGAGCTCGATCACTTCGTCGAGCGCCGATGCGGCAGCCTTGAGCTGCCCGGTCTCAATCGCGAGGCGCGCGGCATCGAGCCGGCGATCGACCCGGCGCCGTTTCGCGCGCTGCTCGAACTTCGCGTAGCCGTCGTTGAATCGCAGCGGGGGCGCAGCCGCAGGCTCGGTAACGGGTGCGGCAGGCACTAGCCGGAGCCGAGGCCGGGGACGGCCCCGAGGGGGCAACGCCGGCCGGCGTCGCGATGATTCGATCGCGCAACGCGTGCGCGGCGAGAAAATTCGGATCGATGGTGAGCGCCGCATTCACTTCGTCGAGCGCACGGGTGCGGTCGCCGGCGTCGAACGCGGCACGGGCGTTGGTTAGTCGCGCTTGAAGAGCTTGCCAGGTCTCGCGTGCATCCACGCCCAGCCGAGTTGCAAGATGAGTTCCTGCCGGGCTCACGGACCAGCTATGAGAAATCGGGCCGATCCGAGCTCAGGAATCGTCGCGCTGGGCGAGCCGCGCCCACGTATCGCGCAGGGACACCGTGCGGTTGAACACAAGGGCGTCAGGGCGCGAATCGGGGTCGACGACGAAGTAACCGAGCCGCTCGAACTGGACGCGTGTGCCGGGCGCTGCGCCCGCCAGGCTCGGCTCGGCCTGGGCGTCGCGCAGCACGTCGAGCGAATGCGGGTTGAGATTGTCGAGAAATGTTTTTCCTTCGGGTACGGCCTCGGGGTCTTCAACTGTGAACAGGCGGTCGTACAACCGCACTTCCACAGGCACGGCGTGGGCGGCCGACACCCAGTGCAGGGTCGCCTTGACGCGGCGGCCGTCCGGCGCGTTGCCGCCGCGGGTCGCCGGATCGTAGGTCGCGTGCAGCTCGACGATGTTGCCCTGGGCGTCCTTCACCACCTCGGTGCAGGTGATGAAGTAGGCGGAGCGCAGGCGAACCTCCTTGCCCGGCGAGAGGCGGAAGAATTTCTTCGGCGGGTTCTCCATGAAGTCGTCGCGCTCGATGTAGATCTCGCGCGAGAACGGCACCTTGCGCGTGCCCGCTGACTCGTCTTCCGGATTGTTCGTGACCTCGTGCTCCTCGACCTGCCCTTCGGGATAGTTGGTCAGCACCACCTTGAGCGGGCGCAGCACCGTCATCACGCGAGGCGCGCGGCGATTCAGGTCCTCGCGGACGCTGTGCTCCAGCTGCGCCATGTCGATGACGTTTTCCTTCTTGGCGACGCCGATCCGCACGCAGAAATCGCGGATCGACTCCGGCGTGTAGCCGCGGCGCCGCAGCCCGCTGATCGTCGGCAGCCGCGGATCGCTCCAGTCCGACACGTGCCCCTGCTGCACGAGCTGCAGCAGCTTGCGCTTGCTCATCACCGTGTAGGTCAGGTTGAGGCGCGCGAACTCGATCTGCTGCGGCTTGTCGCCGTCGAAGAGCGCATTCACCAGCCAGTCGTAGAGCGGCCGGTGATCCTCGAATTCGAGCGTGCAGAGCGAGTGCGTGATCCGCTCGAGCGCGTCCGACAGCGGGTGCGCGTAGTCGTACATCGGATAGATGCACCACGCGTCGCCGGTCCGATGGTGCGCGGCGTGGCGGATCCGGTAGAGCGTCGGGTCGCGCATGTTGAAGTTGGGCGACGCCATGTCGATCTTCGCCCGCAGGACGTGCGCGCCGTCGGGGAACTCGCCCGCGCGCATGCGCGCGAACAGATCGAGGTTCTCCTCCACCGGGCGATCGCGATACGGGCTGTTCTTCCCCGGCGTCGTCAGGGTGCCGCGGTGGGCGCGGATCTGGTCGGCGTCGAGGCTGTCGACGTAGGCCTTGCCGCGCTGGATCAGCTCGACCGCGAACTGATACAGCCGCTCGAAATAGTCGGACGCGTAGAGCTCGGCGCTCCACTCGAAGCCGAGCCAGGCCACGTCTTCCTTGATGGAATCGACGTACTCGACGTCCTCCTTGGTGGGATTCGTGTCGTCGAAGCGCAGGTTGCAGGTGCCGCCGCGTTCGGCGGCGACGCCGAAGTTCAGGCAGATCGATTTCGCGTGGCCGATGTGCAGATAGCCGTTCGGCTCGGGAGGAAACCGGGTCGCGACGCGGCCATGGTGCTTGCCGCTCGCGATATCGTCCTCGACAATCGCACGGATGAAGTCGACCGGCGCCGCCGGGGCGGCCGTCGGGTGGTTCTCAGACATCTCTCAGTATTTTATCCGGAGCGCTGTCAGCTCTCAGCTGTCAGCTCTCAGCTGACCTTCGTTCTACCTTTCGCCTTCCAACCTTATTCGCCTTCCAGCCTTCTGACCTTGCTACGGCTCCTTCTTCCACCGCGCCGCAATCTTCTTGCCCTCGTCGCCTGGCACCCAGACGACGACCGCCTTCGCGCCCGACGGCCCGGTCTTGTGCCGCACCGAGTCGGGCACCTTGACGTAGCCGGCCATGCCAGGCTTCAGAATCTGGCTCTTGCCGTTGACGATGTGATCGAGCTCGCCCGAGACGACGTAGAACATCTCGGTCGCGCCGTGCTTGTGGTCGCCCGAATCGCTGTTCGGCGGGAAGATGATCTCGCCGAGCGTCACCTCCGGGCCGACATTCGACTCGTCGAGCATCAGCCGCAATGTCGTCCCCGACGGCGAGCGATACAACGTGCCCTGCAATTTCTCCGATTGCGCCGCGCCGCGCGTCGCGAGGCACACCGCGATGATCCCGACAAATAGTGCCGCTCTCCTCATGTCCCGTCCTCTCGGAGCAATTATTACCGCTTCGCGTTTCCTCGCGTAGCGCTCGTTTGCGGGCGCAACCGGGAGGAAACGAGCGCCGCCAGCCGCGGCAGCGTCAGCTCGCCGGCGTTCGCGACCCGCAAGTCGGCGCCGGCGAGATCGTGGCGCTCGGTGAGCCAGTGCGGGATCGCGACCGTTGCCATGCCCGCGGCTCTCGCGGCCGCGATCCCCGGAGCGGAGTCTTCGATCGCGACCACGTGCGCCGGATCGACGCCAACCCGGCGCGCCGCCTCGAGGTAGACATCCGGCGCCGGCTTCCGCCGCTCGACCTCGTCGCCGGTCACGATTGCCGCAAACTGCCGCCCCATGCCGATCCGCTCGACGGCCCTTCTAATCCACCAGGCGGATGAAGACGACGCGATCGCGGCGGGAATGCCGGCAGCGGCAAGCGCCTCGACCAGCTCGCGGACGCCGCGCATCGGCTCGCGCGGCGCGACCTCGTCGAAAATGCGGCGCTTCTCCGCCAGGAACGTGCGCGAGTCGGGCGCGTTCGAACAACGGCGGCACAGCTCGCGAAACCAGCGTTCGTCCTGCGCGTCGCTCCAGATGCCGATCTGGTCGCACCAGTCTGAGGTGGTCAGCGAGGCGCCGTACTGTTCGAAGACGCGCCGGTGCGATTCGTACTCCGGCGTCTCGCTGTCCATGATGATGCCGTCGAAGTCGAACACGACGGCCGCGAGCTGCGACATCTCACGATGATACCTGCAGGTAGGGACAAGGGTCTCGGAGGGGCCCGGGGCGAAGGCTCGGGCGCGCGGGCTTGTTACGCGCGGCCGGCAATCGCGGACGTTACTCCGCACGCAAGGCAATCATCGGATCGACGCCGGTGGCGCGGCGTGCGGGGATGTAGCTGGCGACGAGCGCGACCAATCCCAAAAACGCGGCGGTGCCGATGAAGCTGAGCGGATCGGTGGCGCTGACGTTGTAGAGCAGCGTCGCGACCACGCGCGTCACCGCCGCGGCGCCGACCATGCCGAGCACGATGCCGATCGCCGCGAGCCTGGCGCCGTGAGCGACGATCAGCGCGAAGACGTCCTGCCGGCTGGCGCCGAGCGCCATGCGAACCCCGATCTCCTGCGTGCGCTGCGAGACCGCATACGAAAGCACGCCGTAGACGCCGATCGAGGCCAGCATCAGCGCCACCACGCCGAAGATCGAGAACATCCACCCGAACAGCCCGAACTGCCAGAACGAGTTCAACCGCGCCTCTTCCCCGGACTGGATGTTGAAGAGCGGCAGCGTCGGATCCGATTTCCGGATCTCCTGCCGCAGCGCCGTCGTGAGCGCGGCGGGCGAGCCGCCGGCGACGCGGACGGTCAGCCCGGTGTTGGGGGCCGGATCGTGCGCGTACGAGAGAAAGGCGTACGGCATCGGTTTGTCGATGCGCTGTGACGACAGCTTGAAGTCGCCGACGACGCCGACAACCGTGATCCACTGGTTGCTGGCATCGTCGAGCAGCCGGAAGCGCTGTCCGATGACGTCGGTGCGGTTCGGCCACAGCCGCTTGGCGAAGACGCCGTTCACGAGCGCGACGGCGGATCGGCCCTGTCCTTCGGCGTCGGTGAAATCGCGCCCGGCGACCAGCGGCAGGTTCAGCGTCTTCAGCAGGTGCGGGGTGACGCCGTAATACGGCGAGATCGGCTCCTGGCCGGGCGCGATGGCCACGCCCTCGGGAACGACGCCCCCTTCCGAGCCGCCGTAGCCGAAAGGCACCATGTTCGAGGCGAAGGCGGAAACGACACCCGGCAGCGACTCGACGCGGCGGACGATGTCGTCGACCCGGCGAACCATCGCGTCGGGCGGCTCGTACTGATCCCCCGGCATGTAGAAGCGCAGCGTCATCAGCGGGCCGGTTTCGATGCCGGTCTTCGCACCCTGCATGTTGAGGAAGCTGCGGACGAACAGCGACGCGCCGACGAGCAGCACCAGAGCGAGCGCGATTTCGGCCACGACCAGCGAGCTGCGCAGGCGGTTTCGGAGGCCGCCGGCGCTGCCGCGTCCGCCGTCCTTCAGCGAATCCTGCAGGTTGGTTTTCGCCGCCTGCAGCGCGGGCGCGAGGCCGAAGACGATTCCGGTCACGACGGCGATGGCCACCGTGTAGAACACGACCCGCGTGTTCATGCTCCAGTCGACGTAGTACGGCGCCTGGCTCTGCGGCGGAATCGACGCCGTCAGCCACTGCAGGCCGACGTAGGCGACGGCCACTCCCAACGGCGCAGCGGCGAGCGCAATCAGCACGCTTTCGGTCAGGAGCTGCCGCACGATCCGGCCGCGTCCGGCGCCGAGCGCAGAGCGGACGGCGATTTCCCGCTGGCGGACGGTGGCGCGCGCCAGCAGAAGGTTGGCGACGTTGGCGCAGGCGATCAGCAGCACGAGGCTGACCGCACCCATCATCGTCATCACGGTCAGCCTGATGTCCGAAGGCATCAATGAATCGCGCAGCGTGATTGCCGTCGCGCTCCAGCCCTGATCCTCCCGCTGCTCGACGGAGAGCTGCGCCGCGACCGTGCTGATGTCGCTCCGGCTCTCCTCGAACGCGACGCCCTGCTTCACGCGCGCGAGGACGACGAGCGTGCGCGCCGAGCGCGGTCCGGCGTACTCGATCGGCACCTGCGGGATCCAGAGCTGGGCGCGCTCGGGGAACTGGAACCCCGGCGGCATCACGCCGACGACGGTGTGGGGATTGCCGTTGACGGTAATCGAGCGTCCGATGATCGTCGCGTCCGAGGCGTAGCGTCGCTGCCACACGCCGTGGCTGAGGAGGACGACGTGCGGCCCGCCCGGCGTGTCTTCCTCGGCCCGGAATCTGACGGCCGAGGATCGGCTGGATGCCGAGCATCGGGAACATGTTCCAGGTGACGGTCGCGCCGTTGAAGCGCTCGGGCTCGTCGCCGTCGGACAGCGTCAGGCTGCGGCCGGACACGGCGGCCAACTCTTCGAAGCTGTGCGTCCGTGCCCTCCAGTCCTGCAGATCGAGGTACGACACGTTGCCGCGCTGAATCCCGTTCGCCTGGTGGGTCGTCTCGAGCGAAACGAGGCGGTCGGGCTCGCGGAACGGCAGCGGGCGGATGGCGACGGTGTCGACGACGCTGAAGATGGTGCTGTTGACGCCGATCCCGAGCGCGAGACAGGTGATGGTCAGCGCCGCGAAGCCCGGATTCTTGACGAGAGTCCGGACGGCGTAGCGGAGGTCCTGCAGGAAGGCGTCCATACGGCACTTAGACGCCCGGCTCGTGCCGAAGTTCAGTGCTGCAGTTCCTTACTCCGGCACGTCCGCGCGCCACGGTCCCCTGCGCGGGAACTATCGCGGAGCGCCTGGCGTCTATGTCAGATACCAACATAGGTTGGCATACGATACAGCATGGCCAGACCGCTTCCGTTCGGGCAGGTGTCGATCCTTCACGCGATTGCGGACGGCAACCGCTTCGGGTTCGAGATCATGGACGCGACCGGGCTGACGTCCGGGACGGTCTACCCCACGCTCGACAAGCTCGAGTCGCTCGGCTTCCTGGTCTCGCACTGGGAAGACGCGAGGACGGCCCGCCGCGACAAGCGGCCGCCGCGCCGCTACTTCGACCTGACGCAGGAGGGCGCCGCCGCGCTCGCCGACGCCCTCAAGCGATACAAGAACCTGCGCCCGGTCTCGCTGACCGCCTGGCGCGTCCGCCCGAGCGAGTCGTGACCGGTCCGAGCGGCGAACCTCGAAGGCCGCACGCCGAACGACGCCCTTCCGCGTTGCTGCGGCTGATGTTCGCGATCGTCGACACCGGCTACTGGCTCGCGCCGGCATCGCACCGCCGCGCCTGGCGCCGCCAGTGGCGCGCCGATCTGGTCCACGAGTGGCGCTGGCTCGCGCGCTCGCACAGCGGCGTCTCCGACCGCGCAACGCTCCTCCGCCGCGTCGCCGGCGCCCTTCGACACGCGTTCTGGCTGCGCCTTCACGTCAGGAGACTCGAGATGATCACGCAGGACCTGCGCTACGGCTGGCGGCTGATGGTCCGCAAGCCGGCATTCACCGCGGTGGCGGTGCTGACGCTCGGCCTCGGCATCGGCGCCAACGTGACGATGTTCAGCTGGGTGCAGAGCACGATGCAGCGGCAGATGCACGGCGTGCCGAACGGCAGCCGGCTGGTCGCGCTGAACGTCACGACGCGGACGCGCAGCGACTTGAGCTTCTCCTATCCCGACTTCGTCGACTACCGGCAGCGCCGCCCCGCGAGCATCGAGGACCTCATCGCCTTCACGCTGGCGCCGATGAACCTGCGCACCGGCGGCGACGCGCACCGCGTCTTCGGCCAGATCGTCAGCGGCAACTTCTTCGACGCGCTCGGTGTCCACCCGATTCTCGGCCGCACGTTCCTGCCGCACGAAGACCGCACGCCAGACGCGCACCCGGTCGTCGTCCTCAGCCACAACTTCTGGCAACGGCGATTCGCCGGCGATCCGGCCATCCTCGGCCGCCCGCTGACGCTCAACGGCCGCGCCTTCACCGTCATCGGCGTCGGCCCACCCGGGTTTCGCGGCACCGAGCCGTACCTGAACCTCGATCTCTTCGTGCCGATGATGATGCAGTCGTCGGTCGTCACCGGCGATCGGCTGCACGCGCGCGATCACTCGTGGCTCGAGGTGATGGCGATGGTGAAACCAGGCGTCTCGATCGGGCGCGCGCAGGCCGATCTCAGCCTCGTCGCCGAGCGCGCTGGCCGCGGCCTATCCCGACGACGAGGGACACGGCGTCAAGGTGTATGCGCTGTGGCAGGCGCCGGCAAGCGGCGGTCCGTCGGTGACGGCGCTGATGGCCATCGAGCTCGGCGTCGCCGGCGTGATCCTGCTGATTGCGTGCGCGAACGTCGGCAACCTGCTGCTCGCGCGCGCGGCCGGACGGCAGCGCGAAACCGCGGTGCGCCTGACGCTCGGCGCCAGCCGGCGGCGATTGATCCAGCAACTGCTCACCGAAAGCGTGCTGCTGGCCATCGCCGGCGGCATCTGCGGCGTCGCGATCGCCTCCTGGACCAAGGATCTGATCGTCTGGTTCATTCCGCCGGCGCCGCTGCCCATCGACATGAACCCGAAGCTCGATCTGCCGGTGCTCGCGTACGCGGCGGCGGTGACCGCGGCGAGCGTCATCGCGTTCGGCCTGATGCCGGCTCTCCAGGGCGCCTCGTCCATCGGCACGGCGTTGAAGGAATCAGCGAGCGCCGTCACCGCGCCGAAGCGTCGGGCGCGGCTGCGCCAGACGCTGGTGGTGGCGCAGGTCGCGCTATCGCTCGTCCTCCTGGTGTCGGCGGGGTTGTTCGTGCGAACACTGCAGAACGCGCAGGCGGTCGATCCCGGATTCTCGACCCGCAGCGGCGTGCTTGCGTCGATCGACCTGCTGCCGGCCGGCTACGACGAAGCCCGCGGCCGCGCGTTCCTTCGCGACGCCGTCGCACGCGTCCGCGAGCTCCCCGGCGTCGACGCGGCCAGCCTCGCGTCGCGCGTGCCGCTCGGCTTCGGCGGCGGCAGCAGCTTCTACGCCACCATCGACGGCTACGCGCCGGCCGCCAACGAGGAGATCACGCTGTACTACGCGCGTGTCGGCTCCGACTACCTGAAGACGATGGGCATTCCTCTGGTGGCCGGGCGGGAGTTCACCGATCGCGATACCGCCCAGACGCGCGACGTCGCCATCGTCAACGAAACGATCGCGCGCCGCTATTTTGCCGGCCGCAGTCCAATTGGCGGACGCATCCGCTTCGGCGAGCGCACGATCGAGATCGTCGGCGTCGCGCGCGACGGCAAATACTCACAGATTACCGAGGCGCCGCGCTCGTTTCTGTACCTGCCGGTGCAGCAGTTCTACCGCGCCGACACGGTGCTGCACGTGAAGACACGAGGCAACCCGGCCGACGTCGTGCCGCGGCTGCACGAGGCCTTCCGCGCGCTGGACGCGAACGTGCCGCTCTTCGACGTGCGGACGATCGCGGATCATCTGGAAATCGCCGTCTTCCTGCAGCGGATGATCGCCGGCCTGCTCGGCGCGTTCGGCGCGCTGGCGCTGGTGCTGGCGACGGTCGGCCTTTATGGCGTCATCGCCGCGATCGCCGTCCAGCGGACGCCGGAGATCGGCATGCGCATGGCGCTCGGCGCGACGCGCGGCGACATCGTCTCGCTGATCCTCAGGCAGGGGCTCGGCATGGCGCTCGCCGGCGTCGGCATCGGCCTCGCGGCGGCGTTCGGCGTCGCGCGGCTGTTCAAGACGCTGCTGGTCGGCGTCAGCGCCACCGACGGCGTCAGCTTCGCCGGCACCGCGGCACTCCTCGTCCTCGTCGCGCTCGCCGCGTCGTACCTGCCGGCCAGGCGCGCGGCGCGAGTCGATCCGCTGGCGGCGCTGCGGCACGAGTAGGGCCTTGGGCTGGTGGGGCAGGTGGGGAGGTGGGCGGGCGGCAGCGTTTCCGGGCGCCGAGGTCGCCGGCGGCGGCTAGCCGCTCGATATGGTCGCGTCGCTACGCCTGCCTGCCTCTTGAACCCACCAGCCCACCCACCGGCCTCACCCGCCCCACCTGTCCTACCCGACTACAGTAGGAAACATGCGCTTCGCGACCGACATCTGGCTGCCGCGCCCGAGGGACGAGATTTTTCAGTTCTTCTCGGACGCCGCAAACCTCGAAACACTGACGCCGCCGTGGCTGAATTTTCACATCCTGACGCCGTCGATCGAGCTGCGGCCCGGCGCGCTGATTGATTACCGGCTGCGCCTCTACGGTATCCCGCTGCGATGGCAATCCGAGATCTCCCGCTGGGAACCGCCTGATCGCTTTGTTGACGAGCAGCGCCGCGGCCCGTATCGGTCCTGGGTGCACACCCACACCTTCGTCGAGGAGCGCGGCGGCACGCGCGTCGCCGACACGGTTGATTTCGAGGTGCCGTTCGGATGGCTCGTCGGCGGGCTGGTGATGCGCGACGTCCGGCGGATTTTCGCCTACCGGACGGCCACGTTGCTTCGGTTGTTCGGCGACACCGCGCACACCGAGGAGGAGATTCGCGCGCACACGATCGGCGAGCTGCAGCCGCTGGCCGGTCCGATTCAGATCGATGACTACGACCCGCTGTGGCCGGAGCTGTTCGCGCGCGAGGCGGCGAAGGTCGGCGCGGCGCTGGGCAGCACGGCGCTGCAGGTCGAGCACGTCGGATCGACGTCGGTGCCTGGCCTCGCCGCAAAGCCGATCGTCGACATGCTCGTGGTCGTCGCCGATTCAGCCGACGAAGGGTCGTACGTGCCGGCGCTCGAAGCGGCCGGCTACACGCTGCGGATCCGTGAGCCCGAGTGGTACCAGCACCGCATGCTCAAGGGAGCGGTCGAGGGCCGTGCGGTCCACCTGCACGTGTTCTCCGCGGGCTGCGAGGAAATCAGCCGGATGATGCGCTTCCGCGATTGGCTTCGAGCCGACGACGCCGATCGCAATCTCTACGAACGCACGAAGCGGGAGCTGGCGCAGCGCGAGTGGAAACACATGCAGAACTACGCGGATGCCAAGACGCGCGTGGTCGAGGAGATCATCGCGCGCGCGCAGAGGTCCGGCTGAAGCCGGACTCCACCGTCCGCCTAAAGGCGGACACTCAGCAGACCGTGATCGGCGTGACCGGTGACCAGATCCTTGCGGACGTCGAGGAAGTCGGCGACCGCGTCGACGAAGTGATCGACTTCAGCGTCGCCGATCGGCAGCGACAAGGCGACGAAGCCTTTGCGCGCCAGGTAAACCCCGCGCTCGAGCATGTCGAAGAAGAACAACCCTTCGAGCGCGGCATCGGCGTGCGCGGCATCCGCCGGCGCGTGGATCGGCCGATCGGTCGCGTGCGCCGACATCAGCGAGCCGAGACCGGTGAACTGAAAGCGCGCGCCTCGAGCGCGGCAGACCTCGTTCAGGCGGTGGCGGAGCGCATCGCCGCGCGCGTTCAACGCCTGCGCCGCCGCCGGCGTGTATACCTTCGTCAGCCCGGCAATCCCCGCTGCCATCGTCACGACATTGTTGTTGAAGGTGCCGGCGTGCGGCAGCGCGCCGGGCCGGCGCGGGTCGAACTGCTGCATCACGTCGCGGCGGCCGCCGAAGGCGCCGAACGACATCCCGCCGCCGAGATACTTGCCGAGCGTGCACAGATCAGGAGTGATGCCGAGCGCCTCCTGGCGGCCGCCGGGCGCGAGGCGCGAGGTCATCACCTCGTCGAAGATCAGCAGGATGCCTTCGGCGGTGGCGGCGCGGCGCAGCGCCTGAAGGAACGCGGCGTCCGCCGGGATGCTCCCGCCGGAGCCGATCATCGGCTCGACGAGGATTGCGGCCAGCTCGCGGCGGTGCGTCTCGATCAGCCGGAGCGCGGCGTCGACGTCGTTGTAGGCCGCGATCACGAAGTCGTGCGGCACGTTGACCGGCGACGAACCGTGCGCGAAGCTCAGGACGCCGCCGTGATAGGCGCCGTCGAACACCAGGATCTTCCTGCGGCCGGTGAACACCGTCGCGGCGGCGAGCGCCATCAGGTTTGCTTCGGTGCCGGAGTTGGTGAAGCGAACCAGATCGATCGACGGAAACCGCTCGCAGATGATCCGCGCGAGCGCGGCCTCGAGCGCCGTGTGCCCCGAGAGGTTCACGCCTTCGTTCAACGCGGCGACGATCGC
Source organism: uncultured Acidobacteriota bacterium (assembly GCA_963734375.1). Taxonomy (GTDB): domain Bacteria; phylum Acidobacteriota; class Vicinamibacteria; order Vicinamibacterales; family CAVVIG01; genus CAVTHG01. The sequence goes on along the minus strand of CAVTHG010000005.1, from coordinate 367,950 downwards.
CGCGCGAATCGCCGGCTCGGAGTGGCCGTAGACACCGGCGGTGAACTCGCCCAGGAAATCGAGGTATTCGTGGCCGTCGGCGTCGAACAGGCGGCACCCCTCGCCGCGGGCGATGCTGAGCGGAAACGGCTCGTAGAAAAGCGACGAACGAGTGTTGCCGCCGGGAAGGAACGACGCGGCGGCGATCGAGCGCTCGAGGCTCTTCGGGTTCCGGCCGGCGTATGCGGCCGAGGCCTCGGCCAGCGCCCTCGCCGACGCCTCCGATACGACGCGGCCGGGCATCTCGGTGGCCATCTCAGTAGGCGGCGAGCAGGCGGGCGGCGCGCTCGACCTGCGCTTCGCTCGGCAGGTAGAAATCCTCGAGCGGCGGCGAGTACGGCACCGGCGTGTCGAGCGCGCCGACGATACGGATGGGCGCGTCGAGCGATTCGAACGCCTCTTCCTGGATGATCGCCGCGAGGCTCTCGCCGATGCCGCCGGTGCGCGAGTCCTCGTGGATGATCAGCACCTTGTGGCAGCGCCGGGCGAGAGCCAAAAGCGCGTCGCGATCGAGCGGCACGAGCGTGCGCAGATCAAGGACGCTGGCGTCAATCCCGTCCTGCGCCAGCTTCTCGGCGACGCGCATGCCGACGTGCACGTAGGCGCCGTAGGAGATGATCGCCAGATCGCCGCCGGCGCGGCGCAGCGCGGCCTGGCCGAGCGGAATCGGCGCCGGCGCTTCGTCGGGCAGCTGCTGCTTGACGCGCGGGTCGCGGTAGAGCGCGATGTGCTCGTAGTAGAGCACCGGATCGGGATCGGCGACGGCCGACGCCATCAGCGCACGCGCGTCGTGCGGCGTGGACGGCACCACGATCTTCAATCCCGCGGTGCGATAGAACCACGCCTCGGTGTTCTGCGAGTGATACGGGCCCGCGTGCCGGAGGCCGCCCCACGGCATCCGCACCACCATCGGCACGCCGCCGCCCCAGCGGTAGCGGATCTTCGCGGCGTTGTTCACGAGCTGGTTGAAGCCGGTTGCGACGAAGTCGTTGAACTGGATTTCGCCGATCGGCCGCTGCCCCGCCAGCGCCGCGCCGACGCAGACGCCGAGCACCGCGCCCTCCGCCAGCGGCGAGTTGATGATGCGGTCGCCGAATTCCTTCAGCAGCGGACGCAGCAGCAGAAATGCGTTGCCGTAGCTGCCGCCGACGTCCTGGCCGTAGAGGAAGACGCGCGGGTCGTTCCGCAGCGCGTCGCCAATGCCGAGCATGACGGCGTCGAGGAACGTTCGGCCTTTGGGGTCGAAAGGTGGTGCGGGTTCGACGGACCCAGCTTTACCGCGGCTAAAGCCGGACACTACGTCAGTCGCAGTGTCCGCCTTCGCTAGGCGGACCGTCGGGTCGAGCACCTCGACGTGGGCACGCCGCGGCTCGTTCGCAAAGACCCCGACACCGGCCTGAGCGCCGTCCGGCCACGGCGCGTCGACGACGGCGCGTGCCTGCTCTTCGACCATCGCCTCGGCCTCGCGCTTGAAACGATCGAGGTCGCCGGCAGCGATGACGCCTTCTGACTCGAGCCGTTTCGCGTAGCCTGCGATCGGATCGCGGGCGGCCCAGTAGGCATAGAGCTCGCGATTCGCGTATCCCTGCTCGGTGAGCGGCGCGTAGTCCCACGACGCCTGCGGATCGCGGCCGAGATACAGCATGTCGTCGTGGTGCGCGTGGCCGCACATGCGCATCGAGATGGTTTCGATCAGGGCCGGCCCCAGTCCCGCGCGCGCCCGCTCCGCCGCCCAGGTGAACGCCGCCGCGATCTCGTCGGGATCGGTGCCGTCGATGGTGATGCCCGGGATGCCGTAGCCCGACGCCTTGTCGGCAAACACGCGCACGGCCGACTGTTCGTCCACCGGCGTCGACAGCGCCGTCTGGTTGTTCTCGATGCAGAAGATCGCCGGCAGCCGTCTCGCGGCGCACAGGTTGATGGCCTCGTGCCACTCGCCGAGCGACGAGCCGCCTTCGCCGATGAACGACAGCGCGACGCGCCCCGACGCCTCGCGCCAGAACGCCATCGCCATCCCCGCAATCGTCAGCGTCGCCGTCGTCAAGGGCGCGGCCGGCGGCAGGATGCCGTTGGCGAAGTCGCCGATGTGCAGGTCCTTGCCTTCGAGCGGCGCGCCGACCTTGCCCATCTGCGCATTGAGCACCATGCGGACGGTGCCGGGGTCGGGGCGCATCGCCAGCGTGATGCCGAGGTCGCGAATCACCGGTCCGATGACATCGCCTTTCCAGCCGCCATCGGGATCGCGGTAAGCGTCGCCGCGCCGCAGCCGGATGCCGGCCGCATAGATCGCTTCCTGGCCGAGCGAGCGGAACCCCTTGCCCTGAAACGACGCCGCGCCGTACTTGACCTCGCCGCCGGTGAAAAAGGTCTTCAGCCGGTTGTCGGTCGCGCGGGTCAGGATCATGCCCCGCAGGATCTCGATGCGCTCGTCGCGCGTCAGCGACGCCTTGATCGCCGCGCGCCGCAGGAACCCGTCGCACGCGTCGACCAGCTCGGCGTGCGCGTGCGCGAGGCGCACGGCCGCCGTGTTCCGGGGAGTCGTCTCGGGCAGGCCTTCCGGCAGCGCGGTCGCCTGCAGGCGCCGCGTCAGCTCGCGGTGGAGCGCGGGACGGAGCGCTTCGATATCGGCCTCGGCTTGCGGGTCTATGCCGCTCGCGGTCGTGTCGAACGAGTCGAGGGCGCTGGACAGCGCCAGGGGATAGCGTTCGGCCACGAACGCGCCGAAGCGGGCGGCGAGTCCGGTGAGTTTTTCGAGTTCAGCGGGCTTCGCCATTCCGCCATGAATGGTATCAAAGCCCCGTGCGCACAGATTCCCGGCGCCAAAACCGGCCTCTGCCGCGCCGTCGGCAGTAGCCGTCCGCCCGTCAGGGGATTGAACGACGCGGCGCTTCAAACGCGGAGAAGACGATGCCTCACCGTGGCATGGTATCTGCGGTAGCTGCGCCAGTTCCCTTCCACATCCGTAAGTCCAGATGGCTCCTTAGCGAGGCGAAGATGTATCGAATGAGCGTTGCCACGGTCGCACTCCTGATTGTCGGTTGCGCCACCGCCTGTACCCGGTCGATCACGAGCCCGTCTGCAGACCCCACACCAGCCGGGCCGGCACCGGTTCCGATCACGATCACCGAGACGATCTGGAAGCTTCGGTCCTTCCAGCCGTCCGGCTCGACGAACGTCGCCGTGCCGAATCCGGAAAGCTTCACGCTGGAGCTTCGTGCCGACGGCAAGATGAGCGTGCGCGCCGACTGCAATCGCTGCGGGGGCACGTACGTGGTCGCGGGTGAGACGCTCGTCCTGGGTTCGAACGCGGCCTGCACGAGAGCCGCGTGTTCGAGTGCGCCGTTCGACCAGCAGTACGTCCAAACCCTCTCTGGCGCCACGATCACCCGGGCCGCTGGCGACACACTCAAGGCTGTGTCCCCGGCCGGTGTGCTCACCTTCGGACGCTGACGCGCGACGCTACCGGCGTCTGATCGCCCCCGACATTTCGACCGTCAGGTACTCGCCGGTCTTGAGCGACGCGAAGTCGTCGGCATCGAGGGCGATGACCGGGAACGGCTTGCCGTACATCACGTCGGCCACAATCGATGCCAGCGCGAAGAAGGAATCGGTGCCGGTGGTCACAATCGCCGCCGGTGCCGTACCGGCTCGCACCGCCTCGAGCAGCACGGCCGTCGTCGTCGAGGAGCCTTTGCTGAACGGCACCGCGAGGATGCGGCCGGCGGCGCGGACGCCGGCGAGGGGATGGTGCTTGTCGATGATCTCGCCGGTGTGGAAATCGTAGCCGCCCCAGAACGACAGCGCATCGCTGGTGACCAGCGCCTCGCCTTCGGCGGCGCCGGCGACGACCGCCCGCCCGCGGATCACGCGCTCTGCCACACCGAATCGTCGCGGACGACGCGACCCTCGATGGCCGAGCGGACGCAGTCGGCCAGGCTGCCGAAAGTGACGCGCGTGTTCAGCAGGCTCGGCGCGTAGTAGGCGTACTTCGCCGAGTTGGTCATCAGCGTCTTGATCTCCGGCGGCAGCATCGGCGACGCCAGGATGCAGGTGTCGAGCGTGATCTCGGCGCCGAACGCGAGGACAGGCGCGAGCACCCCTTTCTCGGCGGCGTGCTCCTTCATCAGGCGGCTCGACGTGATCAGGAACCTGACCCGCGGGTGAGCGTGGTGCCCCTCGAGCAGGGGCGCCAGCAGCGAAAACTCGGCCAGTGAAAAGTGCGGGCTGCCGAGGATCACCATGTCGAGCTCGCGGCCGTCTGCAGTGGTCAGCTCGGCGCGCGCCGCACGAAGATCCGCAATCGAGACATCGATCGTCTGGCCGGGCGCGCGTCCCTGGAACGCCGCGTCGAGCGTAGGCGCTTCCGGCGTCACGCCGACCATGTGAAAGAGCGCCACGCGACCGGACGAAGCGGCAGCCGCGGCGAACGCCTTGAGCTGATCCTCCGCCGGCAAGACGACCACGCCGTCGATGACGGGAATCGAGTCGCCGGCAAGCTTACCCACCAGGTGGCCGAGCACAGCGAAGAACTGATCGTCCTGCTGCAGCGCGGCCGGGACGCTGGACAGGCGCAGGAGCATCTCTCCCGCACGCTGCGCGGTCAGGTGCAGGCCAATCGCCGGCACACGGCCGGTGATCGCGCAGCAGATGTCGAGCAAGTCGGGATAGCGTTCTGTCCGCGCGCCGATCACCGAGTTGGCGAAGGCGATCGCATTCGACTCACCCCACGCGATCTGCTGGCCGAACTTCGGCCGCATGTGCGTCTGGTACGGCGCGCACGTCCAGGTCGGCACCGCGCCCATGCGTTCGTAGGCGAGCATCTGCCGCGCCGCCTTTGCCGCCCACTCGGGCGAGACCGCCCAGTCCTTCCAGCCGCACTCGTCGACACCGCTGACGTTGAGGCTGGTTGGCACCGCGACCTTCGCGCCGAGCGAGGCGAGACGCTCTGCGAACTCGAGCGTCGCATCGCCGAGGTAGATGGTGCTGTCGATGTGCGCCTGCGAGATGTCCATCAGCGCATCGGCGCCGTAGACATCGGCCATCCGCACGAGGATCGACATCGCCAGCTGTGTGGCGGGCCCGCGCTCGCCATCCAGCATCGCCCGATCGGCACCGGTCAGGGTCAGCACTCGTCTTCACTATAATGCCGCGCATGCGAACGACACTCGTTGTGCTCGCGGCCGCCGTCCTCGCCGCCTCCTCGCCGCGCGCGCAGACGCCGCCGGCGCCGTCGATCACGATCGTCAAGCCCGCGCGGGTTTTTGACGGCGACGCGGTCCACGAAGGCTGGGCGGTGCGCGTCAAAGGCGATCGGATCGACGCGGTCGGATCAGCGGAAAGCGTCGCCGCCGCCGGCGCAAAGGTGATCGACCTGCCGGGGACGACGCTGACGCCCGGGTTGGTTGAGGGGCACTCGCACATCCTGCTCCACTCCTACGCCGAGACGTCGTGGACCGATCAGGTCTCGCGCGAGGGGCTCGGGCTGCGGGTCGCGCGCGCGGTCAACCACCTGCGCGACACGCTTCAGGCCGGCTTCACCACCGTGCGCGATCTCGGCACCGAAGGCGCCGGCTACGCGGATGTCGAGCTGAAACAGGCCGTCAATCAGGGGATCGTACCGGGGCCGCGCATCCTCGCGACGACGCGCGCGATTGTCGCCACCGGGAGCTACCAGCCGAAGTTCATCCCCGAGTGGTCAGTGCCACAGGGCGCCGAAGAGGCGGACGGCGTCGACAGCCTCACCCGCGTCGTGCGCGATCAGATCGGGCGAGGGGCCGACTGGATCAAGATGTACGCGGATTACCGCTGGGGCCCGCTGGCGGGATCGCGTCCGACGTTCTCGATTGAAGAGCTGAAACTCGCCGTCGAAACCGCGAAAAGCGCCGGCGTGCCGGTGGTCGTTCACGCCAACACCGCGGAGGGAATGCGGCGCGCGGTAGCTGGCCGGCGTGGAGTCGATCGATCACGGCGGCGAGGGGACGCCCGAAGTGTTCAAGCTGATGGCCGAGCACCACGTCGCCCTGTGCCCGACGATCACCGCCGGCTCAGGACCGTGGCCGCCGGCCAATCCCGACTCTCCGGCGCAGCAGCGCAAGAAGGCCAGCTTCAAGGCGGCGCTGGCCGCGGGCGTCACCATCCTCAACGGCAGCGATGTCGGCACGTTCCCGCACGGCCAGAACGCACGCGAGATCGAGGCGATGGTGGCTTACGGCATGCCGACCGTGGACGCGCTCAAGAGCGCGACGTCTACTGCCGCACGCGTGCTGCACATGGAGAAGGAGATCGGCGCCGTCAAGCCGGGACTCTATGCTGACCTGGTGGCGTTCGACGGCGACCCGACAAAGGATGTAGCGGCGCTGAGGCGCGTGAAGTTCGTGATGAAGAACGGGACCGTCTACCGGCAACCGTGACCGTCACGACATTCAACGCAGAACCGCTGAACCCGCGGATCACGATCAGGAACTCTGGCTAACCCATACCCTTCGCGTACACCGTAAACAAAATGCCTCTGCGTGTTCTGCGTTTAAACGTCGTGGCTCAGTAGTTCAGCCAGTACGCCAGCTTCACCAGGAATGTGTTCTTCGGCGGCACGCCGAAGATGTCGTGGACGTCGCGGCCGAAGCGGAACCCGCCGGGCACCTCCTCGTTCTCGCGCGCCTGCTGCCAGACGACGAACAGCGTCGAGCCGGGCTTGTATTCCCACCGCAGCACGTTGGTGGTCCGGAACGACTTGACGTTGAAGTTGGGGTCGTCGCCGGGCGCGTAGTTGTAGGCGTAGGCGGCGTAGCGGCTGTCGAACACGCGGCTGCGGCCGTTCACCAGTTCCTTGAACGCGCTGTAGTCGCCGGCGGAGACGAACGGCTCCGCATACAGCTCCAGCGACAGCGTCGGCGTCATGGTGTAGTTCACCCTCGTCGTCAGCGCGACCGTCTTCTGATCGAGGGCGCCGAAGACGTAGTGCTCGCCGTTGTCGGTGACGTTCTCGACCCACTGCGCGCCGTAAGCGTTCTTCGAGAAACGGAGGCCGGGGTTGATGGTCAGCGCCGCGAGCGGCCGATACGTGACGCTGGGATTGAATTCGGCGAAGGTCTGCCCCTCGCCATTGCTGCCGCCGCCGACGAAATAATTGAGCGTGAATGGACGGCGCGAATCGGTATTCAGGTAGTGCCAGATCGTCCTGAACCCGCCGTTGTAAACGCCCGGTCCGCCGCGCGTTGCGCGATCGTCGAATTCCAGGACGTTGACGTTGTAGCCGCCGCCCATGCTCCAGTTGTTGACCCAGGTGACGTGCGCGTTGACGTTGCCGCCGCTGAACAGGCGATCGCCGTCGAAATTCCAGCCCGCGTACTGATTGAAATTGATATTCCGGGTACGGAACCACTTGTTGGGCGTGTCGCTGCGAACCTGGAGCCAGTTGCTCATGTTCCGCTGGTCGGCACGGCGCAGGAACCCGAGGTCGTTGATCTCGAAGCCCGGCGTCTTGAAGCCGACGTTCGACTCGAAGCGGACGTGCTCGCCGCCGATCTTGCTGACGCCCAGCCTGCCCGCGCTGCCGCTGAGCGAACGGCGCGTCGGATCGAGCGACTCGCTGGTGATGCCGGGCCGCTGGAAATAGTGCCGGCTGTTCTCCTGAATCCGCTGAATCGCTTCCGGCTCGCCGCGCACGTCGCTGCCCACCAGGTAGCCGGTGAACGAGTAGCGCGTCTTGAACCGCAGATCCCAGTCGACGCCGGAACTGAGCGCCGTGCCCGGCAGGAACGCGAGCGCGTTGCTGCGCTTGGTCGCGGTGAGCATGGCGCCGATCGACGACTGGTTCTCGAACTCGCGGCGGACACGGCCGACGGTGTAGCTGGTGGACGGCTCGACCGCCGTGCGCGCCAGCGACGGACCGGTCTGGATACGCGCGAACTCCTCCTGGGTGAACGCCTGCATCACGCCGATCGAGTAGCGGCCGACGCGGCCGGTCAGCTTGCCCGGCGCCGAGGATCGACGTGTAGACGGGCGACGCGGTGTAAATGTCGTCGCCGCTGTCGAGATCGTCAATCCCCTGCGGCGAGCGTCCGATTCGGCGTGAATAGAACAGCCCGGTGCACTGCCCGTCCTCGCAATCGAGACCGAAGTTGAAGGTTCCCGAACCTTCGACGAAGAACGGCCGCCGCTCGGCGAAGAAGGTTTCGAACGCGGTGAGGTTGACGACCGCCGGATCGGCCTCGACCTGGCCGAAATCAGGATTGACGGTGCCGGTGAAGGTAAGGCCGGGCGTCAGCGTGTACTTGATGTCCATGCCGAGCGCCGCACCCGGATCCGAATGCTTGATCAGCGGGTTGCCGTCGGGCTCTTCGCGCGTCAGGTTCGTCACCATGTACGGCATCAGCTCGAGCCGCTTGACCGATCTGTCCATCGACAGCCCGCCAAGCTCACCGAACGACGAGACGTAGCCGTTCGCGCTGCGCGACAGCAGCGGCCAGGTCGAGGTTTCCTTCAGCCGGCCGATGTCGCGCGACACCGCGAGGCCAAACGTATTGGTCTGTGCCGGGTTGAATCGCAGTTGCGAAAACGGAATCCGGAACTCGGCCGACCAGCCGTCCTGATCGCGCGAGACGCTCACGTCCCACACCGCATCCCAGCTGTCATCCCGGCGGTTGTCGTTGAACCAGTAACGATCCATCTTGACGCCGGACGGGTTGACGCCGAACTCGTACGCGGTGCGCCGGTCGTGGTAGGAGTCGATCAGCACGCGCACCCAGTCGCCCGGCGATTCGTTGTCGCGGCGAGTGAGGTAGGTGATGATCTTGCCTGGCTCGGTATCGTAGGCGCGGATCTTGACGAAGAGGGTGGTTGCGTCGTACGCGACTCGAAACTCCGTGCGCTGGCTCGGCTCGCCGCCATCGTTCGGCTCGCGCTGCACGAAGCCGCTGGTCGGCGGTACCGTCTCCCACACCGCCGCATTCAGCTCGCCGGCGACGCGGACGGCATCGGACGCGGCCGACAGCGCGACGGCCTCGACCCGCGCCGACGTTCCGGCCGCGGCGGCTGCCGAGAGCGCGAGGCCAAGCATCGCGAAGAGCATTTGTTTCCCGGCGAGTTTAGACGGCCTGCCGATGTGGATGGTTGGTCCTTCGACTGGCCGCTCGGCAAGAAAAACCAAGCGGCTCGCTCAGGACAAGCGGCACTCACCGCGCGGGAGCACTGACTTCAAATGGTATCGTACGGCATGGCTTTCACGACGCTGATCTCGACCGCCACACTCGCTTCACACATGGACGATCCGGCTTTTGCGATCGTCGACTGCCGCTACAAGCTGGACGATGCAACGTGGGGCAAGCGCGAGCATGAGGCCGCGCACATTCCAAGTGCCGTATACGCCGACCTCGGACACGACCTCGCGGGTCCCAAGAGTGGGACGAATGGGCGCCACCCGTTGCCAGATCCACACACGCTTGCACAAACGTTCAGCCGGCTGGGCATCGCCTCGGGCATCCAGGTCGTTGCCTACGATCAGGACAGCGGGATGTATGCGAGCCGGCTCTGGTGGATGCTGCGCTGGCTCGGTCACGACGCGGTGGCCGTGCTCGACGGCGGGTTCGCCAAGTGGACGGCCGAGGGGCGGCCGACCAAGAGCGGCGCCGAGCCGCGGACGCCGCGCGAGTTCAGCGGCTCACCGCGCAGCGAGATGGCGTTCGGCGTCGGCGAGGTGGCATCGCAGCTCGGGACCTCCGCCTGGCAACTGCTCGATGCGCGCGCGCCCGAGCGCTATCGCGGCGAGACCGAACCGATCGACAAGACGGCCGGCCACATCCCCGGCGCGAAAAATCATTTCTTCCAATCGAATCTCGACGAGCGCGGGCTGTTCCGCACCCCCGAAGAACTGCGCGCGCGGATGAAGGAGTCGGTCGGCGACACGCCGGCCGATCGGATCGTCTGCTACTGCGGATCGGGCGTCACCGCGTGCCACAACCTCCTCGCACTCGAACACGCGGGGATGAAGGGCGCGAAGTTGTACGCGGGATCGTGGTCGGAGTGGTCGAGCGATCCGTCGCGGCCGGTCGAACGAGGCTAAGGGGGATCGGGTAATCGGGTGATTGGGTAATTGGATTGCGGGATTGGGGGATTGGATTGAGCGGGGTAATTGGATTGCGGGATTGGGGGATCGGATTGATCGGCGCTACCTCTTTGGGCCTCTGATCGTTGTCGCCCTGACGTTCGCGATAGCGCGCTGTGCCGTAGGAGGCTGACATGATTGCCGCCAGTTCGCGCGATTCGGCGATTAGGCGTGTCAGCTCCGACGACCGTAGCAGGTGCGCCGCCTCGATGAATTCGAGCCACCCGAGCGTTTCGTCTGATTCTTCAGCGACCACTCCAATCCTGGCGGTGTACTCCTTGTGCGAGCGGCCACGGCACGCCGCGCGGTAGTTGAACGCAACTGACGTTGCGCATCGCGCCAACTGGTGTTGCGCGGTGGGCCCAGGCTCGGTTGAGGGAAGCAGTGAGATCAAGGCGCAAACATCGAGTGCAAACCGCATCGTCCTGGCTTTGAGTTCTTCCGCGATAGCGCTCATGAAGCAATCCTGTTCATGAACGGTACCAAGGAGCAATCCAAGCCAATCCAATCCAATCTCCAATCTCCAATCAATTACCCAATTACCCGATTACCCGATACGCTATTGCGATGACGCCTTCCCCCCATTCTCCCGTTCGCGCCGCCGGTCTTCCGGCGCCGGTCGGTCCCTATTCGCCCGGCATGGGCTTCGAGCGGCTCGTCTTCGTGTCGGGCCAGGGCGGCACCGACCCGGCGACCGGCCGGATTGCCGACGATGTCGAGCGGCAGACCGAGCAGTGTCTGAAGAATGTCCAGACGATCCTCGAAGCCGCGGGCTCCGGCCTGCAGCATGTCCTCCGCTGTGGCGTGTTCCTCCTCGACATGGGCGAGTTCTCGAAAATGAACGGCGTCTACGCGCGCATGTTCGGCGAGCATCGGCCGGCGCGCACCACCGTGCAGGTCGCAGGACTTCCCGGCGAGGGGCTGCGGGTCGAGATCGACGCGATCGCCTACATTCCTTAGCGCGCGTCGTCTTTCGTAGGTAGAGTCCGCCTTTCCGCCTCGGGCAACGGTCGGGAGCGGAGCAGGAAGCCGGACACGACGTTTTCCATGAGCGACCTCGAGCTCGCGGCTGCTGACGCGTCGCCGTCCGTGTGGACGACGATCCGGCAGTCGCTTGCCGGCTCGCATCACGGCACCTACACCGACGGCCCGATCGGGCGGGCGATCCTGCTGCTCGCGGTGCCGATGGTGCTCGAGCTCGTGCTCGAATCGGTCTTCGCGGTCGTCGACGTGTTCTTCGTCTCGCGCCTCGGCGCCGATGCGGTGGCGACCGTCGGCCTCACCGAGTCGATGCTCACCTTCGTCTACGCGATCGCAATCGGGTTGAGCGTCGGCGCGATGGCCACGGTCGCGCGCCGGATTGGCGAGGGCGACGCCGACGGCGCGGCGCGCGCGGCCGTGCAGGCGATTGCGCTGGGCCTCATCGTCTCCGCGCCGCTCGGGGTCTTCGGTGCGCTCTACGCGCCGCAACTGCTGTCGATGATGGGCGCCACCACGGCGGTGCTCGAACATTCCTCGTTCGCAGTGGTGGTATTCGGCGCCAACGGCGTGATCATGATGCTGTTCCTGATCAACGCGGTCTTCCGCGGCGCCGGCGACGCCGCGGTGGCGATGCGTGTGCTGTGGATCGCGAACGCCTTCAACATCTGCCTCGACCCGTGCCTCATCTTCGGCCTCGGGCCGTTTCCTGAGCTCGGTGTCACCGGCGCGGCGGTCGCGACCACGACCGGGCGCGGCATGGGCGTGCTGGTGCAGCTCTACCTGCTATCGCGCGGCAACGGCCGGATCGCGATCAAGCGGCACCACCTGCGATTGGATCCGCCGGTGATGCTCGCCATGCTGCGGCTGTCCGGCACCGCCATGTTCCAGACGCTGATCGCGACCTCGAGCTGGGTGTTCCTGATCCGCATCCTGGCCACGTTCGGCAGCGTCGCCGTCGCCGGGTGCACGATCGCGATCCGGATCGTGATGTTCGTGCTGCTGCCGTCGTGGGGGCTGTCGAACGCGGCGGCGACGCTGGTCGGCCAGAATCTCGGCGCCGGCAAGCCGGAGCGCGCGGAAGCGTCGGTCTGGCGCGCGACCTGGTACAACGTCGTCTTCCTTGGCACGATCGGCCTCGTCTTCGTCGCGCTCGCCGACGTCATCGTCGCCGGGTTCACGAGCGATCCCGAGGTGGCACCGATCGCCGTCCGCGGCCTGCGCATCATCAGCGCCGGCTTTCCCTTCTACGCGGCCGGCTACGTGCTGACGCAATCGTTCAACGGCGCCGGCGACACGATGACGCCGACGCTCATCAACATCCTGTGCCTCTGGCTCGGCGAACTGCCGCTCGCCTACCTGCTGGCGACGAGTGCCGGGTTCGGCCCCGCAGGCGTGTTCTGGGCAATCGCGATCGCGTTCTCGGCGATGTCGTTCGTCAGCGCAGCGGTCTTCCGCCGGGGCAAGTGGAAGAACAAGAAGGTCTAGTCTTTTGAAAAAAGGACTCTGCGTTCTCAGCGATCGCTGCGGTTGAGCAGGCGCCGGGAAGCGATCGTCGCCCTCCCGGTCGCGCGCACGACCTCGTATAATTCGCGCATGCTCAGACGGACTTTTCTTTCCCTCGCGGTTTGCGTCGCCCTCACCGTCGCGTCCGGCGCGAGCTCGGTGCCGACCCGCGCGCAGCGGGGCATGGTCGCGTCGCAGAACGCGATCGCGTCGCAGATCGGCGCCGACGTCGTCGCCGCCGGCGGCACGGCGATCGACGCCGTGGTCGCCACCGCGTTCGCGCTGGCGGTCGTTCACCCGACCGCCGGCAACATCGGCGGCGGCGGCTTCATCGTTTACCGGCCGGCAAAGGGTGAACCTGTTGCCTACGACTTCCGCGAGATGGCGCCGGCGAAGGCGTCGCCGACGATGTTCCTCAAGGACGGAAAGTACAGCGCCGAGGTGCACCATAACAGCCACCTCGCGGTCGGCGTCCCGGGGACGGTCGCGGGGCTGCACCTGGCCTGGAAGGAACAGGGCAAGCTGCCGTGGAAGCGGCTGGTCGATCCGTCGGTCGCACTCGCGCGCGATGGCTTCATCGTCACCGAAGGGCTGGCGCGCTCGCTCAAGAACGTGATGCGGACGATGCAGAAATACCCGGCGTCGGTGGCGCAGTTCTCGAAAAACGGCACGCCCTACGAAGCCGGCGAGACGCTGAAGCAGCCCGACCTCGCGCGCACGCTCGAGCGCATCTCCGCTCAGGGCCCGGCCGGCTTCTATCAGGGCGAGACAGCGATGCTGCTCGAAAAGGAGATGCTGGCGAACGGCGGCCTGATCACGCGCGACGATCTGAAGAACTACGCGGCGAAGAAGCGGACGCCGGTCCGCGGCAGCTATCGCGGCCACGAGGTGATCTCGATGCCGCCGGCCAGCTCCGGCGGCGTCGCCCTGATCGAAATGCTCAACGTCCTCGAGGGATACGACCTCGCCTCGATGGGCTTCGCGTCCGCGAACACGGTGCACCTGATGACCGAGGCGATGAAGCGCGCCTACGCGGACCGCGCTCACCACCTCGGCGATCCCGATTTCAACAAGGACATGCCGATCGCGCGGCTCATCTCGAAGGAGTACGCCACCGATCTGCGGAAGTCGATCGACCAGAAGAAGGCCGCGAAGGCGTCGCCGACGACCTTCGAGTGGCCGCACGAAAGCGACGAGACGACGCACATCTCGGTCGTCGACGGCGAGCGCAACGCCGTGTCGATGACCTACACGCTCGAGCAGGGCTACGGCGTGAAGATCGTCGTCCCCGGCGCCGGCTTCCTCCTCAACAACGAGATGGGCGACTTCAACGCCGGGCCCGAGCTGACGACGGCCGAGGGGCTGGTGGGAACGAAGCCGAACCTCGCGGAGCCGGGCAAGCGGATGCTCTCGAGCATGACGCCGACGATCCTCGCGAAGGACGGGCAGCTGTTCATGGTCAGCGGCAGCCCGGGCGGACGCACGATCATCAACACCGTGCTCGAGACGATCGTCGACGTGGTCGACTTCGGGATGAACGCGCAGGAAGCGATCGACGCGCCGCGCTTCCACCATCAGTGGCTGCCCGACCGGATCGACTTCGAGAAATTCGGCCTCTCGGCCGACACGACCGCCGAGCTCGAGCGCCGCGGGCACACGCTGCGCGAGGGTGGCAGCCAGGGCGTCGCGCAGGTGATTGTCTACAACGCGAAGGAAGACATGCTCGAAGGCGGAACCGACCGGCGCGCCAGCGATGGCGGCGGCCGTCGGGGTGCCCGGCAGGGCGGCCGGCGTCAGCCCGCGTTCCGTGCGTTGACGAGCCGCGGCGCCCTGGCGCTGCTTCGAGTTCGGCGCGTGCGTCTCGAGCAGATCGATGAACTCCTTGATGTAGTCGGCGCGGGCGAGATCCTTCGGCATCGCCGCCCGCCACTGGCGGTGCACGCCGCGTGAGGTGAGCGGCCGGGCGACAATCGCGCCGGCGTCGACGAGGGGCTGCACCGCCCAGCGTGCCAGCGCCGCAACGCCCAGGCCGGCTTTCACCAGCTCGGTGATCGCCTCGGTCAACTGCACTTCCTCGATCCGCGGCGAGATACCGGCCGGGAGCAGGACCTCCTGCAGCACCCGGCTCTCCTCGCGCGGCGGATAGATGTAGAACGTCTCGTCGCGCAGCTCGCTCAGCCTGACGTGCGCCTGCTGCGCGAAGCGGTGATCGCGCGCGGCGATCAGCACGACCTCGTCCTCGAACAGCTTCCGCGACGCCAGACGCCGATCCGACACAGCCGTGCTGACGATCGCCAGATCGACCCGGCCGGACAACAGCCCTTCGATCGGCGCGCGCGTCGCCTCGACGTCGATCCGGACCTCGACGCGCGGGAACTTGCGCCGGTAGCGCATCAGCAGCGGCGGCAGCCAGTGATAGCAGGTGTAGCACTCGGTCGTGATCCGCAGCACGCCCGCGTGCTCCTTACCCATCCGCCGGATGTCCTCTTCCGCCTGCGCGAGCCGCTCGAGGATGTCCTTCGCCGACGCCAGCAGCCGCTCGCCGGCCGGCGTCAGCACCAGCCGCTTGCCGACGCGCAGGAACAGCGCGGCGCCGAGCCGCGATTCGATGCCGCGCAGCTGGTGGCTGAGCGCGGACTGGGTCAGGTGCAGCCGATCGCCGGCGCGCGTCAGGCTGCCCATCTCGGCGACCGCGGCGACCAGCTGCAGGTGCCGGACTTCCAGATCCATGCGCATGAGGGTACTTCATCATGATGATGATGACAAAGAATTTCCCTCATGTATCGCCGCTGTCTAGGATGCGACATGGTCACCTTCCTGCTGCAGCTGTCGCTCGCGTTTCCGCCCGACGCCGTCCTCTCCCCTTTGACGCGGACGACCGCGGTCGACGAGGCCGCACGATTGTGGTCGCCACACGGCATCGTGATCACCGCGTGCCCTGATGATCGGCGCGATCGTCCCGGGGTCGTCACCGTTGCGATCGTCGAAACACCGCGTGCCGCGGAATCAGCGGTGTCGCGGCCGCTCGGGGCGATCGGCTTAGACCCCCAGGGGAAGCCGGCGCCCGTGATTGCGGTGTACCTCGCCGACATCCTCCGGCTCGTCTCGGGCGTGCGGGTGCTCGGCGCGGCCGAATCGCAGTGGCCACCGCTGATGCGCGAACGGATCGTCGGCCGGGTCGTCGGCCGCGTCCTCGCGCACGAGATTGGACACTATGCCCTGCGCACGACCGCCCATGCCCGCGCCGGGCTGATGCGGCCGGCGCATGTGCCGCTGGCGCTCGTCGCACCGGAACCGCGTCCGTTCGCGCTGTCGAAAGCCGAGGCCGCGCACCTCGCGCGCCAGGCAGCGCCGGAAGGTGCGCGATGAGCCGCCTCCACGCGCTCGCATCGGAATGTCGCGCCGCCGCGCGGCTTGCACGCCGGCAGCCGCTCTTCACCGCCCTGCAGATCGCCGTGCTGACGCTCGGGATCGGCGCCTCGGTGGCGATGTTCAGCGTGCTCAACGCGGTGGTGCTGCGGCCGCTCCCGTACGGCAGCCCGCAGCAGTTGATGTGGCTCTGGTCGATGCGGCCGGACGGAAGCCGCGGGCCATTTACGATCCAGGACTACGTCGACCTTTCGGATCGCGATACCGGCGCCGAGATCATCGGCGCGTTCGCGCCGTGGAGCGCGAACCTCACGGGCCTGGGCGCAGCAGAGCGCCTCCAGGGCATGCGCACGTCCGCGAACGCGTTTGCGGTGCTGCAGGTCGGCGCGGCCTCCGGGCGCGCATTCGTCGAATCCGACGCCGCCGATGGACGCGCCGTCGTCCTCGGCCACGGCCTGTGGACGCGCCGGTTCGGCGGCGATCCGGGAGTCGTCGGCCGGGTGCTGACGCTGAACAACGCGAACTACACGATCGTCGGCGTCCTTCCGCGGTCTTTCGTGTTTCCGATTCGCGAAGCCGAGCTGGCGGTGCCGATCGTCGAAGCCGAAGCCCGGCGGGTGGAGGGCGACGTCGGCTTTCTGCGGCTGATCGCGCGGCTGCGGCCGGGTGTGACGCGTGCCCAGGGCGAACAGGCGATGACGCTCGTCGCCGGAGAGCTCCGCCGGCTGAGGCCGGAGGTCAACGCGCGAAAGATCGCCATTCGCTTCACGCCGCTCCACGACCAGATCGTCGGCGACTACGCCGTCACGCTGCGTCTGCTGCTCGGCGCGGTGCTGCTCGTGCTCTTCCTCGCGTGCGTCAACCTCGCGAGCCTCTCGCTGGCCCGAACCGCGGCGCGGCAGCGGGAGCTGGCGGTGCGGGCGGCACTCGGTATCAGCCGGCGGAGGCTGGCGGCGCAGTTGCTGATCGAGACGCTCCTGCCGTGCTTCGCAGCGGGCGCGATCGGGTTGCTGCTCGCTGCCTGGCAGACGCGGCTGCTGCTCGCCCTCGCACCGGCAACGATGCCGCGCGCCGGCGAGGTGTCGCTGGATCCGATCGTGGTGCTGTTCGCGCTGGCCTCGACGCTGGCGACGGGTGCCGCCGTCGGCCTGTGGCCGGCCGTTCGCATGAGCCGCGTCGACCCGGCGGCCCACCTGCGCGGCAACGGTGCGACTGGCGGCGCATCCCAGTCGCTCGCAGTTCGCCGTGGGCTGGTCTCGGCCGAAGTGGCAATCTCGCTGGTGCTCGCCGTCGCCACCGCGCTATTTGTCCAGAGCCTGCGGCGAGTGCAGCAGATCGACCCGGGCTTCGATGCCGGGCGCGTCCTCTCGATGCGGCTGTCGCTGGCCCGCGAGCGTTATCCGGATCGCGAGTCGGTGCTGACGTTTCAGCAGCGGCTCGAGGCCCGGCTGCGGGCGCTGCCTGGCGTCGACGAGGTTGGCGGCGTCAGCCTGATCCCATTGAGCGGGATGCGCGCGTCCGTCGACGTGATCGTCGACGGGCGGCCGGTTCGCCGCGAGGAGATGTCCGAGGCCGAGTACCGCATCGTGTCACCCGGCTACTTTGGCGCCGTCGGCATCCGCCTGCTCGCCGGCCGCGCGTTCACCGAGCGCGATCGCGCCGGGACGATCGAGGTCGCCGCGATCAACAAGACGATGGCGGATCGGCTCTGGCCCGGCCAGGATCCGATTGGCGCACGGCTTCGCATCGAGCCGGGATCGCGGATCGATCAACTCGTGGAGATCGTCGCCGTCGTCAACGACGTCAAGCACTTCGGCCTTGACGGCGCGCCGACGCTCGACCTCTACGTGCCGTTCGCGCAACTGCCGGAGCCGAGCGTCGTGTGGATCAAGAACAACCAGTTCTGGGTGATGCGCACGGCCGGCAGCCCGATCGCGCTCGCCGCGGCGGCGCGGGCCGCGCTCGCCGAGGCGGATCCCGACGTGCCGGCGGCCTCGGTGCGAACGCTCGAGGAGGCGATCGACGGCAGCCTCGCAGCCCGCAAGTTCAACGCGTGGATCGTGGCGCTGTTCGGATACGCGGCCCTGGCGCTGACCGCGTGCGGCATCTACGCGGTGAGCGCGCACGCGGTGGCGGCTCGATCGCGCGAGCTGGGGATCCGCGCTGCGCTGGGTGCACCCCCGAGCGGCCTGGTCGCGCTGGTGCTGCGCACCGACTTCGCCGCGGTCGTCATCGGGCTGGTTGCAGGCCTTGCCGGTGCGAGGGCTACGGCGGTGGCGATGCGAGGGTTGCTGTTCGAGGTAAGACCGGGTGATCCGGGTCCCTATGTCGTCGTCACGATCCTGCTGGCGCTGGTCGGCCTTGCGGCGTGCCTGGTTCCGGCGTCGCGCGCGGCTCGCGCCGATCCGGTACGTGTGCTGAGGGGAGAGTGAGAGGGACCCACCAGGCGGTCTGGGGCACCCCTCAAGGGGTGCCCTACTTGCCCGAAGGGATAAGCTAGTTCATCACGGTGGGGATCGCCATCAGGCGGCGCGACGCGCGCCAGTCGAAGTCGAGCACCGAGTAGAGCGCCTGGTCGAGGAACTCGCCGTTGCGTTCGAGCGATCCGCGCAGGACGCACTCCTGAACCGCGCCGATCTTCCGCAGCGCGCCGGTGCCGCGCTTGTTCAGCAAGGCGGCGCGAGCCTCGAGGCGGTGCACGCCGAGCGTCTCGAACACGAACTCGAGAACGAGCCCGGCACTCTCCTGGAAGAGCCCCGTGCCCCAGAACGCCGACCCGAGCGCGAAGCCCCATTCGGCCGTGCCGAAGCCGCGCTCCATTTCACGCACCTGGAACAGGCCGATCGCGGTGTCGAAGCCGCGCAGCGTCACGGCGTAGCACGCGTAGCTGCCGGCAGCGCGCTGCCGGAGCGCCCAGGCGATGAAACGCTCGAAGCCATCGACCGTCGTCGGTGGCGGCGAGATGAAGCGGGAAACCTCTTCGGTCGTGAGCAGCGCGTGCAGCGACCGGGCGTCGGACGCGCGCAGTTCGCGAAGCACGACGTGCTCGCCGTTCAGCACCGGGAGCGACTGGCGCCAATCCGAGGTCAGGCTCGACGTCGGCAGCTGGAGAGCAGCAACTGAAACAAGACCGGGGCGACAGATGTCGGCGTCCGGCTGATAGGGCATCTTTTCCATGGTTAGAGGCCTCCGCCCGTGCCAGCCGCCGCTGGGTCGGTTGAGGGATCGGGCGTTGGCGTCGCTGAGGACTCGGTTGTCGAAGCAGTCGGTTGATCGGATGCGGCCGCAGGCGCGGATGCCGCAAATGGTTCGGTCGCAGAAGCTGACGGCGCGGGTTCCACGGCTATCGCTGGCGTCGATTCGGGAGCGGCGGCAACCGCGAGTGCGACGCTCACTTCCGGCTCCGACGAAAACGTTTGCGACTGACCCGACGAGGCGGGCGTGTTTCCACGCTGCTACCCGTACGGGTCTCTCGGGCGCCACCGCCACAGCCGGAGTGCTCGGCGGCCGTTTCCGCGGGTTCGGCGACTGCTCTATCGCTCGGATTCTGAATCGCGCACCTCACCCTGGGTCGGCGCCTCCGACGTCGTCGAGTGTCCCGCTCGTCAATGGCGACGGTGGCGGCTCGAATGTCGCCCTGCGGTGGTCGACGATCGGCGGCGGCGTGGATGCCGCCGGCCCGTGACTCAGGACCGCGAAGATCTGCGCGTCGGTCAGCGCATCGATCTCGCCGACGAGCATCGGAATGCCCTGGGTGGTCTCCACCCACGAGAAGACGGTACCGTTGACGGTACCCCAGACGATGTTGTCGCCGGCGCCCGCGGTGCCCCAGACGATGTTATCGCCCGAGTCGGTGCCCCAGACGATGTTGTCGCCGGCGGAACCGTGCCCCAAACGATGTTGTCGCCGCTCTCGGTTCCCCAGACGATGTTGTCGCCGCTGCCGTCGGTGCCCCAGACGATGTTATCGCCGGCCTTGGCGGTGCCCCACACGATGTTGTCGCCGCCCGAGGTACCCGAGACGATGTTGGTGCCCCAGACGACGTCGGTGCAGTCGGCGCCGCCGCAGTCGGTGCCCCAGACGATGTTGTCGCCGCCGGACCCGGTCCCCCAGACGATGTTGTCGCCGTCGACTGCGGTGCCCCAAACGATGTTGTCGCCAGCACCGGCGGTACCCCAGACGATGTTGTCGCCATCGCTGGCAGTGCCCCAGACGATGTTGTCGCCGGTCGAGGTGCCCCAGACGATGTTGGTGCCCCAGACGATGTTGTCGCCGTGCGCAGTGCCCCAGACGATGTTGTCGCCAGTTCCCTGGGTGCCCCACACGATGTTGTCGCCGCTGTTCGTCTTGGCGGCACCCCACGTCGTGTTCAGCGCCCACGCGTTGCCGGTCGGCAGGATCACGCCGTCCGAGAGCAGATGGTTGCCCCAGACGATGTGCTTCGCCCACATCTGCTGGCCGGGGTAGCGATCGCCAGGCTTCGCGGTGTAGTAGAAGCGTGCGAGCCGGACGGCGCCGAGGGCGTTGAGGTATCCGGCGCCCTGCGTCAGCGTGTTCTCACCGTCGTAGGCCTGCGAGGTGTACTGCAGAATCGCCTTGATTGCGTTCGGCGTCAGCGCCGGGTTGGCCTGCAGCATCAGCGCGATGGTGCCCGACACGACCGGCGCGGCCATGCTCGTGCCGCTCAGGCTCAGGTACGGCGGGAACGCCGTCGGGATCGTGCCCGTGACCAGGTACGGCGCCTTGCTGAAGAAGAATTCGCTTGCCGCATCCACCAGCGAGACGGTGCCGACGCCGGGCGCAACGAGATCGGGCTTCGCGGACCAGTCGAGGTAGGTCGGACCGCGCGAACTGAAGCTTGCAGTTGTATCGTCCGACCGTGTAACCGTGCCGTTTGTTGTCGATGCGCCGACAGTGAGGACCCACGGCGCGTTCCCCGGCGCGTTGATGCCGCCGTACTGCGCAAGCCCCTCGGCGTTCTTGCCGAAGTTGCCCGCCGCGGAAACGACGACCACGCCAGATTCGACGACACGCTTGGCCGCGAGCGTCAGCGGATCAGTCAGGTACGATTCGTGGACTGCAGCGCCAACCGAGAGGTTGACGACGCGGATGTTGTGATCGGCGCGATGTTCGAGCACCCAGTCGAGGGCGGCAATAACGTTGCTGATGTTTCCGCGGCCGCTGGCGTCGAGGACTTTCAGCGAAACGAGATCCGCATCAGGAGCGACGCCGGCTTTCTGCCCGTTCGAGTCGTACCCGTTTCCGGCGATGATGCCGGCGACGTGCGTGCCGTGGCCGTTATCGTCGTAGGGGAACGCGGAGCCGCCGACGAAGTCGACAAACGCGGCAACACGCTGATTCCCGTACGGATACTGGGTTCCCGCGCGGTTGGTCAGGTCGTCGTGCCAGGGGGCAACGCCGGAGTCGATGACGGCGATGCCAATGCCCGAGCCGGTGAAGCCGATCGACTGATTGACTGCGAGCGAGCCGACGGTCAGCGGAGGTCCGGTAGTCGTACTTGGTCGCGGGCCGATCGGTGTGGATGGCGGTGACTGCGGGACTGCCGGCGAGGCGCGCCAGCACATCATTGGGTACGCTGACGACGTAGCCGTCGATGATGCGGAGGCGACGGGTGGCGTAAGGGACAAACTCGGCGGGCAGAGCGGCGCCCGGCCGGAGCATCACAATCGCGCGGGTATTGCGGGATACTGCGGCGTCGCGCGCGGCCTGAAACACGAGCTCGTTGTCCAACCGCGTCTGCGCATCGGCAGCGATCGTGCTCGACAGCACGCCGACGACCGACAGAACGAGCGCGAGAACGAACGAAGTCGAGAAAACCCGCGGGAAATCAGGATTCCAGGGAAACTTCGACCCAGAACGTGGACAGATCATGGCGCTCTTTCGAGATATTAAACCGATGAAGCGAAATGTATGAATGCGCTGAGGTGCACATGATTGTTGGATGCAGCCCATAAAGTCAAGCTGTTAAATGACAGAGTTATGATATCGTGCGCATTCAGAGGACGTTTATGGGACCCTTTGTTCTACGAAATGCTTTTTTAGTTACACGGTTTTTTTGCAAGGTTTCTTCACTCGTCCTCGTAGCGGCGGCGCTCAGCAGTTCGGCGGCCGTACTCGTTGCTGCGGAACCACACTCCGGCAAGGACAGGGAAGAACCTCAACGGCGCGGCAACGATAGCGTGGTCGGAAGCACGTCAGCCCGACTGCCGAGCTCGTACCCAACGCTTGTGCCCGTCTGTTACGGTAAGAACGACGGGAAGACGCGTTTAGTTCGACCGTGGAACGTCACCGATCAATCGACGCCCACGTGCCGTCCGCCGGTTCCCTGGGATCAGTCCGGCGAGCCGACGGGTGGCTGGTCCAGCCGAGCGTGCACGACTGGCGGGTCCTTCGACTGCGATTCCGACGAGTTCTACACCCAGCTCGAGGATAACGTCGTCGGACCGCCCGGACCGCAAGGTCCAGCCGGTCCGGGCGGACCCGCAGGCCCTCAAGGTCCTATCGGGCCGATCGGACCCACCGGACAGACCGGGCCGCAGGGTGACGGCTTCGCCTTCCGCGGCGAGTGGGACGCAAACACCAACTACCTCGAGCGCGACGTCGTCACGAACCTCGGCAGTGCGTACATCGCACTCGGGGATTCGCTCGGCGTCGATCCGTCGGCACCGAGCGACTCATGGTCGCTCTTCGCTGCGCGCGGCGAACGCGGCGAGCAGGGAGCACCCGGGCTCAACGGCAGTAACGGCATCGGCGCGACCGTCGCGGAGATTCCGCCGGTGCCGCCGGGTACCGGCCCTGCGGGCTCGAGGGCGGCGCGCTCGTGACCGACGGCAACGGCAACGTGGTCCCGGTCTGCAACGGCAAGAGCGGCACAGCCGGCCAGGGCGCCGGGATGGCGTTGTCGGGGAATTTCGTGTTTCCCCCGGTTCCCGCGGTTCCAAACACTCCCGCACCGATTGTCAACGTCCCGGACCTGTCGCTCGGTGTCAGCGTGACCGAGTCGGCGGCGGGTGTGGTCGTCTCGACCGACGGCGGAGTGCAGGTGAATTCGTCGTTGGTCAGGCAGTACGTGATCGTCGACATCTTTCTGTTCGTCGACTCGCCGGCGAACCCCGCACCGCCAGGCGAATTCGGCAAACTCATCGGACGTCGTCGCATCTTCGCGTTCAACCTGTTCGGCAACAGGCGGTGACGAACTGGTCGCTGTCGGTCGTTGACTCCGAGAAACCCGGGTCGTACGTCTATCGCGTCGCCGCGCAGCTGGTCGGCAACAATGGGTCGAACGCGATCGTCTCGGGATCGCCGACGCTCGTGCCCTGGCTCCGCGGCACGCTGACGGCCGTCGTCATCAACAAGTAGCGCAGCCCTTCAGGGCTGCAACGCGTTCAACGTAGCGCAGCCCTTCAGGGCTGCCGCGAGTCAACGCAAAAGGGTCGGCATCGCGCCGGCCCTTTTGTTTTGTACACGACTCACCGGTCCGCCTGGAGGCGGACACTACGCACGTCTGGCGCGGATACGCCTGGCGCGCGCGATCGCACGACGATGCGATTCTCCTGGCGGACGATGAGACGAGGATTAGAGCGACTTCCATTTCTGTGTCGTTCGTAGTGTCCGGCTTCAACCGGACTCTCGCGAGGTCCGCCTGAAGGCCGGACACTACACAGATTGGAAAACGCTTTCAGGTCAGGGGCGGACGCAGCGTAAAAAGAAAAAAGGCCGGCTTGCAGCCGGCCCTTTCCACCACACGAAGGAACGAAGAGAGCGTGACGCTCAGTGCACCCGAACCGCCGCGGTCGCTTCGCGGCGGTCGGAGTCGAGGATCGCGTAGAGCACCTGGTCGAGATACTGTCCGTTGCGCTGGAACGATTTCCGCAGGACGCATTCCTGCACGGCGCCGATCTTCTGCAGCGCGCCGTTGCCGCGTCCGTTCGGCACCGCGGCCCGCGCTTCGAGGCGATGCACGCCGATGCGGTCGAACGCGAAGTCGAGCACCAGCTCGGCGCCATCCTCGAACACGCCCGTGCCCCAGAACGGCGACCCGATGGCGAAGCCCCACTCGGCGGTGCCGAAGCCGGGCTGCAGCTCGCGGATCTGGAAGATACCGATCGCGGTGTCGAAGCCGCGCAGCGTTACCGCGAAGCACGCGTAGGTGCCGGCGAGGCGCTGCCGCAGGGTCCAGGCGATGAAACGCTCGAAGCCTTCGACCGTGGTCGGGGGCGGCGAGATGAACCGCGACACTTCTTCAGTCGTGAGGAGCGCGAACAGCGATGCCGCATCCGACGCGCGCAGCTCGCGCAGAACGACCTGCTCACCGGCCAGCGTCGGCAGCCCCTGCTGCCAGTTGCTGCTGACCACCGGCGCAACCGCCGGCGGCATCGTCACGGTATCGAGTTCGATGCGGTAAGGCATCTTCTCCATGATTAGATGCCTCCGAGGGAAACCGGGAGGACCGAGAGGACCGAGCCCACGACCGGTTCGAGCGACGGCAGCACCAGCGGCACTTCGACGCCGAACGGATTGACCGGCAACGGGTCGCTGCTGCTTTCCGGGTAGACCACCTGGTCGTCGCCGCTGCTGCCCCAGGTCGTGTCGTCTTCACTCGACGTCGACCAGATGACGTTCGGGTCGGTCGAGGTGCCCCACACGACGTTGTCGCCGTCGTTGGCCGTGCCCCAGATGATGTTGTCGCCGTCCGACGCCGTGCCCCACACCGTGTTGTCGCAATCGGCGCCGCCGCAGTCGGTGCCCCACACGACGTTGTCGCCGCCGTAGGCCGTGCCCCAGACCACGTTGTCGCCGCTGAACGAGGTGCCCCAGACGACGTTGTCGCCGCCGGCCGTGCCCCAGACGACGTTGTCGCCCGCCGACGTGCCCCAGACCACGTTGTCGCCGGCGTAGGCGGTGCCCCACACGACGTTATCGCCCGACAGGCCCTTCGTCTTCGCCACGCCCCACACGACGTTGTTGCCCCAGGCGTTGGCGGTCGGCGAAATCACGCCGCCCTTCAGCCGATGGTTGCCCCAGATGATCTGGCGGCTCCATACCGACTGCACCGGCAGGTGGTCGCCCGGCTTGCCGTACTTGTAGAACAGCGCCAGGCGCACGGCGCCGAGCGTGTTGAGGAAGCCGCCGCCCTGGCGCAGCGGGCTGTAGCCCGGATACTTCTGCGCCGTGTACTGCAGGATCGCCTTGATCAGGTTCGGCGTCAGGGTCGGGTTCGCCTGCAGCATCAGCGCGACCGTGCCCGCGACGACCGGCGCCGCCATGCTGGTGCCGCTCAGCGTCAGATACGGCTTGGTGCCGAGGTTGAGCCCGAGCTTGCCGGTCAGCAGGTAGGCGGTCTTGGTGATGTAGAACGTGCTGCCCGGCGCGGCCAGCGAGATCGTGCCCTGCCCCGGCGCGACCAGGTCCGGCTTCGAGTCGAAGTCGATGAAGGTCGGCCCCGACGAGCTGAAGCCCGCCATCCGGTCGTCGCTGCGCGTCAGCGTGCCGTTGGTGCTCGAGGCGCCGACGGTCAGCACCCAGGGCGCGTTGCCCGGCGCCGTGATCGCGCCGTACTGCAGTTCGCCCTGCGCGTTCTTGCCCATGTTGCCGGCCGCGGTCACCACGGTGATGCCCTGGTCGGTCACCGCTTTCACCGCGAGGGTCAGCGGGTCGGTCCAGTAGGATTCGCGGATCGCCGCGCCGACCGACATGTTGACGACGCGGATGTTGTAGGTCTTCGCGTTGGTCTTGATCCAGCCGAGCGCCGCGATGATGTTGCTGATCGTGCCCTGGCCGTTCTGGTCGAGCACCTTCAACGAGATGATCGACGCCCCCGGCGCGACGCCCTGCTTCTCGCTGTTCGGCGAGTCCTGGCCGTTGCCGGCGATGATGCCCGAGACGTGCGTGCCATGGCCGTTGTCGTCATAGGGCAGCGAGCGGCCGTTGACGAAGTCGACGAACTTGGCCACGCGCTGGTTGCCATACGGGAACAGCTTCGAGGTCTTGTTGGTGAAGTCGTCGTGCCAGCTCGAGATGCCCGAGTCGATCACCGCGACGCCGATGCCGGCGCCGTTGTAGCCGTACGACTCCTGCACGCTGCGCGAGCCGACGGTGACCGTGGTGCGGTAGTTGTGGGTCGCGATCGGCCGGTCGTACTGAATGCGCGCCACCGCGGGGCTCGCCGCCAGCTGCTTGACCAGCCCGTTCGGCAGGTCGAGCACCAGGGCGTTGATCAGGTCGAGCGTCTCGACCGGGCCGACGCGCCGCAGGTAGCGCTTCACGTCGGTCGGCAGCTTGCCGCCCGGCACGAGCGTCACGATGACGCGCGTCGTGGCGGTGCTGCGGTAGCGATCGTTCGACCGCTTCGAGAGCTCGTCGTCGACGCGATAGTCCTTGACGCGCGCGCTGCGCACGCCAGACTGTTTACGTTCGCCGGAACGGCGGTGCCGCCCCTCAGCGTCGGCCTGTGGGGCCATCGCGAGGAGAAGAAGCCCGACGCCGATTGCGACGGTGCGTTTCGGCCCCCAGACGGCTTTCCGTCGAGGTGCCTGGTTGGAGTTGAACAGAATCATAGCGTGCTCAAAGAGAGCAAAAGTACGACCAACTGAACCATGGTGCTGATTATCGGCATAACACTCTTTAAAATAATAACTTACGGTGTTTGAACCAAGTCGTCAGGAAGTCGACGTCTTGTGCTATTCAGATACATGCTGTTTTGGTTGGTACCCTAAACTCACACTAAAACACTTATACATTTAGGGTTACCTGCGATGATCAATTTCGATTCACGATTGTCAAAATAGAGCACTCTAAAGTGTCTATAAGTCATTCATTGTCGTTTAAAGTCATGTACAAATGTTGTAATTGTCCTATCGAAGGCGCTTAATGGCACGCTCGGCGGCTGTTCTGATGATGAAATGACCGGCGCGAGGAAACCGCGCCGGTCTGTGGTCGGGATGGAATGCTGCAGGCCGCGGAGAGCGCGCCCGCCTCGGAGTCGGACTAACGCAAGCGCCGCTTCGGGATCTTCAGCGGCCTGAACACCACGCGGCCATTCCGCGAAACGAACCGATCGCCGAACTCGTTGGCGACCCACCACATCGAGAATCGACGGTGCAGGAAGAGCCGGTACCAATCGGTCTGCGAGAGCGGCTCGCGCAGCCGGCCCGTCCCCCAGACGACGTTGTCGCCGTCTGTCCCCCACACAACGTTGTCGCCGTCAGTGCCCCAGACGACGTTATCGCCGTCAGCAGCGGTGTCCCAGACGGTGCCGGCATCAGCGTTGACGGTGCCCCACACCACGTTGTCGCCGTCGGCAGCCGTGCCCCAGACCACGTTGTCGCCGCCGAAGGAAGTGCCCCAGACGATGTTGTCGCCGTTGCTGTTCGTGCCCCAGACGACGTTATCGCCGCTCGCCGACGTGCCCCAGACCACGTTGTCGCCGGCGCTCGCCGTGCCCCACACGACGTTGTCGCCCGACGCCGCAGTCCCCCAGACGACGTTGCCGCCGCAGTCCTGGCCGCCGCAGTCGGTTCCCCACACCACGTTGTCGCCGTCGGCAGACGTGCCCCACACGACGTTATCGCCGCTTCCCGCGGTGCCCCAGACAACGTTGTCGCCATCGGAGGTTCCCCAGACGATGTTGTCGCCGCTGGACGTACCCCAGACGATGTTGTCGCCGCAGTCGCCGAGGCCGCACGCCGTGCCCCACACGACGTTGTCGCCGGTGTTGCCGTTGACACGCGGCGTGCCCCACACGACGCCGAGCTGCCACGCGTTCGCACCGGGCAGCATGATGCCGCCCGACATCTCGTGGTTGCCCCAGATGAAGTGCTTGCTCCAGATCGGCTGCACCGGCACGCGCTGACCTCTGCGTGCGGTGGCGTAGAAGCGCGAGAGGCGCACTGCGCCGAGCGCGTTCAGGAAGCCGGCGCCGTCCTCGAGCGCGTTCGAGCCGACGCGATCCTCGGCGGTGAACTGCAGGATCGCCTTCATCAAGTTCGGCGTCAGCCGGGGGTTCGCCTGCAGCATCAGCGCGGCGACGCCGCTGACCACCGCCGTCGCCTGGCTCGTGCCGCTCAGCGCCATGTAGGGCAGCGTCGCCATCGGAAACGCGCCGGGGATCAGGAAGCCGAGCCGCGACGCGCTCTGATAGAGCGCGCTGCCTGGCGCCGCCGCCGATTCGATGCCCACCGCGCCGGCGAGAAGGTCCGGCTTCGCGTTCTGCAGCGGAAACGCCGGTCCCCGTGAGCTGAACGCCGCACGCGCGTCATCGTCGCGGCCGAAGGTGCCTTTGGAGCTGTTGGCGCCGGCGGTGAAGACCCACGGATAGGTGCCGGGCGCGGTGATGCCGCCCCAGACGTCGCATTTCCCGGTCGCCGGATCGGGCGTCGGACGGTTCGGCAGTCCGGCACACGCGATCTGCCCGAAATTGCCGCCCGCGCCGACGACGAAGATGCCGGCGTCCACGAGCGCCTTGGTCGCCACCGCCAGCGGATCCTCGTCGAGCAGCGCCGCGATCGAGCCGTCTTCCGGGAGGCTGCCGGTCGGCACCATCCCGAACGAGAGGTTCACTACTCGGATGTTGCGCGCCCTGGCGTTCGCGCGCACCCACTCCAGCGCGTTGAGCACGCCGGCGAGCGAACCGCTGCCGTCGCGTCCGAGCACGCGCAGCGCGATCAAGGACGCTTCAGGGGCAATGCCCGATTTTTCGCCGAACGAATCGAATCCGTTGCCGGCGATGGTGCCAGCGACATGCGTTCCGTGTCCGTTCGGATCACAGGGGGACGTGCAGCTCGCCTCGGTTTTGCCGAGCGCCGGATTCGGGATGAGAAAATCCTTGAAAAACGTGACACGGCTCTACACCAGGCATTCGACCGAATCCATGCCACCGGTCGAAGTCGTCAACAGGGGCAATGCCCGAATCGAGCACCGCGACGCTAACGCCCGCGCCGGTCAGACCCATCATCTGCCGGGCGAAGAAGGCGCCGCTCTGCACGCTCGTGCGGAAGTTGAAGGCCTGAACGACACCGTTGACGCTGGCAAACGCGATCGCGGGATTGCTCGCGACGACGTGCAGTTCGGCGTCGGGAACGTCGAGGAGATAACCGTTGACGAGATCGAGCTTGCCGGGACGTGCGTACTTGCGAAGCGGCGCCGGAAGTTCAGCACCGTTCACGCGCACGATCACGCTCGAGAGTTGTTTTGTCCGGGCGGAAGCGGCGCGGCGGTTGAGTTCGCGGTCGAGATTCGAAAAGCGGCGAGCCTGGCCCGCAAAGCTGAATGAAGCCGTGGCAACGATGAGTGCAGCCACCAGCAGGCCGCGACGCCAGACCGAAGAGGTTGGGGCGTTGCCAGAATTTATCGTTAAGACTTCGACCGATCAACACGTTAGGCTTCTGCTCTCAGGCCGGAAATTTATACGAGGCCGAGATCAGAATACCACATGAGGTCATTTAAAGCCTAAAGAGTCGTAATAACGTACTTATAGTTCTTTTACGCGATTAGCAGCGGGCTGGCTCATACGAGAGATTCGGCGTCAGCCACCGTTCGACCGCATCAATTGACTGCCCCTTTCGGCGCGCATAGCTCGCGATCTGATCCTCGCCGAGCCGCCCGACGGTGAAGTAGCGCGCCTGCGGGTGCGCGAAGTACAAGCCGCTGACGCTCGCTGCTGGCATCATCGCGGCGTTCTCGGTCAGCGCCATCCCGACATCACCCGCGCCGAGCAACTCGAACAGCTTGAACTTCTCGCTGTGATCGGGGCACGCCGGGTAGCCGAACGCCGGCCGGATGCCGCGATGCGCTTCCTGGATCAGCTCCTCTGTCCTCACCGGCTGATCGATGCCCCAGTCCTTGCGCGACTGATGGTGCAGGTACGCGGCGAACGCCTCGGCCAAGCGATCGGCGATCGCCTTGACCAGGATCGCGTTGTAGTCGTCGAGATCGCGTTCGAAGCCGCGAACCAGATCGTCGACGCCGAGGCCGGCCGTCACCGCGAAGGCGCCCAGGTAGTCGGTGCGCCCGGGGAGCCCGCGCGGCGCGATGAAGTCTGCGAGCGACAGATTCGGCTTGCCGTCGGCGATCGCCTCCTGCTGCCGCAGCAGGTTGAAGCGCACGAGCTCGCCGGTATGCTCACGGTCGCGATAGACGACGATGTCGTCCCCTTCGCTGGCCGAGGGCCAGAAGCCATAGACGCCGCTGGCCGTCACCAGCCGCTCGCGCATGATCCGATCGAGCAGAACCCTGGCGTTGTCGTACAGGTCGCGCGCCGCCTTGCCGTACTGCGGATGCTCGAGAATCGCCGGAAAGCGTCCCTTCAGCTCCCACGCCGAGAAGAAGAACGTCCAGTCGATGTACGGAATCAAGGTGTCGAGCGGTACCTCCGCCAGCACGCGCCGCCCGAGGAACGCAGGCTCGGGGAGCGGCTCGTGCTCCCAGTCGACGGCGAAACGGTTGGCGAGCGCGGCCTGATAGTCGAGGAGCGGCCGCTCGCGGCGCGCGCTGTGCTGCTCGCGGAGCTTCGTCTGCAGCTCGCGGTTGCCCTGCTCGAACGCCGCGCGCCGCTCCGCGCTCATCAGGCTCGAGACGACGTCCACGACGCGCGAGGCGTCGAGCACGTGGACGGTGGCGTCGCGGTATTCGGGCGCGATCTTGACCGCCGTATGCTGCCGGCTGGTCGTCGCGCCGCCGATGAGGAGCGGCAGGTGGATGCCGCGGCGCTCCATTTCCTTTGCGACGAACACCATCTCGTCGAGCGACGGCGTGATCAGCCCGCTCAGGCCGATGAGGTCCGCCCCCTCGTCGACCGCGGTCTTCAGGATCTTGTCGGCGGGCACCATCACCCCGAGATCGACCACCTCGTAGCTGTTGCACCCGAGCACCACGCCGACGATGTTCTTGCCGATGTCGTGAACGTCGCCCTTGACAGTGGCGAGCACGATCTTGCCTTTCGACGCCGACTCGGCGGCGCCGCCGGCTGCCGCGCGTGCATCGCGTTCGGCGGCCATGAACGGTTCGAGATAGGCGACCGCCCTCTTCATCGCCCGCGCGCTCTTCACCACCTGCGGCAGGAACATCTTGCCGGCGCCGAAGAGATCGCCGACGACTTTCATGCCGTCCATCAGCGGCCCTTCGATGATTTCGAGCGGGCGCGCGTACTTCTGCCGCGCCTCCTCGACGTCGACCTCGATGAAGTCGACGACCCCATGGACGAGCGCGTGCGACAGCCGCGCCTCGACCGTGGCATCACGCCACGCGGTGTCCTGCTCGCGCTTCTTGCCTTCACCCTTGACCGTCGCCGCGAACTCGACCATCCGCTCGGTCGCGTCGGGGCGCCGGTTGAAAATGATGTCCTCGACGTGCTCGAGCAGATCCTTCGGGATGTCCTCGTAGACGGCAAGCTGGCCGGCGTTGACGATGCCCATGTCGAGGCCGGCCTTGATCGCGTGGTAGAGGAATGCCGAGTGAATCGCCTCGCGGACGATGTCGTTGCCGCGGAAGGAAAACGACAGGTTGCTGATGCCGCCGCTGATCTTGACCCCGGGGCACGCCGCCTTGATCAGCCTCGTCGCCTCGATGAAGTTGATCGCGTAGGCGTTGTGCTCCTCGAGCCCGGTCGCGATCGCGAGGATGTTCGGGTCGAAGATGATGTCGGAGGGTTCGAAACCGGCGCGCTCGGTCAGGAGCTTGTAGGCGCGGCTGCAGATCTCGACCTTCCGCTCGATCGTGTCCGCCTGCCCACGCTCGTCGAACGCCATCACCACGACGCCGGCGCCGTAGCGCCGCACCAGGGCCGCCTTCGCGAGGAAGTCCGCCTCGCCTTCCTTGAGGCTGATCGAGTTGACGACCGGCTTGCCCTGGACGCACTTCAAGCCGGCCAGGATCACCGACCATTTCGAGCTGTCGATGACAACCGGCACGCGCGCGATGTCGGGCTCGGTGGCGATGTAATTGAGGAAGTCGGTCATCGCCTGCTCCGAGTCGAGCATCCCCTCGTCCATGTTGACGTCGACGAGGTTGGCGCCGCCGCGCACCTGGTCGAGCGCAACCTGCGCCGCCGATGTATAGTCGCCGGCCTTGATCAGCCGCGCGAAGCGCAGCGAGCCGGTCACGTTGGTGCGCTCCCCGATCATCTGGAAATTGGAATCCGGCCTGATGGTGAGCGTTTCGAGCCCCGAGAACTCGGTGTACGAATTCTTAATTCCTCACTTCCAAATTCTTAATTCCGCGCGGCGGCAACCCGTCCACCCGCCGCGCGATCTGCCCGATGTGATCCGGCGTCGTCCCGCAGCACCCGCCGACGATGTTGACGAAGCCGGCGGTCGCGAACTCGTGCAGATAGCCGCCGGTGTCGGCGGGGCGCTCGTCGTACTGGCCGAACGCGTTCGGCAGCCCCGCATTCGGATAGCAGCTGACGTAGCAGGTTGCGATCCGCGCCAGCTCGGCGAGGTACGGCCGCATGTCGCGCGCGCCGAGCGCGCAGTTGATGCCGACGCTGAACGGCCGCGCATGCGCGATCGACACCCAGAAGGCGTCGATCGTCTGCCCCGACAGCGTCCGGCCGCTGCGGTCGGTGATCGTCGCGGAAATCATCAGCGGCAGTCGGACGCCGGTTTCCTCGAACGCCTCTTCGATCGCGACGATGCCGGCTTTTGCGTTGAGCGTGTCGACGATGGTCTCGAGCAGCAGCACATCGCAGCCGCCGTCGATGAGCCCGCGCGCCTGCTCTTTGTATGCCTCGCGCAGCTCGTCGAAGGTCATCGCCCGGAACGCCGGGTTGTTGACGTCGGGCGACAGCGACAGGATGCGGTTGGTCGGCCCCATCGAGCCGGCGGCAAAGCGCGGGCGGTCCGGCGTCCGCGCCGTCCACTCCTCGCAGGCAGCCTTCGCCAGCCGCGCGCCTTCGCGGTTCAGCTCGTAGACGATCGGCTGCATGCCGTAGTCGGCCTGGGCAATCGCGGTGCTGCTGAAGGTGTTGGTCTCGATGATGTCGCTGCCGGCCTCGAGATATTGATGATGAATCTCGCTGATGATGTCGGGCCGCGTCAGCGTCAGCAGGTCGTTGTTGCCGCGCAGCTCGCGCGGATGCGCACTGAAGCGGTCGCCGCGGAAGTCGGCTCTCGGTGAGCGCGTGGCGCTGAATCATCGTTCCCATCGCGCCGTCGAGCACGAGGATCCGCGTGGCCAGCAGCGCTTCGAGCTGGTGTCGAACATCAGGCTTCATCGGTGCTCCGCTTCCCTTTTGTCGTGCGTGCGTTTTTCGCCGCCTTCGGCGCGGCCTTCCGTCCCGCCGCGATCAGCACGGTGAACGGGTCGCCGGCCTTGCGTGCGCCGACGCCGACCTTCACGTCTGCCAGTCCCGCCGCCGTCAGCATCCGCCGCAGCTCCTCGTCGTCGAAGCCGAGGCGGCGATCGCCGAGCTTGGCGCGGACCCATTCTTCCTGGTGCGCGCGCAGATCGAGCAGCAGCACGCGGCCGCCGGGCGCGGTGATCCGCGACGCCTCGGCGACGGCGCGCGACGGGTCGTGCGCGTGGTGCAGCGCCTGCGACAGCATCGCGACGTCGACCGCCCCGTCGCGGATCGGCAACTGCTCGAGCTCGCCTTTCTTCCAGATCACATTCGACACCCGCCGCCGCTGCGCGAGCGCCCGGGCGCGTTTCAGCACCGACGCCGAGCGGTCGACGGCGACGACGCGCGACGCCCATCGGGCGGCTTCCATCGTCAGGTAGCCTTCTCCGCATCCGAGGTCGGCGACTTTCACCCGCGGCATCAGCAGGCCAAGGGCGCGCGACCAGGCCGCCCAGCTGCGGCCCGGCACGAGTTGCCGCGCGTCGCGCGTGTCGGGGCCGGCGTGCGCGTCGAAGTTCTCCTTGCGGAGGCGGAGCACTTCCTGCAGCCGCGCCTCGTCGGCGCGCACGGCCGGATCGGCGGCGGCGACCTCGAACTGCCCGCGCAGCATCGAGGTCAGCGCGTCGTCGCCGCCGTTGAGCGTCGGCGCGAGGCGGTAGTAGCTGAAGCCGCCGTCGCGTTCCTCGCCGACGAGCCCGGCGTCCTTCAGCATCCCGAGATGGCGCGAGACGCCGGACTGGGCGAGGCCGAGGACGCCGGTGAGCTCGGTGACGTTCAGGCGTTCCCTCGACAGGACCCGCAACAGGCGCAGCCGCGCTTCATCGCCCAGCAGACGGTAAAGCGCTGAAGCCGCCTTCATATCTATAAATCTATATGTGTTGATTTAATATTGCAAGGACGCCGCCGGCCTCGCCCGACCGAGCCACCAGCCCACCCCAGCCCCGAGTCCTTACAGCTCGTCGATTGACTTGGGCCAGTCGTCCTTCAGCAGCCGCGACAGCGAGCGGTCGGCGAGCAGCTTGCCGCCGGTCTGGCATCTCGCGCAGTAATTGCATTCGTTCGCCGCATAGACGATCCGTTGCACCGGCAGCCCGCACACCGGACACGGCTGCTTGAAGCGGCCGTGAACGGCCATCTCGTCGCGGAACGCGGTCACCTTTTCGGGGAAGCCGCCGGAAACGTCCTTCCGCAGCCGATCGACCCAGGCGACCAGCGTCGTGCGCGTCGCGTCGTAGAGCCGCAGGAACTCCTCGTCGGTGAGCGAACGCGACAGCTTCATCGGCGACAGCCGCGCCGCGTGCAGGATCTCGTCCGAGTAGGCGTTGCCGATGCCGCTGAACAGATGCGGATCGGTCAGGGCGCGCTTGAGCGTATGGCTCTCGCGCGTCAGCGCCTCGTGAAATTCTTCGCGCGTCGCATCGAGCGGTTCGATTCCGCCCGGATCGAGCGCGCGGAGCGCCGGCTCGCCGCGAACCAGCTGCATCGACGCGCGCTTCTGCGAGCTGGCCTCGGTGAAGAAGAGCGTGCCGTGGCCGAACTCGAACGACGCCAGCAGCATCTTCGGCCCCATCCCCGGCTTCTGGCCCGGCGCCCGCCAGCGCAGCCGCCCGGCGATCATCAGGTGAATCACCAGGAAGACATCGTCGGCGAACTCCAGGATGATGCGCTTGCCGATCCGGCGAACGCCGCGAACTGTCTGGCCGTGGAGCGACGTGATGGGAGGATCGACGGAGCGGAGAACGAAGGGACTCGAGAGCTTGATGCGCTCGAGGCGCCGGCCGACAATCTCGCGGGTCAGCGCCTCGAGGTAGACAACGACGTCGGGAAGTTCAGGCAATCACTTGCGCAGCCATTCGACGATCTGCTCGCGCGTCCAATGGTGATCGTCGTTCAGATGCAGGATGATCGCGTTGAGCGGCAGACGCTTGTTGCAGCCGACCGGGCATTTGCGCCGCACGTTCTCGAGGCAGTCGAACAGGCGATCGAGCCGCGGCCGGACCGACCCGGCGTCCTGCGGCAGGGCGTAGGCGCCTTCGTAGGCGGCGCCGAGCGCGCACGACCCGCCTTTGTGCGAGAAGTACTCGCCGAAGGCCTGCGCGGGACGACGTCTCGCGCCCTCGGCAATCGCGTCGGCAAGCTCGATCTGATCCGCGCGCGGGACTTGATGCATCCTCGTCTCCCCTACCAGCGGCATTCTACGCTCCTGCCGCACGAGGTGCACCTGTTCGAAAACGAACGCAGGCCAATGGCGCAAGACGTGCACCCGCGATACTCTTGATGGCGGAACGGCCGCGGCCTGAAGCACGGCGTCCTACCTCCTATGCGCCTGATTGCTCTGCTGTTTACGGCGACGTTGATCGCCAGGCCGGCCATGGCGCAGCCGGCACCGTCCCCTGCCGTGTCCCCTGTGGAGGAGCCTGCGTCCGCCACGCAGGACACGCCGAAGAAGGACACGAAAAGCGCCGACGGCTCGAGCGGCGGTGAGCTGAACCTGCCGGTGTCGCTCGACAAGATCCGCGAAGCGTTGCAGCAGCCGCCGACGCTGTCGTTGCGGACGCTCGACGAGCGGCCGACCTTCCGCGTGCAGATCCTCGAGCGGCAGAAGATCGAGGAGCTGCTCGCGTCGATGAACTTCAAAGCCGGGCCGACACCGGCCGGCGGAATCTACATGTACGAGCAGCAGCGGCAGATGTTCAACCCGGTGGATCGCCCGCTGATGCAGCCGTACGCCGCGTTCAGCACCGGCGAGCTGCTCACGATCCTGATCGAGAATCTGGTCGGCAAATATCTCGGCGGCAAGGCCGTCAACGCGGTCTCGAAGATGGAGCGCGCGCGCGCCGAGGCGAACGCGAAGGAAGAAGTTCGCGCCGCGGTCGCGCACTACTGCAACGCGCAGCCGAATCTCGGCGTCGGCATCCAGATCTGCGACACCGCGCGCTGACATCACACGCGGCCTCACGCGAGTCCGACCTCAGCCGCTGACCCGCGGCAAATGATTTGCACAAAGCACGTCCATGGTTTTCAGAGCTCGGACGTTCCCGTCGAGCGCAGCCGTGTGCGTCTTTTTCATCCTTCTCTGGACGCTGCCTGCGTCGGCGCAATACTTCGGCCGCAACAAGGTCCAGTTCAAGAAGCTCGATTTTCAGGTCCTGAAAACCGAAAACTTCGACATCTACTACTACCCGGAAGAACGTGAGGGGATCGACTTCGCCGCGCGCATGGCCGAACGCTGGCGCGTTCGCCTCGGCCGGGTCCTCGGGCACGAACTGAGCGGACGCCAGCCGCTGGTGCTCTACGCGTCGCATCCCGACTTCGAGCAGACCAACACGATTCAGGGCGATCTTGGCGAGGGCACCGGCGGCGTCACCGAGCCGCTGCGCCGCCGCATCGTGCTGCCGCTCGGCGGACCGCTCGCCGACACCGATCACGTCCTCGGCCACGAGATCGTCCACGCCTTCCAGTTCGACATGACGACGAACCCCGACGCGCCGCCGGGCCAGAACGGCGCCTCGCAGATCCCGCTGTGGTTCATCGAGGGCATGGCGGAGTACCTCTCGCTGGGGCCGGTCGATACGAACACCGCGATGTGGCTGCGTGATGCCACCCGGCCGCTCGACGAGAAGGATGGCAAGGACAAGAAGGGGCGCGTCGACAGCCTGCCCGCGATAAAAGAGCTCGACAACGGCCGTTACTTCCCCTATCGCTGGGGACAGGCGTTCTGGGCCTACGTCGCCGGCCGCTACGGCGACGCGGTCATCGGGCGGATGCTGACGACGGCGGCGTCCGCCAGCGGCGACACGAACGTCGCGATTCAGAGAGTCCTTGGCGTCACCACGCAGGAACTCTCGGACGCATGGCAGGAGTCGATCCGTGCGGCGTACCGTCCGATGCTCGCCGCGGCGATGCCGCCGAGCGAGATCGGGAAACGCATCATCGGCGCCGGCGAGGAGCTCGGCAGCGAACTCAACGTCGGCCCGGCGATCAGTCCTGACGGCAAATGGATCGCGTTCCTCTCCGGGCGCAGCGTGTTCTCGATCGATCTGTTCGTCGCCGACGCGGCGACCGGCAAGATCGTGCGCAAGCTGACGAGCACGTCGAGCGATCCGCACTTCTCGAGCATTCAGTTCATCTACTCGGCCGGCGCCTGGGACAGCGCCAGCGAGCGGATCGCGATCGCCACTGTCACCTCAGGTCGCGCGGCGCTCGCCATCTTCAACGCGCAGAGCGGCGACAAGCAGCGCGAGGTGCCGCTCACCGAAGTGGACGAGATCTTCAACCCGACGTGGGCGCCCGACGGCCGCGCCATCGCCTTCACCGGCATGTCGCGCGGCGTCACCGATCTCTTCATCTACGATCTCGAGGCCTCGAAGCTGCGGCGCCTGACCAACGACGGCTACGCCGAACTGCAGCCGTCCTGGTCGCCCGACGGCCGGCGGATCGCGTTTGCCACCGACCGTTTCTCGAGCGATCTCGGCACGCTCAAGATCGGCGAATACCGCCTCGCGCTGATCGATCCGGCCACCGGCACCATCGAGCCGCTGCGCGTGCAGGCCCGCGGCAAGAGCATCAACCCGCAGTGGACGCCCGACAGCCGATCGCTGCTCTTCATCTCCGACCGCGACGGCATCCCCAACGTCTACCGCGTCGCCGTCGACACCGGCGAGTTGAGCCGGGTGACCAACGTGCGCACCGGCGTCAGCGGGATTACGGCGTCGAGCCCGGCGCTATCGGTCGCCGCCCGTACCGGCGACATCGCGTTCAGCCTCTATCAGGGCGGAAAGTACGACATCTACATCACCGAGCCGTCGACAACCGTGCGGCCGGTGCCGACGACTGAGGTCGAGACCGCGAACGCGGGGCTCCTGCCGCCGCTCGAGCGGCGCGACAGCGAAGTGCAGACGCTGCTCGCGAACGCGACGCTCGGCTTGCCGGACGTGGGACCCAGCGGCTATCCAAGCGAGCCCTACAAAGGAAAGCTGACGCTCGAAGGCGTCTCGCAGCCGACCGTTGCGGTCGGTTTCAACCGCTTCGGCCCCGCCGTGGGCGGTGGCATCGGGCTGCAGTTCGGCGACATGCTCGGCAACCAGACGCTCACCACCGTCGTCCAGCTCAATTCCGGCATCAACGGCAACTTCAGCTGGAAGAATACCGCCGCACAGGCGGTCTACTTCAACCAGACCCACCGCGTGAACTGGGGCATCGTCGGCGGGCAGGTGCCATACCTGAGTGGCGGGTTCCAGAGCGGCTTCGACGTCATCAACGGCCAGCCGGTGCAGGTCAATCAATCGATCATCTTCCGCCAGACGGAGCAGAGCGCGGCCGGGCTCCTCGCCTACCCGTTCAACCGGGCGCAGCGCGTCGAGGTCCAGGGCGGACTCACCCGGGTCTCATTCGATCAGATCGTGCAGACCGATGTCTTTTCGCTCCGGACCGGACAGTTGATCGGCAGCGGCAGCGAGGAGAGCTCGATC
The DNA here is from genome assembly GCA_963734375.1 of uncultured Acidobacteriota bacterium. Lineage (GTDB taxonomy): Bacteria > Acidobacteriota > Vicinamibacteria > Vicinamibacterales > CAVVIG01 > CAVTHG01. Next base: position 329,129 of record CAVTHG010000005.1, on the reverse strand, counting down.
GCCAACACGCTCACGCTCGCGACGACGTCGGCGGCGCTGGTCTCCGACACGTCGAACTTCGGCCCGACCAGCCCGGTGCAGGGGCAGCGGTATCGCCTCGAGGCGGCGCCGAGCTTCGGGTCGCTGCAGTTCACGAACATCCTCACCGATTACCGCCGCTACTTCATGCCGGTTCCGTTCTACACGATTGCGGGCCGCGTCCTGCACTACGGCCGGTACGGCGGCGACGCCGGCGACTCGCGGCTGTTCCCGATGTTCATCGGCTACCCGAACCTGGTTCGCGGCTACGACGTCGGGACGTTCGATGGGGACGACTGCCCGCCGACCATCGCGAGCGCATGCCCGGCGTTCGACCAGTTGATGGGCACGCGGCTGCTGGTAGGGAACCTCGAGTTCCGCTTTCCGCTGCTGCGCCCCTTCGGCGCGACACAGCGGATGTACGGCCCGGTGCCGGTCGAAGTCGCGCTCTTCGCCGACGGCGGCGTCGCCTGGGACCGCGGCGACACGCCCAGGCTGTTCGGCGGGACGCGCGAGGGCGTCGCCAGCGCCGGCGTTGCGTTCCGCGTCAACCTGATGGGCTTCGCCGTGGGCGAGTTCGACATCATCCGGCCGTTCCAGCGCCCCGGCAAGGGCTGGACCTTCGCCTTCAACCTCCTCCCGGGGTTCTAACGTCTGGCGCTCGCAGTTGGAGAATTGGGGACTTGGAGAGTTGGTGAATTGAAGAGGTAGTAATTAGCCAATTCATTCATTCACCATTCACCAACTTTCCAACTCTCCAACTGCACCGCGCCGAGGGCTTGCCATCGGCGCGCGCTCGTTGTATCCTTTCATCCGGTTATACGGATGAACGGCCGCGCCCCTGCCATTCTCGATCATCTGGCCTCGCTCGCGGACACGACGCGGAGCCGGATCCTCCTGCTGCTCGACAGGCATGAGCTGACGGTTTCCGAGCTCTGCGGCATCGTGCAGCTGCCGCAGTCGACGGTGAGCCGGCATCTCAAGGCGCTGGCCGACGCCGGCTGGGTGGGGTCGCGCGCGGAAGGCACGAGCAACGTCTATACGATGACGCGTGACGAGCTCGACCCGTCGGCCCGCCGGCTCTGGCTGCTGGTTCGCGAGCAGGTCGGGCCGTCGCCGGCCGCAGCGCAGGATCAGCGGCGCTTGCAGGCCGCACTGGCCGAGCGGCGGACGAGATCGCAGGAGTTTTTCTCGTCGTCCGCCGGCCAATGGGATCGGCTGCGGGACGAGCTGTTCGGCGACCGCTTTCATCTGGCCGCGCTCGCCGGCCTGGCCGACAGCGCGTGGACCATCGGCGATCTCGGCTGTGGCGGCGGCCAGGTGAGCGCCGCGATCGCGCCGTTTGTCGCGCACGTGATCGCGGTCGACGCCTCAGCCGCGATGCTGCACGCGGCCAGACGCCGGCTGCACGGCGTCGACAATGTGGAGCTTCGACGCGGCGAGCTCGAGACGCTGCCGATCGACGACGCGCGGCTCGACGCCGCGACGATGATGCTGGTGCTGCATCACGTGCCGGAGCCGGAGCGCGCGCTCGCCGAAGCGGCGCGCGTCCTCAAGCCCGGCGGCCGCATGCTCGTCGTCGACATGCAGCCGCACGACCGGGAGAGTTATCGTCAGCAGATGGGCCACGTGTGGCTCGGGTTCGGAGACGACCACGTCCGCCGGTTGTTCGGCGAGACGGGGTTCGAAGAGGTCAGGATCATCGCACTGCCGCCGGACGCCCGTTCGAAGGGACCGGCGCTGTTTGTCGCCACCGGTCGGCGGGCCTGAAGGCCCGCCCTGACAGATGTAGCGCGGCCCTTCAGGGCCGCGGCAAGGAGAAGAAGATGCCAACTGTGACTGAGAAGATGCACCCGTTCACCGCCGCGAAGGCGGCCGGGCGCGAACCCTACAAGGTGAAGGATCTGTCCCTCGCCGATTTCGGCCGCAAGGAAATCCGCCTGGCCGAACAGGAGATGCCCGGCCTGATGGCGCTGCGCGCGCAGCACGGTGCGAAGAAGCCGCTGGCCGGCGCACGCGTGATGGGCAGCCTGCACATGACCATCCAGACCGCGGTGCTCATCGAGACGCTGACCGAGCTCGGGGCGGATGTGCGATGGGTGTCGTGCAACATCTTCTCGACCCAGGATCACGCCGCCGCCGCGGTCGTCGTCGGCCGCCCCGAAACCGGCGGCACGCCGCAGGACCCGAAGGGCACGCCGGTCTTCGCCTGGAAGGGCGAGACGCTCGAGGAGTACTGGTGGTGCACCGATCAGGCGCTCGAGTGGCCGGACGGCTCGGGGCCGACGCTGATCGTCGACGATGGCGGCGACGCGACGCTGGTCGTCCACAAGGGCGCCGAGTTCGAGAAGGCGGGCAAGGTGCCGGCGTTCAAGCCGGAGAGCGAGCCCGAAGAGTGGGGCGTGATCCTCGACTGCGTCAACGCGTCGATCGCGCGCGACAAGTCGCGCTGGACGCGCATCGCCTCCTCAATCCGCGGCGTCAGCGAAGAGACGACGACCGGCGTCCATCGCCTCTACCAGATGATGGAAGCGGGCACCCTGCTCTTCCCGGCGATCAACGTCAACGACTCGGTGACCAAGAGCAAGTTCGACAACATCTACGGCTGCCGCCATTCGCTGCCCGACGGCCTCGCGCGCGCGACCGACGTCATGCTCGGCGGCAAAGTGGCGGTGGTCTTCGGCTACGGCGAGGTCGGCAAGGGATGCGCGCAGGCGCTGCGCGGCCAGGGCTGCCGCGTCATCGTCACCGAGATCGATCCGATCTGCGCGCTGCAGGCGGCGATGGAAGGCTACGAGGTCAACACGCTCGAGAACGTGCTCGAGCGCGCCGACATCTTCATCACCGCGACCGGCAATCACAACATCATCACCGTCGACGACATGGCGAAGATGAAGGACAAGGCGATTGTCGGCAACATCGGCCACTTCGACAACGAGATCGACATGGCCGGGCTGAAGAAATACAAGGGCGTCGAGCGGATCAACATCAAGCCGCAGTACGACGAGTTCCGCTTCCCGGACGGCCACAGCGTGATGGTGCTCGCCGAGGGGCGTCTGCTCAACCTCGGGCTGCGCGACCGGCCATCCGAGCTTCGTGATGTCGGCGTCGTTCACCAACCAGGTGATCGCGCAGCTCGAGCTGCATGCCAACACCGGCAAGTACGAGAAGAAGGTGTACATGCTGCCGAAGCACCTCGACGAGCAGGTGGCGCGGCTGCACCTCGATCACCTCGGTGTGAAGCTGACCAAGCTGACGAAGGACCAGGCGGACTACATCGGCGTGCCGGTCGACGGGCCTGTACAAGCCGGACCACTATCGCTATTAGTTGTCGCGCGAAGGCTTCAGCCGCGCGGGACCCGCGGGCGTCGAAAGGCGCCCGCGGGTTTTCTTTTTCTGCTAACGTTTTCTCATGAAGCACGCCGTCCGCCCCACGATCGCCGTCCTCATCGCCATCGTTGTCGCGACCGGCCTGGTTCGCGCCCAGCAGGGCACGCTCAGCGCCGCCGACAAACAGAAGCGAATGGACCTCGAGAGCGAGCTGCAGTCGCTCGCCGTGGTCGAGCGCAAGATCATGCTGCCGATGCCCGACGGCGTCCGGCTGGCGACCGACGTCTACCGGCCGAAGAACGCCGCGAAGGTGCCGACGATCTGGGTGCGGACGCCGTACAACTTCAACTTCTGGGACGTGCACAACGGCGTGCCGGCGGACATGACCGCGGCGTTGACCGCGGTGAAGAACGGCTACGCCTACGTCGTGCAGAATGAGCGCGGCCACTTCTTCTCCGAGGGCAACTACGACATCCTCGGCTCGAAGACCGACGGCTTCAACACCGTCGACTGGCTGACCAAGCAATCGTGGTCCAACGGCAAGGTGGGCACGACCGGCTGCTCGTCGACCGCCGAATATCAGATGGGCGTCGCCGCACTGGGCCATCCGGGCTACGCGGCGATGAACGTGCAGGGGTTCGGCGCCGGCGTCGGCCGCGTCGGGCCGTACTACGAGCAGGGCAACTGGTACCGCGGCGGTGCGGTACAGATGCTGTTCATCGCCTGGCTCTACGGCGAGCAGAACCAGGTGCGGCCGATGTTCCCGCCGAACACCTCGCGCGAAGATCTCATCCGCATCTCGAAGGTATTCGACCTCGCTGAACACGCGCCGCCGGTGGACTGGTCCAAGGCGCTGTGGCACCTGCCGACGCAGGACATCATGAAGAACGTCGACGGCCCGCGCGGCATCTTCGCCGACGCGATGCCGGTGGAAACCGGCGGCCGGATGATGCAGCGGACGCCGAACGACCCCGCCTGGTACCGCGGCGGCCTGTATCACGACGACCAGAAGCTGAACGTCCCCGGGCTGTGGTTCATGTCGTGGTACGACGTCTCGGTCGGTCCGAACCTCGCGCTCTACAACCACGTCCGCAACACCGCGGCGCCGGCGATCCGCGACCAGCAGTGGGCGGTGATTGCGCCGGTCGCGCATTGCGCCTTCACGCGCGCGAGCGCCGACACCGTCGTCGGCGAGCGCAGCATGGGCGACGCGCGGTTCGACTACAACGACATCGTCTACGGCTTCTTCGACAAGTTCCTGAAGGGCGATGCGAAGACGCGCCTCGACACGCTGCCGAAGGTCACCTACTACACGATGGGCTCGAACAAGTGGCAGACCGCCGACACCTGGCCGCCTGCCGGCGCGCAGCCGCTGACGTTCTACCTGGCCAGCGGCGGGAAGGCGAACACGATGTATGGCGACGGGACGCTGGCGGCCGCGGCGCCGGATGCGGACAAGCCCGACGCGTTCACCTACGACCCGATGAACCCGGTGTTGTCGTACGGCGGCAACGTCTGCTGCACGGGCACCGCCGTCCAGGCCGGCTCGTTCGATCAGCGGCGGATGGAAGCGCGCGACGACATCCTCGTCTACACTTCGGAGCCGTTCAAGGAAGGCACCGAGGTCAGCGGGCCGATCACGCCGACGCTGTACGTGTCGTCGGACGCGAAGGACACCGACTTCACCGTCAAGGTGCTCGATGTCTACCCTGACGGGCGCGCCTTCAACCTCGACGAATCGATTCAGCGGATGCGCTACCGCGACGGCTACGACAAGCCGCTCGCGTGGATGGAATCAGGCAAGGTGTACAAGGCGACGCTGCAGCCGCTGACGACCAGCAACTACTTCGCCGCCGGCCACCGGCTGCGCATCGAAGTGTCGAGCAGCAACTTCCCGCGCTTCGATCGAAACCTGAACACCGGCGGCAACAACTACGACGAAGCCAAGGGCGTCGTCGCGCACAACGCCGTCCATCATTCGAAGCAGTATCCGTCGCAGGTGACGATCACGGTGGTCAAACGCGCCACGCCACCCACCGCCGCGCCACAGAGGTAGGGCGCCGCCCTGCTCCTCTTCACCGCGGTTTCTTGTTTCGCGCGGCGAGAAATTCCGACGGCGTCTCGACCCGCAATCCATGGCGCAGCGCCGAGAGGAAATGCTTGCGGTTGTCGGTGACGACGACGCTGGCGCCGGCAGCGCGGGCGACGTCGGCAATGTGGGCATCGTAGATCCGGCCGCCGATGATGGCGTCGCGCGCCGCCGACTTCAACAGCGGCAGGCGATCGGCAGCCGGCAGATCGTGAACCGCCATCCGCCCGAACACTTCCTCCTGCAGCAGCACGATCGCGTCATCGGGTGAGAGCCGGAATTCGGGCGGCAGACGGGTGGCGACGGAGAAGAATTCCAGACAGCAATGCCAGGCCGTTGCGGGCCCCTCGATGCGCTGCTCGGCGACGGCATGCATGACCGACTGGGCGGGCGCGCTCTGCGGACCGAAGTCCACCAGGCCGGCCAACAGCACGCTCGTATCCAGGAAGACGCTCACGGCCAGCGGTTCCGCTCCTCCTCGATCAACGCCGCGATGTCGACGGCAGGGCGGTCGCGCGAGACGACGCTGGGCCGCGCCACCAGCCGTCTGCCGATCTTCACGAGCTTGGGACCCGGCGCAACACGCTGCAGGCGAACGCCGAGCTCGTCTTCCGTGATCTCGAGCTCCGACCCGGGGGTCAGCCCCGCACGATCTCGAATCGCGGCCGGGATGACCACGCGCCCGGCCCTGTCAATGGTTGATCGCATGCCATTACGATACCACGCGTCGAGCCATGCGGCACCCGGACCGGACCCGTCGCCCACCGCGCCCAGCCGATGAGGGCCAGGACGGCGCCGAGGATGACCAGGATGAGGCGAATGAGTTGCGCCTGACGATCGACTCCATGCTCTCTCGCCATGACTGCCTCCTATTCGGTCGTGGAACCGCTGTTGCCGGATCCGCCGGTCAGCTGTTGCTGCTGCAGCGCCGCCGCCCCCATCAAGCCTCCCATGCCCATCGATTCGACCGCGCTGCTTGGAATCAGCATCAGCGCGCCCTTCTCCTTCAGCCCTTCGTAGAGCATGTTCATCGCCCGCAAGTGCAGCGCCGTCGGGTTGTTCTGGTACGACTTCGCCGCTTCCTCGAACGAGTGCGCGATCTCCATCTCGGCCTGGCCGAGGATGATGCGTGCCGCCTTTTCTCGCGCGGCCTGCGCCTCGCGCGACATCGCGTCCTGCAGCGCGCTCGGGATGACGACGTCGCGCATCTCCACCGAGCTGACGGTGATGCCCCACGGGTTCGAGCGGATGTCGATCAGCGATTGCAGCTCGCTCTCGATCCGCTCGCGGCCGCGCAGCAGATCGGTCAGCGCGGTGCGGCCGATGATGTCGCGCAGCGCGGTTTGCGCCGCCCAGCTCACCGCCTGCTCGTAGTCCTGGACCTCGAGCGCCGCCTTCTCCGCGTCGTGCACCATCCAGAACAGCACCGCGTCGACGTTCACCGGCACGGTGTCCGAGGTCAGCGTCTGCTCGGCGGCGAACGTCGTCGTGATCGTGCGCTGATCGATCCAGGAGTCGACACGGTCGGCGAACGGGATGATCCAGAAAAGACCCGGACCCTGCAGACCGATGAAGCGTCCCAGCCGCAGCACCACCCCGCGCTCCCACTGCTGCGCGACCTTCGGCGCCTGCGCCAGGATGACGCCCACCGCCGCCAGCACGATCCCCGGCGCGGGTGTGTCCATCGCCCTCGACGCCGCCACTCCGGCGCCGACAAACGCGGCACAGATCACGACGGCAACGATGTTGAGGCGTGGAGATGAGAGCTGAAAACCCGACTCTCCGCCGCGTCGAACGAACCCGGGGCCCATGGCTGCTCCTTTTCGCCGCTACTTCCGCTTGTCGAGCTCGTGAACGACCTCGTCGCGGGTGAAGCCGGCGGCGGCGGCATCGGCCAGCACGCGGGTGACGAACGCGCGCAGCCGCTTGAGATGCTCGGTCGCCGAGCGCGCGGCGGCCGGCGTCGCGCTGACGAACGAGCCGACGCCGCGGCGGGTCTCGAGCACGCCGTCGCGCTCGAGCTCGGCGTAGACCCGCGCCACCGTATTCGCGTTGACCTGGAGTTCGACCGCCAGCTGCCGCACCGTCGGCAGCTGGTCGCCGGGGCGGAGGCGGCCGGTGACGATGGCAGCGCGCAGGCCTCGATCGAGCTGCGCGTAGATCGGCGTCCGATCCCGCGCATCGATGGAGACGAGTGAGGCGCCCGTCATGTGCTCTATTGTACTAGTTCATTAATACAAGTCAACGATCAAAAAAGGCCCCGGCGGGTACCGGGGCCTTTGCGACGTTCGGTCTATTTCGAAATCATCTTCAGGCTGGTGCCGTTGATCGTCTGCTGGCCGTCCTTGGTCGTCACGTCGCCGCTGATTTCGACCGTGTGCAGGACGTGCGGGACGATCTTGGCGTTCATGTTCGCCGCCAGGTCGCCGGTGATCTGGTAGACCTTGCCGTCGGCGGTCACGAGCGCCATCGGCTGCCCCTTCTTGGCGCACTCGGTCGCGCACTCCTTGTCTTCGCCGGCGATGACGTCCTTACCGGGGTTCGCGGCTTTCTCTTTCAGATAGCAGGTCTGGTCGACGATCTGGCCCTTTACGGTTTCTTCCTTCGCGAAGGCTGGCGCGCCGAGCGCGATGACGAACGCGGCGGCGGTCAGTGCAGCAAGCATCCTGCGCATGAGATCTCCTTTCAAGGCAGTAAAATCCTCTCGCTTATACGCTTCGCAATCCGCGGCTGTCAAATTCCGGCCGTATACTTCTCATCGGCCGGCAGCCGTCCTGCGATCCCGAAGTCGAACGCGAAAGTGGAGCCGTTATGAGAGAGACAATCATCGCCTGCCTGATCGCCGTTGCCACCGCGACAACGGCGGCGCAGCCGGCGTCGAATTCAGCGGCGAAGACGGCGCCGACCGTGGACGAGATCCTCTCGATCAAGCGCGTCGCGGCGCCGGAGATCTCGCCCGACGGGCGACTGGTCGCCTACACGGTGCGCGACACCAACTGGGACGACAACGCCTACGAAACCGAGATCTGGGTCGCCGACGCGAGCGGCACCGCCGGCGCGGCGCCGCGCCAGCTGACCAATAGCAAGAAATCGAGCCTGTCGCCCGCCTGGTCGCCGGACGGGTCGAAGCTGGCCTTCATCTCGGATCGCACCGACAAGCGGCAGGTCTACCTGATCAACCTGCTCGGGGGCGAGGCCGACGCGCTGACCTCGGTCGAAGACGGCGTCACCAGCTTCGCCTGGTCGCCCGACGGCCGGACGATCGCCTACACGGCAAGCGAAGCAAAGCCGGCGGCGATCAAGGATCGCGAGAAGAAGTACGGCGAGTTCGAGGTCGTCGACCAGGAATACCGGATGACGCACCTCTTTGTCGTCGACCTGACGACGCGCGCCACGCGCACGTTGACCAGCGGGGCGTTCACCGTCGGCAGCTTCCAGTGGGCGCCCGACAGCAACCGGATTGCGTTCGACCACCGCGTCAACGGCAGCCCGGCGAGCGGCGGCTCCGCCGACATCTCGATCGTGACGGTCGCCGATGCGTCGGTGCGCGCGCTGATCACGCAGGAGGGCCCGGACTCGCAACCGGTCTGGTCGCCCGACGGCACGCAGATCGCGTTCGAGACGGCGATGGCGAACCCGGCCTTCTACTACACCAACGGATTGATCGCGACCGTGCCGGCGAGCGGCGGCACACCCACCACGCTCACCGCCGCCTTCGACGAAAATCCGTCGCTCGTCGCGTGGAAGTCGAGCGGATTGTTCTTCTCGGCCTCGCAGCGCACCTTCTCCTATCTGTTCCGCCTCGATCCGGCGAGCAAGGCGATCGCCCGGCTCGCGCCCGCTGACGCCTGGGCGGGCTCCTCGTTCACGCTGTCGCGCGACGGTTCGCGGATCGCCTTTCTCGGCGCCGACGCGAGGTCGATATCCGACGTCTACGTCGCGCCCGCAACGCTCTCGAACCCGACGAAGCTGACCGACATGAACGCGCAGATCGCGCGCTTTGCGATCGGGCTCGCTCGAGGTGGTCTCGTGGAAAAGCCAGGACGGCGCGGCGATCGAGGGCGTGCTGCACAAACCGGCCGACTTCGATCCCTCACGCAAGTACCCGCTGCTCGTCGTCATCCACGGCGGCCCGACCGGCGTGTCGCGCGCCGTGCCGCTGACCAGCACGATCTATCCAATTGACGTGTGGGTGCCGCGGGGCGTGCTCGTCCTCGAGCCGAACTACCGCGGCAGCGCCGGCTACGGCGAGAAGTTCCGCTCGCTGAACGTTCGCAACCTTGGCGTCGGCGACGCGTGGGACGTGATCTCGGGCGTCGACTCGCTGATTGCGAAGGGGCTCGTCGATCCGGCGCGGGTCGGCACGATGGGCTGGAGCCAGGGCGGCTACATCTCGGCGTTCCTCGCCACCCACGACGCGGCGCGGTTCAAGGCGATCTCGGTCGGCGCCGGCATCTCCGACTGGATGACCTACTACGTCAACACCGACATCCACCCGTTCACGCGCCAGTACCCTGAAGGCGACGCCGTGGGACGATCCGGAGATCTACGCGAAGACCTCGCCGATCACCTACATCAAGCAGGCGAAGACGCCGACCCTGATTCAGCACGGCGCCACCGATCAGCGCGTGCCGCTGCCCAACGCCTTCGAGCTCTATCAGGGACTGCAGGACAACAAGGTGCCGACCAAACTGATCGTCTACCAGGGGTTCGGCGGCATCGGCCACGGCCCATCCAAGCCGAAGAGCAACCGCGCGACGATGGAGCACAACCTGGAGTGGTTCGATCAGTACTTCTTCCAGACGGCGCCCCGGCCGTCGAGCCCGGAGAAATAGCGGCGTGCAGAGCATCGGTTCATGAGTCTTGCCGTCATCTCGGTCGCGGCGCTGGTCCTCGCGATCGTCCTGAGCTGCTTCACCAGCATCAACGTCGGCGTCTTCGCGGTCGCGCTCGCCTGGATCGTCGGCGTCTACATCGGCGGCATCCCGGTCGCGACGGTGATGAACGGCTTCCCCACCGCGCTCTTCCTGACGCTTGCCGGCGTCACGCTGCTCTTCACGATCGCGCAGGTCAACGGCACGCTCGACCGCGTGGCGCACCATGCGGTGCGGCTCTGCCGCGGCCACCGCGGCGTCGTGCCGATCATGTATTTCCTGCTCGCCGCCGGCCTGGCGTCGATCGGCCCCGGCAACATCTCGACGGCGGCGTTGGTCGCGCCGATGGCGATGACCACCGCGATCCGGGCGAAGATCCCGCTCTTCCTGATGGCGATCATGGTGGGCAACGGCGCCAACGCCGGCTCGCTCTCGCCGTTCGCGCCCACCGGGATCATCGTCAACGGGCTGATGGCGCGCATCGGCATGACCGGGTTGCAGTTCGAGACCTATATCTCGAACCTGCTGGCGCATGCGCTGGTGGCGTTCGGCGGCTATTTTCTGCTCGGCGGCGTCAAGCTGTTCACCGAGCACTCGGCCGCGACAGTCGTCGCCGACTCAACGGACCCTGCGGACGCCGCGTTCGAGAAGCGGCACTGGTTCACGATGGCGGTGATCGCGGTGCTGATCACGTCGGTGATCTTTTTCGGCGTCAACGTCGGCATGGGCGCGTTTCTCGGCGCGACGGTGCTGGTCCTGTCGGGCGCCGGCGACGATCGCGAAGCCATCAAGCGGATGCCGTGGGGCGTGATCGTGATGGTCTGCGGCGTGACGGTGCTGATTGCACTCCTCGAGCGGGCGCAGGGCATCGACCTCATCGGCTCGCTGCTGGCGCGGCTCTCGACGCCCGACACGGTGACCGCCGTCGTCGCGTTCCTGACCGGCGGCATCTCGGTCTACAGCAGCACTTCGGGCGTCGTGCTGCCGGCATTTCTGCCGATGGTGCCGACGATCGCGCAGCAGCTGAGCGGGGCCAACCCGGTCGCGATCGCGATGTCGATGAACGTCGGCGGGCACCTCGTCGACGTGTCGCCGCTCTCGACGATTGGCGCGCTGTGCCTGGCATCGGTGACGGGAGAGGAGAGCCGGCGGCTTTTCAACCAGCTGCTCGCCTGGGGCTTTTCGATGACCATCGTCGGCGCCATTCTTTGCTACCTCGTGTTCGGCCACAGCGGATGGTTCTGACCTGTCATGGCGCCCCTGAAGGGGCGCCCCACGTACGTAGGGCGGTGCTTTAGCGCCGCCTGGTTAGCGCCGCCTCGTTGACCTTTAGCGCCGCATCGTTGACACGCGAATCTGCGATCGGCTACGCTCACTGCGCTTTGTCGATCCGTCACGCGCATCATCATCTGCACCATTTCCACTGCGGCCACGGGCCGGCGGAGCGCGCGTGATCTAGGTCGACGGCAAGCAAGACCAGAGAGGACATGCACCCCGCCAGGCAACGGCGGGGTTTTTGTTTTTATGGACTATTCAAAACTTGACGGGCTCATCCCCGCGGTCGTGCAGGACGCCGCCAGCGCCGAGGTGCTGATGGTCGGCTTCATGAACGAGCTCGCGCTGGCCGAGACGCGCCGCACCGGCTTCGCCACCTTCTTCAGCCGCTCGCGCAACAAGCTGTGGATGAAGGGCGAAACCTCCGGCAACCGCCTCGAAGTCGTCGAGATTCTCGTCGACTGCGACGACGACACGGTGCTGCTCAAGGTGAATCGCCTCGGCGACGGCAACGTCTGCCACACCGGCGAGCGCACCTGCTTCTTCCGGCCACTGTCATGAAGCTGAAGCTCGGCATCCCCAAAGGCTCGCTGCAGGACGCGACGATTCACCTCTTCGCGCGTGCCGGCTTCAACATCTACGTCAGCACGCGGTCGTACTTCCCCGCCATCGACGACCCCGAGATCGAGTGCATGCTGATTCGCGCGCAGGAGATGGCGCGCTACGTCTCGGACGGCGTGCTCGATGCCGGCCTTACCGGGCAGGACTGGATTGCCGAGCACGAGGCCGGCGACGGCAAGACCGGCGTGCTCACCAGCGTCGCCGACCTGGTCTACGCGAAGCAAAGCTTCGGCAAGGTCAAGTGGGTGCTGGCGGTGCCTGAGGACTCGCCGTTCAAGGACGCCCGCGATCTGGAGGGCAAGACGATTGCCACCGAGCTGGTGCGCGTGACGCGGGCCTACTTCGAGCGGCAGCGGGTCAACGTCAAGGTCGAGTTCTCGTGGGGCGCGACCGAGGTCAAGCCGCCGATGCTCGCCGACGCCATCGTCGAAGTGACGGAGACCGGGTCGTCGCTGCGCGCCAACCGGCTGCGCATCATCGACACGCTGATGGAGTCGAACACGCAGCTCATCGCGAACCACTCGGCGCTCGCGGATCCGTGGAAGAAGACCAAGGTCGACAACATCGCGCTGCTGCTGCGCGCGGCGATCGAGGCGCAGGGACGTGTCGGCCTGATGCTCAACGTGCGGCGCGACGACCTGGCCGCGGTGCTCGACCTGCTGCCGGCGCTGCAGCGCCCGACGATCTCGGCACTGAGCGATACGGAGTGGGTCGCGGTGAATACGATCATCGAGGAGCGCACGGTGCGCGACCTGATCCCCAGGCTCAAGAGCGCCCGTGCGCAGGGCATCGTCGAATATCCGCTGAACAAGATCGTCCTTTGACGTCTGACGCTGTGGGCAGGTGGGGCGGGTAGGGCAGGTGGGATTGAAGCTGAAAATCATCAACGCGGGGGATCGTCGCGCGATCGATCGGCTGCTGACGCCGGCGCGGCGCGACGACCGTGCGTTCGACCGCCGCGTCCAGGCAATTGTGGATGCGGTCCGCACCGGCGGCGATCGCGCGCTGCTCCGCTTCGCGCGCAAGTTCGATCGCCTGGCCGCCCCGGTCGAAGTCTCCGCCGAGGAAATCCGCGACGGCGCCGCGCGCATCGACCCGCCCGTGCGGCGCGCGATCGCTCAGGCTGCTCGCAACATCGCCCTGGTTGCCGCCCGCCAGATTCCGAAACACTTCGACGTCAACGTCGTGCCGGGGGTGACGATCGAGCAGCGCGTCGAGCCGATCGCGCGCGTCGGCTGCTACGTCCCGGGCGGGCGCTTCCCGCTTCCGTCCTCGCTGTTGATGACCGCGGTGCCGGCGCGCGTCGCCGGCGTTCGCGACGTATTCGTCTGCTGCCCGCGCCCCGAGCCGGCAGTGATGGCTGCGGCGGTCGAGGCCGGGGTCACACGGCTGTTTCGCGTCGGCGGCGCGCACGCGATTGCGGCGCTCGCCTACGGCACCTCGACGATTCCACGCGTTGATAAGATCGTCGGCCCCGGCAATCGCTATGTCGCGGCGGCAAAGGCGCTCGTCAGCCGCGACTGCGCCATCGACTTTCACGCCGGCCCGACCGAGATCGTCATCGTCGCCGGCGATGGGCGGCCGGACTGGATTGCATCCGACCTGGTCGCGCAGGCTGAACACGATCCCGACGCGCGCGCGATTTTCGTCACCTGGAGCCGCGCGCTTGCCCGGCAGGTGGTGACGGCGGTCGCCAGGCGCAGCAAAGGGCGGTCGATCGTCGGGCAATCGCTCGCCGGCAACGGCGCGGTGATCGTCACCGGGACCGCCGACGAAGCGATGACGCTGGCGAGCCGCTTCGCTCCCGAGCACCTCGTCCTCGAGAACGAGGCGCTCGCGAACCGGCCGATCACGGCCGGCGCCGTGTTCATCGGCCCCTACACCGCGCAGGCCGCCGGCGACTACGCCACCGGCTCGAACCATGTCCTGCCGACCGACGGCGCCGCCCGCTACCGCGGCGGCCTCTCGGCCGCCGACTTCGTGCGCGTGATGTCGGTGCAGCGGCTGACACGCGCCGGCCTGGCGCGCATCGCGCCGGGCATCGTTGCGCTCGCCCGCGCCGAAGGGCTGGACGCGCACGCGGAATCGATCGAAGTGAGGCTGAGGCGACCATGAGCCATTACCAGAAACCGCCGGAGCTGTACGACGGCTTGCGGCTGCATCAGAACGAAAACACCGGCGGCTGTTCGCCGCGCGTGCTCGAGGCGCTGGCGCGCCTGCGGCCGGAGGAGCTCGGGTTCTACCCGCCGTACGCCGGCGCAACCGATGCGGTAGCTACGTATCTCGGCGTCGAGGCGGAACGGATCACCCTCGTCAACGGCCTCGACGAAGGGATCATGGCGGTCGCGGTTGCCTATCTGCGCGCCGAGATTGGCGGACCGAGGCTCGAGGCGATCGTCCCGGAGCCGGCGTTCGAGATCTTCCGCTTCGACACGGCGGTCGCGGGCGGCAAGCTCGTGCAGGTGATGCCGCACGCCGACTTCAGCTTCCCGCTCGATGAGGTGCTGGCGGCGATTACCCCGAACACGCGGGTTGTCTTCCTCACCAACCCGAACAACCCGACCGGCGTCGGCATGCCGCTCGACGCGATTCGCACTGTCGCCGGCGCCGTGCCACCGGGGGCGATTGTCTTCGTCGACGAGGCCTACGCTGAATTCTCGGGCGTCAGCTTCCTGCCCGACCTCGCCCGGTTCCCCAACGTCATCGTCGGGCGCACGTTCTCGAAGGCATTCGGGCTGGCGGGGATCAGGATCGGATGCATGGTCGGCGATCCGGCGACGATGTACCCGATCCGCCAGGCGGTGCCCGTCTACAGCGTCAACATCGCCGCCGTCGCGGCGGTCCAGGCAGCGCTGCAGGATCTCGATCACCTGAACGGCTATCTCGCGCAGGTCGCCGAGTCGAAGCGCCTCCTCTACGAGGCATGCGACCGCCTGGGTCTCAAGTACTGGCGCAGCCTGTCCAACTTCGTGCTCGTCTGCGCCGGCGATCGTACCGATGCGATCGTCAAGGGCGCGTTCGCGAAGCAGATTTACCTGCGCGACCGATCGACCGAGCCGGGCTGCGCCGGCTGCCTGCGCATGGCCACCGGCATCGTCGAGCACACCCGCCGCGCGATCGCGGTGATGGAAGAGATCCTGTGCGCCGCGCGGTAATCGATCGCCGGACGACGGAGACCGAGATCGAGCTGGCGATCGGGCTCGAGGGCAAGGGCACGTACAAGGTGCGGACCGGCATCCGCTTCCTCGATCACATGCTGGAACTGGTTGCCCGCCACGGCGCCTTCGATCTTCGGATCGACGCGCGCGGCGACCTCGACGTCGATCAGCATCACACGGTCGAGGATCTCGGCATCGCGCTCGGCGAGGCGGTGTCGAAGGCGCTGGGCGACCGTCGCGGCATCAACCGCGCGGGCTACTTCGTGATGCCGATGGACGAGACGCTCGCCGTCGCGGCGATCGATCTCGGCGGGCGCCCGCACGCGGTGGTCGATCTGCAGGTGAAGGTGGTCCGCGTTGGCGACCTGCAGACCGAACTGGTCCAGGACTTCTTCGAAGGTTTCGCGATTGGCGCGCGCGCCAACGTCCACGTCAAGGTGCTCTACGGCCGCTCGAGCCACCACAAGATCGAAGCGGTGTTCAAGGCGTTCGCGCGCGCGCTGCGCGTGGCGTGCGCGAAAGATCGGCGCCTCGCGCGCATGCTGCCGAGCACCAAGGGGCTGCTGTGATTGCGCTCATCGACTACCGCGCCGGCAACCTGACCTCGGTGAAGAAGGCGCTCGCCAGCATCGGTGCCGAGGTCATGGTGCCCTCCGCGCCCGAGGAACTCGCGGATGCAGCCGGCGTGATTGTGCCTGGAGTGGGCCACTTCGGCGCGACGAAGGCGCTCGAAGGCGCCTGGACCGAGGCGATCCTCGCGCGCGTCGGCGAAGGGCGGCCGCTGCTCGGCATCTGCCTCGGGATGCAGTGGCTCTACGAGGGCAGCGACGAGGCGCCCGACGTGTCGGGGCTTGGGCTGCTCAGCGGGCGCTGCTATCGCATCAGCGGCGACGTCAAAGTTCCCCATGTCGGGTGGAACAGCCTCGCGATTCAGCAGAAAACGTCGATTGTCGAAGGCGTGGTGCCCGGCTCGCAGGTCTACTTCACGCACAGCTACGTCGGCCCGGTGAACGGCGACACCATCGCGGTCACCGAACACGGCGAGACCTTCGCGGCGATCGTCCAGCGCGGGCACGTGGCCGGCGTGCAGTTCCATCCGGAGAAGTCAGGAGAGGTCGGGCTGCGGATCCTGCGCAACTTCATCGAGATGGTGGCGTAGGGCGATGCTGTCGAAACGAATCATCGCCTGCCTCGACGTGCGCAACGGCCAGGTCGTCAAGGGGATCAACTTCGAGGGGCTGCGCTCGGCCGGCGACCCCGCGGAGCTGGCGCGCCGCTACAACGTCGAGGGGATCGACGAGCTGGTGATCCTCGACATCACCGCGACGATCGAGGCGCGGCGCGCGCTCGCCGACACCATCTCGCGCGTCGCGCGCGAGCTGTTCATCCCGCTCGCCGTCGGCGGCGGCATTCGCACCGAAGCCGACGCGGCGGCGGCGGTCGAGGCCGGGGCCGACAAGGTGAGCCTGAACACCGCGGCGCTGGCCGATCCGGCGCTCATCACCGCGGTTGCGACCCGCTACGGCAGCCAGGCGGTCGTCGTCGCCATCGACGCCAAGCGCGAGTCGGCCGGCAGCGAGCGGTTCGCGGTCTACGCCCGCAGCGGCTCGACGTCGGCGGGACGCGACGCGGTCGAGTGGGCCCGCGAGGCCGAGGCGCGCGGCGCCGGCGAAATCCTGCTGACCTCGATCGACCGCGACGGCACACGCGCCGGGTTCGACTGCGAGCTGACCGCGGCGGTGTCGTCCGCGGTGTCGATTCCGGTGATTGCCTCCGGCGGCGCCGGCGGCCTCGACGATTTCGTCGACGTGTTCACCGCCGGGCGCGCGGACGCCGCGCTCGCCGCCTCGATCTTTCACTACGCGGAAACCAGCGTGCGGGTGCTGAAACAGCACCTTCAGCAACGCGACATTCCCGTGCGCCTGTAACCCACGGTGTCGTAGCGCGAAGGCTTCAGCCGAGCGATGCTCATTCCATCCATCGATCTCAAGGGCGGCGCGGTCGTGCAGCTGGTGCAGGGCGAGCGCCTCGCGATCCGCGACGAGGACGTCTTCCGCTGGGTGCAGCGCTTCGAGCGCTTCCCGAAAGTGCAGGTCATCGACCTCGACGCCGCGATGGGCGCCGGCGACAACCTGACGCTGGTCCGGCAGATCGCCGGCCGGCTCGCGTGCCGCGTCGGCGGCGGCATCCGCACCGTCGAACGGGCGCGCGATGTTCTGGACGCGGGCGCGCAGCAGATCATCGCCGGCTCGTCGCTGTTCAGGAACGGCCAGCCCGACCTCGAGTTCGCCAAGACGCTGTCGGACGGGGTCGGACGCGAGCGCGTCATCGC
Source organism: uncultured Acidobacteriota bacterium (assembly GCA_963734375.1). GTDB lineage: Bacteria > Acidobacteriota > Vicinamibacteria > Vicinamibacterales > CAVVIG01 > CAVTHG01. The sequence continues at coordinate 311,432 of CAVTHG010000005.1, read as the reverse complement.
GGCAGTCGACAGCCGCAACGGCCACGTCGTCATCCACGGCTGGAAGACCGAGCTGACGCTCACCGCTGCCGAGGCCGTTCGCGCGCTCGAGCCGTTCTGCGACGAGTTTCTCTATACCCACGTCGACACCGAGGGACTGATGGGCGGCACGAGTTTCGACGCAATCCTCGCCGTCCAGCGCGCGACACGCCGGCATCTGACAGCCGCCGGCGGCATCACGACTCAGAAAGAGATCGACGATCTGCACGCGCTCGGCATCGACGCCGTCGTCGGGATGGCGATCTATACGGGCGCGCTGAACCTCGACGCGCCCCGCGCACGGGGCTGGGGGCTAGGGGCTAGGGGCTGGGGGCTCGGTGGGGCTGCGGACCGGTGGCTGGGGCTCGGTACGAACGTTTCTCGAACGAACCGCGCGTCTCGTCAAAGCTGCCATGCGCAGCTATCTCCTCGCCTTCGCTGTCGTTGCGCTTGCCACCCCGGCCCTCGACGCGGCGGCTCAGGAAGCTGAGCACATCAGCCGGACGGTCAAGCTCGATCCGGGCGGCACGCTCCGGCTCAAGAACTTCTCGGGCCGCGTCTCGATCACCGCGACGGACCGTCCCGAGGTCGTCATCGACGCCGTTCGCCGCGCCCCGCGCGGACGGCTCGAACGGATCCGGCTCGACATCCACACCGAAGGTTCGAACGTCGTCGTCATCGACGCGAACCGCCGCGACCGTTCCTGGTTCGAGTTCATGGGCGGCAACAACATCGTCGAAACCGATTTCGACATCCAGGTGCCGCGGCGGACCGACCTCGACGTCGCGGTCTTCAGCTCGGCGGTGACTATCGCTGAGGTGGAAGGCTCACACAAAGTCCACAGCTTCTCGGGCCGGCTCACGCTGAACGACGTCACCGGGCCGGTGCGCGCGCACACCTTCAGCGGAGGCGTGGTCATCCGCGAGAAAACCGGCGAGGACCAGAACATCGAGGTCGACACCTTCAGCGGCGACGTCGAGCTCTACGTGCCCGACTCCGCCCGCGGCAGCGTCTCGTTCAACTCCTTCAGCGGGAAGCTGAACTCGGTGAGGCCGCTCACCTTCCACAGCACGAGCCGGCGATCGCTTCGCGCCGAGCTCGGCAGTGGCGGCAATGGCCGGATGAGTTTCAAAACCTTCAGCGGCAGCGTCAAGATCGACCGTTAACCACTTATACAATAGGGGTTGCCTGATATGGGCCTCACCCTGTTGTGACCACTGCCGTACATCCAGTTCCACAGGTCCGCCGTAACGCGCCGATAGCGTCAGCCGCGCGTGTCGTCGCCGACGGGAAATTTCTGCGCCTCGATACACCGCCGCTCGATGGAACGAGCGATCGGTTCCTCATCAAGGGCGTCACCTACGGCACGTTCGCGCCGGATGCGCACGGGTATCAGTTTCCGCCGCTCGCTCAGATCGCGGCCGACTTCCGTCAGATGGCGGAGCTCGGCATCAACACGGTCCGGACCTACACGCCTCCGAATCGCGACCTGCTCGACGCGGCCGCTGCCGAGGGGCTGCGCGTCCTGGTGGGGCTGCCGTGGTCGCAGCACGTCGCCTTCCTCGACGACCGGTCGCTTCGACGCACGATCCGCCGCGAGCTCGCGGCGAAGGTCGCCGAGCTGGGCGACCACCCGGCGATCCTCGCGTTCGCGCTCGGCAACGAGATTCCGGCTGGCGTCGTCCGGTGGCATGGCCGGGTCCGTGTCGAGCGCTTCCTTCACGATCTGTACGACGCCGCGAAGAAGGCCTCGCCAAAAAGCCTCTTCACATACGTCAACTTTCCGCCGACCGAATTCCTCGACCTGTCGTTCTTCGATATCTGCGCCTTCAATCGTCTACCTGCACCGCGAGCACGAGCTGCGGGCCTACCTGGCTCGCCTCCAGCACATCGCCGGGCAGAAGCCGATGCTGCTCGCCGAGGCGGGCGCCGACAGCATCCGCGAGGGCGAAACCGGCCAGGCCGACATCACCGCGATGCACGTCCGCGCGGCGTTCGAAGAGGGCGCCTGCGGCGCCATCGCGTTCGCGTGGACCGACGAATGGTGGCGCGGCGGCCATCCGGTCGACGATTGGAAGTTCGGCCTCGTCGATCGCGAGCGCCGCCCGAAGCTGGCGGCGAACGCCGTGGCCGACGCCTTCCGGGATGCGCCGTTCTCGAAGGAGCGCCAGCGAACCTGGCCCCGCGTGTCGGTGGTCGTCTGCGCCTACAACGCTGCGGACACACTCGAAGACAATCTGCGCTCGCTCGAGGCGCTGACCTATCCCGATTACGAAATCATCCTCGTCAACGACGGCTCGAAGGATCGGACCAGCGAGATCGGCCGCCGGTTCGCAAAGGTCCGCGTCATCGACACCCCCAACGCCGGGCTGAGCGCGGCGCGCAACGTCGGCCTCACCGAAGCCACGGGCGACATCGTCGCGTACACCGACGCGGACACCCGCGTCGACCGCGACTGGCTGACGTTCCTCGTGCAGCCGTTCCTGAACTCCGATGTGGTCGGCTCGGGCGGGCCGAACGTCGTGCCGCCCGACGATCCGCTGACGGCGCAGTGCATCGCGCGCGCGCCCGGCGGCCCGACACACGTCCTGCTCGACGACCGCACGGCTGAGCACGTCCCGGGCTGCAACATGGCGTTCCGCCGCGGCGCGCTGCTCGCGATCGGCGGCTTCAACCCGATTTACCTGCGTGCCGGCGACGATGTGGATGTGTGCTGGCGGCTGCAGGCGCGCGGCTGGAAGATCGGCTTCGCGTCGGCGGCGCTCGTCTGGCACCACCACCGCTCATCGTTGAACGCGTACTGGCGCCAGCAGGTCGGCTACGGCGAGGGCGAAACCTGGCTGATGGCGCACCACCCGGACAAGTTCCTCGACGGCCGGATGCTCTGGCGAGGCCGCATCTACAGTCCCCTGCCGTTCGTGCGCTCGCTGTGGGGAACGAGGATCAACGCCGGCGTCTGGGGCACGGCGGCGTTCCCGTCGGTCTATCGCACCGACGTTCACCCGTTCGCCTTCCTGCCGCATTCGATCAAGTGGCAGGTGATCTCGCTGATCCTGACGATTGTGGGCAGTGTGATCGCGTCGACCGATGGCCACCTGTGGGCGGCGACGCTCCTGCTCGGCACGGGAATCGTCGGCCTGGTGGCGACGATCGCCAAGAACATCGCCTACGCGCTGCGGTCGGAGGTCGATTCGCTCCGTGCCCCGCGGGCGTGGACCCGCGCGGTCGTCGCGTATCTGCACTTCCTGCAGCCGCTCGCCCGGCTCCGCGGCCGGGTGCGCGGCGTGCTGGCGCCGCCGGAGGTCGCGCTCCCGCCGGTCGAACGCCAGACCAGCCGCGGCCCGAGGCCATCGGCTCGCGAAGCGTTCCGCGCGTTGCTGCTGATCACCGGGAACATCACCGAAGACCGGTTCTGGAGCGAGACCTGGACGTCAGCCGACCGCGTGCTCGTGGCGCTGACCGACTGGCTGCGCCACTCGCGCGCCGTCCGCTCGATCGATGTCGACGAAGGGTGGGCGGACGATCGCGACGTCAGCGTCTTCGTCGGCCGCTGGGCATGGCTCGACGTGCGGGCGCTGGTCGAGGAGCACGCGCAGCGGCAAGACGCTCATCCGGGTCAGCACGCACCTGCGGCCGACGATCTTCGGCGTCGTGTCGGCCATCAGCCTCGGCACCGCCCTGCTCATCGCCGCCGGCACCGGCGTGGCCCTCAAGCAGCGGCTGGCGGGCACAATCGCGGCCAGCCTCACGGTCGGCTTGATCGGCATCGTCGCGTGGCACACGGCGCAGGCAACCGCGATCGTGCGGCGCGGCATCGAGCGCGTCACGGTCGGCACCGGCATGGTGGCGCTGGAGTCGACGCTGGCGCGGGTGCCGCTCATCTCCCCGTCCCTGCTCCGGCGCTACGGGCTGCGCAGCGCGCTCATCTTCGTGCTGACGATCCTGACGCTTGGCGCGAGCACGTTCATGCTGCGCGAGGCGGCCACCGGGCCGGTGATCGGCGGCCGGAAGGGCTACGCGGGCGACTACGGGCCGGCCATCGAGGCGTGGCTGGATACGCCGGGCGGCCTGGCGGTCGGCGCGAACGGCGAGATCTACATCGCCGACTCCAACAACCACGTCATCCGCCGCGTCGACGCGCGCGGCAACATCGAGCCCGTCGCCGGCAGCCACGAACTGGGCGGCGGCTTCTCGGGCGAGGGCGGACCTGCGATCCTGGCGCGGCTCGATACGCCGGACGGCGTCGCAATCGCGCCCGACCTCGACCTCATCGTCGCCGACTCGCACAACGATCGCATCCGTCGCGTCGACCGGCAAACCGGCGTCATCACGACGATCGCCGGCTCGGGCGCGAACGGCTACGACGGCGACGAAAAGTTCGCGACCCAGGCGGCGCTGAACACGCCGAGCGCGGTCGCCGCGGCGCCGAATGGCGACATCTACATCGCCGATACGCTGAATTACCGCGTTCGCGTCATCGACGCGAAAACCGGGTTGATCCACACGGTCGCCGGCGACGGCACGGCCGGCGATGGAAAAGAGGTCGGCGATGGCGGGCTGGCCACCAGCGCGCACCTGAACATGCCGAGCGACGTCGCCATCGATACGCGCACCGGCGATCTCTACATTGCCGACATGCACCACAACCGCGTCCGCAAGGTCGACGTGAAGACGCACGTCATCAGCACCGTTGCCGGCAGCGGCGTCTGGGGCAACTCGGGCAACGACGGGCCGGCGACCGAGGCCCGGCTGGCGGGGCCGGCCGGCGTGGCGGTGCTTCACGAGCCCAACGGCAAGGCGACCATCTTCATCGCCGACTACTACAACGGGCACGTGCGCGCCGTCGGACCCAACGGGATCATCCGCGACCTGAACGACGAAGGGCGCGAGGTCTTCGGCGCGCCGACGCGCGTCGCCTACGATCCGCGCCGCGGCTTCCTCTACGTCGCCGATTCGAGCCAGGACCGCGTCGTGCCGCTGATCATCCCGCGGATCGCGCCGAACCTGGTGCCGCCGCGGCCGGTCGCGCCGCCGCGACGGGTGGGCGGATGAAGGACCAGCTGCTCTTCTGGACGCTGGGGTTCCTCTACCCGTACCGCAAGCGGGTCGCGGTCCTCGCGCTGCTGCTGCTGGCCGAGATCGGCCTGGGCGCGCTGCAGCCGTGGCCGCTGGCGATCGTCATCGATTACGTGCTCCAGGGGCGTCCCTTCCCCGAGCCGTTCGCGCGCTGGCTGGCGGCGATTCACGGCGGCGATCGCTTCGTGCTGCTCGATCGCCGTCGTCGTCCTCGGCGTGATCGTGCAGGTAACCAACCAGTTGGTCTCCGCCTACGGCACGCAGGTACAGGTCGACACCGGCCAGCGCATGGTCTACGACCTGCGGCGGCGTCTCTTCCGGCACCTCACGGCGCTCAGCCTCAACCATCACATCACCACCAGCACGGCTGACGCGGTCTACCGCGTCGACGTCGACGCCTACGCGATCGAGAACCTGGTGATGAGCGGCATCTTTCCGCTGGCGACGTCGGTCATCTCGCTGACGGTGATGTTCGGCATCCTGCTCCGGCTGAACGTGACCATCGCGCTGCTGTCGCTGATGGTGCTGCCGTTCCTGTACCTCTGCCTCCGCTACTACACCTCGACGCTGTCCAACCGCGAGGAGCGCGTCAAGGAGTTCGAGTCGAAGCTGCTCCAGCGCCTCTACGAGACCTTCGGCGCGATGCGCCTGATCAAGAGCTTCGCCCGCGAGCCGCACGAGCTGCAGCGCTACGCCCGCGCCGGCGACACGACGATGAACGCGCGCATCGCCGTCACGTGGCAGCAGTCGCTCTTCTCGGTGGTCGTCAGCACGATCACGATCGTCGGCACGGCCCTGGTGGTGATCGTCGGCGGCAACTTCGTGATGCGCGGCACCCTCACCGTCGGGCAGTTGATGGTGGTGATCAGCTACCTTGGCGCGGTCTACGGTCCGCTCTCCGCGATTGCGCACACGACCGGCCGTCTCCAGGGCGCGCTCGCCGGCAGCAAGCGCGTCCGCGAGATGTTCGCGCTGATGCCCGAGACCGGTGACGACGACGCGCCGGACAAGATTGACGCAACCGAACTGAAGGGCCTGGTCGAGTTCACCAATGTCGGCTTCACCTATCCGAGCGGCGCGCAGGTGCTGCACGACATCTCGTTCGCGGCGAAGCCGGGCGAGGTGGTCGCGCTCGTCGGTCTGACCGGCGCCGGCAAAACGACGCTGATCAGCCTGATCCCGCGCTTCTACGACGCGACCGTCGGGTCGGTGACGATCGACGGCATCGACGTCAGGCGCTACCGCGTGCGCTCACTGCGCGAGAAGATCTCGATCGTCCTCCAGGATCCGGTGCTCTTCCAGGGCACGATCGCCGACAACATCCGCTATGGGCGTCTCGACGCGACCGACGAGGAGGTCGAGGCGGCGGCGCGCGCCGCGCACGCGCACGAGTTCGTCGCCCGGTTGCCGAAGGGCTACGCGACCGAGATCGCCGAGGCCGGCGGCGGGTTGTCCGGCGGCGAGCGTCAGCGCCTCAGCGTCGCCCGCGCGATCCTGAAGAACGCGCCCATCCTCGTGCTCGACGAGCCGACCTCGTCGCTGGACGCGATCTCGGAGGAGATCGTGTTCGCCGCGCTGCGCCGCCTGCGCGCCGGGTCGGACGACGATCGTCATCGCGCATCGCCTCTCGACCGTCCGCGACGCCGACTGCATCCTCGTCCTCGACGGCGGCGAGATCGCCGCGAAAGGCCGACACGATGAGCTGCTTGAAGAGCAGCCTGCTCTATCGCCGCATGTGCGCGCGGCTCTCGGTCGGCAAGTCGCTCGACGAGCCCGAGAGCGTCGACGAGCTCATCGAGGCGGCAAAAAGGTGACCCTGACAATGCGGATTGCGGATTGCGGATTGCGGATTGATTGCACAACGCGGATTGCGGATTGCGGATTGGGGATTGAGGATTTATTCCGCAGTCCGCGTTCCGCCATCCACAATCGTTCCGCATTCCGCGTTCCGCAATCCGCAATGTCATGAAGGTCCTGTTCGCCGGGATCATTGCCCGCTATCCGTTCGGCGGCGTCACCTGGTGCTCGCTGATGTATCTGCTCGGCCTGCGCGCGCTTGGCCACGAGGTGTTCTACATCGAAGACACCGGCGAGTGCGTCTACGACCCGGTGCAGAACACGCGCGCGACCGATCCTGGCTACGGCACCACGTACATCAACAACGCGCTCGAACCGTTCGGGCTCGGCGATCGGTGGGCGTTCGTCAACTACGACGGCAGCTATCACGGCAGAAGCGCGGACGAGGTGCGCCGCTACGCGGCCGATGCGGACCTGTTCGTGAACCTCTCGGGCGGTTCGTGGTTCTGGCGCGACGAATACGCGCGGATCCCGCACAAGGTGTTCATCGATTCCGACCCGGCGTTCACCCAGCTCGCCATTGCCAAAGCGGAGCCGTGGTACGTCGCCTTCTTCCAGCGCTTCGACCACCTGTTCACGTTCGGCGCGAACATCGGCACGCCCGCGTCTCCCATCCCGACCGGCGAGTTCGTCTGGCACAAGACGTGGCAGCCGGTGACGATGGACGACTGGCAGCCGGCGCGCGCGCCGCGCGACCGCTTCACGACGGTGATGACCTGGCAGATCGAGAGCTTCACCGACGTCGGCGGCAACAAGGATCAGGAGTTCGTGAAGTTCATCGACCTGCCGTCCAGGACGCCGCAGCGCTTCGAGCTCGCGATCAACGGGCCGCAGCAGCTGCTGCGGCAGTCCGGCTGGGACACGGTGGACGCGATGCAGGTGTCGCGGACGCCGAATGACTACCGCGACTTCATCCACGGCTCGAAGGCCGAGCTCGGCGTCGCCAAGCACACCTACGTCGTCAACCGGACGGGCTGGTTCAGCGATCGGACCGAGTGCTACCTGGCGTCGGGACGGCCCGCGGTCGTGCAGGACACCGGCTGGACCGCGCACCTGCCGTCCGGTTCCGGGCTGCACGCCTTCTCGACCATGGACGAGGCGATTGCCGGCATCGATCGCATCAACGGCGCCTACGACACGCACGCGAACGCCGCGAGAGAGATCGCCCGCGCGCACTTCGACGCCCGCGTCGTCCTCCCGGCGCTGCTCGAGAGGGCGTGTTCATGAGCAGCGCACCCGGCACCTGCACACCCTGCACCCTGCACCCTGCACCCTCCTCCTCAGGATCGCAGCCGTCATGAGAATCGCTCACATCGCCCCTGTGGCGACGACGATTCCGCCGCCGAAATCGGGCTCGGTCGAAACGATGACGTCGCTCCTGACCGAGGGACTGGTCGCCCGCGGGCACGACGTCACGTTGTTCGCAACCGGCGATTCCAGTACCAGCGCCAAGCTGAATGCGACCTACCCGCACGGCTACTGGCACGACGAGAACATGTGGCCGTGGGAGCTCTACGAGATGCTGAACCTTGCCGCCGCGGTCGAGCGCGCGGCCGAGTTCGACATCATCCACTACGAGGCGGCGTACTACCCGATGTCGCTCGCCTTCGCGCGGCTCTCGCCGACGCCGATCGTGCAGACGCTCCATCACTCGCCGAGCGCCGCCGAGATCAACCTGTGGTCGCGCTACCCCGAGGCGCCGTTTGTCGCCATCTCCAACGAGCAGGCACGGCTGCTGAGCGGCCTGAACGTCGTCGACACCGTGCTGCACGGCATCGACACCGATAATTTCTTCTTTAGGGAACAGCCGGAGGACTACGTACTTTTCCTTGGCCGCTTCACCGACGGCAAAGGAGTGCTGCAGGCGATCGAGATCGCAAAACGCGCCGGAATGCGGCTGATTCTGGCCGCCGCCGAGGACGCCTACTACCGCGAGCGGGTCGCTCCTCACGTCGACGGCCGCCACGTCGTCTATTACGGCGAAGCGGATTTTGCATCGAAAGTAAAGCTGTACGGCGGTGCGCGCGCGCTCCTCTACCCGATACAATCGCGCGAACCGTTCGGCCTCGTGCTCGCCGAGGCAATGGCCTGCGGCACGCCGGTGGCGGCGCTCGACCGCGGCGCCGTGCGCGAGGTCGTCGACCACGGAGTGACGGGCATGGTCTTCGACGATCTCGAGCAGATGGTCAACGAGCTGCCGCGCGTTTTCGATCTCGATCGCAGGAAGGTGCACGAGCGCGCGGTCGCGCGGTTCGGCGCCGCGCGGATGGTCGACGAATACCTCAAGGTCTACGAGCGCCTCGTGGGGAGCCGGCGTGGGAAGTAGCAACCCTCAGCCAATAGCGCGCACAGCCGCGCTGCCCCTCGCCGGCCGTACCGTCCTCGGCATCTTCGCTCACCCGGACGACGAATCGCTCGCCTGCGGCGGAACGCTGGCCCGCCTTGCTGACGCCGGCGCCAAGGTCATCGTGATGTGCGCGTCACAGGGCGAAGCTGGATCGCTCTGCGACCCCTCGCTGGTACCCGAAGGCGAGAACCTCGCCTGCGTCCGAGTGCGCGAGCTCAACGACGCTGCCGCGATCCTCGGCGTCGCGGAGGTCGTCATCCTCGATCACCCGGACGGCGATCTCAGGTGGAGCCGCGTGGCCGAGTTTCACGCCGAGATCGTCCAGGCCATCCAGCGCTACCGCCCCGACGCGGTGATTACGTTCGCCGAGGACGGGCTCTACTGGCACCTCGATCACATCGGGGTGCACGAGCGCACCTATACGGCCGTGCTGTCGCTCGGCGCCGCCGCTCCGCCGCTCTACTACGTGACGATGCGCGAAGGGCGTGATGCGCGAGGTCGTCGACGCCGCGCACGCCAAGGGCCGCGCGCCCGCCGAATCGAGCTTCTGGGGCATCGCCGCCGACGCATTCGGCCACAGCGCGAGGCCGCCGAGCTTCGTGATCGACGTGCGCAACTGGGTGCCGCGCAAGCTCGCGGCGCTGCGCTGCCACCGGACGCAGATGGGACCGAACAACCCGATTGCGTGGATCGACGACGAAGAGGCGCGTCAGTGGCTGGGACGCGAGCAGTTCCGCCGCTCTCAAATCGATGCGGCCGGCGAGCCGATCCTCGAGCACCTGGGCGAATCGCAACATGCGGATTGAGACCCTCGAACTCCTTCGCTGCCCGTACTGCGGCGGCCGGCTGACGCTCGTCGAGTCGCTGTTCCACCGCAGCACCACCGAGGAGATTCAGGACGGCATCCTTGGTTGCCACTGCTGCGTCTTCCCGGTCATCGACGGGATTCCCGTCCTCCACCTGTTGCCCGGCGCAAGCCAGGCGCGCGAGCAGGTTCAGGCCGGCCGCCCGGACCTCGCGCGCCGCACCATGTTCGGCCTCGACGACGAGGCGCACGCCGAGCGCTTCGACGCCATCGCATCGTCGGACGCGGCGACTTACCGCGACACCGTTGAGGCGCTCGGTCCGAATTTCGAGGGCGGCTACTTTCTGTATCGCTTCTCGGACCCGACCTACATCGTCGCGAGCGCCGTCGCGAGGTCGGTTGCCGCGGCCGTGCTCAGGCCGGGCCAGCGTGCGATCGACATCTGCGGCGGCTCCGGCCATATCACCCGCTCGCTGCTCGATCTCTCTGCGGCGCCGCCGGTGCTCGCCGACCTGTACTTCGCGAAGGTCTGGCTCGCGCGCCGCTTCACCGCGCCCGGATGCGAGCCGGTCTGCTGCGACGGCAACGCGCCGATGCCGTTCGCGCGCGGCGCGTTCAGCTTCGCCATGTGCACCGACGCGTTCATGTACATCTGGACCAAGCGTCAGTTCGTCGGCGAATTGGAGCGGCTCATCGATCGCGGCGGTGGGGACGCCGACGCCGGCGCCGTGCTCATCGGCCACACGCACAACGAGCGTACGTGGAGTCCGTCGCACGGCCAGCCGCTGCCGCCCGAAGGCTACGCGGCGCTGTTCGAGACGCTGGCGCCGCGCATCTTCGGCGAGTTCGGACTGTTCGAGGATGTCGTCCGCGGCGGGCCGCTCGATCTCTCGCGCCGCGACGACGCGGAGACGCTCGACCGCAACCCGGCGCTGACCGTCATCGCCAGCAGGAACCCGCGCGTCTTCACGCCGCATGCGCTCCCGCATGCCGCCGCCGCAGCCGGCGAGCTCCGCATCAACCCGCTGTACTCAGTCCAGCCCGATGGGGAGCGAGTCCGGCTACGACTCGGGTTCCCATCCGAGGACTACGAGCAGGAATACGGCGCGTGCCGCCAGTACCTCCCGGAGGAAATAACGCTCGAGCCGTCGGCGCTCGCCTCGCTGCAGGCCGGCACGGTTGGCGGCGAGCTGACCGAGCTCGTTCGGCGCAAGGTCATCGTCGACTTGCCGAAGCGGTATTACTGACGGGTGCTAGGTGCTGGATGCTAGTTGCTAGATGCTAGGTGCTAGAAGACGGGAGATCTTGGCGGTCAGCAACCAGCAACCAGCAACCAGCAACCAGCATCTGACACCGGCGCCGCAGCGGTAGAATGGCGCCACTCAATGCCCTCTGCCCAGGCATCGCTGCAGCGCGCGCGGCGGCTTGCACGCCAGCGCTTCACCGATCCAACACGACGACGCGGACTGCTGGTTGCCTTCGAGGGGCCTGACGGCTCCGGCAAGACGACGCAGCGCAAGCTGTTCAAGACCTGGCTGAAATCGGAAGGCTACGACGTCGTCACGACCAAGTGGAATTCGTCCGACCTCATCAAGCCGATCATCAAGAGCCGCAAGGCCGTGCGGGCGCTGAGCCCCGAAGAGTTCTCGCTGCTCCACGGCGCCGACTTCCGCCACCGCGTCGAGCAGGTGATCCTGCCGGCGTTGTGGGAGGGCAAGCTGGTCATCGCCGACCGTTTTCTCTTCACCGGCCTGGCGCGGGATGTGGCGCGCGGCCTCGATCTCGACTGGGTGCTGAAGCTCTATCAGCCGCTGCTGTGGCCCGACCTGGTTTTCTACTTCGCGGTGTCGCCGGTCACGTCGGGGAAGCGCGTGACCGCCACGCGTCTGCCCACTTACTACGAAGCCGGCCAGGACATCACCGACGTCGACGACCCGGTTGAAAGCTACCAGCGGTTCATTGCCCGTGTGATCCGCGAGTACGAGTCGCTGGCGCTGATCTTCAACTTCATCACCGTCGACGCCGAGCAGTCGATCGCCGAACAGCACCGCCAGATTCGCGATCTGTTCATCGAGGGCCAGCGGCGGCCGTGGTCCGCATGGAACGTCGACGCCGTCGCCGAATGGCTGGCGCTCAGCGGGAAGCGCCGGTGAGCGCGGCAGCGAAACCCGGACGGGCCAGGCTGATCGCGGTTGACGGCGTGGACGCACAGGCGGTGTTGGCCGCCGCGAAGGCAGCGCTCGCGGCGTCGACGTCCGGCGCGCCCGCGGGCGCGCGCGGCGGCGTCAGCCGCTGGGATGCATCGGGCATCTTCCAGGATCTTGAAGTCGCCGAGGACGACGCCGGCTCGCCGTCGCCGCGAACCATGCTGCTGCTTTATGCGGCCGACCTCGCGTTTCGATTGCGCTGGCAGGTTCGTCCTGCGCTTGCAGAAGGACGCACCGTCGTCGTCGCGCCGTACGTGGAGACGGCGATCGCGTACGGCCGCGCCGCCGGGCTGCCCGCGAACTGGCTCGCCAACTTGTTCCGATTCGCGCCGCGTCCGTCAGAGCGCCACGTGGTCGCCGCGCGTGGCACGAACGCGGCGGCGGTGAAGGATGGATTCGTCGGCTTCGCGTCTGCTCGCGTCGCCGGGAAAGGCGCGCATGCCCGGCAGGTGCTGATCACGGCAACCGAGAGGCACCTGCGCCGCGGCCGGCCTCCGCAACCGCGGGCACGCGGCCGTCGGCCGCTGCGTCGCGCACCGTCGTGAACAGGTCAGCGGCCTGAGCAACCGCTGCCTTCTCGGTGACGACGATCGCGACCTCGCGGCGGAAGTCGAGGCTGAGCGCGGCCAGCGCCAGGCTGCCGACCACGAGCGTCTCGTCGTCGATCAGCATGATCTTGCCATGGGACTTCAGGCCGCCGACTCGTTTCCCTGAAAACGCTTCGACCACGAGCCCCGCGGCCCGCTTCTCGTTCAACACCGAGACCAGCTCGGGATCCGAGAGCTTCGCGTCGATGATGCGGATGCTGCTGCGCGCCTGGTTGATGAGCGCCGTGAACTGCCGGCGCGCGCGCTCGGGGCCGACGACCAGCCGTTCGCTGAGCCCGTCCGGCAGCCGCTGGCGGTCGCGATCCGCGGTCCACAGCCGGCGCAGGTCGTCGACAATCGCCGGATCGTGCGTGATCACCAGCGCATCGCAGGTCTTGCGGAAACACTTGCGGGTGAAGTTCAGCGATGCGACGACTGCCGGCCCGTCGTCGGCGACGAGGTACTTGGGGTGGTACTTGACCACCGGATCGGTGTAGGCGCTGAGCGCGGCGCCGGTGTCCGCGAGCGCGCGCCACAGCTTCTGGCGCCGCTTTCGCCCACCCTTGGCGCGCGACGTTACCAGCACTTCGACCACCACGCCGCGCCTGGTCGCCGACGCGAGCTCGGCAAGGATCTCCTCGTCGTTGCAGCGGAACAGCGACAACGTAATCCGCTCGCGCGCGCCGCGAATCACCTCGATCAGCATCTCGCGGCGCTCGTCGACCGCTGTCACCAGGCGGTCCGGCGCCTTCGCGTCCGTGCCGCTCATTGGCGATCCCGCTTCGGATGTTCCCAGGCCACCGACTTCACGCCGCCTCCCTCTGCCATCAACTGACCGCTCAGATCCTCGAGCGACGTCCGCGGGTCCAGCCACGTGTGGTACTTCACCGTCACGTCGTCGGACTGCGAGATCTCGCGCGGCTCGAACACGATCTGGTTCCTCGCGAACACGTTCTCGACGTGCGTGGTCGGGAACAGCCGCCCTTCGGCGACGATCTCGACCGACATCACCCGCGTCCGCTGCGTCGACATGCGGTCCAGGACGACGAGCGCCACGCACAGGAATGCCGTGCCGAGGCCGGCGACCGCGAACTGCCCGAGCCCCGAGGACATCCCCAGGCCCATCAGCAGGAAGAGGATGGTCACGTCCTTCGGATCGTCGACCGGCGTCCTGAACCGGATGATGCTGGCGGCGCCGGCGATCCCGAATGCGCGCGCGAGCGAGTTGCCGATGATGATCATCATCATCGCGCCCGAGACGCAGAGCAGCGTCTGCGCCTGCTCCATCGCGCGCCCGCGATCGCGCACGGCCGGCTGATGAATGGCCGTGACCAGGAGGCCGATGAGCGACGCCACCACCAGCTTCAGCAGCTCGAGAAACGGCTGCAGCGGGTGCGCGGCGATTGCCGGTGCAGAGCGTGTTCCGGAAAACATCGCCTCGCCAGTCTCGATGCCGGCCAGCTCCGCCGGCCAGCGCAGGCCCGCCCAGACGAGGCCGCCACACAACAGCAGCGCCGCGATTGCGACGCGGATGCTGCGCCACGGCCACGACGCCATCCGCGCCGCATCAACCGACGGATAGATCTCGAAGACGCCGGCGAGGTTCGCGAGCTCGAGCACGCGCGAGACCGCAGCCGGCGCGGCCGCGAGCCGCAGCGTCCCGCCGACGCGCTGGGCCGAGGTGTGGCCGCGCACGAATGCCCGGATGCCGGCGCTGTCGATCACCGGCACTCCGCTCAGATCGACGACGAGGTGGCGATACCCGCTTCGGAACAGCTGCTGGACCTGGCGCTCGAAAGTTTCGGCGGCTCCGCCGGCCACGAGTGGTTCCATCGGCGACATGACGAGACGGTCGCCGACCGTCGGTCTTGGCATGATTGAGCTGGCGGCGACTATAACATCAATACAACCGGACAGTTGCGGCAATCGACCGCGTTCAGAAGGCACTGTGCCGTCGTACGAGGGTTGAAGGATAATGCCCCTTCCGGCCGATGAATAGATCGATGGGGCGACGAACATTGGCGGCCGGGGTGCTGGCGGCTCTATTGGCCGGCGCATGCGGGGGGGCTCGACCAACGCACCCGGGCCCGGCCCCAACCCGTTCAACCAGCCGACGACGTCGCTGACGCCCCAGATTGCGGTGCTCGTCGGCGCCGGCGATATCGCCGACTGCGATGCCGCGGATCGCGGCGCCGGCGCTGAATCGACGGCGAAACTGCTCGACGGAATTCCGGGAACGGTCTTCACGACCGGCGACAACGTCTATTTCAACGCCACCGCCGCCGACTTCCGGAATTGTTACGAGCCGCGCTGGGGGCGCCATCGAGGGCGCACGTTTCCGGCTCCCGGCAACCACGAATATCAGTCGCCGGGCGCGCTCCCCTACTTCGACTATTTCGGCGACAACGCCGGCCCGCGCGGCGCCGGGTTCTACAGCTACACCCTGGGCAACTGGCACATCATCTCGCTCAACAGCGAGGTCGGCGTCTCGCAGGGGCAGGAGCAGTACCTCTGGCTGCGGCGCGACCTCGAAGACAACAAGCTGATGGAGGCGGCGACGCGGACGCGCTGCACGCTCGCCTACTGGCACCATCCGCTCTTCACCTCCGGACCGAGCGGCGGCACCGCGTCGCGGATGCGCGACATGTGGAACCTGCTGCACGAGTTCGGCGTCGACGTCGCGATCGCCGGGCACGACCATCTCTACGAGCGGTTCGCGCCGCAGGACGCGTTCGGCCGCCGCGATGCGTTCGGCATCCAGCAATTCATCGTCGGCACCGGCGGCGCGGCGCTGTACGATTTCGGCGGCAGTCACCCCAACAGCCTCTTCCGCCTGAAGGCGTACGGCGTGCTCAAGCTGACGCTGCGCGACATCGGCTACGACTCGGTCTTCATCGAGGCCCGCACCGAGGCGCAGCACGACCCCACGGTTGGCACCTTGTGCCACTAGCACGCGGCGTGAAGGGGTTCTGGGTTCAGGGTGCTGGGTTCAAGGTTCAGGTTCAAGGTTCACGTTCAAGGTTCAGGTTCAAGGTTCGGGGTTCAAGGTTCGGGGGTTCAGGCGTTCAGCGTTCAGCGTTACGTTATAATCCGTAACGATTACGGTGTTCGACGTAACGCAGAATCCATTCGTCTACGGCGAGGTCGTCCCGGCGGCGGCGTTCGTCGACCGCATCGCCGAGCTCGACCGCCTGGTCGCCGATCTGACGGCGTCGCAGAAGGTCTTCCTGATCTCGCCGCGGCGCTACGGCAAGTCGTCGTTGATCCGGCGCGCGCTGGCGGCGGTGTCGCGCAGCGGCGTGCTGACGGTCGAAGTCACGGTCAGCAGCTTCAGCTCGTACGTCGCCTTTCTCGAGGGCTACGCGCGCGCCGTGGTTGCCGCGGAAACCAAGGGGGACCGCGCCCGCACCTGGCTGCGCGAGGCGGTGCGCTCGGCGCGGGCCGAAGTCCGCTATGCGCCCGAGCAGTCGCCGCTCGGCGCCGTCGTCGTCTCGTTTCCCGGCGTGCAGACCGATCGCGACATCTCGCGGCTGGCGCAGGAGGTCTTCGCGCTGCCGGCGCGGCTCGCCGAAACGCGCGGCCGCAAAGTCGTCGTCGCGCTCGACGAGTTTCAGGCGATTGCCGGCTTCAACGGCGGCTCGGTCGAGCACGCGATGCGCGCCGCCGTGCAGCACCAGCGCGACGTCGGCTACGTCTTCGCCGGCTCGGAGCCGAGCCTGATGGAGCGGATGCTCGGGCCGAAGCGCCCTTTCTACAAAGCGGGGCCGGTCGTGCGGCTGGAAAAGATTCCCGCCGACGAGTTCGCGACCTTCATCGACGCGCGCTTCGCCGACTCGGGGATGAAGCCCGAGGCCGGGCTCGGCGCCGCGATCGTCGATCTCGCCGGCAACCTGCCGTACGACGTGCAGCGGCTGGCGCACGAGACATGGGACCTGGTGCAGGCCGAGCGGCGCGGCCGCAGCCGCAGCGCGCGCCGCGCGACGCTCGACGATCTGCACGCGGCGCTCAAGCGGCTCCTCTCCGAGCAGCAGATGATGTTCGAGGCCGTCTGGCAGCGGCTGACGCTGGCACAGCGCGCGGTGCTGCGCGCGGTGGTGATCGAACAGGGCGGCCTGCTCTCCGCCGACGTGCGGACGCGGCACCGGCTCGGCGGAGCATCGACCGTTCAGGCCGCGCTGGCCGCGCTCGTCCGCGAGGACCTGATCGCTCGCGAGGCCGACCAATACACGGTTGTCGACTCGCTGCTCCGCGAGTGGGTCGCGCGTCAGACGTTCTGAGCCTTCTGCAGCTCAGCCGTTTGACCTTCACGAGCTGGATCGTCGCTTGCAGTTTCCATACGCGATGAGAAATGGGGCGGCGGCGTTCGTGGCCTGTGCGATCACCCTGGCAACCGCGACGAGCGCTGACGCGCAATCCGAGGGAAAGTTCGCGTTTGGCGCGCAATTATCAACCCGCACGGCGGTAGGACCTGAGAACGCGGGGCACGTCGGCGTCAGCTTCCTGTGGCGATTCGGGCAGTCCAAGACCGGCTGGGGTTGGCATTACGGCCTCAACTGGTTCGGCACCGACATGAAGCGCACGATCGGCGGCCCCAATACCGAATTCGGCACGTTGAGGGTACGGCCCGTGATGGGCGGCTACGGCTACACCCGTGTGTTCGGCCGTACGGCGGTGACCGGCAAGTTGATGGGAGGATACGCGTTCTCCTCGATGAAACTGAGCCAGGAGGCGATGGACGCCTATCAGACCCGCTTCGGCGCGCAAGCGGTGACCGTCAAGGCGTCGAACGCGTTCGTCGTCATTCCCGAAGTCAACGTCTGGTACAACGTCAACAAGAAGATTGGGATCCGGCTGAGCGGCGGCTATGTCATTGCCCGGCCGGACGTGATCGTGACCAGCACGGCCGGCGTCGACAAGCGGCGCGTCAAGGCAGACAACGTGACCTTCAAGATCGGCATGGTCTACTCGATTTACCCCTTCAGGAAATAGCCCGCCTGATCACTCAGGCCGACCGCTTGCTCGAGCGCGCAATCGCCAGAGAGAGAATGGCCACGCCCCACGCGGTCAGCGCCAGCGCCTGCGGCCAGAGTGTCTCCAGCCCCACGCCCTTCAGGAAGATCGACCGCAGGATGACGAGAAAGTAGCGGAGCGGGATCAGGTAGGTAAACGGCTGGATGACCGCCGGCATGTTCTCGATCGGGAAGATGAACCCCGAGAGGTAGATCATCGGCGTCAGGAGGAAGAACGTCGTCGTCATCATCGCCTGCTGCTGCGTCGACGAGATCGTCGAGACGAACAGCCCGAGGCCGAGCGTCGTCAGCAGGTAGATCGTCGTCAGGCCGAACAGCAGCCACACGCTTCCCCGCAGCGGCACCTCGAACCACAACACCGCCGTGCCGACGACCAGGCAGACGTCGAGCATGCCGACCAGCGCGTAGGGCAGCAGCTTGCCGACAATCAGCTCCCAGCGCCGCAGCGGCGTGACGTTCAGCTGCTCCAGCGTGCCGAGCTCCTTCTCGCGCACGATCCCCATCGACGACAGGTTGGTCGTGATCACCAGCAGCAGCAGCGCGAGGACGCCGGGCAGCATGAAGTCGCGGCTCTCCAGCCGCGGGTTGAACCAGACGCGGACGCGAGGCTCGATCCCGCCGCGCACCGTCAGCGGCCGCCGGCGCCCGCCGCGCCGCCAGCTCCTGCGCGTAGGCGGCGATCAGGCTCGTGGCGTACCCCATCGCCACGTTGGTCGAGTTGGCGTCGCTGCCGTCGGCGATGACCTGCAGCGCCTGCGGGTCGCCGCGCGCGAGCATCTCGCCGTAGCCGGCCGGGATCGCCAGCGCCATCCATGCCGTGCCGCGCTCGAGATACGGATCGACCTCGCTGGTCGCCGTGACGACGCCGGCGATGGTGAAGTTCGGCGACGCGTCGAAGCGGGCGATCGAGATCGCGGCTCGCCTGCGAGCGGTCGGCGTCGGCGACGACAATCGGGCACGTCGCGCACGTCGGTGGTCGCGGCGTAGCCGAGCATGAACAGCTGGAGGATCGGCGCGATGATGACGAGGCCGAAGAGCCGCGGATCGCCCTTGAGCTCGATCAGCTCCTTCCAGATCATGAAGCCGACGCGTCGCATCTCACGCCCTCAGCCCACTGCCGCCGGAGCCGGACCGACGCCAGCGTCATCACCACGGCCGCGAACGCGGTCAGCGCCAGCAGCTCGCTGCCGAACGCCTGCAGCTCCGGCGCCCTTCAGCACGATGCCGCGCAGCGCGATCAGGAAGTAGCGGGCCGGCACGGCGTAGGTGACGATCTGCAGGAAGCGCGGCATGCTGGCGATCGGAAAGATGAAGCCGGACAGCATCAGCGTCGGCAGGAACGAGACCAGCAGCGCCGCCTGAAACGCCACCTGCTGCGTGTCGGCGACGCTCGAGATCAGCAGCCCGAGGCCGAGCGCGCCGACGAGGAACAGCGACATCGCCAGGAGCAGCAGCAGCCACGAGCCGCGCATCGGCATGCCGAACAGCGACCATCGCGACGGCGATGATCCCGAACGCCGACACGCAGCGAGACGACGAAGTACGGAATCGTCTTGCCGACGACGAACGAGGCCGCATCGAGCGGCGCCATCCGCACCTGCTCCATCGTGCCCCGCTCCTTCTCGCGGACGATCGACAGCGCGGTCGAGACGACCGCCGTGATCATCGCGATGTAGGCGATGAGGCCGGGCACGAGGAACAGCGTGCTGCGCAGCGCCGGGTTGTACCAGACGCGCGGCTCGACTGACACGAGCGGCGCGCTCGACGATCCCGGCGGCGCGACCGGCAGGTAGCGCGCCGACTCGCTGCGCACAATCGTCGTCGCATACCCCATCACCGTCGTCGCCGTGTTGGCGTTGTCGCCGTTCAGCAGCACCTGCACGGGCGACCGGCTGGCCGCGTCTGGAGCGCGCGGCCAAGCCCGCTCGGGATGACGAGGACCGCGCGCACCTCGTTGCGATCCATCAGCCGCTCGATCGTCGCCGGCGGCGAGAGCGCGCGGCGGATCGCGCTCGTGGGGACGGTCTCCGGCTGCGAGACGGTCGTGTCGATGCTGGCGACGAGATCGAAGTAGCCGGAGTTGACGAACGCGGCGATGAGCGCACGGCTCTCGGCCGAGCGGTCGCGATCGTCGACGCCGAGCCCGACGTGCCGGATGTCGAAGTTGAGCGCGTAGCCGTAGAGCAGCAGGAAGAACGCCGGCACGAACAGCAGCGTCATCAGCGTCCGCGTGTCGCGCCAGATCTGGCGGAACTCCTTGCGCGCGACCGCGAGCGTCTTGCGGATCATCAGGCGGCGCTGGCTTTCTCGCGCTGCTCGATCACCTCGAGGAAGACGTCCTCGAGCGACGGCTGCACGATCGCGGTCGAGGCGACGGAAATGCCGGCGGCCTCGAGGTGCCGGCGGACGAGCGGCGTCGCATCGCCCGCGCCACCGCGGAGAACCGCGTGCACCGCGGTGCCGAAGACGCTCGTCTTCTCGATCTCCGGCAGTGCGTCGAGCAGGCGCATGGTCTCGACCGGGTTCGCCGCCTGCACCTCGACGATCGTCCGGCCCTCGAACACGCGCTTCAGCTCGTCGGTCGTGCCGATCGCGGCCAGACGGCCGCCGTGGATGATCGCCACGCGATGGCAGTGCTCGGCCTCGTCGAGATAGTGCGTCGTGACCAGGACGGTGACGCCCGAGGCGGAGAGCTGATCGATCAGGCTCCAGAACTCGCGGCGCGAGAGCGGGTCGACGCCGCCGGTCGGCTCGTCGAGAAAGACGATCGGCGGCTCGTGCAGGATGGCGCAGCCGAGCGCGAGGCGCTGCCGCCAGCCGCCGGCGAGATCGGCGGCGAGCGTCCGCTCGCGGCCGCGCAGGCCGGCCATGTCGAGGACGAACTCGCGCCGCGCGGCCAGCCGGGCGCGGTCGAGGCCGTAGATGCCGCCGAAGAAGCGGATGTTCTGGTCGACGGTCAGGCGCTCGTAGAGCGAGAAGCGCTGCGACATGTAGCCGATCCGTCGCTTGACGCCTTCCGGATCGCGGCCGACGTCGATGCCGCCGACCGTCGCCGTTCCGCTCGTCGGCTTCAGCAGGCCGCAGAGCATGCGAATGGTCGTCGACTTGCCGGCGCCGTTGCTGCCGAGAAACCCGAAGACCTCGCCTTCCGCGACCTCGAAGGTCACGCGATCGACGGCGACGAAGGCGCCGAAGCGCCTCGTCAGCTCGGCGACGGTGATGGCGTTCATCGGCCCAGCGCCCGCGCCAGCCGCGCATCCGCCAGGTGGGCGTTCGCGACCGCCTGCGTGCGATCGAGCCTGCCTGCAGCAGCGCGACCTGGGCATCGAGGACGTCGGTGCTGGTCGCGACGCCGGCGGCGAAGCGCTCGCCGACCACTCGCCGGGCTTCGGTGGCGCTGCGGACGCTGTCGTTGGCGGCGTCGATCGCCGCGCGGCTCGCCTCGACCTCGCGGCGCCGCTGGCGGATCTCGAGCGCGAGGGTTCGATCGAAGTCGGCGAGCCGCGCCTCGGCCGCGCGCGTGAGCGCCGAGGTCTGCGCGATCTCGCTGCGCGCGCGGCCGCCGTCGAACAGCGGCCAGGCGACGTTGACGCTCGCGTCCCACGAGGTGCGCCAGGCTTCTTCCCTCGGAAAGATGCGCGGGTTCGGGTTGGCGTAGTCGAAACCGCCGCCGACGCCAACCGTTGGCTTCGCGCCTGCCTCGGCCGCCCGCCCGCGCTCGCCGGCGGCGGTCGGCGCGCTTGACCAGGGCAGCGCGCTCGGGACGCTGCCCGACGCGCCTCCTCGACCAGCGCCTCGAGTGATGGCGCCGCGAGCGGCGCCGACTCGGCGAGGCACGGTCGGCGTCGACACCGGTGCCGGGCGGCGCACCGATCAGGCGCGCGAGCTCGGCTTCGGCGATGTCTCTCGCGGCGGCGGCCTGAACCGCCAGCATTCGCTGCCGCGACTCCTGCGCCTCGACCGTGAGCACGTCGTTCGGGGGGACCAGGCCCGCGGCGAGCTGGTTGCGCACGTCGCGCAGGTGCGCGTCGAGCTGCGTCACCGATTCCTGCACGACGCGCAGCGCTTCGGTCGCGGTGACCAGGGCCCAGAAGGCGCGCGTGATTTCGAGCGTCAGATCGCCGCGCGTGGTCGCGAGCTCGTCGGTGGACGCGGTTGCTTCGATTCGCGCGGCGCGTTCCAGCGCATCGAGCCGGCCGCCCGTGTAAATCGGCCACTGCACGTCGAGCCGCGTGCGGTAGTTGTCCGGGACGTCGGGATAGATGATGCGAAGCTGGTTTGTTCCCGACACGAGAACGAACGCGTCGACGTGGTTCGTGCGCGTGTAGCCGGCCAGCGCGGACAGCTGCGGGAGCGTCGCCGCATGGCGCTCGCCGACCGCTGCCTCGGCAGCATCGCCGCGCGCTGTCACTTCCTCAACCCGGTGGCTGGTCTCGAGGCCGCGGCGGATGGCCTCCTCGCAGCGTCAGCTGCAGCGGCGCAGCGTCGGCCGGCTGGGCCAGCGCTGCCGATGGCAGCAACAGCGCCAGAAGACAACCCGCAGCGCACGCAAGTGGTTTCATGAAGCCGTCCCGTGAAGTTGATGGAGCCTGGCGATGAAGACGTCCTCGAGCGAGGCGGCAAGCGGCCTGACGCTCGACGCTGCGAGCCCGGCGCGCGTCAGCGCCGCGGCGAGCGTGTCGGCCGCCGCGTCAGCGCGATCCATCAGGACGTGCGCCCGTTCGCCGAACATCTGAACGCCGGCCACGCCGGGAATGCGCGCGAGCACGTCAGGCGCGCGCCGGTGGTCGGCGACGATGACCTCGAATAGCGCGCCCGGCAGCGTCGCCCGAAGCGCATCGGGCCGATCGAGCGCGAGCAGCCGGCCTTCGTGCAGCAGCGCCACGCGCGTGCAGCGCTCGGCCTCGTCGAGATACGGCGTCGCCATCACGATCGTGATGCCCTGCGACAGGAACTCGGACAGCAGCTTCCAGAACTCGCGGCGCGACACCGGATCGACGCCGGTGGTCGGCTCGTCGAGGACGATCAGCGCCGGCTCGTGGACGAGCGTGCAGGCGAGCGCCAGCTTCTGCTTCATGCCGCCCGACAGCCGATCGGCGAGCCGCGATCGGAACGGCGTCAGCTGCGTCATCTCGAGCAGCCGATCGCGCCGCGCGCGGTAGTCGCGCACGCCGTGGATCTCGGCGAAGAACGCGATGTTCTCGTCGATGCTCAGATCGCCGTAGAGGCTGAAGCGCTGCGAGAGGTAGCCGACCGAGCCGGTCAGCCGCCGATGCTCGCGCACCGGATCGAGATCCAGCACCCGCACGCTTCCCGAGTCGGCTGGCAGCAGCCCGCACACCAGCCGGATCGTCGTCGTCTTGCCGGCGCCGTCGGGTCCGATCAGCCCGAACATCTCGCCGCGTTCCACCGCGAGCGACAGCTCGTTGACGGCCGTCGTGTGGCCGTAGCGCTTGGCGACGCGATCGAGCGTGATGGCGGCCATGGCTACGGGAACGGGATCTCCGCTTCGACCGGCATGCCGGCCTTCAGCACGCCGTTGGCGTTGTCGACCGACACCTTGACGCGGTAGACCAGCTTCGAGCGGTCCTCTGCGGTCTGCACGTTGCGCGGCGTGAACTCGGCCTTCGACGAGATGTAGCTGACCGTGCCGGCGATGCCCGGCGCCGCCGGCGTCGGTGAACAGCGTCGCCGGCTGGCCAAGGCGCAGCCGCGGCACGACCGGCTCGTCGACGTAGACGTTGGCCCACACGTTGTCGAGATCGGTGACGACGACGAGCGGTCGCGCGCG
The DNA here is from genome assembly GCA_963734375.1 of uncultured Acidobacteriota bacterium. Lineage (GTDB taxonomy): Bacteria > Acidobacteriota > Vicinamibacteria > Vicinamibacterales > CAVVIG01 > CAVTHG01. The sequence goes on along the minus strand of CAVTHG010000005.1, from coordinate 287,714 downwards.
GCTGCAGGAGCTCGCCTGGTTCGGCCAGCTTTTCCGAGACGATGCCGGTGATTGGCGCGGTGACGGTGGCATCGGCGATCGCTTTCTGCCACGTCGCGATCTCGGCGTTGGCCGCGGTGACGCGGGCGCGGGCGGCCTCGACCTCTTCACGGCGCGAGCCGGCGCGCAGCCGCGTGACCGTCTCGCGCGCCGCGCGCACGCGGTCGCGCGCTCCCTGTGCGCGGGCGCTCGCCACGTCGCGCCGCGTCACCGCATCGTCGAACTGCTTGCGCGAGCCCGAGTTCGAGTCGAGCAGCATCTCGAAGCGCTCGACGTCGGCGCGCGCCGCGGCCACCTCGACGTCGGCGACACGGACGTCGGTTTCGCTCGCGGCGACCTGCGCTTCCGCCTGGCGGATGTCCTCGACGCGGGCGCCGGCGACGAGCAGGCGCAGCTGCGCGTCGGCCTGCCCGAGGTTCGCCTTCGCGCGCGCGAGCGCGAGCTCGGCGTCGGCGGTGTCGAGGCGTGCGACGAGGTCGCCGGTCTTGACGCGATCGCCTTCGTCGACGCGGAGTTCGACCAGGCGTCCGCCGACCTGCGCGGCCACCTGCACGTCGGTCGCCTCGACCTGGCCCGAGACGCGCACGCGATCGGCGGGCGGCTTCTCCCTGCAGGCAGCGGCGGAAGCGACGATCGACACGGCCACCAGCACGGCAAGGAATTTTTGCGGCCGATTCGGGGTTGGGGGAGTGTGCGTCATGACGTCGGCCTCACCTTCGCGGCGGCGTCGCGCTTGAGCGATCGGCGCGCCGATTCCTGCGCCTGCCGGACGAACTCGGCGGGCGACATCGGGCGCATGTTGATGACGTGGAGATGGGCGAGCTCGGTCCGGATCGGGGCGCCGGCGAGGTAGAAGATGATCGGCGCCAGCATGCTGAAGTAGGCGAAGAAGGGGTCGATGGCGCGGAACTCTCCGGCGGCGATGCCTTCTTCGACGATTCCCGCGACAGTGCGCGGCACCGCGGCGAGGGCCTTGAGCGTTTCGCGATCGAGATGGGCGCCGCCTTCGGCCACCTCCCGGAGCATGATGGCCGGGAAGAAGGTGTGCTCCTGGATGAACGCGGTGATGCCGGCGATCGCGAGGTCGATCTTGTGCGCCGGGCTGGCCGGGGCCGGCGGCAATCGCCTGCAGGCGCTCCGCGGCGCGGCCGAACATCTGGCGCAGGAGCGCGCGGTAGAGGCGCTCCTTGCTCTTGAAGTGGTAATACAGCATCGCCTTGTTGACCTTGGCGCGGCGGGCGATGCGGTCGACGCGCGCGCCGCCGAAGCCGCGCTCGGCGAATTCGAGGGCGGCGGCGGCGAGAATCAGGTCGGGCGAGACGCGTGCAGGGCGACCCATATGGCAGAGACTCGAAACTAACCAGTTAGTTAACTTGAGCCTGCAATCGATGTCAAGACGGGCCGGTAAAGCGTTGTAGATCTGTGTAAAGTCCACCTTCAGGCGGACCTCGCGAAAGTCCGGCTAAAGCCGGACACTACGAACGGTCGAAGTGACAGTCGCTCTCAGCCGGACACAACCAAGGACCACCATGAAAATCGTGATCGCCGGCGGCAGTGGATTTCTTGGACGACCGCTCGCCGCCGCCCTCGCGGTCGACGGCCACGAGGTCGTCACCCTCTCGCGCGGCGGCGGCCCGGCGCGCGGCCAGACACGCTCGCGCGCGGTGACATGGAACCCGGATGGCAACAGCGGCCCCTGGGCGTCGGAGCTCGATGGCGCCGGCGCGGTCGTCAACCTGGCCGGCGAGTCGATCGCCGGCAAGCGCTGGAGCGACACGCAGAAGCAGCGCATCCTCGACAGCCGCGTCGCCGCAACGCGCAGCCTCGTTGCCGCCATCCAGGCGGCGAAGAATCCTCCGCCGGTGTTCGTCAGCGGATCGGCCGTCGGCTACTACGGCCCTCGCGGCGACGAGAAGATTTCCGAGGACACGCCGCCCGGCAGCGACTTTCTCGCCAACGTCTGCGTGCAGTGGGAAGCCGAGGCGAAGCGCGCGCCGTCCGCGGCGACGCGCCTCGTCTGCCTGCGGACCGGCCTGGTGCTCGAGCGCGACGGCGGCGCGCTGCCGCAGATGCTGCCGCCGTTCCGGTTCGGCGTCGGCGGGCCGGTCGGTTCAGGGCGGCAGTACTGGCCGTGGATCCATCGCGCCGACTGGATCGGGCTCGTTCAGTGGGCGATCCGCACGCCAACGGTCAGCGGCGCGATCAACCTCACCGCGCCAAACCCGGTGACCAACGCCGAGTTCGCGAAGGCGCTCGGCCGCGCGATGCACCGCCCCGCGTTCATGCCGGCGCCCGCGTTCGCGCTGAGGCTGATGCTCGGCGAGATGGCGGACGGCCTGCTCCTGTCCGGCCAGCGCGCCGTCCCCGAGCGGCCGGAGCAGCTCGGGTTCACGTTCCGCTACTCGCGCGTCGACGACGCGCTCGCGGCGCTGTTCAACTGAGGGACGGAGACTCGAACGCAGAGAGCGCGGAGACCGCGAAGAATTCTTTTGTCTCTCGTGAAGAGAAACGGTTCTCTCGTGTTCCTTCGGGCTCTGCGTTCAGACGTCAGGGCTGGTCTCCGGCTCAATACGCGACGAGCTTGCGCAGCGCGTCGGCGATTTTGTCGGTGTTCGGCAGGTTGGCCGCCTCGAGGATGTGCGAGAACGGCGGGTGCGTGTCGGGGTAGGTGACGCGCATCACCGGCGCGTCGAGCGCGTCGAACTTTTCTTCCATGATCACCGCTGACAGCTCGGCGCCGAGCCCGAGCGTCTTCACGTCCTCGTGCACGACGAGCACGCGGTTGGTCTTCTCCAGCGATTGGAAGATCGCTTCCTTGTCGAACGGCAGCAGCGTCCGCAGGTCGATGACTTCGACCTCGACCCCTTCCTTCGCCAGCCGATCCGCCGCCTCGAGCGACGGCAGCACCATCGCGCCGTAGGTCAGGAGCGTCGCGTCGCCGCCTTCGCGCCGCGTCGCCGCGACGCCAATCGGCACCACCTCATCGTCGCCTTCCGGCACGGGCCCCTTCGCGCGGCGATACAGCCACTTGTGCTCGAGGTAGACGACCGGGTTGTCGTCGCGGATCGCCGCCTTCAGCAGCCCCTTCGCGTCCCACGGCGTCGACGGCGCCACGACCTTCAGGCCGGGCCGGTGGATGAACCACGCTTCCGGGTTCTGGGAGTGATACAGCCCGCCGCCGACGTTGCCGCCGCTCGGCGCGCGCACCACGATCGGCACCGACGCCCGGCCGCCGTAGCGGTAGCGCAGCGTCGCCGCCTGGTTCACGATCTGATCGAAGCCGCAGGAGATGAAGTCGGCGAACTGCATCTCCGCCACCGGCCGGTAGCCGCGCTGCGAGGCGCCGATGCTGACGCCGATGATCGCCGACTCGGAGATCGGCGTGTCGACGCAGCGCGCCTCGCCGAACTCCTCGTAGAGCCCCTGCGTCACGCCGAACGCGCCGCCATACGGGCCGACGTCCTCGCCGAGGACGAACACCTTCGGATCGCGGCGCATCTCGTCGAACAGCGCTTCACGAATCGCTTCGAGGTAGGAGAGCTCGCGGCGCTCAGGCATAGAGGTCTGTCACGGCTTCGGAGGGGTCGGGATCGGGCGAGTTCAGCGCGAACTCCAGCGCCTCGTCGATCGTCGAGGCCACGCGCGCTTCCACGTCCTTCAGCTTGTCGTCGTCCAGCACATGGCGCGAGCGCAGGTAGGTGGTGAAGGTCGGGATCGGATCGCGGCTCTTCCACATCGCCAGCTCTTCGTCGGTGCGGTAGAACGCCTTGTCGTGCTCCGAGTGGCCGTGCCAGCGATAGGTCTTGCACTCGATCAGCGTCGGGCCGTCGCCCGCCCGCGCCCGCGCGATCGCGCCGAGCGACGCCTGGTAGACGGCAAGCACGTCGTTGCCGTTGATCGCGACGCCGTCGAACCCGTAGCCCTCGGCGCGGATGGCGACGTCGTCGATCGCCATGCTCTTTTCGAGCGGCACCGAGTAGGCGTACTGGTTGTTCTCGCAGATGAACACGATCGGCAGCTGCTGCACGCCGGCGAAGTTCAGCGCCTCGTGGAAGTCGCCGGTGTTGCTGGCGCCTTCACCGAAATAGGCGATGACGACGTTGTCGCGCTTCTCCATCTTGAAGGTGAGGCCGATGCCGGCGGCGACCGGGAGGTTGGCTCCGAGCATGCTGGTGTTGCCGAAGATGCCGAGCTCGTTGACGCCGCTGTGCAGCGCCGAGTCGCGCCCTTTCGAAAGGCCGGTCGTCTTGGCGAACATCTGCGCCATCATCACCCGCGGCTCGACCCCTTTCATCAGGAACGCGCCGAGGTCGCGGTGCAGCGGGCAGATGAAGTCTTCCTTGCGCAGCGAGAAGCAGGTGCCGACGATGATCGCTTCCTGGCCGATGCCGGTGTAGACGCCGCTGCGCACGCGCCCCTGCTTGACGAGGTTGCTGAGGCGTTCGTCGAAGGCACGAATCAGCTTCAGCCAGTAGAACATCTCGAGCAGCTGTTCGGGGGCGAGCTTGAATTTTGTGCGTTTGATGGGAGGCATGGCGGCTGGCGCTCGAATCGGGTAATCGGGTAATCGGGTAATTGATTGAAGATTGCTGATTGGATTGGACGGACCAACTCGATTATGTTTCGGCCGCCCCGAACCTTTCAACCCATCTTCAATTCAATCATGCAATCCCCAATCAATCCTCAATCTCCAATCAATTACCCGATTACCCGATTACCCAATCCACGGCGGGCTCAGACAAACGCGAGCCCGCCTTTCCGGAAGTTGCCGCCGAGCAGGCGGACCGAGTCGGCACCCAGCCAGCTGTCGAGCACCTGCGCGTAGACCGACCGGAAGTCGGTCTCGAAGCGGACGTCGCCGGCGTTGTTCTCGAGCGTCGGGTTGCGCGGATCGAGGTTGAGGTTGGGCGCGGTGCCGTAGAACCCGCCGTTGACGCGGCCGCCGATCGCCATCATCACCGACGCCGAGCCGTGATCGGTCCCCTGGCTGCCGTTTTCGCTGATGCGCCGCCCGAACTCGGAGAAGCTGAGCACGAGGGTCTCCTCGAGCAGCCCCTGGCCTCGGAGATCGTTGTAGAACGCGAACACGCCGTCGTTCAGCGTCGCCATCAGGTTGTAGTACGCGCCGCCGACCGCGTTGACGTTCTGGCCCGCGTGCGTGTCGAACCCGCCGGTCGTGACGTAGAAGACGCGGGTGCCAATCGACCGCGCCATCGCACCGGCAATCGCCTGCAGGGCTTGTCCGAAACCGGTGTTCGGATAGGCGAGCGACGGCCGGTAGCTCGCGACCGATGCGACACGGTCGAGCGTCGCCAGCGCGGCGCGCGAGCTCTCGTAGACGAACGCCAGCTCCGGCCGGTCGACCGGCACGTGCGAGGAGATTCGCAGCGCGGTGTCGCGCTCGGCTGCCGCTTCCGCGCCGCCATTCGGGCTGAGGAACGAGTAGCCGGCCGCGCTGGCAATCGACGGCACCGCCGTCCGTCCCTGGATCACGCGCGGCAGCGTTCCGGTCGTGTTCCAGCCCACCAGCGGATCGACCGGCGAGGGCAGCGTATCGAGATAGCGTCCGACCCAGCCCAGCGCCTGCGGGTTGTTGGGATCCGCCGTCGACCAGATGTCGGTGCCGAGGAAGTGCGACCGGCTCTGGTTTTCGTAGCCGGTTCGCTGGATGAACGCGAGCTTCCCCTGATCGAAGATCTGCTTCAGGCCGGTCAGCCGCGGGTGGAGGCCGAGCGCAGCCCGCGACGTGTCCGTGCCGATCTGCAGCACCTGCCCCGCCGGCACGCCGAGCGTCGGCCGGCGCACGCGGTAGAACGGATCGTTGTACGGGATCAGCATGCTGAGCGAGTCGTTGCCGCCGCCCAGATAGAGCACCACGAGGTTCCGCACGCGCGCGCCCTGCGCGCGCGCGACGTCGATGAAGAACTCGGGCGCGGCAAACGTCACCGTGAACGCGGCGACGCCCCCTTCGATGAACTGGCGCCTGGTGACCTTCATACCAGTTGATACTCCGGAGATCCGGCCATGAGGTGCGCGAGACCCATCGCCTTGGCCTGCAGCTGCGCGTCGCTGCCGGTCCAGGCGCCCGTGGCCCGCAGATAGTTGGCCCACTCGGCGGCGACACCCGGATCGAGCGGCGCCGTCCGCAGCGCGCCGGTCATGTGGAACATCAGGTTGTCCGCGGTGCGGCGCGCGTTGGCGAGCTTGATCGAGGTGACGAGGTTCAACCGCTGGTTCGCCGCGAGCGTCGCCGCGAAGTTCATCCGCGCGAGCATCGCGCCGGTCGAGAACCACGCCTGCCCCGCGTCCCAGCCGGCGACGTCGGGCGGCTCGTAGAGGATCATCCCCATCGCGGCCAGCGGGTTCAGCGCGTCGTTGACCGAGAAGCCCACCCAGCCGATGTCCTTCAGCGCCCGGACGACGAACTCGACCGGCCATGAGTAGCGCGCGAAGTAGGCGCTCTGGTCCCAGAATTCCGGCGCCATCAGCACCTCGCGCATCACCGTCTTCATGTCGTAGCGGCTCTGCAGGTAGACCGACGGCGATGCGCTCGACGAAGGAGTTATTGACCGGCCCGACCTCCGAGACGAAGAAGCGATACAGCTTTCTCGCCAGATAGCGCGCGGTGTTCGGGCTGCGCCGCCAGCGCGTTGATGAGATCGAGGCCGTCCTGCATGCCGTCGGCGGCGGCGCGGCCGGGAATCGACCGGTTGCCGTCGGCGTAGATCGGGAAGCTGAACGTCTTCGGGCCGACATCGTGCTGCCCGGCGTTGTAGACGAACTCGTAGTGCTGCGAGCCGTCGGCCGCGGCGCCGGGGCGCGAGAGGTTCCAGCCGGTGAACACGCGCGCGCCGGCGTAGACGTCCTCCTCGGTGAACGTCCCGACGCCCATCGTGAAGAGCTCCATGATCTCGCGGGCGAAGTTCTCCTGCGGCATCGCCCGCGTGTTCGTCCGCCCGTCGAGCCAGACGAGCATCGCCGTGTCCTTGGCGATGTTGACGAGGATGTCGCGGAAGTTGCCGAGCGCGTTGTCGCGCAGCATCTCGACCTGGCCGCGCACCCGCCCCGGATCCTGCGACGCCTTGGCCGCGAAGTAGCGCGTCCCTTCCGCCGCACCCAGCGCGCCGGCCACCTTCGCGTACCCGGTCGCGAAATGGTTGTGCCAGAAGAGGGTCATCTTCTCCTGGAGCGGCCGGTCGCTGTGCACCATGCGGAACAGCCACCGCTGGCGCGCGTCGGTGATGTTCGACTGCGGCAGGAACGGGCCGCGGCTCGTGGTCCCGACGTAGCCGAAACTCCCGATGAAGTCGTCGATGTCGTCGACGATATTCTCGTAGTTGATGAGCGCGTCGACGGCCTGCCCGACCGACATCTCGCCGTAGTAGTCGATCTCGTCGGGGCGGGCGCCGAAGCCGGCGCGGCGCAGGAGGTGCTCGATCCGTCGATCCGAGGTGCGTGCCATGGGAGGGACCTCGTGTCTGCCGGAACCCTCCGGCGAAACGCGACCGCGTCGAAAAGCGACGGCATTGTCTCACCAACTCGAACGGTCGTAAGACAGTCGCGAGCAGGCAAAAGTAAAGAAGCCGCAGAAACACGTGGATGAGATCCCGTTCAAGCGATGGATACGGCACGAGTTACGCGTCAGCTCGGCCGTGCTCGCTTCCGCTTCAAGAAAAATGATGTTTTCCGTCGCAACTCCTTACGGAGCCGCAGGTGACGTGCGTGTGATAGTGACGTTGTCACGCGATCGATCGCCATGCGCTCTTTCACATCGCCGCTCGATCTGCTGAGAGTTGCCAGCCGCATCTCGCTGCTGTGGCTGCTCGCAGCAGCCTGCGCGGATGTGACAGTGGGCGGGCGCGGTGCGCCCCTCGCAACGACGCGCGGCGGCGCACGCGTGACGCCGACGCCGGCCGCGACCGCTGCGCATGCCCATCGGCCGCGGAAACCGCGCCGGCCGCGCGTCAGGATCGCGGCGACCGATCTGGTGCCGCGCGTCGGTCATGGCGTCGTCCGGCAGCCGGTTGCCGGCGTCGTCGTACAGGACGACGACCCGCCGGCGGCGCACGATGCGACGCTCGACGGCCTCGCGCCCTCGTTCTGCTCGTTCGGCGTCGTCGCCGACCGCGGCAGCGACCAGGCCCCCAACCGTCCCTTCTCTCCTCAGTCGCCCCGCGGCCCTCCACACGCAGCCTGACGCCCTTCTCGTCGGCGGCGGTAACCCTGTGGAGGTGGCTCATGCGGGTGGTACTCGCGGACCTGAAGTCCGACCGCGGTTTTGTCGGCAAAGACACCGTAGTCGGAGGCTTTGGGTCGCGTCTTGATCCCTTTTCGCGCGTCACGCGGTTGATCGCGCATTTCAAGCAGCAATTTCACGACACGCCGAGCGTGCAGTTGGCGACCAGCGCCGCCATTCTGGCGCGCGCCGGCCACGACGTGCGCTGGACGCGCGGCAGCCTGGTCGAGGGCGACGTTGCGCTCGTGCTCTCGTCGCTCGTCGACTACCGCAACGAAACCGCGTGGGCCGATCGGATGCGGGAGCGCGGCGTCACGGTTGGATTCATCGGCATCGCGGCCTCGAAGCTGCCGCGGCTCTTCGAGGGCCACTGCGATTTCATCCTGAACGGCGAGCCGGAAACCGGCGTGATGCAGCTGGCGCGCGGCGCCGTCCCGCGGGGCATGACGCCGAGCGACCCGGTCGCCGACCTCGACTCGCTGCCGTTCCCGCGCTGGGATCTCGTGAGCGGCAGCCAGGCGCACCTCGGGTTCAAGTGGTCGGCCCGGCCAGTGGGCGGTGGCTACCCGCTGCTCGCAAGCCGCGGCTGCCCCGAGTTCTGCACCTACTGCCCGCACCGCATCGTCGCCAGTTATCGCACGCGGTCGGTCGGCAACATCGTCGACGAGCTCGAACGGTTGTGCGATCGGCACCCGCGGCCGTACGTGATCTTCCGCGATCCGCTGTTCAGCGAGCAGCGCGACCGCTGCCTGCACTTGTGCGACGCGATTCGATCGCGTGGGCTGACGCTGACCTTCGAGGCGGAAACGCGGCTCGATCGGCTCGACACGATCCTGCTCGATCGGCTGCACGCGGCCGGCCTCCGTGCGATCAGCTTCGGGGTCGAGTCGGCGGATCCGGCGACGCTGCGCAAGTCCGGCCGCCGGCCGATCCCGCCGGCGCATCAGCGCGAGATCATCGTCCACTGCCACAGGAAGGGGATCGTCACCGCGGCGTTTTATGTCTTCGGGTTCCTGCAGGACGACTGGAGCTCGATCGCGGCCACGATCGAGTACGCGACCGAGCTCGGCTCGACCTTCGCGCAGTTCAAGATGCTGACGCCGTATCCGGGGACGCCGATGTTCAGGCAGCTCGAGCCGCTGCTCGTCGAGACCGACTGGGAAAAATTCGACGGCTACACGCCCACCTTCCGGCATCCGAACCTGAGCGCCGGCGAGCTGCGGTATCTGCTGGGGCGGCCTATACGCGCTTCTACGTGCGGCCGTCCTACTTCGCCACGTTCCTCAACATCCAGAACTCGGTCGTCCGCAACCTCGTCCGCCGGATGGATCGTCGCATCGACGATCGCCACAAACGGGCGCAGGCGCCGCGGTTCGACTATCGCGAGGTGTCGCACCCATGATGACCGCGATCTCACGATACGGTGCGCGTGTGCTCCCCGACACGCAGCAGTTGATCGCTCGTTGCCGCGCCCGCGACGAGCTCGTCAGGGGGCCGCAGATTGCGGCCTTCGAGCGTGCGTTCGAAGCGCGTGCGGGACGCGGACGCGCGATCTCGACCTCCTTCGGCCGAACCGCGTTCTACCACATGCTCGAGGCGCTGGATTTCCCGCCCGGCTCGGAGATCATCCTGCCGTCGCTCACTTTCTGGGTCGTGCCGGAGCTTGCGCGCGCGGCGGGGCTGACTGTGGTTTTTGCCGACGTCGACCCGCAGACCTTCAACCTCGATCCCGATTCGGTCGAGCGGTTGATCACCGCGCAGACGCGAGCGATCGTGCCGACCCACTTGTACGGGCTGCCGTGCGACATGGATTCGATCCTCGCTATCGCGGCACGCCACAACCTCGTCGTGCTCGAAGACTGTGCGCACGCGCTCGGGGCGACATACAAGGGACGGCCGGTCGGAACCTTCGGCGCCGGCGCCTTCTTCAGCTTCCAGACGCTGAAGCCGTTGAACTGCTACGGCGGCGGCATGGCGCTCATCCACGACACGGCGCTGGCGGCGAAGGTCCGCCGGCGCGTGAACGTGTTGCGGTGGCCGTCGGAGAAGCGAGTGGCCACGCGCCTTGCCGTCGGCAGGCTGCAGCGCATCTTCATCAGGCCGCGAGTCTTCTCGTTCTCGCTGTTCCCAATCCTGTGGGTCTCGTCGTTCACCGGCACGCAGCCGACGTCTTTCTGTGGGAAAAAATCCGGGCGCTAACCCGCTGCCCGACTCGTACCTCGAGCGCTTTCCGAACGTGCAGGCTGCCATCGGCCTCGAAGCGCTGCGGCGGCTCGACGGCTGGACGAGCGAAGCCCAGGAGAACGCGCGCTACATGAGCCGGGCGCTCGGCAGCCTCCCCGGCGTTCGGGTGCCGCACGTGCCACCGGACCGCACACACGTCTACTACCAGTACTGCGTCTACGGTCCGGGAGGACGGAGCAGGGACGACCTGGTGGCTGGCTGCGTCCGGCGCGGCATCGACATCGAGACGCTGCACGTCGACGTGCCACCGGATCTCGAGTTGTTTCGGGGAGCACGCGCTGAAGCAGTCGGAGCGTGCTGCGCCGCGCGGGCGATACAGATTCCTGTTTATGCGGGCCTGACAGAGGAAGAGATCATGAAGGTCGCGGCCACGGTCGGCCGCGTCCTCGCGGATACTCCGAAGGCAGGCCTGAAGGCCTGGGCTACTGGGTGGCTATCGCGGCGCGCCGGCCGCGCAGTACGAACTTCTGGATCTTCCCGGTCGCCGTCTTCGGCAGCTCGGTGACGAAGGTGAAGCTGTGCGGGCACTTGAAGTGCGCGAGGCGGTCGCGCGTGAAGGTCCGCAGCTCCTCGGGGCTGGTCTCGCCGCCGGCTTTCAGCACGACGAACGCGTGCGGCGCCTCGCCCCACTTCTCGTCGGGCAGGCCGACGACGGCGGCCTCGTGCACGGCGGGATGGCGCAGGAGCACGCCTTCGACCTCGACCGACGAGATGTTCTCGCCGCCGCTGATGATCACGTCCTTCAACCGGTCGCGGATGTCGACGTAGCCATCCGGGTGCACGACCGCGGCGTCGCCGCTGTGGAAGTAGCCGCCGCGCAGCGCCAGCGCCGTCGCCTCCGGGTCGTTGTAGTACCCCTTCATCACGACGTTGCCGCGCACGACGATCTCGCCGATGCTGGCGCCGTCGCGCGGCACGTCGCGTCCTTCTTCGTCGACGACGCGGAGCTCGCCCGAGGTGATGAGCTCGACGCCCTGCCGCGCCTTGATCACCGCACGCTCGGTTGCACCAAGCTTCTCGTGCTCGGGACGCGGTTCACAGACGGTGATGAACGGCGCCGTCTCGGTGAGGCCGTAGACGTGGATGATCGTCCACCCCAGCTCCCCTTCGATGCGCTCGATCGTCGCTGCCGCCGGCGGCGCGCCGGCGGTGACGACCCTGATCCCGCGCGGCGCCCGCGCCCGAATCTCGGGCGGCGCACCAGCGACGCCGATCAGCACCGTCGGGGCGGCGCAGAGAATCGAGACCGATTCCTGCGCGACGAGCTCGAACACCTTGACCGGATCGACCTTGCGCAGGCAGACATGCTTCGCGCCAACCGCGGTGACCGCCCAGACGAACGTCCATCCGTTGGCGTGAAACATCGGCAGCGTCCACAGGTAGCGATCCGAGACCTGCATCGGCACGTGCAGCAGCGTGCCGACCACGTTCAGGTAGGCGTTGCGGTGGGTGATCATCACGCCCTTCGGGCGCGACGTCGTGCCGCTCGTGTAGTTGATGGTCAGCAGGTCGGTTTCTTCAATCGCCGGCCGTTCGAACGACGCCGGCGCCTCGGCGACCAGGGTCTCGTAATCGAGCCACTGCTCCTCGGCACGTCCTTCGAGCGCGACGAAATGCCTGACGCTGGGCAGCTTCGACCTGAGGCCGTCGACGCACTCGAGATAGTCCTCGTGCACGCAGACGACGCTCGCGCCCGAGTGGTTGATGATGTACTCGAATTCGCCGCCGCTCAGCCGGTAGTTGATCGGCACGAGCACGGCGCCGATCTGCGGCACCGCGTAGAACGACTCGAGCTGCGCGTGCGTGTTCGGCGCGATGTAGGCGACGCGATCGCCCTGCTTGACACCCAGCTTCTGGAGCGCCGACGACCAGCGGTCCGCGCGATCGAGGAACTGCGCGTAGGTGAGGCGCAGATCGCCGTCAACCAGCGCTTCGCGATCGGGATAGAGCGCGCGGCTGCGGCGCGCGAACTCGAGCGGCGTCAGGGGTACTTCCATCAATGAACTCTGACAATGCGGATTGCGGAATGCGGATTCTATTGCTCAATCTGCCGCAATCCGCAATCCGCAATCCGCAATGTCACCGCGAGCCACTTTGCCGAGCGAAATGAGGTTGGCGAGCAACTGATACGCGCCGTCTGTTCCGGACGGCAACTGCCGCCACAGGTTCAGGCCGACGTAGACCCACTTACCCTTGCCGTACTGCGCTTCGACCAGCGCGCCGTTCTTCGGCCCCGGATTGTACGAGAACGGATCTTCCAGCTGCAGCAGATCGTGGTAGCGCGGGTCCTTCTCGCCGAGGAAGTAGAGCCCGCGCTCCTGCACCCAGTTCTTCCACGCCGTTTCGCCGATTTCGTTGGGGGTCGTGAAGATCGGGTTCTGCGGCGCCACCACCTTCACCGCCGAGTCCTCGTCGGTGACCCGGTTCGAGCTCATGCTCGCCGGGTACGGTCCGTACTGGGCGTCGTTGAACTCGTACTTGTTGTACTGGACGATCGCCGTGCCGCCGTTGAAGACGTACTCGAGCAGCCGGCTGTTGTTCGCCCGCAGATCGTCGCGGCGCTCGTAGGCGCGCACGCCGGTGACGATCGCGCTGAACCGCGACAGGTCGCCCCACGCGAGATCGTCGCCCGACAGCATCTCCACCTTCGCCCCGAGCTGCTCGATCGCCGGCGGCACCTGATCGCCGACGCCCATCACGTAGCCGATCGTCAGGTTCGCCGGCGTGCGCACGTCGATCACCTTCAGCGTCGTGTGCGCCGTGTCGTAGACGTGGTAGCGGCGGATGTGCGGGTACTCGACCACCTGGAAGCCGCGATCGAATTTCTGGCCGTTCGCGGTCGCAATCGCCTTGACCGCGTATTCGCCCGGCTCGGTGGTCGGCGCCGGTTTGACCTCGAAGCGCACCGTCTGCGACTCGTCGGATCTCGAGAACTTCACCGGCTGCTCGGCCGGCGACGCTGTCCAGCCCTGCGGGCAGCTCCAGCGTCACGACGCTCTCCACCGGGCCTGCGATGTCGTTGACGACCGTGACCCGGACCTCGCGCTCCGAGGTCGGCACGCCGGCCGCGCGCTCCGCGGCGGCGCGCTCGGCGGCGGCCTTCTGCTCTGCCGCGGCGCGGGCGGCGGCGGCACGGGCGGCGGCAGTGCGTGCGCCGGCGGTCCTGCCGGCGGGTGCGGGAGTCGGCGTCGGCGTCGGCCGCACCGGGCGGATCGCCGCGGCGGGGATGATCGCGATCTCGGGCGTGACCCGCACCGACAGCGCCGGCACGACCAGCAGCTCCGTCCGCTTCTCGCCGCTGAAGATGTTGCCCTCGTAGCGATGCTGCACCGGCATCCCCTCGATCACCTCTTCCCCGCCAGGCAACCCGAGGACCACCTGCACGTAGAACGGCGACGGCCGCATCGGCAGGCCGAACGGCGCGTCGTTGTCGAAGGTATAGCGGCCGGCCTGTGCGTCGCGGTGCCAGTACGGCTCGGTCGGGCGCGACGCCGCGGGAATCGTCACCGTCGGTTCGCAGTGCGCGACCTGGTTCTTCGCCGACGTTCGGCATCGGCGCCGCCGGCGGCGCGCTCGCGCCGCGGCCGCCTCGTCCACCGCCGCCGAAGCCGAAGCCGCCGCCGTTGAACGCGACCATCTCGCAGGAAGGGGTGCCGTCGAAGCCGTCGAACTTCACCCGCTTGATCGCGACTTCGCCGGCGCCGCGGTGGGCGACCATGACGTTCACCTTCACCTGCTGGCCGGGCACGACGACGCCGTCGTTGGACAGCACGTCGACCTTGATGCCCTTGGCGACGAGCGCCGCCTGCTGGAACTCGCCTTCCTTCTGGCGCAGGCGGAAATCGATCTCGTATTTCGCGGCGTCGTCGATCGTCATCGACCGCAGCTCGCGGCGCAGCGCGCGAACCGCGAACAACCCGTCGAGGATCGGCTTCAGCGTCGCCTCGTCGTTGACGGTGTCGAAGACTTTCTGTGCAATCGCGGCCGAGTTGGAGATGACGGTCAGGCCCTCGTTCAGATCCTTCGGCACCTTGCCGGTGACGAACTTCGCCAGGCTCATGATGCTGCTGTCGACGCCGTCGAAGAGCGACAGCTCGTCGCGCTGCGTCTGGGCGGCGTTCGTGCTCTCGACCAGTTGATAGCTGAACTGCGCCGCCGGCGTCGGCAGCGCGAGCAGCTGGCCCATGCCCTGGCACTTGTGCATGCTCCGCGCCTCGGTGCCGATCTCGTGGTAGGTCTTGCCGAGGAGCGAATCGTAGACGCTGGCGTTGATGCGGGTGACCTTGCCCGGGGGCAGCTGCTCGCCGGGGAAGCCAAAGCCGGCGAGCTGATAGAGCTTCTTCGGCTGCCACGGGCGCAGCCCTTCCTTGATCTGCTCGGGGAACTTCGCCGGGTCGGCCGCGAGCTTGTAGGCGTCGCGCGTGATCACCGCCGAGGCCATGTGGTGCTGGCCGCCGGCGTTGCCGGTCGGCGGCAGCGTGACGATCACGTCGGGACGCACCATGCGGATCAGGCGGACGTAATCGGCGGTGATTTCCTCACGCCCCCACTTCTCGAACGTCTCCTCGAGGCTGAACGAGTAGCCGAAGTCGACCGCGCGGGTGAAGTACTGGTCGGCGCCGTCGAAGCGGTGCAGCGCCGCCAGCTCGCCGGTCCGCAGCACGCCGAGCGCCTCGAAGATCTCCGGGCCGATCTCGTTCTGGCCGCCGTTGCCGCGGGTTGCCGTCGCGAGCGCCGTCCGGTATCCCTGGCCGCGGTTGAGCATCACGAGCAGCCCGTTGTTCTCGTCGTCGGGGTGCGCCGTCGTGTGCATGAAGATGCCGGTATTGCCGAGGTGTCGAATCGCGAGCCCGAGCGCGACGTGCCCCTCGATCTCGTCGAGCGGAATCACGCGCATCTGGGCGGTCGGAAGCGTGGAAAAGAAGGCGAGGAGGAGGGCGAGAGCGAAGAACGAGCGCTTCATGACTTCGAATCTTATCAGGGCGGGTTGGAGCAGGGGACCGTAACCAGTCCTACCTGCCCCACCTAGCCCCACCTGCCCTCTCAGAACCGGAACTTGAAACCGAGCTGGAATTTTCTCTGTTCGTAACCGACGGCGCTCGGGAACCCGTACGGATCGTCGGGAATCGCGACGGCCGGATTGCCGGCGGCGTCCGTCGTCACCACCGAGTTGAAGTTCGACATCTGCTCGGTGTTGAAGACGTTCTTCATCTCGGCGACCACCTCCGCCCGCACCGACCCATGGATCGGGATGAACCGCGTATAGCGCATGTCGACGTTGTAGCGATTCGGCAGGTAGATCGAGTTGCGGCCGACGAAGAGGGGCCGATCGCTCGCGACGCCATCGCCGTTCAGGTCGGCGTTCGAGCGGATGTTCACCGGCAGGCTGCTGTTCAGCTGCAGCAGGATGCCGATCTGGTTGCCGTCGAGCAGCGCGCGCACCACGGAATTCTACGACTGGTTCCTCGACGTGTAGACGATGTTGCCGGAGAGGTTGTGGCGCATGTCGAGCGGGTTCGGTCCCTTGTCGCGATCGAGGCTGCTCGGATCGGAGCGCCCCTGCTCGGCCTGCACGGTCAGCTGCGTGAGCAGCGGCGTGTTGTCGATGCCCTTGCCGGTCACGTACTGGATGTTGAAGGTCAGCCCCTGCGCCAGGCGCTTCGACGCCTGCAGCGTCAACCCCTTGAAGGTCGAATCGCCCACCGACTGCACCTCGAAAATCCGGTTGAACGCCGGATTCACGCGGCTGGTCCCGAAGACGGGCCGTCCATCAGCCAGCGTGCGGAGCGGCGCACCGAGGTTGACGTCGGTCACGACCGGCAGGTTGTCGCCGTTGGCGTAGATGAAACCGATCGATCCGGTGTAGTTGCGGCCGAATGCCTGCTCGAGCTGAACGTTAATCTGCTTGGTGCGCGCCACCTGGAAATCGGACGACACGGCCCAGGGCGACTGGATCGCCAGCGTGCCGGTGCCCGCCTGGTTCGGGAACGCCGGGGCGCCGGCCGCGCCGCCATTGAACGTGAAGGCGGGCGCCTTCGGCGATCCGCTCAACTGCAGCGCCTGCTCGTAGCCGCCGAGGATCGGCTGGTCGTACATGATGCCGACGCTGCCGCGCACCGCGGTCGTCGGCGTCACCGCCCACGCGACGCCCGCGCGCGGCCCCCAGTTGTTCGTGTCGATGTTGAACTCCTGCGTCTGCGCGAGCGGCGCGCCGGCGAGACCCTCCGGATACTGATAGAGGTCGTATCGCAGGCCATACAGCACCTTGACGGTCGGCGCGATCTGCCAGTCGTCCTGGATGAAGGTGCTGTAGATGCTCGTGTCCATCGCGAAGTTCAGGTCGCCGGTGATCTGCGTCATCGACGAGTAGCCGAACGGGCTCGTGCCGGCCTTGGCCGACTGATACGACGCGATGCTCGGGAAGGTGTAGAGGAACTGCGGCGCGGCAACGCGGGCATCGTGGATGCGCTGGTAATCGATGCCGAACTTGTAGCTGTGCGCGGCCCGGATGTAGGTGAAGTTGTCGATCACCTGCGTGATGTTCTGCTTGAAGTCGAATCCTTCGTTGCCCTGGCCGGTCGCGCTCCGCGGGCTGCCGAAGCTGGCGATGCCGGTGATGGTGACGGCGGGTCCGGAACCGGAGTCGCTGTTACGCACCGACTGCTGGTGCCGGTGCGCGTACTGCACGCGGAACTCGTTCAGCTTGCTCGAGCCCATCGTCGTCACGACCTGGCCGGCGACCGAATCCATCGCGTCGAGGAAGTCGGTGGCCTGCTCGAGCGAGACGAGGTTGCCGCCGCTGTTGTACGGCGCGTCGTTGGCGAAGCGGATCCAGCGCACGGTGGCGCGGTTCGCCGGGGTGACCTGCAGATCCGATTTCGCGATGAAGAACTTCGCCGTCTGCACGTTCGGCACGAACGCCGGCTGCGGCTGCAGACCGATCGCGGCCGCGTTCGCCGGGGTGATCGTGATCGGGCTGTTCGACGACAGGTCGCGACGCGTCTGCTCCCAGCCGGCGTAGAAGAACGCCCTGTTCTTGACGATCGGGCCGCCGACAGCCGCCGTGCCGGTATCGACCTTGGTGTCGGGACGGGCGGCGCCGTCGGGCGGCGGACCGCACGTCGACGCCACCGCGGTGCAGCCGAAGAAGAACGGGAAGGCGCTGAACGGCTTGCGGCGGAACAGATATCCTGCATCGCCGCGGAACGTATTCGTGCCCGACGGCGTCACCGCGTTGTAGACCATCCCCATCGTCTGGCCGAACTCGGGCGCGAAGCCGGTAGTGACGACCTTCACTTCCTGGATCATCACTTCGGACATCGGCAGCAGCCGCAGGCCGGCGCGATCCTTCTCGGTGTTGGTGTTGCCGTCGATCATGTAGTTGATGCGCATCGCCGCGCCGTTCGCGGCCAGTCGCGGCACGCCGAACTCGACGTTCTCGATGCCGGTGACGCCGGGCTGCACGAGCGCGAAGTTGTACGGGTTGCGAGCGACGAGCGGCAGGTTGTGCACTTCGAGATCGGTCATCGTGTGGCCGATGTCGATGCGCGCGACGTCGAGCGCCGGGATGTCGGAGCTGCTGACGGTGATCGTTTCGCTGACCGTGCCGATCGAGAGCGTGGCGTTCACCACCGCGGTCTGGCCAACCGACAGCTTGATGTCGGTGCCTTCGAATTTCTTGAAGCCCTGCAGCTCCGCCATCACTTTGTAGGTGCCAAGCGTCAGCAGCGGCGCGCGATACAACCCTTTGTCGTTGCTGACGACGACGCGCTCGGCACCGGTGTCGACGTTGGTGATCGTGACGGTCGCACCCGGCAGCACGCCGCCGGAGCTGTCGACGACCGTGCCTTCGATGGTGCCGTTCGCGGCCTGCGACTGCGCCAGCGCGGGCGCGGCCAGACACACCGACAACAGCGCGGAGAAAAGAATTTTGAGCATTCTCCGAGTATACAACCTGAAATTGAGGCGTTCTGGCGGCGCTATCGGTGGAAACCGAAGACTTCGTCCGCCGGATCCATTTCTTCGAAGTGCTGTCGCAACATGACGCGGCTCGCGAGGTACGCGCCGGTGATGCTGTGACTGGCGTCGCCGAAAGCGAACAGGTGGTGCGGGAAGTTCCGGTGCGCGCCGATGCACGGCAAGCCGTCGGCGGAGCGCGCGTAATCGGACGCCCAGCCATACTCGGGCTGCAGTCCGGAGATATCCGGATACATCGTCGAGAGCTCGTACATCAGTTGCCCGGTGCGCTGCACGATCGTCTTGTCGCGCAGGCGCGGCGGCGGCGAGTCGGCGTCGGCGCCGTTGACGAGCAGACGATCCTCGCCGACCCAGCGGACGGTGTGCGGCGGTTCGGCGCTGTCGCGCAAAACCGCGTCGCGGCGCCCGAGGCCGTTGCGAATCTTCGCCGGCACCGCCTGCGTCTCGACCAGATAGTTCGTCCGAAACCAGAAGTGCCGCGCAAGAGACTTGTAAAGAGGCGTTGGCATCCCGGTCGCGACGACGACGCGATTGGTGCGGATCGTGCCGCCCTCGGTGATGACGTCGGCGGTCTTGCGATTGAAGGTCACCTTCTTGACCGGTGAGCGCTCGAACAGCGCCGCGCCGCGCTCGGCAGCCGCCGACGCGAGCGCGAGGCACGCGCGATAGGGATCCACGGTCGCGCCGTCCTTCGCGCGGACGCCGGCCACACCGTCGAGCCCGAGCTCGCTGCGCAGCGCGGTGCCCTTGAGCAGCGGCGCATCGAAGCCTGCCTTGCGCCGCGCCTGCTGCTCCCTTGACAGGCGAGCGGCCTGGTCCGGCGTCATCGCCACCGTCACTGAGGGCTGCTCGGCGAGATCGGTCTTCACGCCGAGCCGGCGCAGCAGGGCGGCGAAATCGAGTGCGCCCCGCCGCCACAGCTGCCACGCGTGACGGGCCCGCCGCAGCCCGAGCGCCTTCTCGACGTCCACGAACCGCGTGCCCGGATCCTCGGTGATCCACCCCGCCGAGGATCCGCTGTTGCCGCGGCCGATCTGCGCCGCTTCGAGCAGCATCACTTTCACGCCGGCGGCGGCAAACGCGTACGCCGTCGTGCAGCCGGTCAACCCGCCGCCGATGATGACGACGTCGATCTTCTGCGGGCCACGATATTTCGGGAGCGACGGCACGCGCGATTTCGGGAACCGATCGACCCAGGGGGAGCGGCCGTATTTCGTCACGGCGCCTCCAGGCTGCTGACAACCTGCAGCAGCTTCGAGATCTCGGTCATGTCCTTGAACGTCCCCTTGACGTTGTGCGCGTCCGATCGCGAGAGCCCCGGGACGAAGGCGGCGCGCTCGGCGTCGATCGTCAGCTTGAAGCCGACCTCGAGCGCAATCGGCGTGCTGACGCGGTACGGTCGCAGCGATCCCAGCTTGCCCATCGCCCGCTTTGCCGCATCACGGATCATCGCCTGCCCGCGCGCCGGGGTCACGGTCAGCGCCGAGTGATAGCCGTACGGCTCCTTCACGATCGCGCCCTCGGCCGACGGCGCCACCTGCTGCACCTGCGTCACCGCGATCCGATCGCCGGACACGAGCGCCACGGGCACGCCGAACTCGCCCGCGGTGGCGGCGTTCAACATTCCCTCCGAGACTTCGGTCCCGTTCAATCTTGACGCCGAGCAGCCGCGCGCTCGAGATTGTGTGGCCGCGGACAGCGCCGGCGGCCCACTCGCTGCCGTGGTAGCCGATGAACACCGCCGCCGCGAACGAGTCGTCGATCCCCTGCATCATCTCGAGCGGCCGCGGAAAGCCGCGGACGATGCGGACGTCTTCGGGCAGCTTGTCGATCAGCACGTTCTGGCCGTTGCCGTGCGAATCGCAGACGACGATCTCAGCAGGACCGGCCTCGCGGATGCCGGCGATCGCGGCATTGACCTCGCCGGTCATCCACTCGCGCGCGCTCGAGTATTCAAACCCGCCCGGGCCGAGCTGGGCCGGCTGGACGACACCGGAGATGCCTTCCATGTCGACCGAAATGAAGACTTTTCTGGGCCGGGGCTGTGCCTGAAGGATGAGCGGCGCGACCAGAAGGGCCGCGATTAGACGTAGCATCGCGAACATTGTAGGGCAGGCCTGCCCTGAGCGAGCCATCGGCCCACTCTCGACGCTCTGGGCCAGGGCGAGTCGAAGGCTGGGACGGTAGGGCGGGCGCCATGCCCCTCGTCCGCGATTTACGGGCGCCGGGCCTCGCGCGTCAACAGCGCCTTCTTCCGCTCGGCGCCCCAGCGGTATCCTCCGGTGCCCCCGGCCGCCGGCAGCACGCGATGGCAGGGGATCGCGACCGCAACTGGATTGGTCGCGCACGCGCGCGCGACCGCGCGGACGGCGGTCGGCCGCCCGATTGACGCCGCCACCTCACCATACGTCCGCGTCTCGCCGTACGGAATCGCCGCCAGCGCCTGCCACACCTGCCACTGGAACGCCGTGGCCTGCACATCGAGCGGCAGGTCGAGCCTCGGCTCCCGGCCGGCGAGATGCGCGACGATGGCGGTGGCCGATTGCGCGAGTGCGCCGGCATCGGCGGAAATGGTGGCCGCCGGATACTCGCGCGTCAGGGCGCCCGTGAGGTCGGTATCGTTGGTGCCCATCGCTACCGCGCAGACTCCTCGCGGCGTCGCAGCGACGAGCAGCCGCCCGAGCGCATCGTTGGGCGAATCGACGATCGTGTATTGAATCTGCATTCCCTCGCCTCCACGTCTGTAAACCGATGGCGCCATCCCGAGCTTCGGCGCGGCGCGCTCATAGAACCGGCTGCTCGATCCGTATCCCGCCTCGAACATCGCCCCCGTCACGTCCTCCGACTGTCGAAGGCGGCGCTTGACCTTGCCGAGCCGGCACGCTTCCGCGTACTCGCGCGGCGAGACGCCGACCAGCCGCTTGAAGTTGCGCTGCAGGTGGTACGGGCTGCCGCCAAGACGCGCGGCCAGCGTCGCGAGCGATGGATGCCCCTCAACGTTCGACAGGTAGACGCACGCGCGGCGGATCTTCTCGACCCAGGGATCGGCCGCCATCGCCGTCTGGTCCGGTTTGCAGCGCAGGCAGGCGCGAAACCCGGCGCGGCGCGCCGCATCGGTCGTCTGGTGGAAGGCCACGTTCTGTCGCCGCGGCCGTCGGCTCGGGCACGAGGGGCGGCAGTACACGCCGGTCGATTTCACGCTGTAGACGAAGAGCCCGTCCGCGCTCTTGTCGTGCGCGACCACCGCGTTCCAGGAAGCCTCGTCATTGAGGCGTTCGCGTTGGAACGCAGAGACCGCAGAGTCCGCAGAGAAATTCTTGTACATGTTGTCCTCTCTGCGGTCTCCGCGTGCGCGGCGTTCGATCGGCTTGTTGATGGGCTGATCCGTTGCGCTGGCGACGTTGCTCATGCGCCGAGTATTGCGCGCCGTCCCCTCACCCCGATATCCGCGGCTTGCGCTCGAATCCAGCCACTACGAAGGTCTTCGTTGACACCGTCGGTGCCTTCGGAAATACTCGGACCATGGCTGTGTCCCAGGACCTTCGCTACGCGGTGCGCACGCTCGTCAAATCGCCGGCCTTCACCGTGATCGTCGTGCTGACGCTCGGCCTCGGCATCGGCGCCAACACCGCGATATTTTCACTGACCGATCAGGTGCTCCTGCGGCTGCTGCCGGTGCGCGCCCCCGAGCAGCTCGTCGTCCTCGACGGTCCAGGCGCGTTCCGGGGACGCACCTTCAACAACGGCACCTTCTCGTACCCGATGTATCGCGATTTCCGCGATCAGAATACCGTGTTCGACGGCGTCCTCGCCCGCTTCCCCGCGCCGCTGACGCTCATCACCAACGGCCAGGCCGAGCGCGTCGACGGCGAGATCGTCACCGGCAACTACTTCGACGTCCTCGGCGTGCGCGCGCACATCGGGCGCACCTTCACGCAGGACGACGATCGGACGCCCGGCGGACATCCGGTGGTGATGCTCACCTACAACTACTGGGTGCGCCGCTTCGATCGCAATCCCGCCGTGCTGAACAGCAGCGTCACCCTCAACGGCCAGCCGATGACGGTCGTCGGCGTCTCCTCGCCCGGCTTCTACGGCATCGTCGTCGGCGAAAGCCCCGACGTCTTCGTGCCGGTGGCGATGAAGGCGCAGATGACGCCGACCTGGGACGATCTGCAGAACCGCCGCAGCCGCTGGCTGACGATCATGGCGCGGCTGAAGCCGGGCGTGCCGGCGGCGCAGGCCGAGTCGGCGATGAACGTCGTCTACCGGCAGATCAACGAGGAGGAGCTCAAGGAGGTGCCGAACCCGTCGCAGAGTTTCCGCGAGCTCTTCGTCAGCAAGCACCTCTTCCTCCACCCGGGCCAGAAGGGGCGCTCCGATCTGCGCCAGCAGTTCTCGACCCCGATCCTGGTGCTGATGGGCATGGTCGGCCTCGTGCTGCTGATCGCGTGCGCGAACGTCGCCAACCTGCTGCTCGCGCGCGGCGCGGCGCGCCAGAAGGAAGTGGCGATTCGCCTGGCGCTTGGCGCCAGCCGCGGCGCGATCGTGCGGCAGCGGCTGATCGAAAGCCTCGTGCTCGCGGCCGCGGGCGCCGGCGTCGGGCTGGCGTTCGCGTGGTGGACCGGCGCGCTGCTGCTGAAGATGCTGCCCTTCGACGCCGCCGCGCAGACGCTGTCGGCGTCGCCCGATGTGCGCGTCATCCTGTTCGCCTTCGGCGGGGCACTGTTGACCGCGCTGCTCTTCGGCCTCGCGCCCGCCCTGCAATCCACGCGACCGGCGCTCGTCTCGACGCTCAAGGACGAGTCCGGCGCCGTCGTCGGCGGCACCGGGAACGCGCGCTTCAGGAAGGGGCTCGTGGTCGCCCAGGTCGGGCTCTCGGTACTGCTCCTCGCCGGAGCGGGCCTGTTCGCGCGCAGCCTCTACAACCTCAAGACGCTCAACCCCGGATTCCAGGCCGATCAGTTGCTCGGCTTCTCGCTCGATCCGTCGCTGAACGGCTACTCGCGCGAGCGCTCGATCCTGCTCTTTCAGCAGATCGAGGAGCAGCTGGCGCAGCTGCCCGACGTCCGCGCGGCGGCCGGTTCGATCATCGCGCTGATGACCGACAGCAACTGGAGCAGCACGGTGAGGGTCGAGGGCTACCAGTCGAAGGAAGGCGAGGACATGAACCCGGGCGTCAACGGCGTCGGGCCCGGGTTCTTCGCGACGATGGGACAGCCGCTCGTGCGCGGGCGCGAGTTCTCGGTCAAGGACGTCACGGGCGCGCCGAAGGTCGCGATCATCAACGAGACGATGGCGAAGTACTTCTTCGGCAGCGACAACCCGCTCGGGCGCCACATCGGCTGGGGGCGCGACAAGGGCGCCGACATGGAGATTGTCGGCGTCGTCAGGGATTCGAAGACCACGACGCTGCGGCAGCAGGCGCAGCGGTTCGTCTACGTGCCATACATGCAGGAAACCGAGATCGGCCAGCTGACCTTCTACGTCCGCGCCCGCGGCGACGCCGCCAGCATCGGCGCGTCGGTGCGGCAAGTGGCGCAGCGCGTCGATCCGAACCTGCCGATCTTCGACATGAAGACGATGACGACGGTGATGGACGAGTCGCTGTTCATCGAGCGGATGGTCGCGGCGCTCTCGGTGGCGTTCGGCGGGCTGGCGACGCTGCTGGCGGCAATCGGCCTGTACGGCGTGATGTCGTACACGGTTGCGCGTCGAACGCGCGAGATCGGGATCCGGATGGCGCTCGGCGCCGAGCGCAATTCGGTGATGTGGCTGGTCCTGAAAGAAGTCGCGCTGATGGTCGCGATTGGCGTCGGCGCCGGGCTGCCGCTGGCGATTGGCCTGAGCCGCCTGGTGCAGTCGCAGCTCTTCGATCTCTCGGCAAACGATCCGCTCGCGCTCGCTGCCGCCGCGATGCTGCTCGCGCTCGTCGCGCTGGCGGCGGGCTACCTGCCGGCAAGGCGAGCGACGCGAGTCGATCCGATGCTCGCGCTGCGCTACGAGTGACGACGGACAACGCAGAACCCGCGGAACACGCAGAACATGAAATTTTCTCTTTGAGCTCTTCGACGTCTGGGGCGACCGTCGTGCGGTATAGCCCGAAGGCTCCAGCCGAGCGAGGACGTGCGGAAAACGCAGGATGGAAGATTTTCTCTGCGAGTTCTGCGGGTTCTGCGTTGATCGTCGTGGGGTGCTACGATCGCGGCGCTATGCGGATCGCGGTACTCGGCAGCGGCGGCGTCGGCGGTTACTTCGGTGGACGGCTGGCGGCGGCAGGCGCGGACGTCACCTTCCTCGCGCGCGGTGCGCATCTCGAGGCGATGCGCACGCAGGGGCTGCGCATCCAGAGCCCGAAGGGCAACGTCCACATCACGAACACGAAGGCCACCGCCGACCCGTCGGAGATCGGGCCGGTCGACATCGTCTTTTTCGCCGTCAAGCTCTACGACACCGAGCCGGCGATCGCGATGCTGCCGCCGCTCATCGGCCCCGACACCGCCGTCATCCCGCTCCAGAACGGCGTCGACAGCGTCGCGCGGCTGACCGACGCCGTCGGCCCGCGGCACGCCGCCGGCGGCACGTGCTACGTCTCCGCGGTCATCGCCGAGCCGGGCGTGATCAAGCACACGGCGATGGACCACCTGTTCTTCGGCGAGCTCGACGGCCGCCGCACGCCGCGGATGGAGGCGCTGCTCGACGCATGCCGGCCGGCAGGATTCCAGTCGACGCTCAGCAGCGACATCAACGTCGACATCTGGACCAAGTTCGTGCGCCTGTCGGTCTTGAGCGGCCTGACCACCGTGACGCGCAGCCCGCTCGGCGTCGTCTGCAACGACCCGCAGCTCTTCGCGATGCTCAAGGACGCGGTGCGCGAAGCGATGAACGTCGCGCGCGCGAAAGGCATCAACGTGCCGGCGACCAGCGTGGACGACGTGGCCGCCGCCTACACGGCGCTGCCGCCGCAGACCAAGTCGTCGATGCTCGAGGATCTCGAGCGCGGCCGGCGGCTCGAGCTGCCCTGGCTGAGCGGCGCGCTGGTTCGCATCGCCCGCGAGGTCGGCGTCGAGACGCCGATTCACCGCTTCATCACTGCGGTCCTCGGGCCGTATGTCTCAGGACAGGCAGAACAGCGAACACAGAACCTGCCTGTGTAGGCGGCGCCGCAGCGTCGAAGGCTCTAGCCGAGCTGCATCGCTCGAACTTCGCCAGCCGCCGGAACGCCTGAACCTTCTCCGACCGATCGATCCCCGATCGATTGATCGCCTGTGTTCAGGATCTCGATCGTCTTGTCGTAGGTGATCCTGTCGACCGGAAACGGCGTCCCGTCCTTGCCGCCGTGCGCGAACGAGAACCTGGCCGGATCGCGCATCGTCGCCGGCGTCCCGTGCACCAGCTCCGACGCCAGCGCCAGCGCCCGCAGCGTCTTCGGCCCGACGCCGGCGATCCCGAGCAGCGATTCGAAATCCTCCGGCGCGCGCTCGTACGTCTTCAGCAGGATCTTCTCGAGATACGGGCCGGCGACGTCGAACTCGGGCAGGAGCGGATGCCGCGCCGGCATCTCCAGCAGCGGCAGCTGCTTGTCGCACGGGTCGGTCGCTTCAGCGGCCGCCTTGGCAGGCGCCTCTGCAGCGCCTTCAACGTCACCTCGGGCTTCGCCGCCGCCAGCTCCGCCGACGCCCGCCGCACCGCGTCGTTCTCGTGCGCCACCAGGTTCAGCGTCTCGACGCGCGCGTCGCAGCACACCGCTTCGTGCGGCTCGTCGACGAAGCTCTCGACGCGCTCGGAGAGCCAGTGATAGCGGCGCGCCATCCGCGTCGCATCGCTCATCCCCTGCTGGACGACGCACCATTCGCCGTCGGCGGTGAAGAAGAAGACGTGGTGATAGAGCTGGTAGCCGTCCTGGACCGCGGCGCTGTCCACCTTGGCGGCAGTGCGGCTCGCGTAGACCAGCGGCTGCGCGTCGCGGCCGATCGCCGTCACAGACGTCCGCGATCTGGCGCGGCGTCTTCCGCGAGACGTTGCCCTTGCCGCCGGCGGCGAAGAACCCCATCTCGCGGTCGATGTCCTTCAGCCCTTCCTTCACAGCGCCGCACACCGTCGTCGTCACGCCGCTCGAGTGCCAGTCGAACCCGAGCACGCAGCCGAAGGCCTGAAACCAGAACGGATCCGAGAGCCGGCGCAGGATGTCGTGGGTGCCGTGCTCGCTGGCGAGATAGATCAGGATTTCGCGCGACAGGCGCACCATGCGCCCGAAGAGCCAGGCTGGAGCCTTGCCGCCGTGAAGAGGAAGGGATGCGTAACCGGTGTGGCGGGACACACCGTAATCTTAGCGAACCAGGGACGGCCTGCCAGCCCGTTCCGCTACGGCCAGGTCTCGCCGTAGCTCACGCAAATAGTGGAGCGGAGGGACGCGCTCGACGCGCTCGCGCGTCGGGCGCCGCGCGTGGTCGGCGCGGTCTGTCTTCTACCGACTGCGTCAGCTTGCCGAGCATATTGTCGAGCGCCGGGCCGCCGCGGATCCAGCGGATCACCGCGACGATGTCGTTCTCCCAGTCGATGTAGACGATGTTCGAGCCGTTGCCGACGAAGCGGACCGCGGTTTCAGGCGCAGACGGCAGCGGCTTCTTGCCGGTGTTCAGATACCAGTTCGCGTAGCCGTAGGTGTCGTTGTCGCTGCCCGGCGTGCGCGCCATCTGAATCCACTTTTCCGAGACCAGCTGGCGATCCTTCCACTTGCCGTTGCGCAGGAACATGTAGCCGAAGCGCGCCAGGTCGTACGAGTCGCTGAACATGCCGGCGCCCCAATGGCCGCCGCCGCTCACCGACTGGATTTTCTTGCCGTCCACCTCGACCCAGGCGTTGTCGTAGCCGTACCAGCGCCACGTCGACGAGGCGCCGATCGGATCCATGATCTCCTCGCGCAGCACTTCCGGCAGCGGCCGCCGCCACACCTGCAGCGCCGCGAGCGCCATCACGTTCACGCGCACGTCGTTGTATTTGAAGTGCGTGCCCGGCTCCCACAGCTTGCGGTTCTGCCAGTCTTCCATCTTCTCGCCCACTGGACGGTCGGCCCAGTCAGGCTTGCCCCACAGCGTGCCCTGCCAGTCGCTCGTCTGCCGCAGCAGGTGATCCCACTTGATCTTCTTGTTGTGCTCGGACTCGAACAGATCGACGTGCGGCGGCATGTAGTCGCGGACGTAGTCGTTGACGTCGCGAATCATCCCCTTCTGCCACGCCAGTCCGACCACCGTCGTCAGGAAGGTCTTGGTGACGCTGTTGGTGATGTCGGCGCGCTTCGGGTCGCCCCACTCCGCGACGATGTAGCCGTTGCGGGTGATGATGCCGCTCGCGCCGCCGCGGTCCTTGATCGGGCCGACGATCGTGCTGAACGGCTCCTTGCCGAAGCTGCTGTGGAGGAACAGCGCCATGTCCTTCGGCCCCTGCGTCTCCGAGTCCATGGCAATCTTCACCGCCTCGTTGACGAGAGCCGGGTTCATGCCGACGTCCTCGGGCTTCTTGTGCTCCCAGTTGAGGCGCTCGGGATAGTAGGTCGCCTGCGCCGCAGCGGCGTTGCGCTGCATCGTCGGCGACACGATCCGGTCTTGCGCGAGGGTGGGGGCAATGACGAGGGCGGCGAGAAGCAGCGGGAACGCGCGTCGCAGCATGGCGTATCTCCTTGCGAAGCCGCAGTATAGTGCACGAGCAGACGTTATGCGCTTACGGTTTTGCATGGCGCTCGTGGCGGCATTCAGCTCGGCCATCGCGCTGGCCGCGGCCCAGAAGCCGGCGGAAGTGCCGCTCGACGCCCTCCTCGACCGCGCGGGCTGGTACCTGGACTCGTTCATCGCAGAGTTCGAGAACGTCGTCGCCGAAGAGCATTACACGCAGGACGCGTCGGCCAACCTGCCCAGTTTTTCACCGGTGGCCGGCGGCCGCGGCGGCGCCGGCGTGCAGATGGCGGCCTCGGACCTCGTGCGCGCGCGCCACCGTGCGCTGCGCTCCGATTTCCTCCTGGTCAAGTCGCCCGAGACCGATGCCCTGGTGCCGTTCCGCGACGTCATCGAAGTAGACGGCGTGCAGGTCCGCGACCGCGAGGCGCGGCTGGCGAAGCTGTTCCTGAACGCGACGCCGACGTCGGTGGACGACACGATGGCGCGCGCCGAACGCATCCGCGAGGAAGGGGCGCGCTACAACCTCGGGAGCATGCGCAGCACGCTCGGCAATCCCGTCCTCGGGCTCGGCGTGCTGCAGCGAGCGTATCAGCAGCGCTTCCGCTTCACGCTTGCGAAGCCGGATCGCGAGACCGGGCCGGACGTCTCGGTCGTCACCTACAAGGAAGTCGCGTCGCCGGCGATGATTCGCGGCGAAGCAGGCCTCGATCTCCCGGCCTACGGCCGCGCATGGATCGACACCGTCTCCGGCCGCGTGCTCAAGACACAACTTCAGGTGCAGCAGGCGGCGATCAGCGCCGTCGTGACGACGACCTTCGAGTACGACTCGCGCAGCGGCATCGCCGTCCCGCGCGAGATGCGCGAGCAGTACACGCTGGCGAACGGCAACCGCGTACACATGGTCGCCACCTACGGGCACTTCCGTCGATTCGACGTCAGCGCCGACGAGGACATCCACACGCCGCCGCCTGCCGTCGTCGAACCGTGGACCGGCATCACGCTCGTCGAGGTGCCGGCGGGGCGCTTCACGATGGGCACCCCTTCGTCGGAAGCCGGCCGCAACGAGGACGAAACGCTGCACGACGTCGAGCTGACGCGCTCGTTCCTGCTCGGACGGTTCGAGGTGACGCAGCAGGAGTGGCGCACGGTGATGGGCAACGCGCCCAGCCATTTCGCCGCGTGCGGATCGCGCTGCCCGGTGGAGAACGTATCGTTCGACGAGGTGCAGCAGTTCATGGCCAGGTTGAACGCGCGCACGACGACGGCATCGGGGCAGGCGGTGCGGCTGCGGTTCCGGCTGCCGTCGGAGGCCGAGTGGGAATACGCGTGCCGCGCGAACACCACCGGACCGTTCTCGACCGGCGAGAACGTGACGACCGCGCAGGCGAACTACAACGGCACGTTCCCGTACCCGCCGGCCGGCAAGGCGACGGCGGGCGATTTTCGGCAGAAGCCGATGGCGGTCGGCAGCTTTCCCTTCAATCCACTGGGGCTCGCCGACATGCACGGCAACGTGTGGGAGTGGACGGCGGACTGGTACGGGCCGTATTCCGAGATCCACGCTGCGAACATCGACCCGCGCGGCGCGGCGAGCAGCGACAAGCGCGTCATCCGAGGCGGCAGCTGGGCGTTCGACGGCAACAGCGCGCGCTGCGGCCTGCGCTACACCCACGCGCCGAAGGATCGCGGCTACAGCCTGGGCTTCCGAGTCGCGGCCGAGCGCCTGCCGTGAAGCGATCTTTCAAGATCCTGCAGTGTCCGCCTCAGGCCGGAGACTCGCGGAGTCCGGCTAGATCGGTCTCCTGTTTGCATGTAATGTCTCTGCTTGTTCAGCCGGACTCGTGACGGTTCCGCCTGAAGGCGGACACGACGTTACGAACTCCACAGAGAGCGACTATTTGGCTGTGGCGGGTAACGGCGGGATGAACGCGTACTGCATCTGATCGGTGACCTTGCCGTCCTTGATCGCGCTCTGCCGCAGCCGCGCTTCGAGCACGTAGCCCGCTTTCTCCAGCACGCGGCACGACCCGATGTTCCATGCGAAAGGCAGCGCGTAGACGCGCGTCAGGCCGTGCGTCTCGATCGCAAACCTGGTGACGGCGCAGAGCGCCTCGGTCGTGATGCCGCGTCCCCAGAACGGCTCGGCGAGCCAGTAGCCAATCTCCGCCGACACACGCTCGACGTCGTGCCGCAGGACGAAGCCGATGCTGCCCACCGCCTCGTCCGCGACCGCGATCGCGAAGGTGGTTTCGGGCACGCGCTCGCGCACCGATCGGATGTAGGCGCGCGCATCCTGCCGCGTGTAGGGATGCGGAAACGCATCGCGCAGGTTGAACCAGATCTTGTAGTTGTTGGCATGGCGCAGCAGCGACTCGGTGTCCGACGTGCGCCACGATCGCACCGCGCACGTTTTCAGCGTCAGCTCCAAGTCACCCCCCGCCCCACCCTTCGACTCGCCTCACCTTCATCTGCCCGCCCCGCTCGGGCCACCTACTCCGCGCGCAGTGCCGTCAGCGGATCCACCGCGAGCGCTCGCCTCGCCGGCACGACGAGCGCCGCGCACGCCGTCACCGCGAAGATCGCGAGCACCGCGGCATAGGTTGCCGGATCGGCCGGCGACACGGCGAAGAGCACGCTGCGCAATGCGCGTCCGGCCGCCAGCGCGGCGATCGTGCCGATCGCCATCCCGATCGCGGTGAGCCGCAGCCCGTCGATCGCGATCAGCCGGATCACCGACCGCGGCTCGGCGCCGAGCGCGACGCGCACGCCGATCTCCTGCGTCCGCTGCGCGACGGTGTACGAGATCACGCCGTAGAGTCCCGCCGCCGCCATCACCAGCGCGACGGCGGCGAACGCGACGAGCAGCGCCGTCATCAGCCGCGCGGTCGCAATCGAATCCGAAAGCGCCGCGTCCATCGTCTGGACGCGCGTAATCGGCAGATCGGGATCGATTTCGAGCACCGCAGCGCGTACCGCGTTTGCCGCCGTCATCGGATCGCCGCCCTGGACCCGCATCGCAAACTGCATCGCCGGCCACGGCCGCTGGGCGTAGGGCGTATACATCGCCAGCAGGGGCTGGTTCGCGAGCCCGTTGTTCTTCACGTCCCCGGCGACGCCGACGACCTCGGCGAAACCGGGAAACCGCCCGACGAGCAGTTTCTTGCCGATCGGCGACTCGTTCGGCCAGACCCGCCGCGCAAGATTCTGGCTCACGATCACCACGAGCGGCGCGTTTTCGTCGTCGCGCTCGGTGAACAGCCGTCCGGCACTGAGGGGAATCCCCATCGTGCGCGAAATACCCAGGCGTGACGCCGGACCACTGCCCGATCGGCCGTTCGCCGATCGGCACCATCTGCTGATCGCCGGCGACGTACGGCGCCATCGTCACGATCGTCGGCGGCAGCGCCATCGCACCCGCCGCGCCCGCGATTCCCGGCAGCGATTCGAGGCGCGGGATCAGGCGGGCGATGAACGAGCGCATCGCCGCCGGATCGGGATACTGCGAGGTCGGCAGCGACACGCGCATGGTCAGCAGGCCATCGGGCCGGAACCCCACCGGCACCTGCGTCAGCCTGGTGAAGCTTTGCAGCAGCAGGCCGGCGCCGACGAGCAGCATCAGCGTCAGCGCCACCTCGGCGATCACGAGCGGCCCGGCTGCGCCGCGCCGCGACGTGGCGCGTGGGCCGGCGCCCTTGAGCGCATCGACCGGCGCCTGCCGGCCGAGAAAAGACGACGGCACCAGCCCGAAGACGACGCCGGCCACCAGCGACACGACCAGCGAGAACGCCAGCGCGCGGCCGTTCACCGCGATCTCCGAGCCGCGCGGCAGTCCCTCGAGCGCCGAGCGCGCGAAGCCGACGCCCCAGAACGCGAGCAGCACGCCCGCGAGGCCGCCGGCCAGCGCAAGCAGGACGCTTTCGCTCACGAGCCATCGCGTCAGGTCGCGGCGGCTGGCGCCGAGCGCGACGCGAATCGCCGCCTCGTGCGCCCGGCCGGCCGCCCGCACGCGCAGCAGGTTGGCGACGTTCGCGCAGGCCACGAGCAGCACGAGCCCGACGGCGCCCATCAACACCAGCAGCGGCGACCTGGTGTTGCCGACGGTGCGCTCGCGCACCGGGACGAGCCGCAGACTCGCGTCCGGATCGGCGTCGGTGTTGGTCGGGTGCGCGCGCGCGTACGCGTGCGCGATGGCGTCCACTTCCCCCTGCGCCTGCTCGACGCGCGCGCCCGGCCGAAGGCGCGCCACCGCCTGGAGGTAGCCCAGCCCGCCGTTGATCTGCGCCCGCGTGAACGCGCCGATCTCGTCGACCCGCGTCGTCCACACGTCGACGTCGTCGAACGGCGGCGGCATGTCGATGCCGAGCGCGCCGACGACGGTATAGGGTGCGCCGTTGAGGGTCAGCGTCGAGCCGACGGCGCCGGCGCTGCCGGCAAAGCGGCGCATCCAGTAGCGGCGGCCGATGACAGCGACGTTCGGCCCGCCCGGCGTGTCTTCCGACGCGATGAAGGTGCGTCCAATCGACGCGCGGACACCGACGAGATCGAAGAACGCCGCGGACACGCGCGCACCCGGCAGCTGCTCCGGCTGCGGGCCGCCGGTCGAATTGAACTGGTCGTTGGTGATCGCCGCAATCCCGTCGAGCGCGCTCCGTCCCTGATCGCGCGACGCGAGCTCGACAAACGCCGGGTAGGAAAACGAGGCGCCGTCGATGCCACGCTTCGGGTTGACGCCGGCCAGCATGAACAGCCGCGACGGCTCGGCAAACGGCAGCGGCCGCAGCAGCGCGGCGTCGACGATGCTGAAGACCGCGGTGTTCGCGCCGATGCCGATCGCGATCACGGCAACCGCGACGCCGGTGAACTCCCTGGCCTTCAGAAGCGAGCGCAGCGCGTATCGCATGCCGTCTCTCACAATCCCGCGGTCATACCACGTAACGCTCGCCGACCACGCCGCCGCGCGCAAAGCGCGCGTGCGCGAAGGGCGACACATCGAACGCCGGATCGCGGCCGGCAATCAGATCGGCAAGGATACGGCCGGCCGCGGGCGAGTGCTGGAAGCCGTGGCCGCTGAAGCCGTTGATCTGGTAGAAGCCCTCCACGCCGTCGGTCGCGCCGATGATCGGGTTGCCGTCGGCCGTGACCTCGTAGAGTCCCGCCCACGCGTGCGAGATCGAGGCGTCGGCCAGCACCGGCAGACGCCGGACCGCGACGTCGATCACCTGGGGCAGGAAATCCCACTGGACCGTCGTGTCGAAGGTCGGCGTCTCGTCGGGATCGCCCATGCCGAACAGCAGACCCGCGCCCTCGCGGTGAAAGTAAAAAGTCGTGTCGAAGTCGATCACCAGGATGCGAGACGACGGGACGCGTGTCCCGCTGCTGCCGTTCCCATCGAGGGTGGCGATGAAAATGTGGCGGCGATACGGATCGACCGGCACGTCGACGCCGGCCATCCGCCCAATCGATCGCGCGTGCGGGCCGGCAGCATTGACGACGACCGGCGCTTCGATCCGCCCGCGCGTCGTCTCGACGCCCGCAACCCGGCCGCCGCGCACGTCGATGCCGGTCACCTCGGTGTCGCGCTCGATCGATACGCCCGCGGCCTGCGCCGCCCGCGCAAATCCCATCGTGACGCCGTTCGGGTCGGCGACGCCGTCGCGCTGGCAGAAGGTGGCGCCGGCGACGCCCTCGACGTCGAGCCCGGGCGCGAGCTGCCGCCGCCTGCCGCGCGTCGAGCCACTGCACGTCGACGCCGAGGCTGCGCTGCAGCGCGACGTTGGCGCGAAACGTCTCGACGCTCGACTCCGCCGACAGCAGGAACAGGTAGCCGTCCTGATGGAAGTCGATCGACTGGCCGACCTCGTCGGCGAACCGCTCGAACAACTTGATCGACTCGATCGAGAGGCGGATGTTCGCCTCGTTCGAGAACTGATGGCGCACGCCGCCGGCGTTGCGACCGGTCGATCCGGTGCCGAGCAGCTTCTCGCGCTCGACCAGGACGACGTCGGTGACGCCGCGGCGCGCGAGGTGGTAGGCCACGCTTGCGCCCATGCAGCCGCCGCCGACAATTACGACGTCGGCCGTCGATTTCATCGGCGGCGACGGCGGCGGAGAGAGGTTCGGGGTTCAGGGTTCAAGGTGCTGGGTTCGCTCGCGGTTCGGGGTTCAGGGTTCCGGGTTCTGGGTTGGTTCTCGGTTCTGGGTTCTCGGTTCCGGGTTCTGGGTTCTGGTTCTGGGTTCTGGGTTCCAGTCCGGGGTCCAGTCGGCATGCCTGGTGCTCAGCCATGAGCATGATCGCACGACACTATCGAGAGCTCGAATGCTGGCAGTTGTCGAACGAACTGAAAAAACGGATCTACGCATTTCTGGCGACGGCGCCGGCCACGAATGATTTCGATTTCTGCAAACAAATCCGCGGCTCCGCACGCGGCGCGACGCGGACGATCGCCGAGGGCTTCGGCCGTTTCGGCCCGCGGACTTTGCCAGCTATCTGGAATTCGCGCGCGGATCGTTGATGGAAACGCAAAACCACCTCGATGACGCGCTGGACTCCGGCTACATCAGCGAGTCGACACCACAAGGAACTCTTCGCCCTCGCCAAACGCGCCATCGGGGCAACGAGCGGGCTGCATCGGTATCTGAAGACCTGCCATCCCGGGAACTTCGGCGACCCGCGGGGAACGCCGGACCCAGCCGCGGCAAGCGAACCCGGAACCCAGAACCAACCCAGAACCCCGAACCCAGAACCAAGAACCCGAACCCGAAACCCAGAACCGACCCGAAGACCCAGAACCCGCACCCGAAGACCCCGAACCCGCACCCGAGAACCCCGAACCAACCCAGAACCGCGAACCAACCCAGAACCGCGAACCCCGAACCCAGAACCGCAAGCGAACGCAGAACCTAGAACCCTGAACCCAGAACCCTCTCTCTAGTCTCCCTTCACCTTCTCCACCTGCTCCATGACGCGCAGAAGATTGCCGCCGAGGATTTTTTCGACATCGGCGTCCGAGTACCCCTTCTTGAGCAGCGCGTCGGTGATTTTCGGCAACTTCGACGCGTCCTCCATCCCCAGCGGCATCGTCGCGCCGTCGAAATCGGAGCCGAGCCCGACGTGGTCCGCGCCGGCGACTTTCACCGCGTGGTCGATGTGCTCGATGATCTTGTCCCAGCCCACCTTCGGCAGCGTCCCCTTGGCCATCGCTTCGTGATCGAGCCGCTCGCCCTTCGAGCGTCGTGCACGACTCGTTGCCGCCGCATTTCTTCGACAACGCCGCCATCTCGGCGACGACGTCGCCGGATTGCTTCTCGCTGGCGACGCGGAACTCCTCGCTGAGGAAGGCGGCGTGATAGTTGATCATCACGACGCCGCCGTTCTTGGCCAGCGCCCGCAGCATCTCGTCGGTCATGTTGCGCGGGTGGTTGGCGATCGCGCGGCACGACGAGTGCGAGGCGATCACCGGCGCTTTGGTCAGCGCCATCACGTCGTAGAAAGTTTTGTCGGCGACGTGCGAGATGTCGACCATCATCCCGAGACGGTTCATCTCGCGGACGACGTCCTTGCCGAACGCGGTCAGGCCGTTGTGCGCCGGCTTGTCGGTCGACGAGTCGGCCCAGTTGTTGTTGCCGAAGTGCGTCAGCGTCATGTAGCGCACGCCGAGCGCGGCGTAGATGCGCAGCAGCCGCATGTCGTCGTCGATCATGTGGCCGCCTTCCATCCCCATCAGGGACGCGATCCGGCCGGCCTTCACCGCATTGCGCACCTCCGCCGCCGTCGTCGCCAGCGTGAGATCGTTCGGGTGCTGGCGGACCGCCTCGCGGACCGCGTCGATCTGATCGAGCGCCCGTTTGACGGCAAT
The DNA here is from genome assembly GCA_963734375.1 of uncultured Acidobacteriota bacterium. Lineage (GTDB taxonomy): Bacteria > Acidobacteriota > Vicinamibacteria > Vicinamibacterales > CAVVIG01 > CAVTHG01. The sequence continues at coordinate 251,688 of CAVTHG010000005.1, read as the reverse complement.
CGGTCCGGTGACGTCGCTCGGCACCCAGATCGAAAAGAACACCGAGTCCATGCCGCCGTCGCGCATCCTCGGGATGTCGATGTTGCCGTCGCCGTGCCGCTCGCCGATGTTGAAGCGCGGGTCGAAGACCATGCGCTGCGTCGTGTCGGCGTGGGTGTCGAGGACGATGGCGCGGTCGTGCAGCTGCTTCGCGCGGGGCGACACCGCGTCGGCCTGCCCGGATTGCGCCGATTGGGAGAGAACCAGCGCCGGCAGCGCAAGCGCGGCGCAGCAGACGAGGGCCTGCCCTGAGCGGAGTCGAAGGGCGCGCACGAGATGCTTTCTCATGCGCGGGATCTTATCAGGGGCGCGACTTAGGCTGTTTGTCGACGTTCGCGTTCGGCTGCGTTCGCGTTCGGCGTTCTTCGCTCTACGTTCTCTATTCGGCGTTCGTCGTTCCAGTCTTGTGACCGCTGCCTTCCCCCCTACCCCTACCCCACCTGCCGCCCACCTGCCCTACCCGCCCCACCTGCCCTACCCGCCCCACCTGCCCTACTCGTAGCGCAGCGCGACCATCGGGTCGACGCGGGTCGCGCGGCGCACCGGCAGGTAGCTCGCCACCAACGCGGTGACGAGCAGCAGCGCGCTGATGCCCGCGTAGGTCACCGCGTCGGTCGAGCTGACGCCGAACAGCAGGCCCTGCATCAGCCGCGTCGTCGCCCACGCCCCCGCGAGGCCGAGCGCGATGCCGGCGCCCGCCATCATCAGCGCTTCGCCGAGCACCAGCCGGACGACATCGGCGCGGTCGGCGCCGAGCGCGATGCGCACGCCGAGCTCGTGCGTGCGTTCGGTCACGGCGTACGAGATCACGCCGTACAACCCGATCGCGGCGAGCAGCAGGCCGACCACCGCGAACATCGCCACCAGCACCGTGCGGAACTTCGGCGGCGCCACCGACGCGGTCATCAACTGGTCCATCGTTCGAACTCGCGCGAGCGGGACGTCCTTGTCCAGCGACGCCACCGCCTCACGAGCCGCGGACGCCAGCGTGGCCGGATCGGATGCGCTCCGCACGACGACGAACTGCCGGTTCCACGGGTTCTGCCGGTACGACAGGTAGTAGGTCGGTTCGGGCGGCGCGTCGAGTCCCGAGTACTTGATGTCGCCGGCGACGCCGACAATTTCCATCCACGGATTCTTCGGACCGATCGGACGTTCGGGCCCGCCAATTTTCAGCCGCCGGCCGATCGGATCGACGCCGGGCAGATACGTTCGTGCGAGCGTTTCGTTGACGATGACCGTTGGCGCGTGGCCGACCTCGTCGTTCGCGTCGAACGTGCGGCCGCGGACGATCGGGACGCCCAGCGTCGCGAACAGCCGGTCGCTCGCCATCACCACTGGACCAACCGGTGCGCTCTGGTTCGGCGGCAGCACCTGTCCCTCGACCATGAAGTTGTCGGTCACCTGCAGCAGGTCGGGAGGAAGGCTGATGGCGAGGCCGACCGACCTGACGCCCGGCACGGCCTCCAGCTTCTGCACCAGCGCGTCGTAGAAGCCTCGGACCCGCGCGTCTTCGCGATACGTCGTGCCTGGCAGCGAAAGCTCGAAGGTCAGGAGGTGTCCCGGATCGAACCCGGGGCTGACGCGCTGCAGCTCGGCCAGGCTGCGGACCATCAGGCCCGCACCCACCGACAGCATCAGCGCGAGTGCGACCTCGGAGACGACCAGCACGCGCTGCATTCGGCGATGACTCGACACTCGAGCCGCTGCGCCCACCTTCCTTCAAGGTCTCGACCAGCGGCGCGCGCGACGCGCGCAGCGCCGGCGCGATGCCGAACAACACGCCGCAGATCGACGCCGCAACGAGCGCGAAGAGGAAGACCGGCACGCTCATCCGCACTTCCTCGAGACGCGGGATGCTCTCTGGCGCCATCGCCAGCATCGCCTCGGTGCCCCACCACGGCGAGCACGAGGCCGGCAAGCCCCGACACGACCGCCAGCGTCACGCTTTCGACGATCAGCTGCGCGACGATGCGGCCGCGGCCGGCGCCGAGGGCGCCGCGGACGGCGATCTCGCGCTCGCGCGTGGCCGCTCTGGCGAGCAGGAGGTTGGCGACGTTCGCGGTGGCGATGAGCAGCAGGAAGCCGACCGCGCCCAGCAGGAGGTACAGGATTCTTCGCACGTCGCCGACCAGCGCTTCCTGCAGCGGAACCGCTTCGAGCGTCCAATCGTCGGGCGCCGGATATTGCCGTTTGATCGCGAGCGCGACCGATTCGAGATTCGCGGACAGCTCGCCGATCGAGACCCCCGGCTTCAGCCGTGCGACACCGGTGGTGTAGAACGGCCCGCGCCGCGACGGCGGGTTCATCGTCAGCGTCCGCCAGACGTCGACGTCGTCCTGCGGAAAGTGGAAGTCGGGCGGCATCACACCGATGACGATGTGGCCGGCGCCGTCGATCGTCACCACCTGCCCGACGATGTTCGGAGCGGCATGAAAGCGGCGGACCCAGAAGGCATGGCTCAGCACCGCGGCTTTCGCCGCGCCGGGCTTGTCATCGCCGTCCTGGAAGAGGCGGCCGATGAGCGGCCGCGCGCCGAGCACGTCGAAGAAGCGATCGGTGACGCCGGCAGCCCCGATGCGCTCCGGCTCGCCGCCGCCGGTGATGGTGGCGGGGTTGACGTCGTAAACCGCGATGGCGTCGGCCGTCCGGTTCTGCGCGCGCCACTCGAGGAAGTCGGCGTCGGGCAGCGGGAAGCCTTCGTCGTTCTGGCTGATGATTCGCACCTGGGCGAGCCGTTCGGCATCGCGGAACGGCAGCGGGCTCAACAGCACGGCGTTGACGACGGTGAAGATCGCCGTCGTCGCGCCGATGCCGAGCGCGAGCGTGAGGACCGCGACCACCGCGAAGCCCGGCCGCTTGAGGAAGAGGCGGAGGGCATAGCGAACGTCGGAGGCAAGATTCCACATGCGCGTTCGACGGCCAGCGGGCAGGACCGGTTGGCCCAGCGTAGAATAGCGTCCCTTCAAGCAGGAAAGTGGCATCGACGTGAACACACGCAGACAGTTCCTGATCACGGCGCCGATCGGCGCGCTGGCCACTGCGGCTGCGTGCCGGAACGATTCACAGAGCGCCCCGTCGCCGCCGCCATCAGGCGTGGCCGGTGCGCCGCCAACCTTCGGCACCGGCCCGGTCTCCGGGCCGCCGGTCTCGGCGTCTACCTTCGAGGAAGCCGAGAAGCTCGCGCAGGTGACGATGAGCCCCGCCGAGCGAGAGCAGGCCGCGGCGAGTTGGCGGCGCTCGATGGCGCCGTTCCTCGAACGGCGCGCCGGCCCGAGAAAAGTGGCGATCGACCCGAACACCGCCCCGGCGACGCGGTGGAACCCGGCGATTGCCGGCGAGGCCGCGGGGCCGCCGCGCGACAGGTTCGTGCGCAGCGCGCGCGAAACTGGCGGTCTGCCGACGAGCGACGCCGACATCGCCTTTTCGCCGGTCAGCAGGCTGTCGCGCTGGATCGAGCAGAAGGCGCTCACCTCGGAGCGTCTGACGAACATCTACCTGCGGCGGATCGAAGAGCTCGACCCGAAGCTTCGTTCCGTGATCACGCTGACGAAGGACGCCGCGCTCGCGCAGGCGAAGCGCGCCGACGCGGAGATCGCCGCGGGAAAATATCGCGGCCCCTTACATGGCATCCCGTACGGGGTGAAGGATCTGCTCGACACGGCGGGCATCGCCACGACCTACGGCGCCGAGCCGTTCAGGAACCGCGTCCCGACGGCCGACGCCGTCGTGGTGCGGCGTCTCAACGACGCCGGCGCGGTGCTCGTCGCCAAGTTGAGCCTCGGCGCGCTTGCGCTCAACGACATCTGGTTCGGCGGCCAGACGATGAACCCGTGGCTGCTCGAGGAAGGCGCGTCGGGATCGAGCGCCGGGCCGGGAGCCGCGACCGCGGCGGCGCTGGTCGGCTTCTCGATCGGCAGCGAGACCGGCGGCAGCATCATCGCGCCGTCGATGCGGTGCGGCGTGACCGGCTTGCGCCCGACATTCGGCCGCGTGCCCCGCACCGGCGCGATGACGCTGTGCTGGTCGCTCGACAAGCTGGGGCCGATGACGCGCAGCGTCGAAGACGCGATGCTGGTGCTGCAGGCAATCAGCGGCGCTGACGCGGGCGACGCGTCGAGCGTCGCGAGCCATCTGGAGTTCGACGCCACCGCCGCGGTTGCCGGCCTGCGCGTCGGCTACTTCCCGGCGTGGATGAACGAGAGCCCGGCCACCGATGTCGACCGTGCCGCGCTGGAAGCCGTGAAGAAGCTGGGCATGGTCGCCACACCGGTCACCCTCCCGGACTGGCCGTACAGCCTCGCTGATGCCAGTGCTGTTCAGCGAGGCAGCGGCGGCGTTCGAGGAGCTGACGTTGAACGGCGAGCTGCGAACGCTGAAGATGCAGGTGCCCGACGCCTGGCCGAATCTGTTTCGCGAAGCGCGCTTTCTCTCAGCCGTGGATTTCGTGCAGGCCGATCGCTTCCGTCGAATGGTGGCGATGGAGATGGCGCGCGTCTTCACCGAGGTGGACGTCCTGCTCGTGCCGTCGCTGCGTGACGAGATGCTCACGCTCTCGAACTTCACCGGGCATCCGTCGCTGACGCTTCGTGCCGGCTTCGTGAACGTGTCGGAGGCGCGCAGCGACTGGGCGCCGGATCCGGCGAACCCGCTGCCGAAGTTCTCGCCGCCGCGCCGCGTGCCGCACGGCGTGACACTCCTCGGCCGGCTGTTCGACGAAGGCACCGTCGCCCGAGCCGGGCTGGCACTGGAGCGAGCCGTCGCCGTCGCGAACGAGCGACCGCCGGGCTTCTGACAGGCTTGTGGCAACCAGCTTCAGGTTGCCACGAAGCGCACGAAGGCCACGAAGAGCACGAAGAAGAATTGGTTTTCATCTCGACCTCGCCCCCGGCCCTCGCCTGAGCCCCGAGGAAAGAGAATTGTTTCTTCGTGTTCTTCGTGTGTCTTCGTGTCCTTCGTGGTTTCAGTAGCTTGTTGTGGCAATTCTCATCGTTCTTCCCATTTGAACCTCGCTGCGGCGAGGGCCGCGAACGCCGCCGCGAATCCGAGCAGCACCGCCGTCGGCAGCACGGCGCCGCTCAGGCCGATGCCGCGCCACGTCATCGCATCGAGACCGTCGACCGCCCAGCGGACCGGCACGATCATCGTGAGCTGCTGCAGCCATGCCGGGAAGATGAAGGTCGGCACCCACGCGCCGCCGAGCATCACCATCATCAGCACCGCCAGCGTCGTCACGCCGCGCGCGGTGGCAGGCGTGCCGCCGACCGCCGCGACCAGCAGGCCGAAAGCGGCCGCCATCATCGAGCAGGCAATCGCGATGCTGAGGAAACCGGCGATGCTGCCGTGGATGCGCACGCCGAAGACGATGATCGCGAAGGCGAAGGAGACCAGCAGGATCATCAGCGAGATCAGCGTGCCGCTGACGCCCTTGCCGGCGAGCAGCGTCAGGCGCGACACCGGCGCGCTGCGCAGCCGCTTCCACAAGCCGCGCTGCCGCTCGAGCAGCATCTCGATCCCGGCGTTGGCCATCGCGAACAGCAGGAACTGAATCGCCATGCCGCCGAAAGAGTGCGCGTAGCCGTTGTAGGCGATGTTCGAGCCGGCAGTCATCGCCTCTTCGCGGACGGTGTAGGGAACCGTGATGCCGCGCCGCGGCGGCTCGGCGCCGGGCGCCGGCGGCTGGTCGTAGAGCTTCTGAATCGACGCCAGCATGTCGATGAGCGCCCGCTTCTGCTCCGCCGGCATGGTCGACGAGGCGAGCTGCGGCAGCGTCTGCGCGATCAGTTTCTTCCCCTGCTCGCCGCCGAACATCTCGCGGCTGACGGCTTCCATCACGTGCTGCGTCAGGATGCCGCGCACCATCGCCACCTCGATGCTGCGGGACGGGTCGTAGACGATGTCGAGCGCCGGTTTCTCGCCGGTGCCGAAGAAGGCGTTGCCGGCGGCGTCGCCGAAGCCCTGCGGGATGATCACGGCGGCGCTCGTCCGGCCCCGCTTCACCGCGTCTCGGGCGCCGGCTTCGTCCGGTCTGGTCAGCCTGAAGTTCTTGTCGGCATCGGCGGCAGCGACGATCGCCTTCGAGATCGCGCTCGAATCGTGATCGACGATCGACACGGCGATGCGCGCCGGCTCGGCGTTGTTTCCCGGGCCGGAAAAGATCGAGCCGAAGAACGAAGCAATCGCAATCGGCACGACGAAGCTGACGATCACCGACCGCCGATCGCTGAAGAACAGCTGCAGATCCTTGCGCACCATCGCGGCGAGCGGGATGAGGGCCATCAGTCGCGCAGGCTCCTTCCGGTCAGCGTCAGGAACACGGTTTCGAGCGTCGCGCGCCGCCGCCGACGCCGGCGACGCGCGACTGCAGTCCGGCCAGCGTATCGTCGGCAATCACCCGGCCGTGATCGACGACGACGATGCGGTCGGCGAGGCGCTCGACTTCTTCCATGTAATGCGTGGTGTAGAGCAGCGCCTTGCCGCGGCTCTTCAGCAGCTCGAGGTTGTCGAAGATCGCGTTGCGGCTCTGCGGGTCGACGCCGACGGTCGGCTCGTCGAGCAGCAGGATGTCGGGATCGTGGAGCAGGCCGGCGGCGAGGTTCAGCCGCCGCTTCATCCCGCCGCTGTAGGTCGAGACCCGATCGTCGATCCGATCGGCGAGTCCGACGAGATCCAGCGCGGACGCGATCGCCTTGTCGAGCGCGGCGCCGCTCAACCCGTAGAGCGCGCCGAAGAATCGCAGGTTGGCGCGCGCCGACATCTCGTCGTAGAGCGCGAGGTCCTGTGGGACGAGCCCGATGCGCCGCTTCTTAGGGTCGGTGTCGCCGGCGAGGCGCGCGCCGCCGACGAGCACGTCGCCACGATCCGGCGTCAGCAGCCCCGCGATCATCGATACGGTCGTTGTCTTGCCGGCGCCGTTCGGGCCGAGGAGGCCAACCAGCCGCCCGCGCTCGACCGCGAACGACACGTCGTCCACGGCGACGAGCGGTCCGAACGACTTGCGGAGGTGTCTGATGTCCAGCATGTGAGCGTGAAGGGATCTTCCCACGCCGGCTGGCGCTACCTGTGGCGTTCCGGACGAGAGGCGGTCCCGGGCGGACCAACGGCGTCAAACGACTGTCAGGTGGATCTCTTCGGGCGCCTGCTTAACCGCAGACGAAAAGGGTCAGACGGGGGTCGGACACCTGTCTGACCCCAGCGAGGGCACCTCGAGGGGTCGGACACCCCTCCGACCCCCGCAAAAGGCACTTGGGGGTCGGACACCCCTCCGACCCCGCCGCACGTCGGGCACGCCGATAGCGGCGCCAGCACATCACGAGCCGTCGCGCACCGTCAGCGCCAGCGACCCGAACACCGCCAGCATCGCGGCGATCGCGCAGAGCCCGAGCGCGAAGCTGCCGGTTGCGTCGTTGAGCGCGCCGAGCAGGTACGGCCCGACGAACCCGCCGGTGTTGCCGACCGAGTTGACCAGCGCGATCGACGCCGCCGCGCCGACGCCGCCCATCGTCGAGGTCGTCAGCGCCCAGAACGGCCCGAACATCGACGCCAGGCCGGCCATCGCAATCGACAGCGTCACCAGCGACCAGGCGACGCCGGTCGAGAGCGTGCTCGCGGCGAGACCCGCGGCGCCGACCAGCGCGGCGACGACGACGTGCCAGCGGCGTTCGCCGGTGCGATCGGAGTGGCGGCCGGCGATAACCATCGCAATCGCGCCGGCCGTGTAGGGCACGGCGCTCAGGAGGCCAACCGTCAGGTCGCTGCCGCCAGACGCGGTCTTCAGCATCTGCGGCAGCCAGAAGCCGATGCCGTAGAGCGTCACCGGGATGGTGAAGTAGACGACGGCGAGCAGCCACGTCCGGCGGTTGCCGAGCGCACGCGCAGTCGTCTCCGCCGGTTGCGCACGCGAGTCTTCGCTCAGGCAGGCGACGAGCGTCGCCCGTTCGGCATCGCTCAGCCACATCGCTTCCTCGGGCCGCTCGGTGAGGAACTTCAGCACGAAGAGGCCGAGCACGACCGCCGGCAGTCCCTCGAGCAGGAACAACCACTGCCAGCCGGCCAGCCCGAAGCCGTGAAACGACAGCAGCGCGCCGGAGACTGGGCCGCCGATGACGCCCGCAATCAGCGTCGCCGTCATGAACGCCGCAATCGTGCGAGCGCGCTCGCGGATCGGAAACCAGCGCGTCAGGTAGTAGATGATCCCCGGAAAGAACCCCGCTTCCGCCATCCCCAGCAGGAAACGGAGCGTGTAGAAGCCGGTCACGCCCTGGACGAACATCATCGCCGACGAGACGAGGCCCCAGCTGATCATGATCCGCGCGATCCAGATGCGCGCACCCACCCGCGACAGGATCACGTTGCTCGGAATCTCGAAGAGCACGTAGCTGAGGAAGAAGATGCCGGCGCCAAAGCCGTAAATCGTCGGCGAAAACCCCAGCGCCTGGTTCATCTGCAGCGCGGCGAAGCCGACGTTGATGCGATCGAGGTAGGCGACGATGTAGAGCAGGAAGAGAAACGGGATCAGCCGGCGGCGGGTCTTCGCCAGGACCGGCGCGGCGTCGGCGATCACGATCGGAGGAACTCCGCGACCGCGGCGGTCCACTCATCACGCCGCTCGATCGAGATCGCGTGCCCGGCGCCGGCAAACGTCTTGACCCGGGCGTCGGGAAAAAGCGACCGCAGCGTCTGACGCGACGAACCGCGCGAAATCCTGTCGGCGTCCCCCTCGAGAATCAGGATCTCACCGCGCCATTCCGGCAATGCCGCCAGCGACGGCGGGCCGTGCCGATCGATGTCGGCGCTGAGCGCGTAGCGCGCGACGAGCTCGTCGCGCGTGATCCCGGCGATCGCCCGGCCATAAAAGCTGCGCCAGAACGCACGATCCGTCGTCACCTTCTTGAGGCTGACCCGGACGATCGTCCGCAGCAGCGCGCGCGACACGACGATCGGCAGCCGGCCGACGCGTTGCGACCATCTCTGGTTCGATGCGGCCCGTTCCACCTTCGCGGGCCCGGTCGCCGAGAGCGCGATGCGCCGTGTCCGTTGAGGAAAGCGGCGCAGGAACGCCTGCGCGATCAGGCCGCCGAACGATCCGCCGACCATGTCGGTGGATTCGAGCCCCTCGCGATCGAGGATCGCGCGCAGCCCGTCGAGGAGCCGCGCCAGCGAGTCGACGCGGGGATACGCGATCGCCAGAATCCGGTGTGTGTCGATGAGGAACGGGGTGAGGGTGAAGAACGCCTCGCCGCTGCCGACCGCGCCGGGCAGGAGCAGCAGCGCCTGTGTCCCGTTGCCGGTCGCGCGATACGTCCATTCGACGCCGTCGTGGCGGAGGGAGTGAATCGGCGCCGACGCCCTGAACGCGTTCAGCTGCTCCTCGAGGGTAACCGCAACCACCCGCGGATTGTATCGAAAGGAGGCCCGGTCTGAAGACCGGGCCCTACGTCGGACTAACCGGAGACGTCATGATGCGGCGTGAACCGGTAGGAAACGGCCTATTCGGTGAGCGCCACCATCGGATCGATTCGCGTCGCGCGGCGTGCTGGCAGCGCGCACGCCGCGATCGCCACCAGCGCCAGCATCGCGCTGACGCCGAAGAGCACCAGCGGATCGGTGGCGCTGACGCCGAACAACTGGCTCTCCAGGCTCCTGCGCAGCACCGCCGCGCCGGCAATGCCGAGCGCGAAGCCGCTGCCGATGAGGAGCAGCCCCTCGCGGAGAACCAGCTCGAAGATCGAGCGCGCGCTGCCGCCGAGCGCGATGCGGATACCGATTTCCTTCGTTCGCTGCGTGACCAGATACGCGAGCACGCCGTAGATGCCGATCGCCGAGAGGAACAACGCGACGACGCCAAAACTGAGCGACAGGAGGACCGGCGACTTCCGGCTGACCAGCGACGTCTCCATCCGCGACTCCATCGTCTGGATCTCGTAGACCGGCAGCTCGCGATCGATCCCCGAGAGCGCGGTGCGCACCGTTGAGGAGAGCGATATCGGATCGCCTGCCGTCCGCACCGCGAAGGTCAGGCCGCTCGACGCGCTCTGGGCGAGCGGGAAGTAGTACGCGCCGACGCTCTGCTTCTCTTCGGTCAGCGCATGGATCTTCATGTCGCGGATGACCCCGACGACGTAGAGAAAGACGGTCTTCTCGGTGATCGACGTCAGGTTGTTGAGGTCCTGCGGCAGGTACATGCGGCGGCCGATCGGATCCTGATTCGGCCAGAAGTGCTTCGCGAGCTTCTCGTCGACGATGACCGCCTGCTGCGCCTTGGGCGCGTCGCGCTCGTCGAAGAAGCGCCCGCGCACCAGCTTGACCTGCATCGTCTCGAAATAGCCCGGCGACACCTCGATGCGATTCGGGGAGATCAGCGACTCGCCCTGCCGCATCTGGTAGCCCTCGGCGAGGATGACGCTGTCGTTGTTGTTGCCGCCGAACGGGATCGTGTCGGTCGCACCAACCGAGGCGACGCCCGGCAGCTCGCGCAGCCGGCGCAGCGCGTCGTCCGTGAAGCCGCGCAGCTTGTCGTCGTCGGAATACCGCGCCCGAGGCAGCGTGATCGAGGCGGTGAGGATGCCGTCGGCGTTGAAGCCCGGATCCACCGCCAGCACCTGGCGGAAGCTGGCGAAGAGCAGGCCGGCGCCGACCAGCAGGATGAACGCGAACCCAACCTGGGCCACGACCAGCGCGCGGCGCAGCGTGCGCGCGCCGACGCCGGCGGTGCCGCCGCGTCCTTCTTCGCGCAGCACGGAGGTCAGGTTCGCCGGCAGCACGTTCGCCACCGGGATCAGCCCGAGAACCAGGCCGATGAGCGCGGCGACGCCGACCGTGTACGCCACCACCACGCCGTCGAGGCGAATCTCCTCGCCCCGCGGCAGCTCCTGGATGTTGAGCGTGCCGAGCAGCTGCAGGGTCGCATAGCCGACGAGCAGGCCGATCGCCGCCGACACGAGCGTGAGCAGGACGCTCTCGGTGACCAGCTGGCGTCCGATTCGCCAGCGGCCGGCGCCGAGTGCCAGCCTCGTCGCCATCTCCTTCAGGCGCGAGCGCGATCGCACGAGCACGAGGTTGGCGACGTTGACGCAGCCGATGAGGAGGACGAACAGCGCGCCACCCCACATCAGGTAGAGCGTCGGCTTGATGTCCCGCACCAGCGTGTCCTGCAGTCGATCGACAGTGGTGTGGAAACCGGCATTGATGAGCAGCTCTTTGTACTGGGGAAACCGTTCGAGGTTGGCGGCGTTCAGGGCGTTGACCTGCTGCTGCGCCTGCTGCGGCGTGGCGCCAGGTTTCAAGCGCCCGATGTTCTGCCAGCTGTTGTTGTGCCGCGACGAGTCCGCCTTCTGATCCGGTGTGAACGCCAGCGGCGTCCACATCAGCACCTCGGGGTTGAGGAAGTAGAAGCCCTTCGGCATCACGCCGACGACCGTGTAGGGCTGGCCGTCCATGCGGATGTCCTTGCCGACGACCTGCGGGTCGCCGCCGAACTGCGACTGCCAGAGCCCGTAGCTCAGCACCGCCTTCTTCTCGCTGCCGATCTCGCCCTCTTCGGGCGTGAAGGTGCGGCCGAGCAGCGGCGCGACGCGAATCAGCCTGAAGAACGACGGCGTCGCGTGCGTCACGCGGACGCGTGTCGGCGTGCCGCTCTGGTCGATGCTGTGATTGCGGCCGTTGTAGAGCGCCTGCTCTTCGAAGGCGCTGACGTCGCGCAGCCGGTCGTAATAGTCGGGGACGCCCGACGAGCCGCCGATGGCGGCGCCGGCGCCGGGATACGCGTTGCCCATCAGCAGGATCTGATCGGATTCGGGGATCGGCAGCGGGCGGAGGAGGACGTTGTGGACCACGGAAAACAGCGCCGTGTTCGCGCCGATGCACAGCGCCAGCGTCAGCGCGGCCGTGATCGTGAACGCCTTGTCCTTCCAGAGCAACCGCAGGGCAACACGAATATCCGAGCTCATAGAGGCGTTAGACGGAAAGGGATGCGCCCATGTTCAGCGCGGGCGCCGGAACGTTCGTCGTTCTTCGTTCGACGTTCTCCGTTCACCGTTCTTCGTTCACGTTCTCCGTTCTCCGTTCTCCGTTCGCTGTTCTCGTTCGTTGTTCAGGTTCGCGCTCGAACGAAGAACGAGAACGAAGAACGAAGAACGAAGAACGTCGAACGGCTCTTAATCCGTCCGCAACGCCACCGACGGATCCACCCGGACCGCACGCCACGCCGGGACGAGGTTGGCCAGCGCCGAGGCCGCCAGCAGGACCGTAGCCGCCATCAGCCACGACAGCGGGTCGGCGGAGCTGACGCCGTAGAGCACACCCGCAATCGCGCGGACCGCAACCGCCGCCAGCAGGCAGCCGGCAATCAGCCCCGCGAACGCCACCAGCAGACCCTGCCGGAACACCAGGGCGACCACCTCGCCGGGCCGCGCGCCGAGCGCGATGCGGATGCCGATCTCCTTCGTGCGCCGCGCCACCGAATACGCGATCATCCCGTAGAGCCCGATCGCCGCCAGCAGCATCGCCACCATCCCGACGCCGCTCACCAGCCACGCGCTGGCGCGCATCGGGAACAGCGTCGTATCCACCTCCGCCTCCATCGTCTGGTTCTCGACGAAGACGAGGTTCGGCTCGAGCGCGAGCAGCTCGCGCCGCATCTCGCGCAGCAGCGCCGTCGCATCGCCGCGCGTGCGGGCGATGATCGCCGTGTACGAGCCCGGACGCTGGTTGCGCGCGATGTGCAGGAACGGCGTCGGCCGCTCGCTGAGCGTCAGCACCTTGTGATCGGCCGAGACGCCGACGATCTCGAATTGCGGCCCTTCAGGCCCGCGCGTATGAAAGACCTTGCCGATCGCGCTCTCGCCGGGCCAGTAGCGGCGGGCGAACGTCTCGTTGACGACGGCGACGCGCGGCGTGTCGGGGCGATCGGTATCGGCAAACGCGCGTCCCTCGACAATCGGGACGCCCATCGTCTCGAAGTACCCGGTCGACACGATCGTCGCTTCGATTGTGTCGCCCTGGACGTCGGGCTGGTGGCGATCGGGCACCCAGATCTCCCAGCGGTTCGGGTTGACCTGCATCGGCACGCGCGTCGCCAGCGCCGCCGACTCGACCCCGGCGATCGCCGACACGCGCGCGATCGCCTGCTCGTAGAAGCGGCGGCTGCGCTCTTCCGAATACCGCAGCATCCCGGTGTCGGTCGACACGACCGACAGCTTGTTGACCGCGAAGCCGGGGCTCGTGCGCTGCGCGGCGACGAAGCTGCGCGTCAGCAGCGCCGCGACGACGAGGAGCAGCGCGGTCACCGCCATCTGCCCGGCGACGAGCGTGTCGCGCATCGTCCAGCGCCGCCCTGCGGCGCGGGTCAAGCTGGTCTCGCCGCGGAGGTCGGCGATGACGCTCGGCCTCGATGCCTGCATCGCCGGCACGAGCCCGGCGAGCAGACCGGCGAGCAGCCCGGCGCCGAGCGTGAACGCGAGGACGCGCACGTCGATGTGAAGATCGAAGGCAAGCGGAATCGGCAGCGGCAGGCTCACCGCCGCGGCCGCCGTCGTCAGCCACCAGGCGATGAGGGTGCCGCCGACCGCGCCGACGAGCGAAAGCAGAATCGATTCCGTGACCATCTGACGCACGAGCCTGCCGCGGCTGGCGCCGATCGCGAGGCGGATGCCGATTTCCTTCTGGCGGCTCGACGCGCGCGCGAGCAGCATGCTCGCGACGTTCGCGCACGCAATCAGCAGCACGAGGCCGACAACGGTCATCAGCCCGGCGGCGATCGGCACCATGAACGGATCCGCGGCGGGATGGACGTGCACGTCGCTCGTCGCCTTCAGGCTGATGTGGCGGCCGCCGTTTGTCACGGGATTCGCCGACGCCAGGCGCGACATCAGAACCGTCAGGTTCGCCCGCGCCTCGTCGATCGTCTTCCCCGGCTTGAGCCGCGCGCGGACGAAAAGCCATCGGTCGGCGCGCCGATCGAGCCGCGACGTGCCGGTCGGAGACGGCACGGTGTCGTGCATGCCGACCGGTTCGACCTCCAGCGAGGCGGAGGCCGGCAGCCACAATTCCGGCGACAACACCGGCACCATGCCGCTGAAATTCGGGCCGGCGACGCCGACGATCGTGTACGGGTTGCCTCGAATCCGCAGCGTGCGGCCGACGACGTCGGGCGCCGAGCCGAGCTCACGGACCCAGTACCGATGCGACACCATCGCGACCCGCGTCGCCGACGGTGCATCGTCAGATGGCAGGATGGTGCGGCCGATCGCGGCCGGGACGCCGAGGACCTGAAAGTAGTTGCCGGTGACGATCTCGCCCATTGCGAGCCGCGACCGGTTGTCGAGGTTGAGCGGCGCCAGCATCGGGCTGTAGCCGACCATCCCGTCGAACACTTCGTTGTGCGCGTTGAGGTCGAGGTAATCGGGGTACGACGACGTGCTGTAGGTGACCGACCCGGTCGAATCGCTGGTGAAGACGTCGACGAGCCGCTCGGGCGCCGCCACCGGCAGCGGCTTGAACAGGAGCGCGTCGACGACGGCGAAGAGCGCCGTGTTGAAGCCGATGCCGATCGCCAGCGACGCGACCGCCACCAGCGTGAACCCGGGGCTGTTCCGCAACCATCGCGCCGCGTACCGAATATCGGCGAGGATCGAGAACAAGATCAGCGATTATAATCCGCCGAATGAAGAAGCTGCTGCCAGTGCTCGCGATAGCGGCCGCGCTCTCTGCACGCATTGTTCCAACGGCACAGGTTGCAGCGCCCCCGTCCGCGTTCACGCTCGATGAGGTGCTGAACTATCCGTTCGCCGACAACCTCGTCGCGGCGCCGGCCGGTTCTGCAATCGCCTGGACGTTCAACGAGCACGGCCAGCGCAACATTTATTACGCCGAGGGCCCGGCATTCGAGGCGCGCCGCCTGACCTCCTATCTGAACGACGATGGTCAGGAACTGACGAACCTGTCGTTTTCGCAGGACGGGAAAACGATCGTCTACGTCCGCGGCGGCGATCACGGCTCGAACTGGGACGCCGACGGGAACCTGCAGCCCAACCCGTCGAGCAGCGCCGTGCAGCCGCGGATGCAGGTCTGGTCGATCGCGGTGAGCGGCGGCGCGGCGCCGAAACTGGTCGGCGAGGGCGACACGCCGGCGATCTCGCCGGCGGGCGATCGCGTCGCGTTCGTCAAGGAGCGCCGCATGTGGATCGCGCCGCTCGACGGTTCGAAGCCAGCCGAGCAGGCGTTCTTCGCGCGCGGCACGAGCGAATCGCCGGCGTGGTCGCCGGATGGCCGCTCGCTCGCATTCGTTTCCGATCGCGACGATCACAGCTTTATCGGCATCTTCACCGACGCGGCACAGCCGGTTCGCTATCTCGCCGCGTCCACGTCACGCGACGACGCACCGCTGTGGACCGCGGACGGCAACCGCATCGCGTTCGTGCGTCAGCCGGGGCGCGGCGGCACGCCGCAGTCGCCGCTCGTCCAGCAGCCGCAGCCATGGTCGATCGTGGTCGCGGGCACCCGCGGCGCCGGCGATCCAGCGCAGACGCCCTGGAAGAGCGGCGCCGCGCTCGTCGATTCGATTCCGCGCACCGCCGGCGGCACGAACCTCAAGTGGGCCGCCGACGATCACATCGTCTTCCTCTCGTATCATGACGGCTGGCCGCATCTCTACTCGATACACCATCCGGACAAGGGCACGGCGCCGAAGCTGCTGACGCCGGGCGCGTTCATGGTCGAGCATGTGTCGCTCAGCCGCGACGGCCGCTTCCTCGTCTACAGCGCCAACACCGGTGGGGATCGTCACGATATCGATCGGCGCCACGTCTTCAAGGTGCCGGTCGACGGCTCGACGACGCCGCTTGCGCTGACGCGCGGCACTGGCCTCGAGTGGGCGCCGGTCGTGACTGGCGACGGCCAGACCGTGGCGTTCCTCTCGTCGACGACGCAGCAGCCGCCGCTGCCGGCAGTGATGCCGGCTGGCGGTGGACAGCCGCGAACGCTGGCAACCCGCCAGGTGCCGGCGGCATTTCCGTCTGCGAAGTTGATTGCGCCCGAGCCGGTGACGTTCAAGTCGAGCGACGGGCTCGAGATCCACGCGCAGCTGTTCAAGACGCCAGGCGGCGACGCGCGCCGGCCGGCGCTCGTCTACGTCCACGGCGGTCCGCCGCGGCAGATGCTGCTCGGCTTCCACTACATGAACTACTACGCCAACGATTACGCCGCGAACCAGTACCTTGCGAGCCGCGGCTTCATCGTGCTATCGGTGAACTACCGGCTCGGCATCGGCTACGGCCATGCGTTCCACTACGCGGAGAAGGCCGGCGCCCGCGGCGCATCCGAATATCTCGACGTCATCGCCGGCGGGCGCTACCTGCAGGCGCGGCCGGATGTCGACGCGCGACGCATCGGCATCTGGGGCGGATCGTACGGCGGCTACCTCGCCGCGCTCGCGCTCGGGCGCAACTCGGACGTGTTCGCCGCGGGCGTCGACATCCACGGCGTCCACGATCGCGTGCCGGCGATCGGCGCCGAGCAGCTCGCTCACGCGCTCGTCGGCGACGGCATCACCGAAGCCGACTATCGTCAGGCGCTGAAGGTCGCTTACGAATCGTCGCCGATCTCATCGGTCGCGACGTGGAAGTCGCCGGTGCTGCTCATCCATGCCGACGACGATCGGAACGTGCAGTTTCACCAGACGGTTGACTTGAAGCGCCGGCTGCAGGAGCGCGGCGTGAGCGTCGAGGAGGTGGTCATCCCCGACGACATTCACGACTTCCTGTTGTGGCGCAGCTGGAAAACAGTGACCACCGCGACCGGCGAGTTCTTCGAGAAAAAATTCATCAGTCGGGCTCCCGGATCAAGCCCGTTTTAATCGATACGCCTCAGCTTTTCCTCGGCCGCATGCCGGGGTATCGTGCGGAGGATCGGACGGCCGCCCCTATGAAAAAAGCGACGACGATTAAAGTGAAGCGCGTGTACGCCCCGCCGTCCGGTGAGGATGGCGTGCGCGTGCTCGTGGACCGCCTCTGGCCGCGCGGCCTGCCGAAAGCGCGGGCGGCCGTCGATCTGTGGTTGAAGGACATCGGGCCCAGCCTGGCGCTGCGCAAGTGGTTCAACCGCGATCCGTCGCGGTGGGGCGAGTTCAAGAATCGATACGCCGAGGAGCTCGACGCGCTGGGCAAGCGCAGCCCCGCGGTCGCGGCGCTGACCGCCGCCGCGCGCAGCGGGCGAGTGACGCTGCTCTTCGGCGCGCGCGACGAACAGCACAACACCGCCGTCGCGCTGCAGCATTACTTGTCGCGGACGTAAACAGGGTTCTGGGTTCAGGGTGCTGGGTTCTGGGTTCGGCGCGGTTCTCGGTTCGGGGTTCGGGGTTCTGGGTTCGGACCCCGAACCGTAAACCCTGAACCTGAACTCC
Source organism: uncultured Acidobacteriota bacterium (assembly GCA_963734375.1). GTDB lineage: Bacteria > Acidobacteriota > Vicinamibacteria > Vicinamibacterales > CAVVIG01 > CAVTHG01. Next base: position 234,251 of record CAVTHG010000005.1, on the reverse strand, counting down.
GAACGTGGAACCCCGAACCGACCCAGAACCTCGAACCCAGAACCTCGAACCTCACGCGAACCCAGAACCTTGAACCCTGAACCCTGAACCCCTGCGTCAGACGTCCGTGTTTGACATATGTGTGACTGATACATATGCTGTCGCCGTATGTCGACCGACCGCGAGCTGCGGAAAGGCAGCGCCGAAACCCTCATCCTCGCCCTGCTCGAAGAGCGCGATCGTCACGGCTATGAGATCGCCAAGCTGATCGACACGCGCTCGGACGGGGCGTTGAAATTCCACGTCGCCTCGCTCTACCCGACGCTCTATCGCCTCGAGCGCCGTGGCTTCATCCAGGGGCGATGGGTGGAAAAAGCCGGCACGCGCCGCCGCCGCTTCTACCGCCTCACCGCCGCCGGGCAGAAAGTGCTCGACGATCAGCGCCGCAGCTGGAACACCTTCTTCGCGGCCTTGAACCGCGTCGCCGGCATCGGCCATGCCTGACCGACGCCGGTGCCGAGGCCGCACGACTTCCGCGCGCTCGTCAGGTCCCGGCTCGACGCCGTCTCGGTCGATCCGCTGCGCGAGCCGGATATCGTCGACGAGCTCGCGCAGCACGTCGCCGACGCGTACGCGGATCTGATTGCCGCCGGCGTCGCCGACGCCGACGCACTGGCGAGAGCGCTGGCGCCGCTCGACGACCCGGCACGGATTGCGGCGGAGATCGCGCGCGCTCCTCGGCCGCGCCGCGCTCACGACGAGCCGGCCGCAGCGGGCAGCTCGATCGCTCGGCACGCTCGCTCGCGACGTCCGCTATGCGATGCGCATCCTCGTTCGAGCGCCCGGGTTCGCCGCGGCGGCGATCGTCACGCTCGCGCTCGGCATCGGCGCCAACGCCGCGATCTTCAGCGTCGTCCGCGCCGTCGTCCTCAAGCCGCCGCCGTATCGCGACCCCGCGCGCGTGGTCGTGTTCCTCAACAGCACGACCTCCGCGCCGGGGAAGCTGACGAGCAGCTCGCTCCCCGACTACGAAGACTGGCAGCGCCAGCTGACCTCGTTCGAAAGCGTCGGCCTGTTGTCCGGATGGACGTTCAACGTGACCGGGATCGATCTGCCCGAGCGCGTGTACGGCGCGCGCGTCACCGGCTCGCTGTTCCCGATGCTGGACACGCCGCCGCTCCTCGGCCGCGGTCATCGAGCCGGACGACGACCGCCCGGACCGTGACGAGGTGCTGGTGCTCGGCTATCGCGTCTGGCAACGGCTCTTCGCTGGCGACCGCGGCGTCATCGGACGGGCGGTGATGCTCGAGGGCCGGCCGCACGTGATCGTCGGCGTGATGCCGCCGCGCTTTCGCTTCCCCACCGACGACACGGAGATGTGGGCCGCGATCAAGGACAACATGAGCGGGATGCCGCGCAACGGCCGCTTCATGGTGGCCGCAGGGCGGCTGAAACCGGGCGTCAGCGTCGGCGCCGCGCAGGCGGAAGTGGACGCGCTCAGCGCGCAGCTGCAGACCGCCTATCCCGACACGAACAAGGGGTGGCGCGTGCGGCTCGCGGGTGTCCACGACGCGGTGGTCGGCGACACGAAATCGGCGCTGATGGTGCTCGCGGGCGCGGTCGGCCTGGTGCTGCTCATCGCGTGCGCAAACGTGTCGAACCTGCTGCTCGCACGCGCAACATCCCGCCGGCGAGAAACCGCGATTCGCTTCGCGCTCGGCGCCAGCCGCGGCCGCGTCGTCGCGCTGTGGCTGACCGAGAACATGGTGCTGTCGCTCGCCGGCGGCGCCGCGGGAATCGCGCTCGCCTACGCCGCGGTGCAACTCGTGGTCGCGTTCGGCCCGGCCGGCGTGCCGCGCCTCGACGAAACCGCGGTCGACGTGCCGGTGCTCGCGCTCACCTTTGTCGTCGCCATGCTCGCCGGCGCGCTCCCGGCGCTCGTGCCCGCCGTGCGCATGCTGCGGCGCGCTTCCCACGCAGCGCTGACGAGCGGTGTTGCCGGTTATACGCCGGCGGGTCGATCCACCGCCGGCGCCGCGTTGATTGTGTGCGAGGTGGCGCTGGCGATGACGCTCGCGGTGGCCGGCGCGCTCCTGTTCACCAGTTTCGCGCGGCTGACGGCGGTGAAGACCGGCTTCGATGCCGACAGCGTCCTCAGCCTGAAGGTGTTCCTCACGCCGCCGCGCTACGTCACGGTCGCCGCCGGCAAGCAGTACATCCGCACCGGGCTCGAGCGCCTCGCGGCCATGCCCGGCGTCGAGTCGGCCGCGGCGATCTCGCAGTTGCCGCTCGGCGATCCCTCGTCGACGCAACCGATCGACATCGAGGGACGCGCCATCGCTCCGGCTGACCGGCCATCGCCCGCTTACCGGACCATCAGCGCCGGCTATTTCAGGACCCTTCGCATCCCGCTCATCCGCGGCCGCGCGCTGACCGAGGACGACCGGGAGGACACCCCGGCGGTTGTCATCGTCAACGATGCCGCCGGCGCGCGCGTTCTGGCCGGGCCAGGATCCGATCGGGCGCCGCTTCAAGTGGGCCACCGGCATTCAGCCGTGGGACGATCGATGGCACACCGTGGTGGGTGTCGTCGCCGACGTGAAGAGCAGCGGCCTCGACAAACCGGAACCGCCCGCGATCTACGCGCCGTACACCCAGCGCATGTTCACCTGGCTGCGCTGGAACACGCTTCGTGGTGCGCACGCATGGCGAGCCGCAGCCGTACGCGCGCGCGGTGCGCGAGGAGCTGACCAAGGTCGATCCCCTCCAGCCGGTCTATGACGTCGCGCCGCTCGAGAGCGGTCGTTGCCGACTCTGTTGCGGCGCGGCGATTCCATACCGGGCTCGTCGATGCCTTCGCCGTCCTGGCGCTGGCGCTGGCCGCGGTCGGTGTCTACGGCACGATCGGCTACTGGGTGGCGGAGCGCACGCGTGAGATTGGCGTCCGGATGGCGCTCGGCGCCTCGCGCGCCCGCATTGTCGTGATGGTGGTCGCCCGCGCCGGCGCCCTCACCGCTCTGGGCGTCGTCGCCGGCGCCGCGCTCTCGCTCGCGACCGGCCGTGCCCTGTCGACGCTGCTCTTTGGCGTCGAACCGTTCGACGCGGTGACGATTGGCGCGGTGGCGCTGCTGGTGCTCACAACCGGCGTCGCGGCCGCGTGCATCCCCGCGCGGCGCGCCGATCGCTCGATCCGCTCGACGTGATTCGTACGTGTCGAGTCGTGCGCTTTGCAGGTCGTGAGCGGCCCTGAAGGGCCGCCTAGGCGACCGACGTCGCGTAGGGCGGCGCCTTCAGGCCGCCGAGCGAGTCGTCGGAGTGTCCGCCTTCAGGCGGACCGTGGAATCGCCATGCGAAACTGGAAATCCCTCGTCCGCGCCCGCTTGAACCCGCTCCCCGTCGACCCGGCTCGCGCCGGCGACATCGTCGACGAGCTGGCGCAGCACGTTGCCGATCATCACGCGGAGCTGGTGGCGTCGGGCGTGCCCGACGCCGACGCGATCGAGCTGGCGCTGGCGCCGCTCGACGATCGCGCGCACGTTGCGGCGGAGATCGCGCGCGCCGATCGCGCCAGAAGCGCCGCCCCCGTGCCGCCGCCGTCCGGTTCGGCCAATCTCGTTGTCGACCTCGCGCGCGACGTCCGCTACGCCGCGCGGCTGCTTGGCGCGCGCGCCAGGCTTCACCGCCATCGCCCTTCTGACCCTTGCGCTCGGCATCGGCGCCAACACCGCGATTTTCAGCGTCCTCAACGCGGTCCTGCTCCGCCCCCTGCCCTACACGGACCCCGATCGTCTGGTGACGATCGGCGAGCGTCGTCCCAGTGGCGGCGCCGCCAACGTCGGCTACACCACGTTCCTCGACTGGCGCGAGCGCACGCACAGCTTCGAGGACATGGCGCTCATCCGCTCGTGGACGCCGACGCTCGCCGCGAACGGCGAACCCGAGCGCATCAGCGGCATGCGCGTCTCGGCGAATTTCTTCGGCATGCTCGGCGCGCGGCCGGCGCTCGGGCGCGACTTCGCCGCGGCCGAGGACACGCCCGCAGGCTGGCAGACGGTGATCCTCAGCGACGCTCTGTGGCGCCGGCGTTTCGGCGCCGACCCGTCGGCAATCGGCCGCGTGATCACGATGAACGACCGCCAGTTCACGATCGTCGGCGTGATGCCGCCCACGTTCGAGCCGCTCATCTCCGAGCGCTTCTACCAGCGGGCCGAGATGTGGGCGCTGGTCGGCTACGACCGGACGCAGAGCTCTGCCTGCCGCAGCTGTCAGCACCTGAAAGCGATCGGCCGCGTGAAGGCCGGCGTCGCGTTCGAGGCGGCTCGCGCCGACATCGACGCAGTGCAGGCGGTGTTGCGCCGCGATCACCCCTCCGACTACTCGCCGGCGACGATGACGCTCGTTCCGCTGCGCGACGAGCTGACCGGCGCGGTCCGCCCGGCGCTCGCGGTGCTGATGGGCGCCGTCGGCTTCGTGCTGCTGATCGCCTGCGCGAACGTCGCCAGCCTGCTGCTCGCGAGGATCGCCAGGCGCGAGCACGACCTCGCGCTGCGCGCGGCGCTCGGCGCCAGCCGGGCGCGGCTGGTGCGCCAGCTGATGGTCGAGAGCGCGCTGCTCGCATTTGCCGGCGGCGTGCTCGGCGTCGCGCTCGGTACGGTCGCGCTGCCGCTTCTGATTCGTCTGGCGCCGCCGACCATCGCCGCGCGTTGCCACGGCGCGGCTCGACGGCAGCGTGCTCATTTTCTCGATCGGGCTGACGATCGCGACCGCGTTCCTCTTCGGCCTCGTTCCCGCGCTGCGCGCGTCGCGCATCAACCTGCAGGGCTCGCTGCACGGTGACGGACGCAAAACCGCGCATGCGCCGACCTCTCTCTCGCGCCGCGTCCTCGTCGCCGCGGACGTTGCGCTCGCGGTCGTGCTGCTCATCGGCGCTGGTCTGATGATCAGAAGCGTCGCCAACCTGGTCGGCGTGCATCCGGGCTTCGACGCCAACGGCGTCCTGACGATGCAGATTTCGATGGTGGGAGCGGCGTACGCGAAAGACGAGGCCGTCGTCCAGAAGACCGACCAGATGATCGCGCGGCTGAAGGCGCTGCCCGGCGTCGAGGCCGCCGCGTCGGCCGGGCAGATCCCGCTCGGCGGCAACGGCGACACATGGGGCTTTCACGTCGAAGGGCGCCCGGCTGGCCCGGACGATCCCAGCGTCGAGCGCTACTCGGTGACGCCCGAGTATTTCACCGTCATGCGCATCCCGCTTCGTCGCGGGCGCCTCTTCACCGACGCCGACCGCGCCGGCGCCGAGAACGTGATGCTCATCGGCGAGCAGACCGCGCGCGCGCTCTGGCCGGATGCCGAGCCGATCGGCCAGCACGTCCGCATCGGCGGCTACAACGGCCCCGTCCGCACCATCGTCGGCGTCGTCGGCGACGTGCGGCACCAGGAGCTGGCCGCGGCGCCGACGATGCAGATGTACACGCCGCAGGCGCAGCTCACCGATTCCTACCTGACGATGGTGATCAGGTCGGGCGGCGATCCGTCGGTGCTCGCGGGCGAGGCGCGGCGTGCGATCTGGTCGGTCGCGAGCGACGTGCCGGTGTATCAGGTGGCGCCGCTCGCGGAGCTGGCGGCGCGATCGGTCGGCTGGCGGCGCTTCGTGATGGTGATGCTGGAGTTGTTCGGCGCGGTCGCGCTGCTGATGACGGCGATTGGCGTCTACGGCGTCATCTCCTACTCGGTGGCGGAGCGGACGCGAGAGATCGGGATCCGCGCCGCACTCGGCGCCGCCCCCGGCGACATCGTCCGGCTGATCGTCGGCGGCGGCCTGGCAGTCGTCGCGGCGGGCCTCGGCGCCGGCATCGTCGTCGCGATGGCGGCGACGCGCTTCCTCGAGAGCTCGCTGTTCGAGGTGAGCGCGACCGATCCGGCGACGTTCGCCGCGGTCGCCGGCATGCTGTTGCTGGTGGCGCTCGTGGCGCAGGCGGTGCCGATCGTGCGCGCGATGCGCGTCGATCCGTCGATCGCGCTGAGGCAGGAATAAGGACGGGAAATCGTTCGCACGTCTGACGCTGGTCGTTCTTGCGTCTGACGCTCGACGATCTCACGTCTGACGCTCGACGTTCTCACGTCTGACGCTCGTCGTTCTCACGTTCGACGCTCGTCGTTCTCATTCGTCGTCGTTCCAGTCGCGCTCGTCGTTCTCCGTCGTCGCGACGAAGTTCGTCGCTCGCTTGTACGTCAGAACGCAGACTCGAACGACGAACGCAGAACGCAGAACGACGACGAACGCAGCGAAACCGCACGGACGCCAACGGTTCGCTTATCATCCCCCCGTGGCCCCCGTTCGCGCGCGCGTTCTCGGCTTCGCCTTCCTCCTCGCCGTCGTCACCTACCTCGATCGCGTCTGCATCTCCGCCGCCGCGCCCTCGATCATGGAGGAGCTGAACCTGAGCGTCCTCCAGATGAGCGTCGTGTTCAGCGCGTTCACGCTCTCCTATTCGCTCTTCGAGATTCCGTCAGGCTGGCTCGGCGACGTCAAAGGCCCCCGCCGCGTGCTGACGCGCATCGTCCTGTGGTGGTCGGCGTTCACGATCCTCACCGGGTTCGCGCGCGGTTTCCAGTCGCTGGTCGCGATCCGGTTTCTCTTCGGCGCCGGCGAAGCGGGCGCGTTTCCGAACATCGCGCGCAGCTTCTCGCGCTGGTTCCCGGCGCGCGAGCGCGGGCGCGCGAACGGCGTCATGTTCCTCGGCTCGCGGCTCGGCGGCATGTTGTCGGCGCCGGTGGCGCTGGTCATCATCGCGCGCTGGGGCTGGCGCGAGAGCTTCGTGATCTTCGGCCTGGTCGGCGTTGTCTGGGCGGCGGCGTGGTACGCGTGGTACCGCGATCGGCCGGAGGAGCATCCGGCGATGACGCGCGAGGAGCTCGCGCAGATCAACGACGGCAGCGTCGGCGCCGAGCACGGCCCGGGCACGCCGTGGCGGGCGCTGCTTCGCAGCCGCAACCTCTACGCGATCTGCGCGATGTACTTCGCGTTCGGCTACGGTCTCTACTTCTATTTCACCTGGCTGCCGACTTATCTCATCAGGGTGCTCGGCTTCTCGCGGTTCGGCGGCGGGCTGTTCGCGGCGCTGCCGTTCCTGCTCGCCGGCATCGCTGATGTTCTTGGCGGCTGGCTCACCGATCACCTGTCGCGGCGATACGGGTTGCGCGCCGGCCGCTGTTATCTCGGGTGCGCCGCGTTCATGACTTGCGCCGCGCTGGTGTTCGCGTCTCAGCTGCCGGTGCCGGCGGTCGCGAAGGCGCTGCTCCTCGCGCTGGCGCTGGCCTCGGCGGATCTCGCACTTGGCGCCTGCTGGGCGGTGCCGATCGACATCGCGCCTGACCACGCCGGTGTCATCACCGGCTGCATGAACACGCTGGGAAATCTCGGCGGCCTCGTCGGGCCGCTCGTCGTCGGCATCGCGGTCGACCGCTGGCAGTCGTGGTCGTTCCCGTTCTACGTCACCGCCCTCGTCTATGCCGGCGGCGCGCTGGCGTGGCTGGCGATCGATCCCCTGTCACCAATCCAGGTGACCGCCGCCGGGATCGATTCGTCCCGGAATCGCACAGTCGCGCCGGCGACGCGGTGACTCCACGGTGCGCGGCACCGGGAGCCGCGACCGGGGTCGGAGAGGTGTCGGACGGGTGTCGGACACCCGTCTGACCCCCGCAACACGGCGGCCAGGGGTCGGACACCCGTCTGACCCCCGCAACACGGCGGCCAGGGGTCGGACACCCGTCTGACCCCCGCAACACGGCGGCAGGGGTCGGACACCCGTCTGACACCCGTCCGACCCCGGCAACACAGCGGCCGGGGGTCGGAGGGGGTCCGACCCCCGTATGACCCTCGTTGCGAGCCGCGTCTGACCCCCGTTGCGACCCCCTCCGACCCGACTGACCCGAGTCTGACGTGTGAAAAAGTTCGACCGGGGCGCGGCACGAGGTTGGCTATCGCAGCAACTCATGGACACTTTCTGGCACGACCTGCGATACGGCCTGCGGCTGTTCATCGCCCGGCCTGGGTTCAGCGCCGTCGCGGTCCTGACGCTGGCGATTGGCATCGGCGCCAGCGCCGCAATCTTCACGGCGGCGACTGCGCTGCTCGTCCGGCCGCTGCCGGTGCCCGACGCCGATCGCGTGCTGTTCGCGCTGGCGATGCGCGAAGGGTCCGACCCGTTCGGCACTTCCCTGCTCGAATACAACGCGTATCGCGAGAGCCCGACGCTCGCATCGGCCGGCGTCGCGATTCAGCGCACGGTCAACCTGATCGCAGGCGATGAACCTGAGCGGATCCAGGCCGCGTCGATCACTTCCAGCTACCTGCGTACGCTCGACGTGCCTCCTGCGGCGGGCCGCACGCTCGATCCCAGCGACGACCTCGCCGGCGCGGCACCGGTGGTCGTGATCTCGTACGACCTCTGGCAGCGCCGCTTCAACGCCGATCCCGGCATGCTCGGCGGCGAGATCACGCTCGATGAGGGCGCCTACACCATCGTCGGTGTGATGCCGCGCGGCTTCGACACGCCGGCCGGGACCGGCATGTGGGTGCCGATGCGGACCGCAATCGAGACGCTGCCGATCGCCGAGCGGGCACAGCACGCATACGGCATGGTGGCGCGGCTGTCGCCTGGCTCGACGCCGGCTCAGGCCGACGCCGACCTCCAGCGCATCGCCCGGCGCCTCGAAGCGGAATTCCCCCAGCAGCAGCGTGGCTGGACCTGCCGGCTGATCCCGCTGCGGCAGCAGCTGCTCGGCGATCTGAGCGGACGCAGCCGCCGCGCGCTGGTGGCGCTCGAGGCGGCGGTCGGGTTCCTGCTGCTCATCTGCTGCGCGAACGTCGCCAACCTGCTGCTGGTGCGCGGCGTCTCCCGCCAGCGCGAGATCGCGGTCCGCCGCGCGCTCGGCGCCGGCCAGGGTCGCATCATCCGCCAGCTGCTCGCCGAGAGCGCCTCCCTCGCCTTTGCCGGCGGCGCCGCCGGCCTGCTGCTCGCCGTCTGGCTGACGCCGCTCGTCGCGATGCTGAACCCGATTCGCGCCGACTCGCTGTCGACCTTCCTCACCGATTTCTCGGTCGACGCACGCGTGGTCCTCTTCACCGCGGGGTTGTCCGTCGTCACCGGGATGATCTTCGCCGTCGTTCCGGCGTTGCGGCTGGGCGGCGCCTACGATCTGATGGCCGCGCTCCGCCGGCGCGAGCACTACGACGGCGCGGCGGGGCGCCGCTGGCTCGGCGCGATCGTGATCGCCGAGGTGGCAATCGCCGTCGTCCTGCTCGTCAACGGCAGCCTCGTGGTGCAGAGCTTCGCCCGCCTCCAGGAGGTCGATCTCGGCTTCGATCCGCGGCACCTCTTGACGATGCAGATCGCGCCGCAGGCGCGAAACTATCCGACGCCGCCGGAACGGCTGGCGTTTGCGGAGCGCATCGCCGCCAACATCTCCGCACTGCCCGGAGTGTCTTCGGCCGGCCTCGCGACGAACATGCCGCTGCAGCACATGTCGCAGGATTCCGCCTTCACCGTCGAAGGCCGGCCGCCCGCAAACCCGGCCGCGGTGCCGATCACCGCGCACCGCGTGGTGACGCCCGCGTATCTGCAGGCGCTCGGCGTCCGTCTGCTGAGGGGACGCTTGCTCGACGAGCACGACCGCGACGGCACGCTGCCGGTGGTGGTCGTCACCGAGGCGCTGGCGAAGGAAGGGTGGCCCGGCGAGGACGCGATCGGCCGCCGTATCCGGCGGGGCCGCGTCAGCGATACGCAATTTCCATGGCTGACCGTCGTCGGCATCGTCGCCGACGTCAAGGAAGATCGATTCAACTTTCGAAGCGATCGGGCGGCGTGGTACCTGCCGATGGGGCAGCACCCTCTGGCGGCGGGATCGCTGAGCCTCGTCGTCCGCGCGAACGGCGACCCCGCTTCGGTCAGTGCGGCGGTGCGCGAAGCGATCCGGTCCATCGATCCGCAGCAATCGGTTTCGAGCACGGTGACGATGCCCGATCACGCCGCCGACCTGCTGGTGACGGAACGCTTCACCGCAGTGTTGATGACGACGCTGTCGTCGGTGGGCCTGCTGCTGGCGGCGCTCGGCCTGTACGGCGTGGTGGCGTACTCGGCAACGCAGCGCACGGTCGAAATCGGCGTGCGCATGGCGCTCGGTGCGACCGGCGGCGACGTGGTGCGGCTGGTTGTCGGGCAGGCGGTTCTGCTCGCGGCGGCCGGGCTGGGCCTCGGGTTCGTCTGCGCGCGCGGGCTGAGCCTGGCGCTGACCGACATCCTCTACGGCATCGATGCCGGCGACGCGCGCACGTTCGCCGCCGTCGCGCTCGTCCTCGCGGGCGCGGTGATCACCGCGTGCTACTTGCCGGCGCGGCGGGCGACGCGAGTCGATCCGATGACCGCGCTGCGAGCCGATTCGTGAGCCGCCGACCTGTTCAAGCGAACGGACTCTCTCCCCAATTTTGGCGGATCGGAATCGCGTCGCGGAACATGTCGTCGAGGGTGGACTTGAAGTCCGGTAACACCGCCGACTCAATCGGCTGATACTGCGAGTAGCGTTTTTGTGACGCGACACGGCCGTCGGCGAACTGAATCACCGTCATCGTCACGTCGTCCTGGTGGATCAGCCAGCATTCCTGCGCGCCATACTCGGCGAACCATCCAATCCGTTCTTCGGTGCTGCCAATCCGCGGATGCGGCGACAGCACTTCGATGACCAGATTGGGCGCGCCGTAGACGCGATGCCTCACCATATACGCGCGGGCGTTCGACACGAAGAATAGATCGGGCTGGACGACGAGCGCCCGTTCGGCGTCGAGGACGACGTCGAGGGGCGCCAGCCACATTTCGCCCATTTGACGCTCGCGGACATGCGCATCGAGCGCCCGCACCAACTGGAGCACCGCGGACTGATGGCGTGCCGTCGGCGACTCGGCAACGCGCATCACACCGTAAATCAGCTCCGTTGGCTTCACGGTTTCCGGCGTCTTGAGGTACTCGTCGAGCGTCATCAGCGGCGGAGCCGGTGTCATCGCGCGCCCTCCCTTGCTGTTCATGACGACGACGATGCCATCGTCGAAAAAGAAAAGCAATGCCTCGCGGCGGCGTTGGGGAGCGTGATGTGTTATCGCGCAGGAAGCATTGCGATTGCACGCAAAGGCGCGCCGCTCCCACCCTTGATCTTCATCGGCAGGGCGACGACGAACGCGCCGCGGACCGGGAGCTGATCGAGGCTGGTGAGGTTCTCGAACGCGGGGATGTCGCGCTCGTAGAGGATGCGGTGCGATTCGTAGAGCGTCGACTGCCCGTAGTCGATGCTCGCGGTGTCGATGCCGAGTGCCTTGATCTTGCGGGTTTCGGCAAGCCAGCGCGCCGCATCCTGGTGCAGGCCCGGAAAGTGCAGCTTCGCGACCGCCGCCTCACCGCGCTCCGCGGTGCCGAGATAGCGCGCGGCATCCGGCCAGAACTTCGAGTAGCCGGTCTTGATCAGCACGATCGCGCCGGCGGGAATCTCGCCGTTGGTCTGCTCCCAGGCCGTGAAGTCGGCGGTGGTGACGCGGTAGTCGGACTGACTCGACGAAGGACCGGTGACGTCAATCACCACCGCGTCGCCGACCAGGCGATCGAGCGGAATCTGGTCGACCGCCCAGTGGTCCTTCGCGAAGTGCACCGGCGCGTCGAGGTGCGTGCCGCCGTGCTCGGAGGTCGCGAAGTTGTTCGCCGCGTAGTAGTAGCCTTGCGGCGTCATGCCGTCGGCGACTTTCTCCAGCTTGAACGGCTCGGCGGTCGGCCAGAAAACGGTGTCGGCGCTGTAGTCGTGCGACAGGTCGACGAGAGAGCCCGACGGCGGCGTCCGGCCAGCGGAACCGGCGCAAGAAACCAGGATCGCCGTCAGGCCGAACGCCGCGAGACATTGCGGAATGCGGATTGCGGATTGCGGATTGATTGCGGATTGCGGCTCGATTGCGGATCGCGGCTCGATTGCGGATTGCGGCGTCGTTCGGCGACTAGTCACGAAAACCCCTCAATCTGCAATCAATCCGCAATCCGCAATCCGCAATCCGAAATGTCACGGAAACAACACCGGCGGCACTCGCTTCTTCGTCGCCTGCTCGAACGCATAGGCGAGCTCGATCAGCTTCGGCTCGCTGCACGCCATGCCGGTGAAGCTGACGCCGAACGGCGTCGGCTTCGCGTTGAAGCCGGTCGGGAACGCCGGCGTTGGCGCATTCGCCACCATCGCGTACGGCACGATCACGGTCGGGTAACCGGGCCGCGCGGCGATGCCAGCGCCGCCCGCGCCCGGGAAGAGGATCGCGTCCAGCCGCTCGGCCTTCATCACTTCGTCGATCCCGTGCGTGCCGCCGAGCCTGATGTCCTTGGCGCGATCGGCCTCATAGCGCGCCTTGTCGCGCGCGAGGTCCATCTCCTCCGAGATGTCGAGGTTCGACTGGCCGTATTTGATCGCGCCCGCTTTCTGGTGCGCGTTGTTCCACGCGATCAGCTCCTTGAGCGACTTCAGCGGCGCCGCCGCGCCGAGCGTCGCGAGCCACTTGTTGAAGTCGCGCTTCATGCCGTACTTGAAGTCGATCGAGCAGTGCTCGTCCTTGCCGCGCCCTTCGTTGACGCCGGAGCACTGGTTCCACAGCGTGAAGTTGTTCTTTGGATCCTGGTCGACGACCGACGGGATGTCGGCCGGGTCGATGATGATCGCGCCCTGCTGCTTCAGCACGGCGACCGCCTCGTCCATCGCTTTTTTCTGCTCGTCGTTCAACCCGCCGCGTCCCGTTCCGCCCGCCGGATCGGGCGGCGTGGTGACGCGGTCGTAGAAGAACGCGCGCGGGATGCCGATGCGCGCGCCTTTCAGGCCGGCCGCGTTCAGAAATTTCGTGTAGTCGCGTCCCGGCGGCGGCGTGCACTTCTGCGTCGCCGGATCCTCCGGGTCGGGCGCGGCGCCCTCGAGCGCGCCGAGCATGACCGCGACGTCGCTCACCGACTTCGCCATCGGCCCGGCGGTGTCCTGGTCGGCCGTGATCGGGATGACGCCGTAGCGGCTGATGCGGCCGACCGTCGGCTTGATGCCGGCGAGCATGTTCTGGTTCGCCGGGCTCAGCACCGACCCCGACGTCTCGGTCCCGATGTTGCCCGCCCAGAAATTCGCGGCCGTGCCGACGCCCGAGCTCGAGCCGCCGGTGTTCAGCGCGGCGCGCCCGTCGAAGGTCGCCTCGCGCGGATCCTTCCGCGGATCGTACGGGTTGAACCCCTGGCCGCCGACCGCGTTGTAGTTGCCCGGCATCGGCGTCGGCGCGCCGGCCACCCAGTTGGCCAGCTCGGTCAGGCCGGTCTTCGCGATGATGATCGCGCCGGCGTCCTTCAGGTTCTTCGTCAGCGTCGCTTCGTACGGCGGCACCAGCTCCTCGAACGCCAGCGCGCCGCCCGTCGTCCGCATGTCGGTGGTGTGGATGTTGTCCTTGAGCGCGATCGGGATGCCGTGCAGCGGGCCGCGGATCTTGCCCTGTGCCCGCTCGCGATCGCGCTCGGCGGCGATCTTCAGCGCCTCGGGGTTCACGGTAATCGCGGCGTGGAGACGATCCTCATAGGTCGCGATGCGGATGAGATATTGCTGCACCAGATCGCGCGAGCTGAGGCGTCCCTGCTCCATCGCCGCACGCATCTCGGGAATCGTCGCTTCGACGACGGTAAATGGTTTGCGGGCGGCGGCGGGCGCCGCGGCACGCTTGGTCTGCGCAGAGAGGGTCAGCGTCGCGACCGCCAGCGCGAGCGCCGTCCCGTTCACCAGGGATTTCATGTGCGGGATCATAATCCAGCCAACGACCGGCGGCCCTGCTTCCTCGCAATCACCGCGACGTCTCCGGCCATCAGCCGGTATCGACCGTAGGAACGCGACATGCTCGCGGTGAAACCGGCGGCGGCGAGCGCGCGCGCAACCGCGCTGCGCGTGTAGATGCGGACGCGATGCGTTTCCTGCGCCCGCCGGTACTGACGCCCGATGCGGCGGATGGTCACCAGCCGCCGCGTCAGCACGCGGCCGCGATCGTCGACTTCGGCGTGCGCGGCAATCACCCAGCCGCGGCCGCCTTTGGTTCGCGCCTCATAGGTCCGCCGCGCGGCCGACTCGATGAAGTCGAAGATGAACAGGCCGCCGGGTTTGAGGACCTTGTGCACGCGCACGAAGAAGCGGCGCAACGCCGGCGGCAGTTCGATGCCCCGTCCAGCCGGCACATAGGCAATCACCTCGCCGATCGCGACGACCGCGGCACAGGAAGGCAGTCGCGCGTCGGTAAGCGATCGCGTCCGGAAGATCGCCGCCGGCACCTTCGCGCGCGCGAGCTGAAGCATGGCCGGCGAGATGTCGAATCCGACAACCGCGTAGCCTTCGCCGACCAGGTGACGCGCGAGCGTGCCGCCGCCGCACCCCACTTCGACGATCCGCGTCGGCTTTCGCGAGTTGCCGGACGGCCGGATGCCGTGGCGCCTCAGGATGCGAGCGATCTCGGGAGAGGCGCGTTCGGCGAACTCGTTGAAGCCGGCATCGTGAATGTACGCGAGGTCGGTTGAATACAAAGCCTTTATCCTGCGAGGCAGGCGAAGGCACGTATTATCGATCCAGATGTCTGTCGACCCGCTGTGGCTCTTCCTGTCGATGGTTCCGGGAGGCGTCGGCTTCGTGCTGTTCGCCTACGGCAGGAAGCGGGGACAATGGGGCCTGGCGGTGGCCGGCGGCGTCTTCATGGTCTACCCGTATTTCACCGAAACCATCGCGTCGCTCGTCGGCGTCGGCGTGCTGCTTGGAGTGCTGACCTGGGTCGCCGCCAGGGGCGGTTGGATCTAGAGCCCATCTCAGACATACCTGGCGCGGAGATGTCCGCCGGGCGACGGCGGCAAGAGGTCTCGCTTCGCGGTGCGAGAGGCCGCGCGTAACGCGGTTACTCGGCTCGCAGCGCGCCGGATGGGTCGACGATCGACGCGCGGCGCGCCGGCACCAGGTTCGCCAGCGTTGAGACGGTGAGCAGCAGCAGGATCGCACCGCCCCACGCGATCGGATCGACGAAGCTGACGCCGTAGAGCGCCCCGGCCACGGCCTTCGCCGCGCCGAGTGCGAGCAGCGCGCCGACGCCGACGCCAATCGCGGCCAGCGCGAGCCCCTGCTTCATCACCAGGCCCACCACCGCCGCCGGCCGCGCGCCGAGCGCCATGCGGATGCCGATCTCGCGCGTGCGCCGTGCGACCGAATAGGCGATCACGCCGTAGAGGCCAATCGACGCCAGCACCATGGCGACGATGCCGACCGCGCTGACGCTGACCGCGCCGGCCTTGGCCGGCAGCAGCGTCGCCGCCACCTGCGTCTCCATCGTCTGGTTCTCGAGGAAGAGGATGTTGGGCTCGAGCGTGGTGAGCTCGCGCCGCATCGCCGCGAGAAGCGCGCCGGCGTCGCCCGCGGTCCGGGCGACGATCGTCTCGCCGCTCGACGGGCGCTGCGCGACGGCGTAGTGCACGTACGGGGTCGACGTCTCGCCAACGGTGCTGACCTTGTAATCGGCCGACACGCCCACGACCTCGATCTCGCGGCCGTCGTAGGTCGTGACGCGGAGGCGCTTGCCGATCGGATTCTGATTCGGCCAGTACTTGCGCGCCATCGCCTCGTTGATGATGGCGACGCCGGGCGAGGACGGCGTGTCGGTCGGCGCGAAGTTGCGGCCCTGCACGATCGGGACGCCGAGCGTGGCGAAGTACTCGGGCGCGACGCGCGCGACGTCGATCACGAGGCCCTTGTCGTCAGGCCCATGCCGATCGGGCAGGAAAATCAGGTTGCGGTTGTAGTTGATCGAGAACGGCAGGCGCTCGGCGAGCGACACCGACTCGACGCCGGGCAGCGCGCGCACCCGCTCGAGCGCGCGCTCGTAAAACTCCTTCGCCCGGCCGTCGTCGTAGCTGAGCATGCTCATCTCGGTCGAGAGGATGGCGAGCCCGCCGGTGCGGAAGCCGATGTCGACGCGCTGCGCCGCGATCAGGCTGCGGGTGAGCAGCCCGGCGGACACGAGCAGCACCATCGTCACCGCCATCTGCGTCACGACCAGCCCGTCGCGCATCGTCCAGCGGCGGCCGGCGGCGTGCGTCGCCGACACCTCGTTCTTCAGCTCGTTCACCAGATTCGGCCGCGTCGCCTTGAGCGCCGGCGCCAGGCCGGCGACGAGCGCGGCGATCATCGTGACGACGGCGGTGAAGAGCAGCACGCGCCCGTCGATCCTGAGCGCGAAGGAAAGCGGAATCGGAATCGGCAGGCTGATCGAGGTGGCGATCCGGGTCATCGCCCAGGCGAGCGCAACGCCCGCGGCGGCGCCGAGCGCCGACATCACCACGCTCTCGGCGAGCAGCTGCTGAATCAGCCGTCCGCGGCTGGCGCCGATGGCGAGGCGGATGCCGATCTCTTTCTGGCGGCCGGACGCGCGCGCGAGCAGCATGCTGGCGACGTTGGCGCACGCAATCACCAGCACGAGCCCGACGACGAACATCAGGCCGAGGCCGATCGGGCGGAGCATGCGATCCGCGGTCGGATGGATGTGCACGTCTTTGGTCGGCACGGTGCTGACGTCGAAGCGCTTGTTGGTCGCCTCGTAGGTCGTCTGCAGCCGCTTGCCGATGAGCGTCAGGTTCGCGGCGGCGGCATCGTAGGTTGCGCCCGGCTTCAGCCGTCCCTTGACGAACATCCAGCGCGTGCCGCGCCGCTCGAGCCGCGTGTTGCCGGTTGGCGACGGGACGGTGCTGATGATGCCGCCGGGCTCCAGCTCGTCGACGTAGGCCATCGCGGTCCACACTTCCGGCGCGAGCAGCGGCACCATGCCGGTGAAGGTCGCCGGCGCCACGCCGACGATCGTGTACGGCTGGTTGTGGATGCGGATCGCCTGGCCGATGGCCGACGGGCTGGCGGCAAATTCGCGCGTCCAGAGCCGGTACGAGATCACGACCACGCGCGGCGCGCCGGCGCGATCGTCCTCGGGCAGGAGCGCGCGGCCGACGACCGGCATGACGCCGAGCAGCTGGAAGTAGTTGCCGGTGACAATCTCACCCATCGCGAGCCGCGAGCGATCGCCGAGCTTCATCGCGCCGAACGCCGGGCTGTAGCCCAGCATGTCGGTGAAGACCTCGTTCTGCGCCTTGTAGTCGAGGAAGTCGGGATAGGAGCTGGTGGCGTAGCGATCGGCGTCGCCGCCGCTCGTGAAGACGTCGACCAGGCGGTCGGGACGTTCGACCGGCAGCGGGCGGAACAGCATCGCGTCGACCAGGGTGAAGAGCGCGGTGTTGAACCCGATGCCGATCGCCAGCGAGGCAATCGCGACCAGCGTGAACGCCGGGCTGCGGCGCAGCCAGCGGAGCGCAAAGCGGACGTCGGAGGAGAGATTTTCGAGCACGGTCTACAGGACGAAGGATCGCCGCAAAACGTTCATTTTTTGTGCTCTATACTGGCCGCATGCCGGATCCCGCCGAACGGCTCCGCGCGCTCCATCACGGGCCGCCGATTCTGGTCCTGCCAAACGCCTGGGACGCCGCCAGCGCCCGGCTGTTCGAGGCCGAAGGCTTCCCCGCCGTCGCGACGACGAGCGCCGGGGTTGCCGCTGCGCTGGGTTATCCCGACGGCGGCATCGTTCCGTCGCGCGAGATGATCGAGGCGGTGTCGCGGATCGTCCGCGCGGTGAAGGTTCCCGTCACGGCCGACATCGAGCACGCCTACGCGGCCACGCCCGACGCGGTCGCCGAGATCGTGCTGCGCGTCGTCGCGGCCGGCGCGGTCGGCATCAATCTCGAGGACTACGTGCCGGGCGCCAGCGATCTCGAGCCGCTCGCGCTGCAAGTGGACAAGATCAAGACGATCATCAAGGCCACGACCAAGGCCGGCGTCCGCGTCGTCATCAACGCCCGCACCGACGTGTTCCTGCGCGAGCTTGGCGCGGCGGAGGCGCGGCTCGGCGTCGCGATCGAGCGCGGCAAGACGTACCTCGCCGCCGGCGCCGATTGCGTCTTCGTGCCGGGCGTGCGCGATCGCGACACCATCGGCGCGCTGGTCAGCGGCATCGGCGGGCCGGTGAACATCCTCGCGGTCGCGGGGACGCCGCCGATTGCCGAGCTCGAAGCGCTCGGCGTCGCCAGAGTCAGCGTCGGATCGGGGCCGATGCGCGCGACGCTGGCGCTCATCCGCGACGTCGCGCGTGAGTTGAAGACGCGCGGCACCTACGCGGCGTTCACCAGGCACGCGATGCCGTTCGACGAGGTGAACGAGCTGATGAAATGAAGACGATCGCGCTCGGGTTCCGCGTCAAATCCGGGTTCGCGATTGCCGTGGCGCTGCGCGGCCCGGCGTCGGCGCCCGGCGCAATCGCACGCGAGGTCGTCGAGCTGAGCGACCCCGGCGTGATCGAGACACGCCAGCCATACCATCACGGCTTCTCCAGGCACGAGGAAGACGAGCGTCAGATCGCGAAGCGCGTCAAGATCGTCGAGCGCTGCGCCAGGCAATCGATCGCCGCGCTGCTGAAGGACGAGCGCTTCGACGGGTTCGCCTGCCGCGGCGCCGGCCTCGTCGTCGGCAGCGTGATCGATCCGGCAACGGTCGGCAACCCGCACATCCGCGCGCACGCCAGCGAAGGAAAGCTGTTCCGCTCGGTGCTCGAATCGGCGCTCCAGGCGCACGGCATCAGTTGCGAGGTCATCGTCGACAAACACCTGGCCGTCAAGGCTGCCGCAGGCCTGAAGCGAGGCGATGAAGAGATTCGAAGCGTCGTTTCCGGCTTCGGCAAGGCGCTCGGCGGCCCGTGGCGGGCGGACGAGAAAGCCGCGTCGGCGGCGGCGTGGCTGGCGTTGAAGTAGCGCAATCTCTTCGGACGCCTGCTGAACCGCAGAGATCGCGGAGATCGCAGAGTCTTCCTTTCAAAAACAAGAAAGACAAAAACTCTGCGGTCTCTGCGTTCTCCGCGGTTAAAACAGGCGCCTCGAAGAGATCACTCCGTGCGAAGCGCCGCTAGCGGATCGACTCGGGTGGCGCGGCGTGCGGGCAGGTAGCAGGCGACGAACGCGACCGCTGCGAGCAGCAGCGGGATGGCGGCGAACGTGATCGGGTCGGCGGCGCTGACGCCGAACAGCAGGCTCGTCATCAACCGCGTCAGCAGCAGCGCCGAGACGACGCCAACTGCAGCGCCGGCGGCGGCCATCGCCATCCCCTGCGCGACGATCATCGCCATCACGTCGCGCCGCTGGGCGCCGAGCGCCAGCCTGACGCCGATCTCGTGCGTCCGCTCGGTCACGGCGTACGCGACGATTCCGTAAATCCCGATGCCGGCCAGCGTCAACGCCAGCGACGCGAACACCGCCAGCAGGACCATGTTGAACCGCCGTGCGGCAAGCGACCGGCCGATGCGATCGTCCATCGTGCGGACGTCGGAGATCGGCTGCTCGGCGTCGATGCGCGCGACGTCCTGGCGCACGGTGGATGCGGCAATCATTGGATCGCCCGCCGTCCGCACGACGACCTGCATCGGCCTCACCGTCCAGTTCGAGAACAGCGGCTGCCGGTACGGGACGTAGAGCTCGGGCCGATCCGCCGCGTCCAGCCCACGGTGCTTGATGTTTGCGACGACGCCGACGATCTCGTACCAGTGCGGCTCGTCGCGGCTGAACGCGACACGGCGGCCGACAGGGGTCTCGCCGGGCCAGTGCTTGCGCGCCAGTGCCTCGTTGACGACAGCGACGCGCGGCGCGCTCAGCCGATCGCGATCGGTGAATTCACGTCCCTTGACGACCGGGATGCGCATGGTCTGGAAGTAGCCGTCGGTCACGATCCGCAGCTGCTCCTCCGGCTGATCTTCCGGCCGCTTCGGCTCGCGTCCCTCGATGTGGAACGTGCGGCTGCCGCCGACGCCGCTGAACGGCAGCGCGTTGGCTGCTGCCACCGCCTCGACGCCCGGGCGTGCGCGCAGCGCGGCGAAGAGCGAGTCGAAGAAGCGATCGCCCTGCTCGAACGTGGTGTAGCGCGACTCGGGCAGCGCCAGCCGCAGCGTCAGCATGCCGCGGGCGTCGAAGCCCGGCTCGACGTTCTGCACGCGCGCGAAGCTGTGCACCAGCAGGCCGGCGCCGATGAGCAGCACGAGCGACAGCGCCACCTCCGAGACGACGAGCAGCCGGCCGGCGCGCCCGTGCATCGCGCTCTCGCCGCTCCGGCCGCCGTCCTTCAGCACCTCGTTGAGCGCCGCCCCGGACGCACGCAGCGCGGGCACGATCCCGAAGAGCACGCCGGTCGCGAGCGAGACGAGCGCCGTGAAGGCGACAACGCGTCGATCGAGGGTGACCTCGCGCAGCCGCGGGATCGTGTCTGGCGCGAGGCCGATCAGCAGATCCATGCTCCACGACGCCACCACGAGACCGAGCACGCCGCCGGCCAGCGCAATCAGCACGCTCTCGGTCATCAGCTGCCGCACCAGCCGGCCGCGACTGGCGCCGAGCGCCGTGCGAAGCGCGATCTCCTTGCGCCGCGAGGCGGCGCGGGCCAGGAGCAGGTTGGAGACATTCGCGCAGGCGATGAGCAGCACGAGGCCGACCGCGCCGAGCAGGATGAAGAGCGGCCGTGCGGTATCGCCGACGATTTCCTCCTGCAGCGGCCGCAGCGTCGCGGTAAACCCGGTCCGGTAGTTGCCCGGATACTCGGCCTTGAATGTCGCGGTCACACCGGCCAGATCGGCCTGCGCCTGCGCGAGCGTGACGCCGGGCCGCATCCGCGCGAGCGCGGTGTAGCCGTGCGAGCCGCGGTTGTTGCTGCTCAGCGCCTCGGCGTCGAGCAGCAGCGGCTTCCAGATATCCACCGCGGGATCTGGAAACTCGAAGCTCGCCGGCATGACGCCGACAATCTCGGTCGGCCGGCCGTCGATCGCGACGACCTGGCCGACGACGTTTCGGCTGGCGTTGAAGCGGCGCGTCCACAGGCCGTGGCTCAAGAGCGCAACGTCGTTCCGTCCGGCTTGTTCCTCCGCCGCCGTAAAGGTACGCCCAACTTCGGGCGTCGCGCCGACACAGCGGAAAGAGGCTGGCGGTGACGACAGCGCCGTCGAGCTCCTCGGGCTCACCGGCCCCGGTGAGGTTGAAGCCGGCGGTGTCGTAGGCGGCGATGTGCTCGAAGGCGTGGCTGCGATCGCGGTAGTCGGCGTACTCGCCGGCCGACGCCGGGATCCGGTTGACGCCGGGACGATGCAGATCGCCCCAGATGACCGCGATTCGATCGGCGCCCTCGTAGGGCAGCGGGCGCAGCAGCACGGCGTTGACGACCGAGAAGATCGCGGCGTTGGCGCCGATGCCGAGCGCCAGCGTCGCCAGGACGACGGCGGTGAAGCCGGGATGCTTGCGCAGCGAGCGCAGCGCGTAGCGCACGTCGCCGGTGAGGTCCGCGACCGGCGACGGCGCGCCGACCTCGTCGAGGTCGCCCGCCAGTGCGCGCATCGCTTCCGCATCGGTGGCGCCGCCCGCGCGCAGCGCCGCATACTCGTCGTCGAGGTGCTGCCGCATCTCCTGGTTGAGATGGCGCGGCCACTCAGGCATGTTCGACTCCCGCGATGCGGCTGATCGCCTCGGCGAACTCGCGCCACGTGCTGCGCTGCGAGGCCAGCACGCGCGCGCCGGACGGCGTCAGGCGGTAGTAGCGGCGCCGCCGCTGGCCGGCCTTCTCGATCCAGCGTCCCTGGATCCAGCCGCGCTTCTCGAGCCGGTAGAGGAGCGGATACAACGACGCGACGCGGAAGGTCAGCACGCCGCCCGAGCGCGCCTCGATCAGCTTGCTGAGGTCGTAGCCGTGGCGCGGCTGATCCTCGACCAGCGAGAGGATCAGCAGCTCGGCGCTGCCTTTCTTCAGCTCGCGATCGAGCATCCGCGACTTGACATGTTGCATAGCGACATATTGCTGAAGAGTATGTCGCGCGTCAAGAGCGGCGAGGTGCAGGCGCGCTTCGCGCGCGGTGCAGGGTGCAGGCGTCAAGAACCGCGAGGTGCAAGCGGACGGGGCTTCGTGCAGGGTGCAATCGGACGGGGCCCTCGTGCAGGGTGCAGGCGGACGGGGTGTTGGTGCAGGGTGCAGGGTGCAGGGTGCAGATGCTTCGCCGATGCCGCACGGTGCGTGTGCTACGAGTCTGTGATGCGCGCTCTCGTCATCGGCGGCAGCGGCCCGCACGTCGTCCGTGCGTTCGGCGGCTTCTTGTAGCGCAAGCCTTCAGGCCTGCCAGCGCCGCGGCGAGAACGTCGTAGCGCGGCCCTTCAGGGCTGCGTCACCAAGAGAAAAGATTCCTCCTGATCTTCTTATCCTCCTGATCTCCTGTTCAATTCCCCGATGCCCGAAGTGATCTCCTGACCTCCACTCAGCGCAGCGCCGCCTCGGCTTCGGCTTTCAGCGGCGCCCACTCTTTCATCAGATCGTTGAAGCGCTCGTAGGCGCTCGCGCCGATTTTCTGGTCGGCCTGCGAGATCTCGCGGCTGACGTTCGCCAGCTGATCGATGAACATCTGGTCTTCGTACGGGCCGCTCTTGGTGACGAATCGCTCCCGCAGGCTCTGCAGCTTCGCCTGGTCGCCGCGCTTCGCCTCGATTGCCTGGCCGACGCGCTGCGACAGCCGCCGCGCCTCGGCGAGCGCGTCGCGCACCTTCAGCGAGAACTTCGCCTGTTCGACCAGGTCGGCGACGGTGACGCCGTCCTTCGCGACGCGCGGATCGATCTTCACGGTGAAGCTTTCCGTCTTCGTCACGCCGCCCGCGGTGAGGCGCGCGCGATACGTCCCCGGCGCGACCAGCGGGCCGCCGCCGGAACCGCCGCCCGCCATCCCGCCCGGGCTCGGCGGCTCGCCGGAATAGCGCAGGTCCCAGACGAAGCGGTTCATGCCGGTCTTGATCGGCAGCGTCGACGCCAGCCCGCCGCCGCGGCGGCCGCGGCCGCTCCCGCCGCTTGCGGGTGCATTGCTCGAGAAGCTGCGGACGACGGTACCGGTGGCGTCGAGGATGTCGAGCGTGACCTCGCCCGAGGGGCTGGCGAGGTAGTAGTCGATCCGCGCGCCGACCGGTGGGTACTCGGGGCCGTCAGGACGCGCGGGCGCGGCGACGTAGCGCGTGCGGTAGGTTGCCGACGGCGTGAACAGGAACACGTTCGATCGATCGAACGGCTTGATCGTGGGCTTGACCGGCGCTGGCGCGGACGCGCGCCGGGCGCGCTGTTCGAGGCCGGAATAGCTCTGCGTATCCTGCGACGCAAGGGCGACGTCGTTCGGGGCGGCTGAGGCGGCCCTAAAGGGCTGCCCTACGGGCCGCCCTACCGAAGCCTGCCCGTTCGGGTTGTCCGTCGTCCGCGAACGCGCCGGGCGCGTGATGCTCGCCGCGATCTGGCGCAGCGGCGCGACGTTGTCCATGATCCAGAACGACCGCCCCATCGTGGATGCGACGAGATCGTCCTGGTGGACCTTGAAATCGGTGACCGGCGTCGCCGGCAGGTTCTGCTGCAGCGACTGCCAGTGCTTGCCCTGATCGAACGACACGTACGCGCCCTCGAGCGTGCCGGCGTAGAGCAGCCCTTCCTGCTGCGGATCCTCGCGCACGACGTGCATCGGCTGGTCGGCGGGGATGCCGTTGGTGCCGTCGGTCAGAAGGGTCCAGTGCGCGCCGTAGTCGTTCGTCATGTAGAGGTACGGCTTGAAGTCGTTCAGGTACATCCGGTAGACCGAGACGTACGCCGAGCCACGGCGATGCGGCGAGTCCTCGATCGTGTGGACGCGGCCGCCGGGCGGCAGCATCGACGGCGTCACGTTCTTCCAGCGTTTTGCCGCCGTCGCGCGTCATCCAGACCGGGCCGTCGTTCGATCCGGTCCAGAACACGCCAGGCTCGAGACGCGACGAGCGCATCGAGTAGAGCGCCGCGTAGACCTCTTCGCCGGTCATGTCGCGCGTGATCGGCTCGCCCGAGATCACGTGTCCTTCGGGCGTGTTCGCCGTGACGTCGGGACTGAACCGCGTCCAGTGCATGCCGCCGTCGATCGTTTTGTGCACGTACTGCGAGCCGTGATAGACGATCGCCGGGTTGCGCGCGTCGACCTCGATCGGCGCCTGCCGGACGAAGCGGTAGCGCATGTCCTTCGGATTCTTGCCGTAGCGCTGCTGCGGATAGATCCAGTAGTGCTGCTCCTGCCCGGTGTCGACGTTGTAGCGTCCGAACTCGCCCTTGCAGTCGCCGTAGATGATCTTGCCGTCGGGCCGCGGCCGGATCTGGCCGCTCTCGCAGCCCGACGCCTGGAACCACGTCTGCGTCGGCTGATCCGACGGCCACGAGTGCGGCGGCACGTTGGCGACGTAGACGGTGCTGTTGTCCTGCTGCGGCCCGTAGATGCGATACGGGAACTGCTCGTCGGTGTCGACCATGTAGAACTCGGCGGTCGGCTGGTTCATCTGCGTCGACCAGCTCTTGCCGTTGTCCTGCGTGATGTTTGCGCCGCCGTCGTTGGTCTCGATGAAGATCTTCGGGTTGTCCGGGTTGATCCACATCACGTGGTCGTCGCCGTGCGGCGTCGGCACGGTCGTGAACGTCCGTCCGCCGTCGGTCGAGCGATGGAAGCTCAACTCGGTGACGTAGACCTCGTTCTCGTCCTTCGGGTTGACGTACACCTTGTTGAAGTAGAACGGGCGCGCGCGGATCGACGGACTGCTGTTGACGTTGGTCCAGGTGGCGCCGGCGTCAGCCGACCGATAGAGCCCGCCCTTGTCGCCCATCGCCTCGACCTGCGCGTAGACGACCTTTGGATTCGACTGCGCGACATCGACCCACACCTTGCCGACCAGATCGTCCGGGAAGCCGCTGCTCGTGCGCGTCCACTTGTCGCCGCCGTCGGTCGACTTGTAGACGCCGCCTTCGGCCGCCGGTCCGCCGCTGATGATCGTCCACGGCTTGCGCTGCGCGCGCCAGGCGCCGGCATAGATTTCGTTCGGGTTCGGACCAGTTGATCGCAACCGAGACCACGCCGGTCTGATCGTTGATGAAGAGCACCTTCTGCCACGTCTTGCCGCCGTCCTTCGTACGGTAGACGCCGCGCTCCGGTCCCCACGCGAACGGGTTGCCGAGCGCCGCCACGTAGGCGATGTCCGGGTTCTTCGGATGGATCTTCAGCTGCCCGATCTGGCCGACTTCACGCAGCCCCGCCGCCTGCCAGGTCTTGCCCGCGTCGGTCGATTTGTAGACGCCGCGCCCGAGGATCACGTTGGACCGGATCGCCTCGCTGCCCGTGCCGACATAGATGACGTCGGGATTCGAGTCCGAGACGTCGATCGCGCCAATCGAGCCGGTGGCAATCTGCCCGTCGGTCGTCGGCGTCCAGGTGAGGCCGTAGTTCTCGGTCTTCCACACGCCACCGCCGGTGGCGCCCATGTAGAACACGTTCGGCTGCGTGCGCACGCCCGCGGCCGCCGTCGACCGGCCGCCGCGATGCGGCCCGACCGACCGCCACCGCAGATCCTGGAAGGTGTTCGGGTTGACGACGACGTTGTCGCCGGCCTGCGCCTGGAGACCGGTCGAGACCCGTGCGTCGCGCTCGAACAGCGCGACCCCGGCAACGAGCATGAACGTGAGGAGTAGTGGCTTTCGCATGGGAGGCTTCCTTGAAGGATGACCGCTCATTATACGGCTCACACTCGTAGAGCCCGCGGCAGCCACTGCCACGGCTGAGGCTTGGCTTTTCCAGTCGCGGTCGTGCGCACCCGGGCGTATAACAACGCCGGAGCTGATCCGAGCCGTGGTCAACGACCTCCGCTATGCCGCTCGCAGCCTCGCCCGCATGCGAAGCGGCGCCGTCGTCGCCGTCCTGACGCTCGCGCTCGGCATCGGCGCGACCACCACAATGTTCAGCGTCGTCTATGCAGCGCTGCTCCGCCCGCTTCCGTTTCCCGATCCCGATCGCCTCGTCATGATCCACGTCCTGCGGACGACGCCGCAGGACGGGCTGGTGCGACTACGCTGGTCGATGCCGGCGGCGCTGCGGCTGGCCGCGTCGGTCTCTTCGTTCGAGTTGATAGCCACCGTCACCGGCGCGAGCATCGCCGTCAGCGCATCGGTAGCGCCGGCGAATCGCGCGGACAGCGCCGGCGGGAGCGACCTGCCCGAGCAACTCGACGGCGAGATGGTTTCGGCGAGCTACTTCGCCACGCTGCGCGTCACGCCGGCGGCGGGCCGAAACTTTCGCGCGGACGAAGACGTCAGCGCCGGCGCGCATCCGCTTGCCGTGATCAGCGATCGGCTGTGGCGCCGGCGGTTCGCGGCCGACCCTTCGATCGTGGGACGCACGATCCGCGTCAACGACGTCGCGCTCACCGTCGTCGGCATCGCGCCGCTCGGGTTCACTGGCATCACCGGCAAGGCGGACATCTTCATGCCGCGAACGATGGCGCCGGCGCTCACCTACGCGGAGTACCTGACCACGCCGCAGCACTTCATCAGCGTCGTCGCCCGCCTGCGCGACGGAGTGTCGTTGGCGCAGGCGAACGCGGAGCTCGCGGCGATCGGCGCCAGCTTCGGAGAGGCCCGCCCAGGGACACTCTGGAGCGTCGCGGCGATCCCGATCGGCGAGGCGCGCGTCGATCCGGCGCTGCGCCGATCGGTGGTCGTGCTGCTCGCGGCGGCGGGCTGCGTGCTGCTGATCGCGTGCGTCAACGTCGCAGCGCTGCTGCTCGCGCGGGCGCGGACCCGCCGCCGTGAGATCGCGATTCGGCTTGCCATCGGATCGAGCCGGGGGCGGCTGATTCAAGCGCTGCTGGTCGAGGGATCGCTGCTGGCGGCGATTGCCGGTGTGTGCGGCACGCTCCTCGCCGCGTGGGGTGTGAAGCTTTTCGCGCAGGCATCGCCCGCCGTCATTGCGTCGTTCGTGAACAACTACGGCGCCGTCGGCGTCTTCGCGGCGCCGGCGCTCGACCTGCGCGTATTGCTGTTCGCTGCCGGCGCGACGCTGGTCACCACGGTGCTGTTCGCGCTGGCGCCGGCGATTGACGCGTCGCGCCCGAACCTGGTGGCGGCGCTCAAGGAAGACGAGCGCGGCGGCGGACACGGACGCGCGCTCGGCGCGCTCGTCATCAGCGAGGTGGCGCTCGCCGTGATGCTGCTCGCGGCATCTGGACTGCTGCTCGAAACCTTCGTCCGCCTCCAGAGCCGGCGCACCGGCTTCGTCGCCGACAACGTGTTGACCTTCTGGGTGCGGCCGCCGGCCTCGCGCTACGCGCCCGAGGACGGCCCGACTACGCTCGATCGCCTGCTCGCGCGCGTGCAGTCGGTGCCGGGCGTCGAATCCGCGGCCGTGAACCGCTGCACTCCGTTCACCGGCTGCTCGCGCACGGTGATCTTTCTCCCCGATCGCCTGACCCGGACCGACGAGGCGCCCGGCGTCGGCCGCCATTACGTGTCGGCCGACTATTTCAGGACGCTCGGCATCCCGCTGCTCGCCGGGCGAACGCTGACCGCGGCGGACGGCGCCGGCCGCCCACCGGTGGCCGTCGTCAACGAGGCCGGCGCCCGCCGCTTCTGGCCCGGCGAGAGCGCAATCGGTAAACGGGTCTGGTTCGGCACGACAACCGGACCGTTCTCCGATCCGGCGCACGCGGTCGAGATCGTCGGCGTCGTCGGCGACGTCAAGTACGAAGGCGTCGAGCAGGTCGACAGTCCGGGCCGCGCCGATTTCTACACGTCGTATCTGCAGTTCGCGTATCCGGACACGATGGTCATCGTCAAAGCGCGCGGCGACGCTCTGGCGCTGCTGCCGGCGATGCGAACCGCGGTCGCGGCGTTCGATCCGGCCGTGCCGATCTACGACGCGATGACGCTCGATGAGCGCATCGCCGCAGCGGTCTCGCGGCCGCGCTTCAACGCGACGCTGGTCGCCGCGTTCGGCGTTGCCGCGCTCGTCCTCGCCGCAATCGGCGTCTATGGTGTGTTGTCGTACTCGGTCTCGTCGCGGATGCGTGAGATCGGCGTGCGTCTCGCGCTGGGCGCGGGTGCTAGCGGCGTGATGCGGCTGGTCGTCGGCGAAGGGTTGAGGCTGGCGGCGATCGGCGCGGCGGCGGGAATCGTGTTCGCGCTGGCCGGCGCCAGGGTCATGCAGGGGCTGCTCGCCGGCGCGGCGCCGTCGAGCCTGCGCGTGCTCATCGGCGGCGCGGTCATCATGCTGGCCACGGCGGCCGCTGCCGCATGGCTGCCCGCACGACGGGCAGCCGCGGTCGACCCCATCACCGTTCTGCGCGATCCATAATCGAGTCGATGAGCGATCTTCGCTACGCCATCCGCGTGCTGCTCGCGCGGCCCGGTTTTTCCGCCGTGGCCATCCTCACCCTGGCGCTCGGCATCGGCGCCAACACCGCCATCTTCACCGTCGTCAACGCGGTGCTCTTGCGGCCGCTGCCGTTTCGCGAGCCGGATCAACTGGTGATGCTGCTCGAGCGCACGACGCAGTTGCCGACCGTGACGACGAGCTGGCAGAACTACGTCGACTGGCGGGACCAGACGCGATCGTACGAGGCTGTCGGCGCGATGCGCAGCCTGACGATGACGATGACCGGCGACGGCGAGCCCGATCGCATCCCGGCCCGGATGGTCAGCGCCACTCTGCTGCCGATGCTGGGCGTCGCGCCGGCGATGGGGCGCACCTTTGCCGCCGACGACGACCGGTCAGGCGCGGCAGGCGTCGTGCTGCTCACCGATGCGTTATGGCGGCGGCGGTTCGGCGGCGATGCATCCGCGATCGGCCGCGCGATCACGCTCGACAACCAGCCGTACACGATCGTCGGTGTCCTGCCGCCGCGGTTTCAGCTGCTGCAGCCGGCCGACATCTTCCTGCCGATGGGGCCGTGGGCGGCGACGCTGCCGGACGACCGCGGCTGGCATCCCGGCATCTTTCCGGTCGCGCGGATGAAGGCGGGCGTCGATCTCCAGCAGGCGCAGGCCGAGATGGACGTCATCTCCGAACGGCTGGCGAAGCAGTATCCCGAGTTCAACCACGGCGTCGGTGCCGACGTGAAGCCGCTGCACGACTTCGCGGTGCAGAACGTCCGGCAATCGCTGCTCGTGCTGGTGGCGGCGGTCGGGTTCGTGCTGCTGATCGCGTGCTCCAACGTCGCCAACCTGCTGCTCGCGCGCGCGGTCGGGCGGCAGAAGGAGATGGCGATTCGCACCGCGATCGGCGCCAGCCGCGGGCGGATCGCGATGCAGATGCTGGTCGAAAGCGTCCTGCTCGCGGCGTGCGGCGGCCTCGCGGGGTTGCTGCTCGCGACCTGGGCGGTGCCGCTCCTCGCGACGCTCGCCGGCGCCAACGCGCCGGGCGCCGGCGCGATCGGCATCGATCCGACCGTGCTGGCGTTCACGATCGCGATCTCGATCGCGACCGGCCTCGTGTTCGGCCTCGCGCCGGCGCTGCAGACGACGCGCGTGGATGTCTCCGCCGCGATCAACGAAGGCGGCCGCGGCGCCGCCGCCGGAACAGGACACCATCGACTGCGCTCGCTGCTGGTCGTCGCCGAGATGGCGATGGCGACGATGCTGCTGGTGGGCGCGGGACTGCTGACGCGGAGCTTGATGGAGCTGCAGGACGTGTCGCCCGGCTTCAACGCGGCCGGTGTGCTCGTCGCCGACGCGCCGCTTTCGCCAGTCAAGTACGCGACCGGCGCCCAGCGCAACATCTTCGTCGATCGGCTGCGCGAACGCGCGCGCAGCATGCCGGGCGTGACGTTTGCCGAAGTGGCGACGTCGCCACCGTTCTCCGGCACCGGCTCGACGATCCACTTCAACATCACCGGCAAGCCGCCAAGAGGGCCGGAGGAATACATCCTCACCGGCTACCGCGCCGTGAGCGAGGGCTACTTCGGCGCGCTGAGCGTGCCGCTGGTGGCCGGCCGCCTCTTCACCAACCGCGATCGCGACCAGTCGCAGCCGGTGGCGATCGTCAACGAGACGTTCGTGAAGAAGTTTCTCGGCGGCGTGACGAAGCAGGGCGTCGGCGCGCGGGCGCGGCTCGGCACGGTGCCCGACGACGAGTCGCCGGAGATGGAAATCGTCGGCGTCGTCGGCGACACCAAGCAGGCGTTCGAAGCGGCGACGCAGCCGACCATGTTCGTGCCGATCGCGCAGTCGCCGCTCGACGAAATCCTCGGAGGGATGTACCGCAACCTGTCGATCGTGCTGAAGACCAACGGCAACTCCGCCTCGCTGGCCGCGAGCCTGCGCGCCGCGGTGGCCGAGGTCGACCGCGATCAGCCGCTGGTACGGGTGCGGACGATGGAGGACGCGATGTCGGAGTCGGTGGCGCAGCCGCGGCTGCGGACAACGCTCCTGGCGCTGTTCTCGGCGGTGGCGTTGGCGCTGTCGCTCATCGGCGTCTACGGCGTGATGGCCTACGCGGTGAGCGAGCGGACGCACGAGCTCGGCGTGCGGATCGCGCTCGGCGCAACCCCGGGCGACATCCGGTCGCTGGTCGTGAGCGAAGGGACGCGGCTGGCAGGAATCGGCATCGCCATCGGCATCGTCGGCGCGCTGGCGGCGTCGCGGGCGCTGGGTGCGCTGCTGTTCGGCGTCAGCGCCACCGATCCGGCGACGTTTGGGCTGGCGGCGCTGGTGCTCGCCGCCGCGGGCGTCGCGGCCGCGTACCTGCCGGCGCGACGCGCGAGCCGCATCGATCCGGTGAGCTTGCTGCGATAGTCCGCAGGCACCACGAAGGTCACGAAGAACACGAAGGCCACGAAGAAAACCTGTACAGATGCCTTCTTCGTGATCTTCGTGTCCTTCGTGGGCTTCGTGGTTGTCACCGTTGCGGGGAAGAAGTCCGCGCGACGTTCTTGTACATCTTGCCGCCTCTCATCACGAACACGACCCGGCGCAGCGCGGTGATGTCCTTCGAGCGGATCGCCGTCCACGGCGATGATGTCGGCTTCGAGGCCTGGCGCCAGCGCGCCGATCTTGTCGCCGAGGCCGAGCGACATCGCGTTGTGCGACGTCGCATCGGTGATCGCCGCGCCCGCCGGCTGGCCGGCCACCTGCACGCGGTAGATGATCTCCTCGGCGCTGCGCCCGTGCGCGCCGGCGCCGGCGTCGGTTCCCATGATCAGCTTGAGACCATTCACCGCCAGCGCGCGCTTGAACATCTCGCGCTTCATCGGGATGCCTTTCTCGGTGAAGGCGAACCCCTCCTCGTTGAAGTTGCCGATGCCGAGAAACCGCGCCTTGTTCTCGAGGTAGTTCTGCGACACGAGGCCGATGTTCGGCTCGAACCAGGTGCCGTGCTGCTGCATCAGCCGAAGCTCGGCGTCGGTCGCCTGGCTGCCGTGCGTCACCGCGGTGCAGCCGGCCAGCGTCGCGGCGCGGATTGACGAGGGGCTGTGCGCGTGGACCCAGGTGCGCAGCCCGGCGGCCTTGGCCGCGTCGCAGGCCGCCTGGATCTGCTCGTCGGTCATCGTCTGTCCGCCGCCCTCGCGGCTGCTTTTCGACGCGAACAGCTTCACCAGGTCGGCGCCGTCAGCTTTCATCTTGCGCACGAACGCGCGGATCGCGTCGGGGGTGCCGCTGTTCTCGGTGACCGGGGTGATTGAGGTCAGCAGCCGCGGGCCCGGCACGATGCCGCGCGCGATCGCGGCGCGCAGATCGACGTCGGACGGCGAGCCGATGCTCTGCACCGTCGTGAAGCCGGACATCAACGTCACGTACGCGTTCTCGACCGAATACAGCATCGATTGCTGCGGCGTCTCGCCCTGAGTGGTCGCGCGGCCGTCCTTGCCGAAGTGCGTGTCGATGTGGACGTGCGTGTCGATCAACCCCGGGAGCAGCGTCAGGCCGCGCAGATCGTAGGTCGGCGTGCCGGCGGCGCCGCGGTCGATGCTGACGATGCGGCCGTCGCGGACGACGATGGTGGCGTCGGCGATCGAGCTGCCGCGGCCGTCGAGCGCAGCCGCGCCGCGGATGGTGATCGCGCCGGTCTGCGCGCCGGCGCCGGTCGGGATCGCGAAGCAGGCGGCGGCAGCCAACACGGCGATTCTTCTGATGCTCATGGCCGGGCAGTATACTCACGCGGGTTTGCCGGGCGCGACGTTGAGTCGCGTCATCAGCGGGGGTCCGACACCCGTCAGACGCCGACGGCGACCACACGCGGACAATCAGGTGCGAAGTTGAGTCGCGCTGTCACCGGGGTCGGACACCCGTCTGACACCCGTCTGACCCCGGACCCAGGAGCTGGATTGATGAACGCACAGCGAGTGATTGCCGACCTGCGCGAGCTTGCCGCGCTGACCTCGACACCTGACGGCGCACAGCGCCTCGCCTGGGGACCGGTGTGGCGCCAGTCGCGCGAGTGGTTCAAGGGAAAGATCGACGAGCTCGGACTGCAGATCGACACCGATTCGGCGGGCAACAACTGGGTGACGCTGCCCGGCGCGTCGGCGAAGACGGTGATCGTCGGCAGCCACCTCGACTCGGTGCCGAACGGCGGCTGGCTCGACGGCGCGCTCGGGATGATGGCGGCGCTCGAAGCGATTCGCATGCACGCCGCGACGCCGCCGCCGGTGACCTTGAAGCTGGTGGACTGGGCGGACGAAGAAGGCGCGCGGTTCGGCCGCAGCCTGCTCGGGTCGGCGGCGGCATCCGGCGAGCTCACGGCCGCGAGCGTGCGGGGGCTGACCGATCGACAGGGCGTCAAGCTCGTCGACGCGCTGGCCGAGAACGGCGTCGAGCTCGAGCGGATGACCGACGCGCACGCCGAGCTGAAGAAGATCGACGCCGCGCGCCTACCTGGAGCTGCACATCGAGCAGGGGCCGGTGCTCGAATCGCTGCAGAAGCCGACCGGCGTCGTGCTCGGCACCTTCGGCGTCGAGCGGCACATGCTGCGCTTCGTCGGCCAGGCGGCGCACTCGGGATCGACCCCGATCCCGATGCGGCGCGACGCCTTCCTCGCCGCCGCGCAGACCGCGCTCGCCTGCCGCGAGATCGCGCTGCGCCACTCGCGCCCCGACAAGCCCGGCGGCAACGTCGTCTGCACAGTCGGCGTGGTCAACGTCGAGCCGAAGATCGTGACCGCGGTGCCGGGCGTCTGCGAGATGTCGCTCGATCAGCGGGCGCTCGAAGCGGACGTGCTGGCGCAGATGCTGGCCGATGCGCGGGAGGCCGCGGACCGCGCGGCGCGCGACAACAAGGTGACGCGTCGAATGGCGCGAGGTGTGGCGCATCGAGCCGCGCCCGTTCGACGCGACGCTGGTGCGGCTGTGCGAGGAAGCGGTGCGTGAAGAGACCGGCGACGCGACGCGCCTGCCGTCAGGGCCGCTGCACGACGCGGCGGAAATGGTGCCGCACATGCCGGTGGTGATGATGTTCGCCTACTCGTCGAACGGGCTGTCGCACTGCAAGGAAGAGGACACGCCGGTCCCGCACCTCGAAACCAGCATCCGCGCCTACCTGCGGCTGGTCCAGAAAACAATTGCCCACGTTGCCGCGGGGTAACGTCGCAGGAACTGCCATGGGGTCGGAGGGGTGTCCGACCCCGAACACGCGCAACGTGGGGGTCAGACAGGTGTCCGACCCCTCAACTCCGGCGCTACTTCGTGCAGTCGCCGAGACGCTTGCCGGTGTACTTCATCGTCATCGTCTGGCCGGCGCGGTTCATCGTCATCGTGCCGACCGAGGTGTCGTCCGTATAGGTGATTTCGGCGCTGCCGGTCATCGGCTCGGCGCCGGTGCAGGCCATCTTCCACGACACCTTGTTGCCGGCTACCTTGTGGTCGCTGATGGTGCAGTTGCTCGCGCCGCCGCGCCCGCCCGGCTGCGGCATCGCCTTCTGCGGATCCTTGACCTCCTCCGGCGTGATGCACTGGACGGTGGTGATCGGCGGCATGTTCGCCGGCATGCCGGGCATGTTCATCTCCATCTTCATTTCCCAGCGTCCGTCCTGCCGCGGCTGGGCGAGCAGTGGCAGCTGACAGGCCGAGTACGAGCGCCAGGGCGGCGATGGGTCGTGGGTGCAGCATCATGAGCGGATTATAATCGCCGCCATGCGGAGCATCTGCTGGGCGTTGATCGGGCTGGCCGCGCTGGCGTTCACCGTCGGCACGATGACCGCGTTCACCCACCAGACGTTCCTGCTCGAGCCGGTCGGGTTCTGGCGCGGCGCGGTGGGGTTTCTGCTGTTCGCGATCGCGCTGAGGATGATGGAGAGAACGATAACGTTCTTCGTTCGACGTTCGTCGTTCTTCGGCGCAGGCGAACGCGCGAACGCAGAACGCAGAACGAGAACGAAGAACGCTGAACGCAGAACGACGACCGGCGATCGTCAGTCCCGCCCCGCCGTCGGCCTCGTCCCGCTCGCGCCAAGCTGCTTCAACAACTCGGCAACCGCGGCGTCGAGCTGCGCGTCCTTGCCGCTGTAACTCTCGCCCACCGCACGCTTCACCGCGACATCGACCGGCCGCGGGTGCATCTCCATCGGCGATCCGTCGCTCGCGAAGATCTTGGTCGCCGGCATGCGCAGCACCGACCCGTCGATCAGGGTGATGCCGCCGGTGTAGATGATCCAGCCGGCGGTCGGCTCGCCCACCACTTTGCCGAGCTTCAACGTCCGGTAGCCTTCGGTGAAATCCTCCGCGTCGGACAGCGAGTGCTGGTTGGTGACGAGGATCGTCGGCCGCTCGAGCGCGCGCTGCCCGAGCAGCGTCCGCGACGACACCGACGGATAGCCGCGCGGCAGCATGTTGAAGTAGCCGCGGCGCGCGAACACGTCGATCGCGTAGACGTTGACGAAGCCGCCGTTGTTGTTGCGCACGTCGACGACCACGCCGTCGCGCGCGTGGTTGTCGGCGTCGAGATCGACATGCAGCTGCGACAGCGCGCCGGCCGACATGTCGAACATGTGGACGTAGCCGAGCCGGCCGTTGCTCGCCTTCGACACGTAGTCGCGCTTCTCCGCCACCCACTGCCGGTAGCGCAGCGCCTTCTCGGTCGCCTGGTCTGTCGGCTTGACCATCACCTCGCGCGCGGCTGCGGTCGGCGACGACGACACGGACAGGGCGATGCGCTTGCCAATCTTGTGATCGAGCAGCTCGTCGAGATTCCGCACGGCGCCCCTGAAGGGGCGCCCCACGTCGCTGCCCTCGACCTGCAGGATGTAGTCGCCCGGCTTGAGCGACGCCAGCGCCGCGGGACCGAGCGGTACGACCCTGGTGACGCGCAGGCGTCCATTCGCTTCGTACTCGGCGCGATCGAAATCGACCGCGAGCCGCCCCAGCGTCGTCTGCGACGGCTGCGCCGGCGCGGAGATGCCCATGTGCGACGCGTTCAACTCGCCGAGCATCAGCGAGATGATCCGGCGCATCTCGTCGGGCGTGCGCGATCCGGCGATGCGCGGCTGGTAGGCCGTGCGCACCGCGCTCCAGTCGACGCCGTTCATCTTCTCGTCGAAGAACTGATCGCGCAGGTAGGTCCACGCCTGCTGGAACGCCTCGACCTTCTCGCGGCCGAAGTCGACGTCGAGCTCCGCGGTCACCGCGACGGCCTTCGGCTCGCGCCGCTCCAGCGTGACGTTGAAGACGCGGCCGCGATCGAGGTAGTAGACCTCCTTGCTGTCGGGGGTGAAGAAGGCGCTGCGCTTCTGCCCCGGCGTCGACGTGATCTGCCGTGCGATCGCCGGCTCCTTCGACAGCTCGTCGTTCGGGAAGACATACAGGTTCTGCTGCCCCGCGGCGCTCGCCGTCAGCAGCAGCCACTTGCCGTCGGGGCTGATCTGCTGGCGGAAGACGTCGACGCCGACCGGCAGCACGCTCGCGCGGCGGCGGATGTCGTCGAACACGACTTCGACGGCACGGGCAGGCGCGGCCGGTGGGGCAGGTGCCGCGGAGGTGGTCGTTGCCGGAGAGGACGGGGCGGGCGCCGGTGGCAGGGTCGGCGGTGTTTCCCTGAACAGGTCGCGGAACTGATCCTCGCGGAACTTCGGCGTCTGCGGCAGCGAGATCGACGCGGATGACGTCGCCGGGCTCGGTGCGCTGCGAGGTGTTGAAGGTCAGATACGTGCCGTCGGGGCTCCACGCCAGCGCGCTCGCGTTCGTGTTGGCGAGGAAGCTCACCGGCTTTCCCTCCGCCGCCAGCCACCGGCGCGACGTGGACGTTCGTGAACGCCTTGGCGCCCGCGTTCAGATAGGCGATGAAGCGCGAGTCGGGCGACCAGACGAAATCGCGCGCGTCGACGAACGGCGGCGTATCGAAGACGCCGGTGGCGACGACCTTCTCCTCCTTCGTCGCCGGATCGATGATGCGCAGCTCGCGCGAATCGCGCTGGAACGCGATCCACTTGCCGTCGGGCGAATACCGCGGCTGATCGTTGCGCGCGCTGCCGCTCGTCAGCTGCGTCTCCCTGCCGGACGCGAAGTCGTAGACGAAGATCTGGTGCGTCCCGGTGCGATTGGACATATACGCGAGCCGCCGGCTGTCTGGCGACCACGCGAGCTCGGCTTCCTCGCCCGCCGTGGTGGTGACGCGCGCGGCGTCGCCGCCGTCTTTCGCCGACACCGAGAAGATCTCGCCGTGGACCGTGAACGCCAGCTTCTTGCCATCCGGCGAGAGCGCCAGCTCCTGCAACTGATCGGTGAAGCTCTTGTGCTCGACACCCGCGGCCGCGGGCGCGCCGCGCAGCGCGATCGGCACCTCGCGCGCCTGGCTCGTCGCCGTATCGACGGTCCAGATGCCGAAATCGCGCTCGAACGCGATCGTCCTGCCGTCCCGCGAAATCGTCGGCCACAGCACGCGGCCGTCGCGGAACGTCGTCACCGCCTTGGGCGCGCTCTGCGGATCGTTGCCCTGCACGGCGATGCTCGACAGCGACCAGATGTTCTGCGCGCCGCTCCGGTCGGACATGAAGTAGAGGCCCTTGCCGCCCGCGGCCCACATCGGCCACGCGTCCTTGGCGCCGCCGCTGGTAATCGGCGAGTAGACGGGGCTCGCGGAACCGCCCGGCTGCGCGGCGCCGTCGCGCACCAGCCAGATCTCGCTCTCGTCGAGATGGCTGTGGCCCTTGCGCCACCACTGCGATCCCGCGTTGGCGCGCGCGGTGATCGCCACCACGTCACCGCCCGGCGACGGCGCGGCGAAGTATTCGGTCGTGTAGCGATCCGCGGCCACCGGCATCGGCGTGCCGCCGTCGGCGGCGACGCGATAGACATCGAACATCCCGGAGATCTCGTGGCTGTTCGATGAGAAATAGATGTATTTCCCTTCCGGCGACCATCCGGTCACCAGCTCCGCCGCATCGTCGAATGTCAGCCGCTGCAGATCCCCGGTCGCGAGCGACAGGACGTAGACATCGCCGGCGCCGGTGCGCGACGACGAGAAGGCGAGCCGCTTGCCGTCAGGAGAGAAGAGCGGGCGCGATTCCGTCGCCGGATGCGAGACCAGCAGCCGCGCGTCGCCGCCGCGAGCCGGCGCTTCCCAGATGTCGCCGCCGCTGACGAACGCGATCGTCGATCCGTCGGGAGAAATCCCCGGCTCGGCGAACGAAGGCAGGGGGTTGGCGACGCTGCCTGCCGGCTGCTGCGCGGCAAACCGCGGCACCGCGGCCGCCAGCAAGACGACGATGGCAATCGACATCTTCTTCATAGGCGGAGTATAGAGCGGCCGGAGTCGGGACTGGGGGCCGGGGGCTGGAGGCTGGGGGCTTCTATGTCGTCCTGTAGTGTCCGGCTTTAGCCGGACTCGCGAGGTCCGCCTGAAGGCGGACACTACGTGCGGTTGTAGAAAGCGACAGGGCCGGGACTGCGACTGAAGACTGAGCGAGGGGAAGGCGTTCGGATGAAACCCGGCTGCCGCATGAAGGCGGGGCTGGGGACCAGAGCTTGGGGGGCTTGGGGCTATGGGCCGAAGCTGCTCCCCAGCGCCGGCCCCCAACCCATTCCCTGGTCCCCAGCGAGTCGATCAGGGCAGCTTGTCGCTCAGGCGTCCGCACTCCGACATTTCCTTGCCGTAGAAGGGATTGCGAATCT
This sequence comes from uncultured Acidobacteriota bacterium, assembly GCA_963734375.1. Lineage (GTDB taxonomy): Bacteria > Acidobacteriota > Vicinamibacteria > Vicinamibacterales > CAVVIG01 > CAVTHG01. The sequence goes on along the minus strand of CAVTHG010000005.1, from coordinate 196,193 downwards.
TTTCGCCCTTCTGCAGCCAGTGCCTCTGCACCATCGGGCAGTAGGCCACCTTCACGTCGTCGCCGAGCAGCGCGGTCGAGGCCTTTGCCTGCTTCATCAGCGCGTCGCCGAGCGTGGCGAAGGCGGCACGGGCGGACTTGAGATCGGCGGCCTGCTGCAGCGCCGAGGCGGCAGCCTGCATCGCGGCGGCGGGCGCGCCGAGCTTTGCGGCTTCGTCGGCCGCGGCGCGCGCGTCCTTCTTCGCGTCGGCGAGGTTGTCGAGGTTCAGCGCCGTCTGGATCCGCAGATACGGATCGAGAACGCCTTTCACGTTGGTGAGCGTCGCGGGGGGCGATGCCGGCGCCGCCGCTACGCTCGTCGCCGCACCCGACGTCCCCGCTGTCTCGCCCGACGCGCCGCTCTCACGCTCGATGTACTCGATCAGCACCTTCGCGTCGTCCGAGCCGAGGTCGAGGCTCGGCATGACGACGCTCTTGTACTTCGCGCGCAGCGCCAGCGCGATCGGATCGCCGGCCTCGCGCACCTTCTCGGGTGAGACGATGAAGCGCGCCAGCCAGTCGTGATCGCGGCGCGTGGTCACGCCCTTGAGATCGGGGCCGAAATGCTCGCCGCCGCCAATCGTGTGGCAGGCGGCGCAGTGGTTCGCGAACGTGTACTGCCCGCGATCCAGCTTCAGCCGCGCCGGCACCTCGGCGAACGACTTCAGCGGCTCGGTGCTCTTCGTCTGCCAGCTGTTCAACCAGTCGCCGATCGTCCGGGCGAGGAAGCCGGCGTTGTCGACCGCGGAGTTCCGCATCCACTGGCCGGTCGCCTCGTTGCCGACCAGGAGGTACGGCATGTGGCCGTCGGGATTGCCCGGATCGGGCGGCGAATAGAGGCCCAGCTTGCGGCTGACGAGATCGATGTCTTCCTTCTTGCCGGTGAGGAACTTCCAGCCCGGGCCGGCGTGGAACTTCTCGCCGTATTCCTTGAGGACCGCCGGCGTGTCGTGCTCGGGATCGATAGTGATCGAGTAGAAGAACACGTCGCGTCCCATGCGATCGCCGAGCTTCTTCTGGACCTGCGACATCCGCGCGGTCTCGAGCGGGCACGCGTACTGGCACGTCGTGTAGATCAAGTTGATGGCGACGATCTTTCCCTTGACGAGATCGTCGTAGAAGCGGACCGGCTCGCCGTCCTGCGTCGTCAGCGTGACGTTGGGAAAATAGTCCGCTCCGCGGCCCGATTGCGCCGAGACGCCGGCGCCGCTCATCGCGGCAAGCGCCAGGGTGCAGAGCCAGATCGCCGCGGCCGTCGCGACCGCACCCATCTTCCGTCGCATCACGCGTTCTCCTCTTCCCGGCAGACCATTCGACCCGGCTTCAGCACGGATTGAACGCAGAGCCCGCAGAGATCGCAGAGAAGAATTCCTGTACAAAGATTTCTCTGCGGTCTCCGCGAGCTCTGCGTTCCATCCACGTCCGTCGCTGCAATCCCGCACTACAACGCCGTCGGCAGCACCTCGGACGGCGCCTGGAACCTCACGCCCTGCGGCGTGGGAATCGGCGTCGGCAGCGGGCTCAGGTACGGTTCGCCGCCCTGATTGATCTCCCACCGCAGCAGCATGGCGTTGTCCTCGTGCGTCGTGTTGTGGCAGTGCTCCATGAACATGCCGCCCCAGTCGCGGAACTGCATGGTGAGCGTGACGGTGCCCTTCGGCTGCAGACGATAGACGTCCTTGCGCCCGCGTTCGGCCGCACGCACGTTGTTGATGCTGCCGTTGCGCGCCAGGATCTGCCCTTCCTCGAAGTGGATGTGAATCGGGTGATCCCATCCGCCGCCGTCGTTGATCAGGTTCCAGATCTCGCGCGTGCCGTAGCTGCGGCGCCGCGGAGAGACGGCCGTAGTCGGCGTCGAGCATCTGGCCGCCGTCGGTCGCTGATGCCCCATGGACCGACGAACGACGTGTCCGGGTCGAATGTCGTCTGCGCAGCATCGCGGCCGAACACGAAGTTGCGGACCCGCGCCACCGGAATCTGCGACAGATCGGGGTTCGGGAATCAGCGTGTCGCGTACCTCGCTCTGGTCCGGCGCCGACGCATGCCGCGCCACGCGGAACTCGAGGAAGCGGCCGACGCACGGATCGGGCGACGTGCCCGAGAGCGCCGCGGCCATCGTCAGATCGACGATCGGCTTGCGGCCGTTGAGCTCGACGTTCTCCGGATCCCAGTGCTCCGCCAGGTTCACGAGGTGCAGCTTGTCGCCGATCGGGTACTGCGAGAAGTCGATGACGATGTCGTAGCGCTCGGCGATGCCCTGCTCGTCGAGCTCGGTCAGGAGCACCGGGTGCGGCAGCAGGTTGCCGTCGTTGGCGATCTGCGTGATCAGCTGCGGCGTGCCCGAGGCGTTGGCGAGCGCCACCTTGAAGAACCGCGCGACGCTGGCGTTGAGGATGCGGAAGCGGTACTTCCGGCGCTCGACCTCCATGTACGGCTTGTAGGCGAGGTTCACCGTCATCACGTCGCCCATGAAGCCGTCGAAGTTGAAGATGTCGAAGGTCAGCTGTCCGTCCTGGTCGAACGCCTTGTCGGCGAGCATCAGGTTGACGTCGTAGTCCAGGTTGCCCCAGTCCTTGGCCGAGCCGCTCGGCAGCCGCAGGTTGACGCCGTCCTCGATCGCTTCGTTGCCGCGATCGAGGCCGCTGTAGAAGTTGAACATCGCGGCGTTGCCCTTGTAGACGTTCTGCGACGTGAAGCTGAACATGTGGTCGTGGAACCAGTGCGTGCTCATCGTCTCGTGCCAGTCGCCCGGGATCTTCGATCAGCCCGCCGCTGCCATCGGGCGTGCTCGCCATGATGTCGTTGGCCGCGGTGTTGTAGCTGAAATGGCCGGCGAGCACGATCGGCCAGTGGTAGTCGTAGAACTGCCCGGGGAAGAAGAACGCGCCGGTGAAGCCGTCGTTCTCCGCGCCGTGGTGGCCGTTGTGCTCGTGGGTCGAGATCGTGTGGCGGCCGAAGCCGCCGTTCTGCGTCACGTCGAACGGCAGGCCGTTGTGGTGGCGGAACAGCAGCGGCTCGCCGTACTTGCCCTGCACCAGCTTCGGCGGAATCGTGCCGTTGAACGTCCACACCGAGTTCGGGTTCTGAATCGGCATGCTCGGGTGAAACCGCATCGGCATCCCGTGCGACGGGTTGATGCCCGAGTTATGGATCGAGGCAACTTCCGGCCGGTAGCTGTAGTTGGTCGTCGCCGGTGCCTGGGTCGCGCTCACGCACACGCCCGGCTCGAACTCGCTGTAGCGCTGGTGCGCCCACACCGAGCCCGGCGGACGACCCTCGCACGGTCCGAAGCCGCCGCCGAGTGCCGTGTGCACCGGGATCAGCGTCTCGTTGGCTTCGGCCTGGCAGAACGGCGTCAGGCACGACGGATGCTCGCGCGGCAGCACGTCGAAGCGCGGCATCGGCTGCGTGAACGACTTGGCGCCGAAGATCGGGCTCCGCGGCAGCTGCGGCGTTTGGCCCGACGCGGTGCCGACAAACGGGTTCAGCCCTCTGATCGGGGCGAGCATGCCGGCGCTGGTGAAGAGGCCCATCCGGAGCAGATCGCGGCGCGAGATGCGCCCCCACGACAACTCCCGGACGATCTCGGCGCGATTCTTCCTCGCGCGTTCCGCGTCCCTGATGCGCGCCTTCGACGCATTCCACGGCAGGTAAATACCCTTCATTGGCGTTCTTCTCCTCAGTCCGAATGTGTAACGCCGCCGCACAGGCGGCTTCGGCAGCGGTCCCCGCCGTCAGGCGGGAACCACTGCAGCCTCCACCTACTGCACGACCGGCGTGTTCATATCCGCCGCAATCTCCGCTGCCGAGAGAGCGCGGTTGTAAACCCGCACTTCGTCGATGAGCCCGTTGAACCCTTCCGAGATCTGCGCGTTGCTGTTGCCGATCCGGAGCGGCTGGTTGCCCGCCAGGATGTTCTGGTTCGCGCCGGTGACGGTCGTGACCAGCGCGCCGTTGACGTAGAACCGCAGCGTCGATCCACCCGCGGCCGTGGTGTAGGTGACCGCGATGTGGCTCCACGTGTTCAGCAGCAGCCGCGGCGGACCCTTGACGCCGCGATCCGGACCGGCCGCGCTCGTCCTGACGTAGCCGGCCGGCGGCGTGTTGGTCCCGCCGTCGTGCGCATACAGCGCGTAGGAGAGCAGGCCGGTGCCGGCGCCGCCGCGTTCCTTGTAGAGGACCGTCTCCCAACCGTTCATCGACGTCGGCCTGACCCAGGCCTCGAGCGTCATGCCGTTGGTCAGATCCAGCTTGCTGCTGGCGACGTCGGCGATGGTGAGCGAATCGCCGCCGTCGAACGACAGGCCGCGGCCGATCTTGCCCACGGCGACGCGCGTTGGTGCCGTCGCTCCGGCGCCGAGCGTGCCGTTCATCGGCCCGGCCGACGAGTCGGTCACCGCGTTGCCCGACGTCTCCTCGAAGCCGAGCGCGAGCACCAGGCCAGCGGCCGGCGGCGCCGGCGCACCGGTCGAGACGACGAGCGCCACCGCGCTGCCGGGCGCGACGTTCCCGCTCGCCGGGCTCTGGCTGATCACTCTGCCCGACGCCACGGTTGTGCTGCTCTGCGTCGTCACCGCGCCGAGCGTCAGGCCGGCGCTGGTGATGGCCGTGGTCGCGGCCGCCTGTGTCTGGCCGACAACGTTCGGCACCAGGGCGCCGAGCGAGACGACGACCGCCACATGGCTGCCCGGCGCCGCGCTGCTGCCGCCAGCGGGCGACTGGGTCGCGATCGTTCCAATCGGCGCAGAGGTGCTGTTGGCGCTGGTCACATCCGCAACCAGGCCGGCGGCACTGATCGCCGAGGTGGCGGCGGCCTGGCTCAGGCCGACGACGCTCGGCACCGTCACCGTGACGACGTTGTTCACGTTGACGACGACCCCCGCTGACGTTGTCGCATGGCCGGCGGCGTCGCGCGCGATGGCCGTCAGCGTGTGGCTGCCGTTGGCCACGGTCGACGTGGTCCACGTGACCTGATACGGCGCCGAGGTGTCGTCGCTGCCGATCTGCGTGACGCCGTCGAAGAAGGTGACGCTGGTCACGCCGACGTTGTCCGATGCGGACGCCTTCACCAGCACGTTGCCGGACACGGTGCCGCCAAGCGGCGACGTGATGGCCACGGTCGGCGCCACGGTGTCACCGGTGACTGTCACCTTGACGATGCCCATCGAGGTGCGGATCTCGGTGCCCACCGTCTGCTTGATCTCGTACGGGAACGAGTCGGCGCCAAAGGCCGTGTTTGGCGTGTAGATAAAGGGACCGGCTCCGGTGATCGTGCCGCCGCCGGCGCTGTCCGGGCCGACACTGAGGATCGTCAGGCCGGTGCCGGTGTCGTTGGCGAGCAGCGACGCAGCCGAGAACGTGATCGGCGCCCCCGCGGTCGTGCCGATCGAATCGGTCGCCGCGCGCGGCCAGGCGTCCGTGTCCGGCGAATCAGTCGCGTAGCACGCCGGCAGCGGCGTCGGGAACGGCGGCACTTGCGCGCGCACCCAAAGGGGACTGGCGACGGCGCTCCAGAGGAGCGTCAACGCCAACGCTGCCCAGGCGCGCGCCGAAGATTGGTTAGGACGACGGTTCAGATACATGCTCCGCTCCTCGCGCTGAAATCCATCCGCGACGAAACTGGTGGGACTACTCGAACCACATCGCGGCGATGCTTCGGCGCGGTACTCCCGCCGTCCCACTTACACGGGTCGAAAGCGTCTTTCTGTTTGTGAAAGCTCAGGGTCGAAGAATAGGGTCCGTGATGCACCTGCGGAATGGCCCGTACGTGGCGGGTCCGCCTGCTAGATCGTGGCGTGGCACCATCCCCAGCCGCACGGAAACACAAGTCGGCAGACTTTGTTCGGCGCATCGGCGCAAGTTGTTTCGGTGAGCGCAGACTAGGCGACCACCCGCGGGGAGGATATGGCTCGTTAGTGGGGGTTTATATGGCTCTTTAGAGGGAGAAGAGCCGGCAGATATGAAGGGAGCGACAACCAGACGACACCGTAGTCAATACGGCTCGCCATCGTAGTTGCAAGATGCTCGCCTGAGGCGATTACGGCGTAGGGGTTAGGGATTAGTAGGGACTAGGGAATGGTAGTAGGGAAACCAGCGACGAGAGCGAGCAGGAAGTAGTAGGGAGCAGTGCGTAAGTTCACCACTCCCTATTCAGATTCAGAACTAATCCATAATGCCGGCCCCCTACCCCTACTCGAGGAACGACGAACGGCGCGCTTGTCCCCAGCAGCGTGTAGCCGCCCTTCGCGAAGAGGCGCAGGACGTAGGTGCCTGGCGTCTTATCGGAACTTCGCTCAGCGCGGCAACAGTCGAACGACGAGGTCAGCACCCGTGATGGTCACGCTGCCGGTCCCCGCGAACAGACTGTCGGTGATCGAGACGGGAACAGACGACATTTTCAATGTGGTCAGATCCGCAGTTGCGGACAGCGTGGGATTGTTCGTGAAGACACCGAGGCTTGCCGGATGTCCAGCGACGACCCACGTGGCGGCGCCGGCCGAGCTGCAGGTCCGGCACGTCCACCCGACTCCACGCTGGTTATAGGTGATCTTCGCCACGTAAAAACCGAGAGGCGCGTTGACGGTGAAGCTGATCGTGTCCACTACCGTTCGACGACCGTTGAACGCGGAAAACTCTGTCGTGATGAATGTTGTTGGATCCAGACCGGAGTTCAACCCGATCACCAGCTTGTTCGGGTTGGACACGTCTGGTTTGGTGCGGGTCGCATCGAAGAATTTCAAGGGCACGGCATCGTGGATGCTCTTGAACTTTGCCACCTGCGCGTGAGCCGGGTTGGCAACGCTCAGGACCGTCAGCAACGACATCGCGAGAACTGACCGGCTCAATGGTTGAATCATGTTCTGCCTCCAAGTCGTATGGACTGTGACTGCTCGGTATCGCTGGAAATGCATGTGTGGCTCCTTCGTTCCACTTTGGTGCCAGACGATCGATTTTTTGCGCCTGGATCGCGCTCGAGAGGAGCACGGCTGAGGCCACCGCCGCGAACAGATGCGGCAGCGGCCGTGATGGTCACCGATACGTCACAGTCGACCCCTCGCCGGACGAGCGTTTTACCAAGCGTGTAATCGCCGACGATCGATGAAAACGGAAACAAGGAGGACATCAGTAGCGACATGGCACCTAAGTGCTCGTCTCGATCAGATCGTTGTTGATCGCGAACACGGCGAGCTCCAGGCGAGTGGCGACGCCGGTCTTGTCGAAGATCCGCGTGAGGTGGTGCTTGACGGTGATCTCGGCGATCGAAAAACGCGCCGCGATCTTCCGGTTCGACTCGCCGCGTGCCACCGCGCCGGTGATCTCGAGCTCGCGGCGGGTGAGACCGAATGGCTGCTCTTCGAACGACGCAACCCTCGGCGGCCTCGCTCGCCGCGGCGCAGACGCGTCGCCCTCACCATTGCTGCAACTGTCGTGGCCGTTCACCACGCGCCGGATGCTCTTCACCACCTGGTGCGACGACGATTCCCGCAGCACGATGCCGGCCGCGCCGAGCTGCAGCATGCCGCCCAGCCGCGTGGCTTCGTTGGTTGTCGTCAGCAGAATGGTGTGGACGGCGTGCCCGTTGGCCGGAGTGCTGCGCAGCAGCTGCATCATGCGCGCGAGCGCCCGGCCCGACAGGCCGACGATGAGCACGTCAGGACTGCATTCCTGCGCCGTCCGGGCCGCTTCGACCGCTTCCGACGCCTGCCCGACGACCGCGAAGCCAGGCTCGTCCTCGAGCATCCGCGTCAGCCCCTCCCGGAACAGCAGGTGCTCGTCGACGATCATGATCCGCGTCATCGGGGTGCCGTTCATGACCCAGCCTGGGACGCTCGATGGAATGGGGACGAAGGGGCCGGGCAAGCCGGCCCCTGCAGCACCGACACGATGTGCAGGGGCGAAGCCTGCTCCGCCTGGAATCGCCGAACTTACAGCGTCGAATTGAGGGCTCGTACACCCTTGCTGGAGCTGACATCGGTCAGCCGCACTGGCTGCGCGGCATAGTCCTCGACGTCGAACGACATCGTCTTGGGGTCGAATGTGACGTTGCCGGCAGGCACCACCTTGCCCACGCCTTTGCCGTCCGCGCCGAGGCGGACGTCGATCAGCGTGAACTCGGCGCTCGACGAGCGGTAGTCGCGCGCGGTCTCACCAGGGCCCCAGTGCTGATCGAGCGCGACCAGGATTCGCCGGCCGGCCGGAGTGGCGATCTCCTGCGCGAACTCGATGTTGTGCGCGCGGCGGAGCCGCGCTCGCGAGCCGGTCGTCTGCAGGCCGGCGCTGAGGATGAAGCCGACGCGCCGCTTGACCATCTGCAGCCCATCGAGCAGGCGAGCTGGGCTGTGGTCCGCACCGATGGCGGCGGCGATGTCGCGACGCTCTTCGCCGGTCGACCAGTGCTCGATCACGATGTCCACCGGGCCCTCACGCTCCGTGACGGTGCCGGTGATGTTGACAGCCGACCCAACGAGGCGCTCCACGAACGGCACGTCCGAGACGGCAGCGGCCCGCGGGCCCGCCATCAGGCAGACGATCGCGGCGACACCGGACGCAAGCAGCGGACGAATGATTCGACGGTTCATGCTTTCTCCTACTCGTAAATGTAGTGTCCGGCTTCAGCCGACTGTGACGGTCCGCCTGCCAGCCTTCGCGCTACGGCTAGGTCTCGCCGAAGCTCCAACGAGAACCATCGAGCGGAGGCGGAAGGCGGACACTACGAGAATCGAACCGGGAAAAAGCCGGTCCCTGGCGCGATGCCAGGGACCGGCTGGTGGAACTACGGGACGATCGGCCGGGTCATGTCGGTCGTGATTTCAGCCGCGGTCAGGGCGCGGTTGTAGACGCGCACTTCGTCGATGAGACCACGGAAGAACTCGCCCTGGCCTGCAGGAGCCGAGCTGTTGCCGCCGATGCGCAGCGCGCCGTTGGCGGCGTTGATGGTGCCCGTGCCAGCGGTCGTGCCAACGAGCACGCCGTTGACGTAGTAGCGCAGGTTCGCCCCGTCGTAGGTGGCGGCGAGGTGCGTCCACGCGTTCAGCGGAATCGCCGACGTACCGCGAACCGCACGGTCGGTGGTCGACGCCACAGGGTTGACGCGGATGTAGGCCGCAGGGTTCGCCGTGCCGCCGGCCCGCGGCGCGCCGTCGCGCGCATACAGGACGTAAGCAAGCAGCCCTGCTCCTGCCGTGCCGCGTTCCTTCATCAGCACCGTCTCCCAGCCGGAGGCGGCCGCCGGGTTGACCCACGCTTCGAGCGTCATGCCCGTCGCCAGGTCGAGCGGGCTGCCGGTCGTGTCGGTGATCGTGACCCAGTCGTCGACGCCGTCGAACGACAGCGCCTTGCCGATCTTGCCGGCAACGCGGACCGCCTGCCGGATCGTCCCGTTGAAGGCGCTGTTCACGGTGTTGACCGCGGTGACACCGCTCACTTCATCGAACCCGAACGCTGCCACCAGGCCCGCGGGGGCCGGCGCACCGGTCGAGACCACGAGGTTGACGGCGCTTCCAGCCGCCACGCTCGCGCCGCCGGCCGGCGTGGTGCTGATGATGTTGCCCGACGCGACCGTCGTGCTGCTCGCCGTCGTCACGGTGCCGATGATGAGACCGGCGTTCGTGATCGCGGTCGTGCCCGCGGCCTGCGCCAGGTTGACGACGTTCGGCACGATCACGTTGGCCGGGCCGAGCGAAACCGTCAACGCCACGGCGGTACCCGGCGCCTGGCTCGTTCCAGCCGGAGGAGCCTGGCTGAGCACGATGCCCGCGGCAGTCGCGCTGTTGACCGTCGTGATGCTGCCGACCGTCAGGCCCGCGCCCGTGAGGCCGTCGACGGCGGCCGCCTGCGTCGCGCCGACCACGTTCGGCACCAGCGCGCCAACCGCGATGACAACGTTCACCGCGCTGCCGAACGGACGGAGCGTGCCGGCCGCCGGGTTCTGGCTGATCACGGTCCCGATCGCAACCGTCGGGCTGTTCGCGTTGGTGCTGGTGACCGTGAACTGGGCACCAGTCAATGCCGCTGCTGCCGCCGCCTGCGTCAGGCCGACGACGCCCGGCACGGCAACGGTCGTCGCGCCGGCCCCGTTCGCCACGTTGACGATGACGCCGTCGCTGAACCGCAGTTGTTCGATGTTCAGCAGCGTGTCGACGCCGTCCGAGGCCGGCACATCCGCCGGCACAGCTGGGATGTGCGTCACGATCACTCGCGGGCCGTCGCGCTGAGATGTCGTAGTCAGCCGCCGGGAACGAGAAGACCGCGGTGTCGCAGTTCAGTTTCGGCGTGCCTGCCGGAGCGTTGCAGTCCGCCGCCGGTACCGACGGCGTCACGATGGTCTTGACGATCGTGATGTTGCCCGGGTTGAGCCGCTGCGGATCCGCGAAGACGTCGTCGACCAGTTCGCCGAGGCTGTTGGCAAACTTGATCGAGCCGTCGGCCATCACCGCGCGCAGCTGGACGTTCAGCCAGCGGTCGCCATCGATCAGGTCGTCGCCCCGCTTGCCTTCGAGCGTGTCGCTGCCGGTGCCGCCGAGCAGGATGTCGCCGCCCATGAACCCGACGTCCTTGATCAGCGGGATGGCCGGCGCGTTCAGGTCCTTGTTGAACCCTGCCGGTCCCATCAGCTGGGTCAGCGAGACTTGATTGGCGCCAGGTGCCGCGCCGATCTTCGCCGCGCCCGCCGCCGTCAGCTCCATGCCGACGACCAGACACTCGGCCACTTCGGCCGCCGCCGGGTCGCAGAGCACGGCCTTGGAGCCGCGAATCGAGTCGTCGAAGTTCCAGCCCGATGCGCCGTCGACGAAGCGGTACCTGTTCCGCAGGTCGTTGAAGTTCAGCGGAACGTTCGGGAGCGCCAGCAGGTCGAGCTCGATATCCGCCGGGAACGGCCACCCGCGCTGGGTGATCCAGTCGAAGCCGTAATCGCCGAAGATCTTGTTGCTGCCTTCCGACATCAGGAAGATGTCGTCGCCGCCCTCGCCGAAGTAGCCGTCCTGTCCCGGGCCGCCGTCGATGACGTCGTCGCCGCCCACCTTGTCGAGGCCGGCGAGCAGGTCGAAGACGTTGCCGTTGTCGCCGAACAGGCCGCCGTCGTGGCCGTCGCCGCCGTCGATCCAGTCGTCGCCGGCGCCGCCGAACGCGCCTTCGCGTCCTGGTCGTGCCGTCCAGGATGAAGTCGTTGCCGAGGTCGCCGAAGTGCTCGGCGCCGTCGTTGCCGCCGACCAGGAAGTCGTTGCCGGCGCCGCCGATGAGGAGGTCGCCGCCGAAGCCCGGTCCGGAATTGAGGGCGTCGTTGCCCGGCCCGCCCTTCAGGACGTCGTCGCCGTTGTCACCGAACATGACGTCGTTGCCGTCGCCGCCGTTCAGGGTGTCGTTGCCTTCTCCGCCGACGATGCGATCGTTGCCGCCGTTGCCGAAGATGCTGTCGTCGCCGATGTCACCCTGCATCCGGTCGTTGGTGGCGGCGCCGTTGAAGACGATGTTCTTGCCGCGGTGCAGCGGATCGAAGAACAGCTTGGTGCCGTCGGCGGTGGTGATGAGCGACATCCCTTCACCGAGGTCGACCGTCGCCGTGCCCGTGAAGTCGGCCACGTTCAGGTTGACGTCCGCGGTGTTGAAGATGACGTCCATCGTGCCGTCGAGATCGGTGTTGCGGCGCGCGAGCTCGGCGAGCGAGTTGCCCTCGAGCGAGAAGCGGAAGTTCAGGCCGTCGGTGCGCTGCAGGTAGTAGAAACGGTCGCCGTCCTGCAAGCTTTCGAGCTGCTTCTCGAACACGAAGTTGAACGTCGAGCCGAGCAGGCCGCCGAAGACCGCCTGGCGCTCCGCGAGGCCGCCGACCCAGAAGTCCACGGTATCGAGGCCGCTGGTCGCCGCCGGCGCGAACATGAAGGCGCCGTTGGCCGCCACCAGGATCGCGGCCGCAGAGCGCTTGTCCGCCAGCGTCGTCGCGCCGGTGATCGTCGGGTCGGTGCCGTAGGCGGCGACGAAGTTCACCAGCGATTCCTGATGCTTCAAGCTGAGGCCGAACTCGAACCAGTTCGCATACGGACGAACCGCGGTGTCGCGCGTCTGGGTGAAGAACTGGCGGCGGGCGACGTTCAGCGGCGGGATGCCCTCGCTGCGGCCGCGGGCGATGTTGATCGCGGCGAGGTCGAGGGGCAGGCCGACCAGGGTGTTGCGGACCGAGTCGACCACGAACTCGTCGAGCTCGTTGGCGACTTCGCGCGACAGGCCGCGTACCAGGCTGCCGGCGGCGCTTGCGGCATTCAGGGTTCCGGCGGGCCCGCCGTTATTGAAGGCGGCCGGGTTGAGGAAGGCATCGAACAGCCGCATGTCGTTCTGGCTTCCATTGGCGTTCAAGCGGGTGACGACTTCCGGCAGCATCGAGTGCCCGAGGCGATAGACGGTGTGCGCGAACTCGGCGGAGATGGCGCCGTTGATCGAGGTGATGCCGCCGAGAAACGGGTTGATGAGCGGCTGGACCTTGCGCGCGAACTCCTCGAACACGAGGTGCTGATACTGCATCTCGGTCGCGAAGCGCGCCGCCTGGAAGAGACGCTCGTTGTAGTCCCAGCCCGAGCCGGTGTCGATCGAGTGCCAGGCCGCGACTTCGGCCGGCGTCAGCAGGCTCGGCTGACCAGGCGCGCCCGAGATCGAGCGATCCATCTCGTGTGCGAGGCGGTTGTGCTCGGCGTGAAACAGCTGGTGCACCGCGGTCAGTGCGATGTTCTCGTTGCCGCGGCCGTCGCCGGTGACGAAGTGCAGGTTGAGCAGCTCGTTGTCGTAGGTGCCTGGAGGCTGCGGCGTCTGCAGGCTGGTGCCGGCCACCAGGTCGGCGTCAGGTCCTCCGGGCGTCGGCACCGCGCTGTGCGCGATGTCGTTGAGGAATGCATGGCCGGTACGGAACGCGTTTGCGGGGATCGTGATGTCCCTGCCCGCCGTTGGCCGCCGGGTTGCCCTCGACGAGGACGTTGCCGGGGAGCACGAGGCGCGGGAAGCCGTTCGCGCCGGGCTTGAAGTGGCCGTACGGGTCGGTGAGGATCAGCGGCACGTCGAAGACGTCATTGTCGGTGAGGCGGATGCCGAGCATCGTCGCCGCCTGCGGCCTTCACCTGCGCCCAGTTGCCGATGTTGCAGATCGAATCGCTGCCGAGCCGCGGATCGGTGCTGGCGATGGTGCCGCGCGGTCCGCAGTGATCGCCGTCGAGCACCTTGCCGGTCTGCTGCGGCCGGCCGCCGACCATGATGTACTGGCGCAGGAACACCTGGTGCGACGGGTGCGACGTGTAGGTCTGGTTCTGGTCGACCCACGGCGTCGTCGTGTTGATGCCGTCCTGGATGTCGTCGGCGCTCTCGTCCTGCGGCGTCGCCGGGTTGTCGCCGAGGACGCCGTCGGGACCGGGCAGATTGGTCGCGCGCGTCATCACCATGAAGCGCTGATCGACCGGCAGGTCGTCGGCGTTGCCGAAGATGTGGTCCGGGCCGGCAATCGAGCGGATCGTCCGCCTTCAGCGGCATGATCACGGTGCCGCCGCCCTTGGTCACCAGGTCGAGGCCGTGGTCGAAGAACTGGCCGAAGAAGGCGAACATCAGGTTGAACGGCGCCGACAAGCCGAAGTCGGGGGTGATGTTCGGGATGAACAGCGAGCCGGTGATCGGATCCGGATCGGTGCTGCCGCCGCAGACGAAGCCGCCCTCACCGCAGGGGTTGGCCGCGGCGGCGAGCGCCGCCGGGTTCGCAGCCGTCTGATCGACGATCAGGTTGCTGATCATGCGCGGCTGCGAGTCGCTGACGGCCCCCTTCTTCTGGGCGTACGAGCGTCGCCTGTCCGACGGCCTGTCCGCCCGGACCGTCCGGATCGATCGTCAGCGTTTCCGCGGGGCGGAACACCGGCGTCGTCAGGCGCGGGAACTTGAGATCGGCGGCGCCGAAGAACTCCTGGCCGTGGACGATGTTGTTGAACGACCCGTCGACGGTGCGGAGGCCGCGGGGCAACTGCGGATCGCGACACCTGCAGCGGACCGTTGCCGAACAGCGTGCCGCCGGCGGCGTGCGCCTGGGCGACTTGAATTTGTTCGTAGATGAAGCGCAGGTCGCCGGCGTCGATGTTGAAGCCGTTGCCCGACCGGCGCGGTCTGGGCTTTGACGACGGATGGAACGACGAGAGGCCCGCCGAGGCTCGACATGAGCATCGCGAGCGTGGTCACGAACGCCCAGTGCTTCTGGGCGCGGACACGCCGAAACGTCAGTGGTTTCATGCTTTTCATGATTCGCTCCCGGCCTTGGGCTGTTGTGACGCGCCGTGTCTGCAAGTTGCGCATGCTGTTCTCCTCCACGTGAAGTCCCCACCTCGCACCGGCGATCTCAGTGAGAGACGGCGCGGGCCCGCGTCGGCGGGCCGGAGCGACACGACGGCCGGCACGCGCATGCCTGGTCGTCAGCTGTCAATGCCGTTTTCCTGATTCGAGTGCATCTCCGTAGGGGCCTGGCGGCTGCGAGGCGATACCTGCGGGACAAAAAAATTAGTCGCCTCCGCGACGGACTTCTGTCTGCCCGCCGCGCATAAGGGGCGCATAAACGGCGACTTTTCGCGCTGAAACCGTCGACGGTGGGAGTGGCGGGGGTTGTGCTTCCGCGAAATGTATCTTGCGCTCAGGACATCGGCGTCAGACCCGCAGTTCTTGTCTGACCCCGTCTTCACCGCCATGCGCGTGTTGATCGCCGAGGACGACGCGGCGACGCGCGAGCTGCTGGCTCGGGGCCTGCGGGAGGAGTTGTTTCGCGTCGAAACCGCCGCCGACGCGACGTCCGCCGAGGCGTGCGCGATTGACGGCGGGTTCGACGCGATCGTGCTCGACGTGCAGCTACCCGATCACGACGGCTTCGTCGTCTGCCGGCGGCTGCGGACACGCGGCATCGACACGCCGATCCTGCTCCTGACCGGACGCGGCGGGGTCAAGGACCGCGTCCGCGGCCTCGATGCTGGCGCCGACGATTACCTCGCCAAACCGTTCGCCTTCGAGGAGCTCGTCGCACGGCTGCGCGCGGTGACGCGCCGCGGCCGCTCGCGGCAGCTCGAAACCGTGCTCTCGTACGGCCCGGTGGAGCTCGATCCGCGGGTGCGCACCGTCACCGTCGACGGCATGCCGGTGATCACCTCGCACACCGAGTTCCGCCTGCTCGAGTGCCTGATGATGCGGGCCGAGCAGATCATCTCGCGCGACGAGCTGTTCCAGCGCGTCTGGGACCGGGACACCAACGGCTCGAATGTCATCGACGTCTACGTCAGCTACCTGCGCAAGAAGCTCGGCCCCGCGGGAGCCATGCTCCGCACCGTCCGCCGCGGCGGCTACGTCCTGACGAAGGGACTGTCGCCGCAGTGAGCCCGCTGCAGGAACCGCCATCGGAGCAGCTCGAGGCGTTTGCCGCGGCCGTCGCGCACGAGCTGCGGACACCGCTCGCCGCGCTGTCGGGCGAAGTGGACATCGCGCTGCGCCGGGAACGCTCGGCCGCCGCCTATCGCGACGCGCTGGCCCGCATCGCCGCGTCGGTTGCCGAACTGGTGGAGCTGACTGGCGACCTCACGTTTCTCGGTGAGCAGGGCGACGACGATCCGCTGCCGGCGAGGCGCGCGCGCCCGGATCGGCTGTTCGCGCGGGTGGTCGAACGCTACGCCTCGAACGCCGCGACGGCGTTCGACGATCGATCCGTCGCTGAAAGAGATCGTGGTTGCCGGCGACGAGGGCCTGCTGGCGCGCGCGGTCTCGCTGGTCGTCGAGCACGCCGTGCGCCATCGCCGCAACAGCGCGCGCCTCTCGATTCACGCCGGACCGGCAGCCGGGTTGCTGCGTGACGAGCGACATCGTCGAGATCGTCGTCGCCGGCGGCGAGGATGCGTTCTGGCCGCATACCTGGCAGTGCCTGACGGTGTCGCCTCAGGACGCCGGCGCCGCGCCGGCGCTCGGCAGCGGACCGCTTCGACTGCGGACCGCCGACCGGATCATCAGACGTTGCGGCGGATCCGTGCAGGCCGTCTCCGCACCCGGCGGTAGAATCAGCGTCTGCATCCAGCTGCGATACGCGGAGCCTGCATGACCTGCGGCCGCGCGTGGCACCGCGCCCGCGCGTCAGCGACGGCGGCTCTCGCGTGCATCGTGCTCGCGGTCACCGCACCTGTCGCGCTCGCGCAACCGCCGGACGCGCCGAGCCGCGGACGCGCAGGCCGAACCGGCGTTGAACCTGATGGTGCGCGCGTTCGGCTCGGTCGACTGGGCCGCGACCGAGAAGGCCGGACACGCCCAACTCCTTCGCGCTCGGGCAATTCGATTTATTCGTGACCGCCGCGATCAACGACCGCGTCAGCGTGCTCGCCGAGGTCGTGATGGAGGCGAGCGGCGCCAATACGCAGGTGGTCACCGACCTCGAGCGGCTGCAGTTGACCTTCCGCGTCGCCGATTACCTGCAGCTGTCAGCCGGTCGCTATCACACCGGGATTGGCTTCTACAACACCGCGTTCCACCATGGGGCGTACTTCGAAACGCCGATCGGCCGGCCGCGCGTCTTCGCCTTCGAGGACGAGGGAGGCGTGCTGCCGGTCCATGACGTCGGCATCAGCGCGCGCGGCACAGTGCCGCACACCGGATCGGCCCTTCATTACCTTGCGGAAGTCGGCAACGGCCGCTCGTGGCTGGAGGAGGACGGCGCGGAAGGGCAAGATCAGAACGGCGCCAAGGCGACCAACGTGGGTGTGTCGCTGCGCCCGGATCGCTGGCGCGGGCTGGAGGTCGGCGCGTCGTTCTACCGTGACGAGACTCGTGATGCGACCGGTTCGGACGTCGGGCTGAGGATTCCGGCGGCCTACGCAGTCTATCGCACGCCTGCCGCCGAGGTGATGGCGGAATGGCTCCGCCTCTCCTATCGCGCTGGAAACGGCAGTCCGGCAAACAGCAACGGCGGCTACGTTCAGGCATCGAGAGCGTGGGGGAAGACGCGTCCGTACTATCGATTCGATCGTCTCGCCATCGATCCGCTGTCGCCATTCATCGGCGGCATCGAATCCTCGCGCATCCACACCGTCGGAGTGCGCATCGATCCGGCGACGTGGATTGGCCTGAAGGCGCAGTACCGAACGATCGGATGAAGGCGCGCTCCGCGGCATCGATACGCTGCGCACCCAGCTGGTGTTCGTGTTCTGAAGGCGATGAGAGGACACCACCGCACCGCGGTCGTTGCCGTCCTCGCGGCCGCTGTCTGGCTGGTCGCGGGCGCGCACGTCGCCCACGGTCAGGCCGGCAGCGATGCGCTGGCGATCATCGTCCACCGCGCCAACCCGAGCGATACGCTTGGCTCGGCGGAGCTGCGGCGGATCTTCATGCTGGAGACGCAGACCTGGCCGCAGGGGCGCAGGATCACGGTGGTGCTCCGCGAAAAAGGTCAGGCCGAGCGGGAAGAAGCGCTGCGGGCGATCTGCGGGCTGTCTGAGGCCGACTACGAACGGCACGTGCTGCTCCAGACGTTTCGCGGCGTCGTCACCAGGGGGCCGCGATCGATTCAGTCGGCGAGCCTGATGCTGCGCTTCGTCTTCAACACGCCGGGCGCCATCGGCTACGTCCGCGCCGACGAAGTCGACAACAGCGTCAAGGTCCTCTCGATCGACAACCTGCTGCCGGGCGACGCGCAATATCCGCTGCGGCGCGGCGTCCGCGCCGGCAAAGTGAGCTGGCCGTTGTGGTGAGAAACACGGCTGTGCCAGCGCGGCGGATGCGCTACGACACGATCGCCGTGCTCGCCGCGGTCACGATGATGGTGCTCGCGCTCGGCTGGATCGTCGCCCGCGACCTGCAGCAGTCCGCCGAGGACACCCACCAGCTCTATCAGGGCTTCGAGGAGATCGACGAGCTGACCGACGACCTGCTGCTCGAGAGCGAGGAGGTGCGGCGCATCCTGCTCTACGCGCTGCATACCACCGACGCCAATCGCCAGCTTGCAATACGTCGAGCAGTCGCGGGCGGCCGAAGCGAGCGTGGAGCGTCTGCTCGACACCCGGCCGGTGCTGCTCGACACCCCGCACATGCGTGAGGCGCTGCAGAAGGTCGCCGAAGCGTGGCGCCGCTACTCGCTCGTCCGCGACGAAGTCATCGGCCTCATCCTCGAAGGCAGCCTGGCCGAGGGAGTCGCGCTCGATGAGCGGCAGGGCACGGAGGGCTTCGACGGAGTGCTGAAGGCGGTCAGCGACATGAAGCGCGCCTTCGATCGGGATGCGGACCGGCAGGTCGCGGAACAGCGGGCGCGCGCGCGCGGCGACATCACCCGGCTCAGCCTGATGGTGGTGAGCACGCTGCTCGGCACCGCGATCGGCATCTACCTCTTCAACCGCCGGGAAGCGGCCGAAGCCGCCGCGCGGATCAAGAGCGATTTCCTCGCGACGATGAGCCACGAGCTGCGGACGCCGCTCACCGGCGTCATCGGCATCGCCGATCTCTTGAAGGCCACCGACCTCGGCTCCGGCCAGCGCGAGCTGGTCCGCATGCTGCGCAGCAGCGCGATCGTGCTGCTCAGCCTGATCAACGACGTCCTCGACTACTCGCGGATCGAAGCGGGGCTGATGGCGCTGACGCCGGTGCGCTTCTCGCTGGAAAGCGTGATCGAGGAAGCGCTCGACACGGTGACCGAGCTTGCCGCGCGCAAGGGGCTCGAGGTCGGATACGTGATCGACCCCGGCGTGCCCGACGTCGTCGCTGACGAGGACCGCGTGCGCCAGGTCCTCATCAACCTCCTGTCGAACGCGGTCAAGTTCACCGACGCGGGCGAGGTGGCCCTTCGCGTCGCCGCGCAGGTCGATGGTGAACACGCCAGCGTGACGATCCGCGTCAGCGACACCGGCAGCGGGATCCCCGCACACCTCCACCACAAGCTGTTCCAGCGGTTCAGCCAGCTCGAGACCGGTCCGAACCGGCAGGTCGGTGGCGCCGGTCTCGGGCTGGCGATCTCGGAGCGCCTCAGCCGGCTCCTCAGCGGCTCGCTGACGGTCGAGAGCCGCGAAGGTGCTGGTTCGACGTTCACGTTCGTGTTCTCCGCGGAAAGCGCCGGAGCGGCGCGCAAACGCGATCGGCTGGCCGGCGTCCGCGTCCTCACGTCGCTCGCCGACGGCATCGTCGGCGACGAGGTGCGTTCGCTCCTCAACGCGTGGGGGACGCGCGTCACTGAGGCCGGCGGCAACGGATGGCCTCGTCCGGATGCCGCGGAGATCGATGCGATCGTCGTCGACGCGTCGGCGGCCGAGGGGACGCTGTATGCGTCGCTGCTGATGAACCGCGAGCAGTGGGGTCTCCAGCACGTGCCGGAGATCAAGGTCGTGCGACGCCCCGCCGATCATCGCGATCGTCCGCTGTCGGGACGCGTCGTCGCAACGCCGGTGCGGGCGCAGGCGCTGCACGACGAGCTCGCGAAGGCGATCGGCGCCGCGGCATTCGCGAAGGCCGACACCGCGACGTCTGCGGAGCTGCCGTTCCAGGGCGTGTCGCTCTCGATCCTGCTCGTCGAAGACAACGATGCGAACCGGCGCGTCGTCCGGATGATGCTCGCCGAGCTCGGGCTGGGCGCGGATGAAGCGGCGAGCGGCATCGAAGCGGTCGAGCGCGCGCGCCAGCGGCACTACGACCTGATCCTGATGGATGTGCAGATGCCGGACATCGACGGGCTCGAGGCCACACGCCGCATCAGGGCGAGTGAAGCCGATCTACCGCCCTTCATCCTCGCGCTCACCGCCAACGTGATGGAGAGCGACGAAGCGCGCTGCCGCGACGCCGGCATGAACGGCTTCCTCGCGAAGCCGCTGCGCCTGAGCACGCTCGAAGCGACGATCGGCGCGTTCGTCTCGTCCCGCACCTGACCACCTTTCAGCCTTCCGCCTTCCCGCCTTCCCGCCTTCCAGCCTTTCAGCCTTCCCTTCCGCCTTTCCGCCTTTCAGCCTTCTTCTCTCCTTCGTTAGACGGACATTAAAGAGTCGTCGCCGCGCCCTAAAACATGCGTTTTCTGGCCTGAAAACGCCTGATTCCACGTTGATCGCCCTCAGCTCATCCCGTACCCTCGATCCACCTCTTCAGCGCGCACATGTCGGCGAAGGGTGGAGTTTTCGATGATCAATTCGACCGCGAACGTGAACCAGTACACGCCGGCTGCCCCGGCGGCGCCGCGCCTGCTGGGCGACATCGAGATCCTCTCGACGCCGATGTCGGCATGGACCGATCAACAGCTCGTGACGGCGTGCCTGCGGGGAGACGAGGCGGCGTGGTCGGCGCTGATCCGCCGCTACCAGAACGTGATGTACTTCTTCGCCCGGCGCTACCGCGCGAGCAGCGCCGACGCCGCCGACGTGTTCCAGCTGGTCTGCGCCGAGCTGTTCGTCTCGCTGCCGCGCCTGCGCAATCAGCAGAACCTGCGGTCGTGGATCATGACCGTGTCGGCGCATCAGGCCTATCACTGGAAACGCGGCTTCATCAAACGCGCGCGGCGCGAAGCCGGCGATATCGAAGCAGCGTTCGACACGCTCAGCACCCCGCCGTCGTCGGAGCTCGAGCTGCGGCAGCGCGACGAGGCGATGCGCTCGGCGATCGACGCAGCTGCCGCCGCGGTGCCAGGTGCTCGTCCGGCTGCTCTTCTACGAGGATCCGCCGCTGCCGTACGAGGCCGTGGCGCAGCGTCTCGGACTCGCCACTGGCTCGATCGGGCTGACTCGCTCGCGGTGCCTGAAGAAGCTGCAGCGCATTCTCGACGGTACGGGAGTCGGCGCTGAGTGCGCACGATCCGCACCGTGTCGTGCACCTCGTGTCCACGAGCCGAGGTGTGAAACACCCTGATGGGTACGACCGCCTTTCTGCCTATACTGAGCGCATTCGACCGGCTGTTCATCGGCCACGCCCAGGGTCCGGCGCCGGGGACGCAGCCTGCTGTGACACATGTCGCCTTCGGCACGCTCGTCGACTACGTTCGCGGCCTCGGCACGGCGGCGGCGCGCGAACAGGTCCGCGAGCACCTGTCCACCTGCGCCCACTGCGAGAAGACCGCCGCGGGACTGACGCGCCTCGCCGAAATTGCCGCGGCGGAAATGGATTGCGAGGTCCCGGACGACGTGGTCGACGATGCGATTGCGTTGTTCACCGCGGACGCAGCCGATCGCCGCGCGGTCGCCGATCTCGACGCCTTCTTCGCCGATCGTCCGAGTCGCGGCCGGTTACGAAGACGAGAGCGATTCCGAAGAGTCCGCGGCAGCGAGCCAGCCGCGCTTCCTGCGATTCGCGGCGCCGGGCGGCGAGATCGACGTCCACCTGCTCGTCATCGTCGAGGCCGGCGTGGTGTCGGTGTCGGGGCAGATCGTCGCGAGGAACGGCGGGCCGCTCGACTGGGAGGTCAGCGCGCACCGCGCGCCGAACCGCGACGCCATCGGCCGAACCCGCGCGACGTCCGGAGGGCTGTTCCAGCTGCGCTACGATCCGCCGGCGATGGCGCTGCTGCGGTTCAACCAGTCCCGCGATTCAGCGCCGGTCGACATCTCGATCGACGCCGACGAATAAGGGCACCATCGGCGGCCAAAAAGAAAGGGGACGACCCCACCCGGCCGTCCCCTCGTCGTACAGCGGAACTGCGTTACAGCGAAACAGCGGAACAGCGGTACGTGCGTGCGCGAAGTTCCCTCCTTCCTTTCTATTTCTGCAGCGACTTGAGATACATCGACAGCGCTTCGATCTGCGCCGCCGACAGTTGTGACGTTCGGCCGTGCGTGTCCGGGATCACCCGGATGTGATTGGCCGCCAGCGTCGGGTTGATGCGGCCGTTGACGACCAGCGGCGCGACGTTGTTCGTGCCGAGCCGATCGATCTCGCAGCCGCCCTTCCGGATACGCCAGCGCGTCGTAAGCCGGATCCGCGCCTGCCCTGCGCACGAACGGGCTGTCGAGGCTGACGCAGATCGGCCCTCGGCCGTCGCCCGCCAGCTGCGTGCAGCTGCCGTTGTCGCGCGAGTCGGCGAAGGTGATCGGCACCTCGGTCGGCAGCCGGACCGCCGGGCCGCCGAGGAAGTCGAACGCGGTCACGCGGCTGTGATCGGTGCGCACGGTGCGGAAGTTGAAGCCGCGCTCCCGCGGCTGCAGCAGCGGCGAGTCGGGGCCGAGCAGGACTTCGCGAATCGTGTGCGCGTCGCCGTGGTGCAGCCAGCGCGGCACGCTGTCCCAGAACGAGCGCAGGTGCTTGGTGTTCCGGCTCGCGATGTTCTGCCGGCCGCCGAGATCCTGCGGCGGCATCGAACTTCTTGAAGAAGTAGTCGTTGGTCAGCCGCGTGAACGGCCCCTCGTTGTCGACCGTGGTCTCGGCGACCACGCCCGGCTCGTGGATGTTGAAGTCCTGGAACGTGTCGTCGACCACGCCGTTGGTGCGCTTGTTGCCGTTGTGGTGGCAGCTCGCGCAGCCGGCGCCGCCCTGCGCCGACCTCGTTGGTGAAGAGCGCCTTGCCCTGCGCGACCGCCGCCGCCTCCGTCGCTGTCAGGAACCTGGCGCAGCGGGTTCGGCATCAGCCGCGTCTCGTTCTGCGTCCACAGGATCTGCAGGAAGCCCATGTCGTAGTAGCCGATCTTGAACGCCTTGCCGCGAGAGCTCCGGCCGGCCGATGGCGCGCGAGTTCTCCTCGGTCTTGCGCAGCACGAACTCCTCGCGCGCGCGCAGCCGATCGGCGAGCGCCGGCTGCGGGAAGAGCGCGGTCGGCCGCTCGGCACCGACCAGCTCGCCGTTGCACGACGACAGGTACGAGTTCATGTCGCTGCTCAGCCCCTCGAACCACTCCGGCCAGTTGTCGGAGGTGTCCTTGTTCTGCGGCGCAGATCTTCGGGCCGCCGATCGCGTTGCCGCCGACGTTCCACTGCCCGCCGTCGTGGCGGCTCTGCCAGTGGCAATGGCCGCACGACTTCTGGCCGTCGTCGGAGTACGACTGCGGTGAACAGCCAGCGCAGTCCGATCTCTTCGTGCGTCGCGAACAGGTTCTGGCCGTTGCCGCCCTTGGTCGGATCGGGCGTGTTGCCGGTGACGCCGACGGTCAGGAAACCCTGGCGGCTGAGTGCGCCGTTGGCGCCGACGCCGAGGAACGACACGTCCTCGGTCTGCATGTTGGCGACGTAGACGGTGCGGCCGTCCGGCGAGACGGCGAGGCCCTGCGGCGTGATGCCGCCGGTGAACTCGAGCCCGAGCTCGGTCAGGATGCCGCGACGGGCTCGCCGGGTTCTGGTTGATCAGGAAGACCTCGACCTTGTCGGAGTGCAGCTGCGAGACGAACAGCAGGTTGCCGCTGACGAAGAGCTGCTCGGGGCCGCTGCCGCGGATGATCTCCTGCGCCGCCGCGTGATCGGCGAGGTCGACGAGCTGCCCCGGCACCGCGAGCATCGACTGGTCGCGCTCGAAGTCGACGTAGCGGAACACGAACTGGTTGGTCGCGGTGTCGAAGACGTTCAGCTCGCTGCCCAGGTCGTCGAAGGTGGTGGCGCGCGTCGCGTCCGACATCACCGGCGTGTAGCCGAGCGGCTGGCCGGTGTTGCGGATCGCCTGCGCCGTTCGACGATCTTCGGCAGCCCGTGGCCCGGTCTCCGGCTGATTCAGCACGCTGTTGGTCGAGTGGCCCGAGACGATGCCCCAGCGCCCGGCGACCTTCACGTCGGTCGCCAGGCCGCCGACCGGCATCGTCCGCACCAGCGTGTTGGCGTCGCCGGCGATGTCGATCACGGCGATCGTGTGGCCGAGCGTGTTGGCGGCGTAGAGGGTCGAGCCGTCGGCGCTGATCGAGAGATCGCGCGGGTTCGAGCGGTCGAGATCGGTCGTGCCGGTCGGAATCTCGGCGATCTGGGTGAACGACGGACCCGGATCGATGCGGAAGGCGCGCACCTGGTCCTTGAAGCGATCGGTCGTGTAGAGACGCGTGCCGGCCGCGTTGAAGACCAGATCCTCGGCGTAGAAATCGGTTTCGAACTGCCCGAGCACCGTGTCGTTGCCGGTGTCGATGACGCTGGCGAAGTTCGCGTACTGGTTGAGCACGACGGCGTACGGACGCGCAAAGATCGCGGTGTTGACCGGCGAGACCGCGATGGCGACCGGCCGGGTTCCGCGCGGCTGCCCCGCGACATTCAAGTTGATCCAGCGCAGCACGCGGCGCGAGGCGGTGTCGACCGATGCCACGCGCCAGTCCGGGTAGCCCTCGCGCCCCGGCAGTGTGACGTAGAGCTTCGCGCCGTTGGGCGTCAGCGCGAGCGCGTTCGGCCAGCTGCGGAAGGGCTGCGGCACGAACGGCCAGTGCTGGCTGCCGCTCTTGAGGATCTGGTTGTTCGGGTCGAGGCGCGTGCCCGGATCCGGACGGCCGTCGAAATAATTCACCCCGAACAGAATCTTGGTGAAGCGTTCGACGCCCGCGCGCTCGCCGGCCGATTCGGCGCCGACCAGCCGCTTGACCGGATCGCTCGGAGAATCCGGTGATGATCTCGCCGCGCGAGTTGGTCTTGACCGCGCCGCTGAAGAACCGGAGATTGAACGGCGCCTCCGGCAGTGACGGCTTGAGCACGATCGCCTGGAACGCCGCGGTCTGCAGCGGTGCGCCGGCGCGCACGCGCACGGCCAGCACGACAATCGCAATCACCCAGAGGCCGACGATGAACGAGAACCATGATCGCCCGCGAAACCTGCCGCGCGTGTAGCTCATGTAACTGGTTCCTCCCGGGCCTCGCAGTGCACAGCGGAAGCCACAGCGTGGTCAGCCGCGCGAAGGCACCGCTGAAAGATGCGGCCGCATCTATACCCGACGGACATCAACGACAAAATTCGAACAAAAACGAATACACGGGAGCGATGCCGCGTTCGGTCGCATCTTGTCGAGGCCGCCGGGAAATTCAACTCGGAAGCTGTGCGCTTTTACGATGCGCGTTGAACGTCGAACGAATTCCGAAAGTCAGATGAGGTCGGCGGGCTTCATGCCGGCGTGGCTGATGCGCTGCGTGATCAAGCGTTCATCGTCGTCGCGTTCAATGATGTCGGGTGCGGCTCGTGGTGTTGGAGCTGAACAATCGGGACGTTCAACGTGCTGCCGGGTTACGCGTTGGAACGCGTTCGACGTGTCGACTTGATGAGACCTCACGAAGCCATTCGACTTCGGCGAGCTCCTGGCACGAATGCGTGCGTTCCGCAGCCCTTCAAGGCTGCCCGGCAGGCGTGGTGAACTCGCGTCGCTCCGGTTCGGGAATCCCGCTGCCCACTACGACGTTCACGAAGCAGAGCTCGAGAACAAATCGGCAGCCTCGCATCGGCTGCTTCCCAGGAGCAGAAGACCAGGAGCCGAACGCTCCTGATCTCCTGCCCTCCTGATCTCCTGCCCTCCTGATCTCCGCTACCCGGCTACCTCCGGATCTCGACGATCGCGAAGTTCCACTGATCGTTGGCCGGCGCCGTGTCGTTCAGCGTCACCGTCGATCCGGCGGGCGCGGTCGTCGCGTTGAGCGACTGCATCCACATCGTGTCGCCGCTCGGCGCGAGGAACTCGTGCACCTTCGTCTGGCCGGCGGGCACGGTGCGCGCCACCGCCCGATCGAAGTCGATGCCGACGCCGTAGATCGCCGAGCCGTCGCCCTGCGTCACCAGCGTCACCCGCGGCGCGCCAGTGGCGCCGTTTGCGGTGTTCGACGCACCGACGCCGCTCGCGTTGGCGAACGCGATCACGGTCAGCGACTGGTTGACCGGGGCGCCGAGCACCGTGGTCACCGACTGTGTGCTGGTGATGCTGGCGTTGGTCAGCACCGCGGGCGCCGTCGCCGTCCAGATCTCGGCGACGCCGCGCTGCACCGCGACGCGCTGCACGCGCGTCCAGGTGAGCCCGCCGCCGGCGATCGTCAGGTTCTGGTTGTTCGCGCCGGTCGTCGGGCCGTCCGAAGCCGCCAGCGCGACGAGCACCGCGTTCGGCGCGGTCGTGCTCAGCGTCACCGTGCGCGCGCCGGTGCCATCAGCGAAGACCGTCGCCATCGGCGACGGCGGCTGCGAGGTCGACGCGGGGCCGAGCGACACCACCAGCGACACGGCGGCACCGGGCAGCACGCTGGTGCCCGCGACCGGGCTCTGGCTGATCACCAGGCCCGCCGGAACCGTGGCGTGGTTCACGCTCGAGACCGCACCGTTGGTGAGGCCGGCAGCGGTGACGCTGCCCTGCGCAGCCGCCTGCGTCTGGCCAACGACGTTCGGCACCGGGACGAGCGACGGACCGAGCGAGACCACCAGCGTCACGACCGAGCCTGGCACAACACTCGAACCAGAAGCGGGGCTCTGGCTGATCACCTGGCCGGCCGGAATCGTCGCGTGATTCGTGGTCGTCACCGCGCCGTTGGTCAACCCGGCGGCGGCGACGTTGCCCTGCGCGACTGCCTGTGCCTGGCCGACGACGTTCGGCACCGTGACGAGCGAGGGACCGATCGAGACGACGAACGAGACCGCACTGCCGGCCGCGACGCTCGCGCCGGCGGCCGGGCTCTGGCTGATCACGCGGCCGGCGGACACCGTCGAACTGGTCGCGGTCGTGATCGCGCCGACCGCGAGGCCCGCGCCGGAGATGTTCCCCTGCGCATCCGCCTGCAGCTGCTGCACGACGTCAGGCACGATCACCGTGCCGACCGGCGGCGGCGCCGTCGGCGCGCCGACGATCTTGCCGGACAGCGCGAACAGATTCGTTTCCCCGATCAGCTGGAAGTTGCTGCCGTTCACCTGTTCGATCCGGAAGACGTTCTGCCCGATCGGGCTGCCAACCACCGGGTGCAGCACGTTGAAGTCGCCGAGATAGCCGGCCGGCGCCGCGGGCGCGACGTTTGGATCCCACTTCAGGAACGGCCACACGCGCGACGTCGTCGCCAGCGTGTAATCGCACGGCGTCGACAGGCAGCCGATGTCCTCGGTCGAGAAGATCTGGCCGTCCTCATCGGTCGTGATCAGGTCGCGCCCGTACGGATGCGTGAAACGATAGGTGGTGAGCGGCTGCAGGCCGTCGACGCGAATGCGGACACGGCCGAACATCGCCTGCCCGCCCGGCACCATGTCGCCGACAAACGCCGCTTCCTGTGCGATCACCAGGAGCGCGCGCTGACCGAACGGCCACGGATCGATTTCGGCCTCGAGCGAGTACCAGAACGATTCATCCGGGAAGTTGACCACGTCGTCGCGCACCGCGGGCGGCGCGGTCGGGTCGGGCAACGTCGTGAGGCACAGGTTCGGATCGTCCCAGCAGAGGCCCAGCGTCACGCCGTTCTGATCGGTGATCGACGCCGGGTAGCCGGTCCGCGCGTCAATCGGGCCGATGACCTTCGGCCGCACGGTCGGATCGATGCCGTTGCCCACGAGCGGGATGAGATGCGGGCTGCCCGAGGCGTTGTCGACGATGCGGAGCCGCGCGCTGCGCGAGTTGGCGGTCGCCGGCTTGAACTGGACCGTGATCGAGCAGGTTCCGCCGGGCGCGAGCGTGCTGCATCCGTTGTTGGCGAGGATGAAGTCGCCGGGATTGGTGCCGGTGAGCGTGACGCTCGCCACCGACAGCCCCGCGGTGCCTGCGTTCTGGAGCAGGACCGCCTTCGGCGCGGTCGTCGTGTTGATCGGCTGATTGCCGAAGTTGACCATCGAGCTGCCGCTGGCGACGACCAGCAGCGGCTCGCTCTGCGCCTGGGCGGGAACGGCGGACGCGGCGGCGGCTATGAACATGGCGCAGAGCGCCGACAACGAGAACGGGCGTCTTGTCGTATGAGCGACACGGGTAGCGTTCGACCGAGGCATGTGAAGTGTCCTCCCCCGATGGTGTAATGAAACAGGCGGGCGACTGCGAGCGCACGCCGCTGAACGACGCGTGGTTGCGTCGGGGGATCAGATTAGGAGAGGGAGCGAGGCGCGGAAATAGCCGCTAGGTGGGGGAAGCGTCGCACGATCGTGGACGCGTTTCGACCGGGCGAAATCGCATTTTTCCGAGGGCGAGGTCGATTTCTAATCTCCCTCTCACGATGCGAGCGGCGCGTCTTTCACGAGCTTGTGGTTGATCGCGAACACCGCCAGCTCGAGACGCGAGTAGACGCCGAGCTTGTCGAAGACGTGCGACACGTGATGCTTGACCGTGTCCTCGCTGAGCGAGAGCCGCTCGGCGATGCCCTTGTTCGATTCGCCGGCGGCGACGGCGGTGACGATGTCCATCTCGCGCCGCGTCAGCTTGAACCTCTTCGCGTGCTGGTCTGCCTCGCACTGCTGCGCCAGCTGCCGCATCCGCTCGACGATCAAGCCGACGTCGTCGCGGCCGATCCAGTACTGGTCGGTGGTTGCGGTGCGGATGCTCTTGAACAGCATCGCCGTCGTCGACTCGCGGCCGATGACGCCGCGGGCGCCGTGCTGCAGTGAGGTCATCATCATCTCGCTGTCGGCAATCGGCGCGAGCGCGATCGTGCGCACCGGCTGAGGCATCGCCGACAGCTTCTTCAGCACCACCAGCCCGCCGCCGGGCATCGCCATGTCGAGCACCAGCACGTCCGGGTGCAGGTCGCGCACCAGACGCAGCGTCTGCGTACCGCTGCCGGATTCGCCGACCACCGCGAATTCTGGTTGCGCTTCGAGCAACGACTTCATGCCGTCGCGGAAGATCAGCTGATGATCGGCGAGCACGATGCGGATGACGCGCGGGTTCTCCATGGGCCTCGAGCGGGTGCTGGACTGGTGCGGGTGAGGGGCGCCGCGTCACTCGCGGCCGTCCTGGTCACCCTCGCTGTCGACACGGTCAACGAAAAAGTTCGGCGATGTCTGCCACCAGATCGTGGTTCAACGCGAAGATCGCAAGCTCCAGGCGCGAGAACACGCCGAGCTTGTCGAACACGTGCGACACGTGGTGCTTGACCGTGTCTTCGCTGAGCGAAAGGCGCTGCGCAATCCCTTTGTTCGATTCGCCGGCGGCGACCGCCGAGACGATGTCCATCTCGCGGCGTGTCAGGCGGAATTTCTTCGCCTGCGCCTCGACGCTCGCATCCGCCGGCTGGCCTTCCGACTCGGCGGCCGCGGCCGCGGGATCGGGGCACATCCACGTGTCGTCCTCGACGACCGTGCGGATGCTCTTGAAGAGGAGCGGCGTCGCCGACTCCTTGCGAATCGTGCCGCGCGCGCCATGCCGGACCGCGGCCTTCAGCATCTCCTCTTCCACCGCCGCCGTCAGGCCGATGGTGCGCACGCGGTACGGCTTCTGCGCGAGCGCCTTCAGAATCTCGAGGCTGCCGCTGCCGTGCAGCCCCAGATCGAGGAGCAGCACGTCGGGATCGAGCTCCAAAACCAGTTGCAGCACTTCGGCGGGCGTGCCGGCGCCGCCGACGACGACGAAACCGGGCTCGGACTCGAGCAGCCGCTTCAATCCTTCCCGGAAAATCTCCTGACGATCGGCGAGGACGATCCTGATGACGCTGGCGTTATCCACAGTTCTCCACCACGAGCAACTCCGATTCGGAGACACACCGGTGGCCCGCTTTCCGGGCGATCAGTGACCGCGGGCCTGGGAATCCGGAACGAGTCTGGCGATACGGCCGTGTTGAGAGCAACGGCAGTGCCACGGGCATTGCTCGAAAGTGGCGGAAACAGGGGGGATTTCGGAGTAGATCCGGGACCGCGGCCTGAAAAGGTCTGCGTTTCGGGGCCTTTTTGCTGCCCCTCAGAAGCCGGCCGGCCGCGGTGGCTTGGCCACCGGCGTCACCGTCGGCTGCGGGGAGCCGACCTGCTGGCCGTTGATGGTCTCGTAGTCGTAGGTCATCTTGAAGGTCGAGCGGCCCGCGATGAGCACGCTCGCGACCGATTCAATCAACACCGGCACGCGCACGCCCTGGATCCGCTGATAGTGGCGCACGACTTCGACGCGCCGGGTCCAGAACGACGGCGTTTTCGACAGCCGTCCTTCGACGCGCACGAGATCGCCGTCGTCGGGGTCGACGAAGATCGACCCGTCGACGAGCAGCAGATCCTTGCGACGCGACTTCACGGCGAGGCGGACGAGGCCGTCCGGCGTCGCGCCGCGGTCGTCGAAGGTGTAGTTCTCGTGCGTGAAGGAGGCGCGCTCGGGATCGCCGGCGGCCCACATCTTCTTCTCGCTGTCGAGCCACGGCCTGAGCACGCGGCCGCGCACGAAGCCGGAGCCGCCTTCGCCGACAATCTGGAAACGGAACCCGGAGGCGGGATCGGCCTCGGTCCAGGCTTCGATCCAGGCCGAGTTGCCAAGCTTGTCGCTCTGCGCCTCGAGCCGGCGCAGCGCCCGGAACTGGTGCGGCGGCGGATCGATGCGCGACACCACGAGCGCGACGACCGGCGATGTCGACACTGGAGGCTCGGAGGCGTGCGGCAGCGAAGCGAGCGCCAGCGCCAGCAGAGCTGCGGTGATTATCGAGTTTCGGGAGGTCGTGCATTCGATAGTAGATGAGATTCGCCGTGGATTTGTCACGGCTGGGGTGGAACCGTCTCGGCGCGCGCGAGGATTCGCGGCTGCGGGTTGCCGACACGCTGTCCGTTGATGCTCTCGTACTCGTAGCTCATTCGGAACGTCGAGACGCCGGCCACGCGAACGTTGGCGACCGACTCGAGCGAGGTCGGCACGCGGAAGCCGGCGATGCGGCGATACCAGCGGACGATCTCGACGCGCCTCGTCCAGAACGACGGCGACTTCGCGAGCCGCCCTTCCACCCGGACCAGTTCACCGTCGTGCGGATTCAGGTAGAGGGAGCCGTCGACGAGCATCACGTCCTTGCGCTTCGGCGTCATCGTCAGCAGCGTGAGGCCGTCGGCCTGCGCGCCGCGTTCCTCGAACACATAGTTCGCCGGCGTGAGCGCCGCCTGATCCGATCCGCCGGCCCACATCTTGCGCTCGGTCTCGAGCGTCGTGCGGAAGACCTTCGATCGGATGTAGTCGGATCCTTCCTCGGAAACAATCGCGTAACGGAAGCCGGACGCATCGCCTTCGGTCCACACATCCATCCACGCGCTCTTCTCGAACTTGTCGTTGTGCGCCTCGAGGCGCCTCAGCGCGCGGAACTGCGTCGGGGTTGGATCGTCGAGGAAACGCTGAAGGACCGCGGGGGCGGTCGTTGCGGGGCCGGCTGCTCCGGGGTGCGCCGCGAGCAACGCGGCGAATGAGACGAACAGGACGCTACGGCCGAGCCCGCGCGACATGCCTTTACACGAAGCAATTCCCGCGCCCGGATCCCCGGTTTCAGATTTGAAACTGTTTTTCAGCCTTTCAGAGCCGCGCGCGCCTGCAGCACACGAGCTTTCGCCTCGGAAGCGGAGTCGGCGAGGGCCGTTAAGTGCCCCATTTTCCTCCCGGGTCGTGGTGCCGACTTACCGTACAGGTGAAGCTTGACGTCCGGGTAGGCCAGAGCGGCCGCCCACCGCGGCTCGCCCCCTTCCCAGAGATCGCCGAGCAGGTTGGCCATCGCCGCCGGTTGGAGCATTTCGGTCGAGCCGAGCGGCAGGCCGCAGATGGCGCGCAGCTGCTGCTCGAACTGGCTCGTGCGGCACGCGTCGAAGGTGAGGTGCCCGGAGTTGTGCGGCCGCGGCGCGATCTCGTTCACCAGCAGCCGGCCGTCGCGGGTGATGAAGAACTCGACGCACAGCAGACCGACGTAGTCGAGCGCCTCCATCACGCGGCGCGTGATGTCGACGGCCAGCGCCGCGGTGAGCGCAGGAATCCGCGCCGGCGCGATTGAGACGTCGAGGATGTGGCGCACGTGCTCGTTTTCGATCGGGGCGAACGGCGACCACTCGCCGCTGGCGCTGCGCGCGCCGATGACCGAGATCTCGCGCTGCAGATCGACGAAGGCTTCGAGGACGGCTTCGCGCCGGCCCAGCGTGTCCCAGGCGGCGGCGAGATCATCCGCCTTGTCGATCGCGACCTGCCCCTTGCCGTCGTAGCCGAACGCCGCCGTCTTGAGCACCGCCGGACAACCGACCTTCTCCATCGCCGCTGATAGATCGGCGTCGCTCTCGATGCGCGCGAACGGCGCGACCGGAAGGCCGTGGTCGGCGAGAAACGTCTTCTCGCGCAGGCGATGCTGCGCGATCGCCAGCGCGCGGCCGTTCGGCCGGACGATCGCGTGCGCTTCGGCCGCGGCCGCGGCCGCCGCAGGGACGTTCTCGAACTCGAAGGTGACGACGTCGACCCCTTGCGCAAAGGCGCGAACCGCATCGACGTCGTCGTACGACGCGTTGATCTCGACGTCGGCGATCTGGCCGGTGGGGGTGTCGTGCTCCGGCGCGAGCGTGTGGACGCGGTAGCCGAGGCGACGCGCCGCCATGGCGAACATGCGGCCGAGCTGACCGCCGCCGAGAACGCCGACGATGGCGCCAGGCAGAATCGTCGGCGACGCCATTGCGGATTGCGGATTGCGGATTGCGGATTGATTGGGGGATTGGTCATCGCAGCGCCTCGCAGGATCCTCAATCGCTCCGCAATCCGCAATCCGCAATCCGCATTGTCAGAGGCGCCAGCTTCGCACTTCGTCCTGCTGGCGCCTTCGATACTCTTGCAGCTTCGCGCGCAGGTCGGGGCGTGAGTTCGACAGGATGGCGATCGCGAGCAGCCCGGCGTTGGCGGCGCCGGACGCGCCGATCGCGACCGTCGCCACCGGGACGCCCTTCGGCATCTGGACGATCGACAGCAGCGAGTCGAGGCCGTTGAGCGCCTTGCTCTCCACCGGCACGCCAATCACCGGCAGCACCGTCTGCGCGGCGACCATCCCCGGCAGGTGCGCGGCGCCGCCGGCCCCCGCGATGATCACTTCGAGGCCGCGCTCCGCCGCCGTCGTTGCGTATTCGGTCATCCATGCCGGTGTCCGGTGTGCGGAAACGACCAGGCACTCGTGCGGCACCGCGAACTCGGTGAGCACCGCGTCGGCGTGCGACATCGTGTCCCAGTCGGACTTGCTCCCCATGATGACGCCCACGAGCGGTCGCGCCTCAGCCACGCGCTTATCTTAGCAGCCGGGAGTAGAATCCTGCTATGAAGCACGTCGTCCTTCTCCTTCTCTTTCTGAGCTCCCACGCCGCATCGGCCGCGGCACAGGCGACCGCACCGGCGGCGGCGCCGCCGAAGATCGAGGTCGCCTACACGCAGTTCTCGCTGCCGAACGGGCTGCGCGTGATCCTGCACGAGGATCACAGCGTGCCGATGGTGACCGTGAACATGTGGTACCACGTCGGGTCGGCGCGCGAGCGCACCGGCCGCACCGGCTTCGCGCACCTCTTCGAGCACCTGATGTTCATGGGCTCGGGCCACGTCAAGCCGGGCGAGTTCGATCAGTGGCTCGAGGCCGCCGGCGGCGACAACAACGGCTCGACCGAGAACGATCGCACCAACTACTGGATCAACGTGCCGGCGAACTCGCTCGAGCTCGCGCTGTTCCTCGAGTCCGATCGCATGGGCTACCTGCTCGACACGATGACGCCCAAGACGGTTGACGCCCAGCGCGACGTGGTCAAGAACGAGCGCCGCCAGTCGGTCGAGAACCGGCCGTACGGCACCGCCGACGTCGTCCTCGGCGAGATGCTCTATCCCGAAGGGCCATCCGTATCACTGGCCGGTCATCGGCTACATGGAAGATCTGACCGCCGCGAGCTACGACGACGTGGTGTCGTTCTTCAAGCAGTATTACGCGCCGTCGAACGCAAGCCTGGTCGTCGCAGGCGATCTCGACCTCGCGCAGACGCGGCGGATGATCGAGAAGTGGTTCGGCGACGTGAAGGCCGGGCCGGCGCCAGAACCGATCGCGATCCCGGGCGTGACGCTTGCCGGCGTCCAGAAGAAGACGATTACCGACCGCGTGCAGCTGCCGCGCCTCTATCTCGCGTGGCTGACGCCGCGGCACTTCGAGCCGGGCGACGCCGCGCTCGACATGGTCGCCGGCGGTGCTCGCCGGCGGCAAGAACTCCCGCCTCTACAAGCGGCTCGTCTACGACATGCAGATCGCGCAGGACGTCTCGGCGTTCCAGGCGTCGCAGTCGCTGTCGTCGGCGTTCCAGATCGTCGCGACGCCGCGGCCGGGGCACACGGTCGCGGAGCTGCAGAAGGTCATCGACGAAGAGATCCAGAAGCTGCAGCGCGAGGCGCCGACCGCGCGCGAGCTCGAGCGCTCGGTGAACCAGGTCGAAGCCTCGTTCTTCGATCGCATGGAACGCGTCGGCGGCTTCGGCGGCAAGGCCGATCAGCTGAACGCGTACTACACCGCGACCGGCGACGCCGACTGGTTCAACGAAGACCTCGCGCGCTACCGCGCGCTGTCGGTTGGCGACGTCAGCGCCGCCGCGGCGCGCTTCCTGCCGCTCGACACGCGGGTGGAGTTGATCGTCGAACCGGAGAAACCCGAACAGAAACGGTAACAGAAACCATATGAGATCGATCCGCGCTCTTATTCTTATCGCACTCATTCCCGCCGCCGCGGCGACGCTGTCGGCCCAGCAGGCGCCCGACCGTACGCGTCCGCCGCAACCCGGACCACCCGCGGCGCTGAAGCTGCCGGCAATCCAGAAGCAGAAGCTGTCGAACGGCCTGCCGGTCTGGATCGTCGAGATGCACGAGGTGCCGGTCGCGCAGGTCAACCTGGTCGTCTCGAGCGGCACGGCGAACGATCCCGCCGGGCAAGTTCGGCGTCGCCAGCCTGACGGCGGCAATGCTCGAGGAGGGTGCGGGCAGCCGTTCGGCGCTGGAGCTCGCCGACGCCATCGATTTCCTCGGCGCCGACCTCGGCGCCACGAGCGGCATCGATTCCTCGGCGGTCCGGCTCCACGTCCCGGTGGCGCGGCTTGCCGATGCGCTGCCGCTCATGGCCGACGTGGCGCTCCGGCCCACGTTCCCGCGCGACGAGCTCGAGCGCCAGCGTCAGCAGCGCCTCACCGCGCTCCTGCAGGGGCGCGACGACCCGCCGACGATTTCCTCGGCCGCCTTCTCGCGCATCCTCTACGGCAAGGCGCACCGCTACGGCACGCCGCAGTCGGGCACCGCCGAGACGATCAAGACCTTCACCGCCGACGATCTGCGCACCTTCTACGCGTCCGCCTACCGGCCCGAGAACGCGACGCTGATTGCCGTCGGCGACTTCACCGCCGACAAGCTGATGCCGCTGCTCGAGAAGAGCTTCGGATCGTGGAAGGCATCGGCGCCGGCGGCCGTCGAAAAGCTGCCCGCGGTCGAGCAAGCCGCGGCGCGGCAGGTCTTCCTCGTCGACAAGCCTGGGGCGCCGCAGTCGCAGATCCGCATCGGCTGGATCGGCGTCGCGCGCTCGACGCCCGACTACTTCCCGCTCACGGTGCTGAACACGATCCTCGGCGGATCCTTCTCGTCGCGGCTGAACAACAACCTGCGCGAAGTACACGGCTACGCGTACGGCGCCGGCTCGGGATTCGACATGCGCGCCGAGGCCGGGCCGTTCTTCGCCGCCGCGGGCGTGCAGACCGACAAGACCAGCGAATCGCTGAAGGAGTTCTTCAACGAGCTCACCGCAATTCAGAAGCCGGTGCCCGCCGACGAACTGGCGCGGGCGAAGAACTACGTCGCGCTCCGCTACCCGAGCGCCTTCGAATCCACCGGCGACATCTCGCGCCGGCTCGAGGACATGCTCATCTACCGGCTGCCCGAGGACTACTTCACCAAGTACGTGCAGAACATCCAGGCGGTGACCGCCGCCGACGTCGAGCGCGTGGCGCAGAAGTACGTCCAGCCCGGCAAGTTCACCGTCGTCGTCGTCGGCGATCTGAAGACGATCGAGACTGGCGTCCGCGGGATGAACCTGGGGCAGGTGAAGGTGATGACGATCGATGAGGTCTTCGGCCCCAAGCCATAGGGGATGTCGCCGATCTTTGTTCTCCTACTCCAGGCGATAGTCATCGTCGCCGCCGCGCGCTCGGTCGGAGCGGCGTTCCGGCGGTTCGGTCAACCGGCGGTGGTCGGCGAGATGGTCGCCGGCCTCCTGCTCGGGCCGTCGCTCTTCGGCGCACTCGCGCCTGGCCTGTCCGCGCTGGCTGTTCCCGCCCGCGAGCCTCGACCTTCTGAACGCCTTCAGCCAGTTCGGCCTCGTCCTGTTCATGCTGCTCGTCGGCCTTCACCTCGACAGCCGCGTGCTGCGCGCCAACAGCCGCCTCGTCCTGGCGACCAGTTACACCAGCATGCTGCTGCCGTTCGCGCTCGGCGTCCTGCTCGCGTGGCCGCTCGCCCGGCAGTTTGGCGTCGATGGCTCCGCCCGGCTGCCGTTCATGCTGTTTGTCGGCCTCAGCCTCAGCATCACCGCCTTCCCTGTCCTCGTACGCATCGTCGGCGCGCACTACCTGTCGTCGACGAGGCTGGGCACCGTGGCCGTTGCCTGCGCGGCGTTCGACGACGTGACGGCGTGGATCGCGCTGGCGATGGTGACGTCGCTCGTGCAGGCTGAAAGCGCGCACGCGTGGGCGCCCGTTCTCTGGCTTGCCGTCTACGCCGCCGCGATGCTCCTCGTCGTCCGGCCGGTTCTGCAGCGTCTGCTGCAGAGAGTGCGCGACGACGACGCGCGGTTCACGATTGTGCTGATCGCCGCGCTCGCTTCCGCGGCGTGCGACCGAATCGATCGGCATCCATGCGCTTTTCGGCTCGTTCTTCCTCGGCGCGCTCGTCGCGCGCGAGTTGCCCGGCACGCAGCTTTTCACCTCGCGGATCGAGCCGCTGGCGCTGGTCTTGTTCCTGCCGCTGTTCTTCGCGTTCACCGGCCTGCGCACCAATCTCTTCCTGATCACGTCACCGTGGCTCATCGCTGAGGCGGTGCTGGTGCTGCTGGTGGCCATCGCCGGCAAGGCCGCGGGCCCGCTGATCATCGGCCCGCGCCTCGGCTTCGACCGGCGCGAGTCGCTGGCGCTCGCGGCGCTGCTGAACACGCGGGGGCTCGTCGAGCTCGTCGTGCTGAACATCGGCCTGGAGCGCGGCCTGCTGCCGCCGGCGCTGTTCGCGATGCTGATGATGATGGCGCTCGATCACGACGGCGATGACGTCGCCGCTGCTGCGGCGGCTGGGCTACCCAAGCGACACACGTAGCGCGAAGCCTTTAGGCGAGCGATCTGCAGTCGGCTGAAGCCCTTCCATTCGCGTCGGCTGAAGCCTTCGCGCTCCACCCAAGCCCCACCCAGCCCCCAGCCCCCAGTCCCCAGGTCCCCGTCCAGAGCGCTACAATCGCCACGTCAAGGAGCGCCTTATGCTGACCCGCCCGTTCCGCGCCATCGTGCTGGCCGCTTTCGTTTTCGCACCGGTCGTCGCCTTCCGGCAGGCGGCGAGCGTGTCGGCGCAGGTACCCACCGCCGCGGACGCGCCGAAATACGTGCTGCCGCCGCAGGCGATCGTCGACGTCTTCGACGCTGAGTTCCTGCCGCAGACCATCGTCAGCCCCAACCACCAGATCGTGGCGCTGACCAGGGCACGCGCGTATCCGACCATCGCCGAGCTCGCGCAGCCGATGCTGCGCCTCGCCGGCTCGCGCGTGAACCCGAAGACCAACGGTCCGCACCGCGCGTCGGGCCTGCCTGGCACCGGCATCTATGCGATTGCGCTCAAGAAGATTGCCGACGGCAGCGAGGTGAACGTCACCATGCCGCCGCAGCCGAAGATCTCGCACATCAAGTTCTCGCCCGACGGCTCGAAGCTCTCGTTCCTGCAGACGAAAGAGAACGCCATCGAGTTGTGGATCGCCGACGGCACGACCGGCGCCGCGAAGGCGGTGGTGACCGGCGCCGATCGGATCAACGCCACGATTGGCGATCCGTGTGACTGGCTGAACGACAACCTGACGATGGTGTGCGAGCTGGCGCCGGGCGGCCGCGGGCCGGCGCCCGTCGAGCCGGCGGTGCCGCCGGGGCCGAACGTGCACGAGAGCTACGGCAAGGCGGCGCCGGCGCCGACCTACGAAGACCTGCTGCAGAACGCACACGACGATGCGCTGTTCGACTACTACTTCACGAGCCAGCTGGCGGCGATCAACACCGGCAGCGGTGCGAAGACGTTGATCGGCCGGCCCGCGATTTTCGCCTCGGTCACCCCGTCGCCATCCGGGCAGCAGCTGCTCGTCAGCCGGATCAAGAAGCCGTTCTCGCACCTGATTCCGATGAACGGCTTCCCGCAGGACATCGAGGTGTGGAACCGCACTGGCGAACTTGCCAAGCGGTTCGTCGAGCTGCCGTCGCGTGAAGGCGTGCCGCTGACCGGCGTCGAGCCGGGGCCGCGCAGCTTCCAGTGGCGCGCCGACCAGCCGGCGACGATCGTCTGGGTCGAGGCGCTCGACGGCGGCGATCTGAAGAACCAGGTGCCGTTCCGCGACACCGTCCGCTCGCTTGCAGCGCCGTTCACGGCCCAGCCGATCGAAGTGGCGAAAACCGAGTGGCGCTACGGCGGCATCGTCTACACCGATCGCGGCGTCGCGCTGCTGTCCGAGAACGATCGCGCATCGCGCCGCACGCGCACCTGGATCCTCGACGGGAGCGGCGCCCCGCGCAAGGTGTGGGATCGCAAGCAGGACGCGGCCTACGACAACCCCGGCACGCCAGTGGCGCGACGCGACAGCGGCATCACCGGCGGCGGACGCGGCGGCGGCAGCGCGCCGATCATCCAGAATGGCGACTACATCTACCTCACCGGCGTGGGCGCCTCACCCGAAGGCGATCGGCCGTTCCTCGATCGGCTGAACGTGAAGACGCTGCAGAGCGAGCGCATCTTCAGGTCGTCGTCGGAATCGCTCGAATCGTTCGTCGCGCCGCTGAACGACGAGATGACGCGCTTCGTCACGCGCTACGAGACACAGAAGGAAGCGCCGAACCTCTACGTGCGCGACGCCGGCGCGACGGCGAAGCGCGCGGTGACGCAGTTCAAGGATCCGCAGCCGGGGATCCGCGACATCCTCCGCCAGTACGTCACCTACAAGCGCAAGGACGGCGTCACGCTGTCGGGAACGCTCTACCTGCCGCCCGGCTACCGCCAGGGCACGAAAGTCCCGGTCGTGATGTGGGCCTACCCGCGCGAGTTCGGCGACGCCGACTCGGCCAGCCAGGTGTCCGGATCGCCGAATTCATTCACCGCGATCCGCGGCGCGTCGCACATGTTCCTGCTGCTCTCCGGCTACGCGATCTTCGACAACCCGACGATGCCGATCATCGGCCCTGGCGAGACGGCGAACGACACCTACGTCGAGCAGCTGGTCGCGAGCGCGCAGGCGGCGATCGACAAGGTGGTCGAGATGGGCGTCGCCGATCGCGATCGCATCGGCATCGGCGGCCACAGCTACGGCGGGTTCATGACGGCGAACCTGCTCGCGCACTCGAGGCTCTTCCGCGCCGGCTTCGCGGAAAGCGCCGCGTATAACCGATCGCTCACGCCGTTCGGCTTCCAGGCCGAGCGCCGCACCTTCTGGGAGGTGCCGGATCTCTACGCGAAGATGTCGCCGTTCTGGTATGCACACCAAATCAAGGACCCGATCCTATTGATGCACGGCGAAGCCGACGATAATTCCGGCACGTTCCCGATCCAGTCCGAGCGGTTGTACATGGCGCTCAAGGGACACGGCGCCACGGTCCGCTACGTGACGCTGCCGCACGAAGCCCACGGCTACGCGGCGCGCGAGACGCTTCTGCACGTGATTGCCGAGCGTCTCAACTGGTTCGATAAGTACGTGAAGAACGCCGGCGCGCGAACGACGACCGATCAGCAGCGTTAGTCGCACCTTCCGCTGTCGCGCTGCGATCGCGCCGACGACGATGAACGCATTTCCGTTCGTTGGCGCGCACTTGTTTGCGTGACCGCGGTCTCTGCGTGCTCTGCGTTCGGACCTGTCGTCCCGGCGCCGGCGCGACCGTCGCCAAATCCGTAACGGCGTGTTCCATTCTGGAGCGCTCGCCAGGCCCAGCTGAGGTTGGGCCCACTAAATCCCGCCCGTTCTATCGTTTACCAAGCCCATCGGCTGGCATATTTCGTGCGGAATCCACGCCCGGAGACGGTCGGGGCCGTACGAAAACGTTCGCGGCCCGCCCTCAATAAATGCATCGCAACATGAATCGGACCAAACGCTCGAGCGAAGCCGGCTTCACCCTCGCCGAACTGATGATCATCGTTGGCATCACCAGCGTGCTGATGGGCATGGCCGTCGTCGTCATGCCCGGAATGGTGAAGCAGGCAAAGGCCGACGCGTCGACTGAAGGGATCGTCAGCACGCTGCGGCTGGCTCGCGACCGCGCGATCGCCGAACGGCGGAACATGGATCTGGTGTTCGTCCACCCGAACCGCCTGAAGGTGGTGCGGGAAGAGATCATCTACAACTCGGTGACCGCCACGTGGAGCTCGTCGCCGTCCGGGGTGACCAACCCGACGCTGATCGATACGACCCTCGAAGGCAACCAGAAGTTCGTCTACCTGGACACTGGTGATACCGACGACCACTTCGGACTGACCAACAAGCCGCTGGCGTTCGGAACGCTGGTCGCGGCGACGCCGACGATCATGTTCACCTCCGAGGGGACGCTCGTCGATGCGGCCGGCGACGCGACAAACGGCACGATCTTCCTCGGCACCGGCGTCGACGTGCTGACCGCCCGTGCGGTCACGATCTTCGGCGCCACCGGGCTGGTGAAGGTGTGGAAATGGGACGGCAGGAGATGGGTCGAATGAGCGGGAGAGAGACGATGGAGCGCGCAGCGGCACGATCGGAAGACGGGTTCTCGCTGATCGAGGTGATGGTGGCGTCAGGCATCCTGGCCACCGGCCTCCTCAGCCTGGCCGGCGTCTTCTCGATCGGGATGATTCACATGGCGGGCTCGACGCCGGGCATCATCGCGCGCGAGAAGGCGCGCGAGGCGGTCGAGAGCGTGCACACCGCGCGCGACACCGGCGACACGCCGTGGGCCAAGATCCGGAACACCAACGCGGTGCCCCCGGGCGTGTTCCTCGTCGGCCCGCAGCCCCTCTACAAGGCCGGTGACGACGGCCTGGCGAACACGGCAGACGACGTCCTCAAAGGCTACGAGAAGGCGCCGGGCCCCGACAACAAGATGGACACCGCCGACGACGTCGAGCTGAAGGACTTCACCCGCGAGATCGAGATCACCGACATCGACAAGGACTACGGCCCGGTCGCGATCGATCCGAACCTGCGCCAGATCAAAGTCATCGTCAAGTACAAGGTGAGCGGCTACTGGCGCACTTATACGCTGACGACTTACGTGTCGTCGTTCTCATGAAGACTACCCAACGATCCATCGTTCGCACCATCGTCGAGCAGCGCCGGCGCGCCCGCGCGGCAGCCGGGCGGTCGTCCGGCAGCGCCGGGTTCACGCTCATCGAGCTGCTGATCTCGGTCGGCATCATGTCGCTGATCATGGGCGGCACGATGCTGGCGCTGGCGCAGGCGGCGCGCGCCAACGAGACCGCGCTGCTCGTGACCAGCATGAACAACGGCCTGCGGACCGGCATGGACATGATGATCCGCGACATGCTGCAGGTCGGCTCCGGCCTGCCGCCGGGGCACTCGGTCCAGATTCCCTGCTGCACGACGCGCATCAACCTGCCCGGGCCGCCCGGAACGACGAAGCAGACGGCGCTCGGCGAAACCGAGATCTACGCGATCATGCAGGGGACCAAGGCTCGGACCGCTGGTCAACCAGAACGGGACGACCACGTGCACGGTCGAATCGGCCGACTGCGTCAAGACCGACACGCTGTTGACGCTGGCCGCCGACAGTACCTTCCGGGACGTGCCGCTGAAGGCGCGCGCGTCGAACGGCACCTGGATTGACGTCGCCACCAAGGGCCTCGACAACATCGCCGGCAACGCCGACGACATCAACATCGCGACCGGTCCGGACCGGGTGCTGCCCGGCCAGCTGATCATGCTGGAGAAGGGCTCGTACACCGTGCTGCTGCAGGTGACGAGCGTCGACACCTCCGCCGGCCGGATTGCGTTCGCTGCCGGCGACTCGCTGAACCTCAACGTGCACACGGCGGCGTCCGGGTCGGTTGCCGGGACCAACGGGTTGAACAACTGGGCGCCGGCGCCGGATCTCGTTCCAGAGACCACTCCGGTCGCACGGACGACGCTGCACACCACGGCAACCCGGGTGCGGATGATCACCTACTACATCGACGCCACCGATCCGGTGCACCCCAAGCTGGTCCGGCGCCTCAACAACGGCCACGAAACCAGCTTCAACAACAACAGCGGCAGCGTTGTCGCGTTCGACGTCGAGAACCTGAAAATCAGCTTCGACATGGCCGACGGCAAGACCAACCCGGCCGGCGTCACCTTCGTGGCCGGCCGACTACGTCGGCGGCGGGCCGTGCTACAACGCCGACTGCTCGCCGACCCAGGTCCGCAAGGTGACGATCACGCTCACCGGCCGCTCGAAAAAGAAGCTGACCGGGATGAACCGGTTTTTCCACAACACGCTGACCACGCAGGTGGCACTGCGCGGCATGGCATTCGTCAACGACTACGTCCAATAGGACTTCGCAGCAACGCGATCGCGGGAGTCAGGGAGCAGGTATGAGAGCAGGTTCACGCCGCCACGACGAATCGGGGATGGCGCTGATTACGGTGTTCATGGTGCTGATGGTGGCATCGGCGCTGATGGTCGGTTTCTTCGCCGCCATCGTCGCCGACCAGAAAGAGAACGGCATCGACCGCGATCAGACGCAGGCCTACGCCGCCGCGCACGCCGGCCTGGAGAAGCTGACGTCGAACCTGGCGACGCTGTTCACCACCGACTACAGCCCGAGCAAGGTGCAGATCGACGCCATCGTCGCCAAGCCGCCGGTGATTCCGGGGTTCAGTTTCTCGGCGCCCGGCGGCAGTGCCGGATCGGGCTACGTTGTCAGCTACAAGGCAGACACAACGCCCGGAGCCAACTTCGGCAATCCGCTCCCGGACGACGACAAGGGGACACCGATTACGGCGGGACCGTACGCCGGCTTCAAGGGCATCATCACGCGCTACCCGATCACGGTGACCGCGCGCTCGACCGGCGGCGCCGAGGTGCGCCTGCGCCGCGAGCTGCAGACGGTGGGCGTGCCGGTGTTCCAGTTCGGCGTCTTCTCGGAAACCGACCTCACCTTCTACGCCGGCGACGACTTCGGCTTCGGCGGCCGCGTCCAGACCAACGGCAACCTGTTCCTGTCCGAGCTGTACGGCAGGACGCTGACCCTCTCGGATCGCGTCACCGCCTACAAGGAAGTCATCCGCGCCAACCTCTCGAACGGCAAGCTCGTGACCGCCGCCGACGTGCATTTCGACGGCGTCGTCAGGATGCTGGACGCGAACGGCGTCGAGTACCGGAAGCTCGCGACCAACGAGGGGAGCATGAAGAACATGCCGACCGGCCTCGTGGCCGATCAGAACCCGAACTGGACGACGATTTCGACCGCCGCCGCGCCGGCCGGATTCAAGAGCCTGATCCGCAACGGCCGGACCGGTGCGAAGTACCTCTCGCTGCCGCTGGTGTCGCAGGGCGCGCTGCCGATCGACCTGATCCGCCGGCCGACGCCGCCGGAGCCGCCGGTGGTGGACAGGGAAGACGTGACGAACAAGATCGTCATGGACCAGCGCTACTTCGCGATGGCGAGCCTCAGGATCCTGCTGTCGGATACGGCGGCGGAGATCATGACCCTGCCGACGATCGACGCGACGACGCAGCCGACGCCGCTCGACGGAACGCACATCGCGGCCCAGTACGCCGCGGCGCAGGTGACGCCGCACCGCTCGCCGCTGGCGCAGTCGCCCGGGGTGTGGACTGCGGCCGCCAACCGCGGGATCTCGACGGCCAGCACCTACAACGCGGCCGCTCCGTTCAGCACGGTCACGATCGGCGCCGGTCTCCCGGCTCTCTTCAGGCTGCCGACGCTGACGATTAGTCAGGGCGCGAACGTGAGAACGGTCAACTGCACTGGCCGAACCAACTACCAGTTCCTCGTCTGCACGCCCACTGCCGGCGTGCTGGTGACGTTCACGGCAGGCGCCACCGTCACGGCGAACGTCAATTGGGGCGGCGCAACGATTCCGATCCCGTCCGCTGGTGCGGCCCCTGTGACGCTCACCGCCAACTACATCGCGAGCACGGGCACGCCGGCGACCATTACGGTCGGCGCCGCCACCACCTACAACACGGCGCAGTTCGCCCCGGGTGTCTTCTGGCTGTCCGGAACCAGCGCCGGCGCGGCCGGCACCACCGACGGCGGCGCCTTCACGTGCACCGGCTACGCCACCAACAACCAGCTGACCGGCTGCACGGGACTGACGGCGGCGGTGCCGAACAACACCGTGATCTCCACGGGCGCGGTGGAGGCCGCGGGCACCTACCTGAACCGCGGCTTCATCAAGATCGAGATGCAGAACAACGCCAATCCTCCGGTGTGGATTGACGTGACGAGGGAAATCCTGGAACTCGGGATCTCTGGTCCGGCAAACAACGGTCCCGTCTGCGATCCGACGCCGAATGCGGTGATCAGGCTGCAGCACCTCCGGGACTATGTGGGCGGCAACGGCATCTGCACGACCGGCGTCGCGCTCGGCAATGCGAGCATCAACCCGGCGGACTACTGGCCGAACGTGCTCTACGACACGCGCGAAGGGACGTACCGCGACGATCCGCCGAGCGA
Organism: uncultured Acidobacteriota bacterium; assembly: GCA_963734375.1. Taxonomy (GTDB): domain Bacteria; phylum Acidobacteriota; class Vicinamibacteria; order Vicinamibacterales; family CAVVIG01; genus CAVTHG01. Next base: position 151,469 of record CAVTHG010000005.1, on the reverse strand, counting down.
CACCGATCACAACCTGTTCTACGGCGGGATGATGAACTACGTCGCGCTCGACGTCGGCAACCTGAAAAGGTGGATCGACGCCAACGCCGCGCCGTACAACGCCGTCGGCATGCGCGGCGCGCAGATCAACACGCAGAGCGGCGCCGGCGTGATCGTCTACTTCTCGGACCGCCGCGGCAACAAGTGCGGCCTGACGACCGCTTCGCCGTCGTGCCCGCTCGCCCCGCTGGCGACCGGTATCGAAACGGGTGAGTACGGCAACGAGGACTTCGTCAACCCGCTCAGCGCCACCGGCTTGCCGCCCAACGGCGGCACGCCCGATGTCGGCGAGGACGTGAACGCGTTCGAGTGCGCGGCCGGGCCGCCGATCGTCTGCCCGAAGAGCCCGTTCGGGTGGGGTGTGCAGACCGTCGCCGCCAATTACGTGCCCAGGCTCGACGTCTACGGCGCGACCGCTCGAAACTGGCTCGGCACGGGCACGGTGCTGGTTGATCCGATGGGCAGGGACCGCAAGCCGTGGGAGACGACGACTTATCAATGGGTGGGCATGGTCAACCGGCCGATCTTCTTCCGCCGCGCGCTGAAGCTGGTGAACGGCGGAAACATCAACGCGACGACCAGCAGGCTGCCGTCGCCCGGGCTGACGGTGGCGGCGGAGAACCCCGTCTACGTCCAGGGCAACTACAACGCCACCGCGGGCGATGTGACCAATGGCGTCATTCCGACTGAAACGCACATGGCCGCTGCGATCCTCGCCGACTCGGTGACGCTGCTCTCGAACAGCTGGAACGACAGCCTCTCGTTCCAGTGGCCGAACAACGCCACGGCTCCCAACAGCATCGGCGGGCGATTCGCCACCACGACCGCTTATCGCTTTGCCGTCGTCTCGGGCAAGAGCCTGTCGTTTCCCTGGCCGGCCGCGGGAACGCCGCAGTTCCTGTACGGCACCGACGGCGGCGTCGGCAACTTCCTGCGCCTGCTCGAGGACTGGAACCAGGGCTCGAACTACATCCGCTACCGCGGCTCGATCGTCAGCCTGTTCATCAGCCGCCAGGCGACCGGGACGTTCAAGTACAGCAACCGGGTCTACGACTTCGGGCTCCGCAAGTTCAACTTCGACGACGACTTCCTGCTGCCGACGAAGCTGCCGCCGGGGACGCCGATGTTCCGCGACGTGAACACGCTGACGTTCAGGCAGCTGCTGAGGCCGAACCAGTAAGCAGTCGGCAGTCGCAACAAGACCAGAGCCGGGCTCGAGGGATAACTTCGACGCCCGGCTCTTTCTACGTACAGCCACTCCATGCGCCCCATCAACGGGGTAGCCGGAACCACGAAGGACACGAAGAACACGAAGCACACGAAGAAGAAATCTCTGTACTCGTGCTCGTCGCGGCGCTACCTGGGCTAGCAGCGCTGCAAGAAACGAAAGTCACTGTGAGCAAAAAGAGCAAGAATTCTTCTTCGTGCTCCTTCGTGTGCTTCGCGTCCTTCGTGGTCTCCGTCCTGCGCCACGAATTATCTCACTTCGGCGAGACGACGTAATCCTTGAAGTAGCTGGTGCTGTCGGTCTTCGCCCACAGGCCGACCTTGCCCTTGATTGGCGGCTGCAGCACCGGGTTGTTGGCGGGGATGAGATCCGGGTTCGGCGGCGCGCCGTTCCGGCCGGGGCCGGGCATCGAGCCGAGCGTGTATTCGAGCGCCAGCTCGCCGTCGAGATAGGTCTTGAGGTCGGTGTCCTGCACCGTCAGCTTCAGCTCGTGCCAGGCGGCGCGATCGAGCATGAACTTCTTCGCCCGGTCGCTGAAGCGCATGTTCCGCCGCATGCCGTTGTGGAACTCCCAGATCGCGACGTTGTTCTCGGTGTCGTTGTAGCGCACTGCCAGCCAGTCGCCGTTCGGCTTGACGTTGAAGAGGATGCCCGAGGCGCGATCGGCGTCGCCGGCAATGGTCTTGAACTTGACGCTGATCGTGCCGTTCGAGAACGAGTCGATGCCGGTGGCGACCGCGACCGGGAAATAGGCGAACTGCTTCGCGTTGTCCATCAGCTCTTCGTTCGACGTGCCGTACAGCTTGCGCGCGGTCTCGATCAGCAGCCTGGTCGGGTTGTCCTTGCTCGCCACCCACGGTCGGCCGTCGACCATGATCACCTTGTCGGGGCCGTCCTGCGCGACCACCCACGTGCCGACCATCGGCTCGAACGTCTTCGGCGGCCGCCCGACCTGCTCCTTCGAGAGATCGACCTTGACGTCCGCAGCCCAGAGCGGCGCAATCGCAGCCAGCGCCGCGACCGCCGCCACACGAACAACCCTCATCTCTGCCTCCTGTTGACGAGCAACGCAACGGCCGTCATGACCGCCGGCCAGATGCCGTAGAACACCGTCGCCGCTCCATTGGGGTAGACGGCGAGCGGGTAGCCGCGAAAGATACCATCCTGCCCTTCAACCGGCGGCGCCACCCCGGCGAGCTCGTAGATATTTTCCAGCGCCGATTCCGCCGTCGTCGCGCGGCTCATCCGCCGGCGTCCCTCGATCTCGTACCAGATCTCGCCGTAGTGGGGACTGGTCTGCTCGAAGAGGCCGATCGAGGTCGCTGACTGATAGCGGACGTGGACCTTCGGCAGCACCCGCCGGAGCTTGGCAATCGCCTTGTGCTCGAGATCGGCGCGGCGCGGATCCTCGGGCGCGAGGTTCACCTCCATGTAGAGCGGCGAATGCACGTTCTCGAGCGCGGCTTCGTCGGCCTGGGCGAACGAGTTCATCCGGTTCTCGGAGAGGTCCCAGCTGGAGTGGACGAAGGTGCACGCGAACACGACGGCCGCGGTCGCGGCGGCGAGCGTGAGCGACTCGCGCAGCCGGCGGCGCACCGACACCCCGTGGCGCAGGCCGATCGCGGCGAGCGCCATGCCCGCGGCGATGAAGACGAGCGAGATCAGCACCGCGTCGAGCCGGATGAGACCATGCTGGAATTCGGCGATCATCGCCGGCGGCGTGTAGCCGGCCGCGGTCTCCCAGAACCCGCCCTGCACCGCAGCGATGAAGTTGAGCACCCAGGTGCCGACCGTCACCGCCAGCGTGAAGATCGCGGCGGTCGACGGATGTTCGGTCATCGCCGCCGCGGCGGCGGCGAGCGCGATCGTCAGCCCGGCGTTGAGGAGATGACCGATCGCAACCGTCATCAATTCGGGAACGTGCACGTGCCCGCCGTACTGCCTCCACAACAGCACCGCGGCGAACGGCGCCAGCGACGCGACAATCCAGGCGCCGATGAGCACGAGCACCTTGGCGACGACGCGAACGATTGGCGGCATCGGATGCTGCGCTTCGATCTTCAGCGCGCCGCTCTGCTGATCGCCGGCGACGAGGCGGATGGCGACAAACGGCAGCAGGAACACCGCCGCGACCTCGCACGCGCTGAAGGTCGGCGACCAGATACCGACCAGCGGCGAGAACGCCTCGCCGACGCCGACCGAGGTGCCGTTCAGGCCGCTGGCCTCCGCGTAAGTCCGCGCCGCGCTGATGAAGGTGACGCCGACGAGCGGTCCGATCGCGACCAGCAGCACCCACCACGATGCCGACGCGGTCAACTCCCGGATCTCCTTCGCCACCAGCCAGCCGAACGCCGACCTAGGTAAGCGCAAGGAACACCTCTTCGAGATCGCCGCCGGAACCGGCCGATCCGGTGCGCGCCGCCGCGAGCGCGGCCAGTTCCTGCATCGTGCCCTCGCCGCGCGTGTGGCCGCCGCTCAGCAGCACGAACCGATCGCACACCCGGCCCGCGTCGCGGATCTGGTGGATCGACAGGAACATCGTTCGCCCCGCCGACGCGTACGAGCGCAGCGTCTCGCCGACCTCGCGGCTCTGGCGCAGGTCGAGGCCGTCGAACGGCTCGTCGGCCATCAGCACCGGGTGCGGCATCAGCAAGCCAATCGCAAGCAGCGCGCGCTTGCGCTGCCCTTTCGAGAGGCTGCCGATTGTCGAATCGAGAAGCGCGCCGATCTCGAGGCGCTGGATGACTTCGCCGGTGAGATCCGTGCGGCCGCCGAAGAAGCCGAGGGTGAAGTCGATCGCCCAGCGCACGGTCTGCGAGGGCCAGGGCACGATCGCATCGGGGAGATAGAAGAGCGTGGACGCGCGCTCGCGCTCGCTCATCGGCCGGCCGTCGCGAACGAGCGAACCTTCGTCGAGCGGCAGCACGCCGCCGAGGCATTCGAAAAGCGTCGTCTTGCCGGATCCGTTCGGGCCGATGAGGCCGAGCACTTCGCCCGCGCGCACCGAGAACGAGACGCCGGACAGCGCCGTCAGCCGGCCGTAGCGCTTGGTGAGCTGCTTCGCCGCGAGCACGCGTGTATTGTCCCGCAAAGGCGCGGCCGTACTACCAAGGGTCGTTATTCTTTGATCGGTTCTTCTCATACGTAGGGCGGCCCTTGCTAGGGACCGCACGCGCGACTCGTTGGCAGGCCACGCAAGGGCCGCTCCTTCGCTACGAGCTGACGCAACATAGAGAGATCAACAAACTCCGCGGTCTCTGCGGTCTCCGCGGTTACACAGTCGTCACGAAGAGATCGATTCCACGCGCGGCGGCGGCGCCGGTTGGAGGTAGCTGATCGCCATGCCGACGACGACGACGACGGCGGCGCCGATGACGTTGTGCCAGAGGAATGCGATCCACGGCATCTGGAAGGCGACCGTGAGCACGACCGCGAGGCCCGCGAGGATGCCCCAGAAGGCGCCGGTGGCAGTCGCCCGCTTCGTCAGGATCGCGAGGATGAAGACGCCGAGGAGCGAGCCGTAGAAGAACGACCCGTAGCGGTTCACGACTTCGATCAGCGATCCCTGGTTCGCCGCGTAGATCGCGACCACGCACGCGACCAGCCCCCAGAACATCGTCGCCAGCTTCGACACCAGCAGGTAGTGCGCATCGTCCGCGGTCTTGACGAAGTGGCGCCTGTAGAAGTCGATGATCGTCGCCGTCGCGAGCGCGTTGAGCTCGCCGCCGCTCGCCGACATCGCCGCCGCGAAGATCGCGGCGATCATCAGGCCGACCAGCCCGATCGGCATGTGCGTCATGATGAAGGTCGGGAAGACGTAGTTGACGTCGGTGTAGCGCTCGTCGCCGCTCGCCTGGCGGACGATCGTGGTGGCCCTGGCGCGGATGTCCCTGACGCGCGTGTCGCTCGCCAGAAACGCCGCCCGGTCGGTGCGCTCGGCAGCCTCGCGGCGGATCGCGAGCTCGGCGTCGAAGGATTGCTGGAGCGCCGCGTATTCCGCGCCCTGCGGGCTCGACGCCACCAACCCGTCGTGCGTGCGGTTGAACAGCATCGGCGGCGTCTGGAACAGGTAGAAGAGGAAGACCAGCACGCCGCTCGACAGGATCAGCAGCTGCAGCGGGATCTTGACGTAGGCGCTCATCATCAGCGACTGACGCGCTTCGTTTATCGACTTGGCGGTGAGGTACCGCTGCACCTGGCTCTGATCGCAGCCGAAGTAGGCGAGCATCAGGAACAGGCCGCCGATCATGCCCGACCAGACCGTGTAGGTCTCCGAGAGGTTGAACCGGAAGTCGACCGCGTTCAACCGGCCGGTGGCGCCGGCGAGCTCGAGCGCTTGCCCGAAGCTCGCGTGCTGCAGGATGCCGTAGAGCGCAATCGCCACCGCGATCGACATCCCGCCGACGACGACGAACATCTGCTTGACGTCGGTCCACGCCACGGCCTGCACGCCGCCGATCGTGGTGTAGAGGATCATCGGGATGCAGATCGCGAGGACGGTCACCGGCAGCGTCCAGCCGAGGATCGCCGAGAGCGCGACCGACGGCGCCGCCAGGGTGACGCCGAGCGAGGCGGCGCGGCCGAACAGGAACAGCAGGCTGGTCAGCGACCGGACACGCACATCGAAGCGGCGCTCGAGATATTCGTACGCGGTGTAGACGCGGGCACGGGTGAAGAACGGCACCACGGTCAGCGACAGGATGATCATCGCCAGCGGCAGGCCGAAGTAGAACTGGACGAAGCGAAGGCCGGTGAGATACGCCTGGCCGGTCGTGCCGATCATCGTGACCGCGCTCATCTGCGTCGCCATCACCGACAACCCGACCGCCCACCATGGCAGCGAGCGGTTGGCGAGCAGATACCCGTCGACCTTGTCGGTGCCCTTCGAGCGGCGCAAGCCGTCGATGACGATCCAGCCGATATACAGAACAACGACGAGCCAGTCGACCAGCGTCACGAAAACATCCGGCCGAAGACCCACAGCGCGGCGATGATCGCCGCCTCGATCACGAGCACTTTCACATACGTGGGCGCGAGATCGGAGTCGCTGTCAGGGTTCACGGTTCAGGGTTCTAGGTTCTGGGTTCTGGTTCTGGGTTCCGAGGTTCTGGCTTCTGGGTCACGAATTCCAAATTCTTAATTCTTAATTCTTAATTCTTAATTCACAGGGCGGCGCTTCGCTCGGCGAGCAGCCGCTCTGCCTTTGCGAGTGCCTCGGCCGCCTGGGACCACGCGGCTTCATCGGCCACGAGCTGCTGGCGCGAGGCCCTGGCCGCGCGCGCGGTTTCCTCCGGGGCGGGGCCGCCGAGCGTGCGGCGAATCTCGACGAAATGCCGCGGGCTCAGAATCTCGTCGAGCTGCTTTTCGGAATACGTGAGCGGCTTGCCGAGCAGCTCGGTCGAGGCGTTCGCGAGCAGTTCCGACAGCGGGCGCTTCGGATCGCCCTGCCGTCCGCGCACCAGGCGCGCGGAGATCGCGTGCGCGGTCTTGAACGCGAGGCCGTGCTCCCGCACCAGCGTATCGGCCAGCTCCGTCAGCGTCGTCCAGCCGGCGCCGGCGCGCGCTTCGAGCGCGCGCGGCATCGAACTCGGCGGTCGCCATCGCCGCGGCCGCGAGGTTCATCGCCCGCGTGCTGTCGCGGAACATCGAGAACACCAGCGGCTGCAGATCGTCCTCGGTGTCGACGATGTCGCCGTACGGCGTGTTGTGAACGGCGAGCACGATCGCCTGCGCCTGGCCGAGTCCCTTGCTGGCGATCGCGCGCGCGTGCTCGAGCGCCACCGGGTTGCGCTTCTGCGGCATGATGCTGCTGCCCTGCACGAAGCCGTCGCCGAGGCGCAGGTAGCCGAACTCGGCGGTGCTCCACAGCAGCATGTCCTGCAGGAAGCGGCCGAGGCCGGTGCCGGCGACGGCGGCTGCCGACGTGCTCTCGAGCAGGTAGTCGACCGTGGCGATGCTGCCGTAGGTGTTGCCCGTCGGCCCGCAGAAGCCGAGCAAATCGGACGTCAGCTGGCGATCGATCGGGAACCCGGTGCCGGTGATCGCGCACGCCCCGAGCGGGTTGCGGTTGGTGCGTTCGTACGCCGCCTTCAGGCGCGGCCAGTCGCGCTCGAGCTGTTCGACGACGCCGAGGAAGTAGTGCGCGACGGTGCTGGGCTGCGCCAGCTGCGTGTGCGTGTGGAGGGCGAGAATCGTCTCGCGGTGGCGATCGATCAGGTCGAGCAGCGACCGGCGCAGCGCAAAGATCGCGCCGGCGAGCGCGAGGATGAACTCGCGCTGGCGCATCCGGTACATCGTCATGTCGATGTCGTTGCGCGAGCGGGCGGTATGGAGGCGGCCGGCGACATCGTCGCCGCACGCCTCGATGATGACGCGATCGATGTAGAAAAAAGATCCTCGCAGGTGCCGTCGTAGGTGACCTTGCGGATCTCGTCCTGCGAAATGCGGTCGAGCGCATCACGCAGCGTGCGCGCGTCGGTCACGGGCACGATCCCCTGCTCCGTCAGCATCACCAGGTGCGCGTAGTGAATCGCCATCAGCGGCGACAGGAGCAGCGCCTTTGCGTCTTCGAAGTTCTCGTTGAGGACGAAGGTGACGTATTCGGGCGCGAACCGCATCGATCGCAGTATATCCCGTCCTATAATTGCCTCTGTCATGCGCCACTTCACCACTGCCGCCGCAATTGTCTGTGTTTGTTCCGCGCTCCTCGTCGCCCAGTCCGGGCCGAACGACGCACGCGCCCGTGAGATCTTCAAGGAGCTCATCGAGATCAACACCACCGACACGCCGAATGGCAACGTCACGAAAGCCGCCGACGCGGTGGCGGCGCGGCTGAAGGCGGCCGGGTTCCCCGCCGCCGACGTGCAGGTGCTCGGACCCGATCCGCGCAAGGGCAACCTCGTCGCGCGGCTGCGCGGCACTGGCGCCAAGCGGCCCGTCCTCCTGCTCGCGCACCTCGACGTCGTCGAGGCGAAGCGCGAAGACTGGTCGATCGATCCGTTCACCTTCGTCGAGAAGGAAGGGTTCTTCTACGGACGCGGCACGAGCGACGACAAGTCGATGGCGTCGCAGTTCGTCGCCAACGTCATCCGGCTGAAAGAGGAAGGCTGGAAGGGCGAGCGCGATCTGATCCTGGCGCTGACGGCCGACGAGGAAGGCGGGACGTTCAACGGCGTCGACTGGCTGGTGAAGAACCACCGGCAGCTCATCGACGCCGAGTTCGCGATCAACGAGGGCGGCGGCGGCTCGATGCGCAACGGCAAGTACCTGACCAACGAGATCCAGGCGAGCGAGAAGGTGTTCCAGGACTTCCACCTCGAGGTGACCAACTCGGGCGGCCACAGCTCGCTGCCGGTGAAGGACAACGCGATCTATCACCTGTCGGAAGGCCTGGCCCGGCTGGCGAAGTTCGACTTCCCGGTAGAGATGAACGAGGTGACGCGCGGCTATTTCCAGCGCTCGGCCGACGTGCAGACCGATCCGAAGGTGGCCGCCGACATGCGCGCGGTGGCGAAAATGGGGTCGGGGGCTGGACTCAGGTCTGCGGGGTCGGACCTGAAGTCCAGGTCCGACCCCGCCGCGCCGCGGCCGCGGCCCGCTTGTCGGCGTCGCTGCCCTACTACAACGCGCAGATGCGGACGACCTGCGTCGCGACGCGGCTGGCCGGCGGGCACGCGCAGAACGCCCTGCCGCAGATGGCGAGCGCGAACGTCAACTGCCGCATCCTGCCCGGCGTGTCGCCGGCGTCGGTGAAGGACAAGCTCGTCGAGGTGCTTGCCGATCCGAAGATCAAGGTGACGTTTGTCGGCGAAGCGACGCCGAGCAAGCCGTCGCCGCTGCGCCCCGATGTGATGGGCGTGGTCGAGTCGTTGACCAAGCAGATGTTCCCCGGCGTGATCGTCGTGCCGGTGATGAGCACGGGCGCCACCGACGGGCTCTACCTGCGCAACGGCGAGATTCCGACCTACGGCGTCGACGGCACGTTCGGCGACGTCGAGGACGTCCGCGCGCACGGCCGCGACGAGCGGGTTGGCGTGAAGCAGTTCTACGAGGGGCTGGAGTTCCAGGTACCGGCTGATCAAGGAGCTCGCAAAGTAGGGCGGCCCTGCCTCAGGCAGGCCTGAAGGCCTGCCCTACTTTACGACCGCGCCCTTGGCTCTCGACCCACGTATTCCACCCGCCGGTGAGCGCCCGCACACTCTTGACGCCGCGCTCCTTCAGCATGAGCGCCGCACGGGCGCTCGTGAACTCGTCCTGTCAGGCGCAGTAGGTCACGACCGGCTTTCTGGTTGCGATCAGCTTCGCCACCGTCTTCTCGTATTCCTCCGGCCACGTCATCGCCCCTTCGAGCGGCAGCAGCAGCGCGCCGGGAATGTGCCCGGCCTCGAAGGCGTCTTCGTGTCGCGTATCAACGACGACGACGTTCTTCGCGGCCACCAGCTTCTTGAACTCGGCCTGGGTAATCCGAGGGGCGTCGATGCCCTGCCCGCGAGTATGGCCGGAGAGTCGCGGCGACCCAGCGCAGGCAAGGGCCCACGGCCCCGATGGAATGGTGTTGCGCACGTCCGATCCGCTGCAGTTGTAACGTGCTTGATTCGGATGCCCAGCCACTCCATTCGCGCGCGTGAACCTCGTGGCGACCGGCAGGTCTCGCCGCGAATCGAGCGCGATCCTGACGTGCTGGCGTCGGTCGTCGAGGACGCGGCGCACTTCCCCGGCGGTTTCGCAAGCGGTGTCGCCTCGCCGGCATCGGAGGCAGACGTTGCCGCGCTGATTCGTGACGCCGCGGCCGTGCTGCCCATCGGCGCGCAGTCGTCGCTGACCGGCGGCGCCACGCCCAAGGGCGAGCTCGTCCTCAGCACCGCCCGGCTGAACACCATCGTCCTCGACGGCGCCGAGCGCGTGCGCGTTGGCGCCGGCGTGTCGCTCGTCGATCTCGATGCCGCGCTCGGCGCGTCCGGCCGCTATTACCCGCCAGTGCCGACCTTCACCGGCGCCTTCGCCGGCGGCATTGCCGCCACCAACGCGGCGGGCGCGGCGACGTTCAAGTACGGCACGACCCGCGACTGGGTGCTGGGCCTGACCGTCGTCCTGGCCAACGGCGACGTCCTCGACGTCGAGCGCGGGCACACGATCGCCGACCGCGACGGCTCGATCGAGATCGTCCTGTCCTCCGGCGAGATGCGCACGCTCCGGATGCCCGGTTACCGGATGCCGGCCGTGCCGAAGCTCTCGGCCGGCTATTTCGCCGCGCCGGCGATGGATCTGATCGATCTGTTCATCGGATCGGAGGGGACCCTGGGCGTCATCACCGAGGTCACTCTGCGCGTGCTGCCGACGCGGCCGGCGATGTGCCTCGCCTTCGTGCCGTTCGACGACCGGCCGGCGGCGCTCGCGTTCGTGACGCGCATGCGCAACGCCGCGCGCGAGACCTGGCGCACGCGCGATCCGCGCGGCATCGACGTCGCCGCCATCGAGCACATGGACGCTCGCTGCCTCGAGGTGCTGCGCGAGGACGGCGCCGGCCGCGCGTTCGGCGTCAGGCTCCCGGACCGGGCGGCGATCGCGCTGCTGGTCACGATCGAGCTCGATGCGTCGATGACCTCAGCCCAGGCGTTCGACGAGATCGGCCGCGGCCGCGACCCCGGCGCCCCGGATACGCCGCTGGTGCGGTTCTGCCGCGCGCTGGACGAGGCGGGCGTGCTCGACTCGGTCGAGATCGCGGTGCCCGGCGATCGCGCGCGCGAGCAGCAGCTGCTCGCCTTGCGCGAGGCGGTGCCGGCCGGCGTGAACGCGCGGGTCGGCCGCGCGAAGCAGCAGATCGACCCGCGAATCGCCAAGACCGCCGCCGACATGATCGTGCCGTTCGAGCGCCTCGACGAGATGATGACGATCTACGACGAGGAGTTCCGCCGCCGCGGGCTCGACGGCGCCGTCTGGGGCCACATCTCCGACGGCAACCTCCATCCGAACGTCATCCCGCGATCGATGGCGGATGTGGAGTCGGGCCGCGAAGCGATTCTCGCGTTCGGGCGCGAGGCGATCCGCCTCGGCGGCGCGCCGCTGGCGGAGCATGGCGTCGGGCGCAACGCGGTCAAGCAGCAGCTGCTCGCCGAGCTCTATGGGCTACACGGCATCGAGGAGATGCGCGCGATCAAGCGCGCGCTGGATCCGGAGTGGAAGTTCGCGCCTGGTGTTCTCTTCCACCAACCGTGACACCCGTCTCTTCCACCAACGGTGAAAACCACGAAGGACCACGAAGGACACGAAGGACACGAAGAAGAATTTTTGGGTTTCTATTTTGGAAGCCCACGCCGGACGTGCTCTTCCAACAGGCTAAACGCGAAGAGCTCTTTGCATTGATTGGCGTTGTTTGGTTTCGTTGTTTGTTTGAAGATGTCTTCTTCGTGAACTTCGTGTCTTCGTGGCCTTCGTGGTTTCGGCTGTCGCCGCAAGTTGAGTGGTGTGGCTGGCATCGCAAGTCGATGGCTGCAGTCGCGAACTGATCAGCGATCAGCGCCGCCACGCCGATCATCGCCAGGCCCACCATGATCAGCCACGGCGCGGCCGCGCCCGCGGCGCCGGACGACACGGCGCCGTTTGGCGCGGAGCCGGGCAGCGCGGCGCCGCTCATCGCGTTCGCGACCTGACCCTGGGCGCTGAACGACGCCGCGAGCGCGGCGCTGAGCATCAGCCACCCCAGGCCGAGCGCGACGCGCGCGCCCATCGTCGACACCATCCGGCTGCCGGGCCAGACGGCGAGCAGCAGCGTCACCAGCCATCCCGCGACGGCGACGATGGCGAGCAGCCGCAGGCGGCCGATCTCGCGATCCGCGGCTTGACGCTGCAGCTCCAGCCGCAGCGCCCGTTCCGCACGCTCGCGTTCCGCCGCCAGCTGCTCGCGCTCCAGCTCGAGCCGGCGCGTATCGCGATCGAACGCCTCCTTCAGCGCGGCGACGACGACGCCGGCCATGCGCGCTTCGAGGCCGCCGGGCGCGCGGGCGGCGTTTTCCATCTGCTGTTGCTGATGCAGCTCCTCGGTCGGCGCCGCAGTCGCGGCCGCCCGACGGCTGCGCGCGAAGTTGGCGACGCCCACGACCGCGTCGACGATTTGCAACCAGGGAACCGCCATCTATCTCGCTCCCAGCCAGCGGTCGCGGAAGGCGCGCTGGGCCGGCGTCAAGGTGCCACCCTGCTCGATCGGCACGACCTCGAGGTGCGGATCCTCGCCGAGCGTCACGCGGCCCGTCCGCGAGGCGCCGGCGCGATCGACGAACACAATCGAGACGATGTCGCCAGGCTTCTTGCGTGCGAGCGCGGCGGAGACGTCGTTCTGGCCGGCGATGTGCTGGCCGTCGATCTCCTCCAGCCGGTCGTCCTGGTCGATGCCGGCGGCGTAGATCGGCCAGGTGGGCGCCACCAGCGACGCGACCCGCGTGCCGCCGCGCGACTCGAGGCGGAGATCGCCGAGCCATGCGCGGCCGGCGTTGACCTTGCGCACGGTGAAGCCGGCGCGCCCGAGCAGGCGCGTGTAGTCGGCAACCTCGTGGCCGCGGATGTAGCGCGCGAAGAAGTCGCGGGCGAACGGGCCATCGCCGCTCACTTCCGCCAGCGTCGCCTCCGCATCGTCGATCGTATAGGGGCGGTCGACGTAGCCTTCGCGGCCGCCGCCCGGCTTGCCGTACTTGCGCCACATCGCGCGCATGTAATCGTCGAGCGACAGGCTGCCGTCGCTCTTGTCGCGCAGCGTCAGGTCGAGCGCGAGCGCAATCGCCCCGCCGAACGGATAGTAGGAAATGATGGTGTTCGACCAGTTGGTGCGATCGACGGTGCGGCCGCCGTCGATGAACGTCGCCATCCGGCTCATCTCCTCCGCCGATCGGACCTGACGCCCCGGGCTCGGCACCACCGCTTCGATCAGCCGGCTGAAGGCCTGCGCCGATTCGGCGACGCTGGCGATCTGCGCCCGCTGCAGCGTCAGCGGCCCGTAGTACTGGGTGAACCCTTCGGCGAGCCACAGCTCGCCCGAGATGTTGGCGCGATCGAAGTCGAACGGCTCGAGCCCTTTCGGGCGGATCCGTTCGACGTTCCAGCCGTGGAAGAACTCGTGCGAGACGGTCTCGAGCAGATCGCGGTGCGCGGCGGCAATCGATCCGGACGAGGTGATCACCGTGCTGTTGCGATGCTCCATCCCGTCGCCGTTCGCCCACGGCAGGTAGTCGGCCAGGAAGGTGTAGGTGCCAGGCTCGTAGTCCGGGTACTCGCCGTAAATCGTCCCCTGCTGGCGGACGATCTTCTCGACGTCCTTCATGTAGGCGTCGAGCTCGGCATCGGTGCCGGTGTGGTGCAGCGAGAAGCGGAAGGTGCGCGAGCCGACCGTGAACTGCCGGATGGTGACCGGCCCGAACTCCGACGGGCTGTCCATCAGGTATTGCAGGTTGGGCGCGGTGAACTCGAGCGGCGACGGTCCCGGGTGGAGCTGCGTCGCGACCTGCCACTTCATGCCCGCGGGCTGCACGAAAGTGACGCGCGCCGGCCGATCGTCCAGCCCGCGCGCCCACATGATCGCCGCCGGCATGTTGATGTGCGCGTGCGTCGTGTCGATGCCGAGATAGGTCCCGTCGACGCGGTCGCCGTACACCTTGTACTTCAACGTCACGCTGCCGTCGTGGCCGGCAACAGTCCAGCCGTACGGATCGGGCCGCGTCGTCGGCAGCTCGCGGCCGTCGGCGGCGAAGGCGTGCACGTCGTAGACGTTCTTGGCGAAGTCGTGCAGCGAATACCGGCCGGGCGAGGAGCGGCTCATGCGCAGCTCCAGCGGCGCCGCCGCCAGCTCGGTGAACGACGCGTCGACCTGCATCCACCGGTGCTGCGGCTCGGGAAACGAGAAGCGATAGGCCACCGGCGAGGCTGCGTCGATCCGCAGCGCGCATCAGCACAAACGCGACCAGAACCAGTGCGCGCTTTGTCACGTCCGCGATGCTAGCATGGCGGGAATTACGAATTAAGAATTCGGAATTTGGAATGCGCGCGCACAGTTGACACAACCGCTCGAATCCGAGCGACGAATTCTAAATTCCTCATTCTTACTTCTTAATTCCAGCGGCCAACACGCAGAGGAATTCGAACATCAGGTTGGCCGCCAAGAGAGCCGTGATTTGCCCCGGGCCGTCGAAGGGCGGCGCGACCTCGACCACGTCGCCGCCGACCAGCGAGAGGCCGGACAGCCCGCGCACCAGCTGCTGCGCCTCGTGGCTGGTCAGGCCGCCGACCTCCGGCGTTCCGGTGCCGGGCGCGAATGCGGGATCGACCGCGTCGATGTCGAACGTCATGTAGGCCGGGCCGACCGCGACGCGCCGGATCTCGCCGATGACCGACGGGATGCCGCGCGCCTTCACCTGGTCGATGTCGAGCATCGTGATCCCGTGCTCGCGGTGGAACTCGAAGTCCTCCTCGCCATACATCGGCCCGCGGATGCCGACCTGGATGAACCGCTTGCCGTCGACGATCCCTTCCTCGATCGCGCGGCGGAACGGCGTGCCGTGGAAGTACTTGCCGCCGAAGTACTCGTCCCAGGTATCGATGTGCGCGTCGAACTGCACCAGCCCGAGCGGGCCGTGCCGCTTCGCCAGCGCGCGCAGGATCGGCAGCGAGATCGAGTGGTCGCCGCCGGCGACAATCGGCGTGGCGCCGGCATCGGCAATCGCGCCGATGCGCGCCTCGATCGCCTCGTAGGCCTTCTCGATGCTCACCGGCGGCGCGTCGACATCGCCGGCGTCGGCGACGTTCAGCCGATCGAACGGCGCGACCTTCTGGAAGTAGCTGTAGCTCCGGATCAGCGACGATTGCGAGCGGATCTCGCGCGGGCCGAGCCGCGATCCGGGGCGATACGAGGTGCCGCCGTCGTAGGGGACGCCAACGATCGCGACGTCGAGGCCGTGCGGATCCTCCACGTGCGGCAGCCGCATGAAGGTCGCCGGCTGCGCGAAGCGCGGCGACTGGAAAGACGCGCGTGGTTGATACGTCATGGCGCCGATTGTATAGTGTCGCTTCAGCCGGACCGACACGGTCCGGCTGAAGCGAGACTACGGGAGAGATAGTGCCGTCGGTGACCCGCGCCGCGCTCCTCGCCATCTTCATCCTCCAGCTGCTCGCGCCAGGGTTTGCGCTCGCGCAGGAAGCCATTTACGTCGTGCGCCACGCCGAGCGGCTCGATCAGTCGGCCGACTCGCTGCTCTCGCCGGAGGGAGTCGCGCGGTCGCAGAAGCTGCGCGATCTTCTGCGTGAGGCCGGCGTCACCCACATCTTCACGTCCGAGCTGCGGCGCACCATCGACACCGCGAAGCCGCTGGCCGAGGCGCTGAAGGTGACGCCGCAGACGCTGCCCGGCGCCGATGTCGCCACGCTCGCATCCCGCCTCGCGTCACTCGGCGCGCGCGACCGCGCGCTGGTCGTCGGCCACTCGAACACGGTGCCGCAGCTGCTGCGCGCCCTCAAGATCGATACTGCCGTCATCATCAACGACAGCGACTACGACAACCTCTTCATCGTCGTCCCCGTGAAGGAATCGGCGCCGTCGCTGCTCCGGTTGAAGTTCTGATGGCGAGCGAACGGCTCCACGGAAACCTCAGCACGGTCGAGTACTTCACCTTCGGCTTCGGCACGATGATCGGCGTCGGCTGGGTCGTCGTGATGGACGACTGGCTGTCGCGCGGCTCGCCGGGCGGCGCGATGCTCGGCTTCCTGCTCGGCGGGCTGCTGCTGTTTCCGATCGCCCACACCTACGGACGGCTGGTCCAGCGGATCCGCGATGCCGGCGCCGAGATCGCTTACGCCGAAGGGGTCTTCCCGCCATCGATCGGCTTCGCGGCCGGGTGGACGATGGTGCTGTCCTACGCGATTGTCTGCCCGTGGGAGGCGGTCGCCACCGGCAACCTGCTGGCGCGTGTCTTCCCAGGGCTGAACTCGTTCGAGCTCTACACCATCGCCGGGACGCCGATCTTCGCGCCGCGCCTGGCCGTCGGCCTGCTGCTGACAGCGCTCATCGTCTTCATCAACTACCGCGGCATTGCTCCGAGCGGCGTCTTCCAGAACGTCACGACGTTCGGGCTGCTGATCATTTTCGCGATCTTCACCGCGCTCGGCTTCGCGCGCGGCGACAGCGGGAACATGCAGCCGCTGTTCACGCGGCCGGGTACGGCCGGCATCTTCCTCTCGATCTTCCTGGTGATGCAGATCGTCCCGTACTTCATGACCGGGTTCGAATCGGTCGCGAAGGGATCGGAGGAAGCCAAGAGCAGCTTCGACCCGAAGAGCTTCCCCAAGGCGATCTACGGCGCCTTGTTCGGCGGGCTGCTCTTCTACGTCCTCGTCATCGCCGTCGTCACCTACGTCTACCCGTGGCAACAGATTGTCGCCGGCCACGTCCGCACCGAGGTGGCGTTCGAGCGCACGTTCGGCTCGCAGCGAATCGCACAACTGATCCTCTTCGGCGCGTTCCTGTCGCTGCTGAAGATCTTCAACGGCAACTTCGTCGCGGCGACGCGGATGCTCTACGCGATCGGCCGGCGCAACCTCGTTCACCCCGCGCTCGGCCACGTGCACCCGACGACCGGGACGCCGGTGGTGGCCATCGGGCTGATGGGCGCGCTGACCGCGGCGGCGGCGATGTTCGGCGACGCGATCCTCGTGCCGGTGACCGAGGTCGGATCGCTGGCGGTCGGCGTCGGCTGGATGTCGGCGTGCGCGGCCTACATCGGACGGTGGCGGCGCGACCATGCGCGCGAGGCCGCGGCGCGCCCGGGCACGTACAAGAGCGAGGGATACCTCACCGAGTCGCCGCTCGTCGCCTGCCTCGGCGTGGCCGTCGCGCTGGCGATCGTGCTGATGAAGATCGTCCCCGGCGTCCCGGGCAGCTTCACCCGCGCCGAGTGGATTGCGTTCGCCGCCTGGTCAGCCTTTGGGCTGGTGTTCTGGCTCGCCCGCCGGCGGTAGGACGCCGGCCAGCGCCTGCTCGATGAACGCATCCTGCGGCAGCGCGCCGAGAATCTCCACCGTGTCGTTCACGACCGTCTTCGGCACGCCGGTGACCCGGTAGCGCCGCGCAAGGTCGGGGAACTCGGTCGCTTCCACCGCGAACGCGGTGATGTGCTCGTTGGCGAACGCCATTTCGTGTGCGAGGCTGACCGCCCGCGGACAGTGCGGTCAAGTGGGGGTCGAGAACACCTGCATCGTCACCGGCTTGTCGACCGCGGCGAGGCGCTCGCGGCTGGCGTCGGTCAACTGCGAGGCGGCGCCGCCGACGAGCAGGATCGCCTGGATGAGCGACATGAACTCGTGGCCAGCGGGTGTTCCGAGAAAGCGAATCCGCGAATCCTTGTCTGCCGCGCCCGCCGCGTTCTGACCGAGGAGCGCGATCGCCGGGACGCGATCGACCGCGAACTGGGCCGCCTTGTCCTTCTCGAGGACGAAGTTCACTTCCTCGACCGCGATCTCGCTCGGAGAGCGCCGGCAGCTCGTCGAGAATCCGCTTCGTCTGCTCGCACGGCTCGCAGCCGATCGTCTGCGTGAAGAACAGCAGGCGGACCGGTCCGGTCATCTCGTTGAACCACTCGCGCAGTTTTTCCTGTTCGGCTGGGGCGAGAAGCGACATGGTGCGATTGTGACAGATGCTAGTTGCTGGGGGCTAGTTGCTGGCTGCCCAGCTGCCCGCTCGTCCTAGGGCGCCGCTTTAGCGGCGCCTCGTAGGCGCGGCTGAAGCCGCGCCCTACTTGAAAAAATCGTCGAACGCCTTACGCGCGCTGTTGGTCGGGCCCGACGAGGGGCTCGAGCCGCTGCTGCCGGCGGGTGTTCCGGTCTGGCGCTCGACGGTCGTGCGCGCGGTGAAAAGCGCGCAGGTGTTGCGCGCGTCTTTGGGCGCGACGCGAGCCCGGAGCGCGGCGGCTTGCGTGCACTCCCAGCGGGCGCTGGTGTCGAACGATACGCACTGAATGCAGCTGTGCAGGTCGACGCCGCAGCGCGGGCAGCGCGCATCGTCGGCAAACGGGAGCGAGAGCAGGTTGCCGCAGCGCGCGCAGCGGCACACTTCGCGCGCGGCCATCAGGTTGGGCGTCTTCGGGCCGGAGGCGTCCTGCAGCACGCGGCCCGGCGCGCGCTCCTGTGGCGGCTTCGGCGCCGAGGGACCTTTCTGGCCACGCGGTTTCGACGGTTCGTCCTGATAGCCGCGTTGGCGGTATTTACGATCGCTCATCGTTGTTGCTGATGTAGTGTCCGGCTTCAGCCGGACCAGTGATCACGGCCCGCCTGAAGCCGGACACGACATCTATTACTGCGTCGGCAGCGGCGTCAATTCTTTCATGAACGCCGCGAGCTCCTTGCCCCAGATCTTCGGCAGCGAGTGCGTGCCGTGGCCGCGCGTCTCGTCGCTGGTCGGGATGAGGAGGTAGTGCCCGCGCTTCACGCGCGGCATCAGCTTCTCCATCAACCCCAGCTCCGGCGGGTTCACCACATCGTCGGCGGAGTTGATCGCCAGCACCGCGGCGGTGATCTTGTCGAGGTTCGCCGACGGATCGTAGTCGCGTGACGCGTTGTACTGATAGAGCATGTCGTTCGCGTCGGTCGCGGCGACGCGAGCCTTGATCTGATCCTCGTACCACTTGTCCGCCGCGTCGCGGGTCGCGCCCGACTTGTGCCACTGCAGCGGGCTGCTCGTCATCATCATCAGCAGGTTGACGGCGCCGGTCAGCCCCTGGCGCGGCGGCTCGGTGTAGTCGCCGTTCTTCCACGCCGGATCCTGCGTGATGCTGTCCATGATCATCTTGCGCATCACGCGGTTGCGCCCGGCGATCGCGGTCGGCGCACTGGCCAGCGGCACCAGGCCGTCGGCGAAGTCGGGATACATCTCGCCCCAGACCCAGCAGTGCATCGCGCCCATCGAGGTGCCGAGCACGAGCCGCAGGTGCGTCACCTTCAACCCGTCGACGAGCATCGCGTGCTGCGCCCGCACCATGTCGTCGTAGTTGTATTTGGGGAAACGTGCGCGCATGCCGTCGCTCGGCTTCGACGACTTGCCGTGGCCGATGCCGTCCGGCAGGATGATGAAATAGCGCGTCGCGTCGAGCAACTGTCCGCTTCCGAACAACTCGCCGCCGAAGGTCTGCGACAGGAAGCCGGCGCCGCTCCCGCCGGTGCCGTGCAGAATCAGGACGGCGTTGCGCACGACGCCGGACGCATCTTTTCTCGGCGTCCCAATCGTCCGATAGTGCAGGTTGAGCGCCGGCAGCGTCTCGCCCGAGCTGAAGCGAAAGTCGCGGACGACGAAATCGCCCTCGACCGGCGCCGGGAAGTCGGCCGCACGGGCCGCAGCCGGGAGCGTGAGGAACAGGAGCGCGCAAAGAACGAAAACCCTCATTCGGAAGCTCCTTGATTCAGGTCTAATATCTCACATGACTACATCCAGCTGGCGCATTCCGCTCGCCGCCCTCCTGGTGGCCGCCGCTGCCACCACCTCGCTCCGCAGCCAGACGCCACGCCCGATGGGCATCGTGGATCTGCTGAACGTGCCGCGCCTTACCGAGCCTCAGGTCTCGCCCGATGGACGCGACGTGCTGTTCACCCGCGCCGATTCGGACTGGAAGGCGGGCAAACGGATCACGCACATCTGGCGGGCGCGCGTCGACGGCGGCCAGGCGCTGCAGCTGACGAGCGGCGCCGACGGCGAGACGACGCCGCGGTGGTCGCCGGATGGGAAGACGGTCGCGTTCACCGCGAAGCGCGGCGCCGACGAGTTCGCGCAGGTGTACCTCCTGTCAATCGAAGGCGGTGAGGCACGTCAGCTGACGACCCACGCCACCGCGGTGTCCGACATCGCCTGGACGCCGGACGGCGCGGCGCTGTACTTCAAGGCGGCCGACGACAAGAGCGCCGACGAAAAAGCGCGCGATCGCGCGCGAGACGACGTCTACGGCTACGACGAGAACTTCAAGCAGACGCACGTGTGGAAAGTCGCGGTCGCATCGAAGGAGGAGCGCCGGATCACCGAGGGCGACTTCTCGGTCACCGACTTCGACCTGTCGGATGACGGGCGCAGGATCGTCTACCACCGCGCGCCGACGCCGCTGCTCGGCGACGGCGACAAGGGCGAGGTGTGGGTGGCCAATGCGGACGGCTCGAGCGCCACGCAGCTGACGAAGAACACGGTGGCCGAGAGCGGTGCCGCGATCTCGCCCGACGGATCGCAGGTGCTGTTCCTCTCCGGCTCGAACGCGCGCTTCGACACCTACTACAACGGCCGGCTGTTCGTCGTGCCCGCCGGCGGCGGCGCGGCGCGCGTGGTCGTCGGCGAGAACGAGCCGTACGACGTCGACCAGGCGATGTGGTCGCGCGACGGCAAGTCGATCTATTTCACCGCCAACCTCGGCGTGCACGGCGAGGCGTTTGTCGTTCCGGCAGGCGGCGGCAAAGCGAAGCAGCTGACCGACGGCAAGCACAACGTCGCCGCGTGGTCGCAGGGCGGCGATCGCTTCGCGTTCACGGTGACGAGCTCGACGAGCGCCGGCGAAATCTGGACGCTCGCAGCCGCTGACACCGCGCCGAAGCAGCTGACGCACGTCTTCGATTCGCTGCCGCGCGAGTTCAAGCTCGGGCGCCAGGAAGCGATCCAGTGGAAGGGCGCCGACGGCGTCACCGTCGAAGGCATCGTCACCTATCCGGTCGACTACCAGCCGGGGCAGAAGTATCCGCTCGCGGTGATGACGCACGGCGGCCCGGCGGCCGCCGACAAGTACAGCATCGGCTCGACCGCGTACGAGTTCCAGGTGCTCGCCGGCCTCGGCTACGTCAGCCTGCAGCCGAACTACCGCGGCAGCACCGGTTACGGCGACGCCTTCCTGCGCGACATGGTCGGCCACTATTTCCAGAACGCGCACCTCGACGTCATCGCCGGCGCCGACGAACTGATTCGGCGCGGCATCGCCGATCCCGATCGGATGGTGAAGATGGGATGGAGCGGCGGCGGGCACATGACGAACAAGATCGTCACCTTCACCGATCGCTTCAAGGCGGCGTCCTCCGGCGCCGGCGCGGCGCAGTGGGTGTCGATGTACGCGCAGAGCGACATCCGCACCTACCGGACGCCGTGGTTCGGCGGCACGCCGTGGCAGAAGAACGCACCGATCGACGCCTACTGGAACCACTCGCCGCTGAAAGACGTGGCGAACGTCAAGACGCCGACGCTGTTCTTCGTCGGCGAGCGCGACCCGCGCGTGCCGCTGCCGCAGTCGGTCGAGATGTACCGCGCGCTGAAGTCGAACGGCGTGCCGACGCACCTCTACGTCGCGCCGCGCGAGCCGCACGGCTGGGGCGAGCTGCGGCATCAGCTGTTCAAGCTGAACGCCGAGATCGAGTGGTTCGAGAAGTACACGACGAAGCGTTCGTACACCTGGGAAAAAGCTCCGGGCGACGACAAGAAGGACGCCCGGCCGACGACGGAGCCGCAGTAGGTGGCGAACGTAGTGGATCGCACCTTCAGGGGGACCCGCCGGACACTACGGGCTTATCGCGGATGGCGATCGCGGCGCTGCTCGCCGGCATCGCCGCGCTGGCCACGCCCGGCGCGCAGTCGCGCAAGCCGATCTCGATCGTCGAACTGGCGGAGGTGCCGCGCATCCTCTCGCCGGCGCTGTCGCCCGACGGCCGCTCGCTGGCTTACATGTTGAGCCGGGCGGACTGGCGATCGGGTCGCCTGATCTGGCACCTCTGGCGTCAGGACGTCGGCGGCGGCGCGCCGGTCCAACTCACCTTCGCCGAAACCGGCGACATTCCGGTCGGCCTTCGCTGGTCGCCCGACGGCAAGACGCTGCTGTTCCTGCGCGCCGGCCAGATTTCGCTCTTGTCATCGGCCGGCGGCGAGGCGCGCGTCCTCAGCCGTCACGCCACCGGCGTCAGCTCGCCGACGTTCACGCCCGACGGCACGGCGATCTATTTCCTCGCCTTCGATCCGCCGACCGCCGAGGAACGCGAGCGGACGCGCCTGCGCGACGATGTCTACGCCTACGACGAGGACTACAAGCAGCGGCATCTCTGGAAGATCACCGTCGCCACCGGCGCGGAAACGCAGGTGACGAAGGGCAACTTCTCGGTGCTCGAATACAAGCTGTCGCCCGACGGCACGCGGCTCGCGGTCAAGGAAGCGCCGTCACCGCTCGAGGAAGATGGCGTCCGCAGCGAGATCTGGTTCATGGACGCCAACGGCGAGAACGCGCGCGTGCTCACGGACAACACCATCGAGGAGATCGGCCTCGACATCTCGCCCGACAACGCGCAGGTGCTGTTTGTCTCCGAGGCCGGCCCGCGCCTCGAACCGTACTATCCGTTCAGCCTGTTCGTCGTCCCCGCTGCCGGCGGCGCCGTGCGCGCCGTGCTGCCCGACTTTCGCTACACCGTCGAGCAGGCGGTGTGGTCGCCGCGCGGCGCTGAGCCAGGCAGCAGTCGCAGCCCTGAGCAGCGAACAATCCTGGCGACCGTCAACATGGGCGTCCACACCGAGCTCTTCGACATCGATCCAGAGTCGGGGCGCACGCGCCAGCTCACCGACGGCCAGCACTACATCGCGCCGGGCTGGTCCGCGGTGGGGAGCGCCGGGAAGATCGTGTTCCAGGTGGACGAGCCGACGCGCTTCGGCGACGTCTGGACGCTGGCGATCGCCGACGCGCCGGCAACGCCGCAGCGGGTCACCGGCCACTTCGACCGTCTCGAGCGCGACTTCGCGCTGCCGCGCCAGGAGAAAGTCGAGTGGAAGAGCGCTGACGGCACGACGATCGAGGGGATTCTCTTCTACCCGCTCGACTACCAGCCGGGACGACGGTATCCGCTGGTGGTGCAGCTGCACAGCGGACCGATGGTGTCGGACAATTTCGGCGCCGGCCCCGGCCTGGTGCTCAATTACTTCCCGGTGCTCACCGGGAAGGGCTACGCGGTGCTGCGGCCCAACTATCGCGGCAGCAGCGGCTACGGCTACGCCTTCTACCGCGACGTGAACAACGGCTACTTCAACAACATGACGTCGGACGTCATGTCGGGCGTCGATCATCTGGTGCAGACGGGCATCGCCGATCCGGATCGGCTGATCGCGATGGGGTGGAGCGCCGGCGGCACGCTGGTCAACAAGTTGTTCACGATGACCAACCGGTTCAAGGCGGGCTCGGCTGGCGCCGGCATCGCGAACTGGACGTCGCTCTACGGCCAGACCGACAACACCTCGTTCCGGCGGACGTGGTTCGGCGGCACGCCGTGGCGGAAGAACGCGCGTCAGGAAGTTTTCTGGAACAGCTCGCCGCTGAAGGACGTCGCCAACGCGAAGACGCCGCTGCTGCTCTTTGCCGGCGAGAACGATCCGCGCGTGCCGATGGCGCAATCGGTCGAGATGTTCCGCGCCCTCCGCAGCCACAACGTGCCGACGCATCTCCATGTCGGCCCGCGCGAGGGCCATGTCTGGAGCGAGCTCCGCCATCTCCTCTTCAAGGCCAACACCGAGATCGAGTGGTTCGAGAAGTACGCGATGGGCCGGAGCTACGTCTTCGAGAAGGCGCCTCAGCCGTAATCCTCGTCCGCGTCGCAGCCCGGCCGCGCGGGGGGCGGTTGACATTCACGTGAAACTTTTCACAAAATCGGAATCGCGCTCCCGGCGCCGGGAAAACGGGTAAGCTCTCTCAATTCGAGCTGGCGATGCACTCCTGGCGCCGGTTTCCTCCCCGGCCTCACGCGAATCGTCCGTCTGATGTCGCAGATCTTTCACCGCAGTGCGAACACGATTGCTCGGGTCAGCATCTTCGGGGCGGTTTTCTTCATCGCCGGCCTGCTCGGCCTCTTCGCTGAAGTCAACCGCTCGCCGTGGATGACCGGGGCGCAAGTCGCGCGCGACCAGCCGATTCAGTTCAGCCACGAGCGCCACGTCGGCGGCAACGGCATCGACTGCCGCTACTGCCACACCTCGGTCGAGGAGTCGTCGTTCGCCGGGATTCCGCCGACGCGGACCTGCATGAACTGCCACTCGCAGATCTTCGCCAACAGCCCGTTCCTCGAACCGGTGCGCGAGAGCTTCCGCAGCGGCCGCTCGATTCAGTGGAACCGTGTCCACGACCTGCCCGACTTCGTCTACTTCGACCACAGCATCCACGTGAACAAGGGCGTCGGCTGCACCACCTGCCACGGCCAGGTCGACCGGATGCCGCTGATGTGGCAGGAGAAGTCGCTGCAGATGGAGTGGTGCCTCGACTGCCACCGCGCTCCTGAGCGCTACGTCCGCCCGCGCGATGCGGTGTTCCGCGTCGACTACGTGGCGCCGCCGAACCAGGCCGAGCTCGGCGCGAGGCTGGTCGAGGAGTATCAGATTCAGAAGCTGACGAGCTGCTCGGTGTGCCACCGATGAGTGGAGAATCGCGTCGGGACTTGGGGCTCGGGGCTGGGGACTCGGTGCGGCTCGGGAGCAGCGGCTCGGAAGCCCAGCCCCCAGCCCCTGCCCAGCCCCTAACCCCGGGTCCCCGAGTCCCCGTTCTGGCGCACGCTCGAAGAACGCGCCAACGATCCAGCGTTCCAGGAACACCTCTACAACGAGTTCCCGTCGCAGATCGAAGCGATCACCGATCCGGTGGCGCGGCGGACGTTCCTCAAGCTGATGGGCGCGTCGCTGGCGCTCGCGGGCGCGACCGCATGCACCCGGCAGCCGCCGGAAAAAATCGTCCCGTATGTGCGCCAGCCCGAGGAGCTCGTTCCCGGGCGGCCGCTCTTCTACGCGACGGCGATGCCGCTCGGCGGCGTCGCCACCGGTCTTCTCGTCGAGAGCCACGAGGGGCGGCCGACGAAAATCGAAGGCAACCCGCTCCATCCCGGCAGCCTCGGCGCCAGCGATGTCTTCGCGCAGGCGGCGATTCTCGGGCTCTACGACCCGGACCGTGCGCAGACGCTGACCAATGTCGGCGACATCCGCCCGTGGTCGTCCTTCCTTGGCGCGATCAGCGCGGCGCTGGCGGCGCAGCGGCCGCTGCGCGGCGCCGGCATTCGCCTGCTCACCGAGTCGGTGAGCTCGCCGACGCTGGCGGCGCAGATCCGCGAGCTGCTCGAGCGCTTCCCGTCCGCCAGGTGGCACCAGTGGGACCCGGCGAGCCGCGACAACGCGCGCGCCGGCGCCAAGCTCGCCTTCGGCGAGTTCGTCGACGCGCAGTACCGCTTCGAGCAGGCGGACGTCGTCCTCTCGCTCGACGCCGACTTCCTCGGCTGCGGCCCCGCCTCGCTGCGCTACGCGCGTGATTTCACCGGCCGGCGCCGTCCCGAGCAGGCCGATCGCATGAACCGGCTCTACGCGATCGAGTCGATGCCCTCGTCGACCGGTGCGCGCGCCGATCACCGCCTGCCGATGAAGCCGAGCGAGATCGAGGCGTTCGCGCGGGCGATTGCGGCGGCGCTCGGCCGATCGGGCGAAGGGGGTGGGGTCGGCAGCACCGTGCCCGACCACGCGCGCCGGTTCGCCGACGCGGTCGCCAAGGATCTGCAGGCGCATCGCGGGCGCAGCCTGGTCGTCGCCGGCGACGGCCAGCCGCCGGCCGTGCACGCGCTCGCGCACGCGATGAACCAGGCGCTCGGCAACGTCGGCGCCACCGTCGTCTACACGCAGACCGCCGAAGCCGAGCCGGTCAACCAGCTCGACTCGCTGCGCGAGCTGGTGGCCGACATGAACGCCGGCCGCGTCGATCTGCTGATCATCCTCGGCGGCAACCCGGTCTACACCGCGCCGGCCGATCTGAATTTCGCGGACGCGCTCGCCAAGCCGCAGCTGCGCGTCCACCTCAGCCTCTACACCGACGAAACCTCGGCGCTCTGCCAGTGGCAGATTCCCGAAGCGCACTTCCTCGAAGCGTGGAGCGACGCGCGCGCCTACGACGGGACGGTATCGATCGTCCAGCCGCTGATCGCACCGCTCTACGGCGGCCGGTCGGCGCACGAAGTGCTGGCGGCGATGAGCGACCGCCCGGAGCAATCCGGCTATGAGATCGTCCGCGCGCACTGGAATCAGCCGGCGTCGCCGGCCTTCGAGGCCTCGTGGCGGCGATGGCTGCACGACGGCGTCGTCCCCAACACGGCGTTCGCGGCCAAGACGGTTCGAACGAACCTCGAACCCTCCGCAATCCGCACTCCGCAATCCGCAATGTCGTCGACGGGCGCCCTCGAGATCAACTTCCGCAACGACCCGTCGATCCTGGACGGCCGCTTCGCCAACAACGGCTGGCTGCAGGAGCTGCCGAAGCCAATCACGCGGCTGACGTGGGACAACGCGGTGCTGGCAAGCCCCGCGACCGCCGCGAAGCTCAGCGCCTCTGAGAAGCCTTCTTTCCAGGGCGGTGAGCACGGCCAGGTGATCACCGATCTGGTCGAGCTGAAGTACCGCGGGCGCACGATTCGCGGCGCACTCTTCCAGGTCGTCGGCCATCCCGACGACTGCATCACCGTGCACGCCGGCTACGGCCGCGCGCGCGGCGGACGCGTTGCCGCCGGCGCCGGGTTCAACGCCAACGCCATCCGCACCGCCGACGCCTGGTCGTTCGGCGGCGGCTGCGAGGTTGCGAAGACGGGAGAGAAGTTCTCGCTCGCCGTCACGCAGTATCACCACCTGATGGAAGGGCGCGACATGGTGCGCGCCACCACGCGCGACGAGTACGTTCGCGATCCGAAAGCGGTCAACGAGCACGACGAGACGCCGCCGCGCACGATCACGCTGTATCCCGACTTCAAGTACGAGGGCTACAAGTGGGGGATGGCGATCGACGTCAACTCCTGCATCGGCTGCAACGCCTGCGTCGTCGGCTGCCAGGCCGAGAACAACATCCCGGTGGTCGGCAAGGATCAGGTGCTGCGCGGACGCGAGATGCACTGGCTGCGCGTCGACACCTACTATCGCGGGGAGGCCGAGAACCCGGAGACCTACTTCCAGCCGGTGCCGTGCATGCAGTGCGAGAACGCGCCGTGCGAGGTCGTCTGCCCGGTAGGCGCGACGGTCCACAGCCACGAAGGGCTGAACGACATGGTCTACAACCGCTGTGTCGGCACCCGCTACTGCTCGAACAACTGCCCCTACAAGGTCCGCCGCTTCAACTTCCTGCTCTACCAGGACTGGAATACGCCGAGCCTCAAGCTGGGGCGCAATCCCGACGTCACGGTGCGCAGCCGCGGCGTGATGGAGAAGTGCACCTACTGCGTGCAGCGGATCAACAAGGCGAAGATCGAGTCCGAGAAAGACGATCGTCAGGTTCGCGACGGCGAGATCAAGACCGCCTGCGAGCAGGCGTGCCCCGCCGACGCGATCGTGTTCGGCAACCTCAACGATCCCGGCAGCCGCGTCGCGAAGCTGAAAGCCGAGGAGCGGAACTACTCGCTGCTCGGCGAGCTGAATACCCGGCCGCGCACCACGTATCTGGCGGCCGTGCGCAACGTCAACCCGGAGCTGGGTGAATAAATGGCCGATTCACTGCAGCCCATCGAGGATCCGCGCGCGGCCGTCGTCGGCAGCGGCACGCCGCCGGTGATCGCGCCGGGGCACACCTTCGGCACGGTTACCGACAAGATCAGCTCGATCGTCCTCGGCCGCCGGACGCCGATGTGGTGGTACATCGGCTTCGGCATCGCGCTGATGTTCGCCGGGCTGCTGTTCGTCTCGCTCACCTACCTGGTGTTCAAGGGGATCGGCATCTGGGGCAACAACGTCCCGGTCGGCTGGGCGTTCGACATCACCAACTTCGTCTGGTGGATCGGCATCGGCCACGCCGGAACGCTGATCTCCGCGATCCTGCTGCTGCTGAAACAGTCGTGGCGGACCTCGATCAACCGGTTCGCCGAAGCGATGACGCTCTTCGCGGTCGCCTCGGCCGGCATCTTCCCGCTCTTCCACACCGGCCGCCCGTGGCTCGCCTACTGGCTGCTGCCGTATCCGAACACGATGAACATCTGGCCGCAGTTCAGGAGCCCGCTGGTGTGGGACGTGTTCGCGGTCTCGACCTACGCGACCGTCTCGCTGCTGTTCTGGTTCGTCGGCCTGATTCCCGACCTGGCGACGCTGCGCGATCGCTCGCAGTCGCGCGTCGGCCGCGTCATCTACGGCATGCTGGCGATGGGCTGGCGCGGTTCGGCGCACCACTGGCATCGCTACGACACCGCGTATCTCCTGCTCGCCGGCCTGGCGACGCCGCTGGTCGTCTCGGTCCACACCGTGGTCAGCTTCGACTTCGCGGTCGGCATCGTCCCCGGCTGGCACACGACGATCTTCCCGCCCTACTTCGTCGCCGGCGCGATCTACTCCGGCTTCGCGATGGTGCTGACGCTGGCGATTCCGATTCGCGCCGCCTACGCGCTCGAAGACTTCATCACCATGCGCCACCTGCAGAACATGGCGAAGGTGATGCTGGTGACCGGGCTGATCGTCGCCTACGGCTACATCACCGAAGCGTTCATCGCCTGGTACAGCGCCGACAAGTACGAGAGCTTCATGATGCTGAACCGGCTGTTCGGCCCCTACAAGCTGGCCTACTGGGCGCTGCTGCTCTGCAACGTCTTCATCCCGCAGGCGCTGTGGTTCAAGGCGGTCCGCACCAACGTGCTGGCGCTGTTCGTCATCTCGCTGATCGTCAACGTCGGCATGTGGCTCGAGCGCTTCGTCATCATCGTGCTCAGCCTGCACCGCGACTTCCTGCCCTCGTCGTGGGGCAACTTCGCGCCGACCTTCTGGGACTGGTCCACCTATCTCGGCACGATCGGCCTCTTCCTGACGCTGCTGTTCCTGTTCCTCCGGTTCCTGCCGATGATCTCGATCTTCGAGATGCGGACGATGCTGCCTGAGGCGAAGGTGGAGGAATGAAGTTCCTGGGGGAGCGCCCGGCGGTGTACGGCCTGATGGCCGAGTTCGAGGATCCGACCTCGCTCGTGCAGGCGACGCACAAGGCCTATCACGAAGGCTACCGCTGCATGGACGCGTACTCGCCGTACCCGATCGAGGAGCTGCACGAAGCGCTCGGGTCGCACCACACGCGGCTGCCGCTGATCGTGCTGATTGGCGGCATCATCGGCTGCATCGGCGGCTACCTGCTGCAGTACTGGGTGTCGGCGATCGCGTACCCGGTGAACATCGGCGGCAAGCCGCTGCACAGCTGGCCGGCGTTCATCCCGGTGACCTTCGAGTGCACCATCCTCGTCGCCGCGCTGTCGTGCGTGCTCGGCATGCTGGCGCTGAACGGGCTGCCGCAGCCGTACCACCCGGTGTTCAACGTGCCGCGCTTCGCGCTCGCCAGCCGCAACCGGTTCTTCCTCTGCATCGAGTCGCAGGATCCGAAGTTCGACATCAACGGCACGCGGCACTTTCTGGAGACCCTCAGTCCGCGGGAGGTGACGACCGTTGCCGACTAGCGACGCTGCGTGACGACGATCAACGCAGAACACGCGGAACACGCAGAGAAATTTGTCTCTGCGCGTATCTGCGGTTCCGCTCGCTGGCGTCAACGGCGACAGCTTCGGCGACTCGCCGATGCGTCGGCTGCGAAGCGGCTGCGTGATCGTCGTGCTCTCGATCGCGGCGAGTGGCTGCCGGCAGGACATGCACGACCAGCCGCGCTTCGATCCGATGCGCGAGGCGCCCTTCTTCACCGACGCGCGGTCGGCGCGGCCGCTGGTCGAGGGCACCGTCGCGCGCGGCCACCTGCGCGACGACGAGCTGCTGTACACGGGCCGGGTGAACGGCGAGGCGGCGGCGGTGTTTCCGTTCGCGGTGGACGCGAACGTGATGGCGCGCGGCCGCGAGCGCTACGACGTCTTCTGCTCGCCGTGCCACGGCCGCACCGGCCAGGGCGACGGGATGGTGGTGCTGCGCGGCTACCGCCGGCCGCCGTCGATGCACCAGGACCGGCTGCGCAACGCACCCGCCGGACACTTCTTCGACGTCATCACCAACGGCTTCGGCGCGATGCCCGACTACGCGGTGCAGGTGAAGGCCGAGGATCGCTGGGCGATCGTCGCCTACGTGCGCGCGCTGCAGTTGAGCGGGCATGCGACGCTCAACGACGTGCCGCCCGCCGAGCGGGACAAGATTCAGCCATGAGTCCGCTGACCCAGACCGCCGACGTCGCCATCCCGGAGCTTGCCGGCCTCCAGCGCCGCCTGCTGATTGCCGGTGCGGTTGGCGCGGTGGTGTCGGCGATCGGCTGGTTGGTCGACACACGGCAGTTCTACCAGTCGTACCTGATGGGGTACATGCTGTGGCTCGGCATCACGCTCGGCTGCCTGGCGCTCGGCATGGTGCACCAGCTCTCGGGCGGCGCCTGGGGCGTCGTCATCCGCCGTCCGATCGGCGCGGCGTCGCGCGTGCTGCCGGTGATGACGCTGCTGTTCCTGCCGATCGCGCTCGGCATGCGTCACCTCTATCCGTGGACCAACCCCGAGGTGGTGGCGGCCAGCGAGGCGCTGCAGCACAAGCAGGCGTATCTGAACACGCCGTTCTTCCTCGCGCGCGCCGCGTTCTACTTCCTGACCTGGAACGCGACCGCGTATTTCCTCAACGCGTGGTCGCTCGAGCAGGACCGCACGGCGAACCCGCGGCTCGCGCGGCGGATGCAGAAGTTGAGCGGCGGCGGGCTGCTGGCGTACGGGCTCTGCCTCACCTTTGCGTCGTTCGACTGGCTGATGTCGCTCGAGCCGCACTGGTTCTCGACCATCTACGGCGTCCTGATCCTCGGCGGCCAGGGGCTGTCCTCGCTGTCGTTCCTGATCATCGCGCTCGTCTGGCTCAGCCGCCGCCCGCCGCTCGATCGCATCGTCGCGCCGGCGCACTTCCACGATCTCGGCAACCTGATGCTCGCGTTCGTGATGCTGTGGGCGTACTTCTCGTTCTCGCAGTTCCTGATCATCTGGTCGGGCAACCTGCCGCACGAAATCGGCTGGTACCTGCACCGGCTGCACACCGGGTGGCGCTTCGCCGGCCTGATGCTGATCCTCTTCCACTTCGCGGTGCCGTTCGTGATCCTGCTGTCGCGGCGGGTGAAGCGGCAGCCGGAGCTGCTGGTGAAGGTGGCGGTCGGCATCCTGATCATGCGGCTGGTCGATCTCCACTGGCTGATCGCGCCCGAGTTCCACCAGCATGGCATCTCGGTGAGCTGGCTCGACGTCGTGCTGCCGCTGACGCTCGGCGCGCTCTGGCTCGCCGGCTTCGTCTACCAGCTGCGCGGTCGCGCGATCCTGCCGGTGCACGATCCTGAATTCGACGAGGCGCTCGGCAAGATCATCGAGCGCGGCGCGCCGCCGAGGACGGCGCACTGATGGCGGAACTGCACCATCCGCACGCCGGCGAGATGCCGCACGGGCCGACCGACAACGTCGAGGTCCACCACGAAGAGAGCGACGTCAACATCCGCGCCATCTTCGGCTTCGGCGCGGGACTGCTCGCGGTGGCGATCGTCGTCCACGTGGCGATCCTGCTGCTCTTCAACTTCTTCGACAGCCGCGCCAGCCAGCAGGCCGCGGCCGCGTACCCGCTGGCGACGCAGCAGGGCGAGCGGCTGCCGCCCGAACCGCGGCTGCAGACCGAGCCGCGCGAAGACCTCGCCGCGCTGCGCACGCGCGAAGACGAGACGCTGAGCTCGTACGGCTGGGTCGACCGCAACGCCGGCGTCGTGCGGATCCCGATCGATCGAGCGATGGAATTGACCCTTCAGCGCGGATTGCCTGCGCGGCAGGGGGGCAGGTGAGCGGCGTTTTCCTGAGAATCTTTGCCGTTGTGGCCGTTGTGTCCCCTGTGTTCAATGCGACGCCGGTATCGGCGCAAATGGCAACGGCTCCGAGCGCCGCGGGATACAAGCAGGAAGCGGGGATGGTGTCCTCGACGATGCCGAAGGCGCTGCAGGGGATTGGCTTCGATCAGAACATCGATCAGCACATCCCGCTCGACACCACCTTCCGCGACGAGTCCGGCGCCACCGTCAGGCTCGCCGACTATTTCGGCAAGCGGCCGGTGGTGATGGTGTTCGCCTACTACGACTGTCCGATGCTGTGCACGCAGGTCATCCACGGCTTGTCGAGCGCGCTCGGCGTGCTGTCGCTCGCGCCGGGCAAGGACTTCGAGATCGTCACCGTCAGCTTCAACCCGCGCGATACTCCAGCAACCGCGACGGCGAAGAAGGCGGTCTATCTCGAGCGCTACAAGCAACCGGGCGCCGGCGCGGCCTGGCATTTCCTGACCGGCGACGAGCCCTCGATCGAGCGGCTGACAAAGGCCGCCGGCTTCCGTTACGCCTGGGACGAAGACACCAAGCAGTTCGCGCACCCGTCCGGCATCATCGTCCTGACGCCCGAGGGACGCCTGGCCAAGTATCTCTTCGGCATCGAATACGGCCCGCGCGATCTCCGCTTCGCGATCGTCGAAGCGTCGGCCGGCAAGGTCGGCTCGATCGTCGATTCGCTGCTGCTCTACTGCTATCACTACGACCCGCTGATGGGCCGCTACGGCCTGGTCATCATGCGCGCGATCCGCGTTGCCGGCGCCGCGACGGTGCTGGCGCTGGCCGCATTCATACTCGTGATGCTTCGAAGAGAACGCCGACGTTCGCGGCCCGCCGCACGCGGCACGAGGGGCGGACCTGCGTCCGGTCCCAAGTCCCCGGCCCCGGTGGCGCGGTTCTGATATGTGGACTGGTACCCCGTTGTTCCCGGACAGCGCCTCGACGATGGCCGGCCGCGTCGATGCGCTCTATTTCTTTCTCCTCGCGATCTCGATCTTCTTCTCGCTGCTCATCGCCGGGCTGATCGTCTTCTACGCCATCAGATACCACCGCCACGACCCTGACGCGGTCGGCAGCGTCATCGAAGGCGGGATGATCCTCGAGGTCACCTGGAGCGTCATCCCGTTTCTCATCACCATGGTGATCTTCGTCTGGGGCGCGAGCGTCTTCTTCGCCATGTCGCGCCCGCCCGACGAGACGCTCAACATCTACGTCGTCGGCAAGCAGTGGATGTGGAAGTTCCAGCATCTCGACGGCCAGCGCGAGATCAACGAGCTGCACGTGCCGGTCGGACGCCCGGTCAAACTGATCATGACGTCGGAAGACGTCATCCACGATGTCTTCGTGCCGGCGTTTCGCGTCAAGGCTGACGTCATCCCCGGCCGCTACACCCACCTCTGGTTCGAGCCGACCAAGCCGGGGCGATATCAGCTGTTCTGCGCCGAGTACTGCGGCACGCGCCACTCCGGGATGATCGGCCAGGTCGTGGTGATGGATCCGGCCGAGTACCAGACCTGGCTGAGCGGCGGCGCGCCGGAAGGATCGCTCGCCTCGGCGGGCGCGAAGCTGTTCCAGGATCTGGCGTGCAACACCTGTCATCGCCCGGACGCACAGGGGCGCGGGCCGGTGCTCGAAGGGCTGTTCGGCAACAGCGTCCGCCTCCAGAGCGGCGAAACGATGACCGTCGACGAAGCGTACGTGCGTGAGTCGATCCTGCAGCCGGCGGCCAAGGTCGCTTCCGGCTTCCAGCCGATCATGCCGACCTTCCAGGGACTGGTCACCGAGGAGCAGTTGCTCGAGCTGATCGAGTACGTCAAGTCACTCAAGTCGCTTCCCCAGGTGCAGACAAGGTAGCCATGCCCGCTCCGACCGTTCTCACACCGCCACGGCACTACCTGAACAACGGCTACGGTGTCGCCTCGTGGCTGCTGACCCGCGACCACAAGCGGATCGCGCTGCTGTATCTGGCGTCCGTCACCTTCTTCTTCTTCGTCGGCGGCGCCTTCGCGGTGCTGATCCGGCTCGATCTGGCGACGCCGGCCGGCGATCTGGTGTCGGACGAGACCTACAACAAGCTGTTCACGATGCACGGCGTGATGATGGTGTTCTTCTTCCTCATCCCCGTCATCCCGTCGGTGCTCGGCAACTTCCTCGTGCCGATCATGATCGGCGCGAAAGATCTTGCCTTCCCAAAGCTGAACCTCTTCAGCTGGTACATCTACATCGTCGGCGGGTTGTTCACGCTCTACGCGCTCGTCACCGGAGGCGTCGACACCGGCTGGACCTTCTACGCCCCGTTCAGCACCGTGTCCTCGACCACCAACGTGATCCCGACGGCGCTCGGCATCTTCATCACCGGCTTCTCGTCGATCCTCACCGGCCTCAACTTCATCGTCACGATCCACCGGATGCGCGCGCCGGGGATGACCTGGTTCCGCATGCCGCTGTTTCTCTGGTCGACGTATGCGACCAGCCTGATCAACGTCCTCGGCACGCCGGTCATCGCGATCACGATCCTGCTGGTCGCGGCCGAGCGGGTCTTCAAGTTCGGCTTCTTCAACCCGGCGCTCGGCGGCGATCCGGTTCTCTTCCAGCACCTGTTCTGGTTCTACTCGCACCCGGCGGTCTACATCATGGTGCTGCCGGCGATGGGCGTGGTCAGCGAGCTGGTGGCGGCGGGGTGCAGGAAGCCGGTGTTCGGCTACTCGTTCGTCGCGTTCGCGAGCCTCGGAATCGCGGTGCTCGGCTTCCTCGTCTGGGGCCACCACATGTTCGTGGCCGGCCAGTCGGTCTACGCCGCGCTGATCTTCTCGATCCTGAGCTTCCTGGTCGCGATTCCGTCGGCGGTGAAGGTCTTCAACTGGACGGCCACGATGTACAAGGGTGCGGTGTCGTGGGACACGCCGATGCTCTACGCCTACGGCTTCATCGGGCTGTTCACGATCGGCGGCCTGACGGGGTTATTCCTCGCCGCGGTCGGTCTCGACGTCCACGTCACCGACACCTACTTCATCATCGCGCACTTCCACTACATCATGGTCGGCGGCACGATCATGGGCTATCTCGGCGGCCTGCATTTCTGGTGGCCGAAGATCAGCGGCCGCCTCTACAACGAGGGGCTCGCCAAGCTGAGCGCCGGCATCATCTTCATCGGCTTCAACCTCACCTTCTTCCCGCAGTTCATCGTCGGCTACCTGGGGATGCCGCGGCGCTATCACTCGTACCCGGAAGAATTCCAGGTGTTGAACGTGCTGTCGTCGGCGGGAGCGTCGATCCTCGGCGTCGGCTACCTGATTCCGATGATCTACTTGATGTGGTCGCTGCGCTACGGACGGCTCGCCGGCTCCAACCCGTGGGGCGCGGTTGGCCTCGAATGGACGACGACGTCGCCGCCGCCGACGGAGAACTTCGCCGAGACGCCAATCGTGACCTGGGACGCGTACCAGTACAACGCGCCGGTGGAGGGCCATGTTGCCTGAACCCGCGCACCCGGAGGGACACGGCGGGCACGCGCACCACCCGGCGCTCGCCCACCACTTCGACAACCTCGCGCAGCAGGGCGAGGCGTCGACGCTCGGGATGTGGGTGTTCCTCGTCACCGAAGTGCTGTTCTTCGGCGGGCTCTTCCTCGTCTACCTGGTGTATCGCTCGACCTATCCGGAAGCGTTCATCGCCGGCAGCCACGAACTGGACGTCCTGCTCGGCGGCATCAACACCGCCGTGCTCATCACCAGCAGCTTGACGATGGCGCTGGCGGTCCACGCCGCGCAGACCGGGCATCGCCGCACATTGATGATCTTCCTGGTCGTGACGATGGTGCTGGGCGCGGCGTTTCTCGGGATCAAGAGCGTCGAGTATTACCACAAGTTCGTCGAGCACCACGTGCCAGGGCCGGGCTTCCAGTTCGAAGAGGAATACATCAGGCACGCGCAGCTGTTCTTCTCGCTCTACTTCATCATGACCGGGCTGCACGCGCTGCACATGATCATCGGCCTCGGCATCATGACCTGGATGCTCTGGTGGTCGTGGCGCGGCATCATCACCGCCGAGTACTACAGCCCGATCGAGATCAGCGGCCTCTACTGGCACTTCGTCGACATCGTCTGGATTTTCCTGTTCCCGTTGCTGTATCTCCTGGGGCGACACGGATGACGCAACCAGCAGATCGAAGTCGTGTTTTCGGCCACATGCGGCGTGACCTGCAGGTGTCGCAGCTCCGCGACTAATTCCGGATAGTCGTAGCCCTTGTCGCCGCCCAGCGTCACCCGTCCACCTGGCAAATCCGCGACCATCAGCAACGCGGCGTCGCGTCGCCGTAGCCGTCCGCAGACGTGACGCGAGTATCGCCGAGCAAACCCGAGCGAATCTCCATCAGCAGGATTTCTCAGATACGCGTGCTGCGCTGCCGACTCACGCTCTGCTGTTCAAGTGCGCGTCGGGTTCCGTGGCCGATTGATGGGTGTCATTCTTCCGAGGCTCGCCACGGAAATTGACGGTGGGATTCCCTGGATCGTCTGGCGGCGTACTCGAACCCGTGCCCTTTGGCCGAAAGCTCTTGTGACTGGCCCAGGCCTCGAGCAGCGTGCCATCGACGGTGAAGTGCTCGTCCGACAGTAGTCGGTGCTGGCGCGCGTCCTCCAAGACCGCGTCAAAGAATTCGGTCGCTATCTCACACTTTCTACACAATCTATCCGATCAAACGCAGAGGCCGCAGAGATGGCGGAGAATCAGATGGTCTCGGCTGAAGCCGGACACTACATAGAAGCGCTCTGATGTCCGAGCACATCGTTCCAACGCGCATCTACTACGGCATCTTTGCCATCCTGATGGTGTGCACGGCGATCACCGTCGCCGTCGCCTACGTCGACCTCGGCCCGCTCAACACCGTCGTCGCGCTCTCGATTGCGGTCTTCAAGGCGGTGCTGGTCGTGCTCTTCTTCATGCACGTCAAGTACAGCACCCGCCTCACCTGGGCGGTCGTCGTCGGCAGCGTGTTCTGGCTCGGGATCATGCTGGCGCTGACCATGGGCGATTACCTCACGCGCGGCTGGCGGACCTACGGGTAAGTCCGGCTGGCTGCCCTTCCGTCCGCGGCAGCTCACACAGCACTCAATTTGCGACGGCGTAGGCGGCTTGCAACAACGCCGGGAACAGGAGGTCAGGAGGTCAGGAGGCTTGTCTGTTGAGGAATCCCCGCGTATCGACAATTCGGCGGGCGCCGCTCGCGGCGCGGCACGGCCGGATCGGATCGATACACGAGCCGACCTGAAAACATCGCGAACGGTTCGTGTATCGATCCGATCCGGTCGTGCGGTCGCCGCGCAGCGGCGCCCGCCGAATTGAGTCTTCGTGACAGCCTCCTGATCTCCTGGTCTACTGTTTCCCCTGGCCGCTGCAGCTTCTGACCTCCGCGCAAGTCGCGTGGTCGGTGAGCGTGCGGAGCCGGTTGCAGTCGGCACGCAGCGCACCAAGCAAATCGCCCGCGCGGCCAGCGACAACGTGCGGACACCGGAACATATAATTCTGACCGGTGCGTTTCGTCGCTGCTGCCTGTGCACTGCTGTCGCTGATCCAGACCGCGCCCCCGCCTGCGGCGCAGGCGGTCCAGATCCTCCTTCGTCATTTCGATCCGGCCGATCGCGAATCCGCCCGCTATCACTACGTCGCCTTCGACGTCGCCGACGGAACCGAAAGGCTGACCATCAACTATCGCTACAACGGCGACGACGGGACGAACGTGATCGATCTCGGACTGTTCCAGCCGGGATCGCTGGCGCTCGGCAGCGCGGCGTTCCGCGGCTACAGCGGCGGCGCCCGGCGGACGATCTTCGTCGGCCGCGAGGCGTCCTCGCCCGGCTATCGCACCGGGCCGGTGCCGCCGGGCCGGTGGCACGTGCTGCTTGGCTTGTACAAGGTCGCGCCCGGCGGCGTCGACGTGACGGTCGAGGTCACGGCAACGAATCACGCGCGTCCTTCAACCGAGGGCGACGACAACCCCGGCTCGCCGGCCACGTTCGCGGCGCCTGCCGCGCGTGATGCGCAGGCGGGTCGCCGGTGGTACAGCGGCGCCCTGCACCTGCACACCACGCATAGCGACGGCACGCTCAGCCCGGCCGCTCTGGCAGACGCGGTCCGCTCCGCGGGCTTCGACTTTTTCGCCGTCACCGACCACAACAACACGACGCATTCACGCGAGGCGCTGCCCGGCGTCCCGCTTCACATCGTCGGCGAAGAGGTGACGACGCCGGCGGGCCACGCGAACGTGTGGGGGCTGCCGGCCGATGCGTGGATTGATTTCCGCGTCCGCCAGAGCGATCCGGGCGCGGCGCGTGCGATCGACGCGCTGGTTGCCGAGGCGAGTCGCGCCGGCGCGCTCGTCGCGATCAACCATCCGGTCGACACCTGCGCCGGCTGCTCGTGGGAGCACGAGGTCCCCGCGGCGCTCGACGCGATCGAGATCTGGAACGGCGGGCGGGAGCCGCAGCAACCCGCGATCGCGATCTGGGATCGGCTGCTGCGCAGCGGCCGGCGGGTCACGGCAGTCGGAGCGAGCGACTGGCATCGCGCGCCGGCGCCGATCGACACGCCGGCGGTGCGCGTCCTCGCCGACAGCCTTACGCAAGCCGATATCCTCGATGCGATTCGACAGTCGCGCGTGATCGTCGTGCGCGACACGCGGGTCGAGCCGCCGTCGGTTCGCGCGACTTGCGGGAGCAGCACCGCGTCAATCGGCGAAACCCTTGTGTGCGGCGGCAATGAACACATCGCCGTTCATGTCGGCACGAGCGGCATTTCAGGAGGCCGAGCCGAGCTGTTCTGGAACGGCGACAGGTCGAAATCAAAGCCGGCGAGCGGCGATGTCGCCTTCGAGGTCCGCGCGGCTGCCGGCTATCTTCGAGTTCATCTCTACGCCGCGGACGGCAGCACGGTGGCGATCACCAACCCGATCCATGTCGCAATCCGCTAAGAGGCGTCCGTACGTAGGGCGGCCCTTCAGGGCCGCCCGCGCGGGCGTTGGCGTTGGCGGCCCTGAAGGGCCGCCCTACGAGGGGCCGCCCCACGAGAGACCGCGCGCAATTGCCGGCTCCCTGGCATGCGTGCTGTTGGTCCTCGCTGCGGCAACGACCGGCGCGCAGGACCTCGTGACGCCGGTGCGTGTCGGCCGCGCCGACGCGCCGCTGACGCTGCAGGTCTGGGCGCAGCAGGACTACTCGCACCTGGCGGCACGCCCGGCGATCGCCGATGCGTTCACGATCGTGTTCGACGACTGGGCGCGCGCGCACCCCGGCGTCCAGCTCGCGCGTGTCGGTGATGCCGGGGCTGGAGCTGCACAAGGCGAAGCTGCAGCTCGCCGCGGCCGCCGGCCGCCTGCCCGACGTCGCTTCGATCGACAGCTTCTGGCTGCCGCTGCTGAAGGATTACGTGCAGCCGCTGGACGCGCACTGGCCCGAGAGCGATCGCCGCGACTTCCTGCCGTTCACGATCGCGACGCTCTCGGATCCATCCGGCCACGTCTACGGCCTGTGGC
The DNA here is from genome assembly GCA_963734375.1 of uncultured Acidobacteriota bacterium. GTDB lineage: Bacteria > Acidobacteriota > Vicinamibacteria > Vicinamibacterales > CAVVIG01 > CAVTHG01. The sequence goes on along the minus strand of CAVTHG010000005.1, from coordinate 111,871 downwards.
ACGAGACCGACTGCCGCGTGCTCTTCTACCGCAAGGATCTCGTCCCGACGCCGCCGCGCACGTGGGACGAGCTGCTCGAGAGCGCGAGCCGCATCGCCCGCGAGCACAGCATCTCCGGCTATCTCTACAACGCCGGGCGCTGGGAAGCGACCGTGTTCGATCACCTCGCGATGTTCTGGGCGCAGGGCGGCGAGCTCGTCGACGCGTCCGGGCGCCCGATCTTCGGCGAGGAGCCGCACCGCACCGCGATGCTGCGGCTGCTCGGCTTCCTGCGCGACACGATCCAGCGCGGCGCCTCGCCGCGTTCGGTGCTCGCGAACAACGACTATCAGCAGCTGACCGGCGCGGCGGTGGCGGGCGACGTCGCGATGTTTCTCGGCGGCAACTGGCAGCTGAAGGACCTGCAGGCCGGGCTCGCGCCGGCCGACTTCGCGAAGTGGGACATCGCGCCGATCCCGCAGGCCGATGCCGCGACGCGCTCCACCGGCACCGGCGGCTGGGTGTGGGTGGTCTTCGCACGCGATCCCGAACGGCAGCGAGCGGCAATCGACTTCATCCGCGAGGTCGAGGCGCCGGCACACGCGGCGAAGATCAGCGAGGCCACCGGCCACCTGCCGGTGCGGCAGAGCGTGTATCGCGACTTCCCGATCTTCAGCCAGGACACCTGGTATCGCCGCTTCGGCGAGATGCTCGTGGACGGGCACGCGCGGCCGACCGTCCCGATCTACCCGACCATTTCAGAGCGCCTCCAGCTCGCCATCGGCGCCGTCGTCTCCGGCGACAAGACGCCGGAGGCCGCGCTCGACGAAGCGTGGCGGGCGGTGAATGACGAGCACGCGCGCCAGCAGTCGACCCGGACAACGGCACGCCGGTCAGGCGTCGACTGGCTCGCGTGGCTGCCGATCGCGATTGCGCTTGTCGTCCCGGTTGCGGTGTTCCGCCGCGGCGCGGCAGCGGGCGTCAGCCTGTGGCTGCTGCCCGCGGCCGCGCTGGTGACGGTCATCCTGATCTATCCGATGCTCGACCTGGTGCGGCTGTCGCTCACCGATGCCACCGTCGCGGCCACGCACTACGCCTACACGCTCGACAGCTATCGGGCGCTGCTCACCGACGGCGCCTTCTACGGCATGGTGGCGGTGACGGCGATCTTCGTCGCCGGCTCGGTGGCGCTGCAGCTGGCGATCGGCTTCGCCATCGCCTGGCTGATCGACGCGGGGCGACGGCGGCGCGCGCCAGGGACGCTGGCGGCGCGGATGGCGGTGGTCAGCGCATGGGTGATCCCCGGCGTGCTTGCCGGCGTGCTCTGGAAGATCCTCCTGATCGAGAACCGCTCGGGCATCGCCAACTACTACCTGTCGCAGATCGGGCTCGGCCCGCTGCCGCTGATCTCGTCGCCGACGCTCGCGCTCGTCTCGGTCATCGCCGCCAACGTCTGGCGCGGCTGCGCCTTCAGCATGATCCTGCTCTACGCCGGCATGCAGCGGATTCCGCGCGAGCTGCACGAGGCCGCCGACCTCGAGGGCGTGTCGGCCTGGCAGCGCCTGCGGTGGCTGCTCATCCCGCAGCTCGCACCCGTGATCGCGCTCAACCTGGTGCTGATCACGATCGCCTCGTTCAACACCTTCGATCTGATCATCCCGCTGACCGGAGGCGGGCCGGCGCGCGGCACCGAGGTGATTTCGCTGTTCATGTACCGCCTCGGCTTCTTCGACCTCGAGGCCGGCCGCGCCGCCGCGGTGGCGGTGGTGATGCTGATCGTCAACCTGTCGCTCGCCGCGCTCGCGGGCCGGCTGATCCTGCGCGAACGCCGGCAAGGCGCGCGAGCTGGAGGCGGCGCGCGATGATCGCGACGCCGGAAGCGCGGGCCGGCTCACCGCCGGCGCTGGTCGCCGCGGCCGCCGCATTCCTCCTGCCGCAGCTCTGGCTGTTCTCGCTGTCGCTGAAGAGCAAGGCCGGCGTCTACGAATATCCGCCGCGGTGGCTCCCGGCCGACGGATCGCTCGGCAACTACGCCTTCGCGCTGACGCAGACGCAGGTGCCGTGGTATCTCTGGAACAGCGCGGTGGTCGCGCTGCTCGCGGCGGCGGCGACGCTGGCTGCGGCGATTCCCGCCGCTTATGTGCTCTCGCGCGAACGATTCGCCGGCCGGTCGGCGATGATGGCGGCGCTGCTGGCGGTGCAGATGGTATCGCCGGTCATCCTGCTGGTGCCGATCTACGGGGTGATCGAGCGCCTCGGCCTGATCGACACGCGCTCGGGGCTGATTCTCGTCTACGCGGCGATGCAGGTGCCGTTCACGGTCTGGGTGCTGAAGAACTTCTTCGACGCCGTGCCACAATCGATCTTCGAGGCGGCCCGCCTCGACGGCGCGTCGCGGGCGCGAACGCTGTGGGCGATCGTGCTGCCGATTGTCGCCCCGGGCCTCGGCGCGACCGCGATCTTCAACCTGGCGGCGTACTGGTCGGAGTTCTCGCTGGCGCTCGTGCTGCTCGACTCGCAGGAGCGCTACACGATGCCGCTCGGCCTCTTCAGCTTCCAGAGCGCGTACGAGACCGATTGGCAGCTGCTCGCGGCCGCGAGCTTCATCGCGCTCGTGCCCGTGCTCGCGGCATTCGTCCTTCTCCAGCGCTTCTTCGTCGCCGGGCTGACAGCGGGTGCGGTCAAAGGATGAGCAGGGGCTTGGGGGCTGGGGACCCGGGGCTGGTTCGACGCGTTCGCGTACCGTAGGGCGGGGCTTCAGCCCGCGCGGGCGCCGCTGCAGCGCCTACGTTTTAAGGAATTGCATGCTCGACATCCACGTTGTTTCGCACACGCACTGGGACCGCGAGTGGTATCTCACCCACGAGCAGTTCCGTTTCCGGCTCATCGCGTTGATCGATCGGCTGCTCGACCTGCTCGACGCCGATCCGTCCTATAAGCACTTCCACCTCGACGGCCAGACGATCGTGCTCGAGGACTACCTGGAGATCCGCCCCGAGCAGGAGCCGCGGCTCCGCCGCGCGATCGAGCAGGGACGCATCCTCATCGGGCCGTGGTACGTGATGCCGGACGAATTCCTGGTCAGCGGCGAATCGCTGGTGCGCAACCTCCTGCGCGGCCACCGCATCTCGCGCCAGTTCGGCTCGCCGATGCCGGTCGGCTACCTGCCGGATCTTTTCGGCCACGTCGGCCAGATGCCGCAGATCTGGCGGCAGTTCGGGCTCGACAACACCATCCTCTGGCGCGGCTTCGGCGGCAAGGACGCTGAGTACTGGTGGGACGCGCCGGACGGCTCGCGCGTCCTGATGATGCACCTGCCGCCGGAAGGCTACTGCAACGCGACGCGGATCGTGTTCGATCCCGAGGCGATGATGGCGCGTGCCGCCGAGAAGGTCGGCTACGAGCGCGCGCGCACACGCACCGGCCAGGCGCTGCTGATGAACGGCGTCGATCACGTCGAGCCGCACACGGCGATTCCGCTGCTCGTCGATCGCCTGTCGTCGGTCGCCGATCAAAAGGCGATGCATTCGACGCTGCCGGCATACGTCGACGCCGTGAGGCGGGCGGTCGAGCGCGACCGCCCATCGCTCGAGACCGTCACCGGCGAGCTGCGATCCGGCACCGACTACGCCAACCTGCTGCCGGGCGTCCTGTCGGCACGCGTCTACCTGAAGCAGCAGAACCAGCAGGTGCAGACGCTGCTCGAGTCGTACGCCGAGCCGCTCTCGGTCTTCGCGTCGCAGCTGGGCGCGCGCTATCCGGCGGGCGAGCTGCGCTACGCGTGGAAGACGCTGCTGCAGAACCACCCGCACGACAGCATCTGCGGCTGCAGCATCGACGCCGTGCACGAGGAGAACATGACGCGGTTCGCCCGTGCCCGTCAGGTTGGCAGCGCTGTCGCCGACGCCGCGCTCGACGCGATCGCCGACAGCGTGCCCGCTTCACCGCCCGGCGTCGTCCGCGCGGTCGTGGTCAATCCCGACGCCATCGAGCGCGCGCAGGTTGTCGAGGCGTTCATCGACCTGCCGATTGACAGCGCCGAGCCGTGGCGCAGCGTCGACGCTCAGGCGCTCGATCGCCCGGTTGTCTTCTGGCCGCCTGAGGCGGCGATCGAAGAGGTCACCGGACCTGACGGCAATCCTGTGGAGTTCCAGGTTCTCGGCGAAGAGCGGGTCGTCAGCCACGTGATGAGCCGCTACGAGACGCCGTGGGCGCTCAACGTGCGCCGTCTTCATGTGTTGTGGTGGGCGCAGGCGCTGCCGCCGTGCGGGTATGCGGCGTTCGACCTTCAGATCGCCACTCCCGGCGCTCGCGGCGCCGCTCAAGCGGCGCCCGACGTGCACTCGGCGGCACCGTACAGCAGCGCCTACGGCCGGCGGCTCGTTACGGCCGGGGAGCGCTGGGCGGAGAACGAGCGGCTGCGTCTCGCAGTGAACGACGATGGGACGTTTCAGGTCGACGGACAAGGCGAGCGGCGTCACCTATTCGCACGTCGCGTCACTCGAGGACGTTGGCGACGTCGGCGACGAGTACAACTACTGCCCGCCCGCGGCCGATGGCCGCGTGACCAGCGCCGACGCACGAGTGACGGGAGTTTCGCGCGCGGCTGCCGGGCCGCTGCGCGCATCGCTTCGCGTCGATCTCGAGCTGCCCCTGCCTGCTACTGCGAGCGCGAATCGCCGCCGGCGCGCTGACGAGCGCGTTCCGGTTCTGGTGACGATTGAAGCCGCGCTCGACGCCGGCTCCCCGCGCGTCGGGTTCACGGTAACCGTCGACAACCGCGCGAGCGATCACCGGCTGCGCGTGCTGTTCCCGACCGGTGCCGCACGCGTGGCCACGGCGCGCGCCGACACCGCCTTCGACGTGGTTACCCGTCCGGCGCGCCAGGAAGTCCCGGCGGCGATCAAGAACGAGTCGCCGGTCAGCAGCGCGCCGATGATCTCGGTCGTCGATGCCGGCGACGACGAGGTCGGTGCCACGGTCGTCGGCAAGGGCCTGATGGAATACGAGATCGTCGGCGAACCGCCGGCGATTGCGCTGACGCTCCTCCGCGCGGTCGGCGACCTGTCGCGCAACGACCTGGCGACGCGGCCGTCGGGCCACGCCGGCCCGCCGGTGGCGACGCCGGCGGCGCAGTGTATCGGCCGGCACGTTTTCGAGATGGCATTCGAGCCGCGCGGCTACCCGCCCGCTGCTGCGGAAATGGTGGCGAGCGCGCGCGCGCACGTGATTGCGCCACGCGTCGCCATCGCGACGACGCCGAGCGGCAGCGGACCGACCACGCGATCCTTCCTCGCTGTCGACCGACCCGCCGGCGGCGTTGTTCTCAGCGCGCTGAAGCACGCCGAGGACCGCGACAGCGTCGTCGTCCGGCTGTTCAATCCGGACGACGATGAGGCGCGCGCGACGGTGAGGATGGATGCGCCGATCGCCGAGGCGTTCGCGTTGAACCTGCTGGAAGAGCGCCAGGCGCCGATCGCGGTCGAGAACGGTGCGGTCGCGCTGCGGCTGGGGCCGCACCAGATTCAGACGATTGAGCTATTGCACGCTTGAACTGCGGCCGGGCGGTGTCGCTGCTGTCGCAGGGAAAACAGGAGGGCAGGAGGTCAGGAGGCGCCTGATGTAACTCCCGACGAAGCGTCGGCGAGCGTGCTGCGGTTCGGCGGTCGCCGCTTCGCGGCGTCACGGCCGGCGTCGGGGTGATGCGCGAACCGCACAGGAATCAGACGCGGCTCGCGCATCGCCCCGATGCCGGCTGTGTCGCGTCGGCCGCAGGCCGACGCCGCCGAACCTCCGCGCGGGCAAGCCTTCTGACCTCCTGATCTCTTGTTCCCCGCGCCGGCGCAGCGAACCAGCGCGTGGGTGCTAACCGGTCACGTCGGCCACGATCACTGATTTCCCGCTCTCCTGCGCTCTGGTCGCCGCGACGCCGAGCCTCAGCGCCTCGAGGCCGTCCTCGATCGTGATCGGCGGCGTGCGATGGTGCAGGACGTTCTGCGCGAAGTTCTGCAGCTGCGTGGTGTAGGCGTCGCGGAAACGCTCCATGAAATACGGCACGGTGTCGTGGGCGACCGAGTTCTTGGTCATCACCATCAGCGGCGTCTCGCGGAGGTAGCCGATCCGCACCGTCCCTTCCGATCCCAGGATCTCGGTTGAGATGTCGTAGCCGTAGATGCCGCTGCGGCTCAGATCGACGGCGCCGAGCTTGCCGCTGGAGAACGTCAAGCTGGCGACGGCGTTGTCGATGTCGCCGACCGTGGTCAGCTCGGGATACGCGATCGTCGCGCCGATCGCCGCCACCGTCTGCACCTCGCCCATGAACCAGCGGGCCAGATCGAAATCGTGGATGCCCATGTCGATCAGCATCCCGCCGCTGCTTTTCGGGTCGGCGTACTCGAGGCTCGGGCGGAACGGATCGCGCGAGGTCGACTTGAACACCAGCGGCGTGCCGATGCGCCCCTCCTCGATCGCTTTCTTCCCGGCGGCGTAGCCGGCGTCGAAGCGACGCATGAACCCCATCTGGAAGAACATCCCCGACTTGGCTAATCGCCTCCTGCATCGCCGCCACCTCAGCGAGCGACAGCGCCGGCGGTTTTTCGCAGAACGTCGGCTTGCGCCGGTCGGCAGCTGCCACCACGAGCTCGCGATGGGTGTGCGTCGGTGTGACGATGACGATCGCCTCCACCGACGAGTCGTCGATGAGCGCCAGCGGATCCTGATAGTGACGGGCGACGTCGAATTCTTCCGCCGCCTCCGCCGCCAGCGATCCTGCCGGGTCGGCGACGGCAACGAGCCGCGTTTCGGGGATGCGCCCCGCCAAATCGCGCGCGTAAACCCGGCCGAGACGGCCGAGACCAATCAATCCAACTGCGAGACGCCCCTTCATTGCACGTTGTCCTTTGTCACCAGTTCGAGCCTCACTTTCACCTGCGCCGGCACGGTCTCGCCGCGGATGACTTTGACCGCGCTCTCGACCGCGACGCGCCCCATCTCCGACGGGAACTGCGCCACCGACGCGGCCATCGTTCCCTCGCCAATCGCCTTCTTCGCATCGTCGAGCGCGTCGAAGCCGATGACGCGGATCTTGCCGGTCTTGCCGGCGGCCGCGATCGCCTCGAGCGCGCCGAGCGCCATCAGGTCGCTGCATGCGAACACGCTGTCGATGTCGGGATGCGCCTGCAGCATGTTCTGGAAGACGTTGAACCCCTGATCGCGCTCCCAGTTCGCCGGCTGCGACGCCACGACCGCCACGCCCGGCGTCCCCTTGACCGCGTCGCGGAAGCCGCGCAGCCGCGAGTCGCCGGTCTCGTGGCCGGGAATCCCTTCGAGGATGCCGACCCGCGCCTTGCCGCCGCTCGCCTTCAGCAGGTATTCACCCGCGAGTTTCCCGCCCTCGTAGTTGTCCGAGCCGACGAAGGTCTCGGTGTGGACGCCGGCATCGGCAGCGGCCTTCTCGTCCACTCGCGTATCGACGACGATGATCGGCACCTTCGCATCGCGCGCCTTCACCAGCGCCGACACGATCTCGCGCGAGCCGCTCGGCGTGATGCAGAGCGCCTGGATGCCGGTCTGAATCAGGTTCTCGACGATCTGCATCTGCTTCTCGACGTCGATCTCGCGCTCGGCCGCCTGCACCTGCAGCGTGACGCCGAGGCGATCGGCCGCTTCCTGCGCGCCGCGGCGCATGTCGACGAAGAAGGGATGGTTCAGGGTCTTCAGCACCAGCGCCACGGTCGGCTTATTGCTCTTGGCCGTGTCGGGCGCCTCCCGGTTGCAGGACAACGAGAACGCGGAAGCGGCAAGAACAAGCAGGACGAATGCTTTTTTCATATCACTCCAAGAAGGTGGCGGCCCTGAAGGGCCGCCCTATGTGGCGCCCTACGTGCGGTTCCTCCGCTTCAATATCGTATCCAGAAGCACGGCGACGACGATCACCGCGCCGATGACAATCTGCTGCAGGAACGACGACACGCCGAGCAGGTTCAGGCCGTTTCTCAGCACGCCCATGATCAGCGCGCCGACGAGCGTCCCGCCAAGCGACCCCTCGCCGCCCATCAGGCTGGTGCCGCCAATCACCGTCGCGGCAATCGCGTCGAGCTCGTACATCATGCCGGCAATCGGCTGTGCCGAATTGAGCCGCGCCGTCAGGATGATCGCCGCAATCGCGCTCATCAGCCCGGAGACGCCGTAAATCATCGTCTTGTGGAAGCGAATCGCCACGCCGGAGAGCCGCGTCGCCTCCTCGTTGCCGCCGATCGCGTAGACGTAGCGCCCGAACGTCGTACGGGTCAGCACGAAGTGCGCGATCGCGTAGACGAGGATCGTGGCGATGACCGGCGCCGGAATGAAGGCGACGCGCCCGGTCGCCAGCATCCGGAACCCGGGGTCGAATCCCGAGACAGGGCGGCCCTCGGTGAAGAGCAGCGCGGCGCCGCGCGCAATGCTCATCGTGCCGAGGGTGACGATGAACGGCGGCAGGCCGCCCCAGCTGACGAGCGCGCCGTTGCCGAGGCCGCATGCAAGGCCGACCGCGGCGGCCAGGACCAGCGCCACCGGTAGCGGCTGGCCGCTCTGGAGTGCCGCGCCCAGAACCACGCCCGAGAGCGCGACGATCGAGCCGACCGACAGGTCGATGCCGCCCGACAGGATCACGAACGTCATCCCGACGGCGACGATCGCGTTGATGCTCGTCTGCTCGGCGATGTTCAGGAGGTTCGAGACGGTGAGGAAATAGGGTGTGAGGATCCAGAGGATCGCGCACAGGACAGCAAGGCCGATGAGCGTGCCGAACTGGCGGGCCCCGCTCATCTCAGCCCTAGTGCGGCGCTAAGGACGCGTTCTTCGGTCGCCGACGCGGCATCGAGCTCCGCCTGGATGCGGCCGCGGTGCATCACCAGGATGCGATCGCTCATCCCGAGCAGCTCGGGCAGCTCCGACGAGATCATGATGATCCCGGCGCCGCGGGCGGTGAGGCGGTTCATCAGGTTGTAGATCTCGACCTTCGCGCCGACGTCGATGCCGCGCGTCGGCTCGTCGAAGATGAAGATGCGGACGTCGCCGGCCAGCCACTTGCCGAGCACGACTTTCTGCTGGTTGCCGCCGCTCAGGAGGCGCACCGACTGGGTCGGCGTCGCCTTGACGCGCAGCTCGTCGGCAATCGGGCCGGCCAGCGCCACCTCACACTTCCCCGGCAGCACGCCAAAGCGCGACAGCCGCCGCCCGTGCGGCAGCGCGACGTTGCGCGCGACGGTGAGGCCGGGCACCAGCCCCTCGGCCTTGCGATCTTCCGGCAGAAGTCCGATGCCACGAGAGATCGCATCCGCCGGCCCGCGCAGCCTGACCTCGCGGCCCTCGACGACGAGGTGTCCGTTCTCGCAGCGATCGGCGCCGGCGATCACGCGCGCCAGCTCGGTTCGCCCTGCGCCGACGAGGCCTGCAATCCCGAGCACTTCGCCGGCGTGCAGCGACAGGCTGACGTCCGAGAGCGTCGAGCCGCGGCTGACGTGCTCGACCCTCAGCACTTCGCGGCCTCGCGTCGCGCGCACCTTCGGAAACTGGTCGCTCAGCTCGCGGTTCGCCATCAACCGGACCAGCTCCGGAACGTCCACCTCGCCGAGGCTTCGCGTCGTGATCTGCCGCCCGTCCCGCAGCACCGTAACCCGCTTGCCGATCCGGAAGACCTCGTCGAGCCGGTGGGTGATGTAGACGACGGAGACGCCGCGCGCGGTGAGGCGCTCGATCAGCGAGAAGAGCTGCGTCACCTCGCGGCTGGTCAGCGACGAGGTCGGCTCGTCCATCACCAGAATCCGCGCGTCCGCCGAACGCAACGCCCGCGCGATCTCGACCATCTGGCGCTGCGCCATCCCGAGACGGCGGACCGGCGTGCGCGGATCCATCGCGGTCGCGTCGAGCCCGAGGTCCGCCATCAGCCGCGACGCGCGCTCGTAGAGCGCACGCCAGTCGAGCAGGCCCAGCCGGCGCGGCGGGAAGGTCGCCAAGGAAGATGTTCTCCGCCACCGAGAGGTGTGGGATGAGATTGAGCTCCTGGTAGATGATGCGGATGCCGTGCGCGAGCGCGTCGCGCGGGCTCTCGATCGCGACCGGCCGGCCGTCGATCCGGATCTCGCCCTCGTCCTTGCGATAGGCGCCGCTGAGGATCTTCATCAGCGTTGACTTGCCGGCGCCGTTCTCGCCGAGCAGCATGTGCACGTCGCCGGCGTGCAGCGTCAGGTCGACGCCGTCGAGCGCGACGACGCCTGGAAACGCCTTGCGCACGCCGCGCATCTCGAGGACGGGTGTTTCCCCGGGATTCACCGAAGGGCGACCTCGAACGGCTCGCCGCCGGCGCGAATCAGCGCCGCGCCTTTCCAGGACAGGGGCAACGGCGCCGGCACGTACTGCTCGTCGAGCACGAAGACCTTGTTGATGCGGGTGAGGCGGACACCGGTTGGCGGAGCCGGCGGTGTTCCTTCCGCGGGAAGCCGCTCGTGCGCGAGCACCCGCACCGCGTCGATGTCGGCGGCGCGCACGCCGGCCGGCAGCGGAGCCGCGCCGCGAAAGCAGCCGTCACGAGTGATGCGGTACCGATTGCTGCCGCGATCGGATGCGACCCACGCACCGGCGGCGTGCACGGCGAACGCGACCGCAGTGTTGCCGACATCGCCGCAGGCCTCGATGTACGCAAACCGGCGCGGGTCGGCAATCTTGTCCTCGCCAGGCGGTGGATCGTCGGCAATCTTGCCCTCGCGCCGCAGCTCCTGCGCCATCACCGCGTACAGCCAGGGGTTCGCGTCCATGACCTCTTCGCGCGAGAGGTTGCCGAGATCGACCAGCTTGGGCGCCGGCGCGTAGCGCATGCTGACATCGCCGGCGTCGCGCACCATGTTGTTGTCGGTGGAGACCCACAAGAGTGGATGCCGCCCCTCACGTTTGCCGCGAAACGGCAGGATTTTGTGTTCCGGGCCCTGGTATTCCTCGCCGACGATGCCGCCGGCGCGATCGACCTCGATGCTGTAGACGTATTCGATGTCGGTCGTGCGTCCCCAGGTGGCCATCAGGCGATCGGTCGGCGTGCCGCCGTCTTCGTTGGTGAAGATCACGGAGTAGCGATAGAGCGCGCCGCGCTCTGTCGGCTCGCGCTCGTACCACATCAGCGCCGGAACGTCGGTGAACTTGCCGACCGTGTTGGGACGCGCGTAGACGAACGGCGCGAGCGCCACCGCCAGGTGCTCGGCGGCATCCGGGAAGATCGGCGTCAGCGCAACCCTGGCCGTCGCCGCTCCCTCACCTCTCAACCCCGCCGCGGTCGCTGCCGGATCGACTTCGGCGCGGACGACGTGGCGCCCCGGCTCGAGCGCGCCAAGCATGACGTCGTAGTCGGCGCTGCCGCGGACCAGGGGCAGGTGCTGCGAATATTGGCCGTCGACGCGGATGACGACCGTCACCGCCTCGCGCCCCACCGTATCCCATGCGCACTCGCGGCACTGCGCGCTGATCACCGCGCGCAGCTCCGCCGCGCGCGTCAGGTTGATCGACTCTTCGGCGAGGAGCGCGGGCGCGCCGCTGGTCTGCGCGCGACCGTCAAGGATTGCGGCCGCCAGGATCGCGAGCAGCGCGAACGAGGCCGCCCTCATCGCTACGCTCGTACTTTTCCGGAGGCGAGCAGCTCGGTCACCTCTTCCAGGTTCGGCACGCCGTTGAGCGCGCCGAGCCGCGTGCAGCTGACCGCTGCCGCCGCATTCGCGGTCCGCAGCGCCTGCTCGATCGGCTGGCCGTCGACGAGCGCGTAGATGAAGCCGCCGCGGAAGACGTCGCCGGCGCCGGTGGTGTCGAGCGCGTGTACGTTGAACGCCGGCTCGTGATAGAAGCGATCGTTCTCGAGCGCCATCGCGCCGCGCTCGCCCATCGTCACGACCAGCACGTTGTCGAGCGTCCGCCGCAGCGTTCGCAGCGCGCCCTCCATGTCGTTGGTCCCGGCCAGGTGCGTCGGCACGTGCTCGGCGAAGATCGCGTGGGTGACGCTCGCCGCCAGCTCGTGGGTCCGCGGCGTCAGCCGATCGATATCGCTCGTCACCAGCGCGCCGGCCGCGCGCGCAACACCCGCCGCCCTGATCGCCGCATCGTCATCGACATCGTCGACGTGGACGACGCGCGCGCGCTCGAGCGCCTCGATCGGCAGCTCGCGCTCGCGCAGCCGCAGCTTGTCGTCGCGATCCCAGAGCACGATGCGTTCGCCGGTGGTCTCATCGACGAGGATGACGGCGAACTGGTTCTCGGCGTCGCGGATGATCAGGTCGGAAATGTCGACATCGCGCCTGGTCAGCTCGGCGCGGATTCTGCGGCCGTTCTCGTCGGTACCCGAGACGCCGACGTACTTGCTGCGCAGGCCGAGACTGGCGCAGGTGCACATCGCCGTCGCCGTCTGGCCGCCGCACAGCACGCGGCGATCCTTGATCTGCATCTTCGCGAACGAGCCGAAGGGCTGCGGGTACCCGGGCAGGAGATTGACAAAATCCACCGAGTTCGCGCCGACGCCGACGACGTCCCACGGCCCGTCAGATGGGGTCATAAGTGCGGAGTATACTTCGGCGCCCATGCGCGTTCGATTCGAGAACGTCAGCAAACGGTTCGGCGCGCACACGGCGGTCGACCGCGTCGATCTCGAAGTCGAAAGCGGCGAGTGCCTCGTCCTGCTGGGGCCGTCCGGCTGCGGCAAGACGACGCTGCTGCGCCTCGTTGCGGGACTCGAACAGCTCGACGCCGGCGCGATCTGGATCGGCGATCGCAGGGTCGACAGCCTCGAGCCGGCCGCCCGCGACGTCGCGATGGTGTTCCAGAACTACGCGCTCTATCCGCATTTCTCCGTCTTCGACAACATCGCGTTTCCGCTTCGCACCCGCCACACGCCCGTCGACGAAATCGATCGACGCGTGCGCCAGGCGGCGGAACGCACCGGCCTCGCCGAGCTGCTGCCTCGCCGTCCGGCGCAGCTCTCGGGTGGCCAGCAGCAGCGCGTCGCGCTCGCGCGCGCGATCGTGAGGAACCCCACCGTCTACCTGATGGACGAGCCGCTCTCGAACCTCGATGCGCAGCTGCGGCTGCAGACGCGCACCGAGTTGAAGAAGCTGCATCACGATCTGGGCACGACGATGATCTACGTCACCCACGATCAGAGCGAGGCGATGACGCTCGGCGGCCGCGTCGCCATCATGCAGCGCGGCGCTGTCGTGCAGGCGGGCGCGCCGCTCGAGCTGTACCGCGCGCCGGTGAATACGTTCGTCGCGACTTTTCTCGGCAGCCCGCCGATGAACCTGCTGACGCCGATCGCCGGCGCGGCCAATGGCGCGCGCATCACCATCGGCGTGCGGCCCGAAGACGTCGACGTCGCCCTGTCGCCCGCCAGCGACCGCGAGGAGGCCCAGGTCAGCGTCGTCGAGCCGATGGGCGGCGAGACGCTGGTGACGCTCGACTACCGCGCGCAGCGCCTGGTCGCACGCGTGCCCGCCGATCGCGTCTTCGAGCCGGGACAGCGCGCGTTCGTGCGCTTCGCGCCGGAGCGTACCGTGACCTTCGACGAGCGCGGTACTCGAGTTCGATAGAGCGCGCTCCGATCGAAGACTGCTCGCAGCTGCACAGGCGCGACTCACACCGTCGCACACCACTGCTCGATGAAAACGGCGCGCGCCGGCATGGCTCAAGAATTCGCTTGACCGACCATTTCGGTCGGATTTACTCTTTGGAACGTCAAATGAGACTGAGTCTCAGTTTCATTGCTTTCGGAAAACTTAGGCGCCCACCGGGTGCGGTAACACCCGGCGGGCTGCCGAACGCAGGCCGTAGCACAGCCTTGATCACGCGCGGGGGCGCATGAGACGTCCGGCCCTGACAGTTTACTAGGGGGCCGCGTATTTCGTGAGGTTCGCCGCGTCGTGGCACGCGTTCACCGCAGGAGACGTGTCCATGACTCGTAAGGCCCTTCGTAAGAAACGCCGCATTCTGGCGAAGCAGCAGCAGTCGATCCGCCCGTCCGTCGCGCGCACCGCGACGCCGTGGATGGCGGTCGGCGCCCTCGTGGCATCCGCCACCTTCAGCACGCCCGCAGCCGCATCGGAGATGAATCGCGCCGGAGCCATGACCGCGGGGGGCCGCGAATCGGTCGTGGCCACGGTGCTGCGCCTGTCCGAGTTCAGCGGCCGGCGCCTCAGCGCCGACGCGTTCGGCGGCATTGGCGCGGCCCAGGAGCCGCAGCACGTCGCTTCGACATCCCGGCGGGCCCGCTCGCCGAGGTGCTGAACACGTTCGAGTCGGTCGCCGGGATCGAGGTGGGGCTCTCGCTCGAATCGATCGGCACCATTCACTCGCCCGGCGTCAAAGGCCTCTTCACCATCCAGCGCGCGCTCGAAGAACTGCTCGTCGGCACGAGCGTCACCTTCCGCATGGAGTCGCCGGCCCGCGCCGTCCTCGAGATCCGCACACAGGCCGAGTCGGTCCAGGTGACCGGCACCGCGCCGACCGCGGTCGTGTCGTCGCCGAAGTATGTCGTGCCGATGCGCGAGATCCCGCAGACGATCGAGGTCATCCCGCGCGCCGTGATCGAGCAGCAGGCGGTCACGACGCTCAGCGACGCGCTCCGCAATGTCCCGGGGATCACGCTGCAGGCGGGCGAAGGCGGCGGCGCGTCGAACACCGCCGGCGACATGTTCAACCTGCGCGGCTTCAACGCCTCGAACAGCATCTTCGTCGACGGCGTGCGCGACGACGGCCTGATCTCGCGCGACGTCTACAACCTCGAGCAGGTCGAGGTGTTCATGGGTCCGACCGGCACCGACGTCGGCCGCGGCACTGCCGCCGGCTACGTCAACCTGCAGTCGAAAGCGCCGACGCTCAATTCGGCCACCTCGGCGTTCTTCTCCTACGGCACCGCCGACCAGAAACGTCTGACCGTCGACTTCGACCAGAGGCTGCCGCTCGGCGAGACCGGGCAGCTGGCTGAGCCGATCGGCCGTGCGCCTCAACGGCCTGTGGCAGGAAGGCGGCGTGCCCGGCCGCGACGACTCGTCTCGCAGGAGCGGCAGGCGATCGCGCCGTCGCTCTCGCTCGGCATCGGCACGCCGACCCGCGTCCTCCTGGCGGCGCAGATCATGCGCCAGGACAACGTGCCCGACTACGGGATTCCCGGCGCGGCGTGGGACGAGGAGCCGCTGGCGCCGACGACGGTCATCGCCGCCCAGCCCGTCGACTCGAACAACTTCTACGGCAGCGTCGGCTTCGACTACGACAACGCCAGCCAGGACGCCTACACCGGCCGCATCGAGCACGACGTCAACGCGCGGCTGACGCTGCGCAACCAGACCCGGTATCAGCGGGCCGAGCGCGAAGCGGTGATCACCGCGATCCAGAACCCTGCCGCGTTCGATGCGGCCACGCAGAAAGTGACGCTTGCGCGCCAGGGCAACCTGCGCGAGAACAGCATCATCTCGAACCAGACGACCGGCATCAGCCGGTTCTCGACCGGCGGGGTGAGCCACGCCTCGACCTTCGGGCTGGACATCAACTCGGAAGAGCAGGACGCTCCGGTGCTGGCCGGGCTCGGAACCAGGCCCGCCGTCGACATCTATGCGCCCAACCCGTTCGATCCGGTGGCGGGGTACGCACCCGTTCGCACCGGCGCGTCGACGACCGGCCGGACGAACACGATCGGCCTCTACGCGTTCGACACCGTCGACCTCGGACGCAAGTGGCAGGTCAACGGCGGGCTTCGCGCCGAGCACTACGAGACGACGTTCCGAACCGTCGACGCGGCCGGCGTGGTAACTGCCGATCTGGGCAGCTCGGACGTGATCCTGAGCGGCAAGGCGGGCGTTCTCTACAAGGCGAGCGCGACCGGCAACCTTTACGCGTCGGTCGGCACGTCGGTGACCCCGCCCGGCACCGCCAACTTCGCCCTGAACGCGCAGCCGAACAACCAGAACAACCCGAACGTGGAGCCGCAGGAGTCGACCAACTACGAGGTCGGCGCGAAGTGGGACGTCGCCGGCGGCCGCCTGTCGCTGAACGCCGCGGTCTTCCGCACCGAAAACCGCAACGTGATCTTCACCGTCGACGCGACGACGATTCCGCCGCTCTACAACCAGGACGACAGCCAGCGGGTCAACGGCCTGTCGCTTGGGACGATCGGGCGCGTCAACGGCAACTGGGACGTGCTCGCCAACTTCGCGTATCTCGACAGCTCGCTCGAGACGCAGAACGATGCGAATCGCGGCAACCGCCTCACGCTGACGCCGAAGTATTCGGCCAGCGTCTGGACGGCGTACCGCCTGCCGCGCAACGTCACCATCGGCGGCGGCATCCGCGCGACCGACGAGGTCTTCATCAACGCGGCGAACACGATCAAGTCGCCCGGCTATTTCCTCGCCGACGGCCTGATCGAGTACGCGGTCAACCGGAACCTCTCGCTCCGGCTGAACCTGACCAACCTGACCGACAACGTCTACATCCGGAACGTCAACAACAACGGCGGCCGCTACAACCCCGGCCAGCCGCGGGCGGCGATCCTGACGTCGAACGTCACGTTCTAACCAACCGCCGCGCAGAGACGTTCGATGCTCCTGACGATTCCCGATGTGCTCACCGCCGAGCAGGTCGCGCATGCGCGCGACGAGCTCGGCCGCGCCGAGTGGACCGATGGCCGGGTCACCGCCGGCCATCAGTCGACGCGCGTCAAACACAACCTGCAGCTGCCGGAGGAGCATCCGGCGGCGCGGGCGCTTGGCGAGGTGATCGTCGCCGCGCTGCAGCGCAACCCGCTCTTCATCTCGGCGGCGCTGCCGGCGCGGATCTTTCCGCCGCTCTTCAATCAATACACGGGCGGGCACTCCTTCGGCAGCCACGTGGACAACGCGATCCGGCAGCTCACCGGCACGCCGTACCGCATCCGCACCGATCTGTCGGCGACGCTCTTCCTCAGCCAACCCGACGAGTACGACGGCGGTGAACTGGCGGTCGAGGACACCTACGGCGTCCACACGGTGAAGCTGCCCGCCGGGCAGATGGTGCTGTATCCCTCGACCAGCCTGCACCACGTCCGGCCGGTGACCCGCGGCGCCCGCATCTCGTCTTTCTTCTGGATTCAGAGCCTCATTCGGGACGACGGCGCGCGCACGCTGCTGTTCGATCTCGACACCGCGATTCAGCGTCTGACCTCGGACATGCCCGATCACCCGTCCGCGGTGCAGCTGACTGGCGTCTACCACAACCTCGTGCGCCGCTGGGCTGAGATGTGATCATGCTTCGCAAAGTCTTTTTCTGGTGCCACCTCGCCTGCGGCGTCGCCGCCGGCGTCGTCATCTTCATCATGTCGGTTACCGGTGCGCTGCTCGCCTACGAGAAGCAGATGGTGCTCTGGGCGGAGACGCGGTCGTTCAACATTGCTCCGCCGTCGGCGGATGCGCCGCGCCTTTCAGTGGAATCGCTGCTCGCCAAGGCGCAGGAGGTGGAACCGCAGGCGGCGTTCACCGGCGTCACCGTCCGCGCCGGTGCGAACTCGCCGGTGGCGCTCACGGCCGGGCAGCGCACGCTCTATGTCGATCCGTACGACGGCCGCATCCTGGGCGAGACGTCGCCCGGCGTGCGGCGCTTCTTCCGCGTGGTCACCGACTGGCATCGGACGCTCGCGCTCAGCGGCGAGCAGCGCACCACCGGCAAGGCGATCACCGGTGCGTCCAACCTCGCGTTCCTTTTCATCGTCGCCAGCGGCATCTACCTCTGGTGGCCGAAGACCTGGACGCGGAAACAGCTGCGGAACGTGACGCTGTTCAACTGGGATCTTCGCGGCAAGCCGCGCGACTTCAACTGGCACAACACGATCGGCTTCTGGTCGGCGATCCCGCTGTTCTTCGTCGTCCTCGGCGCGACGGTGATCTCGTATCCGTGGGCGAGCGATCTGGCGTATCGGGTGGTCGGCGAGGCGCCGCCCCCACGGCAGCGGCCGCCGGCGGCGGCGCCAGGACCGCAGGGCGGTCCCGGAGGGCCCGGACCTGAGCGTGGCGGGCCTGGGCGCGGCGGACGGCCTGGCGGCGGCGAACGACCGCGGCCGTCGCTGGCGGGGCTCGACAACTTGTGGCCGAAGGCCGAGCAGCAGGTGGCGGGCTGGCGCAGCATCAACCTGCGCATCCCGGCCGGACCCGACGCGCCGGTCGTGTTCACCATCGATCAGGGGTATGCCGGGCAGCCGCAGAAGCGCGGCACGCTGACGCTCAACCGCGCGTCTGGCGAAGTGGTGAGCTGGGAACCGTACTCGAGCCTGTCGATCGGGCGGCGGGTGCGCACGTGGCTGCGCTTCGTGCACACCGGCGAGTTCTACGGCCTGACCGGGCAGACGATCGCCGGCATCGTGTCAGCCGGCGGTGGGGTCCTCGTCTACACGGGTCTTGCGTTGGCGTTCCGCCGGTTTGTCGCGTGGCGAGGGCGGCGACGGAGCCCGACGCGGGATTATCAGCAACCGGCGGCGTGAGGCGGTAGCGGCAACAAGCTACGTGAACCACGAAGGGCACGAAGACACGAAGGCCACGAAGAAGAAACTCTTTCTCTCGGGGCTCTTCGACCCGCTTGTTGGTTCGGCGCATAACCTGTCTAAAAGCCAAAGGCCACGAAAAACACGAGAGAAGAAAATATCTTCTTCGTGTCCTTCGTGGCCTTCGTGGCCTTCGTGATCTTCGTGGCTAGGCGAAGCTGGTTGCCACTGACTAGAACCCGAGTCTCAGCGACAACTGCATCACCCGCGGATCGCCCGCGAGATCCGAGATCACGCCCGCGGTCGAGCTCGTGATGTCGCGCTGCGGCAGCCCGAAGTTCGCGCGGTTGAACATGTTGAAGATGTCCCACCGCAGCGTCGCGTTCACGCGGTCGCTGAAGTTGATCCGCCGCGCCACGCTCATGTCGAAGGTGAGCCAGCCCGGTCCGCGCAGGATGTTGCGGCCGGCGTTGCCGAACATGCCCGACGGCACCTGCGTGAACGCCGCCGGGTTGTACCACTGCTCGACCGTCTCCGCACCTTGTGGGTCGCCGGTGAGGTTTGGCAGCCCGGTCATGCCGGCGCCGACGTTGTTGTTGCCCTGCGTGATCGTCATCGGCCGCCCCGAGCGCGCGCTGTAGATGCCGGTCACCATCCAGCCGCCGAGGATCTTGCCGGCGACGCCGTCCTGCAGGTACGGCTTGCCTTCGCCGAACGGCAGCTCGGCGATGAAGTTGGCGACGAAGCGGTGGCGGATGTCGAAGTCGCTCGCGCCTTCCCACGCCTCGAGGTCGCGCCCGTTCTGCGGCCGCCCGGATGACGCGTTCAGGTGCTCCGGCGCCTGATCGATCGCGTCGCCGAGCGTGTACGACGCGCGGTAGCTGTAGCCCTTGCTCATCCGCTTCTCGAACGACAGGTCGACGCCCTTGTAGTTGGCGTGGCCCGTCATCTCGCGCCACTGGACGTTGCCGAACGCCGGATACGGCAGCGCCCCGTTGGCGTCGCGCGTGCCCGGCAGGTTCTGGTTCAGGTTACGCAGCACCGCGAGGTGGTCGGTCGTCGAGCCGACGAAATCGACCGAGGCGACGAAATCCCGGCCGACCTGCTGCTCGACGCCGCCGCCGATCTGCTGGACCATCGTCCGCGGGTTGTTGCGATCGGAGGTGCGGATCAGCAGCCGGCTGAGGACGATGTTCGACGGGTCGAGGAAGCCCGCCGGGAAGCCGTCGCGCATGAAGAACAC
The DNA here is from genome assembly GCA_963734375.1 of uncultured Acidobacteriota bacterium. Classification (GTDB taxonomy): domain Bacteria; phylum Acidobacteriota; class Vicinamibacteria; order Vicinamibacterales; family CAVVIG01; genus CAVTHG01. Next base: position 92,138 of record CAVTHG010000005.1, on the reverse strand, counting down.
CGGCGCCGTGCTCGGCGAGCCCGGCGCGGTGATGTCGATGTTCAGCAGCCCTGGCGGGTTGAGCGCGAGCTGGTCCTCCGAGCCGATGCGCTCGAACTGGTTGTAGAAGATGCCGTAGCCGCCGCGGATGATCGTCCGGTCGGTCAGCTTGTAGACGGCGCCGATGCGCGGCGCGAAGTTGTTGCGATCCGGATTGACCAGCGCGCGATCCTCGATCGAGCCGTCGGTGGCGAACACCAGCGCGCCGGCGCCGGCCGGATCGAAGTTGGCCATCTTGTTGTCTTTCTCGACCGCGGGCGTCATGTAGTCGTAGCGCAGTCCGAGGTTCACCGTCAGCTTGTCGTTGACGCGCCAGTCGTCCTGCGCGAAGAAGGACTGCGAGTGCAGCTGCTGCGTCACGACGAAGACGTTGGTCAGCTGCGCGCGCTGCACGTAGCCGAGCATGAAGTCGGCGAAGGCGTTGCCGGTGTACTGGGTCGTGAAGCTCATGTTGCCGCGCGTCGGGGCGACGTCGAAATACTCGTTGCTCATCGGCAGCATCAGGTCGGCGCCGAATTTCACCTGGTGCCGCCCCTTGATCCAGCTGAGGGTGTCGATCCACTGCAGCTGGTTGGTGTGCTGGAACTTCGGCATGAAGTTCGGCGAGCCGATGCGGATGTGCCCGGTGATGTCGATGCCGGTGACGCCGCCGAGGACGACGGGATTGGCCGGAACGCCTGTCAGGCCGATCTGCGCGTTGCCGTCCACGCCGAACGGATCCTGCGTGCCGTCGTTGGTGCCGCGCGCCCAGGAGACGCGCGCCTCGTTGACCAGGCTCGAGCCGAGCACTTTCGTCCAGCCGCCGACCGCGCCGTTCGACTTCAGGTAGTTGCGGCCCCAGGCCGAGGTCGAGGTGCCGTCGAGGACGCCGCCGAGGAAGCCCGGCACATAGCGGAAGCGGTCGCTCCAGATGTAGCGGGCGAAGACCGTATCGTTGTCGGTGAGGTGCAGGTCGACGCGACCGAGGAACCGATCCGAGTTGTCCTCGACGTTCGGCTGGCGGATGAAGTTGTTGCCGCCAGTCGTGTTCGGGTCGGGCAGCAGGCCCGCGATCTTCGCCGCCACCGGATCGATGCGGTTCGCCGGGATGGTGTTGTTCGCGAATGGCAGGCCGGTGAGCGGGTCGCGAATGGCGCTGGGGAAGATGCCGGCTTTTTCCGCCTGCGTCATCACGCGGCCGGTGCGCAGCACGCCCTGCTCGATGCGGGTGCCCTCGTAATCGCCGAAGAAGAAGATGCGGTTCCTCTTGATCGGGCCGCCCAGGTTGCCGCCGAACTGGTTCTGCTTGTTGGTCGGTTTCGGCTGGTTGGCCTTCTTCGCGAAGTAGTTGATCGTATCGAGACTATCGTTGCGGAAGAAGTCGTAGGCCGTCCCGCGAATGGCGTTGGTCCCCGACTTCGTGTTGACGACGATCGACGCGCCCGGCGCCCAGCCGTACTCAGCCGCGTATGGGCTGGTGATCACCTTGAACTCGGAAATCGCATCCACCGACGGCCGCGAGATCTGCGTCGTCAGCTCCTGGACGTTGGTCGAGAAGCTGTTGTTGGCGACGCCGTCGAGGAGGAAGTTGTTCTGGAGGCTGCGGTTGCCGTGGACGCTGACGCCGCCGGTCCGGCCGGCCGAGGTGCCGCCCGCCTGCTCGGTGTAACGATCGCTCTGCACGCCGGGCACCATCGCCATCAGGTCGTCCCAGTTCCGGATCGCCAGTGGCAGCTTCTGCATCTCGTCGCTGTTGACGACCGTGCCGAGCGCGGCCGACTCGGTGCTGAGCAGCGGCGTGACGCCGGCGACGGTCACCATCTCGCCGATGGTCCCGACCGGCAGCGAGATGTCGAGCCGCGAGCGCGCGCCAATCGCGAGCGCAATCGTCTGCTCGAACCGCTGGAAGCCGGTCATCTCCGCCTGCACCAGGTACTCGCCGGGCAGCAGGTTCAGAACCAGGTAGGTGCCGTCATTGTTGGTCGTGGTCTTCGCGACCACGCCGTTGGCGATGTTGGTGACGGTCACCTGCGCCTGCGGGATGACGGCGTCGGATGGATCCCTGACGATGCCCGTGAGCGTGGCGCGGTCAACCTGGGCCCAGGCCGGTGTGTGCAGCAGGAACACGGCGACGAGGGCGAGCAGGCCGTGCAGCGTCCGTTTCATTGAGGTCCTCCAGAACCGAGTAGTTGCTGGTTGCTAGGTCTCGGCTAGGCGCTAGGCGCTAGGTCCTAGTTGCTAGTTGCCGCCCCGGCGGCGTGACGAGCGGCAGCCGCGTGTCGGGCGGCGGCCAGTCGTGGCGAAAGCGTGCGTAGCGCGGGTCGTCGCTGGCCGCCATCGATCGGCGCGTCCCCGCCAGCACGTTCAGGTAGTAGGCATCGTATCCGTAGGCTGTAACAAACGGATGATAGCCGTCGCGCACCGCCACGACGTCGCCGTGGGTCACCCGCACGGTCTGGTCGCGCCGGTTCGTGTAGACGCGGTGGAACCCGTAGCCGTCCGGTTCCTTGTAGCGGAAATAGTAGATTTCTTCCAGATCCACTTCGCGCGGCGGGTCGTCGGTGTCGTGCTTGTGCGGCGGGTAGCTGGACCAGTTGCCGCTCGGGGTGTAGACCTCGCAGATGAGCAGGCGATCGGCGGCGAACGCCGGGCGGCATGATGTCGACGATCTGGCGCGTGGCGTTGCCGCCGCCGCGAATCTCGTAGCCGCAGTCTTCGGGCCTGATCACGCGCGGCGTGAAGGCTGCCTTCGAGCGCGCGCGGCAATCGGCGATCTCGCAGCCCCTCTTCGAAATCAGCTTGAACGGCGTCCGCGCCGGCAGGTAGACGGCGTGCGGATAGCCGCTGAAGACGTCGGCGCGCGGGCCGATTCGATGCGAGGCGCCCTTCCAGCTGATGTCGAACGACCCGCGGAGCAGCACCAGGCAGCGCTCCTCGTCGCGCGACAGTCCGGACCACGACGCACCCGGGGCAAGATGACGCACCGCGAAATGAATGCGGTCCCACCCGAGCGCGCGCGGCGTCAGGTTCAGCGACGCGCCGGTGCGTCTCGCGCCGATTTTCGCCGACCGGTAGAGGAGCTGCTGTGCCCGCATCGATGAAGTGCCAGGCCGGCGGGCGGCGCAATCCGAAGCGCGAGCGAAGCGCTTCGCTGCCGGAGCCCACGGGGCTTAGCTGCCGAGTTTTATGGTATTCGACGGTGCGAAGTCAATAGCCAGCGAAGCGCTTCGCTTGGAAAAATTCACGACGCTGTTACAATGCGGCCGGTAGGCCGATGGCCAATATCTACGACGTCGCAAAAGCCGCGCGCGTGTCGGTCGCCACCGTGTCGGCGGTCCTCAACGACACGGCGTTTGTCAGCCCGGCGCTGAAGGCGCGGGTCCAGGCGGCGATCGCGACGCTGCGTTATCAGCCGAACCTGCTCGCCCGCAGCATGGCGAAGCAGCGGACGCAGACCTTCGGCATGATCGTGCCCGACATCGCCAATCCGTTCTTCCCCGAAGTGGTGCGCGGCGCCGAGGATGTCGCGCACGCCGCCGGCTACGCGCTGCTCATCGCCAGCAGCGACAACGATCTGGCCAAGGAAGAGGTGTACCTGCAGCTCTTCGTCTCGAGGCGCGTGGACGGCATCATCCTGACCAAGGCGCCCGGGCGGATGCCGCCCGACGCGCAGCGCGCGCTGGCAAAGGCCGGCATTCCCGTCGTGCAGCTGGCGCGCACGGTTCCTGGTTTCTCAGCCGACGTCGTCGAGCTCGACGATCGCGGGGCCGCCTACGAAGGCGTCACCCACCTCGTCCGCCTCGGCTACCGGCGCGTCGGCTTCATCGGCGGCCTGCCCGGCGCCAGCACGAGCCGCAAGCGTTTCGAGGGCTACAAGGTTGCGCTGCGGGACGCGAAGATCAAGCTCGATCCCGAGCTGGTCGTCGACGGCGATTTCCGGGTCGAGTCGGGATATCGGCAGGGGCTGCAGCTGCTCAAGCGCCGGCCGGATTCGGTGTTCATCGCCAACTACCTGATGACGGTCGGCTTCATGGAGGCGCTGCGCCAGTACCGGCTGCGCTGTCCCGAAGACGTGGCGCTGGTCACCTGCGACGACTACCCGTGGATGGATTCGTTCGCGCCGCGGCTCACCACCATCGATCTGCCGAAGCGCGAGCTCGGCGCCGCCGCGGCGCAGCTGCTCGTCGATCGCATCGCGAAGAAGCGCGGGCGTCCGCGCTCGATCGTGCTGAAGAACGCCTTGCGCGTCAGGGAATCGTGCGGCTGCGGGTTGAGTGAGCGCCACGCGCTGGCCCGCTGATGCCGAGAGACGCGCTGGACATCACCGCTCGCCCCTACGATGTTCTTGCCATGGGCCGCAGCAGCATCGACCTCTACGCGCACGAGATCGGCCGGCCGATGGCCGAGGTCAAGAGCTTCGACGCGTATGTCGGCGGCTGCCCGACCAACGTCAGCGTCGGCACGCGGCGCCTCGGCCTGCGCTCGGTGCTCCTCACCGCGGTCGGCGACGATCAGGTCGGCGAGTTCGTCACCGCGTTTCTCGCGCGCGAACAGGTCGTGACCGAGTTCATCCCGCGCAAGCCGGGACACCGCACCAGCGCCGTCGTGCTCACCATCATGCCGCCGGACAGGTTTCCGCTGACCTTCTACCGCGACAACTGCGCCGATCGCGAGATCACCGCTGGCGATGTCGCACGCGCACCGATCGGGGAGAGCCGCGTCGTGTTCCTGACCGGCACCGGGCTGAGCCACGAGCCGGCACGCGCCGCCACGTTCGCGGCAGCCTCGATCGCGCGCGACGCTGGCGTGCCGATTGTCGTCGACCTCGACTACCGCGCCGACCAGTGGGACAGCGCAACGACGTTCGCGGACCAGCTCCAGAAGCTGCTCGACTCGGCCACGCTCGCCGTCGGCACTGAGGAAGAGCTCGCGGCCGCCACCGGAACGCAAGACGTCGCCGGCGGCGCGGCGACGCTCTTCGAGTGCGGCATCCAGGCCCTCGTGCTCAAGCGTGGCGCGCGTGGGTCGACGGTGTTCCGCGCCGGCCTCGACCCGGCCGACGTCGCGCCGTTTCCGATTGAGGTCCTGAACGTGCTCGGCGCCGGCGACGCGTTCGCGAGCGGCTTCCTCTACGGCTTCCTGCAGGGATGGCCGCTCGAGAGAGCCGCCCGCATGGGCAACGCCTGCGGCGCCATCGTCGTCACCCGGCATGGCTGCGCCAACTTCATGCCGACGCTCGACGAGGTGAACGCATTCGTCGCCGGCCAGGGAGGGCCTCCGCTATGACGACACCGCACGGCAAGATCCGCCTGACGATGGCGCAGGCCGTGGTGCGGTTCCTGGTGCAGCAGCGAACCTCGCGCGACGGGCGGGAGCAGCCGATGTTCGGCGGCGTGTTCGGCATCTTCGGCCACGGCAACGTGGCCGGCATCGGGCAGGCGCTGCACGAAGAGCGCGAGACGCTGCCCTACTACCTCGCGCGCAACGAGCAGGCGATGGTCCACATCGCGGCGGCATACGCGAAGATGCACAACCGCCTGCGCACGCTGGCGTGCACCACCTCGATCGGGCCCGGGGCGACGAACATGGTGACCGGCGCCGCGGCGGCGACGGTCAACCGCGTGCCGGTGCTGCTGCTGCCGGGCGACATCTTCTCCGGACGGCGGCCGGCGCCCGTGCTCCAGCAGCTCGAGTCGAGCCAGTCGCAGGACGTGTCGGTGAACGACTGCTTCAAGCCGGTGTCGCGCTACTGGGATCGGATCAACCGGCCGGAGCAGGTGATCACCGCGCTGCCGGAGGCGATGCGAGTGCTGACCTCACCCGCCGAGACCGGTGCGGTGACCTTGGCGCTGCCACAGGACGTGCAGGCGGAAGCGCACGACTATCCGATGGCGTTGTTCGAACCGCGCGTCTGGACGGTGCCCCGCGCGCGCGCGGATATCGGGCTGCTTCTGGAGGCCGCGCGGCGGATCCGCGACAGCAAGCGGCCATTCATCATCGCCGGCGGCGGCGTGATCTACAGCGAGGCGACCGACGCGCTGCGGCAGCTGGCCGACGCGACCGGCATCCCCGTCGGGGAGACACAGGCCGGAAAAGGGGCGCTGCCGGAACCGCATCCGCTCGCTGTCGGCGGCGTCGGCGCCACCGGGACGCAGGCAGCCAACCTGCTCGCCCGCGACGCCGACCTGGTGATCGTCGTCGGCTCGCGCCTGAGCGACTTCACGACCGCGTCGAAGACCGCGTTCCAGCACGAGGACGTGCGGTTCATCGCGATCAACGTCGCCGAGCTCGATGCCTTCAAGCAGGGGGCGCTGCCGCTCGTTTCCGACGCGCGTGCGGCGCTCGGCGAGCTGTTGCCTCTCGTCGCCGGCTATCACGTCGGCGTCGAGTACACGGAAACGATCGCGAAGCTGCAGGCGGCGTGGCAAGCGGAGGTGCAGCGCGTATGCGGTCTGCAATCCGCAATCGACCAATCCGCAATCGACCAATCCGCAATCGACCAAGCCGCAATCCGCAATCCGCAATCCGCATTGGCTCAGTCGCAGGTCATCGCGATGCTGCAGGAAACGCTCGGCCCCACCGACGTGATCGTCTGCGCCGCGGGCAGCCTTCCGGGCGATTTGCACAAGCTGTGGCGCGCGCGCGATCCGAAGGGCTACCACATGGAGTACGGCTACTCCTGCATGGGCTACGAGATCGCGGGCGGGCTCGGCGTGAAGATGGCCGCGCCCGAGCGCAATGTGTACGTCCTGGTCGGCGACGGCTCGTACCTGATGATGGCCCAGGAGATCGTCACCGCGGTTCAGGAGCACATCAAGATCACGATCGTGCTCTTCGACAACCATGGTTTTTCGAGCATCGGCGGCCTTTCCGAATCAGTGGGCAGCGGCGGCTTCGGCACGCGCTACCGATATCGCAACAAGGAAACCGGCGAGCTCGATGGCGAGGTGCTGGCGGTCGACTTCGCCGCCAATGCGGCCTCGCTCGGCGCCAGAACGTTTCGCGCCGCCACGCTGGAGGCGCTGCGCGACGCGCTCGCAGACGCGAAGAACGAGCCGCGGCCATCGGTGATCGTGGTCCCCGTCGATCGCGAGGCGCGTGTCGGCGGCTACGACTCGTGGTGGGACGTGCCGGTCGCCGAGGTGTCGTCGACTCGCGAGGTGAAGGCGGCGCGCGAGCGATGGGAAGTGGCGCGGCGGAAAGAGCGCGACTTCCTGTGATTCGTGTCGCCAACGCACCGTGCTCCTGGGGCGTGCTCGAGTTCGAGGGGCTGGCCCTTCGACCGGGCTCAGGGCAAGCCGGAGCGCCGGCGGCGCAGGTGCTCGACGAGATGGCCGCGGCCGGCTACGCGGGCACCGAGCTGGGCGACTGGGGATTCCTGCCCACCGATCCTGCGGCGCTCGCGAACGAGGTCGCGCAGCGCAAGCTCACGCTGGTCGGCGGGTTCGTGCCGATCGCGCTCGCGAAAGAAGAGGCACTCGCGGAGGGGATCGAACGTGCCGTTCAAACTGCCCGGCTGATGAAAGCAGCAACGGGGTCAGACCCCAAGATTGTCCTCTCCGACGACAACGCCACCATCCCGCATCGCACGCTGCGCGCCGGTCGCATCCGCCCCGAGGACGGCCTGACGGATGCCGAGTGGGACGCTTTCGCCGATCGCGCCGCGAGGGTCGCATCCGCAGTCCGCGACGCGACCGGCCTCCGCACGGTGTTCCACCATCACTCCGCGGGCTACGTGGAAACGCCGCGCGAGCTCGAGGCCCTGATGTCGCGGACGCCGGCGGATCTCCTCGGGCTGTGCCTCGATACCGGGCATCTGACATACGGCGGCGGCAACGCCGTCGATGCGATCGCCCGCTACCGCGATCGCATCTGGCACGTGCACTTCAAGGACTGCGAGCCGGAGCTGGCCAGGCGCGCGCGCACGGAAGGCTGGGACTATCACACCGCCGTCCGTCACGGCATCTTCTGCGAGCTGGGAAATGGCATGGTACCGTTCCGTCAGGTGCTCGACGCGCTGCGCGTCGAGTACTACGACGGCTGGATCGTCGTCGAGCAGGATGTGCTGCCCGGCCTTGGCACGCCCGCCGTGAGCGCGCGCCGCAACCGCGAATACCTCGCGCGCCTCGGCGTCTGACGCGTGATGGATGCTGGATGCTGGTTGCTAGATGTCACGGCGATAGTCCGGACCGGTCCCTGGCAGCCAGCAACTAGCGACCAGCCACCAGCAACTTTGCGATGCTGAATCACGATCGTGTCTACATGCTCGCTGCCGATCACCGGTGGCAGTGGGAAGAATGGTGCGACGCACGGCAGATCCCGCGCGAGCGCATCGGCGAGGCAAAGCGCGTCGCCTACGACGGCTTCCTGCTCGCGCGCGACCGGTCGCCCAACGTTCGCGAGTTCGGCGCGCTGCTCGTCGACGCGCAGTACGCGTCGCCGGTCGTCGCCGACGCGCTCGAGGCCGGGCTCGACGTCGGCACGCCGGCCGAACAAGCAGGCGCCTTCCCGCTCGCCTGGTCCACCGATCCGTTCGAGCGCGCGCTCACCGGCGCCTTCGTCAAGGTGCTGGTGCGGTATCGGCCCGACGATGAGGAAGCGATCCGCGACGGGCAGTGGCAGAAGCTCGACGCGCTGCAGACCTGGTGTCGCGGCGCCGGCAAGCCGCTCGTGGTCGAGATCCTGGTGGCGCGGCGCGGCGAGGCGGAAGACGAATTCGAGGCGGTCGGCCGCCCGGCGATGCTGGCCGGCTTCATCCGCGAGGCCTACCGGCGCGAGCTGACGCCGCAGTTCTGGAAAATCGAGGGCACGCTGGCCCGCGAGGGCGCGCGGACCATCGACCGCGCGATTGCCGCGAACGCCGCCTGCCGGCAGATCATTCTCGGCAAGGCGGCCGAAATCGCCACCATCGGCCGCTGGTTCGCCGCCGCTGCCGACAGCCCCACAGCCTCCGGCTTCGCCATCGGCCGATCGGTGTTCTGGGAGCCCTCCGCCGCCTTTCTGAGCGGCGCGAAGACGGCGGATCAGGCCGCGGCGGACATCGCCGACAACTACCTCCAACTCGTGGACGTCTGGCGCCAAAGCCGCGTATAGTCGCGCCCCATGGGCAACTTGCTCGGCGACGTCCGCTATGCTCTCCGGTCGCTCGTTCGGCAGCCTACCTTCTCCGCCGTTGCCATCCTGACGCTCGTCCTCGGCATCGGCACCAACACCGCGATCTTCAGCGTGATCAAGGCGGTGCTGTTGAACCAGCTGCCGTATCAGCGGCCGTCGCAGCTGGTGGTAGTCGTGGAACAGAATCCCGACGGCAACACCGATCTGGTCGCGCCGCTCACCTTCGTCGACTGGAGAGCGCAGGCGCAGGCGATTCCGTCGATGGCGGCGTTCCGTCAGCTGCGGTATGCGTTCGCGGGCAGCGCCGAGCCGCTGAACGTGCCGAGCGTGCGCGCGACGCCGAATCTGTTCGCGCTGCTCGGCGTCAACCCGATCCTCGGGCGCGCGTTCCTCGCCGAAGAAGGCGTGACCGGCGCCGACCGCGTCGCCGTCCTCAGCCGCCCGTTCTGGGAGCGGCACTACGGCGGCGCCCCCGGCGTGATCGGCCGCAAGATTCAGCTCGACGCCGTGCCGTACACCATCGTCGGCGTGATGCCGGCGGAGTTCGACTTTCCGCCGAGCGGCAACATCGACATCTGGACGCCGCTCTCCTTCGATCCGAACGACGCCCACGGCCGCTCGCGCAAGGCGCGCTCGCTCAACGTCGTCGGACGGCTTGCGGACGGCATCTCGCCGGAGCAGGCGCAGCGCGAGATGACGGTCGTCGCCAGCCGTCTCGCCACCACCTATCCCGACAGCAACACCGGCTGGGGCGCACGCGTGATTCCGGCGCAGGAGCAGCTGGTCACGACCGTCCGTCCTGCACTCCTGATGATCTCCGCTGCCGTCGGATTCCTGCTGCTGATCGTCTGCGCGAACGTCGCCAACCTGATCCTGGCGCGGCTCTCGAGCCGGCGCGGCGAGCTCGCCGTCCGCGCGGCGCTTGGCGCCGGCCGCGGGCAGCTGGTGCGACAGGTGCTCACCGAAAGCTTCGTGCTCTCCGCGATTGGCGGCGCACTCGGGCTGCTCGTCGCGTGGGCCGGCGTGCGCTTCGTCCACGCGTTGCCCGAAGGCAGCCTGCCGCGGATGCAGGACGTGCGCCTCGACGGCGGCGTGCTGCTCTTCGCGCTCGTCGTCTCGGTGATGGTCGCGCTCGTCTTCGGGCTGGTCCCGGCGATTCAAGCCTCGCGCGCGGGGTTGCGCGACACGATGAACGCGTTCTCCGGCTCGACCTCAGGTGGCGGCGGGCGGCTCCTCGCCGGCCTGGTCGTCGCCGAGGTGGCGCTGGCTCTCATGCTGCTCGTCGGCGCCGGGCTGATGACACGCAGCTTCGCCCAGCTGATGCGCGTGTCGCCTGGCTTCGAGCCGGCCAACCTGCTCGCGCTGCAGATCTACCTGCCGCAGGCGAAGTACAAGACCGGGCTCGATCGCACCCGCTTCTACATGAACGCGATTCACCGCGTCGGCGCGCTGCCTGGCGTCCGATCGGCAGCCGGCGTCAGCGCGCTGCCGATGTATCCGGTCGGCATCGATTTCGCGCTGCCGTTCACCGTCGACGGACAGGCGCCGCCCGCCAACGGCGAGGAGCCGCGCGCCGACATCCGCACCGCGACCCCGGGCTATTTCGAGACGATGAAGATCGCGCTGGTCCGCGGGCGCTTCATCGACGCACGCGACTACCAGGGCGCCCCGACGACGGTCGTGATCAACGAGACGATGGCGCGGCGCTACTTCAACGGCCAGGATCCGATCGGCAAGCTGGTGCGCAACCCGCACGGCAAGGGCGAGGTCGTCGGCATCGTCGGCGACGTCAAGCACTACGGCCTCGACGGCGGGCCGCGCGCGGAGCTGTTCATGCCGGCGTGGCAGTCGCCGATGAACGGCATGGCGCTCATCGTCCGCACCGAGTCGGATCCGAAGCTGTTCGTCGACTCGATCCGCCGCGAGGTGCTGACCATCGATGCCGAGCAGCCGATCTACGCCGTCAGCACGATGGCGGACGTGGTCTCGCGATCGGTGTTCCTGCCGCGCATCAGCATGCTGCTGCTCGGCGCGTTCGCCGTGTCGGCGCTGCTGCTGGCCGTAGTCGGGATCTACGGCGTCGTCTCGTACAGCGTGACGCAGCGCACGCGCGAGCTCGGGGTGCGCATGGCGCTCGGCGCCGATTCGGCGACAACACTACGCCTGGTGCTCGGGAAGAGCATGCTGCTCGTCGCCGGCGGAACGGTGTGCGGCCTGATCGCGTCGTTCGCGATCACGCGCGCGATCGCCGGGCTGCTCTTCGATGTCAGCCCGCTCGATCCGATCGTCTTCGCCGGGGTGTCGATGCTGCTGGCGCTGGCGGGATTCGTGGCCAGCCTGATCCCGGCGCGGCGCGCCACCCGGGTCGATCCGATCGTTGCGCTTCGAGTTCAGTAGCCGGGATAGACCGAGACCGGTTCTTCTCTGCGCGTTTTCTCTGCGGGCTCAGCGGCTCTGCGTTCACCGTCGTGGCCGCGATCGCAGCGTGACAGGCTGCTGCAGCCCGCGACCTGCCGCCCTTGTAGGACACGCCTTGTAGGACACCGTTTCAGCGGTGCCCATCCCGTGTCAGTATTCGGCGAAGGCTTCGTCCGGGTAGCAGTACAGCCAGCGCTCGCCTGGTTCGGCTGACGCCACGACCGGATGGGTCGTGGCGCGCGCATGCTTGGTGGCGTGGCGGTTCGGCGACGAATCGCAGCAGAGCGTTGCGCCACACGTCTGGCAGGTCCGGAGATGCAACCACTTCGAGCCGGTCTTCACGCACTCTTCGCAGGCGTGCTGGCGGGCGGGGACGACCGACTGAATCTCTTCGATGTGAGCACAGGCGCTGGGCATGGCATGGGCCTCCAGTGAATGATAGTTCCGATGGCGCTGGCGGCAAATCGGTGAGCGATCGCGCTCCGCTCCAAGAGACCATCGCCCTCCTGAAGGCGACGCTCGACTCGACGCACGACGCGATCCTCGTCGTCGATCTCGAGCAGCGCATCATCTTCTACAACCGTCGCTACCTGGAGATGTTCGGCTTCACGGCCGAGGAGCTCGACCGGGGCGGACTCGACCTGGTCGTCGAACGGATGCGAGCGGGCCTGCAGGACGAAGACCTGGTGACGCTGACCGAGCGCGAGCTGCTCGGCGAGCAGGTCGAGGAGCGCCGCGACGTCCTGCGCTTCAAGGACGGGCACGTCTACGAGCGCTATGTCGCGCCGCACCGCGTCGGATCGCGCACGATTGGCCGGGTGGCGAGCTTCCGCGACATCGGCGCCTCGGTCCGCACCGCCGAGGCGCTCGAACAGCATCGAGCAGTTTCTGGAGCAGGCGCAGGAGGTGGCGCACATCGGCAGCTGGGTGGTCGAGCTCGACGGCTCGAACCGGCTTGGCTGGTCGGCGGAAACCCATCGCATCTTCGGCGTGCCGCTCGGCTCGTTCGACGGCACGGCCGACGCGTTCTACACCTTCGTTCACCCCGACGAACGCGAGACGGTCCGCACGGCCTCGCGCGCCGCCATCGTCAACGGCACGCCGTACGACATCGTTCACCGCGTGCTGCGAGGCGACGGCACGATCCGCTGGGTGCACGAGCAGGCGAAGATCCTCCGCGACGCGGCGGGGCGGGCGATCCGGATGATCGGCACGGTGCAGGACATCACCGCGAAGCGGCAGCTCGAGGATCAGCTGCGGCAGTCGCAGAAGATGGAAGCGATCGGACGGCTCGCCGGCGGCATCGCGCACGACCTCAACAACGCGCTGACCGCGATCGCCGGCTACGCCGAGCTGGCGCTCAACGAGGTGAAGTCGGGGCACCCGGCGCGGCCCGACGTCGAGGAGATTCGCCGCGCCGCCGAGCGCGCCGGGTCGGTGACGCGCCAGCTCCTCGCGTTCAGCCGCAAGCAGCTGCTCGAGCCGCGCATCTTCGACCTCAACGACACCATCACCGCGATCGCGCGCCTGCTGTCGCGGCTGCTCGGCGCCGACATCCACGTGCAGACACGCCTCTCGGAGAAAGCGCTCACCGTCCTCGGCGATCCCGGGCAGGTCGAGCAGGCGGTGATCAACCTCGCCCTCAACGCGCGCGACGCGATGCCAAACGGCGGCCTGCTGGTGCTGACGACGACGGTGGAGGTGGTGGACGAGGAATCGGCGCGCATCCACGTGCCGATGCCCGCGGGCACTTATGTCGTGCTCACCGTCACCGACACGGGCCACGGCATGCCGCGCGAAACGCAGGCGCGCATCTTCGAGCCCTTCTTCACCACCAAGGACGTCGGCAAGGGCACCGGCCTGGGGCTGTCGATGGTCTACGGCACGCTGAAGCAGATCGGCGGCTACATCTTCGTCGACAGCGAGATCGGCCGCGGCACGACCTTCCGCCTCTATTTCCCACCGGCGGTCCAGCCGCCCGCTCCGGCGCCGGTGCCGGCGCACCGCGACGATCATCCGACCGGAACCGAGACGCTGCTGGTTGTCGAAGACGAGACGGCGGTGCGGAACCTGGTCGCGTCGGCGCTGCGGCACGACGGCTACCAGCTCCTGCTGGCGAGCTCGGCGGAGGAGGCGCTGCGGATCGTCGACGCGCACCCGGGCCCGATCGATCTGCTGTTGACCGACGCGATCATGCCCGGCAAGAGCGGCCTGGAGCTCGCCAACATGATGGTCGCGCGGCAGCCGGGCCTGCCGGTCATCGTGATGTCCGGCTACACGGAAGAGAACCTGGCCATCTCGGGGCTGACCGAGCGGCCGGCGCTCCTGCAGAAGCCGTTCACGCCGCGCGATTTACGCCGCAGAATCAGAGAAGTGCTCGACCGGTGACGGCGTGAATTAAGAATTAAGAATTTGGAATTAAGAATTCGTCGATCTCTTCGCACGGGTGCGACCGTTGTCACGAATTCTTAATTCTTAATTCCTAATTCTTAATTCCGCGTGAGCGGAGCGAGCGCGGGCTTGGCTCCGTCAGGCAACGGGGTGCGGGCCGTGTTCATCACCATCGCGAGCATCGTGTAATAGCCGGTGATGCCCATCACGTCGATGATGCCCTGCTCGCCGATCTTCGCGACCGCCCGCGCGTAGGTGCCGTCGGCAACCGTCTGGTTCTTCTGGATCTCGTCGAAGAGCGCGTAGACGATCTCCTCGTCTTCAGCCAACCCTTCCGGCTTCCGGCCCGTCGGCCACCGCCTTGACGATGCTCTCCTTGAGCCCGCCCTTGATCGCAAGCGGCGCGTGGGCGTTCCACTGGTACTGCTGCGTCCAGCGGCGCGCGGTCATCAGGATGACGAACTCGCTCAGCCGCGGCGGCAGCGAGCTGCGGAACCTGAGGTAATCGCCCATCGCCCGCGCGCGCGTCATCACCTCCGGGCTGCGCAGCATCGCGACGAACGGGCCCGAGATATCGACCGAGCGTGCGGCCTTGAACTCTTCGATGGCTTTCTTCTGCGCTTCGGTCAGCTTGTCGGCCGGAATCGGCGGCATGCGATCCTGCGCGGCGGCGGATCCCGACGAAGCACTGAAGGCAGCGGCAAGCGCGACAAACAGCATGAACGGTCGCATAAACGCGTCTCCTCGGCGAGCAATCTAACACGTCACCCCACCGTCATGCCGGCTTTAGCCGGACCGTGATTGAACGATAATCAGGCTTCCATGGCGTCGACTATCGCCGGCGCCGTGCTGCTGGCGCTCGTGCTCGCGGCACGCGGCGCCACCACGAACAGCTACGTCCGCAGCCGCCTGTGGACATCGTTCCTGCTCCTCGCCGGCTACACCGTGGCCGCAGCGCTGGCGGCGTACGGGCGGCTGCCGCCGGCCGCCACCGCCGAGATCCGGATCGCCGCCGCGCTGGCCCTGGCCTTCGGCCTCGCCAACGCGCTCGTCGCCCTGATCGTCAACCCGTGGCGGGTCGATCGCATCCCCGAACGCTTCCCGCGCATCGTCCAGGACACGATCGTCATCGGCCTCTTCGGCCTGGTGGCGATGCTGTTCATGCCCGAGAAAATCATGGCCACGACCGCGGTCGGCGCGGTCGTCATCGGCTTCGCGCTGCAGGACACGCTCGGGAACCTGTTCGCCGGCCTCGCGATTCAGATCGAGAAGCCGTTTCGCGTCGGCCACTGGGTGACAGTCGGGGGCAAGGACGGCATGGTGAGCGAGATCACCTGGCGGGCGACGAAAATCCGGACGAAGGCCGGCAACTTCGTCGTCGTCCCGAACAGCGTGCTGTCGCGGGACACGATCACGAACTACTCGGAGCCGACGCTCGATACGCGGGTCGAAGTCGAGGTCGGCGCCAGCTACGACACGCCGCCGAACGAGGTCAAGGCGGCGATTCAGGCGGCGCTCGTCGGCGAGCCGCTGATCGCGCTGGAGCCGAAGGCGGAGATCCTGCTCGTGGACTTCGCCGCCTCGGCAATCACCTATCGCATCCGCGTCTGGACCACCGACTTCGCCGCCGACGAGCGCGTGCGCGACCGGATCCGTTCGCGCGTCTACTACGCGTTCCGGCGCAGCGGCATCAGCATCCCCTACCCGATCCAGGTCCAGATCGAGCAGGGCGCCGCGCAGTCCGAGCCGCCGGAGTCGACGCGCGCCCGGTCGTTCGACCGTGTCGAGATCCTCGCCGGCCTGACCGACGAGCAGCGCGCCAGCCTGGCGCAAGCGGCGCGGCCGCTGCTCTTCGCCGCGGGTGAGACGATCGTCGCGGAAGGCGCCGCCGGCGCGTCAATGTTCGTGCTCCTGCACGGCGAGGCATCGGTGCGGCTGGCGCAGACTGAAGGAGAGGTGGCACGGCTTCGCGAGGGAGCGGTGTTCGGCGAGATGTCGCTCCTGACCGGCGACGCGCGCAGCGCGACGGTCGTCGCCGTCAACGATTGCGAGCTGCTGGAGATCGGCGCGGATGCCTTCCGCGGCGTGGTGCTGGCCGACCCGGCGATTGTCGAGCGCGTCGCCGCGGCAGTCGCGACGCGACGCGCCGAGCTCGAACGCCATCGCGAAACGCGAGCGCAGGCGGGGACGGTCGTGGAAACCCCGCAGACCCTCGTCGCTCGCGTGCGCAGGTTCCTTCGTCTGTAGGGGACGGCCTTTCCGCCTTCGCGTGAAGCTTCGGCGGACCCGCCGTAGCCTTGGCGGAGGTTGGCAGGCCGTCCCGCGTCGTTACGCCAGCGCCTTCCGGAATGTCGCCAGCTCGGCGTCCGAGATCGCGGCGACTCGGACCAGCGCGGGGTTGCCGCCGCCCTTCGCGGCGCGGTCGGGCCCGAGCCCTCGCGAGCCGCCCGACGCGGTGACCTGCGCCGACTGCTTCTCGGGCGCGACCGTCTGCTTCAGCGCCCCGGCGCCGAAGCCGCCTTTCTTCGGCGCCTCGGCTTTGGCCTTGCTCTTGTCGTCCTTGGCGGCGGCGCCGCCCGACCCGGTGAGCCCGTTCGATCCGCCTTCGACTGCTGCGATCGAGGTGATCGGCACGGCGGTGTACTTGATGTTCTGCTTGTAGCGCGCGTCGCCGTTGGCGCCCTTCATCCCGGCGGCGGCGGTGCGCACTTTGTCGATTCGCTCCTTCGTCTCGGGATGCGACGCGAACAGGCCGTTGCGCTCCGCCTGGCTCTTGTTGCGATCGTCCAGGCGGGTCAGGAAATCGGCGAGCGTGGCCGGCGAGTACCCGGCCTTCTGCCCGTACATCACCGACGCCTTGTCCGCGTCGATCTCGTCGCCGCGATCGAAGGCGTTTTCGAGCACGATTTCGTACGCCTTGTTGGCGACCTGATTCAGGTACGGGGCGCGATCCTTCGCCGCCGCCTGCGTGCCCATCTGGACCGCCTTGCTCTTCCTGATCGCGTTCACCGCGTGTTTGTGCGCGACGTGGCCGACCTCGTGCGCGAGCACGCCGGCCAGCTCGGCCTCGTTCTTCACCAGGCCGAGCGCGCCGCGGGTAATGTGGACGATGCCGCCCGGCGCCGCGAACGCGTTGACGCCGTCGGTATCGAGCACGATGAACGTCCAGGCAAGGCGCGGCCGCTCCGAGGCGCGCGCGACGGACAGCCCGACCAGCGTGACGTACTTGTGCACGGCCGGGTCCTGGACGACGCCGAAGCGGGCGCGAATCTTCGCGCTCACGTCGTCGCCGATCTTGCGCTCCTCCTCGTCGCTGATGTTGAGCTCGTCGAGCTTCTGCTGCTGGTCCGTGATCTTCTTGGCCTTGTCGATGAGGCCGCCGATCTGCGCGTCAACCGGCGAGCACACCGCCAGAAAGATGATTGCGAGAATCAGTCTTGTCATTTCCGTGCCTCATTGCCGGCGGTCGCGGCATCGGTGCCGACGCGGCCCGCCAGCTCGAAGATCGCGACCGGCTGGGTCTTGCCCTTGACGACAACCTCTCCGAGGGGGCGGAGCAGATACCGGCCGCCGAGGCCGGCCCGCGTCGTCTCGCTGATGATAATGCGGGTGCCGTAGTCCTTGTTCAGGGATTCGAGCCGCGCGCCGAGGTTCACCGCGTCGCCGATGACTGTGTAAGACATGATCGCCTCGGAGCCGAGGTTGCCGGCAATCATCGGCCCGGTGTTGATGCCGATGCCGATGTCGAACATCGCCCGCCCCTGTGCCTGCCAGCGGTCGTTGAGCTCGAAGAGCGCGTCCTGCATCTCGAGCGCGGCCTCGACCGCGTGCTCGGCGTGGTCGGGATCGTCGAGCGGCGCGCCGAAGAGCGCCATCACCATGTCGCCGACGAACTTGTCGAGCGTGCCGTGGTGGCGGAAGACGATCTCGACCATGCGACTGAAGTACTCGTTCAGCATGCCGACGATCTCTTCCGGCTCGCCGCGCTCGGTGATTGCGGTGAAGCCGCGGATGTCCGAGAAGAGCACGGTCATCTCCCGGCGGTGTCCGCCAAGCTTTGCGCTCGACGGATCGGCGATGAGCTGCTTGAAGACGTCGCGCGAGACGTACTGGCCGAACAGCTTCTTCACCTGACGCTTCTCGCGCCCTTCGACGAAGTACTGATACGCCACGCCGCCAAACAGCGCGAGCGACGAGGCCAGCACCGGCTGCGTCAGGTTGATCCAGAGGCCGCCGGCGAACGCCCGCATCGCGGCCCAGGCAAAGAGCGACATGCCTGCGGCGGTGGCGGCGGCCGCCCACCAGGCCGGCAGCATCGCCGAGACGACGCCGACCAGCATCGCGATCGCCGCCACGGTCGCGATACGACTGGACCACGCCGCCTCGTGGATGAAGCGATTCGAGAGCACATCGTCGGCGACCGCGGCGTGGATGTTGATGCCGGGCATCTTGCCGTTGGCAAACGGCGTCTCGAAGACGTCGTAGAGGCCGGAGGCGGTCGTGCCGACAAAGACGATGCGATCGCGGAAGAGCGAGGGATCGATGGCAGGCTTGCGATGGTTGAGAATCTCCTGCTCCGCGGCGACGAGATCGAAGAAGGAATGCGTCGGGTAGGTGCGCTGCTTCAGGTCGGCGAGCAGCGCCGCGCCGCGGAAGTGGATGAGCCCCCACTGGTACTGGTCAGTGCCATCGGCGCTCCTCACGCGGCGCCATTCGAGCGGCATCCGGTGGTCGCCGATCGCCAGTTGATCGCCCTCGAAGCGAACCTGCTGCGGCGGAATGCCCGCGGCCGCGAGCGCCGCCGCGAGGCCGAGCGACGGGATGACGTGCGACTGCGAGCGTGCGAACGGCACCGTGTGCCGCAGCGGGCCGTCAGGATCGAGGACGAAGAAGTTGTGGCCGAGCGCGCGGGCGGCGGGAACCAGCGCCGGAAATGGGGCGTAGATCACGCCGCGCTCGACCGCGCCGGGAGCATCCGACGGGAATTCGGTCAGAGGGAGGCCGCTCGTTTCACCCGACTGGGCGTTGTAGGTGGCGTCGGCCAGCAGGATGACGTTGCCGGCGGCTTTGATCGAATCGACCAGCGCCCGATCGGAATCGGCGCCCGACATCGTATCGCCGCCAAAATCGAAGCCGCGGCGGCTGTCCGGCTCGGCAAAGTTCACGTCGTAGGCGACCAGCTTCGCCGGCGCGCGCGCCAGATAGTCGATGAGCATCGCGTGGACGACGCGCGGCCATGGCCAGCGACCGGCGTAGGGCTGCAGGTTGCGGAGCGAGTACTCGTCGATTTCGACCAGCGCGATGTCCTTGCGGGCCGTGTCCGGGCGCGCAGTTTGCGTGAGCCGCCAGTCGTAGGTCTTGAGCTCGGCGATCTCGAGCGGGTGATGGCCACTACCCTGCACGAGTGCGCCGGACACGAGATCCGCGCCCAGCACGGCTGCGCCCGAGGCCAGCCCGACGAGGAGACCCGCCATCGCTCTCACGCGCCGAGTATAATCGCTGCCCTGAAAGGGATTCCCTTGAAGCACTTGCAGAGAATGGCGGCACTGCTCATCGGGCTCGGCGCCGCCGGCGCGATCGCCCTGGCGGCCGATCGCATCTACACCCTGCCCGACCCGTCGGCCGAGTTGAAGCGGCTGTTCCCGCAGGCCGCCGCGTTCTCGCCGCTCGGAGGGCAGCCGCTGCACTTCAAGGCGTATGCAGCCGACCCGAAGACGAACCCGTCCGCCGCGCCGATGGGAATCGCGTTCTGGACGACCGACCAGGTGCCGAACGAGCACGGCTACCACGGGCCGATTCACATCCTCGTCGGCATGGACATGACCGGCGTGCTCGCGGGCGTGATCGTCACCTACGACTCGGAGCCCTACGGTTACTTCTCGGTGCAGCCGCCGAAATTCGCGGCGCAGTTCAAGGGGAAGAACATCCGCGATCCGTTCCGGGTCGGCGGCGACGTCGACGCGGTCTCGCGCGCGTCGATCACGATCGCCAGTGCGGCGCGCGCGATCCGCGACAGCTCGCGGATGGTGGCCAAGGCGCTCCTGCCGGCCGAGGTCACGAAGTAAGTGGATCCGTACGTCGAGACCTGGGGCGAGATCCTCGGGCCCCAGTGGCTGGACCTGACGCTGTTCACGGCCTTCCTGGTGCTGGCGCTGGTCAGCTTCTTCAGGAAGAGCGTGCGCCTGAAGTACGTCACGTTCATCGCCGCGGTCGGCTACCTCGGGTTCTGGAAGAGCACGCTGCTGTCGGTCACGGACATCTTCCGGGTCGCGGATCTCAGCCTGCCGATCTTCAAATACAACCTGGCGTGGTACCTGTTCGCTGTGTTTGCGATGGTGTCGACGGTGCTGTGGGGGCGGCTGTACTGCGGCCGCATCTGCGCCTACGGTGCGCTGACGCAGCTGCTCGATCCGATCGTGCCGAGGAAAATGCGGTTCGAGATCCCGGTCCGGATCGAGAAGCACGCCAACCTGATCAAGTACGGCGTGCTGGCGCTGGTGCTCGCCTACTTCTTCGCGACGCGCGACGTCGGCGTCTACCGGTTCGTCGAGCCGTTCTGGATGTTCGGGCTGTTCGGGACGACCGGCATGTGGATCGGGCTGGCCGTGCTGCTCGTCGCGACGGTGTTCGTCCGCAACCTCTACTGCCGCTTCCTGTGCCCGGTCGGCGCGATGCTCGGCATCCTGTCGAACCTGACGGTCTTCAAGATCAAGCGCTGGGCCGAGTGCAACACCTGCAAGATCTGCGAGAAGACCTGCGAGTGGGGCGCGATCCGCGGGCCGCAGATCGTCAAGAGCGAGTGCGTCCGGTGCGACGACTGCGAGCGGCTCTACATGGATCAGCAGAAGTGCCCGCACTGGATCATCCTGCGGCGCAAGGGCAACACGTTCATCTCGTCCGCCGCCCGATAGCCGAAGACCACGAAGACGCGAAGGCACGAAGTCACACGAAGAAGAAACTTATTGTTGGTTCTTCTTCGTGTCTCTTCGAGTCTTCGTGTTTTCGTGGTCTCCGTTCCTCAGGGGCTGTCGGTCGGCTGAGCGAGCAGCACGAACTTGTCCTTCAGGCCGGACGACACCAGGACTTCGTTCTTCGCCGTCACGATCACGCCCTCCACATCCGGCAGGCGTTCGATCAGCGCCATCCCCTCCTCGGGCCCGAGGATGAACACGCCGGTCGAGAGACCGTCGGCGACGAGCGGGCTGTCGGCCACGATCGTCACGCTGCGGCAGCCGCGCGCCGGTTGGCCGGTCGCGGGATCGAGGATGTGGTGGTACCGCACGCCATCCTTCATGAACGAGCGCGCGTAGTCGCCTGACGTGCTGAACGTCCCGTCGCTCAGGTCGAGCGTCGCGAAGCTGCGGCCGCTCGGGCCGCGCGGATCGTTGATGCCGAGCCGCCACGGACGGCCGTTCCTCAGCCCGCCTGCATAGAGATCGCCCCCCGCCTGGAGCAGGAAATCGTTCAGCCCCGCCCGGCGGAGAATCGCGACCGCTCGTTCGACCGCATAGCCTTTGCCGATCCCGCCGAGATGGATGCGCATCCCTTTTCGCCTGAGGAAGACGGTGCCGGCCCGATCGTCGATCTCGATCTGCCGGTAGTCGATCAGCGGGAGCCGCGCGCGGATGGCGGAGGGATTCGGGATCGTGTTGTCCCGGTCCTGGTCGAACTTCCAGATGTCCGACAGCGCGCCGAAGGTGACGTCGAACTTGCCGCCGGTCCACTCGCTGATCTGCCGTGCGGTGCGCAGCGCTTCCCGCACTTCGGAGCTGACCGCTACCGCGCGCTCGCCGGCCGCGGCGTTGATCCGGAGCACGTCGCTGCCTGGACGCCAGACGCTCATCAGCGAGTCGAGCCGCTCGAACTCCAGGAACAACTGGTCGAACGCCCGGCCGGCGGCTGGTTCGTCGGCGGTGTACACCGTCAGCCGCAGATCCGAGCCCATCGCGGCGCTCGCGCGTTCAATCAGACGAGCCCTTGGTTTAGGCGGGGCTTCCTGCCGGCAAGCGACCAGACCGCCGAACGCGAACACGATGACCGCAAGGCGCACGGTCTTCAACGGCGCCCCTGCGCCTGCGCGCGCGCGAGCACGGCCTGCCGGTTCGCGCCGGCTGCGGCGTGACGCGGATCGATCCGCAGCGCCTCGTCGAACTGGCGCAGCGCTTCGTCGTAGGCGCCCTGCTGCGCGAGCGCCGATCCAAGGTTGGCGTGGGCGTCGGCGTGATCGGGATTCAACTCGAGCGCGAGCCGGAACTGGACGCGCCGCCGCGTCGAGCTGGCGCTGCTGCAGCAACAGCGCGCCGAGGTTGTTGCGCGCCGCGGCGTTGCCCGGCTCGAGACGCACCGCCTCCGCCAGGTGTGCGGCGGCTTCTGCGAATCGCCCGCGTGCCGCGAGCGCGGTGCCGAGGTTGGTTTGCGCCGAGGCCAGGCCCGGGTTGAGCGCCAGCGCCCGCTCGTACTGGCGCTCGGCTTCGTCGGTCCGCCCGACCTGCTCGAGCACGTAGCCCAGGTTGTACTCGCCCACCGCATCGTTCGAGAGCGCGACCGCGCGGCGGAGCACGGCCTCGGCTTCCTTGAACTGGCCGAGATCCGCCCGGCACTTGCCGATCTGCACCAGCGTCTGCTGATCGTCGCTGACCATGTCGAGGTGCCGCTCGAAATACGGCAACGCCTCGCGCGGACGCTTCAACTGCTGCAGGAGCGCGCCCATCTCGTAGACGACGTCCGGATTGGCGCCGTCGAACTCGAGCGCGCGCCGGAGGAGATACTCGCGCCACGCCGCGTCGGCCACCAGGTCGGACGCCGCGGCCTGCTTGATCAGCAGCACGCTGCGGCGCGATTCGCGCGCCAGCGCGTCGATCGCCGGATCGGGCGCCGCGTTGTAGGCCGGCAGCGCCGCGGCGCGGGCAACGTGGCGCGCAGCCTTGTCGCTGTCGCCGAGCCGTTCGTAGGTGTCGCCGAGCAGGCGGTGCGCGGCGCCGAAACGCGGCGTCTCGCCGACGATTTTCTCGAGCGATTGCCGTGCGCGGTCGACGTCGCCCTGCTGGAGCGCGATTCGCGCCTGTCCCAACACAGCGTATGCGGCCACCGGAATGGTTTCGCGCCGCGCCGGTGATGCGACGGCCGCGGCCGCGCCTGATGCCTTCTCGGCGCGCGCCGCCGCCTCCGCGCGCCCGTACGCATCGTCGGCTTCGCGATAGCGCGCGCGCTTGAACTCCGCGTCGCCGAGCCGCAGCCACGCCAATGCCAGGCCCGGGTTGGACGCCACGATCTCGCGCAGGCGCGCGGCGGCCTGCCGCGGCTTCGCCGCGCTCGATGTGGACGAGGACGAGCGAGTAGCTCCATCGCCAGTCGCCCGGCGAGAGCCGGGCGGCGGCGCGATAGGCGTCGGCCGCGGCGTCATAGAAGAGGTCGGCGTGATACGCGATGCCGAGCGCGCCGACCGCGTCCGCCGACGCCGGGTCGCGGCGGGCCTGCGCGTCCGCGCTGCGCAGGTGCTCGACCACTGCCGGTGGCTGACCGGCGAGGTCAGGCAGCGGCGGCAGCAGCGCCGCGGCCGCCGCGCGCGAGCGGACGCGAACGGCGACGCCGACCGACGCGAGGAGCACCAGCGCGGCGACGACGATCAGCGCAACGCGCCTCATTTCCTCAACCGTAGCCGGCTCCGGAGGTCCGTGGTAGCCGCAGACCACGAAGCCACGAAGTCACGAAGAATCACGAAGATCTTTTTCCTCTTCTTGAAGAAAAAGAATTTGTCTTTGTGTTTCTTCGTGTTTTCGTGCCTTCGTGGTCTCCGGCTACCCGGTTGCCGAAGTCCTGCTACCGCCGCCGGCGATCCCATTCGCCCACATCGTGATCCGCGACATCCGATCATACGGGCGGCTGATGTGCATGCCGCCGGTCACCAGATCCGGCCGCCCATCGCCAGTCAGATCGCCAGCCGCGACCGTCACCAGGTGCGTCGGCGACGCTGCGGCGTCGTGCATCGCGAAGCGCATGCGGCCGTCGTTCTCCAGCCAGACGAGGCTCTGCGCCGACGGATCGTCCCAGGCGTTGTAGGCGCTGACCACGACCACGTCCAGATCGCCGTCGCCGTCGATATCGGCCGCCTGCGGGCTCGACGCGCCCGAAAAATCGGCGAGCCGGTGAAAGGTGAAGTTGAGCGCGCCGGTGTTCTCCAGCCACTGCACGCCGTGCCACGGCCGCCCGCTCGGCGGCGCATAGTCGAACGCGTCGCCGTTGCTGTAGAGGAAATCGACGTCGCCGTCCTTGTCGAGATCGACCGCCGTCAGCCAGCTCGACCCGAAATCGTCGTTGGTCGATCCCCAAATCAGCTTCGGCTCGAAGCGGCCGCGCCCGTCGTTCACGAACGCGTAGACCTCTTCCCACTCCTGGCTCACCAGCGACGCGATGTCGAGATCGCCGTCGCCATCGAGATCCACCACCTCAACGTTGATGGCCCCGGACAGATTCAGCAGCCGCGTGCTCCGGAAGCGCCAGTTTCCCAGATTCTCCATCCAATGCGTCTCGCCATCGTCGTAGCCGAAGCCGGCGACGGCGAGGTCGAGATCGCCATCGCCGTCGAGATCGCCGGCGCGCACGTCGGCGACTCGGGCGATCTCGGAGGCGAGCACTCGATTGGTGAACCGGCCGCGACCGTCGTTCTCCAGCACGACGACCGAGCCGATGCTTGCGTTGCTCGGGAACATGACGCCGAGGCTGGCGACCAGCGAGATCGAGATCGCCGTCGCGATCGATGTCCACCGCCTCGGCATGCGCGGGCGCGCGGACTTCTGCGCCGAGCGGCGTTTCGGTGAACGTACCGCGCGGCGCCTGCCGGAGCCAGACGACGCGGTTTGCCAGCACGTCGCAGGCAACGATGTCGGCGAGTCCATCCTTGTCGAGATCGACAACCGTGACGTGGGCAACGAGCGGCCGGGTTTTGGGCTCGATCGGCAGGCCGACGGCTTGCGGCTGCAGGAACCGCGACGGCGCGCCCTTCGGAAGGATCGACGCGCGGTCCGACGGCACACTCGCGCGCTCGACTGGTGTGGAGACGCCGCTGCTCCACCGCCACGCGACGAGGCCGGCGGCGACGGCAACCAACGCGGTGAGGGCGATTACGACTACGCTGCGGCGGGGCGCCGGCCGATCGCGCCTCATGAGGAGCGGCGCGCTACCGGCGGGCGACGGCGATGATCTTGATCGGCGGCGTCAGCCGCTGCGCGTCGGTGTTGGGCGCCTGCTGAATCTTGCGGACGACGTCCATGCCGCGGACGACGCGGCCAAACGCGGCGAAACCCTGGCCGTCCGCGTTGCGCTGGCCGCCGAAATCGAGCGACGGCTGATCGTTGATGCAGATGAAGAACCCCGAGGTCGCCGAGTCGGCGCCGCCGCGCGCCATGGAAACGGCGCCGTCCTTGTGCAGCAGGCCGGTCTTGTTCGTGCGCTCGAGCGCGATCGGCGGGAACCCGTCCTTCGACCGGTCCGGGTTGACGCCCGCCTGGATCACTTCGATCTTGACCTGGTTGTCGGGCTGGTTGTTCATCTTCACGGTGCGGTGGAAGGTCCCGCCGTCGTAGTGCTTGAGGTCGACGTATTTCAGGAAGTTCGCCGCCGTGCCCGGCGCGCGGGCGCTGTCCACCTCGATCTCGATGTCGCCCAGCTCGGTCTGGACGACGACATGCGGCGTGCCGGTGTCCGACTGCGCCGCGCCGCTGGCAGCGGTGAGCAGGATCCCGACGACAGCCGCAGCGGCTCGAATGCTGACGCGTTGCATCATCCCATCGTCCTCTTAACCGCCGAGCACGCAGAGCTCGCAGATCACCAGAAGGTCGCGGCTCTTGTCGCGCAGGCCTTCAGGCCTGTCACCAGCCGCCGGGCAGCCCTGAAGGGCTGCCCTACCGTCATCAAGTGTTCTGCGGTCTCTGCGCTCTCCGCGGTTAATGCTGTCGCTCAAAAGCGGTACGTTGCCGCGAACTGGAACTGCCGCCCGGGGAAGACGTTGGCTCCGCCGGTGTGCTCGCCGAACCTGGGATTCCCGACCAGCCCGATGTAGCCGGCCGCGAGCGAGGTTCTGGTTGTTGAACACGTTGAACGCGTCGGCGCGAACCTCGATCCTGTCGGCGCCTACCGAGAAGGTTCGGGACAAGGTCACATCCGCGTAGTTGATGAACTCGCCGCGTGCCGTGTTCCGCCCGCCCGGGCTGGCTCGACTGGCATCCCGCGATTGCTGCAGCCGCCGGTCAATCCACCGCCGGTCGGGTCGCCCGCATACCGGATCGTATAGGGGCTCCCGCTTTGATTGTGCGAAACCGCCGCTCAGCCGCCATCCGCTCAGGACCGGGCCGCTGCCGGGGATGTTCCACGTCGCGCTGGCGACGAAGTTATTGGGCGTGTCGGCACCGGTCGGCCCTCGATCGAGCTCGGGATCGGCGCTGTTTTCCGGCGAGAACCAGTGGTTCAGTCGATCCTCGGACTTCGAGCGCGTGTAGGACACCATGAGCACGAGCGGCGCGGTCCGATGCTGCGCCGCGATGCGAACACCCTGGTACCAGGAGCGCCCTTCGTTGGTCAGCAGGTCCATCCGCCGGAAGCCGTTCGGCACCGGCAAGATCGCACGGGTCGCATCGGCCTGCGCCTGGGTGCGGATCGGTGCCATTCGGATTCGAGGCGAGGGCGGCGTTCAGGACGTCCTTCGGAATCGGCTGCGCCTGGTTCATGTCGAGGAAGCCCTGCTTGACGCCGCGATTGATGTTGGCGTCGACCTGGATGGCCGTGCGCGGTCCGAGCTGGCGCTGGAATCCGAGGCTTCCGGTCCACGCGTGCTCGTTCTCGAGGTCGGGCGAGATCTCCTGGATGTCGCGGGCCGGCAGCACCGCACCCGGCGGGAACGCCGGCAGCGTGTTCGGGAACGTCGGGAACAACGGGTTGGTCGGCGCCAGCGACACCGTCACCTGGCCGTTGCGGCCGCCGACGCCGCCCTTGACGATGGTGAAGATCGCATGCTGCTGCGTGAAGCGGCCGAAGCCGCCGCGGATCGACCACTTCTGATCGCCCTTCGGGTCCCACGCGAACCCGACGCGCGGATCGAGGTTGTTCTTGTCGGTCGGCGCCGGCCAGTCGGGAATGTCCTTGATGATCTCGACGTCGTAGCGCAGGCCGAGGTTGAGCGTCAGGTTGTTGCGGATGCGCCAGTCGTCCTGGACGAAGCTGCCGATGACGTACGCCTTGGGGAACATCAGCGCCGCTTCCGGCACGAGCGCGAACGACTGCTGAAACTGGAACGGCGTTCGGCGCCACGTCCGGCGCGCCGGTGAACCGGTAGACGCCGTTCTGCAGCGGCTGATACAGCTGCCTGGTCACGTCGTAGGTGAACGACGCGCCGGTCTTGATCGGAGTGGTTGCCCTGTCCAGAGCGACACCGTGTCGGCGATGTCGTAGGTCGTCCTCGGGCAGCACACCCCAGGTGCCGAAGTCGTATCCGCCGCTGATGCCGTAGCCGGCCCGCTGAATCGACACGCAGTCGCATTTCGCCGCGCGGCGGTCGGTATACCGCGAGTACTGGCCGCGCACCTCGTTCAGGAGACGCTGCGAGCCGACGGTCAGGAACGTGCCGTGCACGGTGTCGACGTTGTTGTCCCAGTTGAACCCGCTGCCCGGCAGGTTCAGGCCGCCGCTCTCGTTGTCCTTCTTCCAGCGCACCATGTTGTAGCGCACGCCGAGCGAGTTCTTCTCGGAGAAGCGGACATCGCCCTTGAAGTGGCCCTGATGCTCGTCGGCCGGCGTGGGCACGACCAGGCCAAACGCTTCGGGCGAGGTGACGACCACCTGGCTGCGCTCCCGGCGCCGCTCATAGCTCCCGAAATAGAAGACGCGGTCCTTGACGAACGGCCCGCCGACGGTGCCGCCAAACTGCTGCTGGTTGTACGGCGCCTTCACCGGCGTCAGCGGCGGCCTGGCGTCCCAGTCGCCGGGTCGAATCATGACGAACGCCGAGCCGTTCACCTCGTTGGTGCCGCTCTTGGTGATCATGCTGGCCACGCCCGACGAGTGCCCGCCGAACTCGGCGGAGAACTGGTTGGTGATGAGCTGCACTTCCTTGACGGTCTCGAGCGCGAAGCCGCTCGAGCCGAGCTGCGGCGCGCGCTGCAGCGTCAGCCACTTCGAGTGGTTGTTCGTGCCGTCGACGTAGGTGCCGAAGTTCCACACCTCGCCGCCGCCGACGTTGACCGCGTTCGAGCCTGGTTCCCGCCGCGACGACGTTGGAGTCGAGCGTCAGGAGACGGAAGTAGTTGCGCTCCTTGACCGGCAGGTTCTCGAATGCCGTGTCGATCGATGGTCTGACGTCACCTCGGCGGAGGTGGTCTGCACCATCGGCGACTCGCCGGCGACGGTGACCGTCTCCTGCACGTTCGACAGCTTCAGCGTGAAGTTGAAGCACGGCGCGCTGGCCGGCGTTGAACTCGAGGTTCGAGCGGATCTCGCTGGCGAAGCCCGGCAATCTCGACCTTGAGCGTGTACTTGCCCTCCGGCGGCAGCGCCGAGACAACGTAGCGTCCGTTCTGGTCGGTGGCGGTCGTGCGCGACAAACCGGTCGAGACGTTCTGGACCGTGACGGTCGCGCCAGGCAGGACCGCCTGCTGCGCGTCCAGCACGAGACCTTCGATTTCGAACGTCGGTTTCTGGGCGTGCGCAGGCCGCGGGACGAAGACAGCAGAGAGCATTAGGACAAGAACCGGGCCGACTACCGCCCTGAGGGTACGGGGCACCAGGCACCTCCTTGTGCGCGGTCGTTGTTGCGTAATCCGGCGGATGCTAGCAGAAGTCAAGACGGATGCGAGGGTTGCGGAAGGCGAGGCTGCACGGATCGTGGCGCTGATCCGGAAAGGCGAACGACCGCTATCCGCGCGTGGTCACCGCGCTCTCGCCGATAGGCGGGACAGCTTGCCGCTTGTATTCAACACAGAGGACACAAAGGACACAAAGCCAGAGAATCCTCTGTGTCCTCGGTGTCCTTTGTGTTCAGCACACGCCGCGAGTTAGCGAGCCGGTGCTAGCCAACGGTGAACGGGACGCTGGCCTTCGTCGCGCCCCATTCGATGTTCAGCGCGCCGCCGCCCGACGTGTCGTCAACCGTGATCGTGAGCTTCTCCGCGGGCGAAGCCGTCTTCCCCATCGTCATCGGCACGCGGCCGAGATCCTCGCCCTTCGGATACGGAATGCCCCAGCCCTTCGCACGCTTGCTGACGATCAGCTGCCACGTGCCGTTGACCGGGATGGTGTGCAGGCCGTAGGTGCCGGCCGGGACGTTGAGCGAGCCGAACTTGAGCGGCTTGTTGGTGATGAGCGTCGTCTGCTCGTCGGCGCCGGTGCGCCACTCCTTGCCCTCGAACGGGTCGATGTCCTTGCCCGGCGTCCGGCCCTTCAGCGCCGGCCGGCCGTACTCGATCGCGATGTTCGCGCCGTCCACCGTCCACTCGCTGCGGAGATGGTCGCTGCCGCCGCTGCCCGTCTTCATCGGCGTGTTCTTCTGGGCGCTGATCGTGACGCTGAGCGCCGCGGCCACAAGCGTGGCTGCCATCGTGAAACGTTTCATCAGACCTCCTGCTCATAAGAAAGAGATAAATCTTACCGCGATCTTTGCCGTACGAACTTCTGGACGCGGCGTCCCCCGCCTACCTCAGCCGTGTAGACGTCGCCTGTCGAGTCCGTCGCGACCACATGGAGAAAGACGAACTCGCCGGCGTAATGGCCGACCCGGCCGAAGCCGCCGACTTCGGTGAGGGTTCTGCGGTCGTAGATATGGACGCGGCCGTTCCCGGCATCGGCCAGGTAGAGAAGTTCCTGGCGCGGGTCGGGCGAAAACGCGATTGAAAACGACGTGCCGAGGAGCTTGGTCTTGCGCTCGATGAACAGCTCGCGCTGGAACTTGCCGTCGAGCGAAAACAGCTGCATCCGGTTGTTGCGCCGATCGGCGACGTAGACGAGGCCGTCCTCGGACACGCGGACGCCGTGGACGAGGTTGAACTGCTGCGCCCCCGGCCCCTCCTCGCTCGGCTGATTCGGCGCGGCATCGTCCGGCTGATTGCCGTACGCGCCCCACATCCGCTTGAACTTGCCGGTGTCGGCGTCGAGCACGATCACGCGACGGTTGACGTAGCCGTCGGCGACGAAGACTTCGTTGGTCTTCGCGTAGACGTGAATGTCGGCGGCGTTGTTGAAGTTGTCGGTGTCGAGGCTCCCCTTGCTCATGCCGCGATGGCCGATCTGCAGCAGGAACTTCCCCGCCTGCGTGAACTTGAGGATCTGGTTCTCCTTGCGCGTCTGAAGGCGCGGGCCGCCGGCGGAGGAGATCCAGACGTTGCCTTTGTAGTCGACGTGGATGGCGTGTTCGTCAGCCGGCCACTCGTATCCCTCGCCCTCGCCGCCCCAGCCCTGGATGTAGTTGCCGGCGGCGTCGAACTCCATCACCGGCGGCGCCGGGTGGCAGCAGGGCGCGTCGGCGTTCAGCGCCTTCTCGTCGGTCGCGAGCGACCAGGGGCGCTGGAGGATCCAGACGTGATCGCGCGAATCGACGCTGAGCCCGGCGACCTGGCCGAGGATCCACTTCGACGGCATCTTCGGCCACATCGGATCCACGCGGTAAGCCGGCGCCGCCGTCGCCTGCTGCGCCGCCGCGGCACGGTCGAGCAGACGCGCCGACACCGCCAACCCGATCAGCACGGCGACGATGCCGGCCGCCTTCCACGCTGCGTCTCATCCGATGCCTCCCAGACCGATTACTCTAGCCTTTTTGCATTACACTCTCGCGCCATGCGCAGCCTTGTGGCCTTCAAACCTTCCGCCCTGCAGCCTTCTCGCCTCGCGCCTTCTACCCTTGATTCCTTTGCTCCTTGCGGCCTTCCTGCCTTTCAGCCTTGCAGCGCAGGCAACCGCGCAGCCGCCGGCGAGCGCCGATCCAGTCGTCGCCCTGGTCGGTCGCCTCGATCTCGAAAAATACAAGGCGACCATCAAGGGGCTGACGCAGTTCGGCGATCGCCGCCAGGGCACCGATCGCAACCGCGCCGCGGTCGACTGGATCGAGGCGCAGCTCAAGAGCTACGGCTGCCCGACCGAGCGGATCAAGTACGTCTACGATCCGCCGCCGCCGACTCCCGGCGGTGGCCGCGGCCGCGGCAACACGGATCTCGCGGTCGGCGGCGGCAGGCCGCGCGGCATCCGGACGCCGACCGGCGTCAACACCGATCCGATGAAGCAGCCGGACGAGAAGCTGCGGCAGCTGAACATGCAGCCGACCACGCCCGGCCCGCGCGAGGAGGTCTACTGCACCAAGGTCGGCACGACGCGTCCCGACGAGATGTACATCGTCGGCGGCCACATGGACGGCCACGGCTGGGGCGAGGCGGCGAACGACGACGGATCGGGCACCGCGCTGGTGATGGAGCTGGCGCGCGTCTTCAGCAGCCCCGACGTGCAGACCGAGCGGACGATCCGCTTCGCGCTGTGGAACAACGAAGAAACCGGCTTGAACGGCGCGCGCGCGTATGTCGAGCAGCGGCAGGCGCTGCAGGGCAAGGAGGATCCGCCCGGGTCGCGCCGGTATCCCGAGCCGAAATGGCTCGGCATGATCCAGCACGACATGATGATGTTCGACCACGGCATGCCGCGCGCCGACGGCACGATCAGCCCCGAGCAGCGGCCCGAAGCCGACGTCAACATCGAGTTCCAGTCGAACTCGAAGATGGCGGCCGGCAGCCAGGCGCTGGCGTGGACGCTGCATGCGGCCAACGAAAAGTACGCGACCGACTACCCCGCCGCCGTCGGCCCGCACATGACCAACACCGACTCGACGCCCTTCATGGACATCGTGCCGGCGATCAGCCTGCGCGAAAACGAGCGCGGCGTGCAGATCGGCAGCGGCTGGGATCCGCAGTGGCACCAGCCGACCGACCTGTACGCGACCTACAGCGACAAGGATTTCCGCCTCGGCCTGAACGCCGCGCAGACGACGCTCGGCGCGGTGGCGACGCTGACCGGCGCGACGCTCAAGAAATAGCCCGAGCATCCGGCTCGCGTGAGATCGCATCGCCGCAGTCGCGTCCGCGGGCCGATGGACGGCTGGCATGGCAAACGCGTCCTCCAGCGCCTGTGCTCACGATGAGCACGCCGCCTGGGTAATCCACGTGACAGCCATCAATCATCCCGGCTCACAGCTGTTCAGAACGCCATTGTCGAATCGGCGGCGGCGTGCGGGGACCGCTTACGGACGCGTTTGCCGTCTATCGCCCGGGCATGCCAGGTCCTACGGCCCTCGGACGCGACTGCGGCGATGCTCTCCCGTCGCGATGCAGTCGGTTGAGAGGTCGCGTCGACGGGAAAGGCGAGGAGACGTCTTGCGCAGCGGCCCGTTGAGGCAGGGCCGTTTGGATCGCATGTAAAACGTCGCGTAGCGAGGCTTCCGCGGCGGTCTGTAGCGGAAACGGCTGGTGTCAAGGCGTTGGCAAGAACCGCGCTCTTCCGTGCGCGGATGCAACAACAACCCTGACCGCCGCGGCGCCGTAAGCAACAGCGAGTCGGAGCGACGTTTTACCGGCCCTGTCCGACCACGGGCCGCGGAGCAAGATGTCTACCCGCCGTCTCATCGACGCCTCAACGCGATTGCGCCGATGCGATCTGAGATCTCAGCGACGCGCTACGGTTGTTGCGGCGGCGCGATGCGCACGCGCGCGGTGAAGTGGAACGTCGTCCCCTGGCCGAGCGTGCTCTCGAGCCAGATGCGGCCGCCCATCATCTGGACCAGCGTTCGCGAGATCGTCAGGCCGAGGCCGGTGCCGCCGTACCGCCTCGTCGTCGAGCCGTCGGCCTGGGTGAACGCTTCGAAAATCTCGGACTGGCGATCGGGCGCGATGCCGATGCCGGTGTCGACGACGGCGACGTAGAGCAGCACTGATTCCGGCGTCCGTTCCTGAACCGCGATCAGGACGCTGACGCTGCCGCGCTCGGTGAACTTGATTGCGTTGCCAACCAGGTTGATCAGCACCTGCTCGAGCCGCGACCAGTCGCCGACGAGCTCGTCGGGCACCTCCGGCGACACCGCGGTCGTGAACGCCAACCCCTTTTCCTGCATCTTCACCGACAGCGGCTTCAGCGCCTGCGCGAGGCGCTCGCGCAGGGGAAACGCGCTCTCGTCGACCGACAGCCGCCCGGCCTCGATCTTCGACAGGTCGAGGATGTCGTTGATGATGTGCAGCAGCGAGTTCGCCGACCCGTGCGCCATGTTCAGCAGCTCGCGCTGGTCCGGGGTCAGATCCGAGTCGAGGACCAGCGCGGTGAGGCCGATGATTCCGTTCATCGGCGTGCGGATCTCGTGGCTCATGTTCGCCAGGAACTGGCTCTTGATCGCGCTCGCCTGCTCGGCCTGCCGCCGCGCCTCTTCGAGCTCGCGCGACTGCGCCTGCAGCTTCGCCACCAGTTCCCGCGCCAGCCGGATGGCACCGATCATCCGCTCGCGCAGCCGCTCCGCCGTCCGCGCGGTCATCGCGATGTAGAGGCTCGCACCGTAGAGGAGGATCAGCTTGAAGATCTCGGGCGGCCAGTCGATCGGGCGGTGCTCGATGAACACCAGCGCCAGCAGCATCAGCCCGTAGACCGCGACCGCGAGGTGCGCGAACGAGAGCGCGCGCTTGAAGTTGGTGTTGGACTGATCGGCGGCGCGGATGAACAGCAGGAAGAAGAGCCAGCTCTTTTCGCCGCCGGTCAGGTAGATGGCGATGACGAAGATGAAGAGATCGAGCGAGAGAAAGAGCGTCCCGAGCCGAACGCGGCCGGCCTTGTCGAAGAACCGGACGAGGATCGCCCAGGACACCAGCGCATAGGTGAACAGCACGACGCCGAGCACCAGCGGTTGCGACTGTTCCCCGGGGATGAATTTCTGCCTGAGGATGGCAAGCAGCACCAGGATCGTGACGCCCAGCAGGCGCAGCCGCGGCGTCTCGACGACGTGAAACTGACGCTCGCGCCGCTGCTTCTGTTCCGCGCTCTGGTCGGGATCTGGGTAGAAGATTTCGTCCGCGATGGGAGGAGGATACCAGACAAGAGTACCCGCGAAGTTTCGGGTACGATCGCTGTCAGATGTTCACTGACGCGTGCGAGGTGATCGAGCGGGCGCTCGACGGCAGCTGGCGCCGCGGAGTCGTCGCCGAGGCGGCGCGCGCCCGCGATTTGCGGACGGCGCTCGTGCGGCTGCGCGACAGCATGCGGTCGAACGTGTGGAAGGCCGGCGGCACCGAGATCAACCTGGGAAGGACCGTCCGGATTTACGACGGTCTGACGCGCCGTGACGGCTTCCACGTGATGCACGACTGGGACGGGATTGCAGATCGGGTGAACGAGGACACCATCCCGGTTGACGTGCTGAATTACCTGATCGATCAGCGGGGCGACGGCGACGCCAGCGACGTCGCCCTGGCGGTCCTGCTCGATTACTACTTCATGCACGTGCTCGCGCTGCTCTCGCTCCGCGTCTGGGACGAAGGCGACGCCGACGCCAACCTTGACCGCCTGAGCCGCCTGCTGACGCTTCTCCAGGGGAGCGGCGGCAGCGGCCAGCGGTTCGCCGCCGACGCCGAGACGCTGCTGCTGCTCGGGACCTCGCACTACGAGATCGACGAACGCGGCTACGACAAGCTGCTCGAACGGGTGAGGACGCTCAACCAGGCGCACAAGACCAGCGTGGCGCTCGGCCACGCGGCGAGCATGGGCAGCCACCTGCGCTTCGGCTTCGAGGCGACGTATGCGCGGGACACGGTCATCATGCGTGACGACAACGTCACCGACTACCCGTGGCTGTGCTTTTCGCTGGCGACGCTGATGCGCGAGTACGCCCGGTTGCGGGCGGCCGACGAGAACGTCGCCGGGCGGGATGCGATTGCCGAGGCGCTCGTCAACGGCCTCTCGCCTGACGCGCGCGCGTTCGTGCGCAGCGCGCCGCCGGCGTCGCCGGCGCCATTCGAAGCCGAGCGCCTCGAGTTCGCCGAGCTTTTCCGCGACGCACCAGGACGAGCTGCTGCAGGCGTTCGAGCGCTTCCGCCCGTCCTCGACCAGGTACTCGCCGATCTCCTTCTTCTTCAACTTCTCCCACAACGTCGTCAAGGGTGCGGTGATCGACGCGCTGCTGAACGCCGAGCCGTGGCGGCTGACGCTGAACGACCTGCTGACGACGATCTCGGACGGCGACGAGCAGAACGCCGCCAAGGAGAAGCTGGCGACGACACTGATGGGGTACGCGCGCGCGAACCCACACCGGATCCGCGGCCGCCTGATGCCGGTCATCGTGTACGATCCCGCGGCGGGGCGCCGCGCGTTTTCGGTCGCGATGCAGAAGCTCCGCGAATAGGAGATCAGGAGAGGGACGCTTCGCGAGTAGGAGATCAGGAGACGGGACGCTTCGTGACGCAGGAGATCAGGAGGGGTCGGAGTTCGTAGCGCAGGCCTTTCAGGCCTGCCAACGGCCGCGTGGGCAGCCCTCAAGGGCTGCGCTACGAGAGACCGCCTCAGGAGAGATGCCGTGAGAGGACTGCTGATTACGCTGATAGCGACGGTTTCGATGTGGGGGCAGGCAGCGGGAGGACACGCCTCCGCACCCGAGGCCGATCCCTGGTTCTCGACCTTTTCGATGATCGCGTTCGATCCGGCGACGAGCGAGCTCGGCGTCGGCGTGCAGTCGCGCGCCTTCGCGGCGGGCGCGGCGGTGCCCTACGCGAAGCCCGGCGTCGGCGCCGTCGCCACGCAGGCGTCGGCGAACCGGCAGTACGGGCCGAAGGCGATCGCGCTGCTCGAGCAGGGGCTGAGCCCGGCAGACGTCGTCAAGAAGATCACCGACGAAGATCCCGGCCGCGACACCCGGCAGGTGGCGGTGATCGACACGAAAGGCCGATCGGCCGTCTACACCGGCAAGCACGTCATCGCGCGAAACTTCGACAAGAACGACCCGGTGCACTACGGCGGCTACGCCGGCCACGTCACCGGCCAGAACTTCTCGGCGCAGGGCAACACGCTGGCGAGCGAGGCGGTCCTCAAGGCGATGGCCGAAGCCTACGAGAAGGGCAAGGGCTCGATGGCCGAGAAGCTGATGGACGCGCTCGATGCCGGGCAGTCGAAGGGCGGCGACACGCGCGGGATGCAGTCGGCGGGGATTCTCGTCGTCAAGCCGCTGCCGCCGAACTCGGAGTCGACGATTGAACGGATCGTCGACATCAGGGTCGACGATGCGCCGAACCCGTTCGTGGAGTTGAGGCGGCTGCTCGGCATCGCGCTGCGGCCGCGGCGGTAGGTACCGCCGGCACTGAACGCAGAGGACGCAGAGACCGCAGAGAACGCGTGGTACAAGGAATTCTCCGACCCGGGCGTAGAAGCCGCAGAGAACGCCTTGCACGAGAAGTTCTCTGCGAGCTCCGTGGCCTTTGCGTTGCTAGTCGTCACGCCGCTGACACGGCCCAGGGCTGGGACGCGATCAGGCGCTCGGCGTCGACGACGCCGACCGGCCGCGACAGGAAGAATCCCTGCGCGTACTCGCAGCCGAGGCGCCGCAGCGCCACGAACTGATCCTCGGTCTCCACCCCTTCGGCCACGACCTCCATGCCGAGGCTGTGCGCGAGCGCGACGATCGCGCGGACCATCTCCGTGCCGCCCTCTTCGATCCCCATGCGGGCGACGAACGACCGATCGATCTTGAGCGTGTCGAAGTGCAGCCGGTGCAGGTGGCTCAACGACGAGTAGCCGGTGCCGAAATCGTCGATGCTCCACTCGACGCCGATCGCGCGCAGCGCGGTTGACCGTGGCGCGTGCCGCATCGGCGTCGCCGATGAACGCGCTCTCGGTGATCTCGAGCGTCAGGTTCCGCGCGTCGAGGTTCACGTCGCGCAGCACCGCCTCGACCTGCGCGGCGAGGTCGGCGTCGACGAACTGCCGGCTCGACATGTTCACGCAGATCATCGCCGGCGCATCGGCGCCGAAGGTCCGCTGCCACTCGGCCATCTGCCGGCACGACTCGGCGAGCGCGAGGTGGCCGATCTGCAGGATCATCCCGGTTTCTTCGGCGACGCCGATGAACTCGATCGGGCGGGACAATCCCGCGCACCGGATGCCGCCAGCGCACCAGCGCCTCGAACGCGGCGATGCCGGCCGGCTCGACAGCGCCACGATCGGCTGGTAGTCGACCGTCGAACCCGTGCTCGTCGATGGCGCGCCGCAGGTCGGTCTCGACCTGCAGCCGCGCAACCGCGCGGTCGCGCATCCCCGGATCGAAGAGCTCGCACCGGGCGGTGCGATCGACCTTGGCGCGGTGGAGCGCGGTCGCCGCGTCGCGCAGCACTTCCTCGGCTCGCTCGTATTTCTCGGTGCTGACCGCGATGCCCGCGGCCGCCGACGTGAACACCTGGTGGCCGTCGAGATCGAACGGCTTGTCCAGCGCACTGCGCAGGCGCTCGGCGACCCGCACCGCGTCGCTCGCGTCGGCGATGTCGTCGAGCAGCACCGTGAACTCGTCGCCCGCCAGGCGCGCCAGCGTGCACATGGTGTCGCCGGCCGGCCCCGCGCCATCGGCGACGCGCAGGCCGACTGGAGCCGCCGCGCGACCGCGACCAGCAGGCGGTCGGCCGTCAGCGGACCGAGGCTGTTGCCGACGTCCTTGAAGCGGTCGAGGCCGAGGACGAGCAGCGCGAAGGCGTAGCCGGGCCTGCGGTGCGCGCGCTTGAGCGCGCGATCGAGCAGGTCGACGAACAGCAGACGGTTCGGCAGCCCGGTCAGCGCGTCGGCCACCTTCGCGTCGGTGATGTCGGTCAGCGAGCCGGCCAGCCGCGTCGCCCGCCCGTCGGCGTTTCGCACCGCGGCGCCGCGGCAGAGCACCCAGCGGAAGGTGCCGTTGCGGTGCAGCATCCGGTGCTCGCTCTCGTAGTGGCCGTTGCCGTGCGCCAGGTGCGCGTGCAGCCCGCTCTCGACGCGCGCGGCGTCGTCGTGGTGCACGCGGGTCAGCCACTCGTCCGGGCTGGTGCCGATCTCCGTCCTCGGCGTAGCCGAGCATCGCCTTCCAGCGCGGCGACCAGTAGACCTCGTCGGTGGAGAGGTTCCAGTCCCACAGGCCGTCGTTGGCGCCGTGCACGGCGAGCGCGTAGCGCTCCTCGCTCTCGCGCAGATCGCTCGACCGCCCACTTGTGCGACAGGTGCGTGGCGATGCGGGCGAGCGCGACCGGAAAGTCGATCGGCTTGGTGACGTAGTCGTTGGCGCCGAGCCGGAACGCTTCGACGATGTCGGCGCCCTCGGTGCGGGCGGTGACCATGATCACCGGCAGCTCGGTGCTGGGAGTGGGTGGTCGCGCAGCGTGGCTGAGCACCTCGAAGCCGCTCATGCCCGGCATCTCGACGTCGAGCAGCACGAGATCGAATCGGCCGGCAGCCACCATCGCCAGCGCTTCGGCGCCGCCTGCCGCGACGCGTGACGACGTAGCCCTTGTTCGCCAGCCGGCGCGACAGCGCGTCGCGGTTGGCCTCGTTGTCGTCGACGACGAGCAGCGTGCCGTCCGCGCCGTCGGAGCACTCATCGGACGGCGACGCGGTTGAGCAGCGCCTCGATCTTCTCGAGCAGCCGTTCGAATCGCACCGGCTTGGTGTCGAAGTCGTCGCCGCCGGCGGCCAGCGCCAGCGTCGCGATCGCTGGTCATCGCGTGGGCGCTCAGCACGATGATCGGAATGTGGCTGGTGGCCACGTCCGCCTTCAGCCGCGCGGTCGCCTCCCAGCCGTCGATGCCCGGCAGCCCGAGATCCATCAGGATCAGATCGGGCCTGGCCGTACTGCGCCATCGTCGACGGCCTGCGAGTCCATCCGTCGGCGGTGACGACGCGGTAGCCGCGCCGCTCCAGCCGCCGCGACAGCGCGTCGCGGCTCGGCTCGTTGTCTTCGACGACCAGCAGCGTCATTTGCCCTCCGTCGCGAGTCATGCCGTCGCCGCCGCGATGATCTCGTTGGCCTCGACCACGTCCACCGCATAGAGCGGCAGGCGGACGGTGAACCGCGATCCGTCGCCGAACTCGCTCTCGACCGAGACGCTGCCGCCCATCAGCTGGCAGAAGCGCGACACGATCGCGAGGCCGAGGCCGGTGCCGCCGTACTTGCGCGTCGTGGTGACGTCGGCCTGCGTGAACGGATCGAAGATCTTCGCCGCCTGCTCCGGCGTCATGCCGACGCCGGTGTCCGACACGGTGAAGACGACCGCGGGAACCTCCGTCGGTCTTGTCGATGGCGACATCCAGCGTGATCAGCCCGTCGCGCGTGAACTTGACGCGTTGCTGAGCAGGTTGAGCAGGATCTGCCGCGTCTTCATCGCGTCGCCGTGCATCATCACGACGTCGTCGGCACAGACCACCGTCAGCGTGTTGCCGTTCTTCTGCGCCAGCGGCCCGACCGTGTCGAGCAGCTCGTCGATCATCGCGCGGCACGTCGAACGGCTCGAGCGACAGCGTCATCTTGCCCGCTTCGATCTTCGAGAGGTCGAGGATGCCGTTGATCAGCTCGAGCAGGTGCTTGCCGGCCGACTGAATGCGCTGCAGGTCGGCGATCGACGAGCCGTTCGCTGGTCCTCGCGCCTCCTCCTGCAGCAGCTCGCTGTAGAGGATGATGGCGTTCAGCGGCGTGCGCAGCTCGTGGCTCATGCTGGCGAGGAAGTCGCTCTTCGCGCGCGTCGCCGCTTCGGCCTGCGCGGTGCGAGCGCGCGAGCTCGCGCTCGGCGCGCTTGCGCTCGATGCCGAGCGCGACCGCGTCGGCCACCGCCGCCAGCGCGTCCTGCGCCGAGGTCGAGAACTCGTGCGCGGCGACGACGGCCATCACGCCGACCAGCTTCGAGTCGAGGAGCAGCGGGTAGCCGGCGAAGACGGCCACGCGGTCCGGCCCGAGCCACGCCGGCTCACCGACCGGCAGATCCAGGTTGGCGACGGGAGCGACGCACGGCTGCCGGGTGCAAGCGATCGCGCCGACCGCGGTCTTGCCGACCGGCACGCGCGCGTGGCCGGCATCGAACGCCGGGCAGAGGCCGGCGCCGGCTTCGAGCTGCAGCATTTCGCCGGCGCTGTCGAGCGTCCAGATGCGCGCGAAGCCGCCGTCGAGGTGCTCGACCACCGCGTCGGCGCACTGCTGCAGCATCGCCGGCAGCTCGGTGCCGCGCGTCAGCGCAAGGCCGACGGCGGCCGTGAGCGAGGCGGCATTCTCCGCCTGCTGCCGCGTCCGGACTTCCTGCTCGAGCGCGGCCGTGCGCTCGGCCGTCTGCCGCATCTCCGCGAAGCCGCGGCGGCACGAGACGACGAGGAACACGTCCTCGAAGAGCACCCAGGCCGCGTGCTCGAGCCAGCGCCACTGGCTCGCGACGAGCACGCCGTAGACCGATTGCGGCCAGAAGATGCCGCGCAGCATGTGATCGAGCGCGACGACGATCGTCGCCGGCACGAGCACCCGCCAGTCGCGGTAGAACGCGAGGAACGCGAGCGAGCCGAAGACGTGGAAGTGCGTTTCGATGCGGCCGCCGGTGAGGTGGATGAGCAGCGCGCCCATCAGCATCTGCGCCACGGCCATGGTGTAGCGCGTCGACGCGCGCCCCGGGCGCAGCAGCGCGAGCAGCGCCGGCAGCAGGCAGATGATGCCGCCGAGGATGACCGCGGCCCAGACGTGGACGTGCGTGCGGCTGAACGGCCCGAACCACGCCAGCGGCGACACCCACAACGCGAAGACGATGCCGGCGATCCACTGAAACGCCATCAGGCCGGCGAACAGCCGATCGGTGCGCCGGTGGATGTCGCGCTGCGTATTGCTCGAAGAGCTCGTCGGCGCGGCGCGATTCGGCGATCATGATCCGTTACCTGCGGAGAAGAGAGGACAACCGAAGACGTTGCTGCCGCGCCGATCGACCTGCACGCCGGTTGATCAGCGCCAGCAACGAGGCGCGGCCGGCGTTGTCGCCGGCGTGGCCGCGCGAGCCGGTGATGCCGCCGCTGAACGCGAGCGTGCCGCGCTCGTCGTAGAGCAGCGTCTGGCCGGAGGTCTCCGCGCCGAACCGCTTCGCCTCGGCCCCATCGTCGTCGCGCAGCACGGTGACGTTCGGGAGGCTGCGCGCGGTCCGCCAGAGCGACGGTCTGTTCCCAGCCGGCGTTGAACAGCGTCGGCCGCAGGAAGAGGACGTAGGTTTTCGGCGGTTGCGACGTGCGGGCCAGCACTTCGGCGAGCTCGCCGAGCGTGGCGCGCGTGCAGTCGCACTGCGGATGCGCGAGGAGCACGAGCGTCGGGCCGATCGTCGGCGCGCACGAGCGAGGTGCGTTCGGGCCACGCGGCCGGCGCGTTGGCGGCGACGCCCGGCGCGTTGTCGTAGGCC
This sequence comes from uncultured Acidobacteriota bacterium, assembly GCA_963734375.1. GTDB lineage: Bacteria > Acidobacteriota > Vicinamibacteria > Vicinamibacterales > CAVVIG01 > CAVTHG01. The sequence continues at coordinate 50,784 of CAVTHG010000005.1, read as the reverse complement.
CAGACGAAGTACAGGCCGACGCCGGCGCAGCACAGCCAGAGAGCTGCCGCGAGCCAGACCCAGGGAGCGCGTCGATCGGGGAGGTTCAAGACACGGCTCGACGTGCAATCGATGAGCCGAAAGTGTTCTAAAAGAGGATGGCTTGAAACGCTATTGAATCTGTCATTTACGACTTAGAACGGTCCCGCGAAGCTACGAGAACGTTCCGTTTCAGCACAAAGGATGTCAACCTCGCGCCCCATTTCGGAACACACGCGGGACGGTCTGAAGACCGTCCCTAACAGCCGGGCCCACTGGTGTTGTCCATAGGGGGCGGTCTTCAGACCGGCCCGGGCTATTCGGCGCGGAGGACGTCGAGCGGCGACGCGCGGAGGGCACGAAACGCCGGGATCAATGTCGCTACGGTGGCAACGCCCAGGAGGAGGACGGCAACGGTTGCAAGCGAGGCCGGATCGGTCGGCCGGACGCCGAAGAGGAGCGACGCCATGGAGCGCGCGAGCAGCAGCGCGACGACCGTTCCGGCGGCGACACCGGCCGCCGCGCGCGAGAGGGCGCGGCCGCAGCACCAGCCCGACGACGCGCCACGACCCGGCGCCGAGCGCGATGCGCACGCCAATCTCCCGGCGCCGGTGCGCAACGTCGGCCGAGAACACCCCGAAGATTCCGACCGCCGCCAGCAGCAGCGCCACCAGCGCAAACCCGCCGAGCAGCGCGGTCGTGAACCGATCGCTCGCCAGTGACCTCTCGACCAGCTGCGCCATCGTCGCGACCTGATAGAGCGGCAGCGCCGGCTCGAGTGCAAACACCGCCGCACGCAGCGACGTCACCAGAACATCCGGCGGCACGCTGGCGCGAACGATCAGATCGCGCTGGGCATCCGTATAGCGGAACGCCGAGAGATACGCCGCCGGGCGCACCGGCGTCCGCACGTCCATCAGATGATGATCGGCCACCACGCCGACGACGGCGGCCGTGGTGCCGCCGTTGATCTCGATCGCGAGATCGCGCCCGACCGGATCCTGTCCGGGCCAGATCGCGTTCGCGAGGCTCTCGTTGATCACGGCTCGAGGCGGGCCGGCGAGGTTGTCGCCATCGAAGACGGCGCCGCGCGTTGCCGCCATCCGCAGCGTCCGGAAGAAGCCATCGTCGGCAAATCGCACGTCGGTGATCGGTGGGAGGACGCCAGGCGCCGGCGTCGTCCGCGCATCGCGCACGGTTGTCGCCGGCCCGAGGCCACCGAAGGGACGCGAGCTGACGATGCCGGCGGATTCGACACCCGGCAGCGCGCGCACGCGCCCGAGCAGCGTCGCGAAGAACGCGCGCTGGCCGCTCGGGCGATGGGTAGCGAGCGCCCGGCAACGCGAGCCGCGCGACGACCACGCCGTCGGTGGAGAAACCCAGGTCGACGGCGCGGAGCGCGACGAAGCTTCGCACCATGAGCAGCGCCATCAGGGACAGTGCCAGCCCCAGCGCGACCTCGATGGTGACGAGTGCGCCGCCGCCGGTGCGGGCAGAGCCGCGGGCACTCGAGATGCCGTCATTCGACACCGCCGGCCGCGCTCGGCGCGGCGTCCACGCAGCGCCGCCGCGGATCCGAACGCGACGGTCGCCGCCAATGCGATTGCCAGCGACGCGAGCAACACCGGCGTATCGACGCGGATCGCGTCCACGCGCGGCACGCCCGCCGGCAGAAACGCCGCCAGCGCACGAACACCGGGCACGGCGACGGCCAGGCCCGCGCCGCCGCCAAGCGCGCCGACGAGCAGGCTCTGTGTGAACAGCTGGCGAAACAGTCGGCCGTCGGTCGCGCCGAGCGCGCGGCGCATTGCCAGCTCGTGAGCGCGCCGCCGTGTCAGCGACAGCATCAGCGTCGCCACGTTGACGACCGCCATCATCAGCAGCAGCGCCACCGCGCACAGCAGGACGAGGAGCGGCGTTCGCACGCTGCCGGTGATCTGCTGCGCCAGCGGCGTCACCGTTGCGCGCCACTCGAGGTTCGCCGGGATCTCACGCGCCCGGCGCTCGGTGATCGCCGTCATCTCGGCACGGGCGGCATCGAGCGTGACGCCAGGCGCCAGCCGCGCGACGACGAGCAGGAAGCGGCCCCAGGCGCGGTTCTCCGCGTCCGGCACGAACGGAAACCACATCTGCTGCTCGTCGAGCCATCCGAAGCGCGGTGGTTCGACGTTCGGCATCACGCCGACAATCGTGTGCGGCTGGCCGCCGACCTGCAGCACGCGGCCGACCGCGCCGGGATCGCCGCCGAATCGCCGCCGCCAGAAGCCGTCGCTGAGGATGACGACGCCAGCCGCGCCCGGGTGCGCCTCGCGCTCTTCGAATTCACGCCCGAGCGAGGGCGTTACGCCGAGCAGGCCGAAATATCCGGGCGACACTTCAGCGCCGATGATCCGCTCTGGAGCGCCGCTCTCGGCAAGCGTCACCGGGCGCGGGACCAGGGCCGCCATCGCGTCGAAGGCACGGGCGCTCTCGCGCCAGGCCTCGAAGTTGTCGACCGAGACCACGTTCTGATCGCGGTTGCGCGGCACGTTCCGCTCCCACAGCGCGACCAGCCGCTCGGCGTGGGCGTACGGCAGCGGGCGTACGAGGATGCCGTAGACGACGCTGAAGATGGCGCTCGCGGCGCCGATGCCGAGCGCGAAGGTCAGCACGGCGGCAGCCGTGAAGCCGGGATTCTGCCGCAGCGTGCGGGCGGCGTAGCGCAGATCGAAGACGAAGTCCTCGAGCGGACGGACGCCGCGTGCGTCGCGGGCGTACTCTTTCACCGCCTCGACGCCGCCGAAATCGCTGACCGCGCTTCGCCGTGCCTCCTCCGGCGCCATGCCCAGGCGCACGCGCTCGGCGATCTCGCACTCGATGTGGTGACGAAGCTCCGCGTCCATCGATCGCTCGACGGCGTCGCGACGGAGCACCAGCACGAGGCGGCGGATCCAGCGCGGCAGCCGTTCCAGGCTCATGGCGATCGAGACCGCCTTGATGACGTGGTTGATGGCGGTCGAGAACGCTTTCCAGGTGTCGAGCTCGTCGGCGAGCTGCTTTCGTCCTGCGGCGGTCAGGCGATAGAGCTTGATCCGCCGTCCTTCCGCCGACTCGCGCTCGGCGCCGGCGATCCAGCCGCGGTCCTCGAGCCGGTAGAGCGCCGGATACAGCGAGCCCTGGTTGACGGTCAGGACTTCCTTGGACATCTGCTGGATGCGCTTGGAGATCGCCCACCCGTGGAGCGGGCCGAGCGCGAGCGTCTTCAGGATCAGCAGATCGAGTGTGCCCTGGAGGAGATCGGACTTGGATACGGGCATTGATACCTTGATGTTCGACAATACGCTAGCGCCGCGATTGTCGAATGTCAATGTATGGACGGGACTCGGAGCTGGGGCTGGGGGCTCGGTGGGGCCGGGAGCGCGCGGCCTCTCGTAGCGCAGGCCTTCAGGCCTGCCAACGGCGGCGCGGGCAGCCCTGAAGGGCCGCCCTACGACACGACGCTCCAATCAGCGGGCAGACGAGGCGCGCGCACGGGGACGCGGCTTTGGCGCGTCAGTCGCCGGGCTCCGCCTCGGTCCATTTGTGCGCCCACTCGGCAATCGCATCGACCGCGGTCCCGAGCGCGCGCCCTTTCCTGGTCAGCGCGTATTCGACGCGAACCGGCATGTCGGGGATCACCGTGCGCTCGACGATCCCTTCCTGCTCGAGCTCCTGGAGACGATCGCTCAGCATGCGGTCGGTGATGTCGGGGATGGCGTCGCGCAGCGTCGCGAAGCGGCACTTCGACTTGAGCAGGCAGAAGATGATGGCGCCGGTCCAGCGGCGGCCGATGAGCTCGCTGGCGCGGTGGAAGCGCGCACACAGTTCCGGGGGCGATCCAGCAGGGGCCATTGCGACTAGGCCCAGCGTAACAGCCGGATCGGCGGCGCCGCAAGCAGCTTATCTGCCTGTGGTCGCTATGCTTTTGTAAGTGCGGATTGGCGGCGCATATGTCGCCGCGGCTGCTGGGCAGTCCTAAGGGCCGCCTACGAGAGTTGGCGGGCCTGAACGCCCGCCCTACATGGGCCGCCTCGACGTAGGGCAGCCCTTTGGCAGCGCCGATGTAGGGCGGCCCTTTAGGGCCGCCGTCCGGCTTTCAATGTGGCCGATCGAGAAAATGCGACGCCGCGGGATCGGTCAGTCAAGCCGGCTCACTGCGCTTCACCGGCGCCCGGCCCGAATTGCGCGACCGGCGGCCGGCCTTGTCGTGGTACATCCGCTCGTCGGCCGCGGCCATCAGCTCGTCGAACGTCGTGCCGTCGAGCGGGAAGCGGGCGGCGCCGGCGCTGATCGACAGCGACACGCGCACGCCGGGCCGCGGCTCGAACGGATGCGCGCCGACCGCGCGTCTGCAGCTCGAGCACCCGCCGCGCCTCGTGCTCGGGGCTGCAGTCCCACAGCACGACGATGAACTCGTCGCCCGCGAACCGCGCGCACAGATCGTTCTGCCGCACCGTCGCCCGCAGCGTCGACGCCCACCGCGCGCAGCGCGCGGTCGCCGGCCTCGTGGCCGTAGGTGTCGTTGATCTCCTTGAGCCGATCGAGGTCGAGGACGACGACGCTGACGCTGCCCTTGCTGCGCTCGGCGCGCGCCAGGCCGGCTTCGAACTGCCGATCGAGCGAGCGCCGGTTCGGCAGCGCCGGTCAGCGGATCGGTGTGCGACTCGTGCTCGGTCTGCTCGAAGCGCGTCGAGTTGTAGATCACCGCCGCGGCCTGCTCGCTGACGCGGCCGAGCACGCGGCGGTGCTCGTCGGTGAAGCAGCCCGGGCACGGTGTGGTAGATCACCAGGCCGCCGATCAGCCGCCGCTCGAACGTCAGCGGGCACGGCAGCAGCGCCGTCAGCTCCTCGCCGTGCGCGCCGCGGCCGTCGGCGCACGACGGCAGCCGCAGCGCGATGTCGCTCCACGACTTCGGCGTCCACTTGAACAGCGCTTCGGTGCCGGGGCCGTGCGCGTAGCGGCAGACGTACCCCTCGCTCGTCGTCGCCGAGGAACAGCGCGCAGGTGGTGAACGGCACCAGGCGGCTGACCTTGTCCTGAATCAGCGCCATCGCGTCGGCGACGCCGAGGCTCGAGCCGAGCGCCTGCGCGATCTCGTAGAGCGTCTGCTCCTCGCGATGCGCGCCGGCGATGTCCTGCAGCGCCATCGGCTTCGTCCTGCGATCCACGCGCTCTCGGCATCCGCGGCGGCGGCCGCTGCCGCCGCCGACGTGTCGAGCCGGGCGATCAGCAGGTCGACCAGCGCCGGGTCGAACGCCGTGCCGGCGTACTCGCGCAGCACCGCGACCGCCTCGCCTGGCTGCGGGCCGGGCGGTACGGGCGATCGGCCTGCAGCGTGCTGTAGCAGTCGGCGATCGCCAGGATGCGCGCGCCGAGCGGAATGTCCTCGCCGCGCAGCCCGGCCGGGTAGCCCAGGCCGTCCCAGCGCTCGTGATGGCAGAGCACCAGCTCGCCGACCGGCGCGCCGAACGAGCACGTTGCGCAGGATCTCGGCGCCGACGCGCGGGTGAATCTTGACGCGCTCGAACTCCTCGGGCGTGAGCGCATCGGGCTTCGACAGGATGTGCTCGGGCACCGCCATGTTGCCGATGTCGTGCAGCAGCGCCGCGGTGCGCACCGCCTGCACGTCGCGGTCCGACAGGCCGGCCGCTTCGGCCAGCGTCGCCGCGTACTGCTGGATCGATCGGATGTGCTCGGGGGTGCAGCCCGCCTTGGCTTCGATCGCGAGCGCGAGCGCTTCGATCGTCGCCAGCTGCACGTCCATCGCGCGCCGCGTCTCGTCCTGCTCTTCGCGCAGCCGCGCGACGACCGTGTGGTAGCTGCGGAAGACGAGATAGAGCGGCACCGCGAGCAGCGCGAGCCATCCGAACCAGCCGCGCGCCGACGCCGCCGTCGGCGACCGCGGCCAGCGCGCGCGCCGGCCAGATAGCTCGGCGCGCTCCAGAGGAAGTTGCGCTGCCAGACGCCGACCATCGGCTGCCGCGTCGACAGCGCGATCGCCGCCGGCGACCAGCGCCGGTGTTCACGAAGAAGTAGAGCGGCGCGACGACCGCCGCGGTGCGAACCAGCGTCGCGAGGCCCGGCGTGCCGAACTGCATGATCAGAACGAGGTCGGCATCGCCGCCGCCGCGGTCGTCACCGTCAGCGAACCGATGCTGAAGAGGATGCGGTGCATCGGGTTGCGGCCGCCGGCGCGCAGCGTGCACTGCGCCCAGGCGCTCACCGTGGCGATGCAGACGGCCTCCGCCGGGCCCGAGCGCGAACAGCGCCCAGAAGTTCACCGCGTGCGAGAGCGACAGGTTCGACTGGCTGCGGCCGAGCGGCAGCTCGATCTTCGCCGCCGACGTGCCAATCGCGAGCGCGAGCAGCGCCAGCGAACAGCACCGGTTGCTCGAAGCGGAGGTTCGCAGCGGCCGCGACCACACAGGCGGCACCCAGGCAACACCACCGCGGCCACGTACGCACGCGTCGCCGCGGGCAGCGCGGAGAAGGTCGGCAGGTCGGACTTCAGCGCACTCATATCACCCTCGCCAGCCGTCGCGGTCGCGAGCGCCCGGGGGGACGCTGCGCCGGCGCGATCCCGATCGGAGGCTTGTCGCATCTCGTCGACAATCCGAAAGAACGCGTCCGCGATATCCGGTTCGTACATCGTGCCGCGCCGCTCATGAATCATCGCGATCGCACGGTCGTGCGAAAGCGACCGGCGGTACGGCCGGTCCGACGTGAGCGCGTCGTAGCAGTCGACGATGGCCAGCACGCGCGCGCCGAGGGGGATAGCGTCGCCGCGCAGGCCGTCGGGATAGCCGGTGCCATCCCAGTTCTCGTGGTGGTGCCGAACGATGAGCGCGAGCGGGCCGGCAAGCGACACGGCAGAAAGGATGTCGGCGCCGATGATCGCGTGCTGCTTCACCTGGTCGTACTCGGCCGTCGTCAACGGTCCCGGCTTGTGCAGCAGTTGATCGGGGATACCCAGCTTGCCGATGTCGTGCAGCAGCGCCGCGCCGTCGATGGCCTCCAGCATCCGCTGGTCGCGGATGTTCGCCTCGCCGGCGAGCGCGACGGCGTAGCGCTGAACGCGCCGGGCGTGTTCGTGCGTAAAGCCGTCCCGCGCGCTCATCGTGCGAGCGAGCGCGTCGATGATCGACGCCGGACCGTTTGCGGTCCCTGCCTTTACGGGACACTGTATGACACTAAAGGACATTGTCGTCAAAGCATCCACTGACTGAGCAATTTGGATGCCTCGGCGGTTATGTCCCTCGACGGGCCACGGTTTGCGGCGCATGGAATCGCTCTAAAACCTTCTAAACCAGCGATATCGTGGTGTGAAGCGTGTCCTCGAGCTGATACGGCGACGGTCCTGATTTCAGCCACGCTCATCGGTCAAAGTGTGTCGTTTCGAAGCAGGTCGCGTCAAAACAGCACTCGCACATGGAACACGGTTCGCTCGGCTGAAGCCTTCGCGCTACGAGAACGCGTACCGCGGACGCTTTAGCGAGCGAAGTCCGTGTCGCGCGGACGCTTTAGCGGAGCGGCGCCGACGCGAACGGGATGTCGATGAAATACGGCTCGTGCTCGATCGCGAACGCGAGCCTGGCGGTCGCACTCGCCGGCGCTTCGACCGGGCGTCCGGCGCCGACCCAGCTCTCGCCGGTTTCGTCGATCTGCATGGCGATGCGCTCTTCGGCAGGATGGCGGATCGTCAGGACGACGTCCGACGCGATCGACGCCGGCAGGTCCTCGCGCAGCGCGTCGCTGAAGTAGATGTGATGCGCGCGCCCGGTCGGGTCGAGCACGACTTCGTAATGCAGGTCGCCTTTCATCAGCACCACCCCGCCGTGATGGGGGTTGTGATCGCCGTGCGTCGCGGTGCCTTCGAGCGGCGCGCCGGCTGCAGCCGCGGCCGGTGGGGCGCTCGCGGCCGGCGGAGCAGGTGCAGGCGTGCCGCCGCACCCGGCCAGCATCACGGCCGCCGCCATCACCGCCCACGATCTATTCGGAGCGCAGCGCATTGATCGGATCGAGCCGCGCCGCCCGGCGCGCCGGGTAGAACCCGAAGAAGATGCCGATTGCGGCCGAGATGCCGAACGCGAGCCCCACCGCCGATACGGTCATCCGCGTCGGCCAGTCGAGCAGCATCGTCATCGCAAACGACGTGGCGAAGCCGAGCGCGATGCCGACAATCCCGCCGGCGGCGCTCAGCGTCAGCGCTTCGGCGAGGAACTGCAGCAGCACGTCGCGGCGGCGCGCGCCGACCGCCCGGCGGACGCCGATCTCGCGGGTGCGCTCCTTCACCGCGACCAGCATGATGTTCATGATGCCGACGCCGCCAACCACCAGCGACACCGCCGCGATGCCCGCCAGCAGCGCCGTCATCGTCGTGCTCGCGCGCTGCAGCGTTGCGTTCATCTCGGCGAGGTTGACCTCGTCGACCTTCGGCATGTTGGCGAGGATGAACGCCGCGACCGAGGTGTAGAGCCCCTTGGTCAGCGCCTCCTGCGACTGCGTCTTGACGGTGAAGTCGTCGGGCGTGCCGCCGAGGCCGCTCTGCGGCATCTGATTGCCCATGACGCCGCTCTGACGCAGCTTCTGCATCGCCGAATTGATGTGATCCTGGTGCCGCGACCGCAGCAGCAGCGTCACGTCGCCGGCAATGCGCGACGCCTCGCCCGCCTGCTCGGCCTCGATGGTGATGGTGTGCAGGTGGGCGATGCCGAGCGCGTCCTGCAGCGCCGTGTAGGGCACGAACGCCATCTCGATCTGATCCGGGTCGGCCGTGTCGGTCACTCCGGCAACGGTAAAGGACTTCCCGTGGATCGCGATCGCCTGCCCGACCGACTTCGTCGCCGGCGCCGAAGATCTGATCGCGCGCGGTTCTGCCGAGCACCACCACCGGACGCCGGGCCGCGACGTCGGCCGCGGTGAAGAACTTCCCCTCGACGAAGCGCCAGCCGAACATCGACGCGAACGGTTGATCGGTGCCGAGCACCTGGCCGTAGTAGCGGCGGCCGCCCGACGCCATCCACCCGCGCAGCCGGACACCCGGCGCGATCCCCTTGATGCCGGATACGCCCTTGGCGACCGCGTCGGCGTCGGCCGGCGTCAGCGTCGTCGCCGCCCCGAGGCCGCTCGCGATCTTCGATTCTTCGCCGCCGCGCGTGTAATTGCCGGCGTTGACGTGAATCAGGCTCGTGCCCGCCGAACGAACTTCCTGCTCGACGCTCTGCTGCGCGCCGTTGCCGAGCGCGACCATCGTCATGACCGCGGCGACGCCGATGATCATGCCGAGCATGGTCAGCATCGTGCGGAGCTTGTTTCGATTGAGGCCCCGGATGGCGAGGCGGATGCTGGTGAGCAGCATGCGCTTAGCTGCGTACCGCAGCGAACGTTTGATCGCGTCGCGCCATCATACGAGGACTGATGGGTCGAGCGCCGCCTGCTTCGCCGGATACCACCCGAAGAAAATGCCGACCGCCGCCGCGACGCCAACCGACAGCAGCACCGCACCGGGCGAGATCGTCGTCGACCAGCGCAGGTACTGCGACAGGCCGCGCGCGGCGATCAGGCCAACGACGATGCCGATGAGGCCGCCGGCGACGCTGAGGGTCACCGCTTCGAGGATGAACTGCGAGCGCACGTCGCGCGCGCGCGCGCCGACCGCGCGGCGGATGCCGATCTCGCGCGTCCGCTCGGTCACCGACAGCAGCATCACGTTCATGATGCCGATGCCGCCGACCAGCAGCGACACCGCCGCGATGCCGGCGAGCAGCGCGGTCATCGTCCGCGTCGCCCGATCGAGCGTCTTGCCGAGCTGCTCGAGCGTCACCTTCTCGAGGCCGCCGACATTGCCGACCACGGCGCGCGCCACGTCCGGGCGCATGCCCCCCTTCGCGAGCGCCTGCCGGGCCTGGGTCGTCACGGTGAAGTCGTCCGGCTTCTCTTCGCCGATGTTGTGGCGCGCGCGCAGCAGCTTGGTGACCTCGCCCATCACGCGCGTCACGTCGCCGGTCGACGCGGCGGTGATCGTGATGTCGTTCAGCTTCGACAGGTTGAGCAGCCGGTGAACCGTGCTGAACGGGATGTAGACGGCGTCGAACTGATCGTCGCCGGGCGCCGGCGCCACCATCCAGCTGGTCGTCGAGACGACGCCGACCACCTGGAACGGCTGGTTCCACAGCGACACCTCGCGGCCGACCGGGTTCTCGCCCCCGAACACGCGCTCCGCGGCGACCGCGCCGAGGACGACGACCTGTTCGGCGCGCGACTGTTCGCGCGCGCTGAAGAAGCGGCCGTTGCCCAACGTCCAGGCGCGGCGGATGAGCGGCAGGCGCGTGTCGGTGCCGTGCAGGCGCGTGAACCAGCGCTTCTCGCCCGCCTTGACGTGGATGTTCTGGTGCAGTCCCTCGGCGACATACTGCACGCCGCTCAGGCCGCGGATCGCCTCGGCGTCCATCGAGGTCAGCGTCGCGGCGGACCCGAGCCCGGCTTCGCTGTCGCCGAGCCGCTGCTTCGCCGTCGGATGATTGTGCTTCTCCATCGGATCGTCTTCCGGATGGAAGGCGGCGCGGAGAACGACAGGGGTCGGACCTGGAGTCCAGATCCGACCGCGAAAGCGCCGCGCGACGGTTCGTCGCGGGCGCAGCGCCGCCGACGGTTCGACGGCGCCGCCGCCGAAATCCTCGGTCGACTTCACCTTGTAGTTGCCGGCGGTGACGACGATCAGGTTCATGCCCGCGGCGCGGATCTGGTCCTCGATGGCGGTCTCGGCGCCGGTGCCGATGGCGATCATCGTCAGCACCGCGGCGACGCCGATCGCCATGCCGATGATGGTGAGTGAAGTCTGGAGCCGGTTGCGGCGAAGCGCGCGCAGCGCGATCGCCATGGTTGAACGTGACACCCTACAGATCCCCGGCCGGTTCGAGCGCGACCGCTTCGAGCTCCGCGGCTGCAGCACGGCGCGATGTGTTGGGGAGATCCGACACGACCCGGCCGTCCTTGAAACGGATGATGCGCGAGCCGTATTCCGCCACCTGCGGCTCGTGCGTGATCAGCACGATTGTAATGCCCCGCTGGTCCTTCAACCGCTGGAAGATGTCCATCACCTCGATGCTCGTACGGCTGTCGAGGTTGCCGGTCGGCTCGTCCGCGAACAGGATCGCGGGATCGTTGAGGAGGGCGCGCGCGATCGCGACGCGCTGCTGCTGGCCGCCCGAGAGCTGGTTCGGATGATGGGCGGCGCGATCCTGCAGGCCGACCGCCGCGAGCGCCGCCATCGCGCGGCGCCGGCGCTCCGCCGGCGAAATATGGGAGCCGTGCGCGTAGAGCAGCGGCAGCTCGACGTTCTCGACCGCCGAGGTCCGCGCCAGCAGGTTGAACCCCTGGAAGACGAAACCGATCTGCCGGTTGCGAATCGTCGACAGCTCGTCGTCCGAGAGGTGCGAGACGTCGCGGCCGTTGAGCAGGTAGCGGCCGCTCGTCGGGCGATCGAGGCAGCCGAGGATGTGCATGAAAGTCGACTTGCCCGATCCCGAGGGGCCGACGACGGCGACGAACTCGCCGCCGTGGATGTCGAGCGTCACACCACGGAGGGCGTGCACCGGCGCGCCCTCCATGGCGTAGGTCTTGGTGATCTCCTGCGCGGCAATCAGTGCCGGTTCGCCCGTGCTCATTCGGTCTTTTTCGGCGCGGCGACCGCGGCCGTCTGGGTCGGGGCCGGGGCCGGCCCGTTCTTGCCGGCGAAGTTGTAGAAGATCGCCGCGTGCGACTTCTCCGCGCCCGCGTAGCCGTACACCTTGCCTGCGCCTTCGATCACCATGAACTCGTTGGCCGCGTGCGCGCCGCCGCCGTGGCCGGCGCCGCCCATCGCGATCGGCATCGACACCGGCGCGATCTTCTGGCCGACTTCCTGGTTCGAGAACAGGTACGCGGGCCAGTAGCCGCCGAGAATCGTCGGCGTCTGCGACGGCTGGCTGTGCGGGATGTTGAACTGGTCGTACATCTGCGTCATCGCGCGCGCGATGTCGGTGTCGTACGACATCTTCGACCACGGCACGTCGCCGATGATCTTCAGCTCGACGTCCTTGTAGCCGTTGCGATCGAGCTGCTCGCGGAACCGCTTCACGATCTCGAGGCCGTTCATCTTCGGCGAGTAGCGGATGTTGTGCTTCGAGGTGATCTTGTTCGGCAGGATCGCGCCGGCGCCGCCGGCGTACATGTTGCCGCCCCAGATGCCGTCGAGGTTGAACGACGTGCCGTAGCGGCCCATCTTCAACATCGTGAACGGATCCTCGGAGATGAAGCGGGCGACGCCGATGTTCTCGGCCGCCACTTTCATGTCCACCTTGGATGCCGCCTGCTTGAGCTGATTGGTCTCGTCGGCGGTCATCGGTTCCAGGCCGTCGAGGAATCCCTTCACCAGCGGCGTGTTGCCGTCGTCGGAGACGAGCGACGCCAGCATCTTCATGTGGCGCCAGGCCGGGCTGTCCACCGACGCGCTTGTTCGACCCGTGGATATCGGACTGCACCGGGCCGCGCCCCCACGACTTGCCGCTCGTCGTCAGCTCGAAGTAGACGCAGCCTTCGGATCCGCCGCCGATGCCGCCGCCGCCGCTCGGCGACTGCGTCCCGGCCTCGCCGATCAGGGCGTCGACGTTCTTGAAGAAGTCGGGATGATCCTTGACGAACTTGCGGACGCCGATGTCCATTCGCTCTTCGTCGCCTTCAGCGACGAAGACAACGTTCACCGGCAGCTTGCCGGTGACCGCCTTGATCGACATGAGCGCCTGCCACTGCGCATGCTCCGGCCCCTTGCTGTTGACCGCGCCGCGGCCGATCAGGACTTTCTTGTACGGCGGCTGCTCGACGATGCGCGCTTCGAAGGGCGGGGACGTCCAGGCGTCCGGCTGCGTCACCGGCATCGTGTCGTACTGCCAGTAAATCGCGACCGTGCGCTCCGCGCCTTCGTCGCAGCGGGCGTAGACGACCGGGTTGCCCGGCGCGCCCCACTCGGTGATGCCGACGTCGTAGACGCGTGATTCCTGGCAGCCAAGCTGGTCGAAGAAGCCCTTCACCATCTCGGCGCTTTCCGGGATGCCTTCGCCGCTGTTCGAGATGCTCGGCTGGCGAATCCACTTCTGCAGGTTCACGACGTGATCGTCGACGTGCTCGTCGATGTAGGCAAAGACCTTCTTGAGCTCCTCGGACTGGATCTTCGACAGATCCGGCTGAATCTCCGTGTCGCCATTCGGTCTGATGCCGAGCTTCGGCGCGGTCTGCGCGGCCGGCGCCGCTGCCGATGCGGGCGTGGACGCATCGCGCGAGCATCCGGCGGCCGACACCAGCATGACGAAAGCAACGAGCCACCTGCTCATACGTTCTCCTTCTGAAGTCTTTCGTACGTAGAGTCCACCTTTTCAGGCGGACCGTGAGTCCGGTGCGAGCCGGACACTACGCGGGTTAGATCGCGCACTATCTTACTTTCCGCGGCGCGGCTCGGGCGGAAGGATTTGCGCTGGGTTCGACAGCGCGTCCACGAACGCGCGCCATCGAACATTTTTGTCGCCGCCGGGAGGGGCCATGGCGTCGAGATGGCGGCGCAGCCGATCCCGGCCGAGCGTGTAGGTTGCCGCATACGATCGGAACTGGTTGAGAAACTTCAACGCCTGGTCGGCCGAGGGCATCAGCGCATCGCGCTCGAGCGCCGCGGCGGCGCGCGGAAAGTCGAGCGCGCCATCGAGATACTGCCGGGCGACCGAGGCCTGCACGCCCGAGAGCCGATCGACGAGCCGCCCGACGCGGACGTGAAGATCGGCGCCGTTCGGATCGAGGCCGGCCAGCGGGAACAGCTCGTCGCGTTCGAACGCGAGCCGCTCCGGGCCGGGAAACGCGACCGACGAGCCGAGCGAGGCGGCCGCCTCGTGCAGCAGCGACTGCGGGCTGAAGAGCGGGCGAACCAGCAGCTCGATCCGCCGGGCCGACGCGGCGTCGAGCAGGCTGTCGATCGTGTGGTGGCCGGGATAGGCCTCGTGGCACGCCAGGTCGAGCGCGCGATCGACGGTCAACGGCAGCGCGGCGTTGACCCGGATCCGGCTGGCCGCGCGCCCTTCGTAGCGCGTGAACGCGCTCCACGCGAGATCGTTGGCGTACTCGACGACGACCCGCTCGCCGGCCGGCAGGGAAACGTGCGCGACGGTGGCCGCACGGCATCCGTCGATCGCGCGCGCGAGCACGGCGTCCAGGCGATCGGGAGCGATGAGATATCGGCGGTCGAACGCCGCGTAGCGCGCTGGCAACGCGCCGGAGCCCGGCAAAAGCTTCGCGATCTCCGCACGGACGGCCGCGGCGTCTCCATCGTCGGCAGGCTGAGCCCCTCGAGGTCGAACAACGAGCGGGTCTCGTCGGCGAAGGACGGACGGGCGCCGAGCAGGATGTCGACGCGGGCGGCAATGGCGCGAAGCTGGCGCACGAGAAAGGCGCGCCGCACCTCGTCGTCAGACGCATCGGCGCGAGCCGGCGGCGAGTGAGTCGGCGAGCGACGGTCGCATCGGCGCGAATCTCGGGCAGCGGTGCGTGGCGCGCACGTGCGTCGGCCTGCCACTCGGGAGGGCCGTGATAGGAGTCGAGCGAGTCGGTATCGCGGTCGCCAAGCGCGAGCGCGAGGCGGACGTAGCGTTCGGCGGCGACGTCCAATGGCGGCAGGCTGGCCGCGGTCGGCTTCTGGCCGCCGCACCCGGAGGCGAGCAGCAGCAGCGCCGCCAGCGCGGCCAGCAGCCGGCCACGAAAACACGAAAACACGAAGCCAACCGTAGCGTACGAGGTCGGTGCGGGCGTAGTGTCCGCCTTCAGGCGGACCTGACACGGTCCGGCTGAAGCCGGACACTACGTCGAAACGAGCGACAGCTCCGTGTTCGGCTGGGCGACCGGCGTCGCCGACGCGCGCTCGCCGATTGCGATCCTGAACTGCCTTCCCTGCAGATACAGCATCGTCAACCGCTCGACGCCCCGCAGCCGCCGCGCCGCCGCGCGCACGGTGCGCACGAGCGCGCTGACCACCTCGAGGCCGGCGCGCCTGCTGCGGCAGAACTGCTCCGCGACGCCGATGTGCAGCACGACCACTTCCTGCCGGGAGACGCGCAGATACATCACCATGCCGGCGAGCGCCGGTTCCCCTTCGCCCTCGACGAGCGCGAAGAGGCACTGCGCGTCGGCGCGCTTGCCGACGACGACCCGCAGCCCGCGGCCATCGTCCTCGATCGCCGGCGTGCCGTAGAGATCGACCGCCTGCGTGATGCCCGCCGCCGCGATGCGCTGGCGCGGGTTGAAGAACACCAGTTCCTCGAGCGCCTGGTGGTAGGCCGCCGGCAGCGACGAACGGAAGACCAATTCCACCACCCCATTCCTCCTGACGTGCCGGAGTCGCGACAAAATTCTGCCCCGCGCGAGACAAAATACGCGGCGGCCGAAGAGATTGGCGAGGGAGCTGCCGAGCACGAGGAGCAGACGAGGCTGAACCAGAGCACGCAGAGCACGCAGCGCGCGACGCGGCCGGCGAGCCGGCCGCACGAAACGAAGCGTCGACAAACGCAAACCCGACCGTCTATGCGGTTTGTGTTTGTGCGACGCTTTTCGTTTCGTGGGCCCGCTTCGTCTCCGCGCGTCTCGCAGCTCCCCGAGCGCCTTCGTGTCGCGAGCGACGTGACGCACTGGTTGTCCGCGACCTGGCGGCGACGTCGCCGAAGCGCTCGCGTTTCCCGGTCGGCCAGAGGACGCTGACGTCGCGCAGCACCGTTTCTGAGCCGAGCCCGACGTGGACGCGCGGATCGTTGCTCGCGAGGTAGCTGTAGGCGGCGCGCACGTCGCGCCGGATGGTGCGGCCGGCGACGGTCATCGTCACCTCGGCGCCGAGCGCGTCGCGGCCGTGGTCGTCGACCACGCGCAGCATCGCCCAATGGCCGCGGCCGGCGACGACGTTGCGCAGCAGGTGCGCGCGCGCATCGCGGTTGACGACGACGATGTCGAGGCCGCCGTCGTTGTCGACGTCGCCGAACGCGGCGGCGCGGCTGCTGGCGACGAGCAGTTGCGAGGTCCCGCCCCGCGGTGTCACCTCCTCGAACCGCGGTCCCGCGACGCCGCGGAAGAGCAGGTTCGGCTCCGCGTATACGTCGGGGGAAAACATCGTCGACTGCCGCCCGACACGGCCGTTGGCCTCGTAGAGATCGAGGAGGCCGTCGTTGTCGAAGTCGAGCAGCGCCGCGCCGAACCGCGTGAACGGGCGGCTCGCCGTCCGCAGCCCCACCGCCGCCGCATCGTCGCGGAAGAATGTTTTCTCGTTGCGATAGAACGAGTCTGATTCGCCGTCGAGGTTGACGACGAGCAGATCGAGATCGCCGTCAGCGTCCACGTCGGCGAGCGACACGCCCATGCCCGCCTTGGCCTTGCCGTCCAGATCGACCGCGACGCCCATCGGCAATGCCGCGTTCTCGAAACGGCCGGCGCCGCGGTTCAACCACAGGTGATTCGGCGTGCCGTCGTTGGCGACGAAGACGTCGACGCGGCCATCGCCGTTGACGTCGCCGGCGACCACGCCGAGGCCGTTGCCGGAGGCGGCGCGCAGCCCGGCGCGATCGGTGTCGTCGGCGAACGTGCCGTTGCCGTTGTTACGAAAGAGTGTCGACTGCGACGGCAGATCGTAGGTTCTCGGGCTGCAGTAGTCGGGCACGCCGGTCAGGCTGTAGCACTCGACCTCGGCCGCGCGCTGCCACTTCAGATAGTGCGCGACGAACAGATCGAGGTCGCCGTCGGCGTCGTAGTCGAGGAACGCCGCGCTCGTGCTCCAGCCGCTGCTGGCGACGCCGGCTTTTGCCGTGACGTCGGCGAAATGGCCGCGGCCGTCGCCCTTGAGCAGCACGTTGGCGCCGTAGTTGGTGACGTACAGATCGGCGCGGCCGTCGTTGTCGAAGTCGCCGGAGGCGACCCCCATCCCGTAGCCGGCGACGTCGGCGCCGCTGCCGGCGGTGGCGTCCTCGAAGGTGCCGTCGCCGCGATTCCGGTAGAGGCGGTTGCCGTCCGCCTTGTCGGTTGGGGCGAAGAGATTTCCGCTCTGGACCAGGTAGAGATCGAGATCGCCGTCGCCATCCATGTCGAACAGCGCGGCGCCGCCGCCCATGATTTCCGGAAGGTAGAACTTGTCGCGGTGGCCCGAGCGGTGCGTGAAACGGATGCCGCTCTTCTCCGCCACCTCCTCGAACCAGGCGGCGGCCCTGCGATGCGGCAGGCGACGGTTTCTGCGCGGCGCCTGATGGAGGTGAGACGCGACAATCGTAGCGCGATGATCGTCCGCATCCTGGCGGCCCTAAAGGGCCGCCCTACGTGTGTTCTCATCGCCGCAGGCTCCGCAGCTGATTCGCTGCCTGCTTCACGTCCGGCGAGTCGGGACTGAGCTGCGCCGCATGCTGCAGCGCCGCCGACGCCCGATCCCACTCGCCGCGCGCCATCGTCGCGTTGGCGACGCCGACCCACGCGTCGACGCGCGTCGGATCGAGCCGCGTCGCGCGGCCGAAGCTCTCGAGCGCGCCGGCCGGGTTCTTCTGGTTCATCTCGACCATCCCCAGCCAGACGTTGGCGCGGACGCTGCCCGGATCCCAGCGAAGCGCCGTCCTGAACGCCTGCGCCGCGCCGGCTTCGTCGCCGCCGCGCCAGAGCACGAGTCCCCTCGTCTCGTGCGCGCGCCCGAGCGTCGGGCTCAGCGCGAGCGCGCGATCGGCCTCGGCGCGCGCCTTGGCGAGCTCGTTGCGTTTCAGGTACGCGGACGCGAGGTTGACGTGCGCCTCGAAGCGCTCGGGCTCCTTTGCCACGACCTCTTCGAGCATCGCCGTGCCCTCGTCGAGCTTGCCGGCAGCGACATACACCTCGCCGAGATGATTGAGCAACGCGATGTCGTCCGGCTTCTCGCGCCGCAGCTGCTGAAGCAGCGCCATCGCCTCGTCCATCCGGCCGGCGACGAAGTATGCGGTCGCATCCTTCAGCCGAACCGCGAAGCCGCGGCGGAACTGCATCATCTCGTCGGTCCACGGATCGGCCCAGACCGGTTCGCCCAGCGCGCCGACGGCGAGCGCGAAGTCGGCCTCTTCATTGCGGCCGAGGCGGCGGTAGGCGGTGCCGAGCAAACGCATCGCATACCGATCGCCGGGATGGTCGGCGAGCGCGCGCTCGAGCACGTCCGCCGCCTCCTGATCCCGCGATCGCTGCAGGTAGACGCGAGCCAGGCCGGCTGACGCCGACAGATCGCGCGGATCGATTTCGCGGGCGCGGACAAACGCGTGCTCCGCTGCATCAGTGTCGTCGCGGTCGAGGAGCCACAGCCCCATCCGCCAGTGAGCGGGTGCGTAGGCCACGTTTCGAGTCGGTCACGTGGCGCATCGCGTCGATCGCCTCGTCGATCCGTCCGGTTCGCGCCTCGACGAGCGCAAGGCGATACCACCACTTCGGCTCGTCGCTCGCTAATGTCGTCGCCATCGCGTAGGCGTTGCGCGCCGGCTCGATGACGCCGTTGGCCTCGCAGATCATCCCGAAGCGGCCCCATCGTGCCGCATCGCGCGGATCCGCCGCGAGCGTGTCCAAGGCCTCTCGCGCCGCCGACGCGACTTCGGGCGCGACCTCTCCGAGGCTTTCAATCGTCGGCAGATTGGGAGCTGGCCTGGCGCACGCGACAACGAGGAGCGCGAGCATGGCGCCGATGACCATGGCGCGGCGCGAGACGGGGCTGGGGGCTGGGGGCTGGGGGCTCGGTGGGGCTGCCGCCTTCGCGTCTTCGACGCGTCGGCCGGCCAAGGGAGACTGGGGGCTCACACGACAGATGCTAGTTGCTGGTTGCTAGGTGAGTCACGTTGACACCTAGCATCCAGCAACCAGCCGCCAGCAACTGCCCTCTTACCAGTCGAGCTTGGCGCCGATTCGTGCGAGCCGCGGCGAAACGATCGTCACCGGCAGCAGGAACGTCGAGCCCGAGCTCCAGGTGATATTCGATGCCGGGTTCGCGTTGGTGAGGTTGAACCCGTCACCAAACACCGAGACGCTGCGCCCGCCGAACTTGAACACCTTCTCGACGCGCGCATCGAGCAGGATGATGTCGTCCTGCGTGCGTGAGCCGATCGGCTCGGCGAGGATTCGCTGCGAGCCGTAGTTGATGCCGTTGGCGGCGCCGGCATTGATCGTCCGCGCGTACGGCTGCCCGCCCTGCATGCGCAGCGCCGGGGTCACCAGGATGTTCCACGGCGCTTGATACGTTCCGTGCGCCTTGGCCGACCAGGTGCCAAAGACATAGCGGCCGCCGTCGGTGTTGATCAGCTCGTTCGGGTTGGCGACGTCCTGGCGCGCCGTGGCCGAGCCGCCGCGCAGGTTCTGGCCGAAGTACCCGGTGGCGTTGTCGCGGTTCCACCGGTACGCCCACGAACCAGCGAGCGACCACTTGCCGGCATTGCGCCGGTTGGCGCTGAGTTCGAGCGTGTAGAAGTCGTCCTTGCCCGGCGTGTTGTGCAGGATGTTGACGACCGGGAGCGTGAGATTCGCCGGGTTCAGGTTGAACCCCGCGATCGACGGGCCGTCATCGCCGTTGCCGAGCACACCGTCCGGCCCCGGATCCCGAATCTGCACGGGCACGTTGAAGGCGCTCATCGGCCGGTTCGCGTTGTCCTGCTGAGAGAGCTGGTCGATCTGGCGCCAGACGACGCCCGCGTGGATGCCGAAGTTCGGCATCACCTCGTGCTCGATCCAGCCGGCCACTTCCTTGGTCCGCGTGTCTTTCAGGTTCCGATCGAGCTGGGTGCTGCCGACGCCGCCAGCTGACGCAGTCGCCGTGCCCGTCTGCTCACCCGGCTGCCACACGCGGTCGCCGTTCAGATCGTTCCAGTTGAAGCGACGGTTCCAGTCGACGGCGTTCGGATTCACCTGCTCGTCGACCGAGCCGGTACCCGGATTCCACCAGTACAAGGCCGCAGTTGCCCTTCAGGATGGTCTTCCCCGAACCGGTCATGTCGTAGGTGAACCCGACGCGCGGCGCAGGCAGGTTCCACGTCAGCAGGTTGTCCACGGCCGGGAACGTCGTCTGCGTCGCGTTGAACGGACCGACCGGCGGACCGACCTGCTCGGGCAGGTACGACCGGTACTGATCGAATCTGGCGCCGAGTGCCAGCGTCAGGCGTGAGCTCACGCGCCACGTATCGGCCAGGTACAGGCCTATCGTGCGCAGGCCGTTGAGCGACGCGGTCGGCGAGAGGAAGAAGAGCACTTCGGACGGCGAGTTGTTGCGAAGGATGTGCATGACGTCGCCAGGGACATAGCCCAGGCCGTCCTGCCCGCGCTCGTAGTCGAAGCGCTCGTCGAAATACTCGCCGCCGATCTTGAAGTTGTGCGAGCCGCCCCAGCCGTCCTTGAAATAGCTGTACGAGCCGAGCACCTGGTTCCGCGTCGGGATGTTGAACCAGCCGTCGCGGTTGCCGCCGGTGACGATGTTGGTCGCCAGGTCGGCGTAGGCCGGGCTGTTCGTGTAGCGCGTGTTGGGCCAGAGATAGTGGAACTGGCCGCCGCGGACCTCGAAGAACGCGCGGTCGCTGAGCACGCGGTCGTACTCACCCTTGTATGTATGCGCCCAGTAGGCCTGGTTCCACGTCGAGTCGGCGGTCGGGTGAATGGCCGCAGTCGCCGCGACCAGGAAGGTATCGAGACGGTTCGGCTGCGTTTTCTTGCCCCAGGTGCCGAACCCGATGAACTTGTTGTTGGCGTTCAGCGAGTAGGTGACCTTCGCCGAGATGTTGCTCAGGTGCGTCTCGAACGGCTTGACCGGGAAGTTCGGGAGCAGCGACTGCACCTTCTGATCGCGCAGCGAGCCGTACCACCAGATCTTGTCGGGCTTGAGATAGCCGCCGATGTCGCCGTTGACGTCGTAGTAGCTGTGAAGGCGATTCAGGTCGGTTTCGGTCAGGCCGCCGCCGGCCTTGAGACCGAGCCGGATCTGATCGGCGTCGATGTTGCGCGACTGGACGTTCTCGCTCTCGTAGTCCGCGTAGATCTTGCCGTGATAGGTGTTGCCGCCCGACTTGGCGATGAACTGCGACATCACGCCCGGCCACGGCATCTCCGCGGTGTTGGTACCGGTCGCGACCGAGACCTCATCGAATGAGCCGTAGTCGTAGTAGAAGCCGGCGGCGTTGGTGCCCTCGGTGTTGACGATGCCCTCGACCATCGGCCGGTGCTGGTCGGCCTTGGTGTCGTAGGTCGAGTAGCCGGTCTGCGTGCCCGCGGCGCTGCCGCCGACGTCGATGCGCTGCATCTGCACGGCAGGGGCGGCGGCGAGGATCGCCCAGAAGTCGCGGGCGCTCGGAATCGCGGCCAGCTCCTTCGCGTCGAAGTTGGTCGCGGTCTTGGTCGACGTGATGTCGACGACCGGCGACTGCCCGGTGACCGTCACGCTTTCGGTGAGCGACGCGACCTTCAATTCAGTGTTGACCGTCGCCGTGAACCCGAGGCCGACGCGAATGCCTTCGCGCACGACGGTCGAGAACCCTTCGAGCTCGTAGGTGATCTTGTATTCGCCCGGGGGAATCGCGGGAAAGCGATACGAGCCTTCCGCGTCGGTCACCGCGTTGCGCACGCCCTGCATCGAGGGGCTCGCGATGGTGACCGTGACACCGGGCATCACGGCGCCGCTTGCGTCCGCAACTTTTCCGTTAATTGCGCCGGTGGTCGCGCCAACCGATTGCGCGAACGCAGGCCCGCTGGCCAGGAAGACGAGACACACTAACCCGGTGAGGATCCGCAGCCGCCTCATGGTCGCTCCTTCTGTTCCGCACGAAACCGCGCTCAACGCCAAAAGGAAATAGGCCGGGACGATAGACGGTATGAAAGGGAGCTCGTCGTTATGGCGAAACCCTACACTGCCTGATACCGGGAATCAATCGCGTTCTCAGGTTTTTTCGTCATCCCGGAGTCATGATTTCGACCCATCACCAAAATCCGGGATCGACTTCAAGCGCGACGACGCCGAGGTGTACTGGGATTCAACCGTGTGAATTTTACGACCCAGTGCATGCTTTTGATTACAGATGGCGCTTCCGCGCCGCTCGTGAGAGTCGCCTCGGGAGGGAACATCCACGACCAAAGACACACCCAGTGTCCCTCGTAGGAAGGAGGATTCTTCAATTTTGCCCAGAAATTCGCGTTAGTGGCACGTCCAATGCACAAACCCCCACAGCTATGACAGTCGATTCATTGCCGCGAACCACCAACGGCACTGCCGCGCCGGATGCGCCTCTTCCCTCGACGAGGTTCAGCCGCTCACGTCAGATGGGCGATTGTCTGCGGCGGGAGCTCCTCTATTCGGAGAAGCGCCCGCGCGACATCCTGTTCCGCGAGATCGAGCTCATCGTGTCGGACGCCGGCGATGGCGACGATCCGAAGATCCTGTCGCGCCTCACTCGCGAAGCCGCGGCACGCGCGCGCCAGCGAGCCGACGAAGCCGGCTTCGGGTTCGGGCTCTGGGACACCGCCAGCAAGGCGGTCGTGAAAGCGATGCTCTACGCAGGCGTCCTGCTCGCCGCTGACGGACAGCCGATACCGCCGGGCATCACGGCGCAGGCCACCCCGGTCGCCGCGCTGAAACCTCGCTACCAGGACATCACCGAAGCGTTCCTGCTCCGGTTCCTGATCGACCGCCTTGGTGACGTGACGACACGCGACCACACGGCGCTCGCTCACGTTCTCTTCCGCCAGTTCGATCGCGGCGTGCCGCTCGAAGACCTCGAGGATCGCGTCGTCATCCTGCTGGCACAACTCGCCGACGACGTGGAGCTGCGCGACGAGGTGTATTCGGTGCGCTGACCGCTTCATCCGGCGACCGCACGTTCGACTCTGTTAACGCTTTCGTTTTCCGCCCTCCAGCCTTTATCACGCCGATCGAGTAATTCCCGCTGTCCAGCACGGCCATGCGCCGCGCTGCTCAACGCACGTCTTTGTTCCGCTTGGACATGAGGCGGAGCGCGAGGCCGCGCCGGCAATTAGTCAATTAGTAAAGAGGAGAAGAACTCATGACGTACCTGTTCATTCGTTGCCGCCAGGTCCTGCCCCTGGCCGTCGTCGTCCTCGCGTTCGCCGGATCCACCGCCGCCCAGAGCGCCGACACCGCCAGCGTCGTCGAGGTCAAGGGTGGCACGGCCGCATTCGAAGTCGGCACCAACGTCGGCGCGATCAGCGTGCACGGCAAGTCCACCGATCTCACCGCGCGCCTGAAGATGCGACAGACGGCCGAGGGCACCGTGCTCGAAGGGATCGAGGCCGCCGTCCCCGTGAAGAGCATCGGCACCGGCATGGGGCTGCGCGACTCGCACATGCGCAAGTACGTCTTCACGACCCCCGACGGCCAGGTTCCCGACCTGCGCTTCTCGGCCGACAAGGCGGTGTGCTCGAAGCCCGAAGGCAAGCAGAGCACGTGTGAACTGGCCGGCAACCTTGCGATTCGAGGAACCGAGCGTCCCTTCACCGTGGTGCTGAAGGTGTCCGAAGACGGCGACACGCTGCGCGCCGTCGGCGACGGCAAGGTGACGCTGAGCGCGTACGGCATCGAGCGCCCGTCACAGCTCGGCGTGACCACCGCCGACGACGTGAAGCTGCGGTTCGATCTCACCGCCAAGCAGTCGGCGACGCGGGCAGTCGCCACGAGCGGCCGCCAATGAGTGTCAGAGCATTCGCGGTACCAGCGGCGGCGACAGCGATCCTTCTCGTCGGCCGGCCAGCCTCGGCGCTGCCGACGATGGTTCGGCTCGGCTACACCGATTGCGCGTCGTGCCACATCGCACCGCAGGGCGGCGGACCGCTGAACGCCTACGGCCGCGGCATCGACGAGGCGCAGAGCCTGCGTGCGCGGGACTACCAGCCAAAGCCGGACCAGCGCCTGCTCCAGGATGTCCGGCTGGTGTTGCAGGAGCAGGGCACGTGGGCGAACGGGCAATCAGGGGTGAACTTCTTCCGGCCGCGCCTGATGTACCGGAATGTCACCAACCTGTCGGGCGCGTTTCGCGTGTCGGCGACGGTGACCGCTGAAGGCGCGGACGCGCCGCGTCCGGCCGTCACCTACGATCCGGCGTCGCGTTCGTCGACGCTCTTCGTGAACACGGCGCTCGTGCACTACCGGCCGCGCGAGTCGCTCGAGTTCGCCGCCGGCCGCGATCAACTTCCGAGCGGCGTCAATGTTCCCGACCTGGCGATGTTCGTCCGATCGAGAAACCGTCTCGGCTACTACGATGCGCCGACGCAGCTGAAGATGTACTGGGGCGGGAAGCGTTATCACGTGATGCCGTTCGTCTATGCGCCTGGCGGCAACGAGGCGCCGGGCGAGGCCGAATCGGGCGCAGGGTCACTGGCCGAGTTCGACGTGCTCGGCAACCAGAAGACGATTGCGGGCTTGACCGTGCAGCGCGGCACCGCGGACAACGGCAATCGGCGGATGGTCGGCGCGTATGCGCGTCTCGGGTTCGGCCAGTGGGGCATTCTGGCCGAACACGACATCACCGATCGCACTCGCACCGGCCCGACGCTCGCGGCGTTCCGGCAGACCGCGAGCTACGGCCAGGTGTTCTGGGCCATGCGGGAATGGCTGGTCGCATCGGGAATCGGTGAACGACTCCGCGTCGAGGCGCCGTTCGCGCAGCACCAGGTGGCGGGCAAGCTGGAACTGGCCGCTCGATTATCGCCCCAGGCGACCATCTCGGTGGGCGCACGCTTCGAGCGGAATCTCATCACTCACCGGCTATCCAAGTCGGCGGTCGTCCAGACCGCTTTCAAGACGGTTCGGTAACGCATTCGACACGGCTTCGTCACGCCGGTGACCTACGGCGGCCGGGCGGGGGGCGACCCTCGCCCGGCCTCATGTATTGGCACACCTTACGCCTCGCGTAGGAACTTACTCGGAGCGAAAGTGCCTACACCGGAGGTGTCGACCGATATGGCCCAGAAGGGCCAAGTTCGGATGATCGAGCTCTGGCGGACTGCTTGCTCGCGCCTCACCGTTCACGTCGCACGACCGGCGAGAGACTGACGAGGTGAGAGCAAATGAGCAGCAAGAAGCAGATCGCGATCGCACGGGCTGGCCTCGGCTTCCTGATCCTGGCGCTGACGCTCTGGACAGGCAATCCGCACGCGGCAGCCGGGCATCCTGACGCTCTGCAACGCAACACCGTGCCCGCATCGGGCGCGGATCTCAAGTATTCGCCCGAGGACGCATGGCGCGCGTATTCGAAGCTGCCGATCGCGTTCGTCGAGAACCGCGGCCAGACCGACAGCCGCGTCCGTTATTACGCACAGGGTAACCGGTACGCATTCTTCCTGACATCCCGTGACATCGTGCTGTCGTTTTCCGACGCGGCGTCCCGCGAGATCAGCTCGCGCTCAAGCTTGAGATTCGTCGGCGGCAAGCACGGCGCGGCGCCCGAGGGCGTGGAGCGCGTGCCGGGTGAACGTCAACTATCTGCACGGCAACGATCCCGCCGGCTGGCAGACCGAGCTGCCCAGGTACGGACAGATCGTCTACCGCGAGCTGTGGCCGGGCATCGACCTGCAGCTGCGCGACGTGGCCGGGACACTCAAGTACGAGTTCCGAGTCCGGCCCGGCGCCGACCCGGCGAACATCCAGCTCGCCTACGACGGCGCGAACGGTCTGTCGGTCGATGCATCCGGCGCGCTGCTGCATCGACACCGCGATGGGCGTGCTGAAGGACGCGGCGCCGGTGTCGTACCAGATGATCGACGGAACGCGCGCGTGCGGGTCGAGAGCGCGCTATGCGCTGACAAGACCGAGCGAACGGGCGCCACAGCGGCTACGGCTTCCGCGTCGGCGGCTACCAGTCGCGATCGCGAGCTGGTGATCGATCCCGGCCTCGAATACTCGACCTTCCTCGGCGGCGCAAGCGATGATATCGGCGCCGGCATCAAGGTCGACGCCAACGGCAACGCCTACGTCGCCGGCACGACGCAGTCGCCGAACTTCCCGACGACCGCCGGCGCGTTCGATCGAACCGGCGCGGTCAGCAACTCGCTCGAGGCGTTCGTCACCAAGATCAACCCGACCGGCACGGCGCTCGTCTACTCCACCTTCATCGGCGGCAGCAACTTCGAGTGGGGCCGCGGCGATCGCGATCGATGCCGCCGGCAACGCCTACGTCACCGGCCAGACCAAGTCGTCGAACTTCCCGACCACCGGCGGCGCCTTCGACCGCACCTTCAACGTCGACACCTGCCCGCGCTGCGGCATCGATCAGTACGACGCCTTCGTCCTCAAGCTGAACGCCGCCGGGTCGGCGCTGGTGTACTCGACCTTCCTCGGCGGCTTCAACATCGACGACGGCATGGCGATCGCGGTTGACGCGGTCGGGCAACGCCTACGTCGCCGGGCGAGACCGAAGCGTCGCAACTTCCCGACCACGGCCGGCGCGTTCGATCGCACGTATCAACGGCGACTTCGACACGTTCGTCACCAAGCTGAATGCGACCGGGTCTGCGCTCGTCTACTCCACCTACCTGGGCGGAACGGCGGTGGAGTTCCCGTCGCGGGTGGCGGTTGACGGCGGCGGCAACCTGTTCATCACCGGCTCGACCAGCTCGACGAACTTCCCGACCACGGCCGGCGCGTTCGACACGACGCAGAACGGCGCGTTCGACGTCTTCCTGACCAAGCTGAACGCCGCCGGCTCGGCGCTCGTCTTCTCGACCTTCCTCGGCGGTTCCGGGTTCGACTCGTCGGGCGGGCTGGCGCTCGACAGCGCGGGCAACAGCTACGTGTCGGGCGGCGCCGGGTCGGTCGATTTCCCGACCACGCCGGGCGCCTTCGACACGCTGACCGATGGCAGCGATGCCTTCGTCACCAAGTTCAACCCGGCCGGGTCGGCGCTGGTCTATTCGACCGTTCCTCGGCGGCATCGGCGTCGGACGGCGCCAGTGGGCTGGCGCTCGACGGAGCGGGCAACGCGTGGATCACTGGCGGCACCGACTCCACCGACTTCCCGATCATCGTCGGCGCGGTCGACAGCACGCACAACGGCATGGCCGACGTCTTCGTCTCCGAGCTGAACAACACCGGCTCGACGCTCCTCTACTCGACGTTCCTCGGCGGCTCGGACAGCGAGGGCGGCAGCGACATCGCGGTCGATACGAGCGGCGGCGTCTACGTGACCGGTCACACCTTCTCGCTCAACTACCCGACGACCGCGGGCGCGTTCGACACCGTCTGGAACGGCGACATGCTGGTGTTCTGGGGCGACGCCTTCGTCAGCAAGCTCGGAGCGGTGTCTTCGCCGCCGTCGACGCCGCCGGTTCCGGCCGCGCCGGCGCTCCTCTCGCCCTCGAACGGCGCCAACGAACCGCAGCCGATTAATTTCCAATGGGCCGTCGCCTCCGGCGCGGCGTCGTACACGATTCAAATCGACGATTCGAGCGCCTTCACCGCACCGCTGGTGCGCGAGCAGCAGAACATCACGACGCTCTTGATCTACGCGACCAGCGGCCTCTCGACCGCGCCGCATTTCTGGCGCGTCCGCGGCGTCAACTTCGATGGCGTGCCTGGACCGTGGTCCGCGGTCAGGACCGTCAATCCGGGGACGTCGCCACCGCCGCCTGGTGTGGGCTCGATCGACATCAATCCGACGACGATCGTCGGCGGCAACGCCTCGAGCGGAACGGTGGTGCTGAGCACCGGCGCGCCGTTTGGCGGCGCGCGTGATCAACCTGTCGAGCAGCAACCCGAGCGTGGCGAGCGTGCCGGCCACCGTCACGGCGCCGGCGAACAGCTTCGTCGGGTTGTTCACGATCGCGACGTCGCCGGTGGCGGCCAACACTACCGTCACCATCACCGCCACCTACAACGGCACGTCGAGATCCGGGACGCTGACCGTCACGCCGGCCGGCGCGCCCCAGGGATTCCTGTCGAACCTCGCGGTCGCTTCGCCGATCACCGGCGGCTCGACCGGGCAGGGTAGCGTGCTGCTGGGCGCGGTGGCGCAAACCGATGCGGTCGTGTCGCTCTCGAGCAGCAACTCGTCGGTCGCCAGCGTGCCGTCGACGGTGACGGTGCCGGCCGCCAACCAGGTCGCGGCCTTCACCGTCTCGACGAGCGCGGTCAGCACATCGACGACGGTGACGATTACCGCAACTTTCAACGGCGGGACGAGAACGGCGACCCTCACGGTGTCGCCGTCCGCGCCGCCGCCGCCGCCACCGCAGAATGCCACGCTGACGGTGACGGCGAGCGGACGGAGCGGAGAGCGGGTGACGTCGAGTCCCACGGGGATCAACGTCAGCGTCGGCAGCAGCGGCTCGGCGTCGTTCGCGACCGGCACGTCGATCACGCTGACGTCGCGAACGGACGCGATGCAATCTGGTCGGGGGCGTGCTCGAGCGGGGGGTCGAAGCGGAGGACGTGCACGTTCACGCTCAACGGCACCGCATCGGTGACCGCGAACGTGCAATAGCGCTTCGACGAGGTGCAAAAGCGCGCGCGCGCGCGAGGGTGCAGGAGGCTTCGCCTCTTCGTGCAAGGTGCAAGAGGCTTCGCCTCTTCGTGCAGCTGGCTTCGCCTCGAGGTGCACGCGGCTTCGCCGACGGTGCACGGTGCACCTTGCACCTTGCACTTGACCTGCACCTTGCACCTTGCACCCTGCACCCTGCACGGCGCGGGCGGAGAGCGGCCGCCGCCCGCGCTATTTCATTCAACCATCAGGTTGACTATAAACGCGGCTCGCGATAAGGTGCGGGACGCGCCGGAAACAGACGCCGGCACTCCGGCATTCGAGGAGCGAGATCATGAAAATCAGGCTGACCAGCGTGCTCGTCGACGACCAGGAAAAGGCGTTGCAGTTTTATACCGGCGTCCTCGGCTTCGTGAAGAAGCGAGACATCCCGATGGGCGGCCCGCGCTGGCTGACCGTGGTCTCGCCGGAAGGGCCGGACGACATGGAACTGCTGCTCGAACCAAACTCGCATCCGGCGGCGAAGCCGTTTCAGCAGGCGATCTTCAAGGACGGCATTCCGCTGACCGCGTTTGCCGTCGACGACATCGAGAAAGAGTACGAGCGGTTGCACGCGCGCGGCGTCGCCTTCAAGCAGAAGCCGACGCCGGCAGGGCCGGTCACGCTGGCCGTGTTCGACGATACCTGCGGCAACCTGATTCAGATCTATCAAACGGTGGCGGTGGAGTCGGCTACGTCTCTCTGACGACCTCGCGCGCCGGCTTGTCGATGCGGACGCCGAGCAGCCGCGGGTGGCGCAGCTTGTTGTTGCCGGTCCACTCGATGAAGCCGACCTGCACGACGATCTCGGGCCGCACCCAGTGGGCGCGCAGGCGCGGCAGCCCGACCGCTCTGGTGAACGGCGTGGTCGGCGATCTCGAGCGCGTCGAGCCGCGCGCGCAGATCGAGCAGCAGCTTCGTGTCGAAGCCGGTGCCGATCTTTCCCGCGAAGACCAGCTCGTCGCCGTCGTAGTAGCCGACGAGCAGCGCGCCGAGGCCGACGCGCGCCCCTTGCGGATCGGTGAAGCCGCCGACCACCAGCTCCTGCGCCAGCTCGCACTTCATCTTCAGCCAGTGCGGCGAGCGGCGATGCTCGTAGGTCGAGCCGCGGCGCTTGGCGATCACCCCTTCCCAGCCTTCGCGCGCAGGCGCGCTCCCATGGCTTCGGATCGTCGAGCGCGGCCACGCGGAGGAGCGGCGGCTGCAGCGGCAGCCGCTCGAGCAGCGCGCGCCGTTCTTCGAGCGGCAGTGACGTGACGTCGCGCCCGTCGTGCCAGAGGATGTCGAAGACGTGGTAGCCGGTCTCGCTGGATTTGCCCCAGTGCGCCGGTCGCCTCTCCGTCGAGCACGAGGTCGTGCACCGGCAGCTCCGCGACCGCGCGCACCACATCGGGATACGCGTCGTTCAGCGGGAGGCGGTTGCGGGAGAACAGCCTGACGTCCGAACCCCTCTTGTAGGTCAGCAGCCGGATGCCATCGAGCTTCCGCTCGAAAATCCATTCCGGGCCGGTGAAGCGCTCCTGCGTGAGCGTCGCGGCCATTGGTTCGAGCCACTCGGGAAACTGTGACGTCATGGCCTCGCGCACGACTGTTAACCGCGGAGAACGCGGAGAGAACCGGCTGATTATTGGCAGCCACGAGCGCGACAGCCCGCGAAGCGGGCACTAAACGAAACGCTCCACGCAAACACAAGGCGCATACTCTCAAACGCTTGCGTTTGCGTGAAGCGCTTCGTTTCAGACGCGCGTTCGTCTCTGCGGTCTCTGCGGTCTCTGCGGTTCCCACCGTCGTCACGGCTTGGCTTTGAGCTGCTCCAGCAGCGGAATCTCGCGCGCCGGTTTCGCGGGCGGCAGCGCGCGCAGGTACGCGAACATGTCCGCGAGCTCCTGCGTCGGACAGGATCTTGTCGGTGTAGGCCGGCATCTGCCCCGGCCGGCTGCCGCACGTAGCGCGTGAACCCCTGCAGGTTGCGCGCGACGACGGCGATGCGCGCGCCGGCGATGCTGCGCCCTGCCCCACCGTGCCGTGGCAGAAATAGCACGTGTGCTTCATGTAGAGCCGCTTGCCGTTCTCGGCGTTTCCAGACGACGGTCGGCCGCAGGCGCCGGATCGCCCGCATCGCCGACACGCCAGCAGCGGAGCGGCTCCGCCCAGCACCAGAACAGGATGACGGTTGATCATCATGTCCTCGCTTCAGCGCGGCTGCGTGACGACGTCGATCGAGCGCCGGCTCGCCCTTCTTCACGACCTCGATCGCCTTCCTGATCGCCGGCCCGAGATCGTTGGGGTTGTCGATCGGCCCCTGGCCGTAGACGCCGTAGGCCCTGGCCAGCGTCGCGTAGTCGATCGCCGGATCGTTCGAGCTCGTTGCCGATGTTGCGCGCGGCTGACGTCGCGGTTCGCGCGCGCCGCCATGTCGGTGACGTACATCCGCTCCTGATGATAGGCGCGGTTGTTGTGCATGATCGCTGAGCAGCGGAATCTTGTGATGCGCCGCGGTCCACAGCACGGCCGGCGCGTAGTTCAGATCGCCGTCGCACTGGATGTTGACGCTGAGGCGTCCGTGCTTCCGGTTGGCGAGCGCGGCGCCGACCGCCGCCGGCGCGCCGTAGCCGATGCCGTACGCGCCCGACCAGCCGATGAACTGGTGGTGCTTGGTGAAGTCCCACATCCGGAGCGGCCAGTTGCTGATGAACGTCGACGTCCGACACGAGCGACCAGTCTTCGCGCTTGATCTGATCCCACAGCTCGGCCGACAGCCGCGCGGTTGAGATCGGGCTGGCGTCCCATCCCCAGGCGGCTTCGTCGAGCATCGTGCTCCCGCATGCAGCCGGCTCGCCTCGGCCAGCCTCGCGCCGCGCTGTTCGATCGCGCGCTTGCGATCGGCGGTGATGAGGCGCCTGCACGCCTCGACCAGCGCCGGCAGCGTCGCTTCGGCGTCCGCGGCAATCGACAGGTCGACCTCGTTGTAGCGGCCGCCGTCCTGGTAGTTGTTCCGCGTCGCCAGATCCTGCGACGAGATGGTGACGATCTTCGCGCCGGCCTTCGTGACGCGCCGTGCCTCCATCCCGAAGCGGTTGACCGGCGTCAGCCGGTGCGTTGCCAGGAAGAAGTCCGGCTTCTCGAGCCCGAGGATGAAATCGGCGTCGGTCGAGGCTGCCGGCGTTCGTTCGAGCGGATGGCGGGTCGGGAAGTTCATGCGCAGCATGAACTGGCCGTCGTGCACCGGCGCCTGCAGCAGCTCGGCGAGCTCGGTGAGGCGCGTCAGGCCTGCCGGCGTGCGCGCCACGCGGCCGGCGACGATCGCGGGGCTCTCGGCGGCGACGAGCATCTTCGCCAGCTCGGCGATCGCGCCGGCGTCGGCCGCGGGCGGCGAGGTCGGCGAGAGCTTCGGCACGCGCAGTTTTCCGCGCTCCGCCTCGGCGATCCCTTCCTCCTGCAGCACGGCATCGGCAACGATGACCACCGGACCGTAGGGCGGCGTCATCGCGATCTTGTACGCGCGGACGCCCGACTCGGCGAAGTGGCCGAGCGACGCCGGCATGTCGTCCCACTTGGTGTAGTCGCGCACCATCGCCGCCGCGTCCTGCACGCTGTGCGTCCACTCGACGTCGCTGCGCCGCCAGCCGGCGTCGGCGATGTTGCCGAGCACGATGTAGACCGGCACGCGGTCGGCGTAGGCGTTGTAGATCGCCATCGACGCGTGCTGCAGGCCGACCGTGCCGTGCGCCATCACCAGCATCGGCTTGCCTTCGATCTTCGCGTAGCCGTGCGCCATCGCCACCGACGACTCTTCGTGGCAGCAGGTCAGAAGCTCGGGGCTCTTGTTGCCGCCGTAGTTGATGAACGACTCGTGCAGCCCGCGGAACGACGAACCGGGATTGGCCGCGACGTACTCGAAGTTGAGCGACTTCAGGACGTCGGCCATGAAGTCGGAGCCGGGCCGGTCGGTGGTGTAGACGTCGACGCGCGGCGGCGGCGGAGTGGTTTCGGCGGCGACCAGGCCCGCCGACGGCGGCGGCGCGGTGGGACGCAGCTGCGCCTGCGGCGGCGTTTGAGCTCCCCCTGCGAGCGCCGGGGCCGCGACCAGTGCAGCCGCACCAGCGGCGGCGTCCTTCAGGAACCCACGGCGTCCGACGGAACGGCGAGGCGGTCGGGCCATAGCGCGGCTCTCCTTGCTGTGGCGAAGGGCGAATTCTACTCCCGTTCGCAGCGACAGCCGCCGCCACAGCACGACGCTTAACGCAGAGCACGCAGAGCACGCAGAGAATTTCTTGGCATTTGTCTTAGGGCAGGCCTTCTACCTTCGCTGACCTACGGCGGACGCCGTGCCAGCAGCCGCCGGCACCCCGACGCGTGGGCTGACCCGTGGCGTGTACTCAACACTGAGGACACAAAGGACACGAAGGATTCAGATTCCGCGGTCTCCGCGAGTTCTGCGTTGATCGTCTTCTGACGCCGCGCATAGCCGCGAACGCGGTGCACGGAACGCAGAGGCCGCGGAGCCCGCAGAGGACAACCCACAGAACTCTCTGCGTGCTCTGCGAGCTCTGCGTTCAGCACACGGCAGGCGTCCGCAGGGCCCGGCCGTAGGCCACCCACGCCGCGAGCGCGCCGATCGACGAACGGGATCGCGGCCGCCGGGCCCATGCCGCCGATGAGCGTCACCACCGTCGCGCCGAGCATGATGATCACCAGGCCGGAGGCGGCAAGCGGCGTCAGCTCCGGACGGATCTTGAACAGCCACGGCAGGATCAGGCCAACCGCGCCGAGCGTCTCGACCACACCGATGAAGCGCAGGAACCACCCCGGGAACGCCACCGGCCCGGCCATCGCCTCGATCGGCAGCATCAGCTTCGACACGCCGGCGAACAGAAAGAGAGCGGCCAACATCCCCTGAGCGACCCACAAACCCTTGTTCAGTCTCATGTCGTTTCTCCTCTGCTCCGTAGTCGAACGACCCTTCCACCGATCGACATCGATTCGAACGCAGAGGCCGCAGGGACCGCAGAGGACAGCTGGTCATTCTTCCAGGAACGTAGCGCAGCCCTTCCGCCTTCGCGCGAAGCGCTTCGGCGAGACTCGCCGGCAGCCTTGGCGGAGGCGATCAGCGCTGCTACGGGTCCGAGAGGCAGGCCCATATGGCCTGGCTGCAATCCGCCCCGCCAAAAAATCTCTGCGTGCTCTGCGGTCTCTGCGCTCCCCACGTCGTGGCAGCGGCTCGACCTTGCGCACGCGGCCGCGATGGTGGTCTGATCGGGGTTCAGTGTCGGCCACAGCCTCGGTACAGGAAACGGTCAGCGCCGTCTATCTCTCGGACTCACGGCGGGTTCTGGCCACGCTCATCCGCCTGCTCGGCGACTTCGACGTCGCCGAAGAAGCCCTCCAGGACGCGTTCCGCGCCGCGCTCGAGCAATGGCCGAAAGAAGGAGTGCCCGCGAACCCGCGCGCCTGGCTGGTGTCCGCCGGCCGGTTCAAGGCGATTGACGGCCTCCGCCGCCGCGCCAGATTCGATCAGCTCGACGAAGAGGGCGCCGCCGAGGAGTTCGCGGTGGACGACACCGCCGCCTGGGCCGACGAGGAAAGCGTCGAAGACGATCGGCTGCGCCTGATCTTCACCTGCTGCCACCCCTCGCTCGCCTCCGACGCGCAGGTGGCGCTCACCCTGCGCGAAGTCTGCGGCCTGACGACCGAGGAGATCGCGCGGGCGTTTCTCACTCCCGCCCCCACGCTCGCCCAGCGGATCGTCCGCGCCAAGTCGAAGATCCGCGATGCGCGCATCCCGTATCAGGTGCCCACCCACGCCGAGCTGCCCGAGCGCCTCGACACGGTCCTGCGCGTCGTCTATCTGGTGTTCAACGAGGGCTATACCGCTTCGTCGGGAGCGCTCGTGACGAGACACGATCTGTCGGCGGAAGCGATCCGTCTCGGCCGGCTGCTCGTCGAGCTCCTGCCGGAGCCGGAAGCGCGCGGCCTCCTCGCGCTGATGCTGCTCCACGAATCGCGGCGCGCGGCGCGCTCGTCGCCGTCGGGCGAGCTGATCCTCCTCGACGATCAGGACCGGTCGCTCTGGGATCGCGAGATGATTGCCGAGGGATCGCAACTGGTTCGCGAGGTGCTGTCCTCACGGCGCTACGGTCCGTACGCGATTCAAGCCGCGATCGCGGCGGTGCACGCCGGCGCCGCAGACCCGGCGGCCACCGACTGGGAAGAAATCGTCGGCCTGTACGACGTGCTGCTCCGGTTCAACGACTCGCCGGTCGTCGAGCTGAATCGGGCGGTCGCGGTGGCGATGCGCGACGGCCCGGCGGCCGGCCTGGCGATCATCGACGAGATCCTCGACCGCGGCGACCTGCGCGACTACCGACCGGCCCACGCAGCCCGCGCCGAGCTCTGCCGCCGGCTGGGACGGACCGAGGATGCCCGCGGCGCCTACAAGCGCGCCCTCAAGCTCACGCACCAGGAACCGGAGCGCCGCTTCCTGGAGCGGCGCCTGGCCGAACTTTCGTCGTAAATTGCCCTGAAATCGCCGATGTCGATCCCGGCCGCCTGCTCCCGACTATCAGGTGGAGCGCTCGAGCAGTCGTCAGGCACATTCCTGACGCTGGCGACTGCCAAGGAGGCCGAATGTCACCAGCCAGCATGGGGAGCCCGATGAAGTATCTGTGCCTTGTCTATCTCGAAGAGCAGAAGCTGCACGCCGTTCCCGACCGCGAGTGCGCCAACTGCGGCGCCGGCTTCCGCGAGCGCGGTCTGCTCGTCGCCGCCGAGGCGCTCCAGCCGGTCGAGACCGCGACGACGGTGCGGGTGCGCAACGGCAAGGTGTCGGTGACCGACGGCCCGTTCGCCGAAACGAAGGAACAGCTCGCCGGCTTCTACCTGATCGAAGCGCGCGACCTGAACGATGCGATCCAGGTGGCGGCGAGGATTCCGCCGGCGCGCGAAGGCTCGATCGAAGTGCGCCCGGTCAGGGAGTTGAACCCATAGCCTTCGCGTAGCGCAGCCCTTCAGGGCTGCCAAATCATCGCCTCCTCGATACCCTCGCCCACGTTCCGCCGCGAGCGGGCTGTGTGACCGGACTACGCGTGGCCGGTGCCGCCGAGCGCTTGAGCGCCCACATTCCACCTCCCGACGCGCCGACGACGATGATGTGCCGTGCTGGCATCAGCCCACGCTATAGTTACGGTCGAATCGAAGGTGGCCCGGTATGGCGGAGCGCGTCAACGACAAGAACGATCCGCCTCAACCGGACGGACCGCACGACACGCCGCCGGTTGTCGGGATCGGCGCGTCGGCCGGCGGCATCGGCGCCCTGCGTGAATTTTTCTCGCACGTCGAACTGCCGAGCGGCGCCGCCTACGTCGTCATCCTGCATCTCTCTCCCGACCGTGACAGCCACCTTGCCGAAGTGCTGCAGAGTGCGTCGGCGATGCCCGTCGCCCAGGTGACGTCGAGCGTCGCGATCGAAGCCGATCACGTTTACGTCCTGTCGCCGAACAAGAGCCTGACGATCTCCGGCGGTCACCTGTCGGTCGCGGACTTCACGCGAACGGAAGAGCGCCGTGCGCCGGTGGACGTCTTCTTCCGTGCGCTGGCCGACAGCCACGGATCACGCTCGGTCGCCGTCGTGCTCTCCGGCACCGGCCCCAATGGGTCGGCAGGCGTGAAGCGCATCAAGGCGTACGGCGGCCTGGTGATCGCCCAGGATCCGGCCGAGGCCGACTACGGCGACATGCCGCGCAACTCGATCGCCACCGGGCTGGTCGACGTCGATCCTGCCGGTCAGGGCGATGCCGGCAAAAATCGCCGCCTACATCGAGCACCTCCGCCGCGACATTCCCGATGCCGAGCCGGGCGACGCGGTCAACGATGACGGGGATGCGATGCGCGAGGTGCTCGCGCTGCTGCGCGTTCGCACCGGTCACGACTTTTCCAATTACAAGCTGGCGACCGTGCGCCGCCGCGTCGAGCGGCGCATGACGCTGCGAGAAGTGCCGTCGATCGCCAACTACGCGCGGCTGATCCGGCAGGAGCCGGCCGAGGCCGTGTCGCTGATGCAGGAACTGCTCATCAGCGTGACCAATTTCTTCCGCGACGGGACGGCATGGCGGGCGTTGGAGCAGCGCATCATCCCGCGGCTCTTCAGCAACAAGGGCGTGACCGAGCAGGTGCGGGTGTGGATCCCCGGATGCGCGACCGGCGAGGAGGCGTACTCGATCGCGATCCTGCTCGCCGAGCACATGGCGAACCCGCTCGACAGGCCGGCGATCCAGCTGTTCGCGACCGATCTCGACCTGCGGGCGATCTCGATCGCCCGCGAAGGGCTGTACTCGGCGGCGGAGGTCGCCGAGGTGTCGGAGGAGCGACTGCAGCGGTTCTTCGTCCGCGACCCGGCCGGTTATCGCATTCGCCGCGAACTGCGCGAGCAGGTGCTCTTCGCGCAGCACAACCTCGTCAAGGATCCGCCGTTCTCGCACCTCGACCTCATCTCCTGCCGCAACCTCCTCATCTACTTGAACCGCGCCGTCCAGGAGCGCGTGATCGAAACGTTTCATTTCGCGCTGCGGCCTGGCGGATACCTGTTCGTCGGCAATTCGGAATCGCCGGAAGGCTCGAACGAGCTGTTCATGCGCGTCGACAGCGAGGCGCACGTCTACGAGAGCCGCACGGTGACGAGCCGGCTGGCCGTGCCGCTGGTCGTCGGCGCGCCGACGATGACGCGTCCCGCGCGCATACCCGAGGCACGTTCGGCCGATCGTCTTGCACCGGCCGATCTCCACCAGCGGATGCTCGAGCAGTACGCGCCGCCGTCGGTGATCATCAGCGCCGATCATCACGTCGTCCACATGTCCGAGCGCGCCGGCCGCTACATGCAGATTCGCGGCGGCGAGCTGACGCGCGATCTGCTGCTGCTCGTGCAGCCAGAGCTGCGGCCGGATCTGCGCACCGCGCTGCACCAGGCCGCGCGCGATCGCATCACTGTCGACGTGCGCGGCATCGTCGTCACGCGGGAGAATGGCACCGCGCGCGTCGACCTCTCTGTCCGGCCGGCGCTGCGCGACGGCGACCCGGCGCGGGGGTTCTTCCTGGTGGTGTTCGAGGAGGCGGGACCGGGTCGAGCGCGCCGATGACGAACCCTCACGAACGCTGACCAGCCCCGCCGAGCCTGTGGTGCTGCACCTCGAGGAAGAGCTGGTGCGGCTCAAGGCGCAGCTGCGGTCGACGATCGAGCAGTACGAGACCCAGGTCGAAGAGGCGAAGGCGTCGAACGAAGAGCTGCAGGCGATGAACGAGGAGCTGCGCTCGGCGGCCGAGGAGCTCGAGACCGGCAAGGAAGAGCTGCAGTCGGTGAACGAGGAGCTCACCACCGTCAACGAGGAGCTGAAGATCAAGATCGACGAGCTCGCGGTCACCAACAACGACTTCCAGAACTTCATCAACGCCACCGACATCGGCGCGATCTTCCTCGACCGCTCGCTGCGGGTGAAGTTCTCGACGCCGCTCGCCCGCGAGGTCTTCAACCTGCTCGACAGCGACGGCGGCCGGCTGCTCTCCGACATCACCAGCAAGCTGTCGTATGCCGGCGTTCATGACGACGTGCAGCGCGTGCTCGATCGCCTGACGCCGATCGAGCGCGAAGTGCAGAGCGACAACGACCACTGGCACCTGATGCGGCTGCGCCCTTACCGGACCAGCGACAACCGCATCGATGGCGTGGTCATCACCTTCCAGGACATCAGCGAGCGGCACGTCGCCGTCGAACACCTGCGGCAGAGCGAGGAACGGCTGCGCATGCTGGTGGACAGCGCGCTCGACTACGCGGTCTTCACGATGACCGAACAGGGCGCCATCGATTCCTGGAACCCGGGCGCGGAGCGCATGTTCGGCTACACCGCTGACGAGATCCTCGGCAACGACAGCAGCCTGCTGTTCACGCCTGAAGATCGGCACGCGGGGATGCCGATGAAGGAGCTGGCCGAGGCGCGGCGTATCGGGCGGGCCGTGGACGAACGCTACCATCTGCGCAAGAACGGCACGCGGTTCTACTGCAGCGGCGTCACCAGGCGCCTGGGCACGGGCGGGATCGGTTTCGCGAAGATCGCGCGCGACCTCACCGGCCAGCAACTGGCGGCCGACGCGCTCAAGGGAGCGCACGACGAGCTCGAACAACGCGTGCGCATGCGGACGAGCGAGCTGCAGGCCGCGGTCGTCGAGCAGGAGGAGGCGAAGCTGTCGGTGACGACGCTGCTCCACCGTCTGGTGAGCGCGCAGGAGGACGAGCGCCGGCGCATCGCCCGCGACCTGCACGACCATTTCGGGCAGCAGCTGACGACGCTCCGCCTCGCGCTCGAGCGCTGCCAGCAGAACCGCGGGAGCTCCGACGCCGGCGGCGACGAGGTCGCCCGCGCGCTCGCGTTGACGCAACAGATCGGCAGCGACCTCGACTTCCTCGCCTGGGAGCTGCGTCCTGCCGCGCTCGACGAGCTCGGCCTCGCCGCCGCGCTGCCGCGCTTCGTCACCGAGTGGTCGGCGCACGTCGGCATCCCGGCGGAGTTCCGTTTCGGAGGGTTCGAGAACGGCCAGATCCCGCGCGACGCCGAGGTGGCGTTCTACCGCGTCGCCCAGGAGGCGCTCAACAACATCTCCAAGCATGCGCACGCGAGCCGCGCCGATGTCGTGCTGGCGGTGAACGACGGCGAGGTCGTGCTCGTCATCGAGGACGACGGCGTCGGCTTCGATGCGGCCGGCGACGGCTTCCGCGCCAATGGCCTGGGCCTCGCCGGCATGCGCGAGCGGGCGGTCGCTGGCCGGCGCGACGCTGCAGGTCGAATCGGCGCCCGGCAAGGGGACGTCGATCTACCTCCGGCGTCCGGTGGATTCGGCGGTGAGGACCGGACGTGAGGCGCCCGCATGATTCGGGTTCTGCTCGCTGACGATCACGAGACGGTTCGCGAAGGGCTCCGTCTCCTCGTCAACGCGCAGGACGACATGCAGGTCGTCGGCGAAGCGGCCGACGGGAACGCCGCGCTCGAACAGGTGCGCGAGGTGAGCCCCGACGTGGTCGTGCTCGATCTGACGATGCCGGGGATGAGCGGCCTGACCGCCGCGAGGGCGCTGAGAGGCGCCGAGCCGCCGACCGCGGTGGTGGCGTTGACGCGCCACGACGACGATGCCTACGTGCAGGAGCTGATGAGCGCGGGCGCATCGGCCTATGTGCTGAAGCAGAGCCCGTCGGCGGAGCTGCTGACGGCGATTCGCGTCGCCGCCGCCGGCGGCCGCTATCTCGACCCGGCGTTGCCGCCGCCCGACTACCCGCGCGATCCGCGGCGGCGCGCGGGGACGCCGCCGGTGACCGAGCGCGAGACGGAGGTCCTTCGCATGATGGCCGTCGGCTACAGCAACAAGGACATCGCGTCGGCTCTCAGCATCAGCGTCAAGACGGTCGAAGTCCACAAGGCGAACGCGATGCGCAAGCTGAATCTGCGCGGGCGCACCGACGTCGTCCGCTACGCGGTGCTCAACGAGTGGCTGCGCGATCCGTGACGGGCGTCGGGCTAGCGGCAACCAGCCACGCTTAACCACGAAGGACACGAAGACCACGAAGACACGAAGAGAATTCAGTACAAAGGGGTTTTCTTCGTGACCTTCGTGTTCTTCGTGACCTTCGTGGTTCCCGCCAAGATCCTGGCTACAAGGGATGGGCAACCTTACGGTTGCACAAAGCAACGGCTTGCGCTAACCTGCAACCTGGAGGTTGCACATGACGATGCTCGAGATTGGCCGGATCGACAGGACGATCGAGATCAATGCTCCGCCCGCGCGCGTGTGGCGCGCGCTGACCGACCCGGCGGAGCTTTCGGCCTGGTTCAAGGTGCAGATTGAAGGCACCATCGCGCCGGGCAGCGAAGTGCAGATGACGTCGACGCATCAGGGGTACGAGGGACAGCGCTTCAAGGTGCGGTTCGTCGAGGTGACGCCGCCGAAGCGGCTGGTCTGGCAATGGCACCCGGGCGAGGTCGATCCGAAGGTCGACTACTCGCGCGAGGCGCGCACCACGGTCACCTTCGAGCTCGAGCCGGCCGGCAGCGGCACCAAAGTCATCCTCTCGGAGACCGGCTTCGACGAGATCTCGCTCGAGCGGCGGGCCAAGGTGTTCAACGACAACAGCCAGGGTTGGGCGGAAGTGCTCACGTGGCTGCAGAAGCATGCCGAAGCGGCGCGGTGAACGGTCGCTCGCGACCGCCGCGGTGCTGTTCGCGGCGCTGGGCGATGAGACGCGGCTCGCGCTGGTCAACCGCCTGTCGACCGGCGGCCCCGGATCGATCTCGGTGCTGTCGGAAAGCTGCGGCGCCATCACGCGGCAGGCCGTCACCAAGCACTTGCAGGTGCTCGCGTCGGCCGGCCTGGTCGACAGCCGCCGCGAAGGGCGCGAGCACGTCTGGGCCCTGAACCCGGGCAAGCTCGAAGAGGCGCGCCGCGCGCTCAGCCTGATCGGGCGGCAGTGGGACGATGCGTTCGCGAGGTTGAAGGCGCACCTGGAAGGATAGCGACAACCAGCTTCGCTAACCACGAAGGGCACGAACGAACACGAAGGCCACGAAGAAGAACTCGCTCGAGAAAGAAGTTTCTTCTTCGTGTGCTTCGTGTCCTTCGTGTGCTTCGTGGTTCCTGTGGCTTGTTGCCGCAATCGATCCCCTCTCCGCAATCGGCACCCACTTCTGATCGCGGGGGCCGGTGTACACCGACTGCGG
Organism: uncultured Acidobacteriota bacterium; assembly: GCA_963734375.1. Taxonomy (GTDB): domain Bacteria; phylum Acidobacteriota; class Vicinamibacteria; order Vicinamibacterales; family CAVVIG01; genus CAVTHG01. Next base: position 9,454 of record CAVTHG010000005.1, on the reverse strand, counting down.
GCGGATGATGCGGTTGGCGCGGCGCTGCTCCATCGCGTGCGCGATCCAGCCGCTGACGCGGCTGATCGCGAAGGTCGGCGTGAACAGCGCGACGTCGAGTCCGAGGCCGTGCAGCAGCAGCGCGGTGTAGAACTCGACGTTGGTCTGCAGCCGGCGGCCCGGCTTGTACTCCTCGAGCAGGCGCAGCGCCGTCGCCTCGACCGCACGCGCCAGCGTGTAGAGCGACATGTCGCCGCCGCGCGTGAACATCCGCTCGGCCGCCGCGGCCAGCACGTCGGCGCGCGGGTCGCGGACCTTGTAGACGCGGTGGCCGAAGCCCATCAGCTTCTCGCCGCTCTCGATCTTGCGGCGCAGCACGTCCTCAGCCCGCGAGGCGTCGCCGATCTCGAACACCAGATCGAGCGCCGGCCCGGGCGCGCCGCCGTGCAGCGGCCCTTTCAGCGCCCCGAGCGCGCCGACCACCGCTGACACCAGATCCGATCCGGTGGAGGTAATCACGCGGGCGGTGAACGTCGAGGCGTTGAGGCCGTGGTCGACGACGGTGTTGAGATACGTCTCGAGACCGCGCACGCGCTCGGCATCCGGGTCGTCGCCGCTCAGCATGTAGAGGAAGTTCGCCGCGTGCCCGAGATCGCGCCGCGGCGGCGAGCGGCTCGGCGCCGCCACGCAGCCGCCAGAACGCGGCGACCATCGTCGGGAACTGTCGCCACGATCGGTCCGGCATCGTTCGAAGTCAACGAGATTGCGCCGGCGGCGATGCGCAGCGCGTCCATCGGATCGATGCTCCGCTCAGCGCATTCGCGCAACAGCGCGAGCGCGGCCGGCGTCAGCGCCCGCTCGGCGGCGAGCCCGGCACGAAATGCTTCCAGCTGCTGCGCCGACGGCAACGCGCCGTGCCACAGCAGCCACGTCGTCTCCTCGAAGCTCGCGTGCGCCGCGAGCTCGCCGACCGGGTAGCCGGCGATGATCAGCTCGCCGCGCTCGCCATCGACATCGCTCAGCCGCGTCGTCGCGGCGACGACGCCCTCGAGCCCGCTGTTGACCATGTCCGAACGGTAGCGCTCGTGTATGATCGTGTCAACATTGATTGAACAATCAATATGAGTCCCTGATGCCGCTGCCGCGTGGATGTCCGCCGCGGACGCCGCCGCGCTGCTGCGCGTCAGCCGCGCCACGCTCTACGCCTACGTCAGCCGCGGCTTCCTGCGGTCGCAGCCGATGCCGGGCGCGACGCGCGAGCGCGGCTATGCGCGCGACGATGTGGAGCGGCTGCGGCGGCGGACCGAGGAGCGGCGCAATCCGGACAAGGCGGCGGCGCGGGCGCTGCAATGGGGAATGCCGATCCTCGAGTCGTCGATCACGTTCATCGACGGGAAGCGGCTCTACTACCGCGGACACGACGTGGCGATGCTGGCGCGATCGCGATCGGTGGAAGAGGTTGCCTCGCTCGTCTGGACCGGACGGTTCGACGCGCCGCTCTCCACCGCGCTGCCGGCGCGAACGCGTCCGGCGAGGGCCGGCACCGGCCAGTTGTTGAGATCGGGCGGATTGCCGTTCGTCGGCCGCGCGCAGTCAGCGCTCGCTGCCGCCGCGGCCGGCGATCCGATGGCCTTCGACATCCGGCCATCGGGCGCTGCATCGTGCGGTTGGCGCATTCTGCACCTCCTCACCGCGATCGCGTCGGGCGAAGAGTCCGGCGGCATGGCCGCGATCGATCGCACGCTGGCGCGCGCGTGGGGCGTAGAGGCGCGCGGCGCCGATGTGATCCGCACCGCCCTGATCCTCTGCGCCGACCACGAGTTGAACGTGTCGTCGTTCACCGCCCGCTGCGTCGCGTCGTCTGGCTCGAGCCCGTACTCGGTGGTGATCGCCGGCCTGGCGGCGCTCGAAGGGCCGAGACACGGCGGCGCCGGCGCCCGCGTCGAGTCGATGTTCGGCGCGCTGCGCCGGACCCGGAACCTGCGCGGCGCAATGGCCGCGCGGCTGGCGCGGGGCGAACCGATCGACGGCTTCGGCCACCCGCTGTATCCCGGCGGCGACCCGCGCGCGGCGATACTGCTGGAACTCCTGCGCGAACGTTACGCGAAGTCGGCGGAGCTGGCGTTCGTGCTCGACTTCGCGGCAGCGGCCTCGGCGACGCTGCGCGAGCGCCCGAACGTCGACTTCGCGCTCGCCGCGGCCGCGCGCGTGCTGCGGCTGCCGCCGGGCGCGCCGCTGACGATGTTCGCGATCGGCCGGACGATCGGCTGGATCGGACACGCGATCGAGCAGTACGCCACCGGACAGCTGATTCGGCCGCGTGCGAAGTATGTCGGCGTCGTGCCCGAGGCTCGATAGCAACGCCTGTCTAACCGCGGAGCACGCGGAGCTCGCCGAGTCCTTCTTCAACTCTGCCTTCTCTGCGTGCTTTGCTTCCTCTGCGTGCTCTGCGTGCGCGCGAGCGCGCGTTTCACCAACGGGCTCGTCAACTCCCTCACGGCGCCCTTCCCGATCCAGCGTGACGCCGGATTGTCAGATTCCGCCAGCCGCCGGGAAAGGGCGATCGCCGCGGTGTTGAGGGCGGCGTTTCGCCGGCCGATCAGCCGCAGCGCCCAGCTCACACCTTTCTTGACGAAGTTGCGCTCGTCGCTCGCCGCCCGTTCGATGAGCTCGAGCCCTTCGAGGAACGGTGCGTCGCCGCTCTGCTTGTCGTGCAGTGCGAGGCTGGCGAGCAGCGCAAAGGCCGCGCGTTTGGCAAATTCGTCGCGCCGGTCGTGCCACTCGCAAACCTTGGCCCACGCGAACGGCGTGCGATCGAACAGGTGAAAGCAGACGGTGTCGCAGATGCCCCAGTTGTCGAAGTCGCGGCACCAGCGATCCATCTGCCGCGCCGTGACTCGCGCCGGCTCGTCGACGAACGAGGTCAGGAGCCGCGCCTCGTACCAGCCGGTGTCCCACAGCGCCGCCGCGAGATCGTGGCTGCGCCCGAGCTGCTTCGCCAGCACCTGGATGTTCGCCATCGACACGCCGAACGCCTTGACGGCGTTGATGCCGAAACGCGCCAGGTTGTCGCGATCGCGTTTGGTGCTTTTCTTCTCGAGCCAGGAGAGCGCCTCCTGGACCCGCGTGTCGAGAGGCGCGACCTTCGTCGCGCCGCGGTCAGCTTTGGCCACCGGATGCCGCCGCCGGGCCAGGCCTCACGGTTTGCCGGAACACCGGCGAGAAGCGATGGATAGTCACGCGGCGCGCGAGGCCTCTTCCAGGCGCTTCAGATCCAGCTTGTCCATCTGCAGCATCGCGTTCATCACCTGCCTGCCGGTCGCCGGGTCGCCAAGCATCCGCCCGAGCGCGTTGGGGATGATCTGCCACGACAGCCCGAACTTGTCCTTCAGCCAGCCGCACCGGCCTGGCGAGCCGCCATCCGCGACCAGCCTCGACCACAACTCGTCGATCTCCTGCTGCGTCTCGCAGCCGACGAAGAACGACACCGCCTCGTTGAACTTGAAGTCGGGGCCGGCGTTCAGCGCGATGAACTCCTGGTTCTCGAGCTCGAACTTGACCGAGATCACCCTCCCCTGCGCCCGGTTGGTGGCGATCACCCTCGAACGCTTGAAGATCGACGCGTAGAACTGCATCGCGTCTTCGGCTTGCGAGTCGAACCAGAGAAACGGAGTGATCGTCGGCATCGTGAGCTCCCTTCGCATCCGGCAGGGTCATCCCCGCCTCTGACCGGTAGTCGAACGGCAGGGCAGTTTTTCGACATCAGCCGGATAGGGCGATTCTAGACGGCCCGGCGAGGCGAAGGCGGCGTCGGGGCTGGGGGCTGGGGGCTGGGGGCTGGGGCTGGGAGCTGGGGGCTAGGGAGTTCGGGACTGCGACTGGTGGCTGTTCTGGATTGCGAGTGAAGACTGCTCAGCGTCTGATCGATCGGAACGTGAGTCGAATACCGCAGCTCGCCGACCGCGGGGATGTGGTGTTCGTAGGCGTTCCTCGACTCGCCGGTCATCAGGTAGCCCGAGCGACGCTCGAGCGCAACCTCGTGTGTCGCCGATCGCCGCTCGCCCGGCGCTGACGCCCGTGCGCCGGGCCGCACGTAGGGCCGGAACTTCATCCGGCACGACGACAGCAGCGAGATGCCGCCGACGATGTCGTATTGGGGGGCGTCGCGATGCCACCCGATCGGCGCGCCGGGCGGGTATTCGTTGATCAGCGCCATCGCGAAATCGTTGGGATCGACGGCTGCCCAGGCCGCGAGCCGGTCGCGCCACGGCACGAGGAACGCCGGCACCGGCCGGGTCGGCGCGCCGCCCGCATCATACGAGCGGCCGAAAAACGCCACTCGCCGGCGCGCGACGACGCCGCGCATCTCGAAGGTCGAGAACTCGACGCGCGCGATCTCGTCCACCAGGGATGCTTCCTCGTCGACACTGATGAAGTCGTTCCGGTATCGGAAGCCGTCCGGCACATCGATGTCGAACAAACTCCCGCCTGCCAGGACCATCCCTTAGTGTGGACCGAGATCTCGTAGAGCGCAGCTCGACTTGCCAGGCAAGCCTGAAGGGCTGCGCCACGACAGCTCCTGACGGCTTTGGCCTATTGGCCAATTGGCGCATAATATGAGGCCTAATGGCTCACACCGCCACGGCACGCGGCGCCCGAACGGCTCGAGCGAGGCGCAGCAAGCGAACCTCGCCTTCGAAGCCCAAGGGCTCGGGCCTGGAGCGCTTCCGCGGATTTCTCAAGGGCGGCGGGCCCGGCGCGAACAGCTACGTGGTGCTGCTGGGTCTCGACGCCTTCGAGCCGCAGCAGCTCCTGAGCTCGGTGGAGCAAGGCCTTCCCTACGGCGCCTTCGAGCGCCTGCTCGCGAACACGTCGCTGGCAAGCGACGCGGCGATCGCCCTCGTCAATATCCCTCAGCGAACGCTCACCCGCCGCAAGCGCGAAGGGCGTTTCCGCCGGGACGAATCCGACCGCCTGGTGCGCGCATCCCGCGTCTTCGCGCGGGCGCTCGGCCTGTTCGAGGGCGACCGCGATGCGGCCAAACACTGGCTCTCGGAGCCCCAGAAGGCGCTCGGCGACGAGGCGCCACTCATGATCGCGCGCACCGAGGTCGGCGCGCTCGAAGTTGAGCGCCTGATCGGCCGGCTCGAGCACGGCGTCTTCACGTAACTTGATCACCGCCTGGCGCATCGTCAAGAAGCGGCGGGCGGCGAACGCGTTCGACGGCGAGGGTGCACGGCTGTTCGGCGGGCGATGGAATTCGCCGGGCGTTCGCATGGTCTACGTCGCGAGTACGCGCTCGCTGGCCGCGCTCGAGATGGCCGTGCACTTCGACCGCTCGACGTTGCTCGGAGCTTTCGTGCTCATCCCCTGCAGGTTCAACGAGCGGCTGGTCGCCAAAGTCGATCGACGCCGTCTACCTGCCGGCTGGCGCAGCGATCCTTCGCCGCGGGAGCTTGCGACCATCGGCGACGCCTGGGTGAGAGACGTGGCATCGGCAGTGCTGGCCGTGCCGAGCGCAATCATCGACGAGGAAACCAACTACCTGCTGAACCCCGCGCACTCGGATTTTGCCGCGATAAGGATTGGCGATCCGCACGACTTCGAGTTCGATCAGAGGCTCATCAGATAGAGGCCAGGAGTGACCGCATGACCACACTCGCCGGACAACTCGCGCTCACTGTCGCGGCGATGTTCGCCGGCGCCGCGGTTTACGTCATCGCCTGCGAGCAACCCGCTCGACTGGGGCTCGACGACCGGGCGCTGCTCGCCGAGTTCAAGCCGTCGTACAAGCACGGCGCGGCGCTGCAGGCGCCGCTCTCGCTGCTCGGCTGCGTGCTCGGCCTCGTCGCGTGGTGGCAGACGGCGGACTGGCGGTGGCTTGCGGGCGCGATCACGATCGTCAGCCCCTGGCCGTGGACCTTGCTCGTGATCCGGCCGGTCAACAACGAGCTGCTCGCGACCGGCCTGAAGAACGCGGGCGCGCACACCCGCGAACTGATCGTGAGGTGGGGATACCTCCACCTCGGGCGTGTCACGCTCGGCGGCGTCGCGACGCTGCTCTTCCTGTGGGCGAGCGTGTAACGCCAGCTCTGACGGGCTGCGCTGCGGTCACCTCGCTGAAAAGCGTCAATGGCTCACTGTGGTGGAAGATCCTTCAACAGATACATGGCCGAGGACAGGTAATAGTTTCGGGCGATGGCGTTGATCTGCCGCTCGCCAAGCTCGATGAGTGCCTGGGCCTTGATCCGCTTCGCCGCCAACGTTTGCGCTGTCGTTCGCCAGCACGTAGTCGGCGAGTTCGGCGGCCCATTTGAAGTCGCGCGCGGCCAGGGCCTCGCGCCCGCGTGCCAATACCTGGTCGGGACCACCGATCAGGCCGACCAGCCTTGTTGCGCGATCCTTCTCCGGAAGCGGAAACAGGTTGGTGGCACTTCCCTCGAACCAGCCCACGCGGTCCGCGTAGACGCCCCGCACGGTCCACTCGACACTGCCGTAGAACTCCTGGAGGTACGGGTTGCCCGCCAGATCGGGCGGAAGCTTCACGTGCTGCACCAGTTCGCCTGGACGCTCGCCCTGCCTCATGCCCTGAATCGTCTGGTCCAGAATCGACTTGATGCCATCGCGGTACGCCGTGAGTGCGGCGCGCGCAGCGGCGCCACCCCCGACGGGCCGCGTGTGGCTCGGCACCACGTACTCCGGTCCAAGCTCGATCATCTTCTCGAGACTGGCGATCCAATCCTCGGGAATACGTGGCCGCGCGCCACGGATCGGGCTGATGTTCGGGAACGCGCGCAGGAAGTTGTCTCCGGGCATCAGCACGCGTTTGTCAGGCAGCCAGACCGAGATCGCGTCCATCGTCTCGCCCGGTGTGTACAGGAGCTGCAGCCGCACGCCGGCAACGGTCAGCAACAGCTGGTCGCCGCTGAAGGTGCGGGTGGGAGGCAGGTAGCCTTCCCGAGTCGGAGGCGTGACCCGCCCATATTCCATTTGAACGCCGGCGTTGATGTACAGCGAATCCGGCAGCGCCATGCCGAACTGGTCGGCGCCATCGCGCCCGGCGCGGCCGATGTCCGGCACGGCATCCAGGAGCCGCTGGTGGCTGTAGACCTCGGGACGATCATCTCCGGCAAACGCACGCGCCCCGCCGGTGTGGTCCGCGTGGGAGTGGGTGTAGATGATCGCGCGCACGGGCAAGCCGAGGAGACTCCCGAACGCAGTCCTGATCGTGCGCGCGGCGTTTGAGTCGGTGGAGGTATCGACGATGATCGACCCGCCGTCGCCCTGGATCACGATCACGTTGCTGGCCGAATAACCAACGGCCACGTACACGCCGTCCGTCACCCGGATCACTTCCTTGCGGAACTCGTTCGACTGCGCGCGTAATTTCTCGCGGCCGGCGTAGTCCTGGCCCGCCGCAAGAACGGGCGAGGCGAAGAGCATCGTTACCGCCAATGCCGATGTCCGACAGGCCGCAGCCCGCATCTGAGAACCTCCTCGACAGGATCCCTCGCGCTGGAGGTTTACCATGGGTCGGTGTCCCAACGTCCGAACCGGGCCGCCCGGCGGCGAAATCTCAGTTCCGCGCGCAGTTCGTGCGGGAGATCGTCGCGATAGCGCCGGTATGCGGACAGCCCGACCGGCATCGACGGCCGCGTGATCTTGACCTCCTGAATCCGGCCGCTGACAACCTCCCTCCCTTGCTCGCTGAGGCGTAACGTCCGGTACCTGATCCTTCGAGACGACGACCAGGTCAGCCGCGACCGCCGCGTCAATCCATCGATAGAGCGCATCGGCCGGCTCGTGGCGGAGGACACCGGTTGTCGAGAGTCTGGTCAGCGCGGCCGGAAGCTCGCCGGTGTGGCCGCGCAGCATCGCGATGATGCGGTGGCGTCCGTATCGTTCGCCGGCGCGCGCGATGCCCGACAACAGGTGCTGCACGAGCAATTGTTCGTAGGCGTCGAGCGCGCCGGGACGGCACGTCTCGCACGAGCCGCACGGATCGCGGACCGCGGGGTCGCCGAAATAACGGAGAATCGTCGCGCGAAGGCACGAGGAGGTGTCGGCGTAGTCGATCATCCGCTGCAGCTTCCGGTGCTCGAGCTCCCGCCTCTTCGCCACTTCCGCCGGGTCGATCGCCGCCGCTTTGTGTCCAGGCCTGTCGCGGCGAGGGCTGTCGATGAGGAAGCGCCGGGTCGACACGTCGGCCGGGTCCCACAGCAGCGTCGCGGTCGCGGCACGCCCGTCGCGGCCGGCGCGCCCGATCTCCTGGTAGTACGCCTCGACCGATCCCGGAATCGCATAGTGGACCACGGCGTCGACGTCGGGGCGGTCGATGCCCATACCGAACGCATTGGTCGCGCATACCACCGGCAGCGATCCGGCGGCAAACGCATCCTGCACCCGCATCCGCTCGCGGTCCTCGAGGCCGGCGTGATACACGGCCGCCTCGACACCCGACGACTTCAGACACGACGCCGCGGCTTCGGTGGTTTTCCGCGTCGCCGCATACACGAGCGCGCGGCGTCCGCGTACCAGGCCGGGCAGCAGTTCGTTCTTGTCCTCGTCGCTGTCGGCCCGCTCGACGCGCAGGTAGATATTCGGCCGATCGAACCCGGCAACGAGCACCTGCGGCTCCTCGAGGCCGAGCAGCGCCACGATGTCGGCGCGCACCTCTGGCGTCGCCGTGGCGGTGAAGGCGGCGATCGGCGGACGCGTGGCGGCGCGATCGATCGTCCGGCACAGCGCCGCGGCGGCGCGCAGCCGGCGGTAGTCGGGGCGGAAGTCGTGGCCCCACTCGGAGACGCAATGCGCTTCGTCGACGACGAAGCGGGCGACGGCGAGCTCGCCAAGGAGCCGCAGGAACTGATCCGAGGCGAAGCGTTCCGGCGCCACATACAACAGCCGCAACGCACCGGCGCGCGCGGCGCTCAACACTTCGCGCCGATGGTCGGCGGACAGCATGGAGTGAAGCGATGCCGAGCCGATGCCGCGGCGGTTCAGCTCGTCGACCTGATCCTTCATCAACGAGATCAGCGGCGACACCACCAGCGTGGTTCCAGGCAGCATCACCGCGGGCAGCTGGTAGCCCAGCGACTTGCCCGACCCGGTCGGCATCACCGCGAGCACGTCGCGCCCGCCGAGCACGGCGGCGACGATCTCTTCCTGTCCCTGGCGGAACTGCTGATGGCCGAAGTGCGTCCGCAGCCGCGTCAGCACGTCGTCGCGCGAAGCCTGCGAGACGCTCATGGACGACGACGATGCCATCGTCTTTCGACGACGATCAAGCGAGAAGATCGTGCCAGCGCAGTAGCAAAGACTGCGGACCACTTCCCGCGTGAAGTACGCGAATGATGCATTCCATGCCGCGCACGGTAGAGCCGGCGGCCAAGTTTCGGCAGCGACGGCCGGGTTGTTTGCTAGAGTAGGCGGTCATGATCGCATTCAGCCTTCGACGACTCCTCGCGTCGCCCGT
>CAVTHG010000004.1:0-418901 GCA_963734375.1 uncultured Acidobacteriota bacterium | reverse complement strand
AGACTTAACTTCGTGGCAGACGGACAGTATGGCGTGGTAGTGAACGCGGCTGCGGCGCGGAGCGGTGGCGAAAAGCTACAAATCGAGGAGCGCGTCGAGCACCTCCAGGTCGATCCACTCGTGGACGAAGAAGCAGGCGGAGAACGCCGCCATCTTCAGACCGTCAACGAGCTTGCGCCGCAGCGCGGCGAGCTCGCTGGCGCCGATGTGACAGCTGACGCCGAGGCGATAGCGCATCTGCGCCGGCGGCGTCGGCACCTGCAGGCCGTGGCCCCGGCTGGCGCTGCGCGTCAGGAGACCGCCGTTACTGATTTCCCTGAGGCGCGTGCGCGCGCCGTGCAGCAGCAGCTTGAAGCTGGCCACGCTCATCCCCAGCATCGCCGCCGAGTCCTTGTCGCGATAGTCGTAGACGTCGGACTGGAGCACGGCGACCTGCTCCTCGAGACCCAGGCTGGTCGTGCAGCACTCGAGCCACGAAGAGAGACGCTGGCGGAACTCGCACTCGGCCAGCACCGCGTCGTGCGGAATCTGCAGCGCCGGCTCGGTTTCTCCTTCGGCCGGCGTCACCGCAACGAAGGTGAAACGCCCCTGCGACCGGTAGTAGTCGATGATCAGGTTGCGGGCGATCGCGAACAACCAGGCGTTCAGGTTGTCGCCGCGGAAGGTCGCGAGCTTCGAGCACGCGATGAGCAAGGCTTCTTGCGAGATGTCGGCAGCGTCGGCGCGGTTGGCGACGCGCTGCAACACGAAGCGATGGACGTCGGGCGATGCCCGTTCTATCCGATGCAAGGCGTCCTGCCTGCGGCACGCGATGTCGGGTGCCGTGTTGATCTCCGAACCAGAGGGTTGCGTCACCGAGGTGAGCGCCCTGCTGCATAATCCGCACCCTCGTGAAGACGAATCGCCAATCGATCACGCACCGTTCCGGTCGATCGCAGCATCGGAGACGTATCTGTTTGCAAGCCCTGAGGATGCGGCAGGAGGCGGACGAGAGAATTGTGCACGCCACAAAACGTGCGGCTGGTGCCGGCCACAATCGAGTCACACGATCGGCAGGCTTTTCTCGGCGGAGTCTTGTACTTCATGCGGGGGACACACGCGAACCCGCGACAGCCGGCGCAGGCCCGAAGGTGGGGGTTGGTGTAGCGGAAAAGGTATAGAGGAAACTGAGTCGCCGGGTCAGACGGTCTCCACGGCCGGAGCGGCGGCCTCCCACTTCACCATCTTCAGGTCGAGCACGCAGATGGCGTAGAGGACCGGCACCAGCAGCAGCGTGACGAAGGTCGCCACCGTCAGCCCGCCAATCTGCGCGTAGCACATCGGCTCCCACAGCGGCCCGCCATGGGCCGCGAGCGGGAACAGCGCCGTCACCGTGGCCGCGACCGTGATCATCACCGGCCGCAGCCGCACGATCCCGGCGTCGAGCAGCGCTTCGATGAGCGGCTTGCCGTGCGCGTGCATCTCCTCGATGAAGTCGAACAGCACGATGATGTGGCTGACGATGACGCCGATGAGGCTGGCGACGCCGAGGAAGGCCATGAAGCCGAACGGCATCCCCATCAGCCACAGCGTCGCGAGCGCGCCGGCGACGCCGAACGGAATCGCCGCGAAGACGATGAACGGCTTGGTGGCGTGCTTGAACTGCAGCACCAGCGCCAGGTAGATCATCACGATCGACATGATCATCACGATCGTCATGTCGTGGAAGCCGGAGTCCTGGTCCTCCTGCTCGCCGCCGATTTCGAGGTGATACCCCGGCGGCAGCGACTTCTGCAGCTTCGTCAGGCCGGGCATCGCCGATGCCAGCAGCTCCGAGGGCAGCCGGTCGGCCGAGGGGAACGCGCCGACCGTGATCGTGCGGAACTGGTTGCGGCGCTGCAGCTTCTCGGTCCGCATGTCGTAGCTGACCGAGGAAATTGCCTCGAGCGGCACTTTCTGCGACCCGCGCAGGGAGTACACATAGAGGCTGCGGATGTCCGAGAGCGCCGCCCGCTGCTCGGCGCGCAGCCGCGCGACCACCGGGATCTGCCGGTCGCCCTCGCGCAGGACCGTCAGCGGCGCCCCGTTCATCGCCGACGAGGAGGCCGCGGCGACGTCGAGGTTGGTGAGCCCCGAGAGGTTCGCGCGCTCCGGATCGGTCTTCAGCCGCACCTCGAAGCTCTCCGGGCCCCAGTCGTCGCGGACGCGCTCGGCGAATGGAATCGCGCGGAACACCCCGGAGGCCTCGGCCGCCAGCTGGCGGAGGGTCGACAGATCGTCGCCGGAGATGCGGACGGCGACCGGCAGCGACGCCGAGGACGCCGTCGCCAGCTGCCGCACGTCGATGCGGGCGCCGGGCACTTCGGCGTCGAGCGCGCGCTGCAGCGGCTCGACGAGATGCCCGGTGGCGTGCTTGTCGTAGACCTCGATGATCGTCTGCGCGTAATTCAGCTGCGCCGGTTCCGGCGCGACCGAGAACCAGAACCGCGGCCCGCCGCCGCCGACAAAGGTCGTCAACGACCGCAGGATGTCGCCCTCTCCATCGCCGCCGCCGTGTTCCGCGCCGTAGGCCTCGATCTCGCGCCGGACGATCGCCTCGACCTGCTCCGCCGTCTGCCGCGTCGCCGAGAGCGGCGCATCCTCGGGCAGCCAGATATCCACGTATGAGAGGTACGACAGATCCTTCGGGAAGTAGAGCGTCTTCATCTGGCTTCCCAGGTAGCCGCCGGCCACGAGCAGCAGGCAGGAGGCGGCCATGAACGCCCAGCGGTGCTCGATCGCGCGGCGCCCGACTCGATAGTAGGCGGCCGCGAAACCGGCGGTGCGCCGCTCTTCGATCGTCGGCTCGGCCGTCGGCCGCAGGATGTAGTAGCCGAGCAGCGGGATGAAGGTCATCGACACCAGGCGCGAGGCGACCAGCGACGAGCCGACGACGATCGGCAGGCTATACATGAACGCGCCGCCGTCGCCGCCGAGGAACAGGAACGGCAAGTAGGCGACGATGTTGGTGATGGTCGCGAACAGGATGGCGGTGGCCAGCTTGGTCGGCCCGAGCCATGCGGCGATGATCCGGGGGTGGCCGATCGCCAGATCGCGCTTGATCGCGTCGCCGGCGACCACCGGATCGTCGACCAGCAGGCCGAGCGCGATGATCAGCGAGGCAATCGACACCTGCTGCAGGTCGATGCCGAGCAGGAACATCATGCCGAAGGTCATCGCCAGCGTGATCGGAATCGACAGCGCCATCAACAGCGCCGAGCGCCATTCCCAGAAGCCAATCAGCGACACCAGGACGACGAGGAAGATCGCTTCGTAGAGGCTGCTCATGAAGAGGTCGATGCTCTCGGCCACCTGGCGCGGCTGGTCGGAGGTCCGCGCGAGCTGCAGATCCTCCGGCAGCTGCTGCCGGACTTCCGCCAGCCGCGCGTCGATCGCCTTGCCGAACTCGCCAATCTGCTGGCCGGCGCGCATCTGCACCGCGATCGTGATACCGCGGCTGCGCCGCCACTCGCCGTCGGGCCCGCGCGCGGTGTAGAAGTTCAGGAAGGTCGGCGGGCTGACGTAGCCGCGCGACACGTCGGCAAGGTCGCGCAGGTAGACGCCGCGCCCGTTGTCGGTCGGCACGCGGACCTGCTCGATCTCCTTCTCGGTCTTGAACTCGCCGCTCGGATCGATGGTGAGGTTCTTGGTCCCGGCTTCGAGCGTGCCGCCGGGGCTGGTGATGTTGCGGTCCTCGAGCACCTGCTTCAGCGCCCCGGCGCTGACGCCGTAGGCCGACAACCGCTCCTGCGAGTACTCGAGGAAGATGCGCTCGTCGAGCAGGCCGGAACGATTGACCTTGGAGACCACGTCCAGCCCTTTGATCGAGCGGACGATCAGATCGGTGAAGTCGTCGAGCTCGCGGTAGCTGTACTTGTCGCCGGCCACGCGCGTCAGCTTCGCGACGATGTCCTTCGGGTCGCGGATGACGACGGCGGGCCAGGCATCGGGATGAATCTCGGACGCCTGCATCCGCTCCTGCACGAAGCGGTGGACGTACTGCTCGAGCTCACGATCGTCGCGATCGGTCTTTGCGTCGATACCGATGAAGCCCGAGCCGTCGAGGACGCGGGCATCGCGGACGAGGCCGTCGGCGGTCGCGGCCTGGATAAACAGGTCGACCGCCTGGCGCGCCGCGTTCGGGTGGATCGAGTTCGGCAGGCCGTGCGCAATCGCCACGCGCGGCGTGGACGAAGCCGTGCCGGCCTCAGCCCGAGACCGCTCGATCGCCTGCTGCAGCGACCGCGCCCGCAGCGCGATCTCGGTCGCGCCGACCTTCGGGCTCGCGACCGTGAACATCAGCGCCGCGGTGTCGCCGAAGTCCTTGACGAAGTTGATCGGCCCGGCGCCGTCCGGCAGGTCGTTGATCGCGTCGAGCTTCAGCTTGATGTCGTCGAACTCCTTGCCGACCTCACGCGTCCCCTCGAGCAGGGTGACGTAGATCGCGGTGACGCCGGTGCGGGTGTTCGACTCGATCTTCTCGACCTTGGCGTTCTCGGCGACTTTCTCCTCGACGCGCCGGGTGACGAGCTGCTCGATCTTCTCGGCGTTGACGCCCGGCCAGGGCACGAGCACCAGCGCCATCCGAATGGCGACGTCGGGGTCTTTGCGCTGCGGCATGTTCCAGTAGCCGTAGGCGCCCCAGACCAGCGTGCCAATCAGCAGCACCCAGGCGATGTGGCGCGACTCGGTGAAGAACCGCGCCGTGTTGTGAGTCTTCTCGATGATCTCGTGGTCGCTGTGTCCGTGAGACATGATGCTGTTCCTGACGAATCCGTAATCCCTAATCCCTGGCCCCCGGGCCCTAGTCCCCAGCCCCCAGCCCCTAGCCCCCAGCCCCTAGCCCCTAGCCCCCAGTCGCCAGCCCCTGCTCCGTCACGGGATCACTCGGACGGCGTCGCCGTCGGCGACCAAACCGGCGCCCATGACGATGACGCGCTCGCCGGGCTGGAGGCCGTCGGTGATCGCGATCGCGTTGCCCTGCATGTCGCCGAGGGTCACCGGGCGGTTGCGCGCGACCTGCCGTTCGCCGCGCTGCTCGATGAGGAACACGGAATAGTGCTCGCCGCCGTTCGGCGCGCGAACGACCGCGCCGAGCGGCACGGTGGCCTGGCCGCGCAGCGGCGATCCCTCGGGCTTCTCCGCCGGCACGCCGACCGTGCCGATCATCCCGGGCTTCAGCCGGCCGTCGCGGTTGTCGATGGTCAGCTCGATGCTGAAGACGCGGCTCTCCGAATCGGCCGACGGCGCAATCGCCGTCACCGTTCCCTCGAAGCTGGTGTTCGGCAGCGCTTCGGTGGTGATGTCCAGAGACTGGCCCGGCGCGATCCGGTGGACCAGCGAATCGGGGACGCCGAACACGGCCTTGACCGCGGCGACGCTGCCGACCACGAACCCGATCGTCGAGGGGCCGACCAGCGAGCCGGTCTCGACTTTCCGCTCGAGCACGACGCCGGCAATCGGCGCGACCAGCGCGACGTCGCGCAGCGCGATCTCGCTCAGCCCGACCTGCGCGCGGCCCTGGAGCGCTCGCGAGGCCGCGGCGTCGTAGGCGGCCTGCGCGGCGTCGAGCTCCGGCTTGGTCAGGCTTTCGGCGGCGAAGAGGACGCGGGCGCGATCGAGATCGAGCTGCGCCTTGCGCTGGCTGGCCTCGACTTCGGCGAGCGCGCTGGTCGCCTGGTTCAGGTGCTCGCGGTAGTCGTCGGCGCGGACGCGCGCGAGGACGGTGCCGGCGGCGACGACATCGCCCGCCTGCAGCGCCCGGCGGCGGCCGTCGACGGCGCGCCGCTGCTGGATCTCGGCGACGTAGCCGCTGGCCTTGAACGCGAGCGGCACCTGCTCGTAGGGCTGGATGCTGACCGAGTAGCGGACGCGCGGCTGCGGCTCGAGGGCGGAGGCTTCGAGGACCTTCACCGGGCGCGGCGGCGTGTCCTCGGCGGCGCTGCCCTGGACCCGGGTGCAGCCGGCGGCGGCGATCGCGCCGCCGATGGCAATGAGATATGAGAGCCGTTTGATCATGGTCTTATTCCTCTCCAAGCGCGTGATCCAGGTCCGCCAGCGCTGTCCAGAACGACAGCAGGGCCTGTTGATACTGATCGTCCGATTCGGCAAGGTTCGATTCCGCGAGCATCACGTCCGACAGCAGCGCGGCGCGGACCTCGTACTGGTTCATCTTCACGCGCGCGTTTTCGCGCGCGTGTTCCTGGGTGAGCCGCGCGACGCGCAGCTGCGCGCGCGCCGCCTCGACGCGGCGGAACTCGTTGTTGATCTCGAGCACGGCCTTCTGCTCGGCGTCGAACATGCTGTTTTTGGCCTGCCTGATCTCGAGGCCCTTGGCGGCGACGGTGCGCCCCTTGCGGCCCCAGTCGAACACGTCCCATTTCGCCTGAATCGCGACGGTGGAGATGTTCCTCGGCGCGCCGTCGATGTTGACCGGCATCAGGCTCGACACCGCCAGCGCCAGCTCGGGAATGCGGTCCGCCTTCGAGACGCGATGCGCGAGCTCGGCCTGCTGCAGCCGCACTCTTGCCTGCCGGATGTCGGGCCGCGCGTCGAGCGCGCGCGTCTGCGCCGCTGCCATGTCCACTTCAAACCGCGACGGCTCGGGGATCGGCGCGACCTCGAACGGCGTGCGGATGTCGCGGCCGAGGAGCTGGTTGAGCTGTTCCTTGCGCGTGGCGAGCGTGTGCCCGAGCGTCAGCCGCGTCAGCTCGGCTTCCGCCAGCCGCGTCTGCACGTCGAGACGATCGCTCTTCAGCACCACCTGCTGCGCGACGCGCGTGGCGGTGACGCGATCCATTTCCTCGAGCAGCTTCGTCTTCGCCGCCACCGCCTCGAGCGCGCTCGCGGTCTCGAGCACCGCGTAGTACTGGCGCCTGACGTTCTGCACCAGCGCGAGGCGTCCGGCGCGCACCTGCTCGCGCTCGTAGGCGAGCGAGGTTTCGCTGAGGCGCACGTTCAGGTTGATCGTGAACAGCTGCGAGAGCGGCTGCGTCGCCTGCGCGTTGAGGTAGAGGCTCATGCCGGGCGGCGTCGTGATCGTGGCGTCGGTCGAGGGAATCGGGCCGATGCCGGGGTAGTCGCCGAACGCGCCGCGCGGGAACGAGATGTCCACCGGCGTCAGCAGCTGGCTCGCCTGCGTTTCGATCGAGAAGCTCGGCATGCGGCGCGTGCGGGCGATGGCGACGTCGTGTTCCGCCTTCTCGACCTGCATCGCGGCGTTCTGCAGCGTCAGGTTGTTGGCGATGGCGATGCCGATCGCTTCGTCCAGCGACAGCGTCGACCCGCTTTGCGCCGACGCCGCCGTTGCGACGGTCAGGATGGCCACGAGGGCGGCGAGCACGCGTTTCATTGCTGTCTGTCTCCTTGCGTCTGGTGGCCCGGTGCGAGTGCGCCGGGCGGTTCGAGGTGCCAGGTGCGTCCGAAACTTGTTGCGCACCCCAAGGGCAAGGCGGGGGCCGGAGGTGTTGGCACCCGGGTGGCGCGCGGACAGGTGGCGGCAGGTCAGCGACTTAGCGGCGCACTCGGAGGCGGCTCACCTCTGCGGCAGGCTGGCCCGGCCTGTCGATCCCGCTTCGAGTTGCGCATCCGTGCGCAATGTGTAGATGCGGCGGCAACGCGCTACGATTCCGTAGGGCAGGCCTTCAGGCCTGCCTGAGCGCCCGGATAGGCGGCCCTGAAGGGCCGGCCCTAAGAGCCGGGCCCTACATATGAAGGGCCGCGCCTATCGAGTGGGGCACGAGGTGACCGATGAAGCGGCGAACATTCCTCGTCGGCGGCGCCGCAGCGGCTGGCGCCGCCTATGGCTTCGGCGTGCGCGCGGCAGGCGGCGGCTCGCAGACGGCGCCGTTCGCCGCGCCGGCGCCGCTCAGCGTCGGCGACGTGAAAGAGGGCGAGGACCTCTTCGCCTGGCTGACGCGCGTCCACGGCGCGTACGACCCGGTGAAGTACCGCCAGCTGCTCGGCGCGGCCAACCCTTATAAAGAAGGCGACGAGTCGCAGGGACTGGCGGCGGCCGACGAAGCGTCGCGCGCCAACAGCCGGCGGCTGCTCGCGAACACCACCATCGGCGCGCTGCACGCCCACCCGATCTTCCAGGACGAAGTCGTCGCCTTTGCCGACGCACAGGTCGATCCGGTGGTCCGTGCCCGCATCGAGCCCTGGACGCTCGGCGAGCTCGCCCGCGTCCTGCTCGATCGCTCCGAGGACGAGATCAAGGGCATCATGCCCGGCCTCGCCAGCGACGTCATCGCGTGCACGGTCAAGCTGCTCTCGAACGACGAGCTGATTGCCGTCGGCCGCAAGGTCTTCAACCCGCTGCCCGGCTCCAAGGTTGGCGCGCGCGGCTACATGGGCGCCCGCATCCAGCCCAACTCCCCCACCGACGACCCCGAGGACATCGTCATGCAGGTCCTCGATGGCTGGTCGTACGCGTGCGGCGACGTCGTGCTCGGGACCAACCCGGTGTCGAGCGACGTCGACCAGGTTGCGAAGATCGAGATCGCGCTGCGCGACGTGCTGCGCGCGTTCGGGCTGCAGGACGTGCTGCCGCACTGCGTGCTCGCGCACGTCGACGTCCAGGATCAGGTCGAGCAGAAGTACCCGGGGTCGACCGCGCTGTGGTTCCAGAGCCTGGCCGGCGTCGGAGACGCGAACGCGGTGTTCGACATCGACGTCGAGAAGATGCGCCGCCACGCGGCGAAGCGCACCGGCCCGTTCGGCATGTACTTCGAGACCGGGCAGGGCGCCGACGCGACCAACGGCCACGGCAAGGGCTTCGACATGGTGATCCACGAGTCGCGCAAGTACGGCTTCGCGCGGGCGCTGCAGGCGTCGGTCGCGAAGGCGCGCGCAGCGTCCGGCGCGGCCGGCCGTCCGTGGGTGCACCTCAACGACGTCGCCGGCTTCATCGGCCCGGAGGTCTTCCGCACGAAGGAGCAGCTCGTGCGCGTCTGCCTCGAGGACACGGTGATGGGCAAGCTGCACGGGCTGACGATCGGCCTCGACATCTGCTCGACGCTGCACATGGACGTGACGCTCGACGATCTCGCGTGGTGCATCGAGCAGGTGATGCCGGCCAACCCCGCCTACCTGATGGCGCTGCCGACCCGGAACGATCCGATGCTGTCGTACCTGACGACGGCGTTTCAGGATCACGTGCGGGTGCGCGAGCAGTTCGGCTACAAGGTCGACGATCGGATGTGGGCGTTCTTCACGCGGCTGGGCGTCATCGACGGCGACGGCAAGCCGACCGCGCACTTCGGCGATCCCCGATGGGTCTACCTGCAATACCGGCGCGCCGTGCGCGACGCGCGGGCGGACGCCGAGATCCTGGCCGAGGCCGACGCGACGCTCGCGCGGGTTCGCGGCCGCGGCGTCTTCGTGGCCTCAGGCCACGGCGCAAAGCCGTCGGACATGGATCCGGCGCTCGATCGGCAGGTGCGGCGGCTCTACGAGGATGCGAAGCTCTGCATCCACGCCGCGCTCCCGCCGGCATTCGGATCGTCGCTCGCCGACGCGGTGCCGGTCGCAACCCGCAGCCGCGATCGCGACGACTACATCCTCCACCCGCCGACCGGCGAGGCCCTGGCCGAGGAGTCGGCGGTGCGCATCGGCACACTGCGCGACGCGCAGCGCGGCGCGTTCGATGTGCAGATCGTGATTGCCGACGGCCTCAACGCGCTGGCGCTGACCGACGACGGGCATCTCGCCCCGTATCTCGAGGAACTGCGCCGCCGCCTGGCCGGCGCCGGCCTCAAGGTCGCGCCGCAGCATGTGCTGGTGGTCAACGGCCGCGTGCGCGCCGGCTACCGCATCGGCGAGACGCTGTTCGGTGGCGTCGCAGCGGCGCGCCAGCCGGCGGTGGTGCACGTCATCGGCGAGCGGCCGGGCAACGGGCACCACACCTTCTCGGCCTACATCACCAGGGTGCCGGCGCGCGTCTGGGCGCGGGCGGGCGTCGTCGATCACAATCACACCAGAGTGATCAGCAACATCGCCGACACGGCGCTCGCGCCACGGCTTGCGGCGCAACAGACGGTGGGGCTGCTGACTCGCGCTGTTGCTGGATAGCCGCGCCTGCGGAAACAGAAGATCAGGAGATCAGAAGGTCAGGAGGCTTGTCCGCGCCACCGGTTCGGCGGACTCGGCCTGCGTTGCAGGCCGCCGAGCACAGCGGGATCGGGGCGAAGCGCGAGCCGCAACGGTGACATGCGCGGTTCGCGCTTGGCCCCGATCCCGCTGTGCCGCCGCGAAGCGGCGTCCGCCGAACCGCAAGCGCGCTCGCTGTCTGTCAGTCTGCGTTCCCGGGGCCTTTTGATCTCCTGACCTCCTGTCTCCTGTTTTTCTAGACGCAGCGAGCCAGCAATGCACCGCAAGCCAAACATGGAGCGCTGCGGCGCCGCTATAGAACACCGGCCGGCTGAAGTGCGAGACGGTCTGAAGACCGTCCCCTACCGTCGCGGGATTTGTAGGAACCACCGTCGCTGGATTTGCAGGGGACTACCGTCGCGGGATTTGCAGGGGACGCCCTTCAGGGCGTCCCGCATCAATGCGTCATCGCGTAGATCAGCGCATTGATGCCGAACGAATACCCGAGGCCGGCGAAGCGATCGAAGTAGGAGCGATCCTCGCCTTCGCGTTCGAAGGCGTCGCTGTAGTCTGTGTTGTGCGTGATCAGGACGATCATGTGCTGGTGCTCGTCGAGGATCGCCCGCGCGTGCGGCACGCGGCTGTCGTAGCGCTCGGAGGTCTGACCGGTGCCGATCCAGACGTTGATCGACGGAATCTGTGCGACGCCGTTGACGTCGTAGAGCGTGTGGAAGAGCGGGTGATCGGCGGCGAGATCGATCATCGGAAACGCGCCGGAGGGCAGCGCCTTCCTGATCTCGCTCTCGAAGATCCGCCACGCGTACTCGCCCCAGAAGTCGTCGACCCACAGGAACCCGCCCTTGACCAGGTAATCGCGCAGCCCCGCCGCGTCCGCATCATCGAGGTAGAGCGAGCCGACCTCCTGCATGATCAGGATCGGGCACTTGTAGAGCGCGGGATCGGTCAGCGCGACGATCTGGTGGTTGAAGCGCCCGTGTTCGTCGCGGCTCACCGAGGCCTTGGTCAGCTCGGCGAAGCGGAACGGCAGGTTCTCGTCGGCCTGTGGATAGTCGGTCGTCCAACCACCGCCGTCGCCCTGCGGGTGGCGGCGGTACATGCCGCGGCAGTACCTGGAACGCGCCGTCGTAGGGCGGATTGTTCTGGAGGCGCATCCCGAACCGCCCGCCGCGGAACTGCGCGGTGGCCACCGAGGCGACAAGCGCCGCAAGGACGGCGAGAGCCGCCGTCGGCCGCCGGAAGGGGCCGTTCATCGGACGATTCTAACCGCGGAGCGTGATGTCGGAGTGCCGGTTTCGACGGAGGACGGATTACGGACGAAGGGACGGGACGGCCTGAAGGCCGTCCCCTACCGGACGAAGCGCAGGACCGTCGTCCGATCCGCCGCCGGATCGGCGACGACCGGGCGCTCGGACACGTCCTTGCGCGCGGCGACGGCGATCTTCGGCGCCAATACCTCGAGCAGGGCGGCGTGGCGGTCGGTGAACGGCTCGGCGGAGGTCGAATACAACGTGATCGCCCCGACCATCTCGCCGTCGACGCAGAGCGCGGTGCTCAGGCACGTCTGCGGCGGCGGCGACAGCCTCATCGTCAGGTTGCCGAGATCGAGCGTCGCGTCGGAGTTCACCACCGTCGACCGCTGCGCCGCGACCCAGCCGGTCAGCCGCTGCCCGAGCGGGATGACCAGGCCGCTGATCGCCTGCGCGTGGCGCCCCGAGACATGCCGCGCGATCAGCGCGTCGTGCGTCGAGTCGTAGAGATACATCGCCGTGCAGCCGGCGGGCATGAAGCGCTGCAGCCCCTCGTGCAGCCGCTCGGTCAACGCCGCCGCGTCGCCGGCGGTCGCGATCGTCGAGCCGAACTCGTACATCAGCTCGAGCACGCCGCGGTCGTAGGACGGGCCGGCGTCGTTCCACCGCCGCGCCGCGTCGGACTGCACGGTTTCGGCAATGGCGGTCAACGCCGCCGACGCCGGCGTCGGCGGCTCGCGCGGCGCTTCCTCCGATCGGATCTCGAGGAATTTCTCGACGATCCGCTCGTCGTACATCGAGCCGGCTCGCTCGCGCAGGATCGCCCCCGCTTCAGCCGCGGTCATCTTCGGCCGGTACGGCCGATCTGAGGTCAGCGCGTCGTAGCAGTCGACGACCGAGAGGATGCGCGCGCCGAGCGGAATCTCCTCGCCCTTCAGCCCCGACGGGTAGCCCTCCCCGTTCCAGTGCTCGTGGTGGTGGCGGACGATCGGCACGACCGGGTACGGGAAGTCGATCGACGACAGGATGTCGGCGCCGATCGTCGCGTGCTGCTTCATCTTCTCGAACTCGGTGTGCGTGAGCTTGCCCGGCTTGTTGAGGATGTGCTCCGGCACCGCGAGCTTGCCCATGTCGTGCAGCAGCGACGCCGCTTCGATCGCGCGCAGCTCCACATCGTCCTCGACGCCGAGCGCCCGGGCCAGCCGCATCGCCTGGTGCTGCACGCGGCGGATGTGGCCGTGCGTCACCTGGTCCTTCGCGTCGATCGCGTGCGCCAGCGTCTCGATGGTCGAGAGGTACATGCGATTGACGTGGCCGAGGTGCCGGTATTGATCTTCGATGCGGCCGACCGCGTTGCGGAAGGTCGCATACAGGATGAGCGGAATCGGCGCGACCAGCGCCAGCACGACCAGGTCGGCGCCGCGCGCGTACATCAGCGCGATCAGCAGCGCCGCGACGCCGGCGCCGCCAAAGTGCGTCAGCCAGAGCGGCAGGAAGTGGCTGCGCCAGATCGCGAGCGGCGCCGTCTGCTGCTCGAACGCAATCGCGCCGGCAATCAACCCGGTGTTGAGAACGAAGTAGACGCCGGCAAAGACGATCAGCGGCACGAACAGCGGGCCGATCGACGGCGCCTTCTGAATCAGCGGGCCGACGCCCGAGAGCAGGAAGAAGCTGTGCGCCGCCGCCCACATCGCCAGCGCCGGCGCCGCCGCGTTGAACAGCAGGCGGTCGAGGCGCGAGTTACGCCGCGCCAGCTGATACGAGATGACGAGGCTGTCGATCGCCACCGCGACCGTGCCGGCCTCCGGCCCGTAGAGCAGCGCCGCGGTGATCGTGAAGCTGTCGGAGATCGAGAAGCTGACCGGGATTGTCGGCAGGCGCAGGGTCGCGCAGCCGCTGAGAATCGTCAGGCCGATGAGGACGAAGAACGGCAGCGCGATCGGCGTCGCGATGAGGCCCGCCATCGACGTGCCGAGCACGACGCCGCCGCCGCAGATCACGGCCGCAAGATAGGCCGTCTTCCACGGATGGCGCTCGCGCCATCGTCTTCAGCCCGAGGCTGGTCACCGGCGGTCACCACTCTGCCGCCGCGGAACCGCATCGAGACCGCGGACGAAGGCCCAGAGCGCCTGGTCGGCGAGTGCGCCATCGCACACGAATGACGCCCTCAGAATCCCTTCCTGCCGGGCGCCAAGCCGGTGCAGGGCGCGGTTGCTGCGGATGTTGTCGACGGTCGCGCGGGCTTCGATGCGGTGAATTCCCACAACGCAGAAAGCGAAATCTAGCACGAGCTGGGCCGCTTCGGAGAAGAGTCCGGTGCCCCAGTACTCAGGATCTATGAAAAAGCCTAATTCCGCGCGAAAGAAGCCCGGCTGCATCTGCCTGAGCTCGAACAGCCCCGTTGCCGCCGTTGCACCTTTTGGCACAATCGCGAAGCCGACATAGCGGCCGGCGGCCCGCTCCCCCCACGTCCACTCGATGAAGCGCTCGAAGCTGTCGAGTTCGGCCGGCGCGGGCCACATGAACTGTGCAACAGCGGGGTTGCGCGCGACGTGGTGCAGCGTCGCGGCGTCCGACAGGCGAACCTCCCGAAGGGTGAGGCGCGGGGTGATGAGCACCGGCAGCCCGGCGCGCCAGTGCTCAGCGCAATTGCCGGCTGTCCCGCTCTCGGTCTCGAGCGCAGCCATGATGAAGCAGGATGGCTGCCGCCGTTACGGGACCAGCCCGGGCGCGTTCGCGAGGTTGCCCCACACCACCGTCTGGCCGGTCGTATTCGCGCCGTTGCCCCACACCACCGTGTTGCCGTTGGTCTCGCCGATGAGCGCGTTGCCCCAGACGACGGTGTTGCCCCAGACCACGGTGTTGTCCCACACCGTGTCATTGCCCCAGACGACCGTGTTGCCCCACACCACCGTGTTGCCCCACACCACTGTGGCGGCCCATGCTTTCTGGTTCACGAGGATGCTGTTGCCCCAGACAACCGTGTTGCCCCACACGACCGTCTGACCCCACGGCTGCATCTCGCCGCCGATCATCGTCGCGTGCGTGAAGGGAGCGAGCTTCGGGTTCAGCCAGAAGGCGTTGAGTCCGACCCGCGGATCGATGGCGCGCGCGATCTGCACCGCGCCCTTCCCGTTCACCGAGCCGGCGCCCTGGGTCAGGTTGTCGTAGGTCGCGCCGGAGGCGTCGCGCACCGGGATGGCGGTGTACTCGAGCGCGCCTTTCACGGCGTTCGACGTCAGCTTGCCGTCGCCGACCTGCGCGCGGTTGGCTTCGAGCATCAGCGCAACCACGCCGCTGACCACGCCGGCGGCCATGCTGGTTCCGCTCAACTTGATGTAATCATTGCCGACGACGAGCGCGGGATAGTTGGCGTAGAGCGTGCCGCCCTTGGCGGCGTTGGAGAGCAGCTGGGTGCCGATTGCGACCACGTCGGGCTTGGCGACACCGTCGTACCACGACGGCCCGCGCGAGCTGTAGTTGGCGATCCGATCGTCTGCGCGCGAGACGGTGCCCTGCGCGCTGACCGCGCCGACCGTGATCGCCGAGGGCGCGTTGCCCGGCGAGGTGATCCCGGCGTAGCCCACTTCGTTGGTCGTCGGGTTGGTGCCGTAATTGCCGGCCGAGACGACCACGACGATGCCCGCGCGCGACGCCGCCTGCACCGCCTGGACGAGCGGGTCGCGGCCGGCCGGCTCGTAGATCGCGTGGCCGAGCGACAGGTTGATGATGTCGATGCCGAGCGCCGCTTTGTTGGCGGTGGCGAACTGGATGGCGCTGATGACGTTGGACGCCGAGCCCGCGCCGCGGCTGTCGAGTACTTTCAGGACGACGAACTTCACGTTCGGCGCCACGCCCATGTACGACGCGCCGCCCGACATCCGGCCCGCGGCGCCGATGAGGCCGGCGATGTGCGTGCCGTGGCCGTAACCGTCGGTCGGCGCCACCGCCGGCGCGCCCGGCTGGGTGAAGTCGTAGGACGGCCTTGACGCGGCCGGCGAAGTCGGCGGACATCTCGAGGCCGGAGTCGATCAAGGCGACGGTGATGCCGGCGCCGGTGTACCTGCTTTTCGTCAACCCGAGCATGCCGCGAAGCGTCGCCGGGTTCCTGGTCGTCGTCGAGGTGTCGCGGGCAGTGCGCTGTGCGAGCACGGACATCGGATCGTCAAACGCAGTCTGGTCGCCGCGCATCGGCGCGTCGAACGAGATCGACTCGACGCGCGGGTCGGCCATCAGCTGCGAGAGATCGTCAGAATCGATGTCGACCGTAAAGGCGTTGATGAAATCGTGATCCGCCCGCACGCCGCGGCTGGCGCTGCGTCGCGCCGACTGCAGCGCCGCCCGGGTGCCAGCCTTGGCGCGGATGATCACCCGCTGACGATCGGGCTGCACCTGCTTCCACGGCGCCGCGCTGGCGGTGAAGCATCTCGTGCACGCGCTGGTCCACTTTGCCGTGGAAGGCGGGGCACGAATCGTCATCCTGGGCCGACGCGATCGACACGGTGCCGAGCAGGACGCCGAACGCCGCCATCGCGGTGACGCAGGTCGAAGCGAGCGATCGACGAACGGCAGTCGAGCGGATCGGGCTCATGAGCAGCGTCTCCATGCGCGTGAGTGCAGCCACCGATACGTTCAACGGCGCCGAAGCGAACGCCTCGCGCCGGGTCATATCGGAGCCGCGTGAACTGAGCGATAAAGTCATCTGACGTCAGCTCTATTCAAAACCTCAGCCGATCGCCGATTTCGTCGAACATTCCGGTTTTTGGGCGGAATTTGTGAGGAAACTTCGGACGGTCAAGGCGGACCAGCTTTGTGACGACGTGTTCTGTAACAGGGCACCTAAAATTGTTATTCACCACAGAATTGAAATTTCCAATGGACAACGTCAAATATTTGTGGTTGTTCCGATACGGGACAAAATGCGCAGATTGATGGTGTTTTTGTGTCATGTTGTGTCATATCGATCGAGAGGAGCCGCGACCGTGCGACATAATCGAAATCGCATGTTGCTCAGGAGACAGACCCGCGCGATCGCGATCGCGCTCAGCCTCGTCGTTGTCGCCGGCGCCGGCTGCCGCTCCAACGCGCGCCCCGATTCGACCGCGGCGACAACCGGCCCCACGCGCGGCGGCGAGCTGCTCGTCTCGGCGCGCACCGAACCGCGCAGCTTCAACCGGCACGCGGCGCGCGACAGCAGCACCGGGCTCGTCTCGACCTTCATCAATGCCACCCTGGTGCGGATCAACAGGGTCAGCGACACCGTCGAGCCGCACCTTGCCGAGAGCTGGACCGCCTCCGAAGACGGCCGGCGCGTGACGATGAAGCTGCGCAAGGACGTCCTCTTCTCGGACGGCCAGCCGTTCACCGCAGACGATGTGGTGTTTTCGTTTCAGGCTGTCTACGACGAGCGTGCGCGGCAGCGGGCTCCAGGACACCGTCCTGGTGGGCCACAAGAAGCTGGAGGTCGCGGCCGTCGATCCGCAGACGGTGACGATCACGTTCCCGGTGGCGTTTGCGCCGGGCCTCCGGATTCTCGAGGCGCTCCCCATCCTGCCGCGCCATCGTCTTGGCGCCGCGCTCAGCGCCGGGACGTTCACCAAAGCGTGGAGTCTCGACACGCCGCCGACCGAGCTCGTCGGCCTCGGGCCGTTCGTGCTGAAGGAGTACGTGCCGGGCCAGCGGCTGGTCTTCGACCGCAACGCCCGCTACTTCGGGCGCGCCGCCGACGGCACCGCGCTGCCCTATCTCGATCGGGTGGTGCTCGAGATCATCCCCGACCAGAGCGCCGAGCTGCTGCGCCTGGAGTCGGGACAGCTCGACATCATGTCGGCCGAAATCTCACCCGACGCCTACGCGCCGATGAAGCGCGCCGCCGACCAGGGGCGGGTCAAGCTGCTCGATCTCGGCGTCTCGCACAATGCGGACGGGCTTGTGGTTCAACCTCAAGCCGGGCGTCTTCACCGCGGATCCGCGTGCGTCGTGGCTGCAGCGCGACGAGCTGCGGCTGGCGATCTCGATGGCGGTGGATCGAAAGAAGTTCGCCGACACGGTGTTCCTCGGCGCGGGCGTGCCGATCTTCGGCGCCGAGACGCCGGCGAACAAGAAGTGGTACTGGACTGGAACGAAGGAGACGCCGCACGACCCGGCGGCGGCGAAGCAGCTGCTCGCCTCGATCGGCCTCACCGATCGCAACGGCGACGGCACGCTCGAGGACGGGAAGAACCAGCCGGTGCGCTTCACGCTGCTGACGCAGAAGGGCCGCGCCAACCTCGAGCGCGCGGCCGCGGTCATCCGCGACGAGCTCAAGGGAGATCGGCGTCGTCGTCGACGTCGCCGCGCTCGACGGTGCGGCGCTGATCGACCGCTTCCTGAATGCGCAAGTACGACGCGGTCTACTTCAACGCCGACAAGACCGATCTGGATCCCGGCAGCAATCCGGACTTCTGGTTCAGCTCCGGCAGCGCGCACCCGTGGAACATCGAGCAGAAGACGCCGGCCACCGACTGGGAGAAGACGATCGACGAGCTGATGACGCGCCAGATCGCGTCGCAGGACGAGGCCGAGCGGAAGCGCCTCTACGACGACGTGCAGCGCATCTTCTCGGAGCACCTGCCGATCGTCTACTTCGTCGCGCCGCGCGTCTACGTGGCGCACTCGGCGAGGGTGACCAACGTCACGCCGAGCGAGTCGCGGCCGCAGCTGCTGTGGCGCCCCGAGGCGGTCGCCGTGACTCGCTGCACGTAGGGTCCGGCTTCAAGCCGGACCGTGACGGGCCCAGCTGGAGATGGCGCGCGAAATCACGGTCCGGTCGAAGCCGGACACTACGGAGCGGAGACGCGGTTCGCGACTGGTCGACGAGCACCAGGATCACGCCCGCGACAATCGTCAGCGCCGACGCGATCGTCAAGATGGTGACGCGCTCGCCGCCCAGCGCCGCGCCGAGCGCCACCGCAACAATCGGGTTCACGTAGGCGTGCGTGCCGACGCGCGACGCGGTCGTCACCCGCAGCAGCCAGACGTACGCGGTGAAGGCGATCACCGAGCCGAACACGATCAGATAGAGAAGGGCGCCGGCAGACCTCAGCGTGACGTCCCCGGCTGAAAAGCCGCGCCACTCGCCGGTGACCGTGCTGGCGGCGGCGAGCCAGACGGCTCCGGCCAGCAGCTGCAGCGCCGTCGACTGGCGCACGTCGCGCGGCAGCGCAGCGCCGCTGCCGTATATCGAACCCGCCGCCCACGCGATCGCGGCAACCACGATCGAGGCGCTGGCCAGCGCGAGGCCGCGTCCGGCTCCCCCACTCGGGCGCGAACAGCAGCGCCACCCCGGCAAAGCCGATCGCGAGCCCAAGGCGCGCGTACGTCCCCGGCGCGCGCCCGCTGCCCCAGCGCCAGTCGAGCAGGGTCAGCCACAGCGGTTCGGTCGCGACGAGCAGCGCCGCCTCGCCCGAGGCGACGTGCTGCTCCGCCCAGGCCAGCGTGCCGTGCGAGCCGAGGAACAACAGCCCGCCGGCGACGAAGGCGGCGCGCCACGCGCCCGCGCCCGGCGCCGGGGCGTCGCGCCGGCTCCAGGCGTAGAGCAGCAGGCCGGCCGCCAGGCAGCGCACGCCCATCATCGCCAGCGGCGGGATCGATTCGACCGCCGACGCGGATCGCGTAGTAAGTCGACCCCCAAATCACATAGATCGCCAGGAACGCGAGGACCATGCGGCTGCGGCTCATGTAACCTCCAACAACTATATTGAAGGTTACATCGCGGCCATGCTAACCTGTCAACATCTTTTTGATGGTTACGAAGACGTCACCGCACGCAGCGCGGACTACGCATTCGACCTGAGCGGCGGGCGCCTCTGCCTCGACTTCGCCAACACCATCGGCTGGCGCGGCCGCGACGAGCCGAACGAGCACCTCGGCTCGTACGGCGATTTCATCGCCTGGGCGGAGCAGGCGGGCGCGGTCGCGCCGCGCGAGGCGCGCGCGCTGCTGCGGCGGGCGGCGGCGAAGCCGGCGGAGGCACGGCAAGCGCTCGCGACAGCGATCGAGCTGCGCGAGGCGCTCTACGGCGTCTTTGCGGCAATCGCCGCCGGCCGCTCGCCGCGCGCGCCGGATCTGGCGATCGTCAACGCCGCCGTCCCGACTGCCTTCGAGCGCTCGCGCCTGGTGGCGTCAAAAGATGGATTCACGCTGGCCGCCGGCGTCAAAGACGACGACCTCGGCGCGCCGCTGACGCCGGTCGTGCGATCGGCGGTCGACCTGATCACGTCTCCTGAGCTCGAACGCGTCCGCACCTGCGCGGCCGCCGACTGCGCGTGGCTCTTCCTCGACACGACGAAGAACCGCGCACGGCGCTGGTGCGACATGAAGACCTGCGGCAACCGCGAGAAAGTGCGCCGCTTCCGCAGCGCCTAGACGGAGACCACGAAGGCACGAAGACACGAAGAAACACGAAGAAAGCTTTTCAAAAAGGTTCTTTTTCAAGAGTCCTTCTCAAGAGAACTTTTTAGAGAGATGTTCTTCTTCGTGATCTTCGTGCCTTCGTGGTCTCCGGCTACCACTGTCGCCGCTATGGAAACTGCGCTTTGACGACGCTGGCGTCGATCGAGGCGAGCGTGGCGCGTCCTGCGGCGGCGGCCGCGTCGACCAGTTCCTGCTGCATCATCTCCAGCAGCCGCTGCGCGCCGGCGGGGCCGAACGCGCCGAGCGCCCAGCGGGTCGCGCGGCCGAGCAGCACGGTGTTCGCGCCGAGCGCGAGCGCCTTCAGGATGTCGCTGCCGCGCCGGTAGCCGCTGTCGGTGATCACCGGGATGCGGCCCTTCACGGCGGCGACGATTTCCGGCAGCACCTCGAGCGTCGACGGTCCGTAGTCCATCGAGCGGCCGCCGTGATTGGAGACGATGATCGCGTCGACGCCGTGCTCGAGGCAGAGCGCGGCGTCCTCGGCGGTGAGAATCCCCTTCACGATGAGCGGCACCTTGATCATCTGCCGCACCTCGTCGAGATACTGCCACGTGTACCAGAGCCGGCCGGCGCCGAGTCGATAGAGCGCCGGTCCACTGGTGGGCGCGGCTGCCGCCGGCGCGCCACCACGCCCGGCGCGGACGCGGCGTGCCGCCGAGATTGCGATCCTGGGCGGTGCGCTCGTAGTAGGACGCCTGCTGATCGACGGTGACGACCACCGCCGTGCAGCCGGCGGCCTGCACCTTGTCGAGCACCTCTCGGCTGGTCTCGCGACTCTGCGCGGGATAGGGATACAACTGCCACCACAACGGCCCGGTCGCGGCCGGCGCGATGCGATCGATTGGCAGGCTGGTGTTCTGGCTGACGATCATCGGCGTGTTCGACGCCGCGGTCGCCGCGCGGTGCATCCCCGCTTCGCCGTCGGGATGCAGCGGCACCATCGCCGCCGTCGGCGCGACCATGATCGGATACTTCATCTTCAGCCCGAGCAGCTCGGTTGACAGATCGACGCGCGAACGATCGATCGGCTTGCCGGGGACGATGTCGACCCAGTCGAACGCCTCGCGGTTGCGGCGCAGCGTGAACTCCGAGCCGTCGCCGTGCGCGGTGTAGTCGTAGATCGAGAGCGGCACGTTGGCGAACATCACCGGCTCGAAGTCGAAGGCCGAGAGCATCTCGTCGAGCCCGGGCGTGCGCTTGTGATCCTTCAGCGGACGCGGATCCTGCTGCGCCGCGCCGGCGATGAGCGGCGACCCGGCGACCAGGCCGGCGAGCGACGCGAGCGCGCGCCGCCGGGAGCGGCTGTGTCGCCAACGATGTTCGATTCGCGTCATTTGCTCCTGATCGCCGGGCTCAGCCGGGCACCTGCTGACAGAAGATCAGAGATCGCAGATCAGGAGCTGTTCTTTTCAAAGAGCGTTCAAGACGCGCGGCAGCCCTCAAGGGCTGCGCTACGTTCAACAGGAACATCCTATCTCCTGGATCACCTGATCGCCTTTCCTAGTCCCTGGCTGCGCGCGCGCCGTCGATGCGCGGTGGATCCGCAGCATCGTTCGATCGAGCGCGGCGAGATTCGGCTTGCCGCACATCGCCATGTAGCGCGCGAGCTCGGTTTGCAGCATCTCGACGACACCCTGCACGCCGGCCGCGCCGTACGCCGCCAGCCCCCACATCACCGGCCGCCCGACCAGCACCGCCTGCGCGCCGAACGCCAGCGCCTTGATGATGTCGGTGCCGCGCCGGAAGCTGCCGTCGGCGAGGACGGGCGCGCGCCCGCCGACCGCATCGACAATCGCCGCCAGCGACAGGATCGACGCCGTCGCCCTCCGCGCTCACCCTCGCGTTGTAGCTCGAGACGATCAGGCCCTGGACGTGATGCTGCAGCGCGAGTTTCGCCTCCTCGGGCGTCGCGATCCCTTTCACGAGAATCGGAACGCTGACGTTGCGCGTCAGCGTGTCGAGTGCCGCCAGGTCGGCTTTGAGCGTCGAGGAATTCTGGCGCGCGCCTGACGCTTGCCCTGAGCCTGCCGAACGGGGCTTCGCCCTGAGCCTGCCGAACGGGCTGCTGGCAGCGCGCCGATCGTGATGCAGATCGCGCGGCACCCGGCCGTCACGGCCTCCTGAATGCGCGCCGCCGCGGAGGGATCCTGCGCGAACACCTGATACCAGAGCGGCACATTCCCGGCAGCCGCCAGCGACGCGAGCGGCACGCTCGACTGGCTGCTGATCACCGTCACCGCTTTCGCCGCCGATGCGCCAGCCACGGTGGCGCGCTCGCCGTCGGCATGAAAGTCGCCCTGCCGCGCGATCGGCGCGACCAGAATCGGCGCGAACATCGCCTGTCCGAAGAGCGTGACGCCGAGGTTCAGATCGAGCACCGGCACCATCATCCGCGGCCGCAGCGTGATCCGCTCGAACGCGGATCGATCGCCGCCGGCGACCGCGGCGTACGCGGACGCGCTCAGCACGCGCTTCGCCTGCTCCTCGTATTCGAGGACGTTGACCAGTTGCTCGCGCGGCGTGAGCCGCGGAGCGCCGTTCGGTGCGCGGCAGCTGCGCGGCGCTCACGGTCTGCGCCACGATTCCACCAACGCTGCCAAGTGCCCGGCGACGCGTGACGCGGCGCGCGACGGCGTCCGGCATCACTTCCCCCATAGCTGCTCGAGGCGCTTCGCGCGCCCGCAGCCGAACTTGTAGTACTTGAAGCGAATCGGATTCTTCTTGTAGTAGTCCTGGTGATATTCCTCGGCGTGGTAGAACGGGGCAGCAGGGACAATCTCGGTGACGACCGGCTGCTTGAACCGGCCCGAGTCGTCGATCGTTTTCTTCGACGCCATCGCCAGCCGCTTCTGCTCGTCCGAGTGGTAGAAGATCGCCGATCGATACTGCGAGCCGACGTCGCAGAACTGCCGATCGGGCGTGGTCGGGTCGATGTTCTTCCAGAACACGTCCAGCAGCTGCTGATAGGTGACCTTCGCGGGATCGAACACGACCTCCACCGACTCGGTGTGGCCGGTGCCGCCGGCCGACACTTCTTCGTAGGTCGGGTTCTTCTTCTGGCCGCCGGTATAGCCGGAGGTGGTGGAAATCACGCCGGGCAGCTCGTCGAACGGCGGCTCCATGCACCAGAAGCAGCCGCCGGCAAAGGTCGCCTTGTCCTGGTTCCCCTGAGCCGGCTGCCCCGAGCCGGTGGAGGGGACTGCGGCGCGGCCTGCGGCCGTGTCGTGGACGCGGCGGCCGCGAGGATGACTACGACGGTGAGGATGATGCGTCTCATGACCGTCCTCGTTGATGAAGGCTCAGGTTCGCAGCGCCGGCAGCGCGTCGCCCTCGGGGACGAACTGGAGCGCGACACCGTTGTTGCACCAGCGCTGTCCGGTCGGGCGCGGGCCGTCGTTGAAGACGTGGCCCTGATGTCCGCCACACCGCACGCAGTGATATTCGGTGCGCGGGACGACCAGCCAGTAGTCGCGCTTGGTGCCCATACGCCCGGCGATCGGCTCGTAGAAGCTGGGCCATCCGGTGCCGCTGTCGAACTTCGTCCGGGAGTCGAACAGCGGCAGCTGGCAGGCGGCGCAGATGAAGGTGCCGCGGCGCTTTTCCTTGTCGAGCGGGCTCGAGAAGGCGCGCTCGGTCCGCTCTTCGAACAGCACCGCATACGCCTCGGGCGGGAGCAGCTTGCGCCACTCGGCCTTGGGCTTCTCGAGCTTGTCGATTTTGGTGTCCGGCTGCTGCGCCATGGGGCGGCGCCATCTTATAACGGGTGGGAGGGTCTACAGACCCTCCCCTACCGAGAAGAGATTTCCGCCAGCACGGCGGAGACGACCCGGTCGCACCTCGGCGCGTGGAACTGGAACGTCCCCGGCGCGACCTCGCCAATCTGCGCGGTGACCGCGCGGCGGATCATCGCGCGCGCGCGATGCAGCCGCGTCTTCACCGCCTCCGGGCCCAGCCCCAGCCCCTCGCCGGTCTCGTTCGTGCTCAGCCCCTCGATGTCCCGCAGCATGAACACCATCCGATAGGTCTCCGGCAGCGTATCGACCGCGGCTTCGAGCACGCGCGTCAGCTCCTGTGCGTAGGCCTGCCGTTCGGGATTGGCGGCCGGGGATTCGAACCTGTCCATGAAGTCTCCACGGTCGTCGTCCAGATCCGGTTCCACGGCGCCCCGCGACTCGGACCGCTGCGCGCTGCGGCGGCGGCTGAATGCCTCGTGCAGCACGATGCGCGTCAGCCAGGTGGAGAACTGCGACCGCTCCTCGAACTGGCCGAGGTGCGTGAAGGCGTTGATGTAGGCCTGCTGCATCACGTCCTCGACGTCGGTCTCGTCCTTCAGGACCGCGCGCGCGACGCGGTAGACGCGCTGGTTGTGCCGCCGCATCAGCACCTCGAAGAGCGCGCTGTCCCCTGCCCGCACCCGCCGCACGATGTCGGCATCGGGCAACACCGGCGCCGCGCCGACATCCGATTCGAGAGTCGCCATACCCATTAGAGTCCCAACCCCGGCCGGACGTTGCAAGCCCGTCCGGTGTCACCTTTTCGCGCCTCGCACCCTCTCATGGCAAGGAGGCCTCATGAATTTCGAACGTCTGACGACACCGTGGTGGGCGCTGCGCGCCGGCATCGGCGCCACCGCGTTTCTGGCCGGGCTGGACAAGTTCTTCAACCTGCTCGCCGACTGGCCCGGCTACCTCAGCCCGATCGCGGCCCAGCTGCTGCCCATCAGCGCGGCCTCGTTCATGCACATCGTCGGCGTGATCGAGATGGTCGTCGGCGCCGCGATCCTCGCCGGCCTCACCCGGCTCGGCGGCTACGTCGCCGCCGCATGGCTCGTCGGCATCGCCCTCAACCTCGTCACCACCGGCCACTACTTCGACATCGCCGTGCGCGACGTCGCGATGGCGATCGCCGCGTTCACCCTCGCGCGCCTCACCGAGGCGGGCGTCGGCGCGACGGCGGCGAGCGCGAGCGAAGCCGCCGCGCTCGCAGGACGCCACCGGCAGATCACTGCGTGAACAGGCAAGGAGGATGTGATGCGACCGTGGATTGTGCTCGGGCTGTTCGTCTCCCTCGGCGTGGTCGGATACGGCGAGCGGGATCGCGATCGTGACAAGACATTCGACGATGTGGTGCGCAAGAACGCGGAGCGGATGCTCGAGGAGGGGCGCCGCATCTTCAGGTTCGACACCTTCGGCGACGAAGCGTTCTGGAGCGGCGCGCTCAAGCTGCACCAGGCGATCGCGGGCGAGCGCAACGGCGGCGTCGGCCCAGGCGTCAGCCCGGCGACCGCGCTCGCCGTTGGCCTCAAGGTCGACGCCGAGGCGCTGCCCGACGACGTGCTCAAGGCGATCCGGCGCGGCCGCGTGAACCTGAACGATCCGGCGGTCACGCTCGCACTGCTCGATCTCAACGCCGTGGTTGGCCTCACCGGCCGGCGCGGGCCCGACGGCCGCCTTGCCACCGTCGGCATCCAGTGCTCGCTGTGCCACTCGATGGTCGACAACTCGGTCGCGCCCGGCATCGGCCGCCGCCTCGATGGCTGGCCGAACCGCGATCTCAACGTCGGCGCGATCATCGCGCTCGCGCCCGATCTCAGCGTCGTCGCCGATCTGCTGCAGACCGATCAGGCGACGGTGCGCACGGTGGTGAACAGCTGGGGGCCGGGCAAGTTCGACGCGGAGCTGTTCCTCGACGGCAAGGCCTTCCGGCCCGACGGGAAGAGCGCCGCGACGCTGATCCCGGCGGCGTTCGGACTCGCCGGCGTCAACCTCCACACCTATACCGGCTGGGGCGGTGTCGCGCACTGGAACGCGTTCGTCGCCAACCTCGAAATGCACGGCCAGGGCACGTTCACCGACGCGCGGCTCGACGATCCGCTGCAGTTTCCGGTCGCGGCGCGGGCCGGATTCGGCCACGTGCGCAACGATCCGGATCTCATCACCTCGAAGCTGCCGGCGCTGCACTTCTACCAGCTGTCGATTCCGGCGCCGGAGCCGCCGCGCGGCTCGTACAGCCGGTCGGCGGCCGAACGGGGCAAGGCGCTCTTCAACGGCCGCGCGACCTGCTCGAGCTGCCACGTGCCGCCGATCTACACCGATCCGGGCTGGAACATGCACACGCCTGAGGAGATCGGCATCGACGACTTCCAGGCCAACCGCGCGCCCGACCGCCGCTACCGGACGACGCCGCTCGGCGGGCTGTTCACGCGGCAGAAGGGCGGCTTCTACCACGACGGTCGCTTTGCCGACCTGCGCGCGGTCGTCGATCACTACAACGTCACCTTCAACCTCAACCTCACGGAGCAGGCGAAGCGCGATCTCGTCGAATATCTGAAGTCGCTGTAGTCCTCACCGTAGCGCGAAGGCTTTAGCCGAGCGTCCCACGCTCGCCTGAAGGCTTTCGCGCTACGCATCCCGCCTTCCCCCTTGCATCGAGCTCCGCCCTGGGGCTACAGTCGTCGGCAGAACCTGCCATGAAAATCCCGCTCTGAGCTCTCCGTCCGCCACCCGCTTCATCAATTGATCGCGGCCCCCGCGCCGCCAGACAACCTGAACTGTACGAACATGTCCGACCCGGCCATCCGTGTCCGTAATCTCGTCAAGCTGTACACCCGCCGCGGGCAGCCCGTCGTCCGCGCACTCGACGGCCTCACGTTCGACGTCGCCCGCGGCTCGATCTTCGGCCTCCTCGGCCCGAACGGCGCCGGCAAGACGACGCTGCTGAAAATCCTGTCGACGCTGGCACGTTCAACATCCGGCTCCGCCAGCGTCCTCGGCTACGACGTCGTCGATTCGCCGCTCGACGTGCGCCGCCGCATCTCGGTCGTCATCCAGGAAACGGCGGTGGAGCTCTTCCTGACGGTCCGCGACAACCTGACGACCTTCGCCCGCTTTCACGGCCTGCGCGATGCCGAGATCAGGAGCCGGGCGGAGCGCGTGCTCGACGACTTCGGCCTCACCCCCGAATCGCACCGCAAGGTCCAGGACCTGAGCGGCGGCTTCCGCCGCCGCGTGCAGGTCGCCAAGATCTTCATGGTCGAGACGCCGGTCGTCTTCCTCGACGAGTTCTCGACCGGGATGGATCCGATCCTCAAGCGCAGCGTCATGGACAAGCTGCGCGGCGAGACGGCGAAGGGACGCACCATCGTCCTGACGACGCAGATCCTCAGCGAGGCGGAGGAGCTGTGCGACGACATCCTCATCCTCAACCACGGCCGCCAGGCGGCGCGCGGCGATCTGCACACGCTGAAGCTGCTGTCGAAGGGCGTCTACGACGTCACCGTCACCTTCGATCGCCTGCCGGCAGGGATCGAAGAGGAGCTCGCGGCGCGGCATCCGATCCGCCTCTCGGTGACGCAGAACACCGTCGAGGCGACGCTGAAGGAAGACGACGGCGGCATCCTCGCGGTGGTGGCGGCGCTGGCCGCGCGCGGACGAGTGTTGCGGCTCGAGGTCGGGGGCGCGAGCCTGGAAGATATTTTTGTCGAACTCACCAAAGAGGGGACGAAAGAAGGATCCGCATCATGAGCGCGCTATCGGCAGTGATGTATCGCGAGGGCAAGATCCGGGCGACCAATGCCCTCTTCATTTTCTGGGACGTCGTCTACCCGCTCGGCTACCTGCTGGTGTTCGGTGTCGGCATGAACGACGCGCTCGGCTTCTCCGGGCTGACGACCGACTATCACGCGTTCTTCCTCGCCGGCGTGCTGGGGATGGCCGGGTTCGGCATTGCCTCGAACACGGCGTGGTCGTTCTTCATGGATCGCGACAACGGCATCTTCTACGAGATGCTGACCTATCCGATCAGCCGGGCCGAGTACCTGATCGGCAAGGTGCTGTTCAACACCTTCATCGGCCTCGTGCAGGCGCTGATCACCGTCGTGCTCGCGTCGGTGGTGCTCGGCGTCGCGCTGCGGCCCGGCGGCTTCCCGCTGCTCGCCGCCGCGGTCATCGTCGGCACCGCGGGATGGTTCTTCTTCTACGCCATCTTCGCGCTGGCGATCCGCCGCAACGACGCGTTCAACACGGTCACCTCGATTTTCTATTTCGTCTTCCTGTTCGCCAGCTCGATGTTCTACCCGATCGAGCCGCTGCCGCGCGTCTTCCGCATCGCCGCGCTGGCGAACCCGATCACGTGGCATGTGGACGTGATGCGCTTTGCGACCATCGGCGCCGGCGACCCGCGGCAGATCGCGCTCGAGGCGGCGGGGTTCGTGCTGTTCACGCTGGCGTCGTTCGCGGGGGCGCTCGTCGTCCTGCGGAGGCAGGGATAGTGGCGACAGCCACCGTCCACGACGGGGAACGCAGAGACCGCTGAGACCGCAGAGAAATTCTTGTACAAAGAAACTCTGCGGGCTCTGCGAGCTCTGCGTTCGATTCGTCGGCTCTTGCCGCGATAGCGGCGCCAGCCACCTGTCCACGACGGGGAACGCAGAGACCGCTGAGACCGCAGAGAAATTCTTGTACAAGAAAACTCTGCGAGCTCTGCGTTCATTCGTCGGCTCTTGCCGGGATAGCGGCGACAGCCACTGTCCACGACGGGGGAACGCGGAGCTCGCTGAAACCGCGGAGAGCTTCTGTACAAGAAAAACTCTGCGTGCTCTGCGGGCTCTGCGTTCGATCGTCGTTGGATCTTGCACGCCATTTGCTCTCTTCAGCCGCGGGTTGGTGATTTCGGCGATTTTCGGTGGAATCCGGATCGTCGCGATGCCAGAAGCGTCATGCGCACATCAGGTTCGTATGTACGCGGAACCCGTGTGCCCGAGGAGGCATTCCATGGTCCGTCAGTGCCGCCGCCGTCGTCCTCATGCTCGCCCTGAACCCGTCGTGGCTGTCGGCGCAGAGCACGACGTTCACGGTGACCACTGATTCCGCGAGCATCCACAAGGCACCGAGCACCGGCAGCGCGGTGGTCGGCCACGCGCCGCGCGGGCGAGTGCTGCCGGTCGAACGCGAGCTCGGAAGCTGGGTGAAAGTGTCCTGGCCCGACGCCGAAGGCGGCGCCGGCTACCTCAACGTCAGCTGGGGAAAGCTTGGCGGCAGGCCGCTGCCTGCGGCTCCAACGCTCGCCGTCGACTCACCGTCCCCACGTCCGGCGCCCCAGGCGGCTGCGGCCGCGGCAGTCGCGCCGGCCGCGCCGTCCCGCGCTGTCGAACCTCGCGCGGCGCTCCGCCCCGTCTACGTGACGCCTGCCTCGCACGCCTTCGGGCTCGGCGCCCGCATGGGCAGTTCGCCGATGGGTTTCGGCGCCGCCGCACGCGGCTGGAGCCGACGCCGTTTCGGAGTACAGGTCGATGCGTCGCGCTACGCGATGACCAGCAGCGTCAACACGACGCAGCTGACGTCGTTCGAGATCGCGCCGAGCGTCGTGTTCGCGCTGCCCGACAGCGTCGGCGACTACCTCTGGGTGCGCCCCTACGTCGGTTCGGGTGTGATGATGGGCCGCCAGTCGCTGAATAATGGCGCGCCTGGTGCTGCGAGCACGACGTCCAACGGGTTTGGATGGCAGGCGTTCGGCGGCGGCGAGCTGACGTTCGCCGGCGCGCCGCAGTTCGCGGTCAGCGCGGACGTCGGCTACCGGCGGCTGAACACGCCGGTCGAGGGATTCGATCTTGGGGGCGTCGGGCTGTCGGTGTCAGCGCACTGGTACGTGAAATAGCGGCAACCGGGCAGTTCAACCGCGGAGAGCGCGGAGACCGCAGAGACATCTCTTGTACAAGAAATTCTTGTACAAAGAATTCCTCTGCGATCTCTGCGCGCTCTGCGGTTTAACAAGCGCCGCGAAGAGATCTCAGCAGCTGACGCAGCGGTTGTTGTTCTTCGCGCCCAGGCTCTCGAGCAGCGCGATCGTCTCGGGGAACGGCTGCACGCGCTGCACCGGCCCGTTCGCGAGATCGACGGTGGTCTGGCCGCTGCGGCTGACCGCCTTGACGTCCGCACCCTTCGACACGAGGTACTTGATCAGCTCGTTGTCGCCGCGCGAGGCGGCGTGGTGCAGCGGGGTGTAGCCGTTGTGGTCGCGCGCGTTGACGTCGGCGCCAAGCTCCTCGACGAGGAACTTCACCGCCGGCAGCCAGCCGTCGGGCACGTGGCGATGCGTGTTGCCGGCAAACCCGAGGCCGTAGCCGACGCCTGAGGCGGCGTGGATCGGCGCCACCGCGGGGCCGTACCACGGAATCGGCGGCAGGCCGGAGCGATCCGCTCCGTTCGGCTCGGGGCCGCCTTCTTCATACCGCTCGGGAACTTTCGCGGTGCCGAGTGACGGATCGGCGCCGTAGGCGAGCAGCAGCTTCATCGCCGGCACGTCGAGCGTGTAGGCCGCCCACCAGAACGGCGTCGAGCCGGTGCGATCGACGCTGAGCAGATCGCGGTTGTAGGTCGTGTACCACAGCGTCTTGCGGAGCCGCGCGTTCGGATCGGCGCCCGCCTTCAGCATCGCCTCGGCGAGATCGAGGTAGTCGATCGTCTGCTGCATGTAGTGCGCGGGCTGCGGATGCCGCGCCTTCGGCGCCCACTGCATGTTCAGCACGCCGTAGAGCGGCGTCGCCCCGGCGTCGCTCGCGACCCGCACGTCGGCGCCGCGCGCCAGCAGCGCGCTCGCCAGGTCGAAGTGGCCGTTGATCGACGCCATCAGCAGCGGGCTGGTGTGATCCGAGCTGCTCACCTGGTTGATGTCGGCGCCGCCGTCGAGCAGCGCGAACGCCGTCTCCTGCAGCCCCTGGCGCGTCGCGAGCAGCAGCGCGGTCAACCCGCCCTGCGCGCCGACCAGATCCGCGTAGCCGAGCGGTTCCGGCTCGTTGCCATCCTGATCACCGCCACGGGCGCGTCCGGCACGTGCCGCGGGCGCCGCGCCCACCGGCGTCCCCGCCGCGGCCGCCTTCGCCGCCGCGGCCTCGCGCTGGATGGCGGCCACGCGCGCGTTCCGCGCCCGGCTCTCGACGCTGTCGGACTTGTTGCGCGCGCTGATGTCGACCACGTTCGCGGTCGCGCGGATATCGGCGCCGCGCGTCACCAGTGTCTTCACGACCGCGGTGCGGCCGAGCGCGGCGGCGAACATCAGTGGCGTCTGCCCCCACTGCGGCTCGCGCACGTTCACGTCGGCGCCACGGTCAAGCAGAACGGTGACGGCTTCCGCACTGCCCGACGCCGCCGCGAAATGCAGCGGCGCCGCTCCGGTCGTCGTCAGCGCCCGCACGTCGGCGCCGGCGGCGACGAGTGCCTGCATCACCTGGGCATAGCCGCCCTTGGCGGCGATGTGGAGCGGCGTGTACTCGCCGAGGCGGGTCAGCGCCGACGGGCTTGCTCCGGCCTTCAGCAGCGTCGCCGCCAGCGCGCGATCGCCGCGCTCGGCCGCCCAGTGCAGCGCCGTCATGCCGTCGCCCTGCGCACCGTTGACGTCGGCGCGCTGCTGCAGCAGCGTCGTCACCGCCGCCGCGTCGTCGCGCATCGCCGCTTCGGCGACCCGGGTATCGACCTTGGTCTCGGCTGCCTTCAGCGAAACGTGTCCGGCGGTTGAGGCGGCAACGGCCGCTGCGCAAAAGGCCGCGACGAAGATCGGCTGGCGTTTCAACATCGTTCCTCACATCCGAAAGGTCCGCCTGAAGGCGAACGCGACGACGGTCACCCACGGTCCGCCTGAAGGCGGACACTCCGACGTTCAAACGACGATCAGACGGCCGAGAACGACATCTCGCCTGTCGAATCGCCGAACTGCGGCACGTCGAGGCCGATCGTGCGCATCACGCTCAGCATCGCGTTCGCCATCGGCGTCCCCGCCGGCGCCTTCACGTGCACGTTTCCGGGCAGCCGGCCGCCGTGGCTGCCGCCGACGACGACCAGCGGGCAGCGCTTGTGGTTGTGGACGTTGCCGTCGCCCATCGGCGAGCCGTAGACGATCACGCTCTTGTCGAGCAGCGACGCCTCGCCTTCCTGGATCGACTGCAGCTTCTCGAGGAAGTACGGCAGCAGGCTGACGTGGTACCTGTTGATCAAGCCGAAGTCGGTGATGTTCGCCGGCTTGTTCCCGTGGTGCGACGCGGGATGGAAGCCCTTGGCGACGCCGCTCTCCGGGTAGACCCGGCTCGACGCGTCGCGACCCATCTTGAACGAGAAGACGCGGGTCACGTCCGCCTGGAACGCGAGCGCCTGCAGGTCGAACATCAGCTTGACGTGCTCGTCGAAGGAATCGGGCACGCCGGCCGGCGCCGACGGCAGCTCGCGCGCGTCGCCGGTCATGTTGCGCGCTTCCACTTTCTGAATCCGCCGCTCGATCTCGCGCACGTCGTCGAGATAGCGCTCCATGCGCTGGCGATCGCTGGGGTCGAGGCGCCGGTTCAGATCGGCGACTTGACTCGTGACGTAGTCGAGGACGCTCGACGTCGCGCGGCGCCGCGACGCGCGCTCGGTGGTCGAGCCGCCGGCGCCGAACAGCTGATCGAACGCCATCCGCGGGTCGCGGGTCATCGGCAGCGGCTCGGTCGGCGACGCCCAGCTGATCATGTCGGTGTAGACGCACGAGTAGCCGTAGGCGCAGCCGCCGGCCTGGTCGACGTTCTCGATGCAGAGCTGCATCGACGGGATCGGCGTGTCCTGGCCGAACTTGTTGGCGTAGATCTGGTCGAGCGAGATCCCGGCGCGAACGTCGGAGCTCTCGGTCTGCTTCGGGTGCGCCTGCGTCAGGAACACCGCGCTCGAGCGGAAGTGGTCGCCGCCGATTTCCGGCTGCGTCACCGCTTCGGCGCCGCGCACGTCGGTGTCGCTGACGATGGTCAGGTATTTCCGGAACGGCTCGAGCGGGCTGAGCGAGCTGGTCGAGAGATCGAAGTCGCGCCCGGCGGTCGCGGGCGACCAGAGGTGCTGGCTCGCGCCCCAGTCGCTGGAGCCGGCGGCGCCGTGCACCATCTCGATGCAGACGAGCCGCGGACGCTCGAGCGTTGCCGCGCTCGCCGTCTTCCGCCACAAGCTCGCGGGCCGGCACCATCGCGTCGAGGAAGGGCAGCGCGACGGTGGCGCCGAGGCCGCGCAACATGGTTCGCCGCCCGATG
This sequence comes from uncultured Acidobacteriota bacterium, assembly GCA_963734375.1. Classification (GTDB taxonomy): domain Bacteria; phylum Acidobacteriota; class Vicinamibacteria; order Vicinamibacterales; family CAVVIG01; genus CAVTHG01. Next base: position 386,033 of record CAVTHG010000004.1, on the reverse strand, counting down.
TGCTTTCCGGTGATGAATGACATCGATCTCTCCGTGGCGCCAGTGGTAATTAAGGGGTCGTAAGGGGTCGGACCTGGACTCCAGGTCCGACCCCGCGTCTCCGTCCGACCCCGCGTCTTCGTCGCCTACATTTTCCCCGCGGTCGGCGTCGGCGCCTCCGCGCTTTTCATCCTGAACGCCGGACTCTTGACGACCGCCACCACGAACGCCGAGAGCTTCTGCCCTTCGGCGTCCGCCTGGCGGACGATGCCGCGAAGCGCCGGCATGTCTTCGTAGCCGAGTCGCCGCCCGAGCGCGAACGTCATCAGGTTCTCGGTGAACGTCTGCACCAGCACGCTCGGCCGTTTCATCAGCACCGCGCGCAGGTCGGCCGGGCCGGTCAGCGGCGTGCCGTCGTAGAACGTGCTGGCCGCGTCGACCGGCATGCCGTTGTCGCGGATGCGCCATGCGCCGGTGGCGTCGAAGTTGTCGAGCGCCAGCCCGATCGGATCGATCATCTTGTGGCAGGAGGCGCAGGCCGGGTTGGCGCGGTGCTGCTCCATGCGCTCGCGCACGGTGCGCAGCCGTCCGTCGGTCGAATCCGCGGTCGCTTCAAGGTCCGGCACGTCGGGCGGCGGCGGCGGCGGCGGCGTGCCGAGCAGCACTTCCATCACCCACTTACCGCGCAGCACCGGCGAGGTGCGATCCGCATGCGAGGTGAGCGTGAGGATGCTGCCGTGGCCGAGCAACCCCTGCCGGCGTCCGTCCGGGTACTGCACCTTGCGGAACTGCGTGCCGATGACGTTCGGCAGACCGTAGTGAGTGGCGAGCCGCTCGTCGACAAAGGTGTAGTCGGCCGAGAAGAGATCGGTAATCGGACGGTTCTCGCGCACGATGTTCCGGAAGAAGAGCTCGGTCTCGGTGCGCATCGACGACTTCAACTGCTCGTCGAAGTCGGGATAGAAGCGGACGTCCGGGTTGATCTTGTCGAGGTCCTGCAGCCGCAGCCACTGGCCGGCGAACCGCTGCGCGAGCACGTCCGAGCGCCGATCCGTGAGCAGCCGTCGCGTCTGGCGTTCGAGCTCCGCCGGCGCCGACAAGCGGCCGGCTTCTGCGACGCGCAGCAGCTCTTGCGTCGGGACCGGACGCCCAGAGGAAGAACGACAGGCGCGACGCGAGATCGACGTCGCTCAGCGCGTAAGCGCCGTCGGCGCGGGCCGCATCGGGACGCTCTTCGAAGCGGAAGACGAAGCGCGGGCTGGCGAGGACACCCTCGATCGCCATGCGGACGCCGGCTTCGAACCCGTCAGCCGCGCCCTTCGAATACAGCGACATCAACGCGTTGAGATCGCGCTCGGCCACCGGGCGGCGGAACGCCTGCGATGCGAGCCGGCCGACGATCTCGCGCGCGCATACCATCTGCTGCGGCGCGGTTGCCGGATGGCAGGTGAAGATCCGGCCGCGGCTCGGCGTCTCCGACACGCCGGTGGCCTCGAACGGACCGGTGATCGCCATGTCGCGCAGGTGCGGCAGCGTCGTAATCCCGTAGGCGTCGGCGATGCTGGTGCTGGCAATCGACCAGTCGAGCGGCGAAATCAGATCCTGCGCCGGCCCTTCGAACCGGCGGATGAACGACGCCGAGACGCGATGCGGGCCGGCGGTAATCGCAATCGGCTCGGTGCGCAGGTTGACGCCATCCGGATCGGACGTGCTCATCCAGCGATCGATGTCGAGCAGCGCGGCGCGCGAACCATCAATCGAGATCTCGACCTGCTCCGGCGCCTGTGCGGTATGCAGCGCAGCGCGGCCGTTGCCGTACAGCGCACCGGTGGTCTCGTGATAGAAGGAGACGCGGAAGCGGTACTGGCCATCCGCCGGGAACGTGTGGAGGACCGAGACGCCGCCGCGCGTGCCGTACGGCGCGCCCTCGACATGCTCCCGCTGCGAGGTCCACCGCGACACCGGGTAGGTCGCCTCGCGCGGCGTCGCCGCGGCATCGCCGACCGCGAGACGGCTGATTTCGGCGGCCGCCGTCAGGTAGCCCTGCATCAAGGTCGGCGACAGCAGCTGCGCGTCGGCAATGTTGTCGAAGTTCGCGCTCTTCGCGTCGAGCGGCAGGTAATCGCCGGCGTTGATGTCGAGCGCGAGCAGGTCGCGCACCGAGCTCTGATACTCCGCGCGGTTGAGGCGCTGGAAGGTGCGGCGGCCGGGGACGACATCGGCGGCGTGCGCGTCCGCCTCGCGCTCGAGCAGGTCGGCGAGGCCCGTCGAGCGCGGCTTCGGCCGGGCGCCGGCTGCCGGGCGGCGGCATCTGCCCCGCGCGCAGCTTGCGGATCATCTTCTCGGCCGTTTCGGCGTGCTCGCCGGCGGTCTGCACGTCGAAGGATTGCAGCGACAGCCCGCCACTGCGGGTCCGGTCGCTGTGGCACCCGACGCACGTGCTCTTCACCAGCGTCTGGGCCGACTCGATATTCGTCGCCGCTGCGGGGGCCGCCGCGGCAGGCGCCGGGGCCTGCTGGTGCGACGGCATCGGCCGGGGCGCCGCCGGCGCCTGGCCCGACACCCCTGCTCCGCTCGCGCCCAGCGCCAGCGTGGCAAGAACTGCCAGCCACGATCTCATCTGCGTTGTGTTATGTGCGTCGGGCATGTGGACCTGTGATCCGAAACCGGCCCCAATAATAGCAGCCGCGGGGCCTCTCCGCGACCCCTTCTGCGCCTCGTATTTGCTTGAAATGTATCGATTTGTCTCAATCAGAGCTCGGCGAGCCGGAGGTCGCCACCTGCCCGGAAGCCGCACTTCCCGCCCCCGGTGAAACGTATCGAGATCGGGGCATTTTCGCGCAGGCGCCGCCTCAGCAGGACGAGCGCTTTCAAGAATTGTCTCAGGGCTTGCGGCTGAAGCGCGCGCCCATGAGCTCGACCGCGCTCGGGCTCCCATCCTCGTCGACGACGAAGGTGACCAGCTCGGGCGCGCGCCACGCCGCCTTCCACGTCGCGCGGAAGGTGTTGTAGTGCCAGTGCTCGAGCGTGCCGACAAACGCGGCGCCGTACTGCAGCCGCAGGGCGCCGCCTTCGTTCGTCACGTGCACGTCGCCGTGGAGCGGGTCGACGTAGTCGCCCGCCAGCTGTTTGGCCGGCAGCGACGGCGCCGTCCCCTTCACGCGCTTGCCCTCTTTCTCCGCGCGGGTCTTGTCCGCCTCGTCTCGCAACCCGTCATAGAGCTTGAGAAACTCCGCGCTCCAGTCGCGATCCGTCTTGCCGGCGTAGCGATCGAACACCGTGTACATGATCGCGTGGCGAAGCTCGGTGTGATCGAGGTTGCCGAGCACATAGACGCCCAGGCGCTCGTCGCGAATCAGGCCGTGAATCGCCACCATCCCGTCGATGCTGCCGGTGTGGAAGTCGACGGCGCGGCCACGGTAGTCCTGCTGGAACCAGCCGAGTCCGTAGGTCATCCAGTGCGGCTTCGTCAGCCGGGTGGTGGGATACATCTCGTACGGCGCGATCGTCTGCGGGGTGAAGAGCTCGGCGCACGTCTCCTTCGACAAGAGCGCCGTGCCGCTCGCGCCGCCCACGTGGCAGCCGTCGAGGAGCATCTGCATCCACTTCGCCATGTCGGTCACGTTCGACCACACCGACCCTGCCGGCGCGACCGGATCGACGCTGAGGTTCTCGATCACGCGCGCCTCACCGTTCACCAGCGCGTGCGGCGCGGCGACGTTCGGCTGCGCCGCGAGGTTCGCCGCGGTCGCGATCGTGTCGCGCATGCCGAGCGGCTGGAAGATCCGCGCCCGCATCATCTCGATCCACGGCTTGCCTGACGCCGCCTCGACGAGCGCCCCGGCTGCGGCGTACATCACGTTCTGGTAGATGAACCCGGAGCGGACCGGGTAGGCGGGATCGATCAGCCGCGCGCGGCGCAGGATCTCCTCGGTCGAATAGCGCTGGCCGTACCACAGATAGTCGGCGTTGCCGAGCCCGGCGCGGTGCGTCAGCAGATCGCGCACGCTCAGATCGCGCGTCACCGCCGCGTCCTTCAGCTGGAACCAGGGCAGGTACCGCGTGACCGGCGCGTCCCACTCGACTTTCTTCTCGTCGACCAGCATGCCGACGAGCGCCGCGGTCATCGCCTTGGTGGTCGAGCCGATCGCGAACAGCGTGCGCGCGTCCACCGGCTGCGGCTTGCCCAGCTCGCGCACACCGAAACCCTGCGCGAACACCACCTGGCTGTCCTTGACGACGGCGACGGCCATGCCCGGCGTGCGCCAGTCCTTGATTCCCTTCGCAACCCAGGCGTCGAAGCCGGCGAGCGCCGGCGGCTGCGGGACCGCGGGCGCCGCGACCAATGCGAGCAGGACGACGAATAAAGCGCGGCGCATGGTTCCTCCGGCGGGTAGTGTATACGGGACGGCTTGAAGGCCGTCCCCTACCCGAATCTTATGGACACTCTCGATACCGCCCCGATCGAATCCGATGCGAGGCTGGTGCGCGGCATCGGCCCCGCCAGCGCAACGCTCATCGTCATCACCAACGTCATCGGGTCGGCGATCTTCCTCACCCCGGGGACGATGGCGGCGACGCTGCCGTCCGAGCCGCTGCTGCTGCTCGCGTGGATCCTCGGCGGCGCGATCGCGCTCTGCGGCGGGCTGACCTACGCCGAGATGGGCGCGATGTATCCGCGCTCGGGCGGGCTCTACGTCTTCCTCGAGGAAGCGTATGGGCCGTTGACGGCGTTCCTGTTCGGGTGGGCGTGCATGCTGGTGATCCTCACCGGCAGCGTCGCGACCGTCGCGGTCGGCTTCGCGACCTACTTCAGCTACTTCGTGCCGTCGCTCTCGACGACGAACCAGCTGCTGGCAGTGCCGATGCCGTGGGGAACGTGGTCGATCTCGGCGGGCCAGGTCGTCGCCGCGGTGTCGATCCTCGCCCTCGGCGCCGTCAACTACGTCGGCGTCAAGAGCGGCAACCGTCTTCAGGCGACGCTCACCGTCGTCAAGATCATCGCGCTGTCGGCGCTGCCGATGGTGGCCATCGCGCTGCGCCCGGTGTCGTTGTCGATGACGCCCCTGGTGCCGCCGGTTGCGAGTCCCGCCGCGGCGTTCGGCGTGGTGATGATCGCGGTGATGTGGGCGTACGAAGGCTGGTACTACCTGCCGTTCTGCGCCGGCGAGATCAAGGACCCGCGCCGCACGGTGCCGCTCGCGCTCCTCATCGGCATCACCGCACTGGTCGCGATTTACCTGTCGGTCAACATCGCCTACATGCTGGCACTGCCGCTCGACGAGATCCGCGGCGTCGAGCGGATCGCGGAGAAGGCGGTGACGGCGCTCATCGGCGCCGGCGGCGCCCGCATTGTTGCCGCCACCGTCGTGGTGTCGACATTGGGATGCAATGCGGCAGCGGTGATCGCGATGTCGCGCGCCTGTTACGCGATGGCGGCCGACGGCATGTTCTTCAAGTCCGCGGCCGCGGTGCATCCGCACTATCGGACGCCGCACGTCGCGATCGTGATCACGTGCCTCTGGTCGGCGCTGCTGACACTGACCGGCACTTACGAACAGCTCTTCACGTGGGTGACTTTCGCGTCGGTGGCGTTCGGCGTCCTCGGCGGCGCCGCGATTTTCCAGCTGCGCCGCTCGCAGCCGCATGCGGCGCGCCCCTACCGCGCCTGGGGCTATCCGATCGTGCCCGCGCTTTTCGTCGCCGGCCTCGGCGTGCTGGTCGTCAACACGGTCGTCGAGCGGCCGGTTGAATCGGCGATCGGCGTCGCGCTCGTCACCTTGGGGCTGCCGGCGTATTGGTACTGGTCCGGCGTGCGCGCCCGGGGCCGCTGACACGAACGCCGGTCCACCGACAGAAACGTCACCGGAAAGGGCGCCCGCCCCAACCACCGCCCTCAACGCAGGCGGCTTACCGGTGGCACACGTCTTGAGGATCCCTGGACGTGAATTTCCTCATTTTGCTCACTGTTTTCGGCGCGCTCGCCTACCGGATCGTGCCAGCCGCCGACCGCACCCGATATCTCTCCGCGGCGATCGCGCTGTACGAGGAAGTGAAGACCGCGTTCACCACGAAGCGGCCGCAGTACGAGGCGTTCAAGGACGCGCTGCGCGCGCGGACGCCGCACGTGATCGTGGCGCCGGCGCTGGTCGCGTTGAACGCCGCGTTCTTCCTCGCGATCGTCTTCGGCCCCGGCACGATTAGCGATCCGGCAACGGTCATCCGTCTCGGCGCCAGCGTCGGCACGCGCACGACCAACGGCGAGTGGTGGCGCCTGTTGACGGCGATCTTCCTGCCCTGGCGGGCTGTTCCCCCTCCTGTTCTCGACCGCGGTCCTGCTGCACGCCGGCATGATGCTCGAACGGCTCGTCGGCCGCTGGGCGTTCGCCGCGGCATACCTCGCGGCCGGCATCTTCACCGGCCTCGTCAACATCTCGTCACGCCCGGTGGTGGTGACGCTCAGCGGCACCGGCGCGCTGTTCGGGTTGTACGGATTGCTCGTGGCGCTGCTGGCGTGGCAGGCCGTCGGCGCGCGCATCCACACACGGGCCGCGACCGACGTGGTGAGCGACGAAGACGTGGTGAGCGAAGAAGCTGTGCCGGCGAGCGCGACGATCCCGCTGATTGCGATCAAGCGGCTTGGCGCGGTCGGTGTGATGTTCGGGTTCTACAGCCTGATCACCGGGTCGATGACGAGCGCCGAGCTCACCGGCTTCGCGGTCGGCCTGCTGTACGGCCTGACTATCGGATGGCGTGTCGCCGATCGGATGCCGGACACGCGCCTGATTGGTGCGACCGCGGCCGGCGCGCTGGCGGCGGCTGTCGTCGCGTTGATGCCGCTTCGCAACATCGCCGACGTCGCGCCGGAAATCACCCGCGTCGTCTCCACCGAAGAGCGGACGACGACGAAGTATCGCGCCGCGTCCGATGCGTTCAAGAAGGGGAAGATCAGCGCCGAGACGCTGGCGCAGCTCGCCGACCGCACGATCGTGCCCGAGCTGCAGGCGGTCGACGCGCGGTTGTCGGCGCTCAAGAACGTGCCGGCCGAGCACGTCGACATCGTCGCCGCTGCACGCGAGTACCTGCAGCTGCGCACGAAGAGCTGGCGCGCGCGCGCTGAAGTCGTCCGCCGCACCAACCCCGATCCGCGCCACGCCGCCGAGCGCAGCGCCGACGCGAGCGACCGCATTCAGGCGGAAACGAAGTTTCGATCCGATCTGATGGCGATGGGAAATGCCGAAGGCTTCGAGCGCGCGTCGCTGCAGGCGTTCCATCGCGTCAGCGAGTGGAAGCAGTAGCTGCTGGTTGCTGCCCCACCAGCCCCACCTGCCCCACCTGCCCCACCTGCCCCGCGCGCGACCGCCGACGGATCCGTGCGGTCGCTCAGGGCATCCGTGCGGTCGCTCAGGGCCGCGCGTCCCAGAGTTTCCAATTCAGGCCGACCCGCAGCGTGCGACCGTTCTGCGGAATCGAATCCTGCCGATGCGCGTCCGACGCCGGGTCGGCATACAGCACGTCGAAGAGGTTGCGGGCGGTGGCGAGGAATTCGAGGCCCTTGCCCACCGGCGCCACGAGCGTGAGACTCACCGTGGCCGCCGCACCGAGTGTCCCGCCCGCCACCGTCCGCCGGCTGCTCATCGCCAGCACCTCGCCCGACAGGTACGATCCCTTCAAGGGCGCGGGGATGCTGACGCGCATCTTCCCCATCTGCGCCGGCGAGTTGACCAGGCTGAGCCCGGTATCGCGATCCTCGGCGCGCTGCAGTGCGTAACTCATCAACCCCTGCAGGCCGCCAGTCAACCGCATCTGCGCTTCGAGCTCGAGGCCGTTGGCGCTGACGTGGCCGCCGTTGACGAACGTCGTGCCGAGGAAGGTCGACGGATCGGGCGCCAGCGTAATCAGGCCGTTGGCCTTGTACCAGTAGGTCGAGACCGACGTGCGCAGCCAGTCGTTGGTGTAGCGCTCCCACACCAGTTCGTGGGTATCGATCGTCTCGGGCCGCAGCAACTGCGTGCGCTCGCCGAAATAGAAGGCGTTCAGCTCGTAGGAATTCGGCGCGCGGAACGCGCCGCCGTAGAGGTACTTGAACGACTGGTTCGACGACGGCGTCGCGATCAGCGCCGCACGCGGCGTGACGCGCGTGAAGTCCTCGTAGTTGTCGTAGCGGAGCCCGCCGTTGGCCAGCAGCCACGACGCCAGCTTGATCTCGTCCTGGAGATACGCCGCGTGCTGAACCGACGAGCGCTGGATGTCGAACACCGGGGTCACCGGGTTCAGGTAGCGGAAGCCCTGGTTCTGATGGATGTTGTCGATGAACTCGGCGCCGGCGGTCAGCATCTGCCGGCCCGGCAGCGGCCGCACCAGCCGCGCGCCAGCGCTCCATCGCGAGCCGAGCACGTTGTTGCGGGCGACGAGCGCGGGGCCTTCGCCGGAATCGCTCGCGAACGGATAGATGCCGTCGTAGGAGAACTGATCGTAGGCGCCGCGGAACGTCATCCGGTTGAGCCCGAACGCGCGGTTGTATTCGAGGTCGGCCAGCGTGTGGCGATCGGTCGTCTGCTCGTGCGATTCCTGCTCGTTGAACAGCGTGCCGAACGACGCCGTCGGCACGTCGCGGCGCCGGTTCCCGTAGGCGCCGGTGAAGGTGAAGTTGTTCATGCGGAACTGGGCGTAGAACTGCCCCAGCCGCTCGCCGTCGAGTCCTTCCGCGATGCCGTTGTTGGTCGCCGGCGTATCGAACGCCGGGAAGTACAGCCGGTTGACGCCCGCACTCTGCTCGAACGTGCCCGACACGGCGATGTCGGCGCCGTTGGCCAGGCGCTGGCCGACGCTCGCGCGCGTCAGCACGGTGCCGAGCGTGCCGCCTTCGAGCGCGACCGACGCGCCGTCGAGCGCCGCGCCCGAGCGGGTGATCACGTTGACGACCGCGAAGAACGCGCTGTCGCCGTAGATGGACGACGCCGGTCCGCGGATGATCTCGACGCGCTCGAACATCGCCGGGTCGATCCCGAACTCGGCGCCGATTTCGGCCTGGCCGAAGACGTTGTCGTTGACGCGGTGGCCGTTGACCAGCAGGAGGATGCGGCTGTTGTAGTCGCCGGGCTTCGCGAACCCGCGGGTGCCGACCAGGCTGAAGTTGCGGTCGTCGGTCACATACATGCCGCGCACGCCGCGCAGGATGTCGGCGAGCGTCCGGTAGCCGTAGCGCTCGATCTCCTCGGCGGTGATGAAGGACACCGACGCCGGCGCTTCGGTCACCGGCTGGATCCGCTCGGACGCACCGAACACGCGCCCGGCGTCCATCCCCATCAACTCCTCGAGGCTGAGCTCGGGCAGCGGCTGCTGTGCCGCCGCGGCCGACGCCGTCGCGAGGAGAAGGCCGAACATCAGTGCCGCCGGTATACGAACTATTCTGGTCATGAGCCGTTTGATGTTTCCGAATATCCCTGGATTCGCCGACGTCACGAGACTGCCCTATCGCTGCGCCGGCGCCGGTCCGTCGTGGACGCGCGCGGCCAGCACGAGAAGCTTGGAACTGAGTTGGAGCCGCGCCCGTTTCGCGAGCTCGAGGTTGAGATCGAACCGCATCTTGCCGTTCTCGACGAACACGTGCGCGATGCCGCCGAGCTGCGCGAAGTCGTCGACGTCGCTGATCGTCAGCACCGGCGCGCCGCGCACCGCCTCGACGATGGCGGCGATCTTCTCCGTCTTCAGACCGGAGATGTAGAGCAGGTGGCACGTTTTCAGCGGCCCGTCCGGAGCCACGCGCTGCACGGTGATTGCCCGCCCGCCGAGCAGACGCCCCTTGACGCTGCGCTCGAGCGCGTCGCCAATCGGCACGTCGCCGAGCACGCACGCGTTGAACGGGGTGGTCCCGGTCAGCACGTCCACCGGCCATTCGGTGAACTTCGCAAAGTTGTAGATGAACGCCGCCTTCAGCGACGGCTCGGTGACGTCCTGCGCGCGCCCGATCGAGCCGCACAGCACGATGGCCGCGACGACGGCGCACGTGCCGCGCCTCCATCGCACCGATGCACGCCGGGACGGGTGAGGACGACGTATCACAGCGCGTACTCGGGAACCGAGCTGGCGGGGCAGCCCGCGCTCGCGTCCTGCCCGCCGGGAACGTAGTGAACGAACTTGCGCTCGTAGTCCAGCGTCATGCCGAAGGGAAACTCCGCATAGGGCCAGAGCACCAGGCGCGACGGGCGGACCCGCGGCGGCAGCGTGCGCAGCAGGCCTTCTTCGATCGACACGTGCGGCATGTTCGGCCGGGTCAGCTGGACGTGCATCGTGCAGCGGCCGCCGTCGAAGACGACGCGAAACGCGCCGGTCAGCCGTCGCGCAATCCGGTGGTCCGCATACAGCGCGTCCTTGTAGACGCCGACGTGCGAGCCGTTCGGCAGCGCTTCCTTCTCGCGGCCGCGCAGCGCGACCAGCGCCGGCGGCAGCTGGTCCAGGTCGATCGACACGCCATGCCGGCGCGCCGCCGCCGCCACCTCGGCGCGATCGATCAGCCGAACGATGTCGCCGGTCTGGTAGCGCAGCAGCGGCACCATGCGATCCGGCTCGAGCATCGACGTCGTCATGCGGCCGAAGCCGTCGGCATCGGCGCCGACCACCTCGATGAAGGTGCGCAGCGGATCGAAGCTGAAGATCATCGGCAGGACCGCGTCCTCGCCGGCGCCGGCGCCGAACAGGTCGCGCGCGAACGCGGGAGTGCCGAGCGACGCGCGCCGGACCCGGATGGTCGCCGGCGTCTCGTAGAGCAGGTGCAGGCCGAGCTCGCCGACGCCGAACGACGACATGATGTAGCCGTCCGCCGGCTGGTCGACGTTGAGCCCGAGGCTCGACGCCAGATAGCCCCTGAAGTGCGGCCCGAAAATCTCCTCGCCGATGATCGCGTTGATGCGGTAGCGGCTCCAGTCGATGCCGCGCTCGCGCGCGTAGTCGGTGAAGCGCTTCATGAACAGCGGATCGCCGACGAGCACGATCTGGTCGTAGTGATGGCCGAACGCCTCGACCAGCGCGACCGCCATGTCCTCGCGGACGCTGGTCGTCGCAACCGTCATCAGGTTCGACGAGAACACGACGCCCATCGGCAGGCAGTTGATGGTCAGCGTCTTGCGCGTCGTGATGCCGAACGCATCGTCGAACGCGCGGTCCATGAACTCGGCGCTCGCCGCCGCCTGCTTCCGGCTGGTCACGCCAAACGAGAAGCGGCCGCCGTGGCCGGAGCTGGTGAGCACGTCGGCCACGTCGGTCAGGGTGCCGCCGGCGCTCATCTCCTCGAGCCGGAAGCGATCGAAGGTGTTGCCCTTCGACAGCACCGGGCAGCAGCGCGCGAACGACGCCAGATCGTGGACGTCGCCGGCGCGGACGCCGTGCTCCTCGAGCAAGGTGCGATAGGCGGGGACTTCGACCGCCGCGCGGCGGAACTCGTTCAGCACCCGCGCCTCGGTCTCGGCGCCGAACAGCCGCTGGTTCGGGCTCATCTCGCGCCTGCCTCGAGGCCGACCAGGAAATCCTCGAGGTCGGGATACCGCCCCGACAGGATCACGTGCTCGAACTCCTGGAGATTCATCTGATACGGGGCGACGATGCCGAAGTAGTCGCTGTCGGGCCCGATCTGGTGGAACGGGAAGCCGCGCTGCGCCAGCATGCGCTGCAGCGGTTTTTCGGTCGCCGCGAGCCAGTGGGTTGCGCCGGCGCGCTTCGCCGCCTGGTACAGCCCCTTCAGCAGGGTCAGGAAGACGTCTTCGTGCTGGCCCCGGCGATCGTGCCCGGCAAATCCAGCTCCGCCGGGGCGCACCGGCGCTCGCGGCGGCCGCCGCCGTGTCGCTGCGGCGGCGGCGATAGCTGCGGCTCACCGACAGGCGGCCGACCTCGACCAGTCGCGGGTTCGCCGGGCGTGAACTCGGTCTCGTAGGGAAAGATCACGCAGTGCTCGAAGATCGGCAGCCCCTGCTCGCTCGCGCGCACGACGCGCGCCGTGCCGGCGAGCTCGCCGTGCGAATCGATCGCGCCGATGTGAGCGGCATGGCGATCGAACTCGTCGATCTCCAGCCCGTTCGGATAGTCCTCGGCGCGCAGAAACTTGCGCTCGAGGCAGTACACCTGATAGCGCAGCCGGTAGCTCTGCTCGAGCAGCGCCCGCTGGCCGTCGATCGTCCGCGCGCAGAAATAGTGAGCGTCGTGCCGGATGAGCCCGGCCATGTTGTCGGTCGTCTTCACTTGGGTCACGGTGGCGTTCATCGCTGCACGGTCGGAACCTGGCCGGCGACCTCGCGGAGGGCGTTGAGGAGGCGTGCGGATTCCGCGTCGAGCCGCGTCCATGCGGCATCAATCACAATCGGGTCGACGCCGCCGCGCTCGGCCATCAGCTCGAGCGCCGAGGCGCATTCGGAGACGGGCATCGCCGACATGTTCGCGGCCGAGCCCTTCAGTGCGTGTGCGGCGATGCGGATCGCGCGAAGATCGCGCGCGACGACCGCCGCCTTGATGGCCGCGACCTTCGCGGGGCAGTCGGCGAGGAACAGGCCGATGATCTCGGCCACCAGTTCGTCGTCGCCGAGGCGCCGGCGCAGTTCGTCCCAGGCGATCGGCGGGACCGCGGCCGGCCGCGCGGCCTCGGGCCGGATCCGGATGCTCGACGAGCTGATCGGCACTTCCACCGCGGCGAACAGCGTCTGCTGATCGATCGGCTTCGACAGGTAGCCGTCCATGCCCGATGCGAGGTAGCGCTCGCGATCGCCGGCCATCGCATGCGCCGTCATCGCGACGATGCGCGTGTGGCGCCCGGTCGGCGGCCTCGCGCTCGCGAATCGCCGCGCGTCGCTTCGATGCCGCCCATCTCGGGCATCTGGATGTCCATCAGCACGACGTCGTAGGCGCGCCTTGTCGAGCTTGTCGAGCGCTTCGAGGCCGTTGTTGGCGACGTCGACGCTGTGTCCGCGCCGCGTCAGCAGGCCGACGGCGACGCGCTGGTTGACGATGTTGTCTTCGGCCAGCAGGATGCGCGCGCGCTGGACCGGCTGCTCGGCCGCGTCCGCCGCCGCGTGATCCGGTTGGCGCGGCGCCGCGTGCGCCTGCAGCGTGTCGCACATCGCGATCGTACAGATCGGCCTGCCGGATCGGCTTGGTCAGATACGCGCCGATGCCGAGCTCGCGGCAGCGCGTCGAGTCGCCGAACTGCCCCGACGAGGTCAGCATCATGATCGTCGCGCCGCCCAGCTCGGGCTGGGCCGCCATCTGTCTCGGCGACCGCGAAGCCGTCCATCTCCGGCATGTTCGCGTCGAGCAGCACCAGCGAGAACGGCGTGCCGCGACGTGAGGCGTCGGCCAGCGCCGCCAGTGCCGCGGCGCCGCTGTCGACGGCCGACCGGCTTCATCCGCCAGCGCGTGAGCATCTCGTTGAAGATCCGGCGGTTCACTTCGTTGTCGTCGACGATCAGCACCGGCAGGTTGATGAGCACCGGGTCGTAGCTGCGCGACGGGAGATCGGCGACCGCGAAGCGTGGCCGTGAACTGGAACGTGCTGCCGTGGCCCGGCTCGCTGTCGACCCAGATCCGGCCGCCCATCAGCCGCACCAGCGTCGAGGAAATCGTCAGGCCGAGCCCGGTGCCGCCGAACCGCCGCGTCGTCGATCCGTCGGCCTGGCTGAACGCTTCGAAGATCGTCGCGTGCTTGCTCTGCGGGATGCCGATGCCGGTGTCGCTGACCGAGAAGGTGCAGCTGCGCCCGATCGCCGAGCTGCTCGTCGCAGCGGACCTGCACCAGCACGTGTCCGTGCTCGGTGAACTTGATCGCGTTGCCGACCAGGTTGGCGATCACCTGGCCGATCCGCCCCGGGTCGCCGACGATGCCGGCCGGGACGTCGGCGGCGACGTCGGCAATCAGCTCGAGCCCCTTCTTGTGCGCGAGCAGCGCCAGCGGCTTCAGCGTGTCCTCGACCAGCTCGCCGACCGAGAACGGAATCGACTCGAGCTCGAGCTTCTGCGATTCGATCTTGGAGAAGTCGAGGATGTCGTTGAGCAGCGCGAGCAGCGACGCCGGCCGAGAACTTGACCGTCTCCAGGCACTCGCGCTGATCGGCCGTCAGCGTCCGAGTCGAGCGCCAGCTCGGTCATGCCGATGATGCCGTTCATCGGCGTCCGGATCTCGTGGCTCATGTTGGCGAGGAACTCGCTCTTCGCGCGGCTGCCTTCCATCGCCTTGTCGCGCGCGGTCAGCAGTTCGGTGTTCGCCGTGCGCAGGTCGGCGGTGCGGACCTCGACCTCCCGCTCGAGCGCGTCCTGCTGGTCGAGCAGGCGGCGGTCGCGGCGCTGAATCTCCGACAGCATCTCGTTGAAGCCGTCGATCAGCACGCCGACCTCGTCCTGGCCGGCTTGCTTCGACGCGGATGTCGTAGTTGCGGTCGCGCGAGACGATGCGGGTCACTTCGGTGAGCCGCAGGATCGGGCTCGGAGATGAGGCGCTGCAGCCTCGACGACAGGACGAAGGCGATCGCGAGCGCGCCGAACAGCACCACCGCGATGATGCCGACGAGCCGGCGCCGCCGGTCGCTGCAGCTCGGCGAGGCCCGACTCGATGTAGACGCCGCCGATCAGCTCGCCGTCGAGCAGGATCGGGCGGACGACGCGCAGCGAGCTCGGCGTCGAAGGTGAAGACGGCGCGCGGCGAACGCACGAGCGACGGATCGATGCGGGTCACGATCGACTGGTTCTGGGTGTCGCGCTCGCGATCGAAGCGGGCGAAGACGGCGCCGTTGCGCAGGATGGCCGCCATCCGGACGTTCTGGTTCACCGCGACGGCGCTCAGGCGTCTCGGTCGCCGCCTTGGCGTCGCTGAACGACACCGCGGCCGTGCTCGTCGCGCCGACCACGTCGGCCAGCATGCCGATGTCGCGCGTCAGCGTGGTGCGCGCCGTCGTGCTGTCGTAGGCGACCAGCGCGAGGCAGGCCAGCAGCAACGCCGTGCTGCTGACGCCCATGATGACGACGATGATCTTGCGGGCGAGTGAAAGATTGCGCACGAAGTGCCGCGCGCGTTCAGCGAGAGCGTGCATTGAAGTTTAGGACTCGTTTCCAGCGACGGCGCCGGGGTAGTGAAGAGACGTCATATGAACTGCCGTGGTCCACAGCCCAAACCGCACCGGCGACACACAGATCCGAGCCGGCGCCGACCGTTACCGCAAACGCGGTACCGCCTTCAATCGTGTGAATTGGCGTGAATTGCGCGTGCTGGTGTGCGGAGGCGCACACTCGGGGCGCGCGGCCCCGCACACTGGGCAACTGGCGCACACACTCGTCTTCGTAGTGTCCGGCTTTAGCCGGACCCGTGATCCGCCGGACCGTTCTGGAATCGATGGAGTGTCCGGCTTCAGGCGGACCGTGGTCAGTACGAGTCGAACAATCGCTGGATGGCCAGCGGGTCCTGGGTCTTGGTGAGCGCCAGCATCATCAGGATGCGGGCCTTGGTCGGCATCAGGTGCTTGACGGCGACCACCGGCGGAACCGCGAACCCGCGGCGGGAGCCGTCGAGGCGTCGTCCACCTGAGCGCCCGACGGAAAGGTGGCGGCGACGATCACGCCCTTGCGGCGAAGCGCCTCGTAGTAGGTCGCCTCTTCCGGCGCGAAGCCGGTGGTCGCGACGACCACGGCTTTCGCGTCGAGATCGGCGACGCCCTGGGCACCCGAGTACGAATAGCTGATGCCGACCCGCGGCAGCGACTCGAGCGAGGCGACGTCGAAGTCGGCCGACGCCGTGTGCTTGCGGACCGGCTGATAGAAGAACTCGACGCCGCCGATCGCCACGGTGCCGAGCGTCCCCATCTCGGTCGCGTCGAAGCCGCCGCCGCGCGCGTAGCTCTTGGTGACGTCGCGCGCCGACAGGATCCGCTCGTCCATCACCACGGTCACGCCCTTGCCGCGCGACTGCGCCGCCGCCGCGACGCGGATCGCCGAGAGCAGGTTGATCGGCCCGTCGGGGCTGATGCCGGTCGGCGGCCGCTGCGCGCCGACGACGACCACCGGACGATCGGACTTGATCGTGAGGTAGAGAAAGAACGCGGTCTCCTCGAGACGCGCCGTGCCGTGGGTGACGACGATGCCGGCGAGGTCGGGCCGTTCATTGAAGATCGTGTTGATCCGCTGCGCGAGCCGCAGCCAGTGAGCCGGCGTGACGCTCGGGCTCGGCAGGTTCGAGAACTGCTCGGTCTCGACCTCGGCATAACGCTGCACGTTCGGGATCAGCGAGACGATGTCGTTGACGCTCTTCTTGATCTCGTAGCTGCCGAGTGTGCCCGGTTCGCGCTGCTCGCCCGCAATCGTGCCACCGGTCGCGACGACGCGCACCTTGGGCAGCGGCCGCTGTTCCTGGGCGGCCGCCGACACGGTATAGATGTGACAGAGAACGATCGCAAGGACGGCACGAATCGCGCGCGAGGGCGTGGTGGGCATGTGTTTCGCGCGGATTATACGCGTGGGCGGTGGAAACGGCGCGCGATCGACTTATACTCGGCGCGATCATCTCTCGTCCGGTCGCCGCCGTGCCGGCCATTCGTCACTGATGCCGAAGCTTCCCGTTCTGCTCCTCAGTCTGGTGTGCTGCTCGCTCCCGGCCAGCGCGCGTCCCATCGGCGCCGTCCAGGCGGGACAGCCAACCGGCGCCGGCCGCGTCGTCGCCACCGTCACGACGCTCGAGGGCAGCGTGCACATGCCGGGCGTCGAGGTCGAGCTGCGCACGTCGTCGCCGCAGGCGACCGTGCTCGCGAAGACGACGACCGACGGCGCCGGGCTCGTGACGTTCCCCGATGTTCCACCCGGCCGCTACATCGTCACCGCGACGCGGCCCGGCTTCGTGCCGACGCAACTCCGCGGAGTTCGACGTGCGCGCCGACGACGTCGCCTCAGGTGCTGCTCGACATCGAGCTGACCTTCGTGATGCCGGAGGT
This sequence comes from uncultured Acidobacteriota bacterium, assembly GCA_963734375.1. Classification (GTDB taxonomy): domain Bacteria; phylum Acidobacteriota; class Vicinamibacteria; order Vicinamibacterales; family CAVVIG01; genus CAVTHG01. Next base: position 369,099 of record CAVTHG010000004.1, on the reverse strand, counting down.
CGAGGTCCGGCGCCGCGACGGCGTCGCCGACCGACAGCGTGCAGCCGGTGTCGATGAGCGACATGCTGGCCGGCTCGGTGTTCGAGACCGCGCCGATCGAGGGCGACGACTTCCAGAGCCTCCTGCAGCTGCTGCCCGGCGTCGTGCGCGGGCCCGACGGACGCCTGCGCATCAAGGGCGGCCAGCCAAGCCAGAGCGCGCTGCAGGTCAGCAGCGCCAGCCTGATCGATCCGTCCTCCGGCGATTTCGATCTCGACTTGCCCGGGCAGAGCGTCGAATCGGTCGAAGTGCTGGCCAACCCGTTCGCCGCCGAATACGGACGCTTCTCGACCAGCGTGACGCAGGTTCGCACCCGGCGCGGCACCAACGACTGGGAGATCAAGCCGGGCAACCTGATGCCGCGATTCCGGAAGTCGTTCAGCGGCGTGCGCGGGTTCGAGCCGCGCTTCTCGATGCGCGGCCCGATCAAGCGCGACCGCGCGTTCATCGCCCAGGACTTTCAGTTCCGCTACGTCGCGACGCCGGTGAAGAGCCTGGCCGGCGAGCCGGAGATCGAGCTCAGGAGCTTCGATTCGTTCACGCGCGTCGACACCGTCGTCTCCGCCCGCCACACGCTGGGCGGCGGGCTGATCCTGTTTCCGCGCGAGATCAAGCGCGCGATGATGAGCACGTTCCGGCCGCCGGAGGTGACGCCGGACTTCAACCAGAGCGGCTGGTCCACCGGCATCGTCGACCGGCTGGCGCTCGCGCCCGACGCGGTCCTCGAGACGACGCGTCTCCGGCCGGCGGTTCGAGATCAACGTCAACACCGACGGCCGGCAGCCGATGGTGTTCGCGCCGCAGACCGCAGAGCGGCAGCTTCTTCAACGATCAGGAGCGCGAGGTCAGCAGCTTCCAGTGGGTCGAGGCGCTGAGCCTGACGCGCGACTGGCGCGGCCAGCACGTCTTCAAGGTCGGCACCGACTTCCAGCGTTCGGTGTTCAACGGCTTCAGCGAAAGCCGGCCGGTCGAAATCCGGCGCCTCGACGGATCGCTCGCCGAGCGGACCGTGTTCGGCCCCCGCTCGCTGCAGGAGGTCGGCGGCGTCGAGTTCGGCGGTCTTCGCGCAGGATCGGTGGCGGGTCGGATCGCGCATGACCTTCGAGCTCGGCCTCCGCGTCGATCGCGACGCGGTCGTCGAGCGCCCGAACTGGTCGCCGCGCGCGGGCGTGGCGATCGGCGTCGCGCCGGAAGGGCGGGCGATCCTGCGCGGCGGCTACGGCAAGTTCGTGCAGCGGACGCCGCTCAACGTCGACGCGTTTTCCCAGTTCGAGAACCGCACGGTGACGCGCTTCGCGGCCGACGGCCTGCCGTCCGGCCCGCCACGGATCTGGCAGAACATCCTGGACGACGATCTGCGCACGCCGGAAGCGCTGGTCGGCAATGTCGAGTGGAACCAGCGCTTCGGCCGCCGGCTGCTGTTCAAGCTCGAATGGATGGATCGCCACGGCTCGCACGAGTTCCTGCTGTCGCCGGACGCCGTCTGTGAGCGAGCTGCAGCTGACGACCACCGGCACGTCGCGCTACCGCGAGCTCGAGGCGACGACGCGATATCTCGCGCGATCGGCGGGACCTGACGCTGTCCTATGTCTGGGCGAAGGGCACGGCCGATCTGAACAACTACGATCAGTTCTACGGCAACTTCCGCAACCCGATCGTCCGCGCGAACGAGTACAACCTGATCCCGACCGACGTGCGGCACCGGCTGCTGCTGCGCGGCACACTCGGGCTGCCGGGCAAATGGGACTTCGCGCCGATGCTCGAGCTGCGCTCCGGGTTCCCGTGGTCGGCGGTTGACGAGTTCCAGGATTTCGTCGGCCCGCGCAACCGCAGCGGGCGGCTGCCGGCGGTGCGAACGCTGGACTTCACGCTCGCGCGGCCGTGGCGGTTCAAGAAGTACCGCCTCCGCGCCGGCCTGAAGATGTACAACGTCTTCGGCGCGTCCGCCGACCGCGACGTGCAGAACAACATCACCTCGCCCGACTACGGCCGCTTCTTCAACCCGCTCGAGCGTTCGATCGGGTTCGTGTTCGGCGCGGGCCAGTGAGCCGGAGAGAAATGCCTTCTTCCTGAGTCTTCGTGCCTTTCGAGGCTTCGTGGTCTACGTCCGCGCGAAGCGGCCGACGCCGAGCACCCACGCGGCGAGAAATGCGAGCGGCACGGCGGCAAGGCTCAGGAGCACGCCCATGCCGGTCTCGCTCCGCAACTGCCCCGGCGGCAGGAGCGCGTCCACGATGAAGAGACCGATGCTGAAGCCGATCGCCGCGATCAAGCCGATGACGACGAGATCGCGCCAGCCGATGCGGCTGGGTAGATGCAGCCCGGCGGCGAGCGCCGCGCCGACGGCGATGAAGATGCCGAGCGGCTTGCCGACGATGACGGCGGCGGGCACGCCCCAGGCGCCAGCCTCGAACGCGCGCAGCGGCACGCCGGCGTTGACCAGGCCGAAGAAGAACAGCGCCACCTGCACCGGATACTTCCACACCAGCTCGAACTGGCTGAGCGCATCGCGCGCCGTCGGCCTCGCGTCGACGAAGAACCCGGGATCGCGCGCCGCGTGCGGCATGAACGGCATGATCGGCACGAGCGCGAGCGCCGGATGGAACCCGCTCAGGTAGAGCGCCGTCCACGAGATGATGCCGGCGGTGAGCATGTACGCCCAGAAGCTCCGGTAGCGCAGCCGCCGCACGCCGTAAGCGACCGCGAGCGCCACGGCCATGATCGCCGCGCCGAGCGGCAGATTGGTGTCGCCGCCAGGGTGGACCACGCCGAGCGCGAGGAACGCGAGGGCGTCGGAGGCGATCCCGAGCAGCAGCAGGAACGGGATCGCCGGGTGCAGCCTGAAGATGATGCGCGCGATGAAGTAGCTGACCGCGATGTCGGTCGCGAAGGTCACCGGCCAGCTGACCGCCAGCATCGGCTCCTCGAGCCGTTCGACCGCGTAGACGTGCAGCAGCGCCGGAATCATCGTCGCGCCGATAGCGACGACCACCGGCAGCAGCGCGCGGCGCCACGGGTGGAGCACGCCGCCCGGCGCCGTCGCCTCGACCACTTCCTTGGTCATCAGCGCGAAGAAAAACACCATCGCGACGCTGTTGACCGCGAACGCGATCGAGAAAGTGAAGCGGTAGTAGCTCTCCGGCAGCGTATTGACCCAGAGCAGCGCGATCGCCGCGCCGAGCGGCAGCAGGAGCAGGTGCTCGACCGCGAACTGCGACAGCCGCGGCACGCTGGCTCGCCAGCGCCGCATCCGCCGCCCGCCGCGTCCGTGCGACGCGCCGCGCTCTCGATGTCTGTCGCCGGCGGATTCGTTGGCCATGGTTGGTGCCGGCTCGCCCCGCTCAGCCCTGCGGGCGCGCGGCGCCGGCCGGCGCCGCGATTGCCTCGGGCGCGGTGGCGCCGGGCCTCGGCTGCCGGCGAATCACACCTGAGTCGACCGTCCGGCCGGCGCGCGAGATAGTTTGAAAGAACATGTCCGAGCCGGCGACTTCCACCGCCATGAAGCTGAGATCCTGATCGTAGGACGCCGCGGTCTGGTCGGACGGATCCATGTTCCCCTTGCGCAGCTGGCCTGCCGAGCCCGAGACGAAGTAGTAGATGCCCTTCTGTGGTTTGATGCGCTCGTAGACGTGATCGTGCCCGGAAAAGACGACGTTGACGCCGTACTTGATGAAGAGCGGCTCCAGCAGCACGCGCAGGTCGACCGCTGAGCCGTGGCGCGCGGCATTCGAGTACAACGGGTGGTGGAAGTACGGAATCTTCCAGTCCTCCCGCGCGTCGCGCAGCGTCGTGTCGATCCAGTCGAGCTGCTTCCTGTCCATCAGGTTGCTGTCGAGGGCGAGGAAGCGGACGTTGGCGCGCGTATAGGTGTAATAGCGCTGCCCGTTCATGTTGTAGAGGCGGTAGTTCACCTGCTCCGGGCGATCGTGGTTGCCGATCGAGGCCTGGAACTTCACCCCGGCGCTGAGGAGCGGCGCATAGGGCGTCTCGAATTTCTTGACGTAGTCGGACGGCGCTCTGGCCGCCGTACATGTTGTCGCCGAGCATGATCACGAGGTCGAAGGGAAACGTTTTGTGCACCTTCGCCATCTGATCTGCCATCTCGTACTGCGCGCGGTCGCCGGTGCCGTTGTCGCCCATCGCGGCAAACTTGAGCGAGCCCTGCTGGTTGGGGAGCGGCGAGGATTGCGCCAGGAGTGCGGACGACGCAACCGCGGCGACGATGAGGAGCGTCGAATAGAGACGGCGCGCAGGGGCAGCCACGGAACTGTTTACACGATACACCGGCGCGGCCGTACCGAGCGAACCCCGTCGGTGGACGTTGTGGGAGAATCGTCCGTCTGTCTTACACGGACAGACAAGCAGAGACATCGTCGGACCGCGCCGGAAGCAGGATCGTTTAACAGCCGCGAGGCCAGCAATTTACATCGCCGGCGGGCATTCGCTCGCGAACGCCCGAGGCTTGCGGGGCGCGGGTGGCGAAAGGCAGGCGTGATTTGGCACAGCGCACGAAATTGATCCGGAACGGTCGGCTGGCGGCATCGGCGCTCGCCGTGTCGCTGGCGGTTGTGTCGGCGGCAGCGGCGCAGGAGCCGGCCTCGCGCGCCGAAGCCGACAAGCAGCAGCGCGAGGAAAAGAGCCGCAACGCCGAGCCGTACAAGCCGGGCGGCTTCGAGCGCGCGATGCACTACGTGGAGGAGAAAGGCATCTTCATCCTCGGCCGCGAGGGGCTCTATCCGAAGCTCGGCTCGCTGACCACCGGCAGCGGCTTCGCCTACGGCGCCGGCTTCCGCGATCGCGACCTGTTCGACAAAAAGGGCACGATCGACGTGTGGGCCGCGACCAGCACGCGGTTGTACTGGGCGACCGAGGCGCGGCTCACGTTTCCGAAGCTCGCGCACCGGCGGCTCCTCGTCGAGGCCTGGGCCGCGCACCGCGATTACCCGTCGGAGGATTTCTTCGGCATCGGCCCCGATTCGGCGCGCGCGAACCAGACCAGCTATGCCATCCGATCGGATCTCTTCGGCGGCCGCGCCGGCGTGCGGCCGGTCGGCATCGTGCTCGCCGGCGGCGGCCTCGAGTATCTGAACCCCAGGCTGGGCCCCGGCGAGGACAGCCGCGTGCCCTCGATCGAGCAGGTCTTCGATCCGGCCTCGGCGCCCGGGCTCGGCGAGTCGGTGGACTACCTCCACACGATGGCGTTCGTGGAGGTGGACTATCGCCAGCCGAAGAACGCGCGCAAGGGCGGCTGGTATCGCTTCGACCTGTCGCACTTCGACGATCGCACCACCGGCCGTTATTCGGTCACGCGCTTCAACACCGACCTGCGCCAGTTCATCGGCTTCCTCGCCGGCCGCCGCGTCATCGCCACCCGCCTGTTCGTCTCGACGTCGGAAACGGGCCCCGGCGAGGTGATGCCCTTCTACGCGATGCCGACGCTCGGCGGCAACGACACGCTGCGCGGCTTCCGCGAATACCGCTTTCGCGGGCCGCACGCCATCCTCGGGCAGGCGGAATACCGCTGGGAAATCTGGAGCGGCCTCGACGGCGCGCTCTTCTACGACGCCGGCAAGGTGGCCGACCGCCGCGCCGATCTGAACTTCAAGGACCTCGAATCGGACTACGGGTTCGGGTTCCGCTTCAACACCGACAACGCGATCATCTTTCGCGTCGACGCCGGCTTCGGGAGCAGCGATGGCAAACATCTTTATATCGTCTTCGGCGGCATCTTCTAGCCGCCGCGCGCTCGGCTGTGGCGCGGCGATTGCGCTCGCGCTCGTCGTCGCGGCCGGACACGGTGCGCGGTCGGCAGCGCCGCGCTTCTATCCCGACGATCCGATCTGGTCCGACGACGATCGCGCGTTCGACGCGTCGAAGGTCGTGCCGATCGAGGACACCAACGGCTACGACTTCGTCGTCAACACGTTCGCGGCGCCGGGCGAGCGGCGCGACGTGCGCGCGCTGAACGTCAACACGGTCGACGAAGTGCCCGACTCGAGCTGGTTCACCAACCGCATCGGACGGCGCGAGATCAGCGCCGCCGATGTTGCCCGCGGTCCCGACCGCTCCTCCGGCCCGCTGTCGCTCGAGGGCTGGATCGTATCGGGCGGCAAGAGCACGGGCGTGCAGCCCGGCTTCCGCATGACCGATCCGTCGGGGCAGCTGTATCAGATCGAAGTCGACCCGCCGTCGAACCCCGAGCTGGCGAGCGGCGCCGAGATCATCGGCACCGCCTTCTACTACGCCATCGGCTACAACACGGTCGAGGTCTACCTCGCCGAGCTCGATCGCGAGAAGCTGGTGATCGCGGAGAAGGCGACGATTCGCGACCCGCTCAACGGCAGGCGGCGCGGGCTGAAGAAGTCGGACCTCGACGAGGTCTTCGAGCGCGCGGCACGGCGCCCCGACGGCAAGTACCGCGTGCTCGCCAGCCGCTTCGCCGCGGGCAAGCCGCTCGGCAACTTCCGCTACTACCACACCCGGCCCGACGATCCGAACGACATCGTCGCCCACGAGCATCGCCGCGAGCTGCGCGGCGCGCGCGTCTTCGGCGCCTGGCTGAACCACGACGACTCGCGCGGCATCAACAGCCTCGACATGCTCGAGACCGCGGAGGGCCGCGCCTGGGTGAAGCACTACATGTTCGACTTCGGGTCGATCCTCGGCAGCGGCACCGTCTACGAGCAGCGTCATCGCCCCGGCAACGAATACATCTTCGAGCAGAAGCCGGGCTGGCTCACGCTCGCGACCCTCGGCGCCTACGTCCGGCCGTGGCAGCTCATCGACTATCCCGATGTGCCGAAGTCGATCGGCCGTTTCGAAGCCGATGCGTTCGACCCGATGAAGTGGAAACCGGAGTATCCGAACGCCGCGTTCGAGAACATGCGGCCGGACGATGGGTTCTGGGCGGCGCGGATCGTCGCGCGCTTCACCGACGAGATGATCGGCGCCATCGTCCGCAAGGCGCAGTACTCGGATCCGCGCGCGACGGAGTTCCTCACCAAGGCGCTGATCACCAGGCGCGACAAGGTCGTCGACGCGTGGCTCAACCAGGTTGCGCCCGTTGTCGACCCGGCGCTCGCCGCAGATGGCGCGTTCACGTTCGCCAACGCAGCGGTCGCCGCGCGCGCGGCCGAACCGGCGGCGAGCTATCAGCTGCAGTGGTTCCGCTTCGACAACGCGGCGTCGACGCGGACGCCGGTCGGCAGCCGCGAGACCGTGACCGCTCTCTCCGCCCGCGCGCCGGCGGAACTTGTGGGGTCGGGCGACTTCGTCGGCGTCGAGATCAGCGCGACGCATCCGCAGCGGCCAGGGTGGGCAAAGCCGTCGACGTTCTTCTTCCGCCGCGGCGGCGCGGGATGGACTCTGGTGGGCGTCGAACGTGGGTAGCGCGCAGTCGCTAGATCGCCCGAAGTACGCAGGTAGCGCGAAGACTTTAGCCGAGCGTCCAGTCCGGATGGGCCGGACCGTAATCCGAGGTGACCAATGCTATTGCGGACGATCATCGCGCTATGCGCGCTTCTGACAGCGCCGGTCTCCGGACAGGTACCGCACTCGGCCGATGAGGCCGCCGTGCGCGCCGTCGTCCGGAGCTACGTCAACGCCCGCGAACTGCGCGACCCGGCGGCGATCGGCGCGCTGTTCACTGGCGACGCCGACCAGTTGACGACCTCCGGCGAGTGGCGCCGCGGGCGCGACCAGGTGGTGCCGGGCACGCTCGAGTCGTCGCGCCGCAACCCCGGCTCGCGCGCGATCGAGGTCGAATCGGTACGCTTCGTGGCCCCGGACGTCGCCATCGTCGACGGCCCCTATGTCATCACCGGCCCTGGCGGTGCACAGGCGCGGCAGATGCGGACGACGATCGTGCTGAAGCGGGAAGCCGACGCCTGGCGCATCTCGGCGATCAGAAACATGGTGCCCACTGGTGCGACACAGTAGGGGCTGGAAGCAGGGGGCTGGGGGCTAGGGGCTAGGGGCTGGCAGGCACGCAGAACTCGCAGAGCGCAGAGAATTTCAGTACCAAGCGTTCTCTGCGGTCGCAGCGGTCTCTGCGTTCCCCCGTCGTGATCGGTAGACGGTGCTACTATCCGACGTGCACGCGCGGGCGCCGGAGCGGATCGGGCTCCGACTTGCGGAGCACCTCGCGAGTGACCGGCGCCGTATCGCCCTCGCCGAACGCGAGGAACTTCAGCACGTAGGTGATCGGGTTCCCCTCGGTCCAGCCGAAGTAGACGTGCGGCAGGTGCCCGGTGGTGTCGCGGATGTGCAGCAGCAGCGCGGCAATCGCGTTCGGGATCGCCGGGCTCTGGCAGCGCAGCACGCGGTACGGCCCGACCTGCACCCCTTCCACCTTCAGCACCTCGGTGAACTGCGACGCGTCGCCGGGGCGGACCTCGAGGAACAGCACCGACGCGTCGAGCGTCAGGTGATGCGAGCTGCGCGCTTCCCGCACCTTGTCGTCGTACTCGCGCACCGATCCATCGTCGGGCCGGTTGGCGATGATCCGGATCGACTCGCTCTTGTCCGCCTCCTCGATGAACCGGGTGGCGTTCTCGTCGAGCACGAAGCCGTGCGTGCGCAGCTCGGTCGAGCGCAGCGTCCTCGACACCAGCGACGAGATGACGATGCCGAGGATGAACAGCAGCGCGATCTTGATCCCTTCCGGTCGCTCGATCATGTTGGTGACGGTGGTGTAGAAGAACACCGCCGCGATCGCAAAGAACGGCGCCCACCGCGCGACCTGACGCCAGGCGCTGATCGCGACCGCGAGCGCGGCCGAGCTCATGAGCACCAGCACACCGGTCGCATACGCGCCGCCCTGGGCCTCGACGTCGGCGCGGAAGACGAGCGTCACGATGATGTTGATGCCGGTGATGATGATCACCAGCGGCCGGTTCGCGCGCGCCCACTCGGGCGCCATGCCGTACTGCGGCAGGTAGCGCGGCACGAGGTTCAGGAGGCCCGCGAGCGCCGACGCGCCGGCGAACCAGAGAATCGCGATCGTGCTGGCGTCGTAGAGCGTGCCGAACGCCGCGCCGAACCGCTCGTGCGCCAGATACGCGAGCGCGCGGCCGTCGGCGGCCCCGCCGGGCTGAAACGCCTCCGGCGGAACGAGCACGGCGGTGACGAAGCTGCTCGCCAGCAGCATCACGCTCATGATCAGCGCCGCCGTCAGCAGCAGCTTCTTGGTGTTGCGGATCCGCCCGGCCGGAGCTCGCCTCGGTGTCCGAGTCGTCGCCGCGCACGAGCGGCATCACCGCGACGCCGGTCTCGAACCCTGACAGCCCGAGCGCAAGCTTCGGGAAGAGCAGCAGCGCCATCGCCGTCATCATCAGCGGATGACCATGCTGCACGCGCAGCGAGCCTTGCCACGCCGCCAGCGTCTCGGGGTGCGCGGCAATCGCCTGCAGGCCGTTCACCAGCAGCGCGATATTGAGGACGAGATAGATCGCGACGAGCAGCACCGCCAGCGTGATCGCGTCGCGAAAGCCCTGCAGGAAAATGCCGCCGAGCACGAGGAGCAGGACGATCGTCACCGGTACCGGATGGCGCAGCCACTCCGGCACCAGCGGGTTCTCGATCAGGTGCGCCGCGGCATCAGCGGCCGACAGCGTGATGGTGATGACGAAGCTGGTGGCGGCGAAGCCGAGCAGGCAGAGGACGACGACCTTGCCCTTCCAGCGCGGGAACAGCTGTTCCGAGCATCAGGATGCTGCCCTGGCCGTACGGGCTCATCTCGGCGACCCGGTTGTACATCGGCAGCGCGCCGAACAGCGTCAGCAGCACGAGGACGAGGGTGGCCACCGGCGAGAGCGTGCCGGCGGCGATGAACGCGATGCCCGGCTGGTAGGCCAGCGTCGAGAAGTAGTCGACGCCGGTCAGGCACATCACCTTCCACCACGGCGCGGTGTGGGTGGGTTTGGCGTCGGGCCCGGCCGACCGTTCGTAGCCTTTGTAAAACCAGTCGTGGACGCGGCGCTTCGAGACGGGCCAGAAAAGCGGGGTCTGCGCGGTGGGCTTCAACACCTACGAATGTACCATTAGCCGCTACCCTCCGGGGCCTTTGCTGTTCGAGGAGCGAGCCCTGGCCGTCTGCTGTGCGAGGTCCCAACTCAGTTGGTGCACCAGCCTCGCGATCTTTTCCATTTTTTCGTAGTTGATCTTTTCCGGCCGGTCGTTGGCCGTGTGGTAGTCGGGATGCAACCCGCTGTGGAACCAGATTGCCGGAACTCCGCGTTGCAGGAACGGCCACTGATCGCTGCGCCGCAGGAGATTGGAGGCGTTGTTGTCGAGGTCCATCTTCAGTTTCAGCCCCAGCGCCTTGTTGGCCTGCTCGACCGCCGCCTTCAGCATCGGGCTCCTGGAGTGGCCGATGATGTTGACGCTGTTGCTGTTCGACTCGGCGCTCTGCACGTCCAGGCCGTTGAACCGGCGGCCGCCTCCGATCGGGACCTCCATGTTGCGGCCGATCATGTCCATGTTCAGGACGGCCACCGTCTTGTCCAGTGGCCGCAGCGGGTGCTCGGTATAGGCCCACGACCCGAGCAGCGGCCCGCGCTCCTCCGACCCGAACACCGCGAACAGGATCGAACGGCGGGGCCGCTGGCCGGCCTTGGCGGCCAGCACGTAGGCCTCGGCGATATCGATCACCGCCACCGATCCTGATGCGTTGTCGTCGGCGCCGTTGAACACCTGGGTGCCATCGGCGCCTTCGTGATCGTGGTGCGCCGAGATGATCACGACTTCGTTCTTCAACTCGGGGTCCGAGCCTTCCAGCAGCGCGACGATGCTGCGGTCCGGCACGACGTGGCGGTTGACGCCGACCGTCAGCGCCACCTGCGGCCCGGCAATCGGCAACGGTCCGTCCGCGCGGGGCGACTCGGCCGAGCGTGACAGATCGTCAAGAGTGCGGTTGGTGCCACGAATCAGGATCGAGGCCAGCGCCGGCGAGATCTGCGCCGCCGGAATTCGAATCTTGTCGAGATAGTCGGCGAGGAAGAACGGCTCGATGCGCGGCGGTTTGGGTGGCCAGTAGGCCTGGGCCGCTGCCTCGAAGTTCGGGACGCCGGGATGGTTGTGGACGTCGGAGACGAAGAGCACGCCGATGGCGCCCTTTTCCTGCGCCGCCAGCACCTTGCGGAAGGGGACGGCGGCTTCCGCGCTGACGACGCCGTCGAACGGGCTGGCCGGGTCGCGCTCGCCAGGCTCGTGGTCGAGAATCAGCACGATCTTGCCCTTGACGCTGTCGCCGCGATAATCGTCGTACGACAGCGCCGGAGCGGTGATGCCGAAGCCGGCGAACACGAGCGGCCCTTTGACGCGCGCGCTGGCGCTGAACCGCTGCGGATAGTAGTCCTGTCCCGGCTGCAGACGGGTCGCGATCTGATCCGCGTCGACCACTTCCAGGCTGTTGTCGGCGCCGATTCCCGCGGTCACCAGATTGAAGGTCTGGAAAAACGACCCATCGGGCCCGGCGGGTGCGAGGCCCAGGCGCTCGAACCGCGATTTGATGAATTCGGCGGCGAGGGCATTGCCTGGCGTGCCGACCAGCCGCCCCTGGGTCAAGTCGTGGGCGACGAAGAACAGATCGGCTTTCAGATCCTCTTTCCGGATCGAGTCGTTCTGCGGCGCCGTCGTCTGCTGCGCGGCGAGCGGCGGCACGAGCAGCAACAGAATCAGGAACGCACGGCGGACAGACACATAACCTCCTCACCTGGCATCTAGCATCCAGCAACTAGCAGCTAGCATCCAGCAACTAGAAGGTGAACTTCAGCCCGAACTGCATCTCGCGCGCATCGGTGGCGGTGGCGCCGATTCGCCCGAATGCGCCCGACGCGATGTTCAGGTTCGGAACGCCGTAGTTGACGCGGTTGAACAGGTTGAAGACTTCAATCCGGACCTCGATGTTCATCCCCCTGCGCACCCCTTCGAGATGCATGCGTTTGATCAACGACGCGTCGGTGTTCACCAGGCCCGGACCGCGGAAGGAGTTGCGCGGCGCGCTGCCGAATTGACCGGCAGCCGTACGGACGTAGGCGCTGGTGTTGAACCATTGCGCCGCCGTCTGCGCTCCGCTGTCGGGATCGCCAACCAGGTTCGGCCGGCATGACGCGGTGTAGCCGCCGGCGCGCAGACACGGATCGGCACCGTCGAAGACGTTGTAGGGAAACCCGCTCTGGAACGTCCACAAGCTTGCGGCCGTCCACCCGCCAAACACGTGCGCCAACGCTCCGTCCTGGAGCCAGCGCCGGCCGGCGCCGAACGGGAGTTCCCAGATCTCCGACGCGGTGAACCGGTGTCTGGCGTCGAAGTCTGAAGCGGCGTATTCGGCTTCGGGGTTGAGGCTGTCCTGGGGCTTCAAGAGATAGGTCGTGCTGGTCGCGCCCGAGTGGAACCCGGACATCAAGTCGTGCGAGGTCGCCAGCGTGTACGACGCACCGAAGGCGAGGCCGTTGCTGAACCGGCGCTGAATGCTGGTCTCGAGCCCTTTGTAGTCGGAGTGGCCCCAGTTGGTCGATCGCAGCACGGAGCTGAAGCCTTGGTACGGGCGGAACAGATCCTTGTTGAGGGCGGTCGTCTGCCCGGCGACGTAGAACGGCTGGTTCATCTCCTCGAACTGCAGCAGGTCCTTCCCGTCGTTCTGCACGTACGCCGCCTCCGCCACCATATTCCTGGCGAATTGCCACTGCAGACCGACGCTGTAAGCGACGGTGTAGGGCGTCACGATGCCGGGGTCGGTCGAGTACAGCTGGCCGATGATCGGAGTGCCCGTGACCGGTTTGATCGGGTTCTCCAGCGTCGTGTCGCGGTAGACCGGCTGCTCCTGGAACGGATACGAAAGAATGTGTTGCAGCGCCAGGTTGTTGCGCAGCTGGTTGTGAAACACGCCGCCGCCGCCGCGCAGCGCCAGGCGACCGTCGCCGAAGATGTCCCACGCGAATCCGACCCGGGGCTGGATATTGTTCTTGTCCGGAAAATAGGTCGAGTTCTCGGGCAACCCGTTGGTGCCGGCGATGATCACTTCGGCGACGCCGCTCTGCGGGGTGCCGTTATCCGGCTGCCGGACGACAAATGTCGAGGTCTGGCCCAGTTCATCGGTGATCGGACTGTAGTAGTCGTAGCGCACGCCGAGGTTGAGCGTGAGGTTGTCGAGCACCTTGATGTCGTCCTGGAAAAACGCGCCGACGTTCTGGTTCCGCATCGCCAGCTTCGTCCGTCCCTTGGCGTGGTTGAACTCGACGGCGCGGCCGAGGAGGAAGTCGGCGAACGAATCGCCGGTGTAGGTGCCGTTGAACACGAAGCGGCCGACGAAAAAGAACCCGAGATCGAAATCGTCGACGCCGCGGCGGAACTCGCCACCCATTTTCAACAGGTGACGCCCGGCCGACTTCGAGAGCACGTTCGAGATCTGCCATTCCTGCGCCGGGTTGGTGGTCGGTCCCTGAATGGTGTTGCCGATGCCTGACAGCCCGTTGATCGTGATGTCGGGCAGCCCGAGGCCACCAGCCGTGTCCTGATTCCGGTCGTAGTTGATGCCGAAGTCTTTCGGGTTGAGCAGCGGCAGGTTCAGGCTGACGTTGTCGTTGCTCGATCGGCCGATCCGCAACTCGTTGAGGAGCGAGCTCGAGAGCGCGGCGTTGACCGCGAAGGTGGCGTGCTGGGTGCGCGATTCACCCTCGGTGGGAAACCCGAGGTAGTTGGCCGGACCCGAACCTTGAAACGGGTTGAAGTCGGTGTTGTCCTGAAGGAAATGCCGGTAGAACACCGACCACTTCTGGTTGAAGGTGTGATCCAGACGGAGCATGTACTGGTTGAAGGTCTGCTCCTGCGAGGGGGACGAGACGAAGTTGTTCTGGCGTGGGGCGACGCCGTCGATATTCGGCAGCGGCATCAGCGTGAGCAGCTGACGCGCCGCGGGGCTGATGCGATTGTCCGGGATGACGTTGCCCGCGAATGGCAACCCGGTCTGCGGATCGACGATCGGCCTGGTCAGGAAACTGAAATTGCCGGCGCGCTCCGCCGCTGTCGCGACCACCGCCTGCCGCGTCAACCCGCGGGTCAGCCGGAAGCCTTCGAACGCGCCGAAGAAGAAGGTGCGGTTACGGCCGTCGTACAGGCCGGGCACTGTCAGCGGGCCGCCGACGGTGCCGCCGAATTGATTCTGTTTGAGCGGCGGTGGCTCGGAGGTGGCGAAGAAGTTCCGCGCCTGGAACTTGTCGTCGCGCAGGAACTCCCACACGCTGCCGCGCACGCTGTTGGTGCCTGACTTGGTCACCACTTGCACCACCGAGCCCGAGTTGCGGCCGAACTCCGCCGAGAAGTTGCTGGTCTGTATCTTGAACTCCTGCACGGCGTCCACATTCGGGCGGGCCTGCACCGTATTGCCACCGAGCGAGACGTTGGCCACGCCGTCCAGCTGGAAGTTGTTGCTGTCCTGCCGCTGCCCGTGCACCACGTAGGCCGCATCGGTGGTCGACTGCCCGCGCGTCGTGACGCCCGGCGTGAGCAGGCCGAGACTCGTGAAGTTGCGGCCGCTCAGCGGCAACTCGAGGATCTGTTTCTCCTCGATGACCTTCCCGAGCGTCGCCGTCGTGGTCTGCACGATCAGGCCCTGGCCGACGACATTGATGGTTTCGGCGAGCGCGCCGACTTTGAGGCTGATATTGACCAGCGCTTCCTCGTTGACCTGGACGGTGATCGGCCCCTGGCTGAAGCGACTGAATCCCGTGAGTTCGGCCTCGACCTGATAACGGCCCGGCTGCAGGCCCGGCACTTCGAAACGGCCTCGCGCGTTGGTGACGGTCTCGCGCGACACCCCCGTCTCCAGATTGCGGACGACGATGGCGACGCCTGGAAGCGCGCCGGCAGATTCGTCCAGCACGGCGCCGAGGATCTTGCCGCTGCTCACTTGCGCCGGGCTGATCGCCGGCAGGGCCAGCACCGCGGCGAGCGTCCACGAAAGGACTCTGACGAGGGTCGATGACATCACCGCCTCCAGCGAAAGGGGGCCGTACCCGTGTTCCTGAAACTGGCCAGAGCGAAAAAAGGGGTACGGCCCCTTGCTGCTCTCAGTGCTGCGAACCGGGCGCGGTTATGTGGCTGACGAATCGTGGGCGCGTGGGGCTGTTCGCCAGGCTTCGCGTCGACAGATAGACGAGCCTGACGATCTTTTCCAGCTTCGGGTAGTTGATGCGGTCCCAGGTGTCGTTGGCGGTGTGGTAGTCAGGATGCTCGCCGGTGTTGAAGAACGCAACCGGCACGCCCTTCACCGCGAACGGGTATTGGTCGCTGCGCGAAAACCATCCCTCACGGTCGTCCGCGTCGGTCTTGTAATCGAGCTTCAGGCCAATCGCCTTGTTCTCGGCCTCGACCACCTTGCGCATGTCGGGGCTATACAGCGTGCCGATCAGGTTGACGCCGTTGACGTTGTCGGCGGCGCGCGTGTTCCAGGTCGGTGAATCCTCGTCGCGGCCGATCATGTCCATGTTCAGGACCGCCACCGTCTTGTCGAGCGGCACGATCGGATTGGCGATGTAGTGGAACGCGCCGAGCAGGCCATCTTCCTCGGCCTCGAAGACGAGGAACATGACGCTCCGTTTGGGCGGCGCCGGTAAGGCCCTGAACGCCTCGGCGATCGCCAGCACCGCCGCGGTGGCGGAGGCGTTGTCGTCGGCGCCATGGTAGATGAACTGATCTTTCTGGCCGACGTGGTCGTAGTGTCCGGTGACGAGCACATACTCGTTCTTGAGCACCGGGTCCGAACCCTCGATCACCCCGACGACGTTTCGAGTCTGGACGATGCGCCGATCCTTGATCGCGCGGCGCGCCTCGATCGCCACACCCGGCACCGGCATCGACTTCGGCGCGCCGCTGGCGTTGATCTCGGCTTCGAGCTGATCGATCGTCTTTCCGCCGGGAGCGAGCAGCTCGTCGGCGACGCGCCGGCTGATGCTGAACATCGGCAGATCCCAGAACGGGCTGGTCAGGGTGTGCGACGGCCGGTCGGTTCGGACCTGCGCGTTGGTCGGGCCGCTCGCCTTGCGCGGCGGCCGATGCGCCGTCGCCTCCTGCACCATCAGAATCGCCACCGCACCCCGCTGGCGAATGACTTCCGGCTTCCACCAGTTGTAGGCGTGCACGGTGTTGAACCCGCCCATGAAGCGGCTTTGCGGATTGCCCTCCTGCGGTTCGTGATTCAACACCATCACGACCTTGCCGGCGACGTTGACGCCG
The DNA here is from genome assembly GCA_963734375.1 of uncultured Acidobacteriota bacterium. Lineage (GTDB taxonomy): Bacteria > Acidobacteriota > Vicinamibacteria > Vicinamibacterales > CAVVIG01 > CAVTHG01. The sequence goes on along the minus strand of CAVTHG010000004.1, from coordinate 352,827 downwards.
GCGAAGTCGTCGTCCTGGTTACTCGGGTGCGGAGATGCCATAGCCGGCGAACACCAGCGGCGCGTCGACCGAGACGTCGGCATTGCCCTGGCGCGCCATCGTGAAGTCGGGGCCGAACGCGTAGTCGCGGCTCGAGGTGCCGCCACCGGCGGGCGTAGAGCTGAGGCGCGCCCGCAGGAACGAGGCGCTGCGGTCGATCTGCGCCTCGGCCATCGGGAAATTCTGGAAGTAGGTGCCGTTGTCGCCGACCGGCTTCAACTGGTAGCGATGATAGAACCCGGCGATGTACTGCGCCGCGATGCGTCCCTCAGCGCTGAGCGAATCGCGCCCCGCCATCTCGTCCGACGCGAGAAAGTAAAGGTGGCCCTTCAGCGCGTCGGCACGGATCGATTGCAGGCCGGGATCGTTGTCCGCGAACAGCACCAGGGGCAGCGACGCGACCGCCGCGGCGAGCACGTAAAACCTGCTGCTGACACTCCGCCGTGACGGCTTTCTCATAGTGCGAGACTTGTATACGCCGCCTCCTACGGAGTCAACACATTACCGGCCGGCTTTGCACGCACATTTGCGCGCGTCAGACGTTCAGGTACGGCCCCCCGACCCGCGAGCTCGCTTCTTCGCGGAAGCGGACCACGGCGAGCAGCGTCGCCGCGGCGAAGATGGTCAGCGCGAGCAATTGACTGACCACGAACGGCGGTTCGGTCTGCGTCGGCGCGAGCGCTTTCAGCGCCGGCACACGCTGGAACAGCTGCACGATCAGCACGAACACGTTCAGGTACAGCGAGACGACGGCGCCGACGACGTAGACGGTGCGCCACCAGCCGGCGAGGCGCTTCGGATAGCGCGCGACGATGGCGGCCGCGAGGACGACGAGGGAGATGGCCCCGACCACGTGCGAGGGCAGCAGTCGATCAACCGGAAACAGGAACCCGGTCACGCTGGTCAGCACCGTCGTCGTCAGGAACAGCGACGTCCACCCGTTCAGGCGCCGCGCGTCGAACAGCCCGAACAGGACGACCAGGCCGGATGCGATCCCGGCCAGGCTGATGATGACGTGGATCACGGTGAATGTGCCCAAGAGCAGTCCTCCGCGCGACACTTTGACAGATTGCGGAGCGGAACGTGCGAGAAATCGCTGGAAGGCCTTGTGAACGCCGAGCCCGCAGGGGCCGCAGAGAATCGTGTGGAACTCTCTGGTGCCCTGCGAGCTCTCCGTTCAGAAATGACTCGTCTTCGTGATCCTTGGTGGTCCCGGTTACCGGCCCGACGCCGCGGTCGTCGTCGGCGTCTCCGGCAGCAGCACCTTGCGATCGAGCTTGTTCACCTCGTCGACGACCTTCGCGAACGCGCGCCCGACCGCGGCAAGACCCACCGCCGGCACCATCTCGGGGACGTCGGCGTCGGTGTGCTTCAGCTCCGGCGAGCGGATCACCTGCAGCGACGGCGCCAGCCGGAAGATCGCGCCCATCTCGCCGGTCGCGGTCGGATCCATGTCGCCGACGACGCCGACGCCGAAGGTCTTGTAGGCGGCGAGGACGGTGTCGGTCAGCTTCGCGCTGCCGTTGACGTTCCAGCGCCGCGGCCAGACCTCGGTGGAGCGGCGAAGATTGGTGCCCCAGTTCAGCGTCTGCGTCGCCGAGACGTGCTCGCAGTTGATCATCAGCGCCGTTTTCGCCAGAAGATCGGGGCGCTTGTCGCGCAGGTAGGTGGCGTTCGGCGAGCCGACGTGGTGGCCGGCGGTACCGATGAACAGCATGTTGCGGCGCCGCTTGTCCTTCGGAACCGCGGCATAGTGCTCGGCCAGCGTCAGCATCACCGAGAGGCCGGAGGCGTTGTCGAGCGCGGCGTCGAACCAGCCGTCCATGTGCGCCATGACGATGATCGTCTCGTCGGTCGTGCCTGGCAGCGTGCCCCAGATGCTCACCGACTTGAGGTTCTCACGCTCCTCGGTCTTGAGCGTCATCTTCACCTTGGTCGGCCCGGCGGCGATCAGGTCGCGCAGCTTCTTGCCGTCCTCGAAGCCGACGAAGAATCCGGGCGGCGCGTTCGGCGACGAGAAGCCGCCGCCGAGCCCCTGCCAGACCGCCATGTTGTCGTAGTAGCCCCAGATGGTGATGATGGCCGCAGCGCCGGCTTCGGACGCGCGCTTGAACGCCGCTTCCGCGATCGCCGACTGCCCCATCTGCCCTGGCGACAGCATGGTGTGAATCACCGCCGCCTTGCCGCGGACATCACGGCCGGCGAAGTCGGCCGCGGTGCCGAGGCCGACCCAGACCGCGTCGACATCGAGGCCGCTCGGCGGCGTCGCCTTCGAGCCGAGCGCCGGCCGCAGCGAGCTGAAGGTCAGCGTCTTGCCGCCGCCGCTCGCGCTGACGTCCCAGTCGGTCGGGAACCACTGCGGACGCAGCGGGAACTCCGGACGGTTGATGTCCGTCATCCCGAGCTTGCGGAACTTCGCTTCGATGAGATCGGCGGTCATCGCCTCGTACTTCGTCCCGGCGATGCGGCCCCAGTACTTGTTGCCGTCGTCCCGGCTCTTGCGCGAGATGGCGACGATCTCGTTGACCAGCGCCTTCATCTTGAGGCCGTCGATCTTCCCGTACGCCTTCTCGGCGTCCGGCAGATCCGGCACGATGTACTGGTCTTCCTTGACGTAGCCGCCCGGGTCGAGCAGCGGCTGTCGTTTCGGGGCCGGCGCCCGCTCCTGACCGGCCATCGTCGCGCCGGTCGTGCCGACGGCGAACAACAGAGCCAGTCCCATCCATTTCAGTCTGCGGCTGGAAACGATGTGGCGTTTCATCATGGTGATCGCGTTCTCCGTGAATAAAGACATTCGTTGCTGTCGCATCCACTCCGGCGTCGGGAGCGTCATTGCTGGCTCGACGTCGTCCTCGCCGGCGCGACGATCTCGCGCCGATCGAGCTTGTTCACCTCGTCGATGATCTTGGCGTAGGCGCGCGCGACCTGTTCGAGGCCGACGGCCGGCACCCATTCGGGCGTGTCCTGATCGGTGTGCTTGGTCACCGGCGAGCGGATGACCTGAATCGTCGGCAGGTCTCTCGCCATGATCCCCATCTCGCCCGACGAGCGCGGATCCATGTCGCCGATCAGGCCGACATTGAACGTCTGATATGCCTTCATGCTGATGTCCAGCAGCTTGTCGCTGCCGTAGACCCACCAGCGGCGCGGCGCGACGAGGTTCGACACGCGCAGATCGGGCTGCCCGTCGACGAGCCAGTACTTGTGATCGGGGACCGAGACGTGCTCGCAGTTCATCGACAGCACCGTCTTCGACAGCTCGGTCGCGCGGTTCTCGTGCAGGTAGCGCGAGCCGAGCGAGCCGGCATGGTGGCCGGCCTGGCCGATGAACCTGATGCTGCGGCGGCGCTGCGCCTTGGGAATCTTCGCGAAGTGATCGACCAGCGCCATCATCACCGAAAGGCCCGACGCGTTGTCGAGCGCCGCCTCGAAGTAGCCGTCCATGTGCGCCATGACGATGATCTCTTCGTCGGTGGCGCCGGGCAGCACGCCGTAGACGCTCTGCGACTTGAGGCCGGTCCGTTCTTCCGTCTTCAGCCGCATCTTGACGCGGACGGCCTGCCCCTTCCCGAGCATCTCGCGAACCTTCTTGCCGTCCTCCCAGCCCATGTAGAAGCCAGGAATGGTCACCGGGTGCTCGCCGCCGCCGAGCCCCTGCCAGACGGCGAAGTTGTCGGTGATGCCGTAGACAACGCCGACGGCGGCCGCGCCTTTCTCCTGGGCGCGCGCGATCGCGCCTTCGTAGGCGGCCGAATGGCCCATCGACCCCGGCGCCGGGATCGAGTGGATCAGCACCGCCTTGCCCTTGACGTCGCGGCCGGCGAAGTCGGCCGCCGTGCCGGTGCCGACCCAGATGACGTCGAGATCGAGACCCGCGGCCGGCGTCGGCTTCGAACGGCTCGCCGGCAGCAGCGACGGAAACGTCATGCTCTTGCCGCCGCTCTCGAAGCTGACGGCCCAGTCGAGCGGGAACCACTGCGGCGGCAGCGCGAACTCGCGGCGGGTGACGGTCAGGCCGGCTTTCTTGAAACCGGCTTCGACCCAGTCCGCCGCCATCGCCTCGCCGCTCGTGCCGGCGATGCGTCCCCAGTAGCGGGTCTTGTCGTCTTTCGTCTTCAACGAGATCGCGACCACTTCGCGGACGACGTCCTTCATCTTGTAGCCGTCGATGTCGGCGTATTTCTCGTCGCCTGGGCCGAGTGGCGCGCGCGCGAACATCTCGTCGCGCACGTGGCCGCCGGCGTCGAGCATCGGCTGGCGCCGCGGCCATGATTCAGGGCGTTCCTGTGCTGCCAGCGTGATGCCCGCGGCGAGCAACGTCGCCGCGACGATCGACACAGCCTTGTGGGTGAACATGGTGACCTCCTTCGCGAGCGCCGGGTAGTAAGGGGTCAGACCCACAGTTCGGGTCTGACCCCGCAACGGGTTCAACTAGAACGCGAACGTCGCGCCGAACCGCGCGATCCGCGGCGGCACGATCACGCTGATCGCCCCGAAGGTCGGCCCCGATACGCTGTTGATCGTCGTCGCGCTGTTGGTGTTCAGCGCGTTGAACAGGTCGAAGTCGAGCTCGATGCGCCGGCTGCCGCCGAGCGCGAACCGCTTCGACGCGCGCAGGTTCAGCACGTTCAGGTTCGGCTCGCGGCGCTCGCCGAACGGCTCGAGCCGCAGCGTCACGGTCGTCGCGTTCGGCACGTTGCGGAAGACGTAGGTCCGCTGCAGCGGATCGCCAGCCAGGTGCTGGAAGAACGCGCTGGTGTAGATGCCGAACGGCATCTGGTAGCTGCCAATCAGCTTGAACTGCCAGTCCCAGGTTTCGTCGAGCGGGTTGAACTCCTCGTTCGGGCTGTTGGGAACCTGGCCGGTGCCGCCGCGAATCCAGCGGTGGTTCTTCGTCGCCGAGTACGATGCCAGCATGTTCCAGCGGTTCGACATCCGCTTGTTGAGCGTGATCTCGAGCGTGTCGAAGTTGTCGTCCTGATCGTCGGGCACGTTCAGGTACTCGTTGCCGACGAAGGCGTTGCCGCGATACGCCGCGGTGTAATCGAAGAACGTCACCGGACCGGCATCGTCCGCGTTGCCGGCGACGCCGTCCGGGCCCGGGATCGACGCGCGTGATCGGGATGCTCCACGCCTCGGCCGGCCGCAGCACGTTGTACTGGTCGTAGGTGTTGTTCTGCCGCTTGTAGACGTAGAGCACCTTGGTCGAGAAGTTGGCGGCGATCTCACGCTCGAGCTGACAGCGAGACTTCGTGCGTCACCGGCTGCTGCGAGATCCGGGTTGAGGATGTTGTTGGCCGCGCCGGTGACGCTGATGCATCGGGACTGGTTGGCGACAGGTTCACCTCGCCGGCGTCGTAGTCGTTGTTGCCGTTCGGGATCCGACCAGCGGTAGCGGTAGGTGGTGCGCGCGTTCTGGTTGAAGTTCTGCGGCGAAGTCCTCGGTCATCACGTGCGTGAAGTAGCCGTAGGTCGCCTTCACCACCGTCTTGCCGTTGCCGGTGACGTCCCACGCGGCGGCCGCGCGCGGCGCCGCCGATTTCCACTCCAGGACGTCGATCCCCGGGAACGTGCCGGAGGTGCCGAACACGCCCTGCTCCTTCACCTGCTCGCCGACAAACGCGTGGTAGCGGTCCCAGCGGAGGCCGAGGTTCAGCGTCCAGCGGCGCCCGATCGCCCACTTGTCCTGCAGGAACACCGAGTGCTGCGTCTCCTTGTTGACCGGCGAAAGAATCGGGTTGTTGTAGGCCTCGATCTCGACCGGGCGATTGGGCACGCCGTTGACGCGGTCGTAGATCAGCATGTAGTCGCCCGCCGCCATGTTGGGCCACGCCGTGCCGACCGACTCGTAGAAGATCTGGAAGCCCGTCTTGAAGCTGTGGTTGCCGCCGAGGAACGACTCGGGGAAGTAGCTGACGCTGCCGGTCGTCTGCCAGCGCGATCGCGGCCGCAGCTGCGTCGGATTCGGCCCGGTGAAGATGCCGGTCTCGCGGTTGTTGCGGCGCGGGTTGCCCTTCACGTTGGTGCCCTCCTGCGGGAAGCGGTTGGCGTCGTACCACTGCCGGCCGCCGAGCAGGTCGACGAGCAGCCGCTCGTTCGGCGTCCCCTGCCACTCGCCCTTGGTCGCGCGCGTCGGGAAGTCGTAGTCGTAGGTCGCCTCGAACGGCACGAACCGGCTGGCCGTGGACTGCGGCTCGTCCTTGAGGTTGCGCTGGTAGAAGCCGATCAGCTTGTTGTTGCGGCTGGCCTGGTAGGTGCCCTTGATCGTCTGGTTGGTCAGGATCAGATCCTGGAACCCCTGCTGATCGTCGGCGGTGCCGTACTGGCCGTCGGCGCCCGGCCCCTGAACGTAGCCAATCACTTCGTTCTGCCGGCGCTGATCGCGCAGCGCGCCGTAGAACCACAGCTTGTCGCGGATGATGCGGCCGCCGAGATCGGCGCCGAGATCGGTGACGTAGCGCAGCGGGTTGCCCTGCGTCACGCCCTGCGCGCGCAGCTCGTCGTCGATGTTGTTGCTCTGGATCGCCGACTGCTCGCCGGAGAAGAAGTACTGGCCGTGGAAGTCGTTGCCGCCCGACTTGACGATCGCGATCCAGTTGGTGCCGGGCAGCGCCACTTCGGCTTCGTTGCCGACCGCCTTCACCTGCGCTTCTTCGAGCGCCGCGTAGTCGTAAAAAAACCCGGCGGTCGTGTCGCCCTGCCGGGTGTTGATGCCTTCGAGCTGCGGCGTCACCTGGCCGGTGGTCCCGTAGTTCTTGTAGCCCTGCTGGATGCCGAGCTGGCTGCCGCCGACGTCGGGCGTTCCCGCCGGACGGACGCCGGGCGACATCGCCAGCACCTGCCACATGCTGCGCGTATTCGGCACCGTCTGCAGCATCTCCTTGGTGAAGTTCACGATGCCGGCGGTCGTCGAGGTGTCGACGACCGGGCTCTGGCCGCTGACGGTGATGCTCTCGTTCAGCGCGCCGACCTTCATGACGACGTCGAGGCGCGCGACGAAGCCGGCGTTGAGCCGGACGTCCTCGTGAATCACGCCCTGGAAGCCGGCGAGGTCGTATTGCACCCGGTAGACGCCGATCGGGATGTCGGAGAATCGGTACTGGCCGTCGGTCTGCGTGACCTCCGCCACCTGGCGCAGCTGCAGCGCCGGGCTCGAGATCGTCACCGTCACACCCGGAACAGCCGCGCCCGATTCATCGGTCACTCGGCCCTGAATCGTCGCCGTCCCGACCGCTTGTGCCCCGGCCGGGGTTTGGCCAATCGCCAGCGCGACGGCCGCGAAGAGCGCGAGCGTCAGAACACGTGCACGCATGGTTCGCCGTCTCCTTTCAACCGCGAGCGCCCCGCGGCGCTCGATCCTGTCCGTCATGAGTCCGTTGTTGCCGTTCATCGGGTGAGGTTCTCCACCGAAACGCTCTCCGACTCGAGTGCCTGCAGCACTTCGGTCGTGTGCTCCCCGAGCCGCGGTGCGCCGCGCGCGGCACGCTGCGGCACGCGAGACAGCTTGATCGGGTTGCCGATGTTCTTGACGGTGCCGAGCCCCGGAACCTCGAGGTCGAGCACCATCTGGCGCGCGCGCAGCTGCGGGTCGGCGATCGCCTGCTCGATGGTGCGCACCCTGCCGCACGGCACCTGGCGCGCCCGCAGCCGCGCCAGAATCTCGTCGACCGTGAGCGTCGCGAAGGCCGACTCGATCGCCGCCTTCAGAGCCGGACGGTTCTTCAACCGGTCCGTGTTGGTCTGGAACCGCGCGTCCGCGGCGAGGCGGTCGTCGCCGAGCGCTTCGCAGAACTGGATCCAGAGCCGGGGGTTGCCGACCGCGACGACAATCGAGCCGTCGGAGGCCTGCAGCGTTTCGTACGGCGCGACCGACGGGTGGTCGTTCCCCATCCGGTGCGGCGCGCGGCCGGTCGCCCAGAGGATGCCGAGCGGCAGCGTCATCACCGACATCAGCGAGTCGAGCAGCGCGATGTCGACGTGCTGCCCGCGGCCGGTGCGCTGCCGATCGAGCAGCGCGAGCAGGATGCCCTGCATCGCGTAGAGGCCGGCGAGGTAGTCGGTCACCGCCACGCCGGCGCGCGTCGGCGGGCCGTCCGGGCTGCCGGTGATGTCCATGAAGCCGGCTTCGCCCTGGATGACGACGTCGTAGCCCGGCTCCTGCGAGCGCGGGCCGGTCTGGCCGTAGCCGGAGATCGAGCAGTAGATGAGCGCGGGGTTGATGTGCTCGACGTCGCGCGGGCCGAAGCCAAGCTGGCTGAGGCTGCCGGGCCTGAAGTTCTCGACCAGCACGTCGGCCCTGGCAATCAGCGCGCGCAGCGCGTCGGCGCCCTCCGGCGTCTTCAGATCGAGCGCGACGCTCTTCTTGCCGCGGTTGACGCCGAGGAAGTAGCTGCTCCAGCCGTCGACGAACGGCGCCCAGCCGCGCGATTCGTCGCCGTGCTCCGGCTCCTCGATCTTCACGATCTCGGCGCCCATGTCGCCGAGCAGCATCGTGCAGAACGGGCCGGCCAGCACCCGCGTGAGATCGATCACCTTGATTCCGTCCAGTGGCGCCATAGTTGCTTCGCTTGTACGTTCGACGTTCTGCGTTCGGCGTTCGCGTTCGTTCGTTCGACGTTCGGCGTTCGGCGTTCGACTCAAATCCCTCTGAACACCGGCGCGCGCCGCTCGAGGAACGCGGCCAGCCCCTCCTGCACGTCCTCGCTGCGGCTGACCAGCACGCGCGCCGCCTCGAGCTCCGCGTCCGCCATCGGCTCGGTCGAGCGCACCGTTCGCCGGACGACGCGCTTCATCTGCTGCACCGACAACGGCGCGTTGGCGGCGATCCGCGCGGCCAGGCGTTCGGTTTCGATCGCGAGGATGTCGCGCGCGACCAGCCGGGTCGCGAAGCCGAGCTGATACGCTCGATCGCCGGTCACCGGCTCGGCGGTGAAGAGCAAATCCTTCGCGGCGGAGAATCCGATCGTGTCGGTCAGCCGCTGCGCGAGCACGAACGGCACGACGATGCCGAGGCGTGCGAGCGGCATCCCGAAGCGCGCTTCCGGCGACACGATCCGCAGGTCGCAGTGCAGCGCGAGCTCGCAGCCGCCGGCGAGCGCCGCGCCCTGCACCGCGGCGATGCTCGGGCACCGCAGGGCGTCGAGCGCCTGAAACACCTGCTGCAGCCGCGTGTGATCGACCACGCCGGAGGCTTCGCGGTGCGCCAGCATCTCCGCCAGATCGACGCCGGCGCAGAAGGTCTCCCCCGCCGCGCAGAGAATCAGCACGCGGACCGTCTCGTCGCGATCGAAGCGGTCGAGCGCGGCGAGCATCGCCTCGAGCATCGCGTCGGTGAGCGCGTTGCGCTTGTCGGGGCGGTTCAGCTCGATCGTCGCGATCGCGCCCTGCCGCTCGATCCGGATGTGCTCGATCGTCATCAGTGCTGCGCCCGCTGCGTCGGCGGCGCCGGCGTTGCCGGCAGGAGGTCCTTGCGATCGATCGCGTTGATGCCGTCGAGGATCCGGGCATACGCGCGCGCGATCTGCTCGAGGCCGGCGGCAGGCACCCACGCCGCGGTGTCTTCCTCGGTGTGCTTCACCTCCGGCGAGGTGATCACCTGCATCGACGGCGCGTCGCGCTCGATCGATCCCATCTCGCCCGACGCGCTGGGATCCATGTCGGCGGTGATGCCGACGTTGAAGCGCGAGAAGGAATCGAGCGCGAGGTCGAGCAGCTTGCGGCTGCCGTACACCCACCAGCGCATCGGCGAGACCGCGTTGGTCATCCGCAGCTTCGGGCCCCAGTACTTCGTCCGCACCGCCGCGACGTGCTCGAGATTGATGATGAGCGCGGTCTTCGCCAGCTCGGTCGTCGCGGTTGTCGTGCAGCCAGCGCGTGCCCGGGCCGGCGTGGTGGCCGACCGAGCCGAGGAAGCGAATCGTGCGCCGCCGCTCGGCCGCGGGCACCTTGGAGAAGTGCTCGGCCAGGCCCATCATCACCGCGAGGCCGGACGAGTTGTCGATCGCGCCCTCGAAGTAGCGCATCGAGGTGCGCGATGATCGAGCACGTCCTCGTCGCCCGTGCCCTTGAGCGATCCCCACACGCTCGCGCTCTTCAGGCCGGCGCGCATCTCGCTGTCGACCCGGTACTTCAACTTGACCGGCTGCCCCTGGCCGAGCAGCTCGCGCAGCGCCTTGCCGTCCTCGTAGCCGATCTGGAAGCCGGGGCGGCCGCGCGTGCCTTCCCAGACCGCGTAGTTGTCGGCGATGCCGTAGACGATGCCGACGGCGGCGGCGCCCTTCTCGTAGGCGCGCGCGACGGTCTGGTCGTAGTTGACCGAGTGGTTGAGGACGCCGGGCGTCAGGAAATCCTGGATGACGACCGCCTTGCCGGTGACGTCGCGTCCGAGATAGTCGGCGGCGGCGCCGGTGCCGAGCCAGATCACGTCGAGATCGCGTCCGGCCGGCGGCGTCGCCTCGGCGTTCATCGCCGGCCGCGCCGACTTGAAGGTGTGCGTCGTGCCGGCGGCGGTGAAGGTGAGCTCCCAGTCCTTCACCATCCACTGCGGCGGCACGTCGAACGGCTGGCGGCGGACGTCGGTGAGGTTGTAGCGCCTGAAATAACTCTCGACCCAGTCCTGGGTCGCGACGTGGCCCGGGCGTGCCCTGGTTGCGTCCCCAGAATCCTTTCGGCCCGGTGCGGTCGCGATCCTTCAGCGAGATCGCCGACAGCTCGTTGACCAGCGCCTTCATGCGCATCCCGTCGATGTCGGCGTACTTGCGATCCTCCGGCCGCAGCGGGATGCGGATGAACGCGTCGTCGCGCGGATGTCCGGCGGCGTCGATGAGCGGCTGGCCGAGCGGGTTCGGCGGACGCGATTCGCGGCCGCCGCCCTGGCGGGTGCGGCGCCGCGCTGCGCCGGGACGGCGACCGTGGCGAAGACGAGGGCTGCGACGGCCAGACCGGCGCGGCGCCAGGCGTCAGAGGTCAGGAACATGCGAGCCGCCTTTCACTCCGAGGTGCAATCGGGCGGTTGAAAATCGCCGCCGGCTGTGCGAGTATTTGTTCGCATTGCGAACATGTGTTCGCATTTCGTGCGTGACTATTACGGGGGACCGCGGCTCATGTCAAGAGGCGCAAAACCGGCAATGAAAACGGCGGCGACGATCGCGCCGGCGCGCGAGGTGTCGCGCGGGCGCGACGAGGGCCTGCCGTCGCGCGAGTTCGTGCAGAGCCTCGCGCGCGGCTTCGACGTCATCAAGGCGTTCTCGTCGGGCCGGCGGCCGCTGACGATCTCGGAGGTCGCGACCAAGACCGGGCTCACGCGCGCGGCCGCGCGCCGGTATCTCCTGACCCTCGAGATGCTCGGCTGCGTGCGCCAGAACGGCGCCGGCTTTTCGCTCACGCCGCGCATCCTCGATCTCGGCTTCAGCTATCTCTCCACCGTCGACGTCGTCGATCTGGCGCTGAAGCAGATGGAAGAAGTCGCGAAGAGCCTGCACGAGACCTGTTCGCTGGCCGTGCTCGACGGCACCGAAATCGTCTACATCGGCCGCGTCCCCGCGAATCGCATCATGACCATCAACCTGGTGGTCGGCTCGCGTCTCCCGGCGCACGCGACCTCGATGGGCAAGGTGCTGCTCGCCTACCTGAGCGACGACGCGCTCGCCACCTACTTCGCGAACGCGACGCTGCAGCGCTGCACCGATCGCACGCTGTGCAGCGAGCCGGCGCTCCGCGCGGCGTTGAAGGAAGTGCGCACGCGCGGTTGGGCGCTGAGCGATCAGGAGACCGAGCTTGGCGTCCGGACGATCGCGGTGCCGGTCTTCGATCGATCGATGAAGGTCGTCGCGGCGATGAACGTTTCGGGCCACACCTCACGCGTGTCGACCGCCGAGCTCAAGAAGCGTTACCTGCCGGAGCTCGCCGAAGCGGCCCGGGAAACGTCGCGCGCCCTCGGCGCCAACCTCTGACCGGTCGCCTGCGATGCCTACTCCCGTTCCGGCTGCCCGCGCTCGACGCGCACGATTCGTCGTCCTGGTTCGAGCTGCATCGCCGCCGCGTCGGCGGCCTGATCGCCCTCGCCGCGATCTATCTGGTCGTCGCGTATCTCGTGCCGCGGCCGCAGAACGTGTCGCCCGGCGGATGGCGCATCACCGCGACCTTCCTCGCCACGATCGCCGGGCTGATGCTGCAGCCGCTCCCCGGCGCGCCGCTCGTGCTCATCGGCCTGATGATGTTCGTGCTCGTCGGCGGCATGCCGATGGCGGAAGCGCTGACCGGATTTTCGTCGCCGTCGGTGTGGCTCGTGCTGGCGGCGATGATCACGGCGCGGGTCCTGCGCGACACCGGCCTGGCGCGCCGCATCGCGCTGCTGTTCGTGCGCCAGTTCGGCGGCAGCTCGCTCGGCATCGCCTACTCGCTGGTGATGACCGACGTGACGCTCGCCTCGGGCGTGCCGTCGATCACGGCGCGCGGCGCCAGCATCATCCTGCCGATCACGCGCAGCATCGCCGAGCTCTACGACTCGCGGCCGGGCCCGACGGCGAAGCGCCTCGGCGAATTCCTGATGGCGGCGATCTACCAGGGCAGCGCCGTGGCCTGCGCGATGTTCATGACCGGCCAGGCGAGCAACGTCCTCGCGATCGGCCTGGCGGCGAAGTTCGCCAACGTCCAGGTCACATGGAGCAGCTGGCTGCTCGCCGGCCTCGTCCCGGGGCTGGTGTCGGCCGCGCTGGTCCCGTTCGTCGTCTACCGCATGCTCACGCCGGGCATCCGCCGCACGCCGGGCGCTTCGGCGTACGCGCGCGAGGAGCTCGCCGCGATGGGGCCGATGAGCGGCCGCGAGCGGATCGTGCTCGGCGTGATGATCGGCGTCGTCGTGCTGTGGATGTCGTCGCAGTGGACCGGCCTCGACGTCACGATGGTCGCGTTCGCGGGGCTGGGGGTGCTGCTCGTCTCCGACGTCCTGCGCTGGGAAGGCGCGCTCGCCGAGCGCAACGCGTGGGACGTCTTCGTCTGGTACGGCGGGCTGCTGACGATGGGCGAGGCGCTCAACAAGACCGGTTCGACCACCGCGTTCGCCACCTGGGTCGGCGCCTGGTTCGGCCAGCTGGCCGTGGATGGGCGTGCTGCTCGCGACCCTGATCGTCTACTTCTACGCGCACTACGCCTTCGCCAGCATCACCGCGCACATGCTGGCGATGTTTCCGCCGTTCGTCACGATGCTGATCGGCCTCGGCACGCCGCCGGCGCTCGCCGTCTACGCGCTCGCCTGCATGGCGAACCTCACCGCCGGCCTGACGCACTACGGAACCACGACCGCACCGATCGTGTTCGCCGAAGGGTATGTCAGCCAGCGGGATTGGTGGCGCGTCGGCTTCGTCGTGTCGGTCGTGAACTTCCTGGTATGGACGACGATCGGGTTCGCGTGGTGGAAGGTGCTCGGCCACTGGTAGGCACCAGACCGAGCCACCTGCCTCATGCGATTCACACCGGCGCACCGAGCGCCTCGAGTGTCAGGCGAGGTATCGCACGAACCACTCGCGCGCGACGCGCGACACCTCGTCGAGCGCGCCCGGTTCATCGAAGAGGTGCGTCGCCCCCGGCACGAGGTCGAGGTGCTTTTCCGAACGCAGCCGCGCGTAGGCTTCTCGATTGAGCTGAACCACTACTTCGTCGCGCCCGCCGACGATGAAGAGCGTCGGGGCGAGTACCCGGTCGAGCGCCGCCTCCGCGAGATCCGGGCGGCCGCCGCGCGAGACCACCGCTCGCACGTCGCTCGGGACGCTCCGCCGCGGCAATGAGCGCGGCCGCGGCGCCTGTACTCGCACCAAATAAACCGATTGGCAGGGCCGAGGTCGGCGGCGCCGCCCGTGCCCAGTCCACCGCCGCGACCACGCGTCGGGCGAGCAGGGGGATGTCGAACCGGAACTCTGCCGTGATCATGTCGACGCGCTCTTCGTTTTCCGTCAAAAGATCGAGTATCAGCGTCGCCAGCCGCGCGCGCTGGAGCGCGTCGGCGACCATCCGGTTGCGCGAGCTGTGGCGGCTGCTGCCGCTGCCGTGGGCGAAGACGATGAGTCCTGCCGCGTTGGCCGGCAGGCTGAGGTCACCGTTGAGCATGTCGCCGTCCGCATCGATTCGTACAGGCAGCGGCACGACGGATTGTGTTTGCACAGACATGTCAGGGCCTCCGCGAACCTCCGGCCTGCAAAGTCGATGCGAGCGGCTGGTCTGACACTTGCGAACAGGCTTTGCATCCTCGGGCGGAGGAATGGGATGAGCTTCCAACAGGTCAGCGCCAGCAGCTCGTCAGTCAGTCGGTTTGCCAACCGGCGCGAGGCGGGCCGGGAACTGGCCTCGAAGCTGCGGCAGTACGCGGGCCGCGACGACGTCGTCGTGCTCGCGCTGCCGCGTGGCGGCGTGCCGGTGGCCTACGAACTTGCCGAGGCGCTCGACGCGCCGCTCGACATCTTCGTCGTCCGCAAGCTCGGGATGCCGGGCCATCCCGAATATGCGATGGGCGCGATCGCGTCCGGCGGCGTCCGCGTCATCAGCGACGACGTGATCCGCTGGTACGGCATCTCGCCGGCCGCGATCGAGGCGGTCGCGCGCGAAGAGCTCGCCGAGCTGGAGCGCCGGGAGCGCGAGTACCGGCGCGACCGGCCGATGACCGACCTGCACGGCCGCACGGTGATCCTCGTCGACGACGGCCTTGCGACCGGGTCGACGATGCGCGCGGCGGTGCAGGCGGTCCGCACGCACAAGCCCGCGCGCGTGGTGGTCGCGGTGCCGGTCGGCGCGCCGTCGACGTGCGAGGAGTTCAACGACATCACCGACGAGATCGTGTGCGCGCGCACGCCCGAGCCGTTCTCGGCCGTCGGCCTCTGGTATCACGACTTCTCGCAGACGACCGACGACGAAGTTCGCGCGCTGCTCGAGGAGCACGCGAGGCACGTCCGCTCCAGGCGCTCGAATCCTGAGTGAGCCGGAAACCTTCCCGTCGGCGCCGTAGCCGCCGCCGCCGCGGTCAGCGCGTCACCGCGATCTTGCTGTGAAACCACCCGTCACAAATTGGCAACATTACATTCGTACACATCGGCCCCACGCCTATAATTGCTGCGTCGAAATCCCCACGATAACGGTTGAAAACGCGGAGGCGCAGCGTGATCCGTTTGAAGAGCGTTTTGGGTATCGCTTTGATGCTGGCGGCCGGGGCCGCGGTGGTTCAGTCGCAGTCGCCGAAGGCCATGCGCGAGTGGCGCTACTACGGCGCCGATCACGCGTTCACGCGCTATTCGCCGCTCGATCAAGTGACGCGCGAGAACGTCAAGAACCTGAAGATTGCGTGGCGGCGGCCGGCGGTCAACTCGACGCTCACCGACGCGTTCCCCGAGCTGCGGGTCAATCCGTATCTCAAGTCGACGCCGATCGTCGTCGACGGCGTGGTCTATACGCAGAATGCGCACGGCCTCGTCACCGCGTTCGACGGCGCGAGCGGCAAGACGCTGTGGGAGCAGGAGCCGCTGAAGGAAGAAGCGGCCGGCGAGCCGACACGCGGCCTCGACTTCTGGCAGAACGGCGCCGATCGCCGCCTGGTCGCGATTCGCGGCGAGTACCTCTACGCGCTCGATGCGAAAACCGGCAAGCCGGCGGCCGACTTCGGCACCGGCGGCCGTGTCGAGCTGAAGTTCGGCGATCCGCTGGCCGGCAAGTACACCGACACCTCGGGCGCGATCGTGGTCGGCGATGTCGCGATCGTCGCCGGCTACACCAACGGCGCCGGCGACGGCGGTGCGAAGAAAGAACGCGCGCGCGACGACATCCGCGGCTTCAGCGTCCGCACCGGCAAGCTGCTGTGGACGTTCCACGTCGTGCCGCAGGCCGGCGAGTCGGGCGCCGAGACGTGGGGCGACGAGTCGTGGAAGTACGCCGGCGATCTCGGCGCATGGAATCCGTTGAGCGCCGACGACGAGCTCGGCTACGTCTACGTCCCGCTGACCGCGCCGACCTCCGCCGCCTACGGCGGCTGGCGTCCGGGCGACAACCTCTACTCGAACGCGCTCGTCGCGCTCGACGCGAAAACCGGAAGGCGGGTGTGGCACTTCCAGATGGTGCACCACGACCTCTGGGAGTACGACAACGTCGGCCCGCCGACCCTCGCCGATCTCACCGTCGACGGCCGGAAGATCAAGGCCGTCATCCAGCCGAACAAGAACGGATTCCTCTACGTCCTCGATCGCGCCAACGGCAAGCCGGTCTGGCCGATCACCGAGCGGCCGGTGCCGCAGTCCACCGTGCCGGGTGAGAAAACCTCGCCGACGCAGCCGTTCCCGTCCAAGCCGCCGGCGTTCGATCGCCAGGGCTTCACCGAAGACGATCTGATCGACTTCACGCCGGAGCTGCGCGCGCAGGCGCGCGAGGTCGCCAAGCAGTACGTGCTCGGCCCGATCTACACGCCGCCGACGATGTCGTCGCCGGACGGGACGAAGGGAACGCTGATGTCCCCCGGCGCATGGGGCGCGGCCAACTGGCACACCGGCGCCTTCGATCCCGAGACCGGCATGTACTACGCCGTCTCGCACACGCTCGCCGCGCCGATTGGCGTGATGCCGACCGAAGGAGTCGCCGACGCGACGATGCCGTATCAGTGGGCGTTCACGCGGCCCGCGCCGGGCACGACTCCTCCGGCGGGCACCGTTCGCGGGCTCGGGCCGCAGATTCAGGGCCTGCCGATCTGGAAGCCGCCGTACGGGCGCATCACCGCCTACAACATGAACACCGGCGACCGCGCCTGGATGGCCGCCAACGGCGACGGTCCGCGGAACCACCCGCTGGTGAAAGATCTGAAGCTGCCGCCGATGGGGATTCCCAACCGCGCCGCGCCGCTGCTGACGCGGACGCTGCTGTTCCTCGGTGAGGGCAGCGACGCGATCATGGGCACGCCGCAGACCGATTGGGGCGCGGGCAACAAGTTCCGCGCCTACGACAAGGCGACCGGCGCCGTCCTCTGG
This sequence comes from uncultured Acidobacteriota bacterium, assembly GCA_963734375.1. Taxonomy (GTDB): domain Bacteria; phylum Acidobacteriota; class Vicinamibacteria; order Vicinamibacterales; family CAVVIG01; genus CAVTHG01. The sequence goes on along the minus strand of CAVTHG010000004.1, from coordinate 335,794 downwards.
GAGATCGAGCTCCCCGCGGGCACGACCGGTGGACCGATGACCTACATGTCCGCCGGCCGCCAGTTCATCGTCGTGCCGGTTGGCGGGAAGGAACATCCCGCCGAGCTCGTCGCGCTGGCGCTGCCCGACGAAAAATCAACCGTCGCACGATAACGACGTCGTGTCCGCCTTCAGGCGGACCGTGACACCTGTAGCGTCCGGCTTCAGCCGGACCGTGTTCTGATGATGGATTCCAACGACCGCGCCCTCGGCATGCACCGCCGCATCACGCGGCGCGATTTCCTGAACGGCGTCGGCGTCACGCTGAGCGGATCGGTCGCGTACCCGTGGTTCGGCGCGCGCGGCGTCGAGCAGGCTGGTGTATTCGAGCCGGAAAAATCGGCCGACTACTATCCGCCGGCGCGAACCGGCTTGCGCGGCACGCACGACGGCGCCTGGGAAGTCGCCCACGCGGTGCGCGACGGCCGCACGTGGAACGACGCCAGCGACACCGGCGAGCGCTACGATCTCGTGGTCGTCGGCGGCGGCATCAGCGGCCTTGCCGCGGCCTACTTCTACCGCAAGGCGGCCGGCCAAAACGCGCGGATCCTCGTCCTCGACAACCACGACGACTTCGGCGGCCACGCGAAGCGCAACGAGTTCACCGCCGGCGGCCGGACGATCGTCGGCTACGGCGGCACGCAGGCGATCGAGGGACGCCTCAACTGGAGCCCGGTCGCGAAGGGGCTGCGCGACGAGCTGGGGATCGACACCGAGAAATTCTTCAAGGCGTTCGATCCGTCGCCGTACGAATCGCGCGGCCTCGGCCAGGGCGTGTTCTTCGACAAGGACACGTGGACCGTCGATCGGCTCGTCAAAGGCGGGCAGGGCAACCAGGCCGAAGGGCCGACGCCGCCCGACGGCTGGTGGCGGACGTTTGCCGCAAGCGCGCCGTTCTCACCTGCGGCGCGGCGAGATTTCGTGCGGCTGCACGAGGATCGCACCGACTATCTGCCGGGGCTCTCGGTGCCGCAGAAGCGCGCGCAGCTGCGGAAGATCAGCTACAGCGCGTTCCTGCGCGACCATGCGAAGGTCGATCCGCAGGTGGTCCAGTACTTTCAGCAGCGCACGCACAGCGGCTGGGGCGTCGGCACCGATGCGATCCCGGCGAGCGGCGCGATCTCGTTTCTCCCCGGCTTCCAGGGCATGGGGCTCACACCGCCGCAGGCGGCGGGCGATCCCTACATCTTTCACTTCCCCGACGGCAACGCCTCGATCGCGCGCCTGCTCGTGCGCGCGATGATTCCGTCGGTCGCACCCGGCACGACGATGGAAGACGTCGTCACGGCGAAGTTCAACTACGCGAAGCTCGATGAGGGCGCCAGCCCGGTGCGGGTGCGATTGAACAGCACGGTGGTCAAGGCGCGGAACCTCGGCGAGCCGGCGGCGGCGAAAGAGGTGGAAGTCACCTACGTCCGCGGCGGCCGCGCGCACGTGGTCCGCGGCAAGGCGTGCGTGCTCGCCTGCTACAACGCGATCATCCCGCGCCTCGTCCCGGAGCTGCCGGCGCGCCAGCGCGAGGGGTTGCAGTTCGGCGTCAAGACGCCGCTCGTCTACACCAACGTCGTCGTGCGCAACTGGCGGGCGTTCGAGAACCTGGGCGTCAGCCACGTCTACAGCCCGTCGGCGTATCACGCGCTGATGTTCCTGGACTTTCCGATCTCGCTTGGCGCCTATCGCGGCGTGCAGTCGCCCGCCGAGCCGATCGTGCTGCACGCCGTTCGCGTGCCGTGCAAGCCCGGACTGCCGCGGCGCGAGCAGCATCGCGCCGGCCGCGGCGAGCTGCTGCAGACCACGTTCGAGACCTTCGAGCGGCGGACGCGCGACCAGATGGCGCGCATGCTCGGCGGCGGCGGGTTCGACCCGGCGAAGGACATCCTGGGGATCACCGTGAACCGCTGGCCGCACGGCTATGCCGACTTCGGCGACCCGCTCAACGATCCGGAGTGGAAGAGCGACGACGAGAAGCCGTGGGTGATCGGGCGGCAGCGCTTCGGGCGGATCGCGATCGCGAACTCTGACGCGGGGCACGAAGCAGAGACGCAGACCGCGATCGACGAAGCGCATCGCGCGGTCCAGGAACTGCTCGCCTCGGCGCCGTCCTGACGCGCTCGTCGCAGTGATCCGCCTTCAGTCGGACCGGGGGGCTTCGGCCTGCCACAGCCCCGGATAGTCGGTAACCAGACCCGCCACGTTCGTCTCCAGCGTCCTCACGAACGTCCCGCCGCCGCTTTCGTACCGGTATCGGGATTCGGACAGCCGCTCGTAGATCTGATCGAGCGGCTCCAGCGTCATCTCCGGAAATCGAAGCCACGCCGCGCGCACCGGCGCCTTGGCGCCGATTGCCAATCGGATCCGTCGAATCGGCAGCAGGTTTGTCGCCGGCGTGAAACTCAGGTCGACGTCGAAGGCTCCCTGAAGATCAGGATGACGCTGCCCGTTGAGCGTCCACCCGCGATCGGCATCAGCCTCGATCTCGATCGAGACCGCCGTCGTGTCCAGCCAACCGTGCACACTCGCCGAGAGCGTGCGCCACGCCGAGTCGCACACGATCCGATAGTCCAGCCGGCATGGCCGCCCCGATTCGGCAAAGACCGCGGTGCCCTCGATCACCGCGCCGGACGCATCGTCGCGCAGCAGCGCGGAGTCGTGGCCGGGCTGATCGAGACGGCGCCAGAGAATGGATGTCACCGGCATGGACGGCGCCTCACGACTGAATGAGTCAGAGCATCTTCGCAGCCAGCGGACGGCTGCGACAATCGCGCCGATTGCGAGCATGAAGATGCCCAGCTGGAGAATGACCGCAACCGCGCCGGCGAACCAGTCGGTCGCTGTCGGCCTCGGGATCGGCCGCGTCGAGGAGTCGTCGCTCTCTTCCTCCTGCTCGGACGCCTCCTCCTCCTCTTCCATCCGATCGAGGCGCCGCGTCGCCTCGGCGCCCTCGGCCGACTCCGTCCCACGGCCAAGAAATCGGACGTTGCGTTGCAGCCGTTGCGTCTCGGGATCGACGATCTTTCCAATCGCCCAGCCGTCCGGCAGCGACACGCCAACCCACGTGAGGCCGTGATGCTCGTAGGTGCCGCGGCGCCTGGAGATCCCCGGAACGTAGATCACTTCACCCGGGCGGCGCCGCAGGAAGAGCCGGACCGATACCCGATCTCCGGGAAGGACCGGCGTGCTGCCATCGGCGTAGCTGACGGAGGTGGCGTTCTGCTCGTTCACAGGTCGTCAACGGCTGTCGGGACGGTACCAGTCATACGGGACCGCTCGGCATTCGCTCAGGCCACAGATGAACTACTGTCCCGCGCCGCTTCACGCAGGGCCGCACGCGCCAGAATGCGGGTGGAGTCCAGAGTCGGCAGCGGTGAATCCTCGTCGTCGATCAGCAACGGGATCTCCGTGCAACCGAGCACGACGGCATCACATCCCTGGCTCTGCCCCTCTGCGATGATGTCGCCGAACACCGATCGCGTCGACTCGTTCAATTGACCGCAGACCAGTTCATCGAAGATGAAGCGGTTGATCTGGGCGCGCCGCCCGGCGGCTGGAATGTCGCTCTCGATGCCGAGGGCGCCGAGCTTGCTAGGGTAGACCGGTCCCTCCATCAGGAACGTCGTCCCGAGGACGAGCAAGCGACGAAATCCCCGCTGAGCGGCGACGTTGCCGACTTCCTCGGCGATGTGCAGCCAACGCACGGCGGATGAATCGCGTATGAGATCGAGCCCCTGATGAACGGTGTTGTCGGGACAAATCACCAGCTCGGCGCCGCCCTCACGGAGCTTCTCCGCCGACGAAGCCAGCATCGAGGCCACTTCGTCCCATCGACCCACGTCGATGTGCCGCATGTAGTCGGCCAGCGGATAGGTGTGCATCGATATTTCCGGATGCCCGTACAACCCGAACATCGACGCGCCTTCACGCAGATCGTCCGGTAGCAGAGCGCGGCGCCTTCCGCGCTGACGGCGACGATTCCAATGTGCTTTGGCATCGGTTCAAGCGTATTTCATATCACCGTAGCGTCCGCCTTCAGGCGGACCTCGATCGGTCCGGCTGAAGCCGGACACTACGAAAGGAAGATGTTTTCTGCGAGCTCTGCGTGTTCTGCGTTGACTGTCGTGTCGGTGCGGCTCACCGCAACCGCATCTGCCACTCGCCATCCGACCCGAGCAGCCGCTCGCGGTAGCCGCGGCTCAGGCGCAGGCCGGCGCCGTCCTGCAGCCAGACGACGAAGTCGCCGCCGTCGCCGAGGGTGATCTCCTTGACGCGATCGAGGTTGACCACGGTCGAGCGGTGGATGCGCGCGAACATCGCCGGGTCGAGCGTCTCGTACAGCTCCGTGAGCGTTGTCCGGATCAGATAGCTGCGGCCGCGCGAGTGCAGCTCGACGTAGTTGGACGCCGCCTCGATCCAGTCGACGTCCTCGATCTTGAGCAGCAGGAACCGGCGCCCGTCCTTCACCGTCAGCCGCCGCACGTAGCCGCCGGAGACCGGCGACACCGATGGCGGCTCGATGATGTTGACGGTGCGGCGATGCGCGGCTTCGAGCGCCTCTTCGCGGCCGAGTGTCCGCCGCGCCCAGTTCAGCGCCTCGTTGAAGCGCGCGCTGCCGACCGGCTTCAACAGGTAGTCAACCGCGTGCGTTTCGAACGCCTGCAGCGCGTAGCGATCGTAGGCGGTGGCGAAGATCACCGCGGGCAGGTGGACCGGCGCGACGCGGCGCAGCACTTCGAAGCCGTCGAACCCGGGCATCTGGATATCGAGGAAGAGAAGATCGGGCTTGAGCGCCTTGATCTTCCGCGCCGCCTCGGGGCCATCCCCCGCCTCGCCGACAATCTGGACGTCGGCCGCGTCGCGCAGCCGCAGCCGGATCCCGTCGCGCGCCAGCGCCTCGTCGTCGACGATCATCACCTCGATCATGGCCGCTCCGTGTCCGTGAGCGCGGTCGCCGCCTCGGTGTGGTACGGAATCGTCACGGTCACGGTGCCGCCGCCCTGCTCGGAGCGGCCGAACATGATCTGCTGATGCTCGCCGTAGAGCTGCTCCAGGCGCGCGCGAGTGTTGGAGAGGCCCACGCCCAGGCGGCCAATCGAGGCCTCGTTCGGGAAGCCAGGGCCGCTGTCGCTGACGCGCAGGTGCAGCGAGCCGTTCCGGCGCTCGGACTCGATCGTCACCGTGCCGGCGCCGCAGTTGCGCATCGATGCCGTGGCGGATCGCGTTCTCGGCCAGGGGCTGCAGAATCATCGACGGCACCAGCGCGTCATGCGTGTCGTCGCCGATCATCTGGGACACCGTCAGGCGATCGGCGAAGCGCACGCGCTGAATCGCGAGGTAGCGATCGAGCAGCTCGAGCTCGTGCGACAGCGAGACCTCCTGCGGGCAGCGATCGTTGAGCGACTCCCGCAGCAGCTCGCTCAGCCGCGCCAGCATCTCCACGGTCGCGTCATTGTCGCCTTTCAGCGCCAGCGTCGAGATCGAGTTCAGCGTGTTGAAGAGGAAGTGCGGGTTCATGCGCGAGCGGAGCAGCTCGAGCCGCGCCTCGGTCAACGTCATCTGCAGCTTCGCCGCGTCGCGCTCGCCGCTGCTGCGACTCGTGGTAATAGTGCATCGCGTAGAAGCGCGATGACGATCGCCCAGTAGGTCAGGATCTCGGCGGCGATGTAGTCGCGTACCGTCGATCACGAACCTCGCGACGTGATCGGTGAAGGTCGGCAGCAGGCCGGTGAGGACGGCCCAGAGCGCCGCGTGGGCGATGCCGAAGACGACGCCGGCGACGGCGTGAACGGCGAGACGCGAGAGGCGAAGCCTGCCGTCGAGGCGAACCCGCTTGGCGAAGCGCGATCACCGGCGGAATCAGGACGGCGAGCACCATCCAGTAGATCGTGTTGGAGACGAGCACGCGCAGGAAGGGCAGGCGGATGCCGACCGCGTTGCCCAGGTAGTACGACTGCCACGAGTCGACCACGCCGAGCAACGCGCCGAGCGCGATGCCGAGCAGCCACAGCTTCGCCGACCGCGGCATCGCTCGCCGCACGGCCGGATCGTCGATCGATGCGTTGAAGCGTCCGATCGAGTCGGGCATCACCATCACCTGTGGCTCCACCAGCGCGAACTATAATCGACCCGGTGCCGAAATGGTTTCCCGTTCGGCGCGCGGGCGCCACGGCCGTCTCGCTCGCCGCCGCGATTCTCGCAGTGGTTTCCGCGCGATCGCAGGTCCTGCCCGGCGGCATCGGCGCGCTGCAGCATCCGATTCGCACGGCCAGCGCGGACACGCAGCGGCTCTTCAACCAGGGGCTGACGCTGTTCTACGGTTTCAACCGCGAGGGCGCGCGTCAGTCGTTCCTCCAGGCATCGAGCCTCGATCCGATGGCGGCGATGCCGTTCGTCGGCCTCGCGCTCGCGGCGGGCCCGAACCTGAACAGCGATCCGACCCGCGCTGAAATCGACGCCGGCTGCGCGGCCGCGCGCAAGGCGAAGACGCTCGCGCGCCAGGCCGACGAGCGCGGCTACGCGGATGCGCTCATCGGCCGCTACTGTGCGGGCCTCACCGCCGACAGCGCCACCGGCTACGCGATCGATACCGGTGAGATCTTCCAGCAGCGCCAGGACGATCCGGACGCCGCCGCGCTCTACGCCGACAGCCTGATGTCGCTGCGGCCGCGCAGCGCCGAGCAGAACGTCGAGCTCGTCGCGGTGCTCGAGCAGGCGCTGAAACGCTGGCCGGCTCACGTCGGCGCGAACCACTACTACATCCACGCCGTCGAGGGATCGCGAGCGCCCGAGCGCGCGCTGCCGAGCGCGCAGCGGCTCGAAACGCTGGTCCCGGCCATCGGCCACCTGCTGCACATGCCGGCGCACGTCTACTCGCGCACCGGCGACTTCGCCCGCGCGATCGCATCCAACGAGCGCGCGACGGCCGCCGACCTCGCTTACATCCGGGCCAACGGCGAGAGCGACGAGCAGCGGATGTACCACCATCACGATCTCGAAAGCCTGGCTGTCGCCGCCGGCTTTGCCGGACGGTTCGCGGTCGCCGAGCGCGCCGGCGCCGCGGCGGCGCACGATCGCTTTTCGCCGGTGCTCGGCTTCGTGCTGCTGCGCTTCAACCGCTGGAACGACGCGCTGAAGCTGCCGAAGCCGGCTGCCGCGCGCACTGCCCGATCCGCTCTGGTATCACGTCATCCGGGCGGTCGCGCATGCCAGGCTCGGCCAGCTGCCGCAGGCCTCGCAGGAGCGCGACAGCTTCCGTCGGCTGATCCGCGATCTCGCGCCCGGCACCATCTACCGTCAGAATCGCGCCGCGAGCGTCGTCGACGTGTTCTCGGCGATCGTCGACGCGCGGCTCAGCGCCGCGGGCGGCGACAGCGCCGCCGCGATCCGGAGCTGGGAGCGCGCCGTGACGGCGCAGGATCTGCTCGAGTATCACGAGCCGCCACCGGTCTACTACCCGGTGCGCGAGTCGCTCGGCGCCGCGCGCTACCTGGCGCGGCAGCTGCCGCAGGCCGAGGCCGCGTTCCGGGACGATCTGGCGCGCAACCCGCGCAACCCGCGCTCGCTGTTCGGCCTCTGGCAGACGCAAGTCGCGCTCGGCCGGAGCGGCGAGGCCGCGGCCACCAAGCGCCTGTTCGACGCCGCCTGGGCCGGCAGCGACACGACGCTCTCGCTCGCCGACTTCTGACGCTGTCCACGACGATCGAACGCAGAGCCCGCAGAGACACGCAGAGAAATGCGACCGGCCCGCTTCGCGGGCAGCGACACGAGAGCGGCGGCGCAAACACAAACCTGTGAGCTCGACCCGGTTTGTGTTTGCGCCGCCGTCCTCGCGTCGCGTGCCGGCCGGCAACGCCGGCCGGCCGGTCGCTCACGTCATTGGGCGCGTCGTGCGCTTCGAGCGTCTGCGTGCTCTGCGATCTCTGCGGTCTCTGCGTTCGATCGTCGTGGACGCCGGTCAGAACTCGAAGCGAATCCCGATCTGCGCCCGTCTCGGTTCGACCACGTTCAGCACTTCACCGAAGTTCGACTGCGAGCTGTTGTTCACCAGCGTCGTCGTCGTGTCGCCGTTGAGCAGGTTGATCAGATCGAGCGACAACCGCACCCGCCGCGCCCCGCCGAAGTTGATGTCCTTGTCGAGGCGGAGGCGGACGTCGTTCAGCGCCGGCAGCGAGTCGAATTCGCTGCGCCCCTCGGCAATCACCGCCCTGACGCCCTGCGTCGTCCGGACGTTGACGATCCGGGCGTACAGGCCGCCCCGATTCGAACTGGTAGCGCAGCCCGAGGTTGATGCCGTACGGCGCCGCCCACGTGCCGGCGAAGCGGATGCCGTGCGTGTTGTCGGTCGGCGATCGGCCGTAGGCGTTGGTCAGATCGTTCGGATCGCGGCCGAAGCCATTGCGGTTCAGGCTGCCGTTCCCCTGCGTCGCCATGTTGCCGCGGGCGTAGATCAGGTTCCGCTGCCACGTGTAGGACGCCATCATCTGCCACGATTGCGAGAAGCGCTTGTTGGCCTCGAACACCACCGCCTTGTAGTCCTGATCGAGGTCGTCGCGGTTGGTCACCTCGAAGACGCTCTGCAGCGACGGCGAGGTCAGGTTGTAGATGGTGAGGTTCTGGCTCCGTCCCTGGAACGTGTCGACGATCTGCGATGCCGCGTAGGTGCCGCCGACGTCCTTGAGGCGGATGAAGTCGTGCTCGTTTTTCATCACGAACGACGCCGTCACGCCGAAGCTTGGCTGCAGCTGCCGCTCGACCCCGATGAAGAACTGGTCGGTGTACTGCTGCGTCAGGTCCGGATCGATCGCGAAGTTCGCCTTCGGGTTGATGTTGTAGAACGGCAGATCGTACCGCTGCGTCGCCGGGTTGTACTCGAACGCAGTCAGGTTGGTGTTGCCGGGCGATATCGACTGAAACTGGTTCGAGATCAGCTTGCCGTAATAGCGCCCCCAGCTGCTCTTCAACACCGTCTCGCCCTCGGTATCGAGCTTGACCGTGGCGCCGAGGCGCGGCGACCACTGGCTGAAGTTAATCAGATCGTCGATGCCCGGGAAGGTCTTGCCGGTTGGCTCGAGCAGGCCGTTCAGCTGCTCCACCTCCGGAACCGAGCCGGTGATGTGCTCGTAGCGCAGGCCGAGGTTCAGGCTCAGGCGGCTGTTGACGGTCCAGTCGTCCTGCACGAAGCCGCCGTAGGTCGGCATCTTGCCGCCGAGCGCGTAGGGCTCCTGGTTCAGGGCGTAGTACGGCGCAGTGCCGAGGTCGTAGAACAGCAGGTCGCTGGCAAACGCCCCGCGGTAAGTCGAACTGTTCCACGGCGTCGTCTGGACGCCGAACTTGAAGTCGTGCGTGCCCCTGATGAAATCGCTCGCCGCGTGCGACAGCGTGACGTTGATGTTCATCTTGTTCTGGTTGTCGCGCGCCGCCGCCGACGTCCGGTTGACGCTCGAGATGCCGGTCTCGATGTCGATATGGCCCGGCGTGACGTAGTCGCCGCTGTTCGGCACGTAGTCCTTGCGGACGTAGATGCCGCCGACCCTCGTCTCGAGCAGCGTCCTCGAGTTGATCACCCGCGTCCAACCGGCCGTGATGACCGGATCCTCCCCGACCTCCACGCTCGCGGCCACCGGCGGCGTCGTCTTGTTCGCGCCGTAGCCCCAGACGTCGCGGCAGTCGTTGTAGTGGATGCTGACGTTGTCGGCGTTCGACAGCTTCGCGTCCACCTTCACGAACGGCCGCCAGATCCGGGTTTTGTCGGGACGGTCAGGCGGCACGCCCAGCGACTCGCCGCGGTTCCATCGGATGTGCTGGCCGATCACCAGACCCCAGATGCGATCCTTCTTGAGCGGCCCGCCGAGCGTGTAGTTGTAGTCGAGGCGGTGATCGACAAAGCGCGGGAACTCCTCGTCCGGCGTGTTGTTGCCGAGCATCGGGTCCCACTGGCCGTAGAAGCTCGCCGAGCCGCGCAGCTGGTTGCTGCCCGACTTCAGCACCAGGTTGATGACGCCGCCCTGAAACCCGGTCTGCGCCGCCGAGGCGCCGACCGACTTCACCTGCAGCTCGGACATCATGTCGTAGTTCGGCCAGTCGTAGGAGCCGCCGAAGTTCGGCGACGAGATGTCGATGCCGTCGTACTGCATCGCGTTCTGGTTGGTGTCCGACCCGAACACGTTGAACGAGCTGCCGCCGATGTTGCCGTTGGCCGATTGTGTCCCCGGCGCCATCGGCACGACGTCGAAGAACTGGCTGCGGCTGGTCGGGATGTTCGCCAGCGTTTCCTGATTGAGGTTCGTGCTCGTGCCGGCATGCGTCGCGTCGACCACCGGCGACTGCCCTGACACCGTGACGGTTTCCTGCAGCGTGCTCACGGTGAGCTGCTGCTCCATCTCGATGGTGCGCCCCGCTTCGACGCGAATCCCCTCGCGCCGGACGGTCGAAAAACCTGTCAGGGTGAAGGTGACGGTATAGATGCCGACCGGAAGCCCTTCTAACCGATAGAGCCCCTGGCCGTCGGTGACGGTCGTGGCCACGCCGATGCGCGACGGGCTCTGCGCTTCGACGGTGACCCCGGGAACCACGGCCCGGCTCTCATCGCGCACGAATCCGCGGACACCGCCGGCCGACACCTGAGCGAACGCCGCCGTCGTCCAGGCGGCGCAGCATATTGCCAGTGCGAGGATCCGCAACCGGCGAACCCAGGCCGAGCGCGATCTCCAGCCCTCCCTGTGAGCCATGTCTCCCCCTTCTCCTGACTCTTCGCAGGCAGGCCTCAAGGCCTGCGCGACATCGCCGACTGCGACTGGTGACTGCCTACGGCAATCCCAGCGCGACCCACTCGGGGTCGTGTTCCTTCGATCCGATCGGCACGACGATGAACTGTTTGCCGCCGGCCATGTAGGACATCGGCGCGCCGGTCGTGCCGGCCGGCAGCTCGATCTCCGACACGACGGCGCCGGTGGCCTTGTCGTAGGCGCGGAACATCTTCCCGCCGGCACTGCTGAAGATCACCTCGCTCCCCTCGCCGAGGAACAGCAGCGTCTTGGTCAGCAGCGGCACCGGCCGACCCGGCGCGCCGAGCGGCGGCAGCTTCAGATCCTTCAGGAGCGGATGGTTCCGCGGACCATCGCCGACCGCGACGGTCCACAGCTTCTCGCCCTTGTTCATGTCGTAGGCGGTCATCCTGCCATAGGGCGGCTTGGTCAGCGGCAGCCCCTGCGGTCCCTTCAGATCCGTGTGGCGGCCGCCCCCTCCCTGGCCGACGTCGATGCCGTAGTCGAGCGTCGGCTTCGGGTCCTTCGGTTTCGGCATCGGCTTGACCAGGTCGTAGACGACCGGCGACGTCACCGAGAGCGCGTAGTAGCGTCCGGTCTCCGGATCGAACGCGCCGTTGTTCCAGTTGGCGCCGCCGTACCAACCGGGGAGCACGATTGTGCCCTGCTTTCCGCCCGCATCGTCGCTCCGCACCGAACCCGGTGTGAAAATCGGTCCCATGACGAAGGGCTTGACGATCTCGCGCGCCTCGGCGCGCAGCGCCGGCGTGAAGTCGATCAGGTCGTCGTCGGTGAGCCCCTGGCGATCGAATGGCGGCGGCTTGGTCGGAAACGGCTGCGTCGGCGACGTCTTCTCGCCGGGCACCGTCGACTGCGGCACCGGCCGCTCTTCGATCGGCCACACCGGCTTGCCGGTGGCGCGGTCGAAGACGTAGAGGAACGCCGTCTTGCTCGCCTGGATGACCGCCTTGACGCGCCGGCCGTCGACGTTGAGGTCGGCGAGGATCGGCGGGCCGACGTTGTCGTACTCCCAGATGTCGTGGTGCACCATCTGGAAGTGCCACACCAGCCGGCCGGTTTTCGCGTCGAGCGCGATGAGCGAGTTCGAATAGAGGTTGTCGCCAGGCCGCCAGCCGCCGTAGTAGGACGCGGTCGGCGCCGTCAACGGCAGGTAGACGTAGCCGAGCTCTTCGTCGGCGGTGATCGACGACCACACCGCCATGTTGCCGGCCGCCTTCCACGAATCGTTCGCCCAGCTGTCGTGGCCCGGCTCGCCGGGACGCGGTACGACGTGAAAGGTCCACAGCAGCTTGCCGGAGCGTACGTCGTATCCGCGGATGTCCTCGGGCGCGGCTTCCTTCACGAAGCCGCCGTCGCCGTAGCCGCCGCCAACCTTGCCGCCGCCGTTGCCGCCGACAACGATGACGTCGTTGACGACCGTCGGAGGATTCCACGAGAAATACGCCGCTTCGTCCGCGGTCTTGCGGTTCAGCGAGACGCGGCCGAGATCGCCGAAGTCCCTGAACAGCTTGCCGGTCTTCACGTTCACGGCGTAGAGGTATTCGCCGCGGCTGAAGATCAGGCGCTCGTCCTCGCCCGCCTTGCCGCGCCAGAAGTTCGCGCCGCGGGTGCTCTCGCCGGCGGCTTCCTTCAACGAGGCGTGAAACGGCTCCTGCACCCAGCGCGTCTCGCCGGTCGCAGCGTCGAACGCCTCGAGCAGGCCGACGCCGTTCGGCGCGTAGAGCGTGCCGCCGACGATCAGCGGCGTCGAGCGGAAGTAGGCCGGCGGCGTCACGTCTGGGAAGGCCTTGCGCAGCTGCGCGTCAACCGCCGGACGGCGCCAGCAGGATCTTCAGCCCCTTCACGTTGTCGCGCGTGATCTGCTCGAGCGGCGAGTAGCGGTTGAAGCTCTTGTCGCCGCCGTACTGGCGCCACTCCGCACCCGCGAGCTGTGGCGCGGCCTTCCTGCGTGCTGCTTGCGGAGGTCCCGACGCCGAGGATGGCGGCGCCGAGAAGAGCGCCGATGGCGTACTTGACGTTGATCATCGGACGCTCCTCGAACGCGGAGCCCGCCGAGCGCGCAGAGAAATATTCTCAGAAGAGTTCTCTGCGGTCTCCGCGGCCTCTGCGTCCCACGTGCTCATGTCGTGCTTTTCCGCCGGCGGCGGCCCCACGATAATCGCGTTCAGATCGTCGGCGCGGGCGAGCGCGTCCGGCCCCGCGGAGTAGCCGTTGGCTCGAAGCACGAGCGCAACGAGCGTGAGCGTCTCGCTCTCGGTCAGGCTGCCGATGTCATCCGGCGGCATGGTGCTGATGATGCGGCTGTAGATCCGCCGCAGCGGCTTGCCCTGAAACGGCGTCAGGAACTCGCTGCCCTTCAGCGCCGGCGCCAGCGTGCCGCCTTCGAACTCAGCGCCGTGACAGCTCTGGCATTTCGCGTCGAACAGCGCCTGGCCGCGATCGGCCTGCTCGCTCGAGTAGATGCCGGCTGTGGTGGTGCGAGCGGCTGCGGGCTCCTGGGCCCACGCAACGGGTGCAGTCGCAATCGCAGCCACGATCGCGATCGAGCGCAGGACGCTCATCGCGGTTCCCGATCGCTCTCCGTTGCGTGTCCTTTGTACGGTCATGGGGACCCATCGGCCCGCGCGCCAGCGTGATGATCCGCAACCGGTCCCGAGAGTATCAAGCCGTTTGGGACGAACGGCGGGATGAAGGGATGAATCGCGTGAAACGACAAAACGGTAGGGCGAAACGACGATCAACGCGGACCCGCTGAGCACGCAGGAATCAGGTCGTCTGGGAGCTTCCAAAGGGCCGTCGCCTGCGAGTCAGCCCGCGAGCAGCGAATATGATTGGCGGGATGAATGGGCGCGGCTTCCCGTTCGGCTCGCGGCCGATCGCCGCTGCTGGCGCGCTCGGCGTGCTTGCGATGGTGGGGTTCGGCGCATGGTTCTGGCTGCAGAGCTCCGGCCCGCGAACCACGCCCGGCGGCACCAGCGTCGGCCGCCTGCCGCGCGGCGTCCAACCCTCCGACCTGAACGTGGTCGTGATCACGCTCGACACGACGCGCGCCGACCGGATCGGCGCCTATGGCTTTACGCCGAGCCCGACGCCGAATCTCGATCGCCTCGCCAGCGAGGGAACGCTCTTCGAGCACGCCGCCGCGCCGGCGCCGCTGACGCTGCCGGTCCATTCGTCGCTCTTCACCGCCAAGTACCCGCCGCAGCACGGCGTCCGCGACAACGGCGGCTTCTTCCTCGACGAGCGCGAGACGACGATGGCGGAGCGCTTGAAGGCGGCGGGGGTCGCGACCGGCGGCTTCGTCGGCGCTTACGTCCTCGACCGCAAGTGGGGCATCGCGCAGGGGTTCGACCGCTACTTCGACGACTTCGACCTGTCGAAATTCGAGACGCCGTCGCTCGGCGAGGTGGAGCGGCCGGCCAACGAGGTCGCCGACCGCGCGCTCGAGTGGATGGCGAGCGTCAAGACGTCGCGCTTCTTCGCGCTGGCTCCATTTCTACGACGCCCACTCGCCGTACGCGCCGCCGCCCGAGTATCGCGCGCGCTTTGCCAACCAGCCGTACGTCGGCGAGATCGCGTTCGCCGACGCGCAGATCGGCCGCGTCCGCGCGTTCCTCGAGCAGGAGGGGCTCCTCGACAAGACCGTCATCGTCGTGATCGCCGACCACGGCGAGAGCCTCGGCGATCACGGCGAGAGCACGCATGGCTTCTTCGTCTACCAGTCGGTGCTGCGCGTGCCGCTGGTGATCCGCGCCCCCTACGACGCGCTGCGCGGACGCCGCGTGGCCGATCTCGTCCGCACCGTGGACGTGATGCCGACGGTCATGGATCTGCTCGATCTGCCGATCGCCGAAAAGCTCGAGGGCCAGAGCGTGGTGCCGCTGATGACCGGCGCGGTGCGCGAGATGGGGCTGGCCGCATATGCGGAGGCGGTCTACCCGCGCTACCACTACGGCTGGAGCGACCTGCGCAGCCTCACCTCCGAGCGCTTCAAGTTCATCGAGGCGCCGCGGCCGGAGCTCTACGATCTCGTCCAGGATCCGGACGAGACCCGCAACCTCTACGACGAGCGGCGGCCGCTCGCCGATCGAATGGCCGGCGTTCTGGCCGCCGCCGAGTCGAAAAGCGCCTCGGACGTGAAGCCGGCCGCCGACGTCGACCCCGACACGCGCGCGCGCCTGGCGGCGCTCGGCTACGTCGGCACCTTTGTCGCGACGCCGGCCGGCGACAAGTCGTCGCTCGCCGATCCGAAGGACAAGATCGAGCTCTTCAACCTGGTCAGCCGCGCGCGGGAACAGCTTCACGACGAGCACGACTCGGACGGCGGGCTGAAGGCGCTGCAGCAGGTCGTTGCCAGCGATCCGAACGTCGTCGACGCCTGGCTGATGATGGGCAACGAGTACTCACGCCGCCGCGAGCTGCCGCGCGCGCTCACCGCCTTCCAGCGGGCGCTCGCGCTCAAGCCCGACTACGACCTGGCCGTGTTCAACATGGCCAACGTCTACCGGACGATGGGCAAGGACGATGAGGCGCTGGTCGGCTACCGGCGGCTGCTGGAGCTCGACCCGCGAAACGCACAGGCGCACCAGGCGGTGGCGCAGGTGCTCGTGGACCACGGCAAGCTCGAGGAAGCGCAGGCGTCGCTGAACCGCGCGCTCGAGATCCAGCCGGCGATGGCGGCGGCGAGAAACACGCTCGGGGCGCTGCGGCTGAAGCAGGGCGACGTCGCCGCCGGCGAGCGCGAGATCCGCGCGGCGCTGGCCCAGAACGCGCGGCTGCGGCATGCGCACTTCAACCTGGCCCTGGCCGCGGAGCAACGCGGCGATCGCGAACGGCGCGATCGCCGAATACAAGAACGAGATCGAGCTCTTCCCCGGCAACTACATGGCGCAGTTCAACCTGGGAAAGATCTACGAGAAGCTCGGGAACGCCGACCGAGCAGCGCGCCGCCTGGCGCGCCGCGATCGAGAGCAACCCCGATTTCGCTGAGGGGCACCTGTTTCTGGCGAAGCTGATGTTCGATCTCGGCGACCGCCCGGAAGCGGTCACGCTGGCGAAGCGAGGCATCGAGCTCGCGCCCGAGGCCGAGTTCGCGCCGCTCGGGCACTTCGTCCTCGCTGATGTCTATGCCGCGGAGGGGAGGAGAGCCGACGCCGAACGCGAAATGGCGACTGGACGCCGCCTTGCTGCCCGCAGTCGTCGCTGATCCCGGCGACCGGGATCATTCGCGACGCTCGTGGGGAAACAGGAGATCAGGAGGGCAGGAGGTCAGGAGGCTTGTCCAAAAGCTTTGATCTCTGCCCGCGACGCGCGTGGCACCGAGATTCGACGGGTTGGCCGGCTTCGCCGGCCACCTTGCGGCCGGAGACGGTACACGTGAAAACGAGTCGCATTGATCTACGGGCGATTCGTTTTCACGCGTACCGTCTCGGGCCGCGCGGCGCGCAGCGCCGCCCGTCGAATCGGACAAGCCTCCTGACTCCTAATCTCCTGACCTCCTGTTCAATGCCACAGGCCCCACGAAGAGATCAGCCTCTTTATCTCGCGCCCGCCGAGGATTTCGTAGGCGGATCGTTGTCGAAGATCACCCAGTACTTGCGCGTCGTGTCGCTGCTCCACTTGTACTCGATGCCCTTCGGCACGAACGCGACTTCGCCGGCCTTGAACTTCTCGGTCTGCCCGTCCGGGGTGGTCAGCGTCACGTTGCCGCTCAGAAACAGCATCAGCTCGGCGTACTTCGTCTTGTGGAAGTTCGGCGAGGTGTGCGGCTGCGTTTCCCAGACACCGACCGAGGAGCCGTCGGCGCCGGTGTAGGTACTCGTGCTCCTTGGTCCGGCCGGTGCCGGCGAGGCCCTTTCCGGGCGGCCCGTTGCGATCGAGCTTGAAGAAGGTGGGCGTGCCCTGCGGCGCCGGCGTCCCCGGGGCTTCGCGGTCGAAGATCACCCAGTATTCCTTCAGGTTGTCGGTCTTCTTCCACTGGAACTCGGTGCCGCGCGGGATGAGGACCGCGTCGCCGACCTTGAAGGTTTCTTCGCGCCCGCTCTTGTCAGCGAGTGTCACCGCGCCTTCGAGGATGTAGATGAACTCGGTGTTGGTCACCTTGCGCATCCGGCCGCTGAAGTCGGGCGACGACCAGATGCCGGCGGCGACGCGCTCGTCGGCCTTGGATTTGTAGTAGTGGTAGATCTTCGATGTGTCGCGATCGTTGCCCTTCAGCCCGACGTTGCCCGGTCCGTTCGGTTCGAACCTCAGAATTCTGGATCCCGTCTGGGCGAACACAGACATTCCTGTCGCCAGCATGGCCGCCAGCACCAGCACGCGCTTCATGTACCACCTCGGCTTTCGATCAGTCATGGATGATTGCTTCTCCGGCTTGCCCTGAACAACGTTGAAGGGCTTGCCCTGAGCCAGCGTCGACGGGCTCTCGGGCCGTTGGTGAACCTTACAGACAACATATAGGGCTGTCAAACGATTGGATCGGCGCGCGACAACACGCGACAACACGCGCACAACGGCGTCCTTTCGCGTTGACAACCTTACATCTGTCGTGTTCAATGTCGCTGACCACAACCACCTTGACGGAGGTTCACTGCATGGCCCGGCTCTCACTGGCGGACTGTCTCCGACCGATCTCTCTGCTCTTCACGCTGATGGTCGTCGCCGCGTTCGCGGTCGCGACCGCTTCGGCGCAAACGTCCACCGGCGGCCTGCGCGGGTTCGTCAAGGACGATACCGGCGGCGTGCTCGCCGGCGTCACCGTCGAAGCCACCAGCCCGTCGCGGATCGGCGGCGCCGCCGTCGAAGTCACCGACGGCCAGGGCCTCTACCGCTTCGAGAACCTGCCGCTCGGCGAGTACACGCTCACCTTCACGCTGCAGGGCTTCGGCACGACGCGGCGCGAGGCCATCCGCGTCGAGGTCGGCCGCACCATTCAGCTCGACATGCAGATGAAGGTCGGCAACGTCGAGCAGTCGATCGTCGTCACCGGCGAGTCGCCGGTCGTCGACGCGGTGCACTCGGGCATCAGCAGCAACTTCAACCAGGAGATGCTGCAGAACATCCCGTCGTCGCGGCAGTCCTACTTCGACATCGTCACCTACACGCCGGCGGTGCGCATCAACCAGGTGCCCAACGACTCGCGCTTCATCATCTTCGGCTCGAGCAGCGATCAGAACCAGTTCCAGTACGACGGCGTCGACATCTCGGCGGTGTCGAACGGCGGCGTCTGGGATTTCCCGAGCCCGGACATCATGCAGGAAGTGCAGGTCAACGCCGTCGGCGCGTCGGCCGAGTTCCACGACTTCCAGGGCGGCGTCGTCAACATCGTCACCAAGAGCGGCAGCAACACCTACAGCGGCACCGGCAGCTTCTACATCATCCCGCCGGGGCTGGTGGGCAACAACACACCGAACGAGCAGTTCCCCTACAAGGTGCACTACAACCAGCAGGGGACCTTCGAAATCGGTGGCCCGATCGTCAGGGATCGCGCGTGGTTCTACGGCATCCTGCCGACCCAGCGCGGCCTCACCACCGGCGTCGGCGTCGATCCGAACCTCGATAAGAAGGGCGGCGTGAGCTACAAGCCGTTTGCCAAGGGCACGGTCCGGTTCGGCCCGCACGACCAGTTGAACGTCGGCTTCAACAACAACATGTTCTGCTGCGGCGCGACCGCCAGCCGCACCGCGCCGCTCATCACGCAGACCGTCGAGCACGGGCACAACCCGGTCCTGACCAGCCAGTACACGCACACGTTCGGGTCGTCGACGTTGTTCGAGGCCCGCGCCGGCGGCATCTACATCCGCGACAACTTCACGCCGGTCTCCGACGACTTCATCACCCCCGGCCGCACCGATCAGGCCACCGGCTTCTCGATTGCCAACGCCCTGACCGGCAGCAAGCAGTTCCACAACCGCACCACCATCGATGCGTCGGTCTCGCACAGCGCCAGCGACTTCCTGAAGGGCTCGCACGACTTCAAGTTCGGCATCCAGACCGCGTACGCGACCCAGCGCACCGTCAGCATCCGCTTCAGCAACGTCTCGTACACCGATCTCAACGCCGCACCCTACCTGGCGACCTTCCAGGATCCGTCGGCGTCGGGCGGCCGCATCCGCACTCGCGGCGGCTACGTGCAGGACAACTGGTCGCTCAACGATCGCGATCACGCTTAACCTTGGCGTCCGCTACGACCGGATCATGCGGCGACATCCCCGAGCTCTCCGCCGGCGCCACGCTCGACGGCATCTCGCGGCGACGCCTCGTTCGACCGTCCCCGAACAGCATCACCTATCCGGCGGTCGAGGACCTGATCTCGTTCAACACCTGGTCGCCGCGCTTCGGCGTCACCCTGCGCGCGGACAAGTCGGGCAAGACGGTGGTCAAGGCCAACTACGGCCGCTTCTTCGGCAAGCTCGCGACCAGCATGTTCAACAGCATGTCGCCGGGTGCGACGCCGCAGACGACGCTGCGCTACAACACGACGACGCGGCGCCTACGACATCCCGTTCACCGTCGTCGACAACCGCATCAACTTCAGCGTCAACCCGGATCTGCAGAACCAGTACACCGACCAGCTGTTCGTCGGCCTCGAGCGCGAGCTGTTCGCCAACATGGGCGTGAACCTCTCGTTCGTCTGGAAAGAGGAGAGCAACTTCATCCGCCTGCAGGACGTCCGCGGCACGCTACGCGGAGCGCGCCATTGTCGACACCTTCGAGGGCCGCACGTTCCCGCTGAACGTGTTCAACCTCACCAGCTCGCAGGCGTCGCGCCTGTTCCAGGTGGTCAACCGCGAGGACTTCGATCAGTCGTTCAAGTCGGTGGTGATCGAGTTGAACAAGCGCTTCTCCAACTCGTGGCAGTCGCAGGGCTCCTACACCTGGCAGGACTCGCAGGCCTTCGGCGGCGGCGCGGTCACCGGCAGCACGCAGCAGGACTTCTCGAGCCTGAGCTCGACGGCTGGCTTCGGACGCGACCCGAACGACTCGATCAACGCGTTCGGGCCGACGGCGACCAACTCGACGCACGCGGTGAAGCTGTCGACCACCTACCGCGCGCCGATGGACTTCAACCTCGGCATGCGCTACTCCTACGAGTCGGGACGCCCGTACGGCCGGCTGATCATCGTCCGCGGCCTCGGCCAGGGCAACGTCACGATGCTGGCGGAAGAGCGCGGGTCGTACGCGCTGCCGGCGGTCAACGACTTCCAGATCCGCGTCGACAAGGACTTCGTCATCACCGGCAGCCAGCGGCTCCGCCTCTCGGTGGACTTCTTCAACATCTTCAACTCGGACACGACGCTGACCCTCCGCAACAACAGCTCGCAGGTCACGGCGACGACGCCGTGGGCGCAGACGCTGTCGATTGTCAGGCCGCGGACGGTGCAGTTCGGCATCCGCTATCAGTTTTGATGGAAGGTAGGGCAGGCGGTCAGGGCTGCCCGCGTCCGTCGGCAGGCCAAGGCCTGCGCTATTTGGAGGAACGCCTTTGTCTCGTACGAAGAAGGTCATCGCATTCTGCTGCACGCTCGCGCTCGTCTCGATCAGCGTCATCGCCGTCCGCTCACAGTCGCGGAACGAGTGGCGCTACTTCGGCGGCGACAAGGCGTTCACCCGGTATTCAGCGCTCGATCAGATCAACCGCGACAACGTCAAGCAACTGCAGGTCGTCTGGCGGCGGCCCGCGGTCGACGACAAGCTGAAGCAGGCGTTCCCCGATCTGAACGTCGGCAGCTACCTCCGCTCGACGCCGATTTTCATCGACGGGATGCTCTACACGCAGGACGCGCACGGCTTCGTCAGCGCGTTCGACCCGAGCACGGGCGCGACCGTCTGGCAGCAGGAGCCGTTCGCGCGCACCAAGGAAGAGGTGACCGGCCAGAGCACGCGCGGCGTCGACTTCTGGCGCGGCGGCAGCGATCAGCGGATCATCGTCGTCCGCGGTGAGTACCTCTATGCGCTGAACGCGAAGACCGGCAAGGTCTATCCCGACTTCGGCGACAAGGGACGGGTCAGCCTCCACTTCGACGAGAACCAGCCGCTCGCCGGGCGCTTCAGCGACAGCACCGGTCCGATCGTCGTCGGCAACGTCGTCGTCATCACCGGCAACACCGCCGGCGCCGGCGACGGCGGGCCGAAGAAGGAAGCCGCGCAGCGAAGACATCCGCGGCTTCGACGTCAAGACCGGCAAGCTGCTCTGGACGTTCCACGTCGTGCCGCGGGAAGGTGAATTCGGCAACGACACCTGGGGCAACGAGTCGTGGAAGATCGCCGGCGATCTCGGCTCGTGGAACCCGATGACGGCCGACGAGCAGCTCGGCTACGTCTACATCCCGCTCACCGCGCCGACCTCGTCGTCGTATGGCGGCTGGCGCCCTGGCGCGAACCTCTATTCCGAGGCGCTGGTCGCGCTCGATGCCAAGACCGGCAAGCGCGTGTGGCACTACCAGATGATCCACCACGATCTCTGGGAGTACGACAACGTCGGGCCGGCTACGCTCGGCGACATCACCGTCAACGGCAAGCGGATCAAGGCGGTGATGCAGCCGAACAAGAACGGCTACCTCTACGTCCTCGATCGCACGACCGGCGAGCCGGTGTGGCCGATCGAAGAGAAGCCGGTTGGCAAGTCGAGTGTCCCTGGCGAACAGGCGTCGGCGACGCAGCCGATCCCGACCAAGCCGCCGCCGTTCGATCGGCAGGGCGTCAGCGAAGGCGATCTGATCGACTACACGCCGGAGCTGAAGGCCGCGGCGCTCGAGTTCGTCAAGCCGCTCGTGCTCGGCCCGCTCTACACGCCGCCGTCGCTCGTCGTCGAAGGCGGCACGCGCGGCACGCTGACCATTCCCGGCGCCTGGGGCGCGGGCAACTGGCACACCGGCGCGTTCGATCCGGAAACCAGCATGTACTACGCCGTGTCGTTAACGCTGCCCGGCATCCGCGGCGTGAGCAGCACCAAGGGCAACGCCGAAGCGACGATGGACTACGCGGGCGGAGGCGGTGGTGGCGGCGGACGCGGCGGGCAGCCAACGACGCCACCCGGACAGGTGGCCGGCCTCGGTCCTCAGGTGATGGGACTGCCGATCGTGAAGGGCCCCTACGGCCGCATCACCGCGTACAACCTGCGCACCGGCGACCTCGCGTGGATGGTGGCGAACGGCGATGGGCCGCGCAATCATCCGCTGCTGAAGGATCTGAAGCTCGGACCGCTTGGCGTACCGAACCGGCCGGCGCCGCTGCTCACCAAAACGCTGCTGTTTATCGGCGAGGGGAGCAACTCGGTGATCGGCACGCCGCAGGTGGACTGGGCGTGGGGCAAGAAGTTCCGCGCCTTCGACAAGGCGACCGGCGCGGTGATCGCCGAGATCGAGCTGCCCTCCGGCACGACCGGCGCTCCGATGACCTACATGCACAAGGGCAAGCAGTACATCATCGTGCCGATCGGCGCGCGCGATCATCCGGCGGAGTTCGTTGCGCTCGGCCTCGGCGACGGCAAGCCGACGACGGCCGGTCAGTAGATGGCTAATGGCTGATGGCTATGGCTAATGCGCTAATGGCTAATGGCATGGTCCATCGACCGATTCCATCAGCCATCGACCATTAGCCATTAGCCATTCGCCCGCGCGCGCGTGTATCATCGCGGGCGATGCCACGCAGGCGGCGGACCGCGCCCCGCACCCCTCCCAAGACATCCCGAGTCGGCCTCCTAACCGTAGGCGAAACCGCGCGCATCCTGGGCGTCAGCCCGTCCACGCTCAGGCTGTGGGAGAACGTCGGCCTGGTTTCGCCGGCGAGGAGCCACGGGCGCTACCGCCTCTATAGCCCGGAGCTGCTCGACGTCCTCAAGCGGATCAAGTACCTGCGCGACGTCAAGCTGCTGAACCTCCCCGGCATCCGCCAGGCGCTGGGCAAGGCGGCGACCGCAAAGGCCACCAACGGCGCACGCCCCACCGAACTGGGACGCAAACTGCGGCGGTTGCGAAAGAGCTGCGACCTTGGCGTCGTTGAAGCAGCGAAGCGCGCGAAAGTATCGGCCGGATTCCTCAGCGCCATCGAGCTGTCCAAGGCCAACCCGTCGGTGACGACGCTGCAGCGGCTGGCGGCGACCTACGGCACGACCGTGCTCGACTTCTACGATCTGCCGAAGCAATCGAGCCGCCTGGTCCGCCCGAAAGAGCGGCGCGCGATCCAGACGCAGTCGGGCGTGCGCATCGAGCTGCTCTCAATCGGCGCGCGCCAGCTCGAAAGCCATATCTTCCGCGTCAAACCCGGCGCCGGGAGTGACGGCTCGTATTCGCACCAGGGCGAGGAGTTCATCTACATGATGGCCGGCACCCTCGAGATCTGGCTCGACGAGCTCGAGTGCCACACCCTGCGCGAGGGCGACAGCTTCTGGTTCGAGAGCACCGTCGGCCACCGCTGGTACAACCCGTCCAGCGAAGACACCGTCATGCTGTGGATAAATACCCCGCCCACGTTCTGACGCGGCTGGTTGCTGGTTGCTAGGAGTAGGACCAGGGGCTGGTTGCTCGGGGCTGGCTGCTGGTCGCTCGGGGCAGGCTAGTTTTTTGCCGCCAGAAACGCGTTGATGTGTCCGACGATCTCCACCTTCTGCTGCGTGGTGCCGCCATCCCACATGTCGTTGTGGATGGTGGCTGGCAGCTTGATCACCTTGATCCCGAATGTCGCCTGCTCTTCTGCTGACGGGATCACGCCTTCGTCGGCCGGCTGATCGCTCGAGCGGAGCGACAGGATGCGCGGCTTGCGGGTTCGCGGGAACGGCATCCGCCGGTTGTCCAGCGAGATCACCGTGTGCACGAGATCGCCGTGCTCCTGCGCGAACAGCATGCTGGTGTCGCCGCCGTGCGAGTGGCCGACGAGCAGCAGTTGTCCGTAGTCGAGATCGGGACGTCTCTTCTTCAACTCACCGATCACGAACAGGATGTTCTGCACCCCGCGCTCCCAGCTCGGCTTGCGGGTCTCGTACGGACTGCCAGTCGTCGGCAACGGTTCGTCGCCGGGGATCTCGTGCTGAATGCTGGCGACGTAGTAACCGTGCCCCGCAAGATAAGTGGCGATGAACGAGTAGTCGGTGTTCTTCCCGCCGTAGCCGTGGCTGATGACGGCTGGTTTCAGCCTGCTTGGTGACCGCGAGCTGTCCGAATAGATGGCAACCGGAACGGAACGATTGCGCGCGGGATCGGTGAGTGAAAGGGTATCTGGCTTGACGTCGCGAACCGATTGAGCCGCCGCCGAAGACACGACCACAAACGCCAGGAAGACCAATCCGAGAGCCAGCCGCGACCGCTCGACGAGAGGCTTTCCGCCACAAATCAAGGTGTGCCTGAAAGCGGACACTACTGCTGACTCACTGTGCGACCGATGTCTTTTGCACGTTGCACGATCGCCCCGTCCGCCTGCACCTTGCGCGAAGCGCGTGCGCCTCGCCGCGGAGGCTTATTTCTTCTCCACCTCCGCGATGAAGTTGCGTGCGTCGCGGATGACGTCGTCCGTGATCCCCATGTGCCCCTTGTCGGTGTAGTGCGTGAATCGCGTCTGCACGCCCGCCTTCTTCAGCGCCTCCGCGAAGTCGACCGCTTGCTGGATCGGCACCGAGCGGTCGTCGTCGGAATGGATGACCAGCGTCGGCCGTGTCTTCGCCGACACGTGCGTCATCGGCGACGCCAGCTTGCGCGCCGCTTCGACGTCCTCGCCCACCGGCGTCCAGAGATTGCCCCACGACAGCGTGTTGAGCTCGTACGGGCCGGCGACGCTGATGACGGCGCGCACGTCGCTGCGCGCGGTGTCCCACCCGCCCGAACGCTTGAACGGCCCGTCGCCGAGCGTCGCCACGAGCGAGACGAGTTGCCCGCCGGCTGACTGGCCGATGAGGTAAACGCGCTCCGGGTCGATCTTGTATTCCTGCGCGTGCGCGTGCACCCAGCGGATCGCGCACAGCGTGTCGAGATACGACGCCGGCGCCGGCGAGCCGCCGACCAGCCGGTAGTCGATCGACATCGCGAAGAAGCCGAAGCTGGCCCACTGCGCCACCTTGATGCTGCTCGCGTCGGTGCGATTCCCCGCGCGCCAGCGGCCGCCGTGCACGGAGATGATCGCCGGCAGCTTGTCGCCGGCCGGGTAGGCGATGTCGGCGAGCAGCGCGGAACCCTCGACGCGACCGTAGACGACATCCTGCTTCGTGGTGACGCCGTCGATCGGCAGCGTCACCTGCGCCGGCGCTGCCGCGGCCGACGATGGTGCCGCTGCCGGCGCGCGGTACACCACCTTGCCGTCGACGATCGTCGTCTTCACCGCAACGTCGCTGCGCACCGCCGGCGCCCTGGCGAAGATATCGGTGGCGAGTACGACGATGTCGGCGAGCATGCCGGGGGCGAGCGTGCCCTTCACGTTCTCGTCGAACGCGGCGTAGGCAGCTTCGCTGGTGTAGTCGTTGATCACGGTCGTCAACGGCAGCCGCTCGTCGGTGCCGCCGGCGCGCGGCGCGCGGTTGCTGATGCCGACGCTGCGGCCGATCGCATCGAGCGTCGCCACCGGCCAGTCCGATCCGAAGACGACACGGCCGCCGGCCTGCGAAATGCTCTTCCACATGCCGCCGCGCGCGGCGCGCTCGGGCCCGATGTTGCCGGCCCAGGCGCCGACCGCGGCCGGGCTCGAGCCGGCAGGACGCGGGGGCGGCGGCGTCTGCGGCGGTACGTAGAAGCCGCCGACCGGATGCATCGACGCGATCACGCCGAGCTTGCCGAAGCGCGGCACGTCGGCGAGATCGATCGTCTCGATATGCTCGACGCGGTGACGTCGTCCTCGCGCCGGGGCGGGGTTGACCGCGGCGGCGCGCTCGAAGCCGTCGAGCACCATGCGCACGGCGCCGTCGCCGAGCCCGTGCACCATGATCTGCCAGCCGCGCTTGTCCATCATCGCGACGATGCGGTTGTAATCTTCGCGGCTGTAGTTCGGCTTGCCGGTCGTCTCGGGCGCGTTGACGTAGGGCGCGATCATGAACGCGGTGTTGGTCTCGATGACCCCGTCCATGAACATCTTGATGATCCCGGTCTTCAGCATCGGCGTCTCGGGATGCGCCTTCCAGATCGCGTCGAAGCGATCGGCGTCCTTCTCGCTGAAGTTGGGCGTGACGAGCAGTGAGTAGTAGACGCGCGCGCCCAGTTCGCCGGAGCGCCGCAGGTCGTCGTAGACCTCGAGATCCTCTGGGCTGCCGGCGGCATCGGTGACGCTGGTGACGCCGTACTTCAGCGCCTCGTCCATCGCCGCCTTCAGCGCCCGCCGCTCTTCGGCGCGGGTCGGCTTCGGGACGAGCTTCATCACCAGCGAGGACGCGGGCGACTCCTTGAGCAGGCCGGTCGGCTCGCCGGTTTTCGGATCGCGAACGATGGTGCCATTCGGCGGGTCGGGCGTCGCTTTGGTGATGCCGGCGAGCGCGAGCGCCTTCGAGTTCACCCAGACGCTGTGGCCGTCGTAGCAGCGCATCACCGCCGGGCGATCGGCAACCACGGCGTCGAGCTGCGCGCGGGTCGGCTGGCTGCCGGGAAACGGCTCGTAGTGCCAGTCGCGTCCTTGAATCCACGGCCGATCGGCGTGCGCCGCCGCGAAGGTGCGGATGCGCTGCTGCACCTCCTCGAGCGTGCCGGCGCCGCCGAGATCGACGGTGTCCATCGCCAGGCCGCCGCTCAGCATGTGCGTGTGCACGTCGTTGAACCCGGGCAGCACCGCGCCGCCGCCGGCGTCGACCACCTGCGTGTTCGGCCCGCGCAGCTTTTCGATCTCCTGCGCGGTGCCGACGGCCGCGATCGTGTTGCCGCGGACGGCGACCGCCTGCGCGAAGGTGGCGTTCTTCCCGGCGGTGTAGACCTTGCCGTTGAGGACGAGCAGATCCGCAGGCGCAGCGCTGGGCGAAGGCTGGGCGGCCAGCGCCACGCCGATCGCCAGCGCCGCGGTGATCGAGAGGATGAACTTCATATGCGATCTCATTGTCCGGCTACAGCCGGACACTCAAGGGGTCAGAACCGGCAGTTCGGGTACTGACCCCGGCTACGTCGCCTTGGCCGCAATCAACTCGTTCACGGCGCGGTAGGCCTGATCCATCGCGACGTCGGTGTAAGCCGCGGCGGCGGCGTCAGAGTTGGCGATCGTGATCCGGCCGAACGCCTTCCGGCCGATCTCGCACGGCGACTCCCCTTCTTTCCAGTCCGGATCCCACAGCGGGTTGTATTCGTAGGCGTAGCCGTGCGGCCAGCGGTTGACGGTGATGGCGTCGATGTCGCGCGCCGGGTCGAAGCCGCCGCCATTCAGGATCCTCGCCAGCTGATCGCGGATGTTCCGCTCGAAGGTCGAGAACGGCGTCGACAGCAGATCGACGTGCCCGGCACGATGCTGGTCGCGCGACGGCAGGCCTGGCTTGCACGGCGTCCGCGTCATCCGTACCAGGATCGGGTCGTCCGGCGACTTCGGCGTCGGGTTGTAGCCGCCGATCACGGTCGGCGTCTCCAGCCGCACGCCGTAGTGATACATCCCCGGCGAGTTGGCGCCGTTGATCCCGAGCTTCTTGAACGCGGTCCAGTTCTTCAGCGCGACGCTGGTATAGACGAGCGGCACCTTGACGCCGTACTTCAGCGCCTCCTTCTGCGCCGCCGGCATCTCCGGGCACAGGTGCGGGATCATCCCATTCCAGCAGGCGAGCACCACCGCCTTGCCTTTCACCGCGTAGACCTTGCCGCCGCGACCGTAGGCGACTTCGACTTCCTTGGCCGCCGGTAGCGCGCCGATGTGCCGGACGCGCGCCACCGTGCTGCTCAACCGGATGCGAATCGGCGCGTCGGCACGATCGAGCTTCGAGTAGTCGGCTTTCGCCAGCACGCTGTCCTGCGCCGTCGTGCCGGGAAGGACGTCGGGCATCAGCGCGCGCACCAGCAGCCGCGCCACCGACGCGTTGCCGTCCGGGAAGTGGAAGTTGTAATCCGGCTTCGGCGTCGCGTCGCCGCGCGCGGTAAAGCTCATGCGACCGTTCGCGACTGGATCGAGATTCATCCCGTCGAAGCCGGGATAGTGATAGCCCCAGCACTCGAGTGCGCCGACCGCGTCGATGCCGATGCCGTAGAGCCCGTGCGTCCGCGTCTGGTAGAACGGGATCACGGCCGGCGGCACCTTGACGAAGTTGAGCAGGAAGTCGCGATAGCTGATTCGCGACAGCCGATCTTTCTTCTCCGCCGAGCTCAGGCCCGGCATGTAGTCGACCTTCGCCGTCTCGAGCCGGGCGATCGCCTGCTGCGCATCGGCCGGCAGCGGCGTCTTCGCGAGGAACTCCTCCCACGTCTGTCCCGCGCCGCCGCGCCCTCGGCCGCGTCCACCGCCCGGCGTGCCGACCACGAGCCGATCGGTGCCGAAGGTTTCCTTGTCGAAGAAGTACGCGCTCTGCAGCCCCTGATACACCGATCGGTCGGCGGCCTTGCCCGCTTCTTCGGTCAGGGCAACCGGATCGATGCCGATTGCTTTCATCAGCTCGAGCGCTTCCTTGCTGAACGGGAACGGCGACTCGATGCCCGCGGTGCCGCCGTTGGCAATCCAGAGCTTGCCGCCGGGCCGGAACTCGTTGCGCTTGGCGTGGCCGCCGAAGTCGTCGTGGTTGTCGAGGATCAGGATCCGCGCTCGCGGGTTCGTGCGCGCGCGGTAGAAGTACGCCGCCGCGAGGCCGCTGATGCCGCCGCCGACGATCACCAGATCGTAGGTCTCGCCGGTCGCCACCGGTTCGCCGGCACGCGCCCAGAAGCGGCCGTCGCGCAGCGCATGCGAGACGTCGAACGAGCCGTCGTGGCTGCCGCGCATGCCGGTCAGCGCCGGCGGATAGTAGCCGGGCGAGTCCTGCCCCGCCGCCTGCGCGCCGACGAGAGAGTCGGGCAGCCACTGGCTCGCCAGCGCGCCGCCAACCCCCATCGCGACGCCGTTCAGGAAATCGCGACGCGTGATGGCGCGGTCCATCCCGAGCGCGCGGTCGGAGGAGTTACTGTTTTCTTCGTGATGCCATAGCTGATCCCTAGCCGCTGATCCCTACCCAGCCCCTAGCGACCCTCAGCCCGCCAGCCTCGACGCCGCTTCCGCCCGCTCGCGCCCGCTTGAACAGGAACCACCCGATCGCCGTCGGGCCGACCACGCCGACGACCATCTTCGTCTCGAACAGCGCGACGCTCGTCGACATCGGCGGTCGGCAGGAACGCCGCGCACAGCCCGAACGCCGTCGTCACCAGCCCGACGACGCCGGCGGCGCGGGCGGCGGCGCTGACGCCATCGGCTTTCACCAGCGCGAGAAACAGGTAGATGAACGGAATCAGCTGGATGACGACCGCGGCCTTCAGCAGCACCTGATACGCCTCGGCCACCGAGGAGCCGACCATCGAGAACACGGTGAAGCCCGCGGCGAGCACCGCGCACGTCGCCAGCGCGACGTGCGGCGAATGCCAGCGCGGGTGGATGCGGCCGAGCGCGGCCGGCAGCGCGCTCTCGAGGCCGGCGGCAAACGGGATCCGCGACGATCCGGCGAACCACGCCGACGCGGCGCCGCCGGTCGCCAGGCCCATCACGATCGCCAGCGGCACGATGATCCACGACATGTTCGCGGCATGGGCGCCGGCGCCGACCGCCTGCATGATGCCCTGAATCGCGCCGACCTCCTCCACCGGCACCAGCGTCAGCACCGCGCCGGTGACGAGCAGATACGACAGGATCGAGACCGCGCCGCGCGATGAAAATCGCCGGCGCCGAGATCGCGCAACGGATCGCGAATCTCGTCGCCCATCGTCGACGCGAGCTCGATGCCGACCATCGCGTTGCACATCACCGCGAAGCTCGCGGCCATCTCCCAGCTCATGCCGGTGAGCGCCGGCGCGCGTGCGCCGGCGCCGCTCGCCCACGCCGCCGCGGCCGCCGCGAGCACGAGCCCGATGCTGGCGAACGCGGCGAGGCCGCCGACATTCTGGATCCATTTGCCGACCGCGAGGCCGCGGATGTTCGCCATCGCAATCAGCGCCAGCCAGCCGACCGAGACGCCGAGCACGAACAGCTTCTGGTTGACGAGCGCTTCGGCGTTGGCTTCACCGCCGGCGAACGCGAAGATGCCGGCCATGTAGACGAGCAGCACCGGCACGTAGAACAGGTTGTTGGTCCAGTAGCACCAGCCGGACAGGAACCCGTGCGCGTCGCCGAACGCCTTGCGCGTCCAGAGATAGATGCCGCCCTCGCCCGGATACCGCCGTCCGAGCGTCAGCACGGCGACGGCTTCGGGCACGAAGAACGCGCAGAACGCAAGCAGCCACAACGCCAGCGACGCCCAGCCGTAGACCGCGACCGGCGGCACGTTGTTGATGTTGACGATCGCGACGACGTTCAAGAGGACCAGATCCCACCGCCCGAGCGTGCGCGGCATCGCGAGCGGCTGGGCCACGGCCATTGCCTACAGCCCGCCGATCGCAACGAGCTTGGTTTCGAGATACTCCTCGAGTCCTTCGAGGCCGCCCTCGCGGCCGATGCCGCTCTCTTTCCACCCGACAAACGGCGCTTCGACCGCCTGCGGCGTCCACTCGTTGACGCCGATCATCCCGAACTCGAGCCGCTCCGATGCGCGAATCGCGGTCCGCAGGTCGCGCGTCCACACGTAGGCGGCCAGCCCGAAGCGGGTGTGCGTTCGCCATCGCGACCGCTTCGTCCACATCGTCGAAGGACGCCACCGGCATCACCGGTCCGAAGATCTCTTCCTCGTAGATCGGCATCGACGGCTTGACGTCGCCGACGACGGTTGGCTGATAGAAGTAGCCGCGCGGCTGCTCCGGCGGCCGGGCGCCGCCGACGCGGATCGACGCGCCGGTCGAGCGCGCGGAGTCGACCAGCGCCTCGACGCGATCGCGCTGCCGCGCGTTGATGAGCGGGCCCACCTGCGTCGCCGGATCGAGCCCGGAGCCGACGCGCAGCGCGCCGGCCACGGCTGCAGCGTGGTCCGAGAAATTCGGCGGCGGCCTGCTTCGCGACGAGGAACCGCTGCGGCGCGATGCACACCTGTCCGCTGTTGCGGAACTTCGCCGCCACCGCACCGGCGGCAACCTGCTTCGAGGTCGACGTCGGGAAACACCAGCACCGGCGCGTTGCCGCCGAGTTCCAGCGACAGCCGCGTCATCGTTCTCGAGGCGCCGTCCATCAGGTGCTTGCCGACGCGAACGCTGCCGGTGAGGTGCACCTTCGCGCACGCCGGATGATCGAGCATCGCCTGCCCGATCGGATCGGCCTCGCCGTTGACCAGGTTCACGACGCCGTCGGGCAGCGACGCGTCGACGAGGACGTTGACCATCTCGATCGCGGTCAGCGGCGTGTACTCCGACGGGCGGAGCACCACCGTGCATCCGGCCGCCAGCGCCGCGGCGGCGGCGCGCGCCACGTTGTAGGCCGGGAAGTTCCAGGCGGTGATGATGCCGGCGACGCCGATCGGCTGCTTGAGGACGGTGAGGCGGCGCGTGCCGACTCGCGACGGAATCGTGCGTCCGTAGGCGCGCTTTCCTTCTTCGGCGAACCACTCGAACAGGTCGGCCGCCACCATCCACTCGCCGCGCGCTTGAACCTGCGGCTTGCCGCTCTCGAGCACCGTGGTGTGCGCCAGCGCATCGGCGCGCTCGCGGATGAGATCGGCGGCGCGCTTCAGGATCGCGCCGCGCTCGTACGGCGTGCGTCCCGCCCATGCGGGAAACGCAGCCGCGGCGGCATCGATCGCGGCGCGGCAGTCGGCGGCGCCTCCGAACGGCAACGGCCGCACGACCTCCTCGGTCGCCGGGTTGACGACGTTCGCGACGTCGCCCGTCGGCGGCGTCGCGCCACTCGCCGCCGATCCGCTGCTTGTAGACGTAGCTGGCCATCACCGCTCGAACACCACTCGTCCGGCCAGGAGCGTCATGTCGACCTTGGCCGCCGGCAGCGTCTCAGGCGAGATCGCGAGCGGGTTCGCGGTCAGCACGGCGAGGTCGGCCCACTTGCCGGCTTCGATGCTGCCGCGGTTGTCCGTCGTCGCCGGTCGCGATCGCGCCGCCCATCGTGTAGGCGTGCAGCGCCTCGGCGGTCGTGATCGCCTGCGCCGGCGCGATGAGGTGGCCGGTCGTTGTCGAGCCTGGTGACCGCCGCCATCATCCCGACCAGCGGGTTGTCGTCCTCGACGACCGGCGCATCCGACGAGAGCGCGACGCGGACGCCGGCGTCGAGCATCGCACGGATCGGATAGGTGCGCGGCAAGTAGCGAGTCCGGCAGATACGTAGCGGAAGTTGCGGCCGAGGCTGTGGATGAAGATCGTCTGCGGCGCGGCGATGACGCGCAGCCTCGCCGCGCGCGCGAGCTGCGCCGCGTCGGGCAGGCCGAAGTGCTCGATGCGGTGCGACAGGCCGCGCGGGTGCGCGCCGAGGCCTTCGTAGATGTCGAGCATCTGGTCGATCGCGACATCGCCGATCGCGTGGGTGGCGATGCGCCAGCCGGCGCGGTGCGCTCTCGCCGCACAGCTCGCTGCAGCTCGCTCGTGCTCGAAGCGCAGCAGGCCCTTGCGTCGGCAGGTGGCGGTAGGGGACGCTCAGCGCCGCCGTGGCGCCGCTCAGCCCGCCGTCGGCGAGGAACTTCACCGTGTCCACCCGCAGCATGTCCGACACGTGCTGCTGCGGCAGCGGCACCGGCTGCCGGCACGCCGTCGACGCGGCGGAGCGGCATGACGTTCATGCGCGCCGGCAGCGCGCCCCTGGCGTCGACCGCGCGATAGACGTCCAGCAGCTGCGGCGACACGCCGCAGTCCGACGACGAGGTGATGCCGAGCGACAGCTGATGCTGCAGCGCCGGCGACGATCATCTGCTCGTAGTCGTCGGCGGTCGGCGGCGGCATCACCTTGTTGATCAGCCCCATCGCCGTCTCGCGCAGGATGCCGGTCGGCTTGCCGCTGGCGTCGCGGTCGATCTCGCCGCCGGCTGGCGCAGCCGTGTCGGCGGCGATGCTGCGCCTTCTCGAGCGCGGCGCTGTTCACGGCGTAGATATGTCCGCAGGTGCGGGTGAGGACGACGGGCCGGTCGGCTCGGCGCGGTCGAGGTCGGCGCGCGTCGGCGACGCGCTGCTCGTTCATCGCCGCTTCGTTGTAGCCGCGGCCGAGCAGCCACGCGCCCGGCGGCAGCCGGGCGCTGAACGCCGCTGACGTCGCTTCACCAGCTCGTCGATGCTCGGCGACGCGGCGCAGATCGAGCATCGACGTCAGCAGGTGCCCGATCTTCCAGATGTGCGCGTGCGCGTCGTTCATGCCGGGGACGACCGTCCGGCCGGCGAGATCGATCTTCTTCGTGTGCGCGCCTGCGAGCGAGCAGCAGATCGGCGGTCGTGCCGACGTGCGCGATCCGGCCGTCGCGGACGCCGACCGCCTGGGCCAGCGCAGGGTTCGCCTGCGTGATGACCGTGCCGTTATAGAGGACGACGTCGAGCATCGGCATTCAGGCCGAGGCGGTCGTCGGCCGCAGGGTGGTGACTTCGATCGCGCGGCCGAGCGCAGCCAGCCCTTCGCGCAGCATGTCCTCGGGCATGTCGAGCGGCGGCAGCAGCCGCACGCAGTTGCTGAAGAGCCCGGCGCGCATCACGACGACGCCGCTGGCGACCGCCTGCCGGACGATCGGCCAGCGTCTCCTCCGGCGCGGCCGGCTCCTTGCGTCGTGCGATCCTTCACGAACTCCGCCAGCATCATCGGGCCGAGGCCGCGCACGTCGCCGACGATCGGGAAACGTCGCCTGCCAGCCGTGCATCACCTCGCGCATCACGTCGCCGAGCCGGCGCGCGTGGGCGAGGAACTCGGGCTGGCGGATGATGGTCACCGCTTCGATCGCCGCGGCGCAGGCGACCGGGCTGCCGCCGTAGGTGCCGCCGACGCCGCCGAGATGCGACGAGTCCAGGATCTCCGCGCGGCCGGTGACCGCGCCGATCGGCATGCCGGCGCCGAGCGACTTCGCGCTGACGAGCAGATCGGGGACCACGCCGTAGTGCTCGCACGGCGAACATGCGGCCGGTGCGGCCGAAGCCGCACTGCACCTCGTCGGCGATCATCACGATGCCGTGCGCGTCGCACAGCTCGCGGATGCGGCGGAGGAAGCGCGGCGGCACCGGGATGAAGCCGGCCTCGCCCTGGACCGGCTCGATGATCATCGCGGCGACCGCCGACGGATCGACCTGCGCGACCAGCGCGTGTTCGAGCTGCCGGATGCGCGAAGTCGAGGTACTGCTCCTCGGTCATCCCGGCCGGCGTGCGGTAGAGATGCGGGATCGGCAGCCGGACGATCTCCGGCGCGAACGGGCCGAAGCCGCTCTTGAACAGCCCGTACTTGCTGGTGAGGCTGAGCGTCAGCAGCGTGCGCCCGTGATAGCCGCCCTCGAAGCAGATGATCGCCGGGCGGCCCGTGTACTTGCGCGACAGCTTGACGGCGTTCTCGACGCTCTCGGCGCCGCTGTTCGCGAAGATGGTCTTCTTCGTGAACGTGCCGGGCGTCATCTCGTTGAGCATCTCGGCGAGCCGCACGTACGGCTCGTAGGTGGCGACGAGCGAGCAGACGTGGACGAACTTCTGCGCCTGCTCGGCGATCGCCTTGACGACCGGCGCCGGCGAGTGTCCGACCGCCAGCATGCCGATGCCGCCGGCCAGGTCGATCAGCGTGTTGCCGTCGACGTCGAAGATCAGCGAGCCCTCGGCGCGCTCGACGACGACGTCGGTGGCCTTGCCGAGGCCCGCTGGCACGGCGGCGAGGCGGCGCGCGATCATCTCGCGGCCGCGCGGCCCCGGCACTTCGGTGTTCAGCCGGATCCACGACTTCGCGTGCGTGCGCGACGCGCCCTTGACGTCCTTGTCCGCATCGAGCGCGATCAGCACGCTGTAGTTGTCGCTGACCGGATCGTTGAGGTAGTTCGCCAGCAGCGCCCGCGGCTCGAAGCCGACGCCCAGCTGCATCGACAGGGTCGGATCCTTGATCCGCCCGGCGACGACATCGTTCGTAGTACTCCTCGGCCGGCATCCGATCCTTGACCGCGCCGTAGCCGGAGATCATGCCCGCCGTCACCTGTCCCTTGAGGCCGAGGCGCCAGACCGCTTCCTGCCGCGCGGCGTACAGCGCAGCGGCGATGCCGCGGCCGCGGTACGCCGGGTTCACGCCGACGTCGGCGCCGTAGAGCCAGTCGCCGTCGGGATCGTGCGAGGTCAGCCAGCCGCCCTCGATGATGTCGGCGAACGTATGGTTGATGTGGTGGAAATCGAACGGCAGGCGCAGGGTGGTGGTCGCGCCGACGACCTTATCGCCGTCGAGCGCGACGAACTGGCCGTCGGGGAAGAGCTCGATGTGCCTGCGGTAATGCGCCGCCTTGAACCGCTGCGCATCGTCCAGGGTCGGGAAGCAGTCGCGCTGCAGCTGCTCCAGCTGCTCCGCGTGCTCGGGCCGCGTCTGCATGACGACGACGCCGTCGGCGAGCCGGCGGTAATACCACATGGAGAATCGGCGCCTTCAGCGCGCGGCGGCTTCTGCCGCGACGGTGGCCATGCAGGCGGTCATCACTTCGAGACCTTCGTCGAGCTCGTCGTTGGTGATGACGAGCGGCGTCAGGAAGCGGACGACGTTGCCGAACGTGCCGGCGGCGATGAGCAGGACGCCACGCTCGCAGGCCATTCTGATCAGGTCTTCGGTTTCGTGCTTGGCCGGTTCCTTGGTCTGCCGGTTGCGGACCAGTTCGACGCCGACCATCGCGCCGCGGCGGCGGACGTCGCCGACGAGCGAGAAGCGCTCGGCCCACTCGCGGACGCGCGCTTCGATGCGGACGCCAATCTCCTCGCTGCGGCGCAGCAGCTCGCCCGACTCGAAGAGATCGAGCACCGCGTGCGCAGCCGCGCAGGCCATCGGGTTGCCAACGTAGGTGCCGCCGAGCCCGCCTTCACCCGGCGCATCCATCAGCTCGGCGCGTCCAACCACCGCGGCGAGCGGGAGCCCGGCGGCCAGCGACTTGGCGGTGACGAGCAGATCGGGCTCGACGCCGTCGTGCTCGCACGCGAACATGCGGCCGGTGCGGCCGAAGCCGGTCTGCACCTCGTCGGCGATGAAGAGGATGCCGTGCTTGCGGCACAACGAGGCGAGCTGCGCCAGGTAGCCGGCCGGCGGCACGATGAAGCCGCCCTCGCCGAGCACCGGCTCGACGACGATCGCGGCGATCGTTGCCGGATCGACGTTGCGCTTGAAGTAATCCTCGAGCGACGACACGCACGCCATGCCGCAGTCGGGATGCGTGCGCGCGAGCGGGCAGCGGTAGCAATACGCGAACGGCACGCGCCAGACGTCGCCGGCGAACGGGCCGTATCCGGTCTTGTAGGGATGCACCTTGCTGGTGAGCGAGAGCGCGAGCAGCGTGCGGCCGTGGAAGCCGTCTTCGACGCACATCACGCCGGGACGCCCGGTGGCGTGGCGCGCGATCTTGACTGCGTTCTCGATCGCCTCGGCGCCGCTGTTCACGAACAGCGTCTTCTTGGCGAACGATCCCGGCGTCAGCGCCGCGAGCCGCTCCGCCAGCGCGACGTAACTCTCGTACGGCGCCACCGAAAAGGCGGTGTGGGTGAAGCGATTCGCCTGCCGGTGCAGCGCGTCGAGCACGTGCGGGTTGGAGTGGCCGACGTTCATCACCCCGATGCCACCGGCAAAATCGAGGTACACGTTGCCGTCGACATCAGTCACGCGGACGCCGTCGGCGGAGGCGGCAAACACCGGCGTCGAATGTGAGACGCCGCGAGGGACCGCCGCCTGCCGTCTGACCATCAGCGCGCGCGAAGCAGGACCGGGAATCGTCGTCCGAATCTGGATAGCGGCCATGGAAGTTTGGCTGACTTTCTACTAAATAAATGTATGGTTGTCAACAATCTGAAGCGCGGAGATCAAGAGAGCGCTCTACTCGCGGCACATGGTTGCTTTCAGTGGTTGTGGGGTAATTTGCGGCGTCGGGGGGTGACAGGAGGCCAGAAGATCAGGAGATCAGAAGACGACTTTTCACTCTTACTTTGGAGTTGATCATCCCTTCTAACCTTGCAGCCTTCTACCTCAATTGCAGCCTTCTACCTTAACCTTGCAGCCTTCCACGTCCAGCCTTCGACCTTCCCGCCTTCCAGCTTTCCAGCCTTCCAGCCTTTCTGCCTTTCTTCACCGCTCCCGCTCCCACCACCTCCGCCACGCCGCCGCGTCGTGCGGGAGCGATTGTCCCGTGATGTCGCGCAACGCCTGGAAGACCCAGGACCGCGTCTCGGGATCGAGGCCGCCGTCGCCGGCGAAGTCGAGCAGGCGCGGCACCGCGGTGAGGCGCTGCGCGGCGCTGAACATGCCGGACTGCGCGAGGCCGCAGGCGGCGCGCTCGCGGATCATCGGCGACGGATCGTCGTGGAAGACGTCGAGCAGCGGCGCGATCGAGGCGTCGGCGGCGAGATACGCGAGCCCCTCGACCGCCCAGTAGCGGATGTTCACGTTCGGATCCTGAATCGAGCCGAGCAGGATCTCGGCGATGCGCGTCTGCTCGATGCCGCGATTGCCGAGGAGCCCGAGGTCCCAGAGCGCGTTCGCGCGCGGCCCCTGCTCGGCGAAGCGCGCGACTGGCTCGAGGCGATCCACGGTCGCCGCGCTCTTGACCAGGTCGCGTGCGGCGATGTCGACCTCGATGCCGGCGACGCGCACCGTGAGGTCGTCGGAGTTGATCGCGGTCATGAACAGGTTGTTCAACCGCGCATCGAGCGTGATCTTCCCGCGCCAGCCGGCGACGCGCGCGGCGATTTGCTCGTTCGCCCCCTGATAGTGATTGATCGACCGCTCGAGCAGCAGCTCCGCCTGGCTCTGCGGCGTCATCCCGTCGAGCACCTCGATTTCATGCTCCGACAGGACGTTCGCCGACGCCGGCTGCGGCGCGTCGCGCAACGTGACCAAGCGCGCGATCGGCTCCCACGCGGCACCCAGAGTGCCCGAACCGGCGGCAATCGAACCAAGAAGAAAAGCCGCCGAGACCAGCGACGTCGTCCGCCAGTTGATGCTGCGCATACGCGTCGCGGGCGCAAGGCTGATGCCGGCGCGAAAGCGTGCAGCCGCGGGCATCGCGGCACTGGACTCGGCGAGGGGGATGCTCCGAATCGACTCGCGCCTTACAAACCGCGAAACGCCGTCTTCTCGACGCGCACAGGTCTCACACGCCGGCGCGCACCGGCTCGTGCTGCGACCACCACTCTCGCGCCTGCTCGTTGCTCCACGTTCCGCCGAGGGTGATCGCCTCGAGCCGGCGCTGCAGCTCTCTCGCCGACTGGGGCCGGTCGGCCGGATTCTTTGCCAGGCACGCGAGCACGAGCGCGTCGAGCGCGGCCGGGACCGGCATCTCCGACCGCTGTGACGGCGCGACCGGCGGCGTCTGCGCGTGGTGCATGACCATCGCAATCGCCGACTCGCCCTCGAACACATACTGCCCGGTCAGCATCCAGTAGGCGACGCACCCGGTCGCATAGATGTCGGCGCGGTGGTCGACGCTGCCGGCATTCAACGCCTGTTCCGGTGCGATAAAGGCCGGCGTTCCCTGGATCACGTTCGCGACGGTCATGGTGAATGCGGTATCGGCGGTGCCCTCGCGCGCCGCCTTCACGATCCCGAAGTCGAGCACCTTGACGAAATCGTAGTCCTCTCCGTAGCGGCAGAGAAAGATGTTGGCCGGCTTGATGTCGCGATGAACGAGCCCACGCGACTCGGCTTCCGAGAGCGAGTGGCAGATCTGCCGGAGGATGTAGATCGCCCGCTCGGGCATCAGCGGCCCGCTGCGGCGGACGAGCGTGTCCAGCTCCAGCCCTTCGAGAAGTTCCATCACGTAGTAGAACGAGCCGTCGCCGGCGACGCCGAAATCGAACAGGTTGACCGTGTGCGGGGATCGCAGGCTCGCGGTCACCTGGGCCTCCCGCTCGAAGCGGCGCACCGCATCTGTCGACGCCACGTCCGGCGCACGGCCGTCGGGCGGCCGAATCAGCTTGATCGCCGCCGGCCGCGCCAGCAGGCGGTGCTCGGCGCGCCACACTTCACCCATCCCACCCTGTCCGAGCCGTTCGACGAGCCGGTAGCTGCCCAGCTCGCGTGCGCGCGTCACCTCGGTGCCGAGTCCGTAGACGACACGCGCGCCGACGAACGCCATCAGGATCACCAGCAGATAGGGAAAGATGAACCAGAGGAAGAACAGGATCGGGTGAGGCCGCAGCGTCGGCGCGATGGTCACCATGCCGATGACGACGACCACCGGCACCGAACTGACCGCCGCCAGCGCCGCGGCGATGGCGCGCCGCGGCCGGGTCGGCACGACGACGGTGAAGCACAAGACCCAGACGGCGACCCACGACAACCCGAGAAACGGGTGATTCATCAGCCGCATCGGATCGAGAAATTCCGCGGCCGCAATCCCGTAGCTGCTGACGACCTCGAACCAGAGCCCGAGCGTGATCACGCTCGCCGCCTCGAGCCGTCCGCTCCGCGCGATAAAGGCCACCAGGAGTGCGACGCCGATGGCGAGAACACCCGGCAGCCAGAACAGGACGCTGCCGAACAGGGCGGCGCGATCGAACAGCAGCGGCGGGAAGAAGCCCGCCATGAAGAAGACGAAGGCGTAGGTGAACGCCACCGTGCTCAGCCGCCCCGCCGCATCGTTGAGGATGTCGGCCGGAAGGCCGGTGCTGCCCGAGCGCGACGTCGGCGCCGGACGCTCGCGATGAGGCAGCAGCAGCGCGTCGTGGGGCTCGGCCGGGCGCATGGCGGCAGTCTGGGTCACCGGCGCGCGAAGTGTCAACGCGCGCGAGCGGAGATCACGAGCGTGAACAGCACATGAGAACAGGAGAGTAAAAGGGCGGCGCAACGCCAGGTAACATTTTTGTCGGTTCGCTTTCGTCGCCGATCCGACCGGTCAGAGGGTCGCCGCGGGCTGCTATGCTTTGGCAGACTTCGTAGCTTCCGTATGCCCAATCCCGTTCCCGGCCCTTCGACAGGCTCAGGGCAGGCCGATGGCGAACCGCACCGCGACGCCGCTCAGTCGCTGCGCACGCGCCTCGCGGCCGCGCGCGACGAGCTCTCCGCCGCGACATCGCGCGGCCAGGCCGGCCGCGACGCGTTGGCGCGATACGCCGGTGCGGTCGACGATCTGGTGGCTGAGCTGTTCACCGACGCGCTCGGCGACACGCCCCAGGCGGTCGTGCTCGCGCTCGGCGGCTACGGACGCCGGCATCTCTGCCTGCACTCCGACGTCGATCTGCTGGTGCTCTTCGGCGGCCCGCTGAACTCCGCGCACGCGGGCGCCCTCAACGAACTGCTCCACCCGCTGTGGGATCTCGGGCTGGCTGTCGGCCATCAGGTGCGCGAGCTCGACGACTTTGCCCGCATCGAAGCCGATAACCCGGAATTCCTGCTCGCGCTGGTCGACGCCCGGCCGATCGCGGGCGATCGCGATCTCTTCAACCGCTTCATGACCCGCGTGCAGCGCGCCGACCTGTACGCGCACGTTGTCGCGGCGCTGGTGGCGCTCACCGACGAGCGGCACGCGCCCTTCAACGCCACCTTCTATCAGCTCGAGCCCGACGTGAAAGAAGCGCCGGGGGGCCTGCGCGATCTGGCCGCCGTGCGCACGATTGCGCGGCTGACCGATCCGGCGCTGCTCCGCCAGGGGCCGTCGGACTCGGCGCGGCTGGACGAGGCCGAGGACTTCCTCCTCCGCGTGCGTTCGATCCTGCACCTCGACGCGCGGC
The DNA here is from genome assembly GCA_963734375.1 of uncultured Acidobacteriota bacterium. GTDB lineage: Bacteria > Acidobacteriota > Vicinamibacteria > Vicinamibacterales > CAVVIG01 > CAVTHG01. The sequence continues at coordinate 295,142 of CAVTHG010000004.1, read as the reverse complement.
GCAACCAGAACGTGTTGAGCCACCCGATGCAGGAACGGGTGGCGGCGCTGCTCGACTATCCCGGCGCGCTGCCGCAGGCACGGGTCGAGCGGCTGATGGGCGACTACTTCCGCCACGCCCGCGGCGTCGCGCGATGGCTCGAATGGATTCGGCGCGTCGCGCCGGTGCCGGTCGGCCCGAACCTGGTGAAGGCGGGCGACGGCGTCCGCTTCGTCGATGCCACCGTCGCGGCCAGCCAGCCCGAGTCGTGGCTCTCGGCGTTCCAGGCGGCGGTCGATGCCGGTGCCGCCGTCTCGGACGACACGCTCGCGGTGATTCAGCAGCACGCCGATCGCTTCGGCGGCCACGATTTCCTGCCCGACCCGACGCGGCAGGCCGCATGGCTCGAGTTCCTGAAGCCGCGCCCCGGCCTCTACGCCCGGCTGTCGCAGATGCACGACAGCGGCCTGCTTGGGCGGATCTCTGCCTGAATTCGGCGCGATCACCTGCCGCGTGGTCCGCGACTTCTACCACAAGTACACGGTGGACGAGCACACGCTTCTGGCGATCCGGACGCTCGAGCGGCTCGCGACGCCGATGCTGCCGGGCACCTCGACGCGCGAGCGGGAGCGCTTCGCCTCGCTGCTGCAGGATCTCGAACGTCCCGAGTTGCTGGTGCTCGCGCTGCTGCTCCACGACGTCGGCAAGTCGGGCGACGAGGAGCACGTCGCCGAAAGCGTCCGCCTCGCCCGCGGCGTCTTCGACCGCCTCGCGATGCCTGCCGATGCGCGGGAGGCCGTCGAGTTCCTCATCGCCAACCACCTCCAGATGTCGACCGTTGCATTCCGCCGCGATACGGAGGATCCGGAAACGGTGCGGCGATTCGCGGCGGTGGTCGGCGTCGAGGATCGGCTGAAGATGCTCTGCCTGCTGACCCTCGCCGACGTCGACGCGGTCAGCCTCGAAACGCTGACGCCATGGAAAGCGGAGCTGCTCTGGCGCCTCTACGTCGACACCTACAACCAGCTGACGCTCGGCTACGCCGACGAGCTGATCGACCAGAGCCAGTCGGAGGTCGCGCAGGCGGTCGGCGCACGCCACGCCGACCTGCCGGCCGAGGAGATCTCCCGCTTCCTGGAAGGGCTGCCGCGACGCTACCTGCAGCTGTTCGACCAGGCGGCGATCGCGCGGCACGTCCGTCTCGCGCGCGACATCCATCCCGACGCGCTGCACGTCTCGCTCGAACCCAAAGGCTCGGCCTGGGAGCTCACGGTCGTCAGCCTCGACAAACCGTTCCTGTTCTCCAACATCTCAGGCGTGCTGTCGTCGTTCGGCATGGACATCCTGCGCGGCCACGCGATGACCAGCCCGCACGACCTGGTGCTCGACGTCTTCCAGTTCACCGATCGCGAGCGGTTCCTGGAGCTGAACCCCGGCGCGCGCGACGAGTTCATCGCCGTGCTCGAGAACGTCGTGTCGGGCAAGGTCGACGTCACCGTCCGGCTGCGCCGCCGCGAGCAGAGCCCGGTCCACCTGCGGCCGCGCCGCGTCATCCCGGTCGTGCACTGCGACAATCACGCCTCGCAGCGTTACACCATCGTCGAGATCGTGGCCGATGATGCGCTGGGGCTGCTGTATCGGATCAGCCGGGTGATGTCGCAGCAGGGCTGCGACGTCGACCTGGTGCTGATTGCCACCGAAGGACACAAGGCGATCGACGTGTTTCACATCACGCAGGCCGGCGCCAAGCTGCCGCCCGCGGCGCAGGATGCGCTCGTGGCGAGCCTGCAGCGGCTGCTCGAGGAGGATCATGAAGTTGCTTAAGTGCATCGTCCGGCCGAACAAGGTGGACGAGGTGAAGGACGCGCTGACGAAGTTGAGCGTCTCGGGGATGACGGTGTCCGAGGTGCGCGGCCACGGCAAGCAGAAGGGGCACACGGCGATCTACCGCGGCAAGGAGTACAACGTCAGCCTGCTGCCGAAGATGGAAATCGAGGTCGTCGTCCCCGACCGCCTGGTGCACGACTGCATCAAGGTGGTGATGGAAGCGGCGCGAACCGGCGAGATCGGCGACGGGCGGGTGTTCGTGATGCCGGTCGAGGAGAGCTACAAGATCCGAACCGGCGAGCGCGAAACGGACTAGTTGCTAGTAGCTGGTTGCTAGTGGCTAGGAGGCTTCGCCTGACATCTAGCACTAGCTTCTAGCAACTAGCTTCTAGCAACTAGCAACCAGCCGCGACTCATGTCTTTCACTCATCGACTCGATGTGATCATTATATTTCCCTTCTGAGTCAAGGTCTGCGATAAACGCCCTGTCATGGCGCTTCTCGCGGGCCCGCCCGACGCGGCCGGTCTCTACGATCCCATTCACGAGCACGATGCCTGCGGCGTCGGGTTCGTGGTCCACATCAAGGGGCAGCGGTCCCACTCGATCGTGCAGCAGGCGCTGCAGGTGCTGATGAACCTGCGGCACCGCGGCGCGTGCGGGTGCGAGGCGAATACCGGCGACGGCGCCGGCATCCTGCTGCAGCTTCCGGACCGGTTCTTCCGCAAGGTCGTCCCTTTCGAGCTGCCATCCGAAGGCGCCTACGGCGTCGGCCTCGTGTTCCTGCCGCGGGGCGAGCAGGCGCGGAACCAGGTTCGCGACGTCTTCGAGCAGATCGTCGAGGGGGAAGGGCAACGGCTCCTCGGCTGGCGCGACGTGCCGACCGACGATCGCGAAGTCGGGCCGAGCGCGGTCGCGGTCGAACCCGTGATCCGCCAGGTGTTCATCGCCCGCGATTCGCGGCTGTCCGGCGCCGACGCGCGCGTCCGGTTCGAGCGCAAGCTCTATGTGATTCGGAAGCGGTTCGAGCGCGCGATGGAAACGCTCGACATCCCGGCCGACGCGAAGCAGTGCAGCTACATCGTCAGCCTCTCGTGCAACACGCTGATCTACAAGGGGATGCTGACCGCGGAGCAGATCCAGCCGATGTTCCCGGATCTGGCCGATCCCGATATGGAGTCGGCGCTCGCGCTGGTGCACCAGCGCTTCAGCACGAACACCTTCCCGTCGTGGCCACTGGCCCACCCCTACCGGTACGTCGCGCACAACGGCGAAATCAACACCCTGACCGGCAACATCAACTGGATGCGCGCCCGCGAAGGGCTGCTGCGGTCGGACGTGCTCGGCGACGACCTCCAGAAGGTGCTGCCCGTCATCCGCGAAGGCGGCAGCGACACGGCGGCGTTCGACAACGTGCTCGAGTTCCTGGTGATGACCGGGCGCTCGCTGCCGCACGCCATCCTGATGATGATCCCCGAGCCGTGGGCCGGCCACGAGAGCATGCCGCCGGCGCTCCGGGACTTCTACGAATACCACTCGTCGCTGATGGAGCCGTGGGACGGCCCGGCGTCGATTGCCTTCACCGATGGCACCGTCATCGGCGCGGTCCTCGATCGCAACGGGCTGCGGCCGTCGCGCTACTACGTCACCAAGGACGACCTCGTGATCATGGCCTCCGAGGTCGGCGTGCTCGACGTGCCGCCCGAGAACATCGTGATCAAGGAGCGGCTGCACCCCGGGCGGATCTTCCTGGTCGACACCGCCCGCGGCCGCATCGTGTCGGACGAGGAAATCAAGCGCGAGCTGGCCTCGGCGCAGCCGTACGGCGAGTGGCTCGCGCACCTGGTGGACATCGAGGACCTGCCGCGGGCGCCGCACCTGCCGCTGCCGAGCCACGAAACCGTCCGCCGCCGCCAGCAGCTCTTCGGCTACACCGACGAAGACCTCCGCGTGCTCCTCAGCGCGATGGGGACGACGGGCGAGGAGCCGCTGGGGTCGATGGGCACCGACACGTCGCTCGCGGCGTTGTCGGACCGCCCGCGGCTGCTCTACGACTACTTCAAGCAGCTGTTCGCGCAGGTGACGAACCCGCCGCTCGACGCGATTCGCGAGGAGCTCGTCACCTCGATGGCCTCGACGATCGGGCCCGAGGGCAACCTGCTCGACCCGCGGCCGGAGTCGTGCCGCCAGATCAAGATCGAGTACCCGGTCGTCGACAACGATCAGCTGGCGACGCTGCGCTACGTCTACGAGCCCGGGTTCCGATCGATCACGCTGCCGATGGTGTTCGACCCGCGCCAGGACGGCCCGGGGCTCGAGCGCGCGCTGTCGGCGCTGATGCACGAAGCGAGCGAGGCGGTCGACGCCGGCTACACGATCCTGATCCTGTCGGACCGCGGGGCCGATCGCGATCGCGCGCCGATGCCGAGCCTGCTCGCCACTGCCGGCGTCCACCATCACCTCGTACGGCTCGGGAAGCGGACGCACTGTGCGCTGGTGGTCGAGTCCGGTGACGCGCGCGAGGTCCACCACTGCGCGCTGCTGCTCGGCTACGGCGCCGGCGCGGTCAACCCGTACCTCGCGTTCGAGACGCTCGACGACATGATCCGCCAGCGGCTGCTGGTCGGCGTGACGCACGAGCAGGCGGTCATCAACTACATCCACGCGCTGAACAAGGGGATCCTGAAGGTGATGTCCAAGATGGGCATCTCCACTCTTCAGAGCTATTGCGGCGCGCAGGTCTTCGAAGCGGTCGGGCTCGACCGCGAGTTCGTCGATCGCTACTTCACGCGCACCTCGTCGCGCATCGGCGGCGTCGGCGCCTCCGTCGTCGCCGAAGAGATCGTGCGGCGGCATCGCAAGGCGTTCGCCACCCGCGCCGGCGACTCGAACGAGCTCGATTGCGGCGGCGAATATCAATGGCGCCGCGACGGCGAGTACCACCTCTTCAACCCGGAGACGGTGTTCAAGCTGCAGCACTCGACGCGCAGCGGTCAGTACTCGGTGTTCAAGGAGTACACACGCCTGGTCGACGACCAGAACAAGCGGCTGGCGACCTTGCGCGGCCTGCTCGAGCTGAAGACGACCGCGGCGCCGGTGCCGCTCGAGGAGGTCGAACCGGTCGAATCGATCGTCAAGCGCTTCGCCACCGGCGCGATGTCCTACGGGTCGATCAGTCAGGAAGCGCACGAGACGCTCGCGATTGCGATGAACCGGCTGGGCGCGAAGTCGAACACCGGCGAGGGTGGCGAGGATCCCGCGCGCTACACGCCCGATGCGAACGGCGACTCGCGCAGGAGCGCGATCAAGCAGGTGGCCTCGGCGCGCTTCGGCGTCACCAGCGAATACCTGGTCAACGCCGAAGATCTGCAGATCAAGATGGCGCAGGGCGCCAAGCCTGGTGAAGGCGGACAGCTGCCCGGCCACAAGGTCTACCCGTGGATCGCCAAGGTCCGCTATGCGACGCCCGGCGTCGGTCTCATCTCGCCGCCGCCGCACCACGACATCTACTCGATCGAAGATCTCGCGCAGCTGATTTACGACCTGAAGAACGCGAACCCGCGCGCGCGCGTCCACGTCAAGCTCGTCGCGGTCGCCGGCGTCGGCACCGTTGCCGCCGGCGTCTCGAAGGCGCACGCCGACGTCGTCCTCATCTCCGGCCACGACGGCGGCACCGGCGCCGCGCCGCTCACGGGCATCAAGCACGGCGGCGTGCCGTGGGAGCTGGGGCTCGCGGAGACGCAGCAGGTGCTGATGCGCAACAACCTGCGCGACCGCATCGTCGTCCAGGTGGACGGCCAGCTGAAGACCGGCCGCGACGTCGTCGTCGCCGCGCTGATGGGCGCGGAGGAGTTCGGCTTCGCCACCGCGCCGCTCGTCGTCTCCGGCTGCGTGATGATGCGCGTCTGCCACCTGAACACCTGCCCGGTCGGCGTCGCGACGCAGGACCCCGAGCTGCGCAAGAACTTCACCGGCAAGGCGGAGTTCATCGTCAACTTCTTCACGTTCGTCGCCGAAGAAGTGCGCGAGTACATGGCGGCGCTCGGCTTCCGCACGATCGACGAGATGGTCGGGCGCGTCGACTGCCTCAACGTGCGGCCGGCGGTGAACCACTGGAAAGCGCGCGGCCTCGACTTCTCGGCCATCCTGCACGAGCCGGAGGTGCCGGTCGGCGGCGCGCGGCGGCAGACGCGTGGCCAGGATCACGGGCTCGCGCAGGCGCTCGACAACGAGCTGATTCGCCGCAGCGGCGATGCGCTCGAGCGCAAGATCCCGGTGTCGCTGGCCCTGCCGATCGGCAACGCGAACCGGACCGTCGGCACGATGCTCGGTTACGAGGTGACCCGCCGGCACGGCGCCGAGGGGCTGCCCGAGGACACGATTCAGCTGCAGTTCACCGGATCGGCCGGCCAGAGCTTCGGCGCGTTCGTGCCGCGCGGCATCACGCTGCGCCTCGAAGGCGATTCGAACGACTACGTCGGCAAGGGGCTCTCGGGCGGCAAGATCGTCGTCCACCCGCCGCATAAGGCGACGTTCGTGGCCGAGGAGAACATCATCATCGGCAACGTCGCACTCTACGGCGCGACAAGCGGCGAGGCGTATATCCGCGGCGTCGCCGGCGAGCGGTTCGCCGTGCGCAACAGCGGCGCGCACGCCGTCGTCGAGGGCGTTGGCGATCACGGCTGCGAGTACATGACCGGCGGACGCGTCGTCGTGCTCGGCCGCACGGGCCGGAACTTCGCCGCCGGGATGAGCGGCGGCGTCGCGTACGTGTTCGACGCCGCGGGAGATTTCGCCCGCCGCTGCAACCCCGAACTCGTCGACCTCGAAGCGTTCCAGCAACTCGAAGACATCGAGCTCGTGCGAACGATGCTCGAGCGGCACGTCGAGTACACGGGCAGCGCGGTCGCCGCACGCATCCTCGTCAGCTGGAGCGAATCGGCGCCGATGTTCGTCAAGGTGATGCCGCGCGACTACAAGCGCGCGCTCGACGCGGAGGCGCGCGCGGCCAGCGTCACGCGGCTGACCATCCACGACGTGATCGAAGCCAACGGAGTCGCGGCCAATGGGTAAGGCGACCGGGTTCATCGAGATCGCCCGCGCGAAGCACCCCGTTCGTCCGGTGGTCGAGCGCCTGCGCGACTGGCGCGAGGTCTACGAGCCGTATCCCGAGGCCGGGCTGAAGGACCAGGCCGCGCGCTGCATGGACTGCGGCATCCCGTTCTGCCATAGCGGCTGCCCGCTCGGAAACCTGATTCCCGACTGGAACGATCTCGTCTACCGCAACCAGTGGCGGATGGCGATCGATCGGCTGCACAGCACCAACAACTTCCCCGAGTTCACCGGCCGGCTGTGCCCGGCGCCGTGCGAGGGCGCGTGCGTCCTCGGCATCAGCAACGATCCGGTGACGATCAAGTCGATCGAGGTCTCGATCGTCGATCGCGCGTTCGAGGAGGGCTGGATTCCGGCCCGGCCGCCGGCGCGGCGGACCGGCAAGCGCGTCGCCGTCGTCGGCTCGGGGCCGGCGGGTCTGGCGGCGGCCGATCAGTTGAACCGCGCCGGGCATCTGGTCACCGTCTTCGAGCGAGCCGATCGCATCGGCGGGCTCCTGCGCTACGGCATCCCTGCGTTCAAGCTCGAAAAGCGGCTGCTCGATCGTCGGCTCGGGCTGCTCGAGGAGGAAGGCGTCACCTTCCGCACCAGCTGCAACATCGGCGTCGACGTGGCGGTCGACGATCTGCGTCGCGAGTTCGACGCGATCGTGCTCGCCGGCGGCTCGACACGACCGCGCGACCTGCCGGTGCCGGGCCGCGATCTCGATGGCATCCACTTCGCGATGGAGTACCTGTCGCTGCAGAACCGCCGCAACGAGGGCGACGGGATCGCGGACGACCGCTTCATCACCGCGCAGAACAAGCACGTCGTGATCATCGGCGGCGGCGACACCGGCGCCGACTGTCTCGGCACCGCGCACCGACAGGGAGCGCTCGCCGTGCGTCAGCTCGAGCTGCTGCCGCGGCCGCCCGACGCGCGCGCATCCGCCAACCCGTGGCCGCTGTGGCCGAACATCTTCCGCGTCTCGACGGCGCACGAGGAAGGCGGCGACCGGCTCTACGCCGTCGCCACGCAGCGATTCGAGGATGACCGGCATGGACGCGTGGCGGCGCTGCACGCCAACCAGGTCGAGATGGTGAGCCGCGACGGCCGCGTCGACTTCAAGGCGGTCGAGGGCAGCGACTTCGTGATCAAGGCCGACCTCGTGCTGCTGGCCATGGGCTTCCTCGGCCCCGAACGCAACGGCATGCTCGACACCCTCGGCGTGAAGATGACCGACCGCGGCACGGTCTGGCGCGACGAGCAGTGGATGACGAGCGTGCCTGGCGTCTTCACCGCCGGCGACATGCAGCGCGGACAGTCGCTGATCGTGTGGGCGATTGCCGAGGGACGCAGCGCCGCGCGCGGCGTCGACACCTACCTGATGGGCGCATCCGACCTGCCGGCGCCGCTTCAATGAAATCCGTTACAAAAAGACAATTTGCGCTTGACACCAGCCTGCCCGAAGTCTTAGGTTGACGCCGGCACCGTTGTAATTCTGCGAAACGACGTCAATACAGCAGGAGGGAACGTGACCAAGCCCGCCGGGCGCCCCTTCAGGCGCGTCATCCTGGTTGCCGCCAGCTTTTCGATCGTCTCCCTGGCCTCCCCGCCCGCCGCTGCCATCGCACAGATTCTGTACGGCAACATCGTCGGGGTCGTGAAGGACGCCACGGGGGGAGCCATCCCCGGCGCGACTGTCACCATCGTCAACAAGGAAACCAACCTCACGCGCGAGGCGACGACGAACGCCGAGGGGTCCTACAGCGTCATCAACCTGCTGCCGGGACCGTACGACGTGAAGGTGACGCTCACCGGATTCCGCGACATCGCGCGGCCCAACGTGCCGGTCACGATCGGCCAGATCGCGCGCGTCGACTTCACGCTGGAGATCGGCACGGTGGCCGAATCGGTGATGGTCGTCGGCGAGTCGCCGATCCTGCAGACCGACAAGGCGGACGTCCACACCAGCTTGAGGGCGGCCGAGCTCACGAACATGCCGCTCAATCGCTATCGCAATTTCCAGGCGCTGCTCAACCTGGCGCCCGGCACGACGCCGATGGCGTTCGGCAACGCGGAAACCGACACGCCGGCGCGCTCGATGGCGACCAACGTCAACGGCCAGGCGAACACCAACAACTCGACGCGCACCGACGGCGCGACGAACATGAACATCTGGCTGCCGAACCACCTGATGTACGTCTCGCCGGCCGAGACGATCGACACGGTCGACGTGTCGACCAGCAGCTTCGACGCCGAGCAGGGCATGGCGGGCGGCGCGGCGGTCACCGTGATCACCAAGTCGGGCACGAACCAGTTCAGGGGCTCGGCGTTCGAGGGCTTCAACAGCGACAAGCTGAACGCCAAGCCGTACTTCTTCGGCGCCGGCCCGGCGCCGGACAAGCTGCCGGTGAAGGCCAACAACTACGGCGGGACGGTCGGCGGGCCGATCCAGCGCAACAAGGTGTTCTTCTTCGGATCGTTCGAAGGCTACAAGCGCGACCCAGAGCCTCTTCACCTTCTTCAGCGTGCCTGACCCGGCGCTTCGCGCCGGCGACTTCAGCAAGGCGTTCAACACCAACGGCTCGCTGCAGACCATCTACAACCCGCTGACGGGCAACGCCGACGGCATCGGCCGCCAGCCGTTCGCGAACAACCAGATTCCGCCGAGCATGATCAACCCGATCTCGCTGAAGATCCTGCAGCTGTTCCCGATGCCGAACACGCCAGGGCATCGGCGCCGGCGGCCTGCACGAACAACTACCAGCGGCAGGAAGATCGCACAGGTCGACCGCCAGAACTACGACGCGAAGTTCGAACTGGAACCGCACGTCGGCGCATCAGCTCTGGTTCAAGTTCAGCCACATGAACGCTGTCGTCGACGACCTGACCAACTACCTCGGGCCCGATCCGAACGCAGACGGGCGACGGCGGCAACACCAAGGTCTATCAGATTCACGGCCGGCCAGACGTGGACGCTCGGCCCGTCGCTGCTGATGGACACGCACGTTCGGGTTCTCGCGGCAGAAGCAGGACGTGCTCGGGCCCGACTTCAATGCCGGCAACTTCGGCCTCGATACCCTCGGGATTCCCGGCACGAACGATCAGGGCATCGGCGACCAGCGCTACGCGGGCTTCCCCGAGTTCCGGTTCGGCGGCACGGCCACCGGCTTCTTCAGCCAGCTCGGCAACCGCGACGGCTGGAACCCGATCTTCCGCGACGAGCGCACCTACTCGATCGCGCACGAACATCACCAAGATCAAGGGGCAGCACGACTTCCGCGGCGGCTACTTCCTGAATTTCCTCTACCTCGATCACTGGCAGCCGGAAACCGGCAACCCGCGCGGACAGTTCGACTTCCTGCCGAACACCACCGGACTGCACGGCGGCCAGACCGCGAACTTCTACAACGCCTACGCGGCGTTCCTGCTCGGGCCTGGTCGGGCAGGCGCAGAAGAGCGTGCAGAACGAGCTGATGACCGTCGCGCGAGTGGCAGCACGCGCTGTACTTCCGCGACCGGTGGACGCCCGAGCGCGAAGTTGACGCTCGACCTCGGGCTGCGCTGGGAGCTCTACCCGATCATGCACCGCGCAGGATGGCCGCGGCATCGATCGTCTCGACCTCGACAACCCCGACTTCGCGCGGCGGCTGGACGTGATCATCGCCGGACGCGGCAGCAACCCGCAGACCAACGGGATGAACACGGGCCTCAACAACTTCGCCCCGCGTCTCGGCGGCGTCTACCGGATCAACGACGAGACGGTCTTCCGTCAGCGGCTACGGCCTGACCTACAACGCGCAGCCGTGGGCGCGCGCCGTGCGCGGCCACAACGACTATCCGGTGACGATCGCCTCGACGTTCATCAACGCCGAGGCGTTCGCGCCTACGCCACGCTGCAGCAGGGCATTCCCCCGATGGCCGGACCCGATTTGAGCTCGGGCCGCGTGCCGCTGGATCGCGCGGCCGGGTTCTACACGCCGGAGATGGGCAACATCGATCGCGGCTACGTGCACACCTGGAACGTCGCGGTGGAGCGGATGCTGCCGTTCGATGCGTCGGTTGAAGTCGCCTACGTCGGCGCGAAGGGCGTCGGCGGATATGCCGGGCTCGACATCAACGCGCCGCAGACGCTCGGCGTCGGCGACGCCGGCCGTCCCTTCGCGTCGCTCGGACGCTTCAACCCGATCAATTCCTGGGGAATGCGGTCTGAAGACGCGAATACAACTCGATGCAGGTCGCGCTCAACAAGCGCATGTCGCACGGGCTGCTGGTGAAGGGCGCGTACACGCTGAGCAAGGCGATGAACGAAAGCGTCAACGACGGCGACGGCGCGGCGACGCTGGCTTCAACACGCCGAGCGAGCTGTGGCGCAACTGGGGCCCGGCCGGCTTCGACCGCCGGCACAACTTCCAGCTGGGGTTCGTGTACAGCTGCCGTGGCAGAGCACCAACGGCTACGGCAGCATCGCTGAAGGCGCTGGGCAAGCGACTGGCAGCTGAACGGCACCTTCGCGGCGTTCAGCGGCAATCCGTTCACGGTCTCGCCGCACGGCGACAGACTTGAACACGCCGAGCAACGGGTTCACCGGCGTGGCCAGTGGCGGCGTCAGTGGCGGCGCAAACAGTCGCGGACCTGACGGCTCCTTCAACGTCATCGGCAACATCGGCTCGGCCGGCGCGTGGTTCGATACCACGCAGTTCGAGCAGCCGACCGGCGTCCGCATCGGCAACACCTTCCGGAACCAGTTCTACGGTCCGGGCGGCTACAACCTCGATCTCTCGGTGTTCCGGGCGTTCCCGATGGGCGGCACGAAGCGGCTCGAGGCCCGAATCGAAGCCGGGAACATCCTGAACATCCCGGTGTTCTCCAACCCGACAGGGAACCTCACGTCCAGCACGTTCGGCCAGATCACCGGCATCGCGGGCGGGACGGCGCTGACCAACGCCGCGTACGTGGAACGATCAATCCGCCTGGGCGTGCGGTTCGCGTTCTGACGATGTAATGCGGATTGCGGAGTGCGGATTGCGGAAGTCGACGGTCCGCAATCTGCATCAATCCGCAATCCGCAATCAATCCGCAATCCGCAATCCGCAATCCGCAATGTCTGCCTGCGCCATCCTCTTCGCAGTGGCGCAGACCGCGCTTCCTCCCCTGCCTCGCCTGTCGCTCGACACCTATCCGGCCGCGGCGCGCGACGGCGATCTCGCGCGCGCATCGGGACGCGACCGCGCGATCCACGGATGCCGAAACAGCGGGCGCGCTCGGCCGCACCCTCCATGCCTGGGAGCAATGGGACGAGCGCCGCATCAGGCGTATGCGCGCGCGCAGGCGCTCGCGCCGCGCGCCATCGAGTGGCCCTACCTCGATGCGGTCGTGCTGCAGCGCCTCGCGCGGCATGACGAAGCCGCGGCGCGCCTCCGCCAGGCGCTGGTCGCAGTCGCCCGACTACCTGCCGGCGCGCGTCAAGCTCGCGGAATCGCTGCTCGAAGCCGGCGATCTCGATGGCAGCCAGCGTCTGTTCGAGGCCCTGGTGCGAGAGCCGGCGGCCGAGCCGGCCGCCGAATTCGGCCTCGGGCGCATCGCCGCGGCCAGGGAGCATCCACGACGCCGCGATCACCCACCTGCAGCGCGCGGTCGGCACTGTTTCCGGAATGGGGCGCCGCGTATTATGCGCTCGCGCTTTCTTACCGTGCGCTCGGACGCCAGGACGAGGCGCAGCGAGCGCTCGAGCGGCACGCAGCAGTACGGAGCGCGCTGGCCGGCCTTGGAGGACCCGCTCCTCGCCGCCGTCGCCGCGCTCAGGGATGATGCGCGGGCGAGCGTCCAGCGGGGCGTGAAGCTCGCCGAGCGAGGCGACCTCGAGGGCGCCATTGCCGCGCACGAAGCGGCGCTCGTTCTCGAGCCGTCGTTCGCGGAGGCGCACGCGAACTTGATCACGCTGTACGGCCGCGCGCGGAACTTCGCGAAAGCCGAGGAGCATTACCGCGCCGTCGTTGAACTCGGCGTCAACCTGAGCACGGCGCACTATGATTACGGCGTCCTCCTTGGCTTGCAGGACAAGTGGGATCTCGCCGCCGAGGCGTACCGGCGGGCGATCGAGGTCAACCCGCTCCACGCGCAGGCCTACAACAACCTCGGCCAGATTCTCGAGCGCCGGCGTCAGCTCGACGCCGCGGCCGACGCGTATCGAACGCGCGCTCGCCAGCCAGCCGACCTTCAGGCTCGCACGGTTCAATCTCGGACGCATGCTGCTGGCGCTCGGACGAACCGGACACCGCGATCGTGGAGCTCGAGAAGACTGTCGAGCCGCGCGACGCCGAAGCGCCCCGCTATCTGTTCGCCCTGGCCACGGCGCATGTCCGAGCCGGCCACCGGGACGTCGGGATCAAGTGGGCGACGGCAGCGAGGCAGCTCGCGCTCGAGCACGGGCAGGACGATCTCGCCGCCGCCATCGCGCGCGATCTCGCGACGCTGAAATGAGGCGCGTGGTCGCTCTCGTCGCGCTGGGGCTGATCGTTCTGAGCGCGATGCCACGCCGTGCCGCCGTGCATGCGCTTTCCGACGAGCGCTTCGTCGAACGCGCCGCGGCGACCGGGCTGGTCTTCACACACGTCAACGGCGCGGCCGGCGGCTATTACCTGCCGGAGGTGATGGGCGCGGGCGTCGCGCTGTTCGACTACGACAACGACGGCGATCTCGACGTCTTTCTCGTGCAGGGCGACGCGCTCGATCGGTCAGACCGTCGCCCGCGACACCAACCGCGCGCCACGAGCCGTCTCTTTCGCAACGATCTCACGATCGGCGCGGACGGCCGCGGCTCGCCTCGCTTCACCGACGTCACCGAGCGCGCCGGCGTCGGGCTGCGCGCCTACGGCATGGGCGCGGCTGTCGGCGACTATGACAACGATGGCCACCTGGATCTCTTCGTCACCGCATTCGGCCCCGACACGCTCTATCACAACAACGGCGACGGCACGTTCACCGACGTGACGCGGCAGGCGGCGTCAGCGACCCGCTACTGGAGCACGAGCGCCGCCTTCGTCGATTACGACCGCGACGGCGAGCTCGATCTGTTCGTGGCCAACTATGTCGACTTTCACGATCGCCGCCAATCAGCTGTGCAGCGACCCGGTGGGCGCGCGCGATTACTGCGGGCCGCGCGCCTATCGCCCGGTGCGCGATCGGCTGTACCACAACGAGGGCAACGGCCGGTTCGCCGACGTGAGCGAGACGGCCGGCATCAGCAAGGCCGACGGCGCCGGCCTCGGCGTCGCGACCGGCGACTACAACGGCGACGGCTGGCTCGATCTCTACGTCGCCAACGACGCAACGCCGAATCAGCTCTGGATCAACCAGCACAACGGCACGTTCGCCGACGAGGGGCTGCTCTCCGGGTCGGCGCTGAACGCGCAGGGCAACCCTGAGGGGAGCATGGGCATCGCGTCGGGCGACGTCGATCTCGACGGCGACGAGGATCTTGTTCGTCACCAATATTGCCGGCGAGACGTCGGTGCTCTACATCAACGACGGCCGCGCCACCTTCGACGATGCCCGGGCGAGATGGGGGCTGTCGCTGCCGACCGCGGCGTTCACTGGATTCGGCACGAACTTTTTCGACTACGACAACGACGGCTGGCCCGATCTGCTCGTCGCCAACGGCGCCGTCAACGTCATCGAGGCGCAGCGGGGGCAACCGTCGCCGTATCGGATGAAGAACCAGCTGTTCCGGAATACCGGCGCGCGGCGGTTCGAGGAGACGACGCGCAGCGGGCGGCGCGGCGTTCGCGCGCGCGGAGATCGGCCGCGGCGCCGCCTTCGGCGACATCGACAACGACGGCGACGTCGACGTCGTCGTGACCAACAACAACGGGCCGGCGAGGCTGCTGCTCAATCAGGCGGGCTCACGGAATCACTGGCTGGAGGTGCGGGTCACAGCAGACGTCGCGGCAACCGTTTCGGGTATGGCGCGTGGATTGGCGTCGAGCGCGCCGGCCGCCCGACGCTCTGGCGCCGCGTCAGATCCGATGGCAGTTACCTGTCCGCATCCGACGCAGCGCGCGCACTTCGGCCTGGGTGCGTCGCCGGCGATCGATGCGATTGTCGTGCAGTGGCCTGATGGGCCGCGGGAGCGTTGGACGGGCATCGCCGGCGACAAGGTGGTGACGCTCGACCGGGGAACTGGGAAAGCGTTTTGAGAGGTGATCTCTTCGGGAGGTCCGGGGATTTGAACAGGAGGTCAGGAGGTCAGGAGGCTCACCCGATTCGACGGGTTGGCCGGCTCCGCCGGCCACATGCGGCCGGAGGCGGTACGCGAGAAAACGAATCGCCCCATGGCATCAACCGCGACTCGTTTTCTCGCGTACCGCCTCAGGCCGCGCGGCCGGCGCAGCGCCGCCCGTCGAATCTCGACGATCCACTCGCACCGCGGGCTGAGATCAAGAGCTTTTGGACAAGCCTCCTGATCTTCTAAACTCCTGTTTCGTTTGACGGGTGGCTGTCGTCCGACGAGGCCCAGATGATCAAGCGACGCAATCGAATCGGCTCGATGCTCCTCATCTCGCTCGCGGTCGCCCTGGCAGCCGCGTCCGCACAGACGCCTCTCCCTGGCGTTCAGAGCGGCGTCGACCGGCTTCGCGCGTTCGATCCGGCCGCCGTCGAACGCGGACGCACAGCATTTGGCGGCAAGTGCGCCTCCTGCCATCGCGCGAACGCCCGCGGCGGACAAGGATTCTCGGGCCCGGATCTGGTTCGTTCCGTGCTCGTTCTGCAGGACATCAACGGGCGGCAGATCGGCGCCTACCTCGAAGCCGGCCACCCCGATAAGAGCGCGCCGCCGATTCCGCTGACGGCCGCGGACATCACCGATCTCGCGACCTTCCTGCATCGCGAGATCACCTACGCCGCCGAGCGCACGAATTACCAGCTGCAATACGTGATGACCGGGAATGCGAAAGACGGCGAGGCGTATTTCAACGGCGCGGGCGGGTGCAGCTCCTGCCACTCGCCGGCCGGCGATCTGAAGGGCATCGGCGCCCGCCACGACGGCCCGACGCTCCAGACCCTGATCGCGTTCGGCACGATCGCTGGCGGAGGACGCGGACAAGGCGGCGCCGGCGCATCCTCTCGAACCGCGCGCAAGGCGACGATCTCGCTGCCCTCCGGTGAATCGTTCACCGGTGTCCTGGTCCGGTTGACCGACTTCGACGTGACGATCCGCGACGACGCCGGGATGCCGCGTTCCTGGCTGCGCAGCGGCAACGTCCCCAGGGTGCAGGTCACCGATCCGCTGCAGGGCCACATCAACCTGTTGCCGAAATACACCGACACCGACATTCACAACCTGGCGGCGTACCTGGCGACGTTGACGTAAGGCGAGGGAAAGATGAAAACGATTCTGACCCTGTTGTCACTCTGCGCGTCGGTTCTGCCGATTGCGCTCGCAGGACAGGCCCTCGACCCGGCGGCGCGCGAGAAAGACGCGTGGCCGACCCATTACGGCGACTATTCCGGGCGGCGCTACAGCCCGCTCTCCCAGATCAATGCAGCCAACGTCAAGACGCTGTCGCTGGCGTGGATCCATCGCGCCTCCGCGCAGGAGAGCGCCAACGCGGGCGGCGAATACCGCGCCGGCGATCCGTACTACTGGGGCGGGCCGTCTGCGACCGTGACGATCAAGGCGACGCCACTGATGGTCAACGGCGTGCTCTATTTTTCGGCGCCCGATCACGCCTACGCGATCGACGCCCGCACCGGCAAGGAAATCTGGCATTACTACTGGCGGACGCGCGGCGGGATCCACATTGGCAATCGCGGCGTCGGCCTCTACGGCAACTACCTGTTCTTCGAGACGCCCGACTGCTATCTGGTGTCGCTCGACGCCGCCACCGGCAAGGAGCGCTGGCACAAGGAGATCGCCGACGTCCGGCAGCAGTACCTTCTGCACGCCGGCGCCGATCGTGATCAGAAACCATGTCATCGTCGGCGTCGGCGGCGACTCGCTCGACGTGCAGGGGTTCCTCGAGTCGCGCGATCCCGAGACTGGCGATCTGCAATGGCGGTGGTACACGACGCCGCAGAAGCTCGGCGACGCCGGGTCCGATTCCTGGCCGGACGAATACTCGATGACGCACGGCGGCGGGATGACCTGGCTGCCGCCAACCTACGATCCGGAACTGAACCTGCTCTACGTGCCCACCGGCAACCCGAATCCGGTGTTCGCACCGCGCAGCCGCAAGGGTGACAACCTGTTCACCTGCTCGCTGGTCGCGCTCAACCCGGACACCGGAAACATGATGTGGTATTTTCAGACTTCGCCACACGACACCCACGATTGGGACAGCGCGCAGGTGCCGGTGCTGCTCGACGGACAGGTCGATGGCCGGCCGCGAAAGCTGGTGGCGCAGGCGGCGCGCAACGGCTACTACTTCCTGATCGATCGCACCAACGGTAAGAGCGTCCTGACGGTCCCGTACGTCGATTTCATGAACTGGTCGCTCGGCGTGAACGCCAAGGGGCAGCCGATCAACAACCCGGCGAAGGATGCGACGGTGGACGGCGTGCTGGTCGCCCCCGGCTCGGCCACCAACTGGCCGCCACCGAGCTTCAGCCCCAAGACCGGATTGCTCTACGTCGGAACCGCCCAGTCCTACGGCTTCCAGTACCTGACCGACACCGACGAGCGGCCAGAAGGGTACGGCGGCGGCGCCGTCGGTGTGGGCGGCGCCGGCGGCCGGGAGATCTTCCTCAAGGCGATCGACTACCGCACCGGCAGGATCCGCTGGCGGCACCCGCTGAGCGAGGGCGGCGCGATGGGTCTGTTGACGACGGCCGGCGATCTGCTCTTCGGCGGCGACGGCTCGGGCAATTTCGTCGCCTACGATCCCTCGACCGGCGATCCCGTGTGGCACGCCGGCCTCGCGGCAAACCCGTCGAATGCGCCGATCACCTTCATGCTGGACGGCCGGCAATTCGTGGTCGTCGGCGCGGGCGACAGTTTGTACGCGTTTACCCTGGCGCGATGAGCTTGATTGAGATGTTCCGGAACTGCACCAGGCTTGGCGGCTGAACCCAGACGCCGTTCTTCTTCTCGCCATGGTGCTGCAGGGCGATCGCCCCGCGCGCGGCGACACCGGGCAACTCCGCATGGCTTACGACTTCCTCGCCGTTGAGCACGACTGTCAGCCGGCTGCCGCGCATCGTGATCTCGAAGCTGTTCCAGGCGCCGATGTCGCGATCGGCGTTGCGCTTCGGGGTCACGCCGGCGCGGACGGCGGCGGGCATTGACGCGTCGGTGCGATAGCCGTAGACCTCGCCGGAGCCGGTCGGCCATCCCCAGATGTTCACCTGCGCCTTGCTCGAGCCGCGCAGGTAGATCCCGGAATCGGAATCCGGCACGGCGATCCGAATCTCTTTCCCCGACGCGTCCTTCTTGTGCGTGCCGTCGAAGCGGATGATGGGCACCGACGGATTGGTGTACGGCGTGCTCTTGATGCGCCACTCGACGCGGAGCACGAAGTCGCCGAACTCCTGCGCCGACCAGAGGCTCTTGTCGCCGGCCGCCTCGCTTTCGGCGTCGTAGTCGATCACGCCATCGACCACGCGCCAGTGGCCGTTGTCGCCGGCCGGGATCTTCCAGCCGCTGAGATCCCGCCCGTTGAACAGCGGCACGAAGTCGTCGGCGCCTTCGCCGGCCACCGTCATCATGACGGCAACCAGCGCACCCGTGGCGATCAACGGAGCGCAGCCTTTTGCCTTCATCATGCGGCGTAGTTTAGGCTACATCGCGACGAAATGCCCACTGCCGATCGAAAACTTGGCGTTGCCATTTGCGGCGTTGGCTGGTGCGCGTCGCAGCACATTGCCGCGTTTCTGCGCAACCCGCACAGCGAGGTCACCTGGCTGTGCGCGCGCGACGCCGACCGCGCCCGCGCCAACCTCGCCCGCTACGGCATCGCGCTCCCCGGTGCGCGGATCACCACCAGCTACGATGAGGTCCTCGCCGCGCCCGACGTCGACATCGTCTCGATCGCGACGCCGAACCATCTGCACGCCGCGCAGGCGGTCGCGGCGGCGCGTGCCGGCAAGCACCTCCTGCTCGAAAAACCGACCGGCCTCGACGTCGACGAACTGGTCCGCGTTCGCGATGCGGTACGGCGCGCCGGCGTGCGGACGATCGTGTCCTTCGAACTGCGCTACAACCCGTTTCTGGCCTTCACGCGGTGGCTGCGGACAGAGGGCTGGCTCGGTGACATCCGATTCGCGCGCACGCAGTACCTGTCGCGCGTCACCGACTGGTACAGCGGATGGTCGTGGGTGCGCACGCGCGAGAGCGGGCGGAGCCACCTGCTCGCGGCCGGGTGCCATGCGGTCGATGCGCTGCGCTGGTGCTCGGGTCTGGAGCCGGACGCCGTGAGCGCCTTGCATACGCACATTACCAAGGGCTACCAGTTTCCGACTTCGATTGTTGCCAACATGACCCTCGGCGGTTCCGCGCTCGGGCATGTGACCAGCTCCACCGATTTCATGATGCCGTATTCCTTTCTCGTCGAGCTGATGGGCGACCGGGCAACCTTGCGGCAGGATCTGCTGCAGTGGCTCGACCGGCCGATCGAGCTGCAGGAGCTGGCGGCGGCGAATCCGTTTCCGGACGTCCGGCTCGCGCCGGCTACCGACCCGGCCGGCCGGCCGGCGATCCGCATCGTCTGCACGATGCCCGACTCGGCCGACGTGACGCACCATCCGTTCCAGGCCGAGATCGACGAACTGGTGGCGTGCGTGCTCGAAGGCCGCGAGACCTCGATCAATGTGTTCGAGGCCCAGAAGACGATGGAGGTCTGCCTCGCGGCGGACCAATCGGCGGAGCTTGGGGGGAGGCCCGTTACGTTGCCGCTGGTTGCTGACTAGTTGCTGGCTGCGTTGCTAGCGTGCTAGGGTGCTAGGTAGCTAGGTGCTAGGTGATGCTAGGAGGTAGAAGCTAGACAAGGGATCTTTCTATGACCAACATTGCTTCACGCCGCGGCTTCTTCCACATGGTGGCGGGCGTGCTGCTCGGGGCGCTCGCCGCCGGCGGGACTTCCGCCGCACAGTCAACGATGAACACGATCAATGCGAAAGAGCGGGCCGAGGGCTGGCGGCTGCTGTTCGACGGGCAGACCACGGCCGGCTGGCGCGGCTTCCGGCAGCCGACGCTGCCCGCCGGCTGGCAGGCCATCGACGGCGAGCTCACGCGCGTCGGCGAAGCCGGTGACATCGTCACCGTCGACGAGTTCGACGATTTCGAGCTGACGCTCGAATGGAAACTGTCGCCAAACGGCAACAGCGGCCTCTTCTATCGCGTCACCGAGGACGACGATGTGATGTGGCACACGGCGCCGGAGTATCAGATCATCGACAATGCCGTACAAGGAGCCGCTGAAGGCGGTGCAGTACACCGGCGCGAATTACGATCTGCATCCCCCGTCGCGCGACGTCACCAAACCGATCGGCACGTGGAACCAGACCCGCCTGTTGGTGCGCGGTGCGCATGTCGAGCACTGGCTGAACGGTGTGAAGGTGGTCGAGTACGAGCTGTGGACGCCCGACTGGGAGCGGCGAGTCAAGGCAGAGCAAGTTCAAGGATTACGCGACCTACGGTCGGGCGCGGCGCGGCCACATCGGACTGCAGGACCACGGCGATCGCGCCGCCTACCGGAACATCAAGATCAGGTCGGGTGGGTCGGGTGGGTCCGGCGGGTGAGCGACCAGCACGTCAGATCAGATATTTGTCGTATCCGGCATCGACCAGCTCTTCGTACGCCCGCCACACATCGTCGGGGATGTCCTGGGGGATCTGAAAGCCTTTCGCCGGATAGAGCCGGAGCCGCTGCAGATCGCCGACCATGATGCCGATGACGTCGTCGGTCGAGAGCGCGCCGTGTGAGTATTCGCGCAGATAGTCGTCGAGCGAGACGCGCGGCGACGTCACGCACACCTGTTTTTCCGGCCAGACCTTCCTGAAAGTCGCATAGCTCCGGCGCTCCATGTACGGTTTCTGCACGACGATGAACGTCTGTGGATCGAGTCCCTTCACGGCGAGCAGCTGTTTCGTGAACAGGATGTTCTCACCGGTGTTGGTCGACGCGTTCTCGACGAGGATGCGCTCCTGCGGAACGCCCATGGCGATCGCGATGCGGGCGAACCGATCCGCTTCCGGCTCGTCCCACAGGCGCCGCGTGATCGCGCCAAGGCCGCCGGCGAAGATCAGCAGCGGCGCCCATCCCTGCAGAAAGAGCTCGGCGCCGCGCGCGGCGACGGCCGTGTCGTGACTGCAGAGGACCAGAATCGCGTCCGCCGGTGCGAGCTGGTGATCGAGGTGATGGTAATCCCAGATTTTCACGGCCAGGGCGCGGATTCGATCGTCCATTCATCCAGCGTCGGAGACTAGACGGGCTTCTGGCCGGCGAGGAACCGATCGACGCGGCCCGCCAGGTCCTTGAGGTAGGCGGCGTCGCCGCCAGCGACTTCGGTCGTGACATAGCCGCGATAGCCGATGTCGTCGAACGCGCGCCGCACCTCGCGCCAGTCGATGTCGCCGTCGCCGATGTTGGTCCACGCGAAGCGGCCGTTCGGCCGATCGAGATGAAAGTCCTTGAGGTGCACCTTCGCGATGCGGGCGCCGAGCGATGCGAATCCAGTCCTGCGGGTAGCCGTAGAACACGACGTTGCCGACGTCGAAGTACGCCTTCAGCCACGGCGAGTCGAGCTCGTCGACGTAGCGGGCGAACTCCAGCGGGCTCAGGAGGAACTTGTTCCATACCTCCTCGACGGCGACGATCACCTTGAGCTCGCTCGCCATCGGCAGCAGCCGCTCTCGAATCACCTGCTGCGACCGCGTCCACGCGTCCTTGTACGAGGTCGTCGCGTCGACGACGGCCGGCACCAGGAGCACGGTATCGGCGCCCCATCGCGCGGCATTTTGCAGCGACAGTTTCCATCCCGGCGACGCTGCGGTTGACGACGTCGCGGTCGCCGCTCGACAGCGGGAACCGCCAGTGATCGGCGTTCATCACCGAGTGAATCCGCAGCCCGGCCCCCAGGGCTGCGTCGCGCACGTCCGCCGCTTCGTCGTCGCGCGCGATGGTTTGCATTTCGACGGCGTCGAAGCCGGCATCGCGAGCAATCTTGAAGCGCGCCGCGTAGGACAGGTCCGCCGGCAGCATCGAGATCAGGACCGCCTTCTCCCGTCCTGCCCTGCCGCGATCCTGCAGCGGCCAGAACGGGGCGATCGCGAGCGACTGGAGGAAGGCGCGGCGATCCATCACGCGTCGCCGGCCCGCAGACGGTCTTTCAGATAGTCCATCGTCCGCCACGCCATCGCCAGGATCGACCAGGTGGTGTTCTGGGTGCCGCCGCAGACGAACGGCGCCGCATCGGCGATGTAGACGTTCTTCGCATCGTGAAGCCGGCAGAAACGGTCGGTGACCGATGTCGCGCGGATCGTCACCCATGCGCGCCGTGCCGATCTCGTGAATCGACCAACCGGGCGGCAGCGGCTCGCGCTCGATCTTGATGTCCTCGGCGTGCGCCGCCGTCAGCATCTCCTCGATCGAGTCGGCCATATCCCTGGCCATCTTCAGTTCGTTGTCGCGGAAGATGTAGTCGAACCGCAGGACCGGAATGCCCCACGCGTCCTTTACGACTGGATCGATGGTGACGCGGTTCTCCTTGCGCGGCAGCACCTCGCCAAAGCCGCCGAAGCTGATGAGGGCAGGATAGTACTTGCGCACGCTCGACTTGAAGCCCTTCCCATAGCCGGCGATGTCGTTCGCCATGCTCGGGAACTCGGCGCAGCCGCCGCCGCCCTGGAAATGGTAGCCGCGGATGAAGTCCGGATGCCGATCGGTGACATTGCGAAACCGCGGGATGTACGGCGCCACCGGACGCCCGTCGTCGAGCGTCGCTTCGGTCCCGATCCGGGCCGGGATGTAGCCGCTGCCGCGGATCCCCATGATGTGCTCGCTCAAGTAGCAGCCGAGCACGCCGGATGAATTCCCGAGGCCGTCCGGATGCGCGCTCGACCGCGAGTTGAGCAGGATGCGCGTCGTATCGAGCGCGCCCGCGCCGAGCACGACCACCGGCGCCTTGAAGTCCATCACCTCGCGCGTGTTCGCGTCGATGACGCGCACGCCGCTGGCGCGGTTCGACGCGTCGCCGACCAGCACTTCGGACACCATCGAGTACGGCCGCACGGTCAACTTCCCGCTGTCGCGCGCCGGATAGATCAGCGCCGTCGGCGAGTGGAACGCCGCCTGGATGTCGCAGCCGCGCCCGCACCGTCCGCGTCCGGCGCAGCGCGCGCGGTACTTGTTGTTCAGGACGCCGTCGGTCGTCACGCCCGCGCGCCCGGGAATGTAGTGGCGCCCCATCGGTCGCGATCGCGCGCTTGAACGCCACTTCGACGCAATTCAGCTTCGACGGACGCTGGAACACGCCGTCCGGCACTTG
Organism: uncultured Acidobacteriota bacterium; assembly: GCA_963734375.1. GTDB lineage: Bacteria > Acidobacteriota > Vicinamibacteria > Vicinamibacterales > CAVVIG01 > CAVTHG01. Next base: position 271,759 of record CAVTHG010000004.1, on the reverse strand, counting down.
CGCGAGCCCTTCGTTCGTGCCGGAGCATCCGAGCAGCAGGTCGACCTTGTCGTAGTACGGCTTCACGTCGTCGTACGAGATCGGCCAGTCGACGTCGAAGCCGTCGCGGCTGGCGGCGTTGAACTGCAGCGGCCCGTACCGCAGCGCGCCGCGGCCCCAGAAGTTCGTCTTGCCGCCGAGGATGTTCGAGCGCACCCATGCGTACGGCGTGCCAGTCGTCGGGTGCTGCCGCTCGTCGACCAGCCAGTTGCGCGTGAACCGGTTGGCCGCGTAGGACATCACCTTTTTGTGCTTCGCGAAGGCGGGATTGGATCCGTACGGGCGATCGAGAAAGCTGTATTCGGCGACGGCGACCGGGCGCTCGCCTGGCGGCAGCCGGTTGCGCCGCATCGACGCGTACGGCCACTCCATCGTCTTGTACTCGGTGCGCACGTCGATCATGCGGCCGGCTTCGAGCAACAGCACCTTGACACCGGCCATCGCCAGCTGGAACGCCGCCATCCCCCCCGCCGCGCCGCTGCCGACGACGATGACGTCCCAGCGATCGCTGCCGGGCTTGATCGAGTCGGCGAGCCGCTTCGACTCTTCGAGCGCGCGCGTCAGGTTGACGTCGAGCGTAGGATCAGCCTGCATCACGGGTCCCCCGCTACTGATGCTTCTGTCCGCAGTGTGGACAGTCCTTGCCCTCTTCGGTCTGGCAGCCGACAAACTCCCGGAGGAACTGATTGCCCTTGTAGCGCAGCTCCTCGTGGATGCCGATGTTCGACGTGTAGTAGCCGCGAACGGTGGCCTGCTTCGCCATCACGAAGAACGTCTCGAGCGGCGTCTGCGGCGCCCGCTCGTTGCGGCTGATGCTCTGGAGGATGGTGTCGAGCTGACCGCCGCCGAGCCGGTCGAAGGGCACGCGGAACCGCGTCGTGGCTTCGGTGTCGAGCGCCGCCAACCCGCCGAGCCATTCCAGGGTCAACTCGGGGTCGGCCTCGCTGAGCAGCAGATCGATGTAGTCGGCCACCCGCGCCTGCTTCGCGCCGGGAGATCGGTCGTCGGTGGGAATGATCGCCTCAACCAGCGTCTCGAGGGTCTTGAACTGCGACCGCGAGAGCACTTTGAGCTGCGGCGCTGCATTCGTCTCCTGGATGCGAGCGAACGCGAACACCCCTTCCTCGGACAGCCACGGCAGCGCCGCAACTGTGCCGAGACCCGTGCCGAGCGCTCTGAGTGCGGCCCGCCGGCTGACGGCTCCAGGCTGGGGCTCTTCGGCTTCGTGCATGCGCACATCATGCGTCGAGGCAGGGCCGCATTCAAGAACCTCGATGCTGAAGCCGCGGCCTACGTACGCATGGGTTTCAACGCTTTAATCGCTGACCAATGTAGGCCTTGACCACGTCGTAGACGTATCCCTGGCACGCATCGCCGGTGCGCGGATCGTACTTGCCGTCGTTGGTGATGTTGTTCGACAGCACGCGGATGCCGAGGAACGGGACGTCGAAGAGCGCCGCGATCTGCGCCGCTGACGCCGTCTCCATTTCCTCGACCGCCGTGCCGTACTGCTCGCGGAACCGATCGATGCGATCGATCTCGCTGTTCCACACATCCGCCGATCCAATGACCCCCTCGACGACGCGTCCCTTCTGGTAGGTGCCGGTGACGCTCCGCGCCGCCGCGAGCAGGCCCTCGTCGCCGCTGAACCGCCGCATGCGGTGGGCCTCCGGGTTCTCGCCGGCGCTGCCCTCGGTCCGGTTCAGATCGAGCGGTACCCACTCCGCCAGCGCGCTCCCCTTGCCGCGCGGCCGGTACCCGGTCTTGAACGAGCCGAGGTTCACCGCCTGCGCGCCGAGCACGATGTCGTAAACGTGCAGATCCGGCTGATGCCCGCCCGACGTCCCCTGGTTGATGATCGCCGCCGGGTGATAGAGCTGCGCCGCGAGCGCCGTGGCGGCGGCGGCGTTGGACATGCCCTTCAGCGTCTTCGAGACGATCACCGGGTAGCCGTCGACCGTGCCGCGCCAGAACGTCCAGCCCCGGACTTTTTCTTCCTTCGCGTTCTCGAGCGAGCCGACGAGGCGCTGCACCTCGACGTCCATCGCTCCCTGCACGACGACCGGCGGCGGCGCGGGCGGCGGCGCCGGCGCAGCCGCGTCGCGGGCGACACATGCCGACAACGTCAGGCTCGCGAGACCCGCCGCAATCGCTCGACGCATCCGCCCTGAGCGTCGTAGAAGGGTTCTGTTCATCGATTACTATTCCAACCTTGACGACTCAACTGACTGACGACCGCCGCGGTCTACTCTATGCCGACGTAATCGGCGGCGTCACCACCTTCTTCACGATGGCGTACATCGTCGTCGTCAACCCCGGCATCCTGTCGACGCCGGGGACCGGCATGCCGTTCTCGGGCGCGCTGACGGCGACGGTGCTGATTGCCAGCAGCATGACGCTCTTGATGGGCCTCTACGCGAAGCTGCCGTTCGCGGTCGCGCCGGGCATGGGCCTGAACGCCTTTTTCGCCTTCACGATCGTGATCCAGGACAAGGTGCCGTGGCAGACGGCGCTCGGCATGGTGTTCTGGGCCGGCGTGCTGTTCCTCGCCGTCTCGGCGACGCCGATCCGCGAGCGGATTGCGCTGGCGATCCCCACCGGGCTGCGCGCCGCGGCGGCGGGCGGCATCGGCCTGCTCCTCACCTTCATCGGGCTGCGCAATACCGGCCTGGTCGTCGCCGACCCGGCAACGATCGTCCGGATGGGGACGCTCGATCACCGCGCGGCGTTCCTGCTCGCCGGTATCCTCATCGCGGCGGCGCTGATGCGCCGCAACAATCCACTGGCGTTCCTCGCCGCGATCTTCTCGGTGACCGCGCTCGCGTGGACGCTGGGCTACGCCCAGCCGCCCGACCAGTTCACCAGCGCGCCAGATTTTTCGTCGGCCTTCCTGAAGCTCGACATCCGCGGCGCGCTGAAGCTCACGCTGCTGCCGGCGATTGTCGCGATCCTCTTCACCGATCTCTTCGATTCGCTCTCGACCTTTATCGGCGTGGCGAAAGCGTCGGGCCTCACGGACCGCGACGGCCGCCCGATCAACCTGCGCCGCGGCCTGATCGTCGACGCGGTCGCGACGCTGAGCTCAGGCCTCGCCGGCACGTCGCCGGGCACCGCCTACGTGGAAAGCATCGCCGGGATCCGGATGGGCGCGCGCACCGGCCGCGCGTCGGTGGTGACGGCGCTCTGCTTCGTGCCCTGCTTCTTCCTCGCGCCGCTGGCGGCGGCGGTGCCGGCCTATGCGACCGGCGCGGTGCTCATCCTGGTCGGCGTCTCGATGTTCCAGTCGGTCGCGACGATCGACTTCACGTCAATCGAGGACGCGCTGCCGGCGTTCGTCACCGTCGTGCTGATCCCGCTCACGTTGTCGATCACGCAGGGCATCCTGTGGGGATTCCTCCTGCATGCATTGCTCTACGCCGTCGCCGGGCGCGCGCGTGAAGTGACGCCGACGCTGTGGACCCTGGCTGCGCTCGCTGGCGCGCTCCTCCTGTTGGGACATTGACGCCGGACTGACGGAGGTCCGCCTGAAGGCGGACACTACGCGAAGCCTGAAATGCGCACTACAGGCCGAAAGCGATGATGTTCGGACCAGCTGCGATCGCGATGTACTGCTGGTCGTCGAACATGTAGGTCATCGGCGACGCCTTCCACAGCGCGCTGGTCTGGAAACTCCACAACACCTTGCCGGTCGCCGCGTCGGCTGCCATCAACGCGCCGCTGTCTTCGCCGAACACGACGATGCCGCCAGCGGTGCTGAGGACGCCGCCCCACGACTCCACCGCGCCGGTCTGCGGCAGTTCCCAGACTGCCTTGCCGGTCTGAATGTCGATGGCGCGCAGGATCCGCTGCGCCGGCTCCGGCGCCGGGCCGAACGAGCCGCCCATGAAGGTCTTGCCACCGGCCCATTCCATGTTCGTGCGCGTGAACAGGCCGCACTTGTCGTTGGTCTGCACGTAGAAGAGATTGGTGACGAGGTTGTACGACGCCGAATACCAGTTCGACGCGCCGTCGAGCGACGGACACACCCGCTTGCCCTCGAGCGTCGGCTCCATCCCCGGCACGACGATCGGGCGCCCCTCGGCGGTGAGGCCCGATGCCCACGTCACGTTCTTCACATATTGCTTGCCGAGCAGGAACTTGCCGTTGGTGCGATCGAGCACGTAGAAGAAGCCGTTGCGGTTCGCCTGCACGAGCAGCTTGCGCGGCTGCCCCTGCCAGTTGACGTCGACGAGCACCGGCGGCTCCTGGGCGTCGTAGTCCCAGACGTCGTGCGGTGTGAACTGGAAGTGCCACTTCAGCCGGCCGCTCTTCGGATCGAGCGCGATGATCGAATCGGAGTACAGGTTGTCGCCGAGCCGATCGTCTCCGATCATGTCGGGGCCGGGATTGCCGACCGGCCAATACAGCGTGTCGAGCTCGCGATCGTAGGTGCCGGTCATCCACGTGGCCGCGCCCCCGTGATCGATCGCTTTCCCCTGCCACGTCTCGGATTTGGGCTCGCCCGGCCGCGGCACCGTCCAGAAGCGCCAGACTTCCTTGCCGGACCCGACGTCGTACGCCGCGAGAAACCCGCGCACGCCTTCGTCGCCGCCCGAGATCCCCGCAATCACCAGGCCGTTGACGACCAGCGGCGCGCCGCTGCTGTAGTAGTTCTGCCGCCAGTCGGCCATCTCGGTTTCCCAGATCAGCGCGCCGGTATACCGGTTGAGCGCGATCAGGTGTCCGTGGTCCGTGACCATGAACACTCGGTCGGCGCCGACGGCGACGCCACGGTTCGCGCCTCCCGCCGACGTGCCGATCAGCCCCTTGGTCCGCGGCCGCTGGTAGTGCCAGATCGGACGACCGCTGCCGGCGTCGAGCGCGTAGCACTCGTTGGCGCTGGTGACATACATCACGCCCTGCACCACCAGCGGGGTCGTCTGCAGGTTCGAGGTATTGCGGAGGCTGAAGACCCACTTCGGCGCCAGCCGCGACACGCTGGTCTTGTCGATCTGCGTCAGCGTGCTGTAGCGGCTGCCGTTGGTGAGGCCGTTGTACGACGGCCAGTCGGTCTGCGTCGTCACCGGGCGGTAGCGCGCGCCGTCTTTTCGCAGCAGGTGGATTTGACGATCGTCGCCGAGCAGCTGCAGATCGGATGCGCTCTGATTGAGGACGAGCCCCTCGATCTCGCCGCCGCCGGCCAGCGGCAGCTTCGCGCGCGTTGGCGCGAAAGAGTCGCGCGGCTTCAGCGTCCGCAGGAAGCGGGTGAGATCAGCCTGTTCCTGGCCGGCGATCGCCGGAAAGGCCGGCATGCCTGACGCCGGCGACCCGTCGTGAATCACCGTGGCCAGCTCCTGATCGGTGCGCGCGGCCACACGCGCGGCAATGCCCGGCCCGAGCTCGCCGCCGTTGCCGTCGGTGCCATGGCAGCTGGCACAGCGTGTCACGAACGTCTGACGCCCGGGATCGACGACCTGCGCAAATGGCGCCGCGACGCCGGCAATCAACAACCCGGGCAGCCAGAAGGAGAAAGCGCGCATAAGACCCCGCTCATAGTGTTACCGTGTTGCCGCTCACCGTCACTGCAGCAAGAGGGAGGCACGATGTCCCGAAGGCTCCTACTGCTCTGTCTCGCCTTGATCCCCACCGCGCTCGCCGGCCCGAGGCTGGCCGCGCAGGACGCGAAAGCGGTTCTGCGCGCCGTCGAAAAGAACATCGGCGCCGATTCCCTGCGATGCATCACCTACTCGGGTGCCGGCTATGTCGGGATCGTCGGCCAGAACTATACGCCGAGAGACGACTGGCCGCGCGTCGAGCTCGCGAGCTACAAGAAGACGGTCAACTTCGACACCAGATCCGCGCGCGAAGAACAGGTGACCCGCCAGGGCACCTACCCGGCTCGCGGTGGAGGCGTCCCGATCGAGGGCGAGGCGCGGCAGGTGACGATGGTGAGCGGCGACCATGCCTGGGTCCAGCAGGGAACGAACCCGAGCCCGGTCGCGGCTGCCCGGCGGCAGCTCGATCTCTGGCTCACACCGCACGGCTTCGTGAAGGCGGCGCTGGCGGCACAAAACCCCGTGATGCTGACCCGCTACGAGGGTGGCGAGGGCGGCGGCAAGCAGCGCGTCACGATGATCTCGATCACGTTGCTCGACAAGTACCGGGTGAACGCGACGATCAATGCCGACAACGTCATCGAGAGAGTACAGACGTGGATCCCCAACGTCGTCGTCGGCGACATGTACTACGAGACGGTTTACAGCAGCTACAAGACGTTCGGAACGGTGAAGTTTCCCACCCGGTTTCATCATCACGACGATCTGGATGACGAATCGAGCGGCAACCCCGTCGTCCGAGGCGGACACCACGGCTTCGACATGACCGTGGCGACCGTCGAGCCGAACGCCTGCGGCGATCCCATCGCCGTCCCGGATGCGATCCGGAACTTCACCCCGCCGCCGCTGCGGGTCGAGTCGCAGAAACTGGCCGACGGCGTCTATTCCATCGGCGGCGGCTCCCACAACAGCGTCGCGGTCGAGTTCCGCGATTACGTCGCCGTCGTCGAGGCGCCGCTGGACGAGCGGCGCTCACTCGCGGTGATCGCGGAGGTCAGGAAACTCTTCCCCAACAAGTCGATCGACTACGTCGTCAACACGCACCATCACTTCGACCATTCCGGCGGACTGCGCACCTACGTCCACGACGAAGGGTCGGCGATCATCACCTATCGAGGCAACCGCGACTTCTACGGCCAGGAGGTGTTCTCGCTCAAGGCGCAGCGGACGTTGGAGCCCGACCGGCTATCGCTGTTTCCGCCGGAAGAAGCAGCCGAGGGGTACCGCTTCGAAACGGTCGTCGAGAAATACACGCTCAGCGATGGCACGCGGACGATGGACGTTCACCACATCCAGGGTCTCAATCATGCCGACGGCATGCTGATCGCGTACCTGCCGAAGGAAAAGATCGTCGTCGAAGCCGACCTGTACAACGCCCCGCCTGCCGGCGCGCCAACGCCACCGCCGACCGCAGCGGCGAAAACGTTCCTGAACAACGTGCGCCGTTTGAAGCTCGATATCACGACGCTCGCGCCCATCCATGGGCCGGTGACGGCGTGGGGCGATTTCATCAGGGTGATGGGCTCGAACTGAGATCAGGAGATCTCTTCGTGACAACGGGGAATCAAACAGGAGGCCAGGAGATCAGGAGATCAGGAAGCTTTTTTACTTAAGAAAAAAAACTCCTGACCTCCTGACCTCCTTCTATGAGGTTGTCGGTTGTCAAACCCCCGCCGTTCACTATCGTTCGAGCGCGCCTCCGCCGGAGCGGCCTCTCAACCTGCAGGAGGCCGCGGAGGCGGCGCTGATTGCGAGCCGATCGGTCGGTCGTACCCGTGCGTCCCACTGGCCGGTCCGCGGGGTCGGGCGCTGCCCAACCACCTTCTATCCGTGGTGGCTTGATGACCACTCACCAGCTGCATTCATGCGCTGGACCGCAGGGGCGTGCCGCTCCATCTGTTGGGCGGTTCCCGCAGGAACCCGGAGGTCAAGCGAGCGGCACGCACCAGTGAGGGCGACGACGAGCACTCAGTGCGCGCGTTTCAGTCGTGCGCCCGCGGGAATCACGCCCTGGTCGACGTAGCGCCATAACGCGATCACCAGCTTGCGCGCCACCGCGACGATCCCGATGCGCCGACTGCGCCCGCCCGCGGTGGCGAACCGATGCCGGAACCACTGCGCTAAGGCGCTGTCGGGCTGCCAGCGCAGCCAGCACCACGCCAGTTGGATGCTGAGGCGGCGCAACTCGCCCCGTCCCGCTTTACTGATGCCTTGGTCGGCGACGCGTTGGTCGCTGCGATACGGTACCGGCGCCAACCCGGTGAGCGCGCCGAGCTGCCGCCCATTTTGAAACGTCCGCGTCCCAAACAATTCGGCGCTGAAGACGGCCGCGCTCGAGTCGGCGATCCCGCGCACGGTACACAGCGCCCGCGCCACCTGCGCGACGCGATCGCCGCCGTCGCGAATCCGGGCCGCCCGCTCGGCGCGGAGCACGCCCCGGCGGGCCTCAATCGCCTCGAGCTGGGCCCATTCGCGCAGGAGCCGCGCTTGGAACGCCGGCGGCAGTGGTCGGCCATCGCCCGTCTCGACCCGCGCCACCTGACTCGGGGAACCGCCGCGTCAACGCGCACCGAATGCCCTGCGTGGCGAGCAGGCCGAGCAGGCGATTCCGAATCCGTGTCCGGTCCTCGCGAATCGTCGCCAGCTCCCGCGTCAGCTGCCGCGCCGCTTCCGCCTCCGGCGACGGCACGTGGACCACACTCCAGACCCGTCGCTCGCCGGCCACCCACCGCTGTAACGACGTCAACAAGTGGCTGACATCGAGCCGGTCGGTCTTCGCCCGCCGCCGCCGGCGATTCACCTCGATGCTCGACGAATCGACGACCAGATTCCGAATCCCCTGCGCCACCAACCACCGATGCAGCCAAAAGCCATCGCGGCCCGCTTCGTAACAGCTCCACACCGGCGTCTCGCGCGGCACGCCAAACCGCTCCGCCGCGCGGCCGATCTCCCGCTGCAACCCGGCGAGGTCACCGGCCGCGATCACCCGCAGGCGCGGGCGCGCCGCGATCGACGGACTGAAGGCCAAGGTCCACTTCGTACTTCCCAGCTCGAGGGCCAGATAGAACGTCGCTGCGCTACACTCCAGGGAACGGGTCGTTTCAGTCATCGCTCCTCCTGCGTTGTGCCTGCAAGCACGTCTGCGGGGAGCTTACTGCGCGGCCCGTTCTGACACCGCTACAGTCCGATCAACCTACATAGCATCTGTTCAAGTTCCCCGATGCCCCGAAGAGATCGTTGATCTCCTGAGCTCGCTCGCTCGCTCGCTCGGTCGCTCATCTCTCCGCAGCCGGGATCTTGAGCAACACGTAAGTCAGATGCTTCCCCTGCGGCACCAGGAAACTGTGCGGGATGCCCGCGGGGATGTGCACGATGTCCCCGGCGCCGAGCGGATGACGCTCCCCGCCATCGAGCCGCGTGCCGACGAACTCGCCCGGCCCGGTCGTCCGCCGACCGGCCATCGTCCCACCGAGCATGAGCGTCCCCTCACCGCTCTTCACGTAGACGATGTCGATGATCGTGTCGTGCTGCTCGGGGTTGCCGTCGGCGTCGCGATACAGCATGCGGAAGCGGTGGCTCTTGTAGTCGGCGAGCGTCTCGCGCGACGAGTGGTCCTCGCCGACGTGCTTCGACAGCTCCTCGTCGTGCTTCACGAGGTCGCCGCTCTTCCACAGCGCGAAGGTCGGAGACGGCGTTGCCGGCGCCTGGGCGGTCGACGGGTCGCGCGCCGAGAGCGGCCTGATCCACACGTTCCTGTAGCGGACCGGGTTGCCGTGATCCTGGAGCGCAATCGGCCCCTTTGCCGTGTCCGGCGTGTAGGCGCCGATCTGCTTGTGCAGAGTCGGTCCCCAGAACGTGGCGCCGTTCTGGACGACGATGCCGTTGTGCACGACGGTGACCGACGCCGGCCGCTCGAGCGTGCCGTCGGCCTTGAAACGCGGGGCGGTGAAGGCGATGTCGTAGGTCTGCCACTGCCCCGGCGGCCGCGACGCGTTCACCAGCGGCGGATGCTGCCCGTAGAGCGCGGCCGCCTGGCCGTCCGGATAGGTCGGGTTCTGGTAGCTGTCGAGGACCTGCACTTCGAACTTGCCGAGCAGGAAGACACCGCTGTTGCCGCGTCCCTGGCTGTCGCCCTTGACCTCGCGCGGCGTCGCGAACTCCACGTGCAGCTGGAAGTCGGTGAACTCGGCGCGCGTTCGCATCACCCCCTTGCCGGTCTCGAGCGACCCCGTTGGTCATCGCCCAGGTTGCCGGCGAGCCGTCCATCATCTGCCACGCGGTGAGATCGTCGCGCGTGCCGATCAGCACCGTGGCGTCGGCCGGAGGCGGCACCGGGTTGAGCGCCGCGGGCCCGGGCGTGACGACGGTCGGCTGCGGCCGGGTGCCGTCGTGGATGTGCCACCTGCCGCCGGGCTGCATCGGCGTGTCGTCGTAGCCGAGATTCGGCGGCTGGCCGCCGACCGGCGCCGCGAACGCGCAGACAATCGCCAGGGCTGAGGCGTCGCGGACCGTTCCAGGGTCGTCATGTGCCTCCAGCGCTGCGGTCACGGCGGCCGGAGCCGTCGACGCTGCGCGCATCATGAACCGAAGCCACGCTCGACGCAATCCTGTGGCGCGCCGCCCGCCGCGCGACGCGGCTCGAGAGCGATGACCGCACTGCGGAATCGAGCAGGGATCGACGCCGAATCACCGCGGCTCGTGGAGGCTGTCAAAGCTCTTTAGAAATGTCCCCGTTCTTACCTCATTAGAAATGTCCCCTGGGTGGCGATGCCTGTGGAAGCTCGTGGAAAACCGTTCTCGGGTTTTCCAAGGAGCGGTGGGCGCGTTCTTCGCGTCCACGGCTCCGGCAGCTTCCACAGGCGTCTTCACTTCACGAGCTGCCAATAGGGCACATCGCGTCCCATGTCTTTGAATCCCTGGCGCCACGGGTGATCGGCCGGGGCGCGTGGTCCTCGTGGCACGGCCGCGCCGCGTGGCGATCGTCGCGGACGACACCGAGACCGGTCGGATCGGCGCGGCCGCGCCGGCGCTGATTTCAGTCCAGCGCATCACGCGATCGCGGTATCGAATCTCCAGCGTGCCCGCGGCGTTCTCACAAACCAGCACGGTGCTGCGGGCCGGCGCGTGGCCACTCTGGCGTTCGAGCTGCAGCAACCGATTGTGATACTGCACGACCCAATCGTTGGAGACGGTGCGCGTTTCCTCGAGGCGAAACACCGAGTCGAGCCGCAGACCGCGGGGCCGCGCGACGTGGAAGTCATCGGATGAAGCGGGCGCCTGCGCAAACCGCGCATTGTGGTCGGCCCAGTATTCGGTCTCGAGAAAGACATTCGCGGCGTCGCGATCCGTGATGCCGCGACGCCGCAGCTTCTTCACCAACCGATCCTGCTGCGTGCCGTGATTCCGTTCGATCCGGCCCTTGGCCTGCGGTGAACTCGCCGGAATAATCTGAATCCCCAACGTCGCGCACATGCGCCCAAATTGCGTCAGCGGCTCGGCGCCGCTGACGCGCTCCGCCTGATTCGCCACGCCGAACATAGACGTTTTTCCAGTCGGTGTAGAGCGCCCGCGGAATGCCGTACGCGCTCGATCCAGCGCCGCAGGACCGCCACGGCCGCCCAGATCGTCTCCTGCGCGCCGAAGCGGCCCAGCGACGCGACCCGTCGCATCGTCGACGAGCGTCAACAAACAGCTGGAGGGCCCGCGGGCCTCGAACCACGGGTGGATACTGCCATCGAGCTGGACCAGCTCGCCGAAGTGCGCCATGCGCGCGCGGCGGCGACGATGGGGACTGCGTTTCCGCGTGCGGCTCCACAGGCCCGCAGCCAGCATCCACCGCCGCAGCGTTTCCGGATCGACCGTCAGCCCGTCTTCACTCGCCAGATGCTCGGCCGCCAACGTGGGCCCAAACCGCTCCTCGGTCGCCCCGCCATATTTCTCGCGGACCAGCGCCAGTACCTGGCGCCGCACGCGCGGCGACGTCGCCCGATTCGACGCCCGGCCGGCGTTGCCATGCCGTAAGCCCGCCGCGCCCGTCGTGCGATACCGGCGATACAAGCGCTTCGCCTGGCGGTAGCTCACCGCCATCAAGGTTGCGGCCGCGCCCAACGTCAACGTCTTCGCCGCCACGCGCGCTAAGACCCCCGCGCGCTTCAGCTCGTTCGTACTCATCGCCGTCCGTCCCAATCCACGACCTCCTCGGAGGTCGTAAGCTTAGGGGGACATTTCTAACGAGTCCGGGTGGGGACACTATCACCGAGGCGCAACACGCGGCTCGTGGAGGCTTGACACCGCATCGTCGCGAGGCATACTCGGGGCGTACGGAAACCGAAGCGTCCAGTCGACGCGTGAGCGAGGAGGATTTGATGACCCGCGAGCCCGTAACACCCCACGTCTGGGTGGGGGCCGTCGCTGCTCTCGCGCTCCTCGCCACGGTGGTGACGGTTCGGACCGCGGAAGAACGGAAGCCGCGAACCGCCGCGGAGTTCGATGCCATGTTTCGAGAGATCAATAACTGGGGCCGCTGGGGCACCGGCGATGAGCTCGGCACGATGAACCTCGTCACCGCGCAGAAGGTCCGCGAGGCGGCGGCCCTTGTCCGCCGCGGCCTCACCGTGTCGCTCTCGCACAACCCGATGCCCGACGAGGCGTCAGACAACCCGGCAGGGGCCTTCAAGCACACCATGGGCGCATCCAGGCGGACCGACACCTACGAATTCACGTATCACGGCTACGGCGTGAGCCACATGGATTCGCTCTGCCACTTTCTCTGGAACGACCGGCTCTACAACGACATCGCACCCTCGGCGAGCACGTCGAAGGGGTGCGGCAAGCTCGGGATCCAGAACCTGAAGCGTGGCATCGTCACGCGCGGCATCCTGCTCGACTTTGCGCGCCTCAAGGGTGTGCCGTACCTGGACCCCGGGACGCCGATCTACGTCGAGGACATTGAGGCATGGGAACGGCGAGCGAAGGTCAAGGTCTCAGCCGGGCGACGCGATTTTCGTGCGCACCGGGCGGTGGGCCCGCCGCAGCGCGCTCGGCCCGTGGCCGGTGTCGACCAGCAGTGCCGGGTTCCATGCCTCCGTGCTGCCGTGGATCAAAGCGCGCGGCGTCGCGATTGTCGGCAGCGATGCGGCGACCGACGTGATGCCGTCGCGCGTCGAAGGCGTGGTGCAGCCGGTCCACACCATGTTGCTGGTCGGGTTCGGCACGAACATCTTCGACAACATGGACCTCGAAGCGCTGGCGGAGGCCGCCGCCGCCGAAAACCGATGGGAGTTCCTGCTGACCGCAGGTCCCATCCCGGTGGACGGCGGCACGGGATCGCCGCTCAACCCGATCGCGATCTTCTAGAGCGATCATTTCGGTGCAGTTTGTAGTGTCCGGCTTTAGCCGGACTCTTGGGGGTCCGCCTGAAGGCGGACACTACATTTGAAAAATGCTCTCGCGCCGGAACAGGAGGACACTCGACGCGAAACATCGTGTTCAATCGCGCCGGAACGAAGCTGTACATCGCCGTCGGCTCGGCCTCGAACAGCGACGCCGGCAAAGATTGCCGCCGGGCGGCGATTCTGGAAGCGAACCCGGACGGCACCGACGCCCGGATCTACGCGTCAGGCATTCGCAATCCTGTAGGGCTGACGCTGCAGCCGGAACCGATGTGATCTGGACCGCGACCAACGAACGCGACAACCTGGGCGACGATCTCGTGCCCGACTACGCAACGTTCGTGGCGCTGCACGGCTCGTGGAATCGGACGGTGGCATCGGGATACCGGGTGATGTTCTTCCCGATGGTCAACGGCAAGCCGGGCCCGATCGAAGACTTCCTGACCGGTTTCCTGGCCAGCACCGGTGAGAACGGCACACCCGTTCAGCAGTGGGGACGGCCCGTGGGCGTGATTGTCGCGCCCGACGGCGCGGACTCGCGAGCGTACCAGCTCGGTTCGATCCCCTTCGCCTTGAGAACGGGAGCCGCGGCTGGGGCTCGAGAGGAAGGCGATCAGCGCCTTGCCGGCGCTCGGCATTCTGGCCGACGTCGCGCTGGTCGCGGCGGCAAAGCGGATGTCCATCCCGTATTGGCCGGGCAGCGGTCCCAGAATCTCGACGCCGTGAATCGGCACGATTTCGCTGAATAGCGTGATCACCATCGCGGCGTGGCCCGCCGCGACGCTCTCGGTCGCCGGCCCGGAGCCTGGCGCCAGGATGATCCTGGGCTTCACCTCGGCGACGATGCCCATCCGCTCGAACATTTTTTCGATCGCGCCCCGGCTCGCCCCGTCCTGCGGATACGTAATCGACTTGGTCTCCTGCAGGGTCTTCTTGAGCGCGTCGGGCGTGCGGATGTCCGGCCTCGGTGCGCCGGCGCGGATGCCGATGCCCAGCCGGGAGCGGCCCACGTCGACGCGCGAAGCCCCGGCCAGCTTTCCCTGCTTGATCAAATCGGCGATCGCCTCGGTCGTGATGATGGTCACATCGAACGCCTCGCCCGCTTCGATTCGCTTCTTCAGCGACGCGGTGGACCCGAACTGGATCGCGAGCGGGCGCCCGACGGCCTTCTCGCACTGCGGCTGGAGCGCCTCCAGGCTACCCTTCATGCCGTTGGACACCAGCAGGCGAAGCGGCGTTGTTCGAATCGGCCTGTGCGGCGGGCTGGGTGGCGAGGCACAGGCATGCGCCGGCGGTGACCACGATGGGAGCGAGAGCGCGTATGGTCATGCGCGCATTCTAGTGGCGACGATTGTCGAAAGGAATATAGTGTCCGTCGCGATGATGAACCGGCGCCAGTTCATCCGTGCAGGCGCCGCGGGTGCGGCCGGGTTCGCCCGCGTCGTCGACGCGTTCGCGGCGGCGCCGAACTACGACCTCGTCATCAAGGGCGGCCGCGCGATCGATCCCTCGCTCAGGCTCGACGCGGTCCGCGACGTGGCGATCGCCGGCGGCCGCATTGCGGCGGTCGAGGCCAGCCTGACCAGCGGCGCCGCGGCAACCCTCGACGCGCGCGGCAAGATTGTCGCCCCGGTCTCCTCGACATCCACACGCATGCCACGCGGGTCAAGGATGGACCGGCGCTCTGCCTCGCCGACGGCGTGACCGGATTCATCGATGCGGGGTCGCAGGGCGCCGATCGAATCAACGAAGCCTGGCCATTGCCAGGGCGGCGCCCCAGCCGTGCCGGGTCCTGATCAACATCGGCCGCGCCGGCATCCTGCCCGACGGCGACACCATGGATATCGCCCGCGCCGACGTCGGCGAGGCGCGGGACGCTATCGCGAAGAACCGCGACCTCATCGCCGGCGTGAAGGCGCGGCTCTCGCGGGAGGTCGCAGGCGTCAACGATTACGAAGTGCTGAAGCGCGCGCAGAAGGTCGTCGGCCCCTTCGCCGCTCTTCCGCTCGCGCACCCCGGAGGAAGTGCTCGATCGCGTAATTGCCTTTGTCGCACTCGACCTGAAACATCCTGGCGTCCGTGATCCGGAAGGGCCATTCGGCCGTCCAGGGCGTCGCCCATGTGTCCGGGGCGTCAACGGTGACACGATAGCGAAATGTGCGCGGGTCGACTCTCGTGAACCGTTCGACGACGTGCAGGCGCGGTCCGGAATCGAGATTGTTCACTTCCGGCCGGAAGTTCGTGGTGTCGACGACCAGCGTGGCGCCCTCCCAGTAGCCGATCGAATCGCCAAGTCATTTTCGGATCGCCGGTGACACATGCCTGCGGTTCATCCGGATGACGCGCGCATCGTGCATCCACTCGGTGAAGAGCAACACGTAGGCATCCGTCTGGACGATTCGATAGAACGCCGCAATGGCTGGACTCGGCACGAGCGGCGGCGACGCCATCGACCCGCCCGGGGCGAAGTTTCCAAGCAGACGGCGTTCCGCGAGGTTCAGCGCCTCCGGGTCGTCGAACGACCGTTTTGCCCGGGCAGCCACGCGCGCCTGCGCCGCCGGGAGCGGGGTGGCAGCATGCCGTTCGGCGGGTCGAAAACGAGCGACGTCCGCAGTTGATCCAGAGGCATCGCCTCGGTTTCGACGTAGGTGTCGTCCACATTCGCCTGGGTGAGGCGATCGGCTTCCGTCGGCAGTCGTTGCGCAGACGGTCGGCGGCGCTCCGCACGTACTCAGCGGCCTCGTCGGGCGTGAAGGCGGCTCTGTCTCTGAATTCAGGCGGCCTCTGAAGAGGCGTCATGGTCGAGGCGTTCCATGTGCCCTGCAGATCCGGACGCGCCGGCGGGTTGCGCTGTGCCCCGGCCGCGTCGTGTGAGACGAGGACGACGATCGAGAGCGCACCTACCACACGGGGCCACATGGCGCTGCCTGTTTCGGCGGCAAGTATACGATGTCGTCTGCCAGACGCCAGCAATACGCACTTGCAGCGGTCGGCGCCCTTCGCCACCCTCTTGCGACCGCGTTGCTGTGTCGGATAGTGTGTCGTCCGTTCAATGTGGACAGCCTTGTGGTTGCTCGCGCTGCAGATGACGGGGTCGCCCGCGCCCGCCGCACGCCCGGAGGTCACCGCGCAGGAGATCGCAGCGCGGGCGAGCGCTGTTCGAGGCGCAATGCGCGTATTGTCATGGCACCGATGGCGACGGTGGCAGGGGCGCCAACCTCGCACGCCCGGCGCTGCGCCACGCGCCGACCGACGAAGCCCTGTTCCGCGTCGTCAACCGCGGCATCCCCGGCACCGGCATGCCGGGCAACTCGATGAGTGCGCGTGAGACCTGGCAGGTCGTCGCCTTCGTTCGGAGCCTCGGCCGCGTCAGGCGCCAACCGCTTCCGGGCGACGCCGCGAGCGGCGCCCAGGTGTATCAGGCGAACGGCTGCGCCTCGTGTCACACGATTCAGGGCCGGGGCGGCGCCGTTCGGTCCCGACTTGACGGACGTCGGCGCCCGGTCGAGCCCGGCGTTCCTGCGCCAGTCGCTCCTCGACGCCGGCGCGGACGTGCCCAGCTGGTTTCATGCAGGTGCGGGCCGTCACTCGCGAGGGCCAGCGCCTGACGGGCGTCCGTGTGCAACGAGGATCCGTTCTCGATTCAGTTCCGCGACGCGACCAGGCGCGTTGCACTCCTTCTTCAAGAACGAGCTGGCCGAGTTCGCGAAGGATGAAGGCAAGACGCCGATGCCGAGCTATCGCGACCGTCTGACCACGACCGCTCTCGACGACCTGGTGGCCTATCTCGTGTCGCTGGAGGGATCGCGATGAGAACCGTGCTGGCGGTCTTGCTCGCGGTCGTGTTCGCCGTCCACCCGTCCGCGCAGCTGACCTACGAACGCATCCGCGAGTCCGCGCGCGAACCGGGCAGCTGGCTCACCTACCACGGCACCTACGACGGGAAACGATTCTCCGCGCTGGACGAGATCAATCGCGCGAACGTGCAGCAGCTGCGCCCGGTGTGGATGTACCAGGTGCAGGGACGGCATCATTTCGAGACCACGCCCCTGGTGTTCGACGGCGTGATGTACCTCAGCGATCCGCCGAGCGACGTCGTCGCGCTGGACGTCAAGACCGGCCGGCCGCTGTGGACCTACCGGCGGAGCCTGCCCGAGGACCTCCGGGCCTGCTGCGGCAATGTGAACCGCGGCGTCGCCGCCATCGGTGACCAGATCTTCATCGCGACGATCGATGCGCATCTCGTCGCGCTCGACATGCGGACCGGCCGCGTGCGGTGGGATGTCGAGGTCGCCGACTACAAGACGGGGCACTCGCTGACCGCCGCCCCGCTGGCGGTCAAAGACAAGGTGATCGTCGGCATGGCCGGCGCCGAGTACGGCGTTCGCGGTTTTCTCGACGCCTACGACGCGGCGAGCGGCAAGCGGGCCTGGCGCTTGTGGACCGTCCCGGGGCCAGGCGAGCCGGGCCACGAGACATGGAGCGGCGACAGCTGGAAGCATGGCGGCGCGACCACGTGGGTGACCGGGCGCCTACGATCCCGACACCAATCTGACCTACTGGGGCACCGGCAATCCCGGCCCCGACTACATCGGCGACGTTCGGGCCGGCGACAACCTGTACTCCGACTCGCTGATCGCCGTGGACGTGGACACCGGAGCGCTCCGCTGGCACTTCCAGTTCACGCCGCACGACGTCAACGACATCGATGCCACCGAGATCCCGATCCTGGTGGACGCCGAGTTCGGCGGGCGCCCGCGCAAGCTCCTGCTCTTCGCGAACCGGAATGGCTTCTACTACGTCTTCGATCGCGTGACGGGCGAGTACCTCCATGCCAAGCAATTCGCACGTCAGAACTGGGCGAAAGGTCTGGACGCGAAAGGCCGCCCGATTCCAAATCCCGACACGGTGCCCAGCGCGCAGGGCGCTCTCGTCTATCCCGACGACGACGGCATCACGAACTGGTTCAGCCCGTCCTACAGCCCGCAGACGAAAACGTTCTACCAGAACGTGCGGGAGAAGGGCGGCATCTACTATCGGAACGACGCGGTCTACCAGCCGGGCCGGATGTACCTGGGCGCCAGCAAGCGCGCCGTGCGTGGCGAAGAGCCCTGGGGAGCGCTGCGCGCGTTGGACGCTCTGACGGGCGACATGAAATGGGAATTCAAGGTGACGACGCCTCCATGGTGCGGCCTGCTCTCCACGGCAGGGGGACTCGTGTTTTCGGGGACCATGGAAGGGATGTTCTTCGCGCTCGATGCCGAATCGGGCAAGCCGCTGTGGCAATTTCAGACCGGCGGCGCGATCTGGTCCAACCCGATCAGCTATCAAGCCGGCGGCCACCAGTTCGTGGCGATCGCGGCCGGCAGCGCGATCGTGGTGTTCGGGCTGGCAGGATCCTGATGATTTGCACGACAGGCGATCAGCGTCGGTTCCAAAGAGCCGTTTTTCGCTTGCCACTCGGTGGCAGGCGGCCGCAGAATCAGGCCGGGCGCCACGGAATCGTGAACTACTAACGGGGACCTCGGAACGATTGGAGGGTCTCAACATGCGCACACGGAACGTCGGGGCTGCAGGAGCAATTGCACTGTTCCTTGCAGCGGCCCTGAATCTCGCCACGGCAACACCAGCGGAGGCGTTCATCCACGAGATCATTGCGGCAATCTGTCGGTGCGCCGGCGGGAGATGTCGAGCCGCCTGGCCAATCGCTGCCCAGCTCCAAGGCGTTCATCAAAGCGCTGATGGCGACGGGCTTCATCTCCTCGATCGATGACGACGGTGTGAATCCGGTCGTCATCCACTTCGATCCCACGGTGCCCAACTCGAAGTTCAAGTCGACAGGCGCCGACTTGCTCATCCCCGGCGGCAACGTCGATGGGCGCGACCTCATCCTTAGCCCCCTCGTCGTTGTCGATCCGGCGTTTCCCGCTCACGCTCACTGCAAGAATTTCGGATAGCAGCGCCTTCGGTGGCTCTCGCCCGCTCACCGGCGAGAGCCCCTCGTCTCCCGTGCCTGCGAGCGATCATGAAGCTCACCGCGATCGGCGCGCTGGTGCTGCTGCTCCAATCTGCGTCCGCGCAGAGCCAACAACCGCCGGGGAACCGCACCGCCGCCGTTGAAGGCATCATCACGCGCGCGGGGAGCGGCGAGCCTCTCGCGAACGCGCAAGTGACCCTGATTGCCACGTCTGCGGCAACCGCCGCTTTTGGTCCGGACCTGGCTGCGGACCGCCATCCGGCTCGCGTGGCCCTTCCCCCAGCGACATCGGACAGGAACGGCCGGTTTGCGTTCGCGAATGTGCCGGCCGGCACCTACCGGATTTCGGTGGCGCGCAATGGATACGTCCGGCAGGAGTACGGCCAACGCGTTTTGGGCGGACAGGGACGAACGATCACCGTGGCTACGGGTCAGGAGATCCGCGACGTCGCCGTGCAGCTCGTGCCGGCGGGCAATTTGAGCGGCGTCGTCCGGGATCCGTCCGGTGAGCCGATACCGGGCGCGCAGGTGCAGCTTCTGAGATTCACCTACAACCAGGCCGGCTCGAGGACGTTTCAGCTCGCTGGTGGAGACCGCAGCAATGATCGCGGTGAATACCGCGTGTACCGGGTCACACCAGGACGCTACTACGTGATCGTCAACGCAGACGCGGCGCACGCGGCGCCGCGCTGGTTGCAGGGTCCGGCAGCCCCAACGAGACGGTCGGGGAGGCCGTACCCCACGACGTTCTATCCGGGGACCACCGATTCTGCACAGGCGTCCATCCTCGAGATCTCTCCCGGGGCGGAGATGAGCGTCGACGTTGCGGTCCCCGAGCACGACGTGTTCCATGTGACGGGCCGCGTCGTCGATTCCCGCACCGGCCAGCCGCCACCGTCGGCCGCCATCTCGATCGTGCGGCGGGGCCCGGCGGGGATGCCGCTCAGCCTGGCTGGCGCTGCGGCCTCTTACAACGCGGCTGATGGGACGTTTGAGATCAGTGAGGTCCCTGCCGGTTTGTACTGGGTTCGCGCGATCGCGTCTGGTGATTCCGCGAGCGCCCTCGTGCCGAAAGCCGCAGCCGGGCGCACGGTTGCTGATTTCTTCGCCGACGCTGTGTTCCTCGATCGGCAGACCGCACAGCTGCCCGTCGACGTCGGCTCGGATGTCGACGGTGTCGTTCTGTCGCTGGGCGGCGGCGTATCGATACAAGGCTGGTTGAGTCTCGACGATCAACCGCTGCCGGTCATCGGCGATTCTAGTCGGCTTCAGGTGACGTTGAGACCCGCCGTCTCGGGAATGCTGGTGAATCCATTGCGCGGCCGGCCTCCGAGTCATGACGGAGCGTTCACGGTGGAGAACGTCCTGCCCGGCGAGTATTTCGTCGCCGTGCAGCCGATGCCGCCCGATTACTACGTCAAGGACGCGCACATCGGGGACATCGATGTGCTCCAACGGCCGCTGCGTGTCAGCGGTGCGGCTCCTGCCGTGTTGAACGTCGTTCTCAGT
Organism: uncultured Acidobacteriota bacterium; assembly: GCA_963734375.1. GTDB lineage: Bacteria > Acidobacteriota > Vicinamibacteria > Vicinamibacterales > CAVVIG01 > CAVTHG01. The sequence continues at coordinate 251,249 of CAVTHG010000004.1, read as the reverse complement.
GGCAAGGGAGGACAGATCGACGGGACGGTTTTCGACAGCAAACGCCAGCCAGTCGCCGGCATCCAAGCGGTGCTCGTCCCGGACGTGCAGCGCGATCGAGCCGACTTGTTTCGAACCGCGACGACCGATCGGTCCGGTCACTTTTCGTTGCGCGGCATCGCTCCCGGTGATTACAAAGTGTTTGCCTGGGAGGCGATCGAGTCGTTCGGCTATTTCGACCCAGAATTCGTCCGGCGGTTCGAGCACCTCGGGCAGCCGGCCCGCATCGCACCACGGTCGAAGGTCGTCTCCGACGTCACCGTCATCCCCGCAGCTGTACCGTAGAGTCTCGCTCGAACAGGTGACCGCATGGCGGCACCCGCCGACGCCCGAAGAAGCTCGCGCTCACCGGTGTGACTCGACGCCACCGAGGTGAAACACTTCCAGAAGGTCGCGTGCGACCGGGCTGCCGTCCGGATTGGACGGCATCAGCTCACGCATGAAGCGCCACCAGCGCTGGCAGACGTCCGTCTCGGCAATTGCCGCCCATTGTTCCTCGCTCTCGATTTCCGCGTACGCGAACAGATCGTTGGTCGCGGGATCGAGAAAGATGCTGTAGTGCAGCACGCCGTGCCGGCGAAGCGCTTCTTCCAGTTCCGGCCAGATGGGATTGTGCCGCCGCGCGTACTCTGCCTGCCGATCCGGGTTCACTGACATCCTGAACGCTTTGCGCATCACGACCCAAAGTATGCCCGACACATGCTCTGGATGATCGGAGCGTGACAGTGAGGGCCCTCCCACTGGTTGATGTTTACGGCCGACCGTAGGTACGCTTCGCGTCGATGTGGCAACCGAACAACTCGCAGTGGTGGCTGCTCGTCATTTTCTCGGTGCTGATCGTCGCCGCGTGGCCGCCCGGCGACGGCAAGAGCCTGGCGGCCAAGTTCGTCAACTGGGTCGTCGATCCGATGAACCAGCTGCCGACGCTGCCCGATCAACTGGCGCTCGGCACCGGCGACGATCCCGACGCCGTGAACGCCCGCGACATGCAGGTGCAACAGTACGACGCGTTGTATTTGAAGGGCGGCTGGACGAGAAAGCGGCTGGAGCTGAAGGTCGCCGGCGATCCGTTCGATCCGGGAACGGAACGTCAGCTGCTGACGGTGGCCGCCGTGATGCTCGCGCTGGTGGTCTGGCGAATGGGCGGGAGGACGGGGACTCGGGGCTAGGCTGCTAGGTGCTAGGTGCTGGTGGCTAGGCGACTAGCAACCAGCCACCAGCTACCAGCAACTGTCAGTGCGCCGACGGACGCGTCGTTCCCTTGATCGTGATCTTCTCGACCGTCCAGGTCGAGCAGTCGCCCTTGTAGATCACGTTCTCGGACTCGCAGTGCAGTTCGTGGACGAGGCAGCCGGCCTGCCCGTGGCCGAGGCCGGTCTGCGCCCAGCCGAGCAGGTTGCCGTTCAGATCCAGCTTGTAGATCTTGCCGTTGCCGTCGCCGCTGAACAGATACTGCGTCGGCCCCGGCGTCGTGCACAGCGACCACGGCGCGCCGACGTTCGAGAACGTCTTCTGCAGGTTCAGCTCGGTGTCATACACCTTGATGCGGCGGTTGCCGCGATCGGCGACGTAGATGTTGTTCTTCGCGTCCGACGTGATGCCGTGCGGCGTGTTGAACTGGTCCGGCGCCGCGCCGCGGGTCCCGACCGCCTTCAGCCAGCGGCCGTCCTTCGACATCTTGGCGAGGCGCGAGTTGTTGTAGCCGTCGGAGACGTAGATGTTGCCCTGCGAGTCCCAGGTTACGTCGGTCGGACGGTTGAACGTCCCGGGGTTGCCGGCCGGGTAGCGCACTTCGTTCTTCTCGCCGCGATCGAGGTGCTCCTCGAGGTAGTCGATCGCTTCGGTCTTGCGGCCGAGCACCATCGCCACGTTCCCCTGCGGGTTGAACTTGACGATCATGTTCGAGCCTTCGTCGGTCATCCAGACGTTGTCGTCCTTGTCGACGCGCACGGTGTGCGCGAACGACGCGGCGTAGTTGTCCGGCCCCCACTGCTTGACGAACTTCAGCGCCGGATCGAACTCGAACAGCTGCGACGCGGTCGCGCCCTTGGCCGGGCCGACGTTGCCGCTGCGGGTGAACACGAAGAGGTGGCCTTTGGAATTCTTCGCGACGCCGACGGCCTCGCCGATGGTGTGGCCCGGGATGACCAGCGACAGCACTTCTTCGGTAACCTGGAGCTGCGGCGTGGCTTTCTCGAGCTCCAGCTGCTTGGCCATCGCGGCCTGCTGTTCCGGGCTCGGCCCGCGCTGTGCGGTGAGGCCGACGCCGAACACGAGCACGACGAACACGACGAAAGAACGTTTCACGAGACCCTCCTTGAGGTGACCGGGCAAACTCTAATCTCTTCCGCTGCCGAACGGAACATGAATCATAAGGGAGGCGAAAAAAGGCGGAAGCCTATCACCCCGACCGGGCGACACACGGCAGTGGCGGCGCCGCGGTATCGCGATCGTTGGCGCGGCCGAGCTCGAGCGCCCGACTTGAGTCCAAGCGGGCTGGTAGGCTAGTGTCCTCACGAACCGTTCTCCGCCCCTGGGACGACATCGATGGCCGACGCGCCCAATCTCACGCCCGCGTCGAAACATGCCCGGCTCGTTGCGGTTTCCGGTCCATTGACTGGAGAGGTGCTGCCGCTGACCGACACCGGCGTCACCATCGGTCGCGACACGTCGAACGATATCTGCCTCGCCGACATGGCGCTCTCACGCGCCCATTGCACGATCACCCCAAGCGCCGGCGTGTGGCGCATCCGCGACGCCGACAGCTCCAATGGCACGTTCGTCAACGGCGCCCAGGTGAGCGAACACGTCCTTCGCGATCGCGACAGCATCGAGCTGGGCGAATCGGTCTTTCTCTTCATGCTGAACGAAGCGGCGGCGATCGTGCCCGCGATCGGCGAGCGCCCGTCGCAGGTCGTGAACCGCCTCGGCATTGGCGACACGATTTATCTGGCGCAGAAACATGCGGCGCGTGAACGCATGGCCCGTGTCGAGCGCGACCTGCGTGCACTGCTCGCCATCAGCACGACGATCAACACGTTCCGGACTGAAGACGAGCTGCACCAGCAGCTGCTGCAGCTGCTCGCGAGCACGCTGCCGGCCGAGCAGGTCGCGATCGTCACCGCCGACGCCAACGGAGAGGCACGTATCGCCGCCGCGCAACAGGTCGGCGAGCGCCCTCGGTGGCCCTGAACCGCGCGGTGTTCGCCCAGGCGATGGAGGAGCGCGTCAGCCTGCTGACGCGCGAGACACCAGGAGACGCGCCGCCGGTGGCGCAGTCGGCGTCCACCGCGAGCTCGATTCTCTGCGTGCCGGTCGTCGTCCGTGACCGCCCGCTCGGCGCGTTCTACCTGACGGCCCGCGCGGACGCGTTCGATCCGGATCATCTGCAGTTTGCAACAGCCGTAGCCAACCTGGCCGCGGTCGCGCTCGATAACGTGCGACAGGTCGCGTGGCTGCACAGTGAACGCGCGCGCCTGCAGGCGGACCTCGAGGTGAATCGCAATCTGGTCGGGCGCAGCGCCGCCATGCAGCGGATTCATCAGATGATCGCCAAGGTGGCGCGGGCTGACGCGACGGTGCTGATCACCGGTGAAACCGGAACCGGAAAGGAACTGGTCGCACGCGCCGTCCACTTGAACAGCCCGCGCGCGAAGCGGCCGTTTGTCGCCGTGAACTGTGCGGCGCTCGCCGAAACGCTGCTCGAAAGCGAGCTGTTCGGCCACGAACGCGGTGCCTTCACCGGAGCAGTCGCCCAGAAAAAGGGCAAACTCGAAATCGCAGACGGCGGCACCGTGTTCCTCGACGAAATCGGCGAACTGGCGCCGACGCTGCAAAGTAAGCTGCTCCGCGCCCTGCAGCTGCGGGAATTCGAGCGGGTGGGCGGCACCCGGCCGGTGCACGTCGACATTCGCGTCGTCTCGGCCACCAACCGGAATCTGGCCGAGGACATCGCCGCTGGACGCTTCAGGAGCGATCTCTACCACCGCCTGCACGTGGTCGAGATCCATGTCCCACCGCTGCGCGAGCGGCGCGAAGACATTCCCGTCCTGGCCGCGCATTTCCTCCAGCGCTCGGCTCGGACCGCGGCGCGTCCCGTCCGCGGCATCGCGCCGGACGCGATGCAGTATCTGACCGCCTACGACTGGCCCGGCAACGTCCGCGAGCTCGAGAACACGATCGAGCGTGCCGTGGTCCTCGGCTCCTCCGACTTCGTGATGCGTGACGACCTGCCGGACGTGTTACTCGAGGCGCCGGCGTCGGTGAAGTCGAACGTCCGCGGTTCCACGAAGCGGTGCGCGAGGCAAAGGTGCGGGTGATTGTCGACACATTCCGCGAAGCGCGGCGCAATTACACCGACACGGCACGATTGCTCGGCCTCCACCCCAACTACCTGCACCGGCTGATCAAGAACCTGGATCTGAAAGCGGCGCTCGAGGAGGACCGCTAGTGGCGCTCGACGCCGGCATGCGGGTGGGACCGTACGAAATTCTCGGACTCGTCGCCGCCGGCGGCATGGGCGAGGTCTATCGAGCACGCGACAGTCGGCTCGAGCGGATCGTCGCGATCAAGGTCGTCGGCTCCGCCATGGGCAACGATCCTGACATGCGGCAGCGCTTCGACAGCGAAGCACGGCTCGCCGCGCAGCTGCACCACCCGCGCATCGCCGCGATCCACGACGTCGGCCACGACGGCGGCGTGGACTACCTGGTGATGGAGTTCATCGAAGGCCAGTCGCTCGCTGAGCGGATCGCCGCCGGCGCGCTGCCCTTCTCCGAGCTGATCGGCTACGCCATCGAGCTCGCGGCCGGCCTCGGCTATGCGCATCGGCGCGGCGTCGTACACCGCGACCTGAAGCCGTCGAACATTCTGATCACGCCAAACGGCCTCAAAATCATCGATTTCGGTCTCGCCACGCTGCGCCAGGAGGAACATCGGCCCTCCGACGAGATCGCCGCGATGAAGACGACGCCGAACCGCAAGACCGAGGCCGACTGCATTCCGGGAACTGCCGGGTATGTGCCACCCGAGCGCCTGCAGGGATTCAGCGCGGACCACCGCACCGACATCTTCGCCTTCGGCGCTGTGCTCTACGAGATGGCTTCCGGACGGCGCGCGTTCGACGGCGCGACACCGGCAGACCTGATCGCGGCCGTCCTGACCGCCGAGCCGCCACCGCTGACCGGCGGCGACCCTGCAATCGACGAGCTCGATTGGGTGGTGCGGCGCTGTCTCAGGAAGCCGCCGGACGAGCGGTGGCAGTCGATCGTCGACGTCGAAGCGGTGCTGAAGCGCATCGCGTCGGCGAGCGCGCGCCGGCCAGCGAACGACGCCGCCATCGCGCGGCCTCCGTCGCGGCGGACAATCATTTCAGTTGCGTCCGCCGCCGCGGCGATCGCGGCCGCCATCGGCGCACTGGGCGTGCTGGCGCTGCAACGCCCGATTGCCGTCGATCGGCCTCAGCCGGTTGCGCTGTCCATCGCCCCGCCGCCGAATGGCGCATTCACCCCGACCGAGAGCTCGGTGCAGTCGCCGCAGCTTTCGATCTCGCCCGATGGCCGCGCGCTGGCGTTTGTCGCATCGGGAGCGAATGGCGTGCCGCAGATCTGGGTGCGGGCACTCGACTCGACCGACGTCCTGCCAGTGCCGGGCACCGAACATGCCGCGTATCCATTCTGGTCGGCGTCAAGCCGTTCCATCGGGTTCTTCACCGACCGTCAGTTGAAGCGCGTCGATCTCGACGGCACGCCGCCGCGCGCGCTCGCATCGGCGCCCGACGGCCGCGGCGGCAGCTGGAACGCAGACGACGTGATCCTGTTTTCACGCGCGACGACCGATGCGATTTACCGCCTGAACGCCGACGGCAGCGTCGTGCAGCAGACGAAGCTCTCGGCGTCGCAGGGCGACACCTCACACCGCTGGCCGCAGTTTCTCCCCGACGGCCGTCACTTCCTCTATTTCTCCCGCAGCGGCAACGGCGTCCCGTCGTCGATCCGAATCGCATCAATCGACGGCGGCGAGGACCGCGTGGTCGTCGAGTCTGGCGTCGGCGCGGTTTATGGCTCGGGCCAGCTGTTCTACGTATCCGACGGCGCGCTGCTCGCGGCACCATTCGACGCCGGCCGCGGCCGGCTGACCGGTGGCGCCGTGCCGGTGGTCAGCGACGTCGCGATTTCGAGCAACTTTTACGGGGCGTTTTCCGCCTCGGTCAACGGTGCGCTCGCGTATGCGATGAAAGCGTCGACCTCCGAACTCGTGTGGATGGCGCGCGACGGCAAGCGCCTCGGCGTGGCCGCGCCGCGCGGCGGATACGTCGACTTCCGCCTGTCGCCGGACGGGCGCCACCTGGCGATCGCTGAAATCGAGCAGCATTCCGGCCTGTCGGATCTCCGGCTGCTCGACCTCCAACGCGGCACCAATTCGCGGCTGACGACGTCTCCGGCGACCGACGCGTCGCCGGTCTTCTCCCCGGACGGCACACGGCTCGTATTCCGATCGAATCGCGAACGGGGGGTGCACGACCTGTATCTGCGGCCGTTCAGCGGCGGCCATGACGAACTGTTCGTGACCGGCCCGGTTGCGAAATCGCCAACCGACTGGAGTCGGGACGGCTCGATCGTCGTGTATCACGCGGACGACGAGAACACCCATCACGACATCTGGGCCGCCCCACTCGCCGACCCGGCCCATCCGCGTGCTCTTGTGCAGACCGAATACGACGAGATGCAGGGCCAGCTGTCGCCGAGCGGGCGATGGCTGGCGTATGCCTCCAACCAGTCGTCGCGCCTCGAGGTCTACGTGCAGCGCACGGACGACGACAGCCGCAAGTGGCCGATCTCAACCGACGGTGGATCGGATCCGAAATGGCACCCCGATGAAAAGCAGCTCTACTACATCGCCGGCGACGGGCGGTTGATGAGCGTCGACATCACCAGTGCGACGATGCTCGAGCCCGGGACGCCGCGGCCGCTGTTTCCGTTGCGAGACGTTGGCCGGCTCGCGCCCTACCCGAGCGCGTACGAAGTGCATCCGGATGGCCGCTTTCTCGTCCGCGAGCCGTTCCAGGACCTGCATACGCTTCCGCTGAACGTCATCGTGAACTGGTCGCCCCGCGCTTCCTTGCCAGGCCGCCGCTGAACCCCCTGCGCCGCTGTCGCATCCTCCGCGCGCAATCGCAGCGGTCTATCCAGCCGGATAGAGGGCTCACCGATCGGATAGCTCCATACCGGCCGGCAACCCGCCCTGCGCAGCCGAACGGCGCTGTTTTTCCTGAGATTTTCGGCGAGCACCCCTTCACCCCGCCCCGGGTCGAGCCTTGCTCTGTCGCGGGCGCAGGAGCAGTCGTGGCGCGACAAAAAGCATTGATCCCGAACCGGCAGCTGACGCCGCGCGAGCGCGATGTGATTCGCGGCGTTGTCGCCGGCCGCACCAACGCGGAGATTGCCAACGAGCTCGGCATCGGCGAGCAGGCGGTCAAGAACCTGCTGTCGGGTGTGTACCACAAGTATCACGTGCGGAATCGACTGCAGCTCGCGGTCCTCGTGCTGCGTGATGGGCTGTTGCCACCATGACGGAAGGAACAGGTATGGCGGTTACGCGCTGGCCGCGCCCAGCCTCGGCAACAGGCGCACGGCGTTGTCGCGATCGATCGCGCGCAGGTCGCTCTCGCTGAACATGCGTAGTTCGGCAAGCGTCTTCGCGACGTCGAAGCTGGCGCCGCCAGGCGGGAAGTCGGTGCCGAAGAGCACCTGCGCGGTTGTGACCAATTGCAACAGCGACGCGACCGCACCCGCATTCGCCGCGCCGGCGAGATCGAAATAGAACTTCTTCAGCTCGTGCATGAAGCCGTTCGGCAGCCGATCCTTGGCGTTGCGCGACGCGCCGTCGATGCGGCCGGCCAGAAACGGCGCCGTGCCGCCGGCGTGCGACCAGATGAAGCGGATGTCGGGAAAGCGCGCCGCATCGCCGCTGAAGGCGACGCCCATGATCGCGCGCGTCGTGTCGGTGCCGTATTCCATGCTGCCCGGCGCCACGCCGGGCGCGTAATCGAGGTTGCGGCAGCAGTTCGCCGCGGTCGGGTGGACGTGAACCACCGCCTTGCGGCGGTTCAGTTCCTCCATCACCGGGCGGTAGGCCGGGTTGCCGAGCCAGGTGTCGCCGTAGCTCGTCATCAGCCCGACGCCGTCGGCCTTGATCACGTCGTAGGCGTACGCGATCTCCTTCAGCGTCGCGTCGACGTCGGGCAGCGGCAACGCCGCGAACAGGCCGAATCGCGTCGGGTGCTTCTGCACCAGCGAGGCGCCGTACTCGTTGCACGCGCGCGCCAGCCTGGTCGTCGCCGCCGCGTCGCCGAACCACAGCCCGGGGTTCGTGATCGAGACCATCGCCGCGGCGACGCTGCCGCGATCCATGTCCTCGATCGACTTCTCCGGCGTCCACGCGGTGTTCGCCGCCTGCAGGAGCGGCCGTCCCTTCACCGCCACCACCCACGCCGGCGGCGCGAAGTGGTGGTGGATGTCGATGCGGTGCGGCTTCGCGGCGGTCTGCGTCAGCGCCCGCCCTGAGCGTGTCGAACGGGCCGCGAGACGATCCGCGCCAGAGGCCGCCGCCCATCCGAGCGACGCCAGCGCGCCGGCCAGGAAGCGGCGGCGATCGGGGCGATCACTTGCCGCCATCGAGCGGCTCCAGCTTCACGATCGACGCGCCGTGGTTGCTGCCGACCCAGAACGTGACCGGGCGTCGTCGAGTTGTCGACGAAGACGCGGCGGACGTTGGTCTGCCGCGGCAGCAGATACTCGACGAATTCGCCCGTCTTCGGATTCAGGCGCAGGATGCGATCGTTGTACTCGCCGCCCGACCACACGTCGCCGTTCTTGTCGATGGTGACGTCGTACGGCCACGCGCCCGGCGTCGGCGGCGCCCACTCCTTGAACGTCTGGGTCTGCGTATCGAACATCCCGATCTTGTCGGAGCGGTTCTCGCCGAACCACAGCCGATCCTGCGCGTCCATCATCCCGCGCCGCGGCCCCGACCCGGGCGTCGGCGTCTTGTAGATCGCGATCTGCCCGGTCTTCGCGTCGATCTTCCCGACCTCCTCCGCGCCCATCACCAGGAAGAAGCCGTTGTTCTTCGAATCGGGGATGACGTCGTAGACGTTGGGCCGCGGAATCTTGTACGGCTCGAACTTCTCGAACGTGCCGGCTGGCGACGTCGAGCCGCAGCACCGTGTAGGTGCCGGCATCCTGCAGCCACACCTTGCCGTCGATATGGTGCCGATCGGGGCTGACCTGGTTGATCTGCACGTGATCGCCGTTCAGTTCCGGCGGCAGGCTCCAGGTCTGGAACTTCTCGGTCTTCTTGTCGAACTTGGCGATGCCGCCCTGGAACTGCATCCCCATCCACAGGTTCTGGTCGTGGTCGAAGCGCATGCCGAGAATTCCGGTCGGCGCGTTCGGCTTCAGCAGCGGAATCTGGTACTCGGTGACCTTCGCCGGTCTTCGGATCGAGCTTGCCGAGGATCTGCTCGCCGAAGCTCGCATACCACGCCATCCCCGCCGAGTCGACGATGACGTCGTGCGGCTGGCGCGTGCGTTTCGGCAGGTCGTACTCGGTGTAGATGACGCGCGTCGCCTTGCCGGTCGGCCGCGGCAGCGTCGTCGAACGGATAGCTCCACTTCGGGCCGGCGCTGAGGTTGACGCTGGCTAAGATACTCCGCCTGCCGCCGCCGCGCCTCCTGCTGCCGCTCGGCCGAGACCGGCCCGCCGCCGATCCGCGGCGACGGCGTCTTCTGCACCATCAGCGGGAACGACAGCGGCGGGTAGCCGGCCATGCGCTCGATCACGCCGACGAACTGCGGCCGCATCGTGCCGCGATCGTGGTGACCAGCGCCAGCGTGTGGCAGTGCGCGCAGCCGCGCATCGACGCCTTTTCCTCGGCGGTGCCGGGCATGCTCGCGAGCCACTCGGCGTTGGTCAGCTGCGCGGCGAGGTCGCTGGTCTTCGAGAGCTTCAGGTCGGCGGTCGCCGGCTTGTCCTTGCCGACCGCGGCCGATGACCGGCTCGAGGTCGTAGCCGATCGCGCGGATGCGCAGCGTGTAGTCGCCCGGCTCCAGCCGTGCGCGCGGGAACTCGTAGCGCCCATCCCGATCGCTGACGACCGTTGTCGTCACCGTCGCGCCGGCGCGGCGGGCGCTGACGAGGACGCCTTCCATCGCGCCTTCGTCCGCGGAGGTGACCTTCCCGGTCAGGGCGACGGCGTTGTCGCCGACGGCGATGAGGTCAGAAGGGTGATGGAGAAAAATAGCAAAGCAGGCGATGGCCGCAAGCAGCCCGGTCCGAGTCTGCATGGCGCGCTCCCCGCCGGCGCGGGCTGCGCCGGCACGGGAACGCTAGCACCGGGCTGCAGCCCGGTCAACGACGTTAGTTGCAGCGGACGACTTTCTCCTTCGGATGGCCGGTGTAGGACACAATCCGCCATCCTTCCTTTGTCTTGCCGAGCAGATACGTGACGCCGCCGACCGACATCACGCTGCCGTCCTTCTTGTAGCGGGTGTTGTAGCCGCTGGCGAGCGCCGCGTTGGCGTTCAGCACGCAGACGTTCTCGGTGGTGAAGATCGACTTGCCCCAGCCGTTCTGCACCAGCTGTTTGAGCGACCCCTCGAAGCGCGCGAGCGCCTGCTCCTTGGTGAGGTCCGCCTCCGGCCCGTTGCCGCCGATGATGATCCACGGCGTCATGTAGATCTCTTCCGGCAGCGCCTTCATGTTCTGCTCGGTGAACAGCCGGTAGTACTTGTCGACCGTCGCCTTCACCTCGGTCGTGACCTTCGCGACGTCGACCTGGGCAGGCTGCGCGCCGGCGGCCGCCGCGTAGAACAGGGACAGAGACGAAATGAATACGAGCCCTCGAATCATCGGACCTCCGTGAGGCGGCCCTGAAGGGCCACCCTACTACGAGGCAGCCCTGAAGGGCTGCGCGACGAACCCCACCTGCCCCACCTGCCTGCCCTGAGCGACGCCGCCGAAGCACGCGGAGTCGAAGGGCCCCACCTGCCTGCCCTGAGCGACGCCGCCGAAGCACGCGGAGTCGAAGGGCCCCACCTGCCCACGCGCGAGCGCGGCGTCAGCTCGCGAGCTCGCTCACCACGCGAGCTTGATCCCAACGCGCGCGACCCGCGGCGGCGTGATCGCCGACGGGAACAGCCACGCGCTGCCCGAGGTCGTCGTCAGCGTCTGCGGCTCGTTGGCGTTGAAGATGTTGTAGACGTCGAAGAAGGCGCTCACCTTGCGGCCGCTCACGTTGATCACCTTCTCGGTGCGGATGTCGAAGAGCGTCAGGTTCGGTGTGCGCTCGTCGCCGAAGTTCTCCGCCTTGATGGTTACCGCCGAGCTGAAATTGAGCGCGGCGTTGAAGGTGCGCGCGAAGGCGGTGCCCGACTGGTGACGGAGGATCGGCGTGACGCGCAGGTTGTACGGCAGCGTCAGCGTCGCGTTGATCTTCGCCTGCCAGGTCGTGAACTCGTTGTTGCCGTCGACGGTGTTGATCAGGAGGTTCGGCGTGGCGTTGGCGGCGATCGCCCCCTCCGATATTCCACGTCCGCGCGAAGCTCGCGAGCAGCGACCAGCTCGAGGTCTGGCGCCGCGTCGCCGTGATCTCCCAGGTGTAGTAGTCGCGATCGGAGCCGGGGCCGAGGTTCAACGTCCGGTTGACGACCGGAAGCGAGAGGAACTCCGGCGCCAGGTTGTACGCCGTCAGCGTGCCGCCATCGTCGGCGGTGTTGAGCCGGCCATCGGGGCCGACGTCACGAACCGTGACCGGCACGGTGTAGGCCTCGAGCGGACGGTTGATGTTCGTCTGTCCTGTCAGCTGGCGCCGTCCGTTCCAGACCACGCCGGTGCGGACGCCGAGGTTCGGCGCCGCCTCGTGCTCGACAAACAGCATCACCTGGTGCGCGTAGGTGTTCTGGATGTCCGGGTCGTAGACGGTGGCCGCGGTGCCGCCGGTCGCCGAGGTCGGGTTGCCCTGCTGCTCGCCCGAGTCCCAGCGGCCGTTGGCGTTGGTATCGCGCCACGTGTAGATCTGGCGCCACGTCGCCGGGTTCGGGTTGATGTTGTTCGGCGAAGTCGGCGGCGGGTAGAGCCAATAACGACCGTAGTTGAACTTCAGCACGGTCTTGCCCTTGCCGCTGATGTCGTAGCTGGCGCCGAGGCGCGGGCCGATGTTCTTCCACACCAGGATGTTGTCGACCTCGGCGAAGTTCTGCCCCGCCGGACCGATCTGCTCGGGCAGGAACGGCTGATACCGATCGAGACGGACGCCGAGGTTGAGCGTGAGGCGGTTGTTCACCTGCCACGAGTCGTTGGCGTAGACGGTCGTCGCCCACAACCCGGTCTTCGAGTTCACCGGCGACTGATAGAGATACACCTGGCTCGGCGCGTTGTTGTTGAAGACCGAGACGCAGTTGCACGGATCGCCGAAGCCGCGGAACGGCTGGTCGAGGCGATCGAGCATGAACTCGCCGCCGATCTTGAAATTGTGCGTGCCGGCCCAGTCGCTCTTGAAGTAGCTGAGCGCGGTGTTGACCTGCGGGCGGTAGCGCTCGTTGTCGATGCCGAAGACGCCGCCCGAGACGAAGTTGGTGCTGATGTCCTCGATGCGCGGCGCGCTGCTCTTGAAGTTGCGGTACCAGAACGATTTCATCACCCCGCCGCGCACCAGGAGGAACATGCGGTCCGACAGCGTGCCGTTGTATTCGCCCTTGGAGATGTCGTTCGGATAGCCGGAGCTCCACACCGTGTCGGCGTGCATGATCGCGGTGGTGTCGCGCCCGGTCGGGAGCGCGATCGCGCCCAGGTAGTCGGGCTGCACCTTGCCGGCGTGCTGGTAGTAGCCAATCAGCTTGTGCTTCGGTCCGAGGTTGGCGGTCCCCTTGGCGCTGTAGACCGGTCCGTAGGTGTGCTGGATGTCGTCGACCAGCGTCGGGAAGCGGAGGTCGGCGACGTTGTTGCGGTAGCCGAAGTACCACCACAGCCGATCCTTCTTCAGGTAGCCGCCGATGTCGGCGGTGAAGTCGCGGAAGAGCGAGAGGCGATTCAGATCGCGCGCGTCGAGGAACTCGCTGCCCTTCACGCCCGCCGCGATCTGCGCATCGTCGATGTTGTGCGCCTCCATCGCGTCGTTCTCGAAGTCGAAGTAGACGTTGCCGTGGTAGGTATTGCTCCCCGACTTGCTGACGAAGTTGCTGAAGGCGCCGGGCGTGCCGACTTCCGCGGTGTTGCCGACCGCGGTCACCGAGATCTCCTCGAACGAGGAGAAGTCGGTGTAGTACATCTGGCCGGAGCCCTCGTTGACGAGGATCCCTTCCACCTCGTTGCGCTCGCCGCCGCCGACGCCGTACGCCTGGAACCCCTGCTGCGTCCACGCGGTGCTGCCGCCGACGTCCATGCGCGACATCGCAACGCCGGGCGTCTGCGCCGCCACGGCCCACGCATCGCGCGACCCCGGCAGCTCGGCGAGCCGCTCGCTGTCGAAGTTGTTGGCGACCTTGGTCGACTGCACGTCGACGACCGGCGTCGCGCCGCTGACGGTGATGTTTTCGTTGACCGTGCCCGGGCTCAGCTCGGCGTTGACGGTGGCGATGAAGCCGACGCCAACCCGGATCCCCTCACGCGCGATCGACCCGAAGCCGCCGAGCTCGAAGGTGAGCTTGTAGTCGCCGATCGGCACGCTGGAGAAACGAAAGAGACCGTTCTGATCGGTGACGGCGACGCTGGTGCCCATCAGGGACGGGCCTGAGAGCGTGACGGTCACGCCCGGCAGCACCGACTTGGTGCTGTCGGTCACGGTACCGTTGATCGCGCCGGTCGTCGAGGTGACCGTCTGGGCGGCGGCCACATGCGCGATGCAGGCAAGCGAGACGATGAGGGACACGACGCGGCTCACACTGGCCATCTCCGCTCCTCCAGACTTCTTGCAGGTCGCCCTGGATCTCCTGATCTCCTGGATCTCCCTGATCGCCTATTTCTTCTTCACGAACTTGATCGTCGCCAGCGCCTTCGCGCTCTCGATCTCCTTGTCGCCCGCCGGGAATCCGTTGGTCTGAATGACGTAGGCAATGATGTCGAGCACTTCCTTTTCGCCGAGGCTGCCCGGCGCGTCCTCCGGCATCGTCGTCTGGATGCGGGTGAAGAAGCCGCCGACGTCCTTGTTCTCCCACTGCGTGAGGAACGCGTCGCCCCAGAGCTCCGGCCCCATCGTGCCGCCGTCGTGGCACGACGCGCACTTGCCGTCGTACGACGCGCGGCCGCGCTTCGACTGTTCCTGGCTGTAAACCTTGTCCCGAACCGTCGTCTCCGACTCGGCCGGCTGGCCCGACGCGGCCGCCGCGAGTCCGGCGACGACCACGAACGCGAGCGTCCAATCGATTACCCGATTCCCGTTCCCCGATCCACTTGATCTTCATGGCAACCCCAATGCGATCCATTCGGCGGGCTCGTCCCTGCCGCCGATGGGAACAACGATGTATTGCTTCCCGCGCGCGATATACGTCATCGGACCGCTCGTCGTGCCCGACGGCAGCTCGGTCTCCCAGATCACCTTGCCCGTCGCCTTGTCGTAGGCGCGGAAGCCCTTCCCCCACATCGACGGGTGGATGCCGCCGAACAGGTTGCTGCCGTCGCCGATGAACAGCAGCGTCTTGGTCAAGAGCGCCGTCGGCCGGCTCGCGGTGCCGAGCGGCGGCAGCTTCAGATCCTTCAGCAGCGGATGGTTGCGCGGGCCGTCGCCGTTCACCGCCGTCCAGACCTCGTCGCCTTTGTTCATGTCGAAGGCGACGATGCGGCCGTAGGGCGGCTTGATGAGCGGCAGGCCGTCGATGTACGGCGCGTCGCGATTCGGGCTCCAGTATTCCATCTCGGCGCCGGCCTCGGTCGCTTTCGCGATCCGGTAGACGCGCGGGATCTCGTGCGAGAAGGCGTAGTAGTAGCCGGTCTCCGGATCGAACGCGCCGGTGTTCCAGTTGCCCGCGCCCCACGAGCCGGGCACCATCAGCGTCCCCTGCTTGCCGCCGGGCGCGTCGCTGACGAGCGACGGCGGCGTGTAGATCGGGCCGATCACGAACTGCTTCGCGAGCTCGCGCGCCTGCGCTTTCAGCTCGGGCGTGAAGTCGATGAAATCGTCCTCGGTGAGGCCGCTGCGCGAGAACGCCGGCGGCTTGGTCGGGAACGGCTGCGTCGGCGACGTCTTCTCGCCCGGCACCGTCGATTGCGGCACCGGCCGCTCTTCGATCGGCCACACCGGCTTGCCGGTCGTGCGATCGAAGACGTAGAGGAAGCCGGTCTTGCTCGGCTGCATCACCGCCTTGATGCGACGGCCGTCGACGCGGATGTCGCCAAGCGTCGCCGGTCCCACGAGGTCGTACTCCCAGAGGTCGTGATGCACGGTCTGGAAATGCCAGACGCGCTTGCCGGTCTTCGCGTCGAGCGCGACCAGCGCGTTCGAGAACAGGTTGTCGCCGGGGCGATGGCCGCCGTAGTACGCCGCGGTCGGCGCGGTCAGCGGGATGTAGACGTGGCCGAGCGCATCGTCCGCCGAGATGCAGCACCACGAGCCGAGATCGCCCGAGAACTTGCCGGAGTCGCTGCCCCAGCTGTCGGCGCCGAACTCGGTGCCGCGCGGCACGACGTGGAACGTCCACAGCAGCTTGCCGGTGCGCGCGTCGTAGCCGCGCACGTCTTCGGGCGGGCTCCCCTTCCACTGCGTCCCGCCGTCGCCCGCGCCGTCGAGGTTGCCGGCGATGACGACGACGTCGCCGACGACGATCGGGCCGGAGCTCCAGCCGAAGCTGCGCGCGCCCTCAGGCACCAGGCGCACGCGGCCGCCGTCGCCGAACGCCGCGAGCGTGCGGCCGCGCAGATCGACGGCGTAGAGGTAGCCGTTGCGAACGTTGAACAGCCGGTGATCCGATCCGCCCTTCCAGAAGTCGACGCCGCGCGTGCTCGACGCGGCGGCCTCGTTCGCCATGTCGGGGGCCGGTTCCTGCCGCCAGATCGTCTCGCCGGTCGTCGGATCGAACGCCTCGAGCAGCCCGACGGCGTTCGGCGCGTAGAGGACGCCGCCGATCATCGTCGGCGTCGCGCGCAGGTAGTTGTTCGTCCGCAGCTTGGGGAATTGCTCCTTCAGCTTCGGGTCGAGCGCGGGGCGGCGCCAGAGGACCTTGAGGTTCTTGACGTTGTCCTTGGTGATCTGCGCGAGCGGTGAGTAGCGGGTGTAGGCGGAGTCGCCGCCCGACGAGCGCCATTCGCCGTTCTTCGTCTCGTCCTGCGCCAGCGCCAGCAGGCCGCCGGCGATCGCGATCGAGATGAGGAGGATCACGCCGCTACGTTTCCGCATCGTCATGCTATAGGCCTCGTGCTGCTTTCCCGGCTCACATCTTTTCCGAGCGCCGGCGATCTAAAACAGAAGATCAGGAGATCAGAAGGTCAGGAGGCTTGTCTAAAAACTCGTCGATCTCTGCCCACGCATGTCCGGTCATCGAGATTCGACGGGCTGGCCGGCTTCGCCGGCCAGCTTGCGGCCCGAGCGGAACACGTGAAAACGAATCGTTCAACAATCGAGTACCGACTCGTTTTCACGTGTTCCGTTCAGGCCGCGCGGCGCGTAGCGCCGCCCGTCGAATCGACGACGGAGCACCGGAACTCGAAAGAGCCTCTTGATCTCCTGATCTCCTGACCTCCTGTTCAATTCCACAGGCGCCCGAAGAGATCTCACGGCAGCGCCAGCGCCACGTACTCCGCGGGCTCGCTCCGCGAGCCGATCGGGACGACGATGTACTGCTTGCCTTTCAGCATGTAGGTCATCGGGCCGCCGGTCGTGCCCGAGGGCAGCTCGGTTTCCCAGAGCACCTTGCCGGTCGCCTTGTCGTAGGCCCGGAACTTCTTGCCCCAGCCCCAGTCGGTCTGCGGCGTGCCGCTGACGGCGTTGCTCCCCTCGCCGAGGAACAGCAGCGTCTTGGTCAGGACAGCCGCCGGCCGGTTCGGCACGCCGAGCGGCGGCAGGTTGAGCGCCTTGAGCAGCGGGTGATATCGCGGGCCGTCGCCGTTGGCCGCCATCCACACCTCGGTGCCCTTGTTGAGATCGATCGCGGTGATGCGGCCGTACGGCCCCTTGATGATCGGCAGCCCTTCGATGTCGGGGAACGTGCCGACGCTCGCGTACTCCATCGTCGCTTCCGGGCTCGTCATCTTCTTGATCGCGCGGTTCGACGGCCCGGGAAGAATTGCCGACATCGCGTAGTAGATGCCGGTCTCCGGATCGAATGCGCCGGTGTTCCAGTTCGCCGCGCCCCACGAGCCTGGCAGCATCAGCGTCCCGCGATTGGTGCCCGGGCTCTTCGGTCGTGATCGTCGGCGGCGTGAACATCGGCCCGATGACGAAGTCCTTGGCGATTTCGCGCGCGCGCTGCTTCAGCTCCGGCGTGTAGTCGATGAGATCCGCGTCGGTGACGCCCTGGCGATCGAACGGCGGCGGCTTGGTCGGGAACGGCTGCGTCGGCGAGGTCTTCTCGCCCGGCACGTTCGACTGCGGCACCGGCCGCTCCTCGATCGGCCACACCGGCTTGCCGTTGGTGCGATCGAGCACGAACAGGAAGCCGTTCTTGTTCGGCTGGACCACGGCCTTGATGCGCCGTCCGTCGACCGTGAGATCCGCCAGCATCGCCGGCCCGACGTTCTCCCATTCCCAGAGATTGTGGTGAACGGTCTGGAAGTGCCACACGCGCTTGCCGGTCTTCGCGTCGAGCGCGACCAGCGAGTCGGCGAAGAGGTTGTCGCCCGGACGCCACACGCCGTACGCCGAAGCGGTCGGCGCGGTCAGCGGGACGTAGACGTAGCCGAGCTCTTCGTCCGCCGTCATCGGATTCCAGGCGCCGAGGTCGCCGGCGATCTTCCACGAGTCGTTGCCCCACGTGTCGTTGCCGAACTCGCCCGGCCGCGGCACGACGTGGAACGTCCAGAGCAGCTTGCCGCTCTGCGCGTCGAAGCCGCGCACGTCCTCGGGCGCCGCTTCCTTCTTCATCGTGCCGGTGTCGCCGGCGCCCGCGGTGTTGCCGGTGACGACGACGACGTTGCCGATGACGAGCGGGCCGGTGCTGTCGTTGAAGCGCCCGGCCAGCGGCTGCTCGGTCTCGTCGAAATGGAGGCTCGCGCGTCCCTGATCGCCGAAGCCGGCGACCGGCTTGCCGGTTTCGGCGTTGAGCGCGTAGAGGTACTCGCCGCGAATCGCGAAGATCCGCTTGTCGGCGTTGCCCGACCCGCCGCGCCAGTAGTCGACGCCGCGCGTCGACGCGCCGTTGGCTTCCTCGCGCGTGCGCGCGAACAGCTCCTGCTGCCACACCGTCTTGCCGCTCTCGCCGTCGAAGGCGACGACCAGGCCGTGCGCGTTCTGGGTGAAGAGCATGCCGTCGATGAAGATTGGCGTCGCGCGCAGGTAGTTGTTCACCCGCACATCGGGAAACGCCTGCGTCAGCTCATCGCTGACCGCCGGCCGGCGCCAGGCGATCTTCAGGTTCTTGACGTTGTCGCGGTTGATTTGATCGAGCGGCGAATAGCGCGTGAACGCCTTGTTGCCGCCGTAGTACCGCCACTCGCCGGGCGCGCCGCGCCCCTGCGACTGCATCGCCGCGGCGGCTGCCGCCACGACCAGGCACACCGAGAGGCTGGCAAGAGAGATGCGCTCAAAACCTCGCACGGGTCCTCCTCACATCGAAGCGTGACGAGACTATACATGCAATGCGCGCGTGATGTTGCAACCTTACAATCCTGTGCGAACGGCCGGCGGGAGCGGATCGAGTACGCTTCGCCGTTCGCTGGCGTGGTTCGGGGTTCAGGGTTCTGGGTTCTGGGTCTGGTTCTCGGTTCTGGGTTCTGGGTTCTGGGTTCTGGGTTCGCTTGAATTGTCATCAAATGTTTCCAAGCTCCGCGATTCGATGGCTGATGCTGGCCGCGCTGCTGTCTGCATCGTGTCGCGACGCGCCGCCGCCCGCCGGCGAGCCGGCCGTTGCTTGGCGGCCGCTCGGCTCGTGGTCGGGGCGTGGGTCGATGCAGACCGACGCCTTCATCAGCGACACCGGCTCGATGCGGCTGCGCTGGGAAACGCGCAACGAATCAGCGCCGGGGAAGGGATTTTTTCGCGTCACCGTTCACAGCGACGTCAGCGGCCGTCCGCTCATCGAGGCCGTCGACGTGCACGGCGTCGGCAGCGCGACGACTTACGTCACCGAGGACCCGCGGCCGTTCTTTCTCGCGGTCGAATCAGCCAACCTCGACTGGTCGGTCTCGGCGGAAGAAGCCGTCGCCGCGACCGTCACGCCCGGCGCCAGTCCGGCAAAACCACGCCAAAGTAGCCGGCCCTGAGCGGCGCAGCGAGTCAACGGGCGTTGAAAAGACGCCCGTTTAGGCGTATCTTCGCGGAGATTCCTTAGGGTTTCCGAACGCACTCATCCGAGGAACGAAGCATGGCTGAAAAGAAGACCACGACTCTCGTCGGCCACAACTACACCACCCCGGATCTGGTCGCCAAGGTGACCGGCAAAGCGAAATACGCCGAGGACTACCGCGTCGAGGGGATGCTCTTCGCGAAGCTGCTGGTGAGCCCGATGCCGCACGCGCGCGTCTCGCGGCTCGACACGCGCGCCGCCGAGGCGATCCCCGGCGTGAAGGCGATCCTCACCGTCGACGACCTGCCGGCCGTGGTCGAGGGCGCCAACCTCGGTGAAGGCATCATCGCCAGCACGCTCAGCGAGCGCGGCCTGACCAACGAACCGCTCTATGTCGGCGAGCCGGTGATCGCGGTCGCGGCCGTGGACGAGGCCACCGCGGCGGCGGCGATCGAGGCGATCGAGATCGAGTTCGAGGCGCTCCCCTTCGTCGTCGATCCCATCGAGACGCTGCGGCCGGGCAGCCCGAACGCGCGCACGCAGGGCAACGTCTGGGTGCGCCCCGCGCCGGCGCCGCCCGCGCAGCCTGGCGCCGCGCCGGCCGCACCAGCCGGGCCCAAAGTTCAGGAGCTGAAGTGGACCGACGCCGACTTCGCCGCGGCTGAAGACGGCAAGCTGCCGCTCGGCAAGCACACCGACGAGTGGGTGGTGGGCGATCTCGACGCCGGCTTCAAGCAGGCGGATCTCGTCCTCGACGAGACCTTCGTCGGCAACAACACCAGCCACCAGCCGCTCGAGACGCGCACGGCAATGGCCTACTGGCAGAACGGCAAGCTCTACATGCACTGCTCGACGCAGAGCGTGATGCGCACCGTCAACGCCGTCGCCCGCTGGGTCGGCATCGAGCCGGCCAACGTCGTCATCATCAGCGAGTACACCGGCGGCGGCTTCGGCAGCAAGGGCTCGTCCTCGGTCTTCACCGCGGTCGCGGCGCTGCTGTCGAAGAAGGCGAACGCGCCGGTGATGATGCGCATCAGCCGCGAGGAAGAGCACAACATCGGCCGCGCGCGGCCGGCGATGCACTCGCGCGTCAAGATCGGGTTCAGGAAAGACGGCCGCGTCACCGCTATCGACGGTTTCGTCGTCGTCGACAACGGCCCGTACGACGTCGTCAGCGACTCGCGGTCGGCCGGCGATCACATCTCGCTCTGCTACCAGCCGCTGGCGATGCGCTGGCGGACCCTCACCGTGCTGACCAACACGCCGCCGCGCGGGGCGCAGCGCGCGCCGGGCGGGCTGCAGGGCAACGCGCTGATGGCGCCGATCATGGCCAAGGCGGCGCGCAAGCTCGGAATCGACGAGCTCGCGATCCACCGCATCAACGCGCCCGAGGGCAAGGCGAAGTTCGGCGCGCTCAACGCGCGCGGCAGCCAGGGCTACACCACTAGCGCGTTTCTCAAGAACGCGCTCGACAAGGGCGCCGAGCTCTTCAAGTGGGAAGAGCGCAAGGCGATGAGCGGCAAACGCAACGGCACGAAGGTGCGCGGCCTCGGCGTGGCGGTCAGCGCCTACTCGGCCGGCTCGATGGGCTTCGACGGCCTGCTCGTGATCAAGCCGGACGGCCGCGTGATGATCCAGTCGGGCATCGGCAACCTCGGCACCGAGTCGACGTTCGACTGCCACCGCGTCGCCGCGGAAATCCTCGGCGTCCCGTGGGAGCTGGTCGACGTGACCTGGGGCAACACCTCGAAGAACGTCCCCAACACCTGCGGCCAGGGCGGCAGCCAGACGACGCACGCGATGACGCGCGCCGCGCATGCGGCGGCGACCGATGCGAAGAAGAAGCTTCAGGAGCTCGCGGCAAAGAGCTTCGGCGGCAACCCTGATTCGTATCAGCTGACCAAGGGCGGCATTTCCGGCGGCGGCCGCACGATGACGCTCGCGCAGGCGGCGCAGAAGGCGATCGAGCTCGGCGGCAAGTTCGACGGCCACGAACTACCCGGAAGACGTCAACGCCTACACGAAACGGTCGGCGACGGCGCTCGCGGGCCAGGGGCTGATGGGCGTGGCGCGCGACAACTACGGCCGCGACGGCGCGTCGAAGTCCTCGGTCGCCGGGTTTGCCGAGGTCGAAGTCGACGTCGAGACCGGCGTGTACAGGGTGCTCGACTTCCTCGCGGTCGCCGACGTCGGCACGGTGATTCACCCGCGCAACCTCGGCGGCCAGATCCTCGGCGGCGTCATGCTCGGGTTCGGCCACGCGCACGCGCAGCACTGGGTATTCGATCAGCAGTACGGCGTCGCCGTCGCGAGGCGGTTCTATCAGACCAAGCCGCCGACGATCCTCGATGCGCCGGCGCACATGCAGTGGGCCGCGGTCGAAGAGCCCGATCCGGAAACCCCGGTCGGGGCGCGCGGCATCGGCGAGGCGCCGGTCGGCGCCGGCTTCGGCGCGGTCGTCAACGCGATCGCGGCAGCGGTCGGCGACGAGGTCTTCAAGCGCGCGCCGGTCACCGCCGACAAGATCCTGCTGGCGCTCGAGAACGGCCGGCCGATGCACGAGGCGCTGGCCGCGAACGTCTGACGGCTGACGCTTGTCGTTCGACGATCTGACGCTGGTCGTTCTACGTCTGACGCTGGTCGTTCTCCGTTCGACGTCTCACGCTGTCGTTCTTCGTTCTCGTTCGTTGTTCGGACGCAGAACGACCGCGTAACATGCTCGAACGACGGGCGTGAGACGTCAGAACGACAAGCGTCAGACGTTCGAACGACGAGCGTAAGACGTTTAGCTCATGTGCAATTTTTCCTGCAGCTCTGTTGACGTGTGCCGCGTCGGCGTGCCAGAAATTCAGACTTCGAATTTCTCACTTCGAACTTCTAACCTCTAACTTCTCACTTGCACGTGCAGGCTGTGTTGTCTGGCAGCCTGCATCGAGAGGCCGACGTGCAGCTGCTCCAAAAAGACGATGTCGCGATCCTGAATGTTTGCGCGAAGTACCTGGCGCGCGATGACGACCGCGTCACGGAACCGTGGCGGTTCCCGATCATCGACAGCTATTCCGACGGCGTCGACCCGGCCGCCTCCTACGCCTTCAACGAAGTGACGTTCGTGTACGGCCGGGCGCGGCTGCAGTCGCCGGCCGCGGTGTCGCTCGTCGGCAGCTGCGCGAACCTCTACGAAGCGATTCCGCTGCGACAGATTGCCGACACGCCGTTCTGGACCGTCACCGCCGTCGTGCCGAAAGGCGAGGTCCACACCTACAAGTTCATCGTCGACGGCGTGCCGACGCTCGATCCAATCAATCCGCAGCGGACGACGCTCGACAACGGGCGCGAGTGGTCGCGTTTCTTCACGCAGCTCTGCTCGCAGCCGGTGTCGTTCGAACGCTGGGAGCTGAAGGTGCTCGAGCGCCTGACCAATCACATCCTGCCGTTCAGGACCGAGGCCGGGCAGAACTTCCTCGATCGCTTTTATTACGCCGCCGATCGTGCCAGCAAGACGTCGCAGTACGCGCACGCGTATCGCCTGGACCAGCCGGTCGGGGTGGTGAACTACATCGACAAGCTGCTCGCCCGCGAGGAATCGCAGCACCTCCTCGACTACAAGCTGTGCCTGCGCGAGATCGATCGGGTGCTGCGGCGGCGCAACCCGTTCCTCGAGCCGGGCGACATGCCGCGCGAGATGTTCGTCGATCTCTACGACGACATGTGGCGCGGCGCGGTCGACGGCTGGGACTTCAACTCGTATCAGAACCCGAAGTATTTCCTCCAGTTGCTCCGCCGCCACACCTTCACTGGCGCGTTCTCGCACCCGAAGTACGGCGGCAACGCGGCGGCCGCCGGCTGGGCCTACCTCGAGGAACGGTTCCGCGATTCGGCGACGGGCCAGTCGTTCTTCAACTGGCGGCGGGTGACCGAGCAGCCGCTCGGCACCGATCCGGTTTATCGCGGGTAAATGTAGTGTCCGCGTTCAGGCGGACCGTGACAGTCCGGTCCTTCGAGCGCCTCGGGACCGCCCTGATCGTCGAAGGGACTGAAACCGGACACTCCGGACGAAAGGAATCGCGATGGCGTCATTCGACGTGGTGATTGTCGGCAGCGGGGCGGGCGGGGCGCCGATTGCGCACACGCTCGCGCTGGCCGGCAAGAAGGTGCTGGTGCTCGAGAAGGGACCGCTGCTGCGGACGCAGTATCAGATGCCGAACGGCCTGAGCGATTTCAAGCGCGACGAGATGTTCTCGACCGGGCCGGCCAAGCGGCTGCAGCTTGCCGGGGTCGCCAACTCGGGCGCGACGTATCTACTCGAGCCACGTCGAGCCGGATCTCAACGACGAGCCGCACGTCTATACCGATCCGGCCGGCATCGATCGGGCAACGGTCGAAGGCTATACCGCGCAGGTCGTCGGCGGCGGCACCCAGCTCTATGGCGCCGTGTCGCTGCGCTTCTCGCGCGACGACTTCCGGCTCGCGACCTTCAACCGCGGCCGCACCGACCTGCGAAACGACCCGAACGGCGACGTGCAGCGCGAGGCGCGCGACTGGCCGATCACCTACGACGAGCTCGAGCCGTACTACACGGAGGCCGAGCGGCTGGTCGGCATCAACGGCACGCGCGACAACCAGCTCAAGCCGGCGTCGAAGGACCACTACCAGACGCCGCTGGACGCGAATCCGATCAGCCGCTTCGCCGCCGCCGGGATGGACGCGCTGGGGATGAAGCGCTATCGCACGCCGCTGGCGGTCATCACCGAAGACCACGCGCCGAGCGGACGGAAGGCCGCCGGAGGATCCGCGCGACCGCGTTCGTCAACCGCTATGGCGACCCGCTCGGGCTCAAGTCGAACACGTGGGTGTCGCTGCTCACGCCGATCTCGACGCTGAGCAACTTCGAGCTGCGGCCGAACTGCGTCGTCACGCACCTCGAGCAGGCGCAGGGAAAGATCACGCGCGTGCACTATCGCGATGCCGGCGGCGCGGCGCGGACGGTCGACGGCACCGCCGTGGTCGTGGCCTGTTCGGCGATCGAATCGGTGCGGCTGCTGATGCTGTCGGGGCTGGTCGACCAGGACTTCGACCGGCGGATCAACCGCCAGGGGCTGCTCGGCAACTACTTCCTCACCCATTGCTTCGGCGGCGCCGAGATTCGCGTGCCGCTCGGCGAGCGTGCCGACAAAGTGGCGGCGCTCGACAGCGACTGGGCGACCGACTTCGCCGCCAGCCCGGAGTTCATCCGTCAGAACGGCGTCTGGGCCGGCGGCGCGATCTACAACAACACCTCCGACCAGGCGCTGCCGCTGGCGCTCGGACGCACCCACGGCAGCCAGGACCTCGACACGATCTGGGAGGGGTACATCAACGACCCGGCGCTGACCGGCGACGGGCTCGCGAACTTCATCGGCGACAACTTCGGCCGCCGCCTGTCGGTGAGCTTCATGGCGAACCAGGTGCCGCAGCCGTCCAACCGGATCGCGCTGCACCCGCGCGTCAAGGACAAGTGGGGGCGGCCGGTCGCGCACATCATCAAGGACTGGCACGCGCACGACGTCCACTTGATGAACGTGCTGGCCGACCAATGCCGGCGCATCCTCGTCGCCGGCTGCCCCGACGGCGACGACCTGTCGAGCGGCCACGTCCAGATGGCTACCAACGCGTCGGCGCGGATCGCCAACCACATCCTCGGCGGCGCGCGCTTCGGCACCGACCCGAACGACTCCGTGCTCGACCCGGACTGCCGCGCCTGGCAGTTCGACAACCTCTACGTCACCGACGGCGCCTTCATGCCGACCTCGGGCGGCGCCAACCCGACACTGACCATCCAGGCCAACGCGCTTCCGCGTCGGCGGACGTGCTCAAGACGAGGGTGTAAAAGGGCCATGGATCCGAGCTTCGACGAGCATCTTCACGCCGCCCGAGAACGAGATCTTCCAGGTCGTCTTCTTCCCGACCGCATCTACCACGCGCGCTACCTGAACGCGACGCGCAGCCGCGCTACCGCTACAACGTGCAGGAGGTGCGCGGCAAGTTCGACACCATCGTCCTCAAGGGCGAGGTCTACATGGACGGGCTGTTCTGTCCAACTTCGTCCGCATCGAGTACCGCGCCGGGCGCCTGGTCGAAGTCGCGCGCGAGCGCGGCCGCTTCGTGCGCGGCGAGCTGCTGGCGTGGATCCGGCTGCGGGTGGACGACGACCCGCCGGCCGAGGCGACGGTCGAAGCTGCACTACGACCGCTGGGTCGATGCCTTTCAGGTCGAGCTGTGGGAGACGCTCGAGCCGCCGGCGGGCCGCCGGCACGACTACCAGGTGCTCGACATGATGGGGAGCGAGGCGCAGATCACGCGCGTGCCGGCGCTCGATCCCGCGCTCGCGAACATGAAGAACATCCGCCAGGTCGAGCTCGCCTTCAGCGAGAACGATCGCGACCTGCCGTTCGGCTACCCGATTGCGCCCGCCGAGCGCGCCTGGGACAACAACTTCGTCCGCTCGCACCAGGAGCCGCGCAGCCAGACGCCGAGCGATGCCGGCAACACCGTCGACGACCAGAACTACCTGCTCGACTTCCAGCGCGGCTGGTTCGTGCCCAAGGCCCGCGACGTCGCCCCGGTGCGCTACCGCAACGCGCATGATGGACGGGGAAAATCCGGATCGCGGCGACGACAACGTCATCGAGATGCGCTGGCTGCTGCAGCGCGAGTTCGGCGGCTCGGTGGTCTTCTTCCACGAGGTGACGATCCCGCCCGGCACGGTCGAGGGGACGCACCAGCACATCGGCTCCGAGGAGCTGTACTACATCACCGAGGGCACCGGCGTCGCCTACATGCGCGAAGGCGACGACCCGTCCACCGACCGCTACCCCACTGTCACCCGCGACATCTACGGCATCGGGCCGCGCGCCTGCAAGGAGCTGCCGGTCCAGCCCGGCTCGATCATCTTCACGAAGAGCGGCGGCATGCACGGCATCCGCAACCAGGGGCAGCAGCCGCTGCGCTTCGTGGCGTTCCTCTACCACACTGCCTGAGACGCACCCATGTCAGTCGTTCATCTCGACAGCCTGTTCCGCGCCGTGCCCGCCGCTCCGCAACTGGCGGGCGATACCGTCGTCCGGGTCCAACCTGGCACGACGCCGGACTACGACCGCGGCAATTCGTTGATCACGCTGCTGCGACTCGTCGAGCAGCTGCAGCTCGCCGCCGAGCGCGAGTCGTACCTGCACGACCACCTGCAGTACCTGTTTCCCTACGAGCGTCTGCAGCTGTTCGGGCCGCAGGGTGGCGATGCCGACAACCTCGATCCGGCCCGCCAGGACAACAAGACCGACTTCCAGAAGCAGAACGTCGGCAGCTTCGTCGCCACTGACACGCTGCTGGTTCGCGGCTGGGCGGCGGCGGGCGACTGGGTCGGGCCGTTCCTCCGCATCTCGTACCGCGGCGGCCCCGACTCGCGGCTCTCCGAAGCGGCCAACCATCAGCTGGGCCCGGCAATCAAGCTGTGGCTGCGCGTCGGCAACGCCGCGACGCCGGAGCTGCTGACCGTGCCGTACAACGAGCAATCCGATCGGTACGAGATCGAGATCTGGGGATACCAGGGGCCCAACCTCTCGGCCCGGTTGGGACCACGCGGGCGTGAGGCCCTGAAGCGGGGCGAGCTGATCGTGATGCCCGACCTGGTGCCAGGCCAGATGTCCGACTTCGAACGCGGCAAGATCGAGGATCAGCTGCTCACCTTCATCGCCCCGGACCACGCGATGCACCCGGTGCGGCCGCTGCACATCGAGCTCGCGTTCGCCAACCGCGAGCAGACGGCCTGGGACAGCCTTGGCGGCGCCAACTATCACTACGAATTCAACATGGTGCTGCGCGGCTGGGACAGCTACCTGAGCGTCGGCATCAGCCCGAATCCGCACGGCGGCGTCGGCTTCCTGGAGTACCGCAACCTGCTCTCCAACTACGGCCGCTACGCCGGCACCGGCGAGCTTGCGCGCATGGTGCAGCCGTGGAATTTCGACGCCTTCGGCCGCAAGGACGACTCGACGCGCCGCGAGGACTTCATGGCGGTCGACTACATGGACCTCCACATCCTGAAGCCCGGCGTGCGGCATCGGCCTGCACCGCCATCGCGACAACCAGGAAGCGTTCCTGATGATGGAGGGACGCGGCTACATGGTGGTCGGCGACTGGTGCCGCATGCCGCAGCGCGAACGCTGCTTCGAGGTCCGCACGCTGCGCGCCGGCCATTTCGCGCTGCTCAAGGGCGGCAACCTGCACGGGTTGATGAACTCCACCGACGAGGACATCTCTCTGTTCATGTTCGGCGGCTACGATTGAGCGGCGGCCCTGAAGGGCCGCCCCACGGCGGCGGCCCCGTGTAGGGCGGGTCTTCAGGCCCGCCGACGTCGCGTAGCGCAGCCCTTCAGGGCTGCCCCAAGGATCATCATGCCGCCCATTCCAACCAATCTCGTCGACGCCGCGGCCTTCGAGGCACCGCTCGATCCGTGGTCCACCGTCGAAGGCTCGCCCACGCCGATGGGCGCCACGTGGGTCGCGGCGCAGCAGGCCTGGAATTTCGCGCTGCACGCGCGTCACGCGACGGCCGTTACCTTGCTGCTCTACTCACCCGCGGATCTGGTGACGCCGATCGCCGAGCGCTCGCTCGATCCGCTGCAGCATCGCAGCGGACGCGTGTGGCACTGCCGCGTGCCGGCCGCCGACGTCCCCGGTGCGGCCTACTACGCCTACCGCGTCGACGGTCCGCGCGATCGGCGCAGCGGCGGTCGCTTCACGCCCGACAAAATCCTCGTCGATCCGTACGCCCGCCGGCTGTTCTTCCCACCCGCTTTCAGCCGGCGCGCCGCGATCGGGCCTGGCGCGAACGACGGCCGCGCGCCGCTCGGCGTGCTGCCGCAGAGCGCGGTCCCCTTCGACTGGCAGGGCAACGAGCGCCCGCGTCACACCCACGATCTCGTGATCTACGAAATGCACGTCCGCGGCTTCACCGAGCGCCCCAACTCCGGCGTGCCCGCCGATCGGCGCGGCACCTTCGCCGGAGTCGTCGACAAGATCCCGTACCTGCAGGAGCTGGGCGTCACCGCGGTCGAGCTGATGCCGGTGCACCAGTTCGATCCCCAGGAACGGAACTTCTGGGGCTACATGACGCTCAACTTTTTCGCGCCGCATCAGCAATATGCGGCTGCCGGCCCCGACGGCGCTGCCGACGAGTTCCGCGAGATGGTGCGGGCGCTTCATGCCGCCGGCATCGAGGTGATCCTCGACGTCGTCTACAACCACACCGCTGAAGCCGGCGACGACGGGCCGACGTATTCCTATCGGGGCATCGACAACAGCACCTACTACCTCCTCGACATGAGCGACGGCAGCTATCGCAACGACGCCGGCACCGGCAACGTCCTCCGCACCGTGCACCCGCACGTGCGGCAGATGGTGATCGACAGCCTTCGCCATTGGGCGGAGGAGATGCACGTCGACGGCTTCCGCTTCGATCTGGCGTCGATCTTCACCCGGCGCGCCGACGGTTCGATCGACACCGACGAGCCGCCGATCATCTCCGAGATCTCGTCCCATCCCTGCTTCGCCAACGTCCGCCTGATCGCCGAGGCGTGGGATGCGGGCGCCTATCTGCTCGGCCGCAGCTTTCCCGGCGCCACCTGGGCGCAGTGGAACGGCAAGTTCCGCGACGAGGTGCGTTCGTTCGTGAAGAGCGACGCCGGCCTCGTCCCGGCGCTGATGCGCCGGCTCTACGGCAGCGACGATCTCTTTCCAGGGACCGCCGAGGACGCGTACCGGCCGCAGCAGAGCGTCAACTTCCTCACCTGTCACGACGGCTTCTCGCTGCACGACCTCGTCGCCTACAACACCAAGCACAACGAGGCGAACGGCCACGGCAACCGCGACGGCACCGACGACCACCACTCGTGGAACTGCGGCTTCGAAGGCGAGATCGGGGCGCCGCAGGATGTCCTGACGCTGCGGCGGCGTCAGGCGAAGAACATGTGTGCGCTGCTCATGCTCGCGAACGGCACGCCGATGTTCTGCGCCGGCGACGAGTTCCTGAACACCCAGCAGGGCAACAACAACCCGTACAACCAGGACAACGAGACCACCTGGCTCGACTGGGATCGCCTCGAGCGCAACCAGGACGTGTTCAGGTTCTTCCGCGAGATGATCGCCTTCCGGCGCCGCCACCCTTCGATCGCGCGACGGCGCTTCTGGCGCGGCGACGTCAGCTGGTACGGCGTCAACGGCGGCGCCGACATGAGTCCTTCGTCTCACACGTTGGCGTTCTGCCTGCACGGCGCCTCGGAGCGCGACGACGATCTCTACGTGCTGATCAACGCCTACTGGCAGCCGCTTGAATTCACGATTCAGGAAGGCGCGCCGGGATCGTGGCGGCGTGCCGTGGACACTTCGTTATCGTCACCCGACGACATCGCGTCCGTGGGAAGCGAGCCGATCGTCGGCGGGCTCCAATACACGGCCGGCCCGAGATCGGTCGTCGTCCTGGTCCGCTAGTCGAAACGCTTTCCTTACGAAGCAGCCGCAAACCCACCCGACCTGCCTGTCCCGTTACAGCGAATTGCACCGCTCGACACGGCGTCGCAACAGCCGCTCTCTAGATTCGCGGATGCTGCCGGGTTGTCCAGAGGGGACAGCGCCGCAGCACAGGAGAGAAGGTGACCATGAAAAAAGCTGTCTGGATTTCGGGCGCGATCGCGCTTGCGGCGGCGGCCGCAATCGGCATCGGCGGCTCGCGGCTGATTGCGGACGAAGACGGTGGCGACTTCGGCTTGCGCGTGCAGCGCGAGCTGAACGATCGCGCGGAAAAGCTGCTCGGCGCCGATTCGCTGAGCCGGAGCGCGCTCGGCCCCTATACCGCCGCCGACAGCACGCAGGCGCTGTCCGTCGCGCGCGGCCTGCGTGTCTCGCTGGTGTCATCGGCCGTGCATTTCTCGACCGATCAAATCGTGCTCTGGCCGGACGATCGGCACCCGACCCACTTGTTCGTGTGCGATGAGAGCAGCTCCAACCCGGCGGTACAGCGCGTCGATCTCTCGCTGCCGCCCGCGTCCAACGCGAGCACGATCCTCACCGGCATCGTCGCCTGCGATCCGATCCGCCGGACGCCGTGGGGCAGCCTGACCGTCGCCGAAGAATCGACCGACGGCGGCACCTACGAGATCATGAACCCGCTCAGCATCACCTCGCCGATCGCCGTCACCAACCGTGCCGCCGGCATCACCACCGACGCACGGGTCGTCAAGCGCAAGGCGCTGGGCCAGCTGGCGTTCGAAGGCAACCCGGTACTGCCCGACGGGACGATCATCTTCGGCGACGAGCTGCGCCCCGGCGGCGGAAACCCGGGCGGCGGCATCTACAAGTTCGTGCCGGACATCCCCTATGCGGGCGCCGGCATCATCACCGTGCCCGGCTCCTCGCCGTTCGTGTCAGGCCAGCTCTTCGGCCTGCGCGTCGGCTCGGCCGGCGACCACGGACAGGGCACCGAGATCGGCCAGGGCGTCTGGACCGCGATCGACGAGGCCGCGATTACGGATGCCAACGGCAACATCCCGCTGCGCACGGCGCAGGCGCAGCTGCGGTTCACCGGCTATTACCGGCCGGAAGACATGGACATCGATCCGATCGCGCTGTCGAACGATGAAGTGCGCGTCTGCTGGACCGACACGGGCCGGATGTCGAACGGCGGCGGCAGCGCCGAAGAAACCGGCGCCATCTACGGCGAGGTGATGTGCCTCACCGACGAGGCGGATGCGGCCGCGCCGAGCGGCGCGATTCCGACCGTCCGCCGCGTCGTTGCCGGCAACCCGCAGTTCAATTTCTTCGACAACATCGCCTTCCAGCCGCACAGCGGCAACTTCGCGCTGACCGAGGACGGCGAAGTCGAAGTCGTCAAGGCTGATGGCACCACCGAACTGCGCGGCAACGACATCCTCTTCTGCCTTCCCGACGGCGACGACGACGATGTGCAGAGCGATGGGTGCGTGCGGATCGCGTCGCTGCGCGATACGTCGTCTGAGCCCACCGGGATCATCTTCAACGGCTCCGGCGACACGCTGTACGTCAGCCTGCAGCACCGCGCCACCGGCGTCGGCGCGCTGCTGAAGATCACCGGCTTCGAAGTTCGCCGCCACGGCCGCGAGCGCCGCGACGGCGATTGGTTCCCCTGGGGCTGGAAGCGCTAGCGCGCCAGGAGATTAGGAGGCTCAGGAGATCAGGAGGAAACTCCTGATCTCGGCCTCCTGATTTCTTAGCCTCCTCTGGACCTCCTGACCTCTGGGACCTCCTGACCTCTTAAACCTCCTACTCTCCTTTCCCATTAACACACCCGTTACGTGCCCGACACGCCTTCGCTACACCTGCCTGTTAACGTCCGGTGGCTGATGCGCCGGTCCTCATCCCGCAGGTTTCCTCGTTTTCATTCACACGCCGCGCGGATTGTTGTGGCCGGCGTCCTCCTGACTCTGCTGTCCACAGCGCCGGTTCCGGCATCGAGCGGCTCAGGCGCGTTGACGACACTCAAGCACGAGGTCATCGCGCAGTACGCTGCGATCGCTCACGCCGGCTATGTCGATGCGCTGGCTGGCGCGCGTGCGCTCGCGGCCGCCATCGACGCATTCACCGAAGCGCCGACCGACGAGTCGCTGCAGCGGGCGCGAACGGCGTGGAACGCCGCCCGCGTCCCGTACGTGCAGACCGAAGCCTTCCGCTTCTACGACGGTCCGATCGAGGCGGTCGAAGGGCTGATCAACTCCTGGCCGATCGACGAGAACCTCATCGACTACGTTGACGGCGAGCCCGACGCGGGCGTCATCAACCAGCCGGACACGTATCCGACGATCGACGCCGCCCTGATCGCGTCGCTGAACGAAAAAGGGGGCGAGAAGAACATCACCACCGGCTTCCATGCGATCGAGTTCCTGCTCTGGGGCCAGGACCTGAACGAGGAAGGGCCGGGCCGGCGCACCTACGCCGACTACGTCGACGGCAAGGCGCCGCACGCGAACCGCCGGCGCGAGTACCTGCGGACGGCGTCGCAGCTGCTCGTCACGCATCTCGAGCAGGTCGCTGGCGAGTGGGCGCCGGGTACGCCGGGCAACTACCGCGAGCGCTTCCTGGCGATGCCGCCGGACGAAGCGCTGGCGTGCATCCTCAAGGGCGCCGGCATCCTCAGCGGATCGGAGCTCGCCGGCGAACGGCTCACGGTCGCGTACGAAACCAAGGAGCAGGAGGACGAACACTCCTGCTTCAGCGACACCACGCATCTCGACATCGTCCACGACGTGCTCGGCATCGAGAACGTCTGGCTCGGCCGCTACGTGCGCGTCGGCGGCGAGCGCGTGGAGGGCGCCGGCGTCCGCGATCTGCTGGCGCGTGTCGACCCGGCACTGGCGGGCACGCTCGGCCGGCAGATCGAAGCGAGCACCGCCGCGGCGGCCGCGGTGCCGCCGCCGTTCGACGTCGCGATTCAGGGCACCGACAAGGCGCCAGGCCGGATCGCGGTCAAGAAGCTCATCGTCGCGCTGCGTGCGCAGGCCGACTCGATCGCACACGCCGGCGCGGCGCTCGGGTTGAAGCTGAATTTCTGAACCATGCGCTGCAGAACCTGGTCCACGCTGATCTCGGCGCTATCAGTGACGCTCGGCGTCTGGGCCGCAGCGTCGAGCGAAGAAACGCTGTCGGGTGGCGACGGCACCGTCTTCGACACCTCGCGCAACGCCTTCTCGCTGCCGGCGCGCAACCTGCCGGAAGAGCGGCGGTCGTCGTTCTTCGTCGGCAACTCGTTCTTCAACCAGAACTGGATCGTGGCGCCGGCGTCGGTCGCCGCGCGCGACGGCCTCGGCCCGCTCTTCAACGCGCGGTCGTGCTCCGGATGCCACTTCAAGGATGGACGCGGCCGTCCGCCCGCGGACGGCGAGCCGATGGACAGCATGCTGGTCCGCATCAGCGTCGCCGGCGAAGACGAGCACGGCGGGCCGCGGCCGCACCCCGTCTACGGCGATCAGATCCAGGGGCAATCGGTTCCCGGCGTTCCGCGCGAAGCCGACGTCTTCGTCAGCTACGACGAGATCGCCGGCACGTTTGGCGACGGCGAACCGTTCTCGCTGCGGCGGCCGACCTATCGGATTGCCAACCCGGGCTATGGTCCGATCGACGGGCCGCTGCTCGTTTCGCCGCGCGTGTCGCCGGCGGTCATCGGCCTCGGCCTGCTCGAAGCCATTCCCGCGGCCACCCTGCAGCGTCTCGCCGATCCGGACGATGCGAACCACGATGGCGTGTCGGGCCGCACGAACGTGGTCTGGGATCAGGTGACCGGCCGAACCGCGATCGGACGCTTTGGCTGGAAGGCTGAGCAGCCGTCGGTGCTGCAGCAGACGGCTGGCGCCTTCCTCGGCGACATCGGGATCACGTCGTCGTTGTTCCAGAGCGAGAACCACACGGCGCGCCAGGAAGCCGCGGCACTGCGGCCTGCGCGCATTGAACCCGAGGCGAGCCAAAAGATCCTCGACGCAGTGGCGCTCTACGCGCGCAGCCTTGCCGTTCCTGCCGCGCGCACCGCTGACGATCCGCTGGCCGGGCGCGGGCGTGAACTGTTCGCCGCGGCGCGGTGCGACGCCTGCCATCTTCCGGCGGCGCGCACCGGATCGTTTCCCGAGCAGCCCGAGTTCGCGAACCAGACGATCCACGCCTTCACCGATCTGCTGCTGCACGACATGGGCAGCGGCCTTGCGGATGGACGGCCGACATTCGCCGCGTCGGGAACCGAGTGGCGCACGCCGCCGCTGTGGGGGCTGGGCCTGGTCGGCAAGGTGAACGGCCATACGTTTCTGCTGCACGACGGCCGCGCGCGCAACGCCAGCGAGGCGATCCTCTGGCACGGCGGCGAAGCCGCGACGTCGCGCGAGACATTCCGCTCGATGGCGGGGCGCGATCGGGCGGCCCTGATCGCGTTCCTGAACTCGCTCTGAACATCGGAACCCTGCAGATGAAGAAGACGGTTTCTCTCATTGCCACGCTCGCGATGTTCGCGGCCTTCGGCCTCGCGCATCGGCTGGTGCTGGCGGACACCAGGAGCGCGTCAGCGGTCTCGAAGCAGGCCGCGCTCGACAACATCGCGAAGAGCGTGCTGCTGCCTGGCTACTCGCAGCTGGCCGCACGCAGCGCCGACTTTGCCGCCGCCGCCGATGCGTTGACGACGACGCCGAGCGCGACGTCGCTCGAAAGCGCCCAGAAGGCGTGGAGGGAGATGCTGTTCGCGTGGCGGCGGACGCAGGCGTTCACGCACGGGCCGATCGCCGACCTTGGCGTCTATGGACGCATCCAGTTCTGGCCGACCCGGCGGCAGAGCGTCGACCGCGTGCTCCGTGCAAACCGGCCATTCGACGACACCTACCTGCAGGAGCTGGGCGCGAACGCGGTCGGCCTGTCGGCGCTGGAGATCCTGCTGTTCGACACCAGGCAGAACGAGGCGCAACGTGTCGCCGCGTTCTCCGGGCCGCAAGGCGATCGGCAGCGGAAGTACTTTCAGGCGCTGGTGAAAGAGCTGCTGAAGCAGACCCGCCAGGTCGAGAACGCGTGGAAGGGATCGCAGGGGTTCGCGGCAGCGTTTGCCGGCGGCGGGCAGGATCAGCTCAACCTGCTCGTGAACGACATCCTCAACGCGATTGAGGTGGGCGCGCAGGGGCGGCTTCTGCTGGCGGTCGACAAGCGGACCGAGCAGCATGCGCGCTCGGAGCTGGTCGAGGGCGGGCCGAGCGGCACGTCGCAGGCGGGCGTGCTCGCGCTGCTCCTCGGCGCGCGCGCGGTGTTCTTCGGCGGAGAGGGCGCTGGCATCGACGATTACCTGCGCCAGCTGAAAGCGCCGGCCGCGCGCCGGATCGAGGCGCAGTTCCAGAAGGCGATCGACGCGGTGAAGGCGATCGACGGCCCGCTCGAGGAAGGGAACGAGGCGGTCGAGCGTGCGGTCAAACGCGCGCACGACGAGTGCCGCGCGCTCGAGATCATGATGAAAACCGAAGTGGCCAGTACGCTCGGCGTCACCCTCACTTTCAAATCGGCCGACGGGGATTAAAAGGAGATCAGGAGACTCAGGAGATCAGGAGGTTTCTTCTTTTGATTTTCCGATCTCCTGTTCTCCTGTCCCTCCTGATCTCGTGTTTTCACAGGCGCCCCGAATGATCACCGCCGCCGCTCGCCGCCTCTCCGCGCCGATCGACCCGAGCTCGCTCGCGGCGTTCCGGATCCTGTTCGGCCTGCTGATGGCCTTCAGCATGCTGCGCTTCATCGCGCGTGGCTGGGTCGACGAGTTCTACGTCCAGCCCACCTTCCATTTCACCTGGGAGCTGTTCCCGTGGGTGCGGCCGCTGCCGCCGGCGCTGATGCACCTGCATTTCGTGGTGCTCGCGGTTCTCGGGCTCGCGATCGCGCTCGGCTTTCACTATCGCCTGTCGGCCGCGCTCTTCTTCGTCGGGTTCAGCTACGTCGAGCTGATCGACAAGGCCACCTATCTCAATCACTACTACCTGGTCAGCCTGCTGAGCGGGCTGCTCGCGATCGTCCCCGCGCACCGCGTCTGGTCGGTGGATGCCTGGCGCAACGGGTGGACGCCGGCAGCGGCCGTTCCAGCGTGGACGGTGAACGTGCTGCGCTTCCAGATTGGCGTCGCTTATCTATTCGCCGGCCTCGCCAAGCTCAACGCCGACTGGCTGCTCGACGCGCAGCCGCTGCGGATCTGGCTCGCGGCACGAAGCGATCTGCCGATCGTCGGTCCGTTTCTGGCCGAACCCGCCGCCGCGTACGTCTTCAGCTGGTGCGGCGCCGCCTACGACCTCGCGATCGTCTTCCTGCTGCTGTCGCGGCGGACCCGCGCCATCGCCTACGCCACCGTCGTCGTCTTCCACGTCATGACCGCGGTGCTCTTTCCGATC
Organism: uncultured Acidobacteriota bacterium; assembly: GCA_963734375.1. Lineage (GTDB taxonomy): Bacteria > Acidobacteriota > Vicinamibacteria > Vicinamibacterales > CAVVIG01 > CAVTHG01. The sequence continues at coordinate 214,825 of CAVTHG010000004.1, read as the reverse complement.
GGCATGTTTCCCTGGATCATGATCGTCGCGACGCTCGTCTTCTTCCCGCCGGACTGGCCGCGCCGATGGATCGGCCGGCCCGCTCCGGCGGCGCTGCCGGCGTTTGCCGGCTCGCGCGTCCCGCCGACGGCGACGGTCGCGATGCTGGCCCTCTATGCCGCCGTGCAGGTCGCCCTGCCGCTGCGCGCCTATTGGCCGGGGACCGATCCCGACTGGACCTGCCGCGGCTTCAACTTCGCCTGGCGCGTGATGCTGGTCGAGAAGGCCGGCTTCACCGAGTTCATCGCGCGCGATACGGCCACCGGCAGGGAATGGGTCGTCCCGGCGCGGGAGTACGTCACCGAGCGGCAAGAGAAGATGATGGCGCAGGATCCCTTCATGGTCCGGGCCCTGGCGCGCCACATCGCCGCCGATCTGCGCGCCCGCGGCTTCGCCGGCATCGAGGTGCGCGCCGATGCCTTTGCCGCCATCAACGGCCACCCAGCTCAGCGGCTGATCGATCCCCAGGTCGATCTGGCCGCCACCGTCCCTCCCGGCTGGATTGTTTCGCGCCGCGCTCCCGGCGAACCGATCTGATCTACACCTCGCAACGACCACGACCAGCGCTGACGCGGAACAGAAACGCGGCGGGGCGGCTGAGGTCGGTGCTACATCTATACTGAGACAAGCCCGCCATGACGACCCGTTGGGCGCTGGTCGTGCTGTCTCTCCTTGCCGCCTGTTCGTCGCAGCCGGCGAGCGACGAACCTCTCAACGCGCCGACGTCACCGACGACCGCAGCCACCCCCACGGTGCTCGTCGTCACGCATACCGCCGGCTTCCGGCACAGCTCGATTGCGATTGCGGAGACGACGATCGAGGCGCTCGGCCGTTCGTCCGGCCTCTTCTCGGTGTCGTTCGCCCGCACCGGCGAGGATGTGCGGCGCAGCCTGACGGCTGCAGCGCTCGCGTCGGTTGACGCGGTCGTGTTTGCGAATACCACCGGCAACCTCGGCGTCCCCGACCTCGGCGCCTTCCTCGATTGGATCGCCGCCGGCCACGGCTTTGCCGGGATGCACAGCGCGTCGGACACCTATCACGACGAGCCGCGCTACCTGGCGATGCTGGGCAACGAGTTCCTCATCCACGGCGAGCAGGCCGCGGTCGACGCCGTGGTCGAGAACAGCGACCATCCGGCGGCATCGCCGCTCGGCGGCCGCTTCCGCGTCTTCGACGAAATCTACAAGTTCACCCGCGCCAACCGCGGCGAGGTGACGATGCTGCTGTCGCTGGATCGGCATCCGGCGGATGGACTGCCGGAGGCGGGACGGTCGGGCGATCTTCCGCTCGCGTGGGCAAAGGCGCACGGGCAGGGGCGCGTCTTCTACACCGCGCTTGGCCATCGCGAGGATGTCTGGGAGAACCGCCTGTATCAGCAGCACGTCCTCGGGGGACTTCGGTGGGTGCTCAGACGGTGACCTCTCGGCCGCTCCCCGGCGCTCTTGCAGGTTCGCGGCGTCGGCGGGGAACAGGAGGTCAGGAGGTCAGGAGATCAGGAGGAAAGCAAGAATCCGGCTTGTCGAGGAACGTCGATTTCGGCGGGCGCCGCATCGCGGCGCGCACGGACCGGCGCAGCGACGGCTCGGTCGATCCGATCGTCCGATGCCTGCCAGCAGGCCGCGATCGATCGCTGAGACAAGCCTCCTGATCCTTCTGTGTGACTCCTGATCTCTCTGTTCTTCACGAGCGCGCCGGCCAGCCACGACGCCAGCGACCAAGAGTAGACGGGCGCATGTCCCCGCTCATCGCACGCGTGAAAATCAGCGCGTGCTGCATCGGCAGGAAATCGAGAATCTGCTCCAGCTCGAAGCCGAGCGGCTCGATCTCGGTGCGGATCTCGTCGAAGCTCATCTTGTGCAGCGGCGACGCCGGCGCCGCACGCTTTTCTTTCGCGTACTCGACGATCACCAGTCGTCCCGCCGGGTTCAACGATCGCCGCACCGCCTCGATCATCGTCTCCGGCTCCGTGAACTCGTGGTACGAGTGGGCGATGAAGACCATGTCGAGCGATCGCGGCGGCAGCTTCGGATCGCGCTCGGTCGCCAGCACGTAGTCGACGTTGGTGACGCCGCGCTCCTTCATCGCCGCAGCGGCGCGATCGAGCATGCTCTGCTGGATGTCGACGGCGAGGACCTTGCCGCGAGCCCCGGCGTGTTTCGCCAGGCGCCAGGTGAAGAACCCGGTGCCGGCGCCGATGTCGGCGACGCGGTCGCCGTCGCGGATGTCGAGCGCCTCGATGAGCGCGTCGGTTTTCTCCTCGGCGGCGCGCTCGGGACGGTTGAAGAAGCCGACGTTCTCGGAGAGCGGCGCCACCTCGCGCGTGCGCTCGCTCGGATCGCTCGGCGGCAGCGAGCGCAGCGTCCTCAGGTAGGCGACGACGTGATCGATTTCTCCCGCCGAGACCTTCGAGGCATGCGGCCCCGGCTTCGCCAGCGTCTCGCGCAGCGACGCGCGCGTGCGCAGCAGTCCGATCCAGCTCAGATCGCGCGCCGATTTCTGCCCGCGCCCATCGACCGAGTGACACGTGAGGCATCCGCCGCTGCCTTCGAACACCGCCTTCCCGCGGCGATATCGGGCAGCGAGCCTTCCCTGAACGCAGCCGCGAAGCCACGAAGACGCGAAGACACGAAGACCACGAAGAAGAAAAGAACCAGGAGGTACACCCGATCGGTGAGCAGTCAAGGCCATTCGGTATCTGAGAGAAAAGAAGTCTTCTTCGTGTGCTTCGTGTCCTTCGTGGCCGTCGTGGTCTCCGGCTCCACGTCGCTAGCGGGTGACGGTCACGGTCACGTTCTCGTACGAGAACAGCGAGCCGTCGCTCGCGACCGCGCGCAGGACGTAGGTTCCCGGCTCGCTGAAGGTCGCCTGCGACACCCACTTGCCGTCGGGCGGCGGCAGCGGGATCGGCGAACGGCGGCGACCACGGCGAGTTCGCGTACGACCGCGTGTCGGTCCACGCTTTCATCTGATCGGGCGAGAAGGTGACCGCCGACGCCTTGCCGCGGTAGACGATCCACGAGAACCGCAGCCCCGGCCCGCTCGACGGGACGATCGACGACGGTGGACGGTAGAGGAGGTTGGCGGGGTTGACGGCCGCCGCCGGCGCGGCCGCGGGCTTCGACGCCGCCGCCGGCACCGTCTCCTCCATCATCTTGCCGCTCGCGTTCTTCGGCTGCGGCTTGCCGTCGCGGCGCGCCGGCAGGTTGTCGGGATCGCCGGCAAACGCGACCAGGCTCAACGGCTCGCCCGCTTTCACGCTCCGGCGCTGCTCGCCGTCGACGCGCAGCTCGGGCGGGACGTTCGTGCGCAGCTCGTCGCGCAGGCTGCCGAAGTCGCCGCCCACCTCGGTCGAGATCACCTGGCTGTCGATCTGATAGTCGGTCTTGAGCGAGGCGTAGGCGTGCTCCGTCTTGCCGTTCGCGGTCAGCGTCCACACCAGCTCTTTGCCGCCGAGATCTTTCGGCACCTTGATCGTGAACAGGAACGGGCTGCGCCGCGGGTAGAAGTGCGTCGGCTGTCCCTGGTCCGGCCCGCCGGGCTCGATTGCGTTGTCCGGGCCTATCGGGATGTCGAACTCCTGCAGCCAGTTCGTGTTCATGTAGCCGAAGTACATCGTCACCGTGCCGTCGGCGTTGTAGATCCACCCTTCGTAGGCGGGCGACAGACTCTGGCCGCTCGAGTAGGTGAAGCGGGTCTGTGCCGCAACCGTCGCGAGCGACAGGGCGAGCGCGAGCGACGCAACCAGCGGCGCCCTCGACATCATTGCCGCTGCTGCCCCGCCGTGGACGTGGTCGGCACCGGCAATGGCGGCGCCCAGCAGAGCGGGCAGCCGATGTCGTAGTCGTTGCGGCTCTTCATGTTCTTGCGCCGCTTCGCCATCTCGGCCTGGAACTGATCCTCGCTGAGCGACACCGAGTAGCCGAGGTCGATGAACATGTTGGCGACCGATCGCCGCCCGCCGCCGGCCCAGTTGCGCGGATCGGCCGGGTTCTTGTTCGCCGGCGTCGTGTCGAGGAAGCCGATCAGGTGCACGATCGTCCCCTTCGGCAGCAGCGGCGCCGCATCGTCCTCGTAGACGTACTGCTTCACCCAGTTGTGGTCGTAGCCGACGCAGTTGAGCGTCTGGATGTTGTGCCCCCAGATCGCCTCGAGGCACATGCGCACGCCGGGCGCGTGCAGGTGCGGCTCGAAGGCGATGATCTTGGTGTGCTCCTGCAGCGTCGCGTAGGCGTGCAGTTCCTGGTTGGCCTGGTTCGGCTTGACGTCGATGTCGATGCCGTTGCCCAGCCGCAGGTTCGAGCGCTTGTAGACCGGCTTGTAGCCTTTCGGGAAGAACTTGAACGCGAACTCGAGGTGCGCCTTCGTCTCGCGACCGTTCGAGTGGATGTGGCCGGCAGAGAGCGAGAGCGCGGAGTTCGCCTGCAGCAGCCGGCCCGCTTCCTGCGGGAAGAGATCCGCGTTGCGCCCGACTTCGTGAATCGGCCAGCTGCTCGCCAGTTCGTCGCCAGTCGCCTTGTCGCCCATCATCACGCTCGAGTACGTCATGTGATGGAAGACGTAGCGCCCGCCCACCGTGTTGGTGGCGCCGGTCGTCGGGATGTCGTTGACCTCGCGGACCTCGACCGCCGAGACATAGCGTTCCTCGGTGAGGCCGGTCGGCACCAGGCCGACGTCGCCCCACCAGTCGGGGCCGACCGCGGGCACCAGCACTTCCTTCGACTTCAGGATCAGGTCGGGCTCGCCGATCGTCCATTTGTCGCTGTCGTCGAAGTCGCGCGGCTTCGGCATGTCGGCCGGGTTGCCGCGCACCGCGCCGCCGTCGGTCCACTTCGCAATCGTCACGATCTCGTCTTCGGACAGCGACGGATCGTGCTTGAACTTCTGGATGCCGATGTTCTTCTCGACGAAGAACGGCGGCATCGCGCCTCGCTGGCTGCGCAGCGCGGTCCGCGTCTTGATTGCCTTGGCCCACGGCCGGACGTCTTCGTAGGAGACGAGCGACATCGGCGCGACGCCGCCGGCGTGGTGGCACTCCTGGCAGCTGCGCTGGAAAATCGGGGCGATGTCGCGGGTGAAGGTGACGCCCGGCGAACCGGTTTGCTGGGCGGCCGGGTTCGTCCACGCGAAGAGCGACGCGCCGGCCGCGGCGGCGAAGGCTATCCGGAGTCTGACGTGCATCGCAACTCCTTCCGGAACGCGGAACCGTGTCGACGACTATATCGCGCCCATCCGGCACCCGTCAACCTGTCCGCAGAGCTTCGCCGAGACCGCAGAGTCGGATTTTCCGAGTGATCTTGTCCTTCTCTGCGCTTGCCAGCCGAAGCTCATAGATTCGCCGTGAGCGGAGGCTGGTGCCCTGCGATCTCTGCGTTCGTCATACCCCTGCCGCTTTGAGCGCAGCGAGCACGCGCGCCGGCCGGAACGGCACCCGCCGCAGCCGGACGCCGGTCGCATCGTAGATGGCGTTGGCGACCGCGGCGATCATCGGCTTGCACGCCGCCTCGCCGGCGCCGTAGTGCGGCAGGTCGCGCCGGTTCGGGTTCGGATCGCCGTTGACGAGCACGACGTCGATCGACTCTGGCGCATCGGCATGCCGCAGCGTCGGCGATGAGTTCCAGTCGACGCTCGTCACCTTCTCGGTGTCGAACTGCACTTCCTCGTACAGCGCGCGGCTGAGGGCGTGCAGCGTCGCCCCTTCGATCGTCCGGCGCAGCCCTTCGGGGTTGATCACCAGCCCGCAGTCGTGCGCGCACACCAGCCGCTTCACCCACACGCGGCCGCTCTCGCGGTTGACCTCGACTTCGACGATCTGCGCGACCACGGTCTGGTTGCGGAAGGAATAGCCGATACCGCGGCCGGTGAGGATCCGGCCGGTCGCTCGCGGCTTCGGCGACACGCGCTCGTCCCACCCGAACGTCTTCGCCGCCTCGCGCACCACCGCAATCGATCGCGCGCGCCTGAACCCGGCATCGTCGCCGGTGGCGCCGGTCAGCAGCTTCAGGCGAAACGCGACCGCGTCGGCTTTGGCCGCCGCCGCCATCTCGTCGATGAACGACTCGGACGCGAAGGTCACCTGCGGCCCGTTCGGATCGCGCAGGTTGCCGGTGCGCAGCGGCGTCTCCCACACCAGCGGCATCGAGACGACGTGCGTCGACATGTTCCGGTTCGGGATCGCGTACATGTCGGACGGCGTGGAGGCGCCGCCGTTGGCCGGCTTCGCCGGCCGCGTCCCGATCAACTGTGCAATCAGGACGGTGTCCGGTTCGTTGTACCCGAGATGGTTGTAATCGGCCGCGCGGGCGTTGTACTCGAGCGCGACGAGGTTGCCAGCCGGATCGAGTCCGCCGCGCATCTTCACCGTGTACGCCGGGCCCTTCGTGTCCCACGCGGTCTCTTCGTCCCGCATCCACTGCACGCGCACCGGCCGCCCGATTTCTTTCGCGAGAAACGCCGCCTCGAACCCGGCATCATCCGCCGCGGTGCGGCCGTAGCCCTGCGGCCCTTCCATCCAGACGACGCGAACGCGATCGCGCGGCATCTGCAGGAACTCGGCGACGCCGGATCGCAGTCCGTACGACTTCATGTCGTTCGAGTAGATCGTCATCTGGCCGTTCGACGGATCCGCCATCGCATGCGCCGGCGCGAGCGCGGTGTGGCCCTGGAACGGCACCTCGTAGTCGGCGTCGACCACTCGTGCGGCGCCGGCGATCGCTGCCGCCGTATCGCCGACGGCGGTCGGCCGCGGGCTCGACGTCGGCGTCGCGCTCCGCATGAACGGATACAGATCCTCCGACGACGGAAACGGCGGCGTCGACGGCTTCTGCCAGTTGACCTTCAGCTGCTTCGCCGCCTGGATCGCCTGCTCTTCACGTTCGCAGACGACCGCGACGTAGTTGCCCTTGCTCACCACCCGGACGAAGCCGGGAACGCCACGAACAGACGACTCGTCGATGCTGACGAGTTTGGCGCCGGCCACCGGCGGACGCACGTTGCGTGCGTGCACCATCCCCGGGGCGCGCGCATCCACCGCCCACGTCAGCGAGCCGTTGACCTTGGGCGGGATGTCGTAGCGCGGCATCGACTGGCCGACCGCCTTCAGCTCCTGCACCGCTTTCACCGCGGCGGTGCCGGTCGTGGCGTTGATGTCGTTGCCGGTCAGCGCGACGTTGAAGCGCTTGCCGCCGACCAGCTCGCCGTAGGTCACTTTCTTCGACGGGTCGCTCTTCAGCGAAATCACCGCGTCGTTCACCGCGAGCGCGCTGACCGGTACGCCGAGCCGCGTCGCGCCCATCTCGAGCAGCACGCGCCGCGCCTCCGCGGCCACACGCCGCATCGGCCAGGCGTCGACCTGAATCGCGTCCGATCCGCCGGAGCCGCCCTGATCGACGGTGACATCGGTGCTGCCCATCACGCAGGTCGTGCGCGCGTAGTCGATGTCGAGCTCGTCCGACATCATCTGCCGGAACGCCGTGCCGGTGCCCTGGCCGCAATCGGTCTTGCCGACGTAGAAGGTCGCGGTGTTGTCCTGGTGGACGACGATCCACGAGTCGAGCTGTTTGAAGTCGGGATCCGGATAGGGTCCGGCAGCGGCTTGCTCGGCGCCGAAGAGATCAGCGCCCGCGGTGGCGGCAACGCCGACGCTGACGACGAGCATGCCGGAACGTTTGAGGAATTCGCGGCGCGATGGATCGGCGGCTTCTGCGAGCAGCGATTCGATCCGCGCCGGGACGTTCGAGAAGGCGGTCATGCGACCACCCCCTTCCCTGCCTGCCCTGAGCGAGCCCCTCCATCGTCGGCATCCTCGGCGAGTCGAAGGGCCGCGGCGGTTGGATTCATCGATTTCGCGACTCGCTTGATCGCCGTCTGCACGCGGTAATAGGTCATGCAGCGGCAGAGCGTGCTGTTCATCGCCTCGCGAATCTGGGCGTCGCTCGGATTCGGATTGCGATCGAGCAGCGCTTTCGCGGCCATGATCTGCCCGTTCTGGCAGAAGCCGCACTGCGGCACTTGCTCGTCGATCCAGGCCTGCTGGATCGGGTGCAGCGTGCCCTGCGGCGCGAGCCCCTCGAGCGTGGTGATCTCGGCCCTCACCGTGGAGACCGGCGTCACGCACGAGCGGACCGCGGCGCCGTTGATGATCACCGCGCATGCGCCGCACTGGCCGAGGCCGCAGCCGAAGCGCGGCCCGTGCAACCCCAGATCGTTTCGAAGCACGTACAACAGCGGCGTCGATGGCTCGACGTCGACCGTGTGCGATTTCCCGTTTACCTTCAGCGCCAGCTTGCTCATCGAGCGACTTCCTTGACCGCCGAGAGCGCCGAGACCGCAGAGTTCTTGATGAGAAATCTCTGCGTGCTCTGCGTTCTCCGCGGTTGAATCAGGCCCCGCGGCGAGGCTAAAACGCCGCCAACGCGAACGACGTCAGCGTCGTCCCGGACGGCATCAGCACATACTGTCGATCGTCCACCATGTAGGTGATTGCGCCCGAATAGAGCGACGAGCCGGTCTGGAAGCGCCACAAGTTCTTCCCGCTCTTCGCGTCGAACGCGATCACGTTGCCCGAGCCGCCGGCGAAGACGAGCCCCGACGCGGTGGACAGCACGCCCGCCCACGACTGGTTCGTGTAGGGAAATTCCCACCGCTTCTCGCCGGTCAACACGTCGATCGCGCGCAGCATGCTGTACTGCTCGTCGACGAGACGCTGCACGGCGCCGCCGCGAAAGGCATCGCCCGGCGCATAGTCTTCCTTCCATGAGAAGAAGACGCCGCACGATTCGCGGGCGGTCACGAAACAGCAGGTTGAGCGATGGACTCGAACGCCGGCGGCATCCAGTTGGTGCCGCCGGTCTGGTCCGGACACACCTTCGTGCCCTCCTCGCTCGGCACGCTGTTCGGCTCCAGCATCGGCCGGCCATCGGGTCGAATCGACTTCGCCCACGTCGTCTGGATGAACGGCGTGGCGCGGATCATCTTGCCGGTCGCGCGGTCGAGGACGTAGAAGAACCCGTTGCGGTTGGCGAACAGCACCACCTTGCGCAGCTGGCCGTCGAGCGTGAGGTCGGCGAGCACCGGCATCTGCGTCGAGTCGTAGTCCCAGATGTCGTGCGGCGTGAACTGGTAGTGCCACTTCAGCGCGCCGGTGTCGGCGTCGAGCGCGACGATCGACGCGGTGTAGAGGTTGTCGCCCTTCGCGCGCCGAGCCGTTGTAATCCGGGCCGGCATTGCCGGTGCCCCAGTAGGTCAGGTTCAGCTCGGGATCGTACGCGCCCGGCACCCAGATCGATCCGCCGCCGTGCTCCCACGCCTTCGGATCGGTGCCGCGCCAGGTGCCATGGCCCGGATCGGCGGGGCCGGCAGTCGTGTAGAACCGCCACACCTGCTTGCCGGTCTGCGCATCGTAGGCCTCGATGAAGCCGCGGATGCCGTACTCCGCGCCGGCCACGCCGGCGATCACCTTGTCCTTCACCACCAGCGGCGCGGTCGTGCCGCTGTAGCCGTGGCGGTAGTTCACCATCGTCGTGTCCCATTCGATCGCGCCGGTCTTGCGGCTGATGGCCACCATGTGCGCGTCGAGCGTCGTCTTGAACAGCCGGTCGCCGAGGACGCCGAAGCCGCGGTTGACGAGGCCGCAGCAGGCGATCAGCCCGGCGGGCAGATCGCGCTTGTAGCGCCAGATCTGCCGCCCGGTGCGCGCGTCGATCGCCCAGCCGGTGTCGAGCGGGCCGGTGACGTAGACGACGCCGTCGAGGACGAGCGGCGTCGCCTCGAACTTGCCGAGCGTGTCGGTCTGGAACTGCCACTGCGCGGTCAGGCGATGAACGTTCGCCGGCGTGATCTGCGTCAGCGGGCTGTGGCGCTGGTTGCCGTAGTCGCCGCCGTAGTTCAGCCAGCGGGTCGGGTTCTTCAACCCGTCGCGCAGATCCTGCGCGGTCACCTGGGCCGGCGCGGGCGCCTGCGCCGCAAGCGTCCACGAGACCGCGACTGCGGCGAACGTCACCTGAAGGACGCGGGCGATCAGTCTGCGCATGCTGCCTCCGCTGCTGTGCTCGACACTGTAGAGCGCCGCTTCAGCCGGCGCCTCGCGGCACGGCTGAAGCGCGTGCCCTACCTACGACGCGTTCATCTCGACGCCGACTCCGCGCCGCGCAGGCCGGCGAGGTACTGCAGCAGATCGTCCAGGTCGCGATCGTTGAGCCGATCGGGACCGTACACCGGCATCACCGACTGCTTTTCCACCCGGAACTCGGTGAGGTTGTCCTTCAGATAGCCCTGCAGCCGCTCGCGCATGTCCATGATCTGGATCGAGAACTCGTCCTCGTTCTTCCGGACGCCGCGGATTCGCTCGCCGCTCTTGGTCACGAGCGTGACCGGCTCGTATCCCGGCCTGATGAACGTGTTCGTCCCGCGAAGCTTCCCCTGCAGCCCGGCGCGCGGACGCGCCGATCCGATCCGCGACAGATCCGGACCGAGCTGGCCGCCGCGCGCGTTCACCATGTGACAGCTGGAGCAGTTGGTGCGAAAGACCTGCGCGCCGTTGGTGGCATCGCCGGTCGGGACGGTGACCGGCACCGCGTTCAGCGTGCGGATGTAGGCCATCACCTGCCAGATGTCGCGGTCGAGCACGCGCGCCGGATCGGCGGCGATCATCTCGGTGCCGGGAATGCCCTTCCGAACGATGTCGAACATCCGATCGTCGGTGCCGCCGGCGGCCCAGAACCCGGTGAGGTCAGGGCCGAGATAGCCGTGCGCATCGGGCCCGTGGCAGCCGGCGCAGCGCGTGCGGAACATCGCCGCGCCGTTGCTGACCGCGTCCGCTTTCCCCTCGAATGGATTTTTCGTCGGCCTGCCCTGAGCGAGCCGCTCGGGCGGCGAGTCGAGGGCCGCGGCTCCGCGCGCGCGGGGGCCCGATCCTGGGCGAGCGTGATCTCGGCGCCGACACCGAGCGCGATTGCCGTGAACACCGCCACCACCGACGCAGTCCGCCTCATGACGTGACCTCGTGCCTGTCCGGCGTGGATACGAGAAAACCAGATGGTGGGCTGTGTTTACACCCGAAGGGCGCGCGGGTCAAGGACGCGGCATGTAGTCTTCCGGCGGCACGACGAGCAAAACCATCGCGCCCTCGTCGGTCCACAGCTCGCCGTGATCGGTGCCGGCGTCGGCGTGGACGAAATCTCCAGGTCCGAGGCGGCGGCCGAGCGTGATCACCGAGCCGGAGACGACGTAGCACTCTTCGTCGCCGTCGTGATGGTGCGAGGGGAAACGCGTACCCGGCTGCACGTCGAGCAGCAGCGTGGCGTAGCCGCTGCGCTGGTTGACCGACAGCACCTTCATCCGGATGCCCGGCACCGGATGCGGCACCCAGTCGTTGTCCCGAATCATCCGGATCGAGAATCCGGCAGGCAGCGCCGAATCGCCGGCGATCTGCGACATCAGCCGCGCCTTGACGCCCGGCGGCGGCGCCGGCCCGGCCGCCAGCTCCGCGAGCGCCACTGCCACCAGCTCGTCGAACTCCACTATGTTGTCGAGATCGTCGGTCATTGCTCCATCCATCGCGGTTCGAGGTGGCCGCGCAGCGACATCATCCCGGCGCGGATGCGCGTCTTCACGGTGCCGAGCGGCAGGTTGAAGCGCGCCGCCAGCTCCGCGTGCGTGAGGCCGAGAAAATACGCCTGCTCGATCAGCTCGCGCTGATCGGCGGGCAGCGCGTCGAGCGCCTCCTGGACGCACCGCCGCCGCTGCTCGAGCGCGGCGAGACGCTCGGGATCTTCAGGCGCGAACGGCTCGACCGCCGCTTCGACGGCGCGGAGGTGCACGGTTTTCCGCCGCAGCCGATCGATCGCGCGGTTGCGGGCGATGCCGAGCAGCCAGCCAAGCGGCGACCCGAGCCCGAGGTTGTAGGTGCCGGCGCGCGTCCACGCCTGGACGAACACTTCCTGCAGCACCTCTTCGGCGTCGCTGCGGTCCTTGAGAATCCGCAGGATCAGGCCGAACAGCAGCCGGCTGTGCTGATCGGTACAGCTCGCCCAGGGCGCCCGCGTCGCGGGCGATCACTCGCTGGAAGAGCGCAATGTCCGCGCCGGTCCGGGCGGGGTCGTGGGTCTGAAAGGACAACGGCAAATTCTAACGCACTGCGCAGCTCATCGACGCCCGTCCGTCCGTGGCGCCGGTTCAGGTTCACCGCGCAAATCTCCCGGCAATCCGATCGGTCGTGCCTCTCGTAGAAGGGAGCGATTGGAGAGACGGTCTCCCCAAGGCCACCAAGGCAGTCTGGAGGAAGTGCGTTATGCAACGACGTTCCAACGGGGCACTCGCCGCGGCGTTCATCGTCGCGGCCGGCATCACGGCACACGGCTCGAGCCACCGCGAAGCGCTGGCGGTACTCAACGAGCCGTGCGCTGACAACACCGACACCTTCGCGTGGGTGTCGGACCAGTCGCACGACAAGCTCTACCTGATCATGGACTTCAACCCGCTTCACGAACCGGGACAGGGCAATCAGGGACTGCGCGCGTGCAATGGCTACCGCTACGAGTTCCACATCGCCAAGGGCGCGAGCCTCAAGGACAAGCTGGTCTATCGCGTCGAGTTCAAGAATCGCCTGCGGCCCGAGGCGCCGCCGAGCGCCGCGGATCCGCTCGGTGGCGGCAACGAGCTGCTCTGGCAGCTCACCGGCGGCACCGAGACGATGAAGGTCACGCGCATCGACCGGTCGGACGACGACCGGCGAGGCCATGGAGACGACGACACGGATGTCGATGTGCTCGGGCGGAATCTCGCCGTGCTGCCGAACAACCACGGGCCGCAGACCGATCGCCTTGTCTATCGGTCTCGGGCCGTTCCAGGGCTACGACTCGGGCGATCCGACGAGCCGCGAGGCCGGCCTCTACGATCAGCCGTTCGTCGACACGTTCATCCATCCGCTCGCCAACGGCGGACGGATCATCGCCGGCCAGTTCGACGATCCGTATCAGCTCGACGAGAAGGGGATCTTCGATCTCGTCAACCTGAGTCGCGGCGATCTCGGCGGCATTCCCGGTGCGCGGCGAGCGCCGGCGACCGACGTGTTCACCGGCTTCAACCTGTTCTCGATCGCGCTCGAAGTGCCGATGCGCGACATCTTCCCGCACGGCATCCCGCACAACGGGCAGCTGCGGCCCAACTCCACCGACAGCCTGCTGCGTGTGTGGTCGACCATCAGCCGCCGCGAAACGCAAACGGTCGATGCGAGCAACGTGATCACCGGCCTCAAGGGCTCGGGCGACTGGGTGCAGGTCGGCCGCAATGCCCTGCCGCTCTTCAACGCCGGCCTGGTCGGCACGCAGCGCCAGACGCTCTACGTCCGGTCGAGCCCGATGCGCGACGTCACCAACTTCGGCGCCGACGTGCTCTTCCCGGTGCTCGTGCGCGACGCCGAGGCGCTCGGAATCTACAAGGCGCTCGGCGTCCCTGACGCGGCGGTGGCCGGGCTGAAAGGGCCGCGGTTCGACATCATCAACGCGATCAACCTGGGGCGGCCGATCCCGGTCGCCGACGGCTTCACCGGCGACGTCATCACGCTCGATGCCGCCATCAACTCGGCCTTCCCGAACGGCCGCCGGATGGGCGGCGGCACGGCGCCGAACCGCAACCAGGTGAACGTGAACAGCGTCCTCATCAGCCTGATCGTCGCGGGCAATCCAGCCGCGGGGCTCGCGAAGGGCGTCGAGGTCAACGACAAGAACTACCTCGATCGATTCCCCTTCCTGGCGCCGGCGCACCAGGGGCTGTTCCAGGGCCATGGCGGCATCAACGTGCCGACCGTGCCGAACATCCCGTTGCCGGGCGGTTTCGAGAACTTCTAATCGGCGTCCGAAGAGCCACGAAGAACACGAAAGACACGAAAGACACGAAGAAAACCCCTCTTCCAATTTTCTTCTTCGTGATCTTCGTGTCCTTCGTGAACTTCGTGGTTCTCAGCGGAGACAGGCCACTTCAGATCGCAAGCAGGAGCCGCATGATGTCACGAGAGTTCGCTTCACCTGTCCGCGGGCGGCGGGCCTGGCTCGTCGCCGCGGTGATCGCCTTGAGCAGTGGGTCGCTCGCCGCTCACGACCTGTGGATCGATCCGACCACGTTCTCGCCCGAGCCCGGGCAGATTGTCGGCGTCCGGTTGCGGGTCGGGCAGGATCTGGTCGGCGATCCGGTGCCGCGCGATCCGGCGCTCATCAACCAGTTCATCGTCGAGGATCACGCAGGGCGCAAGCCGCTCGTCGGGCGTGACGGCGCCGACCCCGCCGGATTCCTGCGCGCGGCGGCGCCCGGGTTGCTGGTCGTCGGCTATCGCAGCAATCCAAGCGACGTGCAGCTGACCGCCGAGAAATTCAATCAGTACCTGAAGGAAGAGGGGCTCGACGCGGTCGCGGCGGCGCGGGCGCGGCGGAACGAGACCACGGCGCGGGTGCGCGAGAGCTTCGCGCGGTGCGCGAAGAGCCTGGTGCTCGCCGGAGAGGCCGGCGAGGCGCAGAGCGACCGCCCGCTCGGTTTCACGCTCGAGCTCGTCGCCGAGAAGAATCCGTACGCGATCCGCACCGGCCAGGATCTCCCGATCCGCCTGACCTACGAGAACCACCCGCTCGCCGGCGCGCTCGTCGTCGCCATCAACCGGCAGAACCCGTCCGAGAAGCTGTCGGCGCGCACCGACGCCGACGGCCGCGTGCGCTTCCGCCTGCCGCGCGGCGGGATGTGGCTGGTCAAGGCCGTTCACATGGTGCCGGCACCTGCAGGCGCCGACGCCGACTGGGTGAGCTTCTGGGCATCACTCACCTTCGAGATGCGCGGCGCGGATGCGCGCGCCGGAGACGCGCGGTGACGTCGCGATCACGCCGGCGCGGTTGCGGCCGGGCCACGCTGTGCGCGGCGCTGGTTGCGCTCGCCGCCGCAACGACACTGCGGGCGCACGAGATCGGCACGACCCGCGTGTCGGTGCTCTTCGCCCAGGACGCCCGAACCTACGAGATCGAGATCATCACCGACGCCTCCGCGCTCGCCGAGAAGCTCGACGCCGCAGCCGGCCGCGCTCGTCTTCTACTGCCGCGCCGCCTCGCCTCGAAGCGCTGTCGTGCGACGTTTGACGAGCTGTTCCTGCGGCGGGTGAAGATCTCCTTCGATGGATCGGAAGTCCGCCCCGAGGTCGCCTATTCCGTCGCGGCTTCAGGCGATGATCTGTCTGGCGCGATCGCGACGATTCGACTGCGCGGCGCGATTCCCGACGGCGCGCGCGATCTTGCCTGGACCTACGGATGGACGTTCGCGTCGTATCCGCTGACGATTCGACGCTCCGCCGCCGAGGCGCCGGTCACCGAATGGCTCGAGGGCGGAGAGAGCAGCGCGCCGTTTGCCTGGGCAGTCGCCGGCGCCACCCCTCGATCGTCTCGGCACCGCGCGCCGCTATCTCGCGCTCGGGTTCACGCACATCCTGCCCGGCGGCCTGGATCACGTGCTGTTCGTGCTCGGCATTTACCTGCTGAGCGGTCGAGTGCGCGCGGTGTTGTGGCAGGTGAGCGCGTTCACGCTGGCGCACTCGATCACACTCGGTCTGGGCCTGTACGGCATCGTCTCGGTGCCGCCGCGAATCGTCGAGCCCTTGATCGCGCTGTCAATTGCCTACGTCGCGATCGAGAACATCTTCCTGTCGGAGCTGCGGCCGTGGCGCGTGGCGCTGGTGTTCGCGTTCGGGCTGCTGCACGGCCTGGGGTTCGCCGGCGCGTTGCAGGAGCTCGGGCTGCCGCGCGCGGAGCTGGCCACGGCGCTGGTCGCCTTCAACGCCGGCGTCGAGGCGGGACAGCTGGCGGTGATCGGCGCCGCCTTCGTCCTGGTGGGAGGCGCGTGCGCCCACCAGGCCTGGTACCGCCAGCGCGTCGTCGTGCCCGCGTCGGTGGCGATCGCCTGCACGGCGATCTACTGGACGATCGCGCGTGTGACTTTGTAGCAGCAAACGAGCTGCTGATCTGCGGCGCACGACGGGGAACGCAGAGACCGCTGAGATCGCAGAGCAAATCCCTGTACAAAACATTCTCTGCGTGCTCTGCGAGCTCTGCGTTCACTCGCCGCCGCTCTCGAGCGGCGCGATCGTGGCCGCGTTACGCAGGCCGCGCGGAGGCGGCCAGATCGCCGGCGCGCGGCAGCGTCTCGATCTTCCAGCACTGATCCATGAGCGTGCGCACCTGCGCCGGCCGGCAGCACGCCGTCGGCGAGCCCGGTGAACTTGGCTTCGAGGTCGGCATCGCTGAGCGGCCGCTCGAGGCTGCCGATGACGTGATCGATCCGCTTCTCCAGCGTCCGCCCATCCTTCAGCACCACCGTCGCCCGCACCTGCTCTTCCTTGATCGCGGGATCGATCGTGGCGGTGACGCGGTCGCGCAGGGCGACGATCTGCGGATTGCGCGCGTTCTCGTCGCTGAAGTCGCGCATGCCGGCCGAGCCGTTCACGATCGCCACCGCCGCGGCGAAATAGACGCTGAACTTGGTCTCGAGCCCGGTTCTGGGCTCCTTCTTCCCGGTCAGCTCCAGAACGAGCGGGTGCACGGCGAGATTGATCCGCTCGATCTGATCCGGCTGCAGCTTGTGCTCGTTGCGAAGCTGCACGCAGGCGTCAATCGCCGGATGAATCACGATCCCGCACGCGAACGGCTTGTAGGTGTTGAACGAGATCTCGTAGGTCGCGCCCAGCTTCTCGGTGATCTGCGCGTAGTCGCGCGTCGTGCTCAACACGTTCGCCCAGCCGCTCTTCCCCTCGATGCCGACCTCGGAGCTGGTGAAGTTCTTCGACGCCAGGAGCGCCGCCGTCAGGCCGTTCTGCGCCGCGCGCCCGGGATGGAAGCTCTTGGTCATCGATCCGAACATCTCGCGCAGGCCGACCGGCTGCGCCGCCGCGATGCCGAGCGCCCAGACCATCTGCCGTTCGTTCAAGCCGAGCAGCCGCCCGCACGCGGCGGCCGATCCGAAGACGCCCGCCGTCCCGGTGATGTGCCAGCCGCGATCGTAGTGAGCCGGGTAAACGGCATTGCCGATCCGGCACTCGACTTCGATGCCGACGACGAGCGCGTTGAGGAAGTCGGTGCCGGAGACCGGGCGATGTTCCGACAGCGCGAGGATCGCGGAGGCGACCGGGCCCGCGGGATGGATGACCGTTTTCAGATGCGTGTCGTCGAAGTCGAACACGTGCGAGCTGATGCCGTTCATCAGCGCGGCGTGCAGCACGTCCATCCGCTCGCGGCGTCCCACAACGGTGGCCTGCGGCGGACCGGAGAACGGCGCGAGCGCGCCAATCGCGGCGTCGAGCGTTTCGTGGCGCGAGCCGCCGACCGCGCAGCCCATCCAGTTCAGGAGCGTGCGCTGCGCTTCCTTTCGGACCGGCGCGGGAAGGTCGGCATGCTTCGACGCCACCACGTAGGCGGCGAGGCGGCGCGTCACGTCGACGCCGACGGTGACCGAATCCGCCGGCTTGTGTTCCTGCACGCCCGCGGCCTCGGCGGCGCCGCCTGCCGACAGCCCCGCGAGCCCCGCCAGCGACGCGCCCATGAATTGTCTTCTGCCCGGTTCGAACATGATGAAGCCCTCGTCGAATGAATGCGACATTACTGCTGGCAATCAGGGCAGTAGAACGTCGAACGTCCCGCCTGCACGAATCGCCGGACGGTGCCCTTGCAGCGGCCGGTGGTGCACCGATCGCCCTCGCGATCATAGACGCGAAACCGTGAGCCGCGCGACGCTGGCTTCGACGACCGCGAAATGGCCCGCCGCAGCACCTCCTTGATCGCCCGCGCCAGGCGGTGGGCGCTCTCCTTCGGCTGCCCCGACGGCGTCGCAATCGTCGACGCGCGGCGCCGTGGCGACAGCCCGGCGAGGTGCAGCGCCTCGGCTCGCGTAGATGTTGCCGAGGCCGGCGACCACCCGCTGATCGAGCAGCGCGGCCTTGAGCGACGTGCGCTTGCCGGCGCAGGCGCGCGCGAGCGCGGCGCCGTCGAACGCGGGATCGAGCGGCTCGGGCCCCATCGCGCCGAGCGCGCGATGGCGCGCCAGCTTGCCCGGCGCCACCGAGATCCATCACCCCGAAGCGGCGCGGGTCGTTGAAGACCACCGCGGCGCCCGAGGACATGTGAAAGACCACGTGGTCGTGCGCGTCGGCCGGCTCGGAGGCCGCGTTGCCCTCGCGCTCGACGCGAAACCAGCCGGACATGCCGAGGTGCATCAGCAGCGATTCGTCCGACGACAGCTCGGCGACGAGATACTTGCCGCGCCGACGCAGCGCCCGGACCGTCCGGCCGGTCAGGCGCGCCGCGAAATCGCGCGGAAACGGGCGCCGGAGGTTCCGGCGCCTCAACTCGACGCGCTCGAAGCGCGCGCCTTCCATGGCGGGCAAGATCTCGCGGCGGACCTCTTCGACTTCGGGCAGCTCGGGCACGCCTCGATCGTCTCATCGCCGCGCCGCTGTTGTCAGCCGCGTATTTCTGGCATCCTTTCAGGGCTCCGGCAGCATGGCTACGATTGAGACCCGAACGCTCACGCGGCTGTCCGCCGCCGCCCCGCCCGTGGTGTGGCTGCGGATCGCGATGCCCACCGCGACGTTCCTCCTGATCGCACTCGCACGGACGTGGCACATCAACCGCCACCTCGCATTTCTGGGCGATCAGATCCGCGACTGGTGGATCGCGCTCGGTCCGTTCACCAGCCTGCCGCTGGTCGGCCCGGCAACCCACTTCGGCGGCTACACGATCGGCCCGGCCTTCTACTGGATTCTCTGGGCGATCCGCGTCGTCGTCGGCCCGTTGTTCGACAACCTGCCGCACGGCGGCGGCATCGGGCAGGCGCTCCTGGAATCGGGCGCCGACGCTGCTGCTGCTGATGGCGCTCTGGAAGCGGACCGGATCGGCATGGCTCGCGCTCGGCGCGGTGGTGATCCTGGCCACGGCGCCGTTCGATCTCGCGCTGGCGGCGGTCATCTGGAACCCGGTGATGGGATCGATCCTGGCGCGGATGGCGACGGCGTTGGTCCTGCTCGACTGGCATCGCCGTTCGCTCGCGCACGCGGCGATCACCGCCGCGATCGCGTGGAGCGCGGTGCACTCGTACACCGGCGCCGTCTTCGTCGCCCTCGGCGTGTTCACCGCGCTCGTCGCCGACGAATTGTCGCGCCGCGACTGGCGCGCGGTGGCGTCTCGCGCCGGGCTGATCGTCGCGGTCGTTGCCGCGCTGCAGGTCCCCTATCTGCTCCACCAGGCGGCGCAGCGCTTCAGCCATCCGGCGATGGGCGCCGTCACCGGCAGCCTCGGCGGCATCGTGCGCGGCACAAGTCCGCTTCGCCTCGGCGCGAGCGCCGCGGCCTACACGCACGCGGTCACATACATCATGTTCAGCCCCTGGTCCGTGGTTGCGGCCGGCTGGATTCTGCTCGCCTGCGCAGCGCTGGTGATCGTTCGCTACCGCGACGATCCGGTGCTCCTGGCAGTCACGGTGCTGCCGCAGGCCGCCGCGGTCGCCGGGTACGCGCTGTGGGCCGGAGACCTGCAGGACTACTACTATCTGTCGCTGATGCCGGCCGCGGTGATCACGATGCTGCTCGCGGTGATGACGCTGGTGCCGGCGCGGGCGGCGCGTGTCGCGGCGGTCGCGCTGTGTGCCGCGGCGATCCTGGCGGTGCCGGCACGACTCCGGCACGCGTCAGTGCTGCCGAGAATGCCCGAGTACGAAGTCCTCGTGAGGGCGTCGCGCCAGATCGCTCGGCTTCAGCAACCGATGCGATCGATCCGGACGCAGTTCGCGCTCCCGCCGACCGGTGACGCCGAGATCATCTTCCGGATCCTCGGCGGCCGCATCGACCGGCAGGCCGAGTGGCGGGCGGAGATCGCCCGCGACGGCCGCGTCAGCTACTCCCGGTGACCGCGCGCAAGCTTCTGCCGCTGATCCTGCTCGTCGCCGCCGCTGTGCGCGTGTGGGGTCTCGGATTCGGTTTGCCGTATGCCGGCTCGCGCGTCGATGAAACCGCGGTCGCCGGGCCGGCCGTGCAGTTTCTGTCGGGCACGCTCCGCCCGCCGAATTTCATGTATCCGACCGGCCTGCTCTACGCGGTCGCGATCCTCTACGTCGCCTGGTTCGCGATCAACCGGCCGTTCGGGACCTACGCGAGCCTGGCCGCCTTTGCCGAGAGCCGGCGGCAAAGCCTGGCGCCGTTCTTCTATCTGAGCCGCGGCCTCTCGGCGGCGATGGGCACGCTGACCGTGTGGTGGGTGTTTGCGATCGCCCGCCGCGTCTTCGACGAGACGATCGCGATTGTCGCCGCGCTGTTTCTCGCGCTCGCCTACCTGCACGTGCGCGACTCGCACTTCGGCACCCTCGACGTCAGCATGACGGCGCTGGTCGTGCTCTCGGTGCTGATGATTCTCCGGTGGCAGGACAAGCCCGGCCCATGGCGCGCTGCCGCCGCGGGGCTCGTCGCCGGCCTCGCCACGTCGACGAAGTACAACGCGCTCGGCGTGTTCGTCCCCTGGGTCGTGGCGCTGGCGATGCGGGCGGCCGACGGGCGTCAGGATCGGCGCGTCGTGCTGCGGCACCTGGCGCAGGCCTTCGCAGTCTTCCTTGCAGCGTTCGTGCTCGGCTTCGTCGGTGCATCGCCGTACGTCGTCGTGGCGTGGCGGCAGTTTGTCGCCGACCTCAACGCGCAGAGCGCGACGCTCGCGCACGGACATGGACTGGTCCTCTCGCGCGGCTGGTGGTATCACGCGACGTTCACGCTGCCGGCCGCGCTGGGATGGCCGCTGTACCTGGCCGGCGCGGCGGGCGCCGCTGGCCTCCTGCTGACGCGATGGCGCCAGTCGGCGGTCGTCCTCGCTTTTCCGCTCGCCTACTTCGTCGTCGCCGGCAGCGGGTATCGCGTCTTCGCGCGCGACATGCTGCCGGTCGTGCCGTTCCTCTGCATCAGCGCCGGTTGGCTCACGGTTTCCGCGGTTCGCGCGCTCGTGCCGGAGGCGGGCGCGGCCAGAGCGTGGGCGACCGCCGCGGCAGCGCTGGCGATTGTCGCGCCGTCGGCGCGCAACGTGGTGCTGCTCGATCGCGTGCTGACGCGCGCCGACAATCGCGTCGTCGTCGCGAGGGAGCTCTCGGGGCTGATCCCGGCCGGCAGCCTCGTCTACCAGTCGGGCGAATCGTACGGACGGATCCCGTTCACGCTGTCCGAGCCGCCGCTGCGCGTGGAGATGTGCGACTTCGACGAAGCGCGCGGGCAATTCGCGCGCGATGGCCGGCTGCCCGATTGGATCATCCTGCAGCGATCGCCGCTCATCCTCTACAGCGCCGTGCCGGATGCGGTCCAGCGCATCGCCGCGGAGCGCTACGAGCGCGTGCGCGATTTCCCGGTCGCCGACGAGCGCGCATCGCGACGCTACGATCAGCAGGACGCGTTGTTCCTGCCGCTGACGGGCCTCGCGGGCATTGAGCGCATCGGGCCGAGCTTCGAGATCTACCGGCTTCGCCGGTAACGGAGGTCAGGAGAATCAGGAGATCAGGAGGATCAGGAGATCAGGATGGATCAGGAGGACCAGGAGATTTCGTAGCGCAGCCCTTTAGGGCTGCAACCGCGGCCGTTGGCAGGCCTGAAGGCCTGCGCTACGAGAGAGCCGCGCGGCTATGGTCGTGCTTCGAAAATTTCGCTAGGCACGCTCCCTATGGCGCCGGTTGTGCGTGTACCGGATTATCGGGAGATGTCCGGCGCACCTGAACCGTTGCGTCGGCACGAGCGCGAGAGCTCAACGGAGGCTGCTGAATATGCAGCTCGAAGTTGGAAAACGCGAACGCCGATCGGCGCTGCCTCCGGACCGGGGAGATGAGGCCTCGGTTCGAAGGCTGACCCAATCGATTCTCAGTACATACAAGGAGATGCCGGGGCTGATCCTGCATCTCAACCAGGCGGCGCGCCTGTTCGGGTTGCGCGAGGCAACCTGCCGCACCGTGCTGGACGAGCTGGTGCGGCGAGGCGAGCTGCGCCGTGCCGCCGGCGGCGAGTATCTGACCGCGTGATCGCCGGCTGACGTTACTGCGGGCGCTTGAAGAGTCCGCCGTAGACGGCCTTGCCGAGCACGTGTCCCTGCATCGCCTTCATCACGTTCGCGCGCGTCTCGAACGCGTCCGCGGTCGGCTGGACGTCGAGCTTGGTGTCGAGCGCGTAAATCTCGAACATGTAGTGATGCCGCGGGCCGTTCGCCCCCGCGCCTGGACCGCGGTAGACCGGACCGGTGGCGCTGATCTGGAAGCTGCCGTCCGGCCGCTGCGATCCCTTCGGCACGCCTTCCGGCAGGCTGGTCGTCGCCGCCGGGATGTTCCACACCACCCAGTGCGCCTGATCGTCGGTCCCCTTGTTCCTGGCGACGTCGAGATCGCGCATGTTCAGCACGAAGGTCTGCGTGCCGGCCGGCACGTTGGCCCAGGCGATCGCAGGCGATGTGCCTTCGCCCGGCGCCGCGCCCGGCGCCGCCTGGCTGAACTTCACCGGGATGTCGGCGCCATCGGCAAACCCAGTGACGGTGAGCGTCATCGCCGGCGCCGCGGGTGCGCCGCCGGGCTGGCCGGCGGGTGCCTGCGCCATCAACGGCGCCGCAAGGGACAGGATGAATAGTGAAACGACGAGCCAGCGCGCTGCCGACATGCTGTGCCTCCTGGTTGAAATCAATCGACGCGTGACGATAACGCACGCGGGCGCGTACGTCTACCTGCGGAAAGGAAAATCGGCACCAGCAGCTAGCAACCAGAGCTCGCAACCAGCAACAAGCAACCAGCAACCAGCGCGGGGACCGGGCGCCAGCCCGGTCCCGCGCGCGAATCACGCCTTGGGATGCCAGGGCTGGAACGCGCTGTCGAGCCCCTTCATGTACGGCGCGAGCGACGGATAATGGCGGGTGATGACGTCAATCATCGACGTCTCCTCGACCCACGCGATCCCTTCCTTGGTGTAGACCTCGGGACGATAGTCCTTCGACAGGAAGCGATCGCTCTTCAGCCGGCGCGACGCCATCAGCAGGAAGACGCGGAACGCCGTGTCG
The DNA here is from genome assembly GCA_963734375.1 of uncultured Acidobacteriota bacterium. Classification (GTDB taxonomy): domain Bacteria; phylum Acidobacteriota; class Vicinamibacteria; order Vicinamibacterales; family CAVVIG01; genus CAVTHG01. The sequence continues at coordinate 191,714 of CAVTHG010000004.1, read as the reverse complement.
CTGAAGCCGAAGCCTTCGGGCAGCGGCTCGCACATCAACCCGACCATCGTGTCGACCTTCTCGAGATCGTTGTCGTAGACGCGCTTGATCTCGTCGGCCCACTGCGGCACGTCGGTGATTTCGTCGAAGCTCTTGATCGCCGACTTGTGCAGCAGCCGCCGGAACTGGTTGTAGCGCGGCACGCCGCGCTCGCGGTCGCGCAGGATGTCGATGGTGCCGAGGTCGAAGTGCTCGCCGTCGTCGTTGGTCAGGTTCTGCAGCGTCTTCGGGTAGTTGTGCAGCCGCACGGCGCCGGGGTGGGCGATGCCGAACGAGTAGAAGAGATCGGCCTGGTCGATGCCCTGCTGCAGCGCAACGCCGGCGCGCCCCGACAGCTCGGGCAGCTGATAGCGACCGAGCTCGGCACCGGTCTTCGCCGACTTGATGATGAAGTCGTCCGGCATCAGCGTGTGCATGCGGTAGACGGAGACGAACTCCTCGGTCAGCGAGTACGGCGTGCCGTGGTGATCGGTCGGCGACCCGGGGATGCCGCCGAGCAGGTCGTTGTCGTTGATTCCGCTGAAGACGTTCTGCAGCTTGCCGAGCGTGCCGTACCAGTTGGTGCGCAGCGCGGTGACCGTAATCTTGGCCGGCAGGATCGCCGTCGACCACTCGACGGTGTGGATCTTCGCAGCCAGCGCCGCGTTGACCAGCCGCGCCTGCTGGAACAGCCGCTCATCATCCCAGTGCACGTTCACCTTCCGCAGGCGATCGCAGATGGCGTTGTGCTCGAGCGCGAACACCGAATGCAGCAGGCTCAGCCCTGCCCAGCCGTTCTCGGTGAATCCGGTGATCTCGTGGCCGGTGACCGGGTCGACGCCCAGCCGTCCGTGCGGGCTGACGAGCACCTTGCCTTCGCGGCCGGCGCGCAGCGACGTCTGGTCCGACGCGGTGCTGCCATAGACCTGCGAGCCGTCCCACCAGTGCGTGTTCTCGTTGATGTAGGCCGGCGGCCGCTTCGAATCCGGCACCTTCGGCGGATCGGCCGGCGTCTTCGGCACACGCATCGGGTTCTCGTGCCAGGTGTCTCCGGCGCCAACCGGGATGTCGTGCGTGTGCGACCAGACGCCCTTCTTGTGGACGAACCAGTCGTGCACCTGGAACTGGATCCACGCCGCCGCGAGGACGTTGAGGATCGTTGCCGGCTGGAACGTCGTCCGCGTCAGGAGCTCGAGGCTGACGCGGCGCGGGTTCGGGTTCATCAGGTTGGCGGTGTCGGGAAACGTCTCGCTGAGCGGGACGTTGCGCCCGAACCGCGTGCCCGAGCTCCCCATGCGCGGGCACTTCAAGTCGTTGTACATCCCATCGCTGGTGCGCGCGTTCACGGGATCGCCGGTCGCGGGCGCCGTCGAGTTTTCGAGCGGCGGCTCCTCGGTGTCGTGCAGGTTCTTCTCGCGCAGTTCGTTGCGCAGCTCGACCAGCTTGACGGCCTGGGCCGGACCGGGAAGCTCAAACCACTCCTTGTCGGAAACGATGGTCATCGGCGAACTCCTTGTGGACGCGGCTTCGCGCACACGCGTCGTATGTTGAGAAAATTCCTGCTGCGAGGGGGAGGCGCAGCGACGAAACGCTAACGCTGCCGCGCAATGGTGTCAAACGGGTTTTCACAGACAAACGGATCAGCTCCGGGTCAGACCCGCAGTTCGGGTCCGGGGTCAGACCCAAGTCCGGGTCTGGACCCCGACGCCGCTAGCGCGGCGCGCCGAGGAGATTTTCGCCCCTGAGGATCAGATTCATCTGCGACTGTGCCCGGCCAAGCCCATCGTCGCTGATCCGTGACGTCAGGGCCGCGAGATCGCGCGCGCCGGCGGCCGCCTCGGTGCGATCGGACGCGGCGCGAATGCGCTGCGCGACGGCGACGGCTTCGTCGGTCCATCGCAGCGCATCATCCAGCGCGGACGACACGTCGCCGGCGTGCGTCGTGAGGTTCGGCGTCGCGCCCTCGGCCCTGGCCGCCAGTTGGAGATGCTGCACCGCGCCGGCGATCGCCTTCTTCACCCCGTAGGTCGTGTCGCCGGCTCCCGATTCGACCGTTGGATCGAGCGCCTTGAGCACCTCGCTCGCCTGGGCCTTGATGTCGTCGAGGCTGGTGCCCTTGACCGCGAGCCCCGCGTGCAGCGCGGCCGCGCGCGCCTGGTCGAGCGCCACCGGCAGGAACCCGCGCCCGCCCGGCGTGTCGCGCCAGTTCGTCATCACGTGGCCGAGGTGAAGATGTGCCGCGATCGCCTCGACCTTCGAGATGGTGATCGCGTCGCCGCTTCGCTCGCCGGCGATCTTCACCGGGCGCCCGGCGTAGAGCGGCAACCCGATCGCGTCCTGATTGGCGAGCGTCAGCACGCGGCCTGACTCGTCCACCAGGACATACTTCGCCAGCGCGTTGATGCACGCGAGCAGGCACTGTCGATCGCTGTGCGAAGCAGAGGACGCCTTCGCCGCGTGCGAGGGGCCGCAGGCGCTGTCGGAGATGCGGCCGGTGAACGCCTGCTGCGCGGTGACTGAAATAGCGGCGCCGGTGAGTAAAACCGCGGAGACCGCCGAGATCGCAGAGTTTTGTTTTTTCACACGCAAAACGACGAGCGAGGGCGGCGCTAAAGCACCGCCCTACGTCCAGCAACCAGCAACCAGCAACCAGCAACTACTCGGTGGCGCCGAGCTTCTTCAACAGCGCGACGGTGGATGGATGCGCGAGCTCCACCGGCCGCTCGAACCCCAGCGAATCGGCGCCGGCCGGCGCCGTCGCTCGCCCCCTGCCGGTCGTTGATCCGTAGGTCGCGGCCTGCAGCGGCGTGATCCCGCGGCGGTTCCGTGCGTTGAGGTCCGCGCCGTGATCGGCGAGCAACTGGACGACCGTGTCGTAGCCGAGCGCAGCCGAGACGAGCATCGCGGTATCGCCAGCCTGATTCGCCGCGCCGGCGTCGCCGCCGAGGCGAATCGCTGCCGCAACCGCCTCGTGCACGCGGCTCTCCGGTTCGACCTTGCCGAAATCGATCGTCTCGATGCCGCGGCGGCTCGCCGTGCGGCTCGATCCAATCCCGGCGGCAAGCATCACCGCGTCGGCGCCGTCAGCCATCTTCGCCCGCGGATCGGCACCGCCCGCAGCGAGCACCGGCATGATGTCCGCCTCGAGGAACCGCGCGGCGAGGAGATACGGCGGCGTGCCGACCAGCGTCGCCGACAGGTTCCAATCCGTGGTGTCGCGGCGCATCGGCGTCCCCTTGGCGATCTTCGCGTTTGGGTTGGCGCCGCGTGCGAGCAGCGCCTGCACCAGGATCGGATCGCTGCGGAGAATCGCCGCGTGGAGTGCCGTGTAGCCGCCGCCAATGGCGTTGGGATCGGCGCCGTGCTCGAGCAGCAGCGTCGCAACGGTGGTGTGGCCGCTGTGCGCCGCGAGGACGAGCGCGCTGACGCCGTCCGGCTGCGCGTCGTTGGCGTCCGCGCCGGCCTTCAAGAGCAGCGCCGCAGACTCGGCGTCGCCGGCGCGGGCGGCGAACAGTAACGGCGTCGCGCCGCCGCGCAGCACCGTGTAGTTCAGCTCCTCGCGCCCGGCGCGCTGCGTCTGCTCGCCGACGACCGTCTGCGGATACGTGAGCGAACGCGCGCGGACGTCGGCGCGCGCCTCGAGCAGCAGGCGGACGACCGCGGGATGGCGCTGCGCCGTCGCCCACATCAGCGCCGTCTGCTTGTGCTCGCGTTCCGCCGCGTTGACGTCGGCGCCGTGTGCCAGCAGCGCCTTGACCGCCGCGGCATCGCCGGCACGGGCGCACGTCATCAGCACCGTCTCGCCGTTGAGCAGCGCCGCGCCCGCGCTGGCGCCGGCCGCGAGCAGCCGCTCGACCATCGGCGCGCTGCGGTTCGTGCAGGCGAGGTGCAGCGGCGTCGCGCCGGTGTCGTTGGCGCTGGTGGCACGCGCGCCGGCGCGCAGCAGCAGATCGGCAATCGCCAGGTCGTCGCGGTGCACCGCCCAGTGCAGCGCCGTCGCGCCATCGCCCTGCGTCGCGTTGACGTCGACCGCCGGCGCACGCTGCTTCAGCAGCGCACGGACTGATTCGCCGTCCCGGTTCTTGACTGCCTGGATCAGGCGCAGATCCGTCGCCGGCGCCGCGCTGAGGGCGGCGGCGAACAGGCAGGGACGTGGCGCAGCCTTTCAGGACTGCCCGTACGTAGGGCGGCCCTTAAGGGCCGCCCGTACCGGGCGGCCCTTAAGGGCCGCCGAACCGCGCCCCCCGCCGACAACCCGCTTACAACGAGAGAATCCCGGCATCGACTCGTCCGGTGCTGTCGCCGATCCGATCCTGGTGGACGCCGAAGTTGTCGAGCAGCGTCAGGTGCAGATTCGCCAGCGGCATGTGGTTGAAGCGGATGTGCCGCCCCCCTTTCAGCGTCCCGGCGCCGCCGCCCGCGAGCACCATCGGGATGTCAATCGGCGAGTGGCTGTTGCTGTCCGCGATCCCCGCGCCGTACATCATCGTCACGTGATCGAGCAGCGTGCCGTCGCCGTCGGGTGTCGCCTGCAGCTTCTCCAGGAACTTCGCGAACATCTGCACGTGGTAGGCGTTGATTTTCGCGACCTTGGCCACCTTCTCCGGCTCCTGCTGGTGGTGCGAGATCGGATGGTGCGCATCGGGCACGCCAATCTGCGGATAGGTCATGCCGCTGTGCTCGTGCCCCACCATCAGCGTGATCACGCGCGTGAGGTCGCACTGGAACGCGAGCACTTCCAGGTCGAACATCAGGTTCAGGTGGTCCTCCCAGCCGGACGGGATGCCCGGCGGATGATCGACCAGCGGCAGCTCCTGATCGCTCTGCTGCTCGGCGATCTGGATCCGCTGCTCGACGCCGCGAATCGCATCCAGGTATTCGGCGAGCTTGGTGCGATCGCGCTGCGGCAGCACGCCCTGCAGGCGCGCGACTTCCTCGCTCACCGAATCGAGCACGCTCTTCTGCTGGCGCAGGCGCGCCAGTCGCACACTCGGATCGGTGCTCGTGCTGTCGCCGAACAGCCGCTCGAAGATGACGCGCGGGTTGTTCTGCGTCGGCAGCGGCGTGTTCTGGCTCTTCCAGCTGATCGTGTTCGTGTAGGGGCACGCGAAGCCGGTATCGCACGCGCCGGTCGTCTCGCTCGATTCGATTGCCAGCTCCAGCGACGCGAACTGCGTCGCCTTCCCCGTTTCCTGCGCGAGGATCTGGTCCATCGACACGCCCGCGTCCAGCCAGGTCTCGCTCAACGGCGGCGACACGTCGGTCAGGAAGCGCGTGCTCGCCTTCGCGTGCGCGCCGCCGGGGCGTCCCGGCGTCGGGATGCAGTCGAGTCCGCTCAGCACCAGGACCTGCTCGCGAAACGGCGCGAGGGCGGACAGCGTCGGCGTCAGCTCGTAGCCCGGCCCGTCGGTCAGCGGCAGGTAGTTCTTCATGATCATGCCGTTCGGCACATACATCACGCCGAAGCGGTTGATCGGCCTGGCCGCCGTCTTCTGCAGCGCCGACAGCGCCGGCACCATGCTGTCGAGCAGCGGCAGCGCGACCATCGAGCCGAGGCCGCGCAGAACCGTGCGCCGCGGGATCGCCTTTTTCGTGCTGATCATCGTTGTGCCTTTCCCGCTCGTGACGCCGGGGTCGCGCTCGTCTTCGTGGCCTCGCCCGTGGCGGCGGCCATACCGAACGGCGTGCTCCTGACGATGCTGGTGATGATGGCGGACCAGGAGTAGCCCGCCGGCTTCGCCTCGCGGACGATGGCGCGGATCGCCGGCAGGTCGTGATAGTCGAGGCCGCGGCCGACCGCAAACGCGAGCAGCTTGCCGCTCAACGTGCGGACGAAATCCTCCTGATGGCTGACGAGGAGCGTGCGCAGGCCGGCGATCCCCTCGAACGTCGACCCGTCGGGGAACGACGCCGACGGATCGATCGCCGCGCCGTCGCTGGCCGTGCGCCACTTGCCGACGGCGTCGAAATTCTCGAGCGCGAAGCCGAGCGGATCCATCCGCTGATGGCACGAGGCGCACGCCGGATTCTTGCGGTGCAGCTCCATCCGCTCGCGCAGCGATCGCGGCTGGCCGTCGGCGCCCGCTTCCTTGAGCGCCGGGATGTCGGCCGGCGGCGGCGGGGGCGGCGCGCCGAGCATGTTCGCCAGCAGCCAGCGTCCGCGCATCGTCACCGACGTGCGATTGGGATACGACGTCACCGTCAGCACGCTCGACTGGCCGAGGAGGCCGCCGCGCCTGGCATCGCCGAGTGCGACGCGGCGGAAGTGGCTGCCGTAGACGTTGCGGATGCCGTAGTGCGTCGCCAGCCGCTCGTTGAGGAATGTGTAGTCGGCGGTCAGCAGTTCCACGACGCTGCGGTTCGCGCGCACCTGGCTGTCGACGAAGAGCCGCGTCTCCTGCTCCATCGCCTCGCGGAGGTTCTCGTCGAACTCCGGGTAGAGCTCGGTGTCGGGGACGACGCCGGGAAGCTTGTTCAGCTCGAGCCAGCGCGTGGCGAAGTTGTCGACCAGCGCGCGCGACCGCGGATCGCGAAGCATCCGCTGCACCTGCTGCTCCAGCGCGGCGGCATCGTTCAGCCGTCCGCGCGCCGCGGCGTCGCGCAGCTCGTCATCCGGGATGCTGCTCCAGAGAAAGAAGGAGAGCCGCGAGGCGAGATCGAGATCGCTGAGGCGGTACGCCGCACCCTCGGCGAGGCCGGCTGGCTCGCGCTCGATGCGGAAGAGAAAGCTCGGCGCGGCGAGGATCCGTTCGATCCCGCGGCGGACGCCGGCATCGAAATCGCCGGAGGAGCGCCCTTCGCGGTAGAAGCCGAGGAGGATGTCGAGATCGCCGTCGGTGACCGGACGGCGGTACGCGCGCGCGGCGATCGTCGAGAGGATCTTCTTCGCGCACGGTTCCTCCGACGCGGCGTCTTTCGGGCGGCAGACGAAGACCCTGCCGCGGCTCGGCGAATTGCCCGCGGCCGGCGCGCCGTACGGCCCGCCGATCAGCACGAGCTCCACCGCCGGATTGCCGTGGTAGTACTCGTTGGTCGTGCGTCCGAAACCGGTCTGCGGCGGCTGCAGCACGCCTTCCTGTTCCCAGAATCGCCTGACGAACGAGACGCCGACCTCGTGAACGCCGGCCTTCACCGGGACGCGCACTTCGAGCTGCGCGTCGGCGGTGTGCATGTATTCCTCCCACTCGGGATCGCCCTGCGTGTTGCCGGCGAAATTCTCCGGCGTGGTCATCCCCTTCGCTTCGCCGCCGACCGTGAAGCGCTTGACGCGGACGCCGTCGACGCGGACGTCGAGCTGATGCGGCTCGCCCATCCCGATGATGTAGTCGTACTCCTGCCGCCGCAGCAGCACCTTGATCGTGTAGTCGGCGTCGAGCGGGAAGTGATAGCGGATGAGCGCGCCGCCCTGCGAGCCGAACGGCAGCTCGTCGCCGAGACGTTCGTCCTGCACCAGCGCCTTCGAGATCTTGAACGTGTCGACGACCGGCCGCAGAGACGGATCGCCCACCGCGAGCCGGCTGACCGTTCGCGCTGCCGCGAGGTAGTTCTCGAGCAGCGCCGGCGACACCGACAGCACGCTCGCGACGTTGTCGAACCCTTCCTGATCGGCCTCGTCCGACGACAACAGCGCGCGCCCGTCCACCTCGAGGCCGAAGAGATCGCGGATCGCGTTGGCGTACTCGGTGCGGTTGAGACGATGCACGGGCACGCGGCCTGGATGCGGCGCCGCGGCCGCGGCGGCGTCCAGATCGTGCTCGAGCGCCACAGCCACGGTGCGATAGTCAGCGGCGCCCGGCCGCGGCCGTCCCGGCGGCGGCATCTCGCCGGTGCGCAGCTTGGTGACGATCTTTTCCCACGCCGGCCGGTCGCTCTCCACGCGGCGCGGATCGAGCGCGTCGATCTGCAGCCCGGCGGTTTTCAGCCGGCTGTTGTGACAGGTGACGCAGTACTTGTCGAGAAGCTCGCGGGTGGGAAGCGACGCCGGGGATGCGGCGCCGACGTCTGCGGCGTACTGGCGCTGACTCGGCGCGCGTCGCCGCCGGCAAGGCACAGAGCGAACAACGCCAACAGGGCTGGCAGCACTCGCGACCCTGCCTGTCCTGAGCGAGCCGCGCCTCTTCGCGCGGCGAGTCGAAGGGCCGATCGGTCCGGCATTTCGGCTGTCCCGGCCCCAGTATGCCCTACCGCCGGCCCGCCTGGTAACTCTTGCTGAAGCTGTTGCGTGCGTTCGTCACGGTGAACGATCCGTCCTCCTGCGCCGACACTTTGATCCAGTGCGCGGCGCCATTGTGGACCGGCGCCGGCGGCGCGCCGCCGGCGGGTGGCGGCGGTATCGGCGCCACCGGCATCGCCTGCGACGGCTCGTCGAGCAGGTTGGCGATGAACATCCCCGGCACGGTGTATTCCTGACCGCTGAGCTCGGAGAAGTGAATCTGCCAGAGGTCCTCGAGGCCCGGCGACGAGTGCAGCGTCTTCATCACCTCGGGCTGGCCACCTTTGCGCGTGCCGTTGTTCATGATCGCCACGCGCGGCTGGAGCGCGTGCACGATCACGTGGGAGTTCGACGTGTCGACGCCGTGGTGGAGTCCGAGAAACACGTCAATCGTGCCGATGCGGTTTGCCGGGCACATCAGCTCGAACTCCTTGTTCTTCGTCAGGTCGCCCAGGTGCATCGTCCGAAAGCGCCCGAAGGTGACGTGCACGCCGACCGACATCGGATCCTCGGCGTTGTTCTCGCCCGGCTTGAAGCTCGCGCAGTACGGGTTGGCCACGCCGGCGCCGGGCAGCGGCGTCTTGATCGTTTCGCCAGCCGACGTCACGACGAGCACGTTGACGCCGGCAAGGGCGATCTTGTCTCCGGGTTTGGCGACCGTGTGTGTGCCCTTCGCGTACAGCGCCGGATACACCGACGTCAGGAACTCGTCGGCGGCGGCGCCCGGCTGCACGTTCGCGCCGTGATCGATGAAATGTTTGATCGGAATGCGGGACGCGAGCTCGGCCATCCCGCCGAAGTGATCGCCGTGCCAGTGCGTGGTGATCAGGTGGTCGATTTGTGTGAGGCCGGCGTCTTTCGCGGCGGCGACGATGCGGGCCGCGTCGCGCGCCGCGCCGGCGCCGGCATTGCCGGAGTCGATGAGGAGCGATTCGCGCGACGGCGTCACCAGCAGCGTCGCATTGCCGCCTTCGACGTCGACAACGTAGATGTCGAGCGTCTTCGCCGCGGGCGTTTGCGCGGCGAGAAACGCCGCGAAGACAGCGACGACGTGAAATCGCATGGCGTGCTCCTGGCCCGGACTAGCGTTTCGATTTTTTCGCCGCCGCCTGTTCCAGGTTCTTCTTCACCCGGAACTTCACCATCCGGCCGATCAGGCCGAGCGGGAGTGGCTGGTCGAGGGGAAACCTCACCGTGCCTTTGGAGCCCTCGTACGGCGGCGAGCTCTTTCTTGAACTCCTCGATCGCGCGCGGCGCCGGATAGAAGCCGATGTGGTTCTTGAAGGCGGCGAAGTGCACCAGGTTGCCGTGCTGCCTGAAGGTCGGCATCTGGTAGGCAATCGCTTCCTCGGCGGCGGGCGCCGCCTTCCGGATCGTGCTCCTGATTTGCTTCAGCGTGCGCCGGACGTCGGGCGGAAAGCCGGCGATGTATTCGTCGATGGTCTTCGGCGCGGCCTGGCTCTTTTTCATCGGCGTCGAGCGCTCCGCGTCATTGTGCAGCGATTCGCTCGTTTCTGCACGACGATCTGGAGCGCGCTCAGGCCATGCCGAGCGACGGCTCGGGCACGCGCGCGACGAACGTGCGCCGCCCGATGGTGATGAACGACAACCCCGCGCACACGCACAGCACGCCCGCGATCCAGAAGGCGACGCGGTAGTCGCCGAGCCCGCTGCGGATTGCGCCGGCGCCGAACGCCGCCATCGACGCGCCGAGCTGGTGGCTCGCCGCAATCCAGCCGTAGACGACGCCGGTGTTCTCGCGGCCGAGCGGCTCGCCGGCGAGCTGCACCGTCGGCGGCACGGTCGCCACCCAGTCGAGGCCGTAGAACACCGCAAACCACCCGAGCCCGTGCGCGCCGCCATCCAGCGTCAACGGCAGGAACAGCAGCGACACCCCGCGCAGCGTGTAATAGGCGAAGAGCAGGTGCCGGCTCGAATAGCGATCGGTGAGCCAGCCCGACGCGGTGGTGCCGAGGATGTCGAAGATGCCCATCATCGCCAGCAGCTGCGCCGATCGAATTTCCGGAATCCCGTAGTCGTGGCAGGCGGCGATGAGATGGGTGCCGATCAGCCCGTTGGTGCTCGCGCCACAGACGAAAAAGGTTCCGGCGAGGATCCAGAACGCGCGCGACCGCGTGGCCAGGCGAAGCGCGACGAGCGGCGCCAGCGCCTGCGCCGGGCGCGGCGCACCAGGCGCAGCCGGCCGATGGCCGTACGGCTCCAGGCCGAGATCCGTCGGACGGTCGCGCATGAAGAGCGCGACCATCGCGAAGACGACGACCGCGGCCCCGGCGACAACGAAGCAGGCGGCGCGCCAGCCGCGCTGCTGGACGAGCGATGCGAGCAGCGGCAGGAAGACGAGTTGGCCGGTTGCGTTGGCCGCCGAGAGCGCGCCGACAACGAGGCCGCGGCGCTCTTCGAACCAGCGGGTCGCGACGACCGCGGCGAGGACCAGCGAGGTGACGCCGGTGCCGGTCCCGACCAGCACGCCCCAGAGAAGCATCAGGTGCCACTGGCTGCGCATCTGCGTCGTCAGCGCGACCGAGGCGGCGAGCAGCGCGAGCGCCGCGAGCACGATCCGCCGGAGCCCCCAGCGATCCATCACCGACGCGGCGAAGGGACCGATCAGCCCGAAGAGCGCGATGTTGATCGCGATCGCCGCCGAGATCACCGTCCGGCTCCAGCCGAACTCGCTTTCCAGCGGGATGATGAGGATGCCGGGCGTCGCCCGGATCCCCGCCGTCACCAGCAGCACGCCGAAGGTGACGAGCGCGACGACCCACGCGTAGTGCAGTCGCGGACGCGACGAGGAGTTATCGAGGTTGATAGCCAATCGTCCGCTCCACCTGTTCGACGAGCGATTGTGATTCGGGTTCCGGGTTCATCGGGGCGATGCTATGGCTGCGCAAACGTCGCCGCCGCGGCGTCGAGGATCTCGTCCGAGAGCTCGGGATCGTCGACCGCGCGCGACAGCACCAGCGCGCCGACGAGGCCGGCCATCGTCGCCAGCGCCTTTTCGCGCCGGGCCGCCGCCGATCGACCGGGCAGCAGGCGCCGCAGCGTCTCGACCCGATCGCGCAGCCCCTGCGTGAAGGCATGGCGCACCGGCTTCGGCTGGCGAACCACATCCGACGCCAGCGCGGCGAACAGGCAGCCGCGGCCGGCGTCGTCTCGGTGGCGCGTCGAGAGATAGCCGCGGACGACATCGCCGAAGGTGGGATTTGCGCTCCTGGTCAGCCGTTCGGTCCAGCCGGGGCGGCCGAGCACGCGGCCGGTGATTTCCGCGGCCAGTTCGTCCTTCGAGGCGAAGTGGCCGTAGAAACCGCCGTGCGTCAGCCCCGCCTGTTTCATGATCTCGGCGACGCCGATCCCGTCGTAGCCGTGCTGGCGGAACAGCGTCCCCGCCACCTCGAGAATCCTCTCCCGGTTCGCCGCCGCCTGTTCTCGCGTCACTCTCACAGCCCGGCTCCTTCCATTCGACGCTTGACATTATACATGATGTGCGTCATGAATAATATATATGACGGTCATCATGAAAAAGACCGGCGCAAGAGACCAGAGAGAGGACGACGGCGATGACGGCGAATAAATCGGCGCGGCGGTGGTGGATGGCGGCGGTGATCCTCGTCGTGGTGGCGGCGATCGGCCGGCTGGCCGCGGGTCAGGGCAAGGCGGCGACGCCGCCGGCCGTCCCTTCCCCGCCGGAGGTCGGCGTCATTCGCGTCCAGGGCGAGGCAGTCTCGACCTATCGCGAGTATCCGGCCCGGACCTACGCCCGCGATCTGGTGGAAGTCCGTGGCCGCGTCGACGGCTACGTCGATCGCCGGCTGTTCGAGATCGGCTCGGATGTTCGCGCAGGGCAGGTCCTGTACCGGCTCGACGTGCGTCCGTACGAAGCCGAAGTCGCACGCGCGCAGGGCGCGCTCGCGCAGGCCGCGGCCGACATCGCCCAGGCCGAAGCGACGCTGCTGAAGGCGCGACAGGACGTCAACCGGCTGGAGCCGCTGGCGATTAGAGAAGCGGTTGCCGAAGCAGGACCTCGACAACGCGCTCGCCGCGCGCCAGGCCGCCGATGCGGCAGTCAGCGCCCGCAAGGCGTCGGTCGAGGCGAACCGCGCCATCCTGCGGACCGCGGAGCTGAACCTCGAATACGCGACGATCCGCGCGCCGATCAGCGGCCGCATCGGCGACAGCCTGCTGCAGGTCGGCGGGCTGGTCACGAAAACCTCGCCGCAGCCGCTGACGACGATCGTGCCGCTCGACCCGATCTGGGTGCGCTTCCAGATCAGCGAGGCGGAGCTGCCGCTGTTCCGCGACGCCGGCGCTTGGCGCGATGCCGATTCAGCTGGTGCTGAGCGACGGCGCGGTGCATCCCTTCGAGGGACGCATCGAGAACACCCTCAACAGCGTCAACACCAGGACCGGCACGATGGAAGTGCAGGCGATGTTCCGCAATCCGGATCACACCGTCTGCCCGGCCAGTTCGGCGCGCGTCCGCGTCCGGACCGGCGAACGCACAATGCGGTGCTGGTGCCGCAGAGGCCGTGCAGGAGCTGCAGGGGCAACGCAGTCGGTGCTGACGCTCGGCGCCGACAACACGGTTCAGATTCGCACCGTCGATCACCGGCGATCGCGTCGACCAGCGCTGGATCGTCGAGCAGCGGTCTCGAGCCAGGCGAGACGGTGATCGTCGACGGCCTGCAGAAGGTCCGGCCCGGGAGCCGGGCAACCGCCGCACCGGCGAGACTGCGCCCGCGCCTGCGGACGGGCGGTGAGCCATGGCCAGATTCTTCATCGACCGTCCCGTCTTCGCGATGGTCATCGCGATCGTCATCGTCATCCTCGGCGCGGTGGCGATTCCCAACCTGCCGGTCGCCACCTATCCCGAAGTGGTGCCGCCGGTCGTGCAGATCACCGCGAACCTACCGCGGCGGCAACGCGCAGGATCTCGAACGGACCGTCGCGCAGCCGATCGAGCAGCAGCTCGTCGGCCTCGACGGCATGCTCTACTTCTTCTCGCGCAGCTCGAACGACGGCGTGCTGACGATCGACGTCACCTTCGACCTCGGCACCAACGTCGACACCGCGACGGTGCAGACGCAGAACAAGCGTCAACCTCGCGCTGCCGTCGCTGCCGCCGGAAGTGCAGCGCGAGGGCGTCACCGTCAAGAAGGTCTCGACCGCGTTCCTGCTGGGCATCGCGTTCACGTCGACCGACGACCGCTACGACTCGCTCTTCCTCAACAACTTCGTCACCATCAACCTGCTCGATCGGATCGGCAGCATTGCCCGGCGTCGGCGAGGCGCGCCTGGCGTCGCGCCAGGACTACGGGATGCGCGTCTGGGTCGAATCCGGCGAAGATGGCGACGCTCGGCCTCACCGCCACCGATCGTCAGCGGCGGCGATCCAGGCGCAGAACCGGCAGAACCCGGCGGGCGCGCTCGGCCAGCCGCCCGTCGCCGTCCGGCACCGACTTCCAGTATCCGGTCAACGCCGCCGGCCGCCTGGTCGAGCCGCAGCAGTTCGAGGACATCGTCCTGCGGGCGCAGCCCGACGGCTCGCTCCTGCGCGTCCGCGACGTCGGCGCGCGTCGAGCTCGGCGCGCAGGACTACAAGAACTTCAGCCGCGCTTCAACGAGAAGCCGGCCGGCGTCGTCATCGTCTTCCTGTCGCCCGGCGCCAACGCCGTCGAGACCGGCGACCGCGTGCGCGCGCTTCCTCGACGACGCCGAAGCAGCGATTCCCGGCCGGGCATCGACTACCGCGTCGGCTTACGACGCCACGACGCTTCGTGCACGACCGTCGATCACCGACGTCGTCGTGACGCTGTTCGAGGCGATTGCGCTGGTCATGCTCGTGGTGTTCGTGTTCCTGCAGAACTGGCGCGCGACGCTGATTCCGCTGCTCGCCGTGCCGGTCGTCGATCATCGGCACGTTCGCGCTGTTCCCGCTGCTCGGCTTCTCGATCAACATGACCAGCATGTTCGGCCTCGTGCTCGCCATCGGCATCGTCGTCGACGATGCGATCGTGGTGGTGGAGGCGGTGCAGCACAAGATCGATCACGGGATGAGCCCGCGCGACGCGACGATCCAGGCGATGGAGGAAGTGTCCGGGCCGGTCGTCGCGATCGCGCTCATCCTGGCCGCGGTGTTCATCCCGGTGGCCTTCCTCGGCGGCATCACCGGGCAGATCTACCGGCAGTTCGCGCTGACCATCGCCGTCTCGGTGCTGCTCTCGGCGTTCAACGCGCTGACGCTCAGCCCGGCGCTGAGCGCGCTGATCCTGAAACCGAAGACAGTCCGCGCGCGGATGGCTCGGACGCGGCTTCGGCGGCTTCAACCGCGCCTTCGAGTGGACCACGAATCGCTATCTCTCCGGCGTGAAGCTGCTGGTTCGCCGGAGCGCCTTCGCGCTGGTGGCGCTGGCGGCCTGCTATCTCCTCGCCGGCGGCGCTGTTCCGGACGCGCGCCGGCCGGCTTCCTGCCCGACGAGGACCAGGGCGTGGTCTTCGTCGCGGTGCGCCTGCCCGACGGCGCCTCGCTCGAGCGCACCGATCGCGTCGTCGGACAGGTCGAGGACGATCCTGCGATCGACACCCGGCGTCGAAGCGGCGACGACGCTCGGCGGCCTCGACCGCTGACGCAACACCAACAACTCGAACGTCGCGACGGTGATCGCGCTGCTCAAGCCGTGGGAGGAGCGGCAGGCGCGCCGACCTCGACAGCAATCGATCCTGCGGGCGCTGCAGCCGCGGTTCGCGCAGCTGCCAGAGCGCGATCGTCTTCGGCTTCGGCCTGCCGCCGATTCTCGGCCTCGGCACCTCCGGCGGGTTCGAGTTCATGCTGCAGGATCGCGGCGACAGCGAGCATCGACGCGCCTGTCGCGAGGTGACGCAGGCGCTTCATCCAGGCCGCGCGGCAAGCGTCCCGAGATCGGCATCGCGCAGCACCGGGCTGCGCACCACGGTGCCGCAGTTCCGCGTCGATCTCGACACCGACAAGGCGCAGACGCTCGGCGTGCCGGTGACCGACGTCTACAACGCGCTGCAGACGTTTCTCGGCGGGCTGTACGTCAACGACTTCAACCGCTTCGGCCGCACCTGGCGCGTGCTGATGCAGGCGGAGCCGCGAGTTCCGCGCCCGGCCCGACGACATCAATCAGTTTCTACGTGCGCAGCCGCGACGGCGACATGGTTCCGCTGAGCACGCTGGTCAACGTCACGCGCGGTCGCCGGACCCGAAGTCGTCTATCGCTACAACCGCTTCCGCGCGGCGCAGATCATCGGCACGAGCGCGCCGGGCTACAGCTCGGGGCAGGCGGCCGCGGCGATGGAGCAGGTGGCGCGGCAGACGCTGCCGCCGGGATTCGGCTTCGAGTGGACCGGCACGCTCTTCCAGCAGCAGCGCAGCGAAGGCGCGGAGCCGTTCATCTTCGGCTTCGCGGCGATCCTGGTGGTGCTGTTCCTGGCGGCGCTGTACGAGAGCTGGAGCATCGCCGTTTGCCGTCGTGCTCGCCGTTCCGCTGGGACTGCTCGGCGCGCTGCTCGCGATCTGCGCTGCGCGGCTATGCCTACGACCTCTACACGCAGATCGGCATCGTCACGCTGATCGGCCTCGCGGCGAAGAACGCGATCCTGATCGTCGAGTTCGCCAAGCTGCGCCGCGAGGAGGGCGTGTCGATCGCGGCCGCGGCGGCCGAAGCGGCGCAGCTGCGGTTCCGGCCGATTCTGATGACCTCGTTCGCGTTCCTGCTCGGCGTGCTCCCGCTGGTGGTCGCGACGGGGCCGGCGCCGCCTCGCGGCGCGCGCTCGGCACGGCGGTCTTCGGCGGCATGGCGGCGGCCACGCTGCTCGGCGTCTTCGTCGTCCCGGTCCTGTACGTCGTCATCCAGCGGCTCGCCCATCGCCGGACCGAACCGCGGCCGGCCTCGATCGTCGCCGGTTGGCGCGACGGAGGTGCTGCCATGAAGCGTTGGCTGTTGATCGTCTCGCTCGCGCTCGCCAGCGCGGCGTGCACGCTCGGTCCCAACTATCACCGGCCGGTTGTCGCCATCCCGTCTGCCTATCGCGGCGCGGCGGACGGCGGCCGCCGAACGCGGGGCCGGCGTCGGTCGCCGATGTGCAATGGTTCGACCTCTTCAAGGACGACACGCTGACGACGCTGGTGCGCGCGGCGCTGGCGCAGAACTTCGACCTGCGCATCGCCGCCGAGCGCGTGCTGCAGGCGCGCGAGCGCTTCCACATCGTCCGCGCCGATCGACTTCCCGTCGTTGTCGGAACGGCGGCCGGCGTCGGACAATCGCCTGTCCGAGGTCGGGCCCCGGCCGCTGCCGAACGGATTCGATCCGGAGGTCGCCGACTTCCAGATCGGATTCGCCGTGGCGTGGGAGGTCGACGTGTGGGGGCGCGTGCGCCGGCTGAACGAATCGGCGCGCGCGCAGTACCTCGCGACCGAGGAAGCGCGGCGGGCGGTCGTCACCACGCTGATCGCCGATGTCACGGAGGCGTACTTCGGGCTGCAGACGCTCGACCGTCAGCTCGCGATCGCGCAGCGGACGCGCGACGTGGCCGCGGACGGCCTGCGGCTGACGCAGCTGAGGCGCGACGGCGGCGTCGCCGCAACCGCTCGACGTGCGGCAGGCGGAACAGGTGCTGTACACCGCGACCGCACAAATCGCGAGCATCGAGCGGCAGATCGCGCAGACAGAAAACGCGCGTCAGCCTGCTCGCCGGCCGGGAGCCGGGCGATGTCGCGCGCAGCGCGGCGTTCATGGACACCTTCGACGCGCGCTGCGCTCGTGCCGGCCGGCCTGCCGTCGTTGCTGCTCGCGCGGCGGCCGGACATCCGCCAGGCGGAACAGACGCTGGTGGCGGCGAACGCACAGATCGGCGTCGCCAGGGCGGAGTACTTCCCGCGCATCGGCCTGACCGGCTTCTTCGGCGTCGAGAGCCGCGACCTCACCGACCTGCTGACGGCGCCGGCGCGGACCTTCAGCATCGGCGCGGGAGCCGTCGCGCCGATCTTCAACGCCGGACGCACGCGCGCGAACGTGCGGCTGGCGGAGTCGGTCGAGCGTGAGCTGGTCGTCAACTACCAGCGCACGATCTATCGCGCGCTGCGCGAAGTCTCCGATGCGCTCGCCGGCTACCGGCGGACCGGCGAGCAGCGCGCGCAGCAGGAGCAGCTGGTCGCCGCGCTGCGCGACGCGAGGCGTCTGTCGACCGACCGCTATCAGGGCGGCGTCGACAGTTATCTTCAGGTGCTCGATGCCGAGCGCAGCCTGTTCCGGGGCGAGCTCGATCTGGCAGCGCTGCAGCGGCTGGAGCTGGAGTCGATCGTCGAGCTGTACCGCGCGCTCGGCGGCGGCTGGACGGAATGATCGATCGATCGCCCCGGGCGAAACCGCGACATGAAAGAGGAGGGACCGTGGTCAGGCTGGTGCTGTGCGCGATGTTGGTTCTCGGGAACCCGCCGGCGTTCGAGCCGCAAGGCGGTGCGGCTGCGCCGCGGCAGCCGCCGCCTCCACCGCCGGGGTACATTCCCCCGCCGCTCAATCCGAGCGGGGTCACACTTGAAACCCGCCGTCTCGCCGACGGCGTCTACGCGCTGGTGGCAAACACGCCGTTCACCGACAACTCGGGCTTCGTTGTCGGCAGCGATGCCGTCCTCGTCGTCGACTCCCAGTTCAACGGGCAGATGGGCCGCCAGGTCCTCGAGGCGGTGCGCAGGGTCACCGACAAGCCGATTCGCTACCTCGTGAACACCAATGCGTTCGGCGACCACACGTTCGGGAATTACGTGTTTCCACCCGAGACGCAGATCGTGGCGAGCCGCCGTACGCTCGACGCGCTGAAGAACACGACCGTCGGCGATGTCCGACAGCGGATGGCGCCAACCGTCGGGAACGATCTGTCGGTCTTCGACGGCGTCGAGCTCCGCTTACCGGATATCGCGTTCGACGAGGAGTGGAGTGTCGACTTCGGCGGGCGCCGTGTCGAAGCGCGCTTCTTCGGCCAGGGCATGTCGCCGAACGATACGGTCGTCTACGTCCCCGGCGCGCGCGTCGCCTGGACCGGGAACTTGATCTTCGGCGCCGGCACCATCCCGTGGGCGCAGGCCGGCGGGATTGCGGCGTATCGCCAGACGCTCGATCGTCTGTCGAAGACGCTGGATGTCGCGACGATCGTGCCGGGCCACGGCGCGCTCGTCGGCGGAGACACGATCGCGACGTATCAGAGATATCTCGAGACAGTCCAGCGCGCAGCCGCCGACGCGGTCGGCCGGGATCTCGCTCGACGATTTCGTCAGCACGGCGCAGATCCCCGCCGGGTTCGACATCGCACCGGCGCTGGTGCCGCTGATGACCGGTTTCCACCGATGGAATCTTCAGCGCGCGTACATCGAGGCTGGACCGAAGCCCTAGGCCGTTCGGTCCGGCTGAAGCCGGACACTACGAAGTACCGGACGATCGATGGTGCGCAACACAGAGAAGCCGGCGGCTTCCTCATTGCGGATTGCGGATTGCGGATTGCGGATTGCGAACGCCGAACGTCCTAACGCGAACGCCGAACGTCGAACGTCGAACGAAGAACGAAGAACGTCGAACGAAGAACCTCGAACGTCGAACGTCGAACGTCAGCGTCAGTTCCTACGCCGCCCACGATCCGTTGCGATACAGCGTCAACGCCACGTCGACGTTCGATCGCAGCGCCGCCGCCACCGCCTCCCACGTCTTCTCCGAGCGCACCAGCGTCTTCCACGAGTGGAGGTGCTTCGGCTTGTGGAAGTCGCTGTTGGCGATGTACGGGTAGTGCTTCAGGCTCGTCACCGAGAAGAGATCGTCGCGGTTCGCCGCTTCCCACACGTCCACCAGGTCGACGACCCGCTTGCGGTTGTCCCAGAGATAGCAGGTGCCGACTTCGACGCGCCTCGTCGTCCGGTGATGCGGGTGGCAGGCGATGCTGAGCGCGCCCTGCGCGCGGATCGCACGCAGGATGTCCTCGGCCGGCTGATCGGCGCTGATGAACTCCTTGATGTCCAGCGCGATGATGTGCGAGTTCTTCCTGCTGCGGATGTGGTTCTGCGTGATCTCGGCGCCGGGGACGACCAGCAGATCATAGAGCCGGCGCGCACGCTTCGCCTCGGCGGCGATGTCGGCGAGATACGCCTCGAACCGCGCCTCGGTGACCGAGAAGTCGCGCCGGCCGAGCGTCGCCATCCGCGCGACCCGCGCCAGCAGATCCTTCTTCATCAGGATGTGATCGGTGATCGCGATGACGTCGAAGCGTCCGGTCTTGCCGTAGAGATCGACGACCTCGCGCAGCGACAGACGCCCATCGCTCCACCGCGTGTGGACGTGGAAGTCGCAGAGCAGAAACGGTTCGTACCCCGGCATATCAATGCTCCCCTGCGCCTCAGGCCCTCACGTCGAGATGGTGCTCGTCCGCCGGACGGTGCCGCAGAATCTCCGACCAGAAGTTCCGCACGTAGACGCGGAAGACCGCGCCCTTGCCCATCGCCCGATAGCGGCGCGCCGAGGTCCAGACCCAGCAGTCGGGGCACAAGGCGACGCGCCCGATCGTGGTCAGCCGCCGCCCCAGGTTCGTGTCCTCGCCGTGAAACTCGATCCGCCGATCGAACCCGCCGATGCGCGCCAGCGCGTCGCTCTGCACCGCGAAATTTCCGCCGTAGAGAATCGCGCCGATCCCGAGGCCGTGGTGCACGAACGCATGGGTGGCGGGCGCGACGACGAGGTCGTAGGCGCGGATGAGCGCGCGGCCGCTCCAGTCCCAGTCGTAGAAGCGATACGGTCCGGTGACCGCCAGCGGCGCCCGCGCGCCGGAGAACTGCGCTTCGATCCGTTCGAGCCACGTGATCGGCGCGCGGCAGTCGGCGTCCATGTAGGCGATGATGTCGGCGCGCGCCGCAAGCCGCGCCGTTTCGCGCGCGACGACCAGCCCTTTCGCCGGTTCCTCGAGCACGCGAATCCCCGGAATCGCGCGCGCCACCTCGCCCGTCGCGTCG
This sequence comes from uncultured Acidobacteriota bacterium, assembly GCA_963734375.1. Taxonomy (GTDB): domain Bacteria; phylum Acidobacteriota; class Vicinamibacteria; order Vicinamibacterales; family CAVVIG01; genus CAVTHG01. Next base: position 171,459 of record CAVTHG010000004.1, on the reverse strand, counting down.
GTGCTGGCGTTGTTGACGACCAGGATCTCGTCGGGCGGCCGCGTCTGCGCGCGCAGCGAATAGAGGCAACCCGACAGGAGACGGCTTTCGTTATACGCGCAGACGACCGCGGCAATCGTCAACGCCATGCGGTCGTGTTGATCACGAGCGCAGGATATCCGGCTGGTGTAACACCCCGGCCGCGGCCGGGTGACGTCGCTGTAAGTTTTGGTGGGTGCCCTGATCGCCGATCAGGAGGACTGTCTGCCCGAGCGGCCCGCTGATCGATCGCTCGTCGCCGTCGACTGCCTCTCTCGTACCTGGCGCAGCGTGCCGATCGGGAGCAGGCGTTGCGGCGCCAGCCATCGCACCGTGAGCGGCGCGGCCAGCGGGCGCTGGCGGTTGCGCTGACGAATCGCCGCCCACGTTCGCGCGGCGTTCCAGAGCATGCGCGAATCAGGATAGCGAGCTGGTGTAACCATCGTGTGACGCCGTCAGACCTTCGCAGTTTCGAAGCTCGCGATCGCCTCAGCCTCGCTGGCGACGGCGGGGAGAGCGACGCTGAGGTGCGTCCGGCGCAGGAGCTCGTTGATGGCGGCGCTGCCGGCCACCACCTTCAGCTCGCCGCCGACCTCCCGCACCAGACGCAGCGTGGCCGCCAGCCCCCCGAGGCCCGACGCATCCAGCGCGCGAACGCCGCTCAAGTTCAGGATCAGGTGACGGCCTCCCTCGGCGAGGACGGCCGACACTGCGTCGCAAAGCGCTGAACCGCTTTCGGCGGTCAGCCGCCCGTTCAGCTCGAGAATCGCCAGCGCCGGATTGATCGACCGGGTGCGGATGTGCATGCGGGATCCATTGTGATCGGCTCGCGTGTCATCGGCATGACGATCAAAAAGAGGCCGGCGCCGTCATCGGACGGGGCCGTCGCGCGTCGCTCAGGCGCGCTCGGCGCCAGGCCGGCCGTCGTGGACCACCCACGATCCTTCCGTGTAGCCGACGCCAGCCTGGCTCTCCACCGTCGTCATGAAGCGCAAATCGACGCGCATCCGCTGCGGCGTGAGCGTCGCCTTGAAGTAGCCGCGGCGATCGCCTTCGTAGTACTTGATGTGCGGGTTGAACGGGATCATCGGCCCGTAGTACGGGCCGTACGGCGTCCCATCGCCGCCGGTGGTGATTGCCGGCGTCACGAATTCGGTGGCGATGGTCCGCGACGCTGGATTGTTGAAGTCGAGCTTCAAGTCGTTCACGAACGTCGAGTGCCAGTCGCCCGTGAGGAAGACCGGGTTCTGCAGCCGGCTTCCGGCCACGTCCTCCAGCAGCCGCTGTCGCGCCCGCGGATAGCCGTCCCACGCGTCATTCCAGAACCAGTTGTCGCGGATGGTCGCGTGCTCGAGCTGTGCGATCAGGAGCTGCTGCGCGACGATGTTCCAGCGCGCCGACGAACGGGCGAAGCCCTTCGCCACCCACTGCTCCTGCTCGCGGCCGAGGAACGTGTAGCGGCCGTTCAACGCCGCGTCGCAGCGCAGCGACTCGCCGTCGCCGCACGGGTTGTCGGAGCGGTACTGCCGATCGTCGAGCATCGTGAACTCGGCGAGCGCGCCGTAACGCAGGCGGCGGTAGATCTGCAGCCCGGGCCGCGGGTTCAGCGCAACCTTCAGCCGGACCGGCATGTGCTCGTACCACGCCTGATACGCCGCCGCCCGGCGCGCCGTGAACTCCGGCGACGGCGACGCGAACTCGGGCGCCAGGCCCGAGTAGTCGTTGGCCACCTCGTGATCGTCCCAGATGACGGCGAACGGAAACTTCGCGTGCGCCGCCTGGAGATCCGGATCCAGCTTGTGCAGCGTGTGCCGCAGCCGATAGGTCCGCGAGATCGCGGGTCTCGGCGCCGAAGCCTTCGGGCACGACGATGCCGCGGCCCGTCGTCCCCTCGATCGCGTACTCGTAGGTGTAGTCGCCGAGGTGAAACACCAGATCGAGATCGTGCTGGAGCATGTCGCGATAGGCGATGTAGTAGCCGCTCGGCCAGTCCTGGCAGGTGACGAAGGCGAACCGCGTCTCGCGCAGCATCTCGTGCTCGCGCGGCGCAGTACGGAAGTGGCCGACACGGCTCTCCTCGCTGCGCGCATCGAACTGATAGAAGTAGTCGCGCCCCGGCTGCAGGCCGTTCACCTCGACGTGCACCGAGTGTGCGAGCTGCGGCGCCGCGACCGCGCTTCCGCGGGCGACGACATGGCGCATGCGGCTGTCGGTCGCAACACGCCAGCGGACCGGCACGAACGAATGGCCGAGCGCATCGGGATTGGCAGGCTCGGGCGCGAGCCGCGTCCAGAGCACGATGCCGTCGTCGGTCGGATCGCCCGAGGCGACGCCGAGCGTGAAGGGATCGTCGCCGAATCGCGGCGACGCGAGGATTTCGTGTCCGGGCAGCAGCGCGAGCGAGAGGCTCACGCCGACGCCGCACCAGGTGTATTCGAGGAAACGGCGGCGATCGATCAGTGACGCCTGCGTCTTGCTGGAGGTCATGGGCGGTCCTCGCGTTCAGTGGCCGCGCGCCATTCATTGACGCTCGCGGCGTGCCAGCGAGGAATGCTAGAAGCGGAACATCACGGCTCGATGTCCGCGCGGTCACAACGCCGTAACGACGGTTCACGGGGGCGATCAGCGTTGACCAACGACAGCAAGCCACACCTCTGTCCGTGTATCGCGCTCACACCCGGCGATACAGGATCCGCGCGAGCGCGGCGCCGAGGCCGACCGGCTCAAGCCGGACCCTCCGTACAAAAGGAAGCCGCTCTAGCGGCCGCGGCCGTGATGATCGTCGTCTTTCCCGCCCCGCTGGCGTCGACGTCATCGAAATCGACGAGGAAGATTTTTGAACATCGCCGCGTCGCCCTCGAAGTTGTCGCGCTCGATGATGAGGAAGGGGTTCGTCATGCTGTGCGTTACGTCATCGACGACCGATCGACATCGCCTCGACACATGCCGCCGCTACGATGAGCTCGCAGGAGGTCGCGATGGAAGCGTGTAGCGCTTGAAGAGACGAGGACGTTGATCCGGATGGAGTATCACGAGCTGCCGGCGTTGAGCCTGACCTTCTGGCAGGCGCAGCGGCTGTGGAACCTCTCCGAGGAGCTCTGCGAGCGCGCGCTCCAGTCGCTCGTCCGCGAGAAGTTCCTCATCGATGACGTCGTCAGGGCGGTTCATCCGGCGTCATGACTGGAGCAGCCGGGCTGCATCGTCGAGCCCCGTCGCCCTCGCCGGGTGAGGCGCGAGCATTTTGCGGTTTGCAGATTCGCTGCGCCGCCGCCGGCTCGATGAGGCAGGATCGACGTTCGACCGGGAGGTCTGATGTCGCCTGCGATCCAGGAGATTCTGTTGTGGCTGTTCGTCGTCAACCTCGGCATCGCGTTCGGCGCCGGGCTCTACGAGCACCGCATCGTCGTGCCAGGCTGGATCACCTCCGACCGCGGCGGCGTTCATTGGAACGCCGCCGCCGCAACCCGCGACAACGTCGGGTTGCGATTCTGGGCCTATGTCACGACAGGGCCGCTGACGCTGCTGACGCTCGCCAACCTGGCGGCCGCGTGGATGTCCACCGGCCCCGAGCGCACGTGGTGGCTGGCCGCGGGCCTCGCGGTGCTGGCCGATCGCGTCCTGACGTTCTCGTACTTCATCCCGACGATGATCCGGCTGATGAACGCGCCCGATTCGCCGGCGGCGGCCGCGACGGCGACGCGGTGGCTCGGGATGAACTACGTGCGCCACGCGATCACGCTGTTCGGATGGCTCGCGGCGCTGAGGGCGTTTTCGTTGTGGTATCGCGCCGCGTGAACGGGACGGCCTGAAGGCCGTCCCCTAGCAAACGAACGGCAGAACGATGCACGATGCACGGTGCACGGGCCTGCCCGTCCTCCTGCACCCTGCACGCCACGTCCCGTCCGCCTACGTGCGCGCCTCGGCCGCCGTGGCCCACTCGCCGGCAACCTGCCTGGTTGCGACGTTGACCCGATTCCATACGTTGACGAGCGAAATCTGGAGCACGATGGCGCCGAGCGCCCGCTCGTCGTAGTGGCGCGCCGCCTCCTGCCAGACATCATCGGGAACCGGATCGGCGCGGTCGCTGAGCCGCGTCACCGCTTCGGTCAGCGCCAGCGCCGCGCGCTCCTCGTCGGTGAAATACGGCGCGTCGCGCCAGCCGGCGACGGTGAACGAGCGCAGGTCGGTCTCGCCGCTCTTCCGCGCGCCGCGCGCATGCAGATCGAGGCAGACGGCGCAGCCGTTGATCTGGCTGGTGCGCAGGTGGATAAGATCGAGTGTCTTCTTCGGGACGCCGCTCTTCTCGATCGACGCGGCCAGCGCCATCATGGCCTGCATGGCGTCTTGAAAAATCAGGGCCGGGTTGCTCATCCGTGCGTGCATGGGGTTCTCCTCGAAATGTTTCAGCTCGTTGTCACATCGCGTCCGTTTCGTCCGTCAGAGGTATGACGAAACCCCGAGGAGAAATGTGACAGATGGCTGAAAACGAATGGCTGGCCGAGAAATTCGAGGAGAACCGGGGACACCTGCGCGGCGTCGCCTACCGCATGCTCGGCTCGCTCAACGAAGCCGACGACGCGGTGCAGGAAGCGTGGCTCAAGCTGAACCGCTCAGACCCGAGCGGTATCGAGAACCTCGGCGCGTGGCTGACGACCGTGGTCGCGCGCGTCTCTCTGGACATGCTGCGGACGCGAAAGGCGCGGCGCGAGGACGCGCTGGGCCCGGGCGTGCCAGAACCAGTGGCGACCGGGAGTGAGGGCGGCGATCCCGAGAAGGAGGCGGTCCTCGCCGACTCGGTCGGCCTCGCCTTGCTCGTTGTTCTCGAAACACTGGAGCCAGCGGAGCGCCTCGCGCTGGTGCTCCACGACATGTTTGCGGTCCCCTTCGAAGAGATCGCATCGATTGTCGGCCGCACGCCGGCGGCGGCGCGGCAGCTCGCGAGCCGTGCGCGGCGCCGCGTGCAGGGAGCGGACGCGGTGTCTGGCGCCGATCTCGGCGCGTCAGCGCGAGGTCGTCGATGCCTTCCTCGCCGCGCTGCGCGGCGGCGACTTCGAGGGGCTCATCGCCGTGCTCGATCCGGATGTGCTCGTCCGGAGCGACGTCGCGGCGGTCGGGCCCGGCGGATCGCGCGAGGTGCGCGGCGCGCGCAACTGGGCCAAGGGCGCGATTGTGGCCGCGCGCGGCGCGCGCTTTGCGCAGCCGGCGCTCGTCGACGGCCGAGTCGGCCTCGTCGTCGCGCCGCGGGGACGGCTCTTCAGGGTGCTCAGCTTTACCTTTGCCGGCGGGAAGATTGCGCAGGTCGAGGTCATCGGCGATCCGGCGCGGCTGCGCGAGCTGGAGCTTGCGGTCCTGGACGGAGGCGGGACGGTTTGAAAATCGTCCCCTGCAGAACGCATCACGGTGGGACGGTTCAAAAAACCGTCCCTACCGAACCAGCACGGCGGGACGGTCCGGATGGCCGTCCCCTACCGACCGCCTCACTTGCAATCGCTTGTAAAATCAGGCGTTGCGGCCCTGGCTTTGTGCGACATCGGGCCCGTCACCCTTTATACTTGTCTGCTTAGATTTTTCTGGCCGGGACCGATTCCATCGGGCGCCCTGGGGGTGGAATGAACAGATTGCTCGTAGCAGGCGCGGCTATCTGGATGTCGGCGCTCGCCCTGTCGGCTCAGTCGCCGCAGGCGCGTCCGACCGCACCAGCGCAGCGCCCCGCTCCGGCGGCTCAGCCCGCGAGCGCGCGCGCGGACGCCGCAGAGCCGACAAACGAGACGCTGAAACAGTATTGCGTCAGCTGCCATAGCGATCGCGGCAAGGCCGGCGGCCTCTCGCTCGCCGACTTCGACGTGGCGCGCGCGCACGAGCAGCCGGACACCGCCGAGAAGATCATCCGCAAGCTGCGCGGCTCGATGATGCCGCCATCCGGCGCTCGCCGCCCCGCCGAAACGACCCTTCAGGATCTTCGCCGCGCGCTCGAGACGCGGATGGATCGGTGGGCCGCCGCGAACCCGAATCCCGGCTGGCGTCCGTTCCAGCGGCTGACGCGCGCCGAGTACACCCAGGCGGTCAGTGACCTGCTCGATCTGGACGTGGACGTCACCGCGTACCTTCCCCCCGACACGATGAGCCTCGGCTTCGACAACATCGCCGACGCGCAGAGCTTCTCGCCGGCGCTGCCGCAGGGCTACCTCCGCGCCGCCGCCGAGATCAGCCGGCTCGCGGTCGGCGATCGCGCCGCGGTGCCGACGACGGCGACGCATCGCGTGCTCGCGACCGAAAACCAGATGCGCTACGTCGAGGGGACGCCGTTCGGCTCGCGCGGCGGCGCCGCATTCGTGCACACGTTCCCGGCCGACGGCACCTATCGCTTCGTCGCGACACTGGTCCGCACGGTCAGCGGCGAGCTGTTCGGCAACACGGCGATCTACCTGGCGCAGAAGCAGGAACTGCTCGAAATCTCGGTCAACGGCGAGCGCGTGGCCGTGCTCGAAGTCGACCAGAGCATGAACGACGCGGGCGAGAAAGGGCTGACGCTCGAGACGCCGCCGATCCCGGTCAAGGCCGGCCCGCAGATGATCGCGGCCGCGTTCGTGCCGCGATCGGTCGGCCCGGTCGACGATCTGCTCGCGCCGATCGAGCAGACCTTGATCGATACGCGCATCGGCACCGGCTACGGCGTGACGATGGCGCCGCACCTTCAGGAACTGGCGATCGCCGGGCCGACAGCCGTCACCGGCGTGTCGGACACGCCCAGCCGCCAGCGCATCTTCACCTGTCACCCGACGTCGGCCAGCCAGGAGCGCACGTGCGCCACCGACATCCTGCGCCGGCTCGCGACGCAGGCCTATCGCGGCCCGGTGCGCGACGATCTGAACGACCTCCTCTCCTTCTATCAGCAGGCGCGCAACGACGGCGGCACGTTCGACGACGGGATCCGGTTCGGCGTGCAGGGGATTCTCGCCAACCCACGCTTCATGTTCCGCGTCGAGCAGGCGCCGCAGGCCGGCACCACTGCGTATCGCGTCGCTGACGGCGACCTCGCGTCGCGGCTGTCGTTTTTCCTCTGGGGCACGCTGCCGGATCAGGAACTGCTCAAGGTCGTGCGCGACGGCACGCTCGGCACGCCGGCGGTCTTCGACCGGCAGGTGAAGCGGATGATCGCGGATCCGCGGTCGCGCGCGCTGTCGACGCGCTTCGCGGCGCAGTGGCTGCGGTTGCAGGATGCCGACAAGGTCCGCCCGGACGGCCTGCTCTACACCAACTGGGACAACAAGCTGACGGAGTCGTTCGTCGAGGAAACCGAGCTCTTCTTCGACAGCATCGTCCGCGAAAACCGCAGCGTGCTGGATCTGATCAACGCCGACTACACCTATGTGGACGAGCGGCTGGCGCGGCACTACGGCATCCCCAACGTCAGCGGCCCCGGCTTCCGCCGGGTGACGCTGCCGGAGCCGCGCCGCGGCCTGCTGACGCAGGGCAGCATCCTGCTGCTCACGTCGGTCGCCGATCGCACCTCGCCGGTGCAGCGCGGCAAGTGGGTGCTGCAGGTGCTGCTCGGATCGCCGCCGCCGCCGCCGCCGCCGAACGTGCCTGCGCTCGAGGACACGAAGGGCGCGGCCGACGGGCGCTTCCTGTCGGTGCGCGAGCGCATGGAGCAGCACCGGTCGAACCCGGCCTGCCAGTCGTGCCACCGCGTCATCGATCCGATCGGGCTCGCGCTCGAAAACTTCGACGTCGTCGGCCGCTACCGCAGCAAGGACAACGGCGTGCCGGTCGATTCAACCGGCCAGCTCTACGACGGCACGCAGATGGAAGGCGCGGCGGGGCTTCGCAGCGCGCTGCTGAAGCACCAGGACGCATTCCTGACGACGTTTGCCGAGAACCTCATGACCTACGCGCTCGGGCGCCATCTCGAAGCGTCGGACATGCCGGCGCTGCGCGCGATCGTGCGCGACGCGGCGAAGCAGAACTACCAGATCGGCGCGTTCATCGGCGGCGTCACGAAGAGCGCGGCGTTCCAGATGAGCCGGCAGGCGCCGGACGTCACGACCGCTGGCGACGAAGAGCGGCGCCAGCGGTGAAGGTATCGAAGTCAGAATTGAGCCGTCACGGAGATAGAGGATGATCATCACGAAGCGTCACGTGTCGCGTCGAACGGTTCTCAAGGGCCTGGGCGTGACGGTTGCCCTGCCGTTCCTCGACGCGATGACGCCGGCAGGCACCGCGCTGGCCAACACGGCCGCCAAGGGCAAGCTGCGGTTCGTCGCCATGGAAATGGTGCACGGCGCCGCCGGGAGCTGCCCGTACGGGGCGCAGCACAACCTGTGGTCGCCGGCCGCCACCGGCCGCAGCTTCGATCTGACCCCGACCTCGATGGCGCCGCTCGAGCCGCTGCGCGACTACATCACGATCATCAGCAACACCGACGTGCGGATGGCGGAAGCGTTCTCGACGCCGGAGATCGGCGGCGATCATTTCCGCGCCAGCTCGGTCTTCCTGACCCAGGCCCACCCGAAGCAGACGATGGGCTCGGACCTCTACGTCGGGACGTCGTTCGACCAGATCTACGCGCGGCAGTTCGGGCAGGACACCGCGATCCCGTCGATGCAGCTCTGCATCGAGAGCGTCGATCATTCCGGCGGCTGCGAGTACAACTACTCCTGCGCCTACACCGACGCGATCAGCTGGGCGTCGCCGAGCGAGCCGCTGCCGATGCTGCGCGACCCGCGCGCGGTGTTCGACACGCTGTTCGGCGCGGGGGCGACGCCCGAGGACCGGGCGCGGCGCCGGCGCGAAGACAAGAGCGTGCTCGACACGATCGTCGCGTCGATCGATCGGATGAAGCGCCAGCTCGGCGCCGCCGATCGCGCGCGCCTCACCGACTACCTCGAGGACGTGCGCGAGATCGAGCGCCGCATCCAGAACGTCGAGGCGACCAACCGCAGCGGCGAGACGCGAGCCATGCCGAACGCGCCGGCGGGCGTCCCCGATTCCTACGAGGAGCACGTCAAGCTGATGTTCGACCTGCAGTCGGTGGCGATGGCCTCCGACATCACGCGGGTCTTTGCCTTCAAGCTCTCGCGCGATGTCTCCGGGCGCGTGTTCCCGTCGACCGGCGTCGGCACCGGCTTCCACAACGCCTCGCACCACAACGAGCGGGCGGAACGGGTGCAGGACTTCGCGAAGATCAACACCTACCACGTCAGCCTGGTGCCGTACTTCCTCGAGCGGCTGAAGAAGATGCCGGACGGCGAGGGATCGCTGCTCGACAACTCGCTGATCATCTACGGGTCGCCGATGGGCAACCCGAACGTGCACAACCACAAGCGCTGCCCGCTGTTCGTCGCCGGCAAGGCGGGCGGGCAGATCAAGGGCGGGCTGCACATCAAGGCGGCCGACGGGACGCCGATGGCGAACGTGTTCCTGACGATGGCGCACATGCTGGGGATGAACGACCTGTCGTCGTTCGGCGACAGCACCGGCGAGTTCGATATGAACCTCGCCGCGCCGGCGGCGTCCGCGTAGCGCGACGAGGGCAGGCGGGCGGGTAGGGCAGGTGGGTCTTCATATGCCACGAATGACTTCGATGTTGATGGGCGGGATCGTCGTGAGCCTGGCGGTGACCGCCGGCGCGGCTGGTCCCTCTTCGATTTCCGATGCGGCGATGCGCGGCGATCGCGCGTCGGTGCTGGCGCTGATCAAGCAGGGCGCCGACGTCAACTCGCCGCAGGGCGACGGCGTCACCGCGCTGCATTGGGCGGCCCGCTCGGCGGACGCCGACCTGGTGAAGGCGCTCGTCGCCGCCGGCGCGAACGCGAACGCGCGCACGGAGTTCGGCGCCTATACTCCGCTGCACCTCGCGGCCGAGCGCGGCGCGGCGCCGATCGTCTCGGCGCTCGTCGCCGCCGGCACGCCGGTTGACGCCAAGACGAGCACCGGTGCGACGCCGCTGATGTTCGCCGCCGGCTCCGGCGATACCGCGTCGATTGCCGCGCTCCTCGACGCCGGCGCCAACGTCAACGCCGAGGAGACCGATCGGCTCCAGACGCCGCTGATTTTCGCCGCCGCGTCCGACCGCGTCGACGCGGTGAAGCTGCTCATCGCGCGCGGCGCCAACCCGAATCACGCCACCAGGCTCACCGACCTGTCCGCGCTCAGCAAGAACGGCGAGAATCCCGACGGCCGCAACCTCGCGATGCCGAGCGCCAGCCGCCGACGGGCGGCGAAGATCCTGACGCCCGGCGCCGAGCGCCAGCACATGTTCAACGAGCAGGTGGCGTGGCAGGGCGGGATGACGCCGCTGCTCTACGCCATTCGGCAGGGCAACACTGCAGCGGCGCTCGCGCTGCTCGATGCCGGCGTGTCCGTGAACCAGCGCAAGGGCGGCGACAACGCGTCGGCACTCCTCGTCGCGACCGTGAACGGCCAGTTCGATCTCGCCGCGACGCTCGTCGACCGCGGCGCCGATCCGAACCTCACCGCCGAGAACGGCGTCGCGCCGCTCTACGCCGCGATCAACCTGATGTGGGCGCCGCGCGCCGGCTATCCGCAGCCGCGCGGCCACGCCAACCAGAAACTGAGCTACCTCGACCTGATGACGCGGCTGCTCGACGCCGGCGCCGATCCCAACCAGCGCGTCAACAAGAAGGTCTGGTACACCAACTTCAACTTCGACCAGTCGGGCGTCGACGAAGTCGGCGCGACCGCGTTCTGGCGCGCCGCCTACGGCGCCGACGTCGAGGCGATGAAGCTGCTGCGGACCTACGGCGCCGACGCGACGATTCCGACGATGAAGCCGGCCGAGCGGCCGGAAACCGGCGACGCGGGGCGCCGCGAGTCGAAGGACGTCTCGGGCATGCCGCCAGTCGCCATCGGCGGACCGGGCGTGCCGGCCCTGCTGGCAGCCGCCGGCGTCGGCTACGGCGAAGGGTTCGCCGGCAACTCACACCGCCATGCGCCGGGCGGGATGCTCGCCGCGGTCAAGTACCTGGTCGAGGAAATCGGCGCCGACGTCAACCTCGCGCGATCACGAAGGGAACACCGCCGTCCACCACGCCGCCGCCCGCGGCGACACGGAGATGATCGAGTACCTCGTCTCGAAGGGCGCCGACGTGAAGGCCGTCAACCGCGAGGGGCAGACGACGGTGGACATGGCGAACGGGCCGGTGCAGCGGGTGCAGCCGTGGCCGGAGACGATCAAGTTCCTGGAGAGCCACGGCGCGAAGAACAACCACAAGTGCCTGTCGTGCTGACAGGCACCTCGCAGGCGGGCCTAAAGGCCCGCCCTACAGGCCCGCGCCCTACAGGCCCGCTCTACAGGCCCGTCCTGACAGGGCCCAATCCTATCTGCCGGCCTCGGCCGGCATCTTGATCACGCTCACCATCATGCCGCCGCGCGTCGGCGCCGGCATCAGCGCGTAGTTCGATTTGCCGTGCCGGCCGACGACCGTCCATCCGCTGGCGATGCCCAGCGCCGATCCGAAGACCACATCGCTCAGGAAGTGCCGGTTGTCGGCCAGCCGCGACGCCGCGACGTAGCCCGCCACGACGAAGGTCGGCCACGCGCCGCGGTAGCCGAGATGCCGCTCCAGGACGGACGCGGTCGCGAACGCCGCCGACGCATGGCCTGACGGGAACGCGCAGCATTCGCCGGTCGGCCGATCGCGCTGGCCGACGACCTTGATGCCCTGCGTCAGCGCCTGCGACACGATCAGCGCGCGCATCATGTCGAAGCCGAGGTGCGACACCTTGTTGGTCTTCGGCTGCGCCGTCGGCCGTGCGGCATCACGTAGCGGCCGATCACGTACAGGCCGACGGCCGTCCCCGCCTGCACGTAGACGCTGCCGATCCATTTCCCGGCGGCGAAGAAACTGCCGACCGCTGTCCGATGCCGGTCAGGCTTTCGTTCACATTGTCGTCGAGCGGATGAACCAGTGCCGCGGCGCCGGCGCCGATGCCGAGGATCACCCAGGTCGACTGGCGGCGGGGGAAGGCCTTGAAGTCGCTGGCGGTCTCGAAGACCAGTGCCTTGAACCCGGTGTGCGCCGGCTCGGCTGGAGGCGGGCGCGGGCGGCTGCAGCGAGCTCATGTGTGTCGCCGGCGTTGGCGTCGACCGAGCGCCTGCGACCTCGCAGGCAGAGCGCACCCCAGCAGCGCGACGGCGAGAACCAGCGAGCGGACACATCTCTCCCGGGAGCGGCTATGCACCTGCCGACTATGCCGCAACGACGATGACAGGTCGATGACATCGGTCGTTCACGGCGAGGCCGCCAGCTCGGCCTGCGGGACCGCGGCGAGCACCGGCAGCAGGACGCGAAAGGTCGTGCCGCGCGGGCCGCTCGACTCGATGGTCAGGGAGCCGCCGTGCCGCTCGGCGATCCATTTCGCAATCGTCAGCCCCAGCCCCGCGCCCTCGCCGCGGCGCGACGGATCCAGCTGCACGAAGCGATCGAAGATTCTCGCGCGATCCTCGTCGGCGATGCCGGCGCCGCCGTCGGTGACGCGGATGCCGACCTCCGCGCCGTTGACCGCGACGTCAATTGCGACCGCGCCGCCGGGCGGCGTGTGCTGGACCGCGTTCTGGAGCAGGTTGACGACCAGCCGCCGCAGCAGCTCGGTGTCGGCGCGAACCGGCACGTCCGACGCGCCGGTGACGTGCAGCGCGACGCGCCGATCGGCGGCGATCAGGCCGACCGCCCGCTGGCACTCGTCGATCGCGTCGTCGAGGTAGAAGTCGATCGGCCGGAACGGATAGCCGCCGGCGTCGGCGCGCGCCAGCACGAGCATGTCTTCGACCAGCGTGCCCAGGCGGCGCGACTGCGCGCCGGCGATGGTCAGCGCCTCGCGATATTCCGACTCGTCACGCGAGCGGCGGCTGAGCGCGACATCCGCGGCGGTGCGGATCACCGAGACCGGGCTGCGCAGCTCGTGGGAGGCATCGGCCATGAACTGCCGCTGTGTCTGCAGCGCCGCGCGCAGCCTGCCGACGAGCCCGTTGAACGCCCGCGTCAGCTGCCCGAGCTCGTCGTCCCTGAGCGGCGGCCCCAGATCGTCTTCGCCGGTCAGCGGGATCGCGACGGCGCGCCGCGCCATCGCCGTCACCGGCCGCAGCCCGATCGACGCGATCCACAGGCCGCCGGCGGCGGCGAGCAGCAGCGCGATTGGAATGCCGAGCGCCATCGCTTCGCCGCAGCTCGCGCTGATCGCGCGCGAGATCGCTCAGCGGGCTGGCGACGACGAAGAACACGTCGACGCCTTCGAGCGTCCGGGAATCGACGTGCACGCGCCACGCGCCGCGCGCGGTCTCGACGGTCCGTATACCGGATGCGGGAACGCCGCCCGCCACCAGGTCCGTCAGGCTGAGCGCACCGAGCCGCGCCGAAAGCACGCCGCCGTCTCGGTCGAGGATCGCCATCGCGTTCCCGGGCGAGGCGATGACGCTGGCCGATTCCTCGGCGGCCAGCTTCGGCGCGTCGAGCTCGCGCAGCTCCTCGCGCAGCATGTTGGTCAGCTGCGCGGCGGTGGCGTCGAGCGCGCCATCGATCCGCTGCATGCCGACCCGCCGCTGAAGGGCGAGCACGCCGGCGGCGAAGACCACCAGGATGGCGACGAGCGCCATGACGTACCAGATGGTGAGACGGGCGCGAAGCGAGAGGCTGCTCATGATCGCGTCGGCGGCCAGCTGGTAGCCCTCGCCGCGCCGGGTCCGGATCAGCGACTCGCGCCCGGGCGGATCGATCTTGCGCCGCAGCCGCTGCACGCAGACATCGACCACGTTCGAGACCGGGTCGTAGTGCTCGTCCCAGACATGCTCGGCGATGTCGCTGCGGGTGAGGACGTCGCCCGCGTGCCGGGCCAGGTATTCGAGCAGCGCGTATTCCTTCGCGCGCAGCAGGATCTCCCGATCGCCGACCACCACACGCCGGCTGCGGGTGTCGATGGTGAGCGGCCCGACGACCAGCCGCTCCGGCAGAACCGGCTGATGGCCGCGGCGGATCAGCGCCCGGAGCCGCGCCGTCAGCTCGCGGAAGTCGTACGGCTTGATCAGGTAGTCGTCGGCGCCGGCATCCAGTCCTTCGACCCGCGCTTCGACCGCATCGCGCGCGGTCAGCATCAGAATCGGCACCGCGCTGCCGGTCTCGCGAATCGCGCGGCAGACCTTGAGCCCGTCGACCAGCGGCAGCATGACGTCGAGGATCAGGCCGTCGTAGTCGTTGGTGCCGGCCTGGAAGAGCGCCACGTCGCCGTCGCCGGCGACATCCACCGCGTACGACTGCTCGCGCAGCCCCTTGGCGAGCACGTGCGCGGCGCTCGGGTCGTCTTCGACCAGCAGAATCCGCATCCCGGTATCCGACGACCATCATAGCGCCGCGCCGAGCCGCCGCCTGACAAGCCGCGCGTCCCGCGCCAGGCTCGTCCGGCCGGCACCTGGTGTCATCGTGCGGTCATGAACGGTGGCAGATGATCGGCGGTGGCGATGGGTGGGCACGAAACGCAGGCGCGACGGATCCCCCGACGCGCCGCCCACGCCTGCCTGGCCGCGCTCCTCGCCGCCGCGCCCGCGATCGCGCAACCGCCCCCCGCGGGGTCGCTGACGCTGCAGGCGGCGATGGAGCGGGCCGTCGCCGCCAATCCGGCGATCGCCGCCGCACGCCTCGGGCGCGCGATCGACGTCGCCGGGCTCGCGCTCGCGGGCGAACGGTTGAACCCGGAAGCCAGCTTCGAGATCGAAAAGGAGACGCCGAAGCAGTCGTTCGGCTTCGCCGTGCCGCTCGAGCTCGGCGGCAAGCGAGCGAAGCGAATCGCGGTTGGCGAGGCGACGATTCGCGCCGGCGAGGCGCAGCTGGCGGCGACGATCGCGCAGGTCCGCAACGACGTCCGCCGCGCCTACTTCGAGGCGCTGGTCGCCGACGCCAGATCCTCGGTGCTGCGCGAGCTGCGCGATCTGTCGCAGCGCGCCCGCGACACCGCGCAGGCGCGCTTCGACAGCGGCGATGCGCCGCGGCTGGAAGTGCTGCAGGCGGATCTCGCCCTCGCCACGTCGGAGAACGAGGCCACCGCCGCGGACGGCGTGGCTCTCGCCGCCAGATCGAGGCTCAATGCCGTGCTCGCGCTGCCGCTCGATACGGTGCGGCCGCTGTCGACCTCGCTCGATGACGGCGGCGCCGTCGTCACCAGCGCGGCGCTCGACCTGGCGCGTCGCGGCAGCGCCGAGCTCGCGACGCTCGACCGCCGGATCGACGAGCAGCGCGCAAAGGTGGAGCTGGCGCGCGCGCTGCGTGTTCCTGACCTCGTGCCGACCGCCACGCTCACTCACGACGCGCAGCCCGAGTTCACTTACGGGTGGCGCGCCGGCCTCGCGGTCACTGCTCCCGCTCTTCACCACCCACAAGGCGGGCGTGATGGTCGAGGACACCACGCTCGCTCAGCTCGACCACGCAGCGGCAGGCGGCGCAGCTGCGCATCGACGGAGAGGTCACGGCGGCCGCGGCGATGGCCGAGGCGCAGCGGCTGGCGTACGCGCGCTACCGCGACGTCATCCTGCCGCAGGCGCAACAGGTCGAACAGCTCGCGCAGGACTCGTATCGGCTCGGGCAAACAGGAATCGCCGCGCTGCTGCAGGCGCTGCAGGCAACCCGCGACGTTCGGCTCCGCTCGCTCGACACCGTCTCGCAGTATCAGGCTGCCCTCGCCGATCTCGAGCGCGCGATCGGAGCGCCGCTGCCATGAGGGCGCGCATTCGACGTCACCCTCCGGCGCTCGCCGTCGGTGCTGATGACGCTGCTCGTCTCGATGCCGGGCTGCGCACGGCAGAACGTGGACGAGGTCGAGAGCGAGACCGTCGTCCGCGTGAAGACCGCCGCGGCTTCGCTCGGCACAATTCGCGGCGTCGTGCACGCGACCGGCATCGTCACGCCGGCACCCGGCGCCGACCTCGTCGTCGTCGCGCCCGAGGCGGCGCGCATCGCCGAAATGCCTCGCGCCGTGGGCGATCGCGTCCGTCGCGGCGATCTGCTGGTGCGGTTCGAGATTCCAACCGCTGCCGCCGAGGTCCAGCGCCAGGAGGCTGAGGTCTCGCGGTCGCAGGCGGCAATCGACAATGCGAGGGCGGCGCTGACGCGGGCGCGCGAGCTGTTCGAGCGCGGCGTCGCGGCGCGCAAGGAAGTTGAGGACGCCACTCGCGGCGTCGCCGACGCGGAGGCGGCGCTGGCCCAGGCGCGCGCGTCGCTCGGCGCCTCGCAGGCACTCGCCAGCCGCGCGATCGTCCGCGCGACCTTCGACGGCGTGATCGCCAGGCGGCTGCACAACCCGGGCGATCTCGCCGAGCCGTCGGCGTCCGATCCGGTGTTGCGCGTCGTCGATCCCAACCGCATCGAGGTCGTGGCATCGATACCGCTCGCCGACGGCTCGCGCATCCAGGTCGGCGCGCCCGCGCACCTGGCGCCCGCGCCGTCCAACGCCGCCGAAGCTCGCCTGACGGTCACCTCGCGTCCGGCCGCGGTCGAGATCGGCACCGCGACGATTCCGGTCCGCCTCGCCTTCGCCGAGCCGGTCGACATCCCCGCCGGCACGCCGGTGCAGGTGGACATCGACGCCGAGCTGCACAAAGGCGTCGTCCTCGTTCCGGCCGTGGCGATCGTGCGCGAAGGCGAAGACGCCGCGGTGTTCGTCGCCATCGACTCGAAGGCGCAAGCGGCGTGCGGTGGAGATCGGCCTCTCGGACGGCACGAAGGTCGAGATCCTGTCGGGCGTCAACGCTGGCGAGATCGTGATCGTCGACGGCCAGGCCGGTCTGCCCGACGACGCGGCGATCGCGGTGGCGGAGGGACCAGGCACGGTGAACGACGCCGGCCGCGGCGGCGCGCCCGCCGGAGGCGGGCCGAAGTGAACGTCGCGGCGCTGGCGCTGAAACACGCGCGCGCGCTCGGGCTGCTGGCCGCGGCGCTCGTGATCAGCGGCGCCATTGCCGCGCGAGCGCTGCCGAGCGCCATCTACCCGCCGCTGCAGTTTCCCCGCATCGTCGTCGTCGCGCACTCGGGAACGCTGCCGCCGCTGTCGATGTCGCTGATCGTCACCCGGCCGATCGAGCAGGTCGTCATGGCCGTGCCCGGCATTCGCCGGGTCAGGTCGAAGAGCATCCGCGGCGCCTCCGAGATCTCGGCGCAGTTCGCGCCGTCCACCGACATGGTGACCGCGCTGCAGATGGTCCAGAACCGCGTTGCCGAAATCACCGGCGAGCTGCCTGCCGGCACCGAGCTTCGCGTCGAGCGCATGACGCCGGAGATCTTTCCCGTCTTCATCCTCAGCCTCACCGGCGCGCTGCCGACCGCCGACCTGCACGACTTCGCGAATTTCGTCGTCAAGCCGGAACTGGCGCGCGTCCCGGGCGCCGGAATCATCGAGGTCCAGTCGAGCGACACGCGTGAGATCGAGGTCGTCCTCGATCCAGGGAAGCTGGCCGCGACCGGGCTCACCGTCGTCGACGTCGCCGACGCGCTCAAGGCGCAGAACACGATTCTGCCGGTCGGCCGCTTCCAGGAATCGGGGCAGCAGCACCTGACGCTCGCATCAGGACTCTGGAAAGATCTCGACCAGATCGCGGAGGCGCCGGTCAAGGTGACGGGCAGCGCGACGATCCGCGTCGCTGACGTGGGGACGGTCACTCGAGGGACTCCCGATCGGACGCTGCTCGTCACCGGCAACGGCCGCGACGCGGTGGTGATGACGATCGCGCAGCAGATCGGCGCGAACATCCTCGACCTCGAGACCGGCCTCGACAGCGCGCTGGCGCGGATCACGCAAGACGCTGCCCGCCGGCATCCGGATCAGCCGCGTCTACGACCTTGCCGAGTTCGTCGCCGAATCGATCGCCAGCGTGCGCGACGCCATCCTGATCGGCGGCTTGCTCGCCATCGTCGTGCTGCTGATCTTCCTCCGCGACTGGCGCCTGACCATGATCGCGGCGGTGACGTTGCCGCTCGCGGTCGTGCCGACCTTCGTCTTCATGTGGCTGTTCGGCGGGACGATCAACCTGATGTCGATGGGCGGACTGGCGGTCGCCATCGGCCTGGTGATCGACGATGCGGTCGTCGTGGTCGAGAACATTCACCGGCGGGCCGGTGAAGGCGGCAGCAGCGTCGTCGAGGCGGTGCGGCAACTGCTGGGACCTCTGGTCAGCTCGACGCTGACCACGGTGGTCGTCTTCGCGCCGCTGGCGCTGCTCTCCGGCGTGCCGGGGCAGTTCTTTCGCGCGCTGTCGCTGAGCCTCTCGGTTGCCGTGCTGCTGTCGCTGGCGCTTTCGATCACCATCGTGCCGCTGATGGCACGCTGGGCCGCGACCGGTCATCGTCCGGCTGGCGAACTGCACGGGCGCCTCGACCGGACCTACGCGCGCCTGCTTGCCGTCGTGATCGGACGGCCGGTGGTCGCGGTCGTGTTCGCCGTCCTGCTGGCTGCGCTCACCGCGGGACTGTTCGCGTCGATCGGAACCGGATTCTTTCCCGCGGCGGACGAAGGCGGTTTCGTCCTCGACTACCTGACGCCTGCCGGAAGCGCGCTCTCGGAAACCGACCGCCAGGTCAGGGCGATCGAGAAGGTGATCGCCGATACGCCCGAGGTCGCTTCGTATTCGCGGCGCACAGGCTCGGAGCTGGGCCTGTTTGCGACGGCGCAGAACACCGGCGACGTGCTGGTGCGCCTCAAGCCGCGCAATCAGCGGGGCCGAACCTCGGAGGAAGTCATCAGCGACGTGCGCGAGCGCGTCCACGAAGCCGCGCCGCTCGTCGAGATCGAATTCGTCCAGCTGCTGCAGGACATGCTGGGCGATCTCGAAGGCAACCCCGAGCCGATCGAGGTGAAGATCTTCGGCGACGACCCCGAACGCCTCGCCGCGCTCGCCGAACCGGTCGAAGCGATGATGAACAAGGTGGACGGCGTCGTCGACGTGGTCGGCGTGCAGCAGGGCAACCCCGAGGTGACGTGGGTGGTCGATCCGGTTGCCGCCGGACGCTACGGGTTGACCGTCGAGCAGGTGTCGAACCAGATGGCCGGCAACTGGCTCGGTGACGTGGCGACCGATCTTCGCCTGGCCGATCGGACGATTCCGGTTCGCGTGCGGCTGCCCGATTCATTTCGCTTCGACCCGAACAAGCTGCCGGCGACGTTGATTCGTACCGCCGACGGCAAGCCGCTGCCGGTGTCCGAGGTGGCGACGATGGTGCGCGCGAACGGCCAGGGCGAGCTGCGGCGCGAGAACCTGCGGCCGATGGCGGTCGTGAGCGGACGCCTCGAAGGGCGCGATCTCGGGAGCGCTGTCGATGAAATTCAGGCGAACCTGGACAAGCTCGCGCTGCCGATCGGCTACACCTACGAGATCGGCGGCCAGTATCAGGCGCAGAGTCAGGCCTTTCGTGAGCTCCTGATGGTGTTCGCGCTCGGCGTGGTGCTGGTGTTCATGATCCTGGTCGTCCAGTTCCGGGCGTGGCTGCCGGCGATCCTCATCCTGGTCGCGGCGCCGCTCTCGCTCGGCGGCGCGCTGCTGCTGCTGTGGCTCACCGGCACCGACCTGAACATCTCGTCGGCGATGGGGCTGATTCTCCTCGTTGGCCTGGTGGTGAAGAACGGCATCATGCTGCTCGACTTCTCCGAGAAGCGGCACGCCGCGGGCGACGATTTCGACCGCGGCGATCGGGCACGCCGGGCGCGTTCGCCTGAGGCCGATCCTGATGACCACCTTCTGCACGCTCTTCGGGCTCCTGCCGCTTGCGTTCGGCCTGGGCGCCGGCGCGGAGCTGCAGCGGCCGCTCGCGCTCGCCGTGATCGGCGGACTTGCGCTCTCGACGCCAGTCACGCTGCTGGCCGTTCCGGGCCTGTATGCGGCGATCAAGACGCTACGGTCAGCGCACGGCCGCGCCGCGATAGCTCCGGCCGTCGACGCCTCGCCACGCCAGCACGAGCACGCCAACAACGAGCCACACCAGCGCGACGATCTTCGCCAGCCAGCTTGCCGCAAGCAGTACCGCGATCGTCACCGCCGCGCCGGCGATCGGCACGATCCGGTGCGCGACTCGCGCCGCGCCCTTGCGCCGCACCACGAAGTACCCGACGACCGACGCGTGAAGCAGCGTGAATGCTGCCAGCGCGCCGACGTCCACGATCGACACCAGGACGTCCAGCCCATCGTCGCGCCGCGCCGCCCAGACCGACACGACGAGCGTCAGCGCCGCCGCGGTGAGGAGCGAAACGCGTGGCACTCCGTGGCGTTCGTCGACGGTTGCGAGCGCCCGTCCGAGGCGGCCGTCGCGCGCCATGCCGAAGAGCAGCCGCGCCGCGGCCGCCTGCCCGCTCATCGCCGCAAAGGTCGGCCCGACCGCCTTGGTGACGGCGAGCACGGTCGCCAGCCACGGGGCAATCGCCCTCCGCGTCAGATCGTAGAACGCAGTCCCCTGCAACCCGGGATGTGCGGCCAGGTTCGCCGCGTCCGCCGGTGAGGTGAGCACGCCGGCGAGGTAGGTCTGCGCGACGAAGAGCACACCTGCCGCGCCGAGGCAGAAGAAAATCGCCGAGCCGACCTGTCGCGAGTCGCCGGTGGTTTCCTCCGCAAACGACGCGATCGCGTCGAAGCCG
The DNA here is from genome assembly GCA_963734375.1 of uncultured Acidobacteriota bacterium. GTDB lineage: Bacteria > Acidobacteriota > Vicinamibacteria > Vicinamibacterales > CAVVIG01 > CAVTHG01. The sequence continues at coordinate 150,819 of CAVTHG010000004.1, read as the reverse complement.
AGATACGACAGCACCGCGACCGACATCGCCCCTGCGATCGACATCGGATCGACGCCGCCGCCGGTGAACGGCGCGGTCCACGGACGGGCCGGCCCGTGCGCGGCGAGCGCGACGAGCGCGCCGATGACAAAGACGGCGAACACCGCAAGCTCCGCGACGAGGACCAGGAAGCCGGCGCGCGCGGCGACGACGACACCAGCGAGGTTGAAGGCTGTCGTGATCACCAGGCCCGCGGCCGTGAACACCCACGCCGGAACCGACGGCACCAGCGCGTGCATCGCGATGCCGGTGAACAGGTACGCGACCGAAGGAATCAGGAGGTAGTCGAGCATCGCCAGCCAGCCGGCGAGAAAGCCCGCATGGCTGCCGATCCCCTGCGTCACGTAGGCGAAGACCGAGCCGGCATGAGGGACCGCCGACGACATCTGGGCGTAAGACCAGGCGGTGAACGCGATCGCGATCGTGGCGAGGAGATAGACCAGAGCGGAGGCGCCGCCGGTGCGCGCCTCGAGGACGCCGAAGACGCCGACCGGCGCGAGCGGGCCGATGAAGAGCAGGCCGTAGACGATCAGATCGCGGCGCGACAGCGTGCGTCTGAGCGCGCCTCCGCCTCGCACAACCATGCGCGGAAGTATGACAGCGGTGTCAGCCGTTGCGGCGGGCTCTCTGCGGCCGACCGAGGTAGCGTTCGACCGCGGCGAGGAACTGGTCGTAGTCGAGCGGCTTGCGGAACGAATACTCGACGTCCACCAGCTTGCCGACCGCCGACACGCCGATCACCGGGATACCGGCAATCGCCGGATCTTTCTTCTGCCGGTGGCGGAAGTCCCAGCCCTCCATGTCGGGCAGCATCATGTCGAGGACGATGAGCAGCGGCAGCGGCGGCTGCGCCAGCGCGTCGAGCGCGTCGGTCACCGTGCCGACCCCGGCGACCGTGTAACCGCGATCCTCGAGCATGTTGGTCAGCGCGCGGCGCGACCCGGGATCGTCCTCGACGATCAGGATCTGTTTTGCCGAGCCGGTGTGATCGGCGGCCGTCGCGCTTCCGCGCGCGCTCGATGAACCGCCCAGGTACCTGCGACCGCGCCGTTCGTTCGCCGGCAGCATCAGATCTCCGCCCTTTCGCTCGGCTCGGCTCGGCGCGCCTGCGGCGGCCGCGCGTCGGCCGCTGATGACGGGCGATTGGCATTGCCCGACACCATGCGCGGCATCGACACGATGAATGTCGAGCCGACGTCCGGCGTGCTCGCGAGCGACAGCTCTCCACCCAGCGCGCGCGCCGTCTCGCGCGCAATCCAGAGGCCGAGCCCGAAGCCGCCATACTGGCGTCTCGGCACCGCCCGCGAGAAGCGTTCGAACAGGCGCCGCTGATCCTCGGGCGCGATGCCGATGCCGTGGTCGGTCACCGACAGGCGCACCGTATCGCCGTCGCAGGTCAACGCGATCTCCACCGGCTTGCCCTCGCCGTACTTGATCGCGTTGGAGACGAGGTTGGTCACAACCTGCTCCAGCCGCAGCCGGTCGCACCGCCCGAGGATGGCCGGCAGGTCGAGCGTGACGTCGAGGTCCGTGAGCTGCTGGCCGAACTGCCGCAGCGTGCCGCGCACCACTTCGCCGAAGTCGAGGTCCTCCGGCTCGACGTCCATGCGGCCGGCGGTGATGCGCGCGACGTCGAGCAGGTTGTGGACGAGGCGGACCAGCGCGCCGACGTCCTCGGTGGCCTGGCGCACCCGCTCGCTGATCCACTGGTGCGGTGGCGCGTCCTCGCTGTCGCGGACGGCACGGTGCAGGGTGACCAGCTGCAGCTGCAGCGCGTTCAGCGGATTGCGCAGCTCGTGCGACGCCACCGAGAGGAACTCGTCGCGCGAGGTGACCGCCCGCTCGGCGTCGGCGTAGAGTTGGGCGTTGTCGAGGGCGATCGAAGCCCACGCCGCGATGCCGCTCACCAGCTGCTCGTGCTGCTCGGTGAACATGCCGACTCGCGAGTGGCCGAAGAACAACCCGCCGAGCACGTTTCCCGATCGCCCCAGCACCGGCACCGCCAGGTAGCTGCGCACCGGCAGGTGGCCCGGCGGCATGCCGTGGTAGGGCGCACTTTGCCCGTAGCGCGGATCCGTCGTCACGTCGTCGAGGCGAATGACGCCTTCGCCGCGAAAGGTCGGCCCGAACAGCGCCGTCGCGCGCGGCTTCGGGAACCCGGCAAACGCCTCGCGCGGCGCGCCCGACAGCGTGTAGAGGAGAAACGCCTCGCCGGACTGCGGATCGATGACGTTATAGAAGAACGCCCCGAACTCGGCCGTCGTCACCTCGGTCGCCAGATCGGTGACCGTCTGAACGATGCTGCCGCGGTCGAGGCTGGACGCGACCGCCGCGCCGGCGCGGTGCAGCACGCGCGTCACCTCCGCCTGCGCCCGTGCCCGTTCGTTGCTGCGCCGCAGCTCCTCTTCCGCAAGTTTCTGCGCGGTGATGTCCCGCGCCACCTTGGACGCGCCGACGATCTGCCCGTCGGCGTTGCGCACCGGCGAGACCGTGAGCGAGATGTTCAGCAGCCGGCCGTCCTTGGTCTGCCGCACCGTCTCGAAGTGCTCGACCTTCTCGCCGCGGCGCAGGCGGCTGAGCACCTGGTCTTCTTCCGCAACCCGATCCGCCGGGATGATCAGCGAGATGTGGCGGCCAACCGCCTCGTCGGCGGTGTAGCCGAAGGTCTGCTCGGCGCCGGTGTTCCACGAGGTGATCGTGCCGTCGAGAGTCTTGCTGATGATCGCGTCGTCGGACGAGTCGACGATGGCAGCGAGACCGTCGCGCACCTCGTCGATCTCCCGGCGCTCGATGAAATGGCCGATCTGCGTCCCGACCGCCTCGAACAGCTCGAGGAGCACGTCGTCGGGCGTCCGAACCTCGCGGCCGAAGAATTCGAGCACGCCGGTGATCCGCTGGTGCACCCGGATCGGGAATCCAATCGCGCTGTGGACGCTGGCGCGCTCGGCAAGAGGTGCGCGCGGAAAGTTCGTGTCCCTGATGACGTCGTCGATCCAGACCGGCTCGCCCGAGGCCCAGATTCGGCCGGGGAGCCCGACGCCCCGTGTGAAGGTGCGGCGCGGGTGCTGACTTCGAATTCGTTTACCTCGGCGCCGGCCGTGTGCCAGAAGTCGAGGCAGCGAAGCACACCAGCCGGTTCGTCGACGATCCACAGGGCGCCGAGTTGCCAGTCGCCGACCTCGCCGATGGTCTGCAGCAGCCGCGGCAGGATCGCGCTGAACGGGCGAGGATCAGCGAGGAGCTTTGTCACCATGTGCTCCGCGGCCAGATGGCGGATGGCCCGGCGCCGTTCCGCCTCCGCCTGCCTCGCTTCGGTGACGTCGCGCGTGACGCAGCGCGTGTGCACGAACTCGCCGTCGCGCCAGAACACGCTCGAATTGATCAGGACGTCGCGAATCGCTCCGTCCTTGCGACGCATCCTCGCTTCGCAGTTGCGGAGCGTTTCGTTGCGCCACAAGCGGGTGAGGATGTCGTCGATGACGCTGCGGTCGGCGTGGAAGTCGGCGATGTGCCGGCCGACATACTCGTCGCGCGAGTATCCCAGTAGCCTCAGCTCCTCGGCGTTCGCCCAGAGGATCGTGCCATCCGGGCCGACCCAGTGCATCGCTTCCACCGCGTTCTCGAGGAAGTCGCGCAGTTCCTGCTCCGCGGTGGCCGGATCAGCGGCAGGAAAGGAGGCGTTCTGTCGATTAGTAGTCACTCGCTGAGCTGGCCGTCCTTAAAGCCGACACGATCGCCGGCTCGTTCCGGACGATGCTCCGGCACGCGCAATATCGATGCCCTTTTTGCCGTTCGAGGCCGGCCGAATCGGCTGTTACGGGGTCCAGAACTTCCAGCGGATGCCGATGCGTGCCGTCCTGCCGTTCTGCTGAATCGCGTCGACGGCGTGCTCGTCCGACGCCGGATCGGCAAACTGCGCATCGAACAGGTTTCGTACCGATCCGACCAGCTCGAACGCGCTGTTCACGCGCGTGGTGAGCGTCACGTTCGCGACCGTCGCCGCCGCCACTGTGGTACCGGCAAGCGTACGCCGCGGCGCGAGGTACTGGACCTCGACCGCGCCGATCGAGCGGAACGGCCCCGGCGCGCTGAGACGCAGCTTGGCCATCTGGCGCGGCGAGTTGGTCAGCGTGGCGTTCGTTTGATCTTCTGCGCGCTGCAGCGAATAGCTGCCGAGCACCTGGAGGCCGCGCTTGGAGCGGACCTCGGCCTCCCCCTCGAACCCTTTCGCGCGCAGCGTGCCGTCGTTGAAGAACGCGAACCCGAACGCGTCGTCCGGATCGACGACATCGACCGTGATTAGTCGGCGTGGCGGTGTAGCGGTAGCCCGAAAGCGACGTCCGCAGCCACTCGCCGACGTACTGCTCCCAGACGACTTCGTGCGTGTCGATCGACTCCGGCTGCAGGTACGACGTCGCGTCGTCGTAGTAGTAGAGCTCGTACATGTTCGGCGCGCGGAAGGCGCGGCCGTACAGGTACTTGAACGATTGATTCGACGACGGCATGACGATCACGGCGCCACGAGGCGTGGTTCGCGCAAAGCGCTGGTAGCGATCGTAGCGGACGCCGCCATTCAGCAGCAGCCACGGCTGCACCCGGATCTCGTCCTGCAGGTAGATCGCGCCCTGACGCGACGACTGCTCGATGCTGAAACCGTCGACCTGCGGATCGTTGTAGGCGGTCCACTGGTTCTGCGTGATGTTGGCCACGAACTCGCCCCCGGCCGTCAGCGTTTGCCGGCCCGGCAGCGGGCGCGTCGCGTGCATGCCCGCCCCCCACCGCGAGCCGATGAAGCCGTCGCTGTTGATCAGCACCGGCATGTCATCACGTTCGCCGGCGTAGGGATAGACCGCGTCGTAGCGCGCGCGATCGAAGAACAGATCCGCCGAGACGCGGGCGCGGCCGGCCATCCGTTCGTACTGCGCGTCGATCATCGTGTGCTCGTCGATGGTCTGCTCGCGCGGGCTCTGGCTGTTGAACAGGGTCGAAAAGGACGCCGTCGGCACCAGCTTTTTCCGCCGCCCGTACGTGCCCGTCACGTTGAAATCGCGCAGCTTGAAGCGGCCGTACATCTCGCCGACCTGCTCGCCGTCGAGGTCCTCGGCGATGCCCTGATTGGTGCCGGGCGCATCGAACGCCGGGAAGTAGAGGCTGCCGACGCCGCTGCTGCGCTCGAAGGTCGCGGACGCGGCAACATCGGCGCCGTTCGCGTACTGCCGGCCGAACGACCCGCGACCGAGCTGGCTGCCGAGCGTGCCGGCGTCGGCCTCGAGCGAGGCGCCGTTCAGCGATGCACCGGATCGCGTGACGACGTTGACGACGGCGAAGAACGCGCTGGTGCCGTATAGAGACGACGCCGGACCACGGATGATCTCGACGCGCTCGAACATCGCCACGTCGATGCCGAGCTCGGCGCCGATGTACGCCTGGTCGAACACGTTGTCGTTGGTCTTGTGACCGTTGACCAGCAGCAGGACGCGGGCGTTGTAGTCGCCGGGCCGGCCGAATCCGCGTGCGCCGAGATAGCTGTAGTTGCGGTCGTTGGTGACGAAGAAGCCGCGCACGCTGCCGAGAATCTCGGCGAGCGTCCGGTAACCATAGCGGTTGATTTCCTCCGCGGTGACGATGGTCACCGACGAGGGCGCTTCGGTCACCGGCTGCAGCCGCTCGGAGGCGCCGAACACGCGCTGGACGTTGATGCGCAGCAGATCTTCGAGATCGAGGTCGACGAGCTGCGCCGGCGTCTGCGCCGCCGCCTGGACAGGGACCATCGTCGCGGCCAGGAACGCGGCGATGAAGCGAAGTCGTCTCGTCATAGAGGTTCGGGCGATGGCTCTGCTGAAACGGGTTCGCTCGGTGACGGAGCAAGAAAACGGCCACGCCATCTGCACGAAACGGCTCGAATTTGGGCGCAAATGACCCGATGTGCCCGCGGGTGGGCGGCTCCGGCAAATGCGGTGTGCGCATGCGCACGCCGCGCACAACGAGAAGCCCTGCGCGACGTCGCGCCGCCGCCGTTTGTCGCGCAGCCCTGCAGGGCTGCTTTCGAGGCGGAGTGATTTGGCGGCCCTGAAGGGCTGCGCTACCTCATGGAGGTTCTGAAACTGGTTCGACTGTGACGATCCCGACCGACCGCTACGAGGGCCGACGAGGCCGCCCGAACGCCGCGTGGCCGACGAGGCCCACCGCCAGCAGCGCGAGCGCGCCGGCGCCGTTCGCCGTGTCGCCGACGAGGGTGCCGATGACCAGCGCGACCGCCCCGGCGAAGACGATGCCGGCCGTCCACGGGTAGCCCCACGCGCGGAACGGACGCGGACGCTCGGGCTCGCGCCGCCGCAGGACGATCAGCGCGAGGCAGCAGATCGCGTAGTCGAGGACCAGAAAGAACGCGGTGAAGGCGACGAGGCGTTGAAACGTGCCGGTGATGATGCCGGCGACCGCGACCGCCGTGGTGACGAGCATCGCGACCGTCGGCGTGCCGCCGGCGCCAATCGTCGCGGTCTTTCGCCAGAACAGCCCGTCGCGCCCCATCGCGAACAGGATGCGCGTGCCGATCATGATGATGGCGTTCAGCATCGGCGGCAGCGAGATGAGCGACAGGACCGTGATGATCAGGTGACCGCTCGGGCCGACGAGCACGCCGGCGGCGTCTGCCGCCGGCAGCGTCGAGCGCGCGAGATCGCCGAGCGGCAGCAGCGACAGCAGCGCGACGTTGATCAGCAGATAGATCACGATCACGGCGACCACGCCGCCGATCATCGATCGCGGAATGTTGGCCTCGGGGCTCGCGATCCTCCTCTGAAAAATACAGCGCGCTCTGCCAGCCGCCGAACGTGATCACGACGGCCTGCAGCGCGAAGACCATCCCGGCGGCGGAGGCCGTCGGCGCAGACGAATCCGGCGCGATCGAGATGCCATGGATCGCGAACGCCGCGAAGACCAGGACGAGGAACGCAAGGAACTTGACGCCCGTGGCCGCCTGCTGGAAGCGGCTGCTCACCTGGACGCCCGCCCACTGCAGCGCGACGAGGCCGACGAGCACGGTGACGGCCACCGCCGTCACCGGCGGCGCGAGCGACGGCAGCAGGATTCGCACGAATTCGGCGAACCCGATCGACACGTAGCCGAGCACACAGCAGTAGGCCAGCCAATCGGTCCAGCCGACCGCGAATCCAATCGTGTCGCCGAAGGCGTGTCGCGCGTAGACGTAGTACCCGCCCTCTTTCGGCAGCATCGTGCCGAGCTCGGCGAAGCACACGGCGCCGACCAGCGTATACAGACCGCCGACGATCCAGACGAGCAGCACCGCCGTCGGCGACGGCAGCTGGCCGGCGACCAGCCCCGGCGTCCGCAGGATACCGATCCCGAGCGTGCTGCCGACGATGACGGCGAGGCCGAAGCCGAGGCCGAGCACGCGCCGGAGGCCGCCAGGCGCGGCAGCGCTATGGCTTGAGGGCAACAAGGACGACGTCAACGGGGCTGCCAATGTTGCGGGCCGAGTGGCTCGACCCGCGTCCCTCGAATTCGACATCGCCGGGCTTCCAGCGATTCACAACCGTCTTGCCGTTCGCGGTGTCCTCGATCTCGCCGCCAGACAGGTGCACCACGATCGTGTCCGAGCCGTGGGTGTGAAACGCCTCGCGCGCGTCCACCTCCATGCGCGCGCGAATCACTGCAGCGCGCTCGTTGTCGAACAGCGGGACGAAGCTCATGCCGGTGAACGCGGCCTCGCCGGGCTTCGATCCGGATGGCGGCGCGGTCGAGGGCGGCGTGGACCCTCCCCGCGGCTGCACGATCACGACGTCCTCACGGCCCACGCCTTGCGCCGGCGGCGCGGCCACATCGTCGCGCCAGATCGCACGCCCCGCTTTGCCGGCGGCGCCATCCCGCAGCCAGATGACGACCCCGGCGCCATGATCGACGCCGTCCACGACATCGGCCGTCGTCCGATAGGCGCGGACGCGTGGGTTATCGAGGAGGATGGCCGCGCGCGCCGCGGGCTGTGCGCCGGCGTCGGCTGGCGCCGGCGGTCCGACGATGCCCGCAATCGCGAGCGCCGCGAGAAAGAGGGAAAGAGCGTTCATGCCGGCGCCATGTTACCGCGGGTCGTAGCGGACGGCGCCGCGAACGAGTACGCTCTCTGCGCGATGGACTACACGCGCCTCGGATCGACCGGCCTGAAGGTGTCGCGGCTGGCGCTGGGCTGTGGGAACTTCGGCGGCGTCGGCTCGGCGCCCGCCTTCTTCGGGAAAGGCGAAAACGAGGCGCAGGCCGCCGCGCTGATGGATCGCGCGTTCGACGCCGGCATCACCCTGTTCGACACCGCCAACGCCTACGGCGGCGGCCGCAGCGAGGCCTACATCGGGCGATGGCTCCAGGCGAAGGGATCCGCGGCGCGGGAGCAGCTCGTGGTCAGCTCGAAGGTGTTCAACCCGGTCGGGCCGGGGCCGAACGATCGCGGCCTCTCGCGGCGGCACATCCTGCAGCAGGTGGACGAGAGCCTCACGCGGCTGCAGACCGATCGGCTCGATTTGTATCTCATCCACGAGCCGGATCCGGAGACGCCGCTCGACGAGACGCTCGCGGCGCTGGACGATCTCGTGCGGATGGGAAAAGTGCTGTATGTCGGCGCCAGCAACATCGAAGCGTGGCGGCTGGCGCGAGGCCTCTGGATCAGCGACGTCCGCAAGCTCGCTCGCTTCGAATGGGTGCAGAATTCGTACAGCCTGCTCGATCGCACGCCGGAGCGCGAGCTGTTTCCGCTGTGCGAGGACACCGGCGTGGGCTTTACCTCGTTCAGCCCTCTCGCCGGCGGGTGGTTGACCGGCAAGTACCGATCGCCGGGGACGTATCCGGAGGGGTCGCGCATGACGTTGCGGCCGGAGCCGTACCTGCACCTGGAATCGGACCGCGTGTTCCGCGGGCTTGACGACGTTCGCGGACGAAGCGCGCCGCCCGCGGCGTCGACATGACGGCGCTCGCGATCGCCTGGGTGCTGCACCATCCGCGCGTGGACGCGGCCATCGTCGGCCCGCGCACGCCGGCGCATCTCGACGCGGCGCTGGCCGCTCTGTCGGTGACGCTCGACGACGCGGATACGGAACGGCTCGGGAAGTTGTTTCAGTAAGGCGCCGCTTCAGCGGCGCCTCGTGGCACGGCTGAAGCCGTGCCCTGCGTACGACACGATGGAGGGTGACGTGGATCTCAACCGGCGGCAATTCATCGGCGTGGCGTCAGGCGCCGCGACCCTTGGCACCCCTCGCGGCGCAGGCACAGAAGAGCGACGCGGACGACCCGCTCGGCGTGCGTCGCGACTTCGACGTGGTCCGGAACGGCCTCTACCTGAACTCGGCGTACATCACGCCGGTGCCGCGGCCGGTGGCCGACGCGGGACGCGACTTCGCCGAGCGCAAGACGTCGAAGCCGATTCCGCTCGGCGAGATGCTGCAGAAGACCGACGAGGTGCGCGGGCAGTTCGCGCGGCTGGTCGGCGCGCAGCCGGACGAGATCGGATTCCTCTTCGCGACGAGCGAAGGCGAGAATATCGTCGCCTCCGCCCTCGACCTCAAGTCCGGCGACAACGTCGTCATCGACGAGCTGCATTACGAGACGACGTTCGTGCTCTACCGGCACCTCGAAGCCACGCGCGGCATCGCCTTGCGCATCGTCAAGCATCGCGACGGGCGCGTGACGGCCGACGATTTCACGCGTGCCGTCGACGCGCGCACGCGGCTGGTCTCGGTGGCGTGGGTATCGCACCAGAACGGCTTCCGCCACGAGATGCGGCCGATCGCCGACGTCGCGCACGCGCACGGCGCCCTCTTCTACACCGATGCGGTGCAGGCGCTCGGCATGTTCCCCGTCGACGTCCGTGCGGCGGGCGTCGACTTCATGACCAGCGGCACCTACAAGTGGCTGCTCGGCGGCTTCGGCGTCGCGCCGTTCTTCATCCGGCGCGAGCTGCTCGAGCGCATCCGCGTCGACCGGCTCGGCGCGCTGCACGTCGAGAAGGAGCTTCCCGACCATCGCTTCGAGATTTATCGCACCGCGAAGAAGTTCGAGTACGCGACGCTGCCGTTTGCCGAGGTCTACCAGCTCGGCGCCGGCCTCGCCTACCTGCAGCGGGTCGGCGTCGACCGGATCGAGCAGCACACGCGTGGCGCTGGCGCGCGAGCTGCGCGAGGGGCTGGCGGCGCTGGGCTTCCGGATGTTCACGCCGCCCGACAACAAGTCGTCGATCGTCAGCATCCGGCTGGACAAGAACCAGGCGCGGGCGAAAGAGGTGCTGGACAAAGCGGGCGTGCAGGTGAGCTTCAGGGAGGGAGGATCGATGATCCGCGTGTCGCCGGCCCTGTTCAACACGCGCGGCGAGATTCAGCGGTTTCTCGACGCTGCGAAGCTATTCGCGTAGCGACCTCGGACGACGATCGAACGCAGAGCCCGCAGAGCTCGCAGAGAATACAATTACTCACGGTTCGGTCCCCTGCCGATCAGGCTAATCGTCTTTCGAAGCCGGCGTACTGATTACGGCCGCGTGGGCGCGGTCTTCATGCGAGACTAGGCGGCGCGTTCGAGAACGGTTGCGTCCGCAAGGCACGGCCAGCCATCGTTTTGTCGACGTGCACGCCGATGCGTTCAGCGACTGGCGCTTTCGCAGATGCCGAACCTTCGAGCAGACCCGCAACAGACGACGTCCTCATCGAGCGTCGGGCCAGTGAATACCGATGCCAGGGCTAGGCAGTTCCCAGCGCCGGCGTTCGGCGCGGTGAAGCTGTCAGCAAGTCGCGGATTCCAGTCGCAGCGAGACCGATACGACTCGTCCATCGCGCAACTCGACGATCAGCGCGCGACCAGTGACGCGAACGTGTTAGACCGCCGCCATCCTCGGAACCATTGAAGTCGTCGATGCCACGCCCTGGACGATATCGACCATCGTGTTTCCGCATCGATATCCGTGATCCGCCTTCAGCTCCGATTCGCTGAATGCCATAGTTGTACGGCAACCGTCAGCGGCACGAGCGCAGAACTTCGACCAGTCTGCGGTCGCGCTTCACGTGAACGTGCCGCGGTTCGGCACGATCGCTCGAAAAGAGAAGAACCGGAACGGCCACGTATTGCAGGTACGGATCGGGACTCGCGCATCCGATGTTTCGCAGCTTCAGGGCAGATCAGCGCGCTTTCACGGCGCGAACGCAGATACCGTCCGGCTGCCGTGCTATCGACCGACCTCAGGCCGTGAACAGATCGCCGATCAGGTACTTCAGGCCTGTATCGACGGCGACGGTCGCGACGGTCTTGCCCGGGCCCAGCTCCTGCGCCAGCTGGATCGCCGCGGCGATGTTCATCCCGCTCGACGTCCCGACCAGCAATCCTTCCTCTCGCGCGAGGCGCTTCGCCATCGCCCGCGCGTCGGCTTCGTCGACCTGGCGCGCTTCGTCGTACGGCCGGTCGGTCATGTGCGGCACCACGCTGCCGGTGCCGATCCCCTCGACGCGGTGCGCGCCGCTGCGCCCTTCGGTCAGCGCCGGCGACGACGCCGGCTCGAGCGCGACGATGCGCGCCTGGCTGCCGCCCTCGCGCAGCGCACGCGCCACGCCGCGCAGCATCCCGCCGGTGCCGACCGCGCCGCAGAACGCGTCGATTCTGCCGCCGGTCTGCTCCAGCAGCTCGATGCCGATGTTCTTGTAGCCGGTGACGGCGTCCTCGTTGTGGAACTGATCGGTCCAGAAGGTGTCCGGCTCGCTCGCGAGCACGGCGATCTCCTTCCGGAACCGTTCGAACAGCGCCGGCGTCACCTTGCCGCCGTCGCTCGGCACCATCCGCAAGTCCGCGCCGAACGCTTCCATCGTCAGCAGCTTCTCGCGCGAGAAGGCGTCGGAAGAGAGGACGACGAACGTGTAGCCCTTGGCGGCGCAGACCATGCCGAGCGACGAGCCGGTGCTGCCGCCGGTGAACTCGACGACGCGCATGCCGGGGCGCAGGGCGCCGCGCGCTTCGGCGCCCTCGACCATGCCGAGCGCCATGCGATCTTTGTACGAACCGGTCGGGTTCGCCGATTCCAGTTTGACGAGGACGTCGGCCGCCGCCGCCGGGACGACGCGGCGCAGGCGGACGAGCGGCGTGTTGCCGATCGCGCTCAAGACGGAATCCGCGATAGTCGTGAGGGACATGACTCGAGGCTATCACGCCGGCCACAGATCACGACGGGGGAACGCAGAGACCGCTGAGACCGCAGAGAACTCCTTGGACCAAAAAACTCTGCGTGCTCTGCGAGCTCTGCGTTCAAAGGTCGTGGGTCCGTTGCACGGATGGCAGCGCCGCGTCAGACCTTCCGTCCAGATGCGCAGAGCGACATCGCGGTGAGCACGAGCATGCCGTCGACGAAGAACGGCTGCGCCGCCCGGGCGACGCCGTCGCGGAATGCCGCGCGCTGGAAATCCGGGAGGCGCGCCAGCCGCGATTTCCAGGCAACATCAGTCGAGATCTGCCAGTACTCGTCGATTGACGCGCACTCGAAACGCATCGCGAGTTTCTCGACCTGGACGTCCGCAAATCCGGCCGCGCGCATCATCTCCTCGAGCTCGCGCGGCGACGACAGCCGGAACGGTCCCGGCGCCACGGGATCCGGCGCGGCGAATGGCACGTACCCGGTCGCGGTCGCGATCATCACACTGAAGAACGGACTGTTCTCCGGCTGGTCCCAGGTCGCGAACGCCGCGCGACCGCCTGGCTTCACTACGCGATACGCCTCGCGCACGGCGCGTTGCGGATCGGGACAGAACATCAGGCCGTAGGCACTGGTCGCGACGTCGATCGCTGAATCCTCGAACGCCAGCGCTTCCGCATCCATTGCCTGGAACTGGATGTTGTCGATCCCGCGCGCCCGAGCCGTCGCCGATGCCGCGGCAATCATCGCCGGCGACAGATCGCAGGCGATGACTGTCCCCCCGGGTCGAACCCGGGCCGCGGCCGCGAGGGCCGGGTAGCCGGCTCCGCACGCGACATCGAGGACCCGGGCACCAGGTGCCCAACAGCCGCGGTCGGCGAACCATGCCGTCAACGGGCTGAAGTTCCGCTCCGTCCACTCGATCCACGCCGTCCAGCCGGCCGCGGCGTCGTTCCAGTACCGCGTCTGCTGCGCCCTGAAGCGCTGGGCATCGGGCTCGGGCAGCATGGGTGTGCCTTCAGCCGGCCTTCACCAGGCTGTGCAGCTGCAGCATCGTTCGCCGCGGCTTGATGCCCTGCGGCAGGTTGGGATGGATGTGTCTGGCGAAGAACTGCGTGGCGTCTTCCGGCGATTCCCAGATCTCGAAGCTGCGCCAGCCGTCGCCCGCGGGCCCGGCGCCATGGGCGATGAAGCCCTTTGCTTGCCGAAGGACGGGGCCGAGCACGGCGAGCATCTGATCGTAGGTTTCCTGCGTCTGCCCGGGAACGTCGGCGGTTACGAGCACGGCCATGTGCGATACCTCCAGAGTGACGGGTTCACCAGCGACGATACGCCGTGACGGGTATTTTCGTCGCTGCGAAAATGTGCACATGCGTTGTGCAAGAATGCACAGCGTGGACTGGGACAATCTCCAGGTATTCCTCGCGATCGCCCGGGCCGGCCGGATCTCGGCCGCCGCCAGGCGCCTGGAGGTCGAGCATACGACGGTGTCGCGCCGCCTTGCGGCGCTCGAAGCGGAGCTCGGCGTGCCCCTGTTCTACCGCACGGCCGCCGGTTACGTCCTCACGCCGCACGGCCACAACGTGCTCTCGAGTGCCGAGACCATGGAAGGCGCGGCGATCGCGGTCGCCGCGCGGGCGAGGGAAAAGACCGCGGCGATGGCCGGACGGGTGCGGGTTGCGCTGCCGCCGGAATTCGCGTCGCATTGGCTGGCGCCGAAGCTCAGCGCCTTCCGTACGCTGCATCCGCAGATCGAGCTCCAGGTGCTGGTCGGCACGCGACAGCGGAACCTGTGGCGCGGCGAGGCCGAGCTCGCGGTGCAGTCGCCGCGGCCCCGCCAGCAGGGGCTGATTGCAGTGCGGATCGCGCGCACGACCATGGGCTTGTATGCCTCCGCCTCTCTGACCGGCGCCGGGAGGTTACGAATCGGCGGCCCCGGCTCGATGCGCGGGCTGTCGCTCCTCACCTACACGCCGTCGTTCGACATGCTGCAGAACGCGCGGTGGTTCCAGGCCCTGCGCGCATCGAGCGACGTCAACCTGACGACCAACAGTACACACGCGCTGCTGGCGGCTGCGCGGGCGGGCGTCGGCGTCGCCGTACTTCCCAGGTTTGTGGCCCGCCAGCATGACGATCTGGTCGCGGTGTCGGACGACATCGCCGAACACGACGTCTGGCTGATCACGCACCCCGAGTTCCGCCGCGACCCGAAAATCCGCGGCACCGCAGATTTCCTGAAACGAATCGCCGGCGGTGCGCACGGACTGAGCTGACGTTTCAGTCAGCGCGCGGCGCCTGCACGTCGATCACGGTTCGGCGGTACGAAATCCAGCCTACAATCGCGTCCGCGTGCGATCATCGCGGTGCTGAACACAGGCGAGCCGGCCCGCGAGCTGTCGCGGTTGTCGCTGTTGCCAAAGACAGGAGCCGTCGGTTCATGCGGTCATTCTGGCTGATCCTACTGGCTGGCGGAACGATGGCCGCAGTCCTCGCCGCCCAATCCCAGTCCGGCGGCACGAACCCGGCGCCCGGCGTCGGCGCCGCGACCGAATGGCCCTCGTACCGCCACGATCAGGCGGGCACCGGCTACTCGCCGCTGACGCAAATCGACGCGCGAAACGTCGCCAGCCTGACGCAGGCGTGGACCTACAGCCTGCAGCCCACCGCTCCCGCACCCGGCGGGCGAGGCGGTGCGGCCGCGGTGAACTCGCAGGCCACGCCAATCGTCGTCAACGGCACCCTCTACATGCCCGCGGCGGATCGCGTCGTCGCACTGAACCCGGAGACGGGCGAGGTGATCTGGCAGCACATCGTTGCCGGCGGCGCGCTCTCGCGGCGCGGCGTCGCCTACTGGGGCGGCGACGGGACTCGGCCTCCCCGCATCATCTTCATGGCCGGGCGGCGGCTGATCGCGGTCAACGCCAAGACCGGCGAGCGCGATCTCGGCTTCGGCAGCGACGGCGGCGTCGTCGACATCGGCGTGCCGTACAACTCGGTGCCGCTCGTCTACAAGAACGTGGTCGTCGTCGGCGCGAACACACCGCCTGGCTCGGTCGGCGGAGTCGGCAACCCGCGCGCCTTCGACGCGCGCACCGGCGGCAAGCTGTGGGAGTTCAACTCGGTGGCGCAGCCGGGCGAGCCCGGCCACGACACCTGGGACGGCGAGAGCTGGAAAGGGCGCCTCGGCGCCAACGCGTGGCCGTTCTACTTCACGCTCGACGAGCAGCGCGGGCTTCTCTACCTGCCGCTGGCGTCGCCCATCGTCGGCCCGTATGGCGGCGATCGGAAGGGCGCGAACCTGTACGGCAATTCGGTCGTCGCCGTCGACGTGCAGACCGGCAAGTACAAGTGGCACTTCCAGACCATCCACCACGATCTCTGGGACCACGATCCGCCGGCGCCGCCGGCGCTCTTCGACATCACGCGCAACGGCCGCACGGTTCCGGCGCTCGGCGTCACGACGAAGTCGGGCTATCTCTACATCCTGAATCGCGAGACGGGGCAGCCAGATCTTCGGCGTCGAAGAGCGCGAGGTCGCGAAGAGCGACGTGCCGGGCGAGGCCGCGTTTTCGACGCAGCCGATCCCGGTGAAGCCGCCGCCGCTCGGCCGCGTCGCGTTCAAGCCTGAAGATCTCGTCACCGCAGCCGACACGACCGCCGAGCACGCGAAGGCGTGCGCCGATCTCGTCGCCGCGAACGGCGGCCTGTACAACGCCGGGCCGTTCACGCCCTGGGCGTATCGCACCGACGGCGCGCCGCCGAAAGTGACCGTCAACTTCCCCGGCGGCCTTGGCGGCGCAAACTGGGGCGGCATCGCGGTCGATCGCCGGTCGGCAATCGCATTCGTCGTCTCGCAGGACGTCGGTGCGCTCGGCTGGGTGGAAAAGGCGAAGGAGGGCTCGCCGGTTCCCTACGACAAGAACACGCCGGAGCGCGTCGGCCCCGGCCGCGGCAGTTTCGACGTGCGCGTCGGCGACTCGAACTGGCCGTGCCAGAAACCGCCGTGGGGACGCCTCACCGCGATCAACGCCGCAACCGGAGACGTCGTGTGGCAGGTGCCGCTCGGCATCACCGAGCAACTGCCCGCCGGCAAGCAGAACACGGGACGTCCGGCGCTCGCGGGCCCGATCGTCACCGCCAGCGGCCTCGTATTCGTGGCGTCCACAGACGACAACCG
Source organism: uncultured Acidobacteriota bacterium (assembly GCA_963734375.1). Lineage (GTDB taxonomy): Bacteria > Acidobacteriota > Vicinamibacteria > Vicinamibacterales > CAVVIG01 > CAVTHG01. The sequence continues at coordinate 134,437 of CAVTHG010000004.1, read as the reverse complement.
CTTCCGCGCGCTCGACGCGAAGACCGGAAAAGAGTTGTGGGTGACGACGCTCGCGCGGCGAGGCAACGCCAACCCGATCACCTATCGGGGCCGGACCGGCCGGCAGTTTGTTGCGATCACCGCCACCGACACGCTGTCGGTGTTCGCGCTGCCTCAGAAGTGAAGGTGACTCATGCGGCGACTGGCTGGCAGGTTCGCACTCGTCGGCAGCATGTTCCTGGCGCCGCCCGCCGTGGCGCAGACGCCGCAAGCGCCGGGTGAAGCCGATCCTGGCGTCCGGCCAACCCGGTTGATCGATCGCGCGGAGATTCGCGTCTCACGTGTGGAGATCCAGGCCGGCGCGACACGGCGCGTGCACACGCACGACGACGTCGAATATCACGTGTGGGTGCCGCTCGAGGGCTCGTTCCAGATCACGATCGGATCCGATCCGCCGGTCGCGGCCAAAGCCGGCCAGGCGATGTTCATGAAACGGGGCACGCCGCACGGCTTCAAGAACGTCGGCGCGACGGCCGGCGCGGTGATGGAGATCTTCGTCAAGCAATCCAGCGCCGCCGACCTGCATGCGTGGCTCGCCCCGCCGCGGTAAGAAAGGAGATCAGGAGGTTAAGAGATCAGGAGGAACTTTTTTTGAAAACAAATTCTCCTGGTCTTCTGATCTCCTGATCTTCTGTTGACCGCCGCCACTGTGAGGGCTGTTCGCGTCTCTTGATCTCGCATCCTAGAAAATCGGTACTGGTCGATATTCTTTTTCGTGAACAGCATCGGCACGCCCAGGATCACTTCACCGTTTCGAATCTCAATTCGTCCGAGGCGCCCGGCTTCGATCGACTCCGCGCCGGCGGGAATCCGCCCCTGCGCGGTCAGCACGCTCGCATAGACGGCCAGGTACCCGAGGTCGCGCGTATTCCAGAGCACGACGGTCTGGACGATGCCGTCGTGGACGTACGGCTTGTTGATGTTCGGCAGCGACAGGCCGATGACGTTGACGTCGGTGCGCCGCGCCTGGCGAACGGCCTCGGCGGCGCCGGGAACCGCGGGTGCGGAGATCGCCATCACCAGCTTCATCGCCGGGTAGACCTTCAGCAGCGTCTGCGTCTCGGCGAATGCCTTGTCGCGGTCGTCGTCGCTCGGCCGGATCGTCGCCAGCGTCAGCCCCGGATAGGTTGACGCGAGGCGCTTGCGGATGAAGGCGATCCACTCGTTCTGGTTCGCGGCGCTGAGCGCGCCGGTGATGATGGCGAACTCGCCCTTGCCATTGAGGAGCCGCGCCGCTTCGTCGGTCAACGCCGTGGCGATGCCCTCGGCCGTCGCCTGGTTGACGAAGAAGTCGCGCGCGTCGGCTTCCGCGTCGGCGTCCCAGGTCAGGACCTTGATGCCGCGGCCGCGCGCCTTGCGCAGCACGGTCGAGATGCCGGCGCGGTTCTCGACCGCCACCGCGATTGCATCGACGTTTCGCGTGATCCAGTTCTCGATGAGGCCGTTCTGCCTCGCCGCGTCGAGGCCGGTCGGGCCGTCCCAGATCAGATCGACGCCGAGCTCTTTCGCCGCCTCCTCGGCGCCGGCGCGGCAGCTGACGAAATACGGGTCCCCCTTCGCCTTGGGCATCATGCCGATGACCAGGCGGCGGGCCGCCGGCGCGGGCTGCGCGTCCGCCGGCCTGGCGCCTGGCGACACCGATCGCACCAGCCAGACGTTGGTCGCGGCAACGATCAGCGCGCCGGCGAGGATCGCGCCGCACAACACCGCGACTTGACTGTTCTTCACAACAACCTCCTGCGGTAGATCGTCGTCGGCGCTCCGGCGCCCGACGCGGCGGTCAATCGCGATCGTCGCCAGCAGCAGCACGCCGGTGAGGACGCCGGCGAGCTCCGATGGCAGCGCGGCGAGATGCAGGCCGTTCTGCAGCACCGCGATCGCAAACAGGCCGAGCACGGTGCCCCAGATCGTACCGCGGCCGCCGAAAACGGAGGTACCGCCGAGGACGACGGCGGCGATCGCCTCGATTTCATAGCCGGTGCCCGCGTCCGATCGGACTTGTCCGACGTGCGCGACGTAGATGATCGCCGCGGTGGCGGCGGTCAGCCCGGACAACAAGTAGGCCAGGCCAACGCGCCGCCGCACCGGGATGCCCGCATAGCGCGCGCCGGCCGGCGCGAACCCGATCGCGTACCAGGCCCGGCCGATGATCGAGCGATGCAGCAGGACACCATAGCCGATGACAATCGCGGCGAAGATCGGCAGCTGCACCGGGATGCTGCCGGCGAAATAGCCCTGCCCGAGGAAGAGGAAGCGATCCGGAAATGCCGTGTAGTTGATCGCGCCGCCGGTCAGTCCTTCGGCGATGCCGCGAAACAGGGAGAACGACGCGAGCGTGACGATGAGCGGCGGTAAATCGAGCGCGGCGATGAGGAACGCGTTGAGCGCGCCGCCGGCGCAACCGACCGACAGCGCCACCAGCGCGGCGGCTGGAACGGCCATCTGCCAATCGCGATAGGCGACGCCGAACATCACGGCGGAGAGGCCGAGCAGCGATCCCACCGACAGATCGATGCCGCCGGTGACGAGCACCGGTGTGAGCGCCACGGCGAGCAGGCCGAGCTCGGCGCTGAAGCGTGTCAGCTCGAACAGGTTGCCAACCGAGAAGAACTGCGGCGCGACCAGGGCGAAGATCGCCACTTCGCACACCAGCGCCGCGGCGAGCGCCCATTGCCGGTCGGTCGAGTGAGAACCGGCGGCGCGCATGCGTTACACCGGCGCCGTGGCAGGCCGGGTGATGCGGCGAACTCCGGTCCGGCCGACCGCATCGATGGCCACCGCCGCCAGGATGATCGCGCCCTGAATTGCGCGCTCCCAGTACGCGTTGATGCCGAGAAACGTGAGCGCCGGCCCGATCGCGCCGAGCAGCACGACGCCGGCCAGCGTGCCGGCGGCGCTCCCGCGCCCGCCGGTGATCGCCGTCCCGCCGACGACCACCGCCGCGATCACCTTCATCTCCAGCCCGATGCCGGTGTTGCTTGGAATCTGGTTGAAGCGCACGGCGTTGAGCACTGCGGCCCAGCCGGTGAGCGCACCCAGCAGCGCAAACACGCCCAGCTTGATCGCGCGCGTGTGGAGGCCGACCAGCCGCGCCGCTTCCGCATTCGAGCCGACGGCGTAAAGCGCGCGGCCGGCGCCTGTGTGTCCGAGCGCCCACGCGCACGCGGCGAACATCAGCGCCGTCGACGTCGTCGACGCCGCCGGGTATGCTCCCTGCGTCAGCCCCAGCCACTGAAACGAAGCCGGCAGGTCCTGCACCCATGCGCCCTGCGTCCACCACCGCAGCCCTTCGCGCAGCGCGGTCATCACGCCGAGCGTCACGACGATCGAGGGGATTCGCGCGTAGGCGACCAGCGCGCCGTTCACCGATCCGATCGCAGCGCCAGTGAGGCATGCGGCGGCTGCCGCCAGGGGGATCGGCCACCCTGCTTTCGCCAGCAGGCCGGCCACGACGCTGCAGATCGCGAAGGTCGAACCAACCGAGATGTCGATCTCTCCGGTGAGGATGACGAGCGTCATCCCGAGCGCGACGACCAGCACCGGCAGGTTCGCGAGCAGGAGATCGGTGATGTTCTCGACCGAGAAATACCCGGGCGAGACGATCGCCAGGACGACGCCGAGGACTGCCGTCGCGGCGGCAATCGAAATCTCACGGCGGTAGACGTGGCGCATCGTGCTTCAGCCCGCCGCCGGCGCCGCCGGCTCGTGTCCGAGTGCGTGTTCGAGGATCGTTTCCTGCGTCGCCTCGGCGCGCGACAGGATCGACACGATCGTGCCGCCGCGCATCACCGCAATCCGATCGCACATCGCGAGGAGCTCGGGCAGCTCCGACGAAATCAGGAGGCAGGCGAGTCCCTGTGCCGCCAGCTCACGGATGATGGCGTGAATCTCTCCCTTCGCGCCGACGTCCACACCCTGCGTCGGCTCGTCGAGGATCAGTACGCTCGGCTTCGTCTCGAGCCATCGCGCCAGCGCGACCTTCTGCTGATTGCCTCCGGACAGCGCTTCGACCGGCGTCGACACACCCGGCGTCCTGACGCGCAGGCGCTCGACGTGCCGCGCGGCCGACGCTCGCTCGGCAGATCGGTCGATCAATCCCCACCTCGAGTAGCCGGCAAGGCTCGCCAGCGTGACGTTCGCGTCGACCGCCATCTCGGGCACGATGCCGTGGCGAAGCCGATCCTCGGGCAGGTATGCCACGCCCAGCCGAAGCGCATCGCTCGGCGCGGCGATGTGCGCAGCCTCACCGCGAAGCCGCACTTCCCCGCCGGTCGCCGGCACGATGCCGAACAGCGTTTCGGCCAGCTCCGTGCGGCCCGACCCGACCAGCCCGGCGAGGCCCAGGATCTCGCCGGCGCGCGCCTGCAGCGACACATCGCGAACGCCGAGCGCGCGATTGGAGAGCTGGCGCACGTCCAGAACGACGTCGCCCGCCGCACTCGCGCGCACCGCCGCGATCGCGGTCAGCTCACGACCGACCATCATCCGCACGACCTCTTCCGAGTTGACCTCGCCGGCCTCGCGGGTCGCCACCAGCTGGCCGTCGCGCAGCACGGTGATGCGATCGGCGATCGCGAACACCTCCTGCAGGCGATGCGACACGTAGACGATGCCGGCGCCCTGCGATCGCAGCGTGGCGATGATACGGAACAGGCGTTCGACCTCGTGCGACGCCAGCGACGCGGTCGGCTCGTCCATCACCACGACCTTCGCGTCGGCGCCGACCGCCTTGGCGATCTCGACGATCTGCTGCTCCGGCATGCTCAGCGTCGCCGCCAGACGTTCGGGATCGATCGCGGCGCCGACTTCGTCGAGCAGCTGCGCGGCACGCTGCCGCCGCGCCCTCCAGTCGACGCGGCGCCACAGTCCGCTGCGCTCGAGCGCGAGCGCGATATTTTCGGCCACCGTGAGGTGTGGAAAAAGCGACGGCTGCTGATAGATCGCGGCCACGCGCTGGCGGTGCGCCGCGGTTGGATCGAGGTGATCGACGACGTCCCCGCCGAGGGCGAGGGAGCCGGAGTCGGGAACCTCGGCGCCGGTGAGAATCTTGATCAGCGTCGACTTGCCGGCGCCGTTCTCGCCGAGGAGCGCGTGCACCTCGCCCGCGCGCACGTCGAACGACACGTCGCGCAGGGCGTGGACGCCGGCGAACGATTTGCTGATCGCGCGAGCTTCGAGGAGAGGTGTGACGCCGGTGGGCGGACCCGAGGTGTCGGACACGATTAGGCGCGTCGTACGTAGTGTCCGGCTTAAGCCGGACCGTCATGGTCCGCCCGGAGGCGGACACTACGTACGTTCATCGCCGCTACCCTACCACGCGAACCGGAACCCGAACTGCGCATTCCGCCCGTCGTCGGCGGTCGTGATGGTGCCGACGGTGGCGTTCGAGATGTTGGCGTCGGGGTTGCCGAAGTTGTCGTGGTTGAACAGGTTGAACACCTCGGCGCGGAACTCGAGCCGCGCCCGGCCGCCGATCGGGAACCGCTTGCTGACCGAGAAGTTCACCTGCTGCGTCCCCGGGCCGCGCACGGTGTTGCGCCCCGCCGTTCCCTGCGTGCCGTTGGCCGGCACGGCGTACGCGGTCGCGTCGAACCAGCGAGTGGGAGACGGGTCGTCGAGCTCTCCGAGGTTGCCGGCGTTGACGACGTTGACGCGCTGCGGGATGAACGAGCCGCACTGGCAGACGTTGGTCGACGTTACCGAGAACGGGAACCCGCTGCCCAGCCGGACGATTCCCTGCACCTGCCAGTCGCCGAAGATGTACGCGGCCGCGCCGCCGCTCGAGAGATACCGCTTGCCCTGCCCGAACGGCAGCTCGTAACCGAAGCTGAACGCCGAGCGGTGCCGCTGGTCGTAGCGCGAGTAGCCCTCGTCGGCGTCGGGGTTCCAGGCAAACGCGGTATCGTTCGATTCGACCTCGCCCGAGCCGTTGTCGGTGTTCTTCGACAGCTGGTAGTTGGCGAGGAAGAACATGCCGCCCGAGTAGCGCTTGTCGAGGCGGAGCGACAGGCCGTTGAACCGCGCCCAGCCGGCGTCGGACGAATACAGGATCGCCGACTGGAACGCCGGGTACGGCACGCGGGTCACGATCGGCGTCGTGCCGGGCTGCGCCTGGTTGATGTTGTAGCGCTTGTGCTCGTTGTAGCTCCGGCTGCCGGTGTAGGCCACCTCGACGAGGTAGTTGGCGCCGAAGGAGTGCTGCACGTTGCCGTTCCACTGGAACGTGTAGGCGGTCCGGTTGGTCGAGTCCATCGAGAACGGCGCCGGGAACTGCGGGATGTTGTTCAGATCGGGAAAGAGCGTGTCGGCGTTGAGGCTGAGATCGGTGCGAACCGGCTGCAGCGAGTACTGCCCGTAGAAGGGCGGCACCAGGCGCGAGAACTGCAGCTCGTTCAGATTGAGGTTGTCGTAGTAGACACCGAAGCCGCTGCGCGCGACCGTCTTGTCATTCAGGTTGTAGGCCAGGCCGACGCGCGGGCCCCAGTTGTTGAGGTCGCGCTCGAGGATGCCTTCCGGGTAGAAGCCGTCCTGGTTGATGATCAGCGGGACGAGCTGCGGCGGCAGGTTCGTCGGCACCTTGTGAAAGGCGATCTTGCCGCTCACCGGATCGAACGAGCCTTCCTGATCGTTCTGCTCGTGCCACGGCCCGAGGTACTCCCACCGCAGCCCCATCTGCAGCGTCATCTTCGGCGAGATCTGCCAGTTGTCGTCGAAAAACGGCGCGAAGGTCGGCGACTTGTAGTTCGACCGGGAGCTGCCGAACGCGCCGGTGCAGGTCGAGCAGTAGCCGAGCAGGAAATCGCCGACCGGGTTGCCGGTGAACTGGCCGTTGAAGGTCAAGGTGCTGCGCGGCGGCACTTCGGTCAGCTGATTGTACTTGCGGAACTGCGCCTGGAGGCCGAAGCGGATGTTGTGGCCGCCCTTCACCCAGCTGGTCGCGTTCGAGATGCTGAGGATGTTTTCGGTCGCGCCCTGCGTGATGGTGCCCTCGCCCTGGGCGCTGAAGCCGGTCATGGTGAAGTTGGGCCTGCCGTAGTCGATCGGGTCGGTGCCGCCTGCCAGGTTCCTCATGCCGATGTCGCCGACCCAGTTGCGGCCGTCCAGGCTGACCGGCGAGTTCAGGTGATAGGCGTAGTTGTAGCCGACGCGCACCTCGTTGACGACGTTCTGCGACACCACCCAGGTGTCGCCGGCCGCGAAGTTGCGTCCGTTCTGCGGAAAGTTGGTGTAGGTGAACGCGCCCGGGTTGAGCTGTGTGCCCTTGTAGTACAGAAAGCGCTGAAACAGGTTGTGCTTCGAAAACACCTGGTCGCTTCGAATCGTCGCGGTATCCGCATCATCCGTCAGCTCGCGAACGGTCCGATAGTTGTTCGCGCCCGCGTTGTTGGGCTCCGGCACGGTTGGGCCGAGCGTCTTGGCGAAGTTCGAGAAACGGCTCGACGGGATCACGTTGCCGGGAAACTGCTGCCCGGTCAGCGGATCGATGATCGGCGTCGCCACGCTCGAGAAGTTGCCGGCCAGGAAGGCGGGGTTCGGCACGCTCGCGAGCAGCGTCCTGCCTTGATCGGTCCTGAGCGCTTCGTAGCCGCCGAAGGCGAACACCCGGTTCTTGACGATCGGCCCGCCGCCGGTCACGCCCGCTTGTGTGCGCTCACCGGGCTTCTGGCCGAAGAAGTTGGCGGTCTCGAAGCTCTCCTTCCGGAGGTAGTCGTAGGCCGAACCGGTCAGCCGGTTGGAGCCGGACTTGGTCACGATCGACACGACCGCCTGCCCCTGGCCGTACTCGGTCGTGAACGCGTTTCGGAGCACGTTGACTTCCTGGATGGCATCGAGCGGCGGGTTGAGCGAGATGTTGTTGAAGCGCAGCGAGCGCACGTAGACACCGTCGATCGCGTAGTTGGTGGAGCTGTCGCGCCCGCCCTCGACGGTGACGAACTGGCTGCGGCTGGTGCCGGCGGCGCCGAACTGCGTCCCGCGAGCGAACGACTGCGGCGTCACGCCCGCGGACAACGCGGCAAACGACAGCAGGCTGCGGCCGGCCACCGGCAGATCCTCAATCTGTTTCTGCGAGATCGTCTGCCCGACCGACGCGTTGGTCGTCTGCAGCAGCGGCGACATGCCGACGACGGTGACGTTCTCGGAAATGCTGGCGAGGCCGAGCGCCACCGTGGGTCTTGCGATCTCCCCGTTTCGAAGCGTCAGGTCGCGAATCTCCGCGGTTTGGAACCCGGACAGCTCGACGCGGATCGAGTAGGTGGCGGGTGGAAGATTCGGGATGGTGAATCGCCCTTCCGCATCGGTCACCACGACACGCTGCGCGTTGGTGCCGGCGTTGGTGACGGTCACGGTCGCGCCCGGCATTGCGCCCCTGGTGCTGTCCACGACCTGGCCGCTAATTCCGGAGGAAGCCGATTCCTGGGCGCCGAGTCCTGCGCTGAGCAGAACCAGGCCGACCAGGGTCAGGCTTGCCAGCCTACAGTTCATAGTGCCTCCCTTACCGCGGACTTTTACGGCCGCGACCGAAGACGCCAAAGCAAATTCCGGCACGGTCGGTCGGTTTGGCAATGCGAAACGTGATCGACGCGATGAAACGCCGAAAGACTGCGGTTACAGGGCCATCCAACGTGTTGGATGACCCGCTCGCGAATGCATGGCATTGCGAAGTGCGCAACGCATGCAGGCGCGCGCGACGCTCGGCTGTTGCGGCGTCGTGCGGCCGCTCGCACGTTACTTACTCGGGTTGGTGGCGCGCCGCTCGTCGTCGAAGCCGAAGGCGTAGAGCGCACCGTCCTGTGCGCCGACATACACCTGTCCCGTGCCGCTCCACAGGCTGCCCGGTGACGCAGAGGTCGTCATCGCGTTGTCGCTGCTCCAGAGACGCGCGCCCGTCGCGCCGTCGTAGGCGTGGAGCACGGCCGGCATGCCTCGACCAGACGATGCTGCCGGCAGTCCCGTCGCCAATGCGAACACCACACCATTGACCGTGATCGGCGTGGCCGACGCGGAGAGGTTGTGCGAGACCCATCCCGGCTCCATCGAAAGCGCGCCCCCGGTGTCGGCCAGCTTCAGGGCGATCACGGCGCCGTCCTGGACCGCACCGTTGGTCGCTGGCGCGCCAGTCGCCAGCGCGCCAGCGATCGGTAACAGAATCCAAGTGGTGCCGCCGCCCGAAGCCGGCTGCTGGCGCCATGTTGCGAGCGCATCTGCGCTGACCGTCGCTCCCGGTCCCAGCCACGTCTTCGATGCGTAAAGAGGTGTCGCGTGGTCCGCGCCGCCGAGCGATTTAGGATCGAGCAGGAGAATGCGTCCGTCTTTGGTCGCCGCCGCGACGATGTCCTTGTCCCCGTGCCGGAGGATGGTTGGCCCGGTCACGAACTCTGCCGCAGCCTGTGTGAACCAGTCCTTCAGCTGCAGTGTCTTCGGATCGAGCGCGACGATCGCGTTCGCCCTGCCGTTGCCGGCGGCCCGGCCGGCGCCGATGGCCGCGAACAGCGTGCCGTCGGGTGCGAACGCCACGGCGCCCACCACCGGCCCGCCATTGGTCTTCCACGAGACCACCGGCTTCAATTCGCTGTCCAGATCGATCGCCCACACGCCGTTGGGCGCACCGCCGCAGCCTCCGGATGTCGCGGCGTAGAGCATCGTGTCCACGCCGATCGGCGAGGACCATCGCGCGTTCGCCGGCAGGAATCGCGCGGGCCGCTGGATATCCTTCCCGGACGGCAGACCCAGCACGTGCAGCATGCCGTCGCTCGTGATCACGTAGCCGACGCCGGAGGGCCGCTGGGTCGCGCGCGCCGGTGCCGCGCCTGCCGGCGGGCGCGGCGATCCGGGGATGCGATCGTCCGGCTGGCCGCCGCTCGCCGCGGGGGTTGGTGTCGGAGGCGGTGGTGGCGGCGTTGCCGGACCGCGACCGCCGCCGCGGGCGCTGCCTGCCCGTCCTTCGATTTGCACGCCTTCACCGGGTTCGCCGAGCACGCTGCGATAACCAATCGCTCCACGCCCGCCGCCGAACCCCGGAACGCTCGAGACCGTTCCGTCGAGCCGCACGATGCGCGTGGCGCCGGCGCTGATACCGCCCGGGCAGCCTGGTGTCGGTGCGGGCAGCGACAGGTTGAACTTTCGTTCCCAGGTGACGTAGCCGAGATCGTTGTCGATGGCGTAGACGTTGTTCGAGCTGCCGGTCACGAGCGACACCGGGATGAACAACGTCACGCCGCTCGCCGTCACGCCCGACCCGAGACCGTAGGCACCGCGCGGCTGGTTTTCGAGCTTGGTCGTCCACTGCAGCTCGAAGCCGCCCTTCGACAACGCCTCCACCGAGATCTTTTCGTCGCTGCGCACCCACGACGTGCGCTGCGCATCCGCCAGCGGCGTCAGCCACTGCGAGCCGCCGCGGCCGACCTGCGCAAACGCGAGGCTTCCGGCGACGACACACGTCAGGCCAACGATCATCAAGCGTTGCGCGCGCATCATGTTCCTCCGTCTAGGCTGCATTGTGGGATGCCAAAGCAATAGAGCACGCCATCGAAGGTCGCGAGATACACGCGGCCGTTCGCGACGGTCAGCCCGCTGAAGTGGTTCCACGATTCGATCGCGCGGCCGCTCGACCACAGCTCTTTCCCGGTCTGCCCGTCGAGCGCATACAGCGCGGCGCGGCGCGATGCCGGAACCCGGCGCACAGGGCCCGAGCTCAGTCCGCCGCCGTAAACCGGCCCCCCGGGTTCGTTCCACGCCTTGTCGGGCATCGTCTGTGACGCATCCTCACCCGCCGCATACGCGAAGACGACGCCGTTTGCGATCACCGCTTCGTCGGCGAGGTCCATGTCCCGCGACAGCCAGGCCGGCGTCAGCTGCCAGCCGTCCGGCCGCTGCTGCAGCGTGAATGCGGCAACGCCGCCGCCGGTCGGCCGTGCGTGCTCGATCGGCGCCTTGAACGTTTTGCTCACCGGCCCCCAGAACGGCGCCAGCACCCATTGCGTTCCGTTGCTGTCCTGCCATGCGCCGAGCGCGCCCCAGATGCCCTTGGCGTCGAACGCCTGCGCGTCGTTGCAGATGAGCGGCGTGGTGTGCAGCGTGGTGCGATGATCTTCGCCGCCGAGCGCGTCGCGATCGAGCAGCCACAGCCGGCACTCCTTGCTCGTGCCGACGAGGAACCGGCTGCCCTTCGCGTCGAAGGCGATCGGCGTGGTGTTGACGTCGAGATCGCGCCGCCAGAGCCAGTTCGCGTTCGGCGCGCCGAAATAGTCGACGAGCTGCAGCTGCTTCTTGGCGTCGAGCTTCACCGCGACGATGCCGTTGCCGAGCCGCCGGTTCAGCGGATCGAACGGCGCGTCGCCCGTCCCCAGGAACACACGGCCTTCGGGATCGATGGCGGCGCCGCGGCGTCCCCACAATCCGCCGCCTGCGGGGATGAACGCGCTGGCGCGGTTCGAAGCGAGATCGAACGAATAAAACGCATTGGTCAGGCCGCCGCAGCCCTGGGCCGTCGCCGTGTAGACGACGCCGTCATGAAGGTTGAGCGCGTACGGTTTGCCGCCGCCCGGGATGAACTTCTGAGGCGGGGCGACGTCCTCGACCGTCGGCCAGGTTCACCTGCCGGAGGCGGCCATCCCAGGACACCGCGTAGATCGTGTACTTCCCGGGAGAAACCTGCGCCATCGTCGGGACGGCCGTCTGACCACCGGGGCAGAGCGTGTCGCCCGTGCCGCCCGGATTCGCCAGCGTGCTGTCGAAATGGCGATGCCAGATCTGACGGCCGGTGGCCACGTCGATCCCGAACAGATCGTCGGAGACGCCGGCGACGACGGCGAGCTCGCGTGTGCCCTGCGCCGTCTCGACCCGCTGCGCGACGAGCGGCGCGAACAGGTTGTGCATGGCGCGCGGGGTGCTCTCGAGCCCGAGCCTCCAGAGCAGCCTCGTGTTCGCAACGTTGGCGGTCGTGAAGACGGTCTCGTCCCGCACCCAGCCGGTGCGTCCGCGCTGTCGACGCCCTCGGTCATGAAGTCGGACGCGAGGCCGGAGCGACCGGCTGCGATGACGACGAGTGCGAGACCCGCGATTGCGGCGCAGGCGCGCCGCGGCAGATGCCTGCCTGAGCGAGCGCAGCGAGCCTGCCCTGAGCGAGGCCGCAGGCCGAGTCGATGGGTCGAATGGGCATCACGACGCGGATCATATGTAGCGGGCACAACGAGGACAAGCCGCAGCCGCCAGAAGATACGGTCTCGCAGTGCGAAATCACGCCGTGACCGTCCTGCCGGGGTGTTTTCGGACGGAGGAATCGATTTCCATCGGTCGAGCCCGCTCTCGATCGCTCCGGCCCGAGTCGGCTCGTGTTTCGCAGTGAGAAACGACTGGACAGGATTCCGCAAGGGAGTCGTATCATGCGGCCATGGCATCAGCTTGATGCCTGTTCAACTCGCGGCCGGAGGGCTTTTCGATGTCATCATCTCGGCTTGGCGCGCTCTGTTGTCTGCTGATCGTGATCCTCGCCGCCGCCGGAGCGGCCGCGGGGCAATCTCCCCAGCGTGTGGTTTCAGGCGAAGGGATGCCGGACGGACCGGGCAAGGACGTCACCGTTCAGGCGTGCGGCTCGTGTCATGACGCGCGTCGAGCAGCGTCGGTCAGGCTCACGCGCGACGGCTGGGCGGCGGTCATCGACAGCATGCAGAGGTTTGGCGCCAGGTTCTCGCCGGAAGAGGTCCCGATCATCCTCGACTATCTCTCGACGCACTTCCTCGGCGAGGCGCTGCAGCCGCTCAACCTGAACACCGCGACGCAGATCGATCTCGAAGCCGCCGGCGGCCTGCTGCGGCGCGAAGCGGCCGCCGTGATCCGGTACCGCGAGCAGCACGGCCGGTTCAAGACCCTGGACGATTTGAAGCAGGTGCCGGGACTCGACTTCAAGAAGATCGAGAATCGGCGGGATGCGGTCGTCGTCATGTAACGCGCGCACAAGCGAGACGCGCCCGCCCGGCAAACGTTTGGCACACTGAAATGCCCGCCTGGCCGCCCGAGGTGGCGCGGACCGCCGGCGTCCGTCGATAACACCCTCCTGATACCGTTGCAATTGACCTCGCCGGTCGACACCGGGCACCGCCCGGCCAGCTGGACTGGCGTTTCGGCATGCGAAACCGACACAGTTGTCGGAAGCGACGCTCCGGGACGATAATGCGCACCGCGCGCAGGCGCGAAGGGTGGCGCAACTGATGGCACAGCAGCACGCGGGAGCTCGCGATCCTTACCTGGTGAAGTCGGTCGTCCACGCATCGCGACTGCTGTCGGCGTTCCGCTCCTCGGGCGAAGCGTTGCCGCTGCGCGAAGTCGCCAGCCGTTCCGGATTGCCGAAGAGCATGGCGTTCCGGATCCTCTACACCCTCGAGCGCTGCGGCATGGTCGAGAAGGTCGGCGAGAACTTGTACCGCTCGTCGCTGCGTCCATTCCGGCAGAAGCTGTATCGCCTCGGGTACGCGGCGCAGGGCACCGACTACCAGTTCTCGAAGGATGTCTCGACCAGCCTCGAGCGCGCGGCGGCGGCGGAAGGGATCGAGCTCATCTCGCTCGACAACCGCTACAACCCGAAGATCGCGCAGCGCAACGCCGACATCCTGGTGCGCGAGAAGGTCGATCTCGTGATCGAGTTCCAGACCGACGATCACGTCGCGCCGATTGTCGCCACCAAATACCGCGAGGCCAACATCCCGCTGATCGCGATCGAGGTGCCGCACCCGGGCGCCACCTATTTCGGCGCGAACAACTACGAGGCAGGGCTGATCGGCGGGCGCTATCTCGGACGCTGGGCGAAGCAGCACTGGCACAGCGGCGTCGACGAGATCGTGCTGGTGCAGCTCGATCGCGCCGGCAGCCTGCCGCGGATGCGCGTGACCGGCATGCTGGTCGGCATGAAGGAAGTGTTCCCGGCGCTCGAGCCGTGCAGAGTCACCTCGATTGACGGCGACGGCAAGCTCGGCGACACGTTCGAGAAGATGCGGCGGCACCTCCGGACCAGCCGCGCGCGCCGCTTCCTGGTCGGGGCGATCAACGATCCGAGCGCGCTCGGCGCGCTGCGCGCATTCCAGGAAGCGGGACGCACCGAGTCGTGCGCGATCATGGGGCAGAACGCCTCGCCGGAAGGGCGCGCCGAGCTGCGCGAGCCGGGCACCCGCCTGGTCGGGTCGGTCGCCTACTTCCCGGAAAAGTACGGCGAGCAGATTCTCGCCGTCGCGCTCGACATCCTGCATCGGCGGCCGGTGCCGCCGGCGGTGTTCGTGAAGCACCAGCTCGTCACGCCCGAAACGGTGAATCACATCTACCCGAACGACGAGTTGATGCTGACCACCGTGTAGGGCGGCCAATGTAGGGCGGCCCTTTAGGGCCGCCTTCAGCGGCCGCCTGGCGGCGCCTGAAGGCCCGCCCTGAAGGCACGGCCCTACAGGTCGTCGACCAACACCACATCCAACGTCCGCGGACCGTGGACGCCCTTGATCCGCGTCATCTCGATATCCGCGGTCGCCGACGGCCCGGAGATCGTCGTCAGCAACGACGGCGCCCCCGCGGCATTCCCCGACCATGCGCGCGCGAACCCTTCCGGCACCGTCTCGACGACCTCGTCGGCGAACGACGACGCAGAGGTGATAGTCGGGGATCAGGGTCAGCGCGCGCCGCCCCTCCGCAGCGCCGTGCCGCAGCAGAATCGTCCCCGTGGTCGCGATTGCCGCGGAGCAACCGGTGATGGCGCCATCGCTGGCATCGAGATCCTGATACGTCGTGTCGGCCTCGGCGATCCACTCGAATCGCGGCGGCAGCCAGTCGGGCGTGACGCCGGCGGCAACCACCAGCCGGCGCCTGCCGCGCGCGGTCAGCGCCCTCGCGATCGTCTCCGCAATCGCGGCGCCGCCGCAGCGATGGACGCCGCCGTCGTAGTGCTCGATGCGCGAGACGAACAAATCGAGCCGCTCCTGCGGCGCGAGCACGCCGCTGCGCCGGTAGGCGCGCGGGATCGCATCGTAGTCGGCGGTTCGCGGTGGCCGCTGGCCGCCGAGCGCGTGTCGAATCCGGCCGAGAACCGCATCGCGCGCGCTCACGCATGCCCTCCCGGTTTGCGCTTCGCCCACCAGTCGCGAAACGATTCCGCCGGGATCGCCGGCAGCGCGCGATGATCGGTCCACGCGTTGAACGGCGGCGGCAGGTGCGTCAGGCGGCCGTTGCGCACGAACGGCCATTGCGCCAGCCGCGCCACCTGCTGCGCGAGGTGCAGCCGGCGATCGCTCGCGAACGCCGCTCCGGCCGCCTTCATCGCCCAGCGCTCGCCAGCTGGCGCATGGCCGGCGTCGACGATGCGTTCGCGCAGGTGGATCAGAATCTCCGGGATGTTGATCTTCACCGGGCACGCGTCGTAGCAGGCGCCGCACAACGACGAGGCGTACGGCAGCGAGCGCGAGTGCTCCATCGACTGCAGCTGCGGCGTCAGGATCGCGCCAATCGGACCGCTGTAGATCGAGCCGTAGGCGTGCCCGCCGGTCTGCTGGTAGACGGGGCACGCGTTCAGGCACGCCGCGCAGCGGATGCAGTCGAGCGTCTCGCGCGACGCTTCGTCCTCCAGCACTTTCGTCCGCCCGTTGTCGAGCAGCACCACGTGCACGTGTTCGGGTCCGTCACCGGGCGTCACGCCGGTCCAGATCGAGTTGTACGGGTTCATCCGCTCGCCGGTCGCCGACCGCGCCAGCACCTGCAGGAACACTTCGAGATCCTGGAAGCGCGGGATGACCTTCTCGATGCCGACGAGCGTGATCAGCACGCGCGGCAGCGTCACGCACATGCGGCCGTTGCCCTCGGACTCGACCACGCACACCGAGCCGGTTTCCGCGATCGCGAAGTTCGCGCCGCTGAAGCCGGCGTCGACGCGCAGGAACTTCTCGCGCAGGAACTGACGCGCCGCCGCAGCGAGCTCCTCGGGGCGATCGCTCAGATCGCCGCGCGCCATCGAGGCGCGGAAGATGTCGCGGATCTCGGTCCGGTTGAGATGCAGCGCCGGAACGACGATGTGCGACGGGCGATCCTTGCCGAGCTGGATGATGAGATCGGCGAGATCGGTCTCGTGCGGCACCAGGCCTGCCCGTTCGAGCGCTTTGTTCAGCCCGGTCTCGTCCGAGGTCATCGTCTTGACCTTGATCATCTCGGCGCGGCCGGCCGCCCGCATGATGTCGATGACGATCCGGTTGGCCTCGTCCGCGTCCGACGCCCAGTGCACCTGCCCGCCGGCGCGCGTGCAGTTCTGCTCGAACTGCTCGAGATAGAAATCGAGGTTGGCGATGGTGTGTTCCTTGATCGCGTGCGCCGACTCGCGCAGCTGCTCCCAGTCGGCCATCTCGCCGACGACGATCGCGCGCTTGCCGCGGATGACGTTGGTGGCGTGGCGGACGTTGCGGCGAAGCTGCGCGTTCCCGAGCGCGCCCTTGGCCGCGACCGGAAAGGCAGGAGCATTCGCCGCGTCGCCGACTCTAATCATCGCGGCTCGTCTCCGCCGGCGAGGATCTCCGCGATGTGCAGGCAGCGCACGTCCTGACCCTGGCGCGTGAGCGTGCCGCCAATCTGCAGCAGGCACGAGTTGTCGGCCGCGGCGCAGACGCCGGCCCCGGTCTCGAGCACGCGCCGCGCCTTGTCGGCGCCCATCGCTGCCGAGACGTCGGCGTTCTTGATCGCGAACGTGCCGCCGAAGCCGCAGCACTGATCCGCATCCGGCAGTTCGCGACACTCGAGGCCGCGGACCGCACGCAGCAGCCGCGCCGGCCGATCGCCGAGGTGCAGCGATCGCAGCGAGTGACACGACGTGTGCAGCGTCACCGTGTGCGGGAACGACGCGCCGACGTCGGTGACGCCGAGCTTGTCCACCAGGAGCTCGGTGAACTCGAAGATGCGGGGGATGATCGCTTCGACCCGGCGCTGCAGTTGCGCGTCGCCCGATTCAGCGGCCATCTTCGGGTAGTGATCGCGGATCATCGCGACGCACGAGGCCGACGGGATGCAGATCGTCTCCGCGCCCGCGAAGTCGCGCACGAACTTCTCCATCAGCACGCGCGCGTCGGCCGTGTAGCCGGTGTTGTAGTGCATCTGGCCGCAGCAGGTCTGCGCCTCGCGGAACTCGACCTCGTGGCCGAGCCGCTCGAGCACCGCGGACCACTGCCTTGCCGGTCTCCGGAAACAGCGTGTCGTTGTAGCAGGTGATGAAGAGCGAGATCAGCAAGACTTGCCCTGAGCGGGACCGATGCGCGTAGCGGCAAGGACGAGTCGAAGGGTCATCGCAGAAATGCGTCCGCCAGCCCACCGTCGACCGGGATCACATGGCCCGTGGTCTTGGCGCTGGCGTCGCCCGCCAGAAAGCAAATCGCATTGGCGCAGTCGGCTGGCAGGATGGGACGGCGCGTGATCGTCCGCCTGGCATAGAACTCGGCGAGCTTGTCCCGCAGCGCCTCTGTCGCTTCGTCCTCGGCGAACTCGATGTTGTACTTCCGCAGCGCCACCATTACCCGATCGCGCGGGAACATCGACGACCCGGCAATCACCGTCGCCGGCGCGATCCCGTTGACGCGAACCAGCGGGCCGAGGCCGATTGCCAGCTCGCGGATCAGATGGTTCACGGCCGCCTTGCTGACGTCGTACGCCTCGCTGCCATGCTTCGGCACGATCGCATTCGCCGAGCTCGTGAACACCATCGCCGCCGGCAGGTTCTGCGCCTTCAGGATCCGGCGCCGCCTCCTCCGCCAGCACCATGTTGCCGGTGACGTTGATCTGGAGCGTCTTCGTCCACAACGCCTCGGATGCGGCGCTGCCGGGTTCCGGCGTCGGGTAGATGGCCGCCGTGTTGATGACGATGTCGACGCCGCCAAACGACAGGACGGTCTGCCGCAGCGCGTCGGCGATCGTGCCCCGCACGCCGAGATCGACCGCGCTCGAGATCGCCGCTTCGCCAAACGAACGCGCCCGGGCATCGGCGCAGGCCGCTTCGGCGTTCGCGCCGTTCTGATCCGCCAGCACCAGGTGCGCGCCACGCGCCGCCAGCTGCAGCGCGACCTCGCGGCCGATACCGCTGCCGGCGCCGACCACGAGCGCGATTTTCCGGCTGAACTCGCGCTCCGGCGGCATCCGCTGCAGCTTCGCCTCCTCGAGCGCCCAGTACTCGATCCGAAACGCTTCGCTGCGCGGCAGCGCCACGTAGTTGTGAAAGCTCTCGAACTCCTTCGCCTGCTCCGCTCGCCTCGCCTGCGGCAACGGTCCTGCCGTGCTGCCGTCCTCTTCGAGCGCGGTCGCGCCCGCCATCACGTGCACCGCGTTGACGAAGAACTCGGTCGTGATGCGCGCCTCGCGCTTGTCCTTGCCGAAGCCGAAGACGCCAAGCCCGGGGATGACGACGACCGACGGGTTCGAGTCGCGCAGCGCCGGCGAATCGGGCCGCGCGCACGAGTTGTAGTAAGCGACGTACTCGGTGCGGTACTGCTCCAGGCGAGTCGAGATCTGCTGCTGGAGCTGCGCGAGATCCTCCGCGCCCGCGTTCCACGGCACGAACATCGGGCAGATGCGCGTTCGCAGGAAGTGATCCGGACAGCTCGTGCCCATCCGGCACAGGTCGGCGGCCCACTGTGAGCTGGCGAACTCCAGTGCATCGTCCGACTGGTCGTAGTGACCGATGACGCGGCGGCGCGACGACACGGCGCCCCGGAGGAACGGCAGCAACGCGGCGGCGGTCGATTCGCGATCGACGGCGGC
Source organism: uncultured Acidobacteriota bacterium (assembly GCA_963734375.1). Classification (GTDB taxonomy): domain Bacteria; phylum Acidobacteriota; class Vicinamibacteria; order Vicinamibacterales; family CAVVIG01; genus CAVTHG01. Next base: position 115,636 of record CAVTHG010000004.1, on the reverse strand, counting down.
GGGGGCGGCCTGCCGGCCGCCGAAGAGCGCCCGGCCCGAGCGGCGGCGATGATCCTCGAGGAACTCGCCCATCTGGTCGATGGTCCTGATGCTGTTCGAGTAGCAGGCCTGCTGCGTGTCGCCCCAGGTGAAGAGACCGTGGCTGCCGAGGATGATTCCATCGCATCCCGGCTGCTCTTCGACCGCGCGGCGCAGCATCAACGCCAGCTCGAACCCCGGCCGCTGCCAGGGCACCCAGGCGATGCGGCGGCCGTATGCGGCGTTGAACTCGGCGAGCTTGGCCTTGCCGTTGGCGCTCGCCGCGAGCGCGATTGCCCAGTCCGGGTGCAGATGATCGACGTGGGCGAACGGCAGGAAGGCATGCAGCGGCGTGTCGATCGACGCCGCGACCCGGTTTTCGCCGAACGCGCACAGCGGGTAGAAGCCGACCATCTCGTCTTCGTGCGCTTCGCCGCGATAGCGATCGATCAGCTGTTCGAGCTTGTCGAGATAGAGAATCGCGAACCCGGCCGGCGTGATCGACCGCAGGTCCCCGCCGCTGCCCTTCACCGCCATCACGCGCGCCGGCTCGCCGGTCAGCGGATCGGGCAGGACGAACTTCGAGCTGGTGTTGCCGCCGCCGAAGTTGGTGATGCGCAGGTCGGCGCCGAGCAGGTTCGACCTGTAGCGCAGCAGCTCGAGCGGGTCGGCCGCACGTTTCGCCGCCTCGGTTTCGTCCCAGAGGTTCTGCAGGAACTTGGTCGCCGTCGTCTCAGGCACAGGTCAGCTCCACGTAGTCGCGGAAGCGCCGATAGTGCGTCTCCCACCGGCCGTCGTCGGCCGGCTCGTAGCGCTCGACCGGGAACGACCGCTCGATGATCGCGCGTGCTTCGGCGAGCGACGACACCGCTCCCGTTGCCAGCATCTGCATTGCGAGGTTGCCGAGCGCGGTCGCTTCGATCGGCCCGGCGACGACGGTCCGCCCGGTCGCATCGGCGGTCCATTGCCGCAGCAGTCGATTGCGCGCGCCGCCGCCGACGATGCGGATCTCGTCAACGCGCCGGCCGGTGAGCTGCTCGAGCGATTCGAGCACGGCGCGGTACTTGAACGCCAGGCTCTCGAGAATCGTACGCGTAAAGGCTGCGGGCCCGGCCGGCTCCGGCTGGCCGGTCTGGCGGCAGTAGGCCGCGATGCTCGCCGGCATGTCGTTCGGGTGGAGAAAGGCGCGATAGTCGGGATCGATCAGCGAGCGGAACGCCAGACGCTCATCGTCGGTCGCGTTGATCAGCGCGTCGTAGTCGACATGCTCGCCGCCCTCGGCCCACCGGCGCCTGCAGGCCTGCAGCAACCAGAGGCCGCCGATGTTCTTGAGCAGGCGGGTCGTACCGGCGACGCCGCCTTCGTTCGTGAAGTTCAGCTCGAGCGCGCTGGAGTTGATGATCGGCGCCGGCAGCTCGGAACCGAGCAGCGACCAGGTGCCGGAGCTGAGAAATGCCGTGTGCTCGCCCGTGGCCACCGACGCGACGGCAGACGCGGTGTCGTGGCAGGCCGGCGCGATCACCGGCGTGCCGCGAAGCCGCGGCGAGGCGTTGTCGACCAGCTTCCCGACGATCGAGCCGGGCTCGACGAGCGGTTGCAGGAGACGCGTCGGCAAACCGATCTCGTCGAGCATCCGCGTCGCCCACGACCGGGTTCGCGCGTCGATGAATTGCGTGGTCGTCGCCACCGTGTACTCGGACGATAGCGAGCCGGTCAGCCAGTAGTTCAACAGATCGGGAATCGTCACGAGGGCGCGCGACGCGTCGACCAGCCGCGGCGTCAGCACGCAGGCGGCGTAGAGCTGGAAGAGCGTATTGATCGGCAGGAACTGGATGCCGGTGATCGAGTAAATCCGCTCGCGGCTGACGCGCTCGAACACCGCGTCCATCATGCCTTCGGTGCGCGTGTCCCGATAGTGGTACGGGTTCTCGAGCAGGTTGCCGTTCTCGCCAAGCAGCGCGTAGTCGACTCCCCAGGTATCGACGCCGACGCTCTCGATCGGCACGGTGACCAGATCGAGCGCGCGCCGCATCTCCTGCCAGATGCGGAGGATGTCCCATTGCAGCGAGCCGTTCTGGCGGACGGCATCGTTGGCGAACCGGTGCACTTCCTGCACGTCGATCACCCCGCCGCGGAGACGGCCGAGCATCGCACGACCGCTTTCCGCGCCGAGATCGAACGCGAGGAAGTACCGGCTCACGACGTCAACTTCTTCAACCAGATATTGCGGAACTCGACCTTCATCGGCGCGCCGACGTGCATCTGGAATCCGATCAGGCCGCTCGCCTTCCGGTTCGCCGTGTCGTCGTCGACGACGATGCTGGTGACGGCGCCGTTCAGCACCTGCATGATGGTGTTGCCGCGGGCGATGAGGTGGACCTGGTTCCAGTCGTTGCTCTTGATGATCGCCTTGAGCTCGTCGGCGCTCTGCTGGAGGTTGCCGATGACGCGCGGCTTGCCGCCGTCGGGCACGTAGCTCGCCTGCCCGCGCAGTGCCAGGAAGCCACGGCCGCGCTCTTCGTAGATCTGCCCGGTGAACTGGTCGGCGAAGTCGATGTCCGCCTGATAGCCCTTCATCACCCACTTGCCGACGTCGCCGCCGGCCGGCAGCTGCACGCTGCGGATCTGGATGCCGCTGTTGGTCGAGTTGAGTCGGTACTCGACCTTGAGCTCGAAGTCTTTCGGCTCGCCGCCGCGCCAGATGAGGAAGGTGTTCTGCTTGACGGCGTTCTCCGGCGTGCTCTGTCCAACCAGCGCGCCGGCTTCGACATGCCAGAACGCGGGATCGCCGTCCCACCCGGTCATCGACGTGCCGTCGAAGATCGAGTCGAAGCCGGCGTGATCGCCGGCCGACAGCGGTTCGGGCCTGGCGGGTCCGTTGCCGCCACGGCCCTGACCGGGCGCGCCGCGACCCTGGCCAGACAGCGGAACGATCGCCAGGGCGATGGCAACAGCGAGCGCGTATCTCATGGCCGGACCTCCCTCACGCCACCTTCGACCTGCGCGGCGGGGATCGATTCCCACTGCCGCGTTTTCGCCGATTTGAGCACCGCATCGGTGACGAGATCGGTCGCGAGGCCGTCGCGGAACGTCGGCGACGCCGGCGTGCCTTTGTGCAGCCCCTCGAGGAAATCGGCGACCTGATGGACGAACGTGTGCTCGTAGCCGATCTGCAGGCCGGGCACCCACCAGTGCTTCATGTAGGGGTGGTCGGCGTCGGTGATGTGAATGCTGCGCCAGCCGCGCGTGCTTCCCTCGTCGCGATGATCGAACCACTGCAGTCGGTGCAGATCGTGGAGGTCCCAGCGCGCGGACGCGTGCTCGCCGTTGATCTCGAGCGTGTAGAGCGCCTTGTGGCCGCGCGCGTAGCGCGTCGCCTCGAACAGCGCCAGCGAGCCGTTCTGGAACCGCGAGAGGAACGCGCTGGCGTCGTCGATGCCGACCGGCTCGACCTTGCCGGTGAGGTTGTGCTTGCGCTCCTTGATGAAGGTTTCGGTCATCGCCGTGACTTCGGCGATCGGACCGTTCAGCCAGAGCGCGGTATCGATGCAGTGCGCGAGCAGATCGCCGGTGACGCCGCTGCCGGCGACGCCAACGTCGAGCCGCCAGAGGCCCTCGCCTCCTTGCGGCAGATCCTGCGAGATCGTCCAGTCCTGGAGGAACTGCGCGCGGTAATGGAAGATGCGCCCGAGCGTGCCGCGATCGATGATCTCCTTGAGCATCATCACCGCCGGCACGCGGCGATAGTTGTACCAGACCATGTTCGCGACGCCGGCGCCCTCGACTGCGGCGACCATCGCCTGCGCTTCCGCGGCCGTCCGTCCGAGCGGCTTCTCGCACATCACCATCTTGCCGGCGCGCGCCGCGGCGATCGCGATCTCGGCGTGGGTGTCGTTCGGGCTGGCGATGTCGACGAGGTCGATGTCGCGCCGGTTGACGACCGAGCGCCAGTCTGTTTCGGCCGACTCGTAGCCCCAGTTCTCCGCAAACGCCTTGACGCGATCGGCGTTGCGCGCGACGACGGTTTTCAACACCGGCTGGTACGCGAGATCGAAGTAGCGAGGCGCCTGGAGAAACGCGTTGCTGTGCGTCCGTCCCATGAAGCCGTAGCCGATGAGCGCGATGTTGAGCGGCTTCTTCGCCATTAGTCCCACCCATGTGCGTTGCGCACCGCGATCATCGTGCTCAGCACCTTCTCCCAGGTCTGCGGCTGCATCATCGTCGCGTTCGGAAACATGCAGCCGTCCCAGCAGATGTGGCGGAATGCGCGGGTCGTCTTGCCGTCGTTGTCGCGCATCCAGAAGCCGGCATGGTGCGCCACGTTCAGCTTGCCGTTCGGATCGTCTGGCAGGCAGTGGCGCCCGGTCTTGTCGTGCGATCCCGAGCCTTTTACCGTCGCGTCGTTCTGAGCGACGTGGAAATCGATCGTCCACGGCCTCAGCGCCTTGGTCATGGTCTCGAGCGCGGAATCGAGCGCGTCGGGACGCGACCAGTCGAAATCCGGCGGCAGCAGGCGATCCTCGGGTGCGTTGTAGCCGAGCGTGAAGAGCAGCGTGTGCGCCATGTCGGCCTGGAAGCCGAGCGTCTTCGGCCGATCGACGAGCTCGAGCAGCTGGAGGTTGCGTTTCCAGCTGTGCATGCCGCCCCAGCAGATCTCCCCTTCAGCGGCGAGGCGCTCGCCGAAGCCTTCGGCGATCTCGCACGCTTCGCGAAACGTGTCCGCGATCTTCTTCGTGTTGCCGGAGGGGTCTTTCGCCCACTCGGCTGGGCTCGCGGCCGAGTCGATGCGGACGACGCCATAGCTGCGGAGCCCGAGATCGCGCAGCTTCTTGCCGATCGCGCACGCCTTGCGCACCTGTGTGACGAACTGCTTGCGCTCGGCGGCATCGCCCATCGCCGATCCGCCGCCGGTCGGCGGCCACACCGGCGCGACCAGCGAGCCGACGGCCAGCTTCCTGGTGCGGAGACGATCGGCCAGCCCCTTCAGCTCGTCGTCGGTCGCATCGATGCTCACGTGCGGATCGAACAGGAACAGATCGACGCCATCGAATTTGACGCCATCCACCGACGCGTTGGCGGTGAGATCGAGCATCGTGTCGAGATCGATCGGCGGCTCGGAGTCGGGCCCCTTGCCGACCAGCCCCGGCCACATCGCGTTGTGCAGTGCGGGGTAAGCGTGTGTGGACACAGCGGTCATCGCTCCTCCACCCTACCGCGCGCCGCCGCCCTGAGGGCTCAGGCGAAGGGCCTGCAACGGCTCAGCGTCCGGGTTGTTCGGGCCGAAGTGCTTCAGGATGACGAGCGGATCGAACTCGCTCGTATTTTCGACGCGGACGCCGGCTTTCGCCGCGTCCGCCGTGACGAACAGTTCGTCCTCGGTCATCGCGCCGTAGCGGATGAGCGCGGGCGTCGAGACCGGAAGCGTGCCGATGCGGCCGTGGCCCTGCGTGAGGATCAGCCCGTACGCCGCCGCATCGCGAATGGTGACCGACCGCTTGGGCTGGACGGTCAGCTCTTTCGCCGAGTAGTAGCCCGTGCCGTAGCAGATCCAGCGCTCGCAATAACCATCCGGATCCGTTTCCGCGCACGGTTTGACGGGACGCGGGAACACCCGGTTGCTCTTCGCGAACTCCGGGTTCACGTTCGCGTCCCAGTCGAGCATGCCGACCAGGTAGTCGAGATCGCGGTGGTACTCGGGCGGCACATCCTTGGTCAGCAGGCTCCAGTCGATGATCCGTCCCTCGACCTCCGACTGGAACATCGCGAAGACGTCGCTGTTCACCTGCGGCTCGTAGGTGACGAGCGAGCCGGGCGCATGCAGGATCCCCGGATCGATCTGCCAGCCGCTCCCCGGTTGCAGCCTGAACGAGCGCGACAGGAACAGGATGCCGTTGTCGCCCTTGTTCCAGTTCTCGAGGCAGCGACGCACGTCGTCTTTGGTCGTGCCGGGCTCGAGGCCCATGAACGTGTATGGAAAGTTGTTCTCGATCTGGTTGTACTGCGGCGGGAAGTAGTACGCCTCGGGCTTGCCACGCCGGCCGACGCGCTTCGCCTGCGCGTCGCTCTGGTGCATGTGGTGCGGAATCGGCCCCATGTTGTCGAAGAACTTGCAGAGCAGATTCCAGCCGCCCTCGCGTTGCATCACCTCCGCCCCGATCAGGAGATCGCCGGCAGTCTCGACCGCAGCTTTGAGGAGGAAGCGTCCCTTCGCGGTGCGGACGTAGCTGAGCCCCTCATCGTCCGGCGTGCCCGGGCCGTTGTCGGCATTGGTCGTCGACGAGAACCAGCGCTCGTTGATGCCGCCGCGATGGCCGCCGAGCGCGTAGAGGTCGTCGGGGTGGAGCCGGAGGCGGCGGCCCGGCAGCATGAAGGTGCGCGGCACCCATGCCGGTTCGAGCCGCAAGATGCCGGACCCGGCGTCGAGAGCGTCCTGAATCGTGGCGCGATCCGGCATGCGGGAAACGGTGTCCTTTCGCGTCGAAGGTCAGCCGGAAGCGGCCGAGGAGGTGACGATACTGTGAGGCCGGATCGACATCAAGGCTGCCGCCCGCAGTCGCCGCCGTTTCGCATTGAGAGACGCCGCGCTCGCCGGTGACGCCCGCGAGCCACCGGCGCCCGACAGCCCGCGGTTGCGCGATGCGAAACGTCGCGCGCACCGCCGTTCGTGCCTCGCGGCTGACCTCGCTCCGCGTACTGTCGGCAGCGATGGCGCCCTTCCCCCTGCATCGCGGCCGCCGCGCGGTGGCGATCGAGAACAGCGATCTGCAGGTCACCGTGCTCGAAGAAGGAGGCCATATCGCCGAGGTCGTGGACAAGAGAACGGGGATCAACCCGCTGTGGACGCCGGCATGGACGTCGGTCGAGCCGTCCGCCTTCGACCCGACTCGCCACTCGGAGTACGGCACCGGCGCCGACGCGAAGCTCCTGGCCGGGATCATGGGCCACAACTGGTGCCTCGACATCTTCGGACCGCCGTCCGATCAGGAGCTCGCGGCCGGGCTCGGTCCGCACGGCGAGGCATCGGTTGCGCGCTACGACGTCGACGCCGGCGGGGATCGGCTCGCCATGCGCGCGAGCTTTCCGCTCGCCGGCCTGGAGGTCGAACGGCGCCTCACGCTGCACGATCGCTCGGTGCATATCGTCGAGACAGTCGAGAGCCTCTCGAGCTGCGATCGCCCGATCGGCTGGACCCAGCATGTGACGCTCGGTCCGCCGTTCCTGCAGAAGGGCGTGACCGAGTTTCGCGCGTCGGCGACAAGGTCGAAGGTGTTCGAGGGCGCGTTCGGCAGCGCCGACTACCTGCAGGCCGGCGCCGCGTTCGAGTGGCCGATCGCGCCGCGGGCCAACGGCGGCGTCGCCGACTTGCGCGTCTTCACCGACGCGTCCTCCTCGAGCGCGTACACGGCGCACCTGATGGACAAGCAGCGCCGCGACGCCTTCTTCGTCGCCTTCAAGGCGGACGAACGTTTCGCGTTCGGCTACGTCTGGGCGCAGGCCGATTTTCCGTGGCTCGGCATCTGGGAAGAGAACCGCAGCCGCCGGCAGGCGCCGTGGAGCGGCAGGGCGCTGACGCGCGGAATGGAATTCGGCGTCTCGCCGTTTCCGGAGACGCGGCGGCAGATGGTCGACCGGAACAGCCTCTTCAACACACCGACGTACCGCTGGATGCCGGCAAAGAGTCGGATCACCGCCGAATACTGGATCATCGTCCGCAGCACTGACACGATCCCCGAGTCGCTCGAGCGTCCGTCGGGCGGCGCGTCATGATCCCCGGTCGCCGGATGTGGCAGGATGACCCGCGAGGAACCTTATGAACGCCGATCGAGCAGACCGGATCGCCACCGCGCTGGACACGTTCCGCATCGAGCTGCCCTCGTGGGGCTTCGCCAACACCGGCACCCGGTTCGGCAAGTTCATGCAGCCGGCGGCGGCGACGACGCTGGAGGAGAAGTTCAGCGATGCGGCGCAGGTTCATGCGCTGACCGGGGCGTGCCCCACGCTCGCGCTCCACGTGCGCTGGGACCTGCCCGCCGGCGTCGAGAGCACGGCGCAGGTCGCGACGCTGGCGCAGCGCTTCGGCATCGCTGCCGGCTCGATCAACCCGAACCTGTTCGAGGAGCAGCACTACAAGTTCGGATCCTTCGGCAACCCTGACGCGGCGGTACGCGGGCACGCACGCGCGCATGGGATCGAGAGCGTCGAGATCGGCCGGCGCCTCGGCAGCCGCGACGTCACGTTCTGGTTCGCCGACGGCTCCAACTACCCCGGCACGGCGAATATCAGGCAGCGGCGCCGCTGGTTCGAAGAATCGCTCACCGCCGTACACGCAAAGCTCGCAGCCGATCAGCGAATGCTGGTCGAGTACAAACCGTTCGAGCCGGCGTTCTACCATACCGACATCGCCGACTGGGGCATGGCGCTGCTGCTCGCGCGCGCCGCCGGCCCGCAGGCGCGCGTGCTCGTCGACACCGGGCATCACTACCTGTCCCAGAACATCGAGCAGATCGTCGCCTGGCTGCTGATGGAAGGGATGCTCGGCGGCTTCCACTTCAACGATCGCCGCTACGCGGACGACGACCTGACGATCGGCTCGATCGATCCGTATCAGGTGTTCCGTATCTTCCACGAGATTCGCAGCTTCGAAGCGGAGACCGGGGCGGCCGCCGACATCGCCTACATGATCGACCAGAGCCACAACTTGAAGGGCAAGATCGAGGCGATGATCCAGACGGTCGCCGTCGCGCAGGAGCTCTACGCAAAGGCCGCGCTGGTCGATCACGCGGCGCTGGCGGTGGCACAGAGCAAGACCGACCTCATCGCTGCCGAATCGATTCTGCAGGACGCCTTTGCCACCGACGTGCGGCCGGCCGTGCGCGAGTGGCGCACCGCACAGGGCCGGCCGGCCGATCCGATGGACGCGTTCCGGCAGAGCGGATACCTCGAACAGATCACGAGCGACCGCGCCGCGCGCAATGCGGCCGCGAGCTCGTCGTACGCGTAACATGAAAACGCTGGCCGCCTCGCTCATCCTCTGGCTCGCCGCGCTCGCCGCGGCTCCTCAACAGCCGCCGGCCGCTCCGTACGCGCCGAAGCAGAGCGATCGCCCGGAACCGATCGCCGGCGACGAGCCGGGGTTCGAGCAGATCTTCGACGGCAGGACGCTTGCGGGCTGGGAAGGCAATCCGGCCTACTGGCGAGTCGAAAATGGCGCGCTGGTTGGCGAGATCACGCCAGCGACCGTGATCAAGAGCAACACATTCATCATCTGGCGCGGCGGCCGGCCCGCTGATTTCGAGCTGAAGCTCGATTACCGGATCACGCCGGACGGGAACAGCGGCATCAACTACCGCAGTGCCGTCGTGCCGGACGCGGTCACACCCGCCAACGCGTTCGCCATGCGCGGCTATCAGTTCGATCTCGATGGGCGCAAGCGGTATCCCGGCAACAACTACGAAGAGAAGGGGCGGCTCTTCCTCGCCGTCCGCGGGCAGATGACACATGTCGTCGGCGGGCGTCCGCCGATCGTCACCTCGACGTTCGCCGACGCGGACGCGCTTGCCCAGTTCGCCACCGACGACTGGAACGCCGTCCACATCGTCGCGCGCGGCAACGTCCTCACGCACATCCTCAACGGCCGCACGATGACGGTGGTGGTCGACGACGACGCGCCGAACCGTCCGGCTGACGGCCTGATCGGTGTCCAGGTGCACGTCGGACCGCCGATGAAGGTCGAGTACCGGAACATCCGCCTGAAGCGCTGGTAACAGCCTCGCACCACAGACCCAACCGTAAAGCCGACCCGCGGGATGATGGTGTGTCGATCCGCGCCGGCGCCGTTCGTATAGAGAGTGGCAGCCGGCATGGGGCCGGCGATCGCATGTAGCGCAGCCCTTCCCGCCTCCGCTCGCGAACACAGCGCGCGAGCTTCGGCGAGGCTCGACGAAGCGCCGCAGGCGCGAAGTCGGCAGGGCTGCTGCCACCGTCCAAGGAGTCCTCGCGATGAAGCAGTATCTGCTCAGCATTTATCAGCCCGACGGCACGCCTCCACCCAAACCGGTGCTCGACAAGATCATGGACGACGTGCGCGCCCTGCGCGAGGAGATCAAGGCCGCGGGTGCGTGGGTGTTTGCGGGCGGGCTGCATCCGCCGAGCACGGCCACCGTCATTCGCCACAAGGATGGCGACCTGCTGACCACCGATGGCCCGTACACGGAGGGCAAGGAGCACATCGGCGGGCTCACGATCATCAAGGCGCCCGACCTCGACGCGGCGCTCGAATGGGCACGCAAGCTGGCGCGGGCGACCACGCTGCCGATCGAGGTCCGACCGCTGCATGACGACCGCGAACACTATGGGTGAGACGACTGGCGCGCCAGCCTCGGAGATCGAGCGTGTCTTCCGCGAGGAGTACGGACGCGCGGTGGCGATCCTGGTCCGCGTCTTCGGCGACATCGACGCCGCCGAGGAGGCGGTCCAGGACGCATTCATGGTGGCGGTGCAGCGGTGGCCCGCCACCGGCCTTCCTCCGAGCCCCGCTGGCTGGATCATCACCACGGCGCGCAACCGCGCGATCGACAAGCTGCGGCGCGAGGCGTCGCGCGAGGATCGGCACGCACAAGCCGTGCTGCTGCACGCGCGCGACGAGCCGCTCGAGGAGGAGGACGCCGTGCGCGACGAGCGCCTGCGCCTGATCTTCACCTGCTGCCACCCGGCGCTCGCGCCGGCCGCGCAGGTCGCGCTGACGCTGCGCCTGCTCGGCGGCCTGACCACGGCGGAGATCGCGCGCGCGTTCCTCGTGCCTGAGGCGACGATGGCGCAGCGGCTGGTGCGGGCGAAGGGGAAAATCCGCGACGCGAGGATCCCGTACCGGATTCCGAGCGAGGGCGACCTCCCAGCTCGCCTCCGCGCCGTCCTCGCCGTCGTCTACCTCGTGTTCAACGAAGGGTACACGGCGAGCGCCGGCGACCGTCTCGTCCGCGAGGAACTGTGCCTCGAAGCGATTCGGCTCGGGCGGCTGCTCGCCGAGCTGATGCCGAACGAGCCCGAGGTGATGGGGCTGCTGGCGCTGATGCTGCTCGTCGAGTCGCGCCGGCCGGCGCGGGTGTCAGCGGACAACGAGCTGGTGCGGCTCGCGGATCAGGATCGCGGCCGCTGGAATCACGCGCTCATCGCCGAAGGGCAAGCGATCGTGCGCCGGTGCCTGAAGCGCAACCAGCCGGGGCCGTACCAGATTCAAGCGGCGATCAACGCCGTGCACAGCGACGCGCCGGAGGCGACGGCGACCGACTGGCGGCAGATCCTGCAGCTCTACGACCAGCTCCAGGCGATCGCGCCAGGCCCGGTCGTCGCCCTCAACCGCGCCGTTGCGGTGGCGGAGGTCGAAGGGCCGCACGCGGCGCTCACGCAAGTCGATCGGCTCGATCTCGATCGCTACTATTTGTTTCACGCGATTCGGGCGGACTTGCTGCGGCGGCTCGGGCGGAAGGCGGAGGCGGGAGACGCGTACGACGCGGCGATCGCGCGCGCGGAAAATGCCGCGGAGCGGGAGTTCCTCCAACGGCAGAAGGCCCAGCTGAAGCTGGACGACGAACACGGAGAACGCCGAACGACGAACGACGCGCGCTCAAATCCTCAAATGACTAACCTGCTCGGCGCCGTCGAAGATCATCCGCGCCGACACGTAAACGATGAGCGCCAGGCCGATGTAGTTGAGGATCGGCCAGCGCTTCAGCAGCCCGACGATGAGGTTGGCCGCGACCGCCATCAGCACGATTGACAGGATCAGGCCGGTCGCCATCACCCACACATGGTCGCGCGCGGCGCCGGCGACGGCGAGCACGTTGTCGAGCGACATCGACACGTCGGCGACGGTGATCTGCGCGACCGCCTGCCAGAGGGTCTTGGTCTCCGGCCTGACGTGGTGCTCGGCCGCGTCCTCGCGGGCGCGCAGTTCGCGCCACATCTTCCAGCACACCCACGCCAGCATCAGGCCGCCCGCCAGCACGAGACCCGGCACGTCGAGCAGGGTTACGGTGATGAAGGCAAAGACCACGCGCAACAGAATCGCGCCGGAGATGCCGATGCCGATCGCACGCTTGCGCTGCGTCGCCGACAACCCCGCCGCGGCCATCGCGATGATGATCGCGTTGTCGCCGGAGAGGGAGACGTCGATGAAGATGACCTGGATCAGTGCGGCGGCAGCCGGCCAAAGCTTCGTCAGAGTATCGTCCTCATGGGTTTGAAAGCGGGACCGGATGGTTCAATGACGGTGGCGGCCAGTTTGATGACCAGGCCAGGGTTTTGTGAACTCGAATGGCACGAACCGTCGGATGCGCAGGAAGTCTCGCTCATTGTCGGTCACGAGCACGCAGCCGGCTTCCCGGCACGACAGCGCCAGCAGTACGTCGTTGGCGAACGACTTCGAGATTCGCGCGATTTCCAGTCCGTCTTTACGCGCCATGTCGGCGAGCAGATCGCCGGACCTGTGCCAGGCAGCTGTTGACGGCGCGATCGTCCGGTTGGCGCGCTCGAAGACGTCGAGCACGTGTTTCTCGAGCGCTTTCCGATCCTGAGGGCGCCGTACCCCCGCCCTCAGTTCCTGTGCGACGATCACGCTGAGGTATTCGAACGGCGAGTAGAGCCGATGGAACTGCTGCAGCGCCTCGTTCGCTTCACGATCGCGAAAACCCTGGATGAAGAGCTGCGTGTCCAGAACGTACTTGCGTAAGACGGGCGTCACCGGTCGAGGTCAGAGGAGCTGAGCTCGATTCCCTGCATCGAACGCGTCCCGTCGACGAGCGCTCGCTGGAAGACGACCAGGTCGAGCGCCCGCTCGATCGTTTCGGTTGCAGTGGCGGCGCCGAGCGCTTTCTTGGCCGCGCTCAGCTTCGACAGCGGTAAGCGGTAGGTCCGCGACACTCGCTGCTCGTCGGCCGGCGACCGTTTCCGGCGGGTTGTCCGAGGCATATCCAACTGTATTTACTGTCAGTTCTTCGTGTCAATACGCAGCAGCAGCTACGACTCCGCGTCGAAGAACGCCTCGACCGGCGGCGCGACCCGCGGCGGCGCCGAGCGCGTCAGCCGCACGCCGGGCGCGGGCGCGCGCATCGCCGAGAAGAACTCGATCGCGGCGTCGACGTTGCGCTGGCGAACCTCCTCGTCCGGCTCGAGCGACCAGTTGCCCGGATCCTGCAGGTTGCCGACGATGATGCCGTCGCTGCGCGCGTTGATGGTTGCGTTGACGCCGCCCGCCGTCTGGCCCGACGCGCGATAGTCCACCTCGGGCTGCGGCACCATCGCCGTCAGCTGCCCTTTCACCGGCACGAGCTCCTTGTCGTCGAAGAGCGTAAAGGAGCCAAGCCCGGTGCAGTTGACCACGATCGGCTCGGTGAGCGTCATCAGGTCGCGCGGCGCGTCGAACTTGCGGATGACGATGCGGCCGCCGAAGAAGAGGAAGTCGCGCACCAGCGCGTCGAGGTAGATCGACGGCTCGATCGACAGCGCGACGGTGCGGGTCGCGTACTTGGTTGGAAACGGATGCTCGCCCGGGCCGAGGATCTCGCGCGTCCGATTCGGGCGCAGCGAATCGGGCAGCAGCTCGGCGTCGGTGGCGTAGTTGCCGCGTCCGCCGCCGCGGCCTCCGGCGCCAGGCGCCGGATCGTTGGTGGCGTTGTAGGCATCCATCCAGTAGACGCCGTAGTTGCGGCCGACCATCAGCTGCAGCTCGCGATATGAGATGTCGGTCACGCGCAGGAACTGCGCGTCCCACGCCGGCGTCCGCTGATCCTTGTCGATGAGCGCGGTGCTCGGGGTGAAGCCCGCCAGCGACATGTTCGAGGTCGTGTCGGGCGGCACCGTCATCGCGTAGATCGTCACCTCGAAGCCGCGCCGTTGCAGCTGGCGCGCCGCCGTCAACCCCGGCGAGCCGCAGCCGATCACCGCCACACGCCGCCCCTCGGTCTGCAGCGCGAACTCCGACGCGACCACGCCGCAACCCCACGCGATCGACATGCCGGCGCCGGCGTGTCCGTAGTTGTGGATGAGGAGCTTCTCTCCGAGCTTCTCGGCGCGCAGCACGAAGCCGGATTTTCGGTGCGGCCGGAGGCCGACGGTCGTGCGCAGCACGCGGTCCCACGACGCGATGACCGGTGCGAGGTGGGTGGCGCGCCGCGCACGCTCGGTGGCGACATCCAGGCTGGACGACGTGCGGCAGGCGCCCAGCCCGAGCCCGACGAGCGCCATGCTTCCCTTTTTGATCGCCAGGCGTCTGTTCATGCGGCACCGTGACGGTCGGCGGCCCTGAAGGGCCGCCCTACGGGTGAGGCGGCCCTAAGGGCCGCCCTACGGGTGAGGCGGCCCTGAAGGGCCGCCCTACGACGTGGGGCGCCCCTTCAGGGGCGCCGGACGCCGACCGCCGTCCGACAGGACTGTAACTCACCCCGCGGTCCGGCCGCCTGCAAGAAATCCCGGCTCGATCGTTCTCTTCCTGAGAGGTAGCCAGGCCATGCCGGACCCGCGACTCTACCAGATTGCGATGCTCGCATCCCTGCTCGTTTACGGGATGGGATGGCTGGCGTTCGACATTACCGTGGCGCGCGCCTGCCTGCTGCTCGGACCGCGCTCGGCACCCAGGCGGCTCTGCGATCGCGCCATTGCGGATTGCGGATTGCGGATTGCGGAATTGCGGAATTGCGTATTGGGCGTTTTCCACCGAGCCCGCCAACAATCGCCCATCCACAATCCGCAATCAATCCGCAATCCGCAATCCGCAATCCACAATCAATCCGCAATCCGCATTCCGCAATCCGCATTGGGGAACTGGCGCAGCGCGCTCATCTCGGGCCTGTCGCTCTGCCTGCTGCTGCGCACCAATCGCGCCGACCTCGCATTCCTCGCCGCCGTCATCACCATCGCCGCGAAATTCGTGTTCCGCGTCCGCGGCAAGCACATCTTCAACCCCACCAACGGCGGCATCGTCGCGATCCTGCTCATGACCAGCCAGGCGTGGGTGTCGCCCGGCCAATGGGGATCGGTCGCGTTCTTCGCGTTCCTGATGGCGTGCCTCGGCGGCGTCGTCGTCAACCGCGCGGCGCGCAGCGACGTTACCTATGCGTTCATCGCGTTCTACTGCGCGCTGCTCTTCGGGCGCTCGGCGTATCTCGGCGAACCGATGACGATCCCGCTCCACCGGCTCGAGAGCGGCGCGCTGCTGCTCTTCACGTTCTTCATGATTTCCGATCCGAAGACGACACCCGACTCCCGCGCCGGGCGCGTGGTGTTCGCGGCGCTGGTGGCCGCGGGCGGATGGTACGTGCAGTTCCGGCTGTTCCGCACCAACGGGCTGCTCTGGTCGCTCGCGGCGTGCTCGCTCGCAGTGCCCCTCATCGACTGGCTGTTACCCGGTGCGCATTACTCGTGGACGAATCAGAAGGAGAAACAAGATGAAGCGATTCCTGTTCGGGACGGCGCTCGCGGCGATCGTCCTGTCGTCGGCACAGCCGCTGCTTGGCTTCTGCGGCTTCTACGTCGCCAAGGCGAATACGAAACTGTTCAACAAGGCATCCCAGGTCGTGCTGGTTCGTGACGGCGACCGCACCGTGATGACGATGGCGAGCGACTTCCAGGGCGACCTGAAGGAATTCGCCGTCGTCATCCCGGTGCCGACGTTCCTCAAGCGCGAGCAGATTCACGTCGGCGACAAGGCTCTGGTCGATCACCTCGACGCCTACTCGGCGCCGCGCCTGGTCGAATATCACGACCCGAACCCGTGCGTGATGACGATGTACGATCGCCGGGTGATGTCGATGGCCGCCGCGCCGGCCGCCGAGGCGGCCGCGAAACGCGGCCGGAGCCTCGGCGTCACGATCGAGGCCCAATACACCGTCGGCGAGTACGACATCGTGCTGCTCTCGGCGGAGCAGAGCACGGGGCTGGAGACGTGGCTGCGCGAAAACGGTTACCGTATCCCCGCCGGCGCGTCGGCGGTGCTCGCGAGCTACCTGAAGCAGAACATGCGCTTCTTCGTCGCCAGGGTGAACCTGGCCGAGCAGACAAAGCTGGGCTTCTCGTATCTGCGGCCGCTGCAGATCGCCTACGAGTCGCCCAAGTTCATGCTGCCGATCCGGCTCGGGATGGTGAACGCCAACGGGCCGCAGGACATGTTCGTCTACGCGCTGACCCGCAAGGGCCGCGTGGAGACGACCAACTACCGCACGGCGAAGCTGCCGTCGAACCTGGACGTGCCGGTCTATCTCAAGGACCAGGACGAGTTCGCAAAGTTCTACAAGGCGATGTTCGCGCGCCAGGTCGAGGAAGAGCAGCGCAACGTGCTGTTCCTCGAGTACGCGTGGGACATGCAGTGGTGCGATCCGTGCGCCGCCGATCCGCTGTCGAACGACGAACTGCGCCGACTCGGCGTCTACTGGGCTGACAGCGGCGCCGGCGCACCGGCGAACGTATTCGTCACCAGGCTGCACGTGCGCTACGACAATGCGCACTTCCCGGAAGATCTCGTCTTCCAGGAAACGGCCGACCGCACGAACTTCCAGGGGCGATACGTCCTCCGCCACGCGTGGTCCGGCCCCGACACCTGCGCGCAGGCGGCGGCCTACAAGCAGGGCCTGACGCAGCGCCGCGAAGAGGAAGCGAGCACATTGGCTCGCCTGACCGGCTGGAGCCTGGCGGACATCCGCAAGCGGATGGGGCTCACCATCGCGGCGGCGGTGCCGGCACGCGTGCCGGTGTGGTGGGAGCGGCTGTGGAAGAATTGACCCAAGCCCTTCGACTTCGCTCAGGGCAGGCCCTTCGACCAGGCTCGTCGACTCAGGGTCAGGAGTGACGGCGTAAGTGGACGCGTCCCACACGGCGGATCTCGAGCTCGCACGCCGCTGTGCGGCCGGCGAACCGGCAGCGTGGGATCGCTTCGTCCTCGAGTACCGTCCGGTGCTCTACCGCGCCGCCGACGCGCTCGACAAAACCGGCGGCGCGCGCGAGATCGCCGACTCGCTCTACGCGGAGCTTTACGGCATCAAGGACGCCGGCCGCGAACGGCAGTCGCTGTTCCGCTACTTCAGCGGCAGGAGCAGCCTCGCAACGTGGCTGCGCGCGGTCCTCTCGCAGCGGTACGTCGATCGGCTGCGCACGCAGCGGCGGCTGGAGCCGCTGCCTCCCGAGGATCGCGCCGAGGTTCGGCCTTCGAGAGCCTCAGGCCGCCCGGAGCTTGTCGAAGGGCGTGCGCCGGCCGATCCGGAGCGGGGCCGCCACCTTGACCTCGTGCAGGATGCGCTTGGCCGCGCGGTCGGGCGCCTCGCGGCGAAGGATCGCCTGCGGCTCGCGTATTACTACGTTCAGGCGCTGACGCTCGCCGAGGCGGGACGCCTTCTCGGCGAGCACGAAGCCACGGTATCGCGCCAGCTGGCGCGAACCAGGCGCACGATTCGCGACGCCGTCGAGCGCGAGCTGCGCGAGGACCACGGCCTGACCGAGGCGCAAGTAGACGAGTGCGTCGCCTCGGTGGCGGAAGATCCGGGCCCGCTCGACCTGCGCCCGCTTCTCGGCAGCGATCGGCACGAGCGCGAGGCATCGGAGCGTTCCCTATGACAAAACCGATGGACAAGCTTCTTCGCGACGCGTTGCGCGGCAGCGCGAACACCCCGCCGCGGACGCCGTGTCTCGACATCGACACCGTCGCCGCGCTCGCCGAAGGCACGCTCACGGCGCGCGAGCGGAGCGCTGCCGAAGCGCACGCGGCGGAATGCCCGCGGTGCCAGGGAGTGCTCGCGGCGATGGTGAGGACGATGCCACCGGTGGCGCCGCGTGTGTGGTGGCGGCGGCCGGCGTTCGTGTGGCTTGCGCCGCTGACCGCCGCCGCGGCGGCGGTAGTCGTCTGGAGCAACGTCCCGCGCAGCACCATCGTCGCGCCCGATGCGCAGTCGGCGGCGATGAGAGCGCCGGAGCCGGTGCCCAACCTCGCGGCGCCGGCCAGCCCGCGTGCCGAGTTTGAACGGAAATCGCCGGCCGCGCCCTCGGCTCCTGCGGCGGGCGCTGCATCGGCGCTCGAGCGAAACCGGGCGGCCGCGAAACGAGGCACGCCGGAGCCTGTGCAACAGAACGCGCTGGCCGACCGCGCGGCCGTGCCAGCGGTACCGAGCGCGCCAGGCGCCGCGGAAGATCGAACTGCCGCGGTGCAGCAGCCGTCAGCGCCTGCGCCGCCGACCGCGGCCGCGCCGGCGCCGCCATCTCCGGCAACCACGGCCGAAACGAGCGCCCAGGTTGCGGCAGCCGCCGAGCAGGCACAGCGCGCCGCCGCCGGAACGATGGCGGCGAGCGTCCGCTGACGCGCGGCAGATGATGGCCCGCCGTTTTGTTGCGAAGGAAACGACGATTGTGTCGGCCGACTCTCAGGGCCGGTGGCGGCTCGGCTCCCTCGGCGGGTTCGTGGAGCACTCCACCGATGGAGGCGCCACGTGGCAGGTGCTTCCCACCGGCGTGAACGCGATGCTCGTCGACGGCTCGTCGCCGTCGCGCTCGGTATGCTGGCTCGTGGGCCAGGGCGGCGTCGTGATCCTGACGACCGACGCGGGGCGATCGTGGCAGCGCCTCACGTTCCCCGCGTCGATCGATCTGCGTTCCGTCAACGCCACCAGCGACAAGAACGCCACCGTCGTCGCCGCCGACGGCCGGCGGTTCACTACTTCGGACGGCGGACGACGTGGCGTCCGTGAGTCGCTGGGGCTGGTTGCTAGTTGCTAGGTGCTAGGTGCTAGGTGCTGGCGGTATTGCGGCAACAAGCTACGAGAACCACGAAGAGCACGAAGGCCACGAAGGCCACGAAGAAGAAACTGGTTTTCTCTGGGACTGTTGAATCCGCTTCGGTGGCAGGCCGCAGCAACACGTCTCAAGCCAAAGCCACGAGATCACCGAGAACTTCGTGATCTTCGTGGCCTTCGTGACCTTCGTGGCTACCGAAGCCGGTTGCCAGCAAGCCAGCAACCAGCAACTAGCAACTAGCAACTAGCAACTAGCAACCGACTCGCTCACGGCGTGCTGTGCGTGACGCGCACGGCGATCCACTCGAGCGTGAAGTCGCGCGACGTCGAGCTCGCGACGTTGGTCACCCGCACCCGGAAGTTGGCGTTCGACAGATCCGCCGCCGTCCAGCTGCGTCCCCACGTGTTCGCCGTGCCGCCGAGCGTCCGCGTCGCGAGCGACGTCGAGAGCGTCGACGTCACCTGCGCCGCCGTCCACGTCGCGCCGCCGTCCCACGACAGCTCCACGCACATGCGCGGCGTGCCCGACGTGCTGTCGGCGCGTGCATCGAGCCGCACCTCGATCCCCTTGACGCTCGCGCCGGCGGGGATCGTGATGCCGTAGTTGAAGAAGCGATGGCGATCGCGCCCCGTGCTGCTGCAGGACGTGCTCGAGACCGTGCCGCTGTCGGTATCCACGGCGCTCGAGGAATTGTCGGTGTAGGCGTTGGTCGGGTTGCTCTGGAACCCGTTGCCGTCACCGCCGCTGTCCGCAGCGTTTGCCGTCGGCCCACGCAGCCCGGTATTGCCGGTGCCTCCGCCGCCGCCGCCCGCGAGGACCGTGATCGTCGCCGACCGGCTGACGCCATAGGTGCCGGTGATCGTCACCGACGTGTTCGCGGCCACCGCCGATGTGGTGATGGTGAAGCTGGCGGAGCTCTGGCCCGCCGGCACGGTGACGATCGGAGGCACCTGCGCGGCGGACGAATTGCTGGTCGACAGCGTCACCGATGCGCCGCCCGACGGCGCCGCCTTGCTCAACGTCACCGTTCCCGAGATGCTCGTGCCGCCGGTCGCGCTGCCCGTGCCCGTCGTCAGCGTGCTCAGCTGGGCGGCGCCGCCGTTCGGATCGGGGAAGATGGTGATCCACTCGCCTCTGGTCACCGATCCGGACTGCGCGGTGATCTGCGCCGAGTGCATGCTGCTCACCTGCGTCGTGGTGACCGTGAAGGTCGCGGTGCTGTTGCCGGCCGCGATCTGCACCGTTGACGGTACCTGCGCGGCAGGATCGCTGCTCGCCAGGAAGACCGTGGTGCCTCCCGCCGGCGCGGGCGTCGCCAGTTCCACCGTGCCCTGCAGCGTGCCGCCGGCGACCGTCGACACCGGCTGGACCGACATCGCGGAGAGATCCGGAACCGCCGGCTGCGACGGATCGATCCGCAGCACGGCGCCATGCATGCCGGACAAGGAGCTGCCGTACGACGCCTGGATCATCACCCAGTACGTCGAGGTCACCTGCGGCGCGGTGATCGTGAAGCTGGCGCTGGTGCTCCCGGCCGGCACCGTGACGCCGCCGGACGGTGTCACCACCTGTCCTTCCATGCTGCCGTTCACCCACACCGACGCGCCGCCCGCGGGCGCGGGCGCGGTGAGCGTCACCGTTCCCGTCGTCGTCTGGCCGCCGAGCACGCTCGGCGATTGCAGCGTCACCGTGGACAGGCTCGCCGGCGGCGGTGGCGTTCCCGCCGGCCGCAGGTAGATCCGTACTTCGGGCGCCCGATAGTTGTCGTTCCCGGTGCCGGTGTTGATCGTCACCAGCTGGTTCTCGGCCACCGCGCTCGTGGCGATCGCAAAGCTGACGGCGGTCTGCGCCTTCGGGCACGAAGACACTCGCCGGCGGGCGGACCAACGCCGTGTCGGTGCTGACCAGCGTGACGACGGCGCCTCCGGGCGGCGCCGCCTGCAGCAGCGTGACGGTTCCGGTCACGGACGTGCCGCCGACGACACTTTCCTGGTTGAGCGCAAGGCTGAAGAGGAGCGGCCAGAGGCCGAGCGAGCTTTGCTGCCAGGTACCGCCGTAGGTGGCGCGCAGGGTGCCGACGACCGCGGCTGATACGGGAATCGTCGTGATCGGCGACACCATCGCGGTGGTCTTGCCCTCGGGGATCACGACGGTGCGCGGCACCTCGGCGTGCGGCAGATCGCTCGCGACCGTCACCACAGCCCCGCCCGCGGGCGCCGGCCCGTTGAGGCTGACCTTGGCCTGCGTCGAATTCCCGCCGGAAACGCTGCTCGGTTGAGCCTGCAACGTGAAGAGGTTGAGACCCGCCGGCGTCGGCGGCGGCGCGACGACGCGGAAATTCACACCGGCCGACCACGGGCCGCGAACCAGGCCGTGCACCGCGCGCACGCGCCACCAGTAATTGCCCGGCGCCAGATTCGAATCAACCATCGCCGTGTAGTCGGAGCGGGCGACGTTCTGCACCAGCAGCACGCCAAACGTGCCGCTGAAGGTCGGCTCATCGTCCACGTCGATGTCGTAGCCCGGAATCTGCGGGTTGACGGTGTCGGTCCAGTCGAAGGTGAACGGCAGCGACACGGTCGCGCCGCCGGACGGAGAAAGCGGCGTCGGCGCCGGCGGCACCGGCGCGGCGTTGGTGATCTTGACGTTCAGCGTCGCCGACGGCAGGCCGCGCACGTTGTCGGCCGAGACCGCGCGAACGCGGTAATAGATGTTCGGGATCTCGTTGCCCCAGCCGGCGAGGAAGCTGGTGCCGAATTCCATCGGGCTGAGGCTGTGCGTGAGCGGGAACGAGAAGCTCGGCTCATCGTCGGCCTCGAGCACGTAGTACTGCGCCCCCGGCACGGCGGTCCAGTTGATCTTGAAGGTCTCCCAGGCGTGGAAGCGCGATCCGTTGCCTGGGCCGGTAAAGCTGGGCGTTCCGGCCGGCGCGGCGCCAAGGCCGGTCACCGTGAAGCTGCGGACGGCCGACCAGGCAGACTCGATGAAGCCGACCGCACCGCCGACCTCCTGCGTCGCCCTCACGCGCCAGAAGTAGGTGCCGTTCGGCAGGCCGCTCAGGCGATCCTGCGTCGGGATCGGGGTGCCGTGCCGGCTGTCCTTGAAGCCCGATGCGATGATGTTCGTAAAACCGGACGACGTCCCAACCTGCCAGACGTAGCTGCCAATCGGGCCGTCCGGATCGGAGACGGCCTGCCATTGAAGGCCGATCGGCTGAACCAGCGAAGCGCCGTTGGCCGGTGCGACGAGGACCGGCGCGGGCGGCGGCGTCTGCGCAGCGCTATGGACGACTGATGCGAAGGCAAACAGAAGGGCGAACAGGATCGACCTGGGCTTCATGGACACACACTCCCCCATCTCCCAGTTCTGAAACTCATCGGTGCAAGCGTGGCGGGATGTTTTCACGCGAGGGCGACAACGCCTAGCCAGTGTCGTGCCGTCGTGCCCGCCTCTCAGCGGGCGCAATGCGGCGGCTGATCCTTTCCGTTGGCGTAAATCCGGTTTCACGGCTGGTAACCCGGATGAGTTCTCGATGAGCTCGCCTGGCACGGGCCATGCGGATGTTCGCGCCCATGTCGCCAACATCTATTCCGGAGCCGGTTCCACATCGTCCCTTTGGCCGCCATCCCGACCCGGTGTCGATCATCGGCCTGGGCGGCTATCACCTCGGCAAACCAAAGACGATGGCGGAAGCGGTCCGGATCGTTCACGAGGCGATCGACGCCGGCATCAACTTCCTCGACAACGCCTGGGAATATCACGACGGCGAGAGCGAGAAGCGGATGGGGCGCGCGATCGCGGATCGGCGCGAGTCGGTCTTCCTGATGACCAAGGTCTGCACGCACGGGCGCGATGCGCGCGTTGCGATGCGTCAGCTCGAAGAGTCGCTGCGGCGGCTGCGCACCGACTATCTCGATCTCTGGCAGATCCACGAGTGCGTCTACTACAACGATCCCGAGCGCCACTTCGCGAAGGGCGGCGTCGTCGAGGCGCTCGAGCTGGCGAAGGAACAGGGGAAGGTGCGCTACGTCGGCTTCACCGGCCACAAGGATCCGGAGATCCACCTGCGGATGCTGTCGTTCGAGTTTCCGTTCGATTCCTGTCAGCTGCCGTTGAACGGGTTCGACGCGCACTTCAGGAGCTTCCAGAAGCTCGTGCTGCCGGAGCTCGCGCGCCAGGAGATTGCCGCGATCGGGATGAAGAGCCTCGGCGGCGACGGCCGCGTGATCAAACAGAAGGCTGCCGCGGTCGGCGATGCGCTGCGCTACGCGATGAGCCTGCCGGTCTGCACCACCATTTCCGGCATCGACTCGATGAAGGTGCTGCGCCAGAACCTGCGCATCGCGCGCGAGTTTTCACCGATGAGCGAGCGGGAACGGCGAGCCTACGAGCGCAGCCTCGCCGACTACGGACCCGACGGGCGCTACGAGTTGTACAAGACCAGCGCCGAGCACGAGGGAGAAGTCGGCCGCAAGCAGCACGGCTTCCCGTCGCCGGAAGAAATGGCGGGCTAATCGTCGCGTGATCGATCGTAGTGGGCGATGTAGAGCCCGCGATCGCATAGACCTACCGGATCGTGCTCGACGGTGAAACCGGCATTGCGGAACGCCTGGAGCATCTCATCGTGCGTGAAGAGCCCGAGGTGATGCACCTCGCTCTCGTGGCGCGTACCGGTGGCGTCGGTGATCTCGTAGTCGAAGAGCAGCCGCGAGTCGCGGCCGTCGACCTCGACGCGCGTGATGCGGCTGACGCTGACGCCATTCGCCTCTCCGATGTGCGACGCGACGCGCGCCGTATCGAGAACGCCCGGCGGCATCCACGGCTCCACCAGCAGCACGCCGCCAGGAGCCAGGTGCTCGCGAAAGCAATCGAATGCCGCGGCGACGCGATCGAGCGTGCGCAGGTAGCCGATTGAGCTGAAGAGACACAGGACCGCGTCGTATCGCCGTCCGAGATGGAAGTCGCTCATGTCGCCGGCGGCGAAGCGGCCGGCGGGATTCTTCCTGCGCGCGATCTCGACGAACTCAGCGCTGAGATCGACGCCGTCAACGGCGAACCCTGCCTCCGTGAGCAGCCGCGCGTGCTCGCCGCTGCCGCAGGCGACGTCGAGCACGGTGCGACAGTCAGGCTTGTTCTGCCGCAGCAGGCCGGCAATCTGCGCCGCCTCGCGCGGGTAGTCCTTGAAGCTGCCGTAGATGAGATCGTAGTACTCGGCCGAGGCGTCGAACATGGGGCGATAGTATCGCGCGGATCACGCCTCCGCTTCGCTGAGAAACATCGATGCGTCCGCCTCGGCGATCACTGGCCCGTCGTCGGTGTCGAGCCGCACCTCGGCGCGCGCCTTGACCAGGCGGCCGCGGCGGTCCGTGGTCCACGCGCGGACGACGAGGCTGGCGCCAATCGGTGTCTGCCGGCGGAAGCGGGCGTCGAACCGCGCCGTCATCCCGCCGGGGCCGTGGAAGTAGAGCGACCAGCCGAGCGCCTCGTCCATCAGCGCCAGCAGCACGCCGCCGTGCAGCACGCCGGGCCACCCGCCGTGCTCGTCGCGGGCGACGTAGCGCGCGCGGCTGCCGTTGTCGCCGACCGGTTCGAACGTCACCTTCAACCCGGCCGGGTTCCCGGGCCCGCACACCCAGCAGCGATCGGTCTTGGTATCGAGTGCCACGTCTCTCCTCCGCCGCCACCGCGGCGATATGTGATCCTACCGCGGCGCCGACGTTGGGTGGGCGGCAGTGGGGTTTTTTAGTGGCGCCGGTGGAAACAGAAGAACAGGAGGTCAGAAGATCAGGAGGTTTGCTCCCGATGACTTGCGATCACACCGCGGCGGCAGCGGCAAACAGCAGCAGGCTCGTCTCGCAGCGGAATCGATTCGGCGGGCGCCGCGTCGCGGCGCGCACGGCCGGAGTCGGATCGATACACGAGCCGACAGGGCGGCCGAGAGTCGGTTCGTGTATCGATCCGATCCGGTCGTGCCACCGGCCTGCTGTGCAGGCCGCCGCCGAATCGAGCGATCTGCGAGACGAGTCTTCGACCTCCTGATCTCGGTTTCTCGGATCTCCTGATCTCCTGATCTCCTGTTCGTCGCTGTCGCCGCACATACAGGACGCCGGCGCGACGATTTCCCCCCGATCGCACAGCGCGCTCGCATGATGCGCAGGTGACGCGGGCTTGACCGATCGCGCGGATGTCGATAAAAGACAGGCGAGGTGAGAAGCGAATGGATGAATCTGCGCGGATCTCTCCGCCGGTGGTCGCGCCGGACAGCTCGCTGGTCAGCTGGACACAGTTGATCTACGGCTTGCACGCATTCAGCCTGCTGACCGGCATCATCGGCGCGGCGACGGTCGTCGGCGCGTTTCTCACCGGCTGGCCGTCGATCATCGCCGTCATCCTGAACTACGTGAAGCGCGGCGACGTGCGCGGCACCTGGCTCGAGTCGCACTTCCGCTGGCAGATTCGCACCTTCTGGTTCGGCCTGCTGTGGATCTCGCTCTGCGTGCTCTTCGTGATCTTCACCTTCGGCATCGGCATCGTGATCGCCTGGCTGCCGATCGGCATCGTTGGGCTGTGGTTCATCTACCGCGTCGTCCGCGGCTGGATGGCACTGAACGATCGTCGGCCGATGTACACGTAGCGCAGCCCTTCAGGGCTGCTGGCGCGGCCGTTGGCAGAAATAAAGAGCTGCGCTGCGAGCGGCCGCTACGAACGAGCGGACCACGAGCGCAACACCCGATCCAGTTCGTCGACGTCGGTCGGCTTGACCAGGTGCGCATCGAACCCCGCGGCCGCCGTTCGCTGCCGATCGGAAGGCTGGCCGTATCCCGTCAACGCGATCAGGCGCAGCCGCGAAAGCGCGCGGTCGTCGCGGATCCGCGCCGCCAGCTCGTAGCCGTCCATCCCCGGCAGGCCGATGTCGAGCAGCGCAATTGCCGGCGTGGACTCGGCCAGCAGCGCCAGCGCCGACGGTCCATCCGGCGCAATCCGGACGCGATGTCCCTTCATCTCGAGCGCCTCGGCCAGCAGCGCCGCCGCATCGTCGTTGTCGTCGACGATCAGGATGTCGCTGCCGCTCAGGGTCGAACTGCGCATGCGCGTCTTCAGCCCGGCGCTGGCCGGGGCGCCGCCGCCATCAGCCGCCGCCGGCATCCGCAGCACGAACTCGCTCCCCTTCCCCGGGCCGGCGCTCGACGCGCTCGCGGAGCCGCCGTGCAGCGCGATGATGCTCTGCACGATCGTCAGCCCGAGGCCGAGCCCGCCCTGCGAACGGTCCAGCGCCTGACGCTCCTGCACGAACATGTCGAAGATCCGCGGCAGCATCGCCGCCTCGATGCCGATGCCGTCGTCGCGGACGGCGATGCAGACCTCGTCGCCGCTCCGCGAGGCGCGGATGACGATCTGGCCGGTGCGCTCGGTGTACTTGGCGGCGTTGGTGAGCAGGTTGGCGATCGCCTGAGCCAGCCGCGACGGGTCGGCGTCGACCACCAGGCCGGTGTGCGGCACGTCGATGTCGAGCCGCTGGCCGCGCGATTCGAGCAGCGGGCTCGCCAGCTCGATCGCCCGCGCGACGACGCTCGACAGCTGGACGCGCTCCTTCTTCAGATCGATCTTGCCGCGCGCGATTCGCGAGACGTCCAGCAGGTCGTCGACCAGGCGCACGAGGTGCTTGGTCTGCCGCTCGATGATCCGCCGCTCCTTCTCGATCTCGGGCGCGCCCTTCAGCTGCATCAGCTGCAGCGCGGTCAGGATCGGCGCGAGCGGGTTCCGCAGCTCGTGGCCGAGCATCGCCAGGAACTCGTCCTTGGCGCGCGTCGCCTGTTCGAGGCGATCGCGCGCCGACTCGAGCTCCGCCGCGTGCTCCTCGAGGCGCTTGCGCGTCCGTCCCAGGCCGAAGTGCGTGGCGACGCGCGCCACCAGTTCCCGCGCGGCGAACGGCTTGACCAGATAGTCGTCGGCGCCGGCCTCCAACCCCTCGACCCGCGCCTCGTCGCCGGCGCGCGCCGACAGCATGATCACCGGCAGGTGCGCGATCGCCGGATCGGCGCGGATCGCGCTCAACAGGCCGAGCCCGTCGAGCGTCGGCATCATGATGTCGGTGAGGAGCAGGTCGGGCGGCTGGCGGCGAATCGCCTCGAGCGCATGCTGCCCATCCGAGACGGTCTCGACGTCCCAGTACGGACGCAGCAGCCGCGCGGCGTAGTCGCGCATGTCGGCGTTGTCGTCGGCGACGAGGATACGGCCCGCGGACGCGCCGGTTGAGGCGGCCGCCGCCGCGGGTTCGGCGACGTGCGGCGCTGACGAAGTCTGCGGCAGCCAGCGCTCCGCTTCGGCGACGTAGGCAGCCGCGGCCACAGCCGTGGCGCCCGGCGACTCGGCCGCGCCCACGCGCTCGGCCGGCAGGTGCGCGCACCCGGTCTGCAGCGAAATGGTGAACGTCGTGCCGCGTCCCGGTTCGCTCTCGACCGAGATCGTGCCGCCGTGCAGCTGCACCAGATCGTGGACCAGGGCGAGGCCGATGCCGGATCCTTCGTGCGTCCGCGCCCGCGTGCCTTCGATGCGGTGGAAACGCTCGAACACGCGCGAGAGCTCGTGCGCCGCCATGCCGACGCCGGTGTCGGACACGCGCAGCACGGCGCGGCCGCCCTCGAACCGCATCGTGACGCCGATCTCGCCGTCGAAGGTGAACTTGAACGCGTTCGACAGCAGGTTGAGCACGACCTTCTCCCACATCTCGCGGTCGATGTAGATCGGCTCCGGCAGCGGCGGGGCGTCGACGCGCAGCTGCAGGCCGCCGCGCTCGACGGCCGAACGGAAGACGCCGGCCAGGTCCGCCGTCAGCCGCGCGAGGTCGACGGGCTCGAAATGTGCCTGCACCCGCCCCGCCTCGATACGCGAGAAGTCGAGCAGCGTGTTCACCAGCTTGAGCAGGCGCACTTCGTTCCGATAGACCGTGTCGAGGTCCTCGCCGCGCAGCGCGCGGTCCTCGGAACTGCGCGCGTCCTCGGTCGGCCCGAGCATCAGCGTCAGCGGCGTCCGGAATTCGTGGCTGACGTTCGAGAAGAACGCCGTCTTGGCCCGATCGAGCTCGGCGAGCGCTTCGGCGCGCCGCCGCTCTTCTTCGTAGGCGCGCACGTTGGCGAGCCCCGCCGTCACCTGGCCGACGAACAAACTCACGAAGCTGCGGTACTTTTCGTCAACCCGGCGATACGGGTTGACGCCGGCGATGAAGACGCCGGCCGTGCCCGCCTGCGCCTGATGACGGATTGGCGCGATGAACAGCTGATTCGATGGCTTGTCCCACGGCCGCGACGCGCCAGTCGACGAACACGGGCGCAGGCACAACCTCCATGGTCTCCCAGCCGTGCGACGCGTCGAGTCCCCAGCTCACCGCGAGCTGGCCGAGGGTCGTCTCCTTCTCGAGCGGCGTCGACGGCGGCAGTCCGGTCGTCGAGACCAGCCGCGCGCTGCCATCCGGCGCGAAGAGGTAGACCAGCGTAAAGGGGAGCGGCCGCGCATCGGTGGCCACCGAACGCCGTGCCGCGCGAAAGACGTCGTCTTCGGTCTTCGCGGCGGCGAGTTCCGCGCCCAGCTCATTCAGGAGCGCGAGGCGCCGCTCGTCGATGACTCGCGCGGTCTCTTCCGTGACCACGCAGAGGTTGCCGCGGATGACGCCGACGTCGTCCGCGATCGGGCTGTAGGAAAACGTGTGGTAGGTTTCCTCGGTGTAGCCGCTGCGCTCGAGAAAGAGCAGCAGGCGCTCGTCCCACGTCGCCTCTCCGGTCGCGAGCACCTTGTCGAGGCGCGGCCCGATCTGCGGCCAGATCTCAGCCCACACTTCCTGCGACGGCCGTCCAAGCGCCCACGGATGTTTCGCGCCGAGCGACATCTGGCCGTAGGCGTCGTTGTAGAAGAACGTGAGTTCGGGTCCCCATCCCATCCACATCGCGTAGCGCGACGTCAGCAGGATCCGGATCACGGCGCGGAGGCTCTGCGGCCACTGTTCGGGCGGACCGAGCGACGTCGCGCTCCAGTCCTTGGCGCGCATCAGCGCACCCATTTCGCCGCCGCCAGCGAACAACGTCACGCTGCTCCGAGCGTGTTGTTTCAACGGCGACGACCCCGAACCGGCCGGTTCATCAGGTGGGTGCCGACTACGACCAGCGTCAGCAAGACGCGTAGTTTACAACGCTGCGAGAATGATTCGAGCTCAGCTGTCGCCGCTGATTGAATATTTGTCTTGTTGCTAGATGAAAACGAGGGACGTTTTTTCTCGTAAGGACGGTCTTCAGACCGCCCCTATGAGTCGCGATGAAGGGGCGCTGGCTATCGGCGCTGTGGCCAGACCACGCCCTGGTTGGCCTTGGTCACTGGTCCCACACCCTTGTAGATGAACCGCTGGACGCGCGCGCCGGTGTAGGTCTCGGCGGTGTAGAGGTTGCCCTTCGAATCGGTCGCGAGGTTGTGGACGCCGAAGAACTGTCCCGGCTGCCGGCCGCCGTCACCGAAGGAGGTGAGCACTTCGAGCGTGCTGCGGAGCAGGACGTTGATCTTCTCGTCGACGCCGTTCGCGGCGTAGATATAGGTCTGCTGCGGATCGCGCGAGAAGGTCAGATCCCACACCGAGCCCGACCGGTAGGTGTTCTTGTCGATGAATGCTTCCTTGACGAAGCTGCCGTCCTTGCGGAACACCTGGATGCGATCGTTCACCCGATCGCAGACGTAGACGAAGCCATCGTCCGAGACGATGACGCAGTGCACCGTGCTGAACTGCTTCGACGGCGGCGCCGACGGGCTGTACGGCGGCATCTTCGCATCGTCCGGCTTGTTGCCGTACGCGCCCCAGTGCCGCTTGTAGGCGCCGGTGTCGGCGTCGAAGACGATGACGCGCCGGTTGCCGTAGCCGTCCGAGATGTAGACCTCGTTCGCCGCCGGCTCGTGGAAGATCTTCGTCGGCTGCCAGAAGTTCTGCGTGTCGTTGCTGCCGTTGTGTACGCCGTGCTTGCCGAGCTGGAGCAGGAACTTCCCTGCCTTCGTGAACTTGAGGACCTGCGTGTCCTTGCCGCCGTTGCCGGCAATCCAGACATTGCCTTTGTGATCGACGGTGACGCCGTGGTTGCTGTCGGGCCACTCGTAGCCGGCGCCCGGGCCGCCCCAGTGGCTGACGACGTTGCCGGCCGCGTCGTAAACGAGAATCGGCGGCGCCACCTTGCAGCAGGCGCCGATCGGATCCGATCCGCTCACGCGCCCCGGTGCGCCGGGCTGTACCTCGTCGTCGACGGCCTCGCTGGCCTTGAGGTCCGCCGCCTTGAAGTTCGCGTCGACGGTGTTGGGACGGTGGATGGTCCAGACGTTGTCCTGATCGTCGACCGAGAGACCAATCGTCGAACCGGTCACCCAGTGGTTCGGCAGCGGCTTCGGCCAGAACGGATCGACTTCGAAAATGGGCGCCTGTTTGCCGCCGGCCTGCGCGGCCGGCTTTGCCGCGCCCTGTGCGCCCGCGTCCTGGATGTCCTGCGCGGTGACGAACCCGAGCACGAACAACGCCACGCCGGCAACACGAAGCTGGTTTGCACTCGGTAGATGCATCGCGTGTCCCGTCCCGCTCTCGAAGCGTGATTGCACGCCCGCACTGACGCCAGGCCGAGGCGCGGGCAGGCAAGGCTACTACAAGATTGAGGCGGCGGCGTCGACGGGGACCCGCGTACGCGTGCAGCGCCTTTTTACTGGCGCCGGCGGTACTCGGAACTCTTCCGCAGCTCGCGCTCGACGTCCTGCTGCGTCCAGCGATCGCGCATGACGCGGTCGACGAATGGCTGGCTGCCCGGATCCGGCTCCCGGTTCAAGACCGAGAGATAGGCGCGGCGGACGATCTCCTGCGCCCGCGCCACGGTCATCGACCCCCTCTCGCGGAACTCGGGACTCCGCCGCAGATCCTCGCGCACCTGCGCCTCGGTCCAGTTGTCGTCGAGGATCCGGCTGCGGTAGGTGCGCAGCCCGGACGCGTCGGGCTCGCGTCCGAGGATGTCCTGGTAGGCGCGGCGAACGATCCGATCCGGGTCTTCGGTCGGCCGTCCGTAGCCGCCGCCCGGGCGGCCACCGCCCGAGGTGCGGCGCACGCGGAACGACGAGATCAGATCGTTCCAGCCTTCGGCTTTCAGGTTGTTGATGTCGTAGTCGAATCGCGACGACTTGCCCGAGAAACGCACGTCCCTGAAGACGGTGACCTCGGTGTCGCCGAAGACGCGCATCGACGAGATCTTGTCGTTCATTCCTTCGGAGACGGCGGTGATGTTCTCACCGCTGCGGGCGCAGAAATAGTCGCCGCGGAAATTCGGGTCCTTGAAGAAGCAGACGCCTTCGCGCGGGAACCCGGACTGGCCCCAGCGCTGCGCGAAGGCCGGAGAGGCGCCGGCGACCGCAGCGAAACACGCGATGAGAATCGCCTTCTTCATAGCCATGCGAACGGCTCCTTATGACTGGGTCGCCACGGCGTTCCCACAACATTCATTTTAGCGCAGGCAAACAGCTCGACCGGCGGATCCGGTCTGATACCCTTCGGCATGCTCTTTCTCCACGACCTGCCCGACTGGATGATGGCGCTCACCATTGTCGCCACGGTCGTGGCGTTGTATTACGCCGGCTACTTCGCCTTCCACCGCCTGTACCGTCCCTGGTTCCCGGGTCTCGCCTGCTTTGCCTTCGTTGCCGGCCTTGCCGCATGCTCTGGAGCTGTGCGCCCCACGCCGCCACCTGAACTGCCGGCGCTCACGCGAGAGAGCGCCTCGAACTTCGCGCGCATCACGCTCGCCTGCGTCAGCAAGGAGTATCCGAACTCTCCGCAATACGTCCTGAACGCCGAGGGCGACGTGCAGCCGCCGCAGCAGGTGCACCCGGCCTTCTATGGCTGCTACGACTGGCACTCCTCGGTTCACGGGCACTGGATGCTCGCACGGCTCTTCCGGCTGTTCCCGGATCTGCCGGAGCGGGAGCGGATCGTCTCCGCGCTCGACGCCAACCTCACCGCGGAAAACGTCCTGACCGAAGCGGCGTATTTCAAACGCCCTGGCACGCAGGCCTTCGAGCGGATGTACGGGTGGGCCTGGATATTGAAGCTCGCTGAGGAACTGCATCTCTCGAGCGCGCCCGAGGCGAAACGCTGGAAAGAGAACCTTCAGCCGCTCGCCGACGCGCTCGTGCAGCGGTATCTCGACTTCCTGCCCAAGCAGACTTATGCGATCCGCACCGGGCTCCATCCGAACACGGCCTTCGGGCTGGCGTTCGCGCTCGACTACGCCAACACGGTCGGCCACACCGCGCTGAAGGAACTGCTAATCGCGCGCAGCCTCGACTACTTCGGCGGCGATACCGACTACCCGGCGAAGCTCGAGCCGAACGGCTCCGACTTCCTCTCGCCGGCGCTGGCCGAGGCCGACCTGATGCGCCGTGTCCTGGCGCCGGCGCGCTTCGCGGAATGGTTCCACAACTACCTGCCACGGTTGAACCGCGGCGAGCCGAAGAACCTGCTGGAGATCGCGGTCGTGACCGATCGATCCGATCCACAGCTCGGACACCTGGATGGGTTGAACCTGAGCCGCGCGTGGTGCATGCGCCACGTCGCCGCGGCGCTTCCCGAGGGCGACGACGCGCGCGCGGTGCTTGCCGCGGCAGGCGCGACGCACGCGCTCGACGCGCTGCAGCACGTCGCCACCGGCCACTACGAAGGCGAGCACTGGCTGGCGTCGTTCGCGGTCTACCTGCTCACGGAGAAGCCGTAACGCTCGCTCTTTTGTAGGGCGGGCCTTCAGGCCCGCCACGTGCCGGCAGCCCTTAAAGGGCTGCCCTACGGGTTCTCAATCGTCAGGCGTTGTTTGCGGGAGAAGGGTACCGCCGCCGAAGCTGAGACGCTCGGGCGGCGTCCCGCCTCTGGTCACGTGGACCGCGCAGTACTTGAACTCGGGAATCTTGCCGAACGGATCGAGGACCGGGTTGGTGAGCTTGTTGGCGGCCGCCTCGTAGTAGCAGAACGGCACGAACACCGCCCCGCGCGGCATGCCGTCGTCGGCGCGCGCGTAGAGCGAGATTTCGCCGCGGCGCGAGGCGATTGTCAGCGTCTCGCCCGGCTGGACGCGCAGCTGCTCGAGATCGAGCGGGTGGACAGACGCCACGGGCTCCGGCTCGATGTGATCGAGGACCGAGGCGCGCCGCGTCATCGCGCCGGTGTGCCAGTGCTCGAGCTGACGGCCGGTGATGAGCACCGTCGGATACTGCGCATCGGGGCGCTCGTCGGCGGAAATCAGGTCGGCCGGGACGAACCGCGCGCGGCCGGTCGAGGTCGGGAAGTTGTCGACGAACACCACCGGCTGGCCGGGATCGCCTTCGGCGCGGCAGGGATAGGTGACCGACGATTCACGCTCGAGGCGTTCCCAGGTGATGCCCGCGATCGAGTCCATGCAGGCGCGCATCTCCTCGAACACCTGCCGCGGGTGCGCGTACTGCCAGTCGAGGCCGATGCGGCGCGCCAGCTCGTTGATGATCCACAGGTCGGGCCGGGCATCGCCGGGCGAGTCGATGGCTTTCCGCCCGAGCTGCACCATGCGGTCGGTGTTGGTCACGGTGCCGTTCTTCTCCGGCCACGCCGTCGCCGGCAGCACCACGTCGGCGAGGTAGGCGGTTTCGGTGAGGAAGATGTCCTGCACCACCAGATGATCGAGCGCGGCGAGCGCCTCGCGGGCGTGATCGACGTCCGGGTCGGACATCGCCGGGTTCTCGCCCATGATGTACATGCCGCGGATCTGGCGCTTCTTCGCCGCGTTCATGATCTCGACCACCGTCAGCCCAGGCTCGGGATCGAGCGGCGTCTTCCACAGCGTCTCGAAACGCTGCCGCGCCTCCGGCGCCGCGACGCGCTGATAGTCGGGATAGAACATCGGGATCAGGCCCGAGTCCGACGCGCCCTGCACGTTGTTCTGGCCGCGCAGCGGGTGCAGGCCGGAGCCCGGCTTGCCGATTTGCCCGGTCGAGAGCGCCAGCGCGATCAGACAGCGGGCGTTGTCGGTGCCGTGCACGTGCTGGGAGATGCCCATCCCCCACATGATCATCGAGCCCTTCGACGTCGCGTAGAGCCGGGCGACGGCGCGGATCGTCTCCGCGTCGATGCCGCAGATTGGCGCCATCGCCTCGGGCGAGAACTGCTTCACGTTCTCGACCAGCGCGTCGTAGCCCGAGGTGCGGTCGCGGATGAACGCCTCGTCGGCCAGCCCTTCCTCGACGATCGCGGCCAGCATCGCGTTGAGCAGCGCGACGTCGGTATCGGGATGGAACTGCAGGTAGTAGGTCGCGTGCCGCGCGAGATCGCTCCGCCGCGGGTCGGCGACGATGAGCTTGGCGCCCGACTTGGCGGCATTCTTCATCCAGGTCGCGGCGACCGGATGGTTCACGGTCGGGTTCGCGCCGATGACGAAAATGACTTCGGCCTTCGCCACGTCGCGGACCGGGTTCGACACCGCCCCGGAGTTGATGCCTTCCATCAGCGCGGCGACGCTCGAGGCATGGCACAGGCGCGTGCAGTGGTCGACGTTGTTGGAACCGAAGCCGGTCCGCACCAGCTTTTGAAAGAGGTAGGCCTCCTCGTTGGTCCCCTTCGCCGAGCCGAAGCCGGCGAGCGATTTCTTTCCGTGCGCGTCGCGGGTCTCGCGCAGGCCGGCGGCAGCAAAGTCGAGCGCCTCGTCCCAGCTCGCCTCGCGGAAGACGCTCTGCCAGTCGTCCGGATCGACGACGAAGTCCTTGTGCTTGGGGATGCCCGGCCTGCGCACCAGCGGCACGGTGAGGCGTTGCGGGTGCTGGACGTAGTCGAAGCCGTAGCGCCCCTTGACGCACAGCCGGCTCGAGTTCGACGGCCCGTCCTTGCCCTGCACGAACAGGATGGTGTTCGCCTTGACGTGATAGGTGAGCTGGCACCCGACGCCGCAGTACGGGCACACCGACTCGACCTGCCTGTCCGCGACGACCAGGCCCGCGTCGCGCGCGGGCATCAGCGCGCCGGTCGGGCACGCCTGGACGCACTCGCCGCAGGCGACGCAGGTGGAGTCGCCCATCGGATCGTCGAAGTCGAAGACGATCTTCGAGTGGCCGCCGCGGAACGCGTAGCCGATGACGTCGTTGACCTGCTCCTCGCGGCAGGCGCGCACGCAGCGGCCGCACTGGATGCACGCGTCGAGGTGCACCGCGATGGCGGCGTGCGACAGATCCTCGGCCGGCTGATGCCGTGCCGGGAAGCGCGGCTTGCCGACATCGAGCTTGCGCGCCCACTGATCCAGCTCGGAGTTGAGCGTGTAGGCCTCTTCGGCGATGTCCGAGAGCAGGAGCTCGACGACCATCCGCTGGCTGGCGAGCGCACGCGGGCTGTCGGTGGTGACGACCATGCCGCTGGCCGGAAAGCGGCAGCACGACGGCGCGAGCACGCGCTCGCCCTTGATCTCCACCATGCAGGCGCGGCAGTTGCCGTCGGCACGCATCCCCCGCTTGTAGCAGAGGCGCGGCACCTCGATGCCGTAGCGCGCCGCGGCCTCGATCAGGTTCTCGCCGGCGCGGCCGGTGACCGCCCGGCCGTTGAGCGTGAACTCGATCGGCGCCGCCGCGCCCGCCGAATCGACCCGCTGCATCGATGGATCTACGGCCATGTCGCCACTCTATTTGACCGCCTGCGGAAAGTATTTGAGCACCGACAGCGCCGGGTTTGGCGCGGCCTGCCCGAGGCCGCAGATCGACGCGTCGACCATCGCCTGCGACAGCTCCCGCAGCAACGGCTCGTCCCAGACCGGGCGTTCCATCAGCGCCAGCGCCTTCGCCGTGCCGACGCGGCAGGGCGTGCACTGGCCGCACGATTCCTCGGAGAAGAACTTCATCAGGTTGCGCGCCGCATCGGGGACGCGATCGCGATCGGACAAGATCACGATCGCCGCCGAACCGATGAAGCAGCCGTACTGGTTCAGCGTATCGAAGTCGAGCGGGATGTCGGCCATCGATGCCGGCAGGATGCCGCCCGATGCGCCTCCCGGCAAGTAGGCGCTGAAGACGTGGCCGTCGAGCATGCCGCCGCAATACTCATCGACGAGCTCGTTGGCCGTGATCCCCGCCGGCGCGAGGTGCACGCCGGGTTTCTTGACGCGCCCGCTCACTGAGAACGAGCGCAGCCCCTTGCGGCCGTGACGCCCATGGCCGGCAAACCACTCCGGACCTTTCTCGAGGATCTCGCGCACCCAGTGCAGCGTCTCCATGTTGTGCTCGAGCGTCGGCCGGTTGAACAGCCCGACCTGCGCGAGGTACGGCGGGCGCAGCCGCGGCTCGCCGCGCCTGCCCTCGATCGATTCGACCATCGCCGACTCTTCGCCGCAGATGTAGGCGCCGGCGCCGCGGCGCAGGTGAATGGGCGGAATGGGATACGGCGGGTTGGCCTGGAGCGCCGCGATCTCGCGCTGCAGGATCGCGCGGCAGCCGTGATACTCGTCGCGCAGGTAGATGTAAATCCTGGCGATCCCGACTGCCCAGGCTGCGACGAGCGCGCCTTCGAGAAAACGGTGCGGGTCACGTTCGAGGTAATAGCGGTCCTTGAAGGTTCCCGGTTCGCCCTCGTCGATGTTGATGGCCATCAGCCGCGGCTCCGGCTCGCCGGCAACCACCTTCCACTTGCGCCCCACCGGAAAACCGGCGCCGCCGAGCCCGCGCAGCCCGGAATTCTCCATCGCGGCAATCACGTCGTCGCGCTGGCGCGCGCCGGCGGCGCACGCCGCCGCCAGCTCGTAGCCGCCTGCCGAGCGGTAGGCGTGGTAGTCGATGTGGCCCGGCGTGACGATGTCGAGATCGGGATGCGCGTCGCCTCGCTGCGGGTGCGTCACGGCGCCGGCATCGACGAGCGCGCGCACCTTCGACGCGCTCGCATTGGGCACAGGGTTCTGCCCGACGATCGCCACCGGCGCGGTGTCGCAGCGGCCGACGCACGGCGCCGGCACGACGCGAACGTTCGCACCGAGCAGCGCCGGCAGCGACTCGAGCATCGCGCGCGAGCCGGCGAGATCGCAGGCGATCGAGTCGCATACGCGCACGGTCAGCGGCGGCGGCGGCGCCTCGTTCTCTTTCACCACGTCGAAGTGATGGTAGAAGGTCGCGACCTCGTACACCTCCGCCATCGCCATCCGCATCTCGGCCGCCAGCGCGGCGAGGTGGGCCGCCGAAAGACAGCCGAAGCGATCCTGGATCAGGTGCAGGTGTTCGATCAGCAGGTCGCGGCGGCGCGGCGAACGGCCGAGCAGCGCCACGACCGCCGCCCGCGCGGCCGGATCGACGCGGCGTCCCTTCGGGGCGCCGCGCTTGCGCGCTCGATTGTCTGACCGCTGATGTTTCGGCATCGACGTGTCGAAGGGCCTGAATCGCCATGCTAACATTTTGCAAGGCGCACCATGCGAGTCGAGTTCCTGGGTCTTCCGCGCGAGCGGGCGGGCGTCGCCGAAATCGAGTTGCAGGCCGAGACGCTCGGCCAGTTGCTCCGCGCCCTTGCCGCTCGCTTTCCGTCCTTTAGCGAGCTCGTCGCCGCCGACGAGCTGCGCCCGTCGTTTGTCGCCAACCTGAACGGCGACCGGTTCGTCAGCGATCCGCGCACGCAGCTGGTCGACAGCGACTGCGTGCTGATCCTGTCGGCCGACGCGGGCGGATGATCACGCGAGATTGAACGTAGCGCAGCCCTGCAGGGCTGCCTGGGTCAAAAGTTCCATGCCTTACGGGTACCACGGCCGCTACCTGCGAATCGACGCATCGTGCGGCAGCGCCGAGTGGATCCCGCTGGCTGAAACGACGCTGCGGCAAGTTCATCGGCGGCAGCGGCCTCGGCGCACGGCTGCTCCTCGACGAAGGCGATCCAACTGGTGATGCGGTCGCGCCTGAGGCGCCGCTCGTCTTCTCCTTCAGCCCTCTCGTCGGCAGCCCGCTGACCACCTCCGCCAAGTTCGCCGTCGTCAGCAAGAGCCCGTTGACCGATCGCATCAACGACTCGCTCGCCGGCAGCGCTTTCGCGATCGCCGGCAAGCGGTCGGGTGGCGACGCGATCGTCATCGTCGGCCGTGCGCCCGAGCTCTCGGTGCTGATCGTCGACGACGGCGTCGTGCGCATGGAGCCAGCCGAGGATCTGCGAGGCGCGACCTGCCGGGCGACCGAAACGGCGTTGAGCGCGAGGCTGGGCCCCGAGTTCCGGATTGCGTCAATCGGCCCGGCCGGCGAGCATGCGGTCCGCTACGCGACCATCTCGCACGACGGCCGCCATGCCGGCCGCGGCGGCAGCGGCGCTGTTCTGGGCAGCAAGAACATCAAGGCCATCGCGGTGCGGGGGACCCAGCGCTGCGAGTGGGCACACCCGGCGGGGCTGACCGCGTACAGCCGGGATCTGTCAGCGCGCTCGTTCGGACCCGCAACCGCCAAGTATCGCGAGCTCGGCACGGCGGCCAACCTGCTGACGTTCAATCGCCTCGGCGCGCTGCCGACGCGCAACTTCCAGAGCGGCACGTTCGAAGGCGCCGACGCAATCTCACCGGAGTACATCCGCACGACGCATGCCCGTACGCGCGCGAGTTGCGCCGCCTGCACGATCGGGTGCGAGCACATCTACGCGTCGGGCGACGCAGCGGGGGTGCGGCTCGAATACGAGAGCCTGTTTGCGCTCGGGCCGCTGTGCGGCGTCGGCGACGCGGACGCGGTGTTGCGCGCCGCGAAGCTCTGCGACGACCTGGGCGTCGACACGATCAGCGCCGGCGGCACGATCGCCTTCGCGATGGAGTGCGTCGAGCGCGGCTGGCTCGACGAGCCGTGGCTCACCTTCGGCAGCGGCGATGCGTTGCTGCGCGCGATCGGGATGGTGGCCGAGCGCGAGGGAATCGGCCACCTGCTCGCCGAAGGCAGCCGGCGCGCCGCCGGCGCGATCGGCCACGGGAGCATCGCCTTCGCGCCGCAGGTCAAGGGGCTCGAGATCCCCGGCTACGAGCCGCGCGCGCTGCAGACGATGGCGCTCGGGTTCGCGGTCGGCGCACGCGGCGCCGACCACAACCGCAGCGGCGCCTACGAGGTCGACTTCTCGGACAAGGTGGATCGCCGCCACGTGACGCTCGATGCGGTCCGCCACGCGATCGACACCGAGGACAGGGCGGCGGTGATGGACTCGCTCATCCTCTGCAAGTTCCTTCGCGGCGTGTTCGACGATTTCTACGCGGAGGCGGCGACGATGCTGCACCTCGTCACCGGCTGGGACGTGACCGCCGGCGAGCTGCGCGACACGGCCCGGCGCATCGTCGGCGTCAAGCGTCAGTTCAACCTGCTGGCCGGGTGGACGCGCGACGAGGACACGCTGCCCGACCGGTTTCTCACCGACCCGCTGTCGAACGATCCGGCGGCGACGCTCACCCGCGAGCACCTTTCGAGCCTGGTCGCCGAATACCACCGCCAGCGCGGCTGGTGAACCTGGCGGGGCTAAAGCCCCGCGCCCGCGTACACCGCCGACGCTAAGGCGTAGGGCGGCGCTTTAGCGCCGCCTCGAGAGCCTGCTCGTAGTCTTCGCGCGTGTTGAGATTGCGCAGCGTCAGGAGCTGCGGGTCCACGGAGATCATCTCCTCCGGCCGCACTCGCCGCGTCTTTACCGCGTCGAACAGGAACACCGGCCGCAGGCGATCCTCGGCGAGGAGCTTCTCGACGTGCGGCAGCGTGCTCCGCCGGTAGACCGCGGAAAGGGGATGCGGAAAGCCGTCAATCTCCATCACCGCGATGTCGGCGTCGCCCATCAGATCGATCATGCGCAGCGCGAAGGCGGGAACCAGGAGCGGAACATCGCAGCTGGTGACGTACGCGGCGTCGACGGTGGCCGGCAGCCCCTTCAAGCCCGCTCGCAGCCCTTCGAGCGGGCCGCGGCCCTCGCGCTCGTCGCGCGTCACGCTCACGGCAGCCGGCAGCTCGGGCAGCGACTGATCCGGCGCCGCGACGACGACGAGCGGCGAGACAACGCTTCCGAGCAGCCGAACCACACGCTGCAGCATCGTCTCGTCGCCGAACGGCAACAGCGCCTTCGGCGAACCCATCCGGGTCGATCGGCCGCCGCACAGAACGATGCCACCCGTGGTCACGACGACACCTTCATGCCCAGGCGCGCGAGCGCGGCTCTCGTAGACGGCTCCGCCAGCAGCGCTTTGAACGCCACGACGCCAGGCCGTTCGGCTCGCGATCTGGGCACGACGAAGTCGTAGTGCTCCTCG
This sequence comes from uncultured Acidobacteriota bacterium, assembly GCA_963734375.1. Taxonomy (GTDB): domain Bacteria; phylum Acidobacteriota; class Vicinamibacteria; order Vicinamibacterales; family CAVVIG01; genus CAVTHG01. The sequence goes on along the minus strand of CAVTHG010000004.1, from coordinate 75,569 downwards.
CGGAGCGGCAGGAATCCGAGCCCCGCGTTCTTCGCGATCGTGTCCAGCGTGACGCCCCAATCGGCGCGGCCCTGCACCACGGCGGCAGCGACCGCATTGTGATTGCGCGGCTGCACCGGATAGCCGGCCGGCTTGACGCCCTCGAGTAGACGATCGATCAGCGCGCGTGTGCCGCTGCCCTGGTTGCGGTTGACCATCACGCACGCCGGATCGTTGCGGACGGCGGCCACCGCCTCGCGCGCCGATCGTCCTTCGAATCGCTCATCACCCTCGCGAAAGACGACGCCTTGCGCGCGGCCGTAGCCGGCGACGAGCTCGAGCGCTGGCGTGAGAAACGGCCGGTTGTACTCGTCGGTCTCCGGATCGAGCAGGTGGATGCCCGCCAGATCGCATTCACCTCGTTTTGCCGCGTCCAGTCCCGCCGTGCTGCCGACGGCGAGGAACTTCGAGCGCACGCCGCGCTGCTGCAGCATGCCAAGCAGGTAGTCGAGGCCGATGCAGTGGCTGCCAATCACCACCAGATCGGCGAGCTGCAGCTCGCGGCCGAGCAGCTGCACGTCGATGACGGTCCCGGCCTGAACGATCTCGTGGTGCCGGCCGATGGTCGCGAAGCCGTCGGCGCGGCTGAACGTGGTGACGCTGCCGGAGCCCTGTCCCATCGGATACGCCGCGAGCCGCGTGCCGTCGCCTTCGTGCGGCCGTCTCGACCAACCCGACGAGCAGATATTCGGTGCGGCCGATCTCGCTGTTCACCTTGACGGCCAGCCGCGCCGGCACGACGGTTCGCTCCTGCGCACCCCGGCCGGCCAGCAGTCGCAGCACCGGCGCCACGAACTCGTGGAACGTGAAGATCGCGGATGTCGGAAACCCGGGCAGCACGACCACCGGACGACCGCGTGTCGCAGCGAGGCAGATCGGTTTGCCCGGCTTGAGCGCGACGCCGTGCGCGACGATGCCGGGATCGGTCGAGCTCGGCGACGACGCGGTACGAGAGGTCCCCCTCTCCCTTGCTCGTGCCACCCGACAGCAGAACGACATCGCCAAAGTCGATCGCCCGCCGCAACTTCTCGCGCAGCTCGCCAACGTCGTCTTGCGTGATGCCGAGGCGCAGAGGCTCGCCGCCCAGTTCGCGAACCGCGTCGGCGAGCACCTGGGCGTTCGAGTCGTAGACGTGCGCCGGCCGCATCGGCTCGCCTGGCGCGATGATCTCGTCGCCGGTCGAGAGGATCGCCACGATCGGTTTTCTCCAGACGTCGACGGCGGCGACGCCAACCGCCGCCAGCACGCCGGTATCGCGGCTGGTCAGCAGGTGGCCGCGGCGGAGAACGGTTTCGCCGGCGGTGATGTCGGTGCCGGCAAACGAGATCCCGCTGCCTGCGGCGACGGCTCTGGCGATTCGCAGCTCGCGGCCGCGCACCTCGGCATGCTCGACCATCACCACCGCATCGGCGCCGCGCGGGACCATCCCGCCGGTGGCGATCGACACCGCGGTTCCGGGCCGCACCACGCTTTTCGGCACGACGCCGGTATGAATCGTTTCGTCGCAGAGCTGCACCGGGCGCGGCGCTTCTTCTGACGCGCCGAACGTGTCTTCGGCAACGACGGCGAACCCGTCGACGTTCGATCGATCGAACGAGGGCACGTCCACCGGCGCGTTGACGTCGGTGGCGAGGACGCGGTCGAGCGCCGCATCGAGCGGCACGCGATCCACGCCGCGTGGCGTCAGGTCGAGCGCGGCGCGAAAACGGCGCTCCGCCTCGTCGCGGTCGAGGACCTGGAGAAACTGCTCCTGCTCACGCATAGAGCCAGACCTCCACCTCGGCGCCGGGCGCAAACCCTTCGCTGTCCGCGGGGACGATGACGAAACCGTCGGCGCGCGTGGTCGACGAGAGCACCGATGCGCCGGCGACCGCCAGCGGCTCGACCGCGTCGTCGGCAATCTGCACGCGCGCATAGTCGAGCCGCCCGATCGGCGAGCTGATCTTGCGCGTCGAGCGTCGCCCGCACGGCGCGGTACGGCCATGTCCGTGCTCGTCCGCCGAGCGCGCGAATCGCCCGGCCGGCGAAGAAGTCGTAGCCGCACAGGCACGACACAGGATTGCCGGGGAGCAGGAACACGAGCCGGTCGTCGATCCGGCCGAGGCCGGTCGGGCTGCTGGGCCGCATCGCGATCCCGTGGATGGCCAGCTCACCGTGTCGCGCGACCAGCGCGGGGGCGAGGTCCTCGATGCCAACGCTCGATCCGCCGGACACGATGACGACGTCGGCATCGGCGCGAAGCGCGTCGAGGATCGCGTCGGGCTCGTCGGGCACCAGACCGGGACAATCGACGATGCCGCCATCGCGCTCGACCAGCGCCGCAAGCATCGGCCCGTTGGCGTCGGCGATTCGATGGCCGTGCGGCTGCGATCCGGCCGGCAGCAGTTCGTTGCCGGTGATCACCAGGCGAACGCGCGGGCGGCAGGTCACCGTGACGTCGCTCACGCCGATCGAGCTGAGCACACCCAGATCCTGCGGCCGCAGCATGCGCCCAGACTCGAACAGCACGGTGCCGCGGCGGACGTCTTCGCCCACGTGGCCCACGTGCTTGCCGGGCGTGACCGTCGCGAGAATGCTGATGGAAGGATCGTCTTCGGCGGTCGCAGGCTCGACCCACTCGGCGGGGACGACCGCGTCGCATCCTCGCGGCATCGGCGCGCCGGTCATGATGCGAACCGCCTGCCCGGCGACGGCCGAGCCGTCGAACGGCCGCCCGGGAAGCGAGTCGCCGATCACGACGAGCGGAAGGCGATTGTAGGCGGTCGCGCCCTCGGTGCTCGCCGCCACGACGGCGTAGCCGTCCATCGTCGCGCGGTCGAATCCGGGAACGTCCGTGCCGCTGACGACGCGCGCGGCGACGATGCGCCCGGATGCATGCGCCAACGGCACGATCTCGGAGCGCAGCGGAGACGTGCGCGCATCCAGCCAGGCGAGCGCGGCCTCGACCGTGTGCCGGTGCGCGAAGCCGCGCATGCGGACGTCGCCGGCCTCTTCTCTGGCGTCGCCGCTCATGCAGGGTTCGGTGGTCGCCGCATCGATTCATGATGCGCGATCGCGGCGCTTACGCCTAGCCCCGTGCGGAGAGAGGGCGGCCTGTCTGATTCTCGAGACAGCCCGATGTCGGAGTAATTGACGGAGGACGCTTGGAAAGCGATTCCGGCGACGTTCATCGAGCAACACCCCCGGCTTCTCGGAGGAGATCCGGAATGCCGTAGGGATCGGCGGAGCGCTGAACCTTAACCGCGGTGCGCGAGCGTCTCCAAGGTCGCACCGCCTTCGCGACGGGGCGCTGGAAATTTTCAGGTCTAGGACGGACCAATTCGTGCTTCCTTCAGAGATGGATTGGGTAGACTTGCGCGTACTCCCGAAGCGGCCGTCCGTTACCGACTACAGGGGCATGACGCTTCTGATGCGAGTGGTCCCCGACTCGCCAAGGCAATGGGGCAAGGTTGCTTGAATGCCTGTTTCTTCCGACACGGCGTCGCATCGGGAATCGGCGTTTCGCCAGGTGATTAAGCCCGTCGTGTGGGGCACCGGCGCCACACTGGTATTGTTGGTCCTCATCCTCGTCGGTTCGCGCACACTCGCCCACTTCGACGCCGCCCTCGTTGGCTACACGTTCTCCGTGCTGTTCGCCACATTCGGCCTGACTTACCGGTATGCCATGTGGCTGCAACGGCCGCCCACCGCCATGTACTGGCGACGCGGCTGGCAGGCGTTCTTCCGGCGCGGGTGGCGACTGCGCAACGCTGGCACGTCGGTCGAGCGCGTTGGCCTCGATGTGCTCGGCAATCGCTTCATCTTCGCGCGGGATCGACTGCGCGGGCTCACACACATGCTCATCATGTGGGGGTGCCTGATCGCCGTGGCCATCACCTTTCCTCTCGTCTTTGGCTGGCTGCACTTTCGTCCGGTTGCTGGCGATCTCTCGCTGTACGAGGCGGTCGCGTTCGGCTTCCCGACGTTCCGCTTTCCGCACGACTCCCTCTTCGGATTCCTCGTGTTCCACGGATTGGTGTGGTCGGCGTTCCTGGTGATTCCAGGCGTGATGCTGGCCATGCGGCGGCGCATGCGCGAGGAGGGCGTCGCGGCCGTTCAACGGTTCGCCGAAGACTTCATGCCGCTGATCCTCCTCTTTGCCGTCAGCCTGACCGGGTTGATGCTCACCGTGAGCTACACGTGGATGAAGGGCTACGCCTACACGTTTATCGCGATTCTTCATGCGATCACGGTGATCGGCACGTTTCTCTGGTTGCCGTTCGGAAAGTTTTTCCACATCTTCCAGCGGCCGGCGCAACTGGGGGTCGGGTTCTACAAGGACGTCGGCGCGCACCCAGGAACAAGCCCACTGTCGTCGGTGCGGCCACGCGTTCAGCTCGCGTATGCACGTCGAGGATCTGATCGAGGTCGAGCGGCAGCTCGGGTTCACGTACGAGATTCCGGGGAGCGCGGACGAGCACTACCAATGGATTTGCCCGCCCTGCCGGCGTGCGTCGCTGGTCGCGGCGCAGAGCACGCTCTGGCAGGGCCACCGCGGCGGAGTTCCGCTTCCGGACGGCCACCCGCTTCCGATGCCCGTCCATGCCAACCAGGGGCTGGGGCAGGGCCCGCTCGGTGCTGAAGACGCCGACAACTTCCACCCGTGACCGAGTTGCCACAGGCCGCCATGATGACGACTCCGACCACGCCGTCACTCGATCCGAGACGATCCGCGAGTTCGGGCCTCACCTCGCCTACTCGAGCGAACGTGGATTGACATCGGTGTCGAGCCAGCGACGTAGTTAAGACGCACTGCTGTTTTTGCGGTCAGCAGTGCGGTATGCAACTCAAGGTCAAGGACAACTTCGTGGTTGGCGTGGAGCCGTGGTACGAATTCCCCTTCAACAAGGGGATGATGTGCCCGAAGGGCATCAAACGGTACCTGCAGCAGTCACATCCGGATCGGTTGCTCCATGCCTACGCGAAGCGATCCCAGCTCGCCAGGCGGCTTCCGGACGCTGGCCTACGACGACGCGATCCGCCGGACCGCTGCGGAGATTGATCGCATACAACAAGCCTTCGGGAACGACGCGTTCGCGATCCTCTCTGGCGCGAGCCTGACCACCGAAAAGACCTACCTGATGGGCAAGTTTGCCCACATGTGCCTGCGTACCGCCAACATCGACTACAACGGCCGGCTGTGCATGGTCAGCGCCGGAGCGGGCAACAAGAAGGCGTTCGGCGTCGATCGCGCGGCCAATCCCTGGAGGGACATTCTTGGCGCGGACGTGATCCTGGTAAGCGGCGCCAACATCGCCGAATGCGCGCCGATCACCACGAACTATGTCTGGCAGGCCCGCGAGCAGGGCGCCAAGGTCATGGTGGTTGATCCGCGCATCACACCGGTCGCACGTACCTGCGATCTGTTCCTGCCGGTCAAGCCTGGACGCGACACGGCGCTCTTCAATGGCATGCTGCACCTGATGATCGAGCACGACTGGCTCGATCATCAATTCATCGAGAACCACACGGTCGGGTTCGAAGCCGTCGCGGAACATGTGCACGACTGGACGGCACAGCGAACGGCGGAGGTCACCGGCATCGCGGTGAAAACGATCGAGCAAGCCGCCGAGTGGTGGGGCACGGCGAAGACGAGCTTCCTCTGTCATGCGCGGGGGCTGGAGCACCACAGCAACGGCGTCAAGAACGTGCTGAGCGCCATCAACATCGTGCTGGCCTCCGGGCGCATCGGCCGCCCGCATTGCGGCTACGCGACGATCACCGGACAGGCCAACGGGCAGGGGGGCGCGAACACGGACAGAAATGCGACCAACTCCCCGGCGGGCGCGACCTTGCCAATGCCGAGCACCGCGCCTACATCGCCGGCGTGTGGGGGATGGATCCGGCGGCGCTCCCGCAGCCTGGCGTCGATGCCTACGAAATCATCCGCAAGATCGACAAGGGGAGATCAAGGGACTGTTGAGCATCTGCTTCAACCCGGTGGTCTCGCTGCCGGACAACAACTTCGTCCGGCAGGCGCTCGAGAAGCTCGAGTACTACGTCGCGATCGACTTCTTCATGAGCGAGAGTGCACGCTACGCGCACATCGTCCTGCCAGGTTCGCTGCAGGAAGAGGATGAAGGCACCGTCACGCAGCTCGAGGGCCGAGTCGATCAAGATCAACAAGGCCGTCGAGTGCCCGGGCGAGGCTCACCGCGACTGGCACATCATCCAGGACATCGCGAAGGCGCTCGGCCGGGAGCAGGGCCTCACCTTCGAGAGCCCGCGCGAGATCTTCGAGGAGCTGCGAGTGGCCTCCAAGGGAGGAGTCGCGGACTACTCCGGAATTACCTACGAGCGCATCGAGGAGAATTTCGGCGTGTTCTGGCCGTGTCCCGCCGAGATGCCCGCAGGCGTCCCGGCGCCCGGGCCACAGGGCACGGTCCGCCTGTTCGAACCAGGCTCATGGAACCCGGTCGCACAGGGCGCCGGACCGTTCTATTTCCCTGACGGCAAGGCCCGCTGGAACGTGACGCCCTACGTCGGGCCGACCGAGGACGTCGACGAGCAGTTCCCGATCATCCTCACCACCGGACGCGTCGTCAGCCAATTCCTCTCCGGGAATCAAACGCAGGCGCATCGGGCCGCTCGTCGATCACTGTCCCGAGCCGCGAATCGAGATCCACCCGCGGCTGGCCGCGCGGCTGGGTATCGCCGAGGGCGACTGGACCTGGCCGAGAGCCGCCGTGGCAACTGCACGTTGCGCGCCTCGGTCGTGACGACCATCCGGCCCGACACCGTCTTCATCCCGTACCACTGGGCGGGCCGCAAGAGCGCCAATCAGCTCACCATTTCGGCCCAGGACCCGATTTCGAAAATTCCTGAGTACAAAGTGTGCGCGGTGCGGGTTCGCAAGGCGGAGGCGCCGCCCGAGTACGCCGCTGCCCTCGAGCCGCAGCAGTAGGCCAGGTGCCTCCACACCGGATGCCTGTGCCGGACGCGCGCGAATTCTTCATCGACCCGGGCCGGTGTATCGGCTGCCAGGCGTGCATCCAGGCCTGCACCGAATGCGACACCCACAAGGGGCAGTCGATGATCCAGCTCGATTACGTGGACCGCGGACACTCGACGCAGACGGCGCCCGTTGTCTGCATGCACTGCGATTCGCCGACGTGCGCGGAGGTCTGCCCGGCAGACGCGATCAAGCGCACGGAGGACGGCATCGTCCACACGGCCCAGCAAGCCGCGGTGCATCGCCTGCAACAACTGTGTCCTCGCCTGTCCGTTTGGCGTCCCGAAGATGCAGACCAAGATGAACCTGATGATGAAGTGCGATATGTGCTACGACCGCACGTCCGTCGGGCTGAAGCCGTGGTGCGCCTCGGTCTGCCCGAGCCAGGCACTGGCGTTCGGGACGCGGGAGGAGATGGCGCGGCTCCGTCCACACGCGAAGCCGGTCAACACGTTCCAGTTCGGCATGCAAACCATCCGCACCAAGGTGAACATCATGGTGCCGCGCGACGCCGCCACGGAAATCGTGGACGTGACGGCGGCCATGCACGAGCCCACGATTGGTCACGAAATCCTCGACGACGTCTTCGATGACATCTCCGACTGGCGGTGACGCATGATTTAGAGTCAGCGTGATGTCGACGGCCCGCGGGATCTCGACCACGCGACCGTGCCTCCCGACGGTCGCCCGCTGGCCGACCAGCCGAAGTGGCGCCAGGACTTTCCCATCGACGTCGCACAGGACGAGTACGTGTCGCGTCGGGAGCTCGTCAAGTTCATCGTGCTCACGAGCGCGGCGCTCACGGTCGGCCAGTTCTGGATTGTGCTCAAGAGCACCTTCAGCCGCCAGCCGGCCCGATTGGCTGGCGAGCGGATCGCGAGCGTCGACGAACTGTCCGTCGGCGGCGCCAAGACGTTCATGTACCCCGAAGGCAGCACGCCAAGACTGCTTGTCCGGACTGGGACGACCACGTTCGTCGCCTACGACCAGCAGTGCACGCACCTGCTCTGCCCAGTCGTCCCCGCGGTCGAACTCGGCCGGCTGCACTGCCCTTGCCATAATGGCTGGTTCGACCTCCACACCGGCCGGCCTCTTGCGGGCCCGCCGCAGCGCGCTCTACCGAAAGTCCTGCTGGAGGTGCGTGAAGGCATCGTCTACGCGACAGGCGTCGAGGAGTCTGCGACGTGACCCGGCGTCTCCGGTTGGTCCGCGCGCAGCGACTGCCGATCGTCAACGCCATGCTGGCCTTCGTCGTGCTGATCGTCATTCTGCAGCTCTGGCTACTCACGGCGACCATGAACGCCTATCTCGGTGGTGACAACACCACGGTGATTCCGGCTGCGCTCGGCAGTCTCGCGTGCCTCGGTCTCAATGCCGGGTTGCTCTGGTTCCTGTTCCGCTGGAGTCATGAGCGGCCAGCCGACCGGCACGGCCTGGCACCGTCTCGCCGAGGCCGTTGAACATCTCTTCCCCGGCTACTTCGCGCTGGTCATGGCGACGGGGATCGTCTCGATTGCCGCGCATCTGCTGGAGATGCCGCGCATCGCGTGGGCGCTTCTCGCGGTCAATATCGGGGCCTACGCCGTGTTGACCACCATGCTCGTATCTCCGTCTCCTGGCCTACTTCCCGCGCGTGGTCGAAGACCTGAACAATCACGCGCGCGGCCCGGGGTTCTTCACCGTTGTCGCCGCGACGTGTGTGCTGGGAACCGAGATCGTCATCCTGACAGGTCGCGCCGAAGCGGCTCACGTGCTGTGGATTGCGGGAATCGTCCTCTGGGTCGTGGTGATGTACGCGTTCTTCACGGCGGTGGTCGTCCGCGAGACGAAACCGTCGCTCGAGACCGGCATCAACGGCGCCTGGCTCCTCGCCATCGTCTCGACGCAATCTGTCTCCGTCCTGGGTACGCTGCTCTCGCCTGGGATGGCGAGCGGCCGCGAGGGAGCGCTGTTCTTCGCGCTCTGCATGTACCTGCTGGGAGCCATGCTCTATCTCTCGATCATCACGCTCATCTTCTATCGCTTCACCTTCGTGGCGCTGACGGTTGAGCAGATGACCCCGCCGTACTGGATCAATATGGGTGCCGTCGCCATCACCACGCTAGCTGGGTCGTCGCTCCTGCTCCAGTCGGAGCACTGGCTATTCCTGATGACGCTCCGGCCGTTCATCGTTGGCTTCACGCTGTTCTTCTGGGTCTTTGCCACGTGGTGGATCCCGTTGCTGGTCATCCTGGGCGTGTGGCGGCACGTCGTCCGGCGTTTTCCCCTGCGGTACGATCCTCAGTCCTGGAGTCTGGTGTTTCCGATCGGCATGTACACGGTCTGCACCGTGAGGCTGATCCAGGCCACCGGGCTGGAGTTCCTCTCGGTGATTCCCCACGTCGCCGTCTACTTCGCGCTGGCGGCGTGGACAGTGACGTTCGCCGGTATGACGCATCACCTGTGGCGGTCGGCACGCGCGATTCCTGATCCGTCCAGTGCAGCCAACACGAACGCACACGGCTCGCGGGAAGAACCCGCCAGAGCAATTGCTGGCGACTCGAAGGCTGTAAGAGATCGACGACATTGAGAGGTCTTATACCATTCGACGATGACGGCTTTCATTCCCTGACATGGCCGCCAGCTCCGCCCTGAGGATCTCCCGCGCCTCGGCCATCATCTCCGCGACAATCTCGGCCGCCGGCTTGACGGCTTTGATCTTGCTCACGCTGTCTTCGCCTGCTGGAAGCCCCATCAGGTCGAACTGACCATTCGTGTCGGGAGTTGGGACCACGGCGCTGAACGGCGGCATGGTGTACGGCACTCGAAGCGTGAACGGAAAGAGCACCGTTTCGCCGATCGGAGGATCGCCGGGCTGTGGCGGTGGAATCTCCTCTTCGCGGCCTTCAATGCGCTTGACCAGGTCAGTCCTGAGAACACGGTACGGGACGTTCGGATATTCCGGGCCGAAGGCAGTCGTGACGGCGGTCGCACGACCGTGCGCGGCGAGAAGGCGACGCTTGTATTCGGGATGCGCGAACGCTTCTGTCGACGCGACCATCCTTGTGCCGACCCACACACCCTCGGCTCCATGCGCGAGCGCCTCGGCAACGTCTGCGCCGGTGGCGATGCCCCCGGATGCGAGGACCATCATCGGCTTGACGGCACGAATGACGCGCCGCAGCAACGGCAGCGTCCGGACGACGCTCTTGTTGTGTCCGCCCGCTTGCCGCCCCTGCGCGATGACTGCGTCGACGCCCACGTGCGCGGCCTCCAGGGCCTGTTCGACTGAGGCCGCTTGTTGCCAGACGCGACAACCCGCAGCGTGCAGTGTGTCCACCCAGTTCCTGGGCGGAACGTTCATGTGAAACACGACCAGCTTCACGCGTTCTGACACGCAGACGTCGATATGCGCGTCGGTCGTCGCAGGACCAAACGCCGTGGTGTCGTGCAACAGATCGACGCCAAAGAGGTTTGTGCGTCCCTTCCGCAATCATTCGGATGAGCGATTGCGTGCTGGCTGGCGGTTCGACCGCATTGCCCAGCACGCCGATGCCGCCCGCATTGGACACCGCGGTCACAAGCGGCGGATACGAGACGAATCCCATCCCCGCGCTCACGAACGGATAGCGGACGCCATACTCGCGCGTGAGTCGCGTGCTCAAGACGCGTCCACCGCCGTTCCGCTCCGCCAGTTGCTCTAATCGCTCGTTGGCCGGTTCGCGCTCCGCCGCCGCAGCGCTCTCAGGCGTGGCGGCCCCCAGAGCGGCGAGCGCACCCCCAGCACGTCCGAGCAACGCCAACATCCGCCGCCGATCGAACTTGGACTGTTTCATGTTCAGTTCCCCACACGTCGCACCCTCCGTTGCGCGGGATGCGAACGAGACGCACAATAGCAGCGTGATGAAACTGCTGTCCTAAGAGAGCGGTTCAATTTCGGTTCAAGTACCGACGTATGTCGGCCAAGGACCCGCCTCAGATCACGTTCGCGCCGTTTCGACTCGACAGGGTGAATCGCAGTCTCCATCGTGGGCTGTCGGTCATCCCGTTGCGACCGAAAGCGTTCGCGGTGCTGGAACATCTGGTCACACGCGCCGGGCGCCTTGTGACGAAGGACCAGTTGCTGGCGGCGGTCTGGCCGAACACGGCCGTGACCGACACCGTGCTCAAAGTCTGCGTCCGGGAAATCCGCGATGCGCTTGGCGATGATCCAGACGCCCCGCGATTCGTCGAAACCGCTCATCGTCTCGGCTACCGTTTTGTCGGCCAGACCTCCCACACAAATCTGCCAGCGAGACTGTCGAGCCTGGTGGGCCGGCAGCGCGAAATCGTCGACATCGCGCAGGCGCTCGAACAGTCGCGCCTGCTGACGCTCGTTGGTGCGGGCGGTTCCGGTAAATCGCGCCTCGCTCTCGAGGTGGCGGGAACGCTCGACGAGAAGTTCAACGACGGTGTCTGGTGGGTTGATCTGGCACCACTGGGCGGCGAGTCCTTCGTGCCGCAGGCGGTCGCCACGGTGCTTGGCGTGCGCGAGCAGCCGGGGCAAGGTCTGACCCAGACGCTCCGCACGTTTCTCGCACCTCGAGAGGTCCTCCTCGTCGTTGACAACTGCGAGCACGTCATCGGCGCAAGTGCCAGCCTGCTTCAGGAGCTCCTGCAGGCAGCGCCGCGATTGCGGATCCTCGCGACGAGCCGCGAGCCGTTGCGGAGCGATGGCGAACGAATCTTCCTTGTTCCGCCGCTGTCCGTTCCTTCTTCTCAGGAAGCGCCGCCGCCGGACCACGCCCTCGACGTACGAGTCCGTGCGACTCTTTGCCGAGCGGGCGCGAGCTGCGCTGCCGTCGTTCGTGCTCTCGACCAGTAACTGTCAGGCGGTCACGGACATCTGCCGCCATCTCGACGGGATGCCGCTGGCGATCGAGCTGGCCGCGGCGCGGGTCCGTGCACTATCGGCCGAGCAGATCGCCGCCCGACTTCATGAGTGCCTTCGTGTGCTCGGCAGCGGTCACCGCACTGAGCTGCCCCGACACCAGACTCTGCGAGCGGCGATCGACTGGAGCTACGACCTGCTCACCGGCCCGGAGCGCCGACTGCTCGGCCGGTTGTCGGTCTTCGTCGACAGCTTCACGCTGGAAGCGGCCGAGGACGTGGCTGCCGGACTTGACGCGGACGGCGCCGGCGTCGTCGAGATTCTCAGCCACTTGATCGACAAGTCGCTCGTACATGTGACCGATCGAGAAGGGACGAATCTTCGGTATCGGTTGCTGGAGACCGTGCGCCAGTACGCCTATCAGAAGCTTGTCGCCGCTGAAGACGCATCCCCGGTGTTGGCGCAACATGCCGACCACTACCTGCGGCTCGCGGAAGGGATTGCGCCCAGCATCAACACCTCCGCTCGACAGACCTGGCTCGCCGTGCTCGAACGTGAGCATTCCAACCTGCGAATCGTGTTGGAACGCACAGCGCGCGACGGCGCACAGGACCGCGCCTCGCGGCTCGCGAGCGCCCTGTTCTGGTTCTGGTTCCATCGGGGCCACTGGCGTGAGGGACGGACCTTTCTCTCGGCCGGCATCGAACGCGATCACAGACCGACACCTTCCCGCGCACGAGCACTCCTGGGGGATGGCGTGCTGGCGTGGACCGAAGGCGATCTTGGTGCCGCCGGCCCGCGGCTCGAAGAAGCCGCCGCGCTCGGACGAACCATCGAAGACCTTCCGACAGCGGCGCACGCGCTGCATTTTCTGGCGATGGTGCGCCTGGGTGAGGGCGATGCAGCAGCTGGCCGTTCGCTGGGAGAACAGGCCGTCACGCTGGCGCGGAAGGCGGCGGATGCGTTCTGTCTCACCATCGCGCTCGCAAGCTACGGAGTCGTGCTGCTCGCGCTCGAACGCTACGATGAGGCCCGCGCCGCGCTCGAAGAGAGCGTCGCCCGCGGCCGAGAGGCTGGCGACGCCTGGGCTGTGGCCTTGCCGCTTCGAAATCTCGCCATCATTGCGTATCGCCAGCAGGATTACCGCACCGCTCGCACACTTCTCGAGGAGAGTCTGCACGGGCTCAGAGCGGTGGGCGAAAAGTGGTTTCTCTCGCGCAGCATGGAGACGCTCGCAGAGGTGATGACCGCTGCAGGAGAGTACGAGCGCGCCGCACACCTGTTCGGCGCAGCGGAAACGCTGCGCGAGGCCGTCGGGGCTTCGGTCCTCGCCTTCTATCAACCAGACTACGAACGAGCGATTGGCATGGCTCGGACCGCTCTCGGGCAGCAGAGGTGTGAGTCGTGCTGGACCGCCGGGCGTGCGCTCTCGCCGGACGAGGCGGTCGCGTACGCGCTCGGCGAGTCGAGCCCATCGATGCGGCAATAGTCACGCGTTGGGGCGCAGGCGAGCACGCCGACGTGCGACTCCGGCGGCCCGGCGCAACGGTTGCTACCTCGATGGCGTAGCCGGACTTCCGGGCCGATCCTCGGGGATCCGTTCGAGCCCGACGAGCGTCCAGCCGTCGCCGCCGCGGCGGAAGTAGGTGCGGATCGGCCGCTTCCACGCCGGGTGCGCGTCGCTCTCCGCAGAGATATCGACCGCAACGATGCTGCCGGCGCCGGTGGGCAATCCCCGGGGCGCGTCGATCGACGTCGTCGCGCTCTGCGTCTCCGACAGCGGCCGCGTCTCGCCGGTCGCGTTGTCGAACAGCATCCACGACGCGCGATACGACAGCGGGCGCTGCGCGCGGCGCCGGCGGCCACGGCCGCATTCTCGAATACCAGACGGCCATTGCTGTCCAGGCGCGGGGACACGATCGGATTCACCGCGGTCATGTAGATGCTGGCGATCTTGTTGCGGCGCTTGATCAGCACGTCGCCGAGGTACTTCTCTGCCGCCGGATCGCTGTACTGGCCGGTGTGGACCGCGGCCCGGATCAGCTCATCGCTGAACGCCACGATCCGCCGCGCCGCCCAGAACGCGTCGTCGTCGCGCGTTTCCATGTACGCGGTCGTTGGCGTCTGCGGCTTCCAGGTTCTGCGGATCGAAGCGATCGCCCTCGAACTTGCCGATCGACGGGTATTCGACATACGGCACCGTCTGCCAGGGACTGAGCGCAAACCCGAAGGAGAAGAGGCGGCGCCGTGTCGTATCGCTCTGGTAGAAGTGCTCCCAGCTGAGATCCCATTCGTGCAGGTCGTTGCACATGCCGAAGGTCGAGCCGACGTCCTGCAGGTAGTGCTTGATGACGGTGCGGCCGTTCTCGGTGGTGAGCGCGTCGAGCGTGTTGGCGGCCTTGAGGTCGGTCAGGTTCGTCCACGCCCCGAAGACGCGCAGCGCCCGCAGCTCGCGCCGGTGCTGGTGCGGAACGAGATCGTTGGGATCGTCGGGGCGTGTGCCCTCGAACAGGAAGTTGCCCATGATCTTCCCGGGAATCAGGCGGCCGGCGATCACGCGATACGTGCCGTCTTTATCGCGGGCAACGTGTTCGAGAATCGCGTTGATGTCGTCCTGCGCAAACGCGGTCCGCGCGCCGGACGGCCGGCGGATGGTGGCTTTCGGATCGATCTCGACGTGCTTCGGATCGAACGTGGTGAGGAACGACTCGACCTGGTTGTAGCCGAGCGCCCAGAAGATCTTCGACGCCACCACGACCGAGCCCGTGGCGCCTTCCGGATAGTACGGGGGATCGAATTCCAGGAACCAGGTCTCACCCCTGGCATCCTTCGCCGTGAAGCCCGGATGCGCGCCCGAGGTTTTTTCCCTGATCAACGTCCAGCGCGACGGGTCGGGCGCGGCACCGACGACCGGGCCGCGCGCGAGTTCGTCGGCGGTGATCGTCTTCGCGCCGATGCGGTTGGTGAACCAGCTCGAGTCCGGCACCTCGTCGATGGTGTTGATGTTCTGCGCGCGCGTGCCCGACGGCTTGTAGCCGGGGGCGATGAACAGGTTGTACACCATCTCGTACATCTGTTCGATCTCGTAGGGCTGCGCCTTGGACGCGTCCTGGGACTCGGGCTCGCGCGCGATCGGATCGTCCTGGTAGAAGCGCGGCGCGGTCGTCGATGCGGTGGCGGCGAACGTGCCGGCCGCCGCGGCCAGCGACCATGAACCAGATGCCGGCACGGACCCGGCGGAACCTCGACGATGAAGATGATGTGAACATGACAGCGAACCTTCAGAAAACGGGGGACGTCGTCATCACGAACCTCAGGCCTTCATTGCCCCTCGCCAGCTCGACCCGAAGCGGCGTGTCGAACGGCCCGTGGAAGCGCACGCCGAAGCCGTAGTCGCTCTTCAGGTCGTTGAAGTCCAGATCGGCGGTGCGCGCCGCCACCTTGCCGGCGTCGTAGAACACCGCGGTGTCGAGGAAGCGGTTGACCATGATCCGCCACTCCGCCTGCAGCAGCAGGCTGTTGCGATCGCGGAACCGCCACGACGAATAGCCGCGCAGCGTCGAGCCGCTGCCGAGCGACGGCAGCATGAAGAACGGGATCCGCTGATCGCCATCGGTTGACGTGGTGCTGGCCAGTCCGTGGAGCGAGATCACCCACGCCTCGCGCAGGATCGGGAAATGCTGGATCGCTTCGTAGTCGACCTGCTGGAAGCCGGACACCTCGTCGCGGTCGTGGTAGTCGTGATAGGTCACGCCGTAGAAGCCGCCGCGCCGCGAATAGCCGGGTGAAGTACGCCAGTCGAACGCCGCGGTGCCCTGCGAATGCACGTAGTTGACAGTCTGGCCGAGGCCGGGCAGCGTTCCTCGCGAGAACACGGTGTCAACCGACGGGAACAGGCCCTGGCCGGGCTGCTCCTTCCACTGCGTGAGCTCGAGCCCGCCGCGCAGCAGCAGAAGCCGGCGCGTCGGCCGGACCGTGAGGAGCGCTGACGCGTACGGCTGCTGGAAGCTGTAGTTCAGGCGACGGTCCTTCGTCGTATCCATGCCGAGCCCGTAGAAGGCGACCTGCGTCGCCTCGCGCCAGCCGCCGAGCAGCGACAGCGTGCCGCGGCGGTGGAACAGGCGCGGCGAGACGAACTCGGCTTCGGCGCGCTTGTAGCCGGCCACCGTGTAGCTCGCGCGCATGTCGACGAAACTGTACGGGCTGAGGTATTGCGCGTAACCGACGCCGAACGGGAAGCCGCCGCCTGGATACGCGCCTTCGAAGAACGGATGCCACTTCCTCGTCGTCCCGCTCAGGATCGTGCCGACCTTGCCCATCAGGCGTTCGGCCGTGGAGACGACGTACGGGTGCAGCGTCTTGCTTTTCTCAGCCTGCGCCTGCTCGATCGCCGCCTCGCGCGTCGCGGGTTCCGGCGCCTGCGCGAGGACTGGGGACGTGACTGCGGCCGTCAAGGCGACCACCGCGCACATTCTCAACACACCAACCGTACGCATCGATTCTCGACCTCGTGATGCTCTCTAATAACGCGCTCTCAGGTTGTTCCGCGCGCCGTGACGGTAACCGGCGTGCCAGACAATCGGGCAATTCGATTTTAGTGCACGCGCGGCGACACGAAAACCGGGCGGTTTTTCCCTGACGGTTTCTTTCTATGCCGTCTGATCAGCTTGACGCGACAAACGTGTCGCTCGACGGCGATCGAATCCGCTCGGATCGCTCGAGCAACGCCTGCTGCGCGGTCCGTGAGAGAATCGACAGGTTCTTTCGATGCATCCGTGGCACGACACTTACGTCGACGACACCCTCATCGCCAGCGAGTTCCCGGTGGTGATCGAGATCCCGAAAGGCAGCAAGAACAAGTACGAGCTCGACAAGGAGACGGGCCTGCTGCGGCTCGACCGCGTGCTGCACAGCGCCGTGTACTATCCGGCCGACTACGGCTTCATCCCGCGGACCTTCTGCGACGACGGCGACCCGCTCGACGCGCTGGTGCTCGGCCAGGAGCCGGTCTTCCCGCTCACCATCGTCGAGGCGCGCGCGATCGGGGTGATGCGGATGCGCGACGAGAAAGGGATCGACGACAAGATTGTCGCGATCAGCGTCCGCGACCCGGCGTTTTCCGACTACACCGACAAAAGCCAGCTGCCGGCCCACGTCCTGCGGGAGATACGGCGGTTCTTCGAGGACTACAAGACGCTCGAACACAAACAGGTTGTCGTGGAGGATCTGCTCGGTCCCGCCGAAGCGATTCAGATTCTCCGCGACGCCCTCGATATGTACCGGCAATTGCGGCGCGGCGAGCTGGGAAAGCCGTAGCGCGAAGGCTTCAGCCGAGCGCCCGCCGCAGCGCGAAGGCTTCAGGCCACCGCTGATTCGCATGCGGCCGTGCGCGCGCAACGGGCACGGTCGCGGCCGCGGCGCGACTGGTTCTTGCGGATTCGGCTGATGGTTTCTGGCGTCATGCCGAGGTAGGACGCGATCATCGTCTGCGGCACCCGCAGCGCGATTGAGGGATAGGTCTTCACGAACTCCAGATAGCGCTCCTCCGCCGTCGCGGTCAGCGCGCTGACGATGCGGCGATCTTTCGCGGCCGCGTGCTTCTGCAGGCCGATCCGGAACGCCGCCGAATACCCCGGCACGCGGGCGAGCACTCGCTCGTGCGACGGCGCGTCGATCAGCACGACGTCGGTGTCCTCGATGGCGTCGATGAAGTAGCGCGAGGGCGCGCCGGACTCGAGGCTCGTCGAGTCGCCGACCCACCACTCCTCGGGCGCGAACTTGACGATGTGTTCCTTGCCCTTTTCGTCGATCACGTAGCTGCGCAGGCAACCGCTCGCCACGAAGGCCGCCCACCGAGCCACCTCGCCTGCGCGCTGCAGGTACTCGCCGGCTCGAATGCGCCTCGGCACGAAGACGCTCTCGAGCAGGTCGAAGTCGTCGGCGGTGAACCGGGCCTTCGCCTCGAGATAAGCGCGCAGAGCTTCGAACGCCGGCGCCGGCGGCGCTTCGACCAGTACTGTCCTCATGCCCGGGAGCGTACGCGGCCCGGCGCTACCCGGTCATGAGGAAGTGGTAAGCATCCCGTTGGAATGCGGTAGGGACTACCTGATCAGCACCTGGCCCTGCACCTGCCACTTGCCGCCGGTGCTGCGGACCTCCAGCCACATCGTCTTGCGGCCGGGTGGCGCCTCGTATTCGAACTCGTAGGTTTCACCGACCGCGATCGTCTGCCGGGCCGGCCGGGGAACCGCCTCCCCTGCCGGGATCGGCGCGCCGTCCTTGGCAACGGGCGTCCACACAGCCGCAGCATCGGCCGACTGCAGGCCGACGACGAAAATGTCATCGGGCGTGATGTTGATGAGCCGCACGCGATGCCGCTGTCCCGCCTTCCACGTGAACCTGGGCGACCGCTCACCGTTCAGGAGCGTGGTGGAAGGATCGTTGAGGATGCTTTCGATGTCGGCCGTGATGCCGCGCCGCCCGATCACCATCACGTGATCCGTTGCCGGATCGAACGTGTCTCCCTCCTCTGTCACGATCAGCGGACCGTAGAGGCCTGACGACAGCTGTCGAAAGTCGTGCAGGTGCGTGTGGTAGATGAACGTGCCGGCGCGAGGCGGCGTGAAGCGGACGACGAAGCGGCCGCCTGGCTCGATCATCGGCGCGACCTGCTGGCCCGCTCCGCTCCAGCCGTGGACGCCGTCGTAATAGCTGTCGAGCTCGATGCCGTGCCAGTGCATCGCGGTCTGCTCGGGCAGATTGTTCACCAGCGTGATTTCGACCGGCTGGTTGCGCCTCAGCACCAGCGCGGGTCCGGGCGCGGCGAGCTTCTGCGACGCCGGCGGCGCGTCGCCCTCGCTGAGGATGAATCCAGCAAGCGGACGCTCCGGGTCGGAGCCCGGTCCGCGCTGCATGGTCAGCGTCAGCTTGCGCGGCGACACGACGGTCGCGCCGGAACCGATCTCGCTCTTCGCCGCCGGCGCGACGACCGTCACGCCGAGAATCATCCCGGCCATGCCGGACGAGCCATCGTCAACGCCGGAATGATGAGCGTGGCCGCCGTCGGCATGTCTGGCATGATCGCCAGCGCCGGAGAGGCGGTGCGACGGCGAGACGTGCCGCATGATGTGGCAGTGAAACAGCCAGTTGCCTTCGCGTTCCGGCGTCCACGTCGATCTCCATCGTGCCGCCGTCCCGCATCAGCTGCGTGACGACGGGATGCCGGCGCGACGGTTCGACTGGCAGATCGCGCATGCCGTCACCGACGCTCTCGACCACGAAGTAGAAGCCGTGCAGGTGCATCGGGTGCACCTGTGAGCTCAGGTTGATCAGGCGCCATCGAACGGTCTCACCCCGCTGGTAGGTCAGCCGCTCGGTCGCCGGCCACGACCGGCCGTTGATCATGAACCCGCCGCGCGGGTTCATCCTGACAAACGCTTCCGTCGCATCGTCCGCGCTCATCACCTCGCGAACCTGCGCCGGCGACATGCTCGACCACTCGGTGATGACGAAGATGCGATCGGCCTCCGGCTCGCCGTCCGGCGGATCGACGACGAACGCGCCGGACAGCTCGCGGAACGGAATCGGCGCGCCGAACGACGTCGCCCAGTAGTGATACGTCCCCTGCCGGCCGCTGGTGAACCGCACCTCACGATCGCGCCGGGCGCCACCGTCAGCGGCGCGCACGGCGTGCCGTCGCGCGCGCAGAGGCCGTGGACGGTCAGCGGCGTATCGAGATCGTTGCGAATCGACGCCACGATCACGGTGCCTTCGACGACGCGGATGAGCGGGCCGGGAACGGTCAGCGACGACGAGACTTCGCCGAGCGCTTCGATCTGAAGCGCGGGGCCGGCCGGGCCCTCGGGCTTCCACGCGCCGACGCCGGCACGCAGTGCCAGCGTCAACGTTCCGTTCTCGAGC
Source organism: uncultured Acidobacteriota bacterium (assembly GCA_963734375.1). Lineage (GTDB taxonomy): Bacteria > Acidobacteriota > Vicinamibacteria > Vicinamibacterales > CAVVIG01 > CAVTHG01. Next base: position 55,770 of record CAVTHG010000004.1, on the reverse strand, counting down.
GTGCCGGCCGGACGCTGGTTGTCGTTGGCCTCGACGCTCGCCAGCCGCGTGCCCGTCGCCGTGAGCGCCAGGGCGGTCCCGGTCCACGCCAGCACGGCGACCGATGCAGAGCACACATGGCGCGCGAGGCGCCGCAGTTGATACGTAGTCACAGACAGCTCCCGTTGTTCAGCGGCGCGGCGGAAGCGCCGGGAGATGTCCAAGCTGCCGCAGCGTGCCGAGATCGTCTCGTGCCGCCCAGCTCTCGACGATTTTGCCGTTCGCGAACCGGAACATCTGGATTGCCGGCGTGCGCACGACCTTGCCGGTTGGCGGCATGCCCATGTAGCCGACAGTGTCGGTCGCGGTCGCCGTGTAGCGGCTGACCACCAGGTCGCCTTCCGCCACCATCGATTCGAGCTCGATCGTGAAATCGGGCAGCATCGAGCGCAGCATCGTCACGATCCGCTTGACGTCTTCGGGGCCGCGGGCGGGAAACGGATCGCCCGGGTCGTGGCGCACGTAGTCGGACGCGATGATTTCGTCGGCGACCTTCAGGTCGCCGCGTCCCCAGAGCTCTTCCGTCCAGCGCCGGGCCAGCGCCTTGTTCTCTTCGAGCGATGTGCTGCTTCCGTGCACGACTTCCCGGCCGGCCGTCATGCTGCCGGCGAGGACGATTCCAACCAACGCCAGCGTTCCCGTGGCGGTCTTCCAGGCTGATTCCGATATCGATGTCATTCTCTCCACTCCATGACGACCGTGCGCTCGCGCGCGCCTGTGTCGTTCGCCAGCCAAGGTAGCCCGCGAGCCGCGGCGGGCGAATTGATCTGGATCAAGAAATGGAGATCGACCGCGTAGAATATGCGGCGCTGCCAGGTTCAGAAGGAGGTCGTCACCGGCCTGGTGACGTTCAGCATCCTGCTGGTCCACGCGATGCAGTATCCGTTCTCGGGCGACGTGAGCATCCGGCCCGGCCGTATGAAGTGTGGTGTCAGCGATGAAGGAACGGGCAGCGGGGCAATCGAACCGCTGACGGGCTGCGCCGCCTGCTGCCCGCAGAAGTCTTACGTCGAGTGACGCTAGCGGCGGCCGTTGCGCTTGGCTGGCGCGGGACGCGCGCGTTTAGGCGCCGCGGCCTTCGCCCGGCCCCGCGGCTCGTCCGCTTCTTCGTCGCCGTCCGGATGAGCCGCGTCGGCCGCATCCTGATTGATGCCGCCTTCCGCGATCGCCGACAGCTTCTTGTCCGCCGCTTTCTCTTCGTCCAGGTTCTGCTGCAGGAGGCTGGCCGCTTCGTCGTGGCCCATCGCCTGTGCCCAGGCGACGAGCGTGCCGTAGGCCGCCATCTCGTAGTGCTCCGCACGCTGGCCGGCGGCGATCAGGCAGGCGTCCATGGTGGTCTCGTCGAAATCCTCCTCCATGATCGACTTGCCTTCCTCGATGATCCCGGCGATGCCGTCGCAGTGCTTGCCGCGAACCTTCTCCTCGAGGCTTCCGAATACCTGTTCCAGCCGGTCGATGTGTCCCTTCGTCTCCTGGAGGTGTGACTCGAACGCCTTTCGCAGATCGGCCGAGGTCGCGGCCTTCGCCAGCTTCGGGAGCGCCTTGGTCAGCTGTTTCTCGGCGTCGTATGTGTCGTGCAGTTCGTCGATAAATGCGTCATGAAGGGTGCCTGCTTCAGCCATGTCTTGCTTCTCCTCGCGTCGCGTCTTTAGTTTTCCGGTTCGAACCGTCGTGGCTCTCGCCAGATCGGAGTGCAAGATCGGTGCTCGCAACGCCCGCGTCGTGGCTCGAAGATGCCGCCACGGCATGTGACGTATGAAAGTGAGGAGGAGTAATCCGACGGTCTATCAGCGGATGTAGCTAAAGACAACGGGACCGTTGGCGGTGGCCGACGCCTGGCCGGCAAGTCGGCGGCCGGTTCCTCAAGAGCTCGACCGACGTGCCCCGTGGATACAACGCTATGATTCGGCACCGGTGGCACTGCCGGTTCCGCATAGACCGGCGGGCGATGCCCGGCTAGAACGATCAGGACGCATGAGCAATTCACACCGGATCCTCGTCGGGCTCGGGCTCGGCATCGCGACCGGGCTGTTCCTCGGCGAGCGCGCAGCCGCGCTGCAGCCGGTGGCCGACGGCTACGTCAAGCTGCTGCAGATGACGGTGCTGCCGGTGATCACCGTCTCGATCATCTCCGGACTCGGCAGCCTGACCTATGCGCAGGCGCGTGTCCTCGCGCTGCGCGCCGGCGGCGTGATGGTGCTGCTCTGGCTGGTCGCGCTGGTCGTCGCCTTCCTGTTCCCGCTGATGCTGCGGCCGATGGCGACCGCCTCGTTCTTCAGCACGACCCTGGTCGAAGCGCCGCGCCGCTTCGACCTCGTCGAGCTCTACATCCCGGCGAACCCGTTCTACTCGCTGGCCAACAACATCGTGCCCGCGGTCGTGCTCTTCAGCCTGGTGACCGGCATCTCGCTCATCGGCACGCCGGGCAAGCCGCGGTTGATCGAAGTGCTGGCGGTGGTGCGTGAGACGCTGGCGCGCGCCGCCACCTACGTCGTGCGGCTGACGCCGATCGGCCTCTTCGCGATCGCCGCCACCGCCACCGGCACGCTCAGCATCGACGAACTGGCGCGGATCCAGATTTACCTGATTGGCTATGTCTCGCTGGCGCTGCTCGTCAGCCTGTGGGTGCTGCCGGGGCTCATCGCCGCGCTGACGCCGATTCCCTACCGGCGCCTCCTCGGCCAGATGCGCGACGCGCTGATCACGGCGTTCGTGACCAGCGATCTGTTCATCGTGCTGCCGCAGCTGACCGAGCAGAGCAAGGGCTGCTCGCGACACGACGGGCCGGCGACGGCGCGCGAGAACGCGCCGGACGTCATCGTGCCGGCGTCGTTCAACTTTCCGCACACCGGGAAGCTGCTGTCGCTCACCTTCATCTTCTTCGCCGCCTGGTTCACCGACGTGACGCTGCGGCTCTCGCAGTATCCTCAGCTCGCCGTCTCGGGCTGCTCGCCTTCTTCGGCAGCATCAACGTCGCGATGCCCTTCCTGCTCGATCTCTTCCGCATTCCCTCCGACACCTTTCAGCTCTTCCTCGCGACCAGCGTCGTCAACGCGCGGTTCGGGACGCTGGTGGCGACGATGCACACCGTGGCGGTGGCGATCCTCGGCACCTGGGCGATGGCGGGCGCGCTGCGGTTCGACGCGCCGCCGCCTGACGCGATACGCCATCGTCACGCTCGCGCTGACCGTCGTGACCGTCGGCGGCGTCCGCGTGCTGGTTCGGACAGATGATCGGCAACGGATACGACGGCAACCAGATCCTCGGCCGGATGCGGCTGCGGCGCCGGCGGCCCGGTGCCGACCGTCGTGCCGGCCCCCACCCTGGCTGGCGCGACCGCGAGCCCGCGTCCGGTCCTCGAGGGAGTTGCGGGCGCGCGGCGCACTGCGTGCGGGGTTCCTGCCCGACAGCCTGCCGTTCGCGTACCGCAACGCGTCGGGGGAGATGGTCGGCTTCGACGTCGCGATGGCGCAGATGCTCGCGCGCGAGCTGCACCTGAAGCTGGAGCTCGTGCCGCTGGCGCGGGAAACGTTCGCGAACGCGGTGTCGAGCGGCGTCTGCGACCTCATCATGTCCGGCGTGCCGCTCACCACCGAGCGCGCGGCCGACACGCTGTTCTCGACGCCGTATCTCGACGAAACCATCGCGCTGTCGTCCCCGATCACCTGCGCGATCAGTTCTCCACCTGGAGCGACATCCGGGCACGGGCCGGCTGCGCCATCGGCATCCCGGCCGTCGCCTACTACGTCGAGAAGGTCGGCAGCGGCCTGCCCGAACGTGACGCTGACGCAAATTCTGGTCGGTCGAGGCGATGTTCGGCGGTCCGACCTCGGCGAACTCGACGGCCTGGTGCTGACCGCCGAGCGCGGGTCGGCGTGGACGCTGATGCACCCGCAGTACTCGGTCGTCGTGCCGACGCCGGGCCTGATCAAAGTGCCGCTCGCCTACCCGATCGCGCGGCACGACGCCGCGTTCGCGAGCCTTCATCGACGCCTGGATCGAGCTGAAGAAGAAGGACGGCACGATCGAGCGCCTCTACGACTACTGGATCCTCGGACGCAACGCGACCCCGGCCCCGCCGCGCTGGTCGATCATCCGGAACGTGCTGCACTGGGTGGAGTAGGGCGGGTGGCGGGTGGGGCGGGTAGGGCAGGTGGGCAGTCCGGCTGAAGCCCGACCCTACGAATGCCGAATACAGAACGGCCGCTGCGAATCAGCACGATAATAAAAGATCCTCCTGACCTCCTGTTCCAATTCCACTGCCGGTGGAAGAGATCTCCCTCCTGATCTCGCGCGCGCGAGCACCACGCGCCGATCAAGCCAACAGCTTTCGCGCCGCCGCGAGCTCGCGGCGCTGCGCCTTGTCGACTTTCGGGTAATGGAGGTCGAGCGACGCCAGCGCGTCAATCACCGTCGCCGCCACGACGATACGCGTGAACCACTTGTGATCGGCCGGCACCACGTACCAGGGCGCCTCTTTGGTCGCCGTCCGCGCAATCGCGTCCTCGAACGCGTTCATGTAGTCGCCCCAGTAATCCCGCTCGTGCAGGTCGGCGCTGGAGAACTTCCAGTTCTTGTCGGGTTTGTCGAGCCGCTCGAGAAATCGCTTGCGCTGCTCCTTCTTCGACACCTGCAGGAAGAACTTGCGGATGATCGTGCCGTTGTGGCCGAGATACCGCTCCATGTTGCAGATGTCCTCGGCGCGCTCCTTCCAGATGCCCTTGTGCACGACGCGGCTGGGCAGTTTCTGCTTCGCGAAGAGCTCCGGATGCACCCGCACGACGACCAGTTCCTCGTAGTAGGAGCGGTTGAAGATGCCGATGCGGCCGCGCTCCGGCATCGCCTTCATCGATCGCCACAGGTAGTCGTGATCGATCTCTTCGGACGAAGGCCCCTTGAAGGAGTGGACCTGGCATCCCTGCGGGTTGACGCCGGACATCACGTGCTTGATCGCGCTGTCCTTCCCGGCCGCGTCGATCGCCTGGAAGACCAGCAGCAGCGCCCATTGGTCCTGCGCGTAGAGCCGGTCCTGCAGTTCGGCGAGCGCCTGTCGGCCGGTCGCCAGCGCCTCCTGCGCCCGCGGCTTGTCCTCACGATCGAACTTGCCGGTGTCGTCGGGCTCGAAGTCCTTCAGCCGGAAGTTCCGGCCGCTGGTGACGCGGTAGGCCCGCGAGAGGGCGCGCGATCGATCGATGACATCGTTCAGCTTCATGCGTTCAAGCCTTTGCGTGGCCGGCCGTGGATGCAGCACGTCCCTTCGCCGGGCGCGGACCTCTGCGAACCGACCCATGTGAGGTTCGACAGGTTCTCCGCTGACCCCGTGTGCGCGGCGGCGCTGCATCAGAACAGGCGCCCGACGCCGAAATAGTACCGCCAGCTGCCGTCGAAGCCGAAGCTCGCACCCAGGATGGCCGGACCGATGAGCGTATCGATCACCGAGCCGACGCTCGCGTTTGTGCGCAGCTTGGCCGTGTCGAGCGTGTCGAACGCCGATCCGTTCTCGATCCACCCACCGATGTAGACCGGGCCGCCGAGGAAGTCGGGCAGGCGGCCGACGCCTTTCAGGTAGCCGCCGGTCACCAGCGCGTAGTGGTCGCCGCGAACCTCGCCAAACTCCTCGGCGCCGAGCCGCAGCGGCCGGCCGAGCTGAAACTGCTCGGTCGGGAGCGGCTGGCCGTCGAATGAGGTGCCGAAGCCGCCGACCACGAACAACCGATCGCGCCTCGTGATCGGCCAGAACGCCGACCCGCCGGCCTCGAACTGGGTCAGGCCGACGTTGGTGCGGTCGGTGACGACATCTGGCGGCGCCTCCGGGGAATCGAAGATGTGCATGATGTCGGCGTTCGTGTGCACACCGCGCGACGGGACGATGGCGCTGTCCTGGCCGTCGTGCGTCCAGCGGAGTGTGCTGCGCGTCTCTTTTCCGTCGAGCTCGGGCAGCCCCGGGTCGCCGACGCTGACGTGTGCCTTCAGCGTTCCGATCGTCATCAGCAGCCGCACGTCGTCGTCGCGGCCGATGTTGACGCCGCCGCCGCCGCCGATGAGCGCGCGCCTCTGCGTGTACTCGGCGACCACCGCGTCGTCGGCGACGAAGTTCAGCTCCTGCTTGATCGCCAGCGCCACCCCGGTGACGAAGAACGGCGACGCGCCGATCGGCCGATACAACTCCGCGCCGACACTCGGCGTCGCGCCGAGCGCCGCGTCGATCCGTAGTTCGGAACCCGAACCCGCCACGTCGAAGGCGAGGTAGCGGCCGGCGAGCTGAAACGAAAACGAGCTGGTCGTGGTGTTCTCGAGGCTGACGCCGAGCATCAGGAACGGCGGCGCGTAGGTCTTCGGGCGCGCACGCACCTCGAGGCCCACCTGGCCGTCGCGCTCGACGAGGCGCCAATCGACCGTCTCGTAGCGATCGAGCCCCGCGAAGGTCTCGAGGTCGGTCTCGAGCGCGGCGACGTCGAGCGGCTTGCCGACATGCGGCTCCAGCACCAGTTGCATCCGCCGCTCGTCCGACGAGGTCGCGCCGACCAACGCCAGGAACGCTGGCGATGGCAGCTGCGACTGCCGGCGCGTGCGCCGCTGCTCCGTGTAGGCGGTCCACGCGGCATCGCCGAGCGCGAGCGGCAGCAGCTTTTCCTTCATCGCCTCCGCCGCCTGATAGCCTTCGTCGGCGAGCGCGGCGTTGCGCCGCCAGTCGAGGCTGCCGTAGCCCTCGAGCGCCGGGTTGATGACGATGTCGGCGCCGCGCATCGCGACGCGCGTGTTCGCCTGCATCATCACGTCGACGGTCTGGCCCATCAGGCCCATCAGCGAGTAGTTGACCGTTCGCGTGTCGCCCATGAAGCCGACGTTCACCGCGATGACGAGATCGGCGCCCATGGTGCGGACCACGTTCGCCGGCACGTTGTTCATCGCGCCGCCGTCAACCAGCACCCTGCCGTCGATCTCCATCGGCGGAAACACGCCGGGCAGCGACATGGTCGCGCGCAGCGCGTCGGCGAGCGAGCCGCGATCGAGCACCACCGACTGCGCCGAGACCAGAGTCGACCGCGAGACACCGGAACGGCGTCGGCAGATCGTCGAAGCTGTTCAGCTGACGATAAGGGCCGACGATGCGGGCGAGGAGGAAGTTGACCTGCTGGCCGTTGTTCAGCGCCAGCGGCGGCACGATGCCGTGCTTGAGGCCGAACTCGATGCGCGACGGGTAGGCGCGCGCATCGCGCTTGCGCCGCACGTTCTTGTAGCGGAACGGCGTGCTGCCGAACATCTCGTCCCAGTCGGTCTCGCCGAGCAGCTGCGCCAGCTCGCCCGACGACAACCCCGACGCGAAGGCGCCGCCAATCAGCCCGCCCATGCTGGTGCCGGCGACCAGGTCGATCGGGACGTGATGCTCCTCGAACCAGCGGATGACGCCGACGTGCGCGAGGCCGCGCGCGCTGCCGCCGCCGAAGGCGACGCCGATTCGCGGGCGGTTGGCGGCTGCCGGCTGATCGGCGCGTGCGGGAACGGAGCCCGAGAGCAACGCCACGACGGCGGCCATGGCGACAATTGGACGAAGCGGCACGGTGAGATGGTAGCCACGGGTTTCGGCCGAATCTATGCGCATTCGGCAATCACCTGGGCCCGCGCGTTCGAGGCACGCCGATTCGTCAGGCGGCGGATCAGTGAATCGTCGGTTCGGGATCGGGGATCGGCAGCGGGCGCAGTTCGACCCAGGCGTCGAGCCTCGTGCCGCGGCCTGGCTGCGAGTAGATATCGAGGCCGCCGTTCACGGCATTCAGCCGCTCGCGCATGCTGGCGAAGCCAAGACCATAGGCGACGCGGGCCTGATCGAACCCGACGCCGTCGTCGACCACCTGGAGCAGCAGGCGCCCCGACTGCGCGCGCAACTGTACTGACGCGCTGGTGGCATGGCTGTGGCGGACGATGTTCTGCAGCGCTTCCTGCGCGACGCGATACAGGCAGAGCGACACGTCGGGCGGCAGGGGATCCGGAATTTCGCGCTTGTCGCACAGCACGTCGAGCCGCGTCTGCTCCCGCAGGTCGGCGCACAGCCGGTGCAGCGCGGTGACCAGGCCGAGGATCTCGAGGTTCGACGGGTAGAGGCCGTGCGACAGCTCCCAGATCCCCTGGGAGACCATCGTCATCTGATCGCGCAGCTTGTGCAGGCGGACGCCCGGCTCCGGATCCCGCGGGTGCGTCATCATCCGATCGATCTCGATCTCGGCAAGGGTCAGCGTCTGGCCGATGTCGTCGTGCAGCTCGCGCGCGATGCGCTGGCGCTCACGCTCCTGGGCGTCGATCAGCTTGCGGCTCGTCTCCCTGAGCGAGACTTCCGTCCGCCGCCGCTCGATCGTGACCGCGGCGAGGAGCAGCAGCGGCACGCCGATCATGCAGAGGAAGACCTGCATCGACAGCACGCTCTCGGCCGGCGAGGTCGAGATGAACGGGCCGCGGCCGTGCATCAGGCTCTCGACCGACACCAGCGCGATGGTCAGGAGCGACGCGCTCAGGCCGGCAGGGCCGAAGCGCATCGATGCCCAGAGCATCAGTGGCAGCGGCAGGTAGATGAGCGCCGGGATATTGATCCGCGACAGCGATTCGGCGCGAAAGACGAAGACGCTCACCAGCACGACCAGCGTCCCGATTAACGCCGCTTCGAGCCAGACTTCGCGCGTCCGCCTTTTGATCCACACCCAGCCGTGCTGGCCGACGGCGACGATCACCGGCACGATCGTCAGCTGCGCGAGCATGTTCGAGAGCAGACGCGTGATCCACAGATCCCAGTAGTCGCGGCCCCAGTTGGTGCCGACCACAATCGCCGCGTCGAGGAACGAAGTGACGAGCGGCGCGGCGATGAAGCCGAACAGGAGGAACGTCGTGACGCCCTGCACGCTCTGGAACAGGGCGCGGCGCCCACCGAACCTCGCAATCAGGGTCGCGCCCAGGAGCGCTTCACCGCAGTTCCCCACCAGCCATCCGAGCGAGGTCGCAAGCGGCACGCCGTTTTTCAGCTGCGCGAGGAAGTGCGCCGGGATCAGGGCGAGCACGAACACCCACCACAAACGCACGGGCGCCAGAAGGAACGCGGCGAGGAGAATCGCGTTGGGAGGCCAGAACGTGGCAATCGGCATGTCCCCGGAGGTGAGGACGAAACCGATTCTGGTGCCGGCAAAATAGCTCAGCGCAACCGCGGCGGTGGCGGCGGCGTCCTTCGACAACCTGACCCTTCGCCGCTCGCGTTCGAGCGCGTCGGCCGATGTCCCTGCTGAAGGGGAACCCGCGATGCGTGACGACGTTGGCTCGGCCGGAGGAAGCGACATGCCCGAAACGAGCAGCCAGTGTAACCCGCCGGCGGTCACCCCGAACGGGATGTGACCGCGGGCGGGCCTTGAGCGTGCAGTGGATCCGCGACGTGCGCGGCTACTTCCTCTGGGTAATCGTGACTGGAGAACGAAGCTCGAAGGTAATGACCGTCTCGGCCGGAATCTCCGACGCCGCGCCGCGCATCGCCGCACCCGCGCCGCCGCCGATGAGCGCGCCGACCGCCGCTCCCGTGCCGCCGCCAGCGATGCCGCCGACGATCGCCCCGGCGCCGGCGCCGACGCCGACCTTCGCCGCGTCCTTGCCGACGTTCTTGCCCGCCTCCTGGCTGATCGGGGTCGTCACGATCTCCACTTTGCGTCCGTCGGAAGTCGTCAGGCTTGTCAGCTCGATCGAGATGCTCGCCGCATCCTTCACGCGTCCGCCCTTATCCGACTCGACGATGCGGCCGTCGATCTTCGCGCCTTCACCCGCGACCACCCAGCCATCCGACGTGATCGGCTGCTCGAGGACCGCCGAGAAAACGTCGCCGGTCTTCGCGGTCTTGGTCGACAGCAGGCGCGTCGTCCTGACGACAATCGGATCGCCGGCCTTCAGGCGCGCGACCTTCGGCTTCGGCGGCTCCGGCGGTGGTGGTGGCGGCGCAGGCGGCGGTGCAGGTGCCGCGGCCGCAACCGGCGGGGCGGTCGTCGCCGGCGGTGGCGCGGGCGCGGCGGCAGACGGCTTCGGCGTCGCAGCCGGTCGCGCCGCGGCAGGCGGCGGATCGGCCGGAGCCGGTGGCGGAGCTTCTGCTGTTGCCGGCGGCGCGGTGGTCGCGGGCGGCGCCGCCGCAGCCGCGGCGGCCGGAGGCTCGGCTGACGCCGGCGGGGCCGATTGTGGCTCGCTCTTCGAACACGCCACGACCAGCAGCGTGGCAGCAACGATCGTCCCAATCTTCCAGTGCATGATGTCGACTTCCTTTCGAGCGTGCTCGCCTGCGTGCAGAACCGGTAGACTCGACCGCGGACGGCGACCGCCGACGGCCATTGTCGCACTACTCAGGAATTCGGCTATGCGGTTTCGGCACTGCCGAAACCGCATAGTCTTCACCGCAGCGCTGACGCAAGACTGCGCTGGACAAGGAGCGGCGCTTTGCCAGAAGAGCACATGCATACAGCCCCGACGTCGATCCCGGAGACATCGCCGTCGGTTGAGCGAACCGGCTCGGTGTGGATTCCCGGCGGCACGTTCCTGATGGGATCCGATCGGCACTACCCCGAGGAAGCGCCGGCGCACAAAGTCACGGTTGGCGGCTTCTGGATGGACACCCACGCGGTGACCAACCGGGAGTTCCAGCGATTCGTCGCGGAGACGGGACATGTGACGCTCTCGGAAAAACCGGCACGGGCCGAGGACTACCCGGGGGCGCAACCCGACATGCTGGAGCCGTCCTCCGTCGTATTCAGGAAGCCCTCGACGCCGGTGGACATGCGCAACGCGTACAACTGGTGGACCTACGTGAAGGGCGCGAACTGGCGCCATCCGCAGGGCCCCGGCACGTCGCTCGAAGGCCTGGACGATCATCCGGTGGTCCACGTCGGCTTCGACGACGCTGAAGCGTACGCAAAGTGGGCGGGCAAGGAACTGCCGACCGAAGCGGAGTGGGAATTCGCCGCGCGCGGCGGCGTCGACGGCGCCGAGTACGTCTGGGGCGAGGAGTACATGCCCGGCGGCAAGCCGATGGCGAACACCTGGCAGGGGCCGTTCCCCTATCAGAACTCGCTCGCGGACGGCTACGAGTGGACCTCGCCGGTCGGCACCTTCCCGCCAAACGGGTACGGCCTCTACGACATGGCCGGCAACGTCTGGGAGTGGACGACCGACTGGTACCAGGAGCACGGACGCATCGAGAAGTCGTGCTGTACGCTCGACAACCCGCGCGGCGGGAATCGCGATCACAGCATCGACCCGCGCGACCAGATTCGGATCCCGCGGCGCGTGATGAAGGGCGGATCGTATCTGTGCGCGCCGAACTATTGCCTGCGCTACCGCCCTGCTGCGCGGATGGCGCAGCCGATCGACACGGCCACGTGCCACGTCGGGTTCCGGTGCGTCGTGCGAGGGTGACGTGACGTAGCGTCCGGCTTCAGCCGGACCGGCGTGGGTCCGCCAGAAGGCGGAGACTATATCGATCTGGAGAGCCCGGTCCGCCGGAGCAGCACTGCCGCCCGGCGGCGTCGCACGAGGTGATGCCGCCTCACCCGTGGCGGCCCAACTCGCGCGCCGCCAGCACGTCCCTCGTCGTCGTCCACGGCATCCCTGGATAGCGGCCGTTGTCGAGCGGTTCCAGCTTGCCGCGGCCGCTGAACATGTCGCGCAGGTACTGCATCCCCTGCCACGCCGGGTAAACCGCGCCCGACTGCGGAAACACCGCGCGGGTAATCGTGATCAACGTCTCGAGCCTCCCGAGGCCGCCCGCACGAAGGAGACGAAACTTTCTCCCGGTCGCCTCGGTCGCCGCTGCCGCCAACCCTCGTGCGCTGATCACGTCGCCGGCGATCCGCAGCACGCGCGGCGCGGACGGATCGCGGGCCGCGGCAGCGGCAAACGCGGCCGTATCGTCCATGGTCGTGAAATCGAGCGGCTGATCCGCGTCCTCCCAGTAGACGACGCGCTGCAGCGGAAAGAGGACGACCGGCGCCCGGCCGGTCAGAAGATCGGCGAACATCCCGTTGAGGATCGATGTGGCGGCAATCGGCGCGCGGTCGAGACGCTCGTGGAACTCGCGGCGCAGATCGAGGTTGCGATTCTTCCCGGTCGGGACGTTGGCGAAGTCGATGGCGTAGTCGGAAGGGATGAAGCGCGGGACGCCGGCGGCGATGGCCGCGTTCAGGAGCTGTGTCTGGCGCTCGACGATCACCTCGTGCAGTCCCGACAGTGCCGAGACGACGCACGAGCCGCCGGCGCATGCCGCGGTCAGCTCAGCGGCGTTGTCAAAATCGACCTCGGCGATCGACGCGCCTCGCCGTCGAAGGGCCTCCACGCGATCGGGCGCGCTGCCGCGGCGGACGATCGCACGCGTTTCGGCGCCGCGATCGAGCAGCGCCCGGGCAATGCGGCCACCAAGATTGCCGGTCGAGCCGGCGAGCACGATGGGTGAGCTTTGGGGTGTCATCGGATAGCAGGGCGGCCATATCTGGCAACAGCCTCGGTCTCATCGATGCAACCCTCGCTCCGACTATACGGCCGGGTGGGGCAGGTGGGGCCAGGTGGTGGGCAGGAGGTTGCCGAGGCAGGTGGGGGCGCAGTCGAGGGCTGGTGTGGGATTAGACGAGGTCGTACGCGCCGCCTAACCTTCCTGCCCTACCTGCCCTACCTGCCCCACCCGCCGGCGCGCGCTCAGCCGTTACGTGCGCATCTCCTTACCGAGGTCGGGCAGCAGCCGGTTGAACCCATCGCGATCGAGGATCTGAATCCGGTGCGGTGGCTCGGGCAGGATGATCGATTGCCGCTCCAGCTCGCGAAACCCGCGCCGCATCGCTTCCGGCGTCAGCCGCAGATAGTCGGCGATGTCGGTCGCGCTCATCGGGAGATCGATGGCATTCTCGGGCTTTTCAACCTGCGTCTGCGCCTGCTCCATCATGCTGAGGAACATCACCACGCGCTCGACGCGCGAGCGCCGGCCGACGGCGATGGTGTGGCGCTGGGCGTGGCGGATCGCCGCGGTGAGCTTGCAGAGGATGCCGAACTCGAGCTCGGGATCGCGCTGCATCAGCGCCTTCAGCTGATCGGTCGGCGCACGCCGAATTGTCACGCGCGTGACGGCGCGGGCGCTGCTCGCGTACTGGCCGTTCAGGGCGAGCCCGAACAGATCACGCTCGAACAGGAAGCCGGTGATGTGCGGGCGGCCGGTTCGCATCTCGCGAAACGTGCTGACCACACCCTCGAGAACCTGGTAGACCCACGTCGCGGGATCGCCGCGCTCATAGATGTGCACCCAGGCCGGCAGCCGCTGCGTCGACGAGATCAGATCGAGGTGGGTTTTCTGGCGCTCGCTCAGGCGGAGGTGGGCGGGCTCCATGTCCGGCGCGGCCAGCTGCGATCGAGTTCTTGCCTTCAATGCTCTGCTTCGGCTCGCGGTAACGCTACGGCGGACAGGGCCGCGAGGATATGCGGAATCGGCAACGTGCGCAGCCGGCCTCGGCATATGTGCCGAAACCGCATAGCGCGCGCCACCGCGGGTTGGAACACTCCTGACCGTCAGGAAGTATCGGTCATGAGCAGGCTGCGGGTCTGGTTCCTCGTGCTGATTGTTGCCGCGGGCTGCGGCGCCGAGCCCGGCGCGGGCGTGCGCGAGCAGGCAACCGCGCCGCGCGGGACGCCGCAGGCGGATCCGCTGCCGTCGTGGAACGACGGCGCCACGAAAGCGGCGATTGTCGACTTCGTCGGCCGGGTGACCCGCGACGGCGGGCCGGAGTTCGTCGCGCCCGGCGAGCGCATCGCCACCTTCGACAACGACGGCACGCTCTGGGGAGAGCAGCCGGTTTACGTGCAGCTCGCCTTCGCGCTCGACCGGGTCAAGGCGCTCGCGCCGAAGCACCCGGAATGGACGCAGAAGCAGCCGTTCAAGGGTGTGCTCGAGGGCGACGCGAAAGCGGTCGCGGCGGGCGGCGAGCACGGTTTGGCCGAGATCATCGCCGCGACACACGCCGGCAACACCACCGAGGAGTTCTCCAGGATCGTGGCCGACTGGATCGACACCGCGCGGCATCCGAAGTCCAACCGCAAGTACACCGAGATGGTCTACCAGCCGATGCTCGAACTGCTCGCCTATCTGCGCGCCAACGGCTTCAAGACCTTCATCGTCTCCGGCGGCGGCGTCGAGTTCATGCGCCCGTGGGTCGAGCGCGTCTACGGCATTCCCCCCGAACAGGTGGTCGGCAGCCGGGCGAAGGTGAAGTACGAATTGCGCGACGGCACACCGGTGCTGATGCGGCTGGCGGAAGTCGATCTGGTCGACGACAAGGCGGGCAAGCCGGTTGGCATTCACCAGGTGATCGGCCGACGCCCGATCGCGGCGTTTGGCAACTCGGACGGCGACTTCGAGATGCTCGAGTGGACGACGTCGCGGCCGGGGCCGCATTTCGGCTTGATCGTGCACCACACCGATGCGGAGCGCGAATGGGCCTACGACCGCTCGTCACACATCGGCCAGCTCGCGCGCGGCCTCGACGAAGCGCCGAAGCGAGGCTGGATCGTGGCCGACATGAAGCAGGACTGGAAGGTGATTCATCCCTTCGAGACGCATTGAGCCCCGGACCCGAGCCACCTCCCGGACGTGTTGAAGCTCAACCTCTTTGCCGCGACGCCATCGTCGCAGTAAGGTTGGACGATGGCGCATGAACGACCGCTCGTCGCGAGCCTGATCGCAGCGCTGACGGCCACGTGCATCGCCGCCGCGGTTGATGTCATGGCGCAAAGCGGGACGAACCCTCAGCGCGCCAGCCGGCCGCTCCAGTCGACCTACTGGAAGGCCGTCGAGATCGCGGGCAAACCGATCCCCGCGCAGCCCGGCACCCGCGACGCGCACCTCGTGTTTCAGGTCGAGGGCAGGATGTCGGGATCGGACGGGTGCAACCGCATCGCGGGGTCGTACGAAGTGAAGGAAGACCGGATCGCGTTCGGGCAGACGCTGGGGACCCAGATGGCGTGCCCGGGCACCGGGGAAGTCGAGCAGGGATTCCGCGCCGCTCTCAAGGATGCGAACCGCTGGCGGATCGTCGGCGATCGCCTGGAACTTCTCGACGCGAGCGGCGTGCGGCTGGCGGCGTTCGAGGGCCGGGCTCAGGCGCCGTGACAATCCGGATTACGGGTTCTCCCGAGTTCCCCCGTTTCCGCGAATTTTGTCTGAGTATTCCGACGTCGCGTAGGCGGTAATCGCGCCGTCTGGCCACTCGCGCATCACGAAGAGGACGTCCTCTTCCTCCACGAAGATCAGGGGCCATTCCTTCGTCGGGGTCTGGTAGCGCCGCGCCACCATCGCCCGAATGCCTTCGAGTTCGCGCCAAAGCTCCGGATCGAAGCCGTTCCACATCTATCGGGCCTTTCGCTGGGTACCTGGGTTCTCGCCCGCCCTACGTCAGCGAAAAGCAAAGAGCTTGCCGGACTCATCCCATGAGGCGGCTATTGTCCCGGCAGATACACGGCGATCACGGTCGCTCCGGATCCATTGGTCGAAACTTCGACGTACCCGCCCGAGTCCGAGCTCACATCGTCGAGCGAGACCAGCGCCAGCATGATTGCGGCGGTCACTGACGCGGCGCAGCGGGTCTCGAGCGGTTCGGCCGGCGCGCCGTTGCACGGCACACCCCGCGCCGTGTTGCTGACTTCGAGCACGAGATATTCGACCGGCGCCGCTCGTCCCCGCCACATCGGCTGCCGCGAGATCGACAGGTTCCGGCTCTTGATCGACACGACGCTGCCTTCGGGCATCGCGTGCGCGAAGCCGCGCACCAGATCGGCGAGCGCCTGCCGCAGCAGCTCGCGGTTGGTCCGCACCAGCACGTTCGAGGCGGCGTAGAGCACGTCCAGCCACAACTCGCCGCCGATCGCGCGGCGCAGATCCTTCAGCAGTGCGTGCACGTCGACCTCCTCGCGGAACGAGGAGGGCATCTCCGAGAACGCTTTCAGCTGCTGCGCCAGCGCCGCGCCGGTCTCGGCCGCCTTGCGGACGACGCGCAGGAAGAAGGGCGGCGCCTCACAGGTTGGCAGGTGATCGAGCTGGCTGCGGATGGTCGCCATCACCCGCGCCAGGTCTTCGCCGACGCCCATCGTCAGGTGACCGAGCGACGCGAGCTTGTGGGCCTGGCGGAGCCGCGCCAGCATCTCGAGCCGTTCGCTGACGTCGCGCACGTGCATCAGCACGTGCGCCGAGTGCTCCTCCGCCTGCACCAGGCTGACCAGGATCTCGAGTGAAATCTCGCGGCCGTCGATGTGATAGGCGCGGCATTCGACCAGCGCCGCCGGCTCACGCACGTCGCTGGCGCGTTCGAGCGCGGCGCGCACGCGGTCGCGATCGTCGGGGTGAATCAGCTCGAGGAACGGGCGGCCGGTGCGGTTGTCGGCGGACCGGCCGGTGAGCCGGCGCGCCGCGTCGTTCTCGAACCGGATCGCGCCGCTCGAGTCGGCGACGATCATCGCTTCGCGGGCGCGGGCGACGAGCTCGTTCAGCAGGTGGTCGAAATCCGCGTGCGGGTACATCGAGGTGGACAACGCACAGACGATTCCGTGATCGCGGGCGACGCCCGATGGCCTGTAACCGATTGCATGCCTGAGCTTTGGGCGCCTGGCGCCGGATCGCCCCGCCGGAGGCGGGGTGCCGAAATGCCGGCAGGCCGTCATTTGCCGATGCCGCATAGCGCGCGGCCGCCGACTCTTATCAGAATGCAGCCCAACCATGGAGGGCTTCCTCGCTTCGACCGATCAAATACTGGCGCGGTACGAGGCGCTGCTGCGCATCTCGAAGAGCCTTGCCGGGCACCGCTCGATCGCCGAGCTCTTCGAAGTGCTCGCGGCGCGGTTGCACGAGGTGGTGCCGTTCGACTACCTCGCGCTGATCCTGCACGATGGGGCGACCAACGAGATGCGGCTGGTCATCCTCGAGCCGGCAGACCTGCCGATGCCACACGTGACGCACCTGCCGATTGCCGACGGCGGACCCGGGGCGATCACGTGGATGACGCAGAAGACCGATGTCATCCGCATTCCCCGCCAGCGGCACGCTGCGCCCGGCGCTGGAGTTCTTGCGGGCGATTGGCCGGCAGGTCAGCTGCTGGTTGCCGCTGACGACGGCGCGCAGCCGCCTCGGCACCCTCAGCTTTGGCAGCTGCGAGCAGATCGACTACGGCCCCGACGCGCTCGCATTCATGGAGCAGGTCGCCGCACACGTCGCGGTCGCGGTCGAGAACGCAGCGACCTTCGAGGACCTGCAGCGCGCGCAGGAGGCGCTGGCGAACGAGCGTGACGAGCTGCGGCTGCTGCTCGACCTCAACACGCTGCTGGTCTCCAAGCACGATCTGGCGGGCGTCGTCACCCACGTGTCGGACGCGCTGCAGCCGGTCGTCGCACACGATCGCATCGGCCTGACGTTGTACGACGCCGCGAGCGGCGTCCTGTGCGCGGCGGTCGTCCGCCGGGACATGGAAGAGGCAGAGGCGATGCGTGGCGTCAACGTCGCCGATGGATCGCCGGCCGCGGTCGCGCTGGCCCGCGGCGTCGCGACGGTGTATCTGCGGGACGAGATCGAAAGCGGCGGCCAGGCGTTCGACGGATTCCCGCTTGCGCCCGGCGCGGAATATCTGTGCTGCGTGCCGCTGATGACGTCGCGAGGCACGCTCGGCACGCTCGACGTCGCCAGGACCACCGCCGCGCCGTTCACGCCGGACGAGATCGAGCTGCTGGCGCGCGCGTCAGTGCAGGTCGCCGTCGCGGTCGAGAACGCGATGATGTTCACGGCCCTGGCCGATCGGGAATCACGACTCGCCGAGGAGAAAGGGTATCTCGAAGACGAGGTCCGCCAGCACGGCGAGTTCGGCGAGATCATCGGCACGAGCGTCGCGGTGCGGCGCCTGTTGAAGGCGGTGAAGACGGTCGCGCCGACCGACGCGACGGTGCTGCTGCTCGGCGAGACCGGCACGGGCAAGGAGCTGATCGCGCGCGCCATCCATCGGTCGAGCGGCCGCCAGGGGCACACGTTCGTCCGACTGAGTGGGGCAGCCGTGCCGACCGCGCTCCTCGAGAGCGAGCTGTTCGGCTACGAGAAGGGCGCGTTCACCGGCGCCGTCGCGACCAGGCCGGGCCGGCTCGAGCTCGCTGACGGCGGCACCCTGTTCCTCGACGAAGTCGGCGACATGGCTCTCGAAGTCCAGGCCAAGCTGCTGCGGGTGCTGCAGGAGCGGGAGTTCGAGCGCCTCGGCAGCAGCCGCACCCGGCGCGTCGACGTGCGGATCATCGCCGCGACCAACCGCGACCTCGACGAGATGGTCGTGGAGGGGACGTTCCGTCGCGATCTGTACTACCGCCTCAGCGTCTTCCCGGTTCAGGTGCCGCCGCTGCGCGAGCGGCGCGAGGACATCCCGGCGCTGGCGCGCTATTTCACGGAGCGCTTCGCGCAGCGGATGCGCCGGGCGACGCCGGCGATCTCACCGCCGGTGATGGACGCGCTGTGCCGCTGGGAGTGGCCTGGCAACATCCGCGAGCTGGAAAATGTCATCCAGCGCGCGGTGATCCTGACAACCGGCGCCGACCTGCGCGTGCCGCTCAGCGATCTGCAGGCGAAGCCAGGAGCGGCGATCGAGTTCGAGCCGGAGCGCGGCACGCTGCGCGATGTGACGCGCGACCGGATCCTGCAGGCGCTGCGCGACTCGGGCAACGTCGTCTCGGGGCCCTCGGGGGCGGCGGCGCGGCTCGGCGTCAAGCGGACGACGCTGCAGTCGATGATGCGGCGGCTCGAAATCCGTCGTCCGTCGTTCTGACACGACGAGCAGTCATCAGTCCCAGTCCCAAGCAGTCATCAGCCGTCAAAGCAGTTTCAGTCGCAGTCGAAGGATGCCTGGAGCCACGGTGCCCCGCCCTCCTGTCAGCCGTGGCGAGCCTGCGGCCGACGACCCGTTCGGCGCCGGGCCGTTCGCGTGGGCCCCGCACCGACTCCCGCGCTGGCTGGCATCGCATCGGGTGGCGCTGGCGGCGCTCGTCGCCTGGGTGCCGCTCGCCCTCCTCTCGGCGATCGAAGGTCTGGCACTTGGGCCGACGCGGCACCAGTCGATGCTGCTCGACTTTGCGGCGTACGGACGCTACCTCGTCGCCGGACCGGCCTTCGTCTACGCGGGCGTCTGGATCCTGCCGCAGCTCACCCGAGTCGTGCGGCAGTTCCTGGACGCTGACATCATCGCGGATCACGATCGCCATCGCTACGAAGCGCTGGTGGCGTCGACCTACCGCTTGATCGTGACCCGGTGGATCGACGCCGTTATCCTTGCCGCTGTCCTTCGGACTGGCGGTCACGACGACGTCGCGTCACTACCCAGAAAGCGTGCCCAGCTGGGTGACGCCCGATGGCGGAGCGCGATCGCTCGCCGGCTGGTGGCGCATGGTCGTCAGCCAGTCGCTGTTTCACGTGATGCAGGGCATCTGGTCGTGGCGCCTGTTCTTGTGGGTGCGCTTCCTCTACAAGACGAGCCGACTGGACATGAACCTCGTCGCCTCGCATCCCGATCTGATGGGCGGCCTTCGGTTCGTGCTGATGCCGCTGCGCGGCTTCTCGATCCTGGCGTTCGGCATCGGCGCCATCGTCGCCGGCAGCATCGCCGAGAGCGTGCTCATCGACGGCAAGCCGCTGCACGACTATCGCTACCTCATCGGCGTACAGGTGTTAGCGGTCCTGGTGCTGTTCGCCGGCCCGACGCTGTTCCTGATGGGCCCGCTGATCCGACTGCAGGAGTGGGGCACGTTCCACTACGGCCGGCTCGCCGCCGACGTCGGCCATGCGTTTCAACAGCGCTGGCTGCTGCAGGGGCGCCAGGCCGGCAGCGATGCGCTCGAGCTTCCGGATTTCTCGGCCACAACCGACCTCTATTCGGTTGCCGCGAACGTGCGCGACATCAACCCCTTCGTGCTCAACCTGCGCATCGTCGTGACGCTGACGGTGGCAACGCTGATCCCATACGTGCCGCTGCTCTTCGCCGTGCTGCCAGTCGAGGAGCTCTTCGGCTACGCGATGAAAGCGTTTTTGTGACCGACCCCCCCAAAGAGAGAACCTAGAAAAGGGCGGGCGCAGCTCATCAACCCGACATATCTGCAGGCAAAACCTCGAAGCATCGGCGTTCATCGCGGTGGTTCTGGCGTATGCTTACGCGCCTTCGGCTACGGTCCGCTCGAGATATGCCGTTACCTCGAACGCTGCCTCGCTCGCGCGTCCTCATCGCCGACGATCACGCCGAGATGCGCGAACGGATCCGGGCGGTCCTCGCGGCCGAGTTCGAGGTCGTCGCGGCGGTGTCCGACGGCATGGCCGCCGTCGACGCGGCCTCCAGGCTGCATCCCGACGTCGTCGTCCTCGATATCTCCATGCCGGTGCTTTCCGGCTTCGACGCCGCGGCGCGGCTGCTCGCGGCGGCGCATCCGCCGGTCGTGATTTTTCTCACCGTGCACGAAGACAGCGCCTGCCGCGACATGGCCGAGCGCCTCGGCGCCGCGGCGTTCGTGCTCAAGCGCGATCTCGTGACCGATCTGGCGGCGGCGATCCGGCTCGCGCGCGCCGTGGAAGTGATCAGCGAGAACGCGTCGCGTCAGGCCGCGCCGAACAGCCGCGACGCGTACTGACCGCGCGCGCGGTGCAGCGTCTGCGACGGCGCTTCGCCGAAGAGCGCCTTGTACTCGCCGGCAAACCTGCCCAGCTCGTAGAAGCCGTGGAGCGTCGCCACGTCGGTCACCGACGAGTCCTGCCCGTCGCTCGTGCGCAGCGCGCGCCGCACCTGGTGCAGCTGCCACAGGCGCAGATAGCGCTTCGGACTGGTGGTGTAGACGTCGTAGAACGCGTTGCGCAGGCTGCGTTCGCTGACGCCGGCAATCGACGACAGCTGCGCGATCGACACCGGTTCGCCCAGGTGCCGTCGGAAAAACGCCTCGGCGCGCCGGACGATCTGGCTGCGGCCGGTTGACGCCTCGACGTGCCGATCGGCGGGCACCGCACTTCTCAGGCACAGTTCGAGCGCCGCGCCGATCTCACGCGCGGCCGATGCCGACACCATCGCCTCTGTCCGGCGCGCGCTGGCGATGAGCGCATTCAGGCGGTGCTGCAGATCGCGCGCGTCACGAGCCCGCGGCAGCACCGTGCGCGACAGCGCGCCAGGCTCGAGAAGGTCGTGGCCGAGCACAGCTGCCTGCCTCGTCTCCGGGACGCTGATGATCGCAAAGATGGTTCCGCGGGGATCGAATGCGTAGCACTCGGCCTGCGGCGCACAGACAACAACTTCGTCGCCGTTGACGGCGCAGGCGTTCCAGCGCGCCGACTCGGGCACCGTCAACGGAACGACGAATGCCCAACGGCCGGCAGGAACGCGCAGCCGGCGCACGATCGCCACGTCTTCGTGAACGAACTGCACCACCATCTCCGGCAAGCTGACGACGGTCGCGCGTGCGGAGAAGGGCAAGGCCTCGAGCTGCACGTACTCGGCTTCGAGACCGTCGGCGATCGCCGCCGCCATCGCGTCGATATCTTCGATGGCACGGGTGTGTACGACGGCTGTGATGCTGTCTGCCATATGACGTCCGGGCATCATGGCGAGAAGCGCTCGATCGGCAGAACTGTCAAACCGCACAGGTCGGCACGAAAAGAAGGCGAGATCGATGCTGCATCATCGGCGGTCCTGCCGCCCTTCGCAGAAACGAACAGGCTGCCGAATCCGCATAGTCCGGATGCGATGCCGCTCGTAACATGCGCGTGACTTTCCAGACACGCGATGTCAGTTCCAGCACCCGTCCTCGTGTTGTCGGGTTTCCTCCTGGGTGTCCTGCTCATGCGGCCGATCGTGTCTCGTTGGATCCGGCGGATGGTCGCGCGTCAGCAGCCGTTTCGCGCCATCGCCGACGCGGCGCCGGCGATGCTGCGCGTTGCCGACACGGACGGCCGCTGCACCTATCTGAATCGCGGCTGGCTCGATTTCACCGGCGGCCGGCCGGAAGAGGAATCGGCCAGCGGCTGGAGCGACGCCGTCCACCCGGACGATCGCGGCCGCGTGCGCGAGATCTCCGAGCGCTCCGTCGCCGGCGCTTCGTCGTTCGCGATCGAGTACCGGCTGCGCCGCCGCGACGGCGAATACCGATGGATCCTCGATTCCGGGGCGCCGTGGCACGACGCGCACGGCCGGGTCGCAGGCTACGTCGATTCTGTCGTCGACGTGTCCGACCGCCGGCGCGCGGAGGACACGCTGCGCGAGCTCGGCGGCCGCCTGATCGCGGCGCAGGAAGAGGAACGCCGCGACATCGCGCGCGAGCTGCACGATGACGTCAGCCAGCGCCTGGCGCTCCTGTCAGTCGAGATCGAGCACCTCGAGCTCCACCGCGGTCACGCCAGCGACCGCGATGAGCGATGGAAGGCGCTCTCGCGGGCGGCTGCGGGTATCGCCACCGATTTGCATCGCATCTCGCACCGGCTGCACCCGAGCCGGCTCGACGCGCTCGGCCTGGTCGCCGCGATCAGCGGCTTGTGCCAGGAGCTCTTCAGCCAGCAATCGCTGCACGTGCGCTTCACGCACGTAGCGGTGCCGCGCGCGATCCCCAGCGACGTGGCGCTGTGCCTCTACCGGATCGTGCAGGAGGCGCTGCAGAACGTGATCAAGCACAGCGGCCGCATGGAAGCCGAAGTCCACCTCGAAGGATCCGTCAACGGGTTGCTGCTGCGAATCGCCGACCCCGGCGGCGGCTTCACACCCGAGCGCCGCGAAGGCGTCGGCCTCGGTCTGCTGAGCATGCGCGAACGCGCCCACTCGCTCGGCGGCGACTTCGTCCTCCAGACGGCGCCGGGGCGCGGCACGCGCATCGGCGTCCGGATTGCGCTGCAGCCGGCGATGTCGATCAAAAAGGCGCCGGTCGAAGCCGCCTACCTGTCAAAGTAGACGAGTTGTAAAGAAAAGTGAACGCCGGTAGATTGTGGCGCTCATGGCCCGCGTCCGCGTGCTGCTCGCCGACGATCACGCAGAAATGCTCGAGCGAGTCGTATCGCTGGTCGGCGCCGAGTTCGACGTCGTCGGCGCAGTCGGCGACGGCCAGTCGGTGCTCGACGCGGTCGCCGTCCTCCAGCCCGACGTCGTCGTCCTCGATATCTCGATGCCGGTGATGAGCGGCCTCGCCGCGGCGGCGCGGCTCGGTGAGTCCGAGCAGCCGCCCCGCATCGTCTTCCTCACGGTGCACGACGACACGGCGTTCGTCGAGGCGGCGCGCGGCGTCGGCGCGATGGGATACGTGACCAAGCGCCATATCCGCACCGACCTGGTGCCCGCGATTCGCCTCGCCTTCGAGGGACGGACGCAGTTTCCCGAATCGGTCGCCGAACCGCACGAACGCCTCGCGCGCTGACGGCGCGACTCTACGCACCCAGCATCAATCGCGAAGACGAGGGCGGAGCGACCGGCCTTCTGCTCAAGCTCACCCGGACTCCGATCCGCGTACCCTCGCCCGGCGCGGAGTGGATCGCGATCTGCCCGCCGACGAAGTTGACCCGCTCGCGCATGCTGACCAGGCCGATGCCGCCGTTGCCGCGAGCGGACGCGACGAACCCCGCGCCCGGATCGGCAACGTGCAACTCGAGCAGATCGCCGGTCGCGCGCAGCTCCACCAGCGCCTTGCGCGCGCCACTGTGCCTGACGACGTTGTGCAGCGCCTCCTGAACGATCCGGTACAGGCACAAGGCGACGTCCGGGGGCACTTCGCCCGGGAGCCGGGTGTGCTCGAAGTCCACCTGCAGGCCGTACTGCCGGGAGATGTCGCGGCAGACGCTCTGCAGCGCCGGCACGAGGCCGAGTGATTCGAGCTTCGAGGGGTGCAGCTCGTAGGCGAGACGGTGGACGACGTTCGCGATCTCGGCGGCGCGGCCCGAGATGTCGCGGACGCGCTCGCCGAGCTCGGCCTGCGTTCGCCGCGGGATCTGATCGATGTCGATGGAGAGCAGCGCCAGCTTCTGGCTCAGATCGTCGTGCAGGTCGCGCGCGATGCGCTTGCGCTCCGCTTCCTGCGCGGCAATCAGCCGGCCGGCGAGATCCTCGGCCCGCTGGCAGCTGGCGCGCAGCGCTTCGTCCGACGTGCGCAGCGCCTCCTCGGCGCGCTTGCGCTCGGTGATGTCGCGGCCCGTCGCCTGGAGCTCGACGATGTCGCCGCCGGCGTTGACGAGCGCATGGTTGATCCAGTGCTGCCAGCCGACGCTGCCGTCCGGCAGCAGTACCTCGTGCTCATGGCTCATGTCGCCGCGGCTCTCGACGACCGCCGCGATCCGGCGCAGCACGTCGTCGCGGCGGGCCGGCGGAATCAGGTCGATGAACTTCGTGCCGATCAGATCCTCGCGACGCTTGCGCCAGAACCGGCAATAGGCGTCGTTGACGAAGGTTAGTGTGGTGTCCGAAAGACAGCGGCAGATCAGCTCCGTCTGCGTCTCGACGACGCCGCGGTACCGCGCTTCGCTCGCGCGCAGCGCGGCCTCGACGCGGCGCCGCCTGGCGCGTTGCACCAGCAACCCGGCGACCAGCGCGCTTTCGAGGACGAACACCGACACCGCGCCGATGATGTAGGCGCGATTCCGCGCCCACCGCGACGACTCGACAATGCCGCGCTTGATAACTGGAAACGACGGAAAGTCTGTCCGTCCCAGGACAACGCCAGCACGTGCTTCGGCTCGACGGTGTCCTGCGCGGCGGCCGGGGTGGCGGCACAGGCGAAAAGCAGCAGGCAGTACGCGATCCGTCGAATCAAAACAACACTCTCGCCGCGAGCTGGATCCGGCACGACGTGGCCGCTGCCAGCGCCCACACCACGACCGAAGCCGCAAGGTGCGCCCCCGCCGCCGGCTGTCGTCCTTCGAGGTATCGCGCCCCGCGTCCCATCGGTCCAGGTGCTGGAACCGTTCTAAAACCACGCGGACGAGTTGAGCAACTGTCAATAGTGACAGATGCTGCACGGATCCAGAGGTGGATCGAGGCGGTCTGGCTTGCCTTTTTCGTCGATTCGGCCCTGATCGGGCGCAGCCTACAGCGATCGCCGGGGACGGGACCATGCGTTTCCGGGAGGGAGATCACGCCCGCCGGCCGGGACCGATTGAACGCAGAGCCCGCTGAGATCGCAGAGACGCTTTGGATTTTCTGGCGCTGAATTCGAAGGGATTTTCTCTGCGGCGCGCTGGGTCGCAGCGTTATCGTTTCTTCGCCAGCGTGATCGAGAAGCCCGCCAGGTCGACGCTGGTGTTCGCGAAACCGCCGGGGCCGCCGAGCAGCCAGGCCTTCGCGAGGTTGAGATGCAAGCTGGCGCGACGGTCGGTGCCGGGCATCGTGAAGTCGGCGATGCGCCACGCGATGCCCCAATCGGTGGCCGGCCGCCACTCGCGCTCCGAGGCACCCTTCGGCAGGTTCAAGAGGATTGCGCCCGGCGCGACGAAGATTTGAAAGCGGCCCGCGACCTCGATCGTCGCGTGCATGCCGACGACCCCGAAGACGCTGCCTTGCAGCTGCATCATCGGCCAGAGCGCGTCGAAATGCAGGTGCTCCCACCAGACCGTCTTGTGCACCTCTTCGCGCTGCATCCGCGCGTTCGCGGTCTGCTGCCGCAGCCGCGCCACCTCATCGTCGTCTTTCCACTCGGACAGCAGGCTACAGGCTCGCGCGAGCGTCTCGCCCTCCTGCACGATTGCGTCGTGGCACTCGGCGGCGAGCCAGACCGGCGGATCGGGGCGGACCCTGCGCTCGCGTGCGCCGAGCCAGCCCGGCTCCCGCTTGTTGCGCCAGAGCGCGTTCCACTCCTGCCATTCCTGAAAGTCGCCGATCCACTGCTGCACTTCGCCGAGGCGGTGCTCCCAGGTGACGACGTCGGGCGGCGCAAACAGGATGTCGCCGGTGTCGAGAACGCGCGAAGGCAGCACGGGAGGGTCCTGGTCGAGGGCTGACGCGGGTAAAGCGGACCCGAGCACGCTTGCGCACACGACCAGAATGATCCCCAGAACCCCCCGGCGCACGTGGTGCCTGGAGGCAGATGCTGTGCCAACCACTCCGCTCGGTCGCTGCGTGTCGCTCGGCTGCTCTGGACGTCACTTGAGGCATACCGTTGCTGCCGGTAAATCGGCTTTTGCCGTCATGACGGCGCGACATGCGAGGCGCTAACGCGCAGAATTCCGAGGATTTTCAAGGCCGCCGAACGACGCCCGCCCGCCACCCACCATTTCCGTTTCCGTTCGCTGGCGATCTGATTGCGCGGTGTGTTCCCGGCCTGCCCGCGCGGCCGGCACGCGGGATGCGCGGCGCTCGCCTGCCAGGCAGAAAAAAGTCGGCGCATGACGCGTACGGTGCGGCGACGCGATCGCGCCGCGTTCGACTTTCAGATCACGCGTGACCGTTTTTGTACTTCGGCCGCGCGGCAACGTGGCCGCCGAAACTGCATAGCGCCGCGGCAGCGAGATCGCCAGAGTCGGGAGATGCGTCTGTGACAACCGGTTCGCAACGAGAGGAGCAGCGACATGACGAAAAGCGGCAAGCCGAACATCCTGATCATCTGGGGCGACGACATCGGCTGGTTCAACATCAGCGCCAACAACAACGGCATCATGGGGTACCGCACCCCGAACATCGACCGTATCGCCAAGGAGGGCGGGCTCTTCACCGACTGGTACGGGCAGCAGAGCTGCACCGCCGGCCGCGCCGCCTTTATTACCGGGCAGTCGCCAATCCGCACCGGCCTCACCAAGGTCGGCCTTCCTGGGGCCGATCTCGGGCTGCAACCAGAAGACCCGACGATTGCCGACGTTCTGAAGCCGCTCGGCTACGTCACCGGGCAGTTCGGCAAGAACCACCTCGGCGACCGCGACGAGTTCCTGCCGACGGCGCACGGCTTCGACGAGTTCTTCGGCAATCTCTACCACCTCAACGCCGAGCAGGAGCCGGAGAACCCCGATTACCCGAAGAACCCCGAGTTCAAGAAGAAATACGGACCGCGCGGTGTGCTCCACACCTGGGCCAACGCCGACGGCACCCAGAAGATCGAGAACACCGGCCCGCTGACGATCAAGCGCATGGAGACGGTCGATGGGGAATTCCTCGACGCCAGTCTCAAGTTCATGGAAAAGGCCGTCAAGGACGACAAGCCGTTTTTCTGCTGGTGGAACTCGACGCGGATGCACATCTTCACGCACCTCAAGAAGGAGTCGCAGGGCGTGACCGGTCTTGGCGTGTATCCCGACGGCATGGTCGAGCACGACGGCCACGTCGGCACGCTGCTCGACAAACTCGACGCCCTCGGCATCGCCGACAACACCATCGTCATGTACTCGACCGACAATGGCGCCGAGGTGATGAGCTGGCCCGATGGCGGCACGACGCCGTTCCGCGGCGAGAAGGACACCAACTTCGAGGGCGGCTGGCGCGTGCCGTGCGCGATCCGCTGGCCTGGTGTGATCAAGCCGGGGACGGTCTCGAACGACGTGTTCTCGCACACCGACATGCTGCCGACGCTGGCCGCCGCCGCCGGCGAGCCGGACGCGGTCGAGAAGCTGAAGAAGGGCTACAAATCTGGCAACAAGACCTTCAAGGTCCACATCGACGGCTACAACCTGCTTCCCTTCCTCAAGGGTGAGGTGAAGGAGAATCCGCGCAAGGGATTCCTCTACTGGAGCGATGACGGCGATCTGTTTGCGTTGCGCGTGGGCGACTGGAAGGTCACGTTCGTGGAGCAACGCGCGCGCGGCTTAGGAGTATGGTTCGAACCTCCGGTCAAGCTGCGCGGACCGCAACTCCACAATCTTCGGAGCGATCCCTTCGAGCGAGCCAGCGAGGACGCGTCGATGTTCTACGACAAGTGGAAGGCCGATCGAGCGTTTCTCTTCGTGCCCGCGCAGGTCATCGTCGGGGAATTCCTCCAGACGTTCAAGGACTTCCCGCCGCGGCAGCGGCCGGCCAGTTTCAGCATCGACCAGGCGCTGGAAAAGGCGCGGGACCAGCAGGCCGCCATGGCCACAGGCGCCGGGATCGGCGTAAAGTAGCGCCGCGCCCTCACAAACGACGAAGGCGGCTGCCGGGGGGCAGCCGCCTTCTTGCTTCGAAGAGTGCGGCACCGTGCCCGAGCCCAGTCCAGATCCGATTCGCGACTTCTACACCCGACATCCGTATCCGCCCGCCGTCGACAACCTCGATCGGGCTCGTGACGAGTGGCAGGACCCGAATCGTCATCGCGCCCAATTCCACCTGCTCTGGCCCGGCAGATGCTACCGGTCCGATCTGAGTATCCTGATCGCCGGCTGTGGCACCTGGCAAGCCGCGAAGTACGCGCTCTGTCAACCCGATGCCCGGATCGTCGGCATTGACGTCAGCTCGACGAGCCTCGATCACACCGATCAGCTGAAGCGCCAATACAACCTGACAAATCTCGAGACCCGGCAATTGCCGATCGAGGAGGTCGGCACGCTGGATCGACGCTTCGATCTCATCGTCTGCACCGGCGTGCTGCACCATCTTGCCGATCCTGATGACGGCCTTCGCGCGCTCGGCTCAATGCTCAACTCGGGCGGCGCGCTCTACTTGATGGTGTATGCGCCGTATGGGCGAAGCGGCGTCTACATGCTTCAGGAGTATTGTCGAACACTCGGCATCGGGACGTCGGCGCAGGAGATCAACGATCTCACCGCCGTGCTGGGAGCGCTGCCTCAGCATCACCCGTTGGCGGCGCTGCTTCGCGGATCGCGGGATGCCGCGAACCCCGACGCCTTGGCCGATGCACTGCTGAATCCGCGCGACCGGTCGTACTCGGTGCCGCAGTTGTTCGAGTCCCTCGATCGCAATGGCTTGACGCTTGGCCGCTGGTACTGGCAGGCGCCGTACTTGCCTCAATGCGGATCGATTGCGGCAACGCCCCATGCGAAACGGCTGGCCGCGCTCCCCGAGCGCGTGAAGTTCGCGGCGTTGGAGCTCTGGCGAGGCACGATGTCGTGCCACAGCGTCGTCGTCTATCCGCGCGAACCGGAGGGCGCGGTACCGGTGACCTTCGATGACGAGCGCTGGCCGTGCTATGTGCCAATTCGTCTCCCCGCGACGCTGTGCATCCGGGAACGACTCCCTGCCGGCGCAGCGGCGGTGCTGTTGAACAGGAGCCATCCGTACCACGATCTGATAGTGGCCGTCGATGCGCACGAGAAGCGGATGTTCGACGCCATCGACGGTCGTCGCAACATCGCGGCGATCATCGACGACGTGGGCGGCGACGGAGCGTGGCCGCGCGCACGGGCACTGTTCGAAAAGCTCTGGTGGTACGACCAGGTCGTCTTCGATGCTTCGAACGGGCGATGACCGATCCGAACCAGAGGCCAACGCGCGCCGACGTGCCGCTTGTCATCGGCGACCCCTGAAGCGCTCGCACTCTCCTCTGGCGAACAGCCGAAACCGCAGAGCGGTTCCTCGCCGGATGTCCGAGAAGTATGAAGCCGCTGAAGCTTCCCTGAGCAGGTGGAACGCAAAGCCCGCTGCCGAGCGAGCCTTGCGTCCTGCCATCCGTCAGAAGCGAAGCGTGATCCCGCCGTTGATCGAGAACTGGTTCGAATAGTCGGCCTCGCTGAGGACCCAGCAGGTCGGGTAGAACGGATCGCACCAGAGACCTTCCGCATCCGACTTGATGTAGGTGGGCGTCCAGCGGGCATTCAGACGGAGGCCGACGTGCTCGGCGGGATACACCTTCACGCCGCCGCCGAGCGTCCAGGCAAATTTCGTGGCGCTGTCGATCGAGGTCAGCGGCGTCGTCGCCGGCAGCGTGACCGGATCTCCCGGCGAGTAGTGCGTCGCGCCGATGCCGACGAGCATGAACGGCCGGACCTTCGCCTCGCGCACGCCCCAGTTGTAGACGAAGTTGCCGAAGAAGTTGTCGACGCTGAGGTCGGCGAGATCGACTGACGGCGCGGGATTGCCGGCGCTGAAGGTGCTGAACTGCCGGTTCCAGAGAAACTCGACCTCGGCGTTGTCGGTGAACAGGACGCCAACGGTGAAGCCGATATTGCCGCCGCTGGTGATGTCGAGGTCGTTGTAGATCTGGCCGTTGATGATGCGCGACGTGGACGCCTTGATCCCCTCGCTGGCGGTGTAGCCGGTCTCGACCGCGATCTCGACCTGCGGCTGCGCGTACGCCGCCACCGATCCGGTGGCGACCAGCGCCACGGCGACGATGATTCGACTGATCATTCTCGAGCAGTGCTTCTGCATTACGCTCTCGCCTCCTTTATCTCTCTGCGGCCAGGTGACGGCCACGAATCGAGCGTAGCGTCCACATTCGAAGGCCAGCTATGCAGATCCGGCAGGCCACGCGCGGTTGCACGAAGGTCGCGCCGCCTGTTCATTTCTCGTGCGACTGCCGGATTTGCATAGGCGCGTCATACGGCTGGGCGCGATGCTAGAGGGAGAGATGAGCACTCCCGCCATTCCTCACGTCGACAACGCGACGATGCTGGCGTTCGAACGGACGCGACTCGCGCACGAGCGCACGCTGATCGCGTGGCTGCGCACCGCGATCTCGATGATTTCGTTCGGGTTCACGATCTACAAGTTCTTCCAGGCGCAGGCCGACCAGGGATCCGCGGCGGCCGTCAAGCGGCTGCTCGGTCCGCGCGAGTTCGCGCTGGTGATGATCGGGATCGGCCTCGTCGCGCTGGTGCTCGCCGCGTACCAGCACCGCCAGAGCATGACGCGCCTGCGCGCCGGGAGCGATCGCATCACCGTGCCGATCTCAATCGGGATGGTGGTGGCGGTGCTCTTCTCGGTGCTCGGCGCCCTGGCCTTTGCCGCCGTGCTGTTCAGGGAATAGCGAGCAGGCTGACGAAACGGCCGCCTGCACCGAAAGTCTGAAGTTCAAAGTCCGGAGTTTCGGCAAATTCCGGCCGAACCGTTCCCCGCACTTCTGACTTCAGACTTCGAGTTGACGCGGTCGCTCCCGTTCAGCGACCTGTAGATCTCGGTGGCGATCGAGGCGCCGGCGATGTTTACTTCGACGGCGCGACGCTCACCAGCAGGGCTTCGGTGTAGGTGATCAAGATCTTGTCGCCGACCTTGACGCCCTCGAGGTTTTTCTTGTCCTCGATCTTCCGCGTCACCGTCCGTCCGTCTTCGGTCACGACGGTGATCGACGGCACGGCCGGGTCGAGCGCCTTCACCGTGACGGTGGTGCTGACCTGCGCGCCGATGGTGCCGCCGGGCGTGCCGCCGGTGTTGCGCGTGACCGCGGCGTCGCCGGTGGTCGCGGTTGCCGCCTCGCCGGGTTTGCGAACCCGCAGGACGACCGACTCGATGTAGGTGATGTCGACGGTGTCGCCGACTTTCAGCTCGTTGAACCGGGCCATGTCGGGGCCGGCCTTGAACGACTCCTCCTCGCCGGCCTTGGTCTTCAGCGTCACCATGCGCGTCGTGGAATCGATCGCCTGAATCGTCGCGCTGGTGCGTTGGGTGTTCGACTTGGTGACCGACGGCTGCGCGGACGCGAGGGCCGGGACTGCAAGGGTGAGCGTGAGCAATGCGGCTTTGTAGACGTTCGTCATAAGGTCCTCCAGAGCGTAGGAGGATAGCGGGCCGGCCGATGGCGACGCTATGCACAATCGGCACTGGCCGAACCTGGAGTATTCACTTCCGAAACCGCATAGCCGCGACGGCCGACCACGCCCTACAGTCCGGCATCTGTGCCTGTCTCCGCGACGCCGGCCGTGCGCGCGCTCGCCGCCGCGCTGCTCCTCGTCCTGCTCTCGACGATTGATGCGTCAGCGAAACGGAAGGACGATCGCCTGGTGCTCGAAAACGGCGATCAGCTGACCGGGGAGATCAAGAAGCTCGAGCAAGGGACGCTGTCGTTCAAGGCCGACTACATGCTCAGCGCGATGGACGTGGACTGGAGGCGCGTGCAGTCGCTCCAGAGCCAGGATGAGTTCCGGGTGGTCTTGTCCACCGGCCAGCACGTCACCGGCACGATCGAACGGCGGCCGGACGGCAGCTTCAGCGTGCGACCGGCGAGCAGCGGCACACCGCTGATCCACACCTGGTCCGAGGTGCTGGGCATGCTGCCCGTGGAGGCGAGCTTCTGGAACCAGCTGACCGGGAATCTCGACAGCGGGTTCAGCTATACGAGCGGCGACACGCAGACGCAGTTCTCGGCGAGCGGCACTCTTGCCTACACGGCCGAGCGTTACACGCTCGGGCCTCAACGGCAGCTCGACCTTCAGCGGCCAGGCGAGCGGCACCAGCACGACGCGGAACACCATCGAAACGCTCGGCCAGTACACCGCGCTGCGGAAGTGGTACGGGCTCGGTCTCGTCAGCCTCCTGAGCAGCGAGCAGCAGGACCTCACCTTGCGGACGACGGCCGGCGGCGCGATCGGCCGGTGGCTGGTGCGCACCGAACACACCGACCTGACCGTCTTCGGCGGCATGGTCTACACCCACGAACAGTACGCCGTGCCGCCCGATCCGTCGCAGCCCGGTTCACAGGTGTCGGACAACATCGAGGCGTTGCTCGGATCGGCGTTCTCGTTCGTGCGCTTCAAGTCGACCAACGTGGTGTCGCGGTTCACGATCTATCCGAGCGTGACCACGCCGGGCCGCGTGCGGCTGGCGTACGCGCCGACGCTGAACCTCGAGATCGCGCACAACCTGTATTGGAGCTTCACGCTCTACGAGAACTACGACTCGAAGCCGCCGGTGAACGCGAACAAGAACGATTTCGGCGTCACCAATTCGATCGGCTGGAAGTTCTAGAGCGGTTTCCTTTCTACGTAGTGTCCGGCTTCAGCCTGAACCGTGACGGGTCCGCCAGAAGGCGGACACTACGTACACACTCGCAGTACAGCGTTTTCTTTTCTGCGAGCTCTGCGGGTTCTGCGTTGTACGTCGCGATCGTCGGCGGGTCCGGCTGAAGCCGGACGCTCCGAATGAGGCAGCCCTAATGCGCGACCCCTGGCCCGACTGCGGCTGCAGCGTGGTGCTGAAGCGCGAACTCGGGCAGCGGCGCGGGGAAGCCGGCTTCGGCGAAGGCCTCGCGGATCATGCGGTTGGTGTCGAACGACACCTGCCCGTAGTGCTTCGGCTCGCAGAACGGCCGGACGCACAGCACCGGCCCGGCGGGAGAGAACTGCAGCACGTCGACCTCCGGCGCCGGCGTCTGCAGGACGTGCGGAATCGTGCCCAGGCGCTGCTTCAACAGCCGGATCGCGCGATCGTGATCGACCGTGTTGTGGATCGTCGCGACCAGATCGACGCGCCGGTAAGGATTGGTGGAGTAGTTCTGGATCGTCTCGGAGAAGATCCTGTTGTTGCCGACGATCGTCACCACGTTGTCAGGCGTGACGATCACCGTCCCGAAGAGACCGATGGAGTCGACCCTGCCGGTCACGCCCGCGGTGGTGACCTCGTCGCCGACCTTGAACGGGCGGAGAACGACCAGGAACGTGCCGGCGGCGAGGTTGGCGAGCAATCCGCTCCACGCCACGCCGATCGCGACGCCGCCGGCGGCCACGAGCGCCGCGAACGTCGTCGTCTGCACGCCGAAGAACCCGAGGATGCTGATGATCAACCCGAGGGTCAGCAGCACCGACGTCGCCTTCTCGATGTACACCGACAACGTGGCGTCGAACAACTGGCGCGCGAGCCCGCGATGGACGATGCGGACGGCGAGGTGGATCAGCCAGCGGCCGACCACCCACAAGGCGATGGCGCCGGCAATTCTCAGCCCGAGCTGCCCGGCCACGATCAGGGACCCGTGTACGAACTCCTGCATGTCCATCGCGAACTCCGAGGAGGGAGGCCGCGGCGGCCACGGGCCCGACACACCCATAGCCGCCGCGAGCCACGATCGGAAAGCTCAGCTGCTGAGGCCGGCGGGCATCATTACCCGCGCGACGAAGAACTTCCGATCGGCCGCCAGGCGTTTCCGGCGACGCTGCACGATAACCGGCTGGAGAGAACGGGACTATGCAGATCCGGCAGCGTGCGGAACGCGGCGGCCGGCCGGCATCGCGCTGCGGGCGGTGACGTTGACCTGCGTGCCGCGGCCCGGCGCGGTCTCAATCGCCAGCGTGCCGCCGAGAAACGTGACGCGCTCGCGCATGCTGACCAGGCCGAGGCCGGTGCCCTCGCGGTCGCGCAGCGCGAAGCCGGCGCCGTCGTCGGCCACCTGCAGCGACACCTGCTCGCCGCGGTGATTCAGGCGAACCGTCGCGTGTTGCGCGCCGCTGTGGCGGACGACGTTGTGCAGCGCTTCCTGCGTGACGCGGTACAGGCACAGCGCCAGGTCGGGGTCGAGGCGCTCCCGCAGATCGTCGTACTTGAACTCGACGAGGGTGCGGTGCTGCCGCGACGTGTCGCGGCACAGCGCCGCCAGGGCCGGGATCAGGCCGAGCGCGTGCAGCCTCGCGGGGTGGAGGCGGTGCGACAGCTGATGCACGTCGCTGGCGATTTCGTTCGTCCGCTCCGAGACGCGCTGCACCCGCGCGACGAGTTCGTCGTCGCTCGCGGCGGATGCCGAACCGAGCTGCGTGAGGTCGATGCTGAGCATCGCCAGCTTCTGGCTCAGATCGTCGTGCAGTTCGCGTGCAATCCGGTGCCGCTCCCCTTCCTGCGCGGCAATCAGCCGTCCGGCCAGGTGCCGGTTGCGTTCGGCCGTCGATCGCAGCTCGATCTCGCGATCGTGTAGCGCGGTTTCGGTGCGCTTCCGCGCCGTGATGTCGCGAACGATGCTGACGACGGTGTCGTCGTCGCAGCCGACCAGGCGCGATTCGAAATGCCGCTCTTCGCCGTTCATCGGCAGCGCGTACTCGAGGACGCGCGGCTCCGCCGCTCCCAGCGCCGCGGCGAGCTCGCGCGTGAACATCGCCGCCAGCGGCGGCGGCATCACCTCGGCGATGTGCTTGCCGATGAACTGCTCCGGCGGCGCGAAGAGCATCCGCTGATCCCGGGCGTGATAATCGAGGTAGACGCCGTCGCCGCGGATCACGAACATCAGGTCGGGCATCGCGTGCAGCAGCGCCGCGTTCCGCGCCTCGCTGTGATGCAGCGCGAGCTCCGCCTGCCGCCGCCGCGAGCGATGCACGAGCAGCACGGTCACCAGCAGCAGCTGCACCACGACCATCGTCGCGGCAACAGCCGCGAGCCACCGATGGTCGTTCAGGCTTGAAGCCGACCAGAGCGCGATCGCACGGGCACGGTGACGGATTTCAGCGCCTGCCGCGGCGGGCAGGAAGAGCGAGATCGCGCAGATCTGGACCGTCCGGACAGCTGCCGCAGAGAGTCGCCGAGCGAGGCCAGTGTTCAAGGACATGCCATGGCCCGGCGCACCGCCGGGGCGTGTACCTGACTCAGCGGCCCTGCCAGCCTGATGGAATCATGTGATAGGAGATTCTAATCCGGGCAGGTAACGGGACTTTCAACAATTTTCCTAGACAATTTTGTCTCTTTGCGGTGACGCGCGAGAATCAGGGGGCGCTCGAGGCGCACCCGGGGGGCACGTGTGGCCCGCTTTCTGACTTCCTCGGGAAGGGCTTGACCAGTTCGCAGGCGGCGACGAGCAACCACAAGAGCGAGAGCGTCCCCGGCCAAGTCGATCGCCGTCAGCCTCAGGAGCAGCGCGTCGGTCTGCCGGCCCAACTCGCGGACAGCAACGAACAAGACCGACAGGCGATCTCGCGCGCGCCGATACAAGCTCGTTGTCTATCGCGGGAGCGTGCGCCGATAGGATCGTGGATCTACGCGGTTCCAGCACGCCGCCTGTGGGTCGCCGCCAGAATGCGCACTGCCGAATCTGCATAGGCGTCGTCGCCTGGCACGTCTATCCTCGCTGACAGAACTGTTCGCGCCGCCACTTCGCGGAGAAAGCACCGGAACTGATACGCGCCGATGGTTCTGACGTACCATCGTGAACGGAAAAAGACCGCATGATCCGCCCGCGTGTCCTGCTCGCCGACGACCACACGCTGCTGCTCGAAGCGTTCCGGAAGCTGCTCGCTGATGATTGCGACGTCGTCGGCATGGTCGGCGATGGCCGCGCGCTGGTCGCCGAGGCGACCAAGCTGAAGCCCGACGTCGTCGTCGTCGACGTCGCGATGCCGCTGCTCAACGGCGTCGACGCGGCGCGGCAGATCAAGCAGACGCTGCCCGAGACGCGGATCGTGTTCCTGACGATGAACGAGGATCCCGACCTGGCCGCGGAAGCGTTCCGCGCCGGCGCCTCCGGCTACCTGCTGAAGCGATCGGCGGCATCGGAGCTGCTCACCGCCATCCGGGAAGTGGTGCAGCGCCGGTCGTACGTCACGCCGCTCGTGACCGAAGGCCTGGTCGGTTCGATGATGCTGGGTGACACGCATGGCGCCGGCTCACATCTCACCGCGCGCCAGCGGGAAGTGATTCAGCTGCTCGCCGAAGGGCACTCGATGAAAGAGATCGCCGGCATCCTGAACATCGCGCCGCGCACCGTCGCCTTCCACAAGTACCGCATCATGGACCAGCTCCACCTCAAGACCACCGCGGAGCTGATTCAGTTCGCGGTCAAGCATCACATCGTGTAACGCCGAAGACCGCAGAGCCAGCGGAGACCGCAGCCCAATCAGCGCTTCGCCGCTGCGATCAAGGGCGGAGCCACGTCAACCTGCCAGCAATTCTCGACCGTCACGGACCTCGCTATACTTCAATGATGCTCCGGTGAGTGATCGAGCACGCCAGAGGTTGAAGCACGACCGTACCGACATATGGCACAGCCCCCAAGTCCGATCGACCTCCGCTACCTCGCACGCATCATCGAATCGTCGGACGATGCGATCGTCAGCAAGGACTTGAACAGCACGATCCAGTCGTGGAACCGCGCCGCGGAGCGGATCTTCGGCTACACCGCCGAAGAAGCGATCGGCCGCTCCATCCGGATGATCATCCCGGCGGATCGGCAGGACGAGGAAGACGCGGTGATGGCGCGCATCCGCAAGGGAGAAAGCGTTAGCCACTTCGAAACGATCCGCGTGCGCAAGGACGGCTCGCTCGTGCCGATCTCGCTCACCGTGTCGCCGGTGCACAACGACCGCGGCGTGGTCATCGGCGCGTCCAAGATCGCGCGCGACCTCAGCGATCGGATCGGCGCCGAACGGGCCGCCCGTCGCCTCAAGGCGGTCGTCGAATCGTCCGACGACGCGATCATCACCAAGAGTCTCGACAGCATCATCACCTCCTGGAACCGCGCCGCGGAGCGGATGTTCGGCTACACCGCGGAGGAAGCGATCGGCCGTTCGATTCGCATGATCATCCCCGACGATCGTCAGGGCGAAGAGGACACGGTTCTCACCCGCATCCACGCCGGGCAATCGGTCGATCATTTCGAGACGATTCGGCTGCGGAAGGACGGCGCCCCGGTGACCATCTCGTTGTCGGTCTCGCCGATCCTCGACGACCACGGCAAGGTCGTCGGCGCATCGAAGATCGCCCGCGACATCACCGAGCGCGCGCGGCTGCTGGCCGCTGCGCAGGAGCAAGCGGACATCACCCGGCAGCTCGGTGAGGTGGGCGCCGCCGTCGCCTCGTCGCTCGATCAGAACGCGATCGTGCAGCAGGTGACCGACCTCGCGACCTCGCTGACCCGCGCGGAGTTCGGCGCGTTCTTCTACAACGTCGCCGACGCCAAGTCCGGCGAGTCCTACATGCTGTACACCCTGTCGGGGGCGCCGCGCGAGGCGTTCGCGAAGTTCCCGCAGCCGCGCGCCACCGCGGTGTTCGCGCCGACCTTCCACGGCGACGGGGTGGTGCGGCTCGACGACGTGACGCAGGACCCGCGCTACGGCAAGAACCCGCCCTACCACGGCATGCCGGAAGGCCACCTGCCGGTGCGGAGCTATCTCGCTGTGCCGGTCAAGGCCGCGTCGGGCGAGGTGCTCGGCGGGCTCTTTTTCGGGCACTCACGCGTCGGGGTGTTCACCGAGCAGCACGAGCGCCTGGCGACGGGGATTGCCGCGTGGGCCTCGCTCGCGCTCGAGAACGCGCGGCTGTACATCGTCGCCCGCGAAGCCGACCGCCTGAAGGACGAGTTCCTCGCCGTGCTCTCGCACGAGCTGCGCACGCCGCTGAACGCGATCCTCGGCTACGCGCGCCTGCTGCGCGGCGGCATCCTCACCGCCGAGAAGGCGGAGCGCGGCCTCGAGACGCTCGAACGCAACGCGCAGTCGCTGACACAGATTGTCGAGGACGTGCTGGACGTGTCGCGGATCGTCTCGGGGAAGATCCGCCTCGACGTCCAGCCGGTCGAGCTGCCGCTCGTCATCCACAACGCCGTGGCCACGGTGCAGCCGGCGGCGGATGCCAGAGGCGTGCGCGTCCAGACCATCGTCGATCCCCGCGTCGGCCCCGTCTCGGGCGACCCCGATCGCCTGCAGCAGGTCGTGTGGAACCTGCTGTCGAATGCGGTGAAGTTCACGCCCAAGTTGGGACGCGTGCAGGTGCGGCTCGAGCGGATCAATTCCCACGTCGAGCTGATCGTCAGCGACACCGGCGCGGGCATCAAGCCCGAGTTCCTTCCCTACGTCTTCGAGCGCTTCCGGCAGGGCGACGCCGGGACGACGCGCAAGACCGGCGGGCTCGGGTTGGGACTGTCGATCGTCCGCCACATCATCGAGATGCACGGCGGCACCGTGGAGGCGATGAGCCAGGGCGAGAATCGCGGCGCAACGTTTTGCGTCCGGCTGCCGCTGATGATCGTGCAGCCGGAGGAGTTTACCGAGCCGCGCGAGCACCCGCGCACCGAGCGGCCCGCCCGCCTGACCGGACTGGGCAACCTCACCGGCGTCCGCGTGCTGGCGATCGACGACGATGAAGACGCGCTGTCGCTGCTCCGCGTCGTGCTCGAAACGGCCGGCGCGGACGTGACGACGCTGTCGTCGGCGGCCGCCGGGCTGGAGCGGATCGAGACGATCCGGCCCGATGCCGTGATCGTCGACCTCGGCATGCCGGGGATGGACGGCTTCGAGTTCATCACCCGGCTGCGCGCCGGGTCGGACCCACAGATCCGCGATGTGCCGGCCGCCGCGCTGACCGCGTTCGCGCGGTCCGACGATCGCACCAAGGCGCTGCGCAGCGGATTCGAGATGCACCTGGCGAAGCCGGTCGATCCGGCGGAGCTGGTCGCCTCGGTGACGACGCTGGTCCGACGCTCACGACGTCCCAACAACACCAGCGATTAGAACAACACCAGCGATTAGCCTGACACCCGCGATCGGCGATGGCACCGTGCTTGCTCCAACATGGAGCAG
Organism: uncultured Acidobacteriota bacterium; assembly: GCA_963734375.1. Classification (GTDB taxonomy): domain Bacteria; phylum Acidobacteriota; class Vicinamibacteria; order Vicinamibacterales; family CAVVIG01; genus CAVTHG01. Next base: position 16,391 of record CAVTHG010000004.1, on the reverse strand, counting down.
CATCGCTCGCGCCCGTTCCGGGCGGCGACATCATCCCATCCCCCCGAACGGGAGGCGCACGCTGGCCTCCCGACACGTCTTTGTACCCGAGCGGTTTCCTGTTGTACGTACTGTCCGGCTCTAGCCGGACCGTGACGGGTCCGCCTGAAGGCGGACACGACGTACGCCTGTGAGGTTCTGGCCAGGGCTGAGGCGCGCGCTCCATCTGATGCCACAAGTATGCAGCCGGCTTCCAACCGTGCCGGCGATCAGCCGAAGCTCGCGAGCTTCGTTCTGTAGTCCTTGTTGTCGTCCAACTTGAGCGTCGTCCCGGGCGGGTCCGACAGGTGGTCCCAGACGGTGTCGAAGTGCTTGTCGATGAACTCGACGACCGCCGGCTTCGGCAGACAGGCGGACATCTCCGCGGTGATGTTGTCGCGATCCGCCTTGATCGCGTCGCGCACCTGGTCCTGATCGAACGTGTCGAGCGTCTTCGCGATCACGTTGACGACCTCGGCCCACATCGCCTTGTACTGGTCCTGCGCCGGGTCGCTGTTCTTCTTGGTCGCCTTGTTCTTGTCGACGACCGACATACCCCAGCCCTTGGCGATGTTGTCGAGGTTTCTCATCGGCGTGCTGATCGAGAAGGTGGTGAAGATGTCGGTATTGCGCACTTCGCCCAGCCGTGAATCTCTTTCGCGGTCGGGTCGCTGCGATAGATGTCAGCAGTCGGCTTGAGGCCGCGATCGATCTGATCCTTGAGCGATGGACCGGCGGCCGCCGCCGGCCCGCCCGGCCTGGCCGGATCGAAACCGCACGACGGACATTTCGGCAGCATGACGGGCGGGGCCGCGGCGTACTGACGCTTGCACTTTGGGCAGACAGGCATCGATCCTCCCGGCGATCGTCAGCGACGATAGCGCGAACGAATCGCCGGGACAACAACCGGGATGTCGGGGAGGGGGTGCGAGAGCTGTGCTCAGCCCGCGACCAGCGCCGGTACCGGCTCCTCGGCGGCTGGACCCGTGTCGGGCAGCGCCTCGAGGGCGGCTTCCTCTGCGGACTGCGCACCTACCTTGCCCTGGGCGACCTCGAGCTGCGCGATCACGGTGTTCTTATGGAAGCCGTCGATCTTCGGCCGGCAGCCGCGCATCAACTGCGCGGCGCGCAGCGACGCGAGGATGACGAACTCGAAGGCTCCGATGCCTGCTGGACGCTGCATCAGCGGGATCCTCTCGAGCGATCGATGATGACGCGCCGTTTTCGCGGCGGCGCTGTCTGGTTGCGGAGAACGCGACCCATGGTTGGACCCTCACACAAAGGGCTTTGGTGAGGGCTCGGGCCGGGACGGCCTAAGAGCTCAGAAAAGCGGGACGACCAATTATACCGTCAACGGCGGCGCCGGCGCTTGACGTTGACCGCCCGGGCGCCGCTGACGGCGTCCTCGAACAGCTCGAACGTCAAGGGGTCGCCGACCTCGAGATCGTTGAAGGAGGTGCCTTCGAGGAGATCCGCGCGGTGGAAGAACACTTCCCGGCCATCGGAGAGGCGGAGAAATCCATGCCCCTGGCCGACCAGCAGCCTGATGACACTGCCGGTGGCGGGCTTGCCCCGAACAATGCGCGGGCCCGGTTTTCCGGACCACGGCGCGGCGGCTCGTTTCGACATCACTCGTGAGGCAGCCCGTCCCTCGTATGGAGAGCCTGAAATATCGGGGCAGGACATCCGCCTGCCCCGGTCGACCGCGGCTACCAGCGAGGTTCGGATCGCCGGCGGCGCGAATCGCCACCGCCGCCGCCAAAGCCACCGCTGCTCACCGGCTTGGGCCGCGCTTCGTTGACCGTGAGGCCGCGGCCGCCGAGTTGAAAGTTGTTCAGCTGATCGATCGCTCGCTTGGCCTCTTCGTCGGTGCTCATCTCCACGAACGCGAAGCCCGCGGGCCCGTCCAGTCGCCATGTCGCGCATCACCTTCACGGTGTCGACGGTGCCGGCCTGCGCGAAGAGATCCTGGAGATCGGACTCTCCCGTGTCGAAGGGAAGGTTGCCGACGAATAACTTTCGACCCATGCTGACTCCTGTGTCGCGCGGACGCGACGTTAAGCACCGCCTACCAAAGGTGGCGCCTCGACGGCCAAAACCGGCCGTACGGTGGGATTTCGTCTCGTAGCCAAGCAGGACGTCAGGAGGAGCGAGTCAGGAAAGAGCTCGTTTCGCCTAAGGGCGGCACAGCACGCGGCAAGATCCGACCGGGAAATCGTATCACAGTGGCGGCACCCCGGCCGCAGCCGGTTATTGGTGCAGCACCTGGTGGACGAAGGCAACGGCGATCGACCCCTCGCCGACCGCCGACGCGACGCGCTTGATGTTGCCGCCGCGGACGTCGCCGACCGCGAAGACGCCCGGCAGCGACGTCTCGAGCAGATGAGGCGTTCGGGCGAGCGGCCACCGCGCCGACGCGAGGTCGTCGGTCGAGAGATCCGGGCCGGTCTTGATGAAGCCGCTCGGATCGAGCGCGAGGCACCCGGCAAGCCAGCCCGTATTCGGCACCGCGCCGAGCATCAGGAAGACGTGCCGGACGGCGTGGCTGGTCGTGTCGCCGCTGCGGTTGTCGCGCCAGCGAACGCGCTCGAGGTGCGCCTCGCCCTCCAGCCCGACGATCTCGGTGGCGGTCCGCAACTCGATCGCCGGCGTCTCCTCGATGCGGCGGATCAGGTAGCGCGACATCGTGTCGGCCAGCCCGCCCGACCGCACCAGCATGTGCACGCGGCCGGCGGTCTGCGCCAGAAAGACGGCTGCCTGCCCCGCCGAGTTGCCGCCGCCGACAACAATCACGTCTTCGCCACCGCACAGCTGCGCTTCCATGAAGGTCGCGCTGTAGTAGACGCCGGCGCCCTCGAACTGCGAGAGGTTGTCGAGCGCCGGCTTTCGATAGTGCGCGCCGGTGGCGACAATCACGGTCCGCGCCTGCACGCGCGATCCCTCGTCGATCCGGATCCCGTACGGCTTGCGATCGCAGGTCAACGCGGCCGCGCCCCGCGCGATCAGGATCTCGGCGCCGAATTTCTGTGCCTGCACGTAGGCGCGGCCGGCGAGATCCTGGCCCGAGATGCCGGTCGGGAAGCCGAGATAGTTCTCGATCTTCGAGCTCGAGCCCGCCTGGCCGCCGGGAGAATTGGACTCGATCACCAGCACGTCGAGCCCTTCGGAAGCGCCGTAGACGGCCGCGGCGAGGCCCGCGGGGCCGGCGCCGACGATCACGACATCGCGGACCTGCGATCGATCGATGTTCTGGTTGAACCCGAGGCAGTCGGCGATCTGCTCGTTGCTCGGGTTGCGCAGCACCACCTCGCCGCGGCAGATGAGCACCGGGATGTCGGCGGCCGCGATCTCGAACCGATCGAGCAGATCCTGGACGTCGGCGTCGCGGTCGAGATCGATGTAGCCGAACGGGTGGCCGTTGCGCGAGAGGAACTCCTTGATCCGCAGCGTGCCCGCCGAGTGTGCCGAGCCGACCAGCACGACGTCGCCGATCCCGTGCGCGGCCAGCTCGATGCGGCGATAGATGTAGGCGCGCATCACGATCTCGCCGATCTCGGCGTCGGTCTGCACCAGGCTGAGCAGCTTCTCCCGCGTCAGCTCGACGACCGCGCCCGGCTCGGTGGCGCGCGCGCGCGTCAGCGAGCGGCGGCCGAGGATCATGTTCGCCTCGCCGGTAAACTTTCCCGGACCGTGCACGGCCACCAGCGCGTCGCCCAGGCTGGACGGCCGGACGATCTCGATCTCTCCGGATCGGACGACGAAGAACGGGACGGTGGGATCGCCGGCTTCGACCAGCACGTCGCCGCGCGCGATCGCGCGCTCCCCGCCGTGCGCCGCGATGCGCGCGATCTGGGCGGGAGTGAGCGTGGGAAACATCAGCGCCGCGTGCGCGGGGCTGATCTCGGGCATCAACCTGGACGATTCGGACACGGTGCGGGCAGATTCCTTTCGGGTTGAGGAAGTATCCTACCCCGGTCGAGCAACGTGAGATGAAACGCGGGACGAAGCAGACCGCAGCCAGGGCGTTCGACCTCGTCAGGAGCGTCGGCCTCGAGCTGCCGGATGTCGAGGCGGTCACCAAGTACGACGGCTCGCCGATGCTCAAAGTCGCCGGCAGTTTCATGGCCGGCCTGGCGACGCACCCCTCGGCGGAACCGGACACGCTCGTCGTCAGGGCCGGTCTCGAGGAGCGGGAGTGGCTGATGGCCGACGCGCCAGACACGTATTACCTGACCGACCACTATCGCAGCTATCCGCTGATCCTCGTGCGCCTGTCGCAGGTCGATCGCGATGCGCTTCGCGATCTGCTGTCGGTCTCGCGGCGGCTCACCCTGGAGAAGACGGGTGATGCCAGCCGCACAGCCAGGAAAACCTCGAGGGACACGCCGTGACCAACGCCGGGCAGACGCGATTCCTGCACGTGGCGAACGGGACCTGCACCACTCGCCTGATCGAAGCGGCCGGCATTCCCGGCGCGTGGTCGATCTGGGCGGATCCGTTGTATGAGGGACCGGTTCCGGGCGGGTTGAGTGACGCAGAGCTCGTCGAGGTGCGCACGCGGCACCTCTCGGGACAGTACGGACAGGTCGATGTCGACGCGGTGAACGATCTCCGCAACTGGCGAGCCGCGCTCGAACGCCACGAGTCGTACGATGAGCTCATCCTGTGGTTCGAGCACGACCTGTTCGATCAGCTCAACCTGGTGCAGCTCCTGACGTGCATCCGCGAACGGGTGCCGGCCGGGAAACCGGTCAGCCTCGTCTGCATCGGATCGTTCCCCGGGCATCCGCGGTTCAAGGGGCTCGGCGAGCTTTCACCTGGCGAGCTCGCGACGCTGCTGGCAACGCGGGAACCAATCGGCGAGGCGCAGCATGCGCTCGCGGCGCGCGCGTGGGAGGCGTTCCGTGCGCCGACGCCGGAAGCGCTGGACGCGCTGCGGCGCAGCGCGACCAGCGCGCTGCCGTACCTCGCCCCGGCGGTCACGCGCTTTCTCCAGGAGTATCCGTGGACGTCCGACGGGCTCTCTCGAACCGAGCGCCGGCTGCTGCGGCTGGCCGATGGAGGCATCGACCTCGCCGCCGCGTTTCCGCGCATGCACGAGGACGAAGACGCCTACTACGTCACCGACCTGTCACTTGCGGATCTCGCTGAAGCCCTGTCGCGCACCTCGCCGCCGCTGGTGGCGCTCGCGTCCGGCGGCGGCTCCGGCCGCGAATCGCTTCAGGGAAGCGTGACGCTCACCGAACTGGGTCGCGCCGTCCTCGCCGGCGAGCGAGACCGCGTCGAGACGTGCGGGATCGATCGCTGGCTTGGCGGCGTCCACCTGCACGGCGACGCCGAGCCGTGGCGATGGGACGACGAGCGCCAGCGGATCGTCTGCTCGTAGGAATCTTGAGGGCGTTCTGCTGCCCCCACCGCGTCCCGATGTCTGGTAGGGGACGCCCTTCAGCGTGTCCCGACGTCTGGTAGGGGACGCCCTTCAGGGCGTCCCGAACGGCCGACCGTCGTCACCGCAAGCGCAGTCGGTAGGCGACAAGCTCCCCCGCTCGCGACGGTTCCCCCGACGCGCCGCCCGAGTCGCTCGCTGCCTCGGCCAGGTAGACGAGATCCTCTCCCGAGAAGGTCATGGATATCGGTTTCGTTGTCGACGCCGGACGCTCGAGCGTCGTCGCCTGCGTTACCGCGCGGCCGCTGGGATTCAGGTCGAGCCGGACGATGCTGCGCGAGCCGTCCCCGGCGACCTGGATGGCGATCAAGCCGCGCGCGCGCCACCGCATCCGCTCGACGCGATCGATCGAGACCGACTGCGGCGCCGTGAGCGGCGCCACCGAGCGCGCGCGCAGGTCGATCCGCAAGACACCCTGGCCGTGGGCGACATAAGCGACACGCTCGTCGCCGTCAACCGACAGGCTCACAGCGTCGGCCGCCTCGAACTTGACCACGCGTTCGAGCGCCGCCGCGCCGGGGCGCAGGACCAGGAGCTGCGCGCCGGCTGCATCGAGCACGAAGACCGCACCCGACGCAGTAACTGACAGATCGACGAGCGTCACCGGTTCGAGCGCGGTGGGGACCGCGAACGATTTCAGCGGCCGGCCGGAAACCAGCTGCAGCTTGTGCAGCGTTCCCGCCCCGCCGGCCGGCGCGGCGCTCAGCACCCAGAGATCGCCCCGCTTCTCGTCGATCTCGAGCGACACGATGTCCTGAAAGCCCGCCGAGTCGGCGCGCACGAAGTCGGTGGCGCGACTCGAGGGCTCGCTGACGACGACCAGCTTGCGTCCCAGCCGATCGCCGAAGAGGAACCGGCTGGAGACCGCGTCGTAGGCAAACCCGCGCGGCGCCAGCGCGCCGGTCGGGAGCCTGATCGCTTCTTGCGGCGGCGAGGCTGGCGTTGGCGGTGTCGTTGTCGCGGGTGCCGCCGCTGGCGCTGCCGCCGGTGTCGGCGACGATGGCGGTGCAGCCGCGGCCGGCGCCGGTGTCGCCGCAACGGGCGCACCCGTACGCCTTGCCAGCTCGATCCGCGCCGATATCTCGGCCCAGCCGGGCAGCTGCCGCGTGACCGCGAATTCCTCGGTGTCGGTCTCTACCGCGACGCCCATGCCGGCGAGGCGATCGAGCATCACCAGCGCATCGTGCGGGCGGCCGCTCAGCGCCTGCGCGCGAGCCAGCATCGACATCAGCGCCGGGTCGTTTCGCGGGCCGAGCTGGACCGCGCGCCACGACAGGTCGTGAAATCGTTCGTACTCGCGCTGATCCGCGGCGGCGAGCGCCATCGTGCGGCACTCGTTCAACGTCGAGCAACCGACGTCGCGCCCCGCTTGCGGCGCAACGAGCGGGATGAGCATCAGCAAGGACGCGAGCATCATGCGTGCGGTTCCGGCTTCGTCACCACGGCATTATGCGGCAGCAATCGTTCGCGCTGCACACGAACCGCATGAGTTACTGGCACCCTCGTCACACAGACGTGCTGACCCTGCCCACGAAACTTCTGATCGCCGAGAGCGGTCGGCTCAACCGCGCGAGCGCTCCCGGATCGTGGCCTCACAATCGGATACGATATGCGCGAACCACGCGCGCTGCACGATTTGTCAGGAGCACAAGGATGCCTCGCCGCCATCATTCTCACCTCCTGTTGATACTCTCCCTCTCGCTGATCGTCCTCGGCGCCCAGCTCACGGGCCGCACCGAGCAGCGCGGCGGCCAGCCGCAGCCGCCTCCGGGCGTCGCCCCGATCGCTCTCGACGCCACCGAGGATCAGATCAAGCAGACCGTTGGCGCCGTCCGCGCGGGACGCAAGCTGACGCCGAAGCAATGGCCCAACGGCGCCCGCGTCGCGGTGGCGCTCTCCTTCGACATCGACAACGAGCTGCTGTCGCGCACGACGCCGCTGCCGGTGCCGCTGTCGCAGGGCGAGTACGGCGCGACCACCGGTCTGCCGCGGATCCTCGCGCTCCTCGATCGGCAGCAGGTGCCGGCGACCTTCTATATCCCGGCGGTCAGCGCGATGCTGCATCCCGACATGATCCCGTCGATCATGAAATCGGGGCGCCACGAGATCGGCGTCCATGGCTGGATTCACGAGAACCTGCCGTCGGTTGGCGACGCGGCGCACGAGGAGCGGCTGCTGACGCAGGCGATCGACTACCTCACCAAGGCGATGGGCAAGCGGCCGGTCGGCTACCGCGCGCCGTCGTGGGCGTTCAGCGCGAACACGCTCGGGCAGATCCTCAAGGCCGGCTTCCTCTACGACAGCAGCTTCATGGCGATGGACGAGCCGTACGAGCTCGTGCAGAACGGCAAGCCGACCGGCCTCACCGAGCTGCCGATCGAGTGGATCATGGACGACTACCCGTACTACAGCGGCAACGCGTCCGGGTCGCTGCCGTCGCCGGAAGCGGTCCTGCAGATCTACAAGGACGAGTTCGAGGTGGCCTACCAGGAAAAGACGATGGTGGTGCTGACGACGCACCCGCATGTGTCGGGGCACCGCTCGCGGGCGATGCAGCTCGAGAAGCTGATCACCTACATGAAGTCGAAGCCCGGCGTGTGGTTCGCGACGCTGGAACAGATCGCCAACGTCATCAAGTCGGCGAACCCCAGCCACTGACAATCGCCCTGCCGAATCCCGCAATCCCCCGCAATCCGCAATCCGCAATCCGCAATGGCGGCGGCACGCGCGATCGCGCGCTGGCGTATCGCCGCTGGCGCGCGTCGCCTGTCGCGCCGCGACGCCCTCCGCGCCCGCCATCCCGCCTGACGTCCTGCTGGTCACGATCGATACGCTTCGCGCCGATCGTCTCGGCGCCTACGGCTATCGCGACGCGGCCACGCCGACCATCGACAGCCTGGCGGCACGCGGTGTTCGGTTTGCGCAGGCGATCGCGCCGACGCCGCTCACCCTCCCGTCGCATGCGTCGCTCTTCACCGGCGTGACGCCGATGCGTCACGGCGTCCGCGAAAATGTCGGCTTCGTCGTCGGATCGGCGCCGGCCAACGCTGGCGGAACGGTTTCAGGCCGCGGGCTACGCGACCAGCGCGTTCATCTCCGGCTTTCCGCTCCACCGCCGCTTCGGGCTGATGCGCGGGTTCGATCACTACGACGATCAACTGACCCGCGGCGGCGATCGCGCCCGCCCGGCCGCCGTCGAACGCCGCGCCGACGAGACGGTCGCGGCAGTCGCCGCCTGGCTCGACCAGCAAACCAGCCAGCCGATGCGGCCGCTGTTTCTGTGGGTGCATCTCTTCGATCCGCATGCACCCTACGAATCACCAGAACCATACGCGAGCACGTTTCGCACGCGCCCCTACGACGGCGAGATTGCGTTCACGGACGCGCAGGTCGGCGCGCTCCTGCAGCGAGTCGGCCAGCGCCGTCCGGGTCGAGACACCATCGTCGCGGTGACGGCGGATCACGGCGAAGGGCTCGGCGAACACGGCGAGCCGACCCACGGCCTGTTCGTCTACGACTCGACGATCCGCGTTCCCCTCATCGTTGCCGGCCCGAGTGTCCCGGCCGGCCGCGTCGTGCAGTCGATGGTCCGGCTGATCGACGTCGCGCCGACATTGCTCGATCTCTCTGGCGTCCCTCCGCTCGCAAATATCGAAGGCGTCAGCCTGCGTCCGGTGCTGGCGCAGGATCGCAGCGCGCCCGGTCCGCCGGCGCAGATCGAATCGCTCTTCGGCTGGCTCTGTTGCGGCTGGGCGCCGCTGCACGCACGGCGGGACGACGCGTGGAAGTACATCGATGCGCCGCGCGCCGAACTCTACGACATGGCGACCGACCCCGGCGAGACGAACAACCTCGCGCCGTCGCGTGCGGCCGACGCCTCGCGGCTGCGCCGCGACCTCGAGGCGGCGATGAATGCGGCGCCAGCGCCCGCGCAAGGCCAGGCGCCAGCCGATGCGCGCGACCGGCTGCGCAGCCTCGGATACGTGAGCGGCGGCGGGACGACGAAGCCCTCGCGCCGCGACCCCAAGGATGTCGCGGAACTGTCGGTCACAGATTGGCCAGGCGATTGAAGTCGAAGACGCGGATCCGGCGAGGGCAGCCGGCGTGCTGAGCGAGGTGCTGCGGACCGATCCCGGCAACCCGCTGGCGCGGCGTCACCTCGGCATTGCGCTGATGCGGCAGCGAAAATACGCGGACGCGGTGCGGGTGCTGAACGCGCTGATTGCCGATGGCGACAGCAGCACCGAGACGCTCGGACTCGCGGCCGACGCCGCGATCGAACAGGGAAACCTGCGCGACGCCCGGTCGCGCCTCGAGATGCTGATCGCGCGCGACCCTGATGACACGACCGTGGCGATGAAGCTCGGCATCCTGCTCGTTCGGTCGGGCGAGTTCGATCGCGCCGTCACGCTTTTTCGCGCCATCGTCGCGCGCGAGCCCGGCAACACCGACGCGCTCGTCGACCTCGGCGGTGCACTCCTCGGCTCGGGTGCAGCCGCTGACGCCGCGGGATATTTCCAGCAGGCGATCGATCGCGGCGCGCGCGGCACGCTCGCGTGGAACGGGCTGGCGTTCGCGAGGCAGCAGTCGGGCGATCGCATCGGCGCCGCGGCGGCGATGCGCGAATCTCTGCGCATCGAGCCCAATCAGCCCGACATAATTGTCGCCCTGAAAAATCTCGACCTCCGCTGATCGGATAGAATCCGGCGCGATGAAAATCCGTCGGCGCGCAAATTTTATCGAGCGCGGCTCGCATTCATAAAGGAGATCCAATGGTGAAGCGTGAAGTTGACCCAGCTCGATGGTCGTGGTCGTGTGCCTTCGCGATCCTGCTCGCGCTGCTGCTGCGCGACGCGGCGCCAGCCGCGGCGCAGGTGGGCGCGAACGTCAGCGGCGTCGCCAAGGACGAGTCCGGCGCGGCGCTGCCCGGCGTGACCGTCACCATCACCAACAAGAACAACGGCGCGGTGCAAACGCTCGTCACCGGACCCGAGGGCAACTACCGCGCGGTCAACCTGCAGCCGGCGCCGTATGAAATCGTCGCCGAGCTGAGCGGCTTCGCCACCGCGAAACGGAGCATCACGCTGCTGGTCGGCACCGATGCGACCGTCGACCTGGTGATGGGCGTGGCGGCGCTGACCGAGAGCATCACGGTGCGCGGCGAGAGCCCGCTCGTCGAGGTGACCAAGTCGCAGCCATCGTCGGTGATCGTCGGCGAGCAGCTGGCGACGCTGCCCGTGCTCGACCGCAACTTCCTCGTGCTCGCGCAGCTGATGCCGGGCGCGGCGCCGCTCACCGGCGTCAGCACCCGCTTCGCGGTGACCAAGTTCGGCGGCGTCGCCGATCAGCGCAACGGCTACACCACGATCATCGACGGCGGCACCGTCGACGATGCGACCTGGGGCAGCCCGGTGATCAACATGACCCAGGACGCGGTGCAGGAATTCAAGGTGTTCCGCAACCAGTTCGACGCCGAATACGGCGCCGCGCTCAACGCCGTCGTCAACGTCGTCTCGAAGTCGGGCACCAACCTGTTCAGCGGCACCGGCTACTACTTCGGCCGCGACAAGGCGCTGAACGCGCAGAACGCCAAGGCGACGACCAAGCCGCCGTTCAACCAGGCGCGCACCGGCGGCACTTTCGGCGGGCCGCTGGCGCTGAACAAGACCCATTTCTTCACCGCCTACGAGTTCCTCAACATCAACCGGGCGGCAATCGTGGCGCTGCCGGCAAACAACCCGTTCGCGGCGCAGCAGAACGGCAACTATCCGTACCGCATCAACGAGCACCTGTTCGATGCCAAGCTCGACCACCGCTTCAACGATGCGCATTCGGTGGTCGTGCGCTATGCCTGGGACGACCAGACGACGCCGACCGGCGGGCCGGCGAATTCATCGGGCTCGCAGATCGACTACAGCAAGTCGCACAGCATCGTCGCCGCGCACAACTGGATCATGTCGCAGAGCCGGGTCAACACCCTGCGCATCCACTTCCTCGACCACAACCTCGAGAGCCTGCCGACCAACTACGACCTCGGCATCAACCGGCCGTCGTACAGCTTCGGGCAGAACGGCGTCGATCCGCAGTCGTTCCCGCGCCGCAACTTCAGCCTGTTCGAGACGATGTACATCAACACGCCGAGGCACGACATCAAGCTCGGCGCAGAGTTCACCGCCGCGTCGAGCCATTTCGACGCGCATTTCGTCGAGCACGGACGCTTCACGTTCCTCACCGACACGCCGTTCGACGCCAACGACTCGCGGACCTGGCCGTTCTCGTTCGAGCAGCAGACCCCGGGGTTCTACGGCTACAAGTCGAACCAGATCGCCGCCTACGTCCAGGACGACTGGCGGATACGCGACCGGCTGCGGATCAACCTCGGGCTGCGCTACGACGTCGATACCAACCTGCGCAACAACCAGTTCTACGAGGATCTGCTCGCCAACACGCTCTACACCAACCTCGATCGCTTCGTCTCGAACGATCGCGGTAACGACCTCGACAACATCCAGCCGCGCCTTGGCGCCACCTGGGATGCACGCGGCGACGGACGCCTGGTCGTGCGCGGCGGGTTCGGGCGCTACGTGACCCGCAACCGTCCCTGGTTCCAGGAAACGTCGATGGACAAGAGCCTCGGCTTCGTCGTCCGCATCACCGATCCGAACCTGCTGCGCAACTTCCCGGACATCACCGCGGTGCTCGGCGGCAAGTCGGTGTCGGACTTCGTCACCGCTGGCGGCGCGCGCTCGCTCTATCTCGTCGACAACACCTACGAGCTGCCCTTCTCGCTGACCACGACGGGCGGCGTCGGCTGGCAGCTGAACGGGGTGACCTCGCTCGACGTCGACTACGTCCACAACTTCTCGACCGACCAGCTCGGCACGACCGACGCGAACCTGCCGGCGAGCGGCGCGATCAGCGCGAGCAACCCGCGGCCGGTGCCGCAGTACAGCCAGGTCGGCGTGCTCACCAACTTCGGCGAGAGTTGGTACGACGCGCTGGAGGTCCAGCTGCGCACGCGCGTGCGCGGCACCGACAACCTGCAGGTGTCCTACGCCTACTCGCGCAGCCGCCTCGACGGCGTGACCTTCTACAGCACCTATCGCGGAACCGAGCGGACGCCGCAGCAGGACGGCTACAACCCGACCGACACGCCGCACAACCTGAGCGTGGCGGCGTCCACGTCGCTGCCGTGGAAGTTTCAGTTGAGCGGTGTGTTCCGGGCGTTGAGCGGGGTGCCGCTCGCGGTCACCTCGGGTGTCGACCTCGACGGCGATCTCAACACCCAGGGCGATCGGCCGCGCGGGCTGGCGCCGGTCGTCGGCCGCGGCGATGTGGACGGGCAACTGGCGCTGATCAACGCCTACCGCGCGACGCGCGGCTTCGGGCCGCTCGATCCGGAGCTGCTCAAACCCAACGCGATCTTCGTCGTCGATCTGCGAGTCACCAAGGCGTTTCCGATTGGCAACCGCCGCCGCATCGAGGCGTTCCTCGAGGGCTACAACGTGACCAACTACGTGACGCTCACCGGCGGCAGCAGCAACATGGGCCTGGCGAGCTTCCTGCTCAGAACCGGCGCCCGCGATGCGCGCCAGATCCAATGGGGAGGACGGTTCGTGTTCTAGGAGGGTGAGCGTCGAGGTTGAAACGGCCTCGAGCGCAGTCAGGCAGGTAGTGACCCGGCGGACGCGGATCGCCGGGTCACGAACGTCAGTGCTTGGATCCGGCGCCCGCCGTATTCGTCACCGCGTTCGATCGACGCTGTGGCGCCGCCCAGTCGCCGGACGAGATCGCGTCGGTGATCGCTTCGACGCGGATGGTCGCCGAATCGCCGCGGGTTGCGACGACAACGGCCTCCCCCACCACGGACGGCTTCGCGGGATCGATGAGCCGGCGGCGGAAGAGCGTCAGCCGCTGGCCGGCGTGAATCCCGTGCTCGACGCCGCGATCGATCACCATCAATCGTCCGGGCGCTCCCAGCGTCTGCCCTGAATCCGCGAAGAGGATCTTGGCCGCATCGGCGAAGGCAGGAACGCCAACCGGATCGGCGGCCCGCTTCGGTTCGGGGCGGAACGGCGCGAGAAAGTCCCCTTTCCGCATCTCGTCGCAGGCATAGACGACGACTGCGCTGGATACGTGATCCTCTGCGGTGACGATTTGCAGGACGCCGGCCGTGTGCTCACCCTTCGTCGCCGCGCCTTTCGCGTCGACGACGAGGAAGTAGCGGCGCACGGCAAGATTCTGTCCGACCTCGAGGCCGTCGAGCGTGCCGCCATCGATCAGGACTTCGTCGTCCTTGGTGTAGAGCTCGCGGCCTCCTTCGAGGCGGCGCGACCGGATCTTGCCGAGCGATTCGGGGATCGGATTTGGCTTGGCCGGACCGCACACCGATTCCTGATCGTGGATCGGCAGCGGCACGAGCGTGGGCACCGGCGGCGAAAGGACAGTTCGTGTCTGCGCCAGTTCTGGCGCCTGTCCCACGACCTCGACCGTTTCCGAAACCGGTGCGACTTCCAGCTGTTTCTGAACGGTGGCGACAAAGCCGGCGCGTACGGTCACCACTTCGGCTGCCGGGACGAACCCATCCATCTGGAAGGTGATGCGCATTTCCGCCGAGGGGAGCGCACTGATTTCGTAGGCGCCGCTCCCGTTGGTGACCGTCGTGCCGAGGACGCGCCCGTCTGTCGTGGTGGCCACCACGGTGACGCCGGGTAACGCTCCGCCCGAGCTGTCGAGAACCGTCCCCCCGACCGCGCCGTCGCCCGCCTGGGCGGCAGCGTGCCCGGAGTACATAGAGAGACACGCCAGGATCGCAAGAATGAGCGCCGCAGGTTTTCGGTGCATCGAGGTGACTTGTCCTCAATCTGTATCGGTTTTGAGTGCCAAAAGCTGCAGGGCCACGGCCTGCTTTCACATCCCCGTGTGTCCGCCTTTCAGCAACCTTCGCGTACAGCTACGGCGGACCCGCCAGCCGGACACGACGAACTACACAGAAGTGCAAGTCGCTCTAGAATCGCAGCTGGCTGCCCATGGAGGAACTCGAAGTCGTCGTCGGCCTGATTCTCGCGGCGGTCGTGCTCGCCGCGGCGGCCCGGCGCGTCGGCGCACCGTATCCGGTATTCCTGGCGATCGGCGGCGCCTTGCTCGCGCTCGTCCCCGGCGCGCCATCCTTCACCGTCCCGCCCGAGCTCGCGCTGGCGCTGTTTGTCGCGCCGGTGCTGCTCGACGCGGCGTACGACGCGTCGCCGCGCGATCTCAAGGACAACTGGGCGCCGGTCACCGGCCTGGTGGTCGTGGCCGTCTGCCTGACCACCGCTGCGGTCGCCGTGGTCGCGCACGCGCTGATCCCCGCACTGGGCTGGGCGCCGGCGATCGTGCTCGGCGCCGTGGTCGCACCACCGGACGCGGCGGCGGCCACCTCTGTGCTTCGGCCGTTGAAGCCGCCACACCGCCTCCTGACCATCCTCGAGGGCGAGAGCCTGCTGAACGACGCCAGCGCGCTGATGATCTACCGCCTCGCGGTCGGCGCGGTGGCGACCAGCAGCTTTTCGATCGCGTCGGTGGCGCCGACGTTCCTGTTCGCGGTCGCGGGGAGCCTCGTGGTCGGCCCGGCGCTCGGGTGGCTGTGGCTGCGGCTGACCGAGCGCGTCACCGACGTGCCCACGGCCATCATTCTCCAGTTCGTCAGCACGTTCGGCGTCTGGATCGTCGCCGACCGGATCGGGCTGTCAGGCGTGCTGACGATGGTGTGCTACGCGATGACGGTCGCGCGCACCGCGCCCGAGCGCACGCCCGCGCGGATCCGCATCCCGTCGTACGCGGTGTGGGAGACGGTGGTGTTCATGATGAACGTGCTGGCCTTCGTCTTCATCGGCCTGCAACTCCGCCCGATCCTCGACCGCGTCGAGCCGGCGCTGCGCGGCCGCTACTTCGCCGTCGCCCTCGCCGTCCTGGTGACGGTGATCGTCGTCCGGTTCGCCTGGCACATGTCGTTCAACGCCGTCATCCGATGGCGAGACCGGCGGTATGGCTTCAATCCGCCACGGCCGATGCTGCGTCCCACCGTCGGCAGCGGGCTGGTCATCTCGTGGGCCGGCATGCGCGGCATCGTCACGCTCGCGGCGGCGCTGGCGTTGCCGGCATCGTTCCCGTTCCGCGACCTGATCGTCCTGACCGCGTTCTCCGTCGTCCTCGGAACGCTGGCGCTGCAGGGGCTGACGCTGAGCCCGCTGCTGCGCGCGCTCGATCTGCGAGACGACGATCCGGTCGGGCGCGAGGTCGGCGCCGCGCGCCACCGTGCGCTGCGCGCCGGGCTGGCGTGGTTCGAGCACGACCGATCGCCGGTCGCGGAAGCGGTGCGATTGGAGTTGATCGCGCATCTCGGCGCGCTCAGCGCCAACCCCGAAGAAGGCGAAGCGAGACGGTTCGCGCACAGCGACATCCACCGCCGCGCGGTCGAGGCCGCGCGCCAGGCGGTTCACGCGATGCGCGCCAGCGACGAGATCGGCGACGATGCGTTTCACCAGATGGAAGAGGAACTGGACTGGATCGAAATGTCCGACACCGCGAAGGAAGATGCCGAGGCTGAGAGCTAGTGGCCTGTCCACGCTGAACAAGGTACCAGATCGCGGAGCGCGGCGCCCGGATGGCAAGGCGTGACGACCGAGAATACCGGGAGTATTTGAGGGAGGAGCAACGCAGCCAGCCGGGATGCCCCGCCCGCGAGGTGGTCCTTGATCAGCGTGGACAGGCCACTAGCCCGATCTCGTCAACGAACTCCCGCGGTCAGCCTCTGCCGGCGGGGACGCGACGCCCCTCGCGACGTCCGTGAATCGCACCGCGATTGTCGCTGGTGCGTCGCCGGACGGCGGCAAGAGGTCTCGCGCAGCGAGCCGTAGAGACAGGCCGTTTCGATCGCACGAAAAAC
>CAVTHG010000003.1:0-851607 GCA_963734375.1 uncultured Acidobacteriota bacterium | reverse complement strand
GCCGGCCGATCGGGTTCTCGTTCGGCCAGAGCGTCGCGCCATCGACTCGTTGATGATGACGACGCCAGGCGACCCGGCTCGATCGCGATCGTCGAACGAGCGGCCGCGGGTGAGCGGGACATGGATGGTGGCGAAGTAGTCCGGTCCGATCACGTGCACGGGTGCCGCGGGCCGTTGCGCCATCGGCGGCGGCGGCTCGCCGGCGACCGAGAACGTGCTGTCGTCGACGAAGAAGCGCGCGCGCGGATCGAGCGGCAGGCCGAGCGTCACCGCCGCCGACTCGACACCGGGCAACTCTCGTAGCCGCGCGACGAGGTTGGTGAAGAATGCGGCGCTGGCCACCGCCCCCGCTCGGTGCGCGCGGCAGCTCGATCCGATCGACGGTCAGGACGGACGATCCGCTGAAACCGGTATCCACCCGCTGCAGTCGCGCGAAACTCTGGACGAGCAGCGCGGCGCCGACGAGCAGCATCAGCGACAACGCGATCTCCGTCACGACGAGGACCTGGCGCGCCCGCTGGCTGGAGCCGGACACCAGGCCGCGGCCCGACGCGAGCAGCGCGTCGTGCAGGCGGCGCGCACGCACCTGGAACGCCGGCGCGATGCCAAAGAGCAGGCCGGCGGCCGCTGCGATCAGGAAGGTGAACGCGACCGCACGCCCGTCGATGCGCACCTGGTCGAGTCGCGGGATGTCCGCCGGCGCCAGCCGCACGAGCAACCCGAGCGTCCACGCGCAGACGACGATCGCGAGCGCGCCGCCGGCGACGGCCAGGAGCAGGCTCTCGGTCATGATCTGGCGCGCCAGCCGTGCCTGGCCGGCGCCGAGCGCCATCCGGATCGTTACCTCGCGCGTGCGCCGCGCGGCACGCACGAGCATCAAACTGCCGACGTTCGCGCACGCGACCAGCAGCACGCACCCGACGGCCGCGGCCAGCAGCAGCAGCGCCGGCCGCACCGCGCCGACGACCGTGTCGTGCAGCGGCACGACAGCGAAATCGGCGCCGCGGTTCGCATCCGGGTATCACGCGCCAGCTGTCCACCCACGCCGGCGAGCTCGGCGCGCGCGCGCTCGAGTGTCGCGCCGCCGTCGAGACGCGCGACAACGCGCAGGATCCGGTATTGACGATACGCCTCGGCGCGGATCGCCGGATTCGGCGGCTGGCTGCGCGACAGCCGCAGCGGCACCCACAGCTCGGTGCCCGCGGTGGGGAACTCGAAGCCGCGCGGCATCACGCCAACGATGAGCGCCGGCATGCCGTCCAGCATCAGCTCGCGGCCGACCACGCCGGCGTCGCCGCCGAACCGCCGCTGCCAGAGACCATGTCCGAGGATCGCGACCCGCTGGGCGCCCGGCCGGTCGTCGTCGTCGACGAAGCCGCGCCCTGCCGCGGGCGCGATGCCGAGGACGCGGAACAAATCGGATGAGCAGGTCGCGGCCAGTACCTTCTCGGGCTCGATGCCCGTGCCCGAGATGCTGACGCTCGGGCTCCAGTAAGCGGCGATTCCAGAAAACGATTTCGACTGCTCGCGTAGATCGAAGTAGTTCGGCGGCGAGATCGGCCGCGACGCGCCGGTTTCGGTCGCGACCTGGACAACGGCCACGAGCTCGGAGGCGTTCGGATAGGGCAGCGGACGCAGCAGCACCGCGTTGACGACGCTGAAGATCGCGCTGTTGACGCCGATCGCGAGGGCCAGGATGATGAGCACGGTGACCGTGAACATCGGCGCCCTGAGGTAGAGCCGAACCGCCACGCGCACGTCCTGCCAGATCGAGCTCATAGGATGTCTCCTGATCTCTTACCACTCCCGATCGCGTTCGTCTCCTGATCTCTTCACCGCTCCTGACCTCCTCCTGCTCCTGATCTCCTCCAGTTCCTGATCTCCTCCCGCTCCTGAACTCTTATTAAGCGTCTCAGCTCCCGTTTCTTGGTCTCCGGAGCGCTGATGCGAGGGCCGGGGGCCCGGCGCACCAGGCGTTCGATTTCGCGGTACTCGCGCCAGTGCCGGCAGCTGACCGAGAGAAACCCGGCGACCGGAATGGCGAGGATCACGCCGGCCGCCCCCGCCAGCGCCGCGCCGAGCCAGATCGTCAGGATCACGGCGAGCGTCGGCATGTGCATGCCGTGGCGGATGAGGCGCGGATAGATGACGTAGTCCTGCACGATACGCAGCGCGCCGAGGAACGCGATCACCGCGAACGCCTTGTCTCCCGCCTGCGAGCCGGCGACGATGCAGCGCGGTCAGCGGCCCGATCGCGGGCACGAGCTCGAGCACGCCGGCCGCGACGCCGAGCGACACCGCCGACTGCAGGCCGAGCAGCACGAAGCCGGCGACGCAGACGAAGCCGACGATGATCGCGGCCGCGACCTGCGCGCGCACGTAGCCGGCGAGCGCGCTGTTGACGTCGCGCAGGTACTCCTCGGCGCGCCACTGCAGGTGGCCGTGCGGCAGCACGCGCAGCGTCGAGCGCTGGAAGCCGGGCGCCGCGGTCAGAAGGAGGAAGGCCAGCACCGGCGTCACGGCCAGCCATTCGGCGTATCGCGCCGCGGCGATCAGCTCGTTGAGCGTCGCGCGCACTTCCTGCTCGACGTAGCTGACCGTCTGCTCCAGCCTGACGACGAGGCCGCGGCGGGCGAGGGCGGAAATCGGCGCGCGGGAGATCATGCGCTCGAACGGCTCGAAGTTGCCGCCGCTGAACAGCCGCTCGACCGAGCGGGGCGCGGTGACGCGCACCCAGTGCACGGCGTTGTCCTTCGCGCCGCGCCAGACGATCGCGCCCGGCACGAACACCGCGAGGTAGATGAGCACGATCGCGACCGGTCGCGAAATCGGGCGCTGACGCGGGCCGATCCGCACGCGACGCCGGATCGCTGCGACCGCCGGTGCCAGCATGTGCGCGAAGAAAACGGACAGCAGCACCAGCACGGCGCCGCCCTCGAAGGCCCCAACCATCGCCACACAACGTTACCTCAACGGGCCGATCGCGACCAGCCCGACTTCGCGGCCGCGCGCGCGCCGGCTTGTAAGATAAGGACATGCGCACACGCACCCATCGCGCCTTGACGATCGTCGCGGTTCTCGCCGTCCTGGTTGCCGCCGCCACGGCGCAGGAACGCGATCGCGCGAAGATTCCCGACCAGTACAAATGGAATCTCGCCGACATCTACGCCGACCGAAGCGGCGTGGCGCGCGGCGAAGGACAAGCTCGCCGCCGAACTGCCGCAGCTGCGCCAGTTCCAGGGCAAGCTCGCCTCGTCGGCGGCGACGCTCGCCGACGCGCTCGACAAGCTGTACGCGTTCGACAAGGAGCTGTCGCGGCTGTACGCCTACGCGAGCATGCTCGGCCGATCAGGACACGCGCGACGCGCGGCACCAGGGGATGCGGCAGGAGATCGTCCAGCTGGGCGCCACCTTCTCCGCCGAAGCGGCCTACATCGAGCCCGAGTTGCTGCGCGCCGGGAAGGCGCCGCTCGAGCGGTTTCTCGCCGGCGAGCCGCGGCTGAAAATCTATCGCTTCTACCTCGAGGACGTCGCGCGCCGTGCGGCGCACACGCTGAGCGAGAACGAGGAAAAGATCCTCGCCGCCGCCCGGCCCGCTCGCCGGGACGCCGTCGGACGTCTATGGCATCTTCGTCGAACGCCGACTTCCCGTATCCGTCGGTGACGCTGAGCGACGGCCGCACGGTGAAGCTCGATCAGGCGGCGTTCAGCGACCTGCGCGCGCTGCCGAACCGCGCCGACCGCGAGAAGGTGATGTCGACCTACTTCAAGGCGCTCGGCAGCTACAGCCGCACCTTCGGCACGACGATGAACGGCGAGGCGCAGAAGCTGCTGTTCTTCGCCGGCGCGCGCAAGTATCCGACCGCGCTCGAGATGATGCTCGACGGCCCGAACATCCCGGTGTCGGTCTACTCGCGCCTCGTCGACGGCGTGAACAAGAACCTGCCGGCGTTCCACCGCTACCTGAAGCTGCGCAAGCAGATCCTCGGCCTCGACCAGGTGCACTACTACGACCTCTACGCGCCGCTGGTCGGCTCGGTGAAGCTCGAATACACGCCGGAAGAGGCGCAGAAGCTGGTGCTCGACGCGGTGGCGCCGCTCGGCCCGGACTACCAGGCGACGATTCAGCGCGCCTTCAAGGATCGCTGGATCGATCTGCTGCCGAACGAAGGCAAGCGCTCGGGCGCCTACTCGGACGGCGGCGCCTACGACGTCCACCCGTACATGCTGATCAACTTCAACGGCAAGTACGCCGACGTCAGCACGGTCGCGCACGAGCTCGGGCACACGATGCAGAGCTACTACTCGAACAAGACGCAGCCGTACCCGCTCGCCAACTATCCGATTTTCGTCGCCGAGGTCGCCTCGACGTTCAACGAGTCGCTGCTCATCGACCACGTGCTCAAGAACATCAAGGACGACGACACGCGGCTGGCGCTGCTCGGCAACTACCTGGAGAACATCAAGGGCACGGTCTTCCGCCAGACGCAGTTCGCCGAGTTCGAGCTGCGGATGCACGAGATGGCGGGGAAGGGGCAGCCGATTACCGGCGACGCGCTGGCGAAGCTGTACCTCGACATCACGCGGAAGTATTACGGCCACGACCAAGGCGTCGCGGTCGTCGACGACTACATCGCCCACGAGTGGAGCTTCATCCCGCACTTCTATCGCGACTTCTACGTTTTCCAGTACGCGACGTCGTTCATGGCGTCCGAGGCGCTGGCGGCGAAGGTGAAGGCGGGCGACCGGACGGCGAAGGAGCGCTACCTGAAGTTCCTCAGTGCCGGCGGGTCGGCGTATCCGATCGATCTGCTGCGCGAAGCCGGCGTCGACATGACGACCGACGAGCCGCTCGACCTGACGATCAAGACGATGAACCGCGTGATGGACGAGATGGAGACCATCATGACGCGCCGGCGTCCGACGGCGGCCAACGAAAAGCGGTAGCGCGAAAGGCTCCAGCCGCGCGCCGCTTCAGCCGGATCCAAGAAAGCGGACAGGGGTCGGACACCCGTCTGACCCCCGCGGCCCGTGGGAACGGGGTCGGACACCCATCCGACCCCTGCGTCACGGCCGTGCCGACGGCGCCGATCGCGACCAGCGACGACGCGGTGCGGAAATACCATCGGCCGTCGACCAGTGCCGGCGACGCGAGAACCGGCTCGCCGAGCTGGTTCACGTGCGACAGCGCGAACGTCCGCCCCGCCTTCAGCACGAACGTCTCGCCATCGTCGTTGGTGAAGAACACCTGGCCGTTCACCGCGACCGGCGACGCCGAGAATCCCTCGCGCCGCTCCGACCCGAGCCGCCCCTGGAACAGCAGCGTCCCGCTCTTCGCCTCGTACGCGGTGACGATGCTCTGCATGTCGTTGACGAGATACAGCACGTCGCCGACGAGCATCGGCGACGGCACGAACGGCGAACCCTTTCGCCACCGACCACGCGACGTGCGTCGAGGTGACGTCGCCGCTGCCGCCGGGGCGAATCGCCATCGTCGGGCCCGCGCGGCCCGAGGCGCAGAACACCAGGCCGTGGCCGACGACCGGCGTCGGGATGACTTCGAACGTATTGCCGACGACAGACCAGAGCTCCTTGCCGGTCGCCGGATCGTACGCCTGCACGCGACGCTGGCTGCTGACGACCAGCTCGTCGCGGCCGTTGGCGTTGATCACGACCGGCGTGCCCCAGCCGACGCTCGCGTCGCGCGGCGTCCGCCACAGCGGCTTGCCGGTCTCGGTCTCGAACGCGGCGACGAACGAGCCGCCGGCGTCGGTGCCGCCGTGGTCCTGATAGATGAAGAGGCGATCCTTGTAGAGGACCGGCGAGCCGGCGCTGCCGTGATAGTTCGCGAGCCGGCCGATCGGACGATGCCAGGCGACCTTGCCTTCGAGATCGACCGCGAGCAGACCGTGGCTGCCGAACGACGCGTAGACGCGACGCCCGTCGGTCACCGCGGTCGCCGACGCGTGGCTGTTCTTCGGGTGGCCGGACTCGACGTCGCGCTGCGGCACGAACGTTTCGAAGAGCTGCTTGCCGTCGCTGCGGCGGAAACCGACGATCGCCGATCGCTGGCCGCCGTCGTAGGCCGTCGTGAGATAGATCCGATCGCCCCAGACGATCGGTGACGAGTTGCCGCGCCCCGCGACCGGCGTGCGCCAGACGACGTTCTCCTTCGCCGACCAGCGATCCGGATACGCACCATCGGGGACGAGCCCCTGCCCGGACGGTCCGCGCCATCGCGGCCAGTATTTCGCCGCGACGCCGTCGGCTTCGATCATGCGCACGACATCCGGCGCGGTCTGCGAGCTGACGCCGGACGCGGCGACGATCAGCAGCGCGGCGGCCAGCCGATTCAGTCTCGGCAACAGAACAGGCATGGTCTAGATTAAACCGGTCCGCCTGAAGGCGGACAACTACGTACGCTATCCTCTCGCGGTGACCTCAGCGCGCACCGACACCCTCGAGACGACTCCGACGGTCAGTCTCCTCAAGCTCGCCGGCCCCGGGCTCATCGTTGCCGCCGCGGGCATCGGATCCGGCGACGTCGTCTCGGCCACGGTCGGCGGCGCCAAGTACGGCGTCGTCCTGCTCTGGGGCGTCGCGCTCGGCGCCTTCTTCAAGTTCGTGCTCACCGAAGGGATCGCGCGCTGGCAGCTCGCGACCGGCAAGACCGTCGTCGAGGGATGGGCGGAATATCTGCCGGCGTGGGTCAACATCTACTTCGGCGCCTACCTCGTTGTCTGGACCGTCGCGGTGAGCGCGGCGCTGACCAATGCGACCGGCCTCGGCATCGCCAACCTCACCGGTGGACGGATCTCGCAGCCGTGGGGCGCCGTCGCGCACAGCCTGTTCGGCTTCGCGTTCGTCTGGTTCGGCGGCTACAGCGGCTTCGAGAAGCTGATGAAGACGCTGGTTGGGATCATGGGCTTCAGCATCCTCACCTGCGCGGCGCTGACGCTGCACGATCCGCTGCCGGCGCTGCGCGGGCTGGTGGTGCCGGTCATCCCGCCGGGCAGCGGCACCTACGTGCTGTCGATCATCGGCGGCATCGGCGGCTCGATCACGATGCTCTCCTACAACTACTGGATGCGCGAGGAGAAGCTCGGCGGACCGGGCGCGCTCGGCTACGTGCGCGGCGACGTCGGCATCGCCTACGTGTTCACCGCGCTCTTCGGCATCTCGATCATGCTGATTGCGAACCAGGCGTTCTTCCTGCCGGGCGTCACCATCACCGACGCGCAGGCGGTGCCGAAGATGGCCGAGATGCTGGGGACGATGCTGGGGCGGTTCGGCGTGGTGGCGTACTCGATCGGATTCTGGGCGGCGGTCTTCGCGTCGCTGCTCGGCGTGTGGCAGAGCGTGCCGTATCTGTACGCCGACTTCTACAGCATTGTCCGCAAGCTGCCGGCCGCCGCGCGCGAGGAGATGACGAAGGCGACGTCGATGCCGTACCGCCTCGCGCTCATCTTCATCACGCTGGCGCCGCTGCCGTTCGCCTTCATCCGCCGGCCGCTGATCATCATCGTCACCTACACGATCGTCGGCAGCCTGTTCGTGCCGTTTCTCGCCGCGACGCTGCTCTATCTGAACAACCGCGTCCGCTGGACGTCCGCCGTGCCGCGCAATCACTGGACGACGAACGCGCTGCTCGCCGTCATCCTGGCGATGTTCCTCGTCGTCGGCGCGCAGGAAGTTCTCAACGCGCTGTAACGGTTTGTGGCGGGACGGCCTGAAGGCTGTCCCCTACGAGGCCACTGTTCAACCGTAGCGCGAAGGCTTTAGCCGAGCGTTCGACGGCGGAGTATGATCTGCCGCGACCCGGAGGGATCTGATGCACGTGTCCTCAGCGCGCCAGCCGTCTCGTCACGCCGGCGCCTCATTGCTCGCAACCGGCTTTCGCCGCCGCGGCGATCACGACGGCGCTCCTCGGCGCCGCGCAGCCTGCTCCGCCGCCGGCCTCGCGGCCCGCGCTCTACACCGACGCGCAGGCGACCAGCGGCGAGGCGCTGTACCGGCAGTCATGCGCCAGTTGTCACGGAGCCACGCTGACTGGCGGCACCGCGCCTGCGCTGACCGGCCCCACGTTCGAAGCGAGCTGGAGCAACCCGCGGCTGACGCTCGGCGACCTCTTCTTCATCGCGCGGACGACGATGCCGCCGCGCGCGTCGAACACGGTGACGGCAGAGAACCACGCCGCGATCTTCGCCTACATCCTGAAGACGAACGGGTTCCCCTCGGGCAGCGCGCCGTTGACTGCCGCGGCGGAGCGGCTCGAATCAGCACGCCTGCGGCCCGATGGCGCGGGCGCACCCGCGCGCCCGGCAGCGCCCGAGTTCATCCCCGGCGCGGCGGGAGCGGCGCCGGCGGCGAGCGGGCCCGATCAGGCGACGCTCAACCGCGCCGCCGAGTCGACCGACTGGCTGTTCCACACGCACGACTACGACGGCAGCCGCTACTCGCCGCTCAAGGAGATCGACACCACCAACGTCGCGCGCATCGCGCCGGTGTGCATGTTCCAGGTTGGCGAGCGCGACAATTTCCAGACCGGGCCGATCATCTACAACGGCACGATGTACGTGACGACGATGATCAGCACGATCGCGCTCGATGCCGCGACCTGCCGCGTGAAGTGGCGCCACCGCTGGCAGACGCGCGACGACCTCGGCTTCCAGCGCAATCGCGGCATCGGCATCAAGGACGGCCGCGTCATCCGCGGCACGCCCGACGGGTACCTGCTGGCGCTGAACGCCGACGACGGCACACAGCTCTGGGCGCGCCAGGTGGCCAAGCCGGCCGACGGCGAGACGTTCAGCATGGCGCCGGTCATCTTCGAAGATCTCGTGTTCATCGGCCCGGCCGGCAGCGAGAACAACGTGCAGGGTTGGGTCGGGGCGTTCAAGGTCGCCGACGGCTCGCCGGTGTGGCGATTCAACACCGTGCCGAAACAGGGCGAGCCGGGCTTCGAGACGTGGAAGAACCCGAAAGGGATCCCGATGGGCGGCGGCGCGGTGTGGACATCGTTCTCGCTCGACACGCAGAACGGCGATCTGCACGTCGCGGTGACCAATCCCGCGCCCGACCTGCCCGTGCACCTGCGGCAGGGCGACAACCTCTACACCAACTCGATCGTCGTCCTCGACGCGCGCACCGGCAAGCTGCGCTGGCACAAGCAGCTGGTCGTCAACGACTCGCACGACTGGGACGTGACGCACGCGACGCCGATCTTCAACGCGACGATCGACGGCGCGCCGCGGCGACTGGTTGCGACCGCCGGCAAGGACGGCATGCTGCGCGCGCTCGATCGCGAAACCCATCGCGTGCTGTGGGAAACGGCGGTGACGACGCGCGAGAACGCGGAGACACCGGTGATCACCACGCCGCTGCGCGCGTGCCCGGGCGTCCTTGGCGGCAGTCAGTGGAACGGGCCCGCCTACAACCGCGCGACCAACATGCTCTACGTGCCGGCGGTCGACTGGTGTGCGACGTTTTCCTCGTACGAACAGGTGCGGTTCATCCCCGGCAAGCTGTACATGGGCGGCAGAACCGATATGGACCCGCCGGACAAATCACAAGGCTGGCTGACCGCGGTCGATGCGGCGACCGGCGCGGTGAAGTGGAAGTACCGCTCGCCGCGGCCGATGGTGGCGGCGGTGACGGCGACCGCGGGCAACCTGCTGCTCACCGGTGAGTTGACCGGCGATTTCGTCGCCTTCGACGCGCGCAGCGGCGACGCGTTGTATCGCTTCAACACCGGCGGCCCCGTCGGCGGCGGCATCGTGACGTATGCGGCCGGCGGCAAGCAGTTCATCGCCGTCGCATCGGGCAGCCCGTCGAACTTCTGGGTCGAGCGCAGCCCGGGCGCGCCGACCGTGGTCGTCTTCGCGCTCGGCGGGTCGGGCAGGTAGGGCGGGTGGGGAAGGTCGAGCGGGTGGATTCGGCATTGTGACACTTCCCCTCGCGTCCAGCGCACCCGCAACCGAAGAGGGACTCCGCCGCCAGTTGGTGCCGCGCCAGATCGCCATGATGGCGATGGGCGGCGCGATCGGCGTCGGCCTGTTTCTCGGCAGCACGGTCACGATTCGTCTCGCCGGGCCCGGCGTCATCCTCACCTATCTCTACGGCGCCGTCGTCGCGCTGATCATGGGCTACGCGCTCGCCGAGATGGCGGTCGTGCATCCGGTCGCCGGCTCCTTCGGCGTGTTCGCCGAGCGCTACCTCTCGGCGTGGGCCGGATTTCTCGTCCGCGCGACCTACGCGTTCGTGCAGATCCTCGCGATTGGCGCCGAGGTCACCGCGGTCGCGATCTACTTCGGCTTCTGGTTTCCCGGCATGCCGCAGTGGGTGTGGGTGGTTGCGATTGCCTCGGCACTGGTCGCCATCAACACGGCGCAGGTTGGACTCTTCGGCGAGCTCGAATACTGGTTCGCGCTGATCAAGGTCACCGCGATCCTCGCGTTCATCCTCGTCGGCCTCGCGCTCGTCGCCGGCGTCGGCGGCGGATCGGCGGCCGGGTTCGATCATCTCTTCAAGGGGCCGGGCGGGTTCCTGCCGAACGGCTGGCGCGGCGTCTGGCTCGCGTCGACGCTCGTCATCACGAGCTACATGGGGGTCGAAGGGATTGCCATCACCGCCGGCGAAGCAGAGCGGCCGGAGACGACCATTCCGCGCGCGATGCGGTCGATGGTCTTCCGGCTGATCCTCTTCTACGTGCTGGCGATCGCGGTGATGCTGATGATGGGCCCGTGGCAGGAGCTGGCCGAGAGCGGCGGCGGCCTCACCGGCAGCCCGTTCGTCCGCGCCTTCGCGGCGATCGGCATCCCGTACGCGGCCGGCGCGATGAACCTGGTCGTGATCTCCGCCGCGGTGTCGAGCGCCAACACCAACCTGTACATGACCTCGCGGATGCTGCTGTCGCTCTCGCGGTCGGGATTGGCGCCCGAAGTCGCTGTCGGTCGTGAACAGCCGCGGCGTGCCGCTGCAGGCCGTCGCCACGGCGAGCGCGGGAGTCATCGCCGCGATTCTCCTCGCCATCTATGCGCCGGCGAACGCCTTCCTCGCGCTCTACGGCACTGCCGTGGCCGGGATGTTCTTCATCTGGGCGGTCATCCTGCTGACCTACCTGCGGTTCCGCAAGGCGCTGACGCCCGAGCAGCTCGCGGCGCTGCCGATCCGGATGCCGTTCCACCGGGCCGCCGCCTGGTTCGGCCTGATCTCGATCGCCGCGATTGCCGCGACGACGTTCTTCGTCGAAGGGCTCGAGTACAGTGTGCTCTTCTATCTCCCGTTCCTGATCGTCATGTCCATTGTCTTCGCGCGGAACCGCGCCAACGCCCATGCTCAAAAATGAACCCGCGGCCGCCAGTGCCGCTGACCTCTTCCCGATCGACCAGGTGCGCCGTCAGTTCCCGGCACTAGAGCGCGCCGGCAGTTTCGTTTTCTTCGACAACGGCGCCGGCGCACAGATTCCCGCCAGCGTGCTCGCGGCGGTGACCGATCATCTGCTCGCCCGCAACGTCCAGCGCGGCGGGCCCTACCGCCATTCGCGCGAGGTCGACGAGATGATCGCGCGCGCGCGCGCCAGCGTTGCCGCATTCGTCAACGCGCGCAGCGCCGACGAGATCGCCTTCGGCCTGAACGCGACCTCGTTCATCCGCTCGATCAGCCTCGCCATCGGCCAGACGCTGGGCACGCGGCCGGAAGTCGTCGTCAGCGAGGTCGATCACGAGGCCAACGTCGCCACCTGGCTCGCTCTCGAGCGCGCCGGCGCGCGCATCGTCTGGTGGCGCGGGCGCGACGACGGCGCGCTGCACACCGCCGATCTGGAGCCGCTGCTCAGCGAGCGCACGCGGCTCGTCGCCTGCACGGTGGCCTCGAACGCGACCGGCGGCATCGTCGACGTCGCCGACGTCGCCCGGCGCGCCCACGCGGTGGGCGCCGAGGTGTTCCTCGACGCGGTGCACTACGCGCCGCATGGGCCGCTCGACGTGCAGGCGCTCGACTGCGACTACATGGTCTGCTCCGGCTACAAGATCTTCGCGCCGCACATGGGCTTCGCGTGCTGCCGGCGTGAGGTGATCAACCGGCTGCCGACGTTTCGCGAGGACTTCATCCCCGACGTCACACCGGACAAGCTCGAGGCCGGCACCTTCGTCTACGAGAACGTTGCCGGCATGGACGCGGCGATCGGCTACATCGAGAGCCTCGGCCGCGGCTTCGCCAACCCGACGCCGCAGGATGCGGCACGCTCGCGGGTCGAGACCATCGGCGCCGGCATGGCCGCGATTGCGAGCTACGAGCGGACGCTTTCCGCCGCGCTCCTCGACGAGGTCGGCGACGTCCCCGGGCTGACGGTCTTTGGCGTCACCGATCGCAGCCGCCTCGACAAGCGGGTGCCGACGCTGTGCTTCGACGTCGCCGGCGTCGACTCGATGGCGATCTCGCACGGCTTCGCGGCGCGCGACATCGGGCTGCGCGCCGGCCACATGTATTCGCCCCGGCTGATCTCCAGGCTCGGGCGGCTGCCAAACGGCGTCGTGCGCGCGTCGCTGGTGCACTACAACACGATCGGCGAGGTGGCGCGATTCGGAACGGCGCTGCGCGAGGTGCTGCGTGAGCTGCGGTAAGCGTGGCGAGACAGGTAGGGCGCGGCTTTGGCCGCGCCGCGGCAGTGATCGTGATGATCGGGATTCGCCGGATGCAACCGTGCGCCCGAGCCGCCGGCGGCCAAATCGGCGCCGGCGTTCGCGGCGCTGGTTGACGAGTACCTCGATCAGTTCGCCGCCCGGCATCCGTCGATCGCGGCCGGCAACGGCATCCACTCGCGCGACGCGACGCTCGAGGATTTCTCCGCATCGGCAATCGCCGCCGAGGTCGCCTGGCTGCGTGCGTTTCGCGGCCGGCTCGACGCGCTCGATCCCGCGCCGCTGACCGCCGACGAGCGCGTCGATCGCCGCATCCTCCAGGGCATCGTCGACGGCTGGGTGCTCGACCTCGATACGGTCCGCACGTGGACGAAGAACCCGATGATCTACGCGTCGGCGATCTCCTCGGGCGTCCACAACCTGATGACGATGGAGTCGTCGCCGGCCGAGTCGAGGGCGCGCGAGGCGGCGTCCAAACTGGCGGCGGTGCCGAAGCTGCTGGCGGCGGCGCGCGAGAACCTGAAGAACCCGCCGCGCGTGTTCGTCGAGCGCGCGGTGGTGATGTTTCGCGGCGTCCCAGAGTTGCTCGAGCGCGACCTGCCGCTGGCCTTTGCGTCGGTGTCCGACGAGGGCGTGAAACGCGACCTGAAGAGCGCCGCCGACAGCGCGCGTCGCGCCATCGACGAATACACCACCGAGCTCGAGTCGAAAGTGCTGCCGAGCGCGAGCGGTGAATGGGCGGTGGGAACGGCCAACGTCGAGGCGCGCTATCGCGCCGAGGAGCTGATCGACGCGTCGGCGGCGCAGATGATCGCGATTGGCGAGCGCGAGCTGAAGAAGCTGAGCGCCGACTTCGTGGCGAGTGCCGCGCGCGTCGATCCGAAGCGGCCGGCGCTCGATGTCTGGCGCGAGGTGCTGCGGGATCACCCGAAGCGCGGCGAGCTGGTCGCGGCGGCGCAGAAAACCGTCGACGAGCTGTTCGCGTTCATCCGCGAGAAGCAGCTGGTGAACCTGCCGGAGGGCGAAAAGGTCGTCGTCGCCGCCGCGCCGCCCTACGACCTCGGCATCGCGTCGATGCACTCGTCGCCGCCGCTCGAAGCGCAGCCGGTCAAGAGCTATTACTACGTCACCGACGCGCAGGCCGACTGGCCGGCGGCGCGGCAGGACGCGTGGCTGCAGAAGTTCAACTACCCGACGCTCGCCGACATCTCGGCGCACGAGGTCGCGCCCGGCCACTACGTGCACAGCCTGTTCATGCGCCGCACGCCGGGCAAGATTCGCCGCATCTGGATCGGTCTCAATCCGTTTCCGCAGCCCTCGTCGGGTCAGGACGGCTGGGCGCATTACGGCGAGCAGCTGGTCAGCGACGAAGGGTTCAAGCGCGACGACCCGCGCTACCGGATGGCGCAGATCTCCGAGGCGCTGACGCGCATCTGTCGGCTCGTCTCCGGCATCCGCCTGCACAGCGGCGAGTGGACGATCGAGCAGTCGGCGGAGTTCTTCGAGCGCGAGGCGCACCTGCCGAAGCCGGCGGCGCAGCAGGAGGCGACGCGCGGCACCTACGACCCGACCTACGGCGGCTACTTCCTCGGCAAGGTTGCGGCGTTCAAGCTGCGGCGCGACTACGAAGCGGCGCGGGGCAGCGCGTTCAACCTGCGCGAGTTCCACGAGCGGGTGATGACCAACGGCATCGCGCCGTGGTGGGCGCACCGCGAGTTGCTCATGCCCGGAGACACGCGGCCGGTCATCGAGTAGGGGTGGGTTCTTGCAGGGAATGGCCTTTCCGCCTCCGCGGAAGCTTCGGCGGATCACCATCCTTGCGAAGGTGGGCAGTCCGTCCCACGCGGCCCGATCTGAAGACCGGGCCCTGCCGACGTGTCACCGTCGCGCTAACCGATCGCCGACGATATTCACCGACAGCGTCGTCATCAGGATGAACAACCCCGGCGCGAACGCCAGCCACGGCTCGGTGGCGAGCGTCGCCTGCGCCTGGTAGAGCATGTTCCCCCAGCTCGCGCGCGGCGGCTGGACGCCGACGCCGAAGAAGCTGAGCGCCGACTCGAGCAGGATGCCGCGCGCGACGGCCAGCGTGAGCGAGACGATCACCACGTGCGCCGCGTTGGGCAGCAGGTGCGCGCCGATGATCCGCGCGTGCCCGGCGCCGGCGGCGCGCGCGTTCTCGACGAAGCCGCGGCCGCGCAGCGTCGCGAACTCCGCCCGCACCACCCGCGCGGTCTCCATCCAGCCGGCGAGCCCGATGAGGAGCACCAGCAGCGGCACCGACGGCTGCAGCACGCTGGTGGCGATCATCAGCAGCGGCAGCCGCGGCACGGCCAGCATCGCGTCGGTGCCGCGCATGAGCAGCGTGTCGATCGCGCCGCCCGCGTAGCCGGCGACGCCGCCGACCGCGACGCCTGATGCGCCCGCCACCGCGGCGGACAACAGGCCGACCGCGAGCGATACGCGTGCGCCGTACAACACGCGCGCGAGCACGTCGCGCCCGAGCTCGTCGGTGCCGAACCAGTGCGCGGCCGACGGCGCCTCGCGCCGCCGATCGAGGTCGAGATGATCTGGCGGATACGGCGCCAGCGCCGGAGCGGCCAGCGCCGCGGCGAGCAGCACGGCAAGCAGCAGCGCCGCCGCGGTGCCCTCGGAGCGCGGGCGGATCTCGACCGGCCTCATTGGTTCGGGCTGCGGCGTGCCCCGGCCGTCCAGCACCGGCATCATCGCAGCGCCACGCGCGGATCGAGCAGCGCGTGCGCCGTGTCCGCGACGACGTTGAAGGCGACGATCGCGGTCGAGGCGAGCATCAGGAGCGCCATCAGCACCGCGTAGTCGCGCCGCGCCAGCGCCTCGGTGAAGAGGCTGCCGAGCCCCGGCCAGGCGAAGACGCTCTCGGTGACGACGGCGCCGGAGACGAGCAGCGCCGCATCGACCATCACGATCGCGAGCACCGGCCCGAGCGCATTGCGCAGCGCGTGCCGGAGGATCACCGCGCGGGCCGGGACGCCGCGCGCCCGCGCCGCGACGACGAACGGTTGCGCGAGCGTTTCGATCATCGACCCGCGCAGGTAGCGCGACCACGCTGCTGCCTGGACGACGGCGAGCACCGTGGCCGGCAGCGCGAGGTGCTGCAGGTGATCGAGCAGCCCGCCGCCGCCGAACGTCGTCCGGCCGGAAGAGGGGAGCCAGCCGAGCCCGATCGCGAAAACGATCTGCAGCAGCAGGCCGAACCAGAATGCCGGCAGCGAAATCCCCGCAATCGCCAGCGCCGTCGTCGTCCGGTCGAACCACCCGCGCGGGCGCAGTGCCGCGACGATGCCCGCGGGCAGCGCGAGCGCGAGCGCGAAGGCGATCGCGGTGGCGACGAGCTCGAGCGTCGCCGGCACGCGCTCGATGATGCGCATCCCGACCGGGCGGCCGTCGCTGAAGCTGTAGCCCCAGTCGCCCTGCGCGAACGCAACCAGCCACGACCAGGTACCTGCTCCCACAGCGGCCGGTCGAGGCCGAGCGCGCGGCGCAGCCGCTCGATGTCCTGCGGGCGGACGTTCGGGTTCGAGAGGTAGATGGCGAGCGGGCCGCCGGGGACGCTGTGGATCAGGAGGAAGACGAGCGCGGAGATGAGGAGGAGCAGCGGCGCCGCCTGGAGCACGCGGCGCGCGAGAAACCGGAGCATGGCGCGCTCAGCATATCGCGGTCAACGTAGTGTCCGCCTTGAGGACCAACATGGTCCGGTAAAGCCGGACACTACGGACTAAAACCCCACCTGCCCGACCCGCCCCACCCGCCCGCGCCGACGCGGGACGGCCGAAGGCCGTCCCTCACCGCACCACCCATTCGTGCACGTTCCAGAAGATGCCGGTGTTGGTCGGGTTCCCCTTGAAGTTCTGGAGCGTCGCCGGGATCGCGTCGAGGCGGGTGATGCTGTAGAGCGGCAGCTCCGGCACCGCCTCCGCGACCATCACCTGCGCGCGCTGCAGCAGCCGCTTGCGTTCCTCGTGGTTGACGGTACGGTCCGAGGCGTAGAGCAGCTTCGTCAGCTCGTCATCCTTGTAATAGTTGATGTTCCGCCCCGCCGGCGGCGTCCGGTCGGCGGCGAAGAACGTCGTCAGCTCCGGATCGGCCGGCATCTGCCACCAGTGCAGCATCGCGTCGAAGCGCCCCTCGAACCAGAGCGTGCTGATCGCGGTGCCGTCGACGAGCTGAACGTGAATGTCGACGCCGACGTCGCGCAGCTGCCGCTCAATCGCCTGGGAGATGTTCTCGCGCGTCGCGAAGCCCGCCTGGGTGATGAGGGTGAAGGCGAGCGGCTTGCCGTCCCGCTGCCGGATGCCGTTCGGGCCGGGCCTCCAGCCCGCCTCGTCGAGCAGGCGCTTCGCTTCGGCTGGATCGAACCCGTAGCGCGCGATGCCGTCGGTATACGCCCACGAGACCGGTTGAATCGGCCCGTGCGCTACCGGGGCAAGGCCGTCGAGGATGGTGCGCGTGTAGAGCTCGCGATCGAGCGCGTGGAGCAGCGCGCGCCGCACCCGCAGGTCGGTGAACGCCGGCACCTGCCGCTCGTTCAGCGTCACGTGTTCGTAGGCGTTGCCGGGGGTCTTGTGGACGACGATCGACGGCATCCCGGAGATCTCACGGAACTTGTCCCACGGCACGAGCGCGACGACGTGGACCTCGCCGCTCTTCAGCTGGTTGATGCGCGTGTTGGTGTTGGCGACGAACCGGAACATCAGGCGGCGGATGTGTGGATATTCGGCGCCGCGCCAATAATCGGGCACGCGCTCGAGCAGGATGTATTCGCCGGCCTTCCACTCCGCGACGCGGTACGGGCCGGTGCCGAGCGGGTTGCGGTTGTAGTCCTGCGCGCGATCGATGTCACGCCCGTCGAGCACGTGCTTCGGCAGCATGCCGCGGATGAACTGGATGTCGTAGGGCGCGTAGATCTCGCGATAGTGAACCACCGCCGTCAACGGATCCGGTGTGTCGACCGAGGCGATGCGGTCGAAGCCGTCCGTGCTCTCCGGGTTGTAGTTGGGGCCGTTGATCGCGTCGACGGTGAACTTCACGTCGGCCGAAGTCAGCGGCGTCCCGTCGTGCCACTTCACTCCGGGCCGCAGCTTCCAGACAACGTCCATGCCGCCGTCGGGGCGAAGCGTCACGCCGCCGTTCTCGGGCGTCGGCACTTCAGAGGCGAGCAGCGGTATCACCTTCATCTGCTCGTCGGTCGTCGTCAGCCCCTCGACGACGCAGGTCTGGATGTCCTCGAGGATGTGCGTGCTGAAGCGGTTGAGCGTGTCGGGCTCGCGGTCGTAGCCGACGATCAGCAAGTCGTTCGACGGTGCGGCGCCGGCCGACCGTCGTGCGCACGCTGGCGCGGAGACGAGGAGGATCAATAGCAGCGCCAGTGCACTCGAACAGGAGATCAAGAGGGCAGGAGGCTTGTCTTTTTCTTTTCCTTTCTCAAAAAGAACTCGCATCTCCGCAACTCGATGCTTGTTCTTTGAACGCCGCGTCGGCGTGAACAAGCTGCCACGGAAAGTATCCGGCCGTGGTGAATACCCAATGTCTTTGTGATTTTGAGAAAAAGGTGCCTCCTGATCTCCTGATCTCCTGACCTCCTGTTCGTGTCTCCGGCGCCGCGAATCAGTAAGCTGCAATTGAAAGCAGGGGGTGTGCGACGCTCGCATGATCGATCCGCCGCTCACGCCATCAGCTCCGCGATCAGAGGAACAGGGATGGAGCCGTACGCGAGGAGCCGATCGTGAAAGCCGCGCAATGAGAACGCCGCTCCTTCCCTCCGCTCGCGCTGCTCTTCGCAGCGCGTGCAGACCCTCGGTGCCAAGCCAGTACATCACCGCGGTCCCCGGAAACATCGAGTTCTTGCACGCTTCGCCGCGCGCCGCGTCCGGCGACATGCCGACCCGATCGCGATACAGCGCAACCGCGTCGTCGAAGCCGAGCGTGCCCGTGTGCAGGCCGATGTCGGCCACCGCGCGCGCCAGGAGTCGCGCGCGTGTGTGCTGCTGGGCGACCGACTCTTCGGGCGTGAAGAACCCGGCGTCGTCCATGACGTCGGTCGCGTAGCAGGCCCACCCTTCCGCCATCGTCCCGCCGAGGAACATGCCGATGCGGTTGGCGCAGTCGACCGCGGCGACGCGGCCGATCTGCGACTCGCCGCGGTATGCGTAGTAGTTCTGCACGTGGTGGCCGATCGCGCCGTGGTGGACGACGTGGTTCAACTTGATGACGCTGGTGTTGGTCGCCTGCAGGCGCCGCAGCTGTTCTTCGCGCGGCATCGCGGCGTCGATCGGCGTCACGACGTAGTCGTGGACCGGCAGCCGATCGAACGGCGCAGGCGATCGATAGAACAGGTAGTAGAGGAGCGGGGCTGCATCCCGCGTGTGCACCGGGATCGGCACGTAGCGGATCGGATCGTCCGGCCACGTGACCAGATCGCGCTCAGCCGCACGCTCGCGGCACGCGTCCCACTCGCGCTGGTAGGCGGGGAGATAATCGTCGAGATCCGGATGCGCCGCGTTCAGGCGCTGTTGCACCTCGGGCCAGCCGCCGGGCGCGACCTCCAGCGCCCGCGTTCGCAGGGTTTCGAGCGCTTCGTCGAGCGCCTGCCGCGGCGTCGGCGGCGAGCGCCGGGGCCGATCGCCGGCACCAGTGGCCGGTCCTCAGGAGCGTCCCGAGCAGATCCGGGCCGCAGGAATATCGATCGGGCGGCGCAGACGTCGCGTCGTGCGCGATCCACGACTTGAACTGTTCGAAGGCATCTCCGGCCTGTGCGGCCGCGGCGATCAACTGGTGACCTCGCCGATAGTCGATGGCATCAACCCCGATCCACCGGCGGATGCCGTCGCCGAGCAGCCGGGCGGCGCCCTCGCACTCGCGCACCGCCTTGGCGCGCCATTCATCGGGGATCGCGCGGTCGAGCGATCGGCGCGCGCCGTCGAGGAACGCCGCCGTCGACTCGAGGCGCGACACGGCAGCCTCGGCGCGCTCGGCGACCGGCGCGAAGGGTCGTGTCATCAGCGCGATCACCCCGAAGATCGCCTCGCCGACGGCCAGCGAGGGATTGCCACGCTGGAAGTGGCGGCTCTCGACCTCGGCGATCTGCACGTCGAGGAACGCCGCCGCCAGCTGCCGATCGCGCTCGCCGACGTCCTGCAGGCTCGCCGATGGTTCGGCCGCCGCATCCAGCGACGTGCGCAGCGCGCGCATCTCGCCGAGCGCCGACGCGAGGCCATCCGGCGACCAGTCGGGGAGCCGGTGGTCGTAGTCGTGGACGCCGGTGAAGGTGGCATTCACCGGGCGCAGGCGGTAGTAGCTCTCGAAAAACGCGTCGAGCTTGATCATCGATGCTTATCCCTGCTCCGTCGCTGGAACGCAGAGCTTGCAGAGCACGCAGAGAACCCAAAAAAATACTCTGCGGTCTCCGCGGCCTCTGCGTTCACTCACGGTCCAGCGGCAGCCCGACCCATCGCCGCTCGCGGAACGACTGCTCGACCGCGTTGATTACTTCCTGCACCCAGGCGCCGTCGCCGAAATCGCCCTCGTTGGCGTCGCCGCCGCTCTGGATCTCGCCGATGAAGCTGCTGACGAGGTTGGCGTAGAAAAGCGTCCGCCACGATTCCTGCCGGTTGCCGCCGGGCGGATAGCAGCGCGCCGGGATCTCGAGCTCGCGGAATTCGACTTGATCGGGCGTCGCCGCGCGCAGCGTCTCGCAGATTCCTTCCTCCTCGACCAGGCGGCAGATCAGCGCGCCCTTGCTGCCGTAGACGCGCGCTTCGATCCCGGGATAGTTGCCGACGGTCACGAAGCTGGTCTGCACCGAGCACAACGCGCCATTGGCGAACTCGCCCAGGAAGATGTCGCCGTCGTCGATGTTCATGCGCATCATCCGGCCGGTCGCGCGCACCATGCGCTCGGGGATGAAGTTGCGCATCGTGCCGACCACCTGGTCGAGATCGCTGCCGACCACGAGGTGCGCGATGTCGATGATCGGCGCGCCGTATCCCTCGAGCGACGAGACCTGCAGCACCGACTGATCGGCGTCAGGGTCGACCTGCCGCAGCGGGTTCATCGGGTCGAGCCACTGGGAGTTCTGCTCGTAGCCGTTGAAGATGAACGGCGTGCCGATGAAGCCGTCGGCGATGAGCTCCCGCATGTAGCGCATCGCCGGGCTGTAGCGGAAGGTCAGCCCGACTTTCGTCTTCAGCCCCTTCGATCGCGCGAGATCGCGCGCCCGCCGCGTATCGCGGAAGTCGTAGGCCACCGGCTTCTCGCAGAGCACGTGCTTGCCGGCCTCGAGCGCGCCCCACGCCAGCTCGAAGTGCGTGTGGCTCGGCGTGCAGACGTCGATCGCGTCGATGTCGTCGCGACGGAAGAGCTCGCGCGGATCGGCGACGGCGTCAGGAATATCGAATTCCTGTGCAGCCGAGCGCGCGCGATCGATTTCGGTATCGGCGATGGCGACGACGCGGCAGCGCGCGTCGCGGCGGTAGCCGGGGAGGTGCGCGCCGCGTGCCCAGGCCCCTGCCCCGAGCACGCCGACGCGAATCAGATGGCCGTTGGTCATGAGCCCGATAGAATAATGTGATTCGCCACCAAAACACGAAACTCGCCACAGCGGCGGGCGCAGGAGACGACGATGGGACTGATGGATTTCATCAAAGGCGAGCTGATCGAGATCATCGAGTGGACCGACGACTCGAGGGACACGCTCTCGTACCGCTTCCCCGACGATGACAAGGAGATCAAGAACGGCGCGCAGCTCGTCGTGCGCGAGTCGCAGGTCGTGCAGTTCGTCTACCTCGGCCAGTACGGCGATCTCTTCCCGCCCGGCAAGCACACGCTGACCACCGACAACATCCCGGTGCTGACGACCCTCAAGGGGTGGAAGTACGGGTTCCAGTCACCGTTCAAGGCTGACGTCTACTTCGTCGTCACGCGGCTGTTTGCCGGCAACAAGTGGGGGACCTCCAACCCGGTGATGATGCGCGACGCCGACTTCGGCATCGTCCGGCTGCGCGCCTTCGGCACCTACGATTTCCGCGTCGTCGAGCCGGCGCGCTTCCTCAAGGAGGTCGCCGGCACCGATCAGCACTTCCGCCTCGACGAGTTCGCCGACGTGATGCGCTCGCGCATCGTCAGCGTGTTCAGCGATGCGCTCGCGAGCAGCAAGGTGCCGGCGCTCGACGTCGCGTCGCGCTACACCGAGCTTGGCGACGCGCTGCTGCCGCTCATCAACCCGGTGGTCCGCGAGAAATACGGCATCGAGATGACCAGTTTCATCCTCGAAAACGTGTCGGTGCCGCCGGAGGTCGAGGCGGCGATCGACAAGCGCTCGAGCATGGCCGCGGTCGGCAACCTGAACGACTACGTGAAGTACCAGATGGCGCAGGGGCTGGAGAAAGGCGGCAGCGGCGTCGGCGGCCTTGGCGCCGAGCTCGCCGTCGGCGCGTCGATCGCGCAGCAGATGCTGAACCAGCCTGGCGGCATCGCCGCGCAGGCGACGCAGCCCGCGGCGCCGGCCGCTGCTGCTGCGGGTGCAGCGCTGCCCGAGCTGGTCGGCCCGGCCGAAGCGGCGGCGGCGCTCGGCGTGGCGGAGTCGGACGTGATCGCGAGCCTCGAGGCGGGCGATCTCAAGGGGCGGAAGATCGGCACGCAGTGGCGGATCACGAAGGCGGCGCTCCGGGAATTCCTTGGATAACGCCGGACCCTTCGACGGGGCTCAGGGCAGGCCCTTCGACGGGGCTCAGGGCAAGCCGTCAGCAACCGCGCGCGAAAAGTACGAGTGCCCCGCCTGCGGCGCCGACGCGCACTGGAACGCCGCGAAGCAGGCGCTCGTCTGTCCGTTCTGCGGCACCGAGTCGCCGGCGACGCTGCAGAAGCGCGGCGCCGAGACGGTGGTCGTCGAGCACGACCTGGTGGCGGCGCTGCGCGGCATCCCCGACGCCAAGCGCGGCTGGCAGGCGGAGAAGGTCACCGTCAAGTGCCAGAACTGCCACGCCGTGTCGGTGTTCGATCCGGCGCGCGTCGGGCAGCGCTGCGAGTTCTGCGGCTCGTCGCAGCTCGTGCCGTACGAGCAGGTGAAGGACGCGTTCAGCCCGGAGTCGCTGCTGCCGTTTGCGGTCAACGAATCGCGCGCGCGCGAGCTGGTGCGCGGATGGTACGGCCGGCAATGGCTGGCGCCGAACAACCTGAAGAAGCGCGCGCTCACCGATACCGTTCACGGGCTCTACCTTCCGTACTGGACCTTCGACGCGCAGGTGCACGCGAGCTGGACCGCCGAAGCGGGCCACTACTACTACGAAAACCAGAACGGCAAGCGGGTGCAGAGAGTGCGCTGGTCGTACGCCTCCGGCGCCATCGATCATTTCTTCGACGATGAGCTCGTGTGCGCGTCGACGGGGGTCGCGTCGTGGCTGCTGCAAGAAGGTCGAGCCGTTTCCGACCGCGACGCTGATTCCGTACGACCCCGGCTATGTCGCCGGGTGGACCGTCGAGCGCTACCAGATCGACCTGGTGAATGCCGCGCAGCATTCACGCCAGGCGATGGACGCCAAGATCCGCCAGTTGTGCGCGGACGACGTGCCTGGCGATACGCAGCGGAACCTGCAGGTGAACGCGACCTACACCGATCAGCGCTTCAAGCACATCCTGGTGCCGGTGTGGCTGCTCACCTACACCTACGGCCACAAGGTGTTTCAGGTGGTGGCGAACGGCGTCACCGGAGAAATGGCGGGCGATCGGCCGTGGAGCTGGATCAAGATCGCGCTGCTCGTCATCCTCGCGCTGTTCGTGTTGTATCTCTACGGGCAGACGAACTGATGCGGCTCGCGTGATACGCTGCTTCGCAGCGCACAGAGGATGCAGAGGGTACGTAGGGCGGCCCTTCAGGGCCGCCGCCGCCAGAGGGCAGAGACATGGCTACACAAATCGATAAAGCAACCCACTCCGATGCGGCAGAGCCGCTGGCGAGCGTTCCGCTCTGGATTGGCGGTCAGCGCGCCTCGTCGCGCAGTTCGCGCAGCGGCAACGTGACCAACGCCTCGACCGGCAAGGTGGTGCGGACGGTGCCGTTCGCGAACGCCGACGATATCGACGCGGCGGTGAAGGCGGCGACCGCGGCGTTTCCCGAATGGCGGGCGACGCCGCCGCTGCGCCGCGCGCGCATCCTGACGCGCTTCCGCGAGCTGATGGAGCAGCACCAGAAGGAGCTGGCCGCGATCGTCAGCGAGGAGCACGGCAAGGTGTTCCTCGACGCGATGGGATCGGTGCAGCGCGGCATCGAGGTGATCGAGTTCGCTGCCGGCGCGCCGCACCTGCTCAAGGGCGAGCACGCCGGATCGGTCGGCCGCGGCGTCGACGCGCACTCGCGGCTGCAGCCGCTCGGCGTCTGCGCCGGCATCACGCCGTTCAACTTCCCGGTGATGGTGCCGCTGTGGATGTTCCCGATCGCGCTGGCGTGCGGCAACACCTTCGTGCTGAAGCCGTCGGAAAAGGATCCGTCGGCGAGCATCCGGATGGCGGAGCTGCTGCAGCGAGGCGGGCCTGCCGGACGGCGTCTTCAACGTCGTGCACGGCGACAAGGAGGCGGTCGACGCCATCCTGCACCATCCCGGCATCAAGGCGGTGTCGTTCGTCGGCTCGACGCCGATCGCGAAATACATCTACGCGACCGCGGCGGCCAACGGCAAGCGCGTGCAGGCGCTCGGCGGCGCGAAGAACCACGCCGTGGTGCTGCCCGACGCCGACCTCGACTTCACCGCGGACGCGCTGATTGGCGCCGCCTACGGATCGGCGGGCGAGCGCTGCATGGCGATCTCGGCGGTCGTCGCGGTCGGCGCGGCCGGCGACACGCTGGTCGCGAAGCTGGCGGAGAAGGCGAAGAAGCTGAAGGTCGGCGCGAGCATGTCGGAAGGCATGGACATGGGGCCGCTGGTCACCGAAGCGCACCGCGACAAGGTGCGCGGCTACGTCGACGCCGGCGTCGAGTCGGGCGCGACCCTGGTCGTCGACGGCCGAGGCCTGAAAGTCTCCGGCTCCGAGAGCGGCTTCTTCCTCGGGCCGTCGCTCTTCGACCACGTGACGCCGGAGATGAAGATCTACCAGGACGAGATCTTCGGGCCGGTGCTCGTCGTGCTGCGCGTCGAACACGCTGAACGAGGCGATCGATCTGGTCAACCGCAACCCGTACGGCAACGGCACCGCGATCTTCACCAGCTCGGGCGGCGCCGCGCGCCACTTCGAGGACGAGATCGAGGTCGGCATGGTCGGCATCAACGTGCCGATTCCGGTGCCGATGGCGTTCTTCTCGTTCGGCGGCTGGAAGCAGTCGCTGTTCGGCGACCTGCACATGCACGGGCTCGAAGGGATCTACTTCTACACGCGCACCAAGGCGATCACCACGCGCTGGCCGAACGAGGACGCGGTGTCGTCGGGGTTCATGATGCCGACGCTCGGGTGAGAACGCCGAGCCCGCGGAGACCGCAGAGCAAGAAACGGACAAGATTTTCTCTGTGCCACGATGATC
Source organism: uncultured Acidobacteriota bacterium (assembly GCA_963734375.1). Taxonomy (GTDB): domain Bacteria; phylum Acidobacteriota; class Vicinamibacteria; order Vicinamibacterales; family CAVVIG01; genus CAVTHG01. Next base: position 826,422 of record CAVTHG010000003.1, on the reverse strand, counting down.
CTGACGTTTCTCTTGTCGGCGATTCTGGCGCAGGCGCCGGCCGCTTACGTCGACAAATACGCGAACGTCAACGGCCTGCGCCTGCACTACCTCGATTGGGGCAGCCCGGAGAAGCCGCCGATGATCCTGCTCCACGGGATCGCGCGGCACGCGCACACCTTCGATCACCTCGCGCCGCATTTCGCGCGCAACTTTCACGTCCTCGCGATCGACATGCGCGGCCACGGCGACTCGGATTGGGATCCCGAAGGCGATTACCTGGTCGAGGATCACGTCAAGGATCTCGAAGATCTGGTGGCGCAGCTGCGGCTGCAGCGCATCACGTTGCTCGGCAACTCGACCGGCGGCCGCGTGGCGCAGGTGTTCGCCGGGCTGCATCCGAACCTGGTCGCGAAGCTGATCGTCGAGGATGTCGGCCCCGAGCGTCCCGACGACATCGCCAGCGGCTTCGCACGGCGCGTCAAGCAGGAAGCCGAAGGGTGGGCGAGCGAAGACGAGCTCGTGGCGCAGCTGACAACGGAAAACCCGGGCATCGCGGCGGAATGGATCCGCAGCTACGCGCATTTCGGCGTCAAGCGGCGCGGCGACGGCCGCCTGCTCTGGAAGCGCGATCCCGATCTGGTGCGAGGCTTCCTGCCGACCGAGCTGTGGCGCTACGTCAGCCGCATCACGTCGCCGACGATCTACATCCTCGGCGGCCGGAGCACGATCGTGCCGGCCGAAACGCAGCGGCGCTTGAAGGAAATGCTGCCGCGCTGCGAGATCGTCGTCATGCCCGGCCTCGGCCACTACCCCGACGTCGAAAGCCCGGCCGACTTCCTCGCCATCGTCGACCGGTTTCTTCAGTCGTAGGGTGTCAGGCGCCGCTGAAGCGGCGCCCTAGGTACGCAGGTTAGACTCGCGCCAGCACCGATTCGTACTCGGCTTCGTACTGCGGCACGACGAGATCGGTGCAGTAGCGCTCGCGCACGATCTGCGCCGCGTGGCGGCCGATCGATTCGCGCAGCGTTGCATCGGTCAGAAGCGCGATGCCGCGCTCGGCCATCATCTCGATCGCCTCCGGCGGGCAGACGAAGCCGGTGACGCCGTCTTCGATGATCTCCGGCAGCCCGCCGACCTTCGACGCCACCACCGGCACCTCGCACGCCATCGCCTCGAGCGCCGCGAGGCCGAAGCTCTCCTGCGCCGACGGCAGCAGGAACAGATCCGCCACCGACAGCCACGGCACCAGATCGTACTGTTCGCCGGCGAAGACGACGTCGCCGGTCAGGCCGTAGTCGGCGACACGCTTCTCGATCTCGGCTCGCACCGGCCCATCGCCGATCAGCACGAAGCGCGCGCGCACCTTCTGGCGGATCAGCCGGAAGACGTCGATCGCCGCATCCACGCGTTTCACCGGCCGGAAGTTCGACACGTGCACGACGAGGGCGTCGCACTCTCCCGTCGGGCAGAGGCGTGCGCGCAGCTCAGGATCGACGCGGCGGCGGTATTCCGTGCAGTCGAGGAAGTTCGGGATGACGCGGATTTCATGGCGGACACCGAGCGATTTGATCGTGTCCGCCTTCAGGCTTTCCGACACGGTCGTGACGCCGTGCGACTGTTCGATCGAAAAGGCGACCGCCCTCGCGTACGAGGGATCGCTGCCGACCAGCGTGATGTCGGTGCCGTGCAGCGTCGTCACCGTCCGCGGCACCGGCACCGCCGGCCGCCGGCCGCACGACGCGTCGAGCATCTGGTAAGCGAGGTACGCAGCGGTCGCGTGCGGCACGGCGTAGTGCGCGTGGACGATGTCGAGACGCCGCTCCTCGGCGACGCGGGCGACGGTCGTCGCCAGCGCGAGCAGGTACTGCGGCTCGCGGAACAGCGGGTAAGGCGGTACTTCGACCGGCACGAACGACATGTTCGGGACGCCGCGGCGCCAGCGGAACGGCGGCTCGCTGCTGATCAGGTGCACCGTGTGGCCGCGCAGCGCGAGCGCGTGCGCCAGCTCCGTCGCGACGACCCCGCTGCCTCCGACCGACGCGTAGCACACCATGCCGATGTTCATGGCAACTGCTTCAGCAGGCCGGCGCGCTGCACCGGCTCGCGGACGACGATGCCTTCGGCGAACGCCACGCCGGCGAGCGCGCCGAACTGCGCGTCGCGGCTCTCGACCAGTTGCCGGAACGTCGACGCCGTCAGCCGCGTCGCCACGGCGCCGTCGCCGGGCGGCGCGAACTGGCTGACATAGCACTCGAGCGATTTCCGCTTCCGCTCGTAGTGCGCCGAGACGTCGACGACGAACGACGGCGTGGCGCTGTCGTTGATGAAGTAGTAACAGAGCCACTCCGGCCGCCACGGCTCGGCGCCGGTGTCGTACCGGCGCAGGCCGCTGCGGAACACCGCCGTGCGCAGCACGTGGCTGGCGGCGACGTGATCGGGATGGCGATCGTCCCAGTACGGGATCGCGATGCTGCGCGGACGATGGCGGCGGATGATGTCGGCCGCCGAACGGATGATCGCGGGCGTCGGCTCGATGCCGCCGTCGGGCCAGCCGAGGTTCTCGCGCCATGCGGCGCCGAGGACGCGCGCCGCCTCGGCTGCCTCGGCCTGCCGCTCGTCAGGCGTGCCGTTGCTGGAGAGCTCGCCGCGCGTCAGGTCGCACAGCCCGACGGCATGTCCCGACGCCGTGTGGCGCGCGACGGTTCCGCCAAGGCCGATTTCGATGTCGTCGGGATGAGGGCCGAAGACCAGCAAGTCGAGCGACATGCGTTCGGAAGAGTGTACTCGCTACGGAAAAAACTTTGTCAACAGCCGCAGCCCCATCTCGACGACTCCCGAGGAGCTGTCGCCTCCCGCCGCGCCCAGCGCCGCGAACACCCTGTCCACCTCGAGCTTCTCGCGCGCGATCCGCAGCGGCCACGACGGATCGATCGTCCGCGCCGCCTCGTCCGCACGGTGCAGGCCGGTGACGGCCGCCTCGATCTGTTTGACGTCGAGCATCGAGATTGGCGTGCCGCAATGCGCGCACTCGGACGCGTTGACCAGATCGATCGGGGCGCCGCAGTTCGAGCAGTTGACCATCTTCACGTTGGCGCGCAGCTCCGCCAGCTGCTGCGGCGACAGCGGCCGCACGAAATCCTTCTCGCGCAGGAAGTCGAAGAACGTGATCAGGCGGCCGTGCTCGCGGGCACAGCGGCGATACCGGAACGGCGTGTTGCGCTGGCGGTCGTTGGTCAAGAGCAGCCGGAGGCCGCAGCGCGGGCACTTCAGCGGATCGGGGAGCCTGGGCGGCGAGCTCTGCTTGCCTTCGCCGATCGTCTTGAAGAGCGACAGCGTCGCACCCGCCGACAACCGCAGGCTCTCACGATGATCGAACCAGATTACCTGGCAGGCGGAGCAGAGGTCGAGCTCGACGCGGGTGCCGAGGTGGCCGTCGAGCGTCAACGTCGTCATCGCTGCGGCGCAGCCGGGGCACTGCATGGTGACAATGCGGATTGCGGATTGCGGATCGCGGATCGTGCGGATTGATTGCGGATTCAATCAACCCTGAATCCGCAATCCGCAATCCGCAATCCGAAATGTCAATCGGTAGCGGTGCGCTGCCCGATGAACGCGCGCAGATCGTTGAGCGTCGCCACCCGCGGCCCGTGCAGCGCCGCGATCTGCCGCACGTCCAGCTTCAGCCGCTGGATGTTCTCGTACAGGTTGACCGCAAACGGGCTCGGCTGCGCCGGCGGCGGCGCGTTGCCGGCGGGCGGCGCATACGCATCCACCTCCGCCAGGATCTTCTCCGCCGGCAGATACACCATCGCGAACCCGTCGTTGTGCCCGCTGCCGGCGATGAGATGCACTTCAATCGTGCGTCGTCCGTCGGTCAGGACGTGCTTGTCGGTGAAGGTTTCGAAGGTCGCCGTCTTGTTCGACTTCGCCATCAGGTCCGGGTTCAGCGTCCGCGGCGCCGCCCACGCCCGCTCGTAATACGGCTTGTTCAGCGCATGCGTCACGATCGTCGCGCCTTCGTCGACATAGGTGCGCAGGCCGCCCGAGTGGTCGAAGTGCACGTGGGTGTTGACCATGTACTTGATCGGCTTGTCGGGGATGGTCGCCTTCACCTTCGCGATCACCGCCGCCGAGCGCGCCTCGTTCTGCGGCCCTTCGACGACGACGATGTGGTCGCGCTGATCGATGGCGATGCTGTGATGGCTGCCGCCCTTCACGTAGTAGACGCCGTCGGCCAGTTTCTCCATCTCGACGTTGACCGGCGGCGGCGCGAAGGCGCGCACCGCATCGGGCACCGGGAGATCGATCGCCGGGTTGGAGGTGACGCTCGAGACGGTGATGTCGAGCACCGGGTAGCCGCCCTGCGTCCGGACGATCCGCGACGGGAACTGCACGCCGCCGAAGTCGCGATAGTCCGAATACGTGATCTCGACCGGCGTATCGCCAAGGACGGTGTTGTCGATGGTCGTCTGGACGCGCTCGACCTGGTTCTGCGCGTTGATGCGGCCGGTGTACTTGTGCTTGCCGTCGAGGGTGAACGACACATCCGAGCCGCCGCCGTCCACCGGCGCCGAGGTCGCGTTGTTGGCAGTCGCCGCTTTCAGGAATCCATGCGGCGTCGCCCAGATCTCCATCGTCCGCTCCTCAACCGCTTCGACCTGCGGCTGCGGCGCGGGCGTCGTGTCCGGCGCGGCGCCAGGCGGCACCGCCAGGTTCCAGGCGTGGGTGCCGCTGACCACCTGTACCGGGCGCTGCTCCACTGGCGTGGGGCGCGCGCGTCCCGGTTCGACCACCTGGATGCGCGTCATCTGCACGCGCGCGGCCGGCGTCTCGTAGTTGACGCTTGCCGTGTAGGCGCTGACGTCGAACGCCGGCCATGGCAGGACCGGGCTCGGCGCCTGGCCGAACTGGAACCACTTCCCGTTTCCCGAGTATTCGATCGACTTGAGGTCGGTAGCCCCCAGCGCCTTCGTGGCGCCGGCGAGCGTGCCCGCGTCTTGCGCGCACGCCCCTGATCCGAGGGCGGCGACGAGAACCAGCGTTCTGAATGTGTGCACGGTGCCCTCCTTGGTTGACCAGAATGAAAGGAGACATGCTACAACCCATCCGGATGGTTGGCGCCAGAGAAACCGCGACGGCGCGCCCGGCATCTATCCAGTCGACCCCGTTTTTCGGGCGAGGAGTGAATTTCATGGCGATTCTGCTTCATATCCTGGCGATCGGCGTGGCGGTGGCCACGGCCGCGTGCTCGGCTTCCCAGGCGCCGCAGGCGACCGGGCCCAAAGCGCCGCTCTACGACAACCTCGGCACCTATCACGCGGCGATTACGACGACCTCACCGGAGGCGCAGAAGTACTTCGATCAGGGGCTGACCCTCTCGTACGCGTTCAACCACGCCGAGTCGATTCGCGCGTTCCGCCAGGCGGCGGCGCTCGATCCCGGCTGCGCCATGTGTTACTGGGGCGTGGCGTTCGCGTACGGGCCGAACATCAACGCGCCGATCACCGAAGACGCCGCCAAGGCGGCGTTCCAGGCGATCGAGCAGGCCAGGAGCGCGGGCTCCAGCGCGTCGGAGCGCGAACGCGCCTACATCGATGCGCTGGCGAAGCGCTACGCCGCCGATCCGAAAGCCGAGCGCGCGCCGCTCGATCGCGGCTACGCCGACGCGATGCGGGAGGTCGCCAAACGCTTTCCCGACGATCTCGACGCGACGACCCTCTTCGCGCAGTCGCTGATGGATACCTCGCCGTGGAACTACTGGGAGAAGGACGGCAGCCCGCGGCCGTTCACCGGCGAGGTGCTCTCGTCGCTCGAATCGGTGCTCACGCGCAAGCCCGATCACATCGGCGCGATCCACCTCTATATTCACGCCGTCGAAGCGTCGCCCAATCCCGGCCGCGCGACGCAGTATGCGGACAAGCTCGGCGCGCTCGTGCCCGGCGCCGGCCACCTGGTGCACATGCCGGCGCATATCTACCTGCGCACCGGCCGCTACAACGACGCCTCGGTCGTGAACCAGCACGCGATCAAGGCGGACGAGGCCTATCTCAAGGGCGACGCGGTTCCCGGCAACATGACGTATCAGGTCGGCTACTACCCGCACAATATCCACTTCTTCGTCGCCGCGGCGTCGATGGAAGGGCGGCAGGCCGACGCGCTGAAGGCGGCCGAAGAAGTCCGCGAGCGGATGCACGGCGACATGCTGCGCGACCCGGGCATGGGCGGGATGGTGCAGCACATGAACCTGACGCCGCTCTACACCAAGATGCGCTTCGGCATGTGGGACGAGGTGCTCGCCGAGCCGGCGCCGCCATCGGATCTGCCGTTCCTGAACGCGATGTGGCATACCGCGCGCGGCCTGGCGCATGCGGCGCAGGGACGTCTCGACGAGGCGGAGACCGAACGCGCGGCGGTGGGGAAGCTGCGTGACGATCCGTCGCTCAGGACGCTCGGCGTCTCGAGCGTCAATTTCGCGTCATCGATCGTCGGCATCGGCCACGAAGTGCTCTCGGGCGAGATTGAAACGCGGCGCCGCCGCGCCGATCAGGCGGCGCGTCACTTCGCGCAAGCGGTGGCGATCGAGGATGGCCTCACCTACATGGAGCCGCCCGACTGGCCGGTGCCGGTGCGCCAGCTTCAAGGCGCGGCGCTGCTCGAGCTCGGGCGCGCCAGGGAGGCCGAGACGGCGTTCCGCGACGACATGAAGAAGTTCCCCGACAACGGCTGGTCGCTGTCGGGCCTGGAAGCGAGCCTCGTCAAGCAGGGGCGCACGGCCGATGCCGCAGCAGTGAAGGCGCGGTTCGAGGAGCAGTGGAAGATGGCGGACGTGAAGGTCGCCGCCGGCCGCCCGCGTGACGTGAAGAAGGCGATGCCGCGACCGACGACACACTGAGAGTCAACGATAGCCAACCCGGGAACGCAGAGACCGCGGAGACCGCAGCGAGAGTAACGGAATTTTCTCTGCGTGCTCTGCGTTCACACGGCGTGTGATTTGCCCCGCTCGGTGGTATTGTCGCCACGACAACTCCATCACCATAGGAGGCGGGCATGACGCGAAGGCGTACCCTCTGGGTCGGGGCGACATTTCTCTCGCTGTTGGTCGCGCTCGGCGCCGCGCAGGCGCAGCTCGATCGCATCGCGGCCGCGCAGACCACCGGCACCGTCGAAGCGCCGCGCTTCGAGGTCGATCCGTTCTGGCCGAAGCCGATGCCGAACCATTGGCTGCTCGGCAACGCCATCGGCGTCTGGGTTGATTCCACCGACACCGTCTGGATCGTCCACCGCGGCTCGGCGACGCTCGCCAACAACGAGAAGGCGCTGGAGCTGAAGCAGGGCGACTGCTGCGCCGGCGCGCCGCCGATCCTCGCCTTCGACAAGCAGGGCAACCTGGTGCGCCACTGGGGCGGTCCCGGCGCCGGCTACGACTGGCCGTCATCGAACCACGGCATCTTCATCGATCACACCGGCATGGTCTGGATCGGCGGCAACGGCCCCGGCGACTCGCAGATCATGAAATTCACGAAGGACGGCAAGTTCGTCGCCCAGTACGGCAAGCCGAACGCGCGCGTCTCCGGCAAGAACGACAAAGGCGAGAACACCTACAAGCCGGGGAGCAGCGACCCGTCGAACTTCGGCCGGGTGGCGAAGATCTTCGTCGACCCGAAGGCGAACGAAGCCTACATCGCCGACGGCTACTTCAATCGCCGCGTCGCCGTGCTCGACGCCGCGACCGGATCGATGAAGCGTTTCTGGGGCGCCTACGGCAAGAAGCCGGACGACGAGATCCCGCTCGGCGTCTACGATCCGGAGGCGCCGCCGCTGCAGCACTTCCGCAACCCGGTGCACTGCGCAGATCTCTCCAACGACGGCTTCGTCTACGTCTGCGACCGCGTCAACGATCGCATCCAGGTGTTCAAGCCGGACGGCACCTTCGTCAAGGAAGCGTTCCTGGCGAAGAACACGCGCCAGTCGGGTTCGGTGTGGGACGTCGCCTTCTCCAGGGATCCGCAGCAGCGTTTTCTCTACGTCGCCGACGGCATGAACAACCGGATCTACGTCCTGCAGCGCGACACGATGCAGCTGCTCACCAGCTTCGGCGACGGCGGGCGGATGCCGGGGCAGTTCTACGGCGTCCACAGCATCGCCGTCGATTCGCAGGGCAACATCTATACGACGGAAACCTGGGAAGGGAAGCGGCTGCAGAAGTTCGTCTTCAAGGGGCTGCAGCGGGTCGCACCGAACCAGGGGACTGTCTGGCCCACACGCAGCTCAGGGAATTAAGAAGTAAGAATTTGGAATTTGGAATTCGTCGTTCACTTCGCCCAGCCCGGTGGAATCCGAGCGACGAATTCTAAATTCTTAATTCCAAATTCTTAATTCAGCGAGCGCTCGATTCACGCGAGCGTGCGACTTCCCAATCACCACGCCAGTACCTCGGGCCGCTTCGCGATCGACGAGCCCGGTGACAGAGCGTCACGTTCTCGCGCGTCGTCAGGCTTGGAATCAGGTTGTAGAATTGGAACACGAAAACGTAAGTGGTGTCCGGCTGGCAGCGGACCGAGACAGTCGGAGTGTCCGGCTTCTAGCCGGACCTGGGAGGGTGACATGCGTTCGAAATGGGTGGCCGGCGGAATCCTCGCCGTGGTCTTCGCCGCCGGCGCAGCCGCGGGTGCGGTGGTGCAGCAGCAGGCGTCGCAGACGCGGCGTGAGCCGCAGTTCGAGAACGAGCACGTGCGCGTCTGGAAGTCGATCATCATGCCGAACCAGCCGCTGAGTCTGCATCGCCACGAGCACGGCCGCACGATCGTCGCGCTCAAAGGCGGCACGCTCGACGTCGTCGATGCGAAGGGGCAGACCAAGACGAAGATGAACTGGGAGTCGGGCAAGGCGTACTGGCTCGACGTCGATCCGGCCGGCGAACAGCACGGCGACTTGAACAAGGGCAAGGAGCCGATGGAGGTCATCGTCGTCGAGATGCGGAAGTGAGGATCGCGGCCGCCGTACTGTTCGCGTTCGCGCTGGCTGCAGCGGGCGTGTCGGCGCAGCGCGTGCCGGCGGCACCGGCGTCTGCGGCAGCGGCGTCATACGACGTCACCGAGAAGTCGATCGAGGAACTGCAGCGCGCGATGACCGCCGGCGAGGTGACGTCACGCCGGCTGGTCGATCTCTACCTCGCCAGGATCGACGCCTACGACAAGCAGGGACCGGCGCTGAACGCGATTGTCGCCGTCAACCCGCGCGCGCGCGAAGCCGCCGACGCGCTCGATGCGGAGCGAGCCAGCGGCCGCGTCCGCGGGCCGCTGCACGGCGTCCCGGTGCTCGTCAAAGACAACTACGAAACGATCGAGATGCCGACCGCCGCCGGATCGATCGCGCTGGCGTCGTTTCATCCCGCGCGCGACGCGTTCCTGGTGCAGCGGCTGAAAACGGCCGGCGCGGTGATCCTCGGCAAGACGAACATGCACGAGCTCGCTGCTGGAATCTTCACCGTCGGCTCGCGGTTCGGTCAGACCAGGAACCCCTACGATCTCGATCGAAACCCCGGCGGGTCGAGCGGCGGCACCGGCGCCGCGGTCGCCGCCAACTTCGCCGCCGGCGGCATGGGCAGCGACACCTGCGGATCGATCCGCATCCCGGCATCGCACAACAACCTCGTCGGCCTGCGCGGCACCCAGGGGCTGTCGAGCCGCAACGGCATCGTGCCGCTGTCGAGCACGCAGGACATCGGCGGGCCGATCGCGCGCACGATGGCCGACCTCGCGATCATGCTCGACGCGACAGTCGGCGCCGACCCGGCTGACGCGTCGACGACGGCGAGCGCAGGGCACATTCCCGCGTCCTATCGCAGCGCCCTGCGCGCCGACGCGCTCAAGGGCGCGCGCATCGGCGTCGTGCGCAGCCTGTTTGGCAACGCTCCGGAAGATCAGGAAGTGACGACGGTCGTGCAGCAGGCGCTCGATGGGATGAAGAAGGCCGGCGCCGAGACCATCGACGTCGTCGTCCCCGGCCTCGACGATCTCCTGCGCGACAGCTCGATGATCAACCACGACTTCAAGTTCGATCTCGCCGACTACCTGGCGAAGTCCGGCGGCGCGCCGGTTGGCTCGCTCGGCGAGATTCTCGATCGCGGGCTCTACCACAGCGCGCTCGAGAGCACGTTCCGCGCGCGAAACGCGGTCGAGTCGCGCGAGAGCGACGCGTCGCGGCGCGCGAAGATCAAGCGCGTCGCGCTCCGGCAGGCGATCGAGGCGGTGCTGTCCGAGCATCGGCTGGCGGCGATTGCGTTCCCGACGCTGCGACGGAAGCCGGCGAGGATCGGCGACGGCCAGGCTGGATCGACCTGTCAGGTCAGCTCGCACTCGGGGCTGCCGGCGCTCGGCGCGCCGGCAGGATTTACCGACGACGGCCTGCCGGTCGGGATCGAGCTGCTCGGGGCGGAGTTCAAGGAGCAGGAGCTGCTGTCGCTCGGCTACGCGATGGAGCAGGCGTTGAAGCTGCGGCGTCCGCCGTACAGCGCGCCGCCGCTCGTCGCCGGCAAGCCGCCGGCGGCGCGGACCACGACCGCGACAGTCTCCGGTGCGGTGCTGAAGCTCACCTACGACGAGCCGACCGCGCGCCTGCAGTACACGCTGACGCTGGAGCCCGCGGGCAGCGATCGGCTCTCGGCGATCTGGATTCATCTCGGCACGCCGGCCAAGCCTGGCGCCGCGCGGCATCTGCTCTTCGGCCCGGCGCAGCCGCCGTCGGGCACGGTCACGCTGGCGGCGATGGACCGCAAGGCGCTGGCGGAAGGAGCGCTGATGGTGCGCTTCTTCCCGCGCGACGGCCGCGGTACGGTCGACAGCGTGCCGATCGCCCTCCGGTAGAGAGATCACGAGCAGGCGACAGCCGCTCGTCCACGACGTTCGAACGCAGAGCCCGCAGAGCACGCAGAGATGCGGCGACCGCCGCCGCATAGCGGCGCGCGGCCCGAGGGACACCACAAACACAAACCGATCTCTACGTACGCGGGTTTGCGTTTGCGGTGTCCTTCGGACCGCGTCACGGCCGGCTTCGCCGGCCTGGCGGTCGCCTCGCGATCTGGGTGACTGGTTGTCGTCAGTAGCGACAGTCTCTCTGCGGCCTCTGCGTTCATCGGTCGTGATCGTGTTGGCAGCGTGACCTCCTGACCTCTCTTGACCTCCTGACCTCTTGTACCTCCTGTCCAGGGCTCCTGATCTCACGGCCGCAAGCCGGTCCAGAGCTTGCACCGCTCCTCACCGAACACGCGTTTGTGCCCTGAGATCTGCGCGAGCCCCGCCCGGCGCGCGCCCGAATCGTCATCGGCCCGCGATTTTTCGTAGGTAACGAGGACTTCATGCTGTTGCATCGTGTCGCGGTGGCGTTCGCGTTCGTCGTCGGCAGCGCCGTGGCCGCGGCCGGCCAGGCCAGCCGCGCCGAGCAGGTAGGCGCGCAGGCGCTGCGTGACGGCGATGCGGATCGTGCGGCCGCCGTCTTCGCCGAGGGGCTGCAGCAGTACCCGGCCAACCCGAACCTGCACTTCGGCGCCGGCGTGGCGGCGCACCTGCGCGGCCGCGACAGCGAAGCGCGGGCGGCGCTGGAGAAGGCACTGCAGCTCGAGCCGGAGTTCATCGGGGCGGCGGCGCTCTACGGCGAGCTGGCCTACCAGCACGGCGACGTCGACGTCGCGATCCAGACCTACGAGCGCGCGCTGGCCTACGCGCCGATGAACCAGAACCTCGCGTCGCGGCTGGCGGTGTGGCGCGCCGAAGCGTCGAAGGAGCTCCGTCTCGACGGCCGCTTCAGCATCGCGTTCGACGGCCCGGCCGAATCGCGGCTGGCCGCGCACGCGACGCAGGCGCTGCAGTCTTCGGTACTGGCGGCTGGGCAAGGCGCTCGGCGCCTACCCGTCGGACTCGATCGCGGTGGTCTTCTACACCCGCGAGGATTTCACCGCCGCGACCGGCGCGCCGGAGTGGGCGGGCGGCGCGTTCGACACGCGCATCCGCATGCCGGTGCGCGGCGCGCTGGCCGTGCAGGCGCAGTTCGACCGGATTCTCACCCACGAGCTGGCGCACGCGATGATCGCCGGCCTCGCCAGGCGCGGCATCCCGGCGTGGCTGCACGAAGGGCTGGCGTCCTACCTCGAGCCCGGCGACGTCGGCGCGGCCGCGCTCCGGCTGCGCAGCGCGCAAATCGTGCCGCTGAGCGATCTGCAGGAAGGGTTCGGCGACCTCTCCGAGCGTCAGGCCCGGGTCGCCTACGACGAGAGCCTGCTGGCTGCCAGCGTGATCGCCGAGCGGCTCGGCCCGAACCTGTCGCTGCTCATCGAGAGCCTCGGCCGCGGGCAGGATCTCGTGTCGGCGCTCGACCAGTTTGGCGTGACCATTCCCGAGCTCGAGCGCGCGATGACGACCCGCATCCGGGCGCCGCGTTGAGGCGGACGGTTCTCACTTTTTCGCTGTAAGTAGCCGCCTCTCGACACAATAGGTCGTCTTACCCCCGCACGTGTGGGAATATGTGTCGCCTTCTTCGTCTGTCATCGGACGGGAAGACGCACAGGTCGGGGGACCTCGCCATGAAGATTTTTCTCAGCTGGTCAGGGGAAGTCAGCCACGAAGTCGCGAAGCAACTCCACAGCTGGCTGCCGTGCGTCCTGCAGGGCGTGGAGACGTTTCTCTCGTCGGACATCAGCAAGGGTGACCGCTGGAGCGACGTAGTCGCCGAGGAGTTGAAGGAAGCCCACTACGGGATCATCTGCGTGACGCCCTTCAACATCCACAGGCCGTGGATGAACTTCGAGGCGGGCGGGTTGTCGAGAGTCATCAGTCGAGCGCACGTCGTGCCGTTCCTGTTCCAGGTCCATCCCGAGGAGCTCGACGGTCCGCTGTCACAGTTTCAGTCCACCGTTTACCGGCAAGGACGACGTCCTGGCGCTGGTGCGGAGCATCAATCGCGAAATGCAGCCGTCGCTCAACCCCGAGGTCCTGGAGCGGACGTTCGAGAAGTGGTGGGATGACCTCGATCGGGCTCTTCTGAAGGTCAACCTCAGGGCTGGGAACGAGACGCGGACCTATTACGAGTGGCTGTATACGCGAGCGGATCTCCTGAACATCCTCGACAGCAAGTACAGCTCGGTGTGGATTGTCACCAACGAGGCTGAACGCTACTTCGACCAGCGGATGAAGGAGCAGATCAAGGCGGCCTGCCAGGCGGGGACGAAATTCCAGTACTTCCTGCCCGGCGCACAGGAATACGAGTATTCAACCGATCTCAGCGCGTTTGCCGCGGCGCTCCCCGGATTCAAGATCAAGCTGTTCTCGAAGGACGACTTCGAGAGCCAGGCGCCGTCCGAATACATCATGCTCAACCCTGATGGGCCCGGCGACTTGCGAGTCCTGGTCAAGGTGCCGCTTGGCGAGCACGGGCCGAATGATTACTGGTTCCAGACGAGCGATCGGTCGGCGAGGAGCTTCGTGAGCCGCTTCCGCAAGCTGTGGGAGAGCGGTCGCGCGGTCGCCGGGGTGTGAGGCGGCCCACGACGATCGAACGCAGAACTCGCTGAGCACGCGGAGTCTTTTTGTACAAAAATCTCTCTGCGGTCTCAGCGGGCTCTGCGTTCCCCCGTCGTGATCTGTGGCAGGCGTCTCTCATCGACTTCCTGAAGGGCGTCCCCTACAAAGCCCAATTCTCGCGACGGTAGGGGACGGTCTTTAGACCGTCGCGCGATCAAGCCGCCCGGCAGATGCAACCGGGCACGGACGCCGCCCATCGGCGCCGCGCCAAGCGCGATCGTTCCGCCATACAACTCCGCCAGATCCCTGACGATGGCGAGGCCGAACCCGGAGCCGGGCGCGGCCTCGTCGGCGCGGACGCCGCGCTGCAGCACCGCCTCCCACATCGCCGGCTCGAGGCCCGGGCCGTCATCGTCCACGGTGATGAGGACGCCGCCGCCGTTTGCCGCCGCGTCGATCGCCACGCGCGAGCGCGCCCACTTGCAGGCGTTGTCGAGCAGGTTGCCGAGCATCTCGTCGAGATCCTCGCGCTGCGCGCGCACGATCTCGTCGCCGGCGAGCACGACATCGATCGCGATGCCGCGGCCGGCGTGCAGCCTGAGCAGCGTGCGCGTGAGCCCTTCTGCCGACGCGCGGACCGAGCAGCGTGCGCCGGGCGTCGCCCCGGAGGCGGCAGCGCGCGCATGCGCGAGGTGATAGTCGATCTGCCGCCGCATCCGCTCCACCTGCTGCCCCATCGTCTGCGCCAGCTCCGTGTGGCCGAGCGCCGCGGTCCGCTCCGCTTCCTGCGCGAGCACCGCGAGCGGCGTCTTCAGGCCGTGCGCCAGGTCGCCCGCCTTCGCGACCGCGCGGCCGACGGCGCGTTCCTGGTGCTCGAGCAGCGCGTTCAGATCGTCGACGAGCGGCTGCACTTCGCTCGGGTAGTCGTCGCGCAGCTGCCGGGCGGTGCCGGCGCGCACGTCCGACAGGCGCTGCCGCATCTGGTCGAAGGGCCGAAGCGCACGCCGCACCAGCCCCAGCCCGGCGACCATGCACGCGACGGCGATCGCCGCCGCAATCCCGCTGTGCGAGTGGATGACGGCGACCGAGCGCATCGCGGTCGTGCTGATCGTCAGCAGGATCGTGATCACCGCGAACAGCCCGAGCGTCCAGAGGATCGCCCCCAGCATCACGCGGGCGCGCAGCGAGCGCAGCCGGATCATCCGTCGACCTCGACGCGGTAGCCGAGGCCGCGCACCGTCTCGATGAACGAGCCGCCCAGCTTCCGCCGCAGGCGCGCGATGAAGACTTCGACGGTGTTCGAATCGCGGTCGGCGCTCTGCGCGTAGATGTGCTCGGTCAGCTCTCCCTGCGAGACGACGCGGCCGCGCTGGTGCATCAGGTAGGAGAGGACGCGAAACTCGTGGCTGGTCAGCTTCACCGGCACGCCGGTGAGCGTGACGCGCGCCGCGCGCGGGTCGAGCGTCAGCGCGCCGCTGCGCAGCTCGGGCGTCACCTGTCCGCTGGCGCGGCGAATCAGCGCCCGCAGCCGCGCGAGCACTTCCTCGATCCGGAACGGCTTGGCGACGTAGTCGTCGGCGCCGCCATCGATCCCCTGCACCTTCTCGTGCCAGCTGCCGCGCGCCGTGAGAACCAGCACCGGCACGGCGATCCCCGCGTCGCGCCAGCGGCGGAGCAGCGTCAGCCCATCGATTTTCGGCAGCCCGAGGTCGAGCACGACGGCGTCGTACTGCTCCGTGTGGCCGAGGAAGTCGGCGCGCTCGCCGTCGGCCGCGCAGTCGACGGCATACCCCGCCTCGCCAAGCGCGGTCTCGAGCTGCCGCGACAGCAGCGCCTCGTCTTCGACCACTAGTACTCGCACGCCTTCACCCCGGACGACGATCAACGCAGAACTCGCGGAACACGCAGAGTTTGTTTGTACAAGAATCTCTCTGCGGTCTCAGCGGGCTCTGCGTTCCCCGTCGTGATCGGTGGCTGTCGCCACTATCCCGAAGGCGCGGCCTCACGGTATCTCAGTCGCGGCTGAACGGCAGCTGAACGCGCCATTCAGGAACAGTTCAACGCGCTGTTCGTACGCTACGGCTCATGAAGAACATGATTGCAGCATTCGCCGCCGTCCTCGCGCTCGCGGTGTCGGCTCCGGCGCAGGAAAAGAAGGGCACCGAGGCGCCGAATGTGACCGGCACCTGGAACATGGGGCTGCAGGGCGGGCACGTCGTTCCCGTCGCGCTCACGCTCGAGCAGAAGGGCACGACGGTCACGGGCGCAATCCTCCTGCCCACGCAGCGCGGCGACCGCCTGGAGGTTCAGCTGAAGGGTGAGCTCGTCGATCTCGCGCTCACGCTGTCGGGCACGGTCGATGGGACGGCCGAGCCCACGACGATCGAGATTGCCGGCACGCTCAACGAGGACGGCTCGATGGAAGGCTCGCTCAACGGCAGCCATGGCAAGGTGGCCTGGACGGCGGAGCGGCTGAAGGAACGAAAATGACGCAGCTGTCGCGGCGTTCGGCCCTCAAGGGCATCGGCGCCACGATTGCGCTGCCTCTGCTCGACGCGATGCTGCCGGCACGCGCATCAGCCGCGCCGCGCAAGCTCCGCCTGGTCTGCATCGAGATGGTCCACGGCGCCGCCGGCAGCTCGGCGATCGGGATTCGGAAGAACCTCTGGTCGCCGGCGAAGACCGGGCGCGACTTCGACCTTGGTCCGACCAGCCTGCGGTCGCTCGAACCCTTCCGCGATCACCTCACCATCGTCAGCAATGCGGATGTCGATCCGGCGGAGCCGTTCACCGCGCGCGAGATCGGCGGCGATCACTTCCGCTCGAGCGCGGTGTTCCTCACCCAGGCGCATCCGAAGCAGACGCAGGGCGGCGATGTCGAGGCCGGCGTGTCGCTCGATCAGATCTACGCGCAGCGGTTCGGTCAGCAGACGCCGATTCCGTCGATGCAGCTGTGCATCGAGAACGTCGATCAGGCGGGTGGATGCGGCTACGGCTACTCCTGCGTCTATACCGACGCGATCAGCTGGGCGTCGCCGACGCGGCCGCTGCCGATGATCCGCAACCCGCGGGCCGTCTTCGACGAGCTGTTTGGCGTCTTCGGCGCCGGCTCGACGCCGGAGGAACGCCGGACGCGGCGGCAGGAGGATCGGAGCATCCTCGATCGGCTCCGCCTCTCGGTGTCGCGGCTGAAGGCGACGCTCGGGCCGTCCGATCGCGTGCGCCTCGCCGACTATCTGGACAATGTGCGTGAGGTCGAACGCCGCATTCAGGCGGTGGAGACGTTCAATCTCGGCGGCGAGCTGCGCGATCTGCCCGAGGCGCCAGTCGGCGTTCCAGATTCATTCTCCGAGCACGTGCGCCTGATGTTCGATCTGCAGGTGCTGGCGTTCAAGTCGGACATCACGAGGGTGTTCGCGTTCAAGCTCGGTCGCGACAACTCGAACCGCGCCTACCCCGAGAGCGGATTCGGCGGCGCGTTCCACAACTCGTCACACCACGGCGGGCGTGAGGATCGCATCCTCGACTTCGCGAAGATCAATGCCTATCACGTCGGGATGCTTCCGTATTTTCTCGAACAGCTGAAGAACACGCCGGACGATGGGGGCACGCTGCTCGACAGCACGGTGGTCATCTACGGCTCGCCGATGGGCGACTCGAACCTGCACAATCACAAGCGCGTGCCGTTCTTCATCGCCGGGCGCGCAGGGGGCGCGATTCCGGGCGGCCGTGCATCTGAAGGCGCCGGCCGGGACGCCGCTCGCCAACGTCATGTTGAGCGTGCTCGACGCGCTCGGCGTCGACGACCTCGTGCGCTTCGGGGACAGTACGGGGCGCTTCGACCTTACCGGACGACCGACGCCAGCCGCTGAGTGAGGGGTGCCAGACGATTCGCCGGCGCGGCGACCTGATGGCGCGCTGGCCCGGACACGGCCCCCATCGCGACGCGTGCCTTGTTCACTTTGGCGCCCAGGGCCAGCCAGGAGCCCACCGGATCCCGGTCCCCGGCCGACAGCCAAAGAAAGACGAACAGAAGCGTAACCAGCGTCGCGAACACATGCCGGGCCAGCTTGGCCATCTTTGAGCGGTCCTTCACTCGAGAGGCGCGGCCGGAAGCGACCGCGTTTGGAGTGTGCCGGTCTCTTGAGCAAACGGCTCGCCGCCCCGTCGGCACTTGCCGCCCCCGAATTTGTCAGCGTTTCCGGGGACTTGGTCACCGGGCCGTATGGCGCAGACAAAAGTCCGCTCCCAGGCAGACTAAAGTCCGGCGCACCCGTCGGCGCGGTGCCGGGGACGTGCCGGGGTTGGTGGCGCAGTCTGCCGGGGGCGGTGAGCGGCGCCGGCTGGCCTAAAATCACCCCATGGCGAGCATGATTGAGGCGATCGAGATCAAGCGGAAGATGTATTTCGAGTACGAGAACGCCCCCTACCACTGCCTGGATGTCGACGTCTCCAAGCCCACGGCCCGCGGCGGCCAGACGCTCGTGCGGGTCAAGATGCGCAACCTGTTGACCCGCGCGGTGTTCGACCGCACCTTCAAGGCCGGCGAAAAGTTCCACGAACCCGATCTCGCACGCCTCCCGGCCAACTACCTCTACGAGGACGCCAGCGGCTACAACTTCATGGACCAGGCGACGTTCGAGACGCTGACGCTGAACGCCGACACGATCGGCGACGACCGGTATCTCCTGGCCGACAACGTCAACGTCCAGATCCAGACCTACAACGGCCGGCCGATCGCCATCCAGTTCCCGCCCCATGTCGAGCTGACCGTCACCTCGACTGAAGCGGGCGCGCGCGGCGACACGGCCAGCGGCAGCGTCACCAAGCTGGCGATTCTCGAAACCGGCCTCGAAATCCAGGTGCCGCTCTTCATCAAAGAGGGCGAGAAGATCAAGGTCCATACGGAGACGCGCGAGTTTGCCGGGCGCGCTTGATTCCGAACGTAGGGCGCCGCTTTAGCGGCGCCTCGCGGCATGGCTGAAGCCACGCCCTGCGAAGTGTTCACCTGACGTTCAGCTCGCGGCTGTTAGGCTTTCGACGCAACCATGGACTTCAAGCACGCGTGGCGGGCGATTCGACGCATGCCGGTGCTCGCGACCGTCGTCGTCGTGTCGCTCGGCATCGGGATCGGCGTCAACACCGCGGTCTTCTCGTGGGTGCAGGCGGTGGTGCTGCGGCCGCTGCCCGGCGTCAGGGATGCGCCGCGCTTTCACCTCATCGAGCCGCGCGCCGACACCGGGTCGTATCCGGGCGCGTCGTGGCAGGAGTATCGCGATCTTCGCGAGCGCCTGGCGGTTTTCCCCGAGATCCTCGCCGCCCGCATGGCGCCGTTCACGCTCGGCGACGCCGGCAGCTCGGTGCGCATCTACGGCCAGCTCGTGTCCGGCAATTTCTTTTCCGCGCTCGGCATGCAGCCGGCGCTCGGCCGCTTCTTCCGGCCCGATGAAGCGGAGCGTCCCGGCACCGAACCGGTCGCCGTCGTCTCTCACGACTTCTGGCACACACGCCTCGGCGGCGCCGCGGACGTCGTCGGGCGGACGCTTCGCGTCAACGATCAACAGCTGACCGTGATCGGGGTGGCGCCCGAGCGTTTCCAGGGCACGAACCTGGGCCTCAACTTCGACATCTGGATTCCGGCGACGATGGCGCCGCTCGTCCAGGGCGGATCGCGCGAGCTCGACGATCGGACGATGCGCGGCTACAGCATGATGGCGAAGCTGCCGGCCGGGACCTCGGTCGCGCAGGCGCAGGCGCAGCTCGATCAGGTGATGCGGCAGCTCGGCGAGATCTACCCGGAAACCAACTCGACGCTGCAGGCCGAAGTGCTGCCGTTCTGGCAGGCGCCGCGCGGACCGCAGCGGATGCTGGCGACATCGCTCGGGATCCTGCAGGCGATCATGCTCGTCCTCCTCCTCGCCGTCTGCGGCAACACCGCCAACCTCGTGCTGGCGAGGGCGAGCGCGCGGCACCGTGAGGTCGGCGTCCGACTCGCGCTCGGCGCGGCACGTTCGCGCATCGCGTGGCTGATCCTGGGGGAGAATCTGCTGCTCGCGCTGATGGGTGCAGCGCTCGGCATCGCGATCGCGATCTGGGCGACCGAGTCGATGCGAGCGGTGCCGATCATCGGCTCCTTCCCGATCCGCTTTCAAACCAACCTCGATCTCGCGAGCCTCGGCTTTGCCGTCGCGCTCGGCATCGCGTGCGGGCTGATCTTCGGCGCGGCGCCGGCGGCGCAGCTCTCCCGCGTCAACCCGCAGGCGGCGCTGCAATCCGGATCGCGCAATGGCGGGCGCAGCGCGCTTCGAAACGCGCTCATGGGCGTCGAGGTTGCGCTCGCGCTCGCCGTGCTGCTGGCCGCGGCGCTCTTCTGGCGCAGCTTCAACGACGCGCGCGACGCCGATCCCGGCTTCACGCGCGAAGGCGTGCTGCTCGCCAACTACGATTACACCGGCCGCAACATCGGCCCGGCCGCGTCGCGCGATTTCGCCGCGCGGCTGCTCGATCGGCTTCACAGCGTGACCGGTGTGGACGCGGCGGCGATCGCATCTGCCATCCCGCTCGACATCCACGGCCTGCCGCTGCGCTCGTTCGCCATCGAAGGGAGGGCGGTCAACCCGCGTACGCCCGACCAGGCGCTGAGCAACACGGTGACGCCCGGGTATCTCCGCACGATGGGGATTCCGCTGCTGGCTGGAAACGACTTCGCCGATCTTCGCGATGCCGCCCTGCCGGCGCAGGTCATCGTCAACGAGGAGTTCGTCCGCCGCTTCGTCGGCAGCGGCGAGGCGATCGGCCGCCGCGTCGAGAATCGCGGCACGAGCTATGTCATCGCCGGCGTCGCCCGCAACTCGACGAACGAGTCGTTCGGGGAAGCGCCGACGCCGGTGGTCTACTTCTCGTATCGCGATCGTCCATCCGATCGCGGCGAGATCCATCTCCGCACGCGGGCCGGCGCGGAATCGCTGCTCGCGCCGGAGCTCGAGCGCATCGTTCGCGAGCTCGATCCGTCGCTGCCGCTCTACGACGTGCGCACGCTCAACGAGCACGTCGAGAAGAACCTGTTCCTCCGCCGCATCCCCGCGCGGATGTTCGTCGTCCTCGGTCCGCTCCTGCTGGTGCTCGCCGCGATCGGCATCTACGCGGTCGTCGCCTATGCGGTGTCGCAACGGACGACGGAGATTGGCGTGCGGCTGGCGCTGGGCGCGACGTCGCTGCGCGTCGTGTCGCAGATCGTCGGCGAGAGCCTGCGCATCGTCGCCGCCGGCGCGTTCGTCGCCTGGTTCGTCGCGCTCTTCATTGCCCTTCACCTCGTCCGTGGCCCGATCGATGCGGTCACGTTCGTGGGCGTCCCGCTCGCGCTCCTGCTGGTCGCCGCATTCGCGTCGTGGCTGCCGGCGCGGCGCGCCACCAGCGTCGACGTCATGACGGCGTTGAGACAAGACTGACGCCGCGCACTTGGTGAATTCGGGAATTGGTGAATCCAATTTCTCCAATTCTCCAAGTCACCCATTCACACATTCACCAACTGCATCCGCGCGCGGCGTTGTTACTGCGCGGCGCCTGTGGTACACCCACACCCACCGGAGGCAGAATCATGAAGCGCGTTCTGCGTGATGCTGTTTACGCCGCCCTTATCTCGATCAGCGCCGGCGCGGTTCCGGCGTTCGCGCAGCTCGACACCGGCGCGATTGTCGGCACGGTCCGCGATCAATCGGCTGCGGTCGTTCCCGGCGCGACGGTGACCGCCACGCAGGAGTCCACCGGCTCAGTCTCGACCGCGGTGACGACCGAGAAGGGACAGTTCGTCTTTCCCAACCTCAAGATCGGCACCTACTCGATCGCCGCGGAGCTGTCCGGTTTCCGGAAGTCGGTCCAGACCGGCATCGTGCTGCACGTGCAGGAGCGCCTCGAGGTGGACGTCCGCATCGAGCTCGGCAACGTCACCGAAGAAGTTGTCGTCCGCGGCGTGAGCCCGCTGCTGCAGACGCAGACGGCCGACGTGGGATACGCCGTCGATCAGCGCCAGGTCACCGACCTGCCGCTGCTCGGGCGCCGCTATTCCGAGCTGGCGCTTCTGACGACCGGTGTGGTGACGGCGCCGGGTGGCCTGACCGGACGCGGCGAGGACGGGCTCTTCAACGTCAACGGCAACCTCGCCACCTGGAACAACTTCATCCTCGACGGCGGCGACAACAACTCGGCGTCCACCAACCTGCAGGAGCGCAGCACGGAAGTCGTGCAGCCGCCGGTCGACGCGCTCGAAGAGTTCCGCGTGCAGACGCGCACCTATTCGGCGGAGTTCGGCAAGGCCGCCGGCGCGGTGATCAACGCATCGATCAAGCAGGGCACGAACGCGTTCAGAGGGAATCTGTTCGAGTTCTTCCGCGACGAGGCGTTCAACGCGAACACCTGGGAGAACAACCGCGCCGGCCGGCCGAAGGGGGAGTTCAACCAGCACATCGCCGGCGGCACGCTCGGCGGGCCGCTGCTGCGCAACCGCACGTTCTTCTTCGGCGACTATCAGGCGACGCGCACCAGCCGGGCGCTGACACAGCTGGCGACGGTGCCGACCGATCTGATGCGCGCGGGCAACTTCACCGAGCTCGCGGGCGCGATGGTGGCGGGCAACGCGTTCGTCCCCGCCGGCTGCGTCAACGCGGTGACGAAGACGATCGCCGCTTCGTGCATCGATCCGGTCGCGGCGGCGCTGATCAAGCTGTATCCGCAGCCGAACGTGCCGCAGGCGCTCGCGGCGCAGGGCATCGCGGGCGGCTTCGTCAGCCCGAATTACATCTCGAACGGCATCCTCGAGAACGATGTCGATCAGTTCGACCTGCGCGTCGACCAGAACCTGGGTCGATCGGGCAGCCGTGTGTTCGGCCGCTACAGCTTCATGGACGTCACGCGGCACGAGCCGCCGGTGCTCGACGATCCGGTGGCGTCGGGCGATTTCTCGAGCAATACGCTCAACCGCGGGCAGAGCGCGGTTGGCGGCTGGTCGCGCACTTTCGGCGGCGCGATGTTCGGCGAAGTCCGCGGCGCGTGGAACCGCATGTCGTCGAGCTCGCTGCAGCCGTCGTTCGGTACGGCGTCGAACGCGCAGTTCGGCATCAAGGGCATCCCGGAAGATCCGCGCTACAGCGGCGGCGTCCCGCACATGAACATCTCGCGGATGACGCGGCTCGGCGGCCCGTTCTTCCGGCCGCAGTTCCAGACCTCGCAGGTCTACCAGCTCTCGGGCAACCTGACGTGGAGCCGCAGCGAGCACACCTACAAGTTCGGCATCGAGCGGCGCCGCGACCTGGTGGACTACATCGATCTGCGCGCGCTCAACGGCCTGCTGAATTTCACCGACGGACGCTACACCGGATTCGGCCTCGGCGACTTCATGCTCGGCCTCTCGAGCCAGCAGGGGCTGACGCTCTATCGCGAAGCCGATCTCTACTCGGACGGCTGGCAGCTTTACGGGCAGGACGCGTGGCGGCTCGGCGGCAACCTCACCTTCAACTACGGCCTGCGCTACGAGTACTTCACGCCGACGCAGGACAAGGCGAACCTGATGACGAACATCGAGCCGTCGACCGGCACGATCGTCACGTCCACCGCCGACGGGAGCCTGTTCGAGCGGACGCTGATTCATCCCGACCGCAACAACTTCGCGCCGCGCGTCGGCATCGCCTGGAACCCGAGCCCGAACCTCGTCGTCCGCGCCGGCTACGGCATCTTCTATCAGGAGTACGACCGCTACGGCAGCGAGAGCCAGCTGGCGCTGAACCCGCCGCAGCTCATCGACGTGACGCTGATCGCCAACTCGGCCACCGAGGCGCCGCCGATGATCTTGAGCAACGGCTTCGCACCGGTGACGGCGGCGAACGTCGACAAGACCCGCGTGCAGTGGCGCATCCAGGATCCGAACCAGAAGACGCCGTGGGTGCAGCAGTTCAGCCTCGGTCCGGAATATCAGATCGGCGCGGCGACGGTCGTCGGTCTCGACTACGTCGGCAACCTCACGCGCAACGGCCGCAAGCTGCGCAATCTGAACCAGGGGATCATCACCGGCAGCACGGTGACGTTCCCGTACGCGCAGTACGGCTTCGCGAACGCCTACCTCGAGCAGATCGCGACCGACGGCGAAGCGAACTACCACTCGCTGCAGGCGCGCGTGCAGCGGCGGCTGAGTCGCGGGCTGTCGTTCACGACCTCGTTCACCTACGGTCGCGCGCTCGGCAACTTCCTCGATCACCTGAGCGCGGACGGCGGCGGCGAGAGCGGCAACTTCCCGAAGAACGTCTACGACCTGGCGGCGGACTACGGTCCGCTGTCGATCGACATCCGCAAGCGGTTCGTCACCAGTTTCATCTACGAGCTGCCATTGGGCGCCGGCCGCGCCAAGGAGCCGCGGGGCGTGCTCGGCGCGCTGGCGCGCGACTGGAACGTCAACGGCATCCTGACGCTGAGCGACGGCCGTCCCTTCAGCATCACCTCGACCGACCGCGTCGGCGCCGGGCCGGGCCGCATCAGCCGGGCCAACTGCAGCGGCGATCCCGTGCCGTCGAACTTCGATCAGACCATCGACCACTGGTTCGATACGACTGCGTTCTCGGAGCCGGCGGCGCTGACCTACGGCAACTGCACGCCGAACTCGGTGGTCGGGCCGGGATCGAAGTCGATGAACCTGTCGCTGTTCCGGTCGATCCCCTGGGACGGGCGCCGCATCGAGCTGCGGGTCGAGTCGTTCAATACGTTCAACTGGGTAAACTACGGGCGCCCCGGCCAGAGCGTGTCGAACCCGGCAACGTTCGGGCGAATCTCGACGACGCAGGGCGACCCGAGGGAGTTGCAGTTCGCGGTGAAGTTCTATTTCTGATACCGGGGCGGTGCTGAAGCACCGCCCGACCGAGGATGTGGCGAACGATGAAGTTGTCAACACGATTGGTCCTGCTCGCGCTGACACTGGCTGCCGCAGCGACCGCGCTCGTGGCCGCGCAGCCGCCGGCGTCCCTGACGGCGATACGGGCGGCGCGCCTGTTCGACGGCAAGTCCGACACGAGCGTCACCGACGGCGTCGTGCTCGTGCAGGGCAGCCGCATCACCGCCGCGGGCTCGCGGATCGCGATTCCGGCCGGCGCGCAAGTCGTCGATCTCGGCGACTCGACGATCCTCCCCGGATTCATCGACGCGCATACGCACATCACCGATGAATCGTCGGACGACTGGAACAGCGACCTGGTGGCCGGGTTGCGGCGCACGATTCCTGAAGGGACGCTGCGCGCCGCCGAGTTCGCGCGCCGGACGCTGAATGCCGGCTTCACCACGGTTCGCGACGTCGGCTCGGGCGACTACATCGACGTCGGGCTGCGCAATGCGATCGCGTCGGGCATGGCGGTCGGGCCGCGCATGCTGGTGGCGGTGCACGCGCTCGGCTCCCGCGGCGGCCACTGCGACAGCAACGGCTTTCCCTACGAGCGCTTCGGCGCGGAGCCGGGGATCGCCAACGGCATCGCCAGCGGCCCCGAGCAGTTCCGCGACGCCGTCCGCTTCCAGGTGAAGTACGGCGCCGACGTCATCAAGGTCTGCGCCACCGGCGGCGTCCTGTCGCTCGGCGACGATGTCGGCGCGCCGCAGCTGACGCAGGCCGAGATGGACGCGCTGGTCGAGGAGTCGCACCGCCTCGGGCGCAAGACCGCCGCGCACGCGCACGGCGCCGAGGGCGCGAAGGTCGCGATCCGCGCCGGCATCGACTCGATCGAGCACGGCTCGTTTCTCGACGACGAGGCGGTGCGGATGATGAAGGAGAAGGGCACCTATCTCGTGCCGACGCTGATGGCGGGCGAGTACGCGGGCGGACGCAAGGCGACGCGGAAGTATCCGCCGGAGATCGCGGCGAAGGCGCTGCAGGCGCTCGACGGCCGCTCGTCAGCGTTCAAGCGAGCGGTCGGCGCCGGCGTGAAGATTGCGTTCGGCACCGACAGCGGCGTCAGCCCGCATGGGAAAAACGCCGAGGAGTTCGCGTTGCTGGTCGAGCACGGCCTCTCGGCTGCGGCCGCGCTGCGCACCTCTGCCGCCGCCGCGGCGCTGCTCGGCGTCGATCGGATCACCGGCACCATCGAAGCCGGCAAGGAAGCCGATATCGTCGGCGTCCCCGGCGATGTGCTGCAGAACATCACCGCCACCGAGCGGGTGCGGTTCGTGATGAAAGGCGGCAAAGTTATTCGCAACGACCGTTAACTTTGAACAGGGAGATCATGAGATCAGCAGAGACGTTTTTTTCTTGTTCTAGAACTCCGAGCCTGTGACCTCCTGACCTCACTGACCTCCTGTTTTTCCTCTTGCTCTCCGCTCAGCGCTTCTCGAGGTTTCCGCTGTCGTCGACCGCGCGGCTCATCACCGCTGCCGCCGCCGGTGCAGTCGCGGCCTCGAATCGGTAGCGCCACTTCGTCGTCCCGTCGGCCGGATGCCACGTCTTGCCGCCGTCGACCGACACTTCGATACCAGAGACGACCCCGCCGCTGTCGGACGCGGTGCCGCTGACCTCGAAGGCGCCGTTGCCAACTGATTTCGCCGCGCCATCAACCTTCGAGACCGGTGGCGTCTTGTCGGTTGACGCCGTCGCGCGCGACAAGGCCGTCCTGCCTGGTCGTCGGCTGCGCGCCCATGTCGGCGAGCAGGTTCATCGTCGCCTGCTGAATCGCGCGCACCGGCCCCTTGAGATCGACGCCGATGCGGATGTTGCTGCTGAGCGCGCGCTCCGGCGGGATGCCGGTCTCGGTGTCGTGATTCGGATCGAGGCCCCACGCCCATTGCACCGTGCCGGCGCTGAAAATCAGCGCGCCGCTCGGCGCGCGGAAGAGCGTCAGGTGATGCGTCGCCGTGCCGGCGGCGTAGACGGTGCCGAAATCCTGGATGTAGGGGACGTTGTTGACCGTCGTCTCGGACAGGCGCATCAGGCCGGCGGGGCGGAAGCCGTTGTCGAGATCCTCGTTCCACTCGTGGCCGAGGATGCCGTAGCCGAGCACGGCCTGCTGGCCGGCCTTCAGCTGCGCGACCTCCGTGTTGCGCCAGAAGCGCAGCGGTGCGAACCGCGCCGGCACGACCAGCGGATCGTTGCGCCAGGCGTTGACGGTGAAGATGGTCCCCTTGAGCGCGTTCTCGGGCTTCGGCCCCTCGGGGTTGAACGGACGCGAGTCGCGCCAGGTGCCGGTCCACACGTCCTTCACCGGATCGATCTTGGCGTTGTTGTGCGTTTCCTTGTAGGTGACGAGCGTGCGGTAGGGCGTCTGTGATGGATCGGTGCTCGGCTCCCAGCGGATCTTCCAGAAGACGTCGTTGCCGCTGAAGAACGCGAGGTGGACGCCGGCATCGCGCGCGGCCTCGACGTGCGCGCGCTGCGTGCCCGACCAGTACTCGTCGTGCCCGACCGAGAGGAACACCTTGTGGTTCTTGATCAGCTCGCCGCGGCGGTCGCTGTCGATGCCGGTCGTGTAGCTGACGTCGTAGCCGTTGGCCTCGAGCCACCGCATCATCGGGTACTCGGCGTTGAACACCATGTTGACGGCGCGGTAATCGCGCGTCACGTACGGGCGGTTCATGCTGACCTTGTAGGCGCGCTCCATCGGCCGCGCCGGGTCGAAGCTGCCGTAGGTGCTGGTGATGCCGGCGCGGTTGTAGGCCTGCCACGCGGTGTCCGCGGTCTGGAAGAAGAGCTCGGCGCGGCTGGTCGTCGTCGCGAACGATGAAGTAGATGTGGCTGGCGCGCGGCTCCTTCAGCGCGTTGGCGAGCTTGCCGAAACCGAGCGCGCCGTAGGCGTGCGGCAGCGGCGCCGGGCGGGCCGCGGTGGTGCGGCTGTTGTCGGGCGCCCACGACGGCGGGTCGCTGTCCTCGCGAACAAGGCGGGCGATGTAGACGCCGGACATCGCGTCGCGCGGCACCGCCCACGACGCCGACACCGCCCAGTTGCCGCAGTCGAACAGCCGGACGCTGTCGTCGGACAGGCACTCCGGCTGCTTCTGCGGCAGCGGCACCGACGGCTTGACCGTGGCGACGAGCCGCGCGCCCATGCCGCGGTAGTAGCCGAGGCGATAGATATCAATCCGGTAGGCGGGCGAGTCGCTCTCGATCTTGAACGAGATCGTCTCGCCGAGGTTGACGCTGATGTCGGTCGCGAAGCCCTGGATCCTGCGATCGCCCGATCCGTTGATGTCCCATTCGGTCGACGGATTGCCCGGCTTGCAGTTCTCGGCGACGATTCGATTCGCGGGGCGCGCGCATTCGGGCGCCGCGTCGGTCGGACGCTGTGCCTGGGAAAAGGAGGTCAGGAGGACGAAGAGATCAGGAGGGCTGAAACGGGTTGTGGACGCCAGTGCAAGGAGCGCGGCGGCTGCCA
The DNA here is from genome assembly GCA_963734375.1 of uncultured Acidobacteriota bacterium. Taxonomy (GTDB): domain Bacteria; phylum Acidobacteriota; class Vicinamibacteria; order Vicinamibacterales; family CAVVIG01; genus CAVTHG01. The sequence goes on along the minus strand of CAVTHG010000003.1, from coordinate 798,539 downwards.
TGAATCGCATGGCAGGGAAGGTATCATAGGCCGCATATGCCTCATTCCAGCCGGCGTTTCGTCGCGGCCGCTGCGTTCGCGGCGGCGTGCGCGTTCGCGGCGATGCGGCCGGCGGTGCTCGTCGCGACCGATCCGCTGCCGCAGGATCGCGGCGCCGCCGGCACGTGGCAGAAGCTGCTCAAGCTGCGCACGATCGCGCAGCGTGATGCACACGACCGCGCACCCGGACGACGAGCACGGCGGGCTGCTGGCGATGTTGAGCCGCGGCGACGGCGCGCGCGTGTCGCTCCTGACGCTCAACCGCGGCGAAGCGGGCGACAACGCGATCGGGCCCGAGCTCTTCGATCCGCTCGGCCTGATCCGGACCGAGGAGCTGCTCCGCGCCGACCAGTACTACGGCGTCGACGCGCAGTACTTCACGACGGTCATCGACTACGGCTTCTCGAAGCGGCTCGAGGAAGCGCTGGTCAAATGGGGACGCGAGAACGTCCTGCGCGACGTCGTGCGGGTGATGCGAACCGAGCGGCCGCTGATCGTGATTGCGCGCTTTCAGGGCAACGATCGCGATGGCCATGGCAACCACCAGACCGCCGGCCTGATCACGCAGGAGGCCTACAAGGTCGCAGGCGATCCGAACGTCTTCCCCGAGCAGATTCGCGAAGGGCTGCGCCCGTGGCAGCCGCTGAAGCTGTACATGGGCGGGATGCGCGAAGCCGAGGACTGGAACGTGCGCGTCGATCCGGCTGTCTACAGCCCGTGGCTGGGCGACTCGTACGCGAATTTCGCCCGCACCGGCCTCAGCTTCCAGCGTTCGCAGAACGGCGGCCGCAACGATCCGCAGCCGGGTCCGGCGTACGGCTACTACAAGCGGCTGGCGTCGCAGGTCGACATCAGGCGCGAAGGAAACGAACGTCTTCGACGGGATCGACACCAGCCTCACCGGCATTGTTCACGACGCTGAAGCATCCGGCGCCCGCGAACGCCTCGGCGCTGCTGGGCACGATCCAGCAGGAAGTCGAGGCCGCGGTGCAGGCGTTCAGGATGGACGATCCGTCAGCCACCGTTCCGGCGCTGGCGCGCGGGCTCGCCGCCACTCGCAGCGCCGTGCAGCAACTCGCTGCCGACCCTGATGCCGTACAGATCCTGAAGGTGAAGGAGCAGCAGTTCGCGGATGCGATCAACACCGCGCTCGGCATCGACTTCGTGGCGATCGCACAGCCCGCAGGTCTGCCGGAACCGACCGGTCCGTTTGCGGCCTTCGCCGCCGCCACCGACGATGGCGCCGGTGATTCCGGGACAGGCGTTCGACGTCAAGCTGCGGTTCACCAACCGCGGCTCCGTGGATGTGACGGTTGCCAGCGTCGACGTCGCCGGGACCACGACGTCTCCGGCGACGACGTTGAAGCGCGATCGGACGCTGACGCTCCTGGCCAAGATGACGGTGCCGTCTGACGCCGCGTTCACCCGTCCATATTTTTCGCGCCCCTCCATTGTCGAGAGCCGCTACACGGTCAGCAACACCGGGTCGCTCCATCACCCGGCGTCGGCGCCGGCCTTCGTTGCCGCCGTCCGGTACAACGTCGGCGGCGTGCCCGTCGACATCAACGTCCCGGTCACCCGCCGCGAAGCGCAGCTGCCGTACGGTTATGTGATGCGCGAGCTCGCAGTCGTGCCGGCCCTGGCAGTCACTGTTTCGCCGCGCCAGGCGATCGTGCCCCAGGCGATGGCGAACAAGAGCGTCCGTCTGCAGGTCGAGCTGACCAACAACGCGTTCTCAGGAAGCAAAGGCGAGCTGGCGCTGAAGCTGCCGGACGGATGGAAGTCCGAGCCGGCCGTCGATCCCGTTCACCTTCGCGCGGCCGGGGGAGAAGTCGCGGTATCAATTCGCCGTGGCCATCCCCGCCATCGAGAACCGCGAGTACCGCATCGACGCCGTCGCCACCTCCGAAGGGCGGCCGTATCCAGGGAGGGCTACGACGTCATCGAGCACCGCGACCTCGAGACGCGCTACCTCTATCACGACGCCGCCAGCCGCGTCCGCGGCGTCGACGTCAAGATCGCGCCGGGGCTGAAGGTCGGCTACGTGATGGGCGTCGGCGACGACGTGCCGGCCGGGATCGCGCAGCTGGGTGTGCAGGTGCAGATGCTGAACGAGCAGGATCTGGCCGCGGCCGATCTCAAGCCAGTTCGATGCGATCATGACCGGCACGCGCGCCTACGCCGTGCGCGACGACCTGCGGACCTACAACCAGCGGCTGCTCGATTACGTGAAGAACGGCGGCAACCTGATCGTCCTCTACAACACGCCGGCGGAGTTCGATCCGAATCAGTTCGCGCCGTTTCCGGGGCAGCTGCCGCGCAATGCGGAAGAGGTGTCGGAAGAGGATTCGCCGGTGCAGATTCTCGCGGCGGACCGGCCAGAGCTGACGACGCCAAACGCGATCACCAAAGCCGACTTCGAGGGCTGGGTGGAGCAGCGTGGCTCGAAGTTCTTCAGCGAGTGGGACAAGGCCTACACGCCGATGATCGAGACGCACGATCAGGGGCAGCCGCCGCAGCGGGGCGGATGGCTCACCGCCCGCTACGGGCAGGGGCACTACACCTACTTCGCCTACGCCTTTCACCGTCAGCTGCCGTACGGCGTCCCCGGCGCGTATCGACTCCTGGCAAACCTGCTGTCGCTGGGCGAAGGCGACCGGACGCGTTAGTCAACGAGATACGATGCCGCAGATACGTCGCTTTTCTCCGCGCCATCAACGTCGGCGGCCACATCGTCAAGATGGACCAGCTGCGCAAGCTGTTCACGCAGCTCGGGCTCACCGACGTCGAGACCTTCATCGCCAGCGGCAACGTGCTCTTCACCTCGCCGTCGAAGAGCGGCCCGGCGCTCGAGAAGAAGATCGAGAAGCATCTCGAAGCGGCGCTCGGCTACGAGGTCGCGACCTTCGTTCGCACCGCCGCCGAAGTCTGCCAGGCGGCCGCGCACGAGCCGTTCGCCGCCGCGCTGATGAAGGCGCCGTATCACAACCTCTACGTGTCGTTCCTGCGCAACGCCCCCCCGTCCGCCGCGCAGCGCGCCGTCGAGGCGCTGCGCAGCCCGAATGACGAGTTTCACCTCAACGCCCGCGAACTGTACTGGCTGAGCCGCGTGCCGTTCAGCGAATCGAAGGTCGGCGGTGCACTGCTCGAGAAGATCATCGGCGGGCCGGCGACGATGCGCAGCGTGACGACGGTGCGGAAGCTCGCGGCGAAGTGCGCGGACGCGGCGAAGTGAACGCGCCCGGCTGGGTGGGCGTCGATTTCGGCACCACCAACAGCGCGGTCGCGGTCGCCGACGAAGCGGGCGCCGCGCACCTTGTTTCCTTTCCCTCCGCCGCCGGTCCCCGCGCGACGTTCCCGTCGGTTCTGTATTTTGAGAAGCGCTCGCACTCGGTGGCCGGAGCGGCGGCGATCGAGCACTACCTTGCCTCGGAAACGAAAGGGCGCTTCATCCAGTCGCTGAAGGCTTACCTCGCCGACAAGACGTTCGAGGGGACGGGCATCGGCTCGCAGCACTACACGCTCGAGAAGCTGATTGCGCTGATCGCGAAGCACATGAGCGAACAGCTGCCGTTCGGATCGTGGCCGAAGCCGCGGCGGATCGTCCTTGGCCGCCCGGTGCACTTCTCGATTCCGGCCGATCCCGAGCTCGACGCGTTCGCGGCGAATCGGCTGGTGACGGCGATCGGCCTCGCCGGGTTCGACGAAATCGTCTTCGAGTACGAGCCGGTCGCCGCCGCGTACGCGTACGAGGCGCGGCTGCAGCGCGACGAGCTGATTCTCATCGGCGACTTCGGCGGCGGCACCAGCGACTTCACGATCATCTCGGTCGGTCCCGGCGTCCGCGCCCGCGGCCGCCGCCCCTCCGACATCGTCGGCACCGATGGCGTGCCGGTGGCGGGCGACGCGTTCGACAAGGGGATCATCCGCAACCTGGTCGCGCCGCGGCTCGGGCGAGGCGGCGAATACCTCTCGCCGCCGAACAAGTTCCTGCCGGTCCCGAGCTGGCCGTACGAGCGGCTCGAGCGGTGGCATTACCTGTCGTTCCTGAAGACGCCGCAGACGCTGGAGATGCTGGAGCGGATCAAGCGCACGGCGTCGACGCCCGAGCGGCTCGAGGCGTTCATCCTGCTGATCAAGCTGGAGCTCGGATACCAGCTGCACGAGGCGGTGGTGAGGACGAAGTTCGAGCTGTCGTCGGCGACCGAATCGGAGTTCGTCTTCCAGTCGGGGCCGGTCGCGATTCGCAAGAAGGTGACCCGCGCCGACTTCGAAAAGTGGATTGCGGCGGAGCTCGAGGCGATGTCGGGCTGCGTCGATCGGCTGATGGCCGCTTCAGGGCTGGCGTTCGGCCAGATCGATCGCGTCTTCCTCACCGGCGGGTCGTCGTTCGTGCCGGCGGTGCGGCAGATCTTCATCGACCGGTTCGGCGAGGGCAAGGTGACCGGCGGCGAGGAGCTGACGTCTGTGGCCACCGGGCTCGCGCTCCGCGCTCGCGAAGAGTGGCCGGAGTAGTTGCTGGTTGCTGGTTGCTAGCTGCTAGGCGCTCGGTGCTAGAAGCCAGGCGCTCGAGCCAGCTCGGACTTCCCGGCCTCCTAGCACACTAGCATCCAGCAACCAGCATCCAGCAACGCTAGCAACTGCCAGCGTCAGACGCGTGTTAAGCTCGCGCCACCGGAGGCAACAGATGACCAAGGCTCTCAGGACGGTCGCCGCCGCGCTGCTTGCGCTGTCGGTGCTCGGGATGAACGGCGCCGCCGCCGACATCGACGACCGCGTCAAGCACGGCTACGCGGACTCGAACGGCGTGAAGATTCACTACGCCAGCCTCGGCTCGGGGCCGCTGGTGGTCATGATTCACGGCTTTCCCGACTACTGGTACACCTGGCGCCGTCAGATGGAGGGGCTGGCCGACGAGTTCCAGGTCGTCGCCATCGATCAGCGCGGCTACAACCTGAGCGACAAGCCGGCCGGCGTCGAGAACTACGACGTGCGCCTGCTCGTCGGCGACGTCATCGCCGTGATCAAGCATCTCGGGCAGCAGAAGGCGGTCGTCGTCGGCCACGACTGGGGCGGCCTGGTCGCGTGGCAGCTCGCGATCAACGTGCCCGAGGTCGTCGACCGGCTGATCATCCTGAACCTGCCGCATCCGCGCGGGCTGACGCGCGAGCTCGCGAACAATCCCGAGCAGCAGAAGAACAGCGCCTACGCGCGGCGCTTCCAGGCCGAGGGCGCGGAGAAGACGTTGACCGCCGAAGGACTCGCCGGCTGGGTGAAGGACCCGGAGGCGAAGCCGAAGTACATCGAGGCGTTCAAGAAATCAGACTTCGGCGCGATGCTGAACTACTACAAGCGGAACTACCCGCGCGAGCCGTACACCGAAGACACCTCGCCGCTGAAGAAGGTGCAGGCGCCGGTGCTGATGATTCACGGCCTGAAGGACACCGCGCTGCTCGCGCCGGCGCTGAACGGCAACTGGGACTACGTCGAGCGCGACCTGACGCTGACGACCGTGCCGACCGCGGGACACTTCGTCCAGGCCGACGAAGCCGACTTCGTCACCAAGACGATGCGTGCCTGGTTACTTCGCTGAGGCACGCGCGACAGTCTGGCTAGATGCTAGTTGCTAGGCGCCTAGCCACTAGCAACCAGCAACTTCGCCCGCCGGCGCCCAGGTTATTTCGCTGGCGCCGGCGTCGCCTATTTCGCTGGCGCCGGCGTCGCGAGCGGCTTGCCTTTTTCGACGATGTAGGTCGCGAGGATCTTGCCGGCGCCCGGTGCTGGTCGCGTTGTGCACCTGGCCCGCGGGGATGACGAAGCCCTGGCCGGCCTTGAGCGTGACCGCCGGCTTGTCGCCCTGCTCGATCGAAAACGTGCCCTCGATGATGTAGCCGACCTCTTCGCCCGGGTGGGTGTGGCGGCCCGGCGATCCGCCCGGCTGAAATTCGACCAGCGCCTGAACCACTTCGCGGCCCGGGGTCGAGAGATCGCCCTGCTGGACCACGGTGCGCTTGAAGCCAGGCGCCTGCGCGCCGGCAACGGTTCCCGCGACGACGAGCGCCGTCGCGATCAGATGGGTGCTCTCACGGATGTCTCCTTGGTTCTATTTGGCGGCCCTGAAGGGCCGCCCTACGCGGCGCCCTACGCGGGCCGGGGCCGGCGGCTTCTTCTCGTACTCGAACGTCAGCTTGTCGTCGGCGAGGCCGATTGTCACCGTGCCGCCCTGCTCCAGCGCGCCAAAGAGTATCTCGTCGGTGAGCGGATCGCGAACTTCTTTCTGCACCACGCGGCCGAGCGGCCGGGCGCCGAAGACCGGATCGTAGCCCTTCACGGCCAGCCAGGCGCGCGCCTCGGGCGTCAGCGTGATCGCGACGTGGCGTTCGGCGAGCTGCTGTTCGAGCTGCAGCACGAACTTCTCGACGATGTCCTGCATGACGCCGGTGGTCAGCGGCCGGAAGGTGACGATCGCGTCGAGGCGATTGCGGAACTCCGGGCTGAACACCTTTTCGATGGCCGCTTTCGACCGGCTGTCGGCGGCGCGCCGAACGCGCATGTCGTGAGCGTCGCCGGTGCCGCTGTCCGAGAAGCCGATCGTCGCGGCGCTCAACTCCCGCGAGCCGGCGTTCGAGGTCAGGATCAGCACGACGTTCCGGAAGTCGGCCTTGCGCCCGGTGTTGTCGGTGAGGGTGGCGTGGTCCATCACCTGCAGCAGGATGTTGAAGATGTCCGGGTGCGCCTTCTCGATCTCGTCGAGCAGCACGACGCTGTAGGGATGCGTGCGGACGGTGTCGACCAGCAGGCCGCCCTGCTCGAAGCCGACGTATCCCGGCGGCGCGCCGATCAGCCGCGCGACCGCATGCTTCTCCATGTACTCGCTCATGTCGAAGCGGGTGAACTCGTTGCCGAGCTGAATCGCGAGCTGCTTGGCGAGCTCGGTCTTGCCGACGCCGGTCGGCCCGGTGAAGAGGAAGCAGCCGGCCGGCCGATCCGGCTGGCCGAGGCCCGGCGCGCGACCGCTTGATCGCCTGCGCGACCAGGTGCACGGCGTCCGGCTGGCCGAAGACCACGCGCTCGAGCGACTCCTGGAGCGTCCGCAGCCGCTCGCGATCCGACGACGACGCCTGCCGCGCCGGGATGCGCGCGATCCGCGCGACGACGCGCTCGATGTCCGCGGCGTCGACCACGAGCGGCTCCGGCCTCTGGTGGGGCGGGTGAGTCGGGCGCGGGAGGCGGGGCGGGCGGAGCGGCGAGTCGCACCACCGATCCGGTTTCGTCGATGAGATCGATCGCGCTGTCGGGCAGGCGGTAGTCGCGGAGGTGGCGCGCCGCGAGCTTCACCGCCGCTTCGAGCGCCGCGTCGGTGTATTTCACGCGATGGTGCTCTTCGTAGCGGCTGCGCAGCCCGGCGAGAATCTTCACCGCCTCCTCGATCGACGGCTCGTCGATCGCGATCTTCTGCAGCCGCCGCGCCAGCGCCCGATCCTTCTCGATGTGCTTGTACTCGTCGAAGGTGGTCGAGCCGATGACGCGCAGCTCGCCGGAGGTGAGGATCGGCTTGATCAAGCGTCGCCAGGTCCATCGTGCCGCCGGTCGTCGCGCCGGCGCCGACGGTCGAGTGGATCTCGTCGATGAAGAGGATCGCCTTCGGCCGGCCGCTGAGCGCCTTGATCACCGCCTTGAAGCGCTCCTCGAAATCGCCGCGGAAGCGCGTGCCGGCGAGCAGCCCCGCCGTGTCGAGCGCGAAGATCTCCGCGCCCTTCAGCGTGTCCTGGATCCCATCGTCGAGCAGCCGCACCGCGAGGCCCTCGGCCATCGCCGTCTTGCCGACGCCGGCGTCGCCGACAAACACCGGGTTGTTCTTGCGGCGGCGGCAGAGCACTTCGATCGTGCGCTGCAGTTCTTCGGAGCGGCCGATCAGCGGATCGAGCAGCCCCTGACGGGCGCGTTCGGTGAGGTTGGTGCAGTACGCCGAGAGCGGATCGCGCGCGGTGGAGGCGCCTTCGTCGCCGTCGCCGGCCCCGGCGGTGCGCTCGCCGCCGGTCGGGACGCCGGGGACGGGCGTCTTCGAGATGCCGTGCGAGATGTACTCGAGCACGTCGAGCCGGGTGACGCCGTGCTCGGCCAGCAGCTGCGCGGCGTAGGTCTTCGGCTGCTGCAGGATCGCGGCGCAGATGTCGCCGGCTTCGACCTCGGCGCGCTGCGCGCTCTGCACGTGCAGCACCGCGGTCTGGAGGACGCGGCGAAACGCCGCCGTCTGCTCCGGCTCGCGCTGATCGCCGCGCTTCTGCTGCTCGATCGAGTGGCTCAGGTAGGCGTCCAGCTCGCGGCGCAGCTTCGGCAGGTCGGTGCCGCAGGCGGCGAGGATGCGCTCGCCGTCGTTGTCGTGGGCGAGCGCGTAAAGCAGATGTTCGAGAGTGACATAGGCGTGCCGCCGCGACACCGCTTCGCGGTAGGCGATGGTCAGCACGACTTCAATGGAGGCAGAAAACACGGGAATCAGCTCACGCTTCTTCGATCGCCGCGCGCAGCGGGTACTCGGCGGCACGGGCCATGGAGGTGACCGCGTCGACTTTGGTTTCGGCGACTTCCCACGGATACACGCCGGCGATGCCGCTGCCGTGCAAATGAACCTGCATCATCACCCGGTATGCTTCAGCTGAAGACTTCTGGAACAGCGTCTCCAGCACGTGCATCACGAATTCCATCGTTGTGTAGTCGTCGTTGAGCAGGACCACTTTGTAGAGGGTCGGATCTTTCTTTTGAGGCTTGACCCGCTCCTTTACGGCGCCATCGGTTTCGTCCTGGCCGGTGCTCACGCAAACAGCGTAGCGCGGCCATGGCCGTTTATCCAACACCCACATGGGCTGTTGCAGTCGAGTCCACCGCGGCGCGGGCCTTTACGCGCGGCAGCCCTGAAGGGCCGCCCTACGCTGATTCGAATCCGGCGCGCTGATTGCAGTTCCGAGCGGCGAGGTGTTCTGATGCGATACCTGCCGTTCACGCTGGCACTGCTCATCGGTTTCACGGTGGCCTGCCACCCCGGCCCGGTCGTCGAGACCACGCCGACGGCGTCGGCCGGCGGGACCATCGCGGGGATGGCGTCGACCGCGGACTCGACGGTTGCGGTGCCGGGACGCAAAGTGACCGCGACCGAGGTGAGCAAGGGCGCCAAGTTCGACGCGACCACAGGCACCAACGGCGGCTACACGATCAAAGTGCCCGAAGGCACCTACCGCCTCGAGATCGAGCTCCACGCATCCGAGGCGCTCGCCAAGCGGCCGGAGGATACGCAGGTCAACAACGGCGATCTCGATCCGGGCCGCGACTTCGTGATCACGGTCCGATCCGCACGCTAGACGGAGACCACGAAGACACGAAGAACAGCGGGGTTGGACCCGCTTTATAGGTCCGACCCCTTATCAGCCGGCCGGTTGAAGAGATCTCTTCGCAGCAACAAGCTAATAGGGGTCGGACCCACAAAACGGGTCCAACCCCGCAATCAGAACGTATCGAAGCGGTAGCCGAACTGCCACAGCCGGTCGAACGAGAAGCTCACCCAGCGGCCGTGCTCGTATTCGAGGATGCGGTTGACGCGCCGCTGGTCGACGCCGCGCTCTTCGGCGGCCCGCATCGCGGCGACGATCTCGGTTGACGCGATCGCGTAGGTGTCGTCCGGATCGACTTCAATGTCCTTCCAGACGCGGCGCGCCGACGCGATTTTTCCCTGCTTCCAATAGATCGATCCCATCAGGAAACGTGCGTCGCCCGCCCGGTATCCGCGCGGCGTCGTCAGCAGGATGCTCTCGAGGATCGCGAGCCGGACGCCGTCGTAGTGCGCCTTCAACGCCTCCGTCGAGTTCAGCTTCCGCCGCTCGAGCAGCTCGCGGAAGTGCGTGCGGATGGTGACGATGGCGTTGAAGGCGTCGGCATTGGCGGTGCGCGTCCACCGCAGGTCGACCGACGGCTCGGCCTCGACCAGCGTGACGAGCGCGTCGAGGCTGCCCTGCGCCAGCTTGTCGAGCAGGAACAGCAGCTCGGTGGTCGCGCGCGTCGACGGGTTGCTGGTCGCGAAGCGGCTGACGAAATCGATGAAGTCGGCGTGATCCGCGGCCAGGCCGAGCTCGACCCACAGGCGCGGATCGCGGATCGACGTGTCGATGTACGGCTGCAGCCCGTTCTGCGAGACGTAGGCGGCGAGCAGCGCCGGCAGTCGCCCCTGGTTCGGGCTGTGCGTGTTCGCCAGCGCCGCGACCGGGTTGAACAGGCGCCAGCGGTCGCGCCGCGACCACGACTTGTCGATCACCGATTGCATCGCCGCGTTGCCGATCTCGAGCGGCGGCCGGTGCTCGTCCGCGGGCGCCTGGGCCAGCGGGTTCGGCAGGCGCGTGCGCGAGCGGTCGCGCGCCGGGGCGATGACGCGCTCGAGCAGCGGCGTGCCGGTGAGGAAGGGGAACAGCACCTTCGCGCGCTTCACGACCTTGCTGAAGTCGAAGTTGAAGCCCGGCATCTCGACGCTCGCCGAGTCGCCGTCGATCGCGATGCCGAGGCTCTGGGCGCGGAGGTCTCCGTCGAGGGTCGATGGTTGCGGCAACGAGTCGACGAGGACGACGACCGGTTCCTGCTCTTCCGCTTCCTGCGGTGGCGGCGCCAGCGCAAGCGACCGACCTTCGAGCCAGATGGCGGCTATCAGCGCCACCACGTGGAAGATCGCCGAGATGGTGAAGGCGGAGACGCGACGCGTGCGCATCTTAATCGGATCGGGTAATCGGGTAACCGGGTAATCGGATCGGGTAATCGGGTAATCGGGTAATCGGGTAATCGGATCGGGTCATCGGATCGGGTCATCGGGTAATTTGATTGCACCCATGGTAGCCAATCAACTCACCCAATCTCCAATCAATTACCCAATTACCCAATTACCCGATTCCCCGATCGCTTCAGGGCACCGAGAACTCGTCCTTGGGGAAGAGGTCGGTGTTGATGTCGGTGAGGTGCGATCGATCGTCGCCGGGGCCGTAGACGCGCGGTGCGCGGTCGAGATACGGCGTCAGCAGTGCCACGATGTCGACGACTGCACGGCCGTAGTAGGCGCGGACGCGCGGATCGTCGAGCCGGCGCCGGATCGCCTCGCTGTCGAACGCGATCGGCTGGTTGCTGCCGATGACGATATCGCCGTAGCTGAGGACGTGCGGAAACACAGAGACGAACGTATTGTGCACCCGCGCCGTTGGCGACCACGTGACCGCGAGGCCGCCCGGCGTCAGGCGATTGCGGATGAGCGTGAAGTACGCATCCGAATAGAGCATGCCGGAATAGGCGCTGGTCGGCCGCAGCGCGTCGGCCTCGATGATGTCGTAGCGGTGAGGCGCGTGCATCACGTGCAGCCGTCCATCGCCGTAGATGTGATCGATCCGCGGGTCGGTGAGGATCGAGACGAGCCCGGGATAACGCCATCGCTCGAGCAGCCGGTTCAGCGTGTCGAGCTGCGGCCGGATGATCTCGATGCAGGCAATGCGCTCGAGCTCGGCTCGTCCGGCGAGGCCGAACAGCGTGTCGCCCGAACCGAGGCCGATGACCGCCGCCGTCCGCGGATCTGGATGGATGAACGCCGGCAGCGCGCCGAGCACCGTGTGGATGCCGCCGTATGGAATCCAGCTCTGGCCGACGCCGTTGGCGAAGACGACGACGCTGGGCTCGCGGCCGGTGATGGTGCGCAGGACGGAGGTGCCGGAGCCGTCCTCGCCGACGTGGACGAATGCCGGCGTGGAGCCGTGGAACTTCGCCCACAGCGACGCGCCGGTCGGCATCGCGAAAAACAGCAGCGCGCTCGCCGCTACAGTCGCCGCGTACATCCAGACCCGCCTGCGCCGCCGCGCGCCTGCCGAGAGCACGAGGCCCCACAGTGGAAACAACGCGCCGACGACGACCAGCATCCGCAGCGTCCCGGAGGAGCCAAGCCAGGCCAGCGACACCCAGCCGGTGACGATCGAGCCGAGCGCGCTGCCGGCGATGTTGGCGGTGAGCAGGCCGCCGATGCGGCGGCCGAGACGGGCGAGGTCGGTCTGCACCGCCTTCATCAAGAGCGGGAAGCTCGCGCCCATCAGCAGCGTCGGCGGAAGGATCAACGCTGCCGGGAGCAGGAGATAGAGCATCAGGAACCGCGTCGGCACATCGCCGCCGCCGATTGCTGCCGCCAGCTGCCCGACCGCGGCGCGCGCATCCATCGGCTCGTAGCTGCCGAAGTAGGCCGAGAGCCACGCGAAGGCGCGCCAGTCGGCAACGATCGCCAGCAGCACGGTGATGCCCAGGCCGGCGTAGATCGCGATCGCGGCCTGCATGATCAGGAACACGTGCGCCGGCTCGCGCGTCCGCCGCAGCAGCCTGGTGCCGATCGCCGCTCCCGCGCCGATGCCGGTGAGGTAGATGGTCAGGAGCGTGCCGAAGGTCAGCGCGGTCGATTTCAGCATCACGCCGAGCACGCGGAACCAGACGATCTCGAGCGACAAGGCGAGGAACCCGGACACCGCGTAGATGGCCGCCCACACCGCGAACGGCACGGCGATCGCATCTTCTGACGCGAAATCCGCCGCGGCGTCTGTCGAGGACGTCGCCGGCGGCGCGTCACGTTGATCGGCGGCGAAGCCGCGCATCCTCCACAAGAGCGGCGCCACGCCAAGCGCGGCGAATGTGTTCACGGCCGCGCTGAAATGAAGGGTGCGCTCCAGACCCCAGGCTGGCAGCAGCACCCACGTTGCGACGAACGCGCCCGCCGCCGCGCCAGCGGTGTTGGCGGCGTAGAGGCGGCCGGTGACGCTTGCCGCGTGCTGGATGCGTGTGGTCAGCGCGCGCGCGAGCAGCGGCAGCGAGACGCCCATGAAAAAGGTCGGCCACAGCAGGCTGAAGAACAGCATCGCGCCGCGTGCTTCGACGCTGAGCGGCAGGTGCCCCAGCCGCTGGTAGAGCACGTCGTAATACAGATCGGCACTGAAGAAGCCGAACACCGCGATGGCGAGCTCGGCGATGGCGAAGCAGGCGAGGTTGGCCCGTGCCGGCAGGCGATCGGCGGCGTGGGCGCCGGCGAGGTTTCCACAGCCGAGGCCGGCCATGAACGAGGCGACGATGATGGTGGCGGAATGGACGTCGGAGCCGGAAAAGATGACGAGCAGCCGCTGCCAGACGATTTGATAGACGAGCGCAGCGAAGCCTGACGCGAAGAAAATAAGCCCGGGGAGCGCCTGCACCGGGGAAGAGGATACACTTCCCCGGCAGCCCCGAAGGGTCTGCGCGACCGAACATCCCGGAACGCTCCGGCTGCGTAGAGAGATATGTGGTTTCTCCTGGCCGCGGTGGCCAGCTTCCCCGGCTCCGCCGCGGCCGATCACGCCGCGCTTGAACGGATGGCCCGTGGCGACCACGAGGCGCTGGCGGAGCTTTACGATCGGCACGGCCGGCTGGTCTTCTCTCTGGCCCTGCGGATCCTGCGCGACCAGAGCGACGCGGAAGACATCGTCCAGGATGTCTTCTCGCAGGCGTGGCGGCAGGCGGCGCGCTACGAGTCGAGCCGCGGGAACGTCATCGCCTGGCTGCTGAACCTGACGCGCAGCCGCGCCATCGACCGCCTGCGCGGCCGGCGCGCGCGCCCCGATACCGCGGCCGGCGATCCGGCGACGCTGGAACTGCCGGATCGCTCGCAGCCGGTCGACGAACAGATCGCGCTCTCGACCGAGGCGGCGCGGATTCGCGCCGCGGTCGACGAGCTGTCGGTGCTGCAGCGGGTGGCCATCGAGCTGGCGTTCTACGAAGGGTTGACGCACGTCGAGATCGCGGAGCGGCTCGAGCTGCCGCTGGGAACGGTGAAGACGCGGATCCGGCAGGGCCTGCTGAAGCTGAGAGAGCGGCTGGCAGGCGCAACGTGATGGGAGACATGGACCACGCCGCACAGCGTGACGCCGCGGGCTTGTATGCGCTTGGCGCGCTCGCCGGCGCCGACCGCGACGCCTTCGAGGCGCACCTCGCGACCTGCGAGGAGTGCGCCGCCGAAGTGCGTTCGCTCGGGGCCGTGGTCCGCGCGCTGCCATACGCGGCGCCGCAGGTCGATCCGCCCGCGGCTTTGCGCGCGCGGGTGCTCGCCGCCGCCGGTGCTCCCAACCCGTCGTCGCGCGCGGCGTCGGCCGTTGCGCGCACATCGACGCAATCGCGTTCGTGGGTTTCGGCCCCCGGCTGGCTCGCCGCGGCCGCGCTCGTCGTCCTGGGGATCGCGCTCGGCTCGTACACGTTGAACGTGCGGCAGCGCGTTGGCAGCCTGGAGACGCAGCTGGGCGAGGCGCTCGAGCGGCTCGATCGCAGCGAGGCGCAGCTCGCCGAGGCGGTGCGCGCCGCCGAGCGCGCGCAGACGCGGCTCGCGGTCTTGAGCGCGCCGGATCTGAAGCAGGTGCGCCTCGGTGGCCAGCCGCCGGCGCCGCGGGCCGCAGGGCCGGGCGTTGTGGAGCCGCGCCAACGGCTTGCTCTTCGCCGCCAATCAGCTGCCGCCGCTTCCGGCCGGGCGCATCTATCAGGTGTGGTTCCTGACACCCGGCGCGCCGGTCAGCGCCGGCCTCATCCGTCCCGACCAGAACGGCAACGTGACCGCCGCGTTCGATACTCCAGCCGGCACGCCGGATCCGACCGGCGTCGCCGTCTCGATCGAGCCCGAGGCCGGCGTGCCCGCGCCGACCGGCGCGATCTATCTCGCCGGAACAGGCCCCGTAGCGCGAAGGCCGGCATCGCTGAGACCTCCTATCCTCCTGACCTCCTTCTATGAGGTTGTCGGTTGTCAAACCCCCGCCGTTCACTATCGTTCGAGCGCGCCTCCGCCGGAGCGGCCTGCTCAACCTGCAGGAGGCCGCGGAGGCGGCGCTGATTGCGAGCCGATCGGTCGGTCGTACCCGTGCGTCCCACTGGCCGGTCCGCGGGGTCGGGCGCTGCCCAACCACCTTCTATCCGTGGTGGCTTGATGACCACTCACCAGCTGCATTCATGCGCTGGACCGCAGGGGCGTGCCGCTCCATCTGTTGGGCGGTTCCCGCAGGAACCCGGAGGTCAAGCGAGCGGCACGCACCAGTGAGGGCGACGACGAGCACTCAGTGCGCGCGTGTCAGTCGTGCGCCCGCGGGAATCACGCCCTGGTCGACGTAGCGCCATAACGCGATCACCAGCTTGCGCGCCACCGCGACGATCCCGATGCGCCGACTGCGCCCGCCCGCGGTGGCGAACCGCTGCCGGAACCACTGCGCTAAGGCGCTGTCGGGCTGCCAGCGCAGCCAGCACCACGCCAGTTGGATGCTGAGGCGGCGCAACTCGCCCCGTCCCGCTTTACTGATGCCTTGGTCGGCGACGCGTTGGTCGCTGCGATACGGTACCGGCGCCAACCCGGTGAGCGCGCCGAGCTGCCGCCCATTTTGAAACGTCCGCGTCCCAAACAATTCGGCGCTGAAGAGCGGCCGCACTCGAGTCGGCGATCCCGCGCACGGTACACAGCGCCCGCGCCACCTGCGCGACGCGATCGCCGCCGTCGCGAATCCGGGCCGCCCGCTCGGCGCGGAGCACGCCCCGGCGGGCCTCAATCGCCTCGAGCTGGGCCCATTCGCGCAGGAGCCGCGCTTGGAACGCCGGCGGCAGTGGTCGGCCATCGCCCGTCTCGACCCGCGCCACCTGACCCGGGAACCGCCGCGTCAACGCGCACCGAATGCCCTGCGTGGCGAGCAGGCCGAGCAGGCGATTCCGAATCCGTGTCCGGTCCTCGCGAATCGTCGCCAGCTCCCGCGTCAGCTGCCGCGCCGCTTCCGCCTCCGGCGGCACGCTGAAGACATCATGAAGCACGGCGACGCCTGGATGCTCGAGGATGAGAAGGGCGGCAAGGCGACCATCACGATCCCGAATGTCTACCAGTCGAACGGCGTGATCCACGTGATCTCCGCGGTGGTGATGCCGAGCTGATCGGAGCGAGGTCAGGAGAACTACAAGAGTTCAGGAGTTCAGGAGGTCAGGAGATCAGGAGGATTCTTTTTTCTTTTTCTCTTAAGAAAAGACTTTCCTCCTCCTAACCTCCTATCCTCCTGAACTCTTGTTACCTCCTGCCCTCCGAAGTGATCGCGTCCATCACGTCGGGCGCGATGTTCCCGCCGGTGACGAGCGCGACAGACGTCCGTGGCGCATCGCCACTCTTCAACCATGCGGCTGTCGCCGCGGCGCCGGCGGGCTCGGCGGTCAGGTGTTCTTCGAAATGCAGCCGCGCGATCGCCTCGAGCATCTCCTGCTCGCTCACCAGCACGACCTCGTCCACCAATCGCCGGATGTCCGCCACGTTCTGGCGCAGCGGCCGTCGCACGGCAAGGCCATCGGCGATCGTGTTCGCCGACTCGGTCTCGATCGTCGTGCCTTCCTTCCACGACAGGTAATACGCCGGCGCGTTCCCGGCGGCGACGCCGATGATACGGATCGAGGGTTGGAGCGCTTTTGCCGCCGCCGCGACGCCGCGGATGAGCGCGGTGTCGCCCATCGGCACATAGATCGCATCGGTTGACGGAAGCTGCTCGACGATCTCGCGCCCGATCTGCGCCGTGCCCGCCGGGATCTCGCCGTCCTCCGCGTCGTGGAGAAAGAACGTGTCGCTCCCTGCCGCGGCAAACGCGCGCGCCGCATCGATCGCCGCGGTCAGATCGCTGCCGGTTTCCACCAGCGTTGCGCCGAGGTCGCGGATTCGCGCGGCCTTCACCGGGTTCGGATTGGACGGCAGGAAGATCGTCGCCGGCACGCCAAGGAGGTGCCCCGCGTAGGCGACGGCGGCGCCGTGGTTCCCCGTGCTCGCAGCGACGACGCTGCGAAGCGGGCGGATCGCGATGTTCACCGACAGCGAGTGCACCGCGCCTCGAACCTTGAAGGAGCCGGTCGGCAGCTCGCATTCCAGCTTCAGGTAGAGATCGTGGCCCGGCGTGCTGAGCGCCGCTGCGCGCTCGAGTCGAGTGGGGCCGAAGCGGTGCTCGGGCATCACCCAATCATATGCGGTACGATTCGCCTGCTCCCGATGGTCCGCCCTGAAGGCGGACACTACATATGGAACGCTCCAGCGTCGAACACGACATCGCCGGCGGATATCAGCTCGACGCGCTGCTCCGCGGCTGGGCGCCGCAGCGGGCGTGGCATCGCGCCCGGCTCGACCTGGTCGCGCACGTGCTGCCTCCGCGCAACGGCTCGCTCATCCTCGACGCCGCCGCCGGCTCCGGCATCGTCACCTGGCGATTTCCCGACTCGCATATCGTCAGCGCCGACATGCGCGTCAGCGCCTGCCGGTTCGTGCGGACGCACACGCCGAACGCCCGCGCCGCTGCGGGCGAGTTGTGCGCGCTGCCATTTCAATCGGCCTCGTTTTCGCAGATCTATTTTCTCGAAGCGGTCGAGCACCTGTCGGAGGACGACGGGCGCAGCGCGCTGGCCGAGTTGCGCCGCGTCGCGCGGCCGGGCGCGCGGTGCCTCGTCACCACCCCTAACTACCACTCGCTGTGGGTCGTCATCGAACGCGCGCTCGACGCGCTGCGCCTGACGCCGCCGATGAGCAACGCGCAGCATCAGTCCCGCTACGACGCCCGGAGCCTCGCGGACATCGCGCAGGCCGCGGGCTGGACGGTGGTGCGCTCGGGTTCGTTCAACCTGGCCGCGCCGGTGATCGGAATGCTGTCGGCTCGCGCCGGCGCGTGGGCCACCGGGCGGGAAGCGCGGCGGCTCGGCCGCGCCGGCACGCTGTTGTATTCGGTCTGCGAGGCGGCCGAACGGTGATCGACAAGCCTCCGTTCACGATCGTCCTGCCGTGCTTCAACGAAGGATCGCGGATCGCCGAATCGTTGGCGACGCTGGAGCGCTGGTTCGGCAGCGCTCCCGAAATCCTCGTCCTCGACGACGGGAGCGCGGATGAGACAGCGCGGCGGGCGGAAGAATTCGCCACGACGCATTCGAACGTGCGGGTCCATCGGCTGCCTCACGCCGGCAAGGGCAAGGCGATCCGGACCGGGTTCACGCTGGCGCGCGGCGACCTCGTGCTGCTGACCGACGCCGACCTTGCTTACGATCGAGATTCGATCGATCGCGTGCTCAGCGCGCTGGCGTCGGTGGACATGGCGGTGGGGAACCGCCGGCACGATCGATCCCGTTACTCGGTGCCGGTGAACCTCTTCGGCTTTCTCTACCGGCGCCACATCGTCGGCCTCGCATTCAACGCGTTCGTCCGGGCGCTTGCTGCAGCTCGGCTTGCGCGACACGCAGTGCGGGCTGAAGGGCTTTCGCCGGGAGGCGCTCGACCGGATGGCCGGGTCGTTGAGCGCGGACGGGTTCACGATCGACGTCGAGATTCTGCTGGTGGCGCGAGCGCTGGGACTCCGGCTGGCGGAGGTTCCGGTTCACGTTACCTACTACTCGGCGAAGAGCTCGGTAAAGCTGGTTCGCAGCGGTGCTTCGATGGCGTCTGAAGTGATCAGGATTGCCATGCGCCGGGCGCTGGGAGCCTATTCGCCGGCGCGGGTACGAGCGTCCGCCGCCAGATCGCAGCCGAAGCCGCCAGTCCAATCAGAAAAAGAATCAGTCCGCTGACGAGGCCGGGCGGCGAGAACGACAGCTCAATTCTCGTCGCGGTCCCGGCCGGCACGCGCACGAAGGCGAGCTTCGATGCCGGATCGATCGCCAGCGCCCCGGTGCTGGCCTGCCAACCATTGACGTAGCGCTGATTCACGAACACGCGATCGGCGTCGCGCGCCAGCACCGCAAACCTGATCCGGTTCGGCCGGAACTGAATCTCGGACACGCGCGCGGTGCCCTCGGCGAAGACAATCGGCTTGCCGGCCTGAACCGCGCCGGGCAGTTGGAGCGGCTCGTTGCATTTCAGCACTGCTTCGTTGCGCTCCATCATCGCGCGCAGCATCGGCGAATCGCCGGCGAAGGCGTCGGTCTGCGCGTCGATTGCCGGTGCGGGTGGACGCGCCAGCAGCCTGAAAGATCCTGCCAGCGGCGGCATCGTGAACGATCCCGCGAAGTGGACGCGGTTCCAGTACGCGAGATCGCACGCGGCGAGGATGAGGACGACGCCCGCGAAGCGCTGCAGCCGGCGATCCGGCGGGCGATCCGCCGTCATGCCCCCGAATGCCGACGCCGCCACCGCAACGCCGAAGAGCGTCAGCACCAGCGTGTAGCGGCTCGGTAGTCGAAACTGCGACATCAACGGCAGGCGGCGGAGCAGATTGTAGGGAGCGTAGCTCGCGAACTCGCCGAGCATCAGCACGAAGAGGATGAGCGCGGTGATCGCGAGCGAGATGCCGATCGCATCAGCGCGGCGCGACCGACGATCGATCAGAATCCACACGAAGCTGGCGACGATGAGCAGCGGGCCGAGCGGCCCGAGGTAGTTGGCGTACTCCTGCCATCCGTACAGCTGCCCGGGAAAGCGCAGCCTGGGATATTGATGCGCGTCGGTGAAGAGATGCTGGAGCATCGCCGGCGTGATGCGATCCGGCTCCGGCAGAAAGTAGCGGATGTCGACCAGATCAGGCGTCGTGACGAAGCGGAGCAGCGGAATCAGCTTCGGCGCGGCGAAGAGGGCCGCGAGCACGCCGGTCGCCGCCAGCAGCGCGATCGGGCGCCAGTCGCGGCGAAGCGCGCTCATGGCGAGCGCGAAGACCCCAAGGCCGACCGCTCCCATGAAGACGACGTGCGTGCCGCCGGCGTAGATGCCGAGCGCGATGGTGGCCGCAGCGCCGGCGGCGTGGCGCAGCGCGCCGGTCTCGAGCGCCGCCAGGAAGAAGAAGAGCATCCACGGGAGATAGAAGTAGGGCAGGAAGGTCGCGTGGCCGACGATCAGGTGGAACGCAGCGCCGCCGGCCAGCGTGAATGTCGCCGCGAGGAAGATCACGGCCGGTGCATATGAGAGCCGGAAGGTGCGTGTCAGCAGCAGGTGCATGCCGGCGAACCCGGCGAGGTAGTGCACCAGGATGTTCAGCTTCATCGCCACGGCGAGCGGCATGGCAAGGGCGAAGAGATAGGCCGGCGTCAGCAGCGGAGCCTGGGGGTTCTGCCAGAGCACGTCGCCGCCGCAGAACCAGGGGTTCCAGAACGGCATCCCCCCGTACTCGTAGACGCTCCTGATGACCGAGGCGTGCTGGAAGAGGATCGGATCCCAGTCCGAGATCCCGAGTCGGGCGCCGCTGGCGAGGAGCGGCCAGGTGAAGTAAAGGCTGAGGGCGAGGTAGCTGCCGAAGCAGATCCGGTCCATGCGGTCCGGCCGCCCCATCGTCATCCGCGGGGTTCCATCGGTTGAGCGGGGTCAGGATACTTCAGGTGCCGGACTCGTACTGCGCGACGGTGCCGGAGTTAGGTACTGCGGCGCGGTACCGGGGGCGGTACTGCGGCACCGGCAAGTCGCGGCGGACGCAGAATTTCTGGGCTTCGACCACATCGCTCATCGTCGGTGTTGATGAGCTCCAGGCTCGGCGGTTCTGCGGCTCCCTCGACAAGTTGTAGATTTCTGCGCAGGTTGATCAGCAATCCGCAGCGTGCCACCTCGACACTCATAACGCTAAGTCGTTAATATCACTTGATCTTAGCGACTTGCGTGACGTCTGGTGACGTTGGCCGCGTGCTTGCCCTGCAGTGCTGCATGCTGTCCAACGAAAAGAAGAAGATCATCCAGCCGCGCGATGAGACGCCGCTTCCGGGCGTCCGCCAGCCGCTAGCCGCCACCCGGCTGCCCGATGACCTCCTCTCCGAACACATCCAGCGCGTCGCGATTGCCGGCGCGGTCGGCGCAGGCCTCTGGCTGTTCGGGCTCGTGATGGACGCCATCGTCATGCCGCTGACCCTCGGCACCAGGCCGCCGGCGCTGATGATTACCACCGACATCCTCGGCGTGCTCGTCTCCGCGGCGCTGTTCGCGTTCATCCGCCACTCGTCGTACGCCCCGCAGCTGAAGGCCGACGTCGGGCTGATGTTCATGGTCCTGAACGCGCTCGCGGTCGCGCTGGTCAACACGCAGGCTCGCACGGTGACGATCTTCACGATGGGCGGCCACGTGTCGTGGATGACGATCGTGATTCTCGTCGGCTCGATGATCCTGCCGACCACGCCGCGCAAGATGCTGGCCGCGGCGCTCTTCTCGGCGTCGCTGGATCCGCTCGGCGTCTGGGTCGCGCACCTGCGCGGCCTCAACGTGCCATCGCTGGTCGATACCTTCGTCATCTTCATGCCGAACTACGCGTGCGCCATCGTCGCGATTCTCCCGTCGCACGTGCTGCAGCGGATCGGACGCAAGCTGCGCCAGGCGCAGGACATGGGCAGCTACCACCTGGTCGAGCTGCTCGGCCGCGGCGGCATGGGCGAGGTCTGGCGCGCCGAGCACCGGCTGCTCGCGCGCGGCGCGGCGATCAAGCTCGTGCGCCCGGAACTGCTCGGCGCCAGCACGGAAGCGTCGGCGCGGACGATGCTGCGGCGGTTCGAGCGCGAGGCGCAGGCGACGGCGTCGCTGAGCTCGCCGCACACGATTCGCATCTTCGACTTCGGCGTCACCGCCGACCGCAGCTTCTACTACGTGATGGAGCTGCTCTCGGGCCGCGACCTCGATTCGCTGGTTCGCGAGTTCGGCCCGGTGCCGGCCGACCGCACGCTCTTCCTGCTCTCGCAGGTCTGCCACTCGCTCGCCGACGCGCACGCGCGCGGCCTGGTGCACCGCGACGTGACGCCGGCGAACATCTACGCGTGCCGGATGGGGCTCGAGTACGACTTCGTCAAGGTGCTCGACTTCGGCCTGGTGAAGTTCAACGACCCGAGCACGATGCAGACGACGCTGATGACCGGCCCGCACGTGACGACCGGCACGCCGGCGTTCATGGCGCCCGAGATCATCACCAACGAGGGCGAGGTCGACCAGCGCGCCGACGTCTACGCGCTCGGCTGCGTCGCCTACTACCTGCTGACCGGACAGCTGGTGTTCGAGGCCGACACGCCGATGAAGATGTTCCTGCAGCACATGCAGGCGGCGCCGATTCCGCCGTCGCTGCGCAGCGAGCTGAGCATCCCGCGCGAAGTCGACGAGCTGGTGCTGAAGTGCCTCGAGAAGGAGCCGGCCAACCGGCCGCAGAACGCCGAGGAAGTGTTGCGGATGATTCGGAACTGCCGCTCGGCCCAGTCGTGGGACCACGACAGCGCGCGCAGCTGGTGGCAGACGAACCTGCCCGAGCTGACCGGCGCGCTGACCGTCGCGGATCCGGCGCCCGAGCACGCGGACCGGCTGCTCGTGCTGCAGTAAGAGATCAGGAGGACTAGGAGATCAGGAGGAAAGCTCGTGATCTCTTCCCGCTACGTTTCGAGTTAGCGAGAACCCTTCCTGATCTCCTCGATATCCTGACTCTTACCCAGCGACGCGGGCTCGATCGCGGATGAAGTCGCGACCGCGCCCCACCTCGACGAGGGTTTTCGCACCGCCGACAAACGGGATCATGTCGAGCGCAGTGTCGACGGTCCCGCCGAGCAATCCCTTCCTTCGAATCGCCGCGCCCACCGTCAGCAGCGCCACGACGCCGCCGAGCCACGGCATGGCCCGCGTCAGACGGCGCGCCATCTTCCGCCCCGCGTACTGCTTCAACTGCCTCGTCACCTGGTGTCTCGTCTCGCTCATGCACTCTGCGGTCAGCAAGCTCCGTTCCTCACGTTGCCGCGCAGGATGAGCTGAACAGTCACGGAGTCCGAGCCGCACTTACAGACGAGCCCGGGTTCGTTGGTCGTCTTTAGGCGCAAATCACAAAAGTGATCCGCGCTTGGCTGCGCCACCGTTCCATCGTGTCGCATGCAGGGCGTCAAGATGCGAAATCGGTTTCGACACCACGCGCGCCGGGCCGAACGCGTGCCAGTGCTGATCGTCAGAATCATTGAGCATTTTTCGAGATTTGCAAACGCTGAGCACGAAACTCTGCATTTCAACAATGCACTCGTTTTCGATTTCGTAATTCAACGCTTGTGAAACTGACGATCAACGTGCCGACGGCGCGACGCCGGCGCCGGCGCCGCGCGCGAATCGAGGCCGATTCGATCGGCGATCGAATTTCGGCGAGGCGCGTTGTTTTCAGCGATATACCGCGTTCATCCACAGGCTGTTGATGACGATATCGCGGCACGCATGCGCGTTGTGGCAACCACATTGCCTTTGTCAGCTGCAGTTCCCAACGACACGACGAACGTTGGAGGGCCCAAACGTCGCAGCGTTTCCTGGAACCGCTGCGACTGACAACAAGGGAGCGACGCGATGAATTGGTTTCGAGTACTCGGCGGTGTGTTGTTCTGTTCAGTGGTTCAGGTGACGCCGGCGTTGGCCGCCCCGACGATGATCCGTCTGGGGTATGCCGACTGTGCTGCCTGCCATGTGTCGCCCCAGGGCGGCGGTCTTCTGACCTCTTACGGCCGCGGCGTTGACGTCGCGCAGAGCGCGCGTGCGCGGGAGATTCCTCCGTCCGACGCGGACACCCGCCGCTATCTCTACGACGTGCGCTTCGTCATCGTCGGCCAGGATGCCCAGGCGCTGTCGTCGCACACCAACACCATGTCGTCGACGTTTCAGGTGCAGCTGCGCAACTCGCTGCGTCTCAACGACAAGAATCGCCTGACCTACACGTTCGGTCTCTCGGGGGCGACGCTGCCGACCTCGACAACGCAGCCCGGTGGAACCGTGGACCTGGTCGTGCCGAAGGCGATCTGGGAATTCCGTCCGAAAGACGGGATCGAGCTGTCGGTCGGCCGCGAGGAGCTGCCCACCGGGCTCGGCCTGCCCGATCCGCAGGCCTACATGCGCAAGGGCACGGATCCCGGGAACACCGTCTACCCGACGCAGGTCAAGGCGTTCATCTACACGCACCGCCTGCAGCTCGCGCCGTTCGTCTTCGGCCCCGGCGGCGATGAAGATCCGCGCCTGCAGCAGTACGGCGTCGGCACGCTCGCCGGCGTCGACGTCTGGAAGCACCGCGCGATTGTCGGTGTCTCGCTCATCGACTCGCGGTCGGACGCGTTCGATCGCCGCAGCGTCGGCGCCTACACGCGGCTCGGGTTCGGGCGCTGGGGCATCATGGCGCAGCACGAGCTCACCGGCCGCTCGTCGACCGCGGCCAACCCACTGACGACGCAGTACATTTCCGGTCACACCCAGGTGTTCTTCGCCGCCAAGGAGTGGCTCGTCACTTCTCTCGGTGCCGAGGAGCTCGCCGTCGACGGCATCACGCAATCACGCGCTTACCGCCTCGCGCCCGGCGTCCAGCTGCGCGCCTCAGAGAACCTCACGGTCTCTTTCACCATGCGCGATACGTTCGCCGGTGTCACCACCGGCCGCTCGCGTACGTTCTCGGTGCTGGTCGCGGTGAAGACCGTCGACTGAGTTCCGTCCACCGACAGATTCAATTTCAACGACGACCGACACGAAGGAGAAGTGCCATGACCCGACTGATGAAGAACAACGCTATCGGTGTGTTCGCAATCGCCCTGATGATCGCCGCCGCGGCGCCCGCGGGCGCGGCCGACGCCTACAAGGTGTCGAGCGGCGAGGTCACTGTGATGTGCCCGCTGACGGTTGGCGGCAGCTTCGAGGCGAAGACGAAGAACCTGAGCGGCGATGTGACACCGGCGTCCGACGAGCAGGGCGCGGTGCGGGGCGCGCTGAAGGTCGAGCTGCAGACGCTCGAGACCGGCATCGGCATCCGCGACCGCCACATGAAGAACAACTACCTGGAAGTCGAGAAGGGACCGGGGTTCGCGACCGCGACGATCGAGGACATCCGCGTCGAGAAGCTGGAAGGCAAGACGGTCTTTACCGCGATGCTGAGCCTGCACGGCCAGAAGAAGAAGGTGTCCGGCGCGGCGGAACTGCAGCAGAAGGACGGCAAGATCCGCGTCCAGGCGCAGTTCCCGGTGAAGGTGTCGGAGTTCGAGATTCCGGCGCCGACGTATCTCGGCGTTGGCGTGAAGGACGAAATTCAGATCAAGGTGTCGCTGATGGCGGTGCCCGCCGGCGCGCAGCCGGTGGCCACGTCAGGGGTCAAGTAACGACGGGCGGGGCTGGGGGCTGGGGGCTAGGGGCTGGTTGCTGGTTGCTGGTTGCTAGAAGAGGTCAGCCTTCGCAGCGCTGACCGCGCGACAGGGAGGCCTAGCTGCGAGCGGCGCTTTCGGCGCGGTGACCGAGGGTCATCGCGCTGAAGGCGATCGTCAGCAGGCAGCACACCACCATCGTCGCGAACACGCCGGTCCAGCCCCAGTGGTCGGCGATCCAGCCGACGCCGGAGCCGGCGATCGCCGAGCCGAAGACGTAGCCGAAAAATCCGGTGAACCCCGCGGCGGTGCCGGCGGCCTTTTTCGGGACGAGATCGAGCGCGTGCAGGCCGATGATCATGATCGGCCCGTAGATCAGGAAGCCAATCGAGATCAGCGCGGCGTAGTCGATCCACAGCGGGCCGTTGCCGTTCAGCCAGTAGACGATCACCGCGACCAGCGTCAGCGACATGAAGAGGATCGTCGCCGGCGCGCGGCGCCCCTTGAAGACCTTGTCCGACATCCAGCCGCAGGCGATCGTGCCGGGAATCGCCGCGTACTCGTAGAGCGCCCAGCCGATGCTCGACTGCTGGAACGAGAAGCCTTTCGCCGTCTGCAGGTAGGTCGGAATCCAGTTCACGACGCCGTAGCGCACGAAGTAGACGAACGCGTTGGCGATCGCAATCGCCCAGAGATAGCGGTTGCTCAGCACGTGCTCGACGAAGATCTCGCGGTAGGAGAGCGTCCGCTCGTCCGCTTCACTGTAGGTTGGCGGGTAGTCGTTCTTGTAGGCCTCGACCGGCGGCAGACCGTACGACTCCGGCGTGTCGCGCATCAGGAAGTAGACGACGACGGCCACCGCCGCCGCGACCGCGGCGTTGAAGTAGAACTTCGCGCCCCAGTCGTGGAACAGCATCACGCCGAAGAGCGCGAAGGTCGCGACCAGGCCGCCGCCGACGTTGTGCGAGACGTTCCAGCTCGAGACGATGAGGCCGCGCTCCTTGGTGCTGAACCAGTGCACCATCGTCTTGCCGCATGGCGGCCAGCCCATGCCCTGCACCCAGCCGTTGGCGATCTGCAGCACGACGATGAGCGCCAGCGAGCTGTAGATCGGCTTGGCGACGCCCGAGACGAACATGATCCCGCACGAGAGCAGCAGGCCGAGCGGCAGGAAGTATTTCGGATTGGTGCGGTCGGAAACCGATCCCATCAGAAACTTCGAGATGCCGTAGGAGATCGACAGGCCGGTGAGCGCCCAGCCGAGGTCGGCCTTCGAGTGCTGCGGGTACTCCTGGAGGATGTCGGGAATCGCCAGCGCGAGGTTGTTGCGGACCAGATAGTAGGCGGCGTAGCCGGCGAAGATGCCGATGTAGACGCTCCGGCGGTGGCGCCGGTACTCGCGGTCGACGTTCGCGGTTTCTACGGCCTTGAGGTGCACAGGATCGCTCGCGGCGATCATATGCGATCCGGAGCGGAGCTCAGGAGGGGTGATCTCTTCCCGCGCCTGTTCCACAGGAGGTCAGGAGGTCAGGAGATCAGGAGGCTTGTCTTCTGCTGCACGCAGCGGCTTGGTGGGCCGATGCCGATTCGGCGGGCGCCGCGACGCGGCGCGCATGGCCGGAGTCGGATCGATACATGAGCCACGCAGGTGATTACGCATCGGCTCATGTCTCGATCCGATCCGGTCATGCGGCGGGCCTGCGAAGCAGGCCGCCCGCCGAATCGACAGCCTTGATGGCAAGCCCTCCTGTCCTCCTATCCTCCTGTTCAATTCCACAGGCGGTGGAAGAGATCGCCCTCTTGACCTCGCGCCGCCGCTATCGCTGCGACGTCTTCGTGAACACCGGCGGCGCTTCGGGGATCGCCGCGCCATCGTGCCTCGGCTCGGACGCACCGAAGTGGACGCCGGCGCCGTCGCTCATCACCGCCTGACCGTAGCCGAACGTGCCGCTGCGCGGCTGGACGAGGCGGATGTCGTGGCCCATCGCCTTCAGTTCGGTGCGCGTCTTCTCGGGCACGAGCGATTCGACATTGACGTCGCAGCCGTTGAACGATCCCTTGGTGAAGCGGCCGGCCTCGAGCGCCTGCTGGATGTCGAGGCCGTAGTCGGCGATGTCGGCGACAAACTGCGCGTGCGCCTGCGCCTGGTTGAAGCCGCCCATGATGCCGAAGCCGATCTTCACGTCGCCCTTCTGCATGAAGGCCGGGATGATCGTGTGCAGCGGCCGCTTGCGCGGCGCGAGCGCGTTCGGGTGGCTCTCGTCGATGGTGAACAGCCCGCCGCGGTTGTGCAGCATGATGCCGGTGCCCGGCGCGACCAGGCCGCTGCCGAAGCTGCCGTAGAGGCTCTGGATCAGCGAGACGATGTTGCCTTCTTTGTCGATCGCGGAGAGATAGATCGTGTCGCCGCCCGGCGAGTTGGTCAGCCCGTCGAACACCGACGGCTCGACGCTGCACGCGGCCTTCGCCGGATCGATCAACTTCGCCCGCGCTTTCGCGTGATCCTTGCTCAGCATCGCGGCGACCGGCGCCTTCGAGAACTTCGGATCGGCGACATAGCGCAGCATGTCGGCGTAGGCGAGCTTCTTTGCCTCGATCATCGTGTGCATCGACTTCGTGCTGTGGAACCCGTACTCGCCCATCGGGAACGATTCCATCAGGTTCAGCATCATCAGCGCGGCGATGCCCTGCGTGTTCGGCGGCAGCTCGGAGACCGTCCAGCCGCGATAGGTCGTCGAGATCGGCTCGACCCACTCGGGCTGGTATTCCTTCAGATCGGCGGCGGTCATCGTGCCGCCCTTCTCGCGCGACACTCGGAGGATCGCCTCAGCCGTCTTCCCCTCGTAGAAGCCGGCGCGTCCGTGCTGTGCGATCAACTTGAACGAGCCGGCGAGATCGGGGTTCTTGAACACCTCGCCGGCCTTCGGCGCGCGGCCGTTCGGCAGGAACGTGTCGGCCGTGTATTTCTCCTCGGCGAGGAAATCACGCCCGCGCGCCCACGCGTCGGCGATGATTTCCGACACCGGGAAGCCGTTGTCGGCGTAGAAAATTGCCGGCGCCATCAGATCCGACATCGGCAGCTTGCCGAACTTCGCGCGCAGCATGTCCCAGCCCGCGACCGCACCCGGCACGGTCACGGTGTAGATGCCTTTGCCCGGCATCTTGTCCATGCCTTTCGATTTCAGGAGTGCCGCGCTCAGGCCGGTCGGCGCCCAGCCGCCCGCATTCAGCCCGTGCAGCTTGCCGGTCTTCGCCTCGTAGTAGATGACGAAGAGGTCGCCGCCGATGCCGTTGTAATACGGCTCGACCAGCGCCTCGACCGCATTGGCCGCGATCGCCGCATCCACGGCGTTGCCGCCGCGTTCGAGCACCTGCACGCCCGCGCGCGCCGCCAGCGGCTGGCTCGCCGCGACGATGCCGTAGGTCGTCGCGATCTTGGAACGGCCGACCGTGACGAGCGGAGCAGGGCCGCGGCGGGGCGCTCCCTCCTGGCCAACCGCAGTCACCGTCAGGACGCCAGCCACGCCGATCGAAACGAGCGCGGAACGGATGCTCATGTCGCGTTCTCCTCGGCGGCAATACTACCGCGAGGTGGGTAGGCCGGGTAGGCCGGGTAGGGCGGGTAGGGCGTAGGACAGGCGGGGCAGGTGTGGTTTGCGGGCTTGCCGCGCCGAAGCTCGCGTACTGCTCAGGGCGAGCGAAGGCGGGTAGGGCAGGCGGGCCCTTCAGGGGTGGCCGCGCGGCGGTTGGCAGGCTTAAAGGCCTGCGCTACGGGAGGCCGCGCGTCAGGTTGAGACAGCTTGCTGCGTTCTCCGCGAGTTCTGCGTTGATCGTGGTCCGTGTTCGGTCTTGACAGTGTCCGCGCAGGCGCGTAGCGTCCTCTTCATGGGACGCCAGGCCGCTCCTCGGCGCCGTGGGGCGGGGTTTGTCTCGATCGCTGCGCTGGCGATGGGCGCCGCGATCGCCTCACAACTCGTGGCTCGTCCCCTGGCCGGGCCGGGTCAGAGCGCTCCGCCGGCGGCGCAAGCCGACGCGTCGCGCGCGGTGCTGGATAAGTACTGCGTCAGCTGCCACAACGAGCGCGTCCGCACCGCCGGCTTTTCGCTCGCCACCCTCGACGCCGCCCATCCCGGCTCCAACCCCGACGCCTGGGAGCGCGTCGTCGGCAAGCTGCGCGCCGGCTCGATGCCGCCGCCCGGCCGGCCGCGCCCCGACGCGGCGACCTATCGCGCGGTTGCGGGCTTCCTCGAAGGCGAGCTCGATCGCGCGTGGCTGACGGCGCCGAACCCGGGGCGGACGTACGCGGTCCACCGCCTCAATCGCACGGAATACAACAACGCCGTGCGCGATCTGTTTGCGCTCGACCTCGACGTGAAGACGCTCCTGCCTGGCGACGACACCGCCGACGGCAGCTTCGACAACGTCGCCGAGGTGTTGAGCATCTCGACCGCGCACCTCGAACGCTATCTCTCGGTCGCGCGCCAGGTGACGCGGCTCGCGATCGGCCTTCCGCCTTCGGCGCCAAGCCTGCAGACGTTCGCGATTCCGCTGCACGTCCTGCAGGACGATCGGCAGAGCGACGATCTGCCGTTCGGCTCGCGCGGCGGCATCGCCGTCCGCTACCAGTTCCCGGTCGACGGCGAGTACGCGATCACGGTCCGGCTGCGCCGCCAGTATCAGGATTACCTGATGGGAATGGGCTGGCCGCAGACGCTCGACGTGCGGCTCGACGGCAAGCTGCTGAAGCGCTTCACCGTCGGCGGCGGCGCGAAAGGGCGCCCGGCGGCGGCGAGCTACGCCGGCGACGGCGAGCCGGGCTTTGCCGGCGATCCCGAATGGGAAACCTACATGCAGACCGGCGGCGACGCCGGCCTCGAGATCCGCCTGCCGATCCAGGCTGGCCCGCGCACCGTCGGCGTCGCGTTCGTGCGCGAGCTGTGGGAGCCGGAAGGGCTGCCGCAGCCGCTGCAGCGCGGCCGCGTGCTGACCAACGATCAGATCTACATGGACTACGCGGCCGTCGGCTCGGTTCAGATCGGCGGGCCGTACCGGATCGATCGGCCGGCAGTCGACACGCCGAGCCGCCGCGCCATCTTCGTCTGCAAGCCGGCCGCGGCCGCCGACGAACACGCCTGCGCCACCAAAATCCTGTCGCGGATCGCGCGTCTCGCGTACCGCCGTCCGGTCACACCCGCTGACGTGCGCACGCTGCTCGCGTTCTTCGACGATGGCCGGCGTGACGGGGGGAATTTCGACGCCGGTATCCAGTTCGCGCTCGAGCGCGTCCTTGTCGATCCCGATTTCCTGCTGCGCGTTCACCGCGATCCGTCCGGCCGCACGGCGTCGGCATCCGCGTATCGCTTGAGCGATCTCGACGTCGCGTCGCAGCTCTCGTTCTTCCTCTGGAGCAGCATCCCCGACGAACGCCTGCTCGACCTCGCCGAGCGCAGGCAGTTGACGACGCCGGCCGTGCTCGAGCAGGAAGTGAAGCGGATGCTGGCCGATCCGCGTGCGCCCTCTTCGCTCGTCGACGATTTCGCCGCGCAATGGCTGAACCTGCGCCGGATCGGCGAAGTGGTCGTGCACCCCGACAGCTATCCGAGCTTCGACGACAGCCTGCTGGACGCCTTCAAGCAGGAGACGGAGCTGTTTGTCGGCAGCACCGTGCGCGAAGACCGCAGCGTGCTGGATCTGTTGCGCGCGAACTACACGTTCGTCAACGAGCGGCTCGCGCGCCACTACAAGATCCCGGGCATCTACGGCAGCCGGTTCCGCCGCGTCGAGCTGACCAACCCGGCGCAGCGCGGCGGCCTGCTGGCGCACGGCTCGCTGCTGGCGACCACGTCGTATCCGGATCGGACGTCGCCGGTGCTCCGCGGCAAATGGCTCCTGAACAACATCTTCGGTTTGCCGGTGCCGCCGCCACCGCCCGGCGTCGACACCAACCTCGCCGAGAACAAGCCGGGCGCGGCGCCGAAGTCGATCCGCGAACGCCTCGCGCAGCATCGAACGGATCCGGGATGTGCCAGCTGCCACTCGGTGATCGACCCGCTCGGCTTCGCGCTCGAGAACTTCGACGCGATCGGCGGCTGGAGAGAGAAGGACGAGACCGGTCACGCGGTCGACGCCACCGGCACGACGGCCAGCGGCGCGACGGTTGAAGGGCTCGCCGGCCTGCGCGCGGCGCTGCTCGAGCAGCCGGAGCAGTTTCCGCGCACCGTGACCGAGAAGCTGCTGGCGTATGCGCTCGGCCGCCGGCTCGAGTACTACGATCGGCCGGCGGTGCGAAAGATCGTCCGCGACGCGGCGGCCAACGATTACCGCTGGTCGTCGATCATCCTTGGCATCGTCAACAGCCCGACGTTCCTGACGCGAGGCGGGCCACGGCGACCGACGGAGCATTGATAAGGAGGTCAGGAGTCAGGAGGATTCTCTTGAGAATGAATTCTCCTGATCTCCTGCAGTCCTGACCTCCGTGTATTTTGTCGATGGACGAGAGCAAACCGATGAATTTCCTGACCGCGAAACCCCTGGCGCGCCGCACCATCCTGCGCGGCGTCGGCGCCACGCTGGCGCTGCCGTTCCTCGAGGCGATGGTGCCGTCCGCGCGCGGCCAGGCCGCGGCGATGCCGGTGCACCGCTTCCAGACCTTCTACGTGCCGAACGGCATGGCGATGGAGTTCTGGACGCCGAAAGGAGAGGGCAGCGCGTTCGAGCTCTCGCCGATCATGGAGCCGCTCGCGCCGTTCAGGGATCAGATGCTCGTGCTCTCGGGGCTGAAGGCGAACTGGAACTACATCCACGCCGGCGCGTCGGGATCGTTTCTCACCGGGACGACCCGCGGCGGCAGGAACGAAGTCGAGATCATCGCCGACGTCTCGGTGGATCAGCTGCTGGCGCGCCGGTTCGCCAGGGACACGCAGGTGGCATCGCTGGAGCTGTCGATCGACGCCCCGGCCAACGCCGGCGCGTGCACCGGCAATCTGAGCTGCGCCTACACGCACACGATCTCGTGGAAGAGCGCGACGCAGCCGCTGCCGATGGAATACAACCCGCGCGCGGTGTTCGAGAAGCTGTTCGGCGACAGCGGCAGCACCGAGCGCGGCGCGCGCGAGGCGCGGCTGCGGCAGCACAAGAGCATGCTCGACTCGGTGCGCGAGAAGCTCGCCGATCTGAAGCGGGAGCTTGGCCCGCGCGATCAGGTGAAGGTGGACGAGTACGCCGAGGCGGTTCGCGACGTCGAGCGGCGGATCCAGAAGGCGGAGGAGCAGCACGAGACCGAGCTGCCGGAGATGGATCAGCCGCAGGGCGTGCCGCCGGTCTTCGAGGATCACCTGGCGCTGATGCTCGACCTGCAGCTGCTGGCGCTGCAGTCGGATCTGACGCGGGTCATCTCCTTCATGATCAGCAAGGAGCAGAGCGCGCGGCCGTATCCGCAGATTGGCGTGCCCGAGGCGCACCATCCGCTGTCGCACCACGACAACCATCCCGATCTCATCGAGCGGATGTCGAAGATCAACCGCTATCACGCGCAGCTGTTCTCGCAGTATCTGACCAAGCTCAAGGCGACGCCCGACGGCGACGGCTCGCTGCTCGACCACATGACGATCCTCTACGGGTCGGGGATCTCGAACAGCACGCGCCATTCCGGCGACAACCTGCCGCTGATGCTGGTCGGCGGCGGTGCGGGACGGATCAAGGGTGGGCGGCACCTGACCTATACGGACAAGCCGACGATGGCGAACCTGCTGGTGACGTTGATGGACAAGCTCGACGTCCCGGTGGACAAGGTCGGCGGCAGCACCGGCCGGCTGCCGATCGATACGTTGTCGGGGGTCTGACGATCGCAAGGGTAGGACACTGGAACGGGAGATTGACGTTACGAGACTGGTGCGGCGGACTTGGTGTCCGGTGGGGTTGTCGTTCTTCCTCCTCGCCGCCGGCGGCGATCTGCCGCTCGTCGACGCCGCGCGCAACGCCGACGCCGGCGCGGTGCGCGCCCTGATCCAGAAAGGCGCGAACGTCAACGCCGCCGAAGGCGACGGCACGACGGCGCTGCACTGGGCGGCGCACCGCGACGACCTCGCCACGGTCGATCTCCTGATCCGCAGCGGCGCGCGCGTCAACGCCGCCAACGACCTCGGCGCGACGCCGCTCTGGGCCGCGTGCCTCAACGGCAACCCGGCGATTGTCCGGCGGCTGCTTCAGGCCGGGGCGAACCCGAACGCGGCGCTGCTGCTCGGCGAGACGCCGCTGATGGTCGCCGCGCGCTCGGGGAACGCCGACGTCGTCGAACAGCTCACCGCCAAAGGCGCGACCGTCAACACGCGGGCGGCGCGCGGGCAGACGGCGCTGATGTGGGCCGTGTCGCAGCGTCACCCGGATGTCGTGAAGGTGCTGCTCGCCCACGGCGCCGACGTGCAGGCGCGCTCCGACACCTGGAGCCAGGTGATGGCCGTGCCGCCGCACGGGATGCCGCAATACAACCGCACGATTCCCCACGGCGCCGATACGCCGTTGCTGTTCGCGGCACGAGTCGGCGATCTCGCGTCGGCGAAGCTGCTCGTCGCCGCCGGTGCGAACGTGAACGACGCGGATGCCTGGGGCGTCAGCGCCACCGTGCTCGCGGCGCACTCAGGGTTCGGCGATCTGGTCGCGTTCTTCCTCGAGCTCGGCGCCGATCCGAACGCGGCGGCGGCCGGCTTTTCGGCGCTGCACGCCGCGGTCATGCGCCGCGACGAGAAGATGGCGTCGCGTGCTGCTCGACCACGGGGCGGACGTGAACGCGCCGCTCCGCACCTGGACGCCGACGCGGCGCTCGTCGAAAGACTTCAACTTCGCGCCTGAGCTGGTTGGCGCCTCGCCGTACTGGCTGGCGGCCCGCTTCAACGAGCCGGGCATGATGCGGCTGCTCGTCGACCACGGCGCCGATCCGCGCATCGTCCACCGCGCCGACTACCACACGGAAGAAGGAGCGCGCCATCGCCAGGAGGCGACCAACGCGGTGATGGCCGCGGCCGGGATGGGCGGCGGCGCGGCGTGGGTGGTGCTGCCGCGAGGCGAGCGCGAGGCGCTTGCGCTCGAGTCGGTGAAGCTGGCGATCGAGTTCGGCGGCGACGCCAACGCGGTCAACATCGACGGCAAGACCGCGCTCGACGCGGCGAAGGCGCTGAAGTACGAGTCGGTCGTGAAGTATCTCGCCGAGCAGGGCGCCGGCCGCTGAGGCCGCGCGGTCGCCGAAATACGATCGGTCCTCGGAACAGACCGACCCTCAGAAGAAACCTGTAAGACCAATTCCCACGCCGCGATGACGAACGCGTACATCGTCGCGGCGGACCGCATCCGGATGATGCACGCCGGCTCCGGGAACCAGTCAAGCCCGCAAAAAACACCGCTCAAACCGCAGAATTCCGAGCGAATCCGCTTGACACGTCCGGCGGCGGCCAGGTAAAACTCGCGCGCTCGTTTCTCCCCAAAACGGCAAATAGCGTTCTTCGGATCGTGCGTTCATGAAGAGGCGGCTGGTGCCACGGCTTTCTGATCGTCCGATGACGCGCGCGGCTGCGCGCCGATCGCTGGCGTGGCCGCGCTACCTGAGCCAGCCGCGAAAAACGATTTCTTGTCGACGATCGTTCTGGTTTGCGCGAGATCGTCGTGCTTAAATATGACCTACGCTGACTGCGCCGGCATCTGTGCGGCCCTGCTGCGCAGCGCGCACTCGGGGCCAGCTGTCGAGGATGACGTGTCATCGACTCGATCGCGCTGCCGCCGACACACACCACGCACGGCGTGCTCAACACGCACGTGTCACACATCACGGCATCGAACCTGGAACCGCAGATCCCGGGTTCGTCGATCCAGATCCCGTGGCCGACCGCGACAAGGCGCATCACACCGGCATCCGCTTCGGCAACGAGGCGATGGACAGCTGGGGGGCTTGTCCGGCGCTCGGCTCCGCCGGCAGATCGTGAAAGCGATTTGCAGATGGACGTCGGGCAGAAGCGAGGCGCCGCGTGACGCCTGCGCGGCGGCCACGGGCTGGTTCTGACCTCCCGACTTTTCCGCGTCGTAGGGCAGCCCTTATTTTTCCGCGTTGTAGGGCAGCCCTTCAGGGCTGCCGGCAGCCGTTGGCAGGCCTGAAGGCCTGCCCTACGAGAGCTGCGGGTGCACCAGCGTTCACGGTCGGGCGCGCGGGATGGCCAGCAGCGCCAGCCCCACGACACCTGCAGCCACCAGCGCCAGGTGAAGCGCTCCGAGTCCGATCAGCCCGAGGAAGGGATTGCCCGGCGCGAAGGGCATCAGCGGACGGATGTCCGCGTGCATGATGCCGTCGAGAAACGGGTGAGTCGATCCCGACGCCGAAATGAAACGGGGTAACAGGCACTCGCCGACTAGTGGCCTGTATCGGCTGATCAAGGACCACCTCGCGGGCGGGGCATCCCGGCTGGCTGCGTTGCTCCTTCCTCAAATACTCCCGGTATTCTCGGTCGTCGCGCCTTGCCATCCGGGCGCCGCGCTCCGCGATCTGGTCCTCGTTCAGCCGATACAGGCCACTAGCGCACCGGCATGAATACGCTCGGCTCCGTTTCCACCCACTCCTGCGACACCGCTCCATCGGCGGTGACGACGCGCATCCGCAGATGCGAATCGGCGAGGAATGCTGGACGCAGGAATTGCACGATCTCGAATCCGGCGTCGCGGTGATCGGCCGACACGGTGACGATGCCGTTCTCGACGGTGATCATCCTGACTCGATGCTGCAACGCCCACATCTCGACCCAGGCGCCGCGCTCGGCGTCGCGACGCGGACACAACCTGCGATCGGCCGCCGTCCACAGGCCGGCGAGGTTCGCGCTGTGATAACTGAGGCTCGCGCCGTCGGGCTCGCTGGTGATGAAGTCGTGTGTCCACTCGAAAGCGTTGCTCGGCGGATGCTTCGAATCCTTGTAGCGGTTGTCGTTCCAGACTCTCGATTGCACCTCCGGAGAGGGCCTCGTCCAGGTGTCGGATCGGTCGCAGACGATGTAGTGCAGCGCCATCGGCTGGGCGCGTACCTCGGAGGCGAAGCCGATAGCCACAACGAGCAGCAGTACCCTCATAACCACCTCAGCGACCCTGTCTTCATCGTAAGGCCGTCGCGCTTTGCCCGGCGCCATAAAAATCGCGCTGGCGCCCCGGGATCGTCTTTCGAGTCGATGTCGTTCGCGCGCGCGCCGGGCCCTCGCGAGTTTGGGCAGTTCGTCATAGACTTCAGACGCCAGTTCGTACGCACCGCCCGGGCCATCGCGGTCGCGTCGGCAGACATCAGAAGCCGCGACTATGAGCAGTTCACCTCCCCTCGATCGTGCCACCGCTTTCTGCGACCGCTACGGCTTGTCGCTGCCGATCCTGCTCGCGCCGATGGCGGGCGCGTCCGCGGTCGGCTTGTCGATCGCGGTCGCCAACGCGGGCGGGATGGGCGCGATGGGCGCGCTGGTGACGCCGCCGGCCGACATCGTCGAGTGGGCCCGCCAGTTTCGGGAGCAGAGCCGCGGATCGTTTCAGCTCAACCTGTGGATTCCGGATCCGCCGCCGCGACGGGATCCAGCGGCCGAAGCGCGAATCAGCGCGTTCATGACGGCGTGGGGCCCGCCGGTGCCAGCCGAAGCCGGCGAAGTGGCGTTGCCGGATTTCAACGCGCAGTGCGACGCCTTCATCGCCTCGGCGCCGACCGTCGTCTCGTCGATCATGGGGGTATTCCCGCCAGCATTCGTCGAGCGTTTGAAGGAGCGCGGCATCGCGTGGTTCGCCACCGCGACGACCCTGGCCGAGGCGCGCGCCGCGCGGGCGGCCGGCGCTGACGCGATCGTCGCGCAGGGATACGAAGCCGGCGGGCACCGCGGATCGTTCGACCAGGCGGCGGCCGAACGGCAGGGCGTCGGGCTGTTCGCGCTCGTGCCCAGGCTCGCCGACCATCTGGACGTGCCGATCGTGGCGGCGGGCGGCATCGGCGACGGCCGCGGCGTGGCCGCGGCGCTCACCCTCGGCGCCAGCGCGGCGACGATCGGCACCGCCTTCCTGCGGTGCATCGAAGCGAAGACGCATCCGGCCTGGGTGT
Source organism: uncultured Acidobacteriota bacterium (assembly GCA_963734375.1). GTDB lineage: Bacteria > Acidobacteriota > Vicinamibacteria > Vicinamibacterales > CAVVIG01 > CAVTHG01. Next base: position 761,326 of record CAVTHG010000003.1, on the reverse strand, counting down.
CGGCGCTCACGAACCTCGAGCCCGAAGAGACGACGCTGACGCGGGCGTTTACAGGCAGGCTCGGGCGGGCGATCGCCACCGACTACGTGAGAGCCGCTGCAGCCCCGGACGCGCCGGCGCCTGCGCCGTATCCAGTACAGCGCGGCCTCACCGAGCCGATGAAGGCAGCGGGCGCGGCCGCCGGCGATTACCATCGCATGCAGGTTTGGGCCGGCCAATCGGCGGCGATGGGGAAACCGGTTCCGGCCGGCGATCTCGTTCGCGAAATCTGGAGCGACGCGCGCCGCCTGCTGTAGACAAGCGTTCAAGATTGCGCGCGGCCCCTTGTCGCGCAGGCCCTCGGCCTGCCAGCGGCCGCACGCGCAGCCCTGAAGGGCTGCGCTACTTTGCGGGGGCAACCACGATCACCCCTGCGTGCCGCTGATGACTCGCAGGTAGGCGCGCCACGGCCCGACCTCGTCCGTGTACTGCCTCGCCAGGACGCGCGAGATCTGCACGACGTGGTCGAGGTCGTGCGCCACCCATGTCGACAGCAGCTGACGCAGCGTGACGACGCCGAGCTCGGGATGGCGGCCGCGCTTGTCCAGAGCCGCATCGGTCAGGTGCAGCGAGGCCAACTCGTCGAGGCTCTTCCGCCGCAGCGCTGAGAACTCGTCGAGCAGCTCCGGCAGCGTCCGTCCCGCCGACTCTTCGAACTGCGCCAGCCGGTTGAACTTGTCGAACGGGCGCGCCTCGCCGTGCTCGAGGATGATCTTCGCGCGCGGCACCCAGTCGGCCTGCTCGCCGTGAATCAAGTGGCCGACAACGTCGAACGGGCTCCAGGTCGTGCCGCCTTCGTTGGCGGCGATCCAGCCGTCGGGGAGTCCGCGGAGCAGGGCGTCGACGGTGGCAGGCGTGCGCGAGAGGATCGCGGTCGCCTCGTCGAGCGTGAACGTGCGTCGCGATCGATCAATCGATGTGGTCATGTTGGTTGGGTCAGCAGCCATATCAGCTTCGATTATGACGCGTACCTGGGCATGGACGGTGAAGCTCCAGAACTGCCGCGCGGGCTGGTGAAGTAGGCTGTCAGGTAGCGAGCGATGGCCAGCATCTTCATCAGCTACCGGCGCGAAGACACCGGCGGGCACGCCGGACGGTTGTGCGATCGCCTCAGCGCCCGCTTCGGCGGCGATCGCGTCTTCCTCGACATCCAGGACATCCGCCCGGGCGAGAACTTCGCCACGTCGATCGAGGGCACCATCGCGACCTGCGACTGCGTGATCGCGGTAATCGGGCCGCGATGGCTCGAGGCGATTCAGGAGCGCGCGCAGGCGGCCGACGACTTCGTCCGCCACGAGATCGGCGCCGCGCTGAAGCGGCGCGTGATGGTGATTCCGGTGCTGGTGGGCGGTGCGCGCATGCCGGCCGCGGCGGACCTGCCGGCGGAGCTCGCGGAGTTGAGCCGTCTCAACGCGATCGAGGTGCGCGATGAGCGATTCGATCAGGACGTCGCCGAGCTCGAGACGTTTCTCGCGGGCAAGCTGCACCTCACGACGAACCCGCCGCCGCAATCGCGCCCGCGCACGGCCAGATGGCTGGCCCTCGTCGTTGTTGCACTCGCGCTCGTCGCCATCGCCGGTTACTTCTCCCTGCGCCCGGCGGAGAAGCCGACGGTCGTGGCCAGCGTGGAGCCGCCGCCGGTCATCGACGGCGACTGGATCGCGGAGATGCGCAAGCCGAACCAGCCGCCGTTTCGCATCCGGCTGCAGTTTCAGCGCGTCGGCGACATGATCGGCGGCACCGTGCGCTACCCGACCGGTGACGCCGCGATGCACGACGTCACGCTCAAGGGGCGCTCGCTGACCTTCTATACGACCCACGTCCCGCAGTTCGCGTCGGAGGCCGCGACGATCCGGTTCCAGGCCGAAGTCACCGCCGACGAGATTCGGCTGCTCACGACCGACGAAGGCGGGACGGGGACTGGAGTCGCCACCCGCGCCGCTTCGCGCTAGTCGGGAGCGTCGGCCTGAAGGCGGACACTACATCGAGGTCCGCCTGAAGGCGGACACTACATTACGAACAGGCTGCCCGCGCGGCCGTTGGCAGCCCTGAAGGGCTGCGCTACTAGAGGCCGCGCAATTCTGAACCCACCCGCTCGCCCCGCGCGACGACGAATTCTCCGGGGATCTCGTACCCGGCGCCACGCGCGAACGGCGCGATCGACGCGAGGTATTCGGCGTGCGCCTCGTCACGCGTCGGCCCGTCGAACCGCGAGTACGCCATCGCCACCGGTCCGCCCGCAAACGCCGCGCCGATCGCATCGTCGGCCGAGTCGTACGAGAGGGTCGTTGCGAGCCTGTGCGTCTCCACCCGGGCGAAGCCGGCCTGCTCCATGTGCGCGCGCAGGTTCTCGCCGCTCCCGAGCTGAAAGAACATCGGGCAGACGTCGCTCTCCACGCGGCGATCGACGATCGGAAAAATATCCGCCCAGCCGCAATGCGACCGCGCGCCCCACACCGCAACCACGGCACGGCCGCCAGGCTTCAGCACGCGGCCCATCTCGCGCAGGGCGCCCAGCGGCTCGGGCACATACATCAGCCCCAGGCCGCAGAGCACCGCATCGAACGAGGCCGCCTCGAAGAGCTGCTCCTCGGCGTGCGCGCGCCGCGCGGTGACGTTCGCCAGGCCGCGCGTCGCCGCGGCCGACTGGATGCGCTCGACCATCCGCTCGGAGATGTCCGTCGCGACGACGCTGCCGCGCGGACCAACGGCGCCAGCGGCCGGGAACGTGATCAGTCCGGTTCCACACGCGACGTCGAGCACCCGCTCGCCCGGGCGCAACGCCGCGATCTCGAGCAGCCGATCCTGCGCCGGTCGCAGCTGCGCGGCCCAGTACCCTTCATACTGCGCCGCCGCCTTGTCCCACCCGTATCGCTGCACGCGCAGCTGCAGCCGCGATTCCATGGCTCACACCGTTCCGGCGGTGATGCGGACCTCGCGCCTGAGCGGAACGTCGTTCGCAAAGACGTCGCGATAGGCGCTGTATCGATCCGCGGTGTCGAGCACCCGGAGCACGTCCTGCTCAGGGCTCGCGCTCACCACGGTGACGACGTAGCGGATCTCCGAGTAGCCGGGGCGCACATCGTCGGCGACGCCGAGCTCGCCGCGCGAGTCGTAGTCGGCCTGCACTTCGACCTCGATCGCGTCGCACGGCACACCGAGCCTGGCGGCCCACATGCCATAGCAGATGGCGAGGCACGACGCGAGCGCGCCGCGGCCGAGGACGCCGGGGTTGGGCGCGTCGCCGCGGCCGCCGGATTTCGTGCTCATCCCGACCTTGAGCTCGAACGGGCCTTCCGTCACCGTGCAATCGAGCCCCGGGCGCAGGACCGCCGTGGTCGTCGCGGTGCCTTTCCCGAGGCCCGCCCGGAGCGAGACCGCCTTCACGTTGCGCTCGAGCGCCTCTCGAATCTGTTCGTCACCTTGCACGGCGTCCTCCGTTTCGAGCGTGTCCGACGGCGCTACGCACGAACGCCGACAACCTCGAGATACTCCGCAACGGGTCGTCGGTCGCGCGAGAAATGGTCGTCGTTGCCGTCCATCCTCGTCGCCTTGATGGCGCCGATGTCGGCGGTCGTCGTTGTCATTGTGGCTCTCCCTCTATCCAGTGTCGGAATACCGGAAAGTGTGTCGCAATTTTTCATTTGTAGGTAGTGTCCGCCTTCAGGCGGACCGTTACCGATGTCCCCGGCTGTACACACGGTCCGGCTAAAGCCCGGCTAAAGCCGGACACGACGTACGACAAGGACCGGTCTCAGGCAGTGTGCGCGTACGCCAGTTTTGTCTGGACCAGTTCAGCCTGGCCCCACGGCGTTACAATCGGCGCTCCGCCTGACATGAGACGCCCGTGGGAGCTCGTCATCGATCTCGATCGGCAGGCGGCGCTGCCACCGTTCCTGCAGATCGCACGTGCGCTCACCGCCGACATCCAGCGCGGGCGGCTGCGCCCCGGCGATCGCCTGCCCGGCAGCCGGCGGCTGGCGACGAGCCTCCGCGTCCATCGCAACACGGTCCTTGCGGCCGTCGCCGAGCTGATCGCCGAAGGCTGGATCGAAACCGTGCCCGGTGGCGGAACGTTCGTCGCGCGCGCGATTCCCGATCGTCGCGCGCGGCCGTTCACGCGCGAGCCTGGCACTCGCCCTCGCGTGCCCGCCGGCGTCCCGTTCGCGCTTCCCGAACCGCCGGCGGCATATCGGCCGCCGGTGCTGCCGCGCGGGACGCTCAGCCTGAGCAGCGGCGCGCCCGATGTGAGGCTCCTGCCGGTCCGGGCGATCGGCCGCGCCTACCGGCGGGTGCTGGCGCTCGGCGGTGCGCACCTGCTCGGCTACGGCGATCCCGAGGGTTATCCCGGCCTGCGCACGGCGCTGGCATCGATGCTCGCGAGCACGCGCGGGCTCTCGGCCACCTCAGATGACGTGCTCGTCACGCGCGGCAGCCAGATGGCGCTGTCGCTCACCGCTCGCGCGCTCCTCCGGCCTGGCGACACCGTCGCCGTCGAACACGTCGGCTACCGCCCCGCATGGGAAGCGTTCAAGGCTGCCGGCGCGACCGTGGTGCCGGTGCCAATCGATCGCGAGGGGATCGACGTCGAAGAGTTGAAGCGCGTCGCCGCCCGCGTGCCGCTGCGCGCCGTCTACCTGACGCCGCACCACCAGTATCCGACGACGGTGACGTTGAAGGCGGCGCGGCGGCTGGCGCTGCTCGCCTTTGCGCGCTCTCAGCAGATCGCGATCATCGAGGACGACTACGACCACGAGTTCCACTACGACGGCCGTCCGGTGCTGCCGCTGGCCAGCGGCGATCACGGCGGCGCTCGTTGTCTACATCGGCACGCTGTCGAAGATCCTCGCGCCGGGGCTGCGCGTCGGCTACATCGTCGCGCCGCCGGCCGTGATCCGCGGCGCCGCCGCGATCCGATCGCTGCTCGACATCCAGGGCGACCTCGCCACCGAGGCGGCGATCGCGGCGCTCATCGACGACGGCGAGCTGCAGCGGCACGTCGCGCGCGTCCGGCGCGTCTACGCCAACCGCCGCGAGATTCTCGCGAGCAGCCTGAGGCGCACGTTTGGCGATGGGGTGGAGTTCACGCTCGCCGGCGGCGGCATGGCGCTGTGGGTGCGGTTGCGGATGGGCGTCGACGTCGACGCTTGGGCGCGTCGCAGCGTCGAGCATGGCGTCTCGTGGTACCCGGGCGCCGCTACGCGTTCGACGGCAGGCCGAGGCCGTTCGCGCGATTCAGCTTTGCCTGGCTGAACGAGCGCGAACTGCCGGAAGCGGTGAAGCGGATGGCGGCGGCGCGGCCGTGACGAGGCGTGTCGCGCGCGGCGCGACCGGACCGTCTACGCAACGTACGCCGGCGCTGCCTGCTGGCTGCGGGCGCGGTAGAGAGTGTGCGACGGCGGTTCGCCGAACAGTTCCCGATACTCGACGGCGAAGCGGCCGAGCTCGTACAGGCCATGACGCGTCGCGACCGCGGTCACCGACTCGACGCTGCTGCGGGTGGCGCGGAGCACGTGACGCACCCGGTGCAGCCGCCACTGGCGCAGATACCGTTTCGGGCTGGTCTGATAGACGTCGTAGAACGCATTGCGCAAGCCGCGCTCGCTGACGCCGGCGATCGAGGAGAGCTGGGCGATCGTGATCGACTCGTCGACGTGCTGGCGGAAGAACGCCTCGGCGCACCTGACGATCTGGCTGCTGCGCAGCCGCTCTTTCGTGTGCCAGTCGGAGGGGACCGCTCCGCATCAGGCACTCGGCCATCGCGCCGTCGATGCCGGCCACGAGCTGCGGGCCGTCGACGACGCCCGCATGTTCGACCGACTCAGCGATCGCACGCAGCCGATGCTGCAGGGTGCGTGCATCGCGGGCGCTCGGACGCATCGTCTTGGTCGCGGCGCCGTCATGCAGCACATCCTGGACGACCGCGGCGGTCGCGCTGTGCGCCGGCATGCTGATGAGCACGAATGATGTGCCGCCCGGGTCGAACGCATAGCACTCCGCTTTCGGACCGCAGACGATCATCTCGTCGCGCTTCACCGGCCGCGCGTCCCAGCGGGCCGTGTCGGGCACGCTCAACGGCACGACGATCGCCCACCGGTTGGCGGCGATGCGCAGCCGGCGGGCGATCGCAATCCCCTCGTGTGCGAACTGCAGCACGACGTCCGGCGTCGAGACCACGCTCCAGCGGCAGCCGAACGCGCCGCGCTCCATCTGCACGTACTCGGCCGTGGTGGCCATCGGCAACCGCGGTCGCCATCGCGTCCACGTCGTCGATCGATCGGCGGGTGACAATCGGCTTTGAGGTATCCATATAACCGCGCGCAACCCTCTGGAAAACGGGGTCGCCGCAGTTGGCTGCTGCGAGAACGATGCCGAGGCCACTCGCCGCGTCGCAACGGTTTCTGCGCGATTTAACGGCCTGTTAGACGGGCAGGCGCTCGATTGAGGCTCGCCCGATCACGGTATGCCGTGATGCCTCTCCAACGACCGTTGCTCTGGCTGCGGGTGGAGATGTCTGCGCGAGAAAGGCTGGAGATCCTCGACGCGGAGCGGTCCAGTTGCAACCCACTGAGCCGCCTAGCGGATGAAGACCTGGGCCTCGCTCGTGGCGCGAACCAGCTTGTCGATCTGCGCCTGCATCCGTTTCCGGCGATCGAGAATCGCGAGGATTTCACTCTTGCCGATCCACCTTCCGGCGGTGGGGTCAGCGTCTCTTCGGTGAGTTGCTGCATCCGCGCCCAGAGGGCGGCGTCGATATGCTGCATCTGATGCACCAGATCTTTGGTCGTCGTCAGGGCCCGTGAGTGATCGACCAGGATCAGATTCCACGCCGGATCGACGAGCCAGTTCCCCAGGTTCGGATCGATATCGCCAATCAGCTTCTGGAACATCTTGGCCCGGACCAGCTGCCGGCTCCACGCCGCCCGCTCGCTGCCGGCGGCGGCTTCGGCACGCCGCCGAGATCGGCGAAGCTCTTGGTCGAGCTCGACCCACATCACCGCCACGCCCACCTCGCTGCCGATCTGCCGCTCCACTTTCGGCGGCACCATCTCGAGGGCCAGCAGCTTGTCGATTTCGTAGGCGGCGATCTCCGACTTGTAGCTCTCGAAGAACCCGTTGCGACCGGCGCGGCGGCAGCACTTTCCAGACGATCGAGTCGACCGGGCCGCCGGGCGCGAGGTAGGCGCGGTTCGGACGCGTCACGCCGCGCGACACGTCCTCCATCCGGACGACCGGCGCCGTCCTGATGAACTCCTCAATCTCGGCCGCCTTGCCCACCCACGGCCTCGCGGTCGCGGCCGTCTGCGCGAGCGAGCGCAGCGGGGATGAGCGACAGGGCTGCCGAGCGATCGAATGCGCTTCCCGAGGCTGGACATGGGTCCTCGCTCGATTCGCCGCGATCAGCTTCTTCGGTTTCGGGTACTTCTCGAACATCGCGGCCACGGCCGCGTTGATGCCCGCCTCGAGCTTCGCGGGATCCTTGTCGATCGGCGTGTCCATCCGGACGCGGAAGAACGACTGGCGGTTCGCCGGGTCGCGCATGTCGACGACCAGCGTGCCGACCGCATACTCCCGCAGCATCCCGTTCGCCGCCGGCTTCGACTTCAGATCCGCGTCGGTACGGCTCAGCGACGCGTAGGTGACCACCACGTCGCTCGGCGCGGCGTCGAGCTTGGTGAACCCGCGCGCGGCGAGCTCGCGGTCCACTGCGGCGACGATCTGCCGGTCGATGTCCTTGTCGAAACTCGGCTGGCTGTTGGTCCAGACGTAGGTCTTGGCTTTCGCGAGGGCGGCCGGCTTGGCCTCCTTCACGCTGACCCCGTATTTCATCTGCTGGCCCGCCACCGCGAGGTGACCGGCGCCGAGCAGCACCAAAACCAGCATGACCGGCGTGCAGAACTGATGGCGTCGAGGAAGGGCGCGTGTCATCCGAAACCTCCGCGGCTGCCGCGCCCCGGTGCGCGATTGTGCCGAGTATGCATGAGATTAGACCAGTGACGATCAGGGGTCGCAACGATCGCGCCGCTGGACCCTGGGTGGCGTCGATCGCTCGATCGGGGATTTCGCCGGGGGAATACGCGACCTGGCGAGGTTCGCAGGCGGCCAGCAGTGACGACATATCGTCGGCTGATCCCCGCCGCCCGTGAGGGGTTGACGCTCAGGCGCCCGGCAATACGCTGACGGTCACGCCGCCGCCGCCGCGAACCGCAAACGGCGCAAGCGAAAGCGGCCTGCGGCGCAGGCGCACCGTCACCGTCCGTCCGCTCGTCATCCCCATGAACGCCCCCATCACCACGTCGCTGGCCCAGTGCTTGTTGTCGATGATGCGCGAAGCCGCGGTGTAGGTCGCAATCACGAAGAACGGCGCCCCGAGCTTCCAACCGTAGTGCTCCTGCAGCACCATCGCGGTGGCAAACGCCGCCGACGAATGGCCCGAGGGAAATCCTCGCGGGTCGCCGTTGGGCCGGGTGCGATCGACGCTGTACTTCACGACGTAGGTCCAGCTCAAGGCGCTGATCTGCGCGCGCATGAGATCGCGGCCGGCCTGCGCGGCGCGCGTGTCGCCGCCGGCCTCGCCGGTAATCCACCACACCATGGCCAGCGGCACCTGGAGCGACAGGTTTCCATAGGTCTGGCCCGCCGTTTCCGAGAGCGAGACCGACCTGCTCGCCCTGCGTGTGGTCGCGGATCTCATCGTCGAAGGGGTGAATCGCCGCCGTCGCCAGGGTGCCGACGCCGAGCCACCTGGCGGTGCTCCAGGAGAGGAAATGCTTGTAGTCGCCACCGACGTCGCGAAAAAATCCCGCGACCGCGCCTCGCTCTGCCGCCGCATCCGGATTCGTATCGGCCACTGGCGGAGCGGGCGCCTCCCGCGTCTGAGCGGCGGCCGAAAGCGGTACGCTCAGGACCACGACCATGGCGACGCCGTACGTCTTCAGTCTCTTCAACGTCATTCCAATCTACGACCTCGCGAAGTCCGGCTACAGCGATTCTCGTTTGTAGATGTAGTGTCCGCGCTTCAGGCGGACCCGTCACGGTCCGGCTAAAGCCGGACACTACGTACAAAAGGAACCGCTCTACAGCCGGATACTGAAAGTGCTACACGGAAATGGCCGTGGCGACGGTGGGTGCAAGAGGAGGACCGGACTCGAGTCAATCACGCGGTGCGGGGGTCGCGCCGCCTGGTCGGCGGGCCGCACGAAATCGACGACATGTCGAGAGTGCAGAGAGGTGGCGGTCACAACATACCGTTGGCGGCGTCCCCAGCGGCTGGTGAAGAATCAGCGGCGACCTAACCGTCTTGCGGACCTGCACGGCGGTCTGATCATCTTTTTAAAGGAGTCCAACCCCGATGTTTTCGACGACCCGGGCGCTCATCGCGCTCCTGGCCATGGTGGCTGCGGCAGCGTGCTCCGGCCAGAACAACGCCACGCCGCCGGCGGCGCAACAGGCGCCGTCGGCGCAACCAGCCGCGGCTGCCGACGATGCGCCGCTGCCTGAGACGAAGTCTCCGTACGACGCCCTGCCCGAAGCCGCGCGGCTCGTGATGGACAAGCCGTTCACCGGCGACTTCGACGAGATGGTCAAGCGCCGGATGATTCGCTTCGGCGTCACCTTCAACCGCACGCACTATTTCATCGACCAGGGGCAGGAGCGGGGATTGACCGCCGAGTACCTGAAGCTGCTCGAGAACGATCTGAACAAGCATCTGAAGACCGGAAACCTCAAGGTGCACGTCGTCATCGTGCCGATGCCGCGCAACCAGCTGTACGCCGCCCTCGCCGGCGGCAAGGTCGACGCCGTCGCGGCGATGGTGACCATCAGGCCCGAAGCCGAGGCGCTGGCCGCCTTCTCGGTGCCGACGCGCTCCAACGTGAGCGAGGTCGTGGTCACCGGGCCGGGCGCGCCGCCAATCGCCTCTGTGGACGATCTCGCCGGTCAGGAGGTGTTCATCCGGAAAGGGAGCGTCTACGACGAAACGATCACCCGGCTGAACGAGCAATTCAAGGCGCGCGGCAAGCCGCCAGTCGTGATCGTCGAGGCGCCCGACGTGCTCGAAGACGATGACGTGCTCGAGATGGTCAACGCCGGCCTGGTGAAGATCACCATCGTCGACGACTATCTGGCCGACTTCTGGGGCAAGGTGTTCACCGATCTGAAGGTGCATTCCGACGTCGCCGTGCGGTCCGACGGCAAGCTGGGCGTCGCGTTCCGCAAGGAGAATCCCAAGCTCCGGCGAGTTCATCAATACCTGGATCGGCAAGCAGGAAAAGAACAGCGCGTTCCGGAACACCGTCGAACGCCGCTATCTCCAGAGCGTCAAGTACGCGAAGAACGCCGCGGCCGAGGCAGAGCGCGCGGAAGCTGGCGGCGGTGCTCGAGCTGTTCAAGAAGTACGGCGCGCAGTACGACCTCGATTACCTGCTGATGGCGGCGCAGGGCTACCAGGAGTCGACGCTGGACCACAACGTCAAGAGCCCGGTTGGCGCGATTGGCGTCATGCAGGTGATGCCAGCCACCGGCAAGGAGCTGAAGGTCGGCGACATCACCCAGATCGAGCCCAACATCCATGCCGGCGTGAAGTACATGCGGTTCATGATGGACCAGTACTTCAAGGACGAGCCGATGGACAGGCTGAACAAGGGGCTGATGACGTTCGCGGCCTACAACGCCGGGCCGGGCCGCGTGAGACAACTCCGGCGCGAAGCGGAGAAGCGGGGCCTCGATCCCAACGTGTGGTTCGGCAACGTCGAGCGCGTCGCCTCGGAGCGGATCGGCCGCGAAACGGTCACCTACGTCAGCAACATCTACAAGTACTACGTCGCCTACCGCCTGAGCGCCAGACAGATCGAGCAGCAGAACGCGGCGAAGGAGCAGGTCAAGCAACGCCAGTAGTCTCAATGCACGGCGCCGGGCGCTCACCGCATGTTGTGAGCGTCCGGTCGCCTCCCGTCAGCTCCATGCTGGGGCCGGTCGATCTGCCCGGATTTCCGAGCATTTCCGGGCCTTCTTCCGGAGCCCGACTGGCGCGCCGCTTGCCAATGCAGCCCCATTACCGCCCGATGCCCTATCGAGCCCGGGCCGGTTTCGAATTTCATAAGACGCCGTAGATCGGCCGATGAACAAGGATCACACAAGCCATGCTGCGCTTCCGCTCCTGCCATTCGCCGAACAGAGCCCGCATCGCGGTGCTCACCATCGTCAGCCTGCTCGGTTCGCCGATCGCGCCGCTGCTCGACGCACAGACGCAGCCGCCCGCGCAGACCAAGCCGCCCGCACAGGCGCAGCCGGCCCCGCAAGCCAAGCCGGCCGCACAAACGAAGCCGCCGGCGCCGGCCACGGCAGGCGCAGCGAAGCCGGCGAGCGCGGCCGCGCCAGCCCCGCCCGATGGCGGCTGGCCGCGCGTCTACACGACCGCCAGCGGCGCCGACCCTCGTGGTCTATCAGCCGCAGGTCGTCGAGCTGGGTCGATCAGAAACACGTCGTGGCCTACGCGGCGGTGTCCTACACGCCGAAGGGCGCGGAGAAACCGGCGCTCGGCACGGTCAAGGTGGAATCCGATACGAGCGTCGCCCTGGACGAGCGGCTCGTGAGCTTCTCGGAGCTCAAGATCACCGAGCCCAGCTTTCCCGACGCTGCCGCGCGATCAGCTCCGGACCGTCGTCGAGGAGATCGTCGCGTCGATGCCGCTCGACGAGCGCGTGATCGCGCTCGACCGCGTGCTGGCCAACATCGACACCAGCAAGATCATCCCGAAGAACGTCGAGGGCGTGAAGGCGGATCCGCCGCCGATCTTCTTCAGCAAGACGCCCGCGGTGCTCGTCAACATCGACGGCGACCCGATCTGGGCGCCGATCCCGCAGAACGATCTGAAGACCGCGGTCAACACCAACTGGGATCTGTTCGAGCACGCGCCGACCAAGACCTACTACCTTCGCAACGACCGGGTCTGGCTGAAGGCGGCCGACGTGAAGGGGCCGTGGGGCCCGGCCGGCACGCTGCCGGAGAGCTTCAAGAAGCTGCCGGCCGACGACAACTGGAAAGAGGTGAAGGCGAGCCTCCCCGGCCAGTCGATCAGCGCCAGCCAGGCGCCGAAGGTGTTCGTCAGCCTGCAGCCGGCGGAGCTGATTCTGCTGCGAGGCGAGCCGAACTATCTGGCCGTCGCAGGGCGCGAACGCCGCTCCTGTGGGTCAGCAACACCGAGAGCGACGTCTTCCGGATGGGCCTCAAAGGCCCGGTCTACTTCCTCGTCGCCGGCCGGTGGTTCTCCGCGCCCGACTTCACCGGCCCCTGGACGTTCGCGACGCCGAACCTGCCGGCCGACGTTCAAGCAGATTCCGCTCGAGCATCAGCGCTCGCGCGTCCTCGCGTCGGTGCCGGGCACGGCGCAGGCAGCCGAAGCCATTCTGCTCGCGCAGATTCCGCAGACGGCGCGCGTCAGCAAGACGGTGCAGGCGCCCGAGGTCACCTATCAGGGCGGCACCGCCGAGTTCCAGCCGATCGAGACGACGACGGTGCAGCGCGCGGTCAATACCGACAAGGACATCCTCAAGGTCGGCGACCTCTACTACATGTGCTTCCAGGGCGTGTGGTTCATGTCGAGGGCGGCGACCGGGCCCGTGGACGGTCACCGGAGAGGTGCCGAAGCAGATCTACGAGATCCCGGTGAGCTCGCCGTCCCACGCCGTCACCTACGTCACGGTGGAGGAGTCGAACGACGACGCCGTGGTCTTCGCGACGGCGGCGGCGTTCACGGGCGCGATGGTCGCGTGGGGCTGCGTCGTCTGGGGCACCGGCTACTACTATCCGCCGTACTACGGGTTCTATGGTGGTTACCCCTACTACTACCCGCACTATCCGACCTACGGGTACGGCGCGTCGTACAACCCGTGGACCGGCGCCTACTCGCGCGGCGCCGTGGCCTACGGTCCCTACGGCGGCGCCGGCGTCGGCCAGCGCTACAACCCGAGAACCGGCACCTACTCGCGCGGCGCGGTCGCCTACGGTCCGTACGGCGCGCGCGGCGCGGCGCAGGCCTACAACCCGCGCACCGGCGCGTACGGCGCGACGCGGCAGGGCTCGAACGTCTACGGCAGCTGGGGCGCGACCGGCGTGCAGCGCGGCGATCACTGGGCGGCCACCGCGCGGACGACCAACAACGTCACCGGCGTCACGACGCGCACCACCCAGACGAGCGGCGGCGGCGAGGCCATACAGCCGCACCGGACCCGGCGGCACCTCCGGCGTCGCGCGAACCGGCAGCGGCGACGTCTACGCCGGCCACGACGGCAACGTCTACCGCAAAGAAGGGCGACAGCTGGCAGAAGTACGGCGACGGCGGCTGGAGCGGCGTCGAGCAGCCGACGCCGCAGCAGCGCCAGCAGGCGCAGGACCGCGCGCAGCAGGCGCGGCACGCAGGCGCGCGATCGCGCCGCCAGCTCCGGCTGGGACTCGGCGACGGCGGGCCAGGTGAACCGCGACTCCGCGGCGCGGGCCGAGGGTACGCGGCGGACCAACGACGCGAGCAGCGCCCGCAGCGCCGGGTCCACGAGTTCGGGCAGTTACCGCGCCAGCGGTTCACGCGGCGGCGGGGGAGCGCGCGCTGGCGGCGGCCGCCGCCGCTGAATTAAGAATTAAGAATTAGGAATTAAGAATTCGTCGCGGCCATCACGTTTCCCTGCACGTTCGGGTGCGCGTTGGCCGCAATTTTCATCCGCGCGATGTCGGTCGCCCCGGCGCCTTCTTGATCCTCGAGCTGGACGGTCGGTTCGGCGGGATCATCAGAGAGGTCCGCTGCGGTTCGCACTCGAGTATCTGAATCAGTAGACGGACTCCTTCTCCACCGGAATCGAATACTGCGCCAGCACCAACAGATCGGCGCCGGCGCTGTAGGCCGCGGTGAGCGTGGTTCGCTGAGGCTGGTCGCCAGCGTCTCCTGCTGCCGGCCAGGCCGCATCACCAGGTAGTGGTCATCGTTGGAGACCCGGGACGCGCCGCGTCGCTCTCCTCCTCGTCGTCGGTCATCGGCAGTTCCGGCGGGTCCGGCACGACTGCGCGGCTCGCTACGCGGCCGCCGCTGGTCGCGGGGCCGTCACGGTCAGCTTGTTGTAGTAGCGGCCGACGCGCCAGGCGAGGAGCAGCATCACCAGCGCGAGCACGACGTTCACCGTCGCGAAGCCGCGCGGCGAGAGCGCCAGCGCGGTCGTGCCGATGAACACCAGCACCGCCGACAGCACGTCGCCCATCCGGACGAAGAACGAGTCGATCGCCTGCTTGGCGGCGAACTTCTGCTCGTAGGTGCACGGCAGGAACAGCATGTTGCGCACGGTGTTGTTCAGCGAGTAGTCGGTCGCGTTCTCGAACACCTTTGCACCCTGCACCGCGGCGAGGAAGGGCACGAACACGATCACGTTGTAAGCGCCGAACGACAGCGCCGGCAGTACCATCACCGCCCAGGCGACGCCGGCGTACTTGACGATACGCGAGACGACGAACAGCTGGAGGAAGAGACCGACGGCGTTCACCATCGAGAAGTACCTGGCGTAGAAATTCCCGATGATTTGTCCCTCGGTGAGCCCGGGGGCGGTGCCGGCGGCGATCGCCGCGACGGCGTTGTCCTTGACGATGCTGCCGAGGATGTACTCGCCGGTCGTGTTGATCCAGTTCCCCAGCATCAGCATCAGGCCCATCAGCAGCAGATACCGCGTCTGGAACACCATCGCGAAGGCGTTGGTCGCGGGGCGGCGTTCGCCTTCTTCGGCGCCGCCGGCCGCCGGCCGCGCTCGATCCGATCGATGTAGTTGGTGAGCAGCAGCTGCAGCCCGAGCACGCCGGCGCCGAGCAGCATCAACTGCAGGACGCCGAACGGCTCGATCAGACGCTCGGCGGCGATCGAGCCGGCGACGGCGCCGAGCGAGGCGCCGAGGCCGACGATGACGAGCAGGCGCTCGCCTTCCTGCTTCGAGTAGACGTCGTTGGCGAACGACCAGAACTGCGCGACGATCATCAGGTTGAAGACGCCGATCCAGATGAAGTAGATCATCCCGAGCGGGACGCCCATCTGCGCCAGGACGTAGAAGACCACTGGACAGATGAGGAAGAACGCCGTGACCACGTTGATCAGTTTCATGCGCGGGAAGGCGGCGACCAGGCGGCCGTAGTAGGGAACCGCGAACGCCAGCACCACCACCTGACCGGCGGAGAGGTAGCTCTTGAGCTCGGCCGATCCCTCGCTGAGGATCAGCGCCTCCCGCACCGTCTTCAGCATGTAGTACGACATCAGGATGAGGAAGACGTTGAGGGCGAGCAGCAATGCCGTCCTCGCCTCGCCGGCGCGCACCTCGGTGAAGAGGTTGAGGAAACGCTCGATGCCGGAGGCGCGCTCTGGCTCAGTCATAGGAGGTCACTCCATCCCGTGCCGGGACGACACCGCGGCTACTTTTTCGGCGGATAGCGCCCGAGGATCTCCCGGACCGCTTCGTTGACGAGCGCGACGCGCTTGTTCTGGTCGAGGTCCATCTTGATCTGCGCCTCGCCGACGCCCCGCCACACGACCTCGCCGTTGGCGCTCAAATCGAGCACCAGCGCCCCCTGCTCGATGAATTCGAGCGACTGCGTGGAGGCGACGAAGGGCGGCAGCGCCCAGGCGGTCGTCGTGGGCAGGAACTGGCCGACCGTCTGCGCGGAGCTGCCCATCGTCAGGAGCAGGAAGTAGGTGAGCGTGAGATCCGGAGCCGCGGTCGCCGTTGCGAGGCCGCGCTTCGGCATCTCGGCCGCGACCGCGTTCATGATCACCGGCTCGGCCTGGCGTTTGGTTTCCGCGGGATCATCGCCCGGCGTCCGGGCCATCATGATGTCCCCGGGTCCTTTGGGATTCCATCCCCAGGTCTTCGCCTGCGCGAACGCGAACGCCTTGTTGAAGTCGGCGCGAACCTTGACCTTCGCCGCGCCGGACTGGACGCCGACGACGATCGCGACGAGGGTCGCGAGGAGCGTGAATCCGGCGCGTGGGGTCATCTACTTCTTCCTCACTTCGAGCTCGAGGTTGTTCAGGCGGACCGGTTCGCTCGAGTAGTTCTCGAGCTCGACGGTGTTCTTCTTCTTGTCGAAATTGATCTGCGTCTCGTACGCCATCTTGCCCTCGCCCTTGCCGGCGCCGTTGAACCGCATCTCGAACAGCGTGAAGGGATAGTCGACGGTGCGGGGCTGGTTGGCCGCCTCGCGGAAGCCGATGACGCGCGGCGTGATGATGACGATGCGGCGCCCGCCATCCTCGCCGGCGAAATTCATCGCGTAGCGGATGTCGGTGCCCAGGCGCATGACATTATTCGGATCCGGGCCCATGTAGCCCGGAAAATTGAACCGTCCCATCTCGGGCTGCTTCTCGAGCGCACTGAGCAGCCCATCCTGCTTCTTGGCGAGAAACGTGTCGATCAGATGCTGGCGCTGCGACGGGCTCGACCACTTGTCGATGTTGATTCGAATCGACTGGTTGGCGCCGGTGGCGATGTTGCTCATGTTCAGCGCCCAGCCGTTGATCGTGACCTTGTCGTCGGCGCTCGGCGCGACCGACTGCTGCGCCCCGGCGGGCACCGCGATCGCGACCGCGGCCAGCGCACCGGCCATGAACCATGCGGCGATCGTGCACTTCATTCCAATGCTCCTTTTCAAGACGATGGCTGCTATAGCGCAGCCCTCCAGGGCTGCCGCCGTATCTTGCACCGCCCTCGTGATTAGAGCGAGTGGCAACATTGACAGTAGGGCGGCCCCGTAGCCCGCCTGTAGGGCGGCCCTTCAGGGCCGCCGCTGCCCTGTACGCCCCTGTAGGGCGGCCCTTCAGGGCCGCCGCATCCCGTCGTGCAAAACGCAATCGACGGACCACCTCGAGTCGACGGCGGTCGACGTCAAATGCCTGAAAACATTCGTTTCGCATCGCATCTCGGCCATCCGTCGTGCCTCTGTTGCCACTCGCCGAGAGCACGGTAACAACATACGGTGACGTCGGCGGGGCGAGCTCCGGCGCCCTGTGGGCGCGACATTTTCATGGTTCGCGTCAGACCCGCGGCGCCGACGAGGCCGGGCCGGGCGCGGCGGGCATCGCCGACGCCGACGCGGCCACCGCGGCGGGCGCAAGGTGCCAGAGATCTGGCGGAACCACCTTGGGCGTCGCCGGATCGCCCTCGTACGCCGGCGTCATGATCTGGACGCCGTACTGGTTGAAGACGTCGAGCACCTGGCGATGAAGCGCGGTGTAGAGCGCCGCCATCGCATGCGGGTTGTCGCAGTACGACGTTCAACTCATAGGTCACCGCGAAATCGCCAAGCGCTTTCTGCAACACGAACGGGCGCGGCTCGCGGAGCATGCCAGGAGTCGCGTCCGCCGCCATCAGCAGCATCGCTTCCACCTGGCGCCACGGTGTCTCGTAGCCGATGCCGACGTCGGTATGGAGAATCAGGCCGTGCGTGTGCGCCAGCGTGCTGTAGTTGACGACATCCCCGTTCAGGATCTGCGAGTTCGGGATGACGAATTCCTCGTTCTTCGGCGAACGGAGACGGGTCACCTGCAATTTCTGGTCGGTCACGTCGCCGACGAGGCCGCCGATCTTGACGCGATCGCCGATTTTGAACGCCCGCCGATACGTCAGCGAGTAGCCGGCGATGACATTGGCGATCGCCGACGACGAGCCGAGCGAGAGGAGCACGCCGACAAACAGCGACACGCCTTTGAAGGCGTCGGAGTCCGAGCCAGGCACGTACGGGTAGGCGACGACGATGGCGAAGGCGACGATCGCCAGGCGCGCAATTTTGTAGGTCGGTGCCGCCCATTCCGGTTCGAAGTTCGCGAATGTCACGAAGCCGCGACCGATCCCCTCGAACAAGAGCCGCGTCATCCGCAATATGAATCGGACGACGACAAAGAAAATCGCGAGGAAGATCAGATTGGGGATCTGCCGTACCACGCCCTGCGCCATCGTCTGCAGCGGCCCGACGACCAGCGAGACCAGGCCGGCCGACGTGCCGCGGGTCCACGGGAACTGCCCCAGCGAGTAACTCAGGAACGCCAGAGTGATTGCCAGGAGCACGAGACCGGCGACGCCGCGCAGAAGTCCCCTGAACACGTCGCGGACGCGTTCTTGCCGGACGAGCTCGTAGTTCTTGATGCCGATCCTGCCGATCTTGCGCTGGAGACGGCCGTCGGCGATGCGGGCGATCCGGTAAGTGCCGTAGACGACGAGTGCGGCAAGCATGATCGACAACAGCGCGGCGCCAGCGGTGCGCAGTACAGCGGGCTGGAGCACTCGCTTTCGATCGGTCGGCGCGATAGTCGACGATGCTGCTGCGGATCCGGTCGAGGTGTGTCACCGCCAGCGTCGCCGGCAACACCTGTTCGAGCCGGGCGTCGGCGGGGGCGATGGCCATGATCGGACGGTCGCCGGCGACAATCCTCAACAGGCCGTCGACTTCGATGACCTGAAGCGTGTCGACGCCGACCGAACGATCGGCCGCGACGGCTTCGATCCGTTCCGCGATGGCGCGCGCTCTCGTCGCCGCATCCAGCGACGACACGCCACGGACACGAAAGAGCGACGCGTCCGTCGAGCCGCACCGACGCCGTGTCGATCTCGACGAGCGGCGCCTGCTCGGCCGAAGGGCTCGGCGGGCTCCTGCGCCTGCACCGGCAGCGCCGGCCAGCCAGCGAGAGGACGCCGGCAATCAGCGCGAGGATCACACGCACCGCGGCAACCCGATTTCGCTCATGGCAGACGTTCGACGCCGACCAGCTTCCAGCCCTGCGGCTCGCGTTTGAAGTGCACCGTGACCGGCGCGGCCCAGGAGGGATAACGCTGATCGACAGCGGTGATGGCGACCTGCACGAATCCGCCGGCGGTCGCGCCCAACCCCGGTGGCGGCGCGAGCGTCGTGACCGCCGCGCTCGTTTCGCCGACCGGTTGCGTCGCGCCCGTGGCGTTGTCGAACGACGCCCATCGCGCCGTATAGCCGCCAGACGGTTGCGTCGCCGTATTCGCCGCGACCGCGGCGTTCTCGAACGTCAGCGTGCCGTTCTCTGCGAGCGCGAAGTTGACCAGCGGGTTGATCGCCGGCAGATAGGCGGCGACGACCTTGTCGCGCCGCTTGATCAGCGTGTCGGCGATGTGCCGCTCCGCGTCCGGGTCGCTGTAGGCGCCGCTCTTGACGATGGCGCGAATCATCTCGGGCGTGAACGCCTGGACCCGGCGTGCCGCCCAGAACGTGTCGTCGGGCCTGGCGCGCACGAACGCGCCCGAGGGCGTACGCGGACGCCATGTGGTCGGGTCGAACGCGTCGCCTTCGAAGCGGCCGGCGGCCACGTACTCCTCGTAGCGGGCGGTCTGCCACGGCTGGATGTAGAAGCCGAAGCTGACGAGCCGCTTCATCAGCTTGTCGCCTTCGTACAGATACTCCCAGCCGTCGTCCGGTTCGTGAGGCTCGAGCGCGCCCGACCCGAGCGCCGACCCGACGTCCTGGAGGTAGTGGCGGACAATCGTGCGCCCGTTCTCGGTCACCCTCGTATCCAGCGTGTTGCCCGCTTTCATATCGGTGAGGTTGACCCACGCCCCGAAGACTTTCAGCGCCCGCAGCTCTCGCCGGTGCTCGTGCGGCACGACGTCGTTCGGATCGTCCGGACGCGTGCCGTGATAGCGGAAACCGCCGAGCGGCGTGCCGGGGATGGCCCGGGCGGCGACCGCGCGATAGCTGCCGTCGGCGTTGCGGTGCGCGCGAGCGAACACCTCCTTGAGGTCGCCGATCCGCACCTGGCGCTTGTGGCCAGTTCGCACTTCGAAGGTCGCCGTTTCGGCGATGTCGAGGTTGTCGAGCCGCACGGTGGTCAGGTAGTTCTCCACCTGCCAGTACCCGAGCGTCCAGAAGATCTTGTTGGCGACGAGCAGCGCGCCGGTGGCCGCCTCGGGATGCCCCGCGCCGTCGAAGCTGATGAACCAGACCTGGTCGCGCGGATCGCGCACGGTGAAGCCCGGCGCTGCGCCTGCTGATTTGCGCGCGATCACCGTCCACCGGCCGGGGGCCGGCCCGTCTCCGGTCAGCGGACCGCGCGCCGCCTCGTCGGTCGACACGCTGCGGGCGAGGATGCGGTTGGTGAACCAGCTCGAATCGGGCACCTCATCGATCGTGTTGATGCTGCGCGCGCGCACGTTCGGCGTCGGGTCGCCCGGCCTCGCGAACGTGTTGTAGCTGAGATCCCAGATGAGATCGATGTCCCACGGCTGCACGCCGCTGGCGTCGCCCGGATCGGGCTCGGTCGCAATCGGGTCGTCGTTGTAGAACCTGCGATCGTTTGCCGCCAGCGGATCGATGAGCGCCAGCATGACGATCGCGGCGAGCGGGACAATCGCGACCGCGTGAACTAGAGAACGTGCGCGCACTGGAACTCCTCGTAAAAGTCGACCTCGAACGGCGAACGCACTACGCCGAACGGCACGGTCGTCAGAAGACCGCCGAGCCGCCCCAGACGATGCGGAAGCCTTCGCGACCCTTCGCCAGGTCCATCCGCAGCGGCGTCGTGAGCGGGCCGTGGAACCGGAGGCCCACTCCGAAGTCGTGCTCCAGGCCATCGAAGTCCAACGCGCTTCGATTGGCCGCCACTTTCCCCGCGTCGTAGAACAACGCCATGTCCATGAACGAGCGGTTGGGGATCCACCGCCACTCCGCCTGCACAAGCATGCTGTGGCGGTCGTGGAAGCGCGCCGTGCCAAAGGCTCGCAGCGACTCGCCGCTGCCGAGCATCGGCAGGAGAAAGTGCGGTACGACGTCGGCATCGTCGAGCGTCGTCTGCACCCGGCCCCGCAGGGAGATCACCCAGTTCTCACGCAGGATCGGGATGTGCTGGATGGCCTCGGCGTCGACGCGGCTGAAGGTGTAGGTGTCGTCGGTATCGCGATAATCGTGGTACCGGATCTCGTAGAGGCCGCCGCGTCGCGCATACCCCGCCGCCGGACGCGAGTCGATGCCCGCGGACGCGACGGCGTGCACGTATCTGGGTGCAGACTGCGAGACCCGGGGCCGTGGCGGCGTTGAACAGCGTCTCGATCGACGGATCCGCGCCGCTGCCTTCCTTGGTCGTGAAATCCTCGAGCGCGGCACTGGCGCCGAGGACGACCCACGGCACCGGACGGGCGCGAACCTCCCCACCGACGTAGCCCATCTCGACGCCGAAATTCGTCGCATTATCGACCGACGATCCGGCGCCGACGCCGTAGAAGGGGATTTGCGCGCCGCTGGTAAAGCCGCCGCCGCCACGCACGGCGAGACGGCCGTGCGCGAGGCGGAGCGCATCGGCGGACACGTCGACGTGTGTGTAGCCCGGAACGCTGAACAGCCCCGTGGCCGACCATCCGGCATGGTCGCCGAGGAAGCCGCGGTACATCGCGCCCAGGGCGATGCCGCCGCCATGGAACACGTTGTCGCCCTTCGGCATGCTGGTGATGAGCGGGAGAAATCCCTGCGGCGCCAGCAGGAACGAATCCATCGCCCAATTGAAGATTTTCTCGGCCTTGTTCGGCTCGTAGGGAGCGACGGCCGCGGCCTTGGCGGCCTTTTCCTGCTCGAGCACCTGCTGCCGGCTCTCCTGAGCGGTGGCGCGCGAGGCGTCGAGCAGCAACGCGAGAACGACGACGAAGGCCAGACGGACCATCAGTCCTTCTCCGCTTCGAGCAGCGCCCGCGCCGCCAGCAGTTCCTGCTTCTTTTCCTTGCCGACCTTGGGGTACTGCAAGTCGAGTCCCTCGAGCGTGGTGTAGATGATGGTGCCGACGGCGAGGCGAGCGAACCACTTGTTGTCGGCGGGAATCACGTACCACGGCGCCCGCTTGGTGCTGGTGTGCGACAACACGTCTTCGTAGGCCTTCATGTAGTCTCTCCAGAAGGCCCGCTCCTTCACGTCGTTGACGGAGAACTTCCAGTTCTTCTCCGGCCGATCGAGCCGCTCCATGAACCGGCGCTTCTGCTCCTTGCGCGACACGTTCAGGAAGAACTTGAGCACGATCACGCCGTTGTCGACGAGGTAGTCCTCGAAGTTGTTGATCTGCTCGTAGCGCTCCTTCCAGATCCCGTTGCGCTTTCGGTCGGCCGGGAGCTGCTGCGACTCGAGGATGTGCGGGTGGACCCGGGTGACGAGCACTTCTTCGTAGTAGGAGCGGTTGTGGATGCCAATCCGGCCGCGCTCGGGCAGCGCCTTCATCGACCGCCAGAGATAGTCGTGATCGCGTTCTTCGGCCGAGGGGCCCTTGAAGCTGTAGACCTGACACCCCTGCGGGTTGAGGCCCGACATGACGTGGCGGATCGTGCCGTCCTTGCCGGCGGCGTCCATCGCCTGCAGGACGATCAGCAGCGAGTAGGTGTCCTGCGCGTAGAACTTGTCCTGCAGCGCCGCCAGCCGCAGGACGCCGTCGCTCAGCAACTGCTTCGCGTTCTCCTTCTTCACGCCTTTCCAGGTGTAGCCGGGGTCGAAGTCGTCCATCGACACTTTGCCTTTGGGACGGACCGCGAGCTTCTCGATCGCGTTCACCCGGTCCTTGCGCTTGTAGGCCATGCGGAAGGGCCTCTCAACATCCGTGCCGGCCGGCCGGCATCGCGTTCACCAGCACCCGGCGCGACGCGCGACATCCCCTCACCGCAGGTGGTGAACCCGATCACAGCCGGTGGTATCCCACAGGATCAAGGCCGGATGCTGCCCTCGGGCCGTCGTGGCGGCCTTCTTGCTCGAAGGGCGGCACTGCATCAATGTTCTCCGCCCGCTCGCTCAGCGTTCAGTCGAAGCTGATCGCCGCCTTCGTCCTGCTGACGCTGGTGACCGTCGGCGTGGTGTCGTTGATCGGGTATGTCAGCGCGGGCCAGAGTCTTCGGGCGGCCTCCGAGCGCGAGCTCATGGGCCTGCAGCGATCGAAGACCGCGATGGTCCAGAACATCCTCAGGTCTGCGCGCAATGAGGCCCTGAGCCTGTCGGCATCGAGTATCACGACGCAACGCCGCCCGGGAACTGTTGGCGGCGTACCGGCAGCTCGCCCGAGAGCCCGTCACCGCGGAGATGCAGACCGAAGTCAGACGTTTCTACAACGACGAGTTCGTGCCGGCGCTGACCAAACATGCGGCGATTGAGCCGCCCGAAGGCAGCCTCCTGCCGACGACGCCGACCGGCTGGTACCTCCACTACCACTACCTCGCGACCGGGCCGAAGCCGTACGGGACGAGACGTATCAACCGCTCGGCCACAGACAGGAGCCCGTACGCGCAGGCGGTCGCCGCGCGTGTTGACCGAACTACAGGGCGCCATCGATCGGCTCGAGCAGGGAAACCTCACCCTGGTGGACCCCGAGACGCTCGACGTGTTCTTCAGTCTCGAACAGTCCTCCGTTCTCGGCACCAATCTCGTCAACGGTCCCTATGCGGCGAGCAAGATGTCGAGGCTCGTGCTGAGCCTGCGCAATTCGCAGAACGTGGACGACTACCGGGTGGCCGATTTCGAGGCGTACTATCCGGCCCTTGGCGATCCGAAAGCCTTTGTCGGCACGCCGGTCTTCGACGGTCCGCGCATGATCGCGATCATGGTGCTCCGATTGCCGATCGAGCCGATCAGCAACGCTCTGTCGGGTAATCAGCAATGGGAGGCGGAGGGGCTCGGGAAGACGGGCGAGGTCTACCTCCTCGGCCCCGATCAGACGATGCGGACCGATTCGCGCTTCCTGATCGAGGATCGGGCCGCGTTCCTCGCGACATTGCGTCGATCAACCGTCACGAGTCGCGTCGTCGACACGGTCGAAAAGCTCGGCACGACCATCCTCACCGTTCCGGTGGAGCACGAGGCGGCGAGGGCGTCGCTTCGAGGCGAGAGGGGCGTGACAGCGATCGACGACTACCGTGGCGTTCCGGCCTTGATGGCCTACGGGCCGGTCGACCTGGATTCGCTGCGGTGGGGCGTCGTCGCGAAGATCGACGAGGCCGAGGCGATGGCACCGCTCGGTGATTATGCGAGGCGCGTGGTCATTTGGGGCGTCGGCCTCTCGCTGCTCGCCACGGTCATGGCGCTGCTGCTGGCCAAAGTTCTGACGCGGCCGATCAGCGCGCTGGTGCGGGCGGCCAAGCGAGTGAGCCAGGGTGCGCTCGACGTCAGAGTCGAGGTGGTCGCCACCGACGAGTACCGCGAGCTGGCCGAAGCGTTCAACGAAATGGTGGCCAGTCTTCGCACCAGCCGCGCGGAGCTGGACCGCCAGGTGCTCGAGAACGAGCGGCTCCTTGTGAGCCTTCTCCCAGCGTCGGGCGCGGCCCATGTGCGCGACGGCAATGCCGAGGCGCGCCAGTCGTTCGCGGACGTGACCGTGGCGTACGTCAACCTCGTCGGGTTCGAGTCGCTGTCACCCGAGCTCGGTGAGGACGCCTCGATGGCGCTGCTCAGCGACATCGTGGCCGCGTGCGACGAGGCGGCCGAGCAGCACGGCGTGGAGAAGGTCCGCACCATCGGCTCCTCCTATCTCGCCGTCTCGGGATTGTCGGTGGAACGCCCCGACCACACCGCGCGCATGGTCGACTTCGCTCGCGAGGTCGTGCGCATCGTCAAGCGCTTCAACGCCGAGCGCGGCGTGCGGCTGGTCGCCGAGATCGGCATCAACGCCGGGCCGGTCATCGGCGGCCTGGTCGGCCGGCGCAAGTTCATCTACGACCTGTGGGGCGACACCGTGAAGCTGGCGAGGGGCATCGAGTCCGACGGCAAGACGTCGATCCGGGTCACGCGCGCCGTCTACGAGCGCGTGCGCGATCTCGTCCCCTTCGGTTCGGCGACGAGCGCCGATGTGCGAGGCATGGGCCCCTTCGAGCTGTTCTCGCTTCTCGACGAGGCCACCGCATGAACGAGCTCCTGAACCAGGTGTCCCAGCAATGGGTGTTCGGGCTCGGCCTGGCGCTCGGCTTTCCTGCGCTGCTCATGGCGCTCAACGAGTTGGCGTTCGCCCTGGCCAGGGCCGGTCAGCCGGTCGCGGCGTCGGTCCGGTTCATCCGAGCCTGGGTCCTTCCGCTCGTGGCCCTCACGCTCTTTCTCCGCTGGGTCGTCCTCCTGCCGGAATCGAGTCTGGGGGTTCGGCTCACCGAGACGCTGTGCCTGGCCACCGCGATCGTCGCCATCATGGGGGTCATCAACAACCTGGTGTTCGAGTCGGCGCGAGCCGGCACCTGGCAGAGCAAGGTCCCCAGATTGTTGCGCGATCTGCTGCGCCTCCTGCTGGCAGCGATCGGCCTCGCGATGGTCTATTCGTTCGTCTGGGGGCGGGAGATCGAGGGCGCGATCGCGGCCCTCGGCGTCACATCGATCGTCGTCGGCCTCGCGCTGCAGGAACCGCTCGGCAACTTGTTCTCCGGCCTCATGCTCCTGATGGAGCGGCCGTTCGAGGTCGGCGACACCATTGAAGTCGGCACCATGGCGGGTGAGGTGAGAGAGGTCAACTGGCGGTCGGCGCACATCGAGGCCCGGGGCGGTGCCATCCAGGTCGTCCCCAACTCGACGCTGAACAAGGAAACGATCGTGAACTTCTCCCGGCCCATGCCGAACCGCATGGAGCTGGTCGACGTCGCGTTCAGCTTCCAGGATCCGCCTTACAAGGTGCGCCAGGCCCTGGTCGAGTTGCTGCTCCAGACCGACGGTGTACTCAAGAGCCCGAAACCGATCGCGGCGACGCTTGGCTATGGCGACTTCAGCGTCAAGTACCGCCTCATCTACCGCACCACGGAAAAAGATCGGTGGCCGGTCAAGAACGAGCTGGTCACCCGCATCTGGTACATGGCGAAACGTCACGGCTTCACCATGCCCTACCCCGTGCACGTGGCGCTGCAGCACCAGCAGGAGCGCCCATTCACGACAGTGAAGCCCGAGGGCGCCGACCTGCTGGCCCGGTTCCCGCGGCTCCCGGCGATCCCTCCTGAAGACCATGCCCGAACCAGGCCGTTGACCTTCGGCGCCGGCGAGCGGCTCTTCGACAAGGGCGATGCACTCGATGGGGTCTACTTCGTGGTGTCGGGCACCGTCTCGCTGCAGGTGATGAGAGACGGTCAGGCGAGCGAGATCGCGACGATTCAAGCCGGCGAGTTCTGCGGGGAAACCGGGATGCACGGCCATCAGGCCGCGGACATGCGCGCCGTCGCCCTCGAGGACACCGAGGTCGTGCTGATCGCGCCCGACGTGGTCCGACACCTGTTCGAGGGGAGCCCGCGGCTGGCGCGCGAGACCGGCTATACCCTCGAGGTCCACCGCAAGGCGCTCCAGTCCGCTCGCGCCGCGCTGCACCAGCGCTGACGCGCGAGGTCCGCCTGAAGGCGGACACTACATAGATATAGATCTAAAAACGCTTAGCCAGGTCCGGCTGAAGCCGGACACTACATCAGGTCCGGCTAAAGCCGGACACTACAGCTGACGCCGCGGACGCCGCCTCACGAGCGTCGGGTCGGCGCGCTTTGCCGCCGCGGCGAGGCGAAGCCTGATGTATGCCGGCACATGCACGAAGCGGGCGCCTCGTTCCCGTTGCCGGAGCAGGACGGCCAGCCCGGCTTCGTCCGCCGACAACAGCTCCTCGAGATCGATCTGGAATGGCGGCGCCTGGTCGTTGCAGATCTGCTCGAAGATCGGGATGTCCTCTCCAAGGAGCCGTCCCGCCGGCCGGACGACGCGCCGCCCGGCTGCGCCGACGACGTCTACTCGAAGGTTCACGGGCAGAGGCAGCGCAAGGCGTAGGCCACCGAAGCGATTCGACAACCGGTGACAACTGGCGTGAATTCAGTTGCCGCCGGCGACCCGCGATGAATCGCAGCGCCGCCAGCAACGGCCGACCGTGACTTCCCTTACGGGCGGTTGTGAGTTCGTAAGGCGCTACGACGCGCCGACCGCGCGGAGAAACGAACGCGCCGGCGGCAGCGCGCCGCCCTTCAGATGCACCGGCCGCGAGACGCCAAGCTTCTTCATCCGGAACCGCAGGCTGTTGGGATGAATGCCCAGCCGCTCGGCCGCGTTCCCGCGTCCGTTGATCTTGCCGCCGCACTCGCGCAGGATGTGCTCGATGTGGGTGCGCTCGACGGCGTTCAATTCGACCGCCGACTCCTCGGTGCCCTGCTGAACCGGCGCGCCGAACATCTCATCGAGCAGCAAGCGTGTCGCCGGTGGCGCGAATCATCGCGCGCTCGACGATGTTCTCGAGCTCGCGCACGTTGCCGGGCCACCGATAGCGCTGCAGCGCCGACATCACCGCGCTCGGCACATGCTTGATCTGGCGTCCCAGCTTGCGCTGGCGCTGGTGGATGAAGAACCAGACCAGCTGCGGGATGTCCTCGCGGCGCTCGCGGAGCGGCGGCAGCTGCACCGGGAACACGCTCAGGCGGTAGTAGAGGTCGGCGCGGAACGTCCGCGCCTCGACCGCCTGGGCGAGGTCGCGGTGGGTCGCCGCGATCACGCGGACGTCGACCTTGCGCGAGCGCGACGCGCCGACGCGCTCGAACTCGCCCTCCTGCAGGACGCGCAGCAGCTTGGCCTGGATCTCGAGCGGCAGCTCGCCGATCTCGTCGAGGAAGATCGTGCCGCCGTCGGCGAGCTCGAAGCGCCCCTGGCGCATGCTGACGGCGCCGGTGAACGCGCCGCGCTCGTGACCGAAGAGCTCGCTCTCGATCAAGGTCGGCGGCAGCGCGGCGCAGTTGACGCAGACGAACGGGCGCTTCGCACGCGCGCTGCGGGCGTGAATCGCCCGCGCGACGAGCTCCTTGCCGGTGCCGGTCTCGCCGAGCAGCAGCACCGTGCTGTCGGTCGGCGCCACCTGCGACACCTGGGCGAGCGCGGCGCCGAGCGCGGCGCTCGTGCCCACCAGATCGTCGAAGTTGTGGTAGGTCTTGATCTCTTCCTGCAGGTAGGCGTTCTCCGCCGAGAGCCGCGCGTTCAGCCGATCGATCTCGGCGCTGAAGTCGCGCATCGCCAGATCCTGACGCCGCCGCTCGAGGCCCGCGGCCAGCATCTCGGCGACGAGGCGCACGCGGTCGGCGAGTGGCCCGGGCCACGACGCGGGCGGGCGGGCCAGTCCGATCGTCAGCGCGCAGACCAGCCGCGATCCAACCAGCACCGGCACCGCCAGGTGGGCGGCGACGCCGAGCGAGCGGAGCAGCTCGCGTTCCGGTCCGTCGGCGCTGTCGGCCACGATCGCGAGCGGCTGGCCGGTGGCCAGGCGCGACACATACCAGTCGCGAGATTCGGCGGCCGGCTGTGTACCAGGCCGGCGGCGACGGCGCCGTGCGCCGATCGCTCGATGCCCGTCAACGTGCGGCCGTCACCGTCGAATCGCAGGAGGCGGACATCATCGACCGCCAGGTTCTCGAGGACGCGCGGCAATGCCAGAGCGACCTCGGCGTCGATCTCTTCGCTCGGCGTCAGCATGACGCGGGCGAACAGGTCGGATACCAAGTGCTGAAATCGGTCCAGTTCCTGACTTGCCATCCCCATTCCCATTTCAGCCTGCATGTGATGCCTCCATTTAGATGGAGGAGGAGCACGTGGGATGCCACCAGGGCGTCGTGTGAACAGGCGCGACAATGCCTTTGCCGTCACCGGGTTACGGCTGACCGCATCCTGCGATGCACGGCCGGCCGGAGGTCGCCGCACGTGAATTCTTCGTGGAAGGCCACGGCATGTCGTGGGTAGTGACCGCTCTGACGGAGGGCGGTGAGCGCGCGCTGGCAGGGGGCGAGGGAGCCGAAACAGGCAGTCCAATCAGCGCAGCCGCGCGTACTCCGCCCTGGCTTGTCGTAACACGGGAATGTCGGGATCGGCGTCCCTCCAGAGTTCGAGGAAGGCGTCGTACGCGGCTCGTGCCTTCACGGGGTCGCCCTGCAGATCGAGGGCACGGCCAAGGCCCAGCCGCGCGAGGGCCCCGATCGGTTCGTACAGCACAACCCCAGGCTGATCGAGAATTTTCTGGAACGCGGCCGCCGCCTCGCTGCCCTTGCCCGCGGCCCGATACGCTTCGCCTCGCACATAGAGCGGGTACAGCGCGGGAGTGAGCGACGCATCGCCCGGACGGCCCAATTCGACCGGAGCGGCGATCTTCAGCAACTCGATGGCCTTCGCCGAATCCCGGCGGGTCAGCGCAATCTGCGCGTTGATGGTGGGCAGGAAGTTCAGCCTCACCAGCGTGTCGTCGGGAAAATCCCTGGCCAGGCCCGCCGCGAGCGTTTGCGCCCGGTCGACACTTCCCGCCATCGCCAGCGCCAGTGCCGCCGCGACCTTCACATCCCGGCCTGTCGGAAGCGCGAGCGCCGCCGTCGCATGCTGTTGCGCCTCTGCGGTATTGCCGAAGAACGCGTCCCTCAGGGCCGCGTTGGCCTCGTAGGAAGCGGCCGTCTCGTTCGCTCCGCCTCGTTTGGCCGACACGATCGCCTGCTGCGACAACTCCCTGGCCTTGCCAAGCCGGCCGCGATACGCCGCGGAACTCGCGTCGGCCGCCCACAGGAGGTCTTCCACTCCTGGTTTACCGGTCGCCCAGGCGACTTGCGTCGCGAGGCCAGCCGCATCGTCCTGCAAGAAGGCGAGCTGATAGAGATAAAGAGACAGGTAGGGCGACTCGAGTTTCTTCGCCAGCGCCTGGTCGGCGACCGCGCGCGCTTCCTTGACGTCGCGCACGAAGACAGCGCTTTGGACGAGGTTGGCATATCTCAAACCGCTGTCCGGATTGAGGGCCAGCGCGGCGCGCGCCTGCGCAAGGCTCTTCTCGTATTGACCGAGATAGTTGGCAAGGAGGCCCAGGATAGCGACCGGCCGGTCATCGCGCGGATAGACCTGCGCCCACACTTCATAGATCTGGCGAGCCTTGTCGAGATCACCTTTGACCAGGTCGTGATAGTAGGAATCGATGTAGAACGCCTCCCGCTCGCTGACGTGCTCGCGCCGTTCATACGCCTTCGTGATCATCTCCGCCGCGCGGTCGCGTTCTCCCAGGTTCGAATAACTGGTTCCGAGGAGCGCATGGGCCATCGCGAACTGGGGATCGAGCTGAATCGCGCGTTCGAACAAGGGCACGGCCGCTTCGTCGCCTTTGATGTCTTTGGTCTCCAATCCCAGACTGTAGGCTTGCAGCGCCTCGAGCGATGGGGTCGTCGCCTCCTCAATCGGCGTGTCGTACTTCTCGATCGTCTGGAGCGATTCACCGAGCTTGCGGCGCAGCCCGGCAGCCGCCGTATCGAGCGCCTTCAGAACCTGCGCCTTTCCTTCTGCCGTCAGCTGCTCCATCGACAGCGCATCGCCGGTGCGGCAGTTCGCCGCGTCGAGGCCCAGAACGTAGCTGCTCCCCAGGCTCGAGATCGAGCCGCGGATGACGGCCGCGCCTTCCGAGCGCTGGCAGACTTCCTGATCAATCGCCGGCGTGACGCGTGCACCCTCCGGCTGCCCCATCAGGCGCAGGGTCTGGCGCAGGCGCTCGTCAGACACCAGGCTGAGGAACGGCGACTGCTGGAGCTGGATCGCCAATGCCTGTTTCAGCGTGCTGTCGAAGACGCCGTCACCGGTCGTGTTGACGAAGTCGGCCAGGACGATCGTGTCCTTGTCGGTGAGCGGAGTCGTTTGGTGAGAGCGCCAGTAAAAAACACCGGCGACCGCGACGGCAAGAGCGATCGCGGCCACCGAGGTCGCGATCATGTTCCAGCGCCGATTCGATCGCGGAACTCGTGGCGCGTCGAGGTCGGCGACGACATCGGCGACCTGGGCGAAGCGATCCTCCGGGCGGCGGGCGAGGCAGCGCAGAATCGTCGCTTCGAAGCGAGGGTCCACGTCGGGCACGTGCGTGGTCGGCGGCGGTGCCGGCTGCTGCAGCCGTTTGAGTGCCGTCCCGAGCGGCGTGTCGCCGATGAAGGGCCAGACGCCGGTGACCATCTCGTAGAGCACCACGCCGAGGGCGTACACGTCGGTCGCCGGCGTGACCGGCCCGCCCTCGATCTGCTCGGGCGCCATGTAGGCCGGCGTGCCCGAAATCTCGCCCGCGTCGCCGATCGAGAGCGACATCGCGGTGCGCTCGTCCTGCGTGGTGCGGCGGGCCAGGCCGAAGTCGGTGACGACGACGCGCAGCTCCTGTTCCGGCGGCGGCGGCGTCACCAGCATCACGTTGTGGCTCTTGAAGTCGCGGTGCACGACGCCCGCGCGATGGGCGGCCCCGAGTCCCGCCGCCATCTGCCGCAGGATCGGCAGGCAGTCGGCGACCGCGAATCGTCCATCACGCTGGAGCTTCTCGGCCAGCGTCTCGCCGTGGAGCAACTCCATGGTGAGGAACACGACCTCGGAGGCCGGGTCGGACCCCGCGTCGCCGGACCTGCCCTGAGCCGCGTCGAAGGGCCTGTGGCGGAAGACGTCGAAAATCCGGCACACGTTCGGATGCGTCACCTGTCGCGCGAGGTGCACCTCACGCTTGAACATCGCGATCGTGCGCTCGTCGTCGGCGATGCCCGAGAGGATCGTCTTGAGCGCCACGCGTTCGTGCAGCTCGAGATCCTCGGCTTCGTAGAGCTCGCCCATGCCGCCTTTCGCGATATAGCGGATGATGCGGAAGCGAGAGGCGACGACGTCGCCGGTTTGAAAGACGGCGGGCTCAGGCGGACGCGTCACTGCACTTTTTCATACTCCGCTTTGGCCTCGCGGAACATGGGAATGTCGGGGTCGGCGTATTTCCACCGCGTCAAGAACTCCAGATATGCTGCCTTCGCCTTCACCGAGTCGCCCATCGTGACGTAGGCGCGAGCGAGACCCAGATGGGACAGTGGGCCGAGAGGGGAATTGACGGCAATGGTCCGGTGGTCCAGATACTTCTGGTATTCGGCGGCAGCGGCGCTCCCCTGGCGCAGCAAGAGATACGCCTGTGCCCGTACGTAGATCGGGTAAAGCATTCCGCCTACTTGGGTCTGAGGATTGGCCACGCCGAGCTCGTACCGGGCCGCGGCCTGGAGGATCTCGATCGCCTTCCTTGGATTCTGGTGATTGATTTCGATCGTGGCGCGGATGCTGGGGAGCCAGTAGCCGTTGATCCTCGTGTTGAGCGGGTTCGCCTTTTCCAACCCGTCCGCCAGTTCCCGCGCTCGCACGGTATCGCCCGCCCTGGCCATCGCCAGAGCTGCGAGAGTCTGGGTGTTCAGCGTCGAGGCCAGGCTCAACGCAGACGCCGCCAGGCTGCGGGCTTCGGCCACATTGCCGAACTCCGCTTCGCGAAGGGCCGCATTCAGTTGCCTGATCGCCGCCGTCTCTTTCTGGCCGGCAGCCAGGGCAGACTCGCTGGCTCGGCGCGACAGTTCCCGCGCTTTGCTGAGACGTCCCGAGTAGGCTTCCGTGTCCGATTGATAGGAGAGCAGGAAGTCTTCGACTCCCTGCTTGCCGGCAGCCCACGCGGTCAGGCGTCCCATCTCGGCATCGTCTGCCTCGAGAAAGGCCACGCCATACATGTTGTAGCGCAGTCCGGGCCGATCCAGGTTCAGGGCCAACGCCTGCTGATAGGCGGCTCTTGCTTCGCCCAGCCGGTTCAATCGGCAGTAGATTTCGACGAGGTTGCTGTAAGGCACCGAGTTGCCCGGGTCGAGGCGAATGGCTTCGAGCATTTCCGGAAGAGCCTCCTCGTATCGCCCCATCGACTGGTAGTTACGGCCCAGGTTGTTGCGCGGGATGTAATCCCGAGGATACGCTCGCGCCCACAGCTCGTACGCCTGGTTGCCCTTCTCGACTTCCCCGGTCACGTAGCTGTAGTAATACGCGGAGATGCGGAGATTCTCCCGCTCGCTCACCCGGCCGCGCAACTGGTACGCCTTCCGGAAGTGTTCGCCGGCCAGGTCCAGTTCCTGGATGTTGGCATAGACGATCCCGAGAAAGGAGTGGGCCAGAGCGAAATTGGGATCCAGTTCGATCGCGCGCAGAAGGAGCGGAATCGCCGCGTTCGAGCCGCTGGCCTCGTTGGCCTTGTTCCCCAGGGAATAGGCTTGCAAGGCTCCGAGTGACGATGTCGTGGCTTCCGAAATGGGCGTGTCGTATTTCTGGATCGTGCTCAGAGACTCGCCGATGGTCTCCCGCAGCACTGGTCGTCGACTTGCTCAGAGTACCGAGCACGTCTTCTTTCCTGGGTGATTGGACCTGTTGCCTGGACAACCGCTCGCCGGTCTGACAATTCACGGCGTCGAGACCGATCACATACTCGCTTCCAAGACTGGCGATTGAGCCCACCAGAAACGCCGTGCTGTTGGTTCGAAGACAGATCTCCCGTGTCACCGCCTCGGTCAGAGGCTCGGTCGGTGGACGATTCATCAGTTTCAGCGTCGTGTTGACGGCGCGGTCGGACAGCACCCTGAGGAACGGAGACTGTTCGAGCTGGATCGCGAGGACCTTCTTGAGGGTGTCGTCGAACACCGCGTCGCCCGTCGTGTTGACGAAGTCGGCCAGGACGATCGTGTCCTTGTCGGTGAGCGGCGTCGGCTTGTGAAAGCGCGAGTACAGAGGCGCAGCGAGCGCAGCGGCCACGGCGATCGCCGCGATCGCAGCGACCGAGGCGGCAATCGTTTTCCAGCGCCAGCGCGGGAGTGAGCGGTGCGGCGCTTCGAGGTCGGCGACGACATCGGCGACCTGGGCGAAGCGATCCTCCGGGCGGCGGGCGAGGCAGCGCAGAATCGTCGCTTCGAAGCGAGGGTCCACGTCGGGCACGTGCGTGGTCGGCGGCGGTGCGGCCTGCTGCAGCCGCTTGAGTGCCGTGCCGAGCGGCGTGTCGCCGATGAAGGGCCAGACGCCGGTCACCATCTCGTAGAGCACCACGCCGAGGGCGTAGACGTCGGTCGCCGGCGTGACCGGCCCGCCTTCGATCTGCTCGGGCGCCATGTAGGCCGGCGTGCCGGAAATCTCGCCCGCGTCGCCGATCGACAGCGACATCGCGGTGCGCTCGTCCTGCGTGGTGCGGCGGGCCAGGCCGAAGTCGGTGACGACGACGCGCAGCTCCTGTTCCGGCGGCGGCGGCGTCACCAGCATCACGTTGTGGCTCTTGAAGTCGCGGTGCACGACGCCCGCGCGATGAGCGGCCCCGAGTCCCGCCGCCATCTGCCGCAGGATCGGCAGGCAGTCGGCGACCGCGAATCGTCCATCACGCCGGAGCTTCTCGGCCAGCGTCTCGCCGTGGAGCAGCTCCATGGTGAGGAACACGACCTCGTCGGCCGGGCCGGCCCCCACATCACCGGGCTTGCCCTGAGCGCCGTCGAAGGGCTTGTGGCGGAAGACGTCGTAAATCCGGCACACGTTCGGATGCGTCACCTGGCGCGCGAGGTGCACCTCGCGCTTGAACATCGCGATCGCGCGCTCGTCCTCGGCGATGCCCGAGAGGATCGTCTTGAGCGCTACGCGTTCGTGCAGCTCGAGATCCTCGGCTTCGTAGAGCTCGCCCATGCCGCCCTTCGCGATATAGCGGATGATGCGGAAGCGCAAGGCGACGACGTCGCCGGCCTGGAACACGGCAGGTTCCGCCGAACGTGTGCCGACGGCGGACTGCCCGGTCAGCTGGTCATCGCTTCGATCGTGCGGCGGCTGATGGCTCATCGTCCTAACTGTCGTCGTCGAGTGCCGATGCGCCGAGCGGCTGATGCACCTGGCCGCGCGCCATGGTGAAGGTGGCGCCGGCGCTCAACAGGTCTGCACGTACTGCCGCAGCGCCCCGCTGATGCCTGACAGGGGCGACCGCCCCTGAGAGCCGCGGCGCGAGCGCCGCGAAGATGGACGGCGGCAGCACCGTCTCGAGGTACTCGAGCGCCGTGCCGCGCAGGTACTCGTCGCTCGTGTCGAAGGCCATCGCCGTAATCCGCACCGGCTCCCGCTCCAGCGCCAGCCCGAGCAGATTGAAGACGTGGTCGCGGAGGTCGCCGTCGTCGTCGGAGCCCGCGAGCTCGCGTTCGACCGCACGCAGTGCCGCCTGCGGCGGCATGACCAGATCCGGATGTGCCTCGGTGAGCGCGAGCAGCGCACGCGCACTGCGCATGCGCACCTCGAGACCGGGCGCGGCGAGCGCCTGCACCAGGCCGTCGCGCGCCAGCGGCGAGGCACAGGTTTTCAGTGCCAGCGGCAGGCGACGGCGCACGGTATCCGGCGTGGCCGGATCGAGCAGCGCGTCCACCAGCTGGCCGGCGCCTCGCGAGCCGAAGGCCGTCAACGCGGCGACGACCTGACGGAGAATCGCCTTCTCCGCGAGCAGCGGAATCAGCGCGCCAATCAGCAGCGGGTCCCGCGGCGGCGCGCGCAGGACCGACCGGATGCGCGTGAGGTCGCCGGACCGCAGATCGGCGATCGCGGCGACGACGGGATCGTCGAGGGGCACCGCCTGCTTCGAATCAGCGGCCTGTTCGAGCGCGCGGAGAACCGACGCCCGGTCGAACCCGGCCATGCTCTGCGCGACCGTGAAGTTGGACATCGAGAACTGTGCGGCACGCTCGAGGTCTCCCCCCTGCCGCATCAGCCCGCCTTCGAGCGCCGTCACATATCCGGGCCGCAGCCGCCGGGCGATGAACAGCTCCGCCCCCGCTGCGAGCACGCCGGCGACGTTCACCGCGGAGGTCGCGTAGCGTGGGGTGAGCATCGTGAACATCAGGATCAGCGCGGCGCCGGCGCCCTTCCCGAAGCAGTCGGCGGCGACGTCGATGACCGACTTGGCGGCTCGTTTCGTCGACTCCGGCAGCGGGGTGTAGAAGAGCTCGTACCCGGCACGGAACACCGAGCCGCGCACCGAGACGTCGAGGCCCCGCGACAAGATGCCCCTCCAGGGGCCGGGCACGACGAAGCCGAGAAGGCAGGCGGCCCCGACCGCCGCCGCATGGCTGGCGACGGCGCCTCCCAGCCCGAGGCGGCGGAGCACGAACCGCCCCAGCGTGGCCTGGAGGAGAAACGCGGCCAGGCCGGTGCCGGCGTAGAAGAGGCCAAAAAAGCGGACGAGATCGTCGCCCTTTGCCAAAGTAGGCGAGGGCCTCCGCCTTGAGGACGAAATCGACCAGGGCCGCGAGCGCGGCCGCGATGGCGACCACGAGCGCGAGGTCGCGCAGCAGCGCGACGCGCCTGATCTCCGACCACCCGCTGACGGCGGGCACCGGTTTCTCACTGCGGCGCTGGCGCGCCGGCGCGGCGCGTCCCACGATGATCGCGCCGGCTGCGCAGACACCGCCCCCGACACCCAGGATCAGCAGCAACGCGCCGTCCGGCATCATGGCCGCGACGCGTTCCGCCCCGACGCCGCCCACGAGCCCGCCGAAGGCGGCGGCCGCGGCCACACGCGCGAGCAGCGGCTTGGCCGCGTGCGGGTCGAAGCATTCGTTGAGCAGCGACCAGAAGGTGGAGATTGCGATCGCGCCGAGCACGGAGGAATGCGCATACAGCAGGACCGTTGCTGCTTGCGGCTGACTGCCGAGGAGGATCCATTCCACGAAGAAGAGGACGCCGCTGACGGCCAGCATGCCGGGGACGACCCGTGCCGGGCCGAACCGGGCCATGAGGCGGCCCGAACCACCCACGGCGGGCACCGCCAGGATGGCCGCCGCGGCGACGAAGAACGGCAGGCTGGTCACCGGAAACCAGGTCAGGAACAGTCCGTCCCTGATGGCGTTCGCCGCCACTTGCTGGGCGATCAGCGCCGCCGCGGTCAGCGGTGCTGCGAGGTCCTTCCGTCGTTCGCTCATCCTGTAGGTTGGCCCAAGGGTCGAACAGGCACAGCACGTACCAGCCTGACAGCCTCTCTACGCCCGCTAATAGGAGCGCCCGGGTGGGTCCATCACGACAGGCGGTGATGGGTTCACAACCTGCGAGCGACGCCCACTCGCCGGCTCGACGACCGCGCGGTCAGGAAAAACCCCTAGGTACAAGGTCCGATTGCCGCGACCGCCCGCCAGGTTCACACTGCCATGTCACAAAAGTGTGGCGCCATGCGAGCACACTCGACGAGGACGCTCCAGAAAGACGACATGCCGAATCGCGACAGGCTCGTTCTTGCGGTTGTCGAGGACGACCCGGATATTCGGAGCGCACTGTTCCGCCTGCTCGGCTCGCACGGCCATGAGGTGCACCTGTTCCCGTCAGCCGAGGCGTACCTCGCCGGCGACTGCAGAGCAGACTGCGCGATCCTCGACATTCATCTGCCGGGCATCAGCGGTCTCGATCTGGAAGGACGGCTGCGCGAAGCGGGCAGCGGAACCACGGTCGTCTTCATCACCGCACACGACGATCCGCAGACGCGCGAGGCGATCCGCCGCACGCACCGGCCGTCGCTGCTGAAGCCGTTCGACGAGGAGCGGCTGCTCGACGCCCTCGAGCGCGCGACCCACAGCCACTGATTTCAGGTTGATTCCGGCGTCGCCGGTTCGTCGACGGTGGCGAGCAGGCGCACGAGCGCCGCGACCGAGTCGACCTCGAGCTTGTGCATCACGCGCCCGCGATGCACTTTGATCGTCTTCTCGGCGATGCCGAGCTGAAAGGCGATCTGCTTGTTCAGCAATCCCGCCGCGACGAGGTCGCACACTTCGCGCTCGCGTTTCGACAGCCGGGCGAGCCGTTCGTGGGTCTGCCGCTGCTCGGTGCTGCGCCGCTGAACCTGCGACGCCCTGGCCAGCGCCCGCGTCACCGCGTCGAGGAGCTGCTCCTCGCCGGCCGGCTTGACGAGGAAATCGACCGCGCCCTCGCGCATCGCCTGCGCCGTCGACGGGACGTCGCCGTTGCCGCTGAGGAAGACGATCGGCATCGTCACCCCCCTGGACGCCATCATCTGCTGGAGATCGAGGCCGCTCACTTCCGGCATCTGGAGGTCGAGCAGCAGGCAGGCGACGCCGTCGTGGGGGAGGCGATCGAGAAAGGAGGCCGGCGAGGTGAAGGTCTCGACCTGGAAGTCTTCGGCCCGCACCCGGCGCGCGAGCGCCTGGAGGACATCCGCATCGTCGTCAACGATGAACACCGTCGGCTGCGCGTCCATCAGGTCCCTTGCTGCGATCGTACTCGCAGCAACCGGCCGGCGTGCAAGAAAAACGACGATCAGGCCGCCGGACAGGGGCCAAGCGCCTTCGGCCGGCCCGCGTTGTACCCCGAGCTTCAACATCCGGCTCCTCAGGGTGCTGGCCTTGAGCCCCAGGAGCGCCGCCGCGCCGCGCGGTCCTTCGATCCGCCAGGCACTGGCGTGAAGAATCCGCAGGATGTGCGCACGCTCGACGTCCACCAGCACGGTCGTCGGTGCGTTCGGCACGGCGTCGAGCATCTCCGGGGTGAGCGGCTCGAGGAGCCGAAGCGTGGAATCCGGCGTGGTGATGATCGCCCGCTCGAGCACGTTCTCGAGCTCGCGGACGTTGCCCGGCCAGTCGTATTCACCGAGCATCTCGAGGACGCCCTGCGGAATCGTGTCGATCCGCCGCTGGTGCTTCCGCGCCAGCCGATCCACCAGATGACGGGTGAGCGCGGGAATGTCGGTGCGCCGCTCGCGCAGCGGCGGCATGGTGATCGGGAAGACGCTGAGGCGGTAGTAGAGGTCGCGCCGGAACCGCCCGGCCTTGACTTCGTCGCTCAGGACCCGATTGGTCGCCGCGATGATCCGCACGTCGACCCGAATCGTCCGCGGCGAGCCGAGGCGCTCGAACTCGCCGTGCTGCAGCACGCGGAGCAGCTTCGATTGCGCTTCCGCCGGCAGCTCACCGATCTCGTCGAGGAAGATCGTCCCGCCGTGCGCGAGCTCGAAGCGTCCGATCTGGGTCGCGCGCGCATCGGTGAATGCGCCCTTCTCGCGGCCGAACAGCTCGCTCTCGATTAGCGTCGCCGGCAGCGAGGTGCAGTCGACGCTGACGAAACGGGCATTGCGCCGGGGACTCTGGCGGTGGATCGCCTGAGCGGTCACGCCCTTCCCCGTGCCGGTCTCGCCGAGGAGCAGCACCGTGGCGTTGGTCGTCGCGACCTGCTCCATGCGGAACTGCATGTACCGGAAGGCATCGCTCTCGCCAACCAGATCGACCATTCCGGGCGCCGCCGATGTGCTCGGGAATTCAACGCGCGGTGCGACTGCTTGGAGCCTCATATACGCCTCGGGACGGTCCGTGTGTCCAGGTGCGTATTCACCAGGGACACATGAACCGTCCCGAAATCTACTCGGCCATCGCCAGCGCAGCAATTGGACGTTGGTCCTATCGGAGTGTACTTATCGGTCCGGGAAACCGTCCGCGCGACACGACTTCATCAATTGACAGGTCCGGACCGTCGCGCAGCAGATAACGCGTGCCCTCGAGGATCTGGAACTGAGGCGACGACAGGTAGCCGTCGAGGAAGGATCGGCTGTCCCACTCGGAGAAGAGCGTGAACGAGTTCGGGTTCTCGCAGTCGCTCATCAGCCGGCACCCGAGACAACCGGACGACCACCGGAGCGCCTGCATGATGTGATTGACCGCGCTGACGAACTCGCCACGCTTGTCCGGTTGGACGTTGAACGACAGCGAAGCGATCAGCACGAGCGCCACCTCTCGAGATCCAGAGTGGTGCCGCTCAGTGGGCAGTCACAAGAGAACTCAGTATTTGCGTACCAGCGCGGTGGCGTGGCGAAGGAAATCGAGTCCGTTCACCGCGGCGACTCCGGGATCTGATACTCCGCCAGCGTGACGGTCACGTTGTCTTCGCCCCCGGCTTGCAGGGCGAGGTCCACGAGCAGCTGACATTGCTCGACGGCCCCACGGCGCAGCGACAGCGCCTCCGCGATCTTTTCGTCGGTCACCATGTCGGTGAGGCCATTCGTACACAGCAGGAGCTGATCGCCGTTCGCGAGCCGGATGTGATCGACGTCGACGATCGGCCCATCGGTCACGCCGCCGATGGTGTCGGTCAGGATGTGCTGCAGATCCTGGGTGGCGCGCGACACCCGCGCCGGCCGGCTGGTGCCGGTCGTGTGCCACGCCATCGTGTGATCGCGCGTCAACTGCGTCAGGTGGCCGTCGCGGAACAGATAGGCGCGCGAATGCCCGACGTGCGCAATGAACAGATCGTCGCCGGCGCTGTAGGCGGCGGTCAGCGTCGTCGCCATGCCGGCGAGCACGACGTGCGTCCGGCTCTGCGCGACCACGGCATCATCGACCCGCCGGTGGAACCACTCTGCGCGCTCCTTGATCTCGCCCGCCGTACGGGCATCGACCCGGAGGTTCCACTTGCCGAAGTGGATCGCGAGATGGGCGAGCGTGCTGAGCGCGACCCGGCCCGCAGCCGCGCCGGCTCCGGTGTCGCCGAGACCGTCGGCCACCAGCATGGCGTAGCCGTACTCGTCGAAGGGCTCAGGTACGTCCGCACCTGACAGGCTCGTCAAGAGCGTTTCCTGTTGCCGGCCGAGCCGGACTACCAGGTAGTGATCCTCGTTGCTCGATTGGACAGCGCCCCGGTGCGATCGGGCGCCGATCTCGACCCGCACCAGCGACGACTTCGGACGGCCCTCGGTCGCGTCCGGCAGCGGTGACGCCGCCTCGTGCCGCGCCCTGTGTTCGTTCGGCTCCTCGGTCATCGCTCGGTCTCACGCGTCCGTGTGTGTGAACGACCTGGGAGCAAGGCGCATGCCCCGCATCAACCGCGACTGAATCATCGCGCGCGGGCGGATCAGGACGGATCGAAAACGTCTGAGCATCCGGCTCACAACAGGCTGTGATGCGGCTGACGGAGCGCGGTCACGATCCGCCATTCCTTTTCACACATGTGACGCCGATCGACGTGCCAGATCGGATACGATTCGGACCCACACGGAATCCGATCGCGCGTCGAAGAGTGGAGAGGTCACGAGTGTGGCTATGCGGACGCTGCGTTCAGAAAACACCAATCTATTGAGGATTTACTCGATTGTTTGTCCGCGTCCGGCCGTGGTGCGCGCCCGAATCGACTGCGCTGCGCCTGTTATTTCTGACAGGTGGGGCGATGCGGATTTGCTCGCGTCGTTTTTTTGCGCGCGCGCTGATCGTCGGCTTCGCACCTGTTACTTCTGACAGGCGGAATCACGTCGGCTGCGACGGCGCAGACCGTCACCGCGACGACCGGTGCGGTCAACGGCATCGTCACCGACAGCACCGAGGCCGTCGTGCCAGGCGTGACGGTCACGCCTGTCAGGGCCGTCTTTGATGACGCCCCGTATCGCCTTGACCGACCAGCAAGGTGGCTACCGCTTTTCCGCCGTGCCGACGGGCGAGCATACGCTGACGTTCGAGCTCACCGGATTCGGGACCATCGTTCGCGAAGGTGTTCACGTCGGGCTCGGCTTCACGGCGACCATCAACGCCGAGATCAGCCCGGGTAGCGTCAGCGATACCGTCACCGTCAGTGGCTCGCCGGTGGTCGACCTCGCGTCGACCGAAGTCACCACGCATTTCGACAGCGAGAAGCTCGCCAGCCTGCCGGGCTCGCGCGACTTCTTCGCGGTTGTGGCGAACACACCCGGCGTGGCGCTCTCGAAGATGGACGTCGGCGGAAACGGTGCGCTGAGCCTGCAGGAGTACACCGCCTACGGGTTGCGGGCCACCACCGGCGTCAACCGGAACGACGTCGAAGGCATCCGCGTTGGCGGGGCGAACGGGTCGCAGGACAACTACCTCTCCGACTTCGCGTCCTTCGAGGAGATCGCGATCACGGCTGTCGGGCAGTCAGCGGCGATGCCGGTGCCGGGAACGCTGGGCCAGTACGTCAGCAAGTCCGGCGGCAATGCCTACCAAGGCAGCGTCTACGCCGATTTCCAGAACGACGCTCTCGAATCCACCAACATCGACGACAGCCAGATCGCGCGCGGCGTGTCCGGCGGTCCGGGCCTCGACGCGCGGGACGTCAACCGGCTGGAGCGTTTCCGCGACTTCCACGTCGACATGGGTGGGTACATCAAGCGAGACAAGGCGTGGTGGTACGGCGCCTATCGCTCGTCCGCGGTGAAACAGCGATACGCATGGCTGCTCGACACCGCCGCAGACCTCGAGGCCGACGTCCAGACCGGCAAGGTCACCTACCTGCTGTCGCCGCGGCAGAAGCTTGTCGGCTACCTGCAGCACGAGATTTTCAGGCAGTCGAGTTTTTTCGCCGCCAGCACGAGCCAGCCAATCGAGACCAGCGATGCGCTGCCGAGCCTCGTGTTTCCGGTCAACGTGTGGAAGGGCGAGTACAACGCCGCCGTGACCGATGCCCTCTACGTCGAAGCACGCGTCGGCGGGTATCACTCTTCGGCGGCGGCGACGTTCAAGAGCACGGCGCCGCGGATAGCGGACGTGGGCGCGAACACGCTCTCTGGCGGCGCGCTGGCGCAGAAACGCCTGATCGACCGCCCGCAGTTCAACGGCGCCCTGAGCTACCTCAAGTCCGGCTGGGCCGGCAGCCACACGTTCAGGATCGGCGGCGAGTACATCAGCGACCGCGTCGTCACGCCGATTGAAGGCTACGGCAACCCCTGCAACTGCGTGTCGACGCTGAACAACGGCGTGCCGGCGCAGGTGCAGCTCGTCCTCGGCCCGAACGAATCGAAGAACCATCTGACGACGGTTGCCGGTTTCGTGAACGACACGTGGCGGCTCAATGACCGGATCACGTTGTCGCTCGGCCTCCGCCTGGATCGCTACCAGCCGATTCTCCCGGAGCAGGAGGGACCGGCGGGGCAGAAGTTTCCCGCGATCGACCCCGTCCTCACCTTCAGCAACTGGGGCCCGCGCCTGGGCATGAGCGCCGATCTCACGGGCGACGGCAAGACCGTGTTGAAGGCGCACTACGGCAAGTTCTGGGTCTACCCGGCG
Organism: uncultured Acidobacteriota bacterium; assembly: GCA_963734375.1. GTDB lineage: Bacteria > Acidobacteriota > Vicinamibacteria > Vicinamibacterales > CAVVIG01 > CAVTHG01. Next base: position 718,478 of record CAVTHG010000003.1, on the reverse strand, counting down.
CCCCTGTTCACGGCGGCCTTCAATCCGAATCCACCCGGCTGGTCGCAGACCTACCTCTGGAATAACGATGCGAATCGGAACGGACGGTGGGACTCGGGTGAAGAGGGACGTCTGATCGCGGTTGCGGGTGGAAGCGCGTCGACCAGGCTCGATCCCGGGATCTCGAATACTTACGTTCAACAGGCCAGCGCCTATCTCGAGCGCGAGGTCGCGCCGGACTTTGGCGTGCGGACCGGTGTGGTGGTGAACGCCAAGCGCCAGCCGAACGGCACGATCAACGTCAGCCGGCCGCTCGACGCCTACGCGGTGCCCGTGGCCGTGATCGATCCGGGGCCTGACGGCCGGCTCGGTACGGTTGACGATGGCGGGACGTTGACCGCGCGCAACCTGGCGCCGGAGTTCGTCGGCGTGGCGCCCGTGAATCTGACCACCAACCTGCCCGCCGGCGACAGCGAGTACTACACCTGGGAAATCACCGCGACGAAACGCCAGAGCGAGCGCTGGTCGCTGCTGGCGAGCTTCACGGAGACGTGGAACCACGAGGCCGCGCTCGGGACGGGCAACGATTTCACGCCCAACGCGCTGATCAACTCCGAGGGCAGCCAGGATCGGTTCAGGACATGGCAGGCCAAGGTGAACGGAACGATCAGCGTCCCATGGGGCGTTCGGCTCGTGCCGGTCTTCCGCCATCAGTCAGGAACGCCGTTCGCGCGCACCTTCGTGCAGGCGCTCAATTACGGCAACGCGACGATCAAGGCAGAACCGATCACGGCCAACCGGACACCGAACATCTCGCTGGTCGATCTGCGCACGGAGAAAGCGTTCCGCGTGAGCGCGCTGCGCGTGATGGGATTCTTCGACGTCTACAACATCTTCAACAGCAATGCCGAACAGACGCTGACCACCAGCTCGGGCGCGTTCTGGTTGCGGCCGACGGCAATCACCGGGCCTCGCGTCCTCCGCATCGGCGCCCGGCTGGATTGGTAGTGATGGTCGCGACCGCGGACCGTCAGGGCGCGCTGAGTTGGTGAGCTGGGTCACCGTCATCTGGTCGATGGTCGCGTCAGCGTGCCTTACGCTGGCGGTGATTTACTTTCTGGTCTGGTACCGGAACCGCACCGCCTGGGCCCATCTGCTCTTTTCCGTCACGGCGGCCTCGACGACGGCCATGGCGTTCTGTGAATTGTCGATGATGCGGGCGGCAACGCCTGGCGAACTCGCGGCAATCCTGAGATGGGCGCACGTGCCGCTCTTTGTCTGGGTGGTCTCGATCGCGTGGTTCGCGTGGGTGTATCTCGGCAGCGGACGACGATGGCTGTTGTGGACCGTCTGCGGAGTCCGCGCGTGCGCGCTGTGGCTCAATTTCACGGTCGGGCAAAACCTCAACTTTCGCGAGATCACGGCGCGCCACATTCAGTTTCTCGGCGAACCGATCACGGTGTTCGGAGGCGTCGTCAATCCGTGGACGCTGGTCGGTCATCTGAGTAACGTGCTGCTCATCGCCTTCGTCGCGGATGCCGGCCTCTCCGCCTGGCGGCGCGGCGACCGTCGGAAGGCGCTGATGATCGGCGGGACCATCGAGTTTTTCGTGCTGTTCGGATTCGGTCAGTCAGCGCTCATTTTTTGGGCGAATCTCCAGATGCCGATTACTCTCAGCGTCTTGTACATGGGGCTGATCTCGGTGATGGGGTACGAGTTGAGCCGTGACGTCCTCCGCGCTTCGCAACTCGTCGGCGAGCTGCAGGCGAGCGAGGCCGGGCTGCGCGAGAGCGAGGCGCGCATGAGCCTGGCCGTCGATGCGGCCGACTTCGGCCTCTGGATCCGGGACCTCGCGCGCAACGACATCTGGGCGAGCGACAAGTGGCGCGAGCTGTTTGGCTTCGCGCCGGCAGCACCACTGACCTTCGACGCCATCCTGAGCCGGCTGCACCCCGACGATCGCGGCGGGTTTCAGCAGGCGCACGCGATCGCGGTCGCGGGCGGCGATGGCGGCCGCTATCAAACGGACTTCCGCCTGACGCTCCCGGACGGTGCGAACCGGTGGATCTCGTCGCTCGGGCGTGTCGAGTACGACGCCGCGGGCCGGCCGGCGCTGATCCGCGGCGCAGCGCGCGAGATCACCGCGCGCAAGCAGGCCGAGCAGGAGGCGCAGCTCCTGCGGGAGGAGATCGCCCACGTCGGCCGCGTCTCGATGATGGGCCAGCTCGCCTCGGCGCTGGCGCACGAGATCAATCAGCCGCTCGCCGCCATTCTCTCCAACGCCGAGGCCGCGGACCGGTTTCTTCAGCGCGACCCGCCGGACATCGCCGAGGTGCGCGCCATCGTGGCCGACATCCGCAGCGCCGACAGGCGCGCGGCCGACGTCATCGAGCGCATGCGCAGCCTGCTCCGCCGGCACACCGTCGACGCGCAGCGGCTCGAGGTCAGCGCGCTCGTCGGCGAGGTCGCGGCGCTGGTCCGGGTCGACGCCGCGGCGCGTCACGTCAAGCTGACCATCGACGTGCCGGGCGCACTGCCGGCAATTCGCGGCGACCGCGTGCACCTGCAGCAGGTGCTGCTCAACCTGATTCTCAACGGCATGGATGCGCTCGACGGCGCGCGTCCGTCGGATCGGCGCGTCAGCATCACCGCGCGGTGCGACGGCGACGAGAGCATCGAGGTCGTGGTGGGCGACGGCGGTCCGGGCATTCCCGCCGAGACGCTCGGGCAGATCTTCGATCCGTTCTACACCACCAAGCCGCACGGCATGGGGATGGGCCTGGCGATCTCCCGCACGATTGTCGAAGCCCACGGCGGGAAACTATGGGCGGAGAACCAGGACGGCAGCGGTGCGGCGTTCCGCTTCACGCTGCCGATCGCGGAAGCCGTCGACGCGGCGTGAGGCGGTCGGCTACTTGGCCGCTCCGCCCGGACGCACGGTGAGCTCGACCGGCGCTTCCGCGTAGTCGTCGAGGATGACGGCGCCGCCCGGCGCCGGCTTCACCCGCGCCGCGCCGGCCATCGTCCCGGTGCCGGCGCCTTTGTCGTCGAGGCGGAGATCGACGACCGTCAGCTCGTACCCGGCCCTCGCCTTGGTCGGATCCGCCCCGAAGAAGAACAGCGGCTTGTCCGCGACCAGCGTCAGGCGAATCCCTTTCTCATCCGGCTGCTCCCTGGCGTAGCGCAGCTGGACCTCGCGCTTCTCCAGGACGATGGCGCCAATCACCGGCGCCGCGCGCAGCGCGGGGAGAAAGTTCTGGTAGCCGCCGAAGCGCAACGCGTCGGTCACTTTCGTGCGCGTCGGTTCGGTCATCAAACGCTCGACGGTGATGGTGAACGCCGAGGTCACCGTGGTCGCGCCGCTTTTCACCTGAGCGCTCACGGCGAGCGTCATCGGGTAGACACCGGCGGCGCGAAGCGATCCGCTGATGGCAAAGGCGACGAGAAGAACGCAACCGAGGACGACGCGATGCACAGTGCCTCCTGACGGCGCAGCCTTGAAGGACCGCGACCGGGTTCTGGGTTCTGGGTTCTCGGTTCTAGGTTCTGGGTTCTAGGTTCTAGGTTCTCGGTTCTGGGTTCTTGGTTCTAGGTTCTGGTTCTCGGTTCTCGGTTCTACGTTCTCGGTTCTACGTTCTAAAGGCCGTCCTACAGGCAGCCCTGAAGGGCTGCGCTACTGGCGGCCCTGAAGGGCCGCCCTACGTTCTGCCCCACGTTGGTTCAACGCGCGGGTGGAGTCGGCGGCGGCGCCGTCGTTGGCGGCGGCGGCGGGCGCAGCTCGAAGCTGCCGCCGAGCGCGAGGTGCAGGTTCACCCGCTGCACGCGCTGCTCGGCCTGCACCCGGATCAGCGCGGAGCGCGTCGCGTTCAGCGCCAGCTGGCGCTGCTCGACGAACCTGAGATCCGTGCTCCCCACCCTGAACTGGGTCTGCACCAGGTCGAGCGCCTGCTGACTGTCGGAGAGCGAGCCGGCCAGGATCTGCTCGCGCTCGCGCGCGGTGATCTCGGCGGCGAGCGCGGTCTCCACTTCACCAAAGGCGCGCAACCCCACGACGCCGTACTCGGCGATCGCCTGTTTCTGCTCGGCGGTGCGAATCTCTACTTGTGTCTTGAGCGCGCCGCCTCGGAAAATCGGCGCGAGCAGGCCGGCGCCGTAGTTCCAGACCGGATTGTCGTGCTCCTTCAGCTCGAAGAGCTCGCTCGAAATCGCGCTGAGGCCAGTCGTCAGCGAGATCACCGGCAGGCGGGCCGCCTTGGCCTCGCCAATCCGGTTGAACGCGACCGCCACGCGCCGCTCGGCCGCGATCACGTCCGGCCGCCGCTCGAGCAGCTCCGATGGCAGCCCGCCGGGAACTGCGGTGGAGAGACCCGGCAGCCGCGGCGAAGGAGCCGCGGCGGCCGCGGGGTAGCGGCCGAGCAGGAGCTCGAGCGCCCGAATCGCCTGATCGCGTCCCGCTTCGAGCTGGCGCAGGACATCCTGGTAGGTCGCGACGCTGGAGCGCGCGACGAAGACGTCCTCCTGATTGGCGACGCCCACCCGCGCTCGCTCACCGGCCAGGCGTACGAGCTCCTCGCTCGAACGAATCGTCTCGCGTGCCGCCTCGGCCTGCAGCCCGGCCTCGATGGCGAGGAACCAGCTCTTGGCCACCAGCGCGGCAATCGACTGCCGCGCGTACTCGAAATCCGCCGCCGCCGACGAGGCCTGCGCCGCGCTCGCCGCGCGGCCGTAGCGGACCCGGCCCCAGAGATCGATCTCCCAGACGACCGAGAGCACGGCGCCCTGGATGCCCGAGCCGTCGCCGGACAGCTTGCCGCCACCGCGCGCGAGGAGATCCACCGAGGGCCACAGCTTCGCCCCCGCCTGTTTCGCGTAGAGCAGCGCTTGCTCGACCCGCGCCGCGCCGACGCCCAGGTCGGCGTTGTGCGCGATCGCCTCCGCGACCGCCGCACTCAGTTGTTCGTCGTGGAACTCCGCGACCCAGTTGTCGGCGACGGCGCCGGGGGCGGCGCCTGGCGCCTTCCACTGCGCGGGCGGCTGCATCGTCGGCAGCGCCTGTTCCTTGATCGCCGCGGCGTCGGGCGGCGTCTTCAGCGCACAGCCCGCGAGCATCGTCGCAACCAGTCCGGTCGCGAGCGGCGCGGCGACTGGCCGAAGCCAGCGCCGCGCGGTCAGAGGAGAACGAGTCATCATGCCGTCTTCTTAATGGAGACTGATGTGGTGCTTGATGATCAGGTAGTCGAGCAGCGACGAGACCCTGATCAGCACCTTGCGAATCAGATGGATGAGCACCAGGTGCTCGGTGTAGATCGCTGCGGCGCCGCGGGCGCCCGCCGCCAGGAAGAGGCCGTTGTCGTGCTCGGCGACCACGAGCTTCACCGGGAATTGACCAGGAGGCGGGTTGAACGTTGTCCGCGGGAGATTGCCGGACGCGTCTACCTGTCCCTGCGCCTGAGCCCAGATGATCGAGTCGACGTGTGCCTTGACGATGCGCCCCGGGTAGCTGTCGAGCGTGATCTCGGCTTCGTTTCCAGCCTCCACCTGGTGGAGCTCGTTCTGGTTGAACATCCCGAACACCTGGTACTCGTTGTCGACGAAGGTCATCACCTCGTTGAACGGCATGCCGGCAACGAAGAAGCCCGGCCGCAGCATCACGTTCACCATCGTGCCGTTGCCGGGCGCCACGACGGTTGTCTGATCGAGGTTCCACCGGGCGTTCTCGAGCTGGGCGCGCGTCGTCTCGACCATTGCCTGCGAGGAGCGCACCTCCGCCTGCGCGGTGGCGATCTGCGCCTTGACGCCGGCGATGGCGGCGAAGTCGCCCTTGAACCGGCCGGACAACTTCTCCCTCACCTGTTGCTCGGCGGCACGTCCTGCGGCGATTTGTCCGGTGAGTTCGTTGACGTTGGTCTGCGCCTGCTCCAGGTCGAACCGGTTCCCGGCCCCGGCGGCGGCAAGCTCCGTGTTCTGTGCGACACGTTTTTTGGCGAGGTCGAGCGAGGCCTGCAAAGCGACCACATTGTTCGTCGCCTGGTTGAGTTGTTCGTCGAGTTGCCGCTCGCTCGAGACCGCGTCGGGCAGGCGCGCCTCCATCTCGCTGATCCGGGCCAGGGCGGCCCCGACCTTCGCTTCGTTCGATGCCAGCTGTGCCTCGAGCGCTTTGACCTCGCTCTGGTACGGCACCGGGTCGATCCGGAACAGCACGTCGCCCTTCTTCACCGGCCGGTTGTTTTCGACCGGCACTTCGATCACCCGTCCCCGCACTTGCGAGACGATCGGCACGACGTATTTGACAACCCGAACGTCGACGGTCGTCGGCGCGAAGATGTTCAGCAGCGCCAGGGTCGTCGCCAGCGCCACCACCGGGAAGATCGCGACGGCGACCTTCCACGGAGTGGTCCACGGCAGCAGCTTGAACTTGATGAAGATCAGCCAGACGAAGAAACAGTAGATGCCAAGCAGTATGAGTTCCATTTACCTCACCTCGCTCCGCCCGTCGCCCGGCAGCCGCGACTCGAGCAGCGCCAGGTCGGTCCGGATGGCGTCGAGCTCGGTCGCCGACACGCCGCTCGCTTCGAGCGCGGCCACGCGCTGCCGGATATCGGTGGTGGGGCTTTCCGGTTCCGGGAGGCCGTGCTCCTTGAAGTAGTCGGGATGCTTGTCGGTGCCGTAGGCCAGCTTGTAGCCGACCGGTTTGGTGTACGCCCACAGCCAGGCGATTGGCCACAGCAGACCACCGAAGACGAGCGAGAGCAGGCACAACGTGCGGATCGCCTCGAACTGCGGATGGTGCCGCTTGTGCGCGATCTTTTCCGGCAGCACGTGCACCATCCAGAACAGGGTGATGAGCACGACCGGAACGAAGAAGACGATGAAGTACGACAGGTACATCGCCATCGCGTCTTCGGCTTCGGGCGACAGCAGCGACGCGTGTGCGTCGGCGGGCCAGGCCAGCGACCAGACGGCGACAAGGAGACCGACGGCAATCGTCCGCGAGGCATGTCGTGCCCGTCTCGCGGCATCGGGAACATAGGGACTCGAGTTCATCGCACCACCTGCCAATGGCCTGAGCACGCGCCGTGCCTGAGGTCGTCGAAGGGGAGTGCCGCCGAAACGGCTGTCTGGACTGCGGGTTGCGCGGTGCCGTCCAGCGGCGCGACATGGGCAAATCTCCAATGTTCAGGGGCGCCTCCGGCATTCCGTGGCTCCACGCCCTCAGCCTCCCCTTGCGCCGAGCCGCGCCGGTTGCCCGCGCTCGACCGCCGGCCGCTGTACCAACGACCGTGACCGTGCTCACAGCCCGCCGTGACCATGCTCGGATGGTTCCAGCCGGCCGGCGCCGCCGCGGGGGAATTGCCGGTGGAATCGGCGGTCTGACGGTGCCCCCGAGGCCTTCAGAGGTGGTCGCTGATTTGCCTTCGAGGCAACGACGTCGAGGTTTGCGGATTCTGGCGCATCGCCGGGCCCGCGACCGCGCCAGCGTGACGCGATGGTCGCGACGCGTTCGGACAACAACAGCACCAACTGACCAGGGAATAAACATGAGCAATCTTGTCGTCGTCGGATTCAACAACGCAGCGGATGCGTTCGAGATGCGCGGAGCTCTGGCCAAGATGCAGGCCCAGTATCTGATCGAGATGGAGGACGCGGTCGTCGTGACCCGCAACGAGAAGGGCGCGGTGCAGCTGCACCAGGCGGTGAACCTGACCGCTGCCGGCGCGGCGAGCGGCGCGTTCTGGGGGTCCCTGATCGGGCTCCTGTTCCTCAACCCGCTGCTCGGCGCCGCCGTGGGGGCCGGGTCGGGCGCGCTGTCAGGCAAGCTCGCCGACATCGGCATCAACGATCAGTTCATGAAGGATCTGAGCGCCACGCTGACACCTGGCAGCGCCGCGCTCTTCGTGCTCGTGCGGCGTTCGACCCCCGACAAGGTGCTCGAAGGGCTCAGGCCCTTTGCCGGCAAGGGGCGTGTGATGCAGACCTCGTTGACCAAGGACAAGGAAGACGAACTGCGCAAGCTCCTGGAAGGTGCGGAAGGGGTGTAGGGCTCCTACTTCAGGAGGACGACGATGACCGGGCCCCAGGCCGTCAGCAGGATGTTCCCGATGGCGTAGGGCACGGTGTATCCGAGAACCGGGAGCTTGCTTTGTGATTCGTCCTGGATCGCTCGCAGCGCCGCGGTGATGGTGCCCGCCCCGGCGCAGGCGCCCAACAGGATGACGGGGTTCATCTTCAGGACGTGGTAGCCGAACAGCAGCGACACCAGGTGCGGCAGGATCGCCACAATCAACGCCACGAACACCAGGCTCGGCCCGGTCTCGCGAAGGCCGGCCACAAATGTCGGGCCCGCGGTCAATCCGACGATCCCGATGAACACCGCGAGGCCGACGGTGTCGAAGATCCAGAGCGCCGGTTCGGGAATTCTGCCGAACGTCGGATACACCGAGCGCAGCCAGCCGAACACCAGGCCCATGATGAGCGCGCCGCCGCTCGTGGTCAGCGTGAGCGGCAGCCCGCCGACATTGAGCGTCAACAGCCCGACGAGACCGCCGACGACAATGCCCAGGCCGAGGAACACGACGTCCGACTCACTCGATGGACGCTCGATGTAGCCCAGCTCGCTTGTCCGACGCGCTCCACGTCCCGCTGGGCGCCGGCGAGCGCGGAGCAGGTCCCCGCGATTGATGATCGTCTCGGCATCGAAGGGAATTTCCTCGCCGCCGCGGATCAATTTGGCGAGGACGACGCCTCGCCCGTGCCGCTGCGGCCAGGACGGAGAGCGGTTGCTCCGCCACCTCTCGCTTCGTCACCACCACGTCGAGCGTCGCCATCGGAAAATCGAGCAGCGCGGGGTCCTCGACTTCCTCTCCAATCGGCAGGCTTCCACTGAGCAGCACTCGCCGCCGCGCCGCGATGCGCGATGACGTCGCCCGATTGCAGAACCGTCGCCGGGCGTGCCATCGATGCAGCTCGGCGCCTCGCCGGATGCGTTCCACGAAGACGCGCTCGGGGCTCGCGGCGCGCTCGAGATCCGCCACGGTCCGGCCCGCCGCGGACGTCGGCCAGCCGGTACGCGCGGATGCTCCATTCCTTGTAGGCCAGGTGACTCCTCGTCCGAGGCTCGGCCGTCCCGACGACATCTGCTCCGCCAGTTTCCGGCTCTCTGCCTTCATGTCGACGCGAAGCAGGCGCGGCGCCGCGACCGACAGGAACCAGACGACGAATCCCGTGCCCACCAGGTAGCTGACGGCATAGGCCACCGGGATGTTGTTCTTCAGCCTCGTCTTCTCGGCCTCCGGCAGGTCGAGCCGGTCGATCGTGTCGCTGGCGGTGCCGATGACGGTCGATTCGGTGAACGCCCCGGCCATGAGGCCGGCGGCCGTCCCGGTGTCGTAGCCCAGCAGCTTGCGCCGCCACGACGCGTCGTCACCAGGCTCGTCACGCAGAGCACGACCGTCAGCGCGACCTGGGGCAGCGCATTCTTCTTCAAGCCGCGAAAGAACTGCGGCCCGACCTTGTAGCCGGTGGCAAACAGGAAGAGCGAGAAGAAGACCGCCTTGACCGTGGGATCGACCTTGATGTCGAGTTGTCCGATCAGCACGCCCGGCGATGAGCGTGCCGACGACGTTCCCCAGCTTGAACGTCCCGATCCGGATCCGGCCGATCACGAAGCCCGACGGCGAGCGTCAGGAAGATCGCCAGTTCCGGGTGCGCTCGAAGCGCGTTCAGCAAGGCACTCATCATGACAACTCCCAGGTTCACCGCATCAGCTGCGGTGAGGGCGATGCCAACCATCGCCCTCCCCGAGCAGCACTCGAGCGCCGACGCTCAGCTAGACTCCGACCACGCCGGGTCCGACCGGCGCGCCGCTCTTCCCGATCGATGCCTCATACGCCTGCCGGTAGCCGCGCGCAATCGCGCGCAGCGCCCGGCCGATGTCGTCGTAGACGTGATCGTCCAGGTTCGCGAACGAGATGCGCACCGACCAGTCCGGGCGCGGCAAAGCCGCTGCCGTTGAGCAGGACGATGCCGTGGTCCTCGGCCAGACGGAACACGATGTCGAGCGGATGCACGTTCGCCTTCATCCACGCGACCGCGTCCTCGCCGATGTTCTTGCGGGCGAAGAACTCGAAGTCGATCAGGCCGTAGTAGTAGTCGAAGTGCTCGTTCGGGCCGACTTCGATGCCCAGCCCCTCGAGCGTCGCCTCGACGCGCTTCTTGACGATGCCGATGCAGGCTTTCTGATAGTCCTTCTTTGTCGTCCATCAGCTCGGCGAGCGAGAACATCGTCATCATCACCTGCTGCGGCAGCGACAGGCCGGCGGTGTGATTCAGCGCGACGTCGCGGCTGTCGGCGACGATGCGGTCGATGAAGGCGAGCTTGCGCGGCTCGAGCGTGAGCCCGCCGTAGCGCTTGTCCAGCAGCTTCTTGATCGGCTCGGGATGGCTGGCGATCATCTCGTCGAAGATGTTGTCCTCGTGGACGCGCGATCGTCCCCAGGCGCCAGCCGGTGCAGCCGAAGTACTTGCTGTACGAGTAGACGCCGATGGTGTTCTTCGGGAACTCCCCCATCAGCGAACGGAAGCCCGGCACGAACGTGCCGTAGACGTCGTCGGTCAGCAGGATGAGATCCGGCCGCTTCTTGAGCACGGCCCCGATCTTCGTCGATCGTGTCCGGTGAAATCGCCACCGCGTACGGGTTGCCGGGGTTGACGATGAAGAACGCCTTGATCTTCGGGTCGAGGAGCTTGTCGAGCTCCGCATCCGGGTACTGAAACTGGTTCTCCTGCTTCGCGTGCACCTCGACGTAATGGAGGTCGTAGTCCTCGAGGTGCGCCATCTCGAGGTACGGCGTGAAGATCGGCACGCCGAGCGCGATCGTGTCGCCCGGGATTGAGGATGCGGTTGCTCTTCAGCGACTTGAAGATGTAGCACATGGCGGCGGTGCCGCCCTCGACCGCGTAGATCTTGAACGTGCCTTTCGGCCGCGGCTTGCCGCACATCGCCCACTGCAGGTACTCCTGGACGATCTGTTCGTTGTGCACCAGCATGCGGTCGGGCACCGGGTAGTGGTCGCCGATGATCGAATCGACCAGTTCGTGCACGAACTTGTCGGGGTCGAAGCCGAACTTCTTCACCGTCCACGGCACCATCCGCTTGCAGGAAGGACGCGCCGGGCATGTCGGCCTGCTTCTGCTTCTTCAGCCAGGCTTCGAGCCGGCCGGCAATGCCCTTCGCCTTGGGCATGCCGCCCACGCCCGGCGGCAGGTCGAGCACGCGCTTGCTCTCGGTGACCGCGAACTGCCCGAGCAGGAAGAACGCTTCGCGCGGCTCGGTCGCGACCCAGTTCGGATTGCCGCGACCGGCGTTCAGGTAGGAGATCGACGCTTCCTGCGCGGCCTTCGATGCCACCTTGGCGACGAAGTCCTTGATCTCGAACGGGCCCAGCTTCTGGTACTGTTTGTAGTGTCGAATGGTCCATGACGTTCTCCTTGTCAGATGTGTGGCTCACGACAGCAGGATGATCAGGACCATGCCCCAGATCGTCAGCAGCGTGTTGCCGACGGCATAGGTCACGGTGTAGCCGAGCGCCGGCACCTGGCTCTTGGCCTGATCGCACACCAGGCCGAGCGAGGCCGTGGTCGTGCGCGAGCCGGAGACGATGCCGAGCGTGAGCGCGTCGTGGAAGCGGAACAGGTACTTGGCGATGAACATCCCGAGCACCAGAGGAACCGTCGTCGCGAGCGCGCCCCACAGGAACAGGCCGGCGCCCTGCGTCTTCAGGCCATTGACGAAGCCCGGGCCGGCGGAGATGCCGACGATGGCGATGAAGATGTTGAGGCCGACCGAGTTCATGAACCAGATGGTCGGCGTCGGGATGCGGCCGAAGCTCGGTCGGACGGACCGCAGCCACCCGCCGATGATCCCGGCGATGAGCGCGCCGCCGGCCGTGGACAGGGTCAGCGGCACGCCGCCGATGTTGAGGACCAGCGAGCCGAACAGGGCGCCGATCACGATAAACGCGCCGACGAACGCCATGTCGGTCACGTCGGTCGCGCGATCGGCGACACCCAGCAGCTTGACGGCTTTGTTGGTGTCCTGCGTCCGGCCGACAATCGTGAACAGGTCGCCGCGGTTGATCGTGGTGGTCGGCAGGATGGGGATGTCGGTCGCGGTCGCGCCGCGCGTGATCTTCCGCAGGAAGACGCCGCGCGTTTCCGGCATCTGCACCAGTTCGTTCAGTGTCTTGCCGTCGATCGCCTTGTTGCTCACCAGGACGTCGACGCCCTCGACCGGCACGGCCAGCAACTCCCGATCCTCGACCTCGGCCGCGTTCGCTCCGAACACCGATACGAGCACGTCGCGGGCGCCCGCGACCGCCACGACGTCGCCCTCGCGCAGAACGGTGTCCGCGGTCGCCTCCTCGATCGTCCCGTTGCTGCGGCGGACACGCAGGACGAACAGCGCGTGCTTCGGTCGCCGCCGTCGACGCCCTGCAGGCCAGCGCCCTTGCCAGCCAGATGGGCCTGAGCCGCCATCGCCTCAGCCTCGAGCACGCTCAGGCCAGCGGCCTTCCCGCCCGGCGCGACGCGGAACGCCCGCACTTCCCAGCGGCGCCAGGCCGTGCCGGGGCCCCCGAGCTCCTTGACGCCGCCCTGCTTCTGCTCGTAGTCCTTGCACGCGGCCTCGAGATTGATGCCGAGCAGCTTGGGGCCGAGCACGGCGATCACGATCGCCGAGCCCATGGTGCCGAACATGTAGGTCACGGCGTAGGCGACCGGCATCGAGTCGATCAGGGCCTTGGCCTGATCGGCGGCCATGCCGGCCCGGTTGATGGCGTCGGTCGAGAGGCCCATCGCGGCGGAGATGGTCTGCGACCCCGAGTAGAGCCCGGCCGCATAGCCGAGGTCGTAGCCCGCGAGCTTCGCGATCGCGACAGGGACCAGGAGGCTCAACAGGCATTGGACCGCCGAGAAGAGCGCCTGCGGCACGCCGTCTCTGGCGACGCCGCGCACGAACTGCGGCCCGACGGCGTAGCCGACCGCGAACAGGAACATCAGGAAGACCGTCGCCTTGAGCGGCTGCGCGATGGTGATCCCGATCTGTCCGATCAGGACACCGGCCAGGAGCGTCGCGGTGACCGCCCCCAGGCCGATGCCCTTGAAGGTGAACTTGCCAAAGTAGTAGCCGATGCCAAGCGTGAGAAAGATCGCGATCTCCGGGTACTGCTTGAGCGTCGAAAAGAGCCAATCCATGATCTTCTGCTCCCTTTGCCATCTCTCATGTGCAGTGGTGTCGCGGTTGGTGTACCGGCGCTAGACGCTTGCCTTTTCGATCGCGGGCTTCGCCTTCTTCGACTTGTCTTCCAGCACGGCAGGGCTAATCAGCTTGAGACCCAGAGTGGCGTCGTAGCCGTGGATCTCCTTCACGTCCAGCTTGCGCATGAACTCGATGGTGTCGGCCTTGATCACCTGCCCGGGCACCATGATCGGGAAGCCCGGCGGGTAGGGGATCACGAAGTGCGCCGAGACGAGCGGCGGTCCGGACAGGAGCCGCTTGTCGATCTCCGGGCTCATCAGCTTCACGTGCTCGCAGCCGTCGTGGTCGTAGGCCATGTAGAACGCCGCCGCGCATGTCGCCTTCGAGCGTCGTGCCCTGCGGGTCGTCGCGGAAGCGATCGTGGAAGTGGCTGAAGTTGGGCAGGTCCGGGACGTCCTCGACCAGCGACTTCACGCGTGCCGCGAACGCCTTCCGCGCCTCGTCGCCGCCGCTCTTGAGCCGTCCCTCGATCTCCTTGGAGATCTCGACCAGCACCTTGAGCAGGTTCGCGACGTCGCTGCGCGTGTTGTTGATGTTGGTCTGCAGCAGGATCGAGTTGCGCGAGGTCTTATTGAGCTGGATCTCGTACTCGGCGGCGAGCAGGTTCTTGAACTGTGTGCCGTCGTAGCCCGCGGTCCCGCACAGCAGCGAGAGGCGGGTCGGGATCGAGGATGAACTCGTCCTCGCGGAAGGCGCGGGCCGCATCCGCCCAGGTGGCGCCGCTCAGCGGTGTAGCTCTTGAGGCCGGACTGCCGGAATTCGGCCGGCACCATGTGCTCGACGTCGAGCACGCGGAAGTACTTCGACACCAGCGGATGCGTGTTCACCGCGATCCGAATCTCGAGCGCGAGCTGGATCGCCTGCATCACCAGCCCGTAGCCTTCCAGCTCCATCTGCCGGCGGGCGACGTCGAGCGAGGCGATGATCTGCTGGTTGGGAGAGGTCGAGGCGTGGGTGAACACCGCCTCCTTGAACGCCTGCTCGTGGCGGTGGTAGTCCTCGTCGCCCACCAGCACCATCGAGCCCTGCCGCAGCGAAGACATCGACTTGTGCGTCGAGTTGGTCTGGTAGATGCGCAGCTTGGCCTTGCGCGGATCGGGGATGAGCCGGGTGTCGAGCACGCGCGCGTCCTTGGGGTCGAGGTCCGCGCCGAGCGGTTTTCTCCTGCGCGAGGTAGCGCTCCAGGTAGGCGGGGTCGGCGAAGGCCTCCTTCAGCGCGGCGCGCGCGCCCATCGCGGTGCGCGGGCGATAGAGCGGCGAGAAGCGGGCGAAGCCGAACCAGGCCTCGTCCCAGAGGAAGATGAGGTCGGGCTTGATCGCCAGGCACTCTTCCATCACCCGGCGCACGTCGTAGACGTGGCCGTCGAAGGTGCAGTTGGTCAGCGTGACCGTCTTCACCTTGTCGAGCCGGCCCGCCGCCTTGAGGTCGAGCAGGGCCTTCTTGAGGCTGCGGATCGGCACCGCGCCGTACATCGAGTACGCCACCATCGGGAAGGCCTCGACGTAGTAGGGCTGCGCCCCCGCCAGCACCATCCCGTAGTGGTGCGACTTGTGGCAGTTGCGGTCGGCGATCACGATGTCGCCCGGCTCGAGCAGCGCCTGGTGGACCATCTTGTTGGAGGTCGAGGTGCCGTTGGTGACGAAGAACACGCGGTCGGCGCCGAAGGCGCGCGCCGCCGCGTCCTGCGCCTTCTTGATGTTGCCCGTGGGCTCGAGCAGGCTGTCCAGCCCGCCGCTGGTCGCCGACGATTCCGCGAGGAACAGGTTGGCGCCGTAGAACTCGCCCATGTCGCGGATCCAGTTCGACTTGAAGATCGACTTGCCGCGCGCCACCGGCAGCGCGTGGAAGGTGCCGACCGGCTTCTGCGCGTACTTCTTCAGGTTGTCGAAGAACGGCGTCACGTTGCGCTCGGCCACGCCCGAGAGGATCGAGAGGTGGATCTCGAGCGGCTCTTCGACTTCGTAGAAGACGCGGCGGATGCCCTCGGCCTCCGGATCCGAGATCATCGCCTCGGGCTTCTTGTCGGCGAGCAGGATGATGTCGAGCTCGGGGCGGAAGCCCTTCACGAGCTTCGCCAGCATCACGCCGTCGGCGCCCGCCGCGCGGTCCTTCAGCTCGGCGGACAGCCGGGAGGACAGCAGGCTCTTGAGCAGCGGCACGTCGCGCGAGGATTCGTAGGGGAAGCCGTCGTAGATCACCACCGACTCGAGGTTGGTGTTGAGGATCACGGCGAGCGCCGCGTCTTCGAACGAGCCGACGAACACCGGCTCGTAGACGAACTCGTCCTCGGGGCGCCGCAGCTTCCTGATCTGCTGGATGTGCGCGGGCCAGCGGGAGGGCGGCGTCGGCGTCACGAACAGCACCTCGAAGTAGGGTCTCGCGGCCCCCTCCGTCTTCGCGGCCGGCATCGCGCGCTCCGGAGTGGCCGCGTCGTCTTCCGCCTCGAACTCACCGGCATCGCTGCGATAGCTCCGCGACATCAGCGCCGACGAGACGCGCTGCACCAGCCGCGCCGTGCCCATCGCGTCGCCGCCGGCCACGCGCTCCTTGATGGCGTTCAGCACCCGGGCGCCCGGGTAGGCCTGGAAGTCCTCCAGCGGCAGGAGCGCGGTGAGCGCCGCCTGACATGCGGCCTGCAACGCCGCGTCGCCGCGGCTGGTCGCGCTTGCGGCCCAGGCCTGCGCGGCCCGGCTCAGGTCGCGCCAGAGGTCGAGGCGCGCCGCGACCGCCGAGAAAAAGTGATCGATCCTGGGTGCCGGCGCTGTGGTCTTTGCCATTGGGTGCTCCTTGTTTCGTTCAGAAAGCAGCGGCGGACGGACCGCCGCAACGGATGATTCCGATCTCAGTCACAACTACGGGAAGTTGAAGCGAACCGCGAACTGAAGCCGATTGGCGCTGCTGCTCTGGCCGCCGAAGACCTCACGACCGCCGTGCAGATACTCGACGCCGGCCCACGCGCGGTTCTCGATGAACCAGTAGAGAAGATTGATGGCGGTGTAATCGAGCTGATGGTTGAAATCGGGCGGGATAGAAGGCCTTGTCAGGCGACGTCGCCTGGCTGCAGACCAGCGTTCGACGAGAGTCGAGCGTCCCAGTAGTGCTCGTAGCCGGCCATGAACGCGTGGAGGCCGGGCGCTGCAGCTGGCTGTTCTCGTCGGGCACGGCGGTCGTGGCCGCCGCGGTATCGGCCGACGCCCTCGCCGAAGGTGAACTGGCCGTAGGCGTAGTCCTTGCCGAACGTCTTGATCCGTCCCGACAAGAGCACGCCCCAGAGCGTCTCGTCGTCGGGTTCGCCCCCCGCCGGTCGGAAGCGCGCCCTGCCGAGAAAGCCGGAGACCTGGGCGTGGCCGCGCGAACCCACGTAGCGGACGTGTGTCACCAGGTCCGGCATCGGAAACTCGGCCTTCCCGGGTATCGACACGGGCGGCAGGATCGCCGACTTGTTGTCCTCGATGGCCGCCGACCACGAAACGTGGGCGCCCAGTTTCTGCGTCCACCGCACCTGCGCCTGCCGGATCGACGGGAAGGCCATCGGCGATTTTCGAAGTCGATGGTGTTGGGAAAGTTGGCCTCGTCCACGAACGTCGACCAGGTCTGCCCGGCCAGGAGGCCGCCGTAGCGGCCATAGGCGTGGCGCAGCCGGAGGACGCTGCCGCTGCCGTAGAAGTCGGTCTCGAGGTACATCCGCAGCTCTTTGCCCTCGACCGGACCGCGGATGTCGAGGAACAGGCGCGTCTCTTTCGCAATGAGATTTGAGTTGCCGCCCTCGCTCCCATCGACGGGGATGGTGCGCGGATCGAAGGTATCCTCGGAGCCGATCGGATCGAAGTCACGGATGATGTCCAGCTTGATCCGTCCTCCCGGCTTGAAGACAAACCCCCCGACCGTGAATCCGTCGGGCCTGGTGTCCGGCGCGGGAGGCTGCGCCGGCTCCGCCTTCTCGCTTGTCGGCGCTGGGGGATCGGTTTCGACCAGTGCGGGAGGCTGCGCCGGCTCCGCCTTCTCGCTTGTCGGTGCCGGCGGATCGGTTTCGACCAGTGAACTGGTCTGCGCGTCGGCCGAGCCGATCGCCAACAGGAGAACTGCCGCTGCCAGGAGCCCTCTCAACACGAAGCCACCCCTTTCCCGGTCGGATATTGATTTCTTACGAAGACGCCACCCCCATCGCCCGATTCACGATGTCGGTCGGCTCGCCTGCTCTTCTTTGGCGAGCCTGTTCCGCACGATTAGTGCCAGCGACTGGTACGCGTCTCCTCGTCCGCGGGCCTCGAAGATTTGGCATTCGACATTTCAGGGCTGGGGCTAACCCTCTCCGGCATTTCAGAGGACTTCTGAAATGCCGGAGTACTTTGAAGAGCTCTCGGGTCACGTCAGTGGCCAACGGCCTGGCTGCCACGCTCACTCGAGCGTCGTCACAGCCATCCGCCAGGGCGATCACAACGGGCCGTGACGGACGCGACGATCCGAGCATGCGGACCAGCGCTTGCGCTGAGGCGCTGTCGCCAGAAGGCGGTCCAGCATATGCACCGGGAGACGTCCCAATGAGCGGCTCCCGCATGGTGTTTGCGATCGCGGTGCTGGTCCTCGGAGCGGCGCTCGGGCTCGGCTCGTACACGTTCGCGTACGCGCAAGGCTGGGCCTACCTGACCGATAACCCGCGGGCGTGCGCGAACTGCCACGTCATGAACGAGCAATACGACGGCTGGATCAAGAGCAGCCATCGTTCAGTGGCCGTGTGTAACGATTGTCACGTGCCCCACAGCCTGGTCGCCAAGTACGCGACCAAGGCCAGGAACGGCTTCTGGCACTCGTTCTACTTCACGACCGACCATATTCCCGAGCCAATCCGGGCGCTACCCGCAAGCCGGGCGATCGCTGAGAAGAATTGCCGCCGCTGCCACGAGCCGGTCGTCGACGCGATGGGAACGCCCGCCCACGCCGGATCGCGCGACATCTCGTGTATCCGATGTCACGGGTCGGTAGGCCATCTGGAGCTTCCCGCGACCAACGTTGCCGATTCGCCGAGGTGAACCGTGTCCGACCAGAAACCAAGCGGAATGCGAGGGTGGAGTCGCAGTGCGGTCCTGACCGTCGCGATCGTGACCGGCCTTGCCACCGCGGCGATCGCGGCGCTCCTCGTCAACATCATGGAGCGCAAGAGGGAGGCGCAGAATTCGTTCTTCCGCGTCGTCGAGCTGACCGACGAGACCGTCGATCCCGCGATCTGGGGCAAGAACTTTCCGCTGCAATACGACGCCTACCTGCGCACCGTGGATCAGCAGCGGACGCGCTACGGCGGCAGCGAGGCGATGCCACAGACTCCCACCGAAGCCGACCCGCGCTCGATCGTGGCGCAATCGCGCCTGGAGGAAGATCCGCGGCTGAAGACGATGTGGGCGGGCTACGCGTTTGCCAGGGATTTCCGCAAGAAGCGCGGCCATGCGTACATGCTCGAGGACCAGACCTACACCGAGCGCGTGCAGGACTTCAAGCAGCCGGGCACCTGCATCCACTGTCACGCGTCGGTCTACGTGCCCTACAAGAAGGCCGGGAACGGCGACTTGATCAAGGGCTTCGAGCACTACAACCAGATGCCGTATGCCGAGGCGCGTAAGGATCTCACGCATCCCATCGGGTGCATCGATTGTCACGCGCCGGACACGATGGCGTTGCGCGTGACCCGGCCGGGTTTTATCGAAGGGATCCGCGCCTTGAAAGCGAGCGAGGGCGTGAAGGACTACGACGTCAATGCGATGGCGACCCGGCAGGAGATGCGCGGCTTCGTCTGCGGTCAGTGTCACGTCGAGTACTACTTCAAGGGCACGGAGAAGCGGCTCACCTATCCGTGGGCCAAGGGCCTGAAGGTGGAGCAGATCTACGAGTACTACCGCGAGGCGGGGTTCACCGACTGGACGCACGCCGAGACCGGAGCGCCCGCGCTCAAGGCCCAGCATCCTGAGTTCGAGATGTGGAACCAGGGCATCCACGCGCGCTCCGGGGTGACCTGCAGCGACTGCCACATGCCCTACATGCGCGAGGGCGCGCAGAAGATCAGCGACCATCACGTGCGGAGCCCGCTGCTGAACATCAACCGCGCGTGCCAGACCTGTCACAAGTGGTCCGAAGACGAGCTGCGCGGTCGTGTGGAGACGATCCAGGGGCGTACAGTCGCGCTCCGGAACCGGGGGATGGATGCGCTGGTCGCGCTCATCGCCGACATCAAGGCGGCAAAGGCCGCCGGAGCGACTGGTCCCCAATTGACCGCGGCGCTCGAATTCCAGCGACACGGGCAGTTCTACGTCGACTTCGTCGAGTCGGAGAACTCGAACGGTTTCCACGCGCCACAGGAAGCGGCGCGCATTCTGGGAGAGGCGATCGACTACCTGCGGCAGGGACAGTTGGCGCTGCGACCCGCGCAGGTGTCCGCGCCGCCCTCCCCGGCGCGGCGCTGACGCACGTCCACCCAGCGCCTTCAGGCAGCGGTGGGAGGCGTCGAACGGATGCACTTCGACCGGGGTTGCTAGAGCCCATCTCATAGACGAATTCGCGCGGTGAGCCCTCTGCCGGCGGTGCAAGCGACGCCACCTGTGACGTCGCGTGAGAACGCACCGGGCAAGTCGCGTCCCCGGTCCGGGGACGGCCGGCATGGCAACCGTGTCCTCCAGCGCCCGTGCTGACGACGCGCACGCCGCCTGGGGTGATCCGGGCGACAGCCAGCAATCATCCCGGCTCACAGCAATTCCCACGGCCATTGTCGAATCGGGGGCGGCGTCGCCCGGACCGCTTGGACACGGTTGCCGTCTGTCGCCGGCGCATGCCGGGTCCAACGGCCCGCGGCCGCGACTTGCC
Source organism: uncultured Acidobacteriota bacterium (assembly GCA_963734375.1). Lineage (GTDB taxonomy): Bacteria > Acidobacteriota > Vicinamibacteria > Vicinamibacterales > CAVVIG01 > CAVTHG01. Next base: position 698,334 of record CAVTHG010000003.1, on the reverse strand, counting down.
CGGTGCGCTCGCCGCGAGAGGTCACCGGTGCGTCGCCGGACGGCGGCAAGAGGTCTCGCGCAGCGAGCCGTAGAGACGGGCCGTCTCGATCGCACGAAAAACCGCGCGGAGCGAGATTTCGCGGCGGTCTGGCGGAAAACGGCCGGTCGGTGGCGTTGCCCGAGACGTGGCTCCTTCGTGCGCGGATGCCGCGACAACGTTGACCGCCGCGCGGCGAAAGGGCGTCGAGCGGCGCGCGGTTTTTCCGGCCCGTCGGCCACGGCCCGCGAAGCGAGACCTCTTGCCGCCGTGGCGCCGGCGGACTTCTCCGCGCCAGCTATGTATGAGATGGGCGCTACGGTGTGCCGCCGCTGGGCCGCTCGATCTGCTTGTGGCAATACTCGCAGTCGTCGTTGATCTTGCTGCCGTCCGCCGCAGCGCGCCCATCGTGACAACGCACGCATCCGTTTGACGTGATGTGTCCGAGGTTGTCGGGATAGACGCCAAACGTCACCTTCATCGACGGAAACACATTCCGCTGATACACGTTCTTCACCGCCCCAATCGTCCGTCCGAGCGCTGCGGCGTCGACGCCGTTCTTGCCGGCATACAGGCCGCGGACTCCCTTCTCGATTTCGTCCAGCCCTTGCTCCTGGGTCGGGTAGTCCGACTTGACCAGCCGGACACTCTCGCGGCGAACGAACGGCAGATTTCGGCTGATGCTGCCGTTCGCGATTGCGGCGTCGACGGCCTGCTCGGCGGTCGGCGCAATCCGATGCGCCGGCACGTTGTGACAGTCGATGCAGTCCATCACCCGCCGTTCGCCTTTGGCGATCGCCTCGTCGGTCGCGCCCTCGGCCTTGTACTCCTTGACCTTGCCGTCCTTGCCGACCAGCCGCACGTAGGGAATCGTCTGCCGCTCGTGATCCGTGGAGACGAACTCGATGCGGACGTCGGGATCGGCATGCCAGTGAATCGCCCGGCCGCTCGATGTCGGCCGGCCCGGCCCGCCAACGAACATCTGCAGGATCGTCGCGGTTTCCGAATTGGCGTCGTCGTCCGCGTACTCCCGCTTGACCTTGATGACGTCGCCGGAATCGCGGCCAGGCCAGTGACAGTTGCCGCAGGTCTCGAGCGCCGGACGCATGTCGGCCACGCCGGGAATGGGTTTGGGGACCTGGTTGGTCAGGACGTGATACAGCTGCCGCGTGCCGGCGAGCTTGGCGCGCACGAGCGCCCTCGCGCCTTCACCAACGTGACACGCGGTGCACGTGACCTCCGAGTGCGGCGCCGCCTGCCACGCGGTGAACTGCGGGTGCATCGGCACATGACACGCCTGGCCGCAAAATGACGGCGAATCCATGTAGTGCACCGCGCCCTTGGCAGCGAGCAGGATGATGACGATGTTGACGGCGGTCAGCGCGATGACGGCAAGTACCGTTCGGCGCGTCGTCGGATTCCGGAGGTCGAAGACCGGCCAGTCGCGTGTGGCTTCAGGATGGTGCTGGAGCCGCCGGCCTTCCAGCCACATCCCGAGCGGGATGAGCAGCAGTCCGAGCACGAACAATCCGGGGACGGCGACGAAGACGACCAGGCCCGCGTACGGGTGCTCGAAGAGTCCGGCGGCGACGGCAATGACCAGCGCGATGAAGACGACGGCACTCACCGTCGCCAGCAGGGCGCCGGCCACAGCCAGCGGATGGCGGAACAGAATCGCGCGGCTAGGCACGTTGCCGCTTACTTGAGGCTTTGCATGTAGGCCACGAGCGCGTCGAGATCGCCTGCGGGCAGGCTGCCGTACTTCGCCGGCATCGGCGGCTTCTTCGTGGACTTGGCCTTGGCGGTGGCCTCTGCCGGGCTCACAATCCACTGCGCGGATGTCGTCGGCCGACAGCTTCGCGCCCACGCCGTCGAGCGGATTCGCCTTGCCGCCCTTACCCGCGATGGCATGGCAGACCGAACACTTCTGCGCGGTGTAGACCTCCTGCCCCTTCTTCACCAACGCGGCGTCCTGCGCGGTCGCGATGCCGGCGGAAGAGACGAGAGCGAAGACAACGAACAACCCTGTGGTCACGAGCGTCCTGCGCATGCAATCCTCCATGTGCCGAAACCGGCACGTGCGATCACACTACCAGAGATAACGAATGCCGAACACCGCCGAGTGGGCGGTGTATGGCCGATACACGTAGCCCATGACCAGCGAGCTCGGCTGCACGATGCCGTTGACCACGCTCGGGTCGAACGCGAAGTCGAAGATGCTCAGCGGCTCGTACAGGTACGAGAACGACGCGGCGAGGCGGCCGGAGAGCCGGTGCCGCACGTCGAGGTGCAGCTGCTGCAGCTTGTTGAACACGTTGGGCAGCTGATTGGGCGTCGGTATCGGGCTGCCCGCCGGGATGGTGTAGAGGTAGCTCCCCTCGGCATAGCTGAAGTCGTAGGCGACGCGGATCTCGGTGCTGCGGCCGATGCGTGGCGGGTTGGCGTAGATCGAGAAGTAATTCACCGTCTCGGTCGAATCGGCCGTCCAGTCGCGCAGCGGATCGTTGAACTGCGCCGTCGACGAATCCCCTTCGTGCGAGCGCTGCAGCCCGGCGTAGCGCTCGTAGTTGTAGCTCCCGCCCGCGCCCAGGCCGTTCGGCCGATGGAAATCAGCCGCGAGCGAGAACGTACGGCCGGTGGAATCCTGCAGGCCGTAGAAGCTGTTGCTGAAGTCGTCCTTGAGGATGCCGGTGCCCACGCTGAACATCCAGGCGTCGGACGGCACGATGTCGGCCTGGGCCGTGAAGCGGTTCCTCGTCCGATCGGCGAGGTCGTAGTGACGCATCCTGGGTTGCTCGCCAATCCCGATCAGCTGCGTTTCGTCGAGCCCGGAACCGGTGCGATCGCCGAACTCGTATTGCGTCCGGAAGGTGAGCCACGAGGTTCCGACGGCATCGGCGGACACGCGGAACACGTTCTCGCCGCTCGACTCGAAGATCCGCGCATCGTAGCCGTTGCCGTTGTGCGAGTAGCCGAACGTGATCGCGAACGGCAGCAGTTTCGTCCACGTGGCGTCGCCGTCGAGGTTCGTCCGGCTGTGCGCATAGAGGTCCGGACCGCCCGTTGGCGTCGTCGACGGCCGCGGCGTCGTAGCTGACCATGTTCGTGATCGACGTGGCGGGCATGAGGTTGTCGTAGGTGTAGTTGCGCACGCGCGCGCTGAACCGCCAGTCGGCCGACGGGCGCGAGGTGAGGCTCAGGTTGGTCGAGAAGACGTGCGCTTCCCCCTCGGTGCTCGCGCGGGGCAGCGCGATCTGCGGCAGCGCCGAGTTGATCGTGAAGGGCTGCAGCGGCTCGTCGTTGCTCCACAAGTCCGTAGGAGAAGGAGCCGGTCACCTGCGTCTTGTGCGCCAGCTTGGTGTAGCCGCCGAAGCTGATGGTCTGGGCCGAGTTCGACGGCCAGAGGGACATGCGTCCGCGTCCCGGCTCGCTCCGACGTCGTCGTCGAGGCGGAGCGGGCTGTCCCAGACCAGCGTCGGCGCGATGTTGTCGAACCAGGAGCCGCTGTAGGCGACGCGCAGCATGTTGCGCGTGTTCGTCCACTCGGTGCCGATGGTGAGGTCGTTCGCGCGCGAATCGTAGGGGAGCGCCACCTCGACGTCGTTGCTGAAGCCGAAGCTGGCCCCCCAGGGCAGCTCGCCGCTGTGCTTCTGCGTCGTGAAGCTGGCCGTGACGTCGAGGTTCGGCTTCGGCGTCGCGACCATGTCGACACGGCCGATGTCGCGCCGCTCGCGCAGCTCGAACTGCGGCGCCAGCGGGACGTAGGCGTTGAGATTGGCCTGGCCGTTCTGGATCGCGCGCTGCGTCGCGTCGTCGAGCAGCAGCGTGCCGCCGCTGCCCGTATACGGCGTCATCGTATCGACGCTGTAGAACTGCGGAATCTGCTGCCAGCTGCCGCTGAGCGACAGCTTGCCGATCCGGTCGTAACTCCCGATGAACTCCTGGTCGCGGTAGCCGACGTTCTCGGCGCGCGCGTGGAAGTCCCACGTACCGTCCGGCTTGGCGAACGCGTAGCGGAAGTTCGAGAACAGCAGCCCGTCGCGCTGGTCCTGGTAGCGCTGATAGCGCGCCGGATCGCCGTCCACGCTCGTGAAGCGGCCCCCGATGAGGAATTCGCGCGCGGTCGGCTCGAAGAGACTGCGCGACACGTCGGCCGCATCGGCCGCATCGGCCGCCGCGGGCGTGGCCGGCTGCGCCGGGGTCTGAGCGTCGATGACGGCGCCGGCGGCTGGGCGGCTGCCTGTGCGAGTGCGGCACCGGGCGCGGCGAGGCCGAGCAGGGCGATCGTCGTGATGGCGAATCGGCGCATACAACGGCTCCGCTTAGCGCATGAAGAACTGGCCCGAGGGATGATTCGAGCCGTGGACGTTCGAGTGGCAGTTCACGCACGATCGGCCGAACATCCGGTTGCTCTTGTTGGTGGTGATCTGGTCCTTGTCGTAGAGCGTCGCCGGGTGCCTGCTCGCGATGTGACAGCGCTGGCAGAGCATCGGCATGCGGACCACGAGCATCCGGTCGTTGGAGGATCCGTGCGGATCGTGGCAGGTCGCGCAGTTCTCGCGCACCGGCGCGTGCTCGAAGAGCATCGGTCCGCGCATCTCGGTGTGACAGCTGATGCACAGCTCTCGGCGACCGAGCTGCCGACCTTCAGCGCCTTGACGTTGCTGATCGACCCGTGCGGGTTGTGGCACGACGAGCACGACATCTTGCCTTCGCGCACCGGCATGTGCGCCACGGCCCGCTCGGTCTTGGCCACCTGCGTGCGATGGCACGTCGCGCACAGCCTGCGTCTCGGTCGCCTTCACCAGCTGGTGCTCGACTGACTGCGGGCGTGTGGACGCTGTGGCACGTCGCGCACGAGACGTTCCGGGCCGCGTGCGTGCTGGCCTCCCAGCCGGCGTGCGATGCCGCGGTTGTGGCAGGAGAGGCATGTCTCGCTGACCGCCGCCGGCTTCATCGCGCCGAACTTCAGGATGTGGCCCTTGGCGTCGTCGTCAACGTGCGCCTGCCCCGGGCCGTGGCAGCTCTCGCACCCGGCTGGTCGCTGCCGGCGACCGCGGATTCTTCGCCTGCCCGTGTTTCGTGCCCTTGAGGCTGGCCTCCTGATCGGTGTGGCAGACGACGCAGGTGTCGCTCCCGGCATAACCGGCCGGAGGAGTCGTCGCTTGCGTGGGGGCAGGCTGTGTTGAAGAGGCCTGCGTTGGAGCGGCCTGCATTGATGGAGGAGGCGCAGCGAAGTGAGCGCCAACGACCGTCGCCCAGATCCCCACGACCGTTAAGACCAACCGCGGCATGGCTACCTCAATCGATGGCGTTCAACCGCGCGCACTTCGTGAAGACTTTCACACACGTCTCTCGTCTGAACGGACTTGCGCTGTTTGAGCGGAGCTGGCAATCGACTTGCCAGTCACGACGGCGGGCATCTTTTCGGCCTAAGTCCTTTCGCGACAGGGCTCGTGATGGTGTGAGCAACCGCAGACGCTGCACGTCATCCCGGGGAATCTCCGAAATATCGGAGTCCGCGCTCGTCCCGACGCTCGCGACCATTCCAATCGGGCGCCGACTGCCATCGCTAAATCGAGCGCGTTCAGCTGTTGACCCGAACGACGTCGCCGCGTGAGAAGGATCACCGTTTGCATCGCGCGTCTTCTCCCGACAAGAGCCGCTCGTACGCGATCGCATCGGAGGAAACTCATGGATGCCACCGCTGACAATCAACCGCAGAGACCTGTTCAGGCTGACCTTCGGCGGTGGAGCAGGACTCGCGCTCGGCGGGCTCCTCGACGTTCCCGCGATGCGGGCCGCGACGAAGGACTTGAAGCTCTCGGACGTCAGCGAGTTCACCACCTCGTGCAACTTCTGCTCGTGCGGGTGCGGCATGATCGCCGCCGTCCGCGACGGCAAGCTCCTGAAGATGGAGGGCGACTACGACCACATCGTGAACCGCGGGTCGCTGTGCGTCAAAGGCATCTCGATGTTCGCGACGCACGCCTCCCCGCAGCGGCTCACCACGCCCCGCTACCGGGCGCCGGGCAGCGACCACTGGGAGGACATCTCCTGGGACGACGCGATCGCGCGGGTCGCGCAGAAGATTCGCAAGACGCGCGACGAGACGTGGATCGCCACCGAGAAGGTGGATGCGCCTGACCTCGTCGTGGATCGCGCTGCGGGTGATCGGATCCAGAGCGCCCCACGGTTCGTCCCTCACGAGGGCGGCCACGCAGAGGTGCCCGTCAATCGCACCGACGCGATCGGCTTCATGGGCGGCGCGCAGAACACGAACGAGGAGTGCTACCTCTTTCAGAAGGCGGCCCGGCTGCTCGGCATGGCCTACGTCGAGCACCAGGCCCGGCTTTGACATAGCCCCACGGTCCCCGGTCTGGGGGCCACATTCGGGCGGGGCGCGATGACCAACCACTGGGTCGACCTGCAGAACTGCAAGACGATCCTGGTGGAAGGCAGCAACGTCGCCGAGAACCACCCCATGGCCTTCAAGTGGATCCGGAAGGCCCAGGAGAACGGGGCGACGATCATCCACGTCGATCCGCGATACACCCGGACTTCGGCGGGCGGCGGACGTCTACGCGCGCATCCGGCCCGGCACCGACGTGGCGTTCCAGAACGCGATGATCAACCACATCATCGTCAACAAGCTGTACGACGAGGACTACGTCGTCACCCACACGAACGCGCTCTACCTGGGCGACGAGGCCTTCGGCTTCAAGGACGGCGTCTTCAGCGGCTACGACGCGGAGCACCACACCTACGACACCAAGACCTGGGGATACCAGCTCGACGCGAAGGGCAAGCCGCGCGATCGCCAAGAGCCTCGACGACCCGCACTGCGTGTTCTCGCGACTGAAGACCTTCGTCTCGCGCTACACGCTGGAGATGGGCGAGCAGATCACCGGCATTCCGGCCGATCAGATCCGGCAGATCGCCGAGACGATGGCGAAGAACCGGCCGGGATCCATCCTCTACGCGCTCGGGATGACCCAGCACACGACCGGTGTGCAGGGGATCCGGGCGTTCACGATCCTGCAGCTCCTGCTCGGCAACATCGGCAAGCCCGGCGGCGGCGTCAACGCGCTGCGCGGCGAGCCGAACGTGCAGGGCGCGTGCGACATGGCGGTGCTCTACAACTACTACCCGGGCTACCTCAACTCGCCGACCAATGCCGAGCCGACGATCTACCACTATGTGCGCAAGAACGGGATCGCCGACAGCCGGTATCTCGTCAACACGCTCAAGGCGTTTTTCGGAGAGGCGGCCACCGCCGAGAACGACTACGCCTATGCCTGGCTGCCCAAGCGGAACGCGGCCAAGGACTACGGCACCCTGCCGATGTTCGAGGATGCCCTCGCCGGGAAGCTGAAGCTCCTCTGGATCGTCGGCCAGAATCCCGCGGTCACCCTGCCCAACCTCAAGCTGACGTTCGACGCGATGGCGAAGCTCGAGACGCTCGTGGTCCAGGAGATCTGGGAGACCGAGACCGCGGCGTTCTGGCAGCGGCCGGGCGTCGACCCGAAGTCCATCAACACCGAGGTGATCCTGCTGCCCGCGGCGTTCTTCATGGAGAAGAACGGCACCATCAGCAACTCGGGCGGCATGGTGCAATGGCGCCACGCCGCCGTGAAGCCGCCGGGGCAGGCCAAGCCCGACGGCGAGATCGTCGACCTCGTCTTCCGCAAGGTGCGCGATCTGGTCAAGGACTCGAAGGAGCCGAGGGACGAGATCATCAACAAGGCCTTCTGGACCTACACCACGGCCGAGGACGTCCTGCGCGAGATCAACGGCTACGCCGTGCGCGACAACCCGGAGACCGGCCTCAAGAAGGGCGATCTCGTCCGCAAGGTCGGCGATCTTCGGGCCGACGGTTCGACGTCGTCCGGCGCCTGGATCTACGCGGGCGTCTTCGCCAACGGCGAGAACCTCTCGAAGCGCCGCGACTCGACGACGGATCCGGGAGGCCTCGGCCTCTATCCGGGCTTCGGGTGGACCTGGCCCAACAACATGCGCATCCTCTACAACCGGGCGTCGTGCGACCGGCACGGCAAGCCGTATCCGGGCTCGAAACCCATCGTCTGGTGGGACGAGCAGGCGAAGCGCTGGACGGGACACGACGTGCCGGACGTCCCCGTCGTGACCGACGGCCCCGACACGCCGAACGGCCAGCGGCCCTTCCACCTGGGCGCGGAGGGCGTCGGGCGCCTCTTCGCGGCCGTCTACAAGGACCCCGACGCGAGGTACACCGACTATTGGCGCGACGTGGCCTACGTGCCGAAGGACGGCCCGCTGCCGGAGATGTACGAGCCGGTCGAGAGCCCGGTGGAAAACGTCCTTCACCCGAGCGTGAAGAGCAACCCGATGCTCAAGTATCCGCGCGTCGCGTCGCATCAGCCCATCGGCACCGTCGACAAGTTCCCCTACGTGCTGATGACGTCGACGGTCGCCGAGCACTGGTGCGCCGGCTCGACGACGCGGAACATCCCCTGGCTCAACGAGCTCGTCCCCGAACCGATGCTGGAGCTGCCGGTCGCCCTCGCCAAGAAGCTCGACATCGAATCGGGGGACTGGGTCAAGGTCTCGTCGGCGCGCGGTGAGCTCGAGGTCAAGGCCCTCGTCACGCCGCGCATGAAGGCGCTGAAAATCGGCGACCAGGAGGTCACCGTCGTCTGGATGCCGTACAACTGGGGCTTCCAGGGGCTGTCGACCGGCCCGAGCGTCAACCACCTCACGATCGACGCCACCGATCCCGGAGCGGGAACCCAGGAGACCAAGGCGTGCCTCGTCAACGTGGTCAAGGCCGGTCGCCCGGCCGCGCGAAGATCCGGAGCACCGAGGGGACGCACATGACGCCAGCCGCGGCCGACGACGGCACGATCAGGGCGACGCTGATCGACATCGCCAACTGCATCGGCTGCCGGGCGTGCCAGGTGGCCTGCAAGCAGTGGAACGAGCGGGATGGCGAGCAGACCGAGCTGGAGGCCGACCTGGGCTTCCAGAACCCGGCGACGCTCAGCGCGAAGACCTACACGCTCATCGCGTTCCACGAGATGGAGAACCCGGCGAAGCCGGGAGGGCTGGATTCCGCCTACGTGATGCAGCGGTGCCTGCACTGCCTGGAGCCGGCCTGCGTCTCCGCCTGCCCGACGACGGCGCTCGAGCGGCAGTCCGACGGTCCGGTGTCGTACGACGTCGACGAGTGCATCGGCTGCCGCTACTGCATGCTGGCGTGTCCCTGGGACGTGCCGACCGCGGACTGGAACACGCGCGCCCCGAAGATCTCGAAGTGCACGCACTGCGCCGACCGCGCCCCTCAGCCGGCGCCGATCGCGTTCAACGGGCAGCCGCTGTCCGACGATGCGGCCAAGCAGTTCGCCGACACCATCGCGATTCCCGCCTGCGTCAAGGCGTGCCCCGCCGACGCCCTGCGCTACGGAACCCGGGAGGAGATGCTGGCGCTCGCGCACAAGCGCATCGCCGACCGGCCCGACAAGTACGTCGACCACATCTACGGAGAGAAGGAGCTGGGCGGGACGAGCGTGCTGTACCTGTCGAGAGTGCCGTTCGAGAAACTCGGCTTCCCGACGTACGGGGAGAAGCCCTTTCCGGCCTTCACCAAGACGGCGCTCGGCGCCGTTCCCCCCGCCGTGATGGCCGTGGGCGCCCTGCTCGGCGCCGCGTACGCCTTCTTCCGGAAGCGGGCTCAGGCGGTGGCAGACGAATCGGCGGCGTCGACGCATTCCGGACACCACGGCCACGTCGAATTCGAGCCTCTCCGGCACGCGCTGCTGACCCCCTTCAACTGGGTCCTCCTCCTGCTCATGGCGTTCGGCGCCGTCACGTTCGTCGCGCGCTTCGCCCTGGGGCTCGGCGGCAGCACGAACCTCTCCGACACCTACCCGTGGGGCCTGTGGATCCTCTTCGACCTGGTGTGGATCGCGGTGGCCGCGGGCGCGTTCGCGATGGCCGGCGTGATCTATGTCTTCCAGCGAAAGGACCTCTACGGGCTGGGCCGCACCGCCGTCCTGATGGGCCTCCTGAGCTACTCCTTCGTGATGGTCACGCTCCTCGCCGACCTCGGCCTGCCCTGGAACTCCTACCAGCTCGCCCTGCAGGCGCCGGAGCACTCGGCCATGTTCGAGGTCTCGTGGTGCGTCGGCCTCTACGTCACGATCCTCCTGCTCGAATTCCTGCCGGTGCCGTTCGCGCGTTGGGGATACCAGCGGGCCGCGGCGGCGTTGCGGCGATGGAACGGCGCCTACGTGGCGGCGGCGGTGACGCTGTTCGTCTACCTGCTGTCGCGCAACCTCCTCTACGCCCTCGCGACGGCCGTGGTCTTCGGCGCCCTCGCCTGGATGTTCCGCGCGCGGGACCAGAAGGCCGAGCCGATCATGCTCGCGATCGCCGCCGTCACGCTGTCGACCATGCACCAGAGCTCGCTCGGCTCCCTGTACCTGCTGATGCCGAACATGCTCGCCCCGCAGTGGTGGTCTCCCGTGATGCCCGTCTCCTTCTTCCTGTCGTCGATCGCGGCCGGCACCGCGCTCGTGATCCTCATCGACATGTGGATCGCGAAGGGGTGGCGCCGCCCGCTCGAGATCACGCGGCTCGCCTCGGTCGGACAGATCGTGTTCTGGGCGCTCCTCGTCTACCTCGTGTTTCGCCTCGGAGACATGGCGATCCGCAACCAGCTCTCCGGCGCCTTCGCCGGAAGGCTCGGCATGGCCTTCGCGGCCGAGATCCTCCTCGGCGGCGTGCTTCCGCTCATCCTGCTGGCCCGCAGGTCGCTTCGGCAGCGCGCCGACGTGCTCTTCGTCGCGTCGCTCCTCGCGGTCCTCGGCGTGGCGTACAACCGCATGAACGTCGTCCTCTTCGCGATGACCTTCCGGGGCCGGATGCCCTGGGGCGCACCGGAGAGCTACGTGCCGTCGATCGTCGAGTGGGGCGTTTCGATCGGCCTGATCGCCGCGACGATCTTCCTCTTCGGCCTGGCGGCCCGTCTCATGCCGGTGCTCTCCCGGGCGCAGCCCAGCGAGGGACATTGAGCCGATGACTCCGGATCCGTGGTTGGAGGCGCATTCGTACCTCCGGCCGCTCGCCGATCTCTCCGCGCAGGTCGATCGCGCGGCGGCCGGGATCGACGTCCTCGACGCCCGCATTCCCGACTGGGAGGATTACCGCGCGGACTTTCTCGCCGGCGTGCCGCTGCTGTCGAGCGCCGACGCCGCCGTCGATCTCGAACCGGGTGGGCGAATGGCGGCAGCGCTGCTCGAAAGACTGGCCTCCGGCACGTCGTCGGGAATGCTCGCGGCGGAGACCCGCGCGCTCGACACGGAACTGCGGCGCGAGCCTCAGGTCTCGCGCCGCATCGCGGACTTCCTGCTGGGCGACGAGACGCTCGCACCGCCGTTCCCCGGGCTGTTGCGTTATCTGGCGTGGACGGCGATGGCGCGGTTCCTCCGTCCCGTGGTGAACGCCTTCGACGGTTGGCGAGACGAGGAGCGGTGGCTGTCGCAGGTATTGCCCGACGTGCGGATCCCTGCCGGCGATGGCCCAACTGGTCGGCGTCGACCCCGGGCGCAGGCGTCTGCTCTCGTGCGGCTGCTGCGGCACGCGCTGGCAGTTCAAGCGAACCGGCTGCCCGTTCTGTGAAACCGACTCTCAACGGCTCGCGAGTGTGACCATCGAGGGAGAACCCGGCCTGCGCATCGACCACTGCGAGTCCTGTGGCGGCTACCTCAAGACATACGACGGGCGAGGGCAACGAGACCCTCTTGCTATCGGACTGGTCTTCACTCCATCTCGACCTCATCGCTCACGATCGTGGACTGAAAAGGCTGGCCGCGTCGCTGTACGAATTCGAGCCCGTGCGACATCCGTCATCGAGGCCCGTATCGTAGGAGCTGGTGCGGGGCGCAGCATTCACACGTGAGATGAATCATGCTCAAGCTGTCCGAACAAGTCAGGGCCACGCCGGTCGTTGAATGGAACGCGGGCGACCCTCGACAGCTGCAGGACGAGGTGGCGATCGAAGAGCCGATCGAGATCCGCGTCGGCGGCACCTCGGTCAGCGTCACGATGCGGACGCCTGGCGACGATTTCGAGCTGGCGGCCGGCTTTCTCTTTACCGAGCGGATTGTGTCCGGGCGGGACGACCTCGCAGGCATCGCCTATGCCGACGGGCCCGACAAGCGGCCGAGCGCGAACGTGGTGAATGTGACGCTGCGCGCGGGAAAGACCGTCGACCTGGGACGGCTCCAGCGCCACTTCTACGCGGCCTCGAGCTGCGGGGTCTGCGGCAAGGCCTCGATCTGTGCGGTCCGCGTCCACGGCATCCGGCGCCCGGCTGACGGTGTGCGCATCAGTCCCGCGCTGCTGGCCCGTCTTCCCGCTGTCCTTCGCGACAGGCAGACCGCATTCGACCGCACTGGAGGCCTTCATGCGGCCGCGCTGTTCGACGGAAGCGGAGCGCTGCTCGATGTGCGCGAAGATGTCGGCCGTCACAACGCCGTCGACAAGGTCATCGGACGGGCGCTGCTCGACGGACGGCTGCCGTTGTCACAACAGATCCTCTTCGTCAGCGGCCGCGGCGCCTTCGAGATCGTCCAGAAGGCGCTCGTCGCCGGCGTGCCGGTCGTGGCGTCGGTGTCCGCCCCATCCAGCCTGGCGGTCGAGCTCGCGCGCGAGTATGGCCTCACGCTGATTGGCTTCATCCGCGGCCAGCGGTTCGTCGTCTATTCCGGCAATGAGCGAGTCGCGCACGCGTCAGCAGCTGTCTGTGCTGGGCAACGTCGGGTCATACCTTGCGCCGGCGCCGGACCTGCAGCTGCGCCAGCGAGCGGACAAGCGAGGCGTTGACGGACGCGACTTCTTCGTCGGAGATCTTGTCGCGCAGCCGGGCCTCGGCCCGCGCGCGTGCCTCCTCGACCCTGGCTTCGTCGATGCGCTCCGCCGGAATGGCCATATCGGTCACGATGGCCACGGTGTGAGCGTCGATCTCGACGAGACCCTCGCCGACGGCGAAGAAGTGCTCCTCGGCGCCGCGGTGCACGATGATCTCACCCGGCACGACCTGCGTGATCAACCGGACGTGCTGGGGATACACGCCGATCTGCCCGTCGATGGCGGGGAGCGTGACCATGGTGGCGTCTTCGGAGAAGACGGTCCCTTGCGGCGTGATGATTTCCAGTCGCAGCGTCTCTGCCATCGCATGCACCCGCGTCAGGCCTGCTGGATCTCCTCGATCCCGCCCTTCATGTAGAAATTCCCCTCGTTGACGGCGTCGTGCTTGCCGTCGAGGATCTCCTTGAAGCCGCGCACGGTATCGGCCACGTCGACCTGCCGCCCCTCGCGGCCGGTGAAGACCTGCGCCGAGCTGAACGGCTGGCTCAGGAAGCGCTGAATCTTGCGCGCGCGGTACACCGTCAGCTTGTCCTCCGGCGACAATTCGTCCATGCCGAGGATGGAGATGATGTCCTGCAGGTCCTTGAATCGCTGCAGGACGCCCTGCACGCGCCGGGCGACGTTGTAATGCTCTTCGCCGACGATCTCCGGCGCCAGCGCGCGTGAGGTCGACGCCAGCGGATCCACGGCGGGATAGATGCCCAGCTCGGCGATCGAGCGCTCGAGCACGATCGTCGCGTCCAGGTGGGCGAACGTCGTCGCCGGCGCCGGATCGGTCAAATCGTCGGCCGGCACGTACACCGCCTGGAAGGAGGTGATCGATCCTTTCTTCGTCGAGGTGATCCGCTCCTGCAACGCGCCCATCTCGGCCGCGAGCGTCGGCTGGTAGCCGACGGCACTGGCCGTGCGCCCGAGCAGGGCCGAGACTTCCGATCCGGCCTGAGAGAACCGGAAGATGTTGTCGATGAAGAGCAGGACGTCCTGTCCCTTTTCGTCGCGGAAGTACTCGGTGATGGCGAGGCCCGAGAGCGCCACGCGAAGGCGCGCGCCCGGCGGCTCGTTCATCTGGCCGTAGACCAGCGCAATCTTGGAGGCGCCGAGGTTCTCCTGGTTGATGACTCCCGCCTGCGACATCTCGTGGTACAGGTCGTTGCCCTCACGCGTGCGCTCGCCGACGCCGGCGAACACCGAGACGCCGCCGTGGAGCTTGGCGATGTTGTTGATCAACTCCATGATGACGACCGTCTTGCCGACGCCGGCGCCGCCAAACGCGCCGACCTTGCCGCCCTTCAGGAACGGGCAGATCAGATCGATGACCTTGATGCCGGTGGAGAGCACCTCGGGCGACGTCGACTGATCCACGAGCGGCGGCGCCGGGCGATGGATCGGATAGTACTTCTCCGCCGTGATCGGCCCGCGCTCGTCGATCGCGTTCCCGGTCACATCGAGGACACGGCCCATCACGCCCTCGCCGACCGGCATGGAGATCGGGCCGCCGAGATCGGTCACCTTGAGGCCGCGCTTGAGGCCCTCGGTCCCCGACATCGATATCGCCCGGATCCACTGGTCGCCGAGATGCTGCTGCACCTCGAGCGTCAGCGAGACCGGTTGGCTCTCCACCGTGTAATCCACCTTCAGGGCGTTGAAGATCGATGGCAGCGCGTCGGGAAATTCGACGTCGACCACCGGACCCACGACTTGCACGACTTTGCCGATATTCATGTTCCTGCCTGATGACGAAACGCGAGCCTGGCCGCGGTCATCCCGCCTGGCCGCCCGCTATCTCCAGCAATTCCCTGGTGATGTTGCCCTGCCGCAGCTTGTTGTATTCGAGCTTCAACTCCTTGATCAGGCTGTCGGCGCTGTCGGTCGCGTTCTTCATCGACACCATGCGGGCGCTTTGCTCGCTCGCCTTGGCGTTGAGCAGGATGTGGAAGATGTAGATATTGAGGTAGTGGCCGAGCAGGTAGCCGAGGACGAACTCCGCGCTCGGCTCGAACACGATCTCGGCGGTGTCGGCGGCGAGCGCCGCTTCCAATTCGGTGCCCGGCCCCTGCACACCGGTGATCTCTCCGACCGGCAGATACTCGATCGTGACCGCCTCCTGCGTCAGCGTGTTGACGAACCGGGTCGCGATGATGAGCACCTCGTCGACGTCGCCTTTGAGAAAGAGGTCGCGCGCAAAGGCGGCAATGGCCCTCGCCTCGGAAAACGTCGGCGAGTCGCCGTAGGCGAACTCCGCGACCAGTTGCCGCCTGGTCCGGGCCACGAACTGTGCGGCCTTGCGGCCCGCCGTGATGAAGAGCGTCGTTGCCGGATCGAACTGCGCCGCCAGGCGGAAGACGTTGGTGTTGAGCGCTCCGCACAGCCCCTTGTCGGCCGCGACCAGAATGACGGCGCGCCGGCGGACGGGACGTACTTCCATGAGCGGATGCTTGAAATCGATCGCCCGGGTGGTCGCGGTGCGCTGCATGCGATACAGCCGGCGCGCAAATGGCGCCGCCGTCAGCGCGGCCTGCTGCGCCTTGCGCATCTTCGACGCCGCCACCATCTGCATCGCTTTCGTAATCTGCGCGGTGCCGCCGATCGACTTGATGCGCCGGCGAAGATCCCGGGGACTCTGCATGACCTACTTCTTCCAGGTCTGCTTGAACTGATCGGCCGCCGCTTTGAGCTCCGCCGTCAGCTCCGGGCTCAGCGTCTTCTCCCCGGCAATCTTCTGGAGCACGGCCGCCTTTCGCGTCGTCAGGAAATCGGTCCACGCGGCCTGGAACTCCTTGATCCGCTCGACCGGCACGTCGTCCACGTAGCCGTTCTGCACCGCCCAGATCACCGCCACCTGCACTTCGACCGGTATCGGGCTGTACTGCGGCTGCTTGAACAGCTCGACGACGCGCTTGCCGCGGTCGATCTTGGCCTGCGTCGCGGCATCGAGCTCCGACCCGAACTGGGCGAAGGCGGCCAGCTCACGGAACTGCGCGAGATCGCCCTTGAGTTGCCCGGCGACCTGCTTCATCGCCTTGAGCTGCGCCGCCGATCCGACGCGCGACACCGAGATGCCGACCGAGATCGCCGGCCGGATCCCCTGGTAGAACAGGTCGGTCTCCAGGAAAATCTGTCCGTCGGTGATCGAGATGACGTTGGTCGGGATATAGGCGGACACGTCGCCCGACTGCGTTTCGATGATCGGCAAGGCGGTCAGCGAGCCGTTGCCGTACTTCTCGCCGACCCGCGCGGCCCGCTCGAGCAGCCGGCTGTGGAGGTAGAACACATCGCCCGGGTAGGCCTCTCGGCCTGACGGGCGCTTCAACACCAGCGACACCTGCCGGTAGGCGACGGCGTGCTTCGAGAGATCGTCGTAGACGATCAGTGCGTCCATGCCGTTGTCCATGAACCACTCGCCGATCGCGGCCCCTGCGAACGGCGCGAGGTACTGGCTCGCGGCAGAGTCCGATGCCCCTGACGCGAGGATGGTCGTGTACGGCATCGCGCCGGCCTCTTCCAGCACGCCGATGATCCGGGCGATCGTCGATTGCTTCTGTCCGATCGCCACGTAGATGGAGTAGAGCGGTCGATGGCTGGTGTCGCCGGCCGCTTCGGCCGCCGCGTTGAGGCGCGCCTGGCTGATGATCGTGTCGATGCAGATCGTCGTCTTGCCGGTCGAACGATCGCCGATGATCAGCTCGCGCTGGCCGCGGCCGATCGGAATCATCGCGTCGACCAGCATGATGCCGGTCTGCACCGGCTGCCCGACCGGACGGCGGCGGACGATCCCCGGCGCCAGCTTCTCGACCGGATACGCCACCTCGCTCGCAATCGGGCCTTTCCCGTCCAGCGGTTCGCCGAGCGTGTTGACGACGCGGCCGAGCAGACCCTTGCCGACCGGCACCTGCAGCAGCTTGCCGGTCGCCCGCACCTCGCCGCCTTCCGCGAGTTGCGTGTAGTCGCCGAGCACGATCACGCCGACTTCGGTCTCGTCGAGGTTCAGGGCCAGGCCGGTGATGCCGTGGCCGAAGTCGAGCATCTCGTTCAGCATGACGTCGTCGAGGCCCTCGACCTTGGCCACGCCGTCGCCAATCTCGCGGATCACGCCCACCGACTGCCGGGCCGCCGCCGCTCTGGCTCCAGCGATCTGGGCTTCGAGTTCCTGTACCAAGTCAGCCATATCGTCCTTGCTTGATTCCGGATTCAGAGGCGCGCTTCGAGCGCGGCCAGCTTGGCCCGCACGCTGGCGTCGTAGACGTCGCTGCCGACCCGGATGCGCATCCCGCCGATCAGCCGCGGATTGATCTCGAACGACGTGTCGAGCCCTTGACCGTAGAGACGGGCGAGGCCGCTCTGGACGTCGACCCGCAGGTCGTCAGGAAGCAGCGTGGCGCTCTCGACGATCGCGCGGTGCCCGTCGCGATCGATCCGCACCAGTCTCAACAGCTGGCCGAGCATCGCGAGCGTGCCGCGGCGGCCGGATCCGGCAATTCGCGTCGCCACCAGGCGGACTCGCTCCGCGTCGAGCCGTCCGTCGACCCGGCACAGACGAAACAGTCGTCGCGCCGCTCGCCTGGTTTTCCTGCTCGCCTTCATCGTCGGCTCCGGCCCGCTGGCTAGTGCGGCAGTTGTGTCGCTGTCTCTTCGGCGAGGCGGCGGTGATCGTCGGCCGTCAGGATCTTGCCGGTGACCGACGCCGTGGTCAGGACCACGAGGCGGCCGACCTCGCGCTTGATCTCGGCGAGCATCTTGGCGCGTTCCTGCTCCGCGGTCTCATGGGCGCGGACGAGAATCTGTTCGGCGGCCGCGATCGCCTTCCGGGTCTCCTCGGCCTGCACACGGGCAGCCGCGGCGCGGGCCTCGTCGATCAGCTGCTTGCCTTCCGCGCCGGCCTGCGTCAGGACGTCCTGGCGCTCGACTTCGATCCGGGCCAGCGCCGCCTTGATCTTCTCGGCGTTGGCCAGACCGTCCGCAATCTGCTGCCGTCGTGCTTCGAGGATCCGAAGAATCGGCTTGTAGGCGAGGGCGTACAGCACCCCACACACGATGCCGAAGCTGATCATCTGCGCGCCCAGATGAACCCAGTCCACCCCGAACGTACGGGCGATTTGCCCGACCTGCCCGCCACTCTCCGCTGTCACCTGCACTGCTAGAGCCAGCATGATCGCGACCCTCGTTTCGTCCGGGCGGAGCGCGGCACGCCCCGCCGCGCCCGACAAGCTCCGCCTATTGCACGAGGAAGAGCGCGTAAAAGACGATCGCCTCAGCGAAGGCGATGGCCAGAATCGACTGGACCATGATCTTCGTCGACGCACCGGGATTGCGCCCGACGGCGGTCGCGGCGCTCATGCCGATCAAGCCGACCCCGATGGCAGCGCCCAACGCGGCGAGGCCGACGTGCAAACTTCCGATCATCTGCGTGTCCTTTCTGTTTGGCGCCGGCCATTGACACGGCACACGGTCATCCCCGCCCGTACGCGGCGTTCCCGTCCTCGGTGGCCGCCGACGCCGGCTCTTCGTGGTGGCAAATCAGGAGCGTGAAGACGGCAGTCAGCAGCATGAAGACCATTGCCTGCACCAGCCCGACCAGCAGCTCCATGAAATAGAACGGAATCGGCAGCAGCCAGCCGAGACCCGGCACGATCCCCGCCATGGTTTCCAGCATGTTCTCGCCGGCGAACACGTTGCCGTACAACCGGAAGCTCAGAGACACCGGACGGAACAGGATCGAGATGATTTCGAGGCAGCCGGCTGCGAAGAACACCACGATCATCACCAGCTTGAGGAGCCCCGTCGTTTCCCCCTTGGGCGCAAAGAGCTCTTTGGCCATCCCGCGAACGCCGACTTCCTGCAGCGCCCAGAAGGTCCAGAGCGCGAAAAATATCAGCGCCATCGCGAGCGTCATGTTGAGGTCGGCGTTGGCGCCGCGAAAGAGCGGCTGATCGATCCTGAAGCCCTCGGCAGTCTGGTGGCCCCACCCGATGGTGCCGACGCCGGGCACGAGGCCGACCCAGTTGGTGGCGAGAATGAAGATGAAGATCGTCCCGAAGAACCAGAACGTCTTCTCGACCAGGTGCCGGCCGATGATGCTTTCGAGCAGCGCGTAGAGACTCTCGACGATCCACTCCAGAAAGTTCTGTGCGCCTCCCGGCACCTCGGTCATCTTCCGCGTCGCACGCTGTGCGAAGACGATGAGACCCACCGCCACGATCCAGGTGACGACCATGGAGTTCGTGATCGGAAAGCCGAACGGCCGCGCGATCTCCACCGCCATCTGCGGGAGGCCGTGTTCCGCCGGCTCGGCGAGATTCAGAGAGGCCAGATCGAGAGCATCCATTGCGATTCGATGCGTGTCGCTCAGCATAGGGTGTGCCACCGGTTGAGCGGCCGGCGGCGGCATGCTCCGTCCAAAGGCGCGCGAAACGCCGTGTGCCGCGTTCTTCTGCAGTTTCCGGTCGGCGGTTGAAGTCCGGCATTCCGGATGCTCTCCGCGATGCTGGAGGCAACGTGCGACGCCGAGCTCGACTGGCGACTCGAGACTGCCCGCCGCGACGGTCAACACTGCAGGGTCGATCGCGAGCGCGCATGATGATCTCGCGGACTGGAAGCGTGGAGCGAACGGTGCGGACGCAGCGGCGCGGAATCTGCCAACGGTGACGCTGATACCTCACGCTCGCGGCGACGCCGTGTGTGCGGCTTGTGGAGATCACCATGAAACGGGCGAAGTACGAAAAAGAGCTGGGGAAACTGCAGGTCCAGCTGTGCCACCTTCAGCGCTGGGTCAAGGAAACCGGCCTGCGGGTCGTCGTCATCTTCGAAGGGCGCGACGGCGCGGGCAAGGGCGGCACGATCCGCGCGATCACCGAACGGGTGAGCCCCCGCATCTTCAGGGTCGTCGCGCTGCCGGCTCCCTCCGATCGCGAGAAGTCACAGGTGTATATGCAGCGGTACCTGCAACACTTCCCGGCGGCTGGCGAAATCGTCATCTTCGATCGCAGCTGGTACAACCGGGCCGGAGTCGAACAGGTGATGGGCTTCACCTCACCGAAGGAGATCAAACGCTTCCTCGAGCTGTGTCCCCAGATCGAGAAGTTCCTCGTCGACGGCGGCATCATCCTGATCAAGTTGTGGTTGGAAGTGGGCAACGACGAGCAGAAACAGCGCTTCGAGGCCCGCGTCAGGATCCGGTCCGGCAGTGGAAGCTGAGCCCGATGGACCTGCCCTCCCGGAAGCGCTGGTACGACTATTCCCGCGCGCGCGATGCCATGCTCAAGAAGACCGATACGCGCTTCGCGCCGTGGTACATCGTCCGGTCGGACGACAAGCGGGCGGCGCGCCTGAACACGATCGCGCATCTGCTGTCGGTGATTCCGTACAAGAAACTGCCCGAGAAAAAGGTGAAGCTGCCGAAGCGCTCGTCGAAGGGTGCGTACGACGACAATGCGTCGATCGCGCGCCGCCGCTTTATACGCGAGCGGTATGTGAGCTGAGCCAAAGTCCGGGCCTTACGCGGTGGCAGGTAACTTGCCACCTCGAACGCCCAGGGTCGCGCCGCACACGACGAAATCTGCCGGGGATGATTCAGAAAGTCAGTCCGACCGCGAGCACAAAAGTGGGCTTGTCCTCGTCCGGATTGAGGACATAGCCGGTCAGGCTCACGCTTCTTGAAGGAGAAGCCGGCGAGCACGCCGCGCTGGATGTCGCGATCGGTCTGGTAGACCCGCGTCCGCTGCGTCACCATGCCGAACCGAAACCACTCGACCGGCGCCAGCGTCAGCTCCGACCAGTTGTAGAAGAAACTGTCCGAGGAACTGCCGGTGTCGAAGACATACTCGCCCTCGCTGTAGAGTTCGAGCTTCCGCCAGCCCAGCGAGCCTTTGTAGCCCGGCGCGATGCCGGTGGTGTCGCCAAACACGCCGCCGAGCATCGGCGTGAGCTCCCACGCCAGCGTTTCGCCGCCGCTGAAGTTGTAGCCGACCCACGCCGAGCCCGTGTCGAGCGCTTCGTAGTTGTAGCGTGCTTCGAGGTGCAGCCAGCCGCGGTCCGCCGTGAAGGTGGGTTGCACGTAGTCGCGGTCGTCGGGGACGAAATACGTGTAGGCGGAGGCGGAGAACGACCACGCCTTTTCGTCGGCTTCGGGCGGCGTGTTCGTCGTCGCGGAGACGGGCACGTTCGGCGTCGCCTGGGCGAAGACCGCGCCGTCCATGCATGCGATCGCGATCGCCAGGCACGCAAGAAGTCGCACGTGACTATCCTCCCAGCGCCATGGTCATGCCGACGAGAATCGACCCGAGCACCACCATCGCAATACCCACCAGCCACGGGTGACGCCCGGTCATGCGTCCGAAGGCGTAGCCGGTCAGAAACAACATCACGATGGCGATGGCATTGGACACACGCAGGGCCGGTCCGACGTTCTGCATGAAGATGAACGGGATCACCACCGGAAACGTGGAGACGAACACGATCGAGAAACACGCCGATCGAGCCCAGCCAATCGTCCTTGCTCAGGCGCGCGCGTTCCGGCGGCTCGGGCAGTTGCATCAGCCGTCGGCGCATCGTCTCCAGTTCCGCCGGCTCCAGGATCGACGCGACCACCGGCGGCAACGCGTCGGCGATGAGGCGCTGGGCCTCTTGCGGATCGGTCGGCCTTGCGCACGGCCAGGTAGGTCGTGAGGCCCTGGCCCTTGTCGGCGAGGCAGCCCATCAGATACAACATCGCATCGATGATGCCCCAGGCCAGGTTGCACCCGAGCGCGCCGATGAGCATCGTGCGAACATCATCGCGGCCGGCCTCGGCGACGCTCAGCGACCCGGTGAACGTGAGGACCATGATCAGCCCGAAGAGGACTTCAGAGACGCGATCGATCGGGTCCAGGACTCGCTTGGTGGGTGGAGGGTTTCATCAGCCATATCGGGTGAAGAGGATCGCGATTGTTCTGCTGAAAGGCGCGCTCATGCCACTCGGGGCGGCAACAGGTAAAGCGTCATGGCGAAGATCGCATAGACCATCAGCAGCAGGACACCCATGAACCACGCCGAGCGCCCGCTGTTGGTCACCATCGAGGCGGTCATGGCGGCGACGAGCATCATCACCACGGCACCCGGCCAGAACTGAAGGTCCATCGGCGTCGGCCCGATGACATAGCTCAGGAGCACCAGCACCGGCGCGACAAACAGCGCGATCTGGGACGCGCTGCCGAGTGCGATGCCCACGCTCAGGTCCAACCGGTTCTTGCGCGCGCCTGAAAACGCCGTCGGCATCGCCGATGCGCCGCCGACCAGCGCCAGGATGATGAAGCCCACGAACGCCGGGGTCATGCCGAACGCCTCCGCCGCCTGCTGCACCGACTCGACGAAGATTTCGCTCACCAGCGCCACCAGGACCGTGACGCCGGCGAGCGTGCCCAGGGCCACGCCCATCGGCCACGGCGCTTCGCCGACCTCGGCATGTTGCACGCTGCCAAACGACTCGCTGTGCGTGACCAGCGAGAACAGCGTGCTCAGTCCGTAGGTGACGATGAGCAGCACGGCGAGGCCCACGCTCAACTTGTGGCTGAACGCCACTCCGGCGGCGTCGGCATGCGAGATGGCCGAAGGAATCAGCAACGCGACCGTGGCCAGGAAGAGCAGCCCCGCCTGCATGCGGGCGCTGACGCGGTTGTATTCCTGCTCGTGGTGCTTGAGCCCGCCGAGCAGAAACGACGCACCCAGGATGAACAACGTGTTGGTGACAATCGTGCCGGCAATGGACGCCTTCACCAGCATGTATTGCCCGGCGCGCAAGGCGGCCAGCGCGATGACCAGTTCCGCCAGGTTTCCGAGCGTGGCGTTCAGCAGGCCACCGATCGCATCGCCGGTCTTGGCGGCCACGGACACGGTGGCGAGGCTCAGCAGCACGGTCAACGGCACGATGGCCAGGACCGACAGGACGAAGAGCAGCGTGTGCGCGTCGTGCGCGAGGGATTGGGCGACGAACACCGCGGGCACGAAGGCCAGCAGCCAGAGCAGTTTGTTGTTCTGGATGTCTTTGAGTAGTTGTTTCATGGGTCAGGTCGTTTCGGCTGAGGATCTGCGAAGCGAACAATTTCGTGACGACGGCGAAGAAAAAACCAGTGGACAGTCCGCACATCAGGATGCCGGTCAATCCCTCCACCGGGCCGACCAGTCGCCACTCTTGCGGCAGCACCAAATCGCCGTAACCCAGCGTGGTGTAGGTGACCCCGGAGAAATAGAACGACGACTCCGCATCCGGCAGGCACTTCCGCCACCAGTAGAACAGTGCCCACACCGATATCTCGGCGAGATGCAGCACGAGCAGCCACCACGCCACCCAAACGAACAGCCGGGTCATCGGCCAGAACCGTGTGTTGGGCAGACGCGAGGCGAGCCGCAACATCGTGGACAGCCCCGCGGCATGAATCGTCACCGTGAGGGCCAGGAGACACCAAGCGGTCAGGAGCGTCGGGATCATCCGGCGCCGCCGCCCTCGATCACGACGTGTGGCCGGGTGGACCGCTCGATCTCGATCGTCGCCGTCTTCTGCATGTCGATCGTGGCCGTCGTCTGCATGGTTGTCTCTCCGAATTCGCGTAGGGCACGGCTTCAGCCGTGCCACGTGGCGGCGCTGAAGCGCCGCCCTGCAGCGGCGCCCAGGTTCGGCGCACGTCGCTGATGCTTCAGCGTCTGGTGCACGGCAAAGAGCGCGATGAACAGCGGCGGCGCGAGGAGGGGGTCAGTTTTAGTGTCGGAAAGGGGTCAGTTTCTCCTGTCGCTTGACAGACCGTGACGGGTCCCGCCTGAAGGCGGACACGACGGACAAATGAAAATTGCTGTAAAGGTCTGCGCTACGGGCCCTGCGCGACGTTCGCGGCGCAGCCCTAGGGCTGCCATCGAACAGCCATCGCCGTGCCAGCCGCGTCGATTGCGGCGAGAGACGGTGATGATGCTGTGGCGATTCGAGTTGGCGCGACTCCAGCGCGGCTGTGGGTTCGGGTGGCTCGATGCCATCCCCCGGAATAGCGGAGGAGGCCCCGGATTCCGTAGGTCAGCCGCCGCGAGCCATGGCGGCTCGGTCGTAATTCAGGACCAAGAACGGGTCTGACTGCGGTACGCTGGTTGCTCCCATTCGTGGCTTCTGGCGACAACAACACTCGAGAGGTGAGCGATGACGGTTTCTTACAAGGCGATTGGTCTGGTGGCCCTGCCCGCGGTATTGCTGGTGGCGTCGACGTCGCTGCGCGGACAGAGTGCCGCGGAAGTGTACACGGCGACCGCAGCGGTCAAGACGGCCGGCGGTGCATCGGCGAGCGCGCCGGTGACGATTTCGATCGACCGCAAGATGTCGCCGCGCGAGGCCGAGACCCTGACCGCTGCGTTCAAGAGCGGCGGCGCGGCGGCGCTGCGGAAGGCGCTGGTCGGCGTGGCGCCGACCGGCTCGGTGAAGCTGGGCGGCGCCAGTGCGACGCCGACGCGGTTGACCATCGAGCGTGCCAGCGGCAAGGGCCGGCTGCTGACGATGGTCACCGACCAGCCGGTGCTGTTTGTCGGCGGCGGCATGCCGGACGCGAAGCCGAAAGAGGGCTACGACTTCGCGGTCATCGACATCGAGGTCGACGGCAGCGGCAACGGCGCCGGGACGCTGGCGCCGGCCGCCAAGATCAAGTTGAACCAGGACGCGTTCGTCGTCGAGGATTACGGCGGCGTCGAGGTCGTGCGGCTGACGGCGGTCAAGAAGACCAAGTAGGGAATACGGCCAGGGCGGAGCCGTGACTTTGTCGCGCTGACAAAGCCGCGGCTCAACCTGCTGGTGCGGCCTTCGCGCTCCTCGCCATCGTCTTTTTCTGGCCGATCCCGCATTTCCTCGCGATCGCGTAGCTGAAGGGCGACGACCACGCGCGCGCGGGCCTAGCGCTGCTGCCGGTCAGCCTCATGCCTGCCGTCGCCGGCTTCGCCGATCACAAGGACAACCTGGTTGGAGCGCCGCTGGGACTGGTGATATTGCCTCGCGTCCTTCGTTGCGGTACCGGTTCATCTTGAGTCTCGCGAACCTGATTTTCTTCGTCCTCGCAGCAAGCGCATTGCTGAACCTGTTCTCGACTGGGCTCAAAGCCGGTCTGGACGACGCCACGCACCTGTTTCGCAGACCCGGTCGGCTGGTTCCGCGCGCTGCTCGCCATGAACGTGCTGATGCCCGTGTTCGCGGTCGCGCTCGTGCTCGTATTTGATTTCGATCCGGCCGTGAAGATTGCGCTCGTCGCGCTGTCGGTCTCGCCGATTCCTCCTCCGATTCCTGCGAAAGAGATGAAGTCGGGAGGCACTGAGTCGTACGTGATCGGTCTGCACGTCGCCATCGGTGCGCTGGCGATCATCTTCGTGCCACTCGCGATGGCGATCATCGGGCAGTTTCGCAGTGTCCCGCTGCAAGCGGGCATCGCGCCAGTGGCCAAGGTGGTCTTCCTCTCGGTTCTGATTCCGGTTGGAGCCGGTATCTTCGTGCACAAGCTTGCGCCTGCCTTCTCTGAACGCGTGGCACAACCAATAACCTCGATCTCGGGTTATGGCATCGTCGTGTGCATCGTCGTCGTCTGGTTCTCGGCGGCGCCGGCGATGTGGTCACTCATCGGCAATGGCGCCGTCATCGCACTCACGGCATTCGTGCTCGTCGGCCTGGCAGTCGGTCACCTCCTTGGCGGCCCCGTGCCTGAGAATCGCACGTCGCTGGCGATCGCGACCGCATCACGTCACCCCGGCATCGCACTCCTGCTGGCCCGGGCGAACTTTCCTGCAGAGAAACTGGTGGTGCCGGCGCTGCTCTTATACTTGCTCGTCAACGCGGTTGTTGCGGTTCCCTATCTGCTGTGGACCAAACGCCGGCGAGCACACCTCGGGGTTCGGGTGAAGGCGTCGTAGGAATGCGTTTCACTGACGTTCACCATGACTGACACACAAGCCGCGCGCCGCTCGACGGATCTCCCTGGCGCCACGCTGGGCGTTCTCATCATCGTCGTGCTGATCGCGCTGACGATCTGGATTCTGCGGCCGTTCCTCGGCGCGCTGGTCTGGGCGCTGATGATCGTCGTCGCGACATGGCCGGTGATGCGCCGGCTGCAGGCGTGGCTGTGGGGCAGCCGGAAACTGGCGGTTGCCGCGATGACCGGCGCGCTGCTGCTCGTGCTGGTGCTGCCGTTGTCGCTCGCCATCGGCACGATCGTCGCCAACGCCAACGAGATCGTCGCCTGGGCGACGAATCTGCGGTCGTTCGTCCTGCCGCCGCCGCCCGCCTGGCTGGGCACGCTGCCGCTGATTGGGACGCAGGCGGTCGAGTTGTGGGAGAAGATCGCCGCCAGCCGTCCAGCCGACCTCGCATCGGCGGCGACGCCGTACGCGGCGACCGCTATCTTGTGGATGGCCGGGACGATGCGAGGCGTGGGCCTGCTGTTCGTGCAGTTCCTGCTCACGGTGGCGCTCGCCGCCGTCATGTTCGTGAAAGGCGAGTCCGCCGGGGAGGGGCTGCTGCGCTTTGGCCGGCGCCTGGCGGGGGAGCCTGGCGACCGCGTCGTGCGGCTGGCCGCGCAGGCGATCCGTGGCGTCGCGCTCGGCGTGGTCGTCACGGCGCTGGTGCAGGCGGGCTTGGCCGGTGTCGGCCTGCTGCTGGCGGGCGTGCCGTACGCGGCGCTGCTCGCCGCGGTGGCGTTCGTCCTGTGCATCGCCCAGCTCGGTCCGATGCTGGTGCTCGCGCCGTCGGTGGCGTGGCTGTTCTGGCAGGGCGCGGTCGTTCCAGGGACCGCGCTGCTGGTCTGGACGCTGGTGGTCGTGACGCTCGACAATTTTCTGCGCCCGTTCCTGATGACCAAGGGCGCGGATCTGCCGATGCTGCTGATGTTCGCCGGCGTGATTGGCGGCCTGCTCGCGTTCGGCCTGATTGGAATCTTCGTCGGCCCGGTGGTGCTGGCCGTCACCTACACGCTCGCTGGCGCCTGGATCGGCGGCGGCGCGCCTTCCCCCGCGGAGAGCGACGTTCAATCAGCGGAGGTGTGAACGCCAGCGGCGCCAGGCCCGATGGACATGATAACCTGATGAAAGGATCATTATTTCATGTCATCAACCATGGTGCAGATTCGCAACGTCCCTGCAGAATTCCACCGCCGGCTCAAGGCACGGGCGGCGCTGGAGGGCATGTCGATGTCCGACTACATCCTCCGGGAAATCGGTAAGGCACTGAGCGCCCGACGCGTGGCGAGGTTCTGGAACGATTGCGGAGCCGTCCGGTCCGCCGGCTGAAGCGCAAGGCCGCGGACGTGATTCGAGCAGAGCGCGACGCCCGGTGATCGTGCTCGACGCGTCGGCGCTCGTGGAGCTGATTCTCGACACGCCGACCGGCCGGCTCGTTGCCGGCCGTCTTGCTGATCCCGCCGAAGGTCTCCACGTTCCCCACCTCGCGGACCTCGAAGTCGTGCAGGCGCTTCGCCGCTACGTCCGGGAAGGCGAGATCGACGCCGATGCCGCGGAAATGGCCCTGGACGATCTCCGCGCGCTCGACCTGCAACGCCATGCTCATGAGCCGCTGCTGGAGCGGGTCTGGGAACTCCGCAAGAACCTGACCGCGTACGACGCGGTGTACGTGGCACTCGCCGAGGTGATCGACGGCGTTCTACTGACCTGTGACCGTCGCCTCTCACACGCGCCGGGCATGAGTCGCCGCGTGACGTTGATCGACGCGGATCCGCGAAGTTGATGCGGATGCTGCCGACGTGGCTTGGGTTCCGATTGCCGGCCAGCCAGTATCAGAAGTAGAGACCCAGCCCCACCACCGGGCCGTGGAGCGTCTGCTTCACCTCGAAGGTTCGCGCCAGGACGGTGTCGCTGAGCTTCAGATAGAGCGCGCTGTACCCGAACGTCAGCCCGAAGTGGCTGACGATTTTCACGTCCGCGCGAACGCCGCCAGAGAGATCGACGTCCGCACCGGCGCCAAATCCGCCCCCTTCCCCGAGCACATGGAGCGTCCATCGCGATCCGAGTGCGCCGTGCCATCCGAGGCCGACGAGGGGATCCCAGATGCCGGGCTTGCGAACGAAATGCTGCGGCCGGTCGCCCAGTGTGATGTCGTAGTTGAGCGACACTCTCCGCACGCCGCCGGTCACGTAGAGACTCTTGTAAATCTTCACCCCGCCGGAAACGTGTCCGTAGAGCAGATCCAGGTCGACATTGAGCAACGGACGATCGCGCGTCGTCACCAGCGCGGCCCAGATGCCATCGACGTCGATGCGCCAGATCGCCTTCTCGAGCGACACCCCTGCGAGCCACGCGCCGTCGAACGACGGCGACGTCGATCCAGATCCGCCGGGCAGGTCAGGCCCGTTCGGAGCGTCGGGAAATGGTGGAACGACGGTCGTGGCGGTAAAGGCCGGCACCCACAGCAGAATCGGGTAGACCGACACCTTCAGGTCGCTGGCGGAGGGAGCAGCCTGGGCCGCCGATTCCATCGGCAGGGTTCGCGGCGCTGCCGTATCAACGCTCCCGAAGCGCGACCCTGAAGGCTCGATCGGCAAGACGTGCGGCAGTGTGGTCAGAGACGTTTGGGCCCATGCGACGACCGGTGCGCAAACAGCCATGAGCAACGAGAACGTGACGGTGCGGATTTGCATGTGAATGCGCTCTGGATCGGAAGTGGTGAGGCGAGGCATCGATCGGCGGTCGCCTCGTCTCATCCCCAAACGCTATTGGACGAGCGGAATGCTGTCGGCCAGCTCGTAGCGCAGGGCCGCCCGGATCTTGTTTTCGATCTGGATGTAGCGTGCCGCCTTCATCGCAGGCAGCGCGGCCAGGACCTTCGGCACCAGGGCGCTCTTCAGCTTCGCCTCGGCGTCGTCCACCGCGACGGCCTCGTCGAGCAGCTTCTTTGCCGCGTCATTGGTGACTGGCCCCTTGTTGTAGGCGTCCGCATAGGCCTTGATCATCGCCACCAGCCGCTGGTTGATCTGCGTCAGGTCTTTCTGGTACGCGTCGTAGACGGGCCAGAACGTCTTGCCTTCGGCGTCTGAGAGCTCGAGGTACTCGGAGACCACCAGCTTCTTGTCGGCCTTGATCTTCTGCCGCAGGATGTCCATGCTGTTGGTTGCCGTGGTCTGGGCCATTGCCGGCGCCGCCAGAGCGGCCACCAGCGCGCACGCCGAAGCTAGTCGAATCATCATCCATCCTCCATTTGCAGGTGTCGTCATATCGGTTTCCTTGTCGTGAACGGGGCGTGGCGGCGTCAACGCCGCGATGTCAGACGCCCAGTGGCGCGATGCCGTAGGCGCGTGCCAGATCGTTGATGCCGCTTCGCAGGACGGCCCATAACCGGGCCGCCTCGGTTCCGTAGTTGCCGCGCCCGATCTCGACGTTGATGTTGCGCCCGTCGTCGACGACGCGCTGCACTTCGCCTTTGGTCTCCATCCAGGTGTCGATCGGATCGAACTTGCGCCGCAGCCGGTTGGTCGAGCGATTCAGGTCGCCGAGCGCATCATCGAGCCTGTCCTTCTTGGCGGTCGCATTGGCTTTCTGATTCTCGGTCGGCGCCTGCTTCGCGCGGCGGCCCGAGGCCTTGGCGGTGTCCGCCGCGTCCTTGGCGTTGTCTCCGCGCTTGTCGAGATATTTGCGGAACTCGTCGACGCCGTTTTCCACCTTGCTAATCAGGTTGGCCACCTGTGCTTTCGGCATCACCTGCGCCGCCGCGGGCGTGGCGACCAGGCCCACGAGCAGGAGCGCGTGCGCGAACGTGGTGAGAGAGATGGCGAGAGCCTTCATCATGACTGTCCTTTCAGTGCACCCAGGCGTAGTTGTAGCCGACCGCAATCGAGACGAAGTCGGCGCCGATCGTCGTGTACGCTCCTCGGCTCACCGACATCCGGATCGCCTGGCCGCGCGCGACCGATGACGAAAACGTCGCGCCGACGCGTGAGTTGCGCTGCAGATCGAGGTTCGGCTGTCCGCCGATCGTCGTCTGCCCGCCGGTAAAGTAGTTGGCATCGGCCGCCAGCCACATGGCGCGCGTGAATTTGTAGGTGAGGTGGACCTGCGTCGCGGTAATCGGATCCTGTTCCCGCGTACGTCCGCCGAGGAAGTCCGTGTTGTCGGTGAAGAGCCATATCCCCGCCATGCCCTCCACGACCCAGCGGCCAAACGCACGCGACACGCCAAGCTCCGGCTTGAAGCTCCAGCGATGGGTACCGAGATTGATCAGTTTCGAGGAATCGTATTGTCCAAGCGGCGGCGAAACCGTGACGCTGACGCCAACGATGCCCTGCTGGCGGTATGACGCAAACGCCTGTGGCGTCATCGCTGGGGCGCCATAGAGGTTGATCGCGAACCTCAGTCTCGGATCCCCCAGCCCGAACCGGCCGGTCTCCGCGGGCAGACCGAGATATCGGCCTTCCAGATGACCGCCGATGACGGGCAGCACGAGCCCCGCGTTCGCGGATCGCCCACCCAGGCTGAACGCCCGCGTAAACGCAAAGGCCGTCGTGTTGATCGCGGCGCTCGCCTCGTCGATCGGGGCGGACGGATCGAACGCGAGATCGCCCCAGTTGAAACTGTTCACCGCGGTGGCGATGTTCAGTCCCGAGGGGATCGGCCAGTACGCGCCCGGCTCGAGCTCCTGCGCCGAGGCGCAGAGCGGCATCATCAGGACAGCGAGCGTGGCAGCCATACGTGGAAACGTGGCCACCATCAGGTTTCGCGCATTCGCCACGTTGGTACCGTGGCAGTCCCGCAAAGACCACGCCAGAGCCGGGCCCTTGCCGGATGTCGAGATTTCCGAAAAACAGGCCCAAAGCTTCGCGTGTCGGTCACGACGCGCGGCTACGGACCGAGAGGTCACAACATGCCGTGAGCCACCCGACCAGATGACGGCACCCTGAAGGCGACCGCGATGACGAATCAGGCCTGCGCCACCGCCAGCAGTTGCGCTTTCGCCGCCGCGACGACCTTCTCGACCGTGAAGCCGTACTCGGTCAGCAGCGCCTTCAACGGCGCCGACGCGCCGAAGGTCTGCATGCCGATCACCTTGCCGCTCCTGCCGACGTAGCGCTCCCACCCGAACGCTGACGCCTGCTCGATGGCGACGCGCGCGGTCACGCCTGGCGGCAGCACGCTGTCGCGGTACTCCTTCGGCTGGTGCTCGAAGATGTCCCACGACGGCATCGAGACGACGCGCGAGCGGATGCCTTCGGCGAC
Organism: uncultured Acidobacteriota bacterium; assembly: GCA_963734375.1. Classification (GTDB taxonomy): domain Bacteria; phylum Acidobacteriota; class Vicinamibacteria; order Vicinamibacterales; family CAVVIG01; genus CAVTHG01. The sequence goes on along the minus strand of CAVTHG010000003.1, from coordinate 667,206 downwards.
CAGCACCTCGTGCGCCTCCACGGCGAGCGCGATCTCGCTGCCGGTGGCGATCAGGATCACGTCGGGCGCGCCGGCGGGCGGGTCGGCCAGGACGTACGCGCCCTGGGCGACGCCGGCGGCCGACGCGTACCTGCTGCGATCGAGCGTCGGCAGCGGCTGCCGCGAGAGCACCAGCACCGCCGGCTCGCGGCGCAGCGGCATGATGCAGCGATACGCCTCCACGACCTCGTTGGCATCGCCGGGCCGCAGCGTCACGAGGCCGGGAATCGCGCGCAGCGACGCCAGGTGTTCGACCGGCTGATGGGTCGGGCCGTCCTCGCCGTCGCCCATCGCGTCGTGCGTGAAGACGAAGACCGTCGGCAGCTCCATCAGCGCCGAGAGCCGGATCGCGGGGCGCGCGTAGTCGCTGAAGATGAAGAAGGTCGCGCCGAACGGCCGCAGCTTGGTCAGCGACAACCCGTTCATGATCGATCCCATCGCATGCTCGCGGATGCCGAAGTGCACGTTCCGGCCGCCGGGGCTGGACGCCTGCAGATCGCCGGCGCCGGCAAACGTCAGCGTCGTCTTGTTCGACGGCCCGAGGTCGGCGGAGCCGCCAAGGAACCACGGGATGTTCTGTGCGAGCACGTTCAGGACCTTGCCCGACGCTTCACGCCCCGCCACGCCCTTGGGATCGGCCGGGAACACCGGCAGGTTGCGATCCCAGTCCGCCGGCAGCTTGCGCTGCTGCATCTGGTCGATCTCCGCGGCCAGCTCCGGGTACTTCGATTGGTACCTGGCGAAGAGCTCGGTCCACGCCCGACGCGCTTCGGCGCCGCGCACGCCGATGCCGGCGTCGAAGTGCTCGCGGACGCCGTCCGGGACGAGGAAGCTCGAGTCCTCCGGCCAGGCGTAGGCGCGCTTGGTCAGTCGAATCTCATCGTGACCGAGCGGCTCGCCGTGCGCCGCCGCGGTGCCCTGCCGGTTGGGCGAGCCGTAGCCGATGTCGCTGTCGAGGACGATGAAGGTCGGCCGGCCCCGCGTCTCGCGGAAGATCCGCAGGACGCGCTCGATGCCGTCGATGTCGTTGGCGTCGCCGACGCGCAGGACGTTCCAGCCGTAGGCCGTGAACCGGGCCGCGACGTCCTCGGTGAACGTCAGGTCGGTGCTGCCTTCGATCGTGATCTTGTTGTTGTCCCAGATCCAGCAGAGATGATCGAGGCCGAGGTGGCCGGCGAGCGATGCCGCCTCGGCGCTGACGCCTTCCATCAGGCAGCCGTCGCCGCAGACGGCGTAGATGTTGTAGTCGAAGATCTCGAAGCCAGGTTTGTTGTAGCGGTCGGCGAGCCACCGTTCGCCGATCGCCATGCCGACGCTGGTCGCGATCCCCTGACCGAGCGGGCCGGTGGTCGTCTCGACGCCCGACACCATCCGGTACTCGGGATGCCCGGGCGCCTTGCTGCCAAGCTGGCGGAAGTGGCGGATGTCGTCGAGCGTGACCGACGGCTCGCCCAGCCGCTCGTAGTCGGCGTTCACCGCCCTGGTGCCGGTGAGGTGGAGCGCCGACCATTGCAGCATCGAGGCGTGGCCGTTCGAGAGCACGAAGCGATCGCGGTCGGGCCAGATCGGATCCTGCGGGTCGAAGCGCATCACGCGGTTCCAGAGCGTGTAGACCAGCGGCGCCAGCGCCATCGCCGTGCCAGGGTGCCCGGAGTTGGCCGCCTGGACCGCATCCATCGACAGCGTTCGAATGGTATTGATGGCGAGCAGATCCATCTGCTGGCTCGTGAGAGTGGTTGGGGTCATGGCCGTCCTTTCAAGTGAGCCGGGAGCGGCGCCGACGTCGCGCAGGCCTTCAGGCCTGCCCGCTCGCCGCCCGATCGGCGAGCACCACCGCATCGTCCTGCCGCACCCGCCCGGCGGGGATGGCGGGATCGGCGCGCAGCAGGCGCGCGAGCATCGCCGCCTTGTCCTCGCCGGTGACCAGCCACAGCACGCGCCGTGCGCGGTTGATGGCCGGATACGTCAGCGTCATCCGCCGCCGTCCCTGGTACTCCCCGGTCAGCGCGACGTCGCGGTCGGCGACGTCGAGCACTGGATCGCCTGGCACCAGCGACGCCGTATGTCCGTCAGCGCCCAGCCCGAGATGGACCAGATCGATGACCGGCGGCGATCCGGCAACCTCGGCGAGCGTCTGCGCGTAGCGCGCCGCCGCCTCGTCGAGGTCTGGCGAGTCCACCGGCATCGCGTGGATCTGCTTCGGATCGAGCGCCCCCGGCGCGAGCAGGCTCTCGCGCAGGTGCGTCAGGTTCCGATCCTCGTGCCCCTCGGGCGCGACGCGTTCGTCCACCTGCAGCACGTGCACGCTCTCCCACGGCACGTCGAGCGAACTGAGCGCGTGCAGCATCACCCACGGCGTCCGGCCGCCGCTGACGGCGACGGTGAAACGGCCGCGGGCCTTCACCGCCGCGCGCGCCTCGCCCGCGATCGCCTCCGCCGCGTGGCGAGCCGCCGAGTCGGCGTCGGCCAGTACCTCGAGCGTCATAGCGCTTCGGTCACAGCGACCCGTCCCGTTGAGACACGAGCGGCGGATGCGTTCTTCGGCACAGCGGCTTGCCGGCCGGCCTCGAACAACGTGCGCGCATCGACGGGCCCGTACATCTGCGCGAGCGCGGCGACCAGCGCGGTCCACCCGGTCTGGTGGCTGGCGCCGAGTCCGGCGCCGTTGTCGCCGTGGAAGTACTCGTAGAACGGGATGCAATCGCGCCAGTGCGGGTCGTTCTGGAACTTCTCCGTGCCGCCGAACACCGGCCGCCGGCCGCGTCTCATCGCGCAGGAAGATGCGCTGCAGGCGATCGGAGAGCTCTTTCGCCGACCTCGAAGAGCGTCATCAGGTTGCCTGAGCCTGTCGGACATTCGATTCGGAATGAGTCGCCGTAGTAGCATGTAGAACTGGAACAGCGCGCGAATGAGGAGGACGTTCATCGGGAACCACACCGGCCCGCGCCAGTTGGAGTTCCCGCCGAACATCCCGCTGTCCGACTCGGCCGGCTGATAGGAAACGCTGTATTCCTTCCCGCCCACGTGGACGGCGTAGGGATGCTTCTCGTGGAACTTCGACACCGAGCGAATGCCGTACGGGCTCAGAAACTCCTGCTCGTCGAGCATGCGTGAGAGGATCCGCCGCAACCGCTCGGGATCGACCAGCGCCGCCATGGTCCGTCCCTCGGCACTCATGTGCTCCGGGCCGACCGGATGGACACCGGCAAGCAGCTCCGGAATGTGGCTGAAGCGCGCCTGCAGCGCCCGCGACGACCCGCGGCACGCGCTCGCGCTGCCACCGGTTCGATCACGGTCGTGGCGCAGAGCGGCAACAGCCCGACCAGCGAGCGGACCTTCAGACGCGCGGCCCGGCCGTCCGGCAGGCGCAGGACGTCGTAGTAGAAACCGTCCTCCTCGTCCCACATGCCGTCGTCGACCGACCTTGTTCATGGCGGCGCCGATCCACAGGAAGTGCTCGGCGAACTTGAACACGAGGTCGTCGTAGCTCGGGTCGTGCGCCGCGAGCTCGACCGCGATCTCGAACATGTTCTGGCAGAACATCGCCATCCATGCCGTGCCGTCGGCCTGTTCGAGATGGCCGCCGGTCGGCAGCTCGGCGCTGCGATCGAAGACGCCGATGTTGTCGAGGCCGAGGAAGCCGCCTTCGAACACGCTCTTGCCGAGACGATCCTTGCGATTCACCCACCACGTGAAGTTGATGAGCAGCTTGCCGAAGGCGCGCTTCAGGAACTCGACGTCGCCCTCGCCGCGCCGCGCCTGCTCCATCCGGTACTGGAAGAGCGTCGCCCACGCATGCACCGGCGGGTTGACGTCGCTGAAGTTCCACTCGTAGGCGGGCAGCTGACCGTTGGAGTGCTGATATCGCGCCTTCAACATCAGGTTGAGCTGATGCTTGGCGAAATCCGGGTCGACGCCCGTGAGCGCGACCGCGTGAAACGCGAGATCCCACGCCGCGTACCACGGGTACTCCCACTTGTCCGGCATCGAGATGACGTCGTCGTTGAACATGTGGAACCACTGGCGGTTCCTGACCCCGGGCGACGCCCGCTGAATCGAACGGATCCACGCCGTGCTCGCGGAGCCACATGTTGACGTCGAAGAAGTAGTACTGCTTGGTCCAGAACAGGCCGCCGAAGGCCTGGCGCATGACGCGCGCGGTGTCCTCGCTCGCCGACTCCGGCGTGTGCTGGCGGTAGAACTCGTCGGCCTCGCGACGTCTCGCGTCGAGCGTCTTCTCGAACGCCGCGAACGGGCCCGATGCCGGCGGCGCATCGGTCAGGCAGAGCCGGATCGATCGCCGACTGACCCGCGCCGACGTCGAGGCGGTAGTGGGCGGCGGCCTTGGTGCCGGCCTTTGCCGGGTTCACGGCATCGGCTTTCCCGTCGACGACGTACGCGTGGAAGGCGTCCTTGACGTACGGGCTCGCGTTCGGCGTGGCGAAGAGCCGCTCGGTGTTGGTGTCGTTCTCGGTGAACAGCAGCGGCGGCGCGCCATCGCAGTACAGCCATCGCTCGCCGAGCTCGGGGTGCGACGCCGCCACGACGCTCGCGTCGCGCGTGCCTGTCGCCGCCGCCAGGTGCGGCTTCTTCGCGCCGGGCCACCAGTTCCAGGTGTTGCGGAACCACAGCGTCGGCAACAGGTCAATCGTCGCGGCGTCCGGGTCCGCGGTTCGTGACCGTGATCTGGATGAAGCATTCCTCGGGAGACGACTTGGCATATTCGACGACGACGTCGAAGTAGCGGTCGTCGTCGAAGACGCCGGTGTCGATGAGCTCGTACTCGTAGTCCTGGCGGCGTGCGGCTGCGCATTCGTCTTCACCAGATCGCCGTAGGGAAACGCCGCCTGCGGGTACTTGTAGAGCCACTTCATGTACGAGTGCGTCGGCGTCGAATCGAGATAGAAGTAGTACTCCTTGACGTCCTCGCCGTGGTTCCCCTCGCCATTGCTCAAGCCGAACAGCCGCTCTTTCAGGATCGGGTCCTTCCCGTTCCAGAGCGCCAGCGCGAAGCACAGTCGCTGCTTGAGGTCGCAGAAACCGGCGAGCCCGTCCTCGCCCCAGTGATACGCGCGCGATCGCGCGTGGTCGTGGGTGAAGTACTGCCACGCGTTGCCGTCCTGGCTGTAGTCCTCGCGCACCGTTCCCCACTGCCGCTCGCTGAGATACGGCCCCCACAGCCGCCAGGGCGAGTTCCATTCACGCGAGTCCTCCAGCCGTTTGAGCTCGGCCGAGTCTCCCGCTGCCGTGGCGTCGATCTCAGACATGAGCCAATACCGGCTCTCCGGTCGGATTCGCCCAACCTCCAGGAGGGACGACTGACGCATCCTCCGGGCCCCAGGTGCCGGGCTCGTATTCGCGAACCGGCGTGTTCATCGCCAGCACCGGATCGACGATGCGCCAGGCCTCTTCGACGTAGTCCATCCGCGCAAACAACGTGGCGTCTCCCGCCAGCGCGTCGGTCAAGACGCGCTCGTAGGCGGCCTTCTCATCAGCGCCGGGCTGCCGGCTCGCCACCAGCTCGGCACGCTGGCCGATCATCTGGTCGGCCTCGTCCATCGCCGTGACGCCGAACGCGACCGTCTGCCGGGGGATGATCTGGAACCGGAAGTAGTTCGACAGCGGAGCAGAGTTCGGGAACAGGACCGCCGTTGGCCGGCCGCCGCAGGCGGATGATGACTTCCGTGGACGTGACGGGGAGGCACTTCCCTGTGCGGATGTAGAACGGAACGCCCTGCCACCGCATCGACTCGATGCGCAGCCGCACGGCGGCGTAGGTCTCGACCTGCGAATCGGCGGCGACGCCTGGCTCCTGGCGGTAGCCGCGGAACTGCCCGCGAACGATGTCGTCGGCCTGCAGAGGCGGGAATGGCCTTCAGGACTTTCACCTTTTCGTCCCGCAGCGACTCGCTGTCCATTCGCGCCGGCGGCTCCATCGCGAGATTGCTCAACAGCTGGAAGAGGTGGTTCTGGACGACGTCGCGGATCGCGCCGGTCGCGTCGTAGAAGCCGCCGCGCCCCTGGATGCCGAAGTCCTCCGCCATCGTGATCTGCACGCTCTCGACGTAGCGTACGATTCCAGAACGCCTCCAGAACCGGATTCGAGAAGCGAGAGAACAGCATGTTGTGGACGGGGCGCTTGCCGAGGTAGTGGTCGATCCGGAAGATGTCGGCCTCCACGAAGGTGCCGAGCAGGATCCGATTCAGCTCGCGCGCCGAGGCGAGGTCCTCGCCGAAGGGCTTCTCGACGACGACCCGGGCGCCCTTCGCGCAGCCCGATCGCGCCAGCTGCTCCACGACCGGTCCGAAGAGCGGCGGCGGGATCGCGAGGTAGTGGGCCGGGTGCTCGGCGCCGCCGAGCTCGCGCCGGAGCGCCTCGAACGTCGCCGGATCCTTGTAGTCGCCGTCGACGTAGCGGAGCAGCCCGCTCAGCGTGGCGAAGGCGTCGCGGTCGAGGCCGCCGTACTTCTCGACGCTCTCCTGCGCCCGCGCCCGCAGCTGGTCGAGGTTCCAGCCCGCCTTGGCCACGCCGATGACCGGCACGTTGAGGTCGCCGCGCTTGGCCATCGCCTGCAGCGACGGGAAGATCTTCTTGTAGGCCAGATCGCCGGTCGCGCCGAAAAAGACGAGCGCGTCGGATTGTGTGTCGCGCATCTGCTGTTCCCTGTTCTCAGCCGGTCACTTCGTGGACGGATTTTTCGTGGTGGCCGCCGAACTGGAAGCGCATCGCCGAGAGCAGCTGGTTCTGGAACGCCGCTTCTCCGCGTGAGCTGAAGCGCGCGTAGAGCGCGGCCGTGAGCACCGGCGCCGGAACCGCTTCGTCGATCGCCGCCATCACCGTCCAGCGCCCCTCGCCGGAATCGGAGACGCGGCCGGCGAACTTCGACAGCGACGGATCCTCGAGCAGCGCGGTGGCGGTGAGATCCAGCAGCCACGAGGCGACGACGCTGCCGCGCCGCCACACCTCCGCCACGTCGCCCAGGTTGATGTCGTACTGATAGTGCGCGGGCTCGCGCAGCGGCGTCGTCTCGGCGTCGACGGCGTGCGTGTCCTTGCCGACGTTGGCGGCGCGCAGGATGCCCATGCCTTCGGCGTAGGCGGCCATCAGGCCGTACTCGATGCCGTTGTGCACCATCTTGACGAAATGCCCGGCGCCGTTCGGGCCGCAATGGAGATAGCCCTGCTCGGCGGTGCCCTTCGCCTGTTCGCGGCCGGGCGTGCGGGCGATGTCGCCGATACCAGGGGCGAGCGACACGAAGAGCGGATCGAGATGCTGGACCGTCGCCGGTTCGCCGCCGATCATCATGCAGTAGCCGCGCTCGAGCCCCCAGACGCCGCCGCTGGTGCCGACGTCCACGTAGTGGATGCCTTTCGGCGTCAGCTCCTTCGCTCGCCGGATATCGTCGACGTAATGTGAATTGCCGCCGTCGATCACGATGTCCTCGGCGTCGAGCAGCGGCAGCAGGTCGTTGATGCTCGCATCGACGACCGCGGCCGGGACCATCAACCAGATGGCGCGCGGCTTACTCAGCTTCCCGACCAGCTCCTGCAAGGACGCGGCGCCGAGCGCCCCCTCCGCCGCGAGCTCCGTCACCGCATCGGGATTGCGGTCGTACACGACGCATGTATGGCGATTGCGCACGAGACGGCGCACCATGTTCGCGCCCATCCGTCCAAGACCGATCATTCCGAGCTGCATGACCGACTCCTTTTAAACGGCGGCCGTAGCGCCCAGGCCTGCCGGCCGCCGCGCGCCCTGAAGGGCTGCGCTACGTTATGACGCCATCCCCCGCGCTTTCCGGTAGCGCCGGATCAGCGCGTTGGTCGAGCTGTCGTGTTTCAGGGCTGGCTCTGCGCCGCCAAGTTCGGGGATGATTCGCTGCGCCAGCACCTTGCCCAGCTCGACGCCCCACTGGTCGAAGGCGTCGAGGTTCCAGATCACGCTCTGCGTGAAGACGATGTGCTCGTAGAGCGCGACCAGCTTGCCGAGGGCCGCGGGCGTCAGGCGCGACAGCAGCAGCGTGTTGCTCGATCGGTTCCCCGGGAACGTTCGATGCGGCACCAGCCAGTCGGGCGAGCCTTCGCTCTTCACTTCCTCAGCCGTCTTGCCGAACGCCAGTGCCTCACCCTGCGCGAAGACGTTGGCGACGAGCACGTCGTGGTGCTCGCCGAGCGGGTTGAGCGTTTCGGTGAAGGCGATGAAGTCGCACGGGACGAACCGCGTGCCCTGGTGAATCAGCTGATAGAAGGAGTGCTGGCCGTTGGTGCCCGGCTCTCCCCAGTAGATCGGTCCGGTCTCGCACGAGACCTCGCTGCCGTCGAGCGTCACGCGCTTGCCGTTGCTCTCCATCGTCAACTGCTGGAGGTAGGCGGGGAAGCGCTTGAGGTACTGCTCGTAGGGCAGCACCGCGACCGTCTCGGCGCCGAGGAAGTTGGTGTTCCAGACGCCGAGGAGCGCCATCAGCACCGGCAGGTTCTGCTCGAACGGCGCCGTGCGGAAGTGCTCGTCCATCTCGTGGAAGCCGTCGAGCATCGCCCGGAAGTGATCGGGGCCGGTCGCCAGCATCGTCGAGAGGCCGATCGCGGAGTCCATCGAGTAGCGTCCGCCGACCCAGTCCCAGAACCCGAACATGTTTGCCGTGTCGATGCCGAACTTGGTCACCTCCGCGGCATTGGTCGAGACCGCGACGAAGTGCCTGGCGACCGACGTCTGGTCGCCGCCGAAGCCGGCCAGCGACCACTGCGCGCGCGGTGCGGGCGTTGGTCATCGTTTCGAGCGTGGTGAAGGTCTTGGACGAGACGATGAACAACGTGTCCGCCGGGTTGAGATCGCGCACCGCTTCGGCGAAGTCGCTGCCGTCGATGTTGGAGACGAACCGGAAGGTGAGGCTGCGGTCGGTGTAGTGCCTCAACGCCTCGTAGGCCATGACCGGCCCGAGATCGGAACCGCCGATGCCGATGTTGACGACGTTGCGGATCCGCTGTCCGGTGAAGCCTTGCCACGCGCCGCTGCGGACGCGATTGGCGAAGTCCGCCATCCGGTCGAGCACCGCATGAACCCCGGGCACCACATTGTCGCCGTCGACCAGGATCGACGCGCCGCGCGGCGCCCGCAGCGCCACGTGAAGCACCGCCCGGTTTTCCGAGACGTTGATCTTCTCGCCGCCGAACATCGCGTCGATCCGCGCGCGCAGGCCCGATTCCACCGCCAGGCGGACGAGCAGCCGCAGCGTCTCGTCGGTAATCCGGTTCTTCGAGTAATCGAGGTAGATGCCCGCCGCCTCCGCCGTCAGCCGCTCGCCGCGTCCCGGATCACGCGCGAAGAGCTCGCGGAGGTGCACGCTGCTGATGTCGCGATGATGTGCGTCCAGGGCTTTCCAGGCCGGCCGGTCGGCGACTCGTCCGATGCCGGCACCCGGCACGGTGCCGATGGTCATGGGATGCTCCTTGCCGATCCGCGATCGTCACGCCGCACGATAGGCCCGCGCCCGGGCCGGCGGTCGGGCCATCTCCTTGACGCCCGCGACCATCTTCTTCGGCGTCAGCCCCGGGCCAGACGGGAACTTGCGCGGTTCCTTCTGTCCGGCCGCGAGGATCTTCACGTTCGTCCCGCCGATGTCCACAACCAGCACGCGCACGAAATATCTCTCCTCGACTGACGGTTGGCAGGCCGAAAGGCCAGCGCTACGTCGCGGTGAGCGCGGCGCTCTTCGACGCGATCACCGTCATCAACGAATGCCACGACTTGACGAACGACGCAGCGCCGTCTGTCTGCAGCCGGTCCGCGAGCGTCTGGACGTTCACTCCCGCGGCGGCGAACCGCGCCAGCACCGCCTCGGAGTCGCCGCCGTCAGCCGAGAGGATTCCGGTGAGCTCGCCGTGATCCGCGAGCGCGTTCAATGTTGCCTCGGGAATGGTGTTGACGGTGAACGGTGCGGCCAGCGCCTTGATGTACATGACGTCGGACGCCTTCGGATCCTTGGTGCCGGTGCTCGCCCACAGCAGCCGCTGCGGCCGGCCGCCGGCGTTGTAGACGCGCTGCCAGCGCGGCGAGCTGAGGAGCGCCCGGTACGCCTTGTAGGTCCGCTTGGCGACGGCGATGCCGAGCTGGTTGCGCAGCGCGTCCGGCACATCGGCGGCGACCGCGGAGTCCCAGCGGCTGACGAACACCGACGCCACCGAGGCCACGTCCGGCCTCAGGCCCGCATCGAGGCGCCGTTCGATGCCGCGCAGGAACGCTTCGGCCGCGCCGAAGTAGTGCTCGCGCGAGAACAGCAGCGTGACGTTGATCGGGATGCCGGCGTAGATGCACTCCTCGATCGCCGGCAGTCCTTCTGCGGTCCCGGGGATCTTGATCATCAGGTTCGGACGGCCGGCCCGCGCGGAGAAGAGCGTCTTGGCGGCCGCAATCGTCCCGGCGGTGTCGTAGGCGAGCAGCGGCGAGACCTCGAGCGACACCCACCCGTCCATGCCGTTGGTCCGGTCGTAGATGCGGCGGAACAGATCGGCGGCGCGCCTGAGGTCTTCGAGCGCGAGCTCGAAGAAGAGCTCCTCGCCCGACTTGCCGCGCGCGAGCCGTTCGGAGATCGCCGTGTCGTAGGCGGAGCTGTTCTTGATCGCCTGCTCGAAGATCGTCGGGTTCGAGGTGAGTCCGGTCACCGAGAGGTCGTCGATGTAACGCTTGAGCGTCCCGCTCGTCAGCAGATCGCGGGTGATGTTGTCGACCCACAGGCTCTGGCCCAGGCGATGGAGCTGTCCGGTGGCCTTCCGCATATGGGTGCTGGCCGGCGCAGCGCGCGGCAGGATGAACTGGTCGATGGCCTTTGCGAACCCCTCATCTGCATTGGAGGCACTCACGTGGGTCGCTTGCCGCTTCACGTCCTCGGGCGAATTGCCCAGGGCGATGCTCATCCCACTGCGCTTGAACATCTCCACGTCGGTGGCCTGATCGCCGAGCGTCGCGATGGCCTCCATCGGGATCTTCAGGTAGCGCGCCAGCCGCTCGATGACGCCGCCTTTGTTGGCCGTCGGATGCGTCACGTCGAGGTAGTACGGCTGCGACCGCGCGGCGGACACCTGCGTGCCGAACGTGTTCTGAAGTTCTGCTTCGCACGCGGCGACGCGGGGGTGGTCATCGCTGACGCCGACGATCTTCACCACGTCGGTGAGAATCCCGTCGAATGTGGCTACCACTTTCGGCTCGGACTGGATCGTCGACTCTTCGCGGGCGACGCGCGGCGCTTGACGGGAACGCACGTACCAGTCGGTCGCAGTGTAGATCCACACGTCCAGCCCGTGCGCCTCGATGGCTTCGACGATCGCCGGGACGATGTAGTCAGGGATCCCGCGCACGTCGAGCACCGACAGGTCGGGGAGCACGATCACCCCGCCGTTGAATGCCGCCATCGGCATCGTCAGTCCGAGCGGCTCGACCAGCATCCGCAGGCCGCATGGCGGCCGGCCGCTGCAGACGGTGAACACGATTCCGCGCTCTCGCAGCTGCTTCACGGCTTGAATGGCCAGCTCGGTCAGCACCTTGTCCTGCGTGACCAGGGTGCCGTCGACATCAGCCAGTACCGCGGAGATTGGCTCGGCGGTCTGCTGCGGATTCATGCTATCGCCCATGGTCGACCTCTCTCCTCGTTCACGTGTGCAGGACGCGCGCGTCAGCCAGCGTCCAGGATGTCCTGAGCACGGGGCAGAGCGATGGCAGACGCGACGGCTACTGCCTGAGCACCAGCCGTACCAGGCGGGGAGCGCGCGACCAGGGAGGCGTAGCCTGTTCCGGGGATTCGAGTTGGAGGCGTACGCCTTCCGCGGCGTGCGAAGCGGAGACCCCCGATTCCCCCCGGATCGTGGAGGGGGCCACGGAATGCCGTAGGCGCCGGAATTGAACGGAGCGCAGCCTTTCAGCTGGCTGCCCTGCCGGGCCGGACGCCACGGCGTACGAACACGGCGCCGACGACTCCGGAGACGAGCGAGGCGGCCAGGATTCCGGCCTTTGCCGGGCCCAGAAACGCGGTGCCGTCGAAGGCGAGCGCGGCGATGAACAGGGACATCGTGAAACCGATGCCGCCGAGCCAGGCGCATCCGTGCACCGCCGTCCAGCTGACGCCGTCCGGAAGCGAGGCGAGCCGCAGCCGGACCGCGGCCAGCGCGGCGACGGTAATCCCGAGTGGTTTGCCGATGACCAGTCCGGCAATCACGGCAAGCGGTCACGCCCCCGCCGGCCGATCCCACGCTGACGCCCGCATTCGACAGGGCAAAGAGCGGCATCACGACAAAGGCCGAGAATCGATGAAGTACGTGTTCCAGCCGCAGCAGCGGGGCGACGGCTTCCGCGCTGGCGTGCCCGAGCCCGAAAATCGCGTCCTGCTGCCCCTTGCTCGTGAGCACCACCAGATCGCCGGTCTCTTCGCGGTCGAAATCGTCGAGCAACCGTCGAGCCCGGTCCGAGAACTTCGCGGCGTTGACGCGGGCGGTGGCCGGAACCGTAAACGCGAGCAGCACGCCGGCGATCGTGGCGTGCACTCCCGAATCGTGCACGAAGTACCACAGACCCAGGCCGAGAGCCAGGTACGGCATCAGGAGCCGGACCCGCAGCGCGTTGAGCGCGATCAGTCCCAGCAGGAAGAGCCCCGCCGTCCCCAGCGCGCTCCACTCGATTGAGCCGGTGTAGAAGACCGCGATCACCAGCACCGCCCCGATGTCGTCGACGATCGCGAGCGCCGCGAGGAAGATCTTGAGCCCGGCCGGCGCGCGGGGCGCGACGAGCGCCAGGGTGCCCAGCGCGAAGGCGATGTCGGTGGCCATCGGGATGGCCCATCCTCGCGCCCCCGGACCGCCAGTGGTCACCAGCAGGTAAATCGACGCGGGGACGACCATCCCGCCAATCGCCGCGGCGATCGGCAGCGCGGCCTGGCGGGGAGACGCCAGCTCGCCCGCAAGCGCCTCACGCTTGATCTCCAGCCCGACGAGGAAAAAGAAGACGGCCATCAGGCCGTCGTTGATCCACTGGTGCAGGGTCAGCGACAGCGCACGTCCGCCGAAGGCGATGGTGATCTTCGTCGCCAGCAGGTGGTGGTAGGCAGCGGCCGACGCGGAATTGGCCACGACGAGCGCGGCAATCGCGCAGGCGACGAGCAGGGCCCCGCCGGCCGCTTCGGTCCGGAAGAACTCCTGAAACGGACTGGCCGATCGAGAGTCCAGCGGCTCGACCGTCGTCACAAGCGGCTCACGGGCACTCGGAGATGGTTCAGTTCGAGGCGTCGGGTGTTCCATCCCGGCCGCGCACCTCGGCGACGTAGTCCAGGCCGCGTGTTTCCCGGACGAAATCGAACTGCACGGTGGGTGCCTCTCGAGAGGACTCGAACACTTCCAGCAGCGAGGTAAAGCGCTCCGACTTGACCCGCAGGCGCATCGCCTCCTCGGTCGTCCATTCCTCGACGTATCGAACAATGGACTCGTCGCTCTCCTCCGTCCACACTCGACACCCGAGGCAACCAGGCTCGAGGCGCGTGGGCGAGGCCAGGAATCGCAAGGCGTGAACCAGCTGTCGATTACCGCCCACTGGCGCGACCAGCGAAACGGCGAGGCGTACCACGCGCCGTAGTAGAGCAGCAGACGTACCAAGCGAAGGCTCGGCCCGTTTGCGCCTTTAGGCTTTATTCCGCTTCGAGTTGTCGCCGATCGTCGCGGCCTCGCCGCTCGCCATCGGAACTGGCGGTCCCCTGAATGTCGGAGCGAGCCCGGAATGCCGGAGGTCACGGACGCGGCCGACGCAGCCCCAGCTTGGCCATGCGCGTCTCGAGCGTCGTCGCTTTCATCCCCAGCCGCTCCGCCGAGCCGCCGACGCCGCGAATCCGCCAACCGGTGCTGTCGAGCACGCCCTTGATGTGCTCCTTCTCGACGTCGGCCAGCCTCACGCTGTGCCTGGTGGCGGCGGCGGAACCCTGCGGCAACGCGATCGTCAGGCGCGGGCTGTTGGCGACGATCATCGCCCGCTCGACGACGTTGCGCAGCTCGCGGACGTTCCCCGGCCAGGTGTATCGCTGCAGGGTCGCGATGTTCTCTTTGGCGATCGAGTCGACCTGCTTCCCGAATGCCTTCGAGAAGTCGCCGACGAAGCGCCACACGAGCAACGGAATGTCCTCGACCCGTTCGCGCAGCGGCGGCACCCGGATCGGGAAGACGTTCAGGCGATAGTAGAGATCCTCACGGAACGAATCGGCCTCAATCCGTTTCTCGAGGTCCCGGTGAGTCGCGGCGATGATGCGCGTGTCGATTTTCATGCTTCTCGAGCTGCCCAGCCGCTCGATCTGCTTCTCCTCCAGCACGCGCAGGAGCTTGACCTGGACATCGGGCGGCAGGTCGCCGATTTCATCCAGGAAGATCGTCGATCCGTCGGCAACCTCGAAGCGTCCGGCCTGGCGCGACAGCGCTCCGGTGTACGCGCCTTTCTCCCGCCCGAACAGCTCGCTTTCGATCAGCGTCGATGGGATGGCGGCGCAGTTGACGCGAACCATCGCCCGGCCGCGCCGGCGGCTCAAGTCGTGAATCTGCGAGGCGAACAGCTCCTTGCCGGAGCCGGTCTCGCCGAGGAGGAGGACGGTCGCGTCGGTCTCGGCGACCTGGCGCACCTGCTCCTGCACCTTGCAAATCGCGGCGCTCTGCCCGACAACGGCCGCCGAGCCGAGCGTGCTCTCGACTTCGCGGCGCAGGTAGACATTTTCCGCGTGCAGCTCGTCGCCCAGCCGCTTCACTTCGGCCAGCGCGCGGCGAAGCGCCTCGTCGCTGTGCCGGCGCGCGAGCACGCTGGCGAACATGCCGGCCACGAGGCGCATGCGCTGCAGCATTTCCGGCGGCCACTCCCGCTGCCGGCGTGTCGTGGCGAAGGTCACCGCGCCGACGATCCGCCGCGCCACCGACAGCGGGATCGCCACCATCGACTTGATGTCGAAGCGATGCAGGCTGGCGCGGTCGACGCCGTCCGGCAGGCCCTCCGGACCCGACAGGCACACCAGCTCGCCGGCCCCGAGCTTCCCGGACATCCACGGGAAGCTGTCCTTCGCTGACGGGACTGCCGGCAGCGCCTTAACGCCGGGGCGGCACCAGCTGTGGGTGTCGCGCAGGTCGCCATCGTCACCGAGCTGGAACAGGATGCTGCGGTCGAGGTCGAGCGCCTCGGCGATGCGCCGTTGCGCGTCCAGGATCGCGGCATCCACGTCGTCGGGAGGCAAATCGATGAAGCGCATCGACAGGTCGGCGACCAGGCGGTCGAAGTCCAGCCGCTCGGCGCGGTCCGAGAGGTCGGCGATCGAAGGTCGGCGATCAGGGCCCGCGAAGAGCGCGCGGCCGGTCCGGATCGGGTTGAAGCCGATGCCGACAGGAGGCTCGGAGCTGTCCCGTCGGAGGCGGCCGGAAATTTCGGCGTCGATGGTTTCACGTTGCATGCGGATGGACATTGGTTGAAGTCCTGTTACCGTGACCGATGCGCACAAGCCGGGCCGCGGCGATAAGAGCGGATTCCCAGCCAAAAGCCCGGCATGCCGGAGCGTGATCACGATGGGCCGTGAGGCGCGTCACCATCACCGGTCAGGGCGCAAGCGTGGGGCGTGGTTGACCCGCGGTGGAGCCCAACCGCGCCGCGCGCATACAATCTAACGACGATTCGTCGATTGCCCGCTTTGGCCCTGACCGCGATGACCCAGCCTCGAAGGCCCGTATCCGCGCCCCTCCTTCCATGAGTTGGGTCACCATCATCTGGTCGATGATCGCGTCGGCGTGCCTGACGCTGGCGGCGATTTACTGGCTGGTCTGGTACAGGAACCGCACCGCCCGGGCCCACCTGTTCTTTTCGCTGACGGCCGCGGCGACGACGGCCCTCAGTTTCTTCGAGCTGTGGACGATGCGGGCGGAGACGCCCGCGGAACTGCTCACGGCGCTGGCCTGGGCGCACGTGCCGCTGTTTGTCTGGCTCGTGTCGGTCACCTGGTTCGTCTGGTTCTACCTCGGTGCGGGACGGCGCTGGCTCGCGTGGACGATCACCGGCGTCCGCGCAGTCGCGATGCTGGTCAACCTGCTGATGGGGCATGCGCCCGGCTACCGGCCGATCACCAGCCTCGAACACGTTCAGTTCCTCGGCGAATCGGTCAACACCATCGCCGGCGTCCCGAACCGGGCGACACCCCTCGCCCAGTTCGCGACTCTTGCTGGTCCTCGTCTTCGTCGCCGATGCCAGCATCACCGCGTGGCGGCGCGGCGACCGCCGCAGGGCGCTGATGGTGGGAGGGAGCGTCGAGTTCTTCCTGATCGCCGGCCTCGGCACCGCGGCGGCGGTGCTGTGGGGCAACGTCCAGGCGCCGATCTTCTTCAGCCCGTTTTACCTGGGCCTGGTCGCGGTGATGGGCTACGCGTTGAGCCGCGACGTGCTCCGCGCATCGGAACTGGTTCACGAGCTGCGGGCGAGCGAGGCCGGGCTGCGCGAGAGCGAGGCGCGCATGGCCCTGGCCGTCGATGCCGCCGACTTCGGCCTCTGGATCCACGACCTCGCGCGCAACGACATCTGGGCGAGCGAGAAGTGGCGCGAGTTGTTTGGCTTCCCGCCGTCAGCGGCGCTCGAACCCGACGCCATCCTGAACCGCCTGCCCCCTGACGATCGCGTCGGCCTCCAGCGCGCTCACGCGATGGCGCTCGCCGGTGCGGACGGCGGGAGATACCAGTCTGAATTCCGGCTGGTCCTGCCCGATGGCGCAACGCGATGGATTTCGTCGCTCGGCCGTGTCGAGTGCGACGCCGCCGGCCGGCCGGTGCTGATCCGCGGCGCCGCCCGCGACATCACCGCGCGCAAGCTGACCGAGGTGGAATCGGAGCTGCTGCGGCAGCAGATTGCGCACGCGGGACGAGTCTCGATGATGGGGCAGCTCGCCTCGTCGCTGGCGCACGAGCTCAACCAGCCGCTCGCGGCGATCCTGTCGAACGCGGAGGCGGCGGAGCGCTTCCTTCAGCGCCCCTCGCCGGACACCGGCGAGGTCCGCGCGATTCTCGAGCGACATCCGCCGCGCCGACAAGCGCGCGGCCACGGTGATCGAGCGCATGCGCGGGCTGCTCCGGCGGCACACGGTCGAGACGCGCAGGCTCGACGTCGCCGTGCTGGTCGGCGAGGTGGCGTCGCTGGTGCGGATGGATGCGGCGTCGCGGCAGGTGAAGCTCGAACTCGACCTGCCGCACGACCTGCCGCCAGTCCGAGGCGACCGCGTGCACCTGCAACAGGTGCTGCTCAACCTCATTCTCAACGGCATGGACGCGCTCAACGGGGCGAAACCCGACGATCGGCGCGTCAGCGTAGCCGCGCGGCGCGACGGCGCGGATGCGGTCGAGATCGCCGTCCGTGACGCCGGCCACGGCATCCCCGCCGACGCGCTGCCGCGGATCTTCAACCCGTTCTTCACCACCAAGCCGGAGGGGATGGGCATGGGCCTGGCGATCTCGCGGACGATCGTCGAGGCGCACGGCGGCCGGCTCTGGGCCGAGAGCCATAACGGCGTCGGCGCGGCGTTCCGGTTCACGCTGCGGATTGCGGACGAGGCCGACGCGGCGGGCGATGGTGCTGCCCGGGCTGATCGCTCGGGCGAACGATAGGGTTCGAGGGAGGGACGCCGCTGCCTGCATCGCCAGGCAATGCTCGCGCACAGTTGGACCGCGCTCGCGTGTCGACGCGCGAGCGCGGCCCTGAAATCCGCAACAGCTAGACGACGAACTGGCGCCTGATCGCCAGGGCGAGCCCGATCACGAGCAACAGGACGCTCGCGAGCGCGAGCAACGGCCACGAGCTGGCCGTCTTCGGCAGCGTCCTTGGCGCGGCAGCCGCTGATGAGCCTGTCGCCTGCGGCGCCTGTCCCTGGCTGGCGGACGACGACGGGGCCCGTGAGGCGGCGGCCGGAGGCGCGCTGTCAGCTCCAGATCCAGCTCCAGCTCCAGCACTGGCCGTCGCGAGCGTCGCGTTCACTTGCCTCTCGGTCATGACCTGCGGCGGCTTCGACGTAATGATGGTCGCGCTCAGCACATCGCCCTGACGGAAGTCGGACACCGTCGCCGGCTTGCCTTCGCGCATGATCTTGACGCCGCGCTTGTCGATGTCCCCTTGCGTGAACGATTTGAATCCTTCGGCGGTGCGGACGATGATGGAAGAACCAGTCGACTGCACGACGGTGCCGTTCTTGACCTCCGTGACGCTGACCGGCGTGACCGTTGTTTGCGTCGTGATCGTGGCGCTGCCTTTCATGCCGGCCTTCAGCTCTTGCACCGACATCTGCTGTCCGTTGACGTTGAAGCGAAAGTCATTGGGGACCGTCAGCTCTCTCGTACCTTCCGGCAACTTGACGATCAGCTGATTGCCGTCTACCGCGAGTACTTCGAACGTCTTGGTTTGCGTCGACGACGACGTCGTCTGCTCCGCCAGCGAGACGGCGGCCGTCGCACACAACACCGCCGCCGCGAAAACCACCCGACTCATTGCACGTCTCATAACACTCTCCATTTCGAAAACGCGATGCGCGTTCGTTTCCGAGCCGTTCAAGTCGACGGCCGGTTGAGCGGTTTCTCGGTGACACGCACGGCACGGACGATGAACCGGCGTGGAGCGGAGCCGACGAAGTAGAACGGGTAGCAGGTGACCAGCGTCAGCACACGGGTGGACGTCGGGTCCAGCACCGAGACGTCCTCCGGGTCGACCACCCACGTCCGCTCGACGCGATAGGCCTCCTTTCCGTTGAGCGTGTCGAGTTCGATGGCGTCGCCCGGGACAATGTCCTTCAGTCCCCGGAAGAAGCCATCCCTGTGTCCGGCGATGCCCGAGTTGCCGTCCGTACCCGGTGGTGCCGTGCCCTCGACATGACCGACGGCACGGTCGAGGATGCGGTCGTCGGTGCCGGGGAGCACGGGCACCTCGAGTCGAATCTTCGGGATCCGGAGCACCGCGAGCGGCGCGGGCGCCGGCTCGTTCGACGCCTTGAGCCATGCACTGACGCGAGCCGGCGACCACAGCGACTGGTCCGGCGTCGCGGGATGCGCCGCCTCGACCTGGAGCGCGGCGAAGCGATCCAGATCGTGGCGCGTCCGAGTGGCGTTCCCGACCTGGAACCAGACCCAAACCGCCAGGCCGATCAGGCCGACCGCCCAGCTCACTCCCTCGGCGAGCGTCAGAAGCCGGCGACGTACGATTGCCATGGCGGTCAACGGCAAAAGCCTTAATCGTGCCGGAGCGGACAACGTCGAGAACGGCCGGATTCATTGGTTTTTTCGACGAGTGGGACCCGAGTGCCGGGGAGCCGGTGCGCCGCTGGCCCAATCTGATGGAGGGCGGTCCGAAATATCGGAGATGACCGATGCCCGCCGGCAAACTCGATTGGCAGACCTAGCTGTTTTGACAGTTCTGGCAAGAGCCAGGATCTGCTACGCTCCGCTCGCTCAGCTGAATTTCAAGAATTGCCAACAATCGGCGTTGTCGGGGATCGCTGATCGGTCTGGTTCGCTACCGATCTCGCGCACGGTTTTCGATGGTCGCGGTTCCGGGCACGTTCAGTCACCTGGCAAGGTCGGTCCGGGCGCTCCGGTGCTGACGACGACGTGAGGGTCGGGATGAACGAACCCAGTGCCGTAAAAGCTGCTCGCATTCTCATCGCCGACGACCACGAGCTCGTGCGCCAGGGCATGCGCGCGATCCTCCAGAGCGAGCGGCAGTGGGTCGTGTGCGGCGAAGCCACCACCGGCCTGCAGGCGCTCACGATGACGATCGAGTTGAAGCCGGATCTCGTGATCCTCGACGTGGCGCTGCCCGAGATGAACGGCATCGAGGTGACGCGACAGATCCGGCGCGCAGGGCCGGTTGCCGTGCTCATCGTCACGATGCACGATTCCGATCAGGTCGTGCAGGAAGCGATGGAGGCGGGAGCGAACGGCCTGGTACTCAAAGCCGAGGCCGGGCGGACGATGGCGGACGCGGTGCGTGCGATCCTGTCGCGCGGCGAGTTCATCTCCGAGCGAGTGGGCCGCGTCGCCGGACGCAGCGCCTCGAACGAGGAGATGCCCTTGGTTCATCCGAAGCCGCTCGTGCTGACGTCACGCGAGCGCCAGGTCCTGCAGCTGCTCGCGGAGGGGCAGGCCAATAAAGAAGTTGGGAACAGGCTGGGCATCACGACGAAGACCGCCGAAACGCACCGTGCGCGGATCATGGCCAAGCTGGAAGTCCATTCGATGAGCGAACTGGTGCGATATGCCATCCGCAATCACATCATCGACGCCTAGTACGATTTGTTACATCGTTGTAGCCTCCGGCCTTCGGTGCCAGCCGAGCGACAGGCTTTCACAGCCACGACGGTCCTACAGAATCCACTGTATTGGTGGGCCGGCTCCGCGTCTGGTAAAAACTCGCCCCATGACCACAGCGATGGTGCCGTCACGCCGTGAGCACGATCTCGATCGAATGCGACGGATCGCGGTGCCGCCGCACCCCGAGTCCGACAGCGTCTTCCAGACAATCGCGTCGATGACCGACGCCAGCGAGCGTCTCGATCTCGAGGCAGCCCTGGCTGTCACGAACTCGCAGCTGGCGTTCCACCGGCTCGTCGCCGATATCGCCGTACGGTTTGGGGCGGTTGCTCCGGAGGAGGTCGACGACGCGATCGTCGACAGCCTCCGTCAAACCGGAGAGGCGCTGCAACTCGATTGGGCCGTACTCTGGCGGAGAAACTCCGGCGAGGCGATGGCGGTCCCGACGCACTATTGGGTGGATCCGACGGTCTGGGCACCCAAGCCGGTGCCGATCGCCGCAATCCCGTCGATCGTCACGGGCCTGAAGGCCGGCGACGCACGTTGTTTCGTGACCGTGGACGAACTGCCCGAAGGCGATCGCGAGGTCTTACGCCGCTGCGGACTTCGATCGGCAGTGGTGGTACCGCTGCCGCCGACGGGAGACGAAGGCGCGCTCGCTGCGCTGGCGTACGGGTCGACGACGCGCGAAGTGGTCTGGGCGCCCGCGGTCGTCGACCGTCTGCAAATGGTCGCCGCCGTGTTGAGCCAGGCGTTCGCGCGCCAGGCCAGCGACACCGCGCTTCAGACCGCACTCTCCGAGATCGGCCGGCTCCGCGATCGCCTCTCGTCCGACAACGTCGAGCTCCGCCGCGAGGTGAGGGTGCTGCGGACGCCGCATCCGATGATCGCCGAGAGCGCGGCGATCCAGCAGGTGCTCGCGCAAGTCGAGCAGGTCGCGCCGACGCCCGCGACCGTGCTGCTGCTCGGCGAAACGGGATCGGGCAAGGACGTGATGGCGCAGGCGATCCACGACTCGAGCCCGCGTCATCACCGGCCGATGATCCGCGTCAGCTGCGCGGCGATTCCCACCCAGCTCATCGAGAGCGAGCTGTTCGGGCGCGAGCGCGGCGCGTACACCGGCGCGCTGTCGCGCCAGATCGGGCGCTTCGAAGCCGCGCACCAGTCGACGCTGTTTCTCGACGAGATTGGTGAGCTGCCGATGGAGGTGCAGGTCAAGCTGCTGCGCGTGCTCCAGGAGCGCGTCATCGAACGCCTCGGCAGCACGCAGCCGATCAAGGTGGACGTCCGCATCATCGCGGCCACGAACCGCAATCTCGACGATGCCGTCCGCGACAAGACGTTCCGCGAAGATCTGTTCTATCGCCTCAACGTGTTTCCAGTGGTCGTCCCGCCGCTGCGCGAGCGTGTCGAGGACATTCCATCGTTGGTCTGGAACTTCGTCGAGGAGTTCTCGCGATCGTTCGGCAGGACGATCGACTCGATTCCCAAGGACTGCATGCGCGCGCTGCAGCGCCATCCGTGGCCGGGCAACGTCCGCGAGCTGCGCAACGTCATCGAACGCGCGGTGATCGTCGCGACCGGCCGTCAGCTGGTGGTGTGGCCGCCGCGGGTCGAACAACGGCCGGTGCCGCGGGCCGCCATGACCCTCTGCGCGCTGGAGGGCGACCACATCCAGGCCGTCCTCGAGAGTACCAACTGGCGGATTCGCGGCGTCGGCGGCGCGGCCGAGCGTCTCGGCCTCAAGCCGACCACGCTCGAGAGCCGGATGGAGCGGCTCGGCATCACGCGAAAGAAGGATGGATTGAGCGCGGCCGTCAAGTCGCGACAGACGGATCGGAACCGGACAACGGCATGCGGGCGCGGATGGACGTTCCCGCGCCCGGTCGCGACTCGATGACCAGGTCGCCGTTGACCATGCGCACGCGCTCCTGCATGCCGATCAGTCCGAGTGCGCGGCCGCTCAGGACGGCGTCCCGATCGAAACCGACACCCGCGTCGACGATCTCGAGACGAATGTCTTCAAGACTTCCGCGCAGCGTGACGGCCACCTCGTGCACGCCGGCGTGCCTGACCGCGTTCGTCACGGCTTCCTGCAGCACGCGGAACAGAGACAACGCCACGTGATTCGGCACGCCGTCCGGAATGCCGTCATGGCTGAAGGCGATGTCCACGTTCTGCTGCCTCGACACCTCTCGGCAGAAGGATGCGGACGCGGATGCGACACCCAGGTATTCCAGCTTCGGCGGGTGCAGCCGGTGCGAGAGTGCCTGGATGTCCTTGGCCAGTTGGAGGGTCCGATCGCCCAACCCACGGACGCGCGTGCGTGCCTCGTCGGTCGGGAGCGGCAGCGCCTGGCCCAAGGCGTCGAGCTCCATCGTCAGGGCCGCCATCCGTTGACCGATGTCGTCGTGGAGCTCTCCGGCGATTCGCCTGCGCTCGGCCTCGTGCGCCTCTATCAGACGAGCCCCGACGTCCTTCGCGCGTGGCGGGTCATCGCCAGGAATGACCATCAGCCGTTCCTACCTCATCGCATCTGCGAGACATAGCGGCGGCCGGCGCACGCTTCGTTGACCGCGATGACGAGATCGGACGACAGCAGGGTTTTCACCACATAGCCGATGCCGCCCGCCGCCTGCGTGGCCAGCACGAGCTCTTCATCGTCATGGATGGTGAGGAAGACAATCGGGACCGTCGAACCCGCACGACGGAGACGGCCGGCGACTTCGAGACCGCTCATGCCGGGCATCGAAATATCGAGCACGATGACATCGGGCCTCAAGGCCCCAACCGCTGCAAGCGCCGCCTGCCCGTCCTTCACCGCGCCGATAATCTCGCACTCGTGCGACAAGGTCGTGGTCGCGCGTTCGAGAATCACGTCGCTGTCATCGACGAGAAGGACACGCGGATGGTCGACTGCCGTCATACGGCGCTGCTCACTTTCACGTTCACGATCTCGAATGCCGCGCGAGGCCCGCGTGACCTTGCGGCGGCACGGATTGAAACACGAACGTTACGTCGTTCGCAATACTCGAAATCCTGTATGTAATGCGTTGATCTCCCGTTGATGCGGCGGCATACTCGCCCGCAAGGATCCTGCCATGTTCGCTCGAGGGCAAAATAGACAGTCGGGCGCCCGGTGGCAGGTCGCGGGACAACGCGCCGCGATGGTCGTGTGCGTGGTGCTGTGCGCTTCTCCGCCCGCGCAGGCGCAAATCACGGCGGTTCTCCAGGGACGCGTCGTCGACGAATCCGGCGCGATCGTCCCGGCCGCCGTGATCCGCGTGAGCGACGACACGATCGATTTCGCCGTCTCCGTCCGCACCGATCGCGAAGGGCACTATCACATCGCCGGCATGGCCGCGGGGACCTACACCGTCACGGCTGAAGCGCCCGGCTTTCGCACCGAGATCATCGAGTCGCTGAACGTCGACGTCGGCCGAACGCTGGTGCGCAACTTTCGCCTGGTGGTCGGCGAACAAAACGAGACCGTCGTCGTCCGCGCGGAGGTGCCGCTGGTCGATCGCGTGTCGGCCACCGTCGGGCACGTGGTCACGGGACAGACCGTGCAGCAGATGCCGCTGAACGGCCGTCATTTCACCGATCTCGGGCTGCTCGTGCCGGGGTCGGTCGCGCCGTCGCAGACCGGCTTCTCCTCCCGGCCGATCCGTGGCATCGGCACGCTCGCGTTCAACACGGCGGGCAATCGCGAGGAGTCGGTCGCGTTTCTCGTCAACGGCGTCAGCACCAACAACCAGACGTTCGGTTCGCTCGTCTACGAGCCGCCGCTCGGGAGCATCCAGGAATTCAAGGTCGACAACTCGGCGATCGGCGCCGAACACGGACACGTGTCCGGCGCGATCGTCAATCTCGTCACGCGATCGGGCACCGACGAGATTCACGGCGACGTCTTCGAGTTCTTCCGCGACGATGCGCTCGATGCGCGCAACTTCTTCGAATTCACGACGCCGGATCCGCATCCCTTCCGGCGGAATCAGTTCGGCGGATCGATCGGCGGCCCGATCAAGCGCGGACGGACGTTCTACTTCGCCGCCTACGAAGGGTTCAGACAGCGTCAGGGCGTGGACCTGAACAGCGTCGTGCTGAGCGACGCGCAGCGCGCCGCCGCGACCGATCCGGTGGTTCGGCAGCTGATTCCGTTGATTCCGCACGCGAACTTCTTCGATGCCGACGGCACGCCGCGATTCGTCGGATCGGCGCCGGCCGTCGCCGACCAGGATCGGTGGACGATCGACGTCAAGCACAACGCCGGCGAGAACGATCGCTTCCACGTGTTCTACGGCAGTCAGTTCGTTCGCTCGCTCGAACCGACGTCGCAGGGCAACAGCATTCCCGGTTTCGGGTCGACCTCGGAGCCGTCGAGAAACGTGCTGACGATCGGCGCGACGCGCCTCTTCGGATCGGCGCTCCTGAACGAAGCGCGCTTCGGCCGGGCTCACCTCAATGGCGGCACGTTCCCGGCCTCGCCGCTGAATCCGGTGGAGTTCGGGATCCGGAACGGCGTCACGCATGCAATCGGACTGCCGCAGATGATCGTCGCCGGCGCGCTCAACTTCGGCGGCCCGGGCGCGCTGCCGCAGGGACGGTACGACACGTCCTACGTCGTCAACGACACCGTCAGCCGCGCGAAGCGGACGCCACTCCGTCAGGTTTGGCGGCGAGTACCGGCACTTCATCAACGAGAACTTCGCCGAAGGGACCGGGGTGTTCAACTTCCCGAGCATGGCGGCGTTCCTGACCGGGACGGCGAACGCCTTCAACACCACGCTCGGCGAGCGGCGCAGCCTGATCGACCAGCGGGCGATGGGGTTGTTCGTCCAGGATCAGGTCACCGTCCACGACCGCCTCACGCTGCGAGCTCGGGATGCGCTACGAGTGGCACGTCACCCCCACCGAGCGGGACAACCGGTTCATCGTCTTCGATGCCGCGCGCGCGTCGCTGGTCCGCGTCTCGACGAGATCTACGCGCAGAACAACCTGAACCTCGAGCCGCGCGCCGGCGTGGCCTGGCAGGTCTCGTCCGACGGCCGTACGGTGCTGCGCGCCGCGTATGCGCGGGCAGTCGACGAGCCAGGAACGACCGCGGTCAGGGACACGGCGGGCAATCCGCCGTACGGGATCCCGTTGACGGCCTCGGGATCGATTCCGCTCGCGACCGCGGTCGACGCGGCGCGACCAGCCGGGCTCGCGCCGTCCACGATCGATCCGACCTACCGGAACGCGTCGGTGCAATCGTGGAACGTGAATCTGCAGCGGCAACTCGCGCGCGACATGGCGGTGACGGCTGGCTATCTCGGCTCGCACGGCAGCGATCTGCGCATCTCGCGCAACCTCAATCAGCCGGTCGACGGCGTTCGTCCGTTCGCCGCCGTCTCGGCTTTCAGCGCGATAGCGCCCGGAGTCCCGCTCGCCAACATCACGCAGGTGGAGAGCAGCGGCTTTTCGAACTACGATGGCGCGTGGGTGTCGGTCACCAAGCGCCTGTCGCGCGGGCTCCAGTTCGAGACGTCGTACACGTGGTCGAAGTCGCTCGACACCAATTCGCTCAACTCGTCCGGGTTCGCGGTTCAGAACAGCTATGACATTGCCGGCGAGTACGGCCCGTCGGATTTCGACGCGCGGCACCGGTTCGTGGTGAGCGCGATCTACGATCTGCCGTTCACCGGTCATGCGCTGGTTCGCGACTGGCAGGTTGCCGCGGTCGTTCAGGCGCAGAGCGGGAATCCGGTGAACATGGTCACGAGCACCGCCGGCCTCAACGGCCTGCCGAATACCGTCCGTCCCGACCTCGTCGGACCGATTCGCATCATCGGTTCGCCGGACCAGTGGTTCGATCCGTCGGCGTTCGCGGCCGTCAACCGGTTCGGCAATCTGGGCAGAAACGCCGTCGCCGGCCCCGCCTTCTACAATACGGACCTGTCGATCGCGAAGACCGCGCGTCTTCGGCGCAGGCGCCGCGCTCCAGTTCCGCCTCGACGTGTTCGATCTGTTCAACCACCCCAACTTCGGCCCGCCGGGCAACATCGTCGGCAGCTCCGACGTTCGGCAAGATCACGAGGACGCGTCTCCCGACGGGTGAAGCGGGGTCGTCGCGGCAGCTCCAGCTCGCCGCGCGGCTGACGTTCTGAGATGGGCCGTCCAAGCATCCGGCGGTGGCTCGCTGCCGCGGCGGCTGCCGTCGTCGCGGCGTCGTGGCTCTGTGCATCGTCCCAGGCTCAGGAGCAATCGCCGCGCAGTGTCCTGACCGTGCATTCGGGTTCGGTGTTCTTTCCGCCGAATCCCGTGCTCGACGCCGCCATTCGCGACGTCCTCGTGTCGGGGCCCGAGATCCCGGTCGACTACTACGCGGAATATCTCGAGGTCGACCGGTTCGGGAGCAGCGCGTCCGCGTCGCTCGCCGAATACGTTCGGCGCAAGTATCTTCGCCGCCGCATCGATCTCGTCATCGCGGTGACCAACGATTCGCTCGCGTTCGTGCTCGAGCACCGCGACGCGCTGTTTCCCGACGTGCCGATCGTCTTCGCGGGCATCGCCGTGCCGGGAGAGGATGTGCGCCGCGCGGGCGCCGGCATCGCGGTGATCAGGGTCGGCAGCGCCTATGTGGAAACGCTGAAGCTGGCGCTGGAGCTCCACCCGTCGACGGAGCACGTGTTCGTCGTGGCGAGGTCGACGAACCGGCAGGACGTCGACTCGGTGCGAGCCCAGCTCCGCGACTTTTCGCGACAGGTCCAGCTCACCTACATCGAGGAGGAGACGCTGCCGCGCGTGCTGGAGGTGATCAAGGCGGTCCCGCCCCGCAGCATCATCCTGCACATCTGGCAGCGCGGGTTCCAGCGGAAAGACACGCCCGATCCGGTAGAAGTCGCGCGACTCGTGGCCGCGGCGGCGCCGGTGCCTGTCTACGGGACCGTCGATCTCAACATCGGAACCGGTATCGTCGGCGGCGTGGTCCGCGGGACGCGCGAAACAGGCGTTCGAGTCGGAGAATTGGCGCTTCAGGTTCTGGGCGGCAGACGACCTCAGGACATTCCGGTCGAGGATGCGCCGCTCGTGCCGATTTTCGATTGGCGCCAGATCAAGCGGTGGGGCATCGATCCGTCGCGCCTGCCGGCAGCATCGAGCATCCGGTTCTTCACGCCGACGGTGTGGGAAGCCTATCGTCCGTACATCATCGCCATCGCCATCGTCGTGGCCGCACAGTTGCTGGCGATCGCCGGACTGCTCGTGCAGCGCGCCAGGCGGCGCCGCGCCGAAGCGACGGTGCTGGCCCGGGAGGCCACGATTCGCGCCGGCTACGACCGGATCCGGCAGCTCGCGGGACGTCTGATCAACGCGCAGGAGGCCGCGCGCGCGAGCATCGCCCGCGATCTCCACGACGGCGTCTGCCAGGAGCTGGCGGGCGTTTCGCTCGCCGTCGGCAGCCTCAAAGGGTCGTCCGGCTCGATTCAGGACGCGCACACGCAGCAGGCGTTGTCGAAGATCCACCTCGAGACGCTGGGCATGTTCGAAGGGATTCGGCGTCTCTCGCACGACCTGCACCCGGCAACCTTACGGCTGGTCGGCCTGGCGACGGCACTGCGCGCGCACTGCGTCGAAGTCGAGAAGCGGCATGCGGTGCGCGTGCAATTCACCGAGGACGGCGACTTCGCCGGCCTCGACCCCGATGTCGCCCTGTGTTTCTTCCGCATCGCGCAGGAGTCGCTTCGCAACGGCGTCGTGCACGGCGAGGCGCGACGACTCTCGGTCTCGCTCGCCAGATCGGGCGATGACATCGTCCTGATCGTGACTGACGACGGCCGCGGATTCGACCTCGAGCGAGCGCGCGGCGACGGCGGCGGCCTCGGCCTCGTCAGCATCGAGGAGCGGGCGCGCGTGATCGGCGGGGACGTGCGGATCGTCACCGGACCGGGGCAGGGAACCACGATTCACGCGCGAGCGCCGGCCGGTTCAGCCGCGAGCGTTGAATGAATCGCGCTCGGGTGTTGATCGCGGACGATCATGCATTCGTGCTGGAAGGCCTCGTCAACCTGTTGAAGGACAAGTTCGACGTCGTCGCCGCGGTGACCAGCGGCAGTCTCCTCGTCGACGCCGCGACCCGATTGCGTCCCGACGTCGTCGTCACGGACATTTCAATGCCTGGGTTGAGCGGAATCGAGGCGTTCGACCAGCTGAAGGCCGCGGGCCTGGAGGCCAAGGTGATCGTCTTGACGTTGCACACCGATGCCGAGCTCGCCGCCAAATTGATCAGGTCGGGTGTCTCCGGGTTCGTGATGAAGCTGCTGGCGACCAGCGAGCTCGTGACCGCCATCGAGCAGGCGTTGCTGGGCCACGTCTACCTGTCGCCCAGTCTTGGCTCAATCGACTAGAGCCATTCGCGGAGCTGTGCAGCGGCGCCGAGCGATCGCCGCGGATGTTGCAGTTCTCCCGGGTTGATCGGATCCAATGGTCCGACATTTCGGAGCCGCTCCGTTTGAGCGGGGGAATGCCGCGTCGGAGCGGCCGCGCGAGCGTGTCCATGCAGCGATGGCGCTGGCACGCCATCTGCTCCGGATCCGGCATGGCGAAGCCGCGGCTCCTGCTGGCGGAGAACCGGATGAAGACGCAGCTCAGCCTCAAGTCCACCGCCGCGCTGATCGGGTACGCGATCAAGCGTCACATCGTCTGAACACGCCGCTCCGAGATGTCGAGCAAGCCGACTTCATTGCACACCGTGGCGGTCGGGATGCTCGCCGTGCTGCTGCTGACCGCCGTGACGTCGGTGGCGCAGGAGCCCGCGAGGCCCGCCGACACCGCCCAGCGCTGCCGAACGCACCGCCCAAGGACAGCCTCGGCCGTGACACGCCGCGCGGAACGCTGCTGCGATTCCTCGACGCCGTGCGAAAAGGCAACGACAAGATTGCGCCGCTGTACCTCGATACCGACCTTCGCGACCAGGCTGCGATCGAGCTTGCCCGACAGCTGTATGTCGTCATCGACAGCCGTCTGCCGCCGCGTCTCAACGATCTCAGCGATCGGCCCGAAGGATCGCTCGCCAATCCGCTGCTCCCCGATCAGGACGTCATCGGCACCATCCAGATCGCCAGCGGCCCGCTGGAGCTCGTCGTCGAGCGGGTGAGCCGCGAGGCGACGGCGCCGATCTGGCTGTTCTCGCGCAGGACCCTGGAACAGATTCCGGCCGCGTACGGGGAAGTCCATCTCGTGTCGGTGGATCGATACCTGCCGTCCTTCCTGGGCAGCTGGCGCCTCGCGGGCGTTCGGCTCTTCGGCTGGTTCTCATTGCTGCTGGTGGTGCCGCTCGGCTACCGGTTCTTCGGACTGGTGGGTGCGCTGCTCCGGCCGATATGGCTGTTCTGGCGTCGCCGGTACGATTGGGAAGACTGGCCGTTGGGCCTCCTGTCGGGCCCGCTGCAGCTGTTCGCGCTCGCGATCTCCATCCGCTGGATCGTCTCCTCGCTCCAGGTCCCGTTGCGGGAACGCCAGTTCTGGGCGACGGTCGTCATGGCCCTTGCGACGACGTCGGTCACGTGGCTGCTGCTGCGATTGAGCGCCGGGGGCGAGCGATACATTCACCGGCGCCTCGACAGCAGGACCGCGGGCGAGATGGCCGCGATGCTGCGGCTTGCGCGCCGCGCCGCCGAAGTCCTGGTCATCGCGGCGGCGGTGCTGGTCATGGTTCGGTACTTCGGACTCAATCCCAGCGCGGCGCTCGCCGGCCTCGGGATCGGCGGCATCGCCGTCGCCCTGGCGGCGCAGAAAACGCTGGAGAACGTGATCGGCGGGCTGTCAATCGTGTTCGACAGGGCCGTCCGCGTCGGCGATACCTTGAAGGTCGGTGAGACGACCGGCACGGTCGACTACGTCGGTCTCCGCTCGACCCGGATCCGGACGCTCGAGCGCACCATCGTCAGCGTGCCGAATGGTCAGATCGCGACCGTGAACATTGAAACGCTGTCGGCGCGCGACAAGTTCTGGTTCCATCATTTCGTCGGCCTGCGCTACGAGACGACGGCGTCGCAGATGCGCGCGGTCCTGGAAGGGGTGTGCGACCTGCTCGTCGGGCATTCCGGCGTCGAGCCCGGCGGCGTCCGGGCGCGGTTCTTCCGCCTGGGTCCTTTTTCGCTCGATGTCGAGATCTTCGCCTATATCGGGGCTGCCGACTGGGACCACTTCCTCGAGATCCAGCAGGATCTGCTGCTTCGCATCATGGAGATCGTCGAGCGGGAGGGGACCATGATCGCGCTGCCGTCGCAGACGGTGACGCTCGCCGACGCGCGGCCGGCGGCGGCTCTGCCGCGATGAGACGGCGACCACGAAGCCATTGAGACCAGGTGGCTCTTTAACAGCCGCAGTATTCGCGTCCGCTAGAGCGCGCGCAGCTTCCGCGTGCGATGACGATAGCGGAATTGGCCGCACCCGGTCGGACAGTCGTAATAGTCCCACTGTTCGGCGAAGCTGGCCGACACGCCACCGACGTGACTGGTCTGGTACGTCAATAGGTGAGCGCACGTCGGGCAGAGCACCAGTGGGGCCTGGACCGGAGGGTTCGTCGTTGGGAAGCGCTCGAAGTGATGGTTTCTGTTGCGACGCCCACCCGACGTGTGCGGTCGATGACTGACTCCATCGGAATTCGCCAGCCGCGTTCGTGCCCTGCCTCGAACGTGGCTCGGCGTGCTCATGGCGATCGTGCGTGGCGCGCATCAGCCGGTCGATCTCTGCGCGGAGCGTTTCCGGCGGCACCGGTTTGGTCAGGACGGCGTTGGCGCCAGCCTGTAGGGCACGGGCGAGCCACTCGGTTCGTTCTTCGGCGGTGACGACCAGAATCGGTGTCGATCTCGTGGCACTGTCGGTCCGGAGCAGTTCACAGAGCGCATAGCCATCGATGAACGGGAGCGTCGTCTCGGTGATCACACACGAAAACGTGGACCCGAGCGCCAGCGCCAGGGCGACGCGGCCATCCGTCGCCTGCCTGATCTGATCATGGCGCAGGCCGAGCGCGTTGGCCACAAGCCGACACGTCTCCGGGTCGTCATCAGCGACCAGGACGCTCGCAGCCGCTGGGCAAGCGGACACCGCGTTCGGCTTCAGCGCCATCGCCGGCGGCGGGCGTCAGCGCAGCCCATCCGCGCGGGTCGATGCCACGTCTCACCCATTGAGCTGCTCCGAGTGAAGCGGCAGTCGCACCTTAAAAGGAGTTGCCCTGACCAGGCCCAGGGCTGACCACGTCGACGGCCCTGCCATCCAGTTGCGCGAGTCGGAGTTCAAGGGATTTGAGATCTCCGGTACGACCTGGTCGCAGGCAATTCTCATTCCTGCATGCGCGATCACGCACGAGGCACGGAATAAGCGCCGCGGGGCTGTCGTTGCCGATGGCTGACCCAGGACGGGCTGATGAACACACGGCCAGCCATGCCTGATTGCGCACGATATTTCGGGCGCAACCTCCGTCAGGGTGGGGGAGCCACGACGCTGGTTCGAGCGCCACCGGCGACAGATCGTGAAATCTTCAATGAATAGGCCCCTGTCTACCGTCATCCGCGCACGGCACGCCACCCGCAGCCTCGCGTAGGGACCCGGTCGGGCGATTGGCTGCGCGTGCCGTGGACCCTCCGATTGGCGAGGGTGCTCTGGTCGCGCGGAAGTCCATCGAGGCACGGCGCCGCGCCCGCCAGGTCATCTGCTGGAACGCGGGCCGCGGTGGAGCGGCCTGGCTATCTGTCACCGCGCTTGCGACGGGAAGCAAGCCCGCGTCAAGGCGTGACTAGGAGGACGTATGAAAAGGCTCGTCGTAGCAATGATTGCGGCGGCAGTTCTGGTGACGATGGCGCGCACGGCCATGGCCCAGGCCAGGACCGTCACCTCGGAGATGAGAACGGAGAGCGCCACGGTCGAAGCGATCGAAACCTCGACCCGCACGGTCACGCTCAAGAAAGCGGACGGTACCTTCGTGCAAACCGTCGCCGGGCCGGACATCCAGCGGCTCGAGGAGGTCAAGATCGGCGACACGGTCAACGTCAAGTATTACGAGAACGTGGTCATCCGGCTGAAGCGGCCCGGCGAGCCAGACGTGGCGAGCGGCACCAGGGGCACGACTGGTTCCGAACAGGCCCTGCCTGGGGGCACCAGAGCCAAGCAGGTGACGATTACGGCCACGATTACGGCCATCGACCCGAGCACGCCATCGATCACGTTCACGGGACCAAACGGCTGGAAGTACACATCCAAAGTGCAGGACCCGGCGGCTCTCGAGAAAGTGAAAGTCGGCGACAGGTTCGACATCGTCTGGACAGAAGCGACGCTGGTGTCGGTCGAGCGCAAGTAGGCGCCTGGGAGTGAGACACGCCGGGGCGATCCGCCGTGATCGCCCCGGGGAGCCGACGAGACTAGCGTCGCCGGCGACAAGGTTCCCGCTGGTTTATCGCTCGATTCCGGGCAACAAAGGAGTGCGCCGTGTTCACGAAGCTCTCTGCGGAGTTTATCGGCACGTTCTGGCTCGTTCTCGGAGGTTGCGGCAGCGCGGTCCTCGCGGCCGCCTTTCCCGACGTCGGAATTGGATTGCTCGGGGTGTCACTGGCGTTCGGTCTCACGGTGCTGAGCGGCGCGTACGCGCTCGGCCCGATCTCGGGCGGTCACTTCAACCCCGCTGTCTCCGTCGGCCTGTGGGCAGGAGGCCGCTTTCCCGCCGCCCTGCTGTTGCCGTACATCGTGGCGCAAGTCCTCGGTGGCATCGCCGGCGCAGCCGTGCTCTACCTCATCGCGAGCGGCCACGCGGACTTCAGCCTCGCCGGCGGGTTCGCCTCCAACGGCTACGGCGCGCACTCACCGGGTGGTTATTCGCTTGTCGCGGGGCTCGTGTGCGAAGTCGTGATGACGTTCATGTTCCTGATCATCATTCTCGGCACCACGCACAAACGCGCGCCAGTCGGATTCGCAGGGCTCGCAATCGGCCTCGCACTCACACTGATCCATCTGATCAGCATCCCGGTGACGAACACGTCGGTCAATCCGGCGCGCAGTACTGCGACCGCGGTGTTCGTCGGAGGGTGGGCCCTTCAGCAGCTCTGGCTGTTCTGGTTGGCCCCGGTGATCGGCGCCGCAATCGCCGGCTTCGTCTACAAGACGGTTCTCGAGGGCTCAGTCGTGGAGCCTCCGGTCACCGGTCGTCCCCAGGTCACTGTTGGTGCCGGCGCGTAGCGGGCCAGGACGAAGCACAGGAGAGATCGAGCGCGCCGACGAGACGATGCGGTCCTGCGGCAGCCAGCGGGCTGCTGAAAAAAGCCAGGCGGGTCACCTGATCACGAACCCCGCCCCCACGGACCAGAAGTTGCCCATCACGTTTTCGCCGGTCCGCTCGCTCGTGACCAGGTCGCCGAGCGCAGCGGCGTGCTGCGAACCCATGATCTGCACGCCCAGATGCTCACTCGTGCGCCACTCCCAGCCTGCGCCAATCCCTAGCGCAAATGCCTTGGATCGGATGGGTGGCGCATTCTCGTCAACCGTGGCGAGCCAGTTATTGACGAAGGCCATCCCCGAGCCGGCCTTGAGAAAGAAGCCCTTCGTCCGCCAGGGCCGGAACTGGAACGACGCCATCAGGAACGTCACGCGAATCGTATCGCCCGCGGTCAAGGTGGAGGGCACCCACAATACTTCCGCACCGAAGTCGGTCCGCCGGTTGATCGACCGGCCGGCGGCGGCGAAGACGCTGCCGGAGTGCAGGTAGGTGTCCGCTGCGCAGTCCGTGCAGTCGCCGAGCATCGTGGTTGACGCCCCGCCGCCGACGATCCACAGGCGCGTGAACGGGGTGACATCGGACGAGCCTGCCGGTGCGGCTTCCTGGGCGTCAGCCATTGCCGGTGCGCCGGCGAAGAACACGACCGCCCACCACATCCACGCGCACGTCCAGCGGCTCATGACGCGCTCCAGGTGAGGGCGAGACGGAACTGCGGAAACTGAAACAGCGCGCGATCGACGCCGGGCCGCTGGTAGTAGGTGCGCCGGTCGAAGTACTCGCCGGTGACGCCGATGCCGAGGCGTCCACGCAGCGGCACCAGCAGATCGACCCTGGCACGCTGCAGCAGATGGTTGGCGCGCACGCCGTCCAGCACGTGCAGGTGGTGCGCCTCGTAGCCGAAGGTGAGGAAGGTGAGCGCTCCGCGTTTGACGTTCAGTAATCCGCCGAAGTTCGTGCCCGGGCCGTAGTCGTAGAAGCGCGGCCCGGTGGAGACGCCTTGAGGCGCATCCGGATCGGGCACTTCTTCGGGCGCACCCCCGAGCGGGATGGAGTCGACAGCCCCGAGGATGGTGAGGCCGCCCCACGCGTTCGCCCACACGGACGTGCGCTGCGTCATTTGTTTCGTGCCGCCAAGGCGCACGTCCACCGACTGGGCGCCGAACCGGTAGGCCGCGTTCGCGTTGTACTGGTATCCCTGCGCGACGGTGAGCTGCAGGGTTCCATTTCGATAGGGCTGAGCGATCAGGCGGCCGCGGACGCGCGCCTCGCTGAGTGCGCTTCCCCCGCCGAAGGTGAGCCGCACCCCGAACGCGTCGTAGGGTGTCCGGCTCCGGACCACTCCATCCACGTTCCCGTACAGCCCATCGACTTCGATGAACGGGCCGGTCGTCGACTCGACTTCGTGCGTGTTCGAGCCGCGCCAGATGACGCCGGCCGAGGCGATCGTGCCGAGCTCCGAGGGCACCATGTCGGGCGGCTTGTCAGAGACGCGAGAGGAGTCGCCTGACACGAAGCGGTTCACGCCGCCCACGGGGTCGATCGCCGTCGCGCCGATTTCGCTCCAGAGGCGCGACTTGCCGGTCGCCCGGGTATTGCGCACCAGCCACGCCGCGCGGTGAAACATCTCGCCCAGGGCGATCCCGCCGAGTGTCGTATTGATGAAGTCGTTCAGCGAGGCCTGGTTCGTCTCGCCGAAATATTCCCACGTGCCGCTGCCGAACGCGGTCAGCGCGGACGATTCCCAGAAGCTCAGGCCATTGGCGCGCCCGGCGGTGTAGTAGTTGTTGCCCTGATACGGATGCCCGATCTGGTTGACCGCGAAGTCGTCGAGGTCCCATTCCCAACCACGCTTCATGTTGGTCCACCACGTCGACGGTGTGATATGGGCGGTCGCCTGCCCGCGGATCAGGTTCGCCAGTTCGTAAAACACGTTGATGTAGGTCGCCTGAAGAAAAGCGGTCCCCAGCCGGCGCGGCGGACAGCCGCCGCATGGCCGCTCTTGAGGCACTGTCGCCCGCGCCGCTTCAACCGGTTGCTCGAGGCTTTGGAGATCGACGTCGAGATTCATCAGGCCGGCCTTGCCGGCGGGGCCGACATCCGAGACGAGCGGCGGACGCTCCACCGGAGCGAGTGGCTGCGCTGCGACGTCACGTGCGTTGAGGCTCGCCGCGAGGGTTAGAAACAGAAGCCCATTCGTGACGTGAGCAGCACTCGTTCGTCTCACTGCAACTCCCACGGTTGACCGGTCGACGCGACCGGAATCTGGCTTTCCGCTGAACGCAGGTCTCTCGCGACGTCCGCGCGTCCGCCCCAACACGCTGAGCATCAGCCCGAAGACGGCGGAAACCCATCGCGCGCGGATGATAGCAAAACTCGACGTCCACCCGATGATCGAGCTAGTGAAATATGCCATCCGAAAACCACATCAATTGGTAGCGCTGCGATCCTGCACGACAACCATCGGCCTACAGAGTCCACTGTATTGTTGCGGCGGATCCTGTTCGTTCAAGATCCCGCCATGAGCACCGCGATGTCGATTTCTGGCCGCGACCCTCGCCTGAACGGATTCCACCACACGGCTGGGCGGCCGGCTCCGGATCCGCTCCACCTGTGTCCTGCAACCGCCTCGCCGAGCGACATCAGCGAGCGGCTCACGCTCGAGGCCGCGCTGGCGGCCACCAGCGCGCAGCTGTCTTTTCATCGCCTGCTTGCCGGCGTTGCCGCCAGGTTCGGCGCCATCGCGCCCGAGGCCGTCGACGACGCGATCGTCGACAGTTTCCGTCAGAGCGGAGAGGCGTTGCAGCTTGATTCGATCGTCCTGTGGCGCCAGCCTGCCGGCGAGGCGACGGCGGTGCCCGCACACTACTGGATTCGGCCGACCGTGCGTGTACCTGAGCCCGTGCCGGTCGTCTCGATGCCGTCGGCGATCACGGGCCTGGCCGCGGGCGACACATGCTGCGTCGGGACGCTGCACGACATACCTGAGAACGATCGCGAGTTCTTCCACCGCTGCGGACTGCGATCCGCCGCGGTGGTGCCCGTCCCGATGGGCGACGACACCGCGCTCGCCACGCTCGTATGCGGATCGACCACGTCCGAGCAGACATCGGCTCCGGCCATTCTCGAGCCGCTGCGCCTGTTTGCCGGTGTTCTGAGCCAGGCGTTTGCCCGAAAGGCCAGCAACGCCGCCCTGGAGAAGGCGCTGCGCGAGATCAGCCTGCTGCGCGATCGCCTCACCTCCGACAACGTGCAGGTTCGTCGCGAGGTGAAGCGGCTGAAGACGCCGTCCCCGATCGTCTCGGAAAGCGCGGCGATCCAGCGGGCGCTCACACAAGTCCAGCAGGTGGCGCCGACGCCGGCGACCGTGCTGCTGCTCGGGGAGACAGGATCGGGGAAGGAAGTGATGGCGCAGGCAATCCACGACGCCAGCCCCCGTCATCGCCGGCCGATGATCCGGGTGAGCTGCGCGGCGATACCGACCGCCCTCATCGAGAGCGAGTTGTTCGGACGCGAGCGCGGCGCCTACACCGGCGCGCTGTCGCGGCAGATCGGCCGCTTCGAAGCCGCGCACGGCGGCACGCTGTTCCTCGACGAGATCGGCGATCTTCCGATGGAGGTGCAGGTCAAGCTGCTCCGCGTGCTCCAGGAACGGGTGATCGAGCGGCTCGGCAGCACGCAGTCGATCAAGGTGGACGTTCGCGTCATCGCCGCCACCAACCGCAATCTCGAAGAGGCGGTCGCGAACAAGACGTTCCGCGAGGATCTCTTCTATCGCCTCAACGTGTTCCCGGTCGTCGTGCCGCCGCTGCGCGAGCGGGTCGAGGACATTCCGTCGCTGGTCTGGACCTTCATCGACGAGTTCTCGCGATCCTTCGGCAAGGAGATCGACTCGATACCCAGCGACTGCCTGGCCGAGCTGCAACGCTACCCGTGGCCCGGCAACGTGCGCGAACTGCGCAATGTCATCGAGCGGGCGGTCATCCTCGCCAACGGCCGCCAGCTCGTGGTCTGGCCGCCGCGGGTCGAACGGCCGCTGCCGCAGGCGGCGATGACGCTGTGGACGGTGGAGGGTGAGCATATCCGCGCCGTGCTCGAGCGCTCCAACTGGCGCATCCGGGGTGCCGGCGGCGCGGCGGAGCGTCTGGGGCTCAAGCCAACGACGCTCGAGAGCCGGATGGCGCGGCTCGGGATCAGGCGAAAGAAGGCCAGTTGACCGCCTACTTCCTGAGTATCTGGGTCAGCTGCACCGTCTCGCCGCTGTAATCCTCGGTCACGACCGCGCCTTGCGCGTCGATCTTGACCTTCGCCGCCGGCACGAGCTCGCCCTTGCCCGGCCCGGACGCGGCCACTTCGAGGAGCACCAGCCCGAGGTCGTAGCCGGCGGCCGGCTTCGCGTCCGGCAGACCGGCACCCAGCAGGACGATCGGATCGGCGGTGATCAGCGTCAGAAGACGGCCGTCGCCGACGCTGCGGGCGTAGGCGTATTTGATCGTCGCCGGGCGCGAGCCGAGCTGCAGCGTGCCGACGTCGGGCTTGCCGCGCAGCAGCGTGCGCGCCGCCGCCGTGCCCCCCTGCTTCACCGCCGCCAGCAGCGCGTCCCGTTCGGCGTCGGTCGCGAGGCGGTTGACCGTCACCGTCATGTTCGCGACGCCGGCGCCGATGGCGGCGCCCTTCACCATGGCGACCGCGGTGAACGTTTCAGTCTGTGCGTGGGCGAGTGAGACGCTGCCCAGCACGATCGCGCAGAGCAGGCAGCGGCGGATGCAAGTGGAGAAGCGGTTGACGAGCATGGCTCGCGGTCGAGCACATCTCGTGCCAAACGCCGTCGGCAAGGGCCGCGAGTGCCATCCGACCGCGGCTAGTCATGGAGTCGTGCCCCGCGCACTTCCTCCGCGAAGTCGAAGCCGCGCGTGCCGCGGGTGAGCGCGAACTCGACTCGCGGCGGCTGCGCCGCCTCTTCCAGCAGCGCGATCAGCGACGCGAAGGCATCGGCACTCACGCGGAGACGCAGGTCCTCTTCGGTCTCCCACTCTTCGACGTACCGGACGACGCCCCGATTCGCCATTTCCGTCGATACCGAACAGCTTACGCAACCGGCCGTGGAGCGGACATCCGAGGCGAGCGAATGCAGCGCCATGGTGATCGATCGGGTTTGGCCAATCGGGACCAACCATTCGAGCGTCATCCGCACGTGCGTGAAGCTCATATGCCCCTCGAACGCAAATCACTCCGGGAATTGGTGTGCAACCTGCCCCGAACACTCGAGCAGGAGCAGGCGGCATGCCAGCGCCGCTGCCGGCGCGAACAGGCGATTTGCGCTCGGGAGGCGATGAGTATGGTGACGCCACCGGTCGGTCCGCGAGGGTGCGAGCGACTCCACCCGTCGGGTTAACTCCGAAATATCGGATAGCGTCTGCCGGCGGCCTGGAATCGATCCGATTCAACCGGCCAATGACGCCGCGTAAACATCGGCGCCTGACGGCGCCAGCCGCCGATCTGGAGGTTGGCACCTTCGATGCTCACGCCGAAATTACTGCGGTTGGGGCACCGGGCGCTGTGACTGTCAGTTGATGCAGTGGTCAATCGAGTGTCATCTCCAGGAGTGTGTGATATGCGGAAGCTACTTGCGGCGGTCTTCGGAGTTCTTCTCGCGGCGGCACCGGCAGGTGCGCAGGACAAACCGGTCGACGTCAACTTCGGCTTCGGCTGGACGTTCCCCCAGGGGGAGTTCGCGGATAGCTTCGACAGCGGCTGGAACGGCGACTTCGGGGTGACGTTCAACATCTCGCCGACGGTGGGCGTGCAGGCCGAGTACATGTACCAGCGGATGAACGGCCCGGAGAGGACGATCATCGTCACCCCCCCGGGCGGCGGCGTTCCCAACAGCGAGCTTCTCGAGAGTAATCAACAGGCCCATGCCTTCCTCGGCAATGTGGTCTTTGGCAACTTGCACCAGGGCGGAGCTTTCAGCGCATACGGGATCACCGGCCTCGGCCTTTATCATCGAATCGTCCAGATCACTTCGCCGGCGGTCGGCTTCACGACC
This sequence comes from uncultured Acidobacteriota bacterium, assembly GCA_963734375.1. GTDB lineage: Bacteria > Acidobacteriota > Vicinamibacteria > Vicinamibacterales > CAVVIG01 > CAVTHG01. The sequence continues at coordinate 627,544 of CAVTHG010000003.1, read as the reverse complement.
TTCTGCGATCCCTACTGGTACGTCTGCTATCCGGCGGCGGTGGAGGTCAACCAGATCATTGGCGACAGGTCGTCGAACGACTTCGGCATCAACTTCGGCGGCGGCCTTACGTTCGGCCGAGAGGCGAAGTTCTACATCGAAGCGCGCTATCACTACGTGTGGGGTAAGGCGATCAATCCCCCCGGTGGGCTCTCTCTGCCTGCGGGCGCGCCGACATCGACCAACTCGTCGTACTTCCCGCTGACGTTCGGAGTCAGGTTCTAAGGGACCGCCCCGGCCGGTCGCGCGATCGTTCGTGCGACCGGCCGGAGTCTTCTCTCCGACGGTTCGTGGCTCCCCAGTATCGTGCGGCGCTCGATGAGGAACCCGTATGTCAAAGAAAATCCTTTCGGCATCCGCGCGGGTAGCGGTCGCAGGGCTGGTCCTCGCCACCACTGTCGTCGCCCAGAGCGACAAGGAGCTCGCATTCGTGCACGTCGCCGGCGCACAACAGCGGCTGCGGTATCTGGCGGCGCGCCAGGATCTGGTCCGACCCGGGAGAGGTGACCCCCGAAATGGTGCTGAAGGGCCGGCCGCTGAAGGAGTCGGAGGGGCTCGAGGCTGCGCTTCGCGGCGAGCCGCTGCCGTGCACGTTCGCCACAGCAGGGAAAGACCTCGGCGGCAACACGCCGAAATTCGCGTGCCTGACAGCGGCCGGCACGACGATCCGTGTCAAGTACAGCGACGGATCGAACGATGGGCAACCGCGAGATCTTTTCAGCGGTCGGGGCGGCGAAACTCCTGTGGGCTCTCGGGTTCGTCTCCGATCCGATCTATCCGATCACGCTCGACTGCAGCGACTGCCCGGCCGACCCGATGTCGGGCTCGGGGCCACGCGCCAGACGCTCGTACCTCGCGACATTCCAACCATAGGCGAGCCGTCTGGTCATGGTTGATGGGGACGACGCCGACCAGGGATGGCGCTGGGGCGAGGTCGATGAAGCCATCGCGAATCTGCCAGAGGGCCCGCTGCGTACGCGACAGCGCACGCATTTCGACGCGCTCACGCTCCTGGCGGTGTTCATCCAGCACGGTGATCGAAAGCCCGAGCAACAGCGACTGGAGTGCCGGGGCGCGCTCGATCCAGGCGCGGGCGACGCCCATCCACTCAAAGGTCGCGACGGGGCACCTGTGTTCTTCGAGCGCCCTGATGGCTCGGCGTGCAGCGAGCCGGTGATCGCTCTGCAAGATATCGGTGCCACGTTTGGCGGTGCAGGCCGTATGAGCAAACTCGACGGCGAAGATGAACCTGAAGGCGTGGACGAATCGACCGGTCTTCAAGCCCGCGAAGTCTTCCTCCTCGGGCGTCGTGCCGGAATGCCGCGGTAACCTCACGGTCTCGATGGCCGCCGGCGAGGGCGGCCGTGGGGATCCTCGCATTGGCGAGGCCGGGCGAGCCTTCCTGCAGGATCGCCTGCTCCTCTTGACCGACGCACACGTGCGCGCGCTCATGTCGACGGCGCGCGTCGAGAAGCTGGCCGAATCTCAGGTGTGGCGGGATCCGAAGACCGGGACTTCTTATACCGGGTTGGACGCGTGGGTCGCCGCCTTCAGGGACAAGGTGCGGCAGATCACCGAGCGGCGCTGCGCGCCGTAACGACGCAGGTCGCTGGCCTCTCCCCCTGCAACTGGACACACCTCGGACAAGCCTTGCGAGTTGCGTGCGCGTCGCCGGACGCGGCCTCACAATCGCGCTGACGCGCGAGTCGCTCATCTCCGCACAAACGAAATATCGTATCTATCTACGAAATAGCGTGCGCGAGGTGGATCCGCATCCATCTCAGAACATCGATCCGGCAAGACTGTCGCGCGCGGTCGTAGAACGAAGTCCGGCCGCAGGAGACGCAAGTGGACGCCGCGCGACCGGTTTGCGCGGAACGACAGAAGTGACGTTGGCCATGTGTCAGAGGGGATCGGTTGTTGCTCCTCACACCGACAGGAGGTTTACGAATGGCTCTTCACTCTCTCTATGGTGCAACGGTCGTTGTCGTCGCTTTCGGTTTGGTGACGGTCGAACCCGCATACGCGCAGCGACGGGATGGGAACCTCCTGCCGCAGAACCAAAGCGGGCAGGTGACCGCGGTGGGATGTCTCGTTAAAGGCAATGCGGTGCGCGGCGGACAGGCGGACAAGTACGTGCTGGCGCGCCCGAAAAAAGGACCCGTTGACAGCGTACCGGAGGCAACGTGCACGGCCGAGACCGGCGCCGATGCACTCACGCTCGATAACCCGGAAAAAGCGTCACTGAAGGATTCGATGCTCGGCCGCTGGGTGGAGATCAGCGGCAGACTCGAGAGCGAAACCAGCAGGAACCCGGACAACCTTCGCGAACTCGACGTGCTGTCGTCCAGGTTGGTGCCGGTCGTCCCGCCGCGAACGGCGGCGGCAACGTCCCCCGCGCGTCAAACGCCCCCGCCGCAAGCGGCAGAATCGCGATCGACCCCGGCGCCGGCGGCGACGACTGCACCTGCAGCGCCACGCCGCAGACGCCTCGTCAGCTGCCGAAGACGGCGAGCCAGCTTCCAGCGATTGGATTGGCCGGGTTGCTCTCGCTTGCGGCGGGCCTCATGCTTCGTTCGTTCCGTCTCCGGCAGCGAGGTTGATGCAGCGGACACAGACACCGACCGGGGGCACGACAGCTCAGGCTGTTGCGCCCTCCATCGACGTCCGCGGACGGCGCCTGCAGGATAGAGGCTATGCCACCGCGACCGTCATCGCGGCACCGAGTCCAGGCCCGGCGCGCCCGCCTTTACCAGCCGCAGCGCGATCTCTTTCACGTCCACGGTGGACTGGGTCACGTCAATCTTGATGTCGTCTGCGGTCCAGATCGCGCGGTTCTCGGAGACGATGGCGCCGCGCACGAAGTAGGTCGCGCTCCCGACGAGTTTGAAGCGTTCCACGGTGAACTCGAACGACACTGGCGACCCCTTGCCCTCGAGATCGATCCGCTGAGCGGCGACCGCCGGGGCGTCCGGGAGCGCCGGCAGATGGCGCAGCTCGATGACCGCGCGGCTGCCGGCAGGCAGCGCCGCGCCGGCCTCGTAGGTGATCGAGCCCTCGATCGTCAATGTCTTCATCTCGTCGTCAGCGGCCGAGCGCGCCACGGGAGTGGCGACCGTCCACCCCGCGAGCAGGATGATTGAGAGACTGACTCGAAGCATGGGCGTGTCCTTTTTCTGAACCGTCATTTAATCCTGCGCCACGACCGACAACTCGCTATCTCGCGTGCATGCCGAACATTCTGCACCTCCGGCAGAACCTGGGCAAGGACACTGTTAATCAATTCTGGCTCGGGGATCGGACGCCGCCCTGCTGCGCTGATTGCCAGTGAGGCGGATGCCCGCTCGTGCTTGAGCGCCGACAGTTCAGGAAGCTGACACTCTGCGTGCGCCGTCCAGCTCCCCTGACGATGCTCATGCGCAGCAGGTCGGACCGCAGCAGCTCTTCGCCTCGGGCTTGGTGCCGCGCACGAAGGCGCTCGCGAAACGGTCTTCCACCTGTGGCGCGAGTCGGTCGACGTCCACGCCGGCTTCGGTCAGAAACGCCCGCGCATCGTCCACCTTGTAAATGCGCCACGGCTCGACCTCGACGTCAACGAACCCGGCCGCTTTCAGCTTCGAGGCGTACTCGGTCTCCTCGAGCGCGCCCGCGATGCAGCCGACCCAGAGCTCCATGTTGCGGCGGATGTCGGCCGGCACGTCCCCGCGCACCACCACGTCGGAGACGGCAAAGCGGCCGCCTGGCCTCAGCACCCGGAACGCCTCGCGCAGCACCGCGTCCTTGTCGCTCGACAGGTTGATGACGCAGTTCGAGATGATCACGTCCACGGAGTTGTCGGGCAGCGGGATGTTCTCGATGGTGCCTTTCAGGAACTCGACGTTGGTCGCGCCCGCCTTTCGCTGGTTCTCTCGCGCCAGGGCGAGCATCTCGTCGGTCATGTCCACGCCATACGCCTTGCCGGTGGGGCCGACGCGCCTGGCCGACAGGAGCACGTCGATGCCGCCGCCGGAACCCAGGTCGAGCACCGTTTGGCCCGGTTCGAGCGCGAGCAGCGCGGTCGGGTTGCCGCAGCCCAGGGATGCCGTCACCGCGTCGGCCGGGAGACCACTCGTCTCCGCATCGGAATAGAGGTTCGAGGTGATCGGGTCGCCACAGCCGCAAGCCGTGGGGCCGCAGCATCCCGTATTCGTCGAGGCGTTGGTGACCGAGGCGGCGATGGCGCCGTATTTCTCGCGAACAGCCTGCTGGATGTCTGACATGTGACGCTCCTTGAAATGTATCCGCGAAGGCGGATATAAGAACCTAGCGCGTTCGTGCTATATTTGTCAAGACACATATATGGCCAAGCAACTGGTTGAAATGGAAACCCTCTTCAAGGCGCTCGCCGACGTGACGCGGCTGCGCATTCTCGGACTGCTCCTGGCTGGGGAAGTCTGCGTCTGCGACATCCACGAGAGCTTGAAGATTCCGCAATCAAAAGCGTCGCGCCATCTGGCCTATCTGCGGAGAACAGGGCTGGTCGACACACGACGCGACGGCCTGTGGATCCACTACCGGCTCGGGACCTTCGCCGATCCCGTGATGGCAGCGATTGGCGATGCGGTCCGGCATGCGCTGACCCATGTCGACACCGTGCATCGCGACGGCGAGCGCCTGCAGAAACGGACTGGCTGCTGCGTGCCCAGTCCTCGCGAGCTCGGTCGCGTTACGTGCTGCGCGCCGGCGGCGGCGCTGAACGCTGCGAGGTCGTGAGCATGGTGATCGAGCAGGCTCGCTTAGCCGACGCGCAGTCCGTCCTCGATCTTTTGCAGCGAAGTCATCTTCCGGTCGATGGTGTGAGCCACTGTCTCTCGACGGCCGTTGTGGCGCGTCAGAACGGCCAGATCGTTGGCAGCGCCGCACTCGAGGTGTACGCGGATGGCGCGCTGTTGCGCTCTGTCGCGGTCGCGCCGGAGGCGCAACGGCAGGGCCTCGGCCACGAGCTCACGGCCGCGGCCATTCGGCTCGCCGAAGCACTCAACGTTCCTGCCCTCTACCTGCTCACGACCACGGCGGAGCAGTTCTTTCCGCAGATTTGGATTCGAACGCATCGCTCGCGCCGACGTGCCGGCCACCGTCCAGACCTCGATTGAATTCACCTCCGCATGCCCATCGAGTGCCGACCGTGATGCGCAAGATCCTGTGAGGCCGAAGGAGCCGGATGCCTACGAGCGCGAGCGGGCCCGCGGTCTCGTGGGCAGGCGCCAAGGGTGACGACCCGACGGTAATCGCGCTGAATTCTTGGCCAGCGCCTGATCGAGGGTGAAGCTCGCCGCCCTCTGCCGCGGCGGGTCGTCCTTGAACGACTCCGCGCGTAGTCAATGGAGGGTTGCGATGGGGCCGATCCGGTAGCGCAGCCGTGCAGGGCTGCCAGACACGGCGTGTCTTCAGACGGCGACCGAAAGGCGCTTGGCCTTCCAGAGCGCCTGCTGCCGGAAATCGACGACCGCATCGTAGGGCATCATGCGCACGAGCTCCTCGAGATTGGTTTGACCGTCGCGCAGGAGCAGCCACGCGCTCTCGGCCATCGACAGGGTGCTCTTCCTCGCGCTGGCTCGAATCTCTTCAATCGTCGCGGACTTATTGATCAGCACGATGTCTGCTTCGCTCGGCTGCCAGAGCTCGACGACGGTCAGACGTCCGCGATAGCCGGTGCGGTTACAGGAGGTACAGCCCTCGCCTTTGTAGAAACGCACGCCCCTCGGGCGCTCTTCGAAGAACTCACGCAGCAGCTGCGGCGCCGGTTCGCAGGCCACCTTGCACTTCTCACAGATCTGGCGCACCAGCCGCTGGCCGACGACGCCGATGAGCGACGAGGCCAGAGTATTGGGGTCGACCTTCAGGTCCAGCAGGCGGGCGATCGCGCCGGAGGCCGTGGTGGTGTGCAGCGTGCTCAGGAGCAGGTGACCCGTCTGCGCGGCCCGGAACGCCATCTCGGCGGTCTCCTGGTCGCGAATCTCGCCAACCATGATCACTTCGGGATCGTGACGCAGGAAGGAGCGAAGGTAGGCCGCGAACGTATTGCCGATCTGCTCGTTCACTTCGGCCTGGCTGATGTTGTCGAAGACGTATTCGATCGGATCCTCGGCGGTGAGGATGCGAACCCCTGGGCGCGACACCGTCATCAGCGACGCGTAGAGCGTGGTGCTCTTGCCCGAGCCCGTCGGGCCGGTCACCAGCAGGATGCCGCTCGGACGGTTCAGCAGCTCGCGCAGCTTGCTGGTGACGGCCGGAGGAAACGACAGCTGGTCGAGCGAGGACGGCGCGTTCTGGCCGTCGAGGATGCGGAGCACGACGCTCTCGCCGTAGTGGCTGGGGATGACCGAGACGCGGAAATCGACCGCGCGCTGCTTGCCTTTGCGCTCGACCTTGACGCGGAAGCTGCCGTCCTGCGGCCGCCGCCGCTCGGTGATATCGAGCTTGCCGAGAATCTTGAGCCTCGAGATCACCTCACGCGCGCTGCGGCTGCAGGAATCGTGCAGTTCACCCGGCTCGAGGTACTCGAGCACGCCGTCGACGCGGAATCGAATCTGCAGCCGATCCGACAGCATCTCGAGGTGGATGTCGCTGACGCGCCGGCTGATCGCGGCGGACATCAGCTGCCGGACGAGCACGTCCACCTGGGTCAGCGCCGACTCGATCGCATACTTGCTCTTGCTCGGCGCGTGCTGTTCTTCGGAGAGCAGCTCCAGCGTCTCGGTCGGGCGCGTTCGACGCGTTCTTCGTAGAGACGCAGCAACGCCCGCCCGATCGATTCGTGCGAGGCGGTAACGACGGTGATGACCTTGCCGGTGGAGCGGGTGAGCTCCTCGACGACGCCGCGCTGCGTCGGGTCGTCCATGCAGATGGTCAACATCTGGCCGGCGACGGCCACCGGCACGACCGTGTGGCGCCGCGCGTAGTTGCGGTTGATGAACCGGCTGAGGCTGCGATCGACCGTCATCCGATCGAGCGCGAGGAAGGGGATGCCCAGCTGCATCGCCAGCGCGTGGCGCATGCCGGCGTCGTCGACGTATCCGAGGTCGATCAGCGTTTGACCGAGCGGGCGGCGCCCCTTTTTCTGAACCGCGAGCGCCTGTTCGAGCTGCTGGCGCGTGATCGTGCCGTTGCGAAGCAGGACTTCGCCGAGGCGCTCCCGCTTGCCGAACGCGTCGAGGATCGAGTCCAGCTGGCGCTGGGTCACGATTTTCTGGTTGACGAGAATCTGCCCGAGCGGAACGCGTTCCTCCTCCAGTTGTTGGCGGGCGAGCGCGTCGGTCAGCTGTGTCGCGGTGACCAGACCTTGTTGAACCAGTAATTCTCCCAGCCGGAATTCCCCGAGCATATACGGCGACCCTTGACGTCAGTGCGGGTTGATCGAGTGGCGCTCTCGAAACAGCGGATGTCGTCGGACGCTCGCGATGCCGAGCGGCGGCTCTGGCAGGTGGCTCCATGGTTAGCAAACAGCAGACCCGATCACCGCGTTTCCGCAACCAGCTCAGACGTAACGCGTTAGTGTCGAGGCCGGCTGAACGGCCGTTGGTCGCCGTGCTCTCTTTTTACACAGCGTCGCTGGAATGGAACACGGGAGGTGGGCGTTTCTGGACCCGCGCTCACCGCCGGTTGTGAGTCTTCCCGAAAGTTGAGAGGCCGCGCGGTTGATCGACTCGAATGGTTGGGAAATCCGCGGCCCTTGCGCGCGGCGCCGGGCGGCGCACATGTTGCCTCGTGATACGCGACTCACCGTGAACGCCGATGGCGACGCCTCCGGCAAGGCGAATCGGGAGGACTCGCGTTCACGCGAGACGCTCACATCATCGAAGGGAACGACATGACCGCTTGGACGACGAGAATTTCATTGGTGTCAACGATGCTGCTCGCCCTGGCGCCTCGTGCCACCGCACAGAGCGCCGATGAACTGGCGAAGCAGACGCAGAACCCGGTCGCGAGCCTGATCAGCGTGCCGCTCCAGGGAAACTGGGACTTCGGCCTGGGCGACAGGGACGCCGTCGGCACGCTGCTCAATGTTCAACCGGTCATGCCGTTCGGGATCAGCAAGAGCACGAACGTCATCCTTCGCGTCATCATGCCGCTGACATCTCAACCCGCATCGGGTAATGCGCGAATCAACGGGCTGGGCGACATTGTCGCGACCGCGTTCTTCTCGCCCGTGAACTCCGGCCGCATCATCTGGGGCGCGGGACCTGTCTTCCTGTTGCCTGCGGCGACCAACGCCTCACTCGGCTCCGAGAAATTCGGCATCGGTCCATCGGTCGTCGCACTCACACAGCCCGGACCATGGACGGTCGGCATCCTCTTCAACCAGATCTGGTCGGTGAGCGGCGCCAACGATCGCGACGACGTCAACACCACGTTTCTCCAGCCATTTGCCAACTACAACCTCGGAGGCGGTCTCTCGGTCGGGGTCAGCGCGGAAGCGAGCGGCAATTGGGAGGCGGATGAAGTGTGGACGGCGCCGCTCCTCTTCAACGTCAGCAAGGTGACGCTGCTCGGCAAGCGGCCGGTGAGCTTCGCGCTGGCCGCGGGCCCGACGATCGCCAGTCCGGAGGGCGGCGCCAGCTGGCGATTCCGGCTGGCCGCGACGTTCCTCTTTCCGAGGTGATGGCTTTTAGAAGGCTTCCTGGACGGCCAGATAGACGCCTTTCGAGCCCTGCTTGCCAAACCCGATGTCGAAACACAGGTTCGTCTTCGAGCGCTTGTTGATCAAGAGGCGAAGGCCGGCGCCGCCGCCGGTGGCGAAACTGTCGAAGAGCTGCTCGCCGCCGGCCTCATTGCTGACGGTGGTCGTATTCAGAAATGCGACCATCCCGAGCAGCCCGTTGCGCGTCAGCGTCCCGCGATATTCAATCTCGCCGTAACCGAGCTTTTCCCCGCGAAACTGCCCTTCGCTATAGCCGCGGGCTGAACGACCGTAGGTGTCGAGACCGGTCGCCGGCAGATCGAAGTACGGCGCCACGCCCCCGACGACAAGATCGGCGAAGAGCCAGAAGGCGAGCGTGTGCCGGCCGCTTCGCGCCACGGGGACGTAGGTGCGGGTGTCCAGATTCAGCTTCTGCCAGGTCGAGTCGCCGCCGAGGAACCCGTCGAACAGCGTTCGGTAGCTGGCCTTGGCGAGCCAGCCGTGCGCAGCGCTGATGAAGCTGTCGCGCGAATCCCACAACAGGTCGAAGCTCGTGCCGGCAGCGGCCTGCGCGTCGAGCGGAAGGCCGTGGCGCTGACTGTAGTCAACGTAGGGTGACTGCGGCCACTCGGTCGCCGCGTCGTCGGTTGGTTCGACGTTGGTGTGGTTGTCGTAATACAGGCCGGCGCCCGCAAACAAGCGTGGGCGAAGCCGGTAGTAGGCCGTGTGGTGCAGCCGGAAGAAGTCGAAGTTCGCGACCACGCCGGAACGCGTGTCGGCGCTCGTGCCCAGGCCGTAGGTGTCGAGCGACGTCCACTGAAAGCGATGGTCGCCGTCCAGGCGCCACCGGTCGCCATTCGCGAACATGGTGAAGCGATCGGACAACGAGGTCTGTCCTTTGGTCGAGAACGTCAGGCTGGCGACCATCGACGAAATATGCGTCGTCGCCGGATCGCCGCGGTAGAACGCGACGTTGCCGGCGACCCCAAGCAGTGCGCCGCTCGAGGGTTTCGAGCCGATCACTGGCGCAAAGGCCTTCATCGGTTTGCGATAGTCCCAGACCTCCGCAGCGGGATCCGGCGGCTTGTGACGAAGCGTGCGCAGCAGGTCGAAGACATCGGTGGTGCCCGCGGTGGACGCGGGCGTACTGTCCGGTGGCGCGGCCGCCGACGTCGGCGTCTGAGCGGCGCCGGGGGCCGGCAGCACACACAGCAGCGTCAGTAGAACGGCGATGGGTTTGAACACCGTTCGAACGTGCTCGTCAGATCGCCATCGGCGGCACGCCATACGCGCGCGCCAGACTTGGCGATGAGGTTCGCCACTTGAGCCGTCGGCATCAGCTGAGCCGACGCGGGCCGCTCGCTCAGCCCAATCAACGAGAGCGCGAGTGCGGTAGTGGTGAGAACGGTTCGGTACATGTGCCCCTCCCCTTTCACGTCAAGCGAGCCGACCGCGCGTGGGCGCCCGGCCTGAGACGAGCGGGGGCGGAGTGCCGCCGCGGAACGGGCGACAGCACTCCGCGTCAGCCTACTGCCGCGCCATCGCGACGCGCATCGCGTCTTCGGCGGAGACCAGGTGGTCTGCGCTCTCGGCCGCTTCTGCAATCGCGATCTGCACGCCCTTCACACGCCCGGAGAACTCGTTCCCGCGCGGTCCGTAGTCCGGAGAGACCGGCGATCCGGTATCCACTCCCGACATCGCAGCCATCGTCGGCGGAGAAGACCATCGCCGCCGTGGCCGCGATCTTCCCCGCGCCGACCTTCTTGCCGTCGATGAAGAGCGTCTGCCGTGCCGCCCTTCCCGAGGCCGCCGCCGGCGTAGGCGAACTCCATGCGCACCTGATGGTCGCCGGCCGGGATCGTTCCCTCCGACTCGGCAAAGAAGTGCTGGATGCCGAGCAGGTTGTAGCAGTACTTGAGCTTGCCCCCCTTCGCGTAGAGCGTCCAGCCGCCGATGTTGCCGCCCTGCGCGATGATCACGCCCTCGGCGCCCGACGCGGGCACTTCGACGTTGGCGGTCACGGAGTGCGACTTGTTCTTGATGCTCACCACCGAGTTCTCCGACAGGCGGCCCATGCCGCCGAAGAGAATCTGCGTCTTGCCCTTGATCAGGACCGGACGGCCGGCGAGGTCCGGGTTCATCCGTTCGGCGACGCGGTCGTCGAGCGGCAGGACGTTGTAGCGTGTCGCCTCGATCAGCCACAGCCGCTGCAGCTGCGTGCAGCTTGTCCGGCATCTGCTTCGCGAGGTTGTTGGCCTGGCTCCAGTCCTTGTTGGTGTCGTACAGCTCCCAGTTGTCGTCGTCGAATGGCGGCACCGTCTCGCCGACCAGCAGCCACGGCGTCTTGTGCCGCGTCACCGCCGTCCAGCCCTTGTGATAGATGCCGCGGTTGCCGAACATCTCGAAGTACTGCGTCTCGTGCCGATCGGCCGCCTTGGCGTCGTTGAAGGAGTAGAGCATGCTGACGCCCTCGATCGGCTTCTGCTGGATCCCGTCGACCGCGAGCGGCTGCGGCAGGCCCGCGGCCTCGAGGATCGTCGGCGCGACGTCGATCACGTGGTGGAACTGCGTCCGCAGCTCACCCTTGCTCTTGATCCCCTTCGGCCAGTGGACGATGGTGCCGTTGCGCGTCCCGCCCCAGTGCGACGCGACCTGCTTGGTCCACTGGTACGGCGTGTTCATCGCGTGCGCCCAGCCGACCGCGTAGTGGTTGTAGGACTCGGGCCCGCCCAGCTTGTCGAGCCGCGCCATCAGGAACTCCGGCGTCTCGAGCGCGGCCGCGCCGTTGAAGTTGATCATCTCGTTGTAGGTGCCGTTCAGCGTCCCCTCGGCCGACGCGCCGTTGTCGCCGATGATGTAGTAGACGAGCGTGTCGTCGAGGATCTCGAGCTGCTTCAACGTATCGAGCAGCCGGCCGACATGGTGGTCCGCATACTCGAGGAAACCCGCGTAGACCTCCATCTGGCGGCGCAGCACCGGCTTGAGCGCCTCGGGCATCGCGTCCCAGGCCGGGATCTGCTCGTGGCGCGCGGTCAGCTGGCAGTCGGCCGGGATGACGCCGAGCTTCTTCTGGCGCGCGAAGGTTTCTTCGCGCAGCTTGTCCCAGCCCTGGTCGAACTTGCCTTTGTACTTGTCCGCCCACTCCTTCGGCACGTGGTGCGGCGCGTGCGTCGCGCCCGGGGCGAAATAGATGAAGAACGGCTTGTCGGGGATGAGCGCCTTCTGCTGGCCGATCCAGCCGATCGCCTTGTCGGTCATGTCCGCCATGAAGTGATAGCCCTCTTCGGGCGTCTTCTTCACTTCGATGGGCGTCGTCCCTTCGTAGAGCGACGGGTACCATTGGTGCGCCTCGCCGCCGATGAAGCCGTAGAAGTACTCGAAGCCGCCGCCGCCGGTGGGCCAGGCATTGAACGGGCCCGCCGGGCTCGTCTCCCACACCGGCACCTCGTGGCACTTGCCGAACTGCGCCGTGGCATAGCCGTTCAGCTTCAGCGTCTTGGCGAGCGGTGCAGCGGTATTGGGGAGAACAGAGCAGTAGCCGGGCGAACCGCTCGCGATCTCGGTGATGCCACCCATGCCGACCGAGTGATGGTTGCGGCCGGTCAGGAGCGCCTGGCGCGTCGGCGAGCAGAGCGCCGTCGTGTGGAACCGAAGATACTTGAGGCCGCCCGCCGCCAGCTTTTCCGCATTCGGCGTCGCGCACGGGCCGCCGAAGGCGCTCGACGCTCCGAAGCCGACGTCGTCGATCAGGATGACCAGAACGTTCGGTGCGCCCTTCGGCGGCCGCAGCTGCTCGATCGGCGGATACTTGGTGTCCGGGTCCTTCGCGTCATAGGTGATGAGGCCGGTGCGTGCGTGATCCGGCATCGGCAGCGTTGTGCGTGGAAGGTCGTCTCGCGTTGCCATTCTGGTGTCCTTTGCCCGGCGTGGCTACTTCGGCTCTTCGAGCCCGACGATCGCTGCCTGCGTCCACGTGATGTCCACTTTGTCGCCAACCTTGACCTTCGCCAGCGCGTTCTTGTCTTCGACGCGCGTGCTGTAGTTCCAGCCGTTCGGCCCGCTGAAGGCGATCGACGGCACCTTCATGTCGATCTTGGTGATCGTCGCGGTGATCGCGCGCTGCACGGCGGCCGTCCCGGCGCCGCCCTTGGCCGACTTCGTGATCGCGGCGTTCTCCGAATCGATGTCCTTCTCACCCGGCGCTTTCAGGCGCAGGACGATGTTCTCGTAGTACTTGGCGGTGATCTTGTCACCGACTTTGAGCGTGTCGAACCGCTTGATGTCCTCGGACACGCTGAAGACGCCGTAGCTGCCGTCCGGCTTCTTGACCGTCACCTCGCGGCTGGCCTTCTCGATCGACTCGACGGTGACGGTGACGATTTCCATCGTTCCCGGCAGCGATTTCGACACTTGTGCGCTGGCAACCGCGGCCAACGCAGTCAGCAGCATGGCGGCGCCGTACGTTTTCACACTCTTCATCGTGTCCTCCTCGGACGAAATTGATCGGGATAGGGGGCTGCAATACGAGGGCCTGCGCGCAATCGCGCGCGCCGGCGCGAATCATTGAATGATGTGGAATGTGCTGAAAATACGCTCCAATCCTTCGCGACGCCGTCACAGCATGTGGTGACGGCGGGTAAGGCGGCCTGAAGTGCCGCCCTGCTGGCTGAAGCTCTTCAAGCAAGGGCCTCACGCTCGGCTGAAGCCTTCGCGCTACCATCCTCGGCTCGGAGCCGGGAGCCGTCGCGCTGCCGAGGAACGCCTGGACGCCGCTCCGCACCGACGGGAACATGTGCTCGGCGCCAATGCGATCGGCGACACCCGTGCGGTGCAGCCCGGCGTTGAAGAGGCCGCGCGACCGTGCGATCGCCAGGGTGATGCCCTGCGCGGCGAGCTCGTCCCTGATTTGATCGACCGCCTCCGCGCCGGTGAAGTCGAGCACGTTCGCCGCCTCGGCGCTGTAGAGGAACCATCGCGGCTTCGCCTCCGCCTCCGCGATCACCGCGCGGATGCGCTGCTTGAAGCGGTCGGCGTTGACGAACAGCGGCGCGGCGTCGAAGCGATAGATGATCAGGCCAGGCACCGTTTTCGCGTCCGGACGCCCGGCGATGTCGGTGTAGCCGTCCAGGCCGGGGACATCGCCGAGGATGGCATCGCCGGGACGCGTGATCATCGACAGGAGCTTGATGATCGCGAGCGCCACGGCGATGAGGATGCCCGGCAGCACCCCGACGAGCAGCACGCCAATCGTCGTCGTGATCGACAAGCGGAACTCGAAGCGCGACACGCGCCGCAGCGTGCGCAGCGTCGCGACGTCGATCGAGGCCGATGCCGGCCATGATCAGGACGGCTGCGAGCGCGGCGCTGGGGATGTACCGAATCGGACCGGTCAGGAACAGGACCACCAGCGGCGGTCGCGGCGGCGGCCACCAGCCCGGTGACACGCGATTTGCCGCCGACCGCGTTGCTCACCGCGGTGCGCGAATCGGCGCCGCTGATCACGAAGCCCCGCGACAGGCCGGCCGCGAGGTTGGCGACGCCGAGCGCGACGAAGTCCTGGTTGGCGTCGATCTCGTAGCGGTTCTTCGCCGCGAAGCTGCGCGCGGTGAGCATCGCGCTGCAGTAGCTCACCAGTGCGATGGCGAGCGCGCCGACCGCCAGCGCGCGGACATCGTTGGGATCAACCGACGGGATGCGGAGCGACGGCAGCCCCGCCGGCCACCTCGCCGACCACGCGTACGCCGCGCGCGGTCAGGTCGAACGCGAAGACGGCAAGACCGCCCACCGCCACACCCACCAGTGGTCCCGGGATTTTCGGGGCCAGGCGCTTCAACACGATCAGGAGGACAATCAGCGCCAGGCCGAGGATGAGCGTGAGCCCGTGCGTGCTCCCGAGCTTCCGGCCGAACTCGGCCAGCTGCTCGATGAACTCGCGCGACTCCAGCGGGATGCCAAAGAGCTTGCCGAGTTGACCGGCGATGATGCTGAGCCCGATGCCGTTCAGAAAGCCGGTGAGGATCGGCCGCGCCAGGAAATCAGCGATGAATCCGAGCCGCAGCATGCCGCCGGCGACCGAGAGCACGCCAACCAGCAGCGCCAGGACCACTGAATAGTCCACATACTGCGCCGGGTCGTGAGCGGCCAGCGGCAACAGCGTCGCGGCCACCATCGCGCACGTCGCCGAGTCGGGTCCGACGATGAGCTGACGCGAGGATCCGAAGAGCGCGTACGCGACGAGCGGCAGCACGCTCGCGTAGAGGCCGACCTCGGGCCGGAAGCCGGCGAGCGTTGCGTAGGCGACCGCGGTCGGCACCTGGATCGCGGCGACCGAGAGCCCGGCAAGCACGTCGGTCGGCAACCACGCGCCCTGATACCGGCGCAGGTCGGCCAGTCCCGGCATCCAGGCGGACAGTCATTTTTTGATTTGCTGCGCGAGCCCGACTTTGTGCAGCTCCTTGACGGTCTCGCCGGCGAGCTCCTCGATGAATTTGGCCAGGCTCTTGGCGTCCGTGGTCTCGCTCGCGCCGGCCCAGAGCAGCGTGTCGCGCGGCACGCTGTAAATCAGCGTCTCGACCACGACAACGGTCTCCTGCCGCGCGGAGCCGACGACGTAGACGTTGCCCCAGCCGTAGCCGTAGTAGCCCCAGAGCGAGCCGTAGTACGGATTCGCCCAGGTATCGACGGTATAGGCGGTGCGCTGCTCGGAGCTCACCGGCCGCAGCGCCACGACACCTTCCACGCCGGACCGCTCGAACCACGGCTTGGCCGTGGCGGCGGCGGCGAGCTCTTCGCGCGGCGCGATGCGATAGGTGGCGACGCCCTGCATGCCCCGGCTGGTCAACTCGCGGGCGAGTGCCTCCTCGCCGGCGATGCGCAGCGATTCGTCCTTCGAGATCACGAGCGCGGCGACCTTCTTGCCGGCGAAGCTGACCTCGCGAGCCGCAGGCGTCTTCCACACCGAGGTGAACTTGACATCGGCCGCGAGCGCCGCCGTGGCGGCGACCGCCGCGATCGCGCAACTGAGCAGAGGTTTCATCTGGACACTCGTTTCATTCACGCTCGGGTCTGCGCGCCCCCGGCGCTTCCATTCGGTGGTGCGCCACCAGCGCTGGACCCAAGCCGTGCCGAAGATGACGGCAATCAGCAGCGCGATGAAGATGAATGCGCCCATGGCGGCAGACGGGTGGGTCCGCCGCCGGACAGAGCAAGAACGCCGCCGCGACCATCGATCGTCGCGTCCGCGGTAACTTGTTGCAAATGCGCGAGATCGCGATCGATCGATCACCGCACGATCACCGCGAGTGGTCAGGCATTCACGGCATGTCGTCAGCGGCTTGAAGCGGCTGACAGGAATGACGCGCCGGAACGCCGGCGCTTCCAAAGTTCGTAGTGTCCGGCTTCAGCCGGACTTTCGCGAGGTCCGCCCACCGCCGCGCCGGCAGCTCTCCACCCCAACGCGGCTGCCGCGTTGCGGGACCCCGGGCTGAAGGGCCGCCCTACGTTTCGAGCCGCCGATCAGAACCGAAACGTGCTGCCGATCTGCGTCTGCGCGGCGAAGCCGGACTGGCCGTTCTTGTTCACCCGGCGGCCCCAGAGAAACTCCGTGACGAGATCCAGGCGCGGGATCGGCGACCACATGAAGTTGACCGTCGATCGCCGCGTCAGGTGCAGCGCGTCGTCGGGCTGGATGTCGAGGTTGGTGACGCCGACGATCCCGAAGCTGATTGCCGAGCGCAGCTGGCCGGTCCACCAGTGCTCGAGCCCGGCGTAGCCGGAGTAGACGTCCAGCGCACGCAACGTGTTCGCGTTCGGATCGAACACGCCATCCTGCCCGCCGAGCGACGCGAGATCGGCGATGTAGCGGCCGATGCCATGGCCGCTGTTGTGCTGGAAGAGCAGCTGATCGCGCGTGCCCGTGAACGGAAACGGCAGGCGGCCGCTGATGTTGAGGCCGACGGCACCCGTTGCCACGATCTGATCGACACCACCCTCGACGGTCGCCTCGGCACGAAGCTGCCGCACCAGCCCGGAGAGCTGGATGTGGCCGCCGCGCCCGGGTTCCCACCGAAGCCTCGCGACAAAATCAGGGACCTGGTTCACGGGGGTCGCAGCGGTCACGTCGGGCCGCGGATCCTCGAGCGCGAGCGCGACCCGCAGCCGCTCGCCCGGCGCAAAGCTCCAGCGGATCTGCGGCTGCCGGAACAGGACGATCGCGTTCAATCCCTCGAAGTCGATCCCATCGGGCTCCGCTTCGGGATCGGAGAAGGTGGACCACGTCTGGCCGAAGATGAGCCGCCGCCACTGGCCGTAGGCGTGGCGCAGGCGAAGGGTGTTGCCGCTGCCGGCGAAATCGCCTTCGATGAAGGCGCGCATGTAGCCGACGCCGGTGGGGGTGCGCAGATCGAAGTTGAATCGGCTGGGAGTGGCGATGACGTTGACTCGCCCACCGCGGTCGCCGTCCGGCGTTCCCGGCATCGGGATGGCGGAGGCCTGGAAGCGATCGTCCACGAGCATCGCGTCAGCGTGCTCACCCAGTTGACGCGCACGAGGCCGCCAATCTTCAACGCCGCGTCGCTCCCCGGGATCGCGAACGAGCCGGGGAATTCTCCAGAGGACACGAGGTCGGGCGGGAGTTCAGGAACGCGCGACGGCGACTGCTCGGCGCCTGGCGGGGTCTGGCCGGCGCCGGCGAGCTGCGGCGCTGCAGGTTGCACCGCCGGTGAAGCCGGGTCGCTGGCCGGGTGTGCCGATGCCCGCATCGCGGCAATCTCGGCGCGAAGCTGCTCGATCTGACGCCCCTGCTCCTCGAGCAGCTTCTGCTGCTGCTCGATCGTGCGGCCCATGGTCTGCAGCGTCGCCGCGACCGCGGCGTCGGCATCACTCGCCGGGCGCGCCTGCTGATCCTGCGCCGGGTCGGACGGGCTCGCGAAGGCCGGGCGTGCGACGGCAGGACTTCCACAGACCAGGCTCAGCAACGCCACGCACACGCTGATGGGTCGCATCGAGCCTCAGGAGAGCGATTTCCGTCCGTGAATTGCCGAATTTCCGCGGCTGGAGGACGCCAACCTGTGCATTTTCAGGCTGTTCGGTTGGATCGGCCCTTGAAGACAAGTTCGCCGAGGGAGGGCCCTTTTATGCCCCGGGTCACGATTAAGACCGGGATCGCAGCACCGGACGGTCGAGAAGAGGAACTGAGTGAGTACCTCTGCGATTGGCCCGACTGTCCGAACATCGCGACACACGTGCTGGGATGCGTCCGGGAATTCGGGCTTTCGGCGGTCGTCTGCGATACCCATGCGACAGGCGGCGCCAGTCGCCTCGCGGAAGGACCGACCGGGATGTCCTGATCGCGGCCGGGCCGAGGCTCGAGTCGGGCTTCGTTCGATCCATACGGCGCATGTCGTCCAGTCGAACGGATCGGTCAGGCATCCACGTGGTGTCGATTGGCCGTCCGACGCGACCGCACGAGGCGGTTCACGGGCCCACGGATCAGCAAGATACGGCACGCACGCCAGGAAGAACGCCACGGTCAGCAACCCGACCGGATGGATCCACCGGAACACGATCCACTGGTAGACGATGTCGATGACGATGGCCATGACGACCACCTTGGCGACGTCCTTCCATCCGTCTCGCAGGAGATCTGCGCGATGCACGGGATCGTGGAAGACCGACCAGGTATAGAGGGGCCGGCCCGCCCGCGCGTCCTGCAGCCCGGCGCGCACGGCGAGAATCGCCGCGATTGTTGGCTGCAGTACCAGCCGGAATGACATCGGACCGCCGAACCTGCCCGACATGTTCGCCCAGGCCTGCGAAAACAAATCGTCCATGATTCCGTCCAAGCGGCGGCGCTGAAGGGCCGCCCTTCGTCTTCACTCCGTGGCCTTCACGCGTCCGGTTACCTCCTCACCGCGAAGCGATTTCTGAACGACCGGGGCAAAAACGTCTGCCGTGACGTACACCGGCATCACTCAGTGATCCGGGCCCTGGATCGGGCCGCAATCCGCTGAGACACGCACGATCTGCCACGAACGATGGCCGACAGGCTCACCGCATTCCGCGTTGCCTGACCAAATGCCGTGAACCGGCCCGCTCTCGAATGGCGCCAAGGCCGGCGTCGACCGGCGCCGGTGGCCGCTCGGGCGCAAATGGCCGCGTAATGTGCTTCTCGCGCGTCCGCTGTGCTCTGGCTCGCGACTTGCCTTGCTCGCCAACGTTCTTCGTCCGTCAATCGCCATTGCAGATCCGCAACGAGGAGAAATCATGTTCAGCATCAAGGCACCGCGTCCGCGGCTCATGGCCGTCGTCGCGACATCGATCGCGTTGCTCGGCGCTGGGCTGGTCGTTCGTGCCGCCCCCTCGTCCTTCGACTCGCTGGCGCTCGCTCAGGACAAGCCGGGCGGAGCGGCAGCGCAGGAAAGAATCGCCGCGCTCAAGCAGTCGCTGGCGCAAAGCCAGCAGCGGCTTCGCCAGTACCGAGTGGATCGAGACGACAGTCGTCAGCCTCAAGGGCGAGGAGAAATCGCGGAAGCTGCTGCGCTGCTACTATGGCGCCGACGGCAAGATCGAGAAGCTGCCCGTGTCGACTCCGGCCGCCGCTCCCGCGGCTGCCTCGGGCGGTGGCGGGCGGCGCGGTGGGCGGGTGAAGCAGGCGGTGGTCGAGAACAAGAAGGAAGAGATGACGGAGTACATGCAGCGCGCGGTCGCTCTGGTGCACCAGTACGTGCCGCCAAACCCGGATGCGATCGACAAGGCGAAGACTGCGGGCAACGTCGCGCTTCAACCCGGTCAGGCCGGACAGGTGAGCCTCGAGCTCACCAACTACATCAAGCCCGCTGACAAGATGACCATCGGCATCGACACGGCCGCCAACCGCCTGCTCGCCGTGAACGTCGCATCCTATCTCGACGAACCGAAGGACGCGGTGACGCTCGCCGTTCAGTTCGCCGCGCTCGACGACGGCACCAGCTATACCGCGCAGACCACGCTCGACGCGACCGCCAAGAACATCCGCGTCGTCATCCAGAACTCAGGCTATCGTCCGGTCCAGAAGTAGGCTGTTCGAACGTCAGGCAGCTCTCGCACGACCTGCGCCCGGGGGGCCTCCAGCACGCCGGTCTGGTCGCGGTGCTCTCGGCACAGCATCACGGAACGTGTCAGGCTGGCCGGAGGAACCGTCAGCATCGTGGCAGAATTGAACAAGGGCACGCGGGTGCAGGTTCGGATTCCGGTGAACCATCACCCGATCGAGCGGCAACACAAGGCTGCGGTCTGAGCGGGAATCACTCGAATACCAATGCGCCGGAACACCATCCTCATCGCCGATGACCACACGATCGTTGTCGAAGGCCTGGTTGGCCTGCTCAAGGAGGACTTCGACGTGGTCGGCACGGTCAGCGATGGCCAGCTCCTCATCGACGCCGCCAAACGGCTCCGGCCCGACGTGATCGTCACCGACATCTCGATGCCGGGCTTGAGCGGCCTCGACGTGCTGCCGCGGCTGAAGGCCGAGCGGGTCGACAGCCGGGTGGTCGTCCTGACGATGCACAACGACGCGGCGTTGGCGACGCGCGCGATCCGCGCCGGCGCGTCCGGCTTCCTGCTGAAACATTCGGCGGGTGAAGAGCTGGTGACCGCCATCCAGCAGGCGCTGCAGGGCCATGTCTATCTCACGCCGGCCTTGACCAGGGACGTGATCGAGCGCATGCAGCAGCCCGCGGGTCAGGCGGAGCCGCAGCTGACCGCGAGGCAGCGAGATGTCCTGCGTCTGATCCTCGAAGGGCAGCGCATGAAGGCGATCGCGGCCGCCCTCCAGTTGTCGGCGCGGACAGTCGAAGCGCACAAGTACGAAATCATGCAGGTCCTGGACGTGCATTCGACCGCGGAGCTCGTGCGCTACGCGATGGAGCATCCGCGAATCGTCGACTGATCGGCCGCAAAGACCATCGCGCCGGATGCCAGCTGCGCATTTTCGGACTCCACACTGGTAGTTTTACGGGGGGCCCACCCGTAATTCCCCGTGCCTCATCGGATCTGCCCTCCGCCTAGAATCCGCGGCGTCACGCAACACGCAACAAGCAAATGGGCAACACCATGGCACGCGCGCGGGTTCTGCTTGCCGACGACCACGCAGGGAACACAGATCTCCTGTGCCGGCTGCTGCAGCCGGAGTTCGACGTGGTGGCGAGCGTGCAGGACGGCAACGCGCTGGTCAACGCCGCCGAGGCGCTGGCGCCGGACGTCATCGTCACCGACATCTCGATGCCGGGCCTCGATGGCATCGCCGCGTCGACGGTGATACTCGGCAGGAATCCCGCGGCAAAGATCGTCCTGGTCACGGTCCATCGCGATCGGATCCTGATGGAGCGCGGGATGGCGGCAGGCGCCCTGGGATACGTGCTGAAGCTCTCCGCCGGCGACGATCTGCTGCCGGCGGTGCGAGCGGCGCTCCGGGGTGAGCGCCATGTCAGTCAGGCGCCGGATCCAGGGACCGGACACCGATAGACGAAGACCGGATGAGCGCGCGAGTGCAAGGCAACAACAACGAGGATTGCTTATGTCAATCGTGAACATGTCATCGTCACGTCCCGTTCCCGAGCGGGAGCTCGAGGAGTTCGAACAGCTCGCGATCGCGCTGTCGGGGCGGTTGACCCGTCTCCACTTCGAGGAGATCCCCGCGGCGATCACCGCGGCGCTCGGCCAGCTCGCGCAGTCGGTGTCTGCCGCCTCGTGCCGGCTGGTCGAGTTCAACGAGACCGGTTCGGTGGCCCGCGAACATGTCGCCGGCGACGCCGCACAGCCGGCACGGCAGGACAATCAGCCCTCACCCTGCGACGCGTGGTTGTTCGACCGGCTCGCTCGGGGCGAACAGGTCGCGATCTCGACACACGACGATCTCCCGCTGGAGGCGATGTCCGCGCGTGCCCAGGCGCGGCGCATGGGCGGCTGGTCGGTCCTGGGCCTGCCGGCATCGGTCGCCGGGCAGGTGGTGTGCGCGCTGGTGGTGGACGGCGGCCGCTCGCCGCGGCGATGGCCGGGGCGCCTGACCGGCCGTCTGCAGCTGATTGCAGAAATCCTCGGCGTGGCGTTGCAGCGCTGCCGCCAGGCCCACGCCCTGCGCGGCAGCGTCGCCGAGATCGAGCGCCTCAATTCGCGGCTCGAAGCGGACAACGTCTGCCTGAAAGAGGAGATCAAGAGCTATCACGACTTCGACGAGATCGTCGGCGAGAGCGCGGCGCTTCGAACGGCCCTCGCCCGACTGGGCCAGGTGGCGCCGATGAACTCGAGCGTGCTGCTCATGGGCCCGACCGGCACCGGCAAGGAACTGTTCGCCCGCGCGATCCACGAACGCAGCCGGCGGAACGCGCGGGCGCTGGTGCGGGTCAACTGCGCGGCGCTGCCGCCGACGCTGGTGGAGAGCGAGCTGTTCGGCCATGAGAAGGGGGCCTTCACCGGCGCCGTGTCGATGCGGCAGGGACGGTTCGAGCTGGCCGACGGCGGCACGATCTTCCTCGACGAGATCGGCGACCTGGCGCCCGACATCCAGGTGAAGTTCCTCCGTGTGCTGCAGGAAGGCGAGTTCGAGCGAGTGGGGTCTTCCCGGACCAGGAAGGTCGACGTTCGCGTGATTGCCGCCACACACCTCGACCTCGACGCGGCGGTGGCGGATGGGCGCTTCAGGGCCGATCTCTTCTACCGGTTGAGCGTCTACCCGATCCACCTGCCGTCGCTGCAGCAACGGATCGAGGACATCCCGCGGCTGGTGTGGTTCTTCATCCACAGGCACCAGCGCGAGCTGGGACGAAAGATTACGAAGGTGCCGCAGTCAGTCATGGACGCCCTGCAGCGCTACTCGTGGCCCGGCAACGTGCGCGAGCTCGAGAACGTGGTCGAGCGCGCGATGATTGCGACCGAGGGCGAGACGTTGCAGCTCGACGACATGACGCTGGGCCGGCGGAGCCCGGCGAAAGCACCTGTGTCGGACAACCTGGACGCGATGCAGTGCGCCCACATCGAAGCCGTGCTCGAGCAATGCGGCTGGCGGATCAACGGCAGCGGGAATGCGGCCGAGCGCCTGGGTGTGCATCCCAACACGCTGCGGTTCCGGATGAAGAAGGTTGGAGTAGTGATCCCGCCGGATCGCGCGCGGCGCCACAATCCGGCGACCGAGCGGCGGCCGTAGGGGACGGTCTTCAGACCGTCCCTACGGGACGTTCGACGTTCTTCGTTCTTCGACGTCTTCGTGCGTGGACGCTAGGCCGGCGTGTCGAGCTTGAGTTGGATGTATCCGGGCACACCGACCAGGAGTGCGCCCCTCGCGCGCGCCCGCTGCAGCGCCTCGAGGCCGGCCACATCCGCCGACACGAGGTCGGTCAGATCGAGTTGCAGGTTGTCGGGCGCTCCGCACGCGCGGAGCAGTTCCGGCACCTGCGCCACGCCGAGGCGTCCGGCAAGGCGGACAATCCGTCGATCCGCCTCCTGCACGACGCCGATCCAGCAGTCCACGCCGCAGCGTAGAGGCAAGACGAGCGCCAGCAGACGGCGGGCCCCGGCAATTGGCCGCCGGTGCGATTCAGCCGGATGTTTTCGACGTCTCCGCCTCGCGCCATCCGTTGCCGGGACCGCGAGACTTACCACCGGCGGTGATCCAGTCTCGGCGGCTGGGAACCGCCACCGTCGCCTCCGGCGCGGCGCGCCCGTAGCCTCGGCCTTCAGGCGGACCGTCCGGAGATCTGGCGCGCACGTCGCGTCCGCCTTCAGGCGGACCGTCTGGAGATCTGCGCGCGTACGTAGTGTCCGCCTTTAGGCGGACCGTCCAAAGCCTGTCATTTCTGACAGTGCTTCATCGTTTCACACGGCGATCGCGCTCGAGATGCGCAAATTGGGCGCCTCGAAGTGTCGATTCCCGGCATAAACTCGCTCAGTCTGCCTCGACATCCTATGCCGACCGACAACGCCACCCGTGCGCGGCATGCCCGGCTCCGGCTCGCCGTCGGCGTGATGGTCCTCTTCAGTGTCATGCCTGCCTGGGCCGCGCGCGCGGCGCCGGCCGAGGGGACCGTCGGCAAGCACGTGCTGATGCTCTACTCGCACGAGAGCGCGGTCTACGCGCAGCTCGAAGCGCCGTTGCGCTCGGCGCTGTCGAGCGAGCTCTCGCATCCGGTGGACTTCTACACGGAATACCTCGACCTGCTGCGCTTTCCACGCGACGCAGTACGAGCAGCAGGTGGTCGACTTCCTGCGAGCCAAGTACGCCGGCCGCCGCATCGACCTGATCGTGGTCGTCAGCTCGCTCGCGTTCGATTTCCTGCGCACGCGAGGCGGCGAGCTGTTTCCGGCGACGCCGATTGTGTTCGCGTCGGTCAATGCCGCCGCCATCGACCGGCGGACGCTGCCGCCGCACATCACCGGCGTCGCCGTGACGCGTGATTACCGCGACACGCTGAATCTCGCCCTCGCGATTCACCCCGACACCGAGCGGGTGTTCGTACCCGCCGGGTCGTCGCCCGCCGAGCGTGCGTGGGTTGCCGACACGCGCAGGCAATTCGAGGCGTACGGAAGCCGCGTTGCCTTCACGTTCGTCACCGATCTGCCGATGGACCAGGTCGTCACGCCGCTTGGCGAACCTGCCGCCGCATTCGCTGATCCTGTTCACGCCGCTCATCTACTCGGACTCAACCGGCACCTACTTTCGCCCGGAGCAGCTGGCGGCAATCGTGTCGAAGGCGTCGAACGCTCCGGTTTATGGCACCGACGCGCCATTCCTGGGAACCGGGATTGTCGGCGGCTCGCTCTACGATCTGACGGCGGTCGGCGTGGAGGCAGGGGAGATGGGCCGGCGGATTCTCGCCGGCGAACGCCCGGCGGACATTCCTGTCCGCACGATCAACCCGAATCGCGCGCTGTTCGACGCGCGACAGCTCGCGCGTTGGGGCATTGACGAAGATCGCCTGCCGGCCGGCAGCACCGTGATGTTCCGCCCGCCGACGGTGTGGAACCAGTACCGCGCCTATGTCGTCGCGGCCGGCGTCGCGTTGGCGGCGCAGACGGCGCTGGTTGCGCTGCTGCTCGTCCAGCGCGCCAGGCGCCGGCGTGTCGAGGGGGCGCTGCGCGCCAGCGAGGCGGCGGTGCGCGCGAGCTACGCGGAAGTGCAGGATCTGGTCGGCCGTCTCATCACCGCACAGGAATCCGAGCGCCGGCGCATCGCCCGCGATCTACACGACGATCTGAGCCAGAAGCTCGCCGCGCTGGGCATCGAGCTGGGGCGCTTCGTCAGCCGGCCGGCCGCGTTGCCGGCCGTACACGAGGACGCGGCACGGCAGCTGACGGCGCGGGTGAGCACGATCGCCGACGACGTCCACCGGCTGTCACACGCGCTGCATCCGGCACGGCTGGAGATTGTCGGCCTCGTCCCCGCCCTCGATGGTTTGTGCCGTGAGATGGCGAGTCAGTACAACATCCAGATCGCATTCCGCCATCGCGTCACCGACCACCGCCTGTCGCCCGGCGCACCGCTCTGCCTGTTCCGCATCGCCCAGGAAGCGCTGCACAACGTGGCGAAGCACAGCGGCGCCAGGACGGCGACCGTCCGGCTCAAGCCGAGCCGGTCCGGCGTGCGCCTGCACATTGCCGATCGGGGTCACGGATTCGACAGCCGCTCGCGCCGCGGCGACGGCCTCGGCCTCCTCAGCATGCGCGAGCGCGTCCTCGTCACCGGCGGGACGATCGCGATCAGATCCGCACCTGGCCGCGGCACGCATGTCGTCGTCCAGCTGCCGATTCATGCCGAGGCCGCGGGCCGGGCGACACGGCGCGATCAGGCCCGCAGCGCCTGATCGTTCGATCGGCCTTACCACCGGAGTCTGACTGGCCTGGCCAGCTGCGCGAGCCTGGATGATCCAGCTCCGTCGCTCGCGCGTAGCAGGGCCTCGCTACAGGTGAGCTTGACTCGCCGTGGTACACTCCCGCTGTTTCGTTCGACCCTGCGCAGGCCAGGCACTCCCACGCTTGGCCCGCTACCGCCCCTCCGCCGTGCGATCCCCAGCGCGTGGCGCCGGTCCCAGTCAAATGTCGATCGGGCCGCTGGCCCCCGGAGGACCCATGCTTGTTCAATCACGCGCTCGATGGCTGTGCTTCGCCGGACTGACGATGGGCGCGCTCGCGCTGGCACCGGGCGGGCGCCTCGCCGCGCAAACCCAGACGCGACAGGTATCGGTCGAGAGTTTTATCTACGACCTCAAGAGCCCCGACCCGGAGCGCCGGCAGGCCGCCGCCCGCGAGCTGGGCAAGGTCAAACATCTGCCGGCGACGCCGGATCTCATCGCCCTCGCGCACGATCCGGTTCCCGCCGTGCGCCGCGAGGTCGAGTCGGCGCTCGAGCACATGGAAGACATCAGCGCGCTGCCCGGGTTCGTCGCCTTCGCCACCGATACCGAGGTCGACATTCGATCGCGCGGCGGTGGCGTCGCTCGTGAACATCCACCTGCCGCGAACCAAAGGGCTCGGCGCCGCGTTGACGCGAGCTGGGCGAGATGATCATGCTCACGCCGGAGCGCGACCTCGACCTCATCGTCGAGCCAGACGTTCCGGTTGATCCGATCGTGATCACCACGCTGACGGCGCGGATCTCCGATTCGGACAAGGGGATCCGCCGCACCGCGATCCGCGGCGTCGGCATCCTGCGCGGGCAGGCGGCGGTTCCCGAGCTCGTTCGCGTCGTGCGCGAGGACCGCGACGATTCGCTGCGGTTCGACGGCGTCCGCTCGCTGCGCAAGATCGCGGACGCGTCGGTCGGCGACCGATCTCGTCTCGCTCCTCAACCTCAACGACGACACCGTCCGCAACGAGATGATGGCGACGCTCGGCTCGATGCGGTACCGCGGCGCGGTTCCCGAGCTGACGCGCATCGTCGAGGCGACGGCCAAGACTGATACGCCGCGTGTGGTGGCGCTCGCCGCGCTGGCCGACATCGCCGATCCGTCGTCGGCGCCGCTCTTCGAGCGGCTCAAGGCCGACAAGTACGAGCCGCTGCGCCTGTACGCGAACGAAGGCATTGCCCGCACCGCCAGCGCGGACAGCAAGACCGCGATCTCGGCGGCCAGGCTGATCGAGAAGAGCGCCTGGGTGCGCACGGCGCAGGCGTTCGCGCTCGCACGGATAGGCGAGCTCGAGTATCTCGACGAGCTGGTCCGCGCGCTCGATCGGCCGCTCACGCGCGAGCTGGCCAGGGAGTATCTGCTCGAAACGCCGCCCGCAAACCGGCAGGCGCTGTTCGCGCCGCGCGAAATCAGCCCCGAGCGCGCGAGCCGAGCTGGCGGAGATTCTCGGCCGCATCGGCGACCCGGAGGCGCTGCCGCGCCTGCAGCAGCTCTCGAACGACACCGACGCCGACGTCGCTCGCGCCGCCGAGCGCGCGACGCGACGCATCACGGTGACTTCGAGCAGCAGCCAGTAGCCGTCATGACCACCGTAGGGGCCGGTCTTCAGACCGGCCCGCGTCGGGACTTCACGACATGTAGTGTCCGCCTTCAGGCGGACCCCACGCCGGTCCGGCTGAAGCCGGACGACTACTTGGGCGCGACGCCGTAGCTCATCGTCGGCCGGAAATTCAGGATCTCGATCGTCGTCTTCGCCACCAGGCCGTGGACCTTGTCGGGCAACGCCTGCTCGCCCTGTCCTTCGAGCACCGACGCCAGGCTGGGGCGCGGCCGCAAGCGCACGTAGCGCGGCGCCGGTCCGCCCGCCACCATCCGATACCAGAGCGTCTCGCCCTGCGGCGTGGCCTGCCCCGCGCCGAGCGCGGCCTCGAACGCCTTTCCCGCGCCGGGGTTCAGATCAACGGTCGTGAGCTCGACGCGAGGCGTTGGCGTCGGCACTCCGGTGCCGCGCGACAGCGCCGGCAGGAATTCATAGAGCGCGTTGCCGGCAAACTCCGCGTGCGGCGTGACGTTGGCGACGTTGTCCCGCTCGTCCTCCGCCGCCGGCACCGGATTGTCCAGGCTCGCGGCGGAGTGGCCGAACGTCGCGTAGACGAACCACCGCTGCCGGTCACCCGCCCAGATCGACCATCCGTACCAGCCCCACGTGTCCTTTGCCTGGCGATGGAACTCGAGGTGACGGAGGTAGCCAGCCTCGAAGTCGACGGTGTCCCCGTTGTGCGGACGCAGGATGGCGATGCGTGCGTAGGGTCCCTTTTCAGTTTGAGCGGCAAGGCTTCCCGGCCGCACGGCGGCGAGCAGTACCGCCGCGACCAGCGCCGGCCATCGATTGATCATCATCGATCCCCTGCGGCGCATCGTATCGAAGCGTGACCCGTCGATACGCGACACAGATCCGTCGAAATCCGCCACGGCCCGCCTTCACGCTTGCGAACCTCTTCGATGCGACCGCATAGTGAGTGGCCACATGCCCTCGGCGTCCAGGAAAGCTGCCTCGCGCCGCCACGCCACGAGCCGGCGGATCATCGTCGCCGTCATCCCGCCGGTCGACGAGCTCGATCTGGTCGGTCCGCTGCAGGTGTTCAACTCGGTCAACCGGCTGGCCGGCCGGACCATCTACACGATCGAGGTCGTCACCAACGCCGAGCGGCTGATGATGGAAGGCGAGGGCGGCGTGCTCACGTTCCTCGCCCGGCAGCATTTCAAGAGAGTCGAAGGGCCGTGCGACTCGGTGCTGCTGGTCTGCGGGATGGGCTCGCGATTGGCGCGCGACGCGGCGCTTTCCGCGTGGCTGAAGAAGAAGTCGGTCGACTCGCGGCGGATCGGCGCGGTCTGCGTCGGCGCGTTTCTCCTCGCCGAGGCCGGCCTCTTGAACGGGCGGCGGGCGACCGCGCACTGGAAGTTCGGCCGCGAGCTGGCGGCGCGCTATCCGGCCGTGCGCGTCGAGCACGAGCCGCTCTGGGTGAAGGACGGCAACATCTATACGTCGGCCGGCTTTTCCGCCGGCATCGATCTCGCGCTCGCCTGGGTCGAGGAAGACTGCGGCGCCGGCCTCGCGCACGAAGCGGCGCGCGAGCTGGTGCTGTTCCTGCGGCGCCCGGGCGGGCAGCCGCAGGTGAGCGTGTCGCTCGCCTCGCAGGCGTCGGAGATGAGCTCGATCCGCGAGCTGCAGATCTGGATTGCCGAGCACCTCGACGCGCGGCTGTCGGTCGACGATCTGGCGGATCGGATGGCGATGAGCGTGCGCAACTTCGAGCGCGTCTTCACACGCGAGGTCGGCACGACGCCCTCCCAGTACGTCCTGCAGATCCGCGTCGAGGCGGCACGGCGTCAGCTCGAACGCACCAACGGCGGCCTCAAGCAGGTCGCCGCGGCGGCCGGCTTCGGCAACATCGACGTGATGCGCCGGGCGTTCGTCCGCCTGCTCGGCATCACCCCGCGCCGCTACCGCGAGCTCGCCGGCGATTTGCGGGAGCCGGTTACGCGCGGCCTCGCGTAGCGCAGGCCTTCAGGCCTGCCAACGGCCGCGCGCGGCAGCCCTATAAAGGGCTGCGCTACGATCGCCCTGGGACAGGATAGGCCGCTCTTACGACGGGCGCGCGATTCGCTCGGTTTCCGACGCCTTGCCGCGCGACCAGATCCGCAGCGTGAGATCGACGCGGCCGAAGCGGATCACGCTGCCGTCCGCGACCTGCACCACGCCTCGAACGGGCGATCCATCCACCAGCGTGCCGTTCGTGCTGCCGAGGTCTTCCAGCCTGACGACGTCGCCGCCGCCGGCGACGTTGATCCGCGCATGGCGCCGCGATACACCGGGCGCGTCGAGCCACACCGCGCAGCCGGGATCGCGGCCGATGAGGCTCTCGCCCTCCGCGAGGACGATCGCGCGCTCGTTCCACATCAGCCAGCACCGCGCGCCGCCGGCGCCCGGCGGTCCAGATGCCGGCGCGTCGAGATCGACCGCCTCGCCGCAGAACGAGTAGCCGAGCGCGTGGGCGGTGCGGATGAATCTCGGCTCGCGCGCGTCGTCCGCCAGGGCGCGTCGAAGCTCGGCAACGAGCACCGTCAGGTTCGCGTCGACGACGAAGGTGCGGGGCCAGATGCGGGCGTGGAGCGCGGCCTTGTCCAGCACGTTGGGGCGGTTCTCGATCAGCAGGCGCAGCAGATCGAAGGCCTTCGGCGACAGATGGATCTCCGTGCCCTGACGGCTGAGCCGCCGTGCGTCGGAGTCGAGGGTGAAATCGGCGAATCGAACCTTCACGGCACCACGGATCTGCAAAAACCTTGGAAGTTCCCAACGACTCGAAACCGGTCGCCGCCACATTATCGAACGGAACGTTCGTTTGACGCGCGGCGGCCAGAACCTTCTGAGCCGAACGGCGTCCAAGGTACAGACACAGTGGGCCTCACGCGAACCGATACCCCCTCCCAACTCCAGAACCCCAGGCGCTCGGCCCGCGGCGTGATCGCGGCGGTGGTCGAAAACATGCGGCGCAACCTGGAACCGCTGCGATATTCGACGCTGGCGCCGAGCCGCTACACCGTCTATCTCCACCCGCGGGAGCACGCGCGGCTCGAAGGGATCATCCCGATCCTCCAGGAGCAGACGCTGCGCGCGCTGGCCGAAGAGCTCGACCGGCTCAATCGCCGATCGCCGGTGCGGCGCCTGTTCGGCCGGCTGGCCGGCGAAGCCGGGGTCGAGGTCTGCAGCGCGAGCGGCGACTGGCAGGTGGAGTTCCTGCCCGATCCGGACGGCGAGATGAACGAAGGCGACCTGCTGGTCGACTCCGAGCTCGTGCTGCCGGCGCGCCCCGACCTCGGCGTCGGCGAGCGCACGCGCCGGATCACCACGGTCCACGCCGGTCAGCGAACCACGGTGCGGGATCAGACGGTGAGCCGGACATCGGCGTCGCGGTCGGCGCCGGTCGCGCGCATCACCTATCGCGACGACTCCGGCGATCACGCCTTCGACGTCGCCAAGGATTCGATCACCGTCGGCCGCGGCGGCATCGCGTTTCCGGTTGACGTCCGCATCGCCGCGTCTCCCGACGTGTCGCGCGAGCATGTCCGCATCCGGCGCGACCCGGCGAGCGGCGCGTTCTTCCTCATCGATCTCAGCACGCTCGGCACGACGCTGAACGGGCGGCACGTGCCGCGCGGCTTCGACGAGAGCGAGGGGACCAAGCGCGAGAACGGCGCCGAGACCGCGCTGCCCGACGCGGCGCGAATCGGCCTGGCCGACATCGTCTTCCTCGAGTTTCACAAGGTCGGATGATGGCGTGGCTCCTGTGGGCGCGGTTCCTGGTGCTCGCCGCTTCTCGCCGGCCTCGTCGCCTCCTTCATCTGGCTGCAGCTCTCGCACGGCGAGGAGCGTTGAGGGCATCGTGAAGGTCATCACCGCGGTGAAAGCCGCCGGCGACACGCACCCCGGCCTGCAGCGCCAGGTCAACGAGGACCGGTTCCACTTCGACGTCGCCCGCGGGCTGTTCATCGTTGTCGACGGCGTCGGCGGCCAGGCTGCCGGCGGCAAGGCCGCGGACGTCGCGGTGCAGATGCTGCGCACGCGCCTCGAGCGCGAGACCGGCACGGTTGCCGATCGCGTGCGCGAGGCCATCACCATCGCGAACAACGAAATCCACCGCATGTCGTCGATGCGCCCGGAATGGCGCGGGATGGCGTGCGTCCTCACGGTGGTGGTCGTCGAGGAGGGGCGCGCGATTGTCGGCCACGTCGGCGACACGCGGCTCTACAAGCTGCGCAACGGCGGGATCGAGAAGGCGACGCGCGATCACTCGCCGGTCGGCGAGCGCGAGGACGCGCACGAGCTCTCGGAAGTCGAGGCGATGCGGCACCCGCGGCGCAACGAGGTCTATCGCGACGTCGGCTCCGATGCGCACGAGGCGCTGGATCGCGACTTCATCGATCTCGTCGAGATCGCATTCGAGCCGGACGCGGCGCTGCTGATCTGCAGCGACGGCCTCACCGACCTGGTCGACTCGACGACGATCACAGAGGTCGCGACGCGGCTCGCAGGGCGGCCGTCCGACGTCGTCAAGGCGTTGATCCAGGCCGCGAACGATGCCGGCGGCAAGGACAACGTCACCGTCGTCTACGTCGAGGGTGAGCAGTTCGCGGCGAAGGTTCCGGCAATCGGACCGCGGAGCGTCGTCGGCGACGCGCGCCGGCGATCGCGCCGCACGCGGTTCGCCGGCCGCGCCGCCGCCGGTTGATGCTGGCGGTGCTCGTTCTTCTGCCGCTTCTCGTCGCCGCGTCCGGCTACGCGCTGTATCGCAGCGGCTGGCGGATTCCGTGGCAATTGCCATTCGCACTGCCGCAGGCCATCGTCGAGGCGCCTGAGGCCGCAAGACCGACAGCAATCGTCGTCAACCCGTCGGAGTCGATCGCGGCGGCGCTCGCGACGGCGGCGCCCGGCAGCTCGATTGTGGTCGAGCCGGGCGAGTACCGCGAGCGCCTGGTGCTGGTGAATGGCGTCCGCATTGTCAGCCGGGTGCCGCGCGAGGCCATCATCCGCCTGCCCAGCGCCGCGTCCGAGGGTGATCCGGCCGTCGTCGCCGACGGAATCTCCGGTGCGGAGTTGATTGGGTTCCGGATCGTCGGCGACGCCGCGACGCCGCTCGGCACCGGCATCTTCGCGAAGAACGCGGACGTCTCCGTCGTCGACGTCGAGGTGACCGGAGCCTCCAACGCCGCCATCGATCTTCGGGAGGACGCGCGGCTGACGCTGCTCGCGAGCCACATCCACGACAACCCGGGCGCCGCGATGATGATTCGCGCCGGCGCCTCGCCGCGGGTCAACCAGAACGTCTTCTCGCGCAATGGGCTGTCCGAACGTGCCGGCGCCACGATTGTCGTGGAGCCGGACACGGAGCCGACGTTTTTCGGGAACGTGTTCCAGGGCATCGCCGCCAATACCTTCCGGGCTCTCGGCGACGCGGCGTCGGCTCGCGTCGTTCGCGACAACTGGTTTGCCGGCACTCATGAAACGCCGGTTCGGTCGTCGAACGCCCCCGGTGGGCGGCGCGGTCGCTGATGGACACCGTCTTCAACAGCGTCGGCCCGTACGAGATCGTCGGCGAGATCGGCCGCGGCGGGATGGCCACGGTCTTCCTCGCCACCGATACGCGCAGCGGCCGGCGTGTCGCGCTCAAGCTGGTGCCGTCCGGCACGGACCGCGAGGCGCGCGAGATCCTCGAGGCCGAGCAGTGGGGCGCAAAGCTCCAGGAGCGGTTCTGTGCCTCGAGCCGCTACGTGCCGGAAGTCTACGAGCACGGCACCGGCGGCGGGTACTTCTACATCGCGATGGAGTACCTGGAGGGCGAGAACCTGTCGGACGTGATCGCCCGAGGGCCGCTCGCGCCCGAGCGCGCGATCGACGTCGACGATCCAGCTGTGCCACTTCCTCGAGGCGGCGCACAGTTTCGAGACCTCGATCGACGGCCAGCCGCTGCGGTCGCTCGTTCACGGCGATCTGAAGCCCAGGAACATCCGCGTCGTCGACGGCAACGGCATCAAGGTGCTCGACTTCGGGATCGCCAAAGCGCTCTCCCTCAGCCGCAAGGTCACGCGCAACGACTTCGGCACCTTCGCGTACCTGTCGCCCGAGTGGCTCGACTCGGGCGGCAACATCGACTCGCACGTCGACCTCTGGGCGGTCGGCGTGCTGCTCTACGAGATGGTTGCCGGCCGGCAGGCCTTCGTGGCGCCCGACACACGGCGGCTGGAACAGCGAATCCGATCGCGGCGGCCGGTGGCGCCGTTTGGCGCCGGCTGCCCGGCGGGGCTGCAGGCGATCGTTTCCAGGCTGCTGGCGGGCTCGCTCGCCGATCGCTACGGCGACGCGGCGGCGATTCGCCAGGATCTCGAGTCGCTCGCGGCGGGACGGCCAGACAGAAGCGGAACGGCAAGGCTGGCCGAAAGCGGAAGACGAGCCGCCGACGCGGCGCACGCGTCCGGACGTGGTCGCCGACGTGGAAGCGACGCGGCGCACCGCTCAACCCGCCTCACCGTCGCAGCCTGCGCTCATCGAGGTGGCGGCGCCGGCCGACACGCCCGTGGCGCCGGCTCGCGTGGGCAAGTGGCGGTACCGCCTGCGCTCGGTGCGAACCGCGCTGCTGCTGTTCCTGATCGCGTTTGCCCTGAACGAGTACCGCGTCAGTTCTCGCGCCGGGCGTCTCGCCGCGAACGTGCCGACGCGCGAGCTCGAGGGGCTGGCCGAGGCCTGGACCCAGTACGACGGCCTGAGCGGCCACAGCTCGAACATCGGCGTCATCCGTCTGCGGCGCGCGCTGGTTCGGCAGAGCGAGATGCTGGCCGACCGCGTCATCGGGAACTACCGCAGCCCGGTGCCGACTGTCAGGGAGACGCAGTGGAAGATGGCGCGCGAAGCGCTGGCGCACGCCGTCAGCGCCGCGCCGGACAACGCGGCCGTGCGCGCGGCGCTCCGCTACTGCGAGGGTCACCTTCACCGCATCAACGGCGAGGCGCGGAAGGCGCGGCGCCAGATCGCCGAGGCGCAGCACGAGTTCACCGATGCGGTGGCGGCGTTTCGCGAAGCCGCCGAGCTCCGATCGAACTGGCCCGACCCGTTTCTCGGCTTGATGCGCACGTTCATCTATGGCCTCGAGGACGTCGACCGCGGCGCCGACGCGCTGCAGCAGGCGCAGCGTCTCGGCTACACGCCCGGCGATCGCGAAACGGTGCAGCTCGCCGACGGCTATCGCAGCCGCGGCGACACGTTCGCCCGAACGGCGCGCACCCTCAACGGCATGGCGCAGGAGCAGCAGTACCTGACGCGCGCGGCGGAGGCCTATCGCCTGGCGGTCGACCGTTACACGACGGTGCTCTCGTTCGGCGACGCGGCGCGGAGCCTGCGCGTGGCGCAGCGCAGCCTCGGGCAGGTGGAAGAGCGCCTCGCCGAGCTTGCCGGTTCGAAGGAGCAGCCCGTACCCAAAGTGATTGAAAGCCTGCTCGAGGCGCTTGGATGGCCGTGACCTTCACGCCGGCAGCGGTCCGCGATGCGAGCTGGCAGCGCGAACGCGCCGCCGTTCCCGGGCGCGGCGATTTCGTGCTGGCCGCGACGTCGTGCGTCGTCGCGCTCGCCATCGTGCTCGCCTATGCCGGCCGGTTCGCGGCGCTCGAGCGATCCGATCGCGTCCGAGCGGCGTCGCCGATCGACCTGACAACGGTCGACGGTGCGGATGTGCTCGAGCCTGGCCTGGCGGCGGCGTTTCCCGACGCCGGCGATCGCCGGTTCGCCGCGCGCGAGTGGTTCCGCTTCCTGGCGGCGCAGCGGGAGAGCCGGCGCTCGACGCCGAATGTCGGCGCGGCCGCACGCGCGACCGTGACGTCGAAGGACATTCAGCAGACTCCCCGGCTCGACGCGTTCGCGCGACGCCTTGCCGACGCTCGCGATGCGGCGGCATCGGCGGGTCGCCCGGCGCCTGACACGCTGCCGCTGTTCACCGGCGCCGACCTGGCGGCGATGAAGCGTTCGTTCGTCGTGCGCACCCGCGCCCAGTTTCGCAGCCAGCTTCTCTTCTGGGGCCTCCTCTACTTCGCCGGCTTCCACCTGGTCTCGCTGCTCTGGAGGCTGCGCGGCGTCGACGGCGATCGCCTGCTGCTCGCGGCCGCGCACCTCGTCACCGGGATCGGTTTCGTCATCTTGTTGAGCCGTCCCGATCCTCTTCGCGACATCCCGCTGTTCGTGCGCTACTCCGAAGGCGTGCTGCTCGGCCTCGGTCTGATGGCTGCGCTCTCGACCGTCGACTTTGGCAAGGCGGCGTTTCGCGAGTTGAGCTACCTTCCGCTGCTCGCCGCGATCGGGCTCTGCGCGCTGCTGATCCTGTTCGGCAGCGGACCCGGCCGCAGCGGCGCGAAGGTCAATCTCGGTCCGGTGCAGCCGATCGAGGCGATCCGGCTGCTCCTCGCATTTTTCCTGGCGGGGTATTTCGCGCGGCGCTGGGAACTGCTCAGGGGAATCCGCAGCAGCGCGATTCGCGGCGTCCGGCTGCCGGCTTGGGTCAACCTTCCGCGCGGCGAATACGTGCTGCCGGTTCTCGCCGGCGTCGCGGTGGCGCTGGCGTTGTTCTCGGTCCAGAAGGATCTCGGCCCCGCGCTCCTCCTCTGCTGCGTCTTCCTGGCGATGTACGCGGTGGCGCGCGGGCGCGTCGCGATGCCGATCGCCGGCTTCGCGTTGCTGCTGGCTGGCTTTTACCTCGGACACATCGCGCACGTGTCGAGAACGCTCGCCGAGCGCGTCCTGATGTGGCAGTCGCCCTGGGACAACGCGGCGGCAGGCGGCGACCAGGTGGCGCAGGCGATCTGGGCGATGGCGACAGGCGGCGCTTCGGCACCGGCGTCGGGCTGGGCGATTCACGCTACCTGCCGGCTGGACACACCGATCTCGTCCTCGCCGCGGTCGGAGAGGAACTGGGGATCGTCGGCATCGTTGCGCTCGCGGCCATCTACGCGCTGATTGCGTGGCGCGGGTTCCGCATTGCGCGATCGGCGTCGACCGACTACGGCTTCTTTCTCAGCACCGCGCTCACGCTTTTCCTGATCGTGCCGGCGTTGGTGATGGCGGCTGGCGTCGTCGGCGCGATCCCGCTGACCGGCGTCGTCACGCCGTTTCTCAGCTACGGCGGCTCGGCGATGGCCGCGAACTTCGCGGCGCTGGGGATCCTCTCGTCGATTCACGCGGACAAGCGGCCGGCGGTTGATTTCAGCTCGTTCGACGTGCCGCTGCGCTGGGTGAGCGGAGCGCTCGGCGTCGCGGCGCTCGCGCTGGTCGCGGTCGCGTTCAACATTCAGGTTGTCCACGCCGACGACTACGCGGTGCGGCCGCAGCTCGGTGTCCAGGCCGACGGCGGCCGCCGCTACGCCTACAACCCGCGCGTGCTGGACGTGGCGCGGCAGATCCCGCGCGGCTCGGCGCTCGACCGGCGCGGTCTGCCGCTCGCGACCGACGATCGCGCGCTGCTCGAACGCGCACGCGCTGACTACCAGAAGCTTGGCGTCTCGCTCGACGCCGCGTGCCCGTCGGCGACCGAGCGATGCTATCCGCTCGGCGGCCGCGCCTTTCACCTCCTCGGCGACGCGGCCAGCCGCGTGAACTGGAGCGCGCCGAACACCTCGTACATCGAGCGCGACGACGACGCGGCGCTGCGCGGCTTCGACGATCGCGCGACGGTGGTGGCGACAAGCGATGCGTCGGGCCGGTCGATGTCGACGATTCGCCGCGACTATCGCGAGCTCGTGCCGCTG
This sequence comes from uncultured Acidobacteriota bacterium, assembly GCA_963734375.1. GTDB lineage: Bacteria > Acidobacteriota > Vicinamibacteria > Vicinamibacterales > CAVVIG01 > CAVTHG01. The sequence continues at coordinate 590,626 of CAVTHG010000003.1, read as the reverse complement.
CTGCGTCATCGCTACGAGCCGGAGCATCCGGCCGTGGTGGCGATGCGGAAGCGCCCGCGCGACGTCCGGTTGACGATCGACGCCGCGCTGCAGCTCCGCGTCGCGGCGATCGTGGAGGCGCGCGCGAAGGCGACATCGGGCAGGGCGGCGGCGGTCGTGCTCGATCCCGACAGCGGCGCGGTGCTCGCGAGCGTCAGCTACCCGTGGCCGTCCGCGGATAGCGCCGCCGACGAGGGCGATCGCGAGGCCGAATCGCTGCTGGATCGCGCGCGATACGGGCTGTATCCGCCAGGGTCGACGTTCAAGCTGGTGACCGCCGCGGCGGCGCTGACCCGGGACGTCGAGCTCGCCGGCACGGAGTTCACCTGCAGCCGGCTGCCCGATGGACGAGTCGGCGCGAAGCTGCCGGGCTGGAGCCGTCCGGTCCGCGACGATGTGCTGGATACGCATCCGCACGGAACGATCGACATGCACGACGCGCTGGTGCATTCGTGCAACGCCTACTTCGCGCAGCTGGCATTGAAGATGGGGCCGAAGCCGCTCGTCGACTGCGCGGCGCGGCTCGGCATCGCGCTGACGCCGTCGAGTATCGCCGTAGCGCGCGTGCGCGACACGCTGCCGCAAGCCGGCTACGGCCAGGCCGACGTGCGCACGACGCCGCTGCGGATGGCGCGCCTGGCGGCGGCGATCGCCGCGTCCGGCGTGCTCCGCGACGCGCGCTGGGAACAGGCCGCGCCGCCGGCGGCGAATCCATTTGTGTCGCCGGCGGCCGCGCGGCTGCTCGCGGCCGACATGCGCGAGGTGGTGACGAGCGGCACCGGCCGCAGTCTGGCCGGCCACCCGTGGCGAATCGCGGGGAAGACCGGCACCGCGGAGGTCGACGCGGCGCCGTCGCACGGCTGGTTCGTCGGATTCGCGCCCTACGGCGCGGCGAAGAAACGAATCGCGTTCGCGATCGTGATCGAACACGCCGGCTACGGCGGGCGGACCGCCGCGCCGGCCGCCGGCGAGATCGTGACCGCGGCCGGGCTGTCCGGCCTGCTGGAGCAATAAGGAGTGTCCGCCTTCAGGCGGACGATGACTGGCGTAGTGTCCGCCTTTTGGCGGACCGTATGAATCCCATGACCATCCTCGACAAGGCCCGCACCCTCGAATCACGCATCGCCCGCACGCTGAGCCGCGCCGCCGAAGACGTCGTCGGATCGTCGGCGCGCGAACCGCTCGAGATCGCGCACGCGATCGTCGACGTGGTCGAGCGTCAGATCCAGCCGGGGAGCCGAGGGACGCGGCTCTTCCCGTTCAACCGCATGAGCGTCTCGGTCCTGGCGCCGTCGCGCGACGCGCGCGCACATTTCGAGGCGCTGTTTGCCGCGGAGCCATCGCTGCGCGATCGGGTCCTCAATCGGCTGCGATCGGCCGGATGCGCCGTGAGCGACGTCGAGCTCGACGTCGTCTTTGCCGGCCGCGCCGCTCGGCACTGGGACCATCCGCAGTTTCACGTCGCCTTCGACCGCGTTGCGGTCGTTGCCGCTGCGCCGACGGTCGAATCGAGGGCTGTTCGCGTCGAAGTCGCGGTGCTGCGCGGCACAGCCGAACGCCGCACCTACGCGTTCGCGATCCCCCGCATCGATTTCGGCCGTGGCGTCGAGGTCCGCGACGATCGGCACCGGCTGCTCAGGACCAACCACGTCGTCTTCGTCGAGGGATCCGCCGGCGTGAACCAGACCGTTTCCCGCTGCCACGCGCACATCGCCTTCGATCCGTCTTCCGGCGATCATCGGCTGCACGACGACCGCAGCGCTCACGGGACCGGCATCGTCCGCGGCGGCCGAACCGTGCCGGTGCCGCCGGGGACGCGCGGCGTGCGCCTGCGCTCGGGCGACGAGATCGTGCTCGGCGAGGCGCGGCTGCGGGTTCGACTCGAGGAGCCGCGTGAAGAGACCTGATTTGCAGGTCCCGCTACCCCCGCCCGCGACCGACGACGATCGAACGCGGAGCTCGCAGAGCACGCTGAGAACTTCTTGTACAAGAAGTTCTCTGCGATCTCCGCGGTCTCTGCGTTCCCCGTCGTGATCTGTGGGCAGTTCACCCTCGAGTCCGCCGACATCAACCGCGTCGGCGGGTGGGCCGCTACTGCCGGTTGTACTTGATGCCGGCTTCCTGCGCCCTGTCGATCGCGATCACCATCGCCGGCACGATCGTCACGCCGGGGAGCAGGTTGGCACGCAGTTCCTGATCGATGTCAGCAGTCTTGCCCTTGCCCCGCGCCTCGAGCTCCATGCACCACAGCCCGAGCGCGTTCGCGCAGAGCAGGAACTTGGTACCCATCTTCTGCAGGTTCTCGATCCCGATCGCCGGCACGACGTCGGCGATCTGGTTCAGCTGCGGCAGGTCCGCGGCCTTCAGCAGCAGGTGCAGATCCTTCGGCGTCGGCTGGTTGAAGACGTTGCGCGTGTACGGCGTGCCGGCGGCGTCCTTGAGGTTCAGGTAGGCGCCGAGCTGATACTTCGCCCAGATCGAGTCGTTGAACGCCAGCGGGATGCTCGACTGGCGTGCCGACGCTGTAGAAGGTGCCGACGGCGCCCACCTGTCCCGGCGTTGTCTTGTACGCCGTGTTGTAGGTGTTGATGTAGTTCAGGATGTGCAGCTGCGGCATCCCATTGTTGTGGCGCGGGAAGTCGAAGAGGCAGCGGTGCTCACCCTTCACCTCTTTGATCCATGCGTCGTGATCAGAGGGTTCCGCGGCCGCGACACCCGTTGCCGCCGCGATTGGCAGCCCTGCGGCTGCCACTGTGCCGAACATCCCGCCGAGAAAACGACGACGGTCCGTCATTGCATCTGACATCACGCTAACCCTCCCATCAAAAACGCCCTGATTGTGGCCCGGCCGAAGCACTCAAGGGCCGTATATCTATAGATGTTGCAAGGGCCCGAAACGTGTCGCCCGGGCTGGCTGGCACGTGGCCGAGCCAGCGTTTTCAATGGCTTACGGTCGCGCCGGAGGCGGTGCGGCACGGTGCCGGAGCAGGTGCCGCGGCAGCGAATGCAGGCAGGACCGCTCAGCGCCGCCGCGGACGACCGGGGATCGCCACCGGGCCGGCGGCTTCCACCTGACCCCAGATCCGCTTTCCGACCCTGTCGGCTTCCGCGATGATCCCGGCCTCGTCCATCGTCAGCACCTTGCGGTTGCGCATGATGAACTGGCCGTCGACCATCGACGACTCGATGTCGGACGCCTGGCCGTTGTGAATCCAGGCCGACACGATGCGCCCCGCGGGCACGAGGTGAGCCCGCTGCGTGTCGAGGACGAGGAGGTCCGCCTTCTTGCCGACCTCGAGCGAGCCGACGAGCTTTTCCTGCCGCACGGCTCTCGCGCCACCCATCGTCGCGTCTTCGAGCGCGTCTTCCGGCTGCGGCCGGACGCCGGGGAACGGATCGTCGCGGCGGATGCGCTCGGTCAAGAGCGCGACCCGCATCACTTCGAAGAGATCGTTGGTGTTGTTGTCGGTGCCGTTGGCAATCGGACAGCCGGCGGCGCGCAGCGCGGGGATCGGCGGGATGACCCCGCGGTTGGCGGCCATCGCCGCCTGGTGCGACACGATCGTGCGCGACTTGCCGAGCAGCGCGATGTCGGCGTCGTTGACGTAGCGGCAGTGCGCCGCGAACAGCCGAGGGCCGAGGAACCCGTGCTTGTCGAGAAAGGCCGGCGGGCGGAGCCCATGGTGCCGGACCATGAAGTCGACTTCGGCAATGCTCTGCGACAGGTGAATCGTGTAGCCGAGGTCGTGCTTCTCGGCAAAGGCGCGCACGGCCTTCAGCAGTTCGGGCGACGCCGTTTCGGCGAGCGCCGCGGCGGGGAAGACGGTGATGCGTCCCTGGTTCGCTCCATGCCACTTGCTGAACAGCTCGTCGATCCGCTGCATGCCCTCGTCGCGCAGCTTCGCTGAAAACTTCGGCGTCTCGCTTTTCGCCAGCCCCTCGGGCGACATCGGGCCCGGGACGTTCTCGCTGTCGCGCACCGACTCGGCGAACACGCAGCGCAGGCCGGTCTTTGCCAGCGCCGCGGCGGAGCGGGCGATGCCGCCGGTGTTCTCGACAATCGTGGTGGTGCCGGTGCGGAGCGCTTCGAGCGCACCGATCGTCACCATCAGCGTGGCCTCTTCGCCCTGAAGCAGGCTGCCGGGCCGGACCGACAGCTTCGCGGAGTTCGGGAACCCGAAGTCCTCGTTGAAGCCACGCTCGAGCGTCGCCGCCAGGTGCGCGTGGCAATTGACGAGACCAGGGAAGAGCGCCTTGCCTCGCCCGTCGTAGACATCAGCGCGCGGATATCGCTGCAGGATCTGGTCGGTGGGGCCGATCGCCGCGATCTTGTCGCCCTCGACCGCGAGCGCCACGTCGTTCTGCACCGCATCGACGTTGACGACCGTCGTGTGCGAGAAGACGACGGTTGAACCCGCCGGCGCCTGCGCGTGCAAGCCGCCCCGCTCGAGGAAGAGCGCCGCCGCGCCCGCACTCGCTCCCGCGAGCAACTGGCGGCGGCTGATGTCGGCGGCGTTGCGATGTGAGCGCGACGATTTTGGCATGGCGTATAGTCTCGCCTCGGTCGACGCCAGTCAAGAAAACCGCGCGTGCGTATCGACGATTGCGTATTCGTCAGCCAGCCTTGTACGCCTGGGCAACCAGCCGGTTCGCCTCGACACCGTAGCTCGCGCCCTCGAGATTTCCGAACACGTCGATCTTGACGAAGCCCGCCGACTTCAAGAGATCGCGCAACTCGACCGCCGAATAGATCCAGTTCCGGAACCGGAACGATTGGACGTTCCCGTCGCGGATGACCGACCAGTCGTTCTCGACGCGAGCCCAGTCGTCGAGCACCTTGCGACGCTGAACCAGGAGCGCGCCGTCCGGAAGCTCCATGCTGCTGCACGGCTGATAGATGCGCGCGACGATTTCCTTTCCCATCAGCTCGAGCACGAAGACGCCGCCCGGTGCGAGGCTCGCGTGCACGTTGGCCAGCACGCGCTGGTTCTCCGCCGGGTCGTCGAAGTAGCCAAACGACGTGAACAGGTTGACGGCGAGCTCGAAACCAGCCGGCTCGATGAAATCGCGCATGTCCTCCTGAACCCAGCGGACCTGCACTCCCGCCGCCGACGCGTATTGCCGCGCGCGGCCGAGCAGGAACGGGCTGCGATCGACGCCGGTCACCCGGCTGCCTTCCTTCGCGAATGCCACGCTGTGCCGGCCCGGACCACAACAGAGATCGAGGACGGTGGCCACCGGCCGACCGACCAGCGACTTGATGGCCGCGACGTCGGCGACGGCCGCCGTCTGCGCGCTCTCGGAAAACACGAACGGCTCGATCGCTTGCCAGAAAGCCTCGTCTGCGAACCAATCGTTGGCAGGCTGCGTCATCGTCGGGTGGCCTCGTTCAATCAGCGCCTTCAGGCAGGACCCGTCACGGTCCGGATAAAGCCGGACACTACCTACAAAATGAACGAGGAAGGATCGGGTGGCGAGACGGCCGCGGTCAGCGGCCCGCGTGAGGACTGCGGGCCGCTGACACGGACGTCGAATGGAGCGAGCGTCGCCGGCTACACGCTACTGGGCATTTCCAGAACTGGACGAGCCGCGCTTGCCGGCGAGGAACCGATCGAGGATCGCGAACGTCTCGGCGGGCTTTTCCCAATCGGGATAGTGGCCCACATCCGGCACGGTGACGATCTCGACGCCCGGGATGGTTTTCTTCAGCCGCTCCTGGGTCTCGACCGGCACGATGGTGCTCTTGCCGCCGAGAATGTAGATGGTCGGGCACTTGATCTTGTCGATGTAGCGCCACAACTCGGTGACGACGAACCCCTTCGACAGCTGCGGGTCGCGCTTCCACACATAGCGGCCGTCGGCGCGGCGCTTCACCGCGGATTTCACGTAGGAGCGCAGGATCTCGTCGCTGACGCCGGCATTCTGCTTCTTCGTCAGCGCGAAGAGCTCGTCCTCCGACGCCCAGCTGGTGTCCTCCGCCTTCTCCTGCTGCACGCGCTGCGCGAACCCGTTCGCGATCGACGCCGGCCGCTCCGGGCCGACATCCTCGACGACGATGCGTGAGACGAGCTCGGGATGCAGACCGGCCATCACCTGGACGACCCGCCCGCCGGTCGAATTGCCCATCATCACCAGGTTCTTCAGCTTCAGCTGCTGGACGAAGGCTTCGATGTCCTTCACGTAGTCTTCGACCAGGTACTGCGCCTTCGGGTCCCACTCCGAGTCGCCGTGGCCGCGCATGTCGATCGCGAGCACGTGGTAGTCCTTCTGATACCGCCTCGCGACATGATCGAAGGTGTGCGCGGTTCGCGAGATGCCGTGGAGCATGATGAACGGCGGCTTGCCTTCGTTGCCCCAATCCAGATAGTGCAGCTTCAGGCCGTTGACGGTGATGAACTTGTCAACGCCCTCAGCCGGCAGCGCCTGTGCCGAGACGGACGCCGCGCCGATCGACGCGAGGGCCGCTGTTGCCAGCAGCACCATGGCCGCGCGGGAGATGACTCCGAACAAATGCTTCGTGAGCTGCATACGAGTGACCTCTCGAAGAACGCGAATCAACGTCCGGCCGCCTGCGTGGCAGGCGTCGGCCGGCCGACGATCGGGAGCACGATGCTCGAAAGATGGACGGCGTCGTGGTAGACGGAATTGTCGGCGACCTGCTCGCGGCGATTCATCCCGATCGGCTCGCCGGTGTTCGGGTTGACGTCGAACCGCGGAAAGTTGCTGCTCGAGATGTCGACGCGGATGCGGTGCCCCTTCTTGAACACGTTGGCGGTGGGGAAGGGCTCGATCTCGAACTTGTAGACTTCGCCCGCCTTCATCATCTCCGGCTTCTCCGGCGAGTTGCGATACCGGGCGCGAATGATGCCGTCGGTGAGGTTCATCTCGAAGCCGGTCGGGTAGTCCTTGCTCGGCGGATACACGTCGATCAGCTTGGCGGTGAAGTCGGTGTCGGGCGCCGTCGACGCCGCGAACAGCTTGACGATGATCGGACCGGCAACCTCGGTGTCGGCCGCAAGCGGCTCGGTCTGGAAGACGAGCACGTCCGGCCTCGCCTTCAGCGGCAGGTACGGCGGCGTCGAGCCGTAGAAGCCCTTCGACGCGTCGCCCGTGAATTCGCGCTCGCGCTGATTGAAGGCGCCGGCGATCGCGAGCCCGCGCGAGCCCGAGAACGATCCGCCGATGGTCGGCACCGGATGGCGCGGATCGTAGGTGTAGACGCTCGGCGGCACCTGCGCCGCCGGCTTGTTCGGGCTGAGCGTGCCGTCGGCGTGGAAGTAGTAGTCGGTGTTTTTCGCATCCGGCAGCGGCCAGGAGGTCGCCGTCTTCCAGTAGCCGCCGTGGAACATCCGCCCGTTCTGATCCTTGTGCCCGTCGCCGGTGCCCATGACGAAGATCTTGACCGCCGGGTCGCTTTCGACGCCGTTCGCCTGCCCCTTCAGGAAGTGATCGAACCAGCGCAGGTGGAACTCGTTGTTGAAGTCGGGCATCGCCGCGGTGGCGCCGAATTCGACGTCGCCGGCGGCGGAGCGGGTGTTGCCGCCGTGCAGCCACGGACCGACCAGCAGGCGGATCGGCGACTTCTTGATCTTCGACAGGCCGACGTAGTTGCTGATGCTCCCCGAGCCGTACGAATCGTACCAGCCGGTGACGTGCATCATCGGGATGTCCAGCGTCTGATCGAAATAGAGCGACCAGTTCCGGTCCGGCACCTTCCAGTACTCGCCGTAGTCGGCGGCGGTCATCATCTCGTAGAAGTAGTCTTCGAAATTCGGCGCCGTCGCGAGCGGCGTGAGACCTTTCTTGGCGTTCAGGCTGCCGACCCATTCGACCATCTTCTCGTTGGTGGCGGCGGCCTTCGCCTCCGGGTTCTTGGTCTGGGCCGCCATCTGGCCGAACACCCACGAGGTCTGCTGGGCCAGTTCGAACGCGCCGTGGTTGCGCATCTTGTAGGTCCAGCCGTTGTAGATGCCGCCGCAGTTGAGGACCACCGTCTTCAGGTGCGGCGGGTGGAGAATCGTCGCGCCGGCTGCCGTATGCGCGCTGTAGGAGGTGCCCCACATGCCGACCTCGCCGTTGCTGTACGGCAGCTTCGCCAGTGCCTCGACCGCGTCGTAGCCGTCGTTCACGTAGCCGATGTACTTGCTCTGCACGCCCTCCGACTTGTAGGCGCCCCGGTCGTCCTGCAGCACGACGATGTAGCCGTGCTTGGCAAACCACTTCGCCTGCTCCACGGCGTTCGCCGAGGTCTTGTCGTACGGCGTCCGGCTCAAGCAGGATTGGCAGCTTCGCCGGCTCGGCCTCGTCCTTGATGAAGGGACGATAGATGTCGGTGGCGATCTTGACCCCGTCGCGCATCGGGATCATCAGGTCCTTCTCGACCTGGACGACGTCGTAGACCTTTTCAGGCGCCGGGCGCTGGGCCGCACGCAGCCCGGCAGACGGGCGTCCGATGGTGATCGACCCCGCAAGCGCCAGCAACACGACCAGAAGCAGCCGTTTCATGATGTCCCTCTCGCTCGACGGTCCGCCATCGCGTAGCTTCGCGTAGCGTGGCAGGCCGCCGGCCGCGAGGCAGCTGAAGCGGCACGTGAGACCTAAAAACTAAACGTCGACCCGATGCGCGCGACGCGCGGCGACACGACGCCGGTCGTGAACCCGAACGACGAGCCCGAGGCGTAATTGGTCGTCGTCGCCGCGCTCGAGTTGAGCAAGTTGAAGATCTCGAAGCTCAGCTCGAAGCGCCGGCTCGCCCCCAGCGGGAAGCGCTTGCCGGCACGCACGTTCATCACCGTGATCGCCGGACCGCGCCGCGCGCCGTACGGCTCCATCCGGAGCGTGAGGTTGCTCGACTGCGGCAGCCCGGTGAAGATGAATGTCCGCTGCCCCGGAATGCCGGACTGCGTGCGCAGCAGCGTCGAGAGCTGGAACCCGTGCGGGAACGTGTAGCTGCCGTTCAACCGCCCTTCCCACGTCCACGTCTCGTTGAGCGGGAAGCGATCGTCGTTCGGGCTCTGCGGCGTCGCCTGAATCCACTGATGGTTCTTCGTGCTCCAGAACGACGCCATCATGTTCCAGCGGCGCGAATAGCGCTTGGTGAACGCCACCTCGAGGCTGTTATAGGTATCGTCGCGGCCGTCGGGGTTGTTGACGATTTTCGGGCCGTTGAACGCCGCGCCGCGATACGCCGCCGGGTAATCCCACACAATCAGCGCATCGCCGTCGTCGCCGGTGCCGGTGCGGCCGTCGGGCCCCGGATCGATCCGCGGCACCGGGACCGTGTAGACCTGGTACGGCCGCAGCACGTTGACGCCGGCCGAGGTCGAGAACAGCCCCGACTTGTTGTACTGGTCGTGCAGCTTCTTGTAGACGTAGTTGACGCTGAGCGCCACGTTCGGCATCAGCTCCTGCTCGAGGCGGCCGGTGTACTCCGTGATCACCGGCTGGCGCAGATCGGGGTTGAGAATCTGGGTGATGCCGCCCGACTGGCTCAGATAGTCGCCGCCCAGCGGATCCAGGTTCACTTCGCCCGGGTCGTAGTCGCCGTTCCGGTTCGGGTCGCTCCAGCGATAGACGGTGGTGACCAGCGCGTTCGGGTTGTACAGCTGCGAGAACAGCGTGCCCATCGACGGGCTGTAGAGCGCGTAGGTCGCCTTGACGACGGAGCGGCCGGTGCCGCGCACGTCCCATGAGAGGCCGAGCCGTGGCACGACACGGTTCCAGGTGAGGATGTCGGACGCCGGCTACCGATCCGGAGGTCCCGAACACGCCCGGCTCTTTTTCCTGCGTCGGGTAGAACGAGGAGGAGTGATCGTAGCGGACGCCCAGGTTCAAGGTGAAGCGATCGATCTTCCACGAGTCGGTCGCGAAGAGCGCGAAGGTGTTCATCCGGTTGATCGGAAACACCGGGTAATTGTAGGTGTCGATCTGGATCGGGTTCGCGCCGTTGTAGGTGAGGAGGTAGTTGCCGCTCGCCTTGTCGATGAAGCCCGAGCCGCCGTTTTCCCAGGTCAGCGCGGTTCCGACTTTCAGCTGGTGCCGGCCGCCGAGGAAGTCGTCGGCCGGGAAGTAGCTCATGCTGCCGCGCGCCTGGTACCGGCGCTGCGGCCGCTGCGCCGGCTGCGCGTTGGGGCCGGTGTAGAGGCCGTTGGCCTGGTTGAACTTGCTCGGGTTGCCCTTGGTGTCGAGGCCGGGCTGCACCTGGTAATCGGCGAAGTAGCCGCCGAAGCCGCCGAGCACGTCGAAGAGGAGGTTGCCGCGCGGCGCGCTCTGCAACTCGCCCTTCCACACGTCGCCGGCCTGGTTGTAGTAGTTCTGCGCTTCCATCGGCCGCAGCCGGGTCGCGCCGAAGGCCGGCGCGAACTTCACGAAGTGCTCCCACACGCCGATCAGTTTCGTGCTGGTCGAGACCTGATACGACGTCTTGAGGTTGCTCGTTGTCCAGGCGCGTCACGACATCGCCGGGCACGTCGTCGGCGGTGAGATAGACGTTGTCAGGACCCGGGGCGCTGGCGAATCCGATTTGACCCTGGCTGAGATCCTGCCGGCTGAGGCCGGCGTAGAACCAGACCTTGTCGCGCACCAGGCGTCCGCCCAGATCGCCGGCGATGTCGTAGTAGTGCTTGAGCGGATTGGTCTGGCTGAGACCCTGAGCCTGCAGCTCCGGGGTGATGTTGCTGGACTGGAACTTCGGCGACTGCCACGAACCGGTGTAAGTGCCATGGAACTGGTTGCCGCCCGACTTGACCACCGCGACGAGATTGGCGCCAGGCTGTCCCACTTCGGCGGTGTGACCCGCGGCCCGGACCTGCACTTCGTCGAACGAGAAATAACTGAGATACACGGCGGAGCTGTTCGAGTCGTCGGTCTGGACGTTGATCCCTTCGATCTCGAGGCTCGGCTGCGCGTAGACGCCGTAGCTGCTGATGTCCTGCCGGCTGCCGAGGTTGCTGTCGCCGACGTCCGGGGCGCCTCTCGTGCTGACACCGGAGGCGAGCGGGATCAGATCCCACAGGCCGCGGCCGCGCGGCGTCGATTCGAGCAGCTCGCGCTGGAAGGTCGTGCTGGACGTGGTGCTGACGGTGTCGACGACCGGGCTCTGCCCGCTGACCGTGATCGACTCTTCGAGCGCGCCGACCTTCATCACCACGTCGACGCGTCCCGCGAAGCCGACCGTCAGGCGCAGATCCTCGCGGATGTAGCTCTGAAATCCCGTCAGCTCGTAGGCGACGCGATACACGCCAACCGGAAGATTCTCGATCCGGTAGCTGCCGTCGCCGTCGGTGACGACCGAGATCTGGGGAACCTGCAGTGCCGGACCGGTGACGTTGACCGTCACGCCGGGCATCGGCGCAGCGCTCTCGTCGGTGACCGTGCCCTGCAGACTGGCCAGCGACGTGTTCTGCGCTGACGCCATCGAGACGCTGAATGCGAGCACGAGCATTACGAACGATCCACAGCGCCACGATCGATTCTGTGCGTCCATCGCTTCTCCTGCTGTGACGAAAAAAGTGCCGGGCGGGGCTGCGAACTCTGGGCCTGAGGCGAGGGAGTATAAGGGCGGTTACTCCTCGGGAATGTCTCACATTGTCGCAATGCGTCGCGGTCAGGCCTGGCGGGTCCTCATTTTTGAGCGCTGCAAATCCGCGGAAATCGCTCCGGATTTCCTGCGATCCGGCCACAACGCGCAACGCGGCGGCAACAGGTGATCCAAGGAATCGAAGCGATCATCGTGCACCTAAACCTTTCATTGGACGCACGCGCGAGGATTCGGCGACGCTTGGCTATGGGAGAAGAGGAAATGAATCCGCCGGACGAGCGGCGCTACGCCCGGGTCGACTCGTGGAAGGACGTGCGTGAGTTCTTTGACCGTCTCGCCAGCGATGGCGGCTTATGATTCGTCCGGGGAGGATCTGTCATGAACCGGCGTGAATTCCTCGAAGCCGTCACCGCGGCCGCGGTGCTCCCGTCGCTTGTCCGCCAGGACGCACACGAGTGGGGCGTGCAGGTTTGCGATCTGCACTTTCATCTTCGTCCGCAGCCGGCCGCCAACCTCGCCCATCTCGACGGCGCCGGCGTCACGAAGGCCAATCTCCTCACACGCGGGCGCGCTCTCGACCAGGTGAAGGCGCTTCAGGCGGCAGCGCCGGGCCGGTTCACCTGGTTCAACAGCTACGACGTGACCCAACCCGATGCCGAACAGGTGCTCACGCAGGCTGTGAAGAGTGGAGCGCAGGGGTTCGGCGAGATGAAGTTTCACGTCGCCGCCGACGGCCCCGAGCTGCGTCGCATGTATGCGCTCGCTGCCGACCTGCGCGTGCCGATCCTGATTCACTTCCAGGAAGTGGATCACGTGCCGAACGAAGGAACCTGGGCCACGGGGTTTGCGAAGACGTTCGAGTCGGTCCTCAAGGCCTATCCGCGGACGACGTTCATCGGCCATGCCGACGCCTTCTGGGCAAACGTCAGCGCCGACTATCACAACGAGGCCGTCTATCCGGCCGGGCCGGTCAAGCGTGGAGGGGTGACCGACAGGTGGCTGGGCGACTATCCGAACCTCTTCGGCGACATGTCTGCTGTCTCCGGCAACAACGCGATTGCGCGCGATCCCGCGTTCACCGCCGATTTTTTGCAGCGCCATCAGGACAAGCTGCTTTTCGGCAGCGACTGCAGCTGCAGTGACGGCCACGGCGCCGGCTACAACAACCCGGCGGCGCCACGAATGGCCGGCAAGTGTGTCGCGCGCGACACGTTGAGTGTACTGAAGCGGTCGGCGTCACCCGCCATCTTTCAGAAGATCGTCTGGGGCAATGTGCACGGGCTGCTGCGGATGTAACAATCTGTGTCGTGTCCGCCTTCAGGCGGACCTCGCGAACGTCCGGCTAAAGCCGGACGCTACGAACGAAACAGAAGTGAGTGTCAACTCTAGTCGCCCAACGCCCAGCGCACGATTCGTGGGTCAACGGGTTTCGCAAACCGCCACTGGCGTTGCCGGACGAGGCGCCTGGCAGCCTTGGACAACTCACGGCAGTCGAAGTAGCGAATCGCGCCCGCGTCGAGCACGGGGATCACCGCCAGCGTGCATTGGACGCAGCAGTGCGCACCCTTCGGATAGCCGTGGTGAAAATGCGAGCGCATGATGCCAAACGCCAGGTCTTTCTCCACGCGCTCGTAGAACTCGGATCCGCCGAACCTCCTGCCCAGCGCCTTCTGCCCGGCGATGAGGAGCGCGCTGCGGAGGAACGTGCCGACAGACGCGCCCGAGATCGAGAACCCGGCCGGGTGCCGGACGCTGGCCGGCAACTTCACGCGTGGAAAGGCATCGAATTGGTCGGGCGCGACGTCGCGGACGAACGAGACGTCCTGAGGCGCAAGGCGTGGCCTCTCGCGCGCCCGGTCGGCGACGACCCACAACGTGTCGAAGTCCATATGCTCCCCACCCGCCACAAATCGGTCCAAGGTCAGTCAACGGAGACGGAACCGTTCAGGATGTTCCCACACGGTACGAAACCGGCTTTCTGAAGCGTCCGGCGCGATGCGATATTCCGCGGATTGCAGCGCGCTGAGGGAATGTTACGGGTCACAAAACGATGTGCTTCTCAACTGTGTGGCCGGCTTGACGAAGAGCCTCGACGGCGCGCTCGAGGTCGTCGTATCGCACGAGCACGTAGTCGGTATCGTAGGTCGACAGCGCGAAGATGCTGATCCCTGCGGCGGCCAGCGGCGTCGCCAATCCGGCCAGCACGCCGGTCGTGTTGAAGGCGAGTGGACCTCGAACCACCAGCATCGACCAGGGGCCCTCCGCCTTGACACCAGACGGAACGGCGCCGGCATCGCATACCGCTGACAGTTCCGCGGGCGTGCGCGTCACCGAGAAGAACGCGCCCTGCATCACCCACGGAGGCAGCGGCGCTTCGGCGGCCCAGCGACAGATCGCATACGAGCCAGGCACGAGGTCGAGCGTGAAGCTGGCGCTGTGATCGGTCACGTCGAGGCCTCAGCCACTTCAACGATTGGCGACATCCGTTCCCGTGAGAGCGTCCCGTCGTCGCGCGACAGCAGTGTGCCGGTGCTCGGACCGTCGCGCCAGGGTGTCACAGCCGTGGTGCGACCGACGCGGCGGCCTCGGCCGACGTGATGACCGGCACGACGTCGAAGTCCACGAGATCGATCCATCGAGCGAGCCACTGGTCGAGCAACGCCCGATCCGGAGCTTCCATGATCTGGAAGCATCGGGCGAGGTCGGACGTGACCCAGCTGTTGACGTAGTTCACGCCGGGTGGAGCGAGGCGTCCCTGTTCGCGGAAGCGCTGGTACACAGGCACGGCGTCGCCGTTCTTGAAGTGCTCGACAACCATGAAGAGCATGAGTGGCCTCGCCGAAAGTATACGACCGAGGCGCGCCCTCGAGCGGTCGCCGGGGGTCTCTCGATACGCGCCGGTGTAGAACCTCCTGACGGCAAAGGTAAAGACATGGAGTGTTGCCTCGGGCGAGGGCGGGCCGCTACTCTGGGTGTGGAGGCACGCGACCAACAATGCACAAGCGACAACTCGGAAAGAGCGGCCTGGACGTGTCAGCGCTCGGGCTTGGCTGCATGGGCCTCAGCTTCGGCTACGGCCCGGCGGTCGACCGGCAGCAGGGCATTGCACTGATCCGTGCGGCCGTCGACCGCGGCATCACGTTCTTCGACACCGCGGAAGCGTACGGCCCGTTCGCCAACGAAGAGCTCGTCGGCGAAGCGCTGGCTCCGGTGCGCGATCAGGTGGTGATCGCGACCAAGTTCGGATTCAAGTTCGAGGGCGGCAAGCAGGCTGGTCTGAACAGCCGGCCCGCGCACATCAAGGAGGTCGCCGACGCGTCCCTCAAGCGGCTCAAGACCGATCGGATCGATCTCTTCTATCAGCACCGCGTCGACCCCGACGTGCCGATCGAGGACGTCGCCGGAGCGGTGAAGGAGCTGATTCAGCAAGGCAAGGTGAAGCACTTCGGCCTTTCCGAAGCCGGTGTCCAGACGATTCGCCGCGCGCACGCCGTCCAGCCGGTGACGGCGCTGCAGAGCGAATACTCGCTGTGGTGGCGGGAACCGGAAGCGGAGGTGCTGCCGACGCTCGAGGAGCTGGGGATCGGGTTCGTTCCGTTCAGCCCGCTCGGCAAAGGGTTTCCTGACCGGCAAGATCGACGAGAGCACGACGTTCGACAGCTACCGATTTCCGCAACGTCGTCCCACGCTTCACGCCGGAGAACCGCAAGGCGAATCTGGCGTTTGTCGGCTGGCTGACGACGTTCGCGGAACGGAAGCAGGCGACGCCGGCGCAGATCGCGCTGGCGTGGCTGCTGGCGCAGAAGCCGTGGATCGTGCCGATCCCCGGCACCACGAAGCTGCATCGGCTCGAGGAGAACATCGGCGCGACGCAGATCGAATTGACCGCCGACGATCTGCGCGAGATCGATCGCGCCGCCGCCGAGATCACGGTGCAGGGGGCTCGATACCCCGAGCACCTGCAGCGGATGGTCGGGCGCTGACAGGTAGCTCAGGCACCGCGTGGCATACTCACCCTCTGGGCCAGTGCCGCAGGGAATGCCGTGTGATGGAAGGAGAACTTCAATGCCTAAGGTCCAAGCGCACACGATCGCGATGAACTACGAGCAGCAGGGAACGGGCGAGCCGCTTCTGCTCATTCCCTACCTCGCCGCGGACCACGCCTGCTACGCCTTTCAGGTCGGAGAATACGCCAAGTACTTTACCTGCATCTCTGTCGATCTGCGCGGGACCGGCGACTCCGACAAACCGGACGGCGCGTATACCACCGAGGTGCTCGCGGACGATGTCGTCGCGTTCATGCAGGCGGCGAAAATCGACAAGGCGCATATCGCCGGTCTGTCCCTTGGCGCTGCGGTGGGCGCGTGGATCGCGGCCAAGCATCCGGAACGGGTCCTGTCTCTGTCGCTGCACTCGCCGTGGACGAAGACCGACGCTTTCATCAAGACCGTCGTCGAGGGGTGGCAGGTCATGGCCAAATCCCTGGGGAGTGTTCCCGACATGATCATCCGCGGGATCTTCCCGTGGTGCTTCACGCCGGAGCTCTACGCCGCGAGACCGGATTACATCCAGTCGCTGGCGGATTTCGTTCGGAGCCGGCCCGTGCAGCCGGTGGACGCGTTCCTCCAACAGTCGAATGCCGTGCTGCTGCACGATGTGGAATCGCAGCTCGATCGGATCACCGCACCCACCCTGATCTCATTCGGGCGCCACGACGCCGTGACGTCGACGCGTTTCGCTGCCCCGATGACGGCAAAGATCCGAAAGTCCGAGCTGCTGATTTTCGAAGGCTGCTCGCATGCGCCGCTGTACGAGGACGTCCAGACCTTCAACGAGAAGACATTGCAGTTCCTGCAGCGTCAAGCAGGAGTCGGCACCGCGTAACGCCGGCGCGTGTCCCGCGCGACGACCTCGAGCGGGACACGCTGCCGATCCGCGGCAGGTATCAGATGCCCAGGCGGACCGCGCGACGCTCCACGCCGATGTCAGGCCGCCACGACATATTCACTCTGGACAAGCCCCGTCGCGTATTGGCGCGTCGCCACATGCGTCAGGGCGATATCTCGCTGTAGTGAACCAAAGAGAGGAATTCCAGCACCGATCAGCACCGGAACGCGAGTGATGATGAGGCGCTGGATGAGCCCAGCCTCCAGAAAGCGCTGGATGGTGACCCCGCCATCCACGTATGCGTGGCGGATCCCGCGAGCCGCAAGCTGCGACACGATGTCAGCCGGCGGCCCCGACATCCGCTCGACCACCGCCCCGTGTGGTGCCGGGGCGAGCGGACGGGTGCTGAGCACGAAGACGAGCTTCTCACCGTAGGGCCAGGCATCGAAGGTCAGCACCGTTTCGAATGTCTTGCGGCCGATGACCATGGCATCGACCGTGGCCATGAACTCATCGTAGCCATGCGGTTCCCCGCCGCCCGGCGGCAGGAAATCGAGGTCGCCATTCTCCCGCGCGATGAACCCATCGAGGCTGGTGCCAATAAAGACTGATGCCTTCACGCCACACTTCTCCTGTTGCTGCCTGAAGTTCGCGCTTCAACCGCGGCCCTCGAGAACTGCACCCACGGCTGCAAATCATTGCTAGACCGTGTACTCAGTTGCGATCGCAGCAGTTGACCGGCCCTTCCCAAACTAGTCGCCAGAGCGTCCCCGTCGGGCCGTAAGGCGAGACTGCAATAGCCACAACTTCAATCGTGTCAACCAGAACGGCGTTTCGCAAAGAGTTGAAAATTCGCGGCATGTTGCCCTGAACGGCTGTAGGATCTCCTTATCCTCTGCCATCTCTCGGGAGGCGCAATGAGTTTGAGACAGTTCGCACTTTCGGGCCTGCTCCTGCTGGTGTTGCCAACGATGACGGCATCGATCGATGCCATGCCGCAACCGGATTCGGCGGTTGCAGCCGTCACGTTCAACAAGCATGTTTTGCCGATTCTGCAGAAGAACTGTCAGGCGTGCCATCGCCCGGGAGAGATCGCGCCGATGTCGTTCCTGACCTATCAGGACGTGCGTCCATGGGCGAAAGCGATCAAGGCCGCTGTGGTCAAGCGGCAGATGCCGCCGTGGTTCGCCGATCCGGCGTACGGGCATTTCGCGAACGACAAGCGACTGACCGATGCGGAAATCGTGACTCTCAGTGCGTGGGCGGACAGCGGCGCGGTGGAAGGTGCCGCGAAGGACAAGCCGGCCCCGATCGCCTTTCATGACGGCTGGAATGTCGAGCCGGACATGATCATCGAGATGCCCAAGGACTTCAGTGTGCCCGCGACCGGCACGGTGAGCTACAAGAACATTCTGGTGAAAGTGAACTTTCCCGAAGACCTCTGGGTTGTCGCGGCGGAGATGCGTCCCGGGAACCCGCAGGTGCTGCACCATGGCCGGGTCCTGGTTCGTCCGCCGGCATCAGAGTTCATGAAGGACGCCGAGCCCGGCGAAGCATACGAGACGACGAGTGTCGGCATGCAGGGAAAGGACGCGCCCGAGACGCTGGGCAAATTCAATCCGGGTTTGGGGCCGCAGGGTTTCAATCAGTTCGAATCGGCGAAGTTCGTTCCGAAGGGATCGGACCTGGTTTTCAATCTGCACTACACGTCGATCGGCAAAGCGGCGACCGATCGATCCCGGGTGGGTCTGGTCTTCGCGAAAAGGCCACCGATGCTTCGCTACGTGATGCATAACGGCCCCACCGCGTCCAACCTGGCCATTCCGCCGCACGACGGCAACGCCGAGATCGTGTCGGAGATGACGACGAACGTGGACATGAAGCTGGCGTATGTGCAGCCGCACATGCATCTGCGCGGGAAAGACTACGAGTTGCGACTCGTCTATCCGTCGGGCAAGACCGAAACGGTGTTCAAGGCCAAGTGGGATTTCAACTGGCAGATGGGATACGACCTCGAGGAGCCGAAGCCGTTACCGAAAGGAACGCGCATTATCGGTGTGGCGCATTTCGACAATTCCGCCGCGAACAAGTTCAATCCCGACCCGAACACGACGGTCGTCTGGGGCGATCAGAACTGGGACGAAATGCAGAACTGCTTCGTCGGCGTCCTGATCGATCCGACGATCGATGCCGCGCGCCTGTTCTCGCCCTCAGGGCCCAGCCTGCTGCCGCGAGGGAACTCGGGGCCGACACTCTCCGCGTTGAAGTAACCGGAGATGAACGGTGCGGAACATCCGCACGATCCAGTTGAAGCGCGGCCCGGCAGGACTCGGAACCGCTCGCGACGAGCGAGAGCGAGTCGCGGCGCTTCCCGAGGACTGGCGGGCGCAGCTTCCTCGCGAAGCGAGGAAGCGCGCCCGGCAGGACTCGAACCTGCGACCCCCGGCTTAGAAGGCCGGTGCTCTATCCAACTGAGCTACGGGCGCACACGGTGGGGAAGTCTCAGTGTAGCAAGTCCTTAGACGACGCCTCGACGTTTTCCGAACGCATCGCGTTGTGGGCAGGCGGCGAAGGCAAGTAGACTGCCACGCCAGTGACGTCTCCACGGAATCGACAGGTCCGCGTTCCGCCTCCGCCCGTGTCGCAGCGAAAGATGGCGGTCCAGCCCGCGCGCGGGTTCCTGGCCGGCATCGCCGGCGGCGCGACGCTCGGGTTCGCGGTTGCGGGACCTGCTGGCGCGATTGGCGGCGCGATCGGCGGCGGAGTTCTCGGCCCGGCTATCGAGTGGTGGTACGGCCTGCCGACGCCGGTCTATCACGATCCGGCGGAGCTGGCGCGCGTGCGGCAGAACCTCAGGCCCGCTCCGCCGCCCGCCGCGTACCAGCCTCCGATCAACCCGGCAGCGCTTGCTGCCGCGAGACGACAGCTCAATCCAACGCGGGCGCCGGCGCCGTACATCCAGCCGCCGCATCCCGCCGATCACATGCTGGCCGCGGCGCGGCAGAACCTGAGGCCGGCGCCCGCGCCGGTGCCGTATCAGCCGGCGGTCACCCCCGCTGCGCTCGCGGCCGCCAGACAGAACCTCACGTCGGGGGGTGCCCGCGGCTCCGGCCGCCGCAGGACTCCTGCCGCATCAGGGCTGGTCCTTCGGTTTGCCAACCGCAGTCCCGCTCTCGGAGCAGACCAAGGGGAAGACGCTGCGGCAGATGATTCGGCCGACGAACGGCGCGCTGCTGTACATGAACGCCACCGGCCAGATGCTCAACGCCAACACCGTCCTCTCGGCAGGCGTTCACCAGATCCGATCGCGATGGTCCGCCAACGGCAATATGGGGCCGGTAACGGTCACAACGCTCCACATCAAGCCGACGATCAACCAGGTGATGACGGCGATCGGGTTTGCGTCGCGAGGCTGGAGGTGGGAGCTCGCATGGGGCGCTCACGGCACCCTGAACCATAATTTTCACCTCACGGTACCCAAGGATATGCAGACCATGCCGGAGCGCATGGACGACCTTGGCGACATCTTCAGGGGGTTGTTCCCGGCGGGACAGGGAACGACCGGCACTCACATGACCATCGAGTGCCGGCCGACGGCGGGTATGAGCAACGCGGCGTTCTTCCTCAACCGCTCGCCCAAATACCCGCAGGGGTTCTCGCAGTCCGAGGGAGAGCAGTTCGTGAGCGCCTGCCGGAGGCGGCTCGATAACTGGAACCATCAGGCCTTGGCGAGCCTGAGAACGCTCTCGCGACGCTGTAGCCGTCGGCATCAGCCCCTGCACACCCCTCGCCACGAGTCCGGCGCGTCCCGCTACCACAGCGAGCGCTCGCGAAACGTGCGCTCGATCGCCGCGCTGACGCGCTCTCGCGAAAACTCGCGCTCGTCGCACAGGAAGCGGACGATGCCGTCGAGGTCGGGCTCCGCCTGGCGGACGTCGAACACGTCGGTCACGTCGGGATGCAGAAAGATCCGCCGCACATCGTCGATCGTCGGCCGGTTCCGGGAGCGCGTCGCGGATCTCGGCCGGCATGTTCTCGATCGCCCCGTGCCGCTGCACCAGCTTCAAGGCTTTTTTCGGGCCGATGCCTTTGATGCCCGTGATTGAAGTCGGTGCCGACCAGAATCGCCAGGTCCACCAGTCCTTCGCGCGTGATCTCCCAGCCGGCGAGCAGGCGTTCGAGCACGATCGTCTCGGGCACGATCGGCCGGAATGTCCCCTGGCTCGGAAGAAATTCCCGGCCCGATATCGTCAGGAAGCGGACGAGCGTCGGCGCGCCGAAGAGCAGCGAGTCGTAATCCTTGCTCGCCGCCGCCCACACATCCGGCGAGGTTGCGGCCATGTGCGCCGCCTGCGCTTCGCCTTCGGAGGGCGCCTGCACGGTCGGCACGCCCATCAGGCGCAGCAGTTCGCGCGCTTCCGCGACCATCTCCCGCGTCAACCGCGAGGTCATCGTCGCCTTCGAGTACGCCTCGGCCAGATCGCCGCGCGCCAGCGCCGCGGCGTGCTCCTCCTCGTAGCGCTTCCGTCCGGCGCGCCGTTTTGCCACCTCCTCCGCCTTGCGCAGGGGCGGAGTGCCGTCGAAGACGAACACGAGCTTCAGCGCGTGCTCCGCGATCAGGCGCGTCGTTCGGTAGAACAGGCCCGACAGGTGCGACGTTGTGCGTCCCTTGGAGTCCTGCAGCGGCGTGCCGTCGCGAAGCCGGATGAGCGCGAGAAACTGGTACAGCTCGCCATTGCCGTCCACCGCCAGCGTCTGGCCTCGCAAGGCCTCGAGCGCAATCGTGTCCTTGGTGATGATTGGCGTAAGAACGACGCCCACGCCGCGATTCTGACACGCTCGATGCGCAACGTGCAGCGCAACAGGACGGATCGGCTGCGTGGCATGTTGGGATCGCGCGGCGGTTGGTGCACAATCAGCCTCGACGTCGCACGCATCTGCGGCGTGTGGATGAGGGACGCCATGGCCCGCCGGTACGCATACATCGCCTTTGCCGCCGCGACGCTCGCGGTCGCCCTGCCGCTCGTCCATGCGCAACGCGCGAGCGAAACCGCCAGCCGCCCCAGTGCCTCACCAGCACCGAAGATCCTCGTCGAGAAAAACATCGAGGCGCGGATGCGCGACGGCGTCGTCCTGCGCGCGGACGTGTATCGGCCCGACACGACCGAGCGCCTGCCGGCGCTGCTCCAGCGCACGCCCTACTCGAAGAACCCGGGCCAGGACGACAACCAGTTCCGCCGCCTCGCCGCACGCGGCTACGTCGTCGTCGTGCAGGATACGCGCGGGCGCTACATGTCGGACGGCGTCGCGCGGCCGCACGACGAGGGCGAGGACGGCTACGACACGGTCGAGTGGGCGGCAACGCTGCCCTACGTCAGCGGCCGCGTCGGCACCTTCGGCGGCAGCTACAGCGCGACGACGCAGCTGATGGCCGCACCGCTGCGGCCGCCGCATCTGGCCGCGATGGTGCCGGCGTCCTCGTATCACAGCCGCTACGACATGGTCTTCCAGGGCGGCGCGTTCTACCTCGCCGACGGGCTGTCGTGGAATCTTGGCCAGGGCGCCGATGTGCGGCGCCGCACGAATCAGCCGGAGGTCGTCCGCGACGGCCCGATCGGCATGAACGAAACAGAGCGGCAGCTGTTCTCGACGAGCTGGCTGTGGCACGTGCCGCTCAACACCGTGGACGCGATGGAAGTGCGCCGCTACTCGCCGGCGTACTTCGAGATGCTCAGCCACCCGTCGTACGACGCCTACTGGAAAACCTTCGACATCGAAGCGCGCCACGGCGAGATCGACGCGCCGGCGTATCACGTCACCGGCTGGTACGACACGCTCCTCACCGGCACGCTGCGCAACTACACCGGCCTGCGCAAGCACGCTCGATCCGATCGCGCGCGCTCGGCGCAGCGGCTGCTCGTCGGGCCATGGACGCACTCGCGCCCGACGACGAGCTCGACGAAGATCGGCGATGTGGACTTCGGCCCGAACGCCGGCTTTGCGCTCGAGTCGCTGATGGTGGACTGGTTCGACTACTGGCTGAAGGACGCGCCGACCGGGGTGCTCTCGCGGGCGCCGGTGCGGCTGTTCGTGATGGGGGCGAACACCTGGCGCGACGAGCAGGAGTGGCCGCTCGCGCGCGCGGCCGCGACGCCGTTCTACTTCCACAGCGGCGGCAAGGCGAACACGCTCGAACGGCGATGGGACGCTGAGCCAGACGGCGCCGTCAGACGAGCGCAGCGATCGCTTCGTCTACGATCCGTGGAATCCAGTACCGACAGGGCAGCGCGGCGGCTATTCGCGGATGCCGACCGACCAGCAGCAGCTGGAGCGTCGCCCCGACGTGCTCGTCTACACGACCGCGCCGCTCGCCGCGCCGATGGAGGTGACGGGGCCGATCGAGGTGAAGCTGTGGGCGTCGTCGTCGGCGACCGACACCGACTTCACGGCGAAGCTGGTCGACGTCTTTCCCGACGGTACGGCGCGGATGCTGAACGACGGCATCCTCCGCGCGCGGTATCGCGACGGCAAGACGACGCCGGCGCCGCTGACGCCGGGGCAACCGGTGGAGCTCACCATCGACGTCGGCGCGACGAGCAACCTGTTCGCGGCCGGGCACCGCATCCGCGTCGAGATCGCGAGCAGCAATTTCCCGCGCTTCGATCGCAACCCGAACACCGGCACGGCGTTCGGCGAGAGCGCGCAGCTTCTGCGCGCCGAGCAGACGGTGTTTCACGATCGCGAGCGGCCGTCGCGGGTCGTGTTGCCGTTGGTGGGGCGGTAGAGAGGTCCGGCTGAAGCCGGACACGACGGCAGTCGCCGCGTACGGGTTACAGCAGCTTGAGCGCGAGCAGCACCAGCACGTAGCTCGCGGTGAAGCAGCAGGAGACGCAGACCAGCCGCCGGAACGCGGGGCGCCTGCGCCAGGCCGCGATCGGGTGGCGGACGCCGGCCAGCGTCTGGCCGATGGCAATTTCGAGCGCGGTCGCGGGGCGTTCGATCGCTGGGAGCATGCCCGTTCACGGGCAATATCACCACCAGCGGCGCAGAGGCGAAATCATTGCCGAAATGCGCAAATAACGGCCAGAAAACGCGTCGAGCCGTCTCGATGCGCGGAGAAAAGTCTGCCTGGAAGTGGACTTTTGCTCGACCGCCCGCGCGGCCCGCGTCCGAACGTTCCGTCAATCGACCGACTCAACTATTGGCGGACCGCTTGCACTCTCTCGATCGCGGCGATCGCTCTGATCGGTCGCGTACACCGCGCTCATCTCGAATCGTCCAACCGATCGCTGACCCGGGTCCACACCGTTTGCGCCTATGTCTGAAAACGAGGAGCCGCCGCGCCTGAAGCTGGCGGATATGTGGCCCGAGGAAGGATTGGGGCCAATCGCGGAGAATCCACCCGAGGCGCCGCGCAGGATCGTGAAGCCGGCAGTCGAACGCCAGCGCTGTGAACTGTGCGAGGGCGGCGTGATGCGCTCGCGCGTCCGCTTCTACGAGCGTCCGTGGGTGATGTGGTCGAAGACGCGGCCGTACCGCTGCATGGAGTGCGGAACGCGGCAATGGCGGCGCGAGCCGAAGAGTTAGTCGAACAGTCTTCAGTCGCAGTCAGTCGAGCAGTCTTCAGTCGAAGTCGTCGATCAGCGCCAGTCGAAGTTACGCCGCGCCGATGTAGTCGTGCGCCTTCCAGCAGTCTCGTCCGCTGCGCTTGGCGTCGTACAGCGCCGCATCCGCCCGCCGCAGCACATCATCGATATCGTCGTCGTCTGCCTGCACCTGGCTGATGCCGATGCTGCACGAACAGGTGACGTCGCCCGTCGGCACGGTCACCTTGACGTTGCGGCAGGCCTCGCTGATGCGGCCGGCGAGTTTCTGCGCCGCGCCGACCGGCGTCTCGGGCACCAGCACCGCGAATTCCTCGCCGCCCAGCCGGCCGAGGATGTCCGATTGCCGGCATTCGACCTGGAGCATGTCGGCGAACGCGCGCAGCAATTTATCGCCGGCGTCGTGCCCGAAGTTGTCGTTGACCTGCTTGAAGAAATCGAGGTCGATCACCATCACGCTGAACGCGCGATCGTAGCGGCGGCCGCGCGAGAACTCGGTCGCGGCCAGTTCGAACCACCAGCGGCGCGAGTAGAGATTGGTCAGCGCGTCGGTGCTGACGAGCCGCGCCAGGTGATCGCGGGCGCCCTGCAGTTCGACGACTCGCTCGGCGAGACGGCCCTGGAGGTTGGCGACGCGGACGCCGACCTGCACCCGCGCGCGGAGCTCTTCCGTATCGATCGGCTTGACCATGTAGTCGTCGGCGCCGGCGTCGAGCCCGGCGACGAGGTCCATGCGACTGCCGCGTCCTGTCAGCAGAATTACATAAATGCCAGCGAGCGCCGGGTATTCGCGGATGCGGCGGCACAACTCGATGCCGTCCATGCCCGGCATCATCCAGTCGACGATCGCGATTTCCGGCGGCGGTCCCGACGAAAGCGCGCTCCAGGCCTCGTTCCCGTCGGTCGCGACGGTCACTTCCATGTTCCACGGCTTGAGCGCCTTGACGAGAATCGCGCGCGTGACCGGATCATCGTCTGCGATTAATGCACGCATACAGATGGGTGTGACGCAATCGTGATGCCCACCTCGCGTTCGTTATTTCCCGGTGATTTCGGGCGATCGATCTGCGCCGGGTGTGCGGACGCGCCCGCCGGTGTGCGGACGCGGCACGCGCGGTTGTGCGCCCGCGAGCCAAAAGCAGGTTATAAAAGGGCGCGATTCGCGTGCGGATGTCCCGCGCTCAAGCCCTCTCCTGCGTGCTCGCCGTCGGCCTGGTGGCCGCGTCGTCGCCGTCCGCCCAGCCGGGCGGCGCGCCGGGTGCGCGCGAACGCGCCTGGCGCGAAAACAACATCGGCGTCGCCCGCCTGGAGCAATACGACTACGGGGCGGCGGCGGCGCAGTTCCGCCGGGCGCTCGAGGTCGACCCGCAGCTCACGGTGGCGCACCTCAATCTCGCCATCGCCCTCCTTTACGACGCGCAGCCTGACGAAGCGGCACGCGAAGCGCGCGCGGCGGCGGAGGCGATGCCGAACGCGCCGCAGCCGGCATACGTCGCCGGCCTCGCCGCGCGGCTCGCCGGGCGCGACGAGGAGGCAGGCGCGGCGTTCCGCCGTGTGCTGGCGGTCGATCCCGACGATGCAGGAGCGAGCATCCAGCTTGGCCAGATGGCGATCAACGACCGCCGCAACGACGAGGCGATCGAGATGTTCGAGCGCGCGTTGAGGGCGGAGCCGTTCAACGCCACCGCTGCGTATGGCATCGCCACGGCCTTGACGCGTGCGGGACGCGCGGACGCCGGCAGGCAGGCGATGACCCGCTTCGAACAGCTGCGCGACAATCCCGCCAGCATCACCTATTCAGCTATCTACCTGGGGCAGGGGCGCTACGCGGAAGCGGTCGCGTCCACGGGCCTCGAGGCGGGCCTGATCGATCCGGCCGTGCCGGCGGTCGCCTTTGCGGATGCCACCCTGGCGTTCGCGGGAACGCGTGATCTCGGCGCGCGGGCGGCGGGCAGCGCGGTGTCGCTCGGCGATCGCATCGACGCCAGCGGCGGCAACGACGCCGTGCTCGGCCGGATCGCGGCCGGATCGGCAACCGGGCTGACGCTCGCAGATGTGGATGCGGATGGCGAGCTCGATTTGATCGCCGTCGCCGGATCGAGCGTGCTCGTCCGGCGGCATCGCGGCGCGCGCTTCGAGGCCGCCACTCGACTGGATATCCAGATTGCGGGCACGACGCCGATCGCAGCGGTCGCGGCCGACTACGACAACGACGGCCGCACCGACCTCTTCGTCGTCGGCCGGCCGGCGCACCGCCTGTTTCATCAATCGGCCGACGGGACCTTCCAGGATGTAACCGCCGCCGCCGGGCTGCCCGCGGCGTCCTCGATTGCACGCACTGCCGCGTTCGCCGACGTCGATCACGACGGCGATCTCGATCTCGTGCTCGCCGGCCTCGCCGGGTCCGAGGCGCCGGCCGCGCGTGACGGCGAGGTGGTGTTTCCGCGCGACTTTCAGCCGGCGCCAAATCAGCTGCTGCGCAATACCGGCAACGGCCGGTTCAGCGACGCGACGGCCGAAGCGCGCCTCGCGGGCAGCGGCGCGCATGCGGTCGCGATCGTGCCGACCGACTACGACAACCACCGCGACATCGATCTCCTCATCGTCGGCTACGGCGATCGGCCGGCGCTCTTGAGCAACCTGCGCGACGGCACGTTCCGCGACGTCGCCGGCGATGTCGGGCTGCCAGCCGCGTCTGCCTTCACGTCGGTGGCGGCGGCCGACGTCAACAAGGACGGCGTCACCGACTTCTTCTTCGGCCGCGCCGACGCTCCGGGCGCCTTTGCGATCAGTGCCGGCGCCGGCCGCTTCACCATGGCCGAGGCGCCGCCGGATACGAGTGGCGCACTTTCCGCGCAGCTCCTCGACTACGACAACGACGGCGTCGTCGATCTGCTCGCGCTGACCAACGGCGGGCCGCGGTTGTTTCGAAATGTCGGCAACGCGTGGGTTGACGTCACGGCAACGGCGCTGCCGGCAGCGCTCAGCAGCGCGGACGATCGCGCACTGGCACTGGCCACCGGCGACGTCGACGGCGACGGCGACACCGATGTGCTCGCGCGCACCGCCAGCGGGCGCGTGCGCGTGTGGCGAAACGACGGCGGCAACCGGCGCGCCTCGCTCCGCGTGCGGCTGCAGGGGCGCTCGAGCAACCGCAGCGGCATCGGCGCCAAGGTGGAGCTGCGCGCCGGCAGCCTGCTGCAGAAGGTTGAGACCTCGGCGGTTACCCCCGCCTCTGGACCGTCCGACATCCTGTTCGGCCTGGGCGGACGCGAGCGCGCCGACGTCGTGCGCGTGCTATGGCCGGCCGGCATCCTCCAGGCGGAAGTCGAGCTGCCTGCGCCGCGGCCGGGGACCAACGCCGCGGTGATGCCGATCACCGAGCTCAATCGCAAGCCGTCTTCCTGCCCGTATCTCTACACGTGGAACGGCGAACGGTTCGAGTTCGTGACCGATTTCATGGGCGGCGGAGAGATGGGCGCGTGGGCAGGCCCGGGCGCGCAGCACGTGCCCGACCCGGACGAGTACGTGCGCATCGGCCCGAGCCAGCTGCGCGAGCGGGACGGCCAGTTCGACCTGCGCGTCACCAACGAGCTCGAAGAGGCGATGTTCGTCGATCGGCTGCAGCTGGTGGCCGTCGCCCACCCGTCCGGCGTCGACGTCTATCCGAACGAGGGGCTCAAGTCTCCGGCCGCGCGCCGTCCGCTCACGTTCTACACCACGCGCGCGCCGCGGCCGCCGCTCGCCGCGATCGACGAGCACGGGCACGACGTGCTCGAGCGCATCGCGCGCATCGACCGGCACTACGTCGACGATTTCGATCTGGAGCCGGTTCGCGGCTACGCGAAGGAGCACGCCGTCACGCTGACGCTCGATCGTCGAAGCGCGACCCGCGCGCGCCTGCTCATGACCGGCTGGACCGACTACGCGTTCTCGAGCGACAGCGTCGCCGCGTACCAGGCCGGGATCGTCCCGAGTCCGCCGGCCGTGCAGCTGCGCGACGCCAAGGGAAAATGGCGCACGATTGTCGCCGAGGCCGGCATGCCGGTGGGCCGGCCGCAGACGGTCGTGGTCGACCTGAGCGGCGCGCTCGCGCACGTCGAGTTGAACTCCAGCGCTTCGACGATCGACGTCCGCATCGTCACCACGCTGCGCGTCTACTGGGATCAGATCCTCGTCGATGCGTCGGAGGCTGTGGAGTTGACCACGTCGCGGCTCGACGCGCCATCCGCGGTGCTGCGATGGCGCGGCTACTCGGCCGAGGTGACGCCGGATGGCAGGGAGCCGTTCGTCTACGACTTCGATCGCGTCTCGACCGAGGCGCCGTGGAAGACGATGCCGGGGCAGTACACGCGGTTTGGCGACGTGGCGCCGCTCCTGTCGGCGAGCGACGACCAGTTCGTCATCTCCGCGCCCGGTGACGAGATCGCGCTGTCGTTCGACGGGCGATCGCTGCCGCCGCTGCCGGCCGGGTGGACGCGCACGTTTCTGCTCTACGCGGACGGCTTCAGCAAAGAGATGAACCTGCACTCGACGAGCCCGGATCGTCTCGAGCCGCTGCCGTTCCACGGCATGAGCCAGTACCCGTATCCGCTGCCGGAACGCTATCCCTCGACCGCCGCGCACGATCGCTACCGCGCGACCTACAACACGCGCACGGTTGGTGGGCCAATCCCGTCGCTCGTCGCGGGCGCTGCGTCGGATCGGTAGGGTGGCCACGCGCGCCGCGAGGCTTCAGCCAACCTTCGACACGCGGATCCGCCCCGGCGAGCCGTTCCCGCTCGGCGCCACGTGGGACGGCAAGGGCACCAACTTCTCGATTTTTTCCGAGGTCGCGACCCGCGTCGAGTTGTGCCTGTTCGACGAGCGCGGTAATGAGACGCACCTCGATCTGCCTGAGCGCACCGCGCTCTGCTGGCACGGCTACGTGCGCGGCATCGGCCCCGGACAGCGCTACGGCTTTCGTGTCCACGGCCCCTGGGAGCCAGCCGAAGGACATCGCTGCAACCCCGCGAAGCTGCTGGTCGATCCGTACGCGCGCGCGATCACCGGGCAGATCGAGTGGAACCCGGCGGTGTTCCCGTACCGGCCCGGCGGCGACGATCTCGAGCGCGACGACACGGACAGCGCGCCGTACATGCCGAAGTCGGTGGTGGTCGACGAGCGCTTCGACTGGGAAGGCGACGAGCCGCTGGGCCGGAAGCTGCACGAGACGGTCATCTACGAAGCGCACCTGAAAGGCTTCACGAAGCGTCACCCGTACGTGCCGGAACCGATACGCGGGACGTATGCCGGCCTTGCACACGAGGGCGCCGTCAAGTATCTGCGGTCGCTCGGCGTCACCGCCATCGAGCTGCTGCCGATCCACCAGTTCGTCCACGAGCAGCACCAGCTCGACAAGGGCCTGCGCAACTACTGGGGCTACCACTCGCTCGGCTACTTCGCGCCGCACGGCGAGTATTCATCGTCTGGCGACAGCGGCGCGCAGGTGCGCGAGTTCAAGCAGATGGTGAAGGCGCTGCACGCCGGCGGCATCGAGGTGATCCTCGACGTCGTCTACAACCACACCGGCGAAGGCAACCACATGGGGCCGATGCTGTCGCTGAAAGGCATCGACAACCGCGCCTACTACCGCACGGTCGAAGGCGACGCCCGCTTCTACATGGACTACACCGGCACCGGCAACAGCCTGAACATGCGGCATCCGCACGCGCTGATGCTGGTGATGGACTCGCTGCGCTACTGGGTGCAGCAGATGCACGTCGACGGTTTCCGCTTCGATCTGGCATCGACGCTGGCGCGCGAGCTCTACGACGTCGATCGGCTGTCGGCGTTCTTCGACATCATTCATCAGGATCCAACCTTGAGCGGCGTGAAGCTGATTGCCGAACCGTGGGACATCGGCGAGGGCGGGTATCAGGTCGGAAACTTTCCGGTGCGCTGGTGCGAGTGGAACGGCAAGTATCGCGACACGGTGCGCGACTACTGGCGCGGCGAAGGCGGCACGCTCGCCGAGTTCGCGAGCCGGTTCACCGGCAGCGCGGATCTCTACGAAGACGACGGCCGGAAGCCGTATGCGAGCGTGAACTTCGTCACCGCGCACGACGGCTTCACGCTGCGCGATCTCGTCTCCTACAACGAGAAGCACAACGAGGCGAACGGCGAGGGGAACAACGACGGCGAGAGCCACAACCGGTCGTGGAACGGCGGCGTCGAGGGGCCGACCGACGATGAGGCGGTGAACCAGCTGCGCTCGCGGCAGCAGCGAAACTTCGTCACCACGCTGCTCCTGTCGCAGGGCATCCCGATGCTCCTCGCCGGCGACGAGCTCGGGCGCACGCAACAGGGCAACAACAACGCCTACTGCCAGGACAACGAGCTGTCGTGGATCGATTGGGACAACGGCGATTGCGAAGCTGTGCGAGTTCACGCGCCGGGTGATCGAACTGCAGGCACGGCATCCGGTTTTCCGGCGCCGCGGCTGGTTCAAGGGTCAGCCGGTGCGGCGCGCCGGCGGCAGCGACATCGCGTGGTTCAGGCCGGACGGCGTCGAGATGTCGGACGAAGACTGGAACCAGGAGCACGCGAAGGCGTTCGCCGTCTTCTTCAACGGCGACGCGCTGCGCGACCGCGACGAGGAAGGGCGGGCGGTGCGCGACGACAGCTTCCTGCTGCTGTTCAACGCGCACGATGAGGCGCTGAGCTTCACGATGCCGGCCGCGTCATTCGGCGATTCGTGGCACGTGGTCGTCGACACCGCGGCGGATTGTGTCGGGAAAGGGCGAGCGATCGCCGCCGGCGAAGTCATCGAAATCGCAGGCCGAAGCATCATCGCAGCCTCGAGGCCCTCATCTAGCATCTAGCACCTAGCACCTAGCATCTGCAGCATCTAGCACCGAGCCTGCCAGCCCCCAGCCCCCAGCATCCAGCCCCTACCGCTTGACGTGCCGCTCGAGCATCTGACGGCGCACGACGCCGCCGTAGACGTTGCCCTGCGCGTCGACGCCGACGCCTTCCGCGCCGGAATGATCGGGCGCCGTCGGCTCCATGTCCTCGATGAACGCCGTGACGCGGCCGTCCTTCGCGCTGCCGATGCGGATCCCTTTCCTGATGCCGGGCAGTTCGTGCGCGCCGGTGTCGGGGCCCGACTCCGAGTCGGCGACATAGATCGTGTCGTCCTTGCCGATCGCAATCCCGCTCGGCCGTCCGAACTGCCGCCACTCGGTGATGTAGCGTCCGTCCTGCTCGAAGATCTGGATGCGGTTGTTCTCGCGATCGCCGACGAGCAGACGGCCGCGGGAATCCATCGCGATCGTGTGCGGCTCGCTCAGCTCGCCCGGCCCCGATCCTTTCTTCCCCCATTCCTTCACGAACTTGCCGTCCGCCGTGAAGCGGACGATGCGGTTGTTCTTGCCGTTGCGGTGGCTGTCGGTGACGAAGATGTCGCCGGCCGGCGAGAGGACGACGTCGGTGGGCTGGTCGAAGAGGTCCGGGCCGGAACCGCTGACGCCCGCCTTGCCGAGTGTCATCAGCACGCGGCCGTCGGGCGAAAACTTGAAGACCTGGTGCCCCTTCCCGTTCTCGCCGCGCGCGTCGGTCAGCCACAGGTTGCCGGCTCGATCGACGGTGGCGCCGTGCGGGAACACGAACATCCCCGATCCCCAGCTCTTCAGCAGCTTGCCGCTCGCGTCGTACTTCAGGATCGGCGCCTCGGATCGTCCGGCGCAGGAGTTCGCGAAGCAGCGGTGGACGACGTAGATGGTCCCGTCGGGAGCCGGCTCGACCGCGGTGACCGCCGCCCATTTGACGCCAGCGGGAAGCTCGCCCCAGTCGCGCGTGGTGCGGTACGGCTGCGGCAGATCGTTGCGCGGCGGATCGGATTGCTGGCTGGCGGCGACGTGGGAAAGAATGCCGATCGCTAGTAAGAAACCGGGCGTGAACAGGTGACGGATGCGTCGCATGAGCTGCCTCTTTTCGACGCAGCATACACCTGCGGTCTCACGCGCCGGATTACAATCTTGGTGGATGAACGAGCAGAAGCTGCGCGCCTATGCCCACCTCGCGGTACGAATCGGGCTCAACCTTCAACCCAGGCAGCGACTCCTCATCGTCGGCCCGATGGCAAACGGCGGCGCGTCGCTCGAAGCGGCGCCGCTCATCCGGCACGTAACGGCGGCGGCGTATGAGGCCGGCGCGCAGCTCGTCGAGACGCTCTGGGGCGACGAGGCGATGCTCGCCGCGCGCTTCGCGCACGCCGCGCCCGACTCGTTCGACGAGTTCTCCGACTGGATGCCGCGCGCGCTGGCCGATCACGTCACCGCCGGTCACGCCATCCTGTCGATCTACGCGAACGACCCGGATCAGTTGAAGGACGCTCCCGCCGACCTGGTCGCGACGCTGCAGGAATCGACCGCCCGCAACGTCCGGCCGTTCCGCGAGCAGATCTCACGCAATCGCACGAACTGGGCGGTGGTTGCCGCATCGGCGGCATCGTGGGCGGCGCGCGTCTTTCCCGATATCGAACCATCGCAGCAGGTTGACCGCCTGTGGGACGCGATCAGCTGCCTCTGCCGCCTCGATCATCCCGATCCGATCGCCGCGTGGGAAACCCATCTGCGCGACCTCGCGGCGCGCACCGATCTGCTGAACGACAAGCAGTACACCGCGCTGCGCTATCGCGGCCCCGGCACCGATCTGACGATCGGCCTCGCGCCCGGCCATCAGTGGATCGGCGGCAGTTCGGTCACCGCGGCGGGCGTTCGCTTTGCGCCCAACCTGCCGACCGAAGAAGTGTTCACGATGCCGCACAAGGATCGCGTCAACGGGACCGTGCGCTCGACCAAGCCGCTCAGCTATGGCGGCACGCTGATCGAGAACTTCACGCTGACCTTCGTTGACGGGCGCGCCGTCGAGGTGACCGCCGAGCGCGGCGAGTCGGTGCTGCGCACGCTGGTGGCGATGGATCCGGGCGCGGCGCGGCTCGGCGAGGTGGCGCTGGTACCGAACAGTTCGCCGATCTCGCAGACCGGGCGCCTCTTCTACAACACGCTCTTCGACGAGAACGCGGCAAGCCACGTCGCGCTCGGCGCCGCCTACAAGTTCACGATGCGTGGCGGCGAGGGGATGGACGACGCCCAGTTCGAGGCGGCGGGCGGCAACCGCAGCGCGGCGCACGTCGACTTCATGATCGGATCCGGCGAGCTCGACGTCGACGGCGTGCTGCCGGACGGCTCGGCCGAGCCGCTGATGCGCCGCGGCGAGTGGAGATAAAATGCGGCGTATGCGCTGCAAACTGCTGCTGGTGTCTGCGTCGTTGGCGATTGGCGCGCTGAACGTGCTCGCGATTGCCCAGGCGCCGCCGGTGCCACGCTTCAATCGCATCATCACCCTGCTCGAGCAGAAGAAGCCGGTGTTCGGGGTCTACTGGCCGAGCAATCCATCGGGCCGCGGCCGCGCCGGCGCGCCGCCGCCGGCCGAGGTCGCGCCGAAGGCGCCGGCGGAGTTCGCGCGCGAGGCGCTCGCCTATCACGACGCGGACTTCTTGTTCAGCGGCGCGCTCGAAGGCGGCATGGACCGCGGCTACGCGCCGGTCAACGACTTCGTCAAGGCGACCGTCGACGCCGTGTCGCAGACACGCGCGCGCTTCATGTCGGCGTCGACGCCGCTGGTCGTGAAGGTGCCGAAAATTTCGGCCGACCGCGCCAAGGCGACCGCCGACATCAGCCGCGCGCTGAATCTCGGCGTCAGCGGCCTGATGTTCGTCGAGGTCGAGAGCGCGGACGAAGTCCGCGCCGGGCTGGCGGCGATGCGTTTCAAGTCGAAGGGCGGGACGCGCGCCGACGACACCGGCGACGCGCCGGCCAACTGGGGGATGAGCGACGACCGCTACAAGCAGAAAGCCGACCTCTGGCCGCTCAATCCCGACGGCGAGCTGATCAACTGGACGATCGTCGAGAGCAAGGAAGGGCTGAAGCACGTCCGCGAGATCGCCGCGGTCAAGGGCATCGGCGTGTTGTGGCCCGGCGCCGGCACGCTGCGCGGTGTGTTCTCCACCACCAACGCCGCCGGCGAGCGGGTGGTCGACACCGCCGCGTGGGAGAACGCCATTCAGCAGGTGCTGGCAGCGTGCAAGGAATTCAACGTGCCGTGCGGCTTTCCCGCCTCGGCGAACGACATCGAGATGCGGATGAAGCAGGGCTTCAGCGTCTTCGTGATGAACTGGGGCGAGGCCGGCTTCAAAGCCGTCGAGACCGGCCGCAAAGCCGCCGGCCGGTGATCACGACGATCAACGCAGAACCCGCAGGGCTCGCAGAAAAGAAATCTTCTCTTCTCTGAAGAGCGCACCGCCAGGTTCGTCACGCAAAAGCCGGAAAGAAAAAACGTCCTCCGCGGGTTCAGCGAGTTCCGCGTTGATCGTCGTGGACGGTGGCTGTCGCCGCTATTCAGCACCTGAACGCCGCGAACGCGCTCCGGCCGGTGCGTCAGAGATCGGCAGGAAAAGAAAGAATGCTCTGCGTGCTCAGCGAGTTCCGCGTTGATCGTCGTGGACGTGTGGCTGTCGCCGCTATTCAGCCCTGAACGCCGCGAACGGCGCTCCGGCCGTTGCGTCAGAGATCGGCAGAAAAGAAAGAATGCTCTGCGTGCTCAGCGGGCTCTGCGTTGATCGTCGTGGACGGGTGGCTGTCGCCGCTATTTCCTACTGAACGAGATACCGAACTGCGAGCCGCCACGGTTCGCCTTCATGTCGAACACCTGCTCGAGGTTCACGTACCAGTTCAGGCCCCACGCGCGGATGTAGCCGGCGCGGAAGTGCGCCGACGCCAGGCTGACGAAGAACGCGATCTGGTCCTTCATGAACGATCGGTTGCTCAGCCGGTCGTAGACCGGGTAGCGGCCGACGCCAACCTCGAACGACGGCACGCCGAAATTCCACCGCCCCCATTCTGCGACCGTGATGTAGAAGCCGACGCTGGCGTGCGCGCTGCCGTTGTCATAACCGCCGGCGAAGCCGATGTGCTGCTTGACGACGAAGAAGCTGTTCGGGGTCGATTCGGGGACCGGGGGCGGCAGGCGGACTTCTTCGCGGAAGTCGAGGAGATCGAAGTTGATCGGCGCCTCGATCACGATCGCGACGGGCAGATCGAGCGATCGGCTCGGCAGCGCATCCTCGGCAAATGCCGGCGAAAGAAACGCCAACAGGAAGACTGACGTGAAGAGCCAGCGCATGGGAACCCCCAGGATCAGGCGGATCTCAGGTCGGAGGCCGTCACTATACGTCATCCCGCCGGGGGCAAGAATTGATTTTCACGTTCGATTTTGTCCACCGAACCCACCCCGGCCGCAGCCGGTGTCGCATTCTTACAATCGCGCCGCGGGCGGAAGCCGATAGGCTTGCCATCATGATTGCTGAGATAGCTCTCGCCTTGACGTTGCACGATATCGCCTGGCTCGCCGGCAGTTGGCAGTTCACCGCCGGCGCCCGCTGCGTCGAAGAGCACTGGACGCAGCCCTCGACGAACATGCTCGTCGGCACCAGCCGCACGGTCGAAGGAGGGCGCACGGTGTCGTTCGAGTTCCTCCGCATCGAGGCTCGCGCCGACGGCATCTACTACGTGCCGCAGCCGAACGGGCGGCCGCCGGTCGATTTCAAGCTGTCGTCGGAGAACGCGGCGGAACTGGTGTTCGTCAACCCCGGCCACGCCGATCATCTCAAGCGGATCGTCTACCGTCGGGACGGCGACGCCGGCCTGGCCGCGCGCATCGAGGGCGAAGACAACGGCCGCGCCTTCGCGGTCGACTTCCCGTATCGGCGCGCGACGAGCGGCTGCGGCACGCCGCGCTGATCGAGGCGCACTGTCCTCGCAGGCGACGGCGACTCGGCACGTTCCGCGGCGAAGACCGTTGGATTGACCGTCAGTACCGCACGAAAAACACGGCGCCGGCCATCGACAGGGCCGCAGCCGCAGCCTACAGGCCGCGGCCGCCGACGATGAGCCGGAGCCGTGTTTTTCGTGCGAGCACTGCGGTCTACTCCAACGGTCTTCGCCGCGGAACGTGCCGAGTCGCCGGCCTTCAGCGCGGACGGTCGAGGCAAGGCGCGGCTGAAGCCGCGCCCTACGAGAGCGGCCGCTTAGCGCACGCCTGCGAGCGAGCTCAGCACGAACGGCGAACGCTGCGCCGCGAACGCCTTGACGAACTCGACGCCGGCGTCGAACTCCTCGTTCGAAAAGAGCTTGCGCGTGTCCTGGTGCGCGGCGTCGGCGATGAGCGCCGAGGAGCGCGTGATCTCGTTCAGCAGCCAGTCTTCCTCCGCCGCTGCCCGCGCGCAGGCGGCAAGCGTGTCGAGATACTGCGCGCGCAGATCCTCGAACGCGAGCAGCTGCCGCGACAGCGCGTTGTCGTCGAGGCGGCTGAGGATGGGGAAATCGATCTGCAGGAACGTATTGTCCTTGTCCCACGGCAGGAAGCGCTGCCGCGTCGTGCCCGTGAAGCGATACATGTAGAGGTTGTTCATCCCCGCGTAGCCGAGGAGGCCGTCGTTCTCGGCGAGGAAATTCTCCGCCGCGACGAGAGTGATGAACGATGGCACGTCGAGAAAGCGCTCGATCCGCTCGCGCGTCGTCGCGTCGGTCGTCGCCGCCTCGCGGAACAGATCGCTGATCGAGCCGTAGAGCACGCTGTCGGAGTCCGATTCGTGGTTGCGCGGCTCGAAGAGCGGCTTGTAGGCGTCCAGCGTGCCGAGATCTTCGCCGCGGAACGGCGCCACCCAGTGATACTCGAAGAGGTAGCCGTCGTCTTCTCCGAGCGTGCGGTCGACGAACTCGGGCTCGATCTCCTCGACCAGCGCGTAGACACCCTGGTACTCGTTGTTGATGAAGAGACGGCAGAACGATTCGCGCGGCGCCGGCACGCCGATGCGGTTGAAGAACGCCATCGAGACCTGCTCGCGCACCATCGACGGATCCTGCAGCAGGTTGTCGAGCACGAGCGACGAGAGCCCGGCGAAGCGCTGATCGCTGGTGTAGCGGTCGAAGTCGATGCGCAGCCCGAGCTTGACGCCGTTGCGCGAGCCGGCGCCGCGAGACCGGACGCCGACGTTGCGCACCCGCTCGCTGCCCCAGACCATGTCGGCGGGGTAGTAGGTGTTCTCGGTGAAGTTCGCGCGCAGCAGCTGCAGATCCTTCGAGTTGATCAGCAGGCGGACCTCGTGCAGCGTCGTCGCGTCGAAGACCTCGTCGGCCGACTGCGCGGCCGCCGGCCGTGGCGCCGCGGCCGCCCAGAGGGCGAGCGCGATCGCGCAGAGGAAGAAGCGGCGTTGCACCATCACCTCAGATGCTCAATTGGAACCGGAGGACGCGGCTCCAGAAGGTCGGTTGAGAGGGCAGCGGCCCCAGCGCCGGGTTTTCGATCGACTCGCGGATGAAGTTGGCCTGCACCTTCACCCAGCGGTTGACGTACCAGTTGGCGCCGAGCGTCAGCACGCGATCCGCGTTGCCGAGGATGGCGTCGGCGCGCGGGCTGCTCGACGGCGCCTGACCCGGCGCGTCGCTCTTGAACTCGAGCCGCTCGACGCGCGCCGCGACTTCGACGGCGCCGAAGCCGCCGCCGGGCAGCGGCCGCTTTGGCCTGTCGAGGCCGGACGCTTTCGTCTCGCCGGTGATCGCCCACGTGCCGCTGACATACCAGCCGGTGGAGGTGATCGGCGAGAGATTGGTGTCCTCGACGCTCAGGCCGAGCCGCTCGTTGGAGACGTGAATCCACTCCGACTTCACGGAGAAGGGGCCCGGCCGCCATTGCGCTTCGATGCCGCGGCGCTGCCGCCGGCCGCCGACCAGGTACTCGGGGCGGAAGAACGCGGTGTCGAGCACCGTTCGGCCGCGCAATCCGGGAATGCCTTCCTCGACGTCGCTGCCGGTGAAGGCCGCGCCGATCTCGAGCTCGCGCGCCGGCGACTTCGAGTGCCGGAACGGCTCGACGCGGACGCGTCCGGCGATTGTCTGTCCGCCGGTGACGCGCGTGGTGTCGTTGGTTCGGGCATTGCGGCCGTCGTGCTCGAAGACGCCGAGCTCGTAGCGCAGGATTCGCTTCGCGACCCGGCCGTGCACCTGGACGCCGATGTCGCGCCCCGGGGCCAGGAACGAGGCAGCCAGGGAGCGGTTCGCGAAGTCGAGGTTGGTCGAGCTGGTGTTCTCGTCGAGGCTGAAGGGTAGCTTGAACTTCCCGACGATCACCTGGGCGTAGTCGAACTGCTTGTAGTTGAGGAAGACGTCGCGCCAGCCGTCGCCGCCGCTGATCAGCTCGCGTTCGACCTGGAAGTCGAAGATGTTCTTGATTTCGCCTTCGACGCCGATGCGCCGCCGGGCGATGTCGAACGCGCCGATCTCTTCGTCGGGCAGCGGTACATCGGAGTCGCGCACGTCGCCCGAAAAGCGCGCGCGCAGATCGATGTGGGTGCCGCCGCCGAACCGGATCGACGGGTGATCGTCCCATCGGAACGTCGGCTGCGACGCCGGTGCAGCTTGCGCAAACGCCGGCTGTGCGGTGCCGGCGAGCGCGAGGACGAGCGATGCGATGGCCAGCCGACGATGCGTCATGATTTGGACTCGAGCCGCGCCGTCGCGCGGCGGAGCGGCGCGTTTAACCGCGGATGGTGGCGGCCGCCATGATAGCGGGAGATCGGGCAGCCGCAGCCGGTCGGTCGGCTGCGGCCTTGTCGCCATCGGGCGGTGCGTCTCCGCTTGTCATCGCGCGAAATGCGAAGCGTGCGAGCGGCATGCTGCTGTCCTCGATCGCGGGCGCCCGAACGGGCTGACTGTCCTGAAGCGGCCAGCGAATAGTGGCAATTTCCCGAGGGATTTTGCGACGAAGCCCGGTCAGGGCTTCTGGGGAACCGCGGTGATGCAAGAAGGCAGCCCGAAGAACGCTGCAAGCCGCTGAGGTGCGGTGAAGTAGGCCGACAGCTCACCTTCAGCCGCGATCAGGCTGGCCGGCGTTTCACCCGCAAACGCGGCGTAGTCGTGGATCAGGTGGCTTTGATCCGCGTACCCGCACTCGACCGCCACGCGCACCCAGTCGGCGCGCGATGGCTCGCCGACGGCGCGGTGCAGCAGCGTGCGCTGAAAACGCAGAATGCGCGCGAGCGTTTTCGGGCTCACGCCGACGCGCTCCACGAACCGCCGCTGCAGCTGCCTCGTCGTCGTGCCGGCGCGGCCGGCGAGTGCGTCGACGCGCGCGCGACCCGCGGTGCGTACCAGCGCCGCGACCGCCACCGGCGTCACGCGGTCTTCGTCCGCCACCGCGATTCGTCGCTGCAACTCGCGCGCGACGATCGTGACCCGACTGTCGTCGCCGCGCGAAGCGGCGAGCCGATGCCACAGGCGCGACGCGTCACGCGGCGTCCACAGATCGCCGAGCGGGACACAGCGGTCGGTCAGCGCCGACATCGGCGCGCGGAAGAACGGGTACGCGCCGCCGGGACGGAAGCGGACCGCCATGGTGTCGACGTCCGCGGCCGGCGCGATCACCAGCGGCGAGGTGAGGAGGCCGACGAGAAACGCCGCCGGCTGCTGCTGCAATCCCGACGATGACACCGCATGAAACCGGTCGCGAAAGTGAAAGATCAGCTCGGCGCACCCATCAGGCAGGATTCGCTGGCTGGCTGCGGGCGCGCCGGCGCCGCCGCCAGTTTTGGCGCTGAGGAACCACACGCACTCGACGAATGCGCCGAGTGGGCTGCGATGTTCGCGATACTCCATGCCGATTTTGCTACGCTAGCACGATGTTCGACCTCGACGAATTCCTCCATTACTTCGAGCGTGTACGCGAGCGCACGCGGCGCGTCGCCGCCTGTATTCCGGAGGAGCACATCGAGTGGACCTATAAGCCAGGCGCGTTCACGCTCGGCGATCTCGTCCGGCACATCGCCGTCACCGAGCGCTACATCTGGGCCGAAACCGTGCACGACCGCCAGTGCGGCTACGTCAGCCACGGCCGCGAGCTCGCCGAGGGGCGCGACGCGGTGCTGCGCTTCCTCGATCGCATGCACGAGGAGTCGCTCGTGCAGTTTCGCGCGCTGACGCCGGAGGCGCTGGCCGCGAAGTGCGCGACGCCGGAGGGAACGCGGCTGACGACGTGGAAGTGGCTGAGGATGATGCCGGAGCACGAGATCCACCACCGCGGGCAGATCTACACGATGCTCGGGATGCTGGATGTGAAGACGCCGCCGCTGTACGGGATGACCGCGACGGACGTGATCGCGCGCGGAACGGCCTGAAGGCCGTCCCCTGCCGACAACGGGCGATTTTCAAACCGGCCCTGTCTTATTCGCAGGTAATCCGCACCTGCGCCTTGCCCGCATCGATCTCGATGTTGGCGTCGCCAAGCTCCTTCAGCACCTCGTCGATCGCGGCGGCGTCGAGCTTCGAGAAATCGAGATCGAGCCCGCGCTCGCGCAGCCGCGCCGACACCTGCTCGCCGGCCATGCCCGGAATCAGCGCGCCCAGGCGCATGCCGCTCTTGACGATGGCGATCGGCACGCGGATGTTGACGTCGCGCTCGCGAGTGCCGCTGTGGCCCGGCTTGTGGACCGCGATACGGACCCAGCGCCGCTTCGGCGGTTCGGCCTCCGCCGCGGCGTGAGCGCCGCGCTCGGGCCCGCCCGAGATCGCGCGCAGCAGCCGATCCGCATCGTCGACGGTGATCTTGCCCTGCGCCAACAGGTCGAGCACGCGACGTGTCTCATCGCTCACGGGTCACATCCGGTTTCTGCAGTTGACCGACCACGTCGTCCACCGTCACCTCGCCGCGTTCGAGCTGCGACAGCAGCGCGCTGGCCGATGGGCGCTCGGGACCGTCCACCGGTTCGATCTCCACGAACGGCAGCAGCGCGCCGATCCGATTGAGCCGGTTTTTGATGGTGGGGTAGCTGACGCCGAAGAACTTCTCCATCTGCTTGATGGAGCCGTGGCAGCGGACGAATGCGATGACGAAGGTCTGATCCTCGGCGGCCAGACGCGCGAGCGGCGGCACCTCGAAGTGCCCCTCGATCGCGACCTCCTGGCCCACCAGCCGGACGCGCTCGATGTCGAATGGCGCGCCGGCGGTGAGTCGCGTGAGGGCCTGCCAGTCCTGAGTCGCCATCGCGCGGATAGTGGCAGTACTAATTAACTATGTCAATGTTGATATTAATTATCTTCAGTTACTCGGCCATTATTGGCAACGAGGTTTAGTCGCTAGCAAAAAACGGCATATGATGTGCTTCATTCCGCCTTAATGGATCGGAAACGTAGCGAATCCGAACGCCGGAAGGGCGCGCGGAGCACGCCCAGTCCGGAAGACATACAGAACAACCTTGACGACATGGCCGGCGCCGTTCGCGATCTGCAGGACGACGTCGAAGCATTAATCAAGCGGCCGAACGTTCTCCCCTGGCGCCGCAAGCCCACCGACGCGGAAGAAAAAGACAAATAGCGGAGCTACCACCGCGGCCGCGCCAGCCAGTCCTGCGCCGGCTCGCCAATTGGCGCGCCCGGCGGCGCGTCCGGCGGCGGGATCACGTGCGCCACCTCTGCCGGCCGTTCGAGGAAGCGCTTGATGTCGGCGGCGAGCAGCGTCCGATGCGCCGTGTCCACTTCTGTTTTCGCCACCGTCGCCTTCGCGCGCGCGGCGAGCTTCGACAGCTTCATCGACGCGATCGCGCGCACCTCGCTGTTCGGCGACGCCGTAGCGAGCCACATGATGCGGTCGACCAGCACGCGCTCTTCGGCCCGCCGCACCGCCGCCTCGTAACCGTTGGTCGTCGGCGCGTCCCAGGTGGCCGCGGTCAGGCGATCGATCACGAACTCCAGCCCGGGCGCGGCGGGGTCGACCGCGTGCTGCGCCACCATGCGCGCGGCGCGATCGAGCTGCAGCACGAAGCCGATCGTCACGTCGGCGGCGATCGTCGCCGGGCTCAACGGATCGAAGGTGTCGCCGGTGGTCCGCGGGAAGAGCTCGCGGTGGAGACCCCAGCCGGGCGGACGCGGCGGGATGAGATCGAGCACCGTCTTCGGCACCGTCAGCTCGGCGGGCTTCAGGGTCGCGGCGAGCGCGTCGAGCGCCTTGCGCTGATCGTCAACTGACACGCCCTTGGTCGGGCGTTCGCTTATCGCCGCGCATGCCGTAGATGAAGTCCTGTCCCGCAACCATCGACGCCGCCGACTCCACGGTGTAGCGGTGATACATGAAGATCGGCACCAGCGGCTCCTCGATGGTCGCCATCGGCGCGCCGGGCCGAATCGTGTGCTCGCCCATGCGATCGAGCGCGGATCGGCGCACCTTCATCAGCCGGTACAGCTCGTCCGCCTGATCGACGCCGTTCGACCACTGGTCCACCTTCGGGTTCGAATCGGTGTCCTGGTTGGTCATGTAGCGCAGGTCCTGCGCCCATGCATCGTCGAGGATCTTCTGGAGCGGCGGCGCCTCGTTCGTCCCCTTGGGGAACTCGCGATAGCCGTAGTTGATGGTGACCTTGTCCCAGTCGCCGATGCGCGCCTGATACGCCTCCGACAGATCGATCGAGCCGTCCGCGTTCAGCTTCTCGAGCGGATGGGGATAGTCCATCACCGAGATCCAGCCCTTGTCGCTGTCGTAGTAGTTGTGCCCGAGGCCGAGCGTGTGACCGACCTCGTGCGCCGACAGCTGGCGGATCCGCTTCAGCGCCGTCTCGTAGAGCACCGGCGGGCGCTCGCTGCCGCCGGTGTAAGGCGAGAGCAGTCCCTCGAAGATCATGTAGTCCTGGCGGTCGCGCAGCGACCCGAGCGTCACCGTCGCCTTCATGATCTCGCCGGTTCGGGGGTCGGCCACCGATCCGCCGGAGCTCCAGCCGCGCGTCGAGCGGTGGACCCAGTTGATCATGTTGTAGCGGATGTCCATCGGGTCGGCGCCGTCGGGAAGAACGTCAACCTTGAAGCCGTTGCGGAACCCCGCGGCTTCGAACGCCTGATTCCACCAGCTCGCGCCTTCGACCAGCGCCTTTTTCACGTCCTCGGGCGCGCCCGAGTCGACCCGGTACCTGAATCGGCTTCACCGGCTCGCTCATCGCCGCCGCCGGATCTTTCTTCTCGAGACGATGGCGGCGGATGTAGCGGATCTGCATCGGCTCGCCGATCGGCGTGCTGTAGTCGACAAACGTCAGGCCGCCGTAGCCGGCGCGCGGGTCGTCGGCGCGCGGCTTGTAGTTGCCGTCGGGCAGCTCGACAAACGACGCGTGCTCGCGCAGCGTGACCGCGTCGGGCGTCGGCGTCACGCTCGCGACCGAGCCCGAGAAGAGGCCGCCGCCGCGGCCGCCGGTGACCGCGCCGCGGCCGCCGCCTTCGCCGATCGGCGGCGGGCCCTGCTGCGGCCCGGCCGCGTTGCCGCCGCCGCGTCCGCTGCCGGCGTCGTTGACGAAGGTCAGCGTCATCTCGACCTCGGTGTTCTTCGGGAACCCCTTGGTCCGCGGCAGGTAGAAGGCGCTGCGCGTGCGATCGACGCGGTAGTTGCCGGGCCGCAGCGCGTTGCCGGCGTTGGTCAGATCGCGCAGCAGGAATTCGCTGCCGTCGACGAGCACGCGGCCGTCGCTCTCGGCGGCGACGGTGAATCCCCACAGCACCGACTTCGCAAACGAATCCTCCACCGACTTGCGCTCGAGCGCATTGGCGCTGCTCGAGCGGAACGACAGGTTCGGCTGCACCAGCAGGACCTTCGGGCCGACGCGCTGGAACGAGACGACGCGGGCGCCGCCGCCGGCCCCGCGATCGAGGCCGATGTCGTTCGACCCGAGGCCGGCCGCGAGGCCGAGCGAGAAGAGGAACTCGGTGTCGAACCGCGGGATCTCGATGAAGATCGATCCGGTGCGCTCGTCCCAGTAGAGCGGGAAGTAGCCGTCGATCTTCTGCATCCCGGCGGTGCGCTCGCCAATCGACTGTGTGCGTCCGCCCGAGGCGGGCGCCGGCTGCTGCGCGAGCAGCGGCTGCGATCCATGAGCCGGCAGCATCAGGATCATGAAGGACAGTACGAGAGAAAAAACAAGGGAAGCTCTTAACATAGGGAAAACCTCAAGCCGCGCATTTTATCAGCAGGAGAGAAACGACATGCCCGACCTCGAACAGCTTCGCTACCCCGTCGGCCGCTTCGCGCGATTGACCGCACCGCTCGACGCCGACGCGCGCCGTGCCTGCATCGACACCATCGAGCAGGCGCCGGCGCGCTTCCGCGCGCTCGTCAACGGACGTTCCGAGCGCGAGCTCGACACGCCGTATCGTCCGGATGGATGGACCGTGCGCCAGGTCGTGCACCACGTCCCCGACAGCCACATGAACGCGTACATCCGGATGAAGTTCGCGATCACCGAGGACGATCCCGCGATCAAGGCCTACGACGAGGCGCAGTGGGCGGAGCTCTCCGAGGCGAAGAGCGGCCCTGCCGAGATGTCGCTCGCGCTGCTGGAGTCGCTGCACCGCCGCTGGGTTGCGTTCCTGCGCGGCCTGCCCGCGGATCGGTTCGCGCGCGCCTACGTGCACCCGGAGCTGGGCCGCGTCACGC
Source organism: uncultured Acidobacteriota bacterium (assembly GCA_963734375.1). Taxonomy (GTDB): domain Bacteria; phylum Acidobacteriota; class Vicinamibacteria; order Vicinamibacterales; family CAVVIG01; genus CAVTHG01. The sequence continues at coordinate 545,995 of CAVTHG010000003.1, read as the reverse complement.
TCGACGAGGGGATCGCGCTGTACGCATGGCACTGCCGGCATCATGCCGGGCACATCGAGCTGGCGCTCGGCGCCTCTGTGTAAATTCGCGCGGCCGCGACAGGCGGGGCGGGCGGGGCGGTGGGGCAGGCAGGTAGGGCTGGGCAGGGCCGGTCGAGAAGGGAGGGCACGGTCGTCGTCGAGCTGCAAAGCTCGACTGTAGTTCTGAACCGAAGCGGAACGAAGAGTGCATCTCCGCAACAGCGGAGGACGTATGCGCACGCTGTTTGTGCTCGGTCGGACGATCTTCGGCGGCTTCTTCGCGTACTCGGGCATCAACCATTTCCAGCAACTGGAAGGCATGAAGCAGTACGCCGCCGCCAAGGGTGTTCCGGCTCCGGAGAGGGCCGTGCAGGCCACGGGCGCGCTGCTGCTCGCCGGCGGCCTCAGCATCGCCGCAGGCCTCAAGCCGCGGCAGGGGTTGGCGGCGATTGTCGCCTTCCTGATTCCGGTCTCGCTGCAGATGCACCGCTTCTGGGAAGAACAGGAACACCAGAAGCGCCAGATCGAGATGATCAACTTCACCAAGAACATGGCGCTCGTCGGCGCGGCGCTGGCGATGATGCAGATCGAAGAACCCTGGCCGGCCAGCCTCGACTGCCGCGTTCGCGGCCGACGAAGAAATGTACATCCGCCTCGGCGGCCGCGACCTCCGGGCCCTTCCTGCCTAGTCGAGACCATTCATGATTTCGAATGCCGCAGCGCAGCCTGTTGCCCGGGAGTCGGTGGCCATGGTGTGGACCCTGGTTGCACGGTCGGTGGGCCTGACGGCCGGCGTCGCGATCGTGCTCCTCGCGATGGCTGCGCTGCTGTCGGTCCCCTGACAACGACGTTGGAACGCAGAGCACGCGGAGCACGCAGAGAATCTCTTCTACGGTTCTCGGCTGCAGCGCGGACCCGAGGGCAGCCCTACAAGGAGACCGCCTCTTCCAGCCTATTCGCGCGGCAGCGCCTGCCCGAGATGGTGCTTCAGGTGATCGACGTAGTCGCGCATGAAGTACTCGAGGGTCGTGGACTGCATCGCGCTGACGGTTTGCCACGCGAGTTGATCGAGGTTGTGCCGCGCTCGCGGCCGGGTCATCTCGTGCGCGGTCGGCGGTTTCCATCACGTCCGCGATGTGATGGTTGAATGCCTGCCAGAGCGCGACCAGATCGGGCCACGGCCGATCCTGATAGCGCTGCGCCCGCACCCACGCGTCCTGGTCGTAGCCGGGAAACACGAGATCGTCCTGCAACTGCGCGCGGACGAATCGCCCGTGGTTGTTCGATGCGGAGTCGATCAGGTGGCCGATGATCTCCTTGCGCGACCACTTTCCCGGCGCCGGCCTGGATGACGCTTCGTCGTCGGACAGCGCGCGCAGCCGATGCGCGGCGCGATCGACCGTCTGGCGGAAGTCGGTGAGAAAGTTCGTGTCCACGCGTTCTAATCTAGCGCGAAGACGCCACTGGATGAGCGGCCGGAGAGCGGCCGCCTCGTCGCTCTACGCGATGAGCGATCGGTTGGTCTCTTCGACGGCGCAGTAGCGGGGTACGTCCGATTCCTGAGGGCCCGTGACGCCTGCGCGGCGCTGACGCCAGCGCGTCCAGATGAAGCTCACGGCGTACCACAGTCGCGATTCGTGGTGGAAGAACTGGTTCGCGTCGAACGACAGTGCCGCCCGCAGCAACCCGGTCACGTGCGTCAGGAACCCACGGTAGAGGAACAGCGGCGTGCCGAAGAGCGTGCGGCGCTGCGGGTCGATCGCGACGAGCCGGTTGTCGGCGGCGATCGAGTCGGGATACCACATCAGCGCGTGGTACTTCGCCGTCGTCGCCTGCCAGCGCCGGTGATAGGCCTTGGTCAGGCGATCGGCCGGCGGCTCGACGACGACTTCGACGTCGGGACGATAGACACCGCGCTTGCCGGCGCGCCACATGCGCATCTGCAGCTCGCGGTCCTGCCCGCGCCGGAACGTCGGCGAGAACAGGCCGACGTCCTCGAATATCGCCCGCCGGCACGCGAAGTTTGCCGTCAACAGGCACGGCGACGCGTTGTCGGCGCCGATCGTGAATCCGGTGAGCCGATCCTGGACGGCAATCGCGCCGACGTGCGACGACGTCAGCCAGGCCGGACGGGGCGTCGTCCACACCGGGCGCACGCGGCCGCCGATGCAATCGGCATCGGGATGCTCGTCGAACGCGCGTTTCAGCGTCATCAGCCAGTCAGCGCGCGCCTCGACGTCGTCGTCGACGAAGGCGATGATCGGCGCCGCCGAGCTGACGATGCCGGTGTTTCGTGCGTGCGAGACGCCGGGGCGCGGCTCCATGAAGTACCTGACGCGCGAATCCGCGGCAGCGCATTCCTCGACGATCGTTCGGGTCGCATCGCTCGAACCGTTGTCGACCACGAGCACTTCGTAGCGAATGCCCTCGGCCTGCTGCGCCAGCAGCGTCCGCAGCAGGCGCCGAAGCGATTCGGCACGATTGCGCGTCGGGACGACGACTGAAACATCACACATGGACGGCTTTTTCGCGGGCAGGCGGGCGGCCCTTGTGCGGCACATCGTCGAATGCCGGGAGGGTGACGGTCGTGCCCCAGCCGCGCCCGCAGCCGGACACCGACACGATCCCACGGCACCCAGAAGGCGTTCAACAACAGGAAATGCTCGAAGGTCGGCCCCATCAGCAGTCGAATGCCGACGACCAGGCCGATGCCCGCCAGCACGATCACCGGACGGAGCCGCGTGCGAAAGAGCGCCAGCGGATAGGTGGTTTCGATGATCAGCGTGAGTGCGGCCAGCGCGCGCGCCACGATCGAATGTTGCGCGATGTAGCTCCCCCAGTTGGTGACCGGGTCGGCGTCGGAGATGTGATATTGCACCCGCATCAGCAGGAGCGTCATCTGATCGGATGCGATCCACTCGAAACCGGACGTCCAGAGTTTCGCGACGCCCGCGGCAAAGAACACGAGCGATAGCGTCACCCACACCAGCCGGATCGGCCACGTGTACTCGCCGCTCGGGCAGACGCGCGCGGCCGCGCGGTTGCGCGAGGCGCGACGCCAGGCATCCACCGACAAGGCGTCGCCGCACCGCGACAGCGCGAGGACCCCGAAGGCGAACACGATGGCGGCGTCGAAGTGATAGGTCTGCCCGAAATTGTGGGGCAGGCCGAGGAGGTACAGCCCCAGCGCCGCGGAGACGGCGCAACTGGCCGTGGTGAAGAGCCCGATCGCCGCGGTAAAGAGCGACAGCTTCCAGACGTTCTGGAGCACGTCGAGCACCGAAGTGCTGAAGACCGGCAGGTGGAGCGTCTCGAACAACCAGATCGGTTGGTAGAGCGCCGGCGATACGTCACCCCACACCGAGTAATCGTGCAGGAGATAGAAGACCGCGAGCGGAGCGTAGACGACGATGCGCGATACGGCGAGGTTGGTCGGCGCCGCGGGCTCGAACCAGAACGCCATCCATCGCTGCGCGAGTGCCTGGAGGACGCTCGACATCGCGCGCATCACCTGTCCAGCGAGGCATCCGCCAGCAGACGGCGTTCTGTCGGGTTGTGAAGGTTGCGGGCAAACGGCTCGATGTTCCAGCTGACGAGATAGAGCCGAATCGCAACCAGCGGCCGACCGCTGTGCGCGCCAGACGGGCGCCGCGCCTCGTAGCGGCGCAGCACGTCGCGCAGCGCCGTTCGGACGCGTTCATCAGCGTCCTCCATGCTGTAGATCGCCCTCAAGCCGAGAGGCAGCCGCGATTGGTCCAGCGGCCATAGTTCGCGATATGACACGATGGGCACTTCCTCGCCGTTCGCGGTCACTCCGTACAAGCGCGGCCAGCGGAGCACGGCCGACCGATGCACGTTGGCAAACATCGGATAGTTCGAGAACGGCCAGTGCTCCTGGCGCATCACGATGTCGTAGAACGAACCGCCGATCACGCCGGCAATGGCCAGGTGGGCGAGGATCAGGCGCATGCGAGACATGCCGGTTCCGGCTGTTGATGTCATGCCGCGTACGTCACTGGCTTACGGCCAGGCGTGCAAGGCCGTTGCCACGAGCTCAGCCAGGTTCAGCTCGGGCGCCACGGTCGAGTCTCTGCTGAGCTCACGGCGAAGTTGCGGTCGCAATTGGTGCGCCAGCGCCCGCTGAAGCAATCGAACCGATTCCCGTTCGACGATACACGCCCGTCACAGGTGCTGGCTCACGACCGGGCTAAAAAACCCGTTCGGTTGCTCAAACCATGCAACGGCGTTCTTCGCGACCATCCAAGACGGACGGCGCGCGAGAAGTGACCGCGGCATGCGGCAACCGCCACCGTTCATACGAGCGTTTCCCGTAGATGCTGCCCGATCGGCCCGAGTATTTCGTCTTGCTCTCCATCGCTGTTCTTGGCTGCCTCACCTTGCGCCCTTCGGCCGGACGAACGTTGTCGAGCGTCGATCGCTTCGTGCCCGGCGCTGGCGGTTCGCATCGGGATCAGGTCATCATCCGCGGTGGAGGAACCATGATTCGGCGGCTTGTCGTCCTGGCGTGCGTCTTCGCGTTCGCCTTGACCCTTCATCCCAGCGGCCAGACGCGCGCGGTCAAAGCGCTCGTCGGCGGCACGCTCATCGACGGCAACGGCAGCCGTCCGCTGCAGAACAGCGTCGTCCTCGTCGAGGGCGATCGCATCCGCGCCGTCGGCCAGGTCGGCTCGCTGCAGGTGCCGGCCGGCGCGGAGGTGATTTCCACCGAAGGCATGACCGTGCTGCCCGGCCTCTGGGACATGCACGTGCACCTGCAGATCGTCGGGCACTCCGACTACGACCACTGGGACAAGACCTACCCGGCCGCGTTCGAGCAGGTGATCTTCCCGGCCGCGGCGAAGCAGCTGCTGCTCGCCGGCATTACCAGCGCGCGCGATCTCGGCGGTCCGCTGGTGCCCAGCATCTCGACGCGCGATCGGATCAACGCCGGCAGGATTCCTGGTCCGACGATGTACGTCTCGGGGCCGTTCATCCAGCACGCGCCGTATCCCGGCACCGAGACCTACCGGTGGGGCGTCAACGGCGCGGAGGATGCGCGCGCGAAGGTGCGCAAGCTGGTCGACGGCAAGGTGGACGTCATCAAGCTGATCGACCAGGACCAGATGACGATGGAGGAAGTGAACGCCGTTGTCGACGAAGCGCACAAGGCGGGAAAGCCGGTGGTCGCGCACGCGCATCGACCGGAGGAGATCCGCCGCGCGCTCGCCGCCGGCGTCGATTGCCTGGAGCACACGGGCCTGGCCACCGCGCCCGAGTATCCCCCCGACATCATCGCGATGATCCGCGAGCGCACCGCGAAGATGAGCCTCGGGCCCCTCTGGTGGACGCCGACCGCCGAAGGGCTGCTCAACTACGAGTACTTCCGCGACAACCCCGAAGCGCTCGACGATCCGGCGTGGCAGGAAGGGCTCCCGAAGGACATCATCGAGGACGTCAAGAAGTCGCTCGCGCATCCCGATCAGCTGCCGTACTACCAGCTGACGCCGGCGCGCCGCCCGACGCTGGCGCGGAAGTTCAACCAGCTGCGCGAGTCGGGCGTCAACGTGCTGATCGGCACCGACAGCGGCATCCCGATGAACTTCCACAGCCATTCGACCTGGCGCGAGCTGGACGCGTGGGTGACCGACTTCGGCGTCGATCCGATGACGGCGCTGCGCGCCGCGACCTACTGGCCGGCGGTGGCGATGAAGGTGGAGAAAGACGTCGGCACCGTGGCGCCGGGCAAGTACGCGGACATCATCGCGGTCCGCGGCGACGTGCTGCGCTACATCGCGCTACTGCAGCGCGTCGACGTCGTGATCAAGCACGGGGTGCGGTACAAGTGAGGCGGGCAGGGCAGGTGGGGCAGTGGGGCAGGTGGGTGGGCAGGTCGGGCAGGCGGGGCAGCTGCCGCGCCGAAGCTCGCTGTCATTTCCCGCGAGCGAAGGCGGGCTGCCTAATGCGTCATCCCGTAGATGATGTAGTTGATCGCGAACTTGTACGCCTCGTTGGTCGAAGCAGGGTTGTACAGGTTCTCGCCCGACCACTCGACGTAGTCGCCGACGTCGATGTTGTAGTTGATGATCACCGTCAGGCGCCGGCGCGGATCGTTCTCTTCGTGGATGCCGTAGAACTCTCCCATCAGCCCCTGCTCCCCGAGCCGGCCGGGGTAGGGCACATCGAGCGAATCGATCTGAAAGAACGAGTTGAAAACCGGATGTTTGATGTCAAGGCGCTCGATCCGCGCATCGGGCACGACGCGCCGCATCGCCGCTTCGAAGACGTTCCACTCGTTCGGAAAGTGAAAATCGTCGACGATCAGGAATCCGCCCTTCTGCAGGTACTGCCGGAGGCTTTGCACCTCCGCGTCATTGGGAAACCAGTAGCCCGGCTCGGACAGATAGGCAATCGGATACTTCAGCAGCTCGGGATCGTCGAAGGTGTGGACGTTGCTCTCGGTCACGTTCGGACGCAGCGCGGTGATCTCCTGCAGGATCGTCGTGAGGTTCCGCTCCATCGTCGGATAGTCGGCGGCCCACCCGCCGTATCTCGCGTACTGGATGCGGGCGAAGGTAAAGCGGCCGTCGTAGGCGGCGTTTTCGGTACTGGACGAATCGGGAGCGGAAGCCGAACCGCCCTCCACGCTGGGCGGCCGCGACAAGCGGTATGGCGACGGCGAGCACGACGACAAGGCCGACGACCCGGCGGCGCGGTTGCACGCCTCAGAATCGCACAGGTCGAGGCTGATTTTGGCTGGAATCGAACCTGCGGCCCGCCCGGCCGTATAACGTTACGAGCGTTGATTTCGCTACTACCGGGTCAAACTTGTCTTCGCGAGGTCCCATGGCAGAAACGTTCAGGGAATCGTTCAAGGTCGCTACAGATCAGCTCGTCGACGCGGTCAGGAAGCTCCTGCACGAAGGGAACGTCCGCCGCATCATCATCAAGCAGGGCAGCCGCAGCGTTGCGGAGTTTCCCTTGACGGTCGGCGTCATCGGCGCGGTGTTCGCCCCGGTGCTGGCGGCGGTCGGCGCGCTTGCGGCGGTGCTCAACGACTGCACGGTCGAAGTCGAGCGCGCCGTTCCCGAGGACAAGCAACACGTGGCCTAGCGCACGACGATCGACGCAGAACTCGCTGAACACGCAGATCATCAATCTCTCTGCGTGTTCCGCCTGCCTCACCTGCCCCACCCGCCCATCTTGCCCTGCCAGTCCAGCCGTCAGCGGGAAAACGCAAACAGGTCGTGGTCCTTCGTTCTGTTCCCGCGATACCACTCCAGCAGCAGCCGCGACGCGAGAAATCCGAACGTCATCCCGTTGCCGCCGTAGCCGAGCGCGAAGAGCTGGCGCGCGTAACGGCGGTGCGGGCCGATGTACGGCAGGCCGTCGGGCGTGGTTGCGAACAATCCTTCCCACGCGTACTCGAGCGGCACGTCGGCGAGCGCCGGGTACAGCCGCACGAGATCCGCGTGCACGTCGCGCGTCCCCTCCTCCAGCGCCTTGCGGCGCTGGCGCTCCGGCACCAGCGGCCGATCGGCGCCGCCGAAGATCAGGCGCCGGTCTGGCGTCCAGCGCGCGTAGTGGTAGGGCCGCTCCATGTCCCACAGCATCACATCATTCAGGCCGGTCCTGCGCCGCTCGGCGAGCGTGAGCCGCCGGGTGGCCACCACATAGGTCGTCAGCATGCGGAAGCGCGCGCCGAGCGGCTTGAAATACGGCGTCGCGTAGCCGGTGGCGATGATCACACGGCTGGCGCGGACCGTCCCGCGCGCGCAGCGAACGACGACGTCGCGCGTCGACGGCCTGATTGAGGTGACCGGCGAGCGCTCGAACACCCGCGCGCCGGTCCCAACCGCCGCCCGCATCAAGCCGATACACGCGCGGTAGGGATCGACCTGCGCGTTGCCGCGCGTCCGGATGGCCGCGGTCGCGTCGAAGCCGATCGTGCGGCGGAGCGCCGCGCCTTCGAGCCACACGGCGCGCAGCCCGGCGCGGACACGCATCCGGTGTTCGCTGCGCAGTTGCCGGGCGTGCCTGGCTGTCGTGGCGTAATACACCGAGTCGCGCGGCTGCAGGTCGCAGGAGATGTCCAGGCGGTCGAGGGTGGCAGCAAACTCATGCGTGGATTCACGGCTGAGCTCCCAGATGCGCAGCGCCCGCGCGCGTCCGTACCGCTGCGCCAGCGCAGTGAAGTCTTCATCCGGTTCCTGCATCAGAAGCGCGGTGCTCGCCGCCGTGCTGCCGCGGCCGATGCGTCGTCCTTCGACGAGCACCACGTTCACGCCGGCTTCCGCGAAGCGCCAGGCGACGGCCGCGCCGGTCACGCCGCCGCCGATGACGGCAATGTCGGCCTGAAGATCGCGAGTCAGTGAAGGGAAGCGTTCACGAACGACGTTACGCTCGCGCGACAGCCAGATCGGAAGGTCGATGCGAAGACGCGGCACCAGTGGCGTCAATCATTGGCGGCTCAATTGCTTCGCGTCAACCAAAGCATGAAGCTTCACACGGACACCGTCCCTTACTGGATCGAATCGACACCTCTGCCGAGGTTTCCCAAGCTCGAGCGTAATGAAGCGGTCGACGTCGTGGTCGTCGGCGGCGGCATCACCGGGCTGACCGCAGCCTACCTGCTGACGCTCGAAGGACGCCGTGTCGCGCTGCTCGAGCGCGAGACGCTGGCGCAGATAGATACCGGGCACACGAGCGCGCACCTGACGATGGTGACCGACCTGCGGCTGCCGGGCCTGGTGAAAAGCTTCGGCCGCAACCACGCCGAAGCCGTGTGGGACGCGGGGCTCGCCGCCATCGCGCAGATTCACTCGATCGTCGCCGACCTGAAGATCGACTGCGACTTCAACTGGGTGCCCGGCTATGTGCACGCGCCGATCGGCCACCCCGGAGCCGACTCCGCGGCATCGTTCCGGGAGGAAGCTGACCTCGCGCGCGATCTCGGGTTCGACGTCGAGTTCGTCGAGGAGGTCCCGTTTGTCGGCGGACCCGGCGTCCGCGTACGCGATCAGGCGCGGTTTCACCCGCGCAAGTATCTCGCGGCGCTGGCGCAGGCGATCGACGATCGCGGCGGCATGATCTTCGAGCACTCCGCCGCCGATGAGTTCAGCGACGCGCCGCTCTCCGTCAAGTCGAACGGCCACACGATTACCTGCCAGGACATCGTGCTCGCCACGCACAACCCGCTGATGGGCAACGCCAACCTGCCCAGCGCGACGCTGTTTCAGACCAAGCTCGCGCTCTATACCAGTTATGTGATTGCCGGCCGCGTCAAGCCGGGAACCGTTCCCGACGCGCTGTTCTGGGATACCGCGGACCCGTACCACTACGTACGGCTCGAGCGATCGCGAAGGCCACGACATCGTGATCTTCGGCGGCGAGGATCACAAGACCGGGCAGGCGCCGGACACCAACCACTGCTACGACCGGCTGGAGCGGACGCTGCTGTCGATGTTGTCGAACGTCAAGGTGACGCACCGGTGGTCGGGTCAGGTGATCGAGACGCCGGACGGGCTGCCCTACATCGGCGAGACCGCCGCGCATCAATTCGTCGGCACCGGCTTTTCCGGCAACGGCATGACCTTCGGGACCCTCACCGGGATGATGGCGGCGGATCGCATCGCCGGCCGGACCAACCCGTGGAGCGATCTCTTCGACCCGGGCCGGAAGAAGGTTCGCAACGCGCTCTGGGACTACGTCAAGGAGAACAAGGACTACCCGTATTACATGATCCGCGATCGGTTCGCGGGCGCGGAGGGCGCGTTCGCTTCGCGACGTGCCGCGCGGATCGGGGAAGATCATCGAGTCGAAAGCGGGCAAGCTCGCCGTCTACCGCGACGAGCGCGGCGCCACCACCAAGCTCTCGGCCAACTGCACCCACATGGGCTGCGTGGTCGAATGGAACAATGCGGAGCGGACGTGGGATTGCCCGTGCCACGGGTCGCGGTTCAAGACCGACGGGGCAGTGATCGCGGGCCCGGCGGAGTCTCCGTTGCAGACGGTGAAATAGTTGGAGCGGAGTTGGTGAATTGGTGAATTGTTTCAATTCTCCAATTCTCCAATTCCTCCGCTCCGCCGTTTGCGTATATCCTCCCCGCATGTGCGACCTTGGACATCACGACCCACACACGCATTTCGGCTATCTCGTCGACACCCCGGAGATCCGCGCGCTCATCGACGAAACGTTGCGCCTGAGGGTGTCGATCGCCGACGACGCGGCGCGCGTCGACGCGCTGCGGCCGGCGTTCGCCGCGCTCCTTGCCGCTGACGGCTGGCTGCCGGACGACTGCTCGCAGCCGGACACGAAGAGCCGGATGGGCGGCGGCATCGGCCAGTACGCGCTCTACCGCGCCGAAGATCAGATCGCTCTGTCTCTTCTCGCTCGTCGTGCCCGCCGGCGCCGCGACGCCGGTTCACGATCATCTGGCCTGGGGCCTGGTCGGCATCTACCGCGGCCGGCAGGACGAAACCGTCTACCGCCGCCTGGACGACGGCAGCGATCCGGCGCGGGCGCAGCTCGAGGTCTCGAAGCGGCAGCAGCTCGCGCGCGGCGAGTTCTACACCTTGCTGCCGCCCGCCGACGACATCCACTACGTCACCACCATCTCCGACACGCCGTCGATCTCGATTCACCTGCTCGCGAACGACACCGCGTGCGTGTGGCGGCACAAGTTTGAGCCGGCGACGGGTGTGGTGACGCCGTTCCGCTCCGGCTACGCCAACGCACCTTGTCCGACAGAGAATTAAGAATCAGGAATCTGGAATTAAGAATTCGTGATTGCATTCGCAACGACGAATCCAGCTCGAGGCGTCGGAGATGTTTACGAATTCTAAATTCTTAATTCTTAATTCTTATTCGCAATTCACAGCGTGCCTCCCCTGACCGAGCTCGTCTTCCTCGTCGACGTCGACAACACGCTGCTCGACAACGACGCGGTGATCGCCGATCTCCGGCGCCATCTCCTCGATCGCTTCGGTCCGGAGTGCGAGCGGCGCTACTGGGACATCTTCGAGGAGCTCCGCACCCGGCTCGGGTACGCCGATTACCTTGGCGCCTTGCAGCAATACCGTCTCGAACGACCGCGCGAGCCGCGCGTGCTCGAGATCGCGATCTACCTGCTCCACTATCCGTTCGCCGATCGCGTCTACCCGGGCGCGCTCGACGCCGTCGCACGCCTCGCGGCCCGCGGGCCGGTCGTCATCCTGTCGGATGGCGACGTCGTGTTTCAGCCGCGGAAGGTCGAGCGGTCCGGCTTGTGGGGCGCGGTCGAGGGACGCGTGCTCATCTACATTCACAAGGAGCAGATGCTCGACGACGTCGAGCTGCGCTACCCGGCGCGGCGCTACGTGATGGTCGACGACAAGGTGCGAATCCTCGCCGCGATGAAGGCGATCTGGGGCGATCGCTTGACGACCGTCTTCGTCCGGCAAGGGCACTACGCCCACGATCCCGCGCACCTGGCCGGTTATCCGGCGGCCGACGTCACGATTGAGCGCATCGGCGATCTCGGGGCCGTGAACTTCTGAAGCGAATCTCGTAAACTTCGAGGATGCCTTCCACCAGCACCGTCGGCGTTCCGCTCCAGGACTCGAAGCTGTTTCGCCAGGCCTGCTACATCGACGGCGCGTGGGTCGACGCCGGCCAGGGCTCGATCGAGGTCGACAACCCCGCCACCGGCGAAACCATCGGCACGGTGCCGAAGCTGGGCCGCGCCGAGACGCGCGCGGCGATCGCCGCCGCCGCCCGCGAGTTCCCGGCGTGGCGCCGTAAGCCGGCGAAGGAGCGCGCGGCGGTGATGCGCCGCTGGTTCGACCTGATGATGGCGAACCAGGACGACCTCGCGCGGCTGATGACCACCGAGCAGGGCAAGCCGCTCACCGAGTCGCGCGGCGAGGTGGCCTATGCGGCGTCGTTCCTCGAATGGTTCGGCGAGGAAGCCAAGCGCGTCTACGGCGACACCATCCCCGCCCCGCAGAACGACAAGCGCATCGTCGTCGTCAAGGAGCCGATCGGGGTCGTCGCCTGCATCACGCCGTGGAATTTTCCGCTGGCGATGATCACGCGCAAGGCGGGACCGGCGATCGCGGCGGGCTGCACCGTGGTGCTGAAGCCGGCGTCGCAGACGCCGTTCTCCGCGCTGGCGCTCGCCGAGCTTGCCGAGCGCGCCGGCGTCCCGAAGGGCGTCTTCAACGTGATCACCGGCTCGGCCAGCGAGATCGGCGCCGAGCTGACGAGCAATCCGACCGTGCGCAAGGTGTCGTTCACCGGCTCCACCGAAATCGGCAAGCTGCTGATGGCGCAGGCGGCGACCACGGTCAAGAAGCTGTCGCTCGAGCTCGGCGGCAACGCGCCGTTCATCGTCTTCGACGATGCCGATCTGGACGCCGCGGTCGAGGGGGCGATCGCGTCGAAGTACCGCAACACCGGTCAGACCTGCGTCTGCGCCAACCGGCTGCTGGTGCAGGACGCCGTCTACGAGGCGTTCGCGGAGAAGCTCGCGGTGGCGGTGAAGAAGCTGATTCCCGCACCCGGCACCGACGCCCGGGCGACGCAGGGGCCGCTCATCGACGATCGCGCGGTGGAGAAGGTGGAGAGCCACATCGCCGACGCGACGTCGAAAGGCGCGAAGGTGCTGGTCGGCGGCAAGCGGCACGCGCTCGGCGGCCGCTTCTTCGAGCCGACGATCCTCACCGAGGTGACGCCGCAGATGGCGGTGGCGCGCGAGGAAACCTTCGGACCGGTCGCGCCGCTCTTCAGGTTCCGCGACGAGACGGATGCGATCGCGCTCGCGAACGACACCGAGTTCGGCCTGGCCGCCTACTTCTACGGCCGCGACATCGGCCGCATCTGGCGCGTCGCCGAAGCGCTCGAGTACGGCATCGTCGGGATCAACACCGGCCTCATCTCGACCGAGGTGGCGCCGTTTGGCGGCGTGAAGGAATCGGGGCTGGGGCGCGAAGGCTCGAAGTACGGCCTCGAGGAGTTCCTCGAGATCAAGTACCTCTGCATCGGCGGGATCTAGCGACGCTACGCGTCGTTTCGCTCGTCGCTTGCGGCGGCCCTGAAGGGCCGCCCGACGTTGGCGCGCCGGCCGGCGCTTCCGTTTCGGCGTCTCCGGAGCCTTCAGCAGCCCCCCGAGCGCGATGTCGGCGATCTGGTGCGCCACCTGCTCCTGCGTCAGCCGCCCGTTCTGCCGGAACCACCGCGGCAGCCACAGGATCGTGCCAATCAACCCGAAGGTCGCCACCGTCGGATCGACGTTGCGCAGGCGGCCCAGCGCGCGCAGCTGCTTCAACGTATCGCGAACCAGATCGAAGTACAACCGCATGCGCTCCTCGAGCACCTTGCGGTTCGCCGCCGGTAGCGCCCGGATCTCGTCGACCAGCTGAGCGACGGCGCCGCGCCCGTGCGTCGCGATGCACGCGTGGCGGACCACCAGCTCCCGCAGGCGCTCCTCCGGATCGCGCATGCCGCGCACCGGCGCGATGACGTCGTCGCGCACCCGGTCCAGTCCGTAGGCGGTGATCTCGAAGAGCAGCGCTTCCTTGCTGTCGAAGTAGTGGTAGAGGCCGGCCTTGGTGATGCCGAGCGCCCGCGCGATGTCGCTGACCGAGGTCGCATCGTAGCCGCGCTCGCGGAAGATCTGCGCCGCGGTCCGGCAAATCTCGGCGCGCCGGGTCAAGAGCGGGGAGGTCAGGACGCGGGCTGGCGACATATGGGAGTCCGGCGTTATACCGCGCGCCACCACGATGCGTCAACGCGACTTCGACGGCTCTCGCTCAGGGCAAGCTCGACTCGGCCTTTCGCTCAGGGCAAGGCCTCCGATTCTCGAAATGCGTATCGAGGCCTTGGCCTGAGCGAGCGAAGCGAGTCGAAGGCCAACCGACCGGCCGGTAGGTTCGCGACCAGCTCGGCCACACTTACCAAACACGAGTGAGCATACGGAAATTTGGAAAACTGGATGGCAAGGCTCAGCCGATCGGCCCGAAATACGCAGAAAACATCAATAGAAACAGATACATTACCGGGCACGGCTAGTGCACTGACGTCGCCGAATTCGAGGCGTCAGTATTGTTCTTTCAGTGGAGGAATGGCGCATGCGCACTCTTGCACGTTTCGTGTACGCGGTGGCCCTGCTGGCGTTCCTGCCCGCGATCGCATTGGCGCAGACCAGTGCGATCTCCGGCACGGTAAGAGACACATCGGGCGCAATCCTGCCCGGCGTCACGGTTGAAGCCGCGAGCCCAGCATTGATCGAGAAAGTGCGATCGGCCGTCAGCGACAGCAACGGCCAGTACAAGATCGAGGCTCTACGTCCGGGCGTCTATACCGTCACCTTCACCCTGCCAGGCTTCAGCGTCGTCAAGCGGGAGAACGTCGAGCTCACCTCCGACTTCACCGCGACGATCAACGCCGACATGAAGGTCGGCGCGATCGAGGAGACGATTACGGTCTCGGCGGAGTCGCCGGTGGTCGACGTGCAGAACATCACCACTCGTACGGTGATGACCCGCGACGTGCTCGACGCCATCCCGACCGGCCGCAACATCCAGGCGGTCGGCATCATGATTCCCGGCACGACGATCGCGCAGGGCGGCGGCGGCGCGCTGTCGCGCGATGTCGGTGGGTCGGGCAACCTGCAGCAGTCGCCGCTCCAGTATCGCGGCTCAGGGGACACGGTGCAGACGATCGAAGGGCTGCGCCTGAACAACCTGTGCGCGCAGGGGCAGTACAGCGGCGTGTATTGGAACGAGGGCAGCTTCCAGGAGTTGAGCTACGTCACCGGCGCCGATTCAGCGGAAATGGGCCAGGGTGGCATCCGCGTCAACATGGTGCCCAAGGATGGCAGCAACGCCTTCCATGGCCAGTTCGTCGGCAACTTCGCGCCCAACGGCTGGGCGTCCGACAACTGCGATTCCCCCGGCGTGGCGCAGGCGTGCACGCGTTCCGAGCTGGCCGGCGACCTGACCTACAACCCGGGCAACAAGCTCACCAACGTCAGCGTCCTCGACAAGATCTGGGACATCAACCCGAACATCGGCGGACCGATCGCGCGCGACAAGGTCTGGTTCTTCGCGACCTATCGCTACTGGGGCGTGAACAAGACCACGCCGAACAGCTTCTTCGACGCCGACCCCTCGCCGTTCCGCTATTCGCCGGATCTGACACGGCAGGGGATCGACGACGGGCACATCCGCAGCATCGCCGGCCGGGTCTCGGCGCAGATCACCAGCAAGGACAAGCTCTCCTACTACCACGACGATCAGAACAAGGTGCGCGGGCACTGGGGAATCGCGGCCAACATCCCGCCCGACGCATCGGCGATTCAGGCGACGCCGACCAGCTTCGTGTCGGTGTCGAAGTGGACGCGCACCCACAGCAACAAGCTGCTCTTCGACGGCGGCTTCGGCGTCTACGACCAGGAGTATCAGGAGAACTACCAGCCGGAGGTGTTCGCCGGCTCGCAGCCGCTGGTGACGCTGCTCGATCAGTCGACCAACGTGAACAACTCGGCGTGGAACAACCCGGCCGATCACTTCTCGAAGCTGTTCACCGAGCAGATCGCCGCAACCTACGTCACCGGCTCGCACTCGCTGCGCATGGGCGCGGTGATCAGCCAGGCGAAGTGGCGGCTGGTCCAGCAGTTCACCCGCGACGTCCAGCCGGTCACCTATAACGGCATCCTGCCCAATGGCAACCTCAACCCGGTCAGCGTCACGCTGCGCATCCCGACCGACCGCCGCAACTCGATCAAGAACGACAGCGGCGTGTTCGTGCAGGACAAGTGGACGCTGAATCGCGCGACGATCAACGCCGGCCTCCGCTGGGACTGGTTCATCAGCGGGGTCGATCCGGAATCGCTGCCCGCCGGCACGTTCAACGCCGCAACCGAGTACGCCAGGTGCCCGGACGGCAAGAACAATGTCAACGCCAACTGCGTCGGCGACGTCACCAACTGGAAGGACATCAACCCGCGCATCGGCGTCTCCTATGATCTGTTCGGCAACGGCAAGACGGCGGTGAAGGCGAGCTACGCCCGCTACGTCAACGGCGTCGGGCTGGCTGCCGGCAGCATCACCGACAACAACAACCCGCAGACCACCGTCGGCCTGCAGGACGTGCGGCCGTGGCGCGACATCGACAACAACGGTTCGCCGTTCGACGCCGCCGGCGCGCTGCAGATGAACGAGCTGTCGCCCTCGGCCAATACGCCGAACTTCGGCCGCAACGTCGCCAGCACGCTGACCACCGACCCGGCGGTGCTCAACGGATGGGGCGCGCGCGGCTACAACACCGAGTTCACCGTCAGCGCGCAGCACGAGCTGGCCCCGCGCGTCTCGATCTCGGGCGGCTGGTACCGGCGCGATTTCGGCAACCAGACGTTGACCGTCGATCAGCGCTACGACAAGAGCAGCTACGACGGCCCGTTCTGCCTGACCGCGCCAACCAATCCGAACCTCCCGGGTGGCGGCGGCTATGAGGTGTGCGGCCTCTACGATCTGAAGCCGGCCCTGGTGAACCTGCCGCAGCGCAGCCTGCTCACCTTCTCGGACAACTACGGCGGCGAGACCAACCTTTATCAGGGGTACGACCTGAGCCTGGTGGCCCGGTTCAAGCAGGGCGCCTTCGTCCAGGCGGGCATCAGCGCGACCCGGCGCGTCCAGGATCAGTGCGCGCTGGTTGACGCCGGTATCAAGGCGGTCGTGCTCGACGGAACGGCAGCCAATATCGGCACCGGCGCGGCGAACGCGAACACCGAGGTGACTGAAATCTTCCCGGACGGATCCCGCGCCTGCCACCAGGTGTATCCGTACCGGCCCGACGCGAAGATTCTCGGCAGCTACACGCTGCCGTTCGACATTCGCCTGAGCGGCACCTTCCAGTTCACCCGCGGCGTGCAGACCGGCGGCGCCGGGCCGTCGATCCTGGCCACTTACACGGCGCCGGCGGCGCAGGTCACGCAGGCGCTCGGCCGGCCGCTGTCGGCGGGCCGCCCCTCGGGCGCGATCATCAGCCTGATTCAGCCCGGCACCGTCTACGGCGACCACAACCTGAGCCAGCTCGATCTGCGGCTGTCGAAGGGCTTCCGGATGGCGCAGTACCGCTTCCGCGTCGACTTCGACGCCTACAACATCTTCAACAGCAACTGGCCGTTCACGGTGACCAACACGTTCTCGACGCTGGCGACCAGCCAGTGGCTGCGGCCGACCAACGTGCTGCAGGCGCGGTTCTTCAAGCTGGGGGCGAGCTTCGACTTCTAGCGCGACGACGATTGAACGCAGAGCCCGCAGAGCCGCGAGCACGCGGAGAATCGTTCTCTCCGGTGACATCTGCGGGCGCTCCGTTCGCGGAACTCAGGCCAGAGGGTGGGGCCGGCGCTCCATCGTTTGGCCTGAGCGCCGAAGCGAGGGCCTGCCCTGAGCGAGCGAAGCGAGTCGAAGGGCCTGCCCTGAGCGAGCGAAGCGAGTCGAAGGGTAAACTAGCGAGACCGTGCATCTTGTGGTGATCGTCGCGGCGCTCGCCGTGCTCCAGGCGCACTCGCATCCTGCGCCGGCGCCCGCTTCGCTCACCGAGCTCGTGAATCGACCGTTGCCGTTGCGCTCCGGCATCGGCTCGGCGCACGACACCGTCTCGACCTCGTCGAAGCGCGCGCAGGACTTCTACGATCAGGGGTTGGCCTATCTGCATTCGTTCGTCTGGCTGGAAGCGGCGCGCTCGTTCAACGAGGCGCTGCGCGCCGATCCGAAGCTGGCGATGGCGCACCTGGGGCTGACGATCGCGTACACCGAGCTCAACGCGCCGGCGGCCGCGCGCACCGCGCTCGAACGCGCGAAGGCGCTCGGCGCGGCGGCCGGCGATCACGATCGCCGCCACATTGCCGCGAGAGCGCTGCAAGCGGAGGCGGAGTCTGCGCCTGGCGGGTCGCTCGCGCTGCAGCAGTACCGCACCGCCCTGGACGCTGCGCTGAAGGCGTTCCCGGAGGATGAGGAGCTGTGGCTGCTGCGCGGCCTGGCGGAATCGCCCGATCCGGCCAACCGAGGGCAGGGCAGCGTCGCCGAATCGATCCCCTTCTACCAGAAGGCGCTTGGCGCTTGCGCCGGCGCATTTTGCCGCGCATCATTACCTGACCCACGCCTACGAGAACACCGGACGGATTGCGCAGGCGCTGGCCGAGGGCACCGAGTACGCGAAGATGGCGCCGTCGGTGCCGCATGCGCGGCACATGAAGGCGCACAACCTGCGGCGCACCGGGAAGATCGGCGAGGCGGTGGCGGAGTTTCGCGCCGCCGACGTGCTGCAGACGCAGTATTTCCGGGCCGAATCGGTCCCGGCCGAGTTCGACTGGCACTACCAGCACAATCTTGATCTGCTGGCGTCCTCGCATCAGTATCTCGGCCAGATGGCGACGGCCGAGACGTTGTTCAAGAAGACGTTCGCCGTCCGCTCGTCGCTGGTCGTGCAGGAGTTCAACAAGCGGGCGTGGCCGGAGTTCCTGCTCGCGCGCGGCCGGGCCGCCGAGGCGCTCGACGCGGCGAAGGTGCTGGCCGCGCATCGGACGCCGGTGGTGAGCGCGATCGGGCACATCGAAGCGGGGCGCGCGCAGCTGGCGCTCGGCCAGTTCAAGGCGGCGGCCGACGAGTCGAACCTGGCGCTGCGCCTGATGCGCGGCGCGCCCGAGGGCGCCGGGCTGGCGGCGACGCCGCTGAAGGCGCTGCAGGGGGAGTTCTTCCTGCGCACCGGGAAGAAGGAGCAGGGGCGGCCGCTGCTCGAGCAGGCGGCGCGGGAGGTCCGGGCCGCGCCGGGCCCCGATGCGTGGACGCAGGCGCTCTTCACACTCGAGTCGATCGCGCTCGCGGCGCGCCAGGTTGGCGACTGGGATTTCGCGGAGTGGGCGGCGAAGCAGATGCTCGAGCACGACGCGCAGTACGCCGGATCGCATCTCGCGCTGGCGCTCGTCGCGGAGCATCGAGGTGATGCGAAGACGGCGGCGGCGGAACGCGCGTTGGTCGGAGAAGTATTGGAACGGCGCCGACCGCGACGTTCTCGATCGAAAGTAATGTCCGCTCTAACCGGAACGTTGCTGTAGCGTCCGGCTTTTTAGCCGGACCGTGATCGAAGGAGCCTCTCATGAAGCACATCGCTCTTCGCCTCAGCGCGCTCGCCGCCGCCGCCGTCCTCTGCGGCGCCACGGCCGTCCTCGCGCAGGCCGCCAAGACCGACGTCACCGGCAAGTGGACGTTCACCGTCGAAACCGGCGCCGGCTCGGGGACGCCGACGATGACGTTCAAGCAGGAGGGCGAGAAGCTGACCGGCCACTACAGCGGCCAGCTCGGCGAAGCGGATCTCGCCGGCTCGGTGAAGGGACAGAACGTCGAGTTCAAGTTCACCGTCGACGTGCAGGGGCAGCAACTCAACTGCATCTACACCGGCGCGCTGGACGGCAAGGATTCGATGAAGGGCAAGGTCGACCTCGTCGGCCTCGGCGAGGGTACGTTCACGGCGAAAAAGCAATGAAGGACAGGAGTCGTTCGGCGTTCGCTTCGTTCTGCGTTCTTGGTTCGCTGCGTGGATTCTGCTGGCTGTCTTCGTAGTGTCCGGCTTTAGCCGGACCGTCTTGCCCAGACCGCTCCCGACGGCGCCAAGGTCTACGCCGACAACTGCGCCAGCTGCCACGACCAGCCGACCGGCCGCACGCCGCCGAAAGACGCGCTCAAGGAGCGCACCGCGGACGCCATCCACCTGTCGTTGACCAGCGGCACGATGGCGATCCAGGCCCTGTCGCTCACGGTCGCGGAGAAAAAGGCCGTGTCCGAGTACCTCTCTGGAAAGACGCTCGGCAACGCCAGCGCGCAGGATGCGGGTCTCTGCACCGCAAAGCCGGCGCCGCTCGGCAACATCGCCACCAAGCCACAGTGGAACGGCTGGGGCGCCGATGCCAGCAACTCCCGCTACCAGCCGAAGCCGGGTCTCACCGCCGCCGACGTGCCGAATCTGAAGCTCAAATGGGCGTTCGGGTTCCCCGGCGGCACGCAGGCGTACGGCAATCCATCGGTCGTCGCCGGGCGTGTCTTCGTCGGCAGCGACAACGGCACGGTCTACGCGCTCGACGCCGACAGCGGCTGCACCTACTGGTCGTTCAAGGCGGACGGCGGCGTACGCAGCGCGCCGAGCGTCGGCCGCGCCGGCAACCGCGACGTCGTCTACTTCGGCGACCTCAAGGCCAACGTCTTCGCGCTCGACGCGGCGACCGGCCAGCAGATCTGGAAGAAGCAGGTCGACACGCACGCCTTCGCGCGCGTCACCGGCGCGCCGACGCTGGCCGACGGCAAGCTCTACGTGCCGGTCTCGTCGGTGGAGGAAGTGCCGGCGGCGCAACCGAGCTACGAGTGCTGCACCTTCCGCGGCAGCGTCGTCGCGCTCGATGCGGCGTCCGGCAATCAGATCTGGAAGAGCTACACCGATCCAGGAAGCGCCGCAGCAGCTGAGCAAGAACTCCAAGGGGACGACGCTGTGGGGGCCGGCGGGCGCGGCGGTGTGGAGCGCCCCGACGATCGACACGCGCAAGGGCGCGCTCTACATCGGCACCGGCAACTCGTACACCTCGCCGGCGGTGAAAACCAGCGACGCGGTCATCGCGATGGATCTGAAGACGGGCAAGATCCTCTGGTGGAACCAGGCCACCACCGAGGATGCGTTCCTGGTCGGCTGCCGCCCTGGCAATGAAAACTGCCCGAAGGAGCTCGGGCCGGACTTCGACTTTGGCAACGCGCCGATCCTGCGCGCGCTGCCGGGCGGCAAGCGGATCCTCGTCATCGGCCAGAAGTCGGGCATCGTCTGGGGACTCGATCCGGACAACGAGGGCAAGGTGGTCTGGCAGTTCAAGGCCGGCAAGGGCGGCGCGCTCGGCGGCATCGAATGGGGATCGGCGGCGGACGAACAGGCGGCTTACATCCCGGTGTCGGACGTGCTGGCGGCGCCGAACGAAGCCGGCGGGCTGTTCGCGCTGAAGCTCGCGACCGGCGAGAAGATCTGGAACACGCCGGCGCCGAAGCTCGAATGCAACAGCGGCCGCGGCTGCACCGGCGCGCAGTCGGCGCCGGTGTCGGTGATTCCCGGCGTCGTCTTCTCGGGGTCGGTGGACGGCCACATGCGCGCCTACTCGACGGTCGATGGCAGCATCATCTGGGACTTCAACACCGCGCGCGAGTTCGAGACGGTGAACCACGTGCCGGCGAAGGGCGGCTCGATCGATGCCGCCGGACCGATCGTCGCCGACGGCCTGCTGCTGACCAACTCGGGCTACGCGCTGTGGAAGGGGCTGCCCGGCAACGTGCTGCTGGCGTTCTCGGCAAAGTAGGGCGCCGCTTTAGCGGCGCCGCGCGGCTTCAGGGCGCCGCGACGCGGCAGCATTGAACGCAGAGGCCGCAGAGCACGCAGAGTATTCTGGTCTTGCGTCGAAGTCGTTTCTCTGCGGTCTCTGCGGTCTCTGCGTTCCCAAACGGAAGTAGCGAACGAGAACTGGATGCCCGACACCAAAATCCGCGTCGACGCCGTGATGAACGAGATCGAGCACGACGTCCGCACGCGGCTCCGGCGCCACCTGATCAAGCGCGGCGGCGCGGCCGAGTATCACGACGAAGAATTATTCGAGGCGGTGCGGGCGCTGCTCGCGCGCGCGGTCGAGGAGCGCAACCTCGACGCCACTCTATTGCCCGAGCTGCTCGACACCGACGTCGAGTGGCGGCTGCAGAGCCACCTGTCGCTGTCCAGCCATCGCCCCGTGGCCGGGCGCTTCATCCTCTTCTTCAAGCGGCGCGTGCTGCTGCCGATGACGCGGTGGCTGTTCGAGTACAGCCAGGACAACTTCCGCCGGCAGGATCACCTCAATCGGGTGCTGTTCGCGTGCATCGAGGAGCTCGCGCTCGAGAACGCCCGCCTGCGCCGCGACGTCGCCGCGCGCACGCCGCCGCGCTGAGACGTGAAGCTCGCCTGCGTCGTTCACCGGTTCGGCGCCGACATCGCCGGCGGCTCCGAGGGGCATTGCCGGCTGATCGCCGAGCACCTGGCGCAGCGTCACGACGTCACCGTGGTCACGACCACGGCGCACGATCACATCACCTGGGCGAATCACTATCCGGCTGGCGAATCGACGCTCGGAGCCGTGCGCGTCCTCCGCTTTCCGGTCGCGCGGCAGCGCCACATCCATCGCTTCATGGATCTGAGCGATCTGCGTGTTCGCCGATCGCGGGTCGCGGCAGGACGAGGAGCAGTGGTTCCGGGAGAACGGTCCCGACGCGCCGGGCCTCATCGACTACCTGCGGCAGCATGGCGGCGAGTTCGACCGCGTGCTGTTCTGGGCCTACCGCTACGCGAACTCGTACTTCGGCCTGCCGCTGGTCGCGGACCGCTCGGTGCTCGTGCCGACGGCGGAGGAGGATCCGCTGATCCACGTCGACGCGGTGGGGCCGCTCTTCGATCTGCCGCGGGGTTTCCTGTTCCTGACGCCGGAAGAGGAATCGCTGGTGGCGCTGCGCGCTGCGCCCGGCCGTCCATCGGCGGTGATTGGCTGCGGTCTGGATCCGGCGCCGGGCCGCGCGGATCTCTCGCCGCTCGACGGGCTCGGGCTCACCGATCCGTTCGTCCTCTACCTCGGGCGCATCGATCCGAACAAAGGATGCCAGGCGCTCGTCCGCCACTTCCTCCGCTACGCCGATCAGGGGCGGAAGGTGCAGCTGGTGATGGCCGGCCCGGCGTCGATGCCGATTCCGGAGCATCCCTCGATCAAGGCGCTGGGGTTCGTCAGCGATGCGGTGCGCGAGGCGCTGCTGACGCAGGCGCGCGCGCTGGTGATGCCGTCGCCGTTCGAGAGCCTGAGCATGGTGCTGCTCGAGGCGTGGAACCGCGGGCTGCCGGCGCTGGTGAACGCGCGGTGCAAGGTCCTGCGCGGCCAGGTGCAGCGCGCTGACGGCGGCCTCTACTACGGCAACACCACCGAGTTCATCGCCGCGCTCGACTACCTGCTCGATCAGCCGGACGCCGCGCGCACGCTCGGGCAGCAGGGCCTCGCCTACGTCGATCGCGAGTACCGCTGGCCGGTGGTGATGGCCAAGATCGAGCGCCTGCTCGAGCAGACGGGCTGACCCGCGCGCGCGACAACCACGAAGGACACGAAGACACGAAGGACACGAAGAAGAGCCAACACAGAGACACGGAGGTTCGGTGCGCGAGTCGTGTATTTCTCTGCGGGCTCTGCGTTCGATCGTCGTGGACAGGGCGACACCGGGCTGGTGCAGTTCTGGTAGCATTGCCGCCATGCGTCCAGCCCGTCTCGCCGTTCTCGCCGCCGCCCTGGGCGCCGCCGCCTGCGGCGGGCCCGAGCCGCCGCCTTTCAAGCCGCTGGCCGACAACAAGATGTTGATGGCGGCGATCGTCGATCCGAACGCGGATCTCGTGTGGGATGCGGTGAAGACGATCGACACCAAGGACGGCACGGAAGAAATCCGCCCGAGGACCGAAGAGGAATGGACCGCGGTCCGCAACGCCGCGGTCACGCTGGCCGAGTCGGGCAACCTCATGATGATGGTGCCGCGCGCGCGCGATGGCGGCGAGTGGATGACGCTGGCGCAGCGGATGATCGACACCAGCGAGGCGGCGATCCGCGCGGCGGAGGCCAAGAACCCCGAGCGCCTGTTCACCGTCGGCGGCGACATCTACGAGTCCTGCTCGGCGTGTCACCAGAAATACATGGAAGCGATCGTCAACGCCAACAAGTGAGGCCTCTATGCGTCACCGCATCCTTACCGCGATCGCGCTCCTGACCGTTGCCGGCGCCGCTCGTGGCGCAGGGCAAGCTGCCACGGACGGCGGACGGCCATCCCGACCTGCAGGGCGTCTGGAACTTCTCGACGATCACGCCGCTCGAACGGCCGGCCGAATTCGCCGGCAAGCCGTTCCTGACCGAGGAGGAAGCCAAGGCGCTCGAGGAGCGCACAATCGAGCGCAGCAACCGCGACAATCGCGACCGGAGCAACGCCGACGCCGACGTCGCGTCGGCCTACAACGAGTTCTGGTGGGACCGCGGCGTTCATGCCGCGCGCGTCAACGGCAAGGTCCACACCTCGCTGATCGTCGAGCCCGCTGACGGCAAGATTCCGGCCTTGACGCCCGACGGCCAGGCGCGCGCCGACCAGCGCGCCGAGGCGCGGCGCGCCCACCCGGCCGACGGCCCCGAGGATCGATCGCTCGGCGAGCGGTGCCTGCTCTTCAACGCCGGCCCGCCGATGCTGTCGGGCCCGTACAACAATTTCGTCCAGCTCCTCCAGACCCGCGATCACGTCGTCATCTTCAACGAGATGGTGCACGACGTGCGCGTCGTGCCGCTCGACGGCCGTCCGCACCTGCCGGCGGCGGTTCGTACGTGGCAAGGCGATCCGCGCGGGCGGTGGGAAGGCGACACGCTGGTCGTCGAGTCGACGAACTTCTCCGGCAAGACCAACGTGCGTGGGTCGGGTGAAAGCCTGCGGCTGACCGAGCGCTTCACGCGCACCGGCAGCAACTCACTGCTCTACGAGTTCACCGTCAACGATCCGGCGTCGTTCACCAAGCCGTGGACCGCGGCGCTGCCGATGGCGAAGACCAACGACCAGATCTACGAGTACGCCTGCCACGAGGGAAACTACGCGATGAGCGGCATCCTGCGCGGCGCCAGAGCCACGGAGAAGTAGACGGGCGGACCCACGACGTCAAACGCAGAACTCGCGGAAAACGCAGAATCTGTTTTGAGAAACCGTCTTTCGGCGGGTTCCGCGGGTTCCGCGTTGATCGTCGTCGGCGCTATGGCACCCGGTCCAGTGTCAGGCGCCGGGTCAGCGTTTCGTTCCCGGCACGGATGGAACCGGTCGCGGGACCGAAGAGCAGCGTCCCGTTCTCGAAGCGGAAGAACCGCTTCTGCTCGGTGCCGACGTAGTCGGGCCTCCATGCCGCCTCGACCTTCAGCGTCACGCTTCCCTCGGCCTCGTTGATCGTGCACGGGCCCGAGTAGGCGATGTAGGAACTGAGGAGCGTCGCCTTCATCTGCTCACCCTTCGACGTCGATCCCGTGAAACGCCGGCGTGTCGGTCGACATGATCTGCAGGTAGCAGG
This sequence comes from uncultured Acidobacteriota bacterium, assembly GCA_963734375.1. Classification (GTDB taxonomy): domain Bacteria; phylum Acidobacteriota; class Vicinamibacteria; order Vicinamibacterales; family CAVVIG01; genus CAVTHG01. The sequence goes on along the minus strand of CAVTHG010000003.1, from coordinate 520,822 downwards.
AACCGGCCTCGACGACGATCGAGCCCGCGGGATTCTTGCCCCACGGATAGCGCGCGACGGTGCCGTCGGCGCGGATGTCCTCGGCCGCGCGCAGCTTCCAGCGACCCTGCAACGTCTGTCGCTCGAGGGCTGGTGGGGCAGGCGGGGCAGGTGGGGCAGGCGGGGCGGCGCTGGTGGCGGCCTGGGCGGGTGGGGCCGTTTGGGCGCTTGCGCCGGCGGCGGGCGACGGGCGGCGGCCGTAGTTCGGCCGATAGTGCTGGTGGCAGCTGGTGCACGACTCGTACAGCTGATCGTTCAGCGCCTCGAGCGCGGCGAGATCCTTTGCCCGCGCCGCGCGATACGCCGCCCGGCCGGCGTCGAGCATCAGCTTGGCGTCTTCCATCCAGCGGTCCTCGTCGCGCGCGCGCCCTGGCATCATCAACAGGTTCGCCGACTCGGCGACCATCAGCGCCTTGCCCTGCAGCTCGACCCACTCCGCCTCCGTCGTCGGCTGCCGGGTGGTGATGTAGAAGATCGCGTCCGACGCCGGGTAGATCACCTTCACCATCAGGTCGCTCATCGTGCCGACAATCGCGGGCTTGACGGGCGCGGCCGGCGGCGCCGGCGATGGAGGCTGCGCCGACAGCGCCGAGGCGGCGAGCAGGAGCCAGGCCGGATTTTGCATCCGCATATAATACCGGACGCATAATCAAGAATTGGCGAATTGGCGACTGGTGAATTGGTGCGTGTTCGTTCACCAATTCATCACCTCACCAACTCTTCAATGTTCGACATGAGGCCGGGGAAGGGAGACAACATGCAGCTCGGATCGAGGCGGATGACGCTTGTTGTTGCTGGAGCGACGATCGCGTGGCTCGTCGCGGTCGCGCTGGGCAGCGGTGGGCCCGGAGTGTCGATGGGCGTGTCGGCGGCTTCCGTCAGGCCTCCGATCGACTACGCCGAGCGGGCTGCGGCGATGGCCGCCGCCTGCGGCCGGCCGGGGTTCGCGCAGGCGGGAGCCCAGGCGGCGGCACAGACGGGCGCGGGGCAGCGGGCGCAGAACTCGGAAGAGGCCTTCAAGAACATCCAGGTCCTGAAAGGCATTCCCGTGGATGAATTCATGGGCGCGATGGGGCTGTTCTCGGCCGCCCTGAGCATGTGCTGCCTGGAATGCCATGCGCCGGACTATGCCGCGGACACTCCGCGCAAGTTGACCACGCGCAAGATGGTTCAGATGGTGAACACCATCAATCAGACGAACTTCTCGGGACGAAAGGTCGTCAGCTGCTGGACCTGCCATCGCCAGATGGATCGTCCCGCGGTCACGCCGAGTCTCGATGTGGTGTACGGCGAGCCGATCTACTGGGCGCCAGACGATCTCTTCCAGCAAGCGCCGGGCGCGCCCAAACCCGACGAGGTGCTGGACAAGTACATTCAGGCCGTGGGCGGCGCCGAGCGCGTGTCCAGGCTCACGAGCTATGTCGGCAAGGGCTCGGCCACCTTGTTCGGCGGCGGCTTCAAAAGCGCGGTCGAAGTCTATGTCAAGGCTCCGAATCAGCGCACCACGATCATTCACCAGGAACTCGGCGACAAGACGATGACTTTCGACGGTCGCGCCGGCTGGCTCGCGTCGGCGGTGACGCCGGTGCCGGTGATGGATCTGACCGGAGGAGAGCTCGGTGGCGCCAGGCTGGAAGCGGAATTGTCCATTCCAGGCCGCATCAAGCAGTCTCTCACCCAATGGCGCGCGAACTTGCCGACCGAGATCGCCGGCCGCTCCGTCAATGTGCTTCAGGGGACCGGAACCGGCGGGTTCACCGGCACGCTGTACTTCGACATCGAGTCGGGCCTGCTGACGCGGGTCGTGCGCTACGCCAACTCGGCGATGGGACGCGTGCCGACGCAGTTCGACTTCGACGACTATCGAGAGGTTGGCGGGGTGAAGATTCCGTTCAAGTGGACGTTCGCGTGGGTGTCGGGCCGCGATGTCGTCGAGTTGACCGACGTGCAGCCGAATGTCGCGATCGACGCGGCGAAGTTCGGCAAGCCGGCGCCGGCGGTCGCGCCGAAATAGAGATCGAAGGTCAAAGGGCCACAAGGCCTGAAGGCTGAGGGGATCAGGGTTGGAAGGTCGGAAGGCTGCAGGGCTCTCTTTCAACCTTGACGCCTTTTGACCTTGAGCCTTTGCGCCTTACCGCATTCCGGCCCTGCGCCGCGTCAGCCGTCCGCCTACGCCGAAAACCCGATCCACCGCCCGCTGGCGCCGACGCCGAACCACAACGCCAGCGAGACGAGAGCGACCAGCTTCAGCCAGGCGGGTCGCACTCGCCCTTCATCCGCCAGCGTCACCTTCATGCGGACGGTGAACGTGAAGACGAGCGCGAGCGCGAGGCACGTCATCTTCACCGCGAAGGCCGTGCTGGCGTAGCACTTCATCGGCTCGGACAGGAACAGGCCCACCCCGGTCACCAGCATCACGATCAGGCTGCCAACGAGCCACGGCCGCGCGTCCCGCGCGAGGTCGGCGATCGGCTGCCGGCGCAGCCCCAGCCCGAGCAGCCGCAGGTCGACGATCAACACGGCGCCGCCGATCACCGAGAGTGCGAGCAGATGGAACGACTCGATCACGGCAAACGCCCACGACGAGTCGCGGATCACCTCGCCGATCGTCGTCGCTTCGGCCCATTGAAAGAACGGCAGCGGCCACATCAGCGCGACCTCGCGACGCAGCCGGCGAGGGCATTGACGATCGGCGGCGGCCGCTTGTCGCAGTCGAACCAGTTGTAGGCGATCATCCGGCCGGCAAAGACGATGATCGCCCAGAGCACGAGCGATCTCGCGCCCGCTCGCCTCGCCGCCCGCGGCGGGACCGGATCACGATCCCACTCGGCGAGGCGGCGATCGATCGTCGAGTGAAAAACAAAAGCGTTGAGCCCCGCCAGCACGAGGGCGACGACCTTGATCCGGAAGAAGATGTTCTGGTAGGTCCGCACCGGGATGGCATAGAACAGCAGCATGCCGGTGATCACCATCACGACGAAGCCGGCCAGCATCCACGGCCCGAGCCGTCGCTCGATCTCGGACATCGGGACGCGGACCAGCGTCAGCCCGAGGAGGCGCAGGTCCACCATCACGGCCGTCCCGAGGAACACGCACAGCGTCAGCACATGCGTCGTTTCGAGCAGCGGGTAGACGAGGAGCGATTGGTGCAGAGCAATGCTGCCGCTCGTGCCGGCGAGCCATTCGCAGAAAGGCAGCAGGGTCAATGCGGAGATCGCGGAGGAACCGCTCCGCGAGCTCCGCGCGTCATTGCGGATCGCGGATTGCGGATTGCGGAATTATTGCGGATTGCGGATTGGGTGATTGCGGATTACGGAATAGCGGTTGCGGATTGCGCCAATTGGCAATCAATCCGCAATCCGCAATCCGCAATCCGCAATGTCTCAGTTCACCGTTCTACCGTCCGCCGCGACCACGTCCCGTGGGCGGCTTGGCGGCGTCAGCCGGATCCGCGCCGTCGGTCGGCGCGCCGGTGCCCGAGGATCCGAGGAACAGTTTGCGGCCGTCGGGATAGGTGACGTTGCGGCCGTTGGCGCGCAGCAGCGAATGGTCGCGGGCCTGGTAGCCGTCGATCACCAGCACCGTGCCGACCTTCAGCGACTCGCGGGTGATGCCGCGGCGCAGCAGCGTGTTCGGCGTGCCCCCTTCGACCATCCACTCTTTCTTGCTGCCGTCCGGATCGGTGACCTCGATATGAATCCACGCGTGCGGGTTCACCCACTCGACCTTGGTGACCGGCCCCTTGAGGAGCACCGGCTTGTTCGGATCGAACTCGCCGCCGAACGCGTGATGTCCCCGGACGGATGCCGTCGCGAGGAACGCACCCGCCGCCACCAACAGGAGAAGTTTTGTGCGCATCACCAGTCCCTCACCGGCGGCCCTGACGGACCGCCTACTGCCTTGTTTTCTTCGCGTCGTTCGCTTCCTTCAGCCGCGCGCCACGCAGGATGTTGCCGAGCGCGTAGTTCCCTTCGTGGCACGCGTACTCGTACATCAGTTCGTCGGTCGCGGGCCACGTGTACTCGCCGGTCCACGCGGTCTCCCACGTTTCGGGATCTTCAACCGTGAAGCGATACCGCAGCGTTTTTGCGTCGACCCGCGTGAACCGCTCGACGATGTGCAGGTTCTGGGTCGTGCCGCGGTAGCGCGTCTTGTCGGTGAAGTTCGTCGTGTCCACCACCAGTGTATCGCCTTCCCAGCGCCCGATCGAGTCGCCCATCCATTTCCGTATGGTTGAGGGCACGTGTTCGCTGTTCAGCCGGACGATACGGGCGTCGTGGACCATTTCGGTGAGGATCATCACCGAGTCTTTGGTCTGCACGATCTGGTGGAGGTTATTGTAGAAGTAGTTCGGCAGCACCGGCGGGCCGGACGTCGAGCCGAACCCCATCAGGCAGCGCTCGCCGAGCGGCCGGCGCTCCGGGTCGTCATACGCGCCGTTGCCCTCGAAGCCCGGATCATCCTCACGGGCACTCTGATCGGAGGTCGGCCGCACGTTGCGCATGGTCCGCTGCCGCGCCTCGGGCTTCATCTGCGGCACGCGGCCGTCGGGCGGATCGATGACGATCGACGCGCGCTTGCGTCCGTCGACGATCGAATAGCGCGAGCCCGAATCGATCCAGAAGCTGTTGTAACCGCCGACATTGCCGGCTGCGCCGACCGAGCCGTCGCCACCGACCGGCGGCGCGTCGCGGTCGCCCTTGATGGGGGCCGCGCGCTCGTCCTTGGTCGCGGCGACTTTGTGCTCGAGCTCCGCGGCCTGTTCGTCGGTGAGGACGAGCGGCGTTCCCGCCGCGCGCTCGACCGGTGTGAGCGTCGCGACGTCGTACATCCCCGAGAGATCCGGCTTGCCGTCCGAGGTCCGCGGAATCGCGTTCGCCTTCGATGGCGACGTCGAGTTCGACGCCTGTCCGGCAATCGACACCGGCAGCAACGTCGCGCCAGCCAACGCCGCCGCGATCGTCCCCGCCGTCAGAACCCTGGTACGCATTCCAAATTCCAAATTCTTAATTCTTTAATTCTTAATTCTTAATTCCTAATTCTTAATTCCTACTCCCTGGTCAGGGGCTTTTTCCGCCACTGGCCGTACATCAGCTCCTCGACGAACTCGACGCACTTGAAGTCCATGATCTGGACGTTCTTTTCGAGACGCCGATACAACGGGAAGCTGACCTTCCACGGCCGCGTGAACGTGTTCGGATCTTCCATCGTGGCTTCGTAGGAGATCACGTCCGGCCCGGTGCGCGTATAGCGCTCGACGACCTTCAGCGCCTCGGAGTGGAAATTCCCGGCGCGATCGAACCAGGTCGAGTCGTTGAAGCCGCTCGCCTCGATGACCAGCGTGTCGCCTTCCCAGCGGCCGACCGACTGGCCCATCCAGGAATCGACCGGCGCCGGACCCGGATCCTTCAGGTAGATATTGCGGACTGCGCCCGCGTACTCGTAGGCGAAGAAGATCGCGCTCTGGCTCTGGAGAATCTGGAACGGGTAGGGCATGTAGTTCGCGCGCGGTACGCCCGGCAGGTAGCACTTGATCTCGGGATCGCGCTCCAGCCACTTCTCCTGGTTCTCTTTTCTCTTCGCCAGCGCTTCAGGCTTGTAGGGAATCGGCCCGCCTTCGACGATGCCCATCCCCGGTGGAACCGCGCCGACCGCGCCCAGCGCCAGCACCGGCGCCGCCGGGACCGGGCCGTAGGGGCCTGGCCGCAGCGCCATCGCAGGACGCGCCATATGCGCTTCGATGTCGTAGTTCGCGCCGCTCAGCGACTGCCAGATGCCGTTCAAATCCGGCTTGCCGTCGGCCGTTCGCGGTGCACGATACGCCGCCGGTGTCTGCCCGGCCAACGGTGTGGCCCACGCCGTCAACCACGCGCCGCCGGCCGCCGCCACAAGAGCGATCAGGACGCCACCCAACGTTTTTCGCACTGGAAACAGACCTCCCCGCAGGCGAACATACTCGCCGCATCCTTATGGATTGTCAATGATTGTCCACGGTGTCCAGGCGCCGGGATTCAGGGAGTCCCTGGCACCGCGCGCGTCTTCCGATGCGCGTCGAAAAACTCAGATCGCCGCGAGGTTCGGCGCGACGACGTCGCCGTGCAGCCCGCCGGGCACCTCGATGTAGGTGTGCTCGGTGCCGAAGCGGCGCATCGATCTGCGCCTTCAGCTCGCCCTGCGGCTTCACCGTGTTCTTGCGCGTGACGTAGCCGACGCGCACCGACCTGCGGCCATGCTACCCGAAACAGGCGCTGGGCTGAGGCTGCGCGGCACGCGACGCGCCGAGAAAGTCCGGTCACCGGCGCTGCGTCGGGCATAGTAGTATCTACCCGGGATCAGAGGACTTACCCATGCGGATGCGACGGGTGCGCGCGTTGTGGTTCGGCGCGATGCTTTGCGTGTCCAGCCTTGGCGCCGCGGGCAGGGACACGCCGGTCGCCGACGCGGCGCAGCGCGGCGACAAGCAGCGTGTGCTGTCTCTCTTGTCCACCCACGCCGATGTCAACGCGCCCCAATCCGACGGCGCGACGGCGCTGCACTGGGCGGCCTACCTGGAGGACGCGGAGACAACAGCCCTGCTCATCCGCGCCCACGCCACGGTCGATGCGCCCACCACCTACGGTGTGACCCCGCTGGCGCTTGCTGCCTCGAACGGCAATGCCCCGATCGTTGCGCAGTTATTGAAGGCCGGTGCGAATCCGAACCGCGTGGTGCGCGCCGGCGAGACGCCCCTGATGCTCGCCGCGCGCAGCGGCAATGCTGACGCGGTGAAGGCGCTGCTCGGCGCCGGCGCGCAGGTCGACGCGAAGGAGACCTGGAACGGACAAACGGCACTGATGTGGGCGGCTGCCGCCGGGCACGGGCCGGTCGTGCAGGTGCTCATCGATCACCGGGCCGACATCCACGCTCGTTCCAACAGTGGCGCAACCGCGCTCATCTTTGCGGTGCGGTGCGGCGACATGGGTGGCGTTCGCGCCCTGCTGGCGGCGGGAGCGGACGTGAAGGCGGCAAGGCCCGACGGCGCGACGCCGTTGCTCGTGGCGGTCGTCAACGGCCATGAGGATCTCGTCGATCTCCTGCTCGACGAGGGGGCCGACCCGAACGTCGAGGGCGGATCGACCGAACTGACGGTGCAAGGCGTGCGGGCCAGGCCGATGCCACTCACCTACAGGAAGCTCACGAACAACGAGCGCGATTCCGAGGGTGTGACCAGGGGCAATATCTTCGGGAAGCCGCTCCACGCCGCCGTGCACGTGGCGAACTGGCACATCAGCGACCAGTTCATCGCGGTGAAGATCGACAGGCTGCGCGTGATCAAATCGCTGCTGGCCCACGGCGCGGACGTCAACGGCCGAATCACCATGGAGGAGCCCAGATGGTCCGGTGCGAGGTATCGCAGGCACCTGGCCGGCGCCACTGCGTTTCTGCTGGCCGCCAAGTCGGCCGATGTCGAGGTGATGCGCCTGTTGCTCGATCACGGCGCCGATCCAGGGATCGGCACCGAGGAGAACATCACGCCGCTGATGGCGGCGGCGGGCATCGCCTGGGCTTCGAACCAGGACCGCGCGTCCGAGAGTCAGGTGCTCGAAGCCGTCAAGCTGCTCGTGGGAGAACTGGGCGCCGGCGTCAACACGGTCAGTGCCCTCGGCGAGACCGCGATGCATGCGGCGGCGTATCGAGGGGCGAACAGCGTCGTCCAGTACCTGTTCGACCACGGCGCGAGCCTCGACGTGGTGGCCAAAGACGGGCGGACCCCCTTGATCGTCGCTGATGGTGTCGAGTACGGCAATTCGTTTGCGGCCCAACCCCAGACCGCGGTGCTGCTACGGAAGCTGGGCGCGGCTGAACGGCAATGTCCGCCGCCGTGTGCCGCGGCGATCCCGGAACGGGACCCGCGATGACAATGCTGGTCGCGCCGAAGCGCCGACAGCGCGTAGGCGGAGCCATCATCGTGGCGTTGTGTGTCGTCGCCGCGCCGACCGCCACGACCGGTGTGCAACAAAGACCGTCGGCGGAGGTCGCGCCGGGCGCCTCGCCGCCTCGCGCCGTGCTCGACCGGTACTGCGTCACCTGCCACAACCAGCGAACGAAAACTGGCGGGCTCGCGCTCGACACGCTGGATCTCGCGCAGCCGGGCGAGCACGCCGACGTATGGGAAAAGGTCGTACGCAAGATGCGGACGGGCGCGATGCCACCGGTTGGCCGTCCGCGGCCGGACCAGGCGTTGTCCGAGAGCGTCGCCACCTCGCTCGAGGCGGCGCTCGACCGCGCCGCCCTCGAGCACCCCAACCCGGGCCGGCCGACCCTGCATCGTCTCAACCGGGTCGAGTATCGCAACGCCATCCGCGACCTGTTCGCCCTCGAGATCGATCCGGGCTCGCTGCTGCCGGCAGACAACGCCGCGTACGGGTTCGACAATAACGCCGACGCCCTGTCGATATCGTCGGCGCTGACGGAGCGGTACCTCGGAGCGGCGGCAAAAATCAGCCAGCTGGCGCTGGGACGGGTGCGGGGATCCCCGTCGCCGGAGACGATCTTCGTCCCGACGGATCGCAATCAGGGGAACCGGTTCAGCGACGATCTGCCGTGGGGATCGCGCGGTGGCCTGGCGGTTCGCTACTACTTTCCGGTCGACGGCGAGTACCTGTTCGAGGTGCACTTGAAAGAGAGTGGAGCCGACGGCGGCGTCGTCGGACTCACCGCGGAGCCGCAGCAACTCGATGTGAGCGTCGATCGCGGCAGGGTGTGGACGTCGATCGTCGGCGGGCCGGAAGCGGCGAAGGCGAGCGCGGAGGAGCGGACGGAACAAGTCCGGCAAGCGCTGCAGTTCCGGGTGCCGGTGAAGGCCGGGTCTCACCTCCTTCAGGTGTACTTCATCCAGAGGACCTCGGCGTTTCTCGAAGATTTGTTCGACCCGTACTTGCGTCGCGATCCCTACAGGGCTGGCAACGGTGAGCCGGCGATTTCGAGCGTGACGATAACCAGTCCAACCGCAGCCGCTGCGTCGGCGACGATCGAGTCGCCCAGCCGGCGGCGGCTGTTCGTGTGCCACCCCGCGTCGGCCCCCCAGGAGTTCCCCTGCGCCAGGAAGATCATCGCGGGCGTCGCGCGGCGCGCGTATCGACGGCCGGTGACCGACGACGATCTCCAGGCGCCGCTGGCGCGGTACCGCGATGGCGCGGCCAGTGGAGGGTTCGAGTCGGGCCTCGAACTCGCGCTTCGCAGCATCCTCGTGAGCCCGAAGTTCCTGTTCCGGTTCGAGGGGCAACCCGAGACGGCCGCGCCGAATACACCATATCGCATCACCGACGTGGAATTGGCATCGCGGCTGTCGTTCTTCCTGTGGAGCAGCATCCCGGATGACGAGTTGCTGACCGTTGCGGAGAAGCAGGCCCTCGGCGGTCCCGGCGTGCTCGACCGGCAGGTGAGGCGGATGCTCGCCGACCCGCGTTCGCAGGCGATGGTGAGCGACTTTGCCGGCCAGTGGCTTCAGATCCGCAATGTGTCCGGGTTCAGGCCCAGTCCCGAAGCGCTCTTTCACTTCGACGACAATCTGCGTCAAGCCTTCGAGCGCGAGACTGAGTTGTTCTTCGAGAGCATCGTTCGCGAGAATCGCAGCGTGCTCGACCTGCTGGATGCCGACTATACCTACCTGAACGAGCGCCTGGCCCGGCACTACGGGATTCCTGGTGTCTACGGTGAACGATTCAGGCGCGTGGCGCTTCCCGCCGACAGCGTGCGGCGTGGGCTGCTGGGACAAGGCTCGATTCTGACTGGAACCTCGCGTCCGAACCGGACCTCTCCGGTGATCCGCGGGAAATGGATCCTGGAGAATATTTTCGGCACCCCGCCGCCACCGCCGCTGCCGAACGTGCCTGAGCTGAAGGACGAGCGGGATCCGGCGAAGGTCCTGCCGATGCGCGAGCAGATGGCGCAGCACCGCGCCAATCCCGTCTGTGCGAGTTGCCACGCGCAGATGGACGCGCTGGGATTCGCACTCGAGAATTTCGACGCGATCGGCGAGTGGCGAGACGTCGATGCTGCCGGGTCGCCGATTGACGCGTCGGCGACGCTTCCCGACGGCACGACGTTCACGGGTCCGGCCGAACTCCGAACGGTCTTGCTGAAACACGCTGACGACTTTCTGACGACCCTGATCGAAAAGCTGATGACCTACGCGCTCGGGCGCGGGCTGGAAGCCGCCGATGCGCCCGCGGTCCGTCGAATCAAGCGGGAGGCTGCAGGGGCGAACTACCGCTTTGCCTCACTGATTCAGGGCATTGTCTCGAGCACGCCGTTTCAAATGAGGATGGCGCAGGCGCACGCGAATTGACTGCTGGACGAGGAGTCGTGAAATGGTGATCACACACATGGCGTTGCCCCGCCGGACGTTCATTCGCGGCATCGGCGCAACCCTGGCGTTGCCGCTCCTCGATGCGATGGTGCCGGCGATGTCGGCCCTGCCAAAGGCGGCGCCTCGCTTCGCCGCGATCTACTGCGGGAACGGCGCCAACATGAACGACTGGACGCCTCAGACCGAAGGCGCCGGCTTCAGCTTCTCGCCGATCTTGAAACCGCTCGAGATCTTTCGTGAACGGACGCTGGTTTTCACCGGGCTGGACAATTTCCCGGCGACGGACCAGGGTGACTCCGGCGGACAGCATCCACGGGCAGCGCCAGCGTTCATGAGCTGTGTGCACCCGAAGCAGACCGAAGGTGCCGACGTGCAGGCCGGCACGACGATCGATCAGCTGATCGCCCAGCAGATCGGTCGCGACTCGAAGCTCTCGTCGCTGGAAGTGGCAGTGGATCGGAACGACGTCGTCGGCGCGTGCGACCACGGCTACGCCTGCGCGTACATGAATTCGATGTCGTGGAAGACGCCGACAACGCCGCTGCCATCGGAAACCAGTCCACGCGTGATCTTCGAACGGCTGTTCGGCAGCGGCGACACCGCCGAGGCACGCCTCGCCCGAAGCCAGGAAGACCGCAGCATCCTCGACGGCGTGGCGCAGGAGATCGCGCAGCTGCGCCGGAAACTTGGCCGGCGCGACGGTGTCAAGCTGGGCGAATACCTCGATGCCATTCGCGAGGTCGAGCGGCGCATCGCGCGGAACGAATCCGCCAACAGCGATTTCGCCGTCCCGGCTCGGCCGGCCGGCGTGCCGGAGACGTTCAAGGAATACGCCGAGCTGATCTTCGATTTGCAGGTGCTGGCGTTCCAGGCGGATATCACTCGCGTCAGCTCGTTTCTGATGGCGCGTGAAAACGTCAATCGCTCGTATGCCGAGATTGGCCTGCCCGAGGCACACCATGCCATGTCGCACCACGGCAACAATCCGGAAAAGATGGCGGTGTTCTCAAAGCTGAATACCTACCATGTCGAAACGCTGGCTTACTTCCTCGAGAAGCTGCAGGCGATCCCCGATGGTGACGGGACGTTGCTCGATCATGCGATCGTGCTCTATGGCAGCGGCATGAGCGACGGCAACACCCACAACAACTTCAACGTCCCGGTGGTGGTCGTCGGCGGGCGCGATCAACAGATGAAGGGCAATCGCCACCTCAAGTACCCGAAGGGCACGCCGTTGGCGAATCTGTCGCTGACGCTGATCGAAAAGTTCGGCGTCGACGTGGAGCGGTTCGGCGACAGCACCGGCGAGCTCGACCTCCTGTCTGGGGTCTGAAGGAAAGTCATAATGGTGCATGCGCATGTTCGGCACGCGGCGCTACGGCTTCACGGCGCTGCCAAACAGAATGACATGGGGAAACACATACTGGTCGTTCTGCGCGTAGCGCTGAGCGTTCTCCCGCGTGGTTGCTTTGATCTTGTCCTGCGCCTCCTGTGGGAGCGCTGCCATGTTGCCCCAGTCCCAGAACCCACGCAGAATCGGATCGAGCGTCTCGCTGCGCCAGACAATTTCATGTGTGTCGAGCTGGAAGTCGACCAAACCACTCGCGGCGATCATCGGTTCGTACACGCGCCGGTCGGTGACGCCAAAGAGCGGTCCATTCGGCAGCTCTTCGAGGTTGTGATGCGCTTGGACTGCCGTAAAGAACGCGCCAATGCTGCTTTGGGCCTCCGGTGCCCCAAAGACCGCAAAGGCAAAGCGTCCGCCTGGCTTGAGCACTCGACAGACTTGCTGGAAGACCACCGTCGGGCGCGCAAGGTGATGGACGACGAAATTGCTTACAACCGCATCAAACGTGCCGGCTTCGAAGGGGAGTTGCTCCGCGTCGGCCTCCTGGAACGTGATACCGGGAAATTGGCGGCGAGCGACAGCAACCATCTCGGCGGAAAAGTCCACGCCCGTGACGATCGCCCCAGCCTCGGTGAGCGAATGGGCAACGTGGCCTGGACCCGAGCCAATTTCCAGAACATGGCTGCCGCGACTGATGTGAGCAGCCTCCAGTAGCCGGGGGATGGTTTCCCGCGTCATTCCTGCAAAGGTGTCGAGATAACTCTCCGCGCAACGGCTCCAGGTGTCGTGTTCGAATTTGGTGACGACCTCAGGATTCATCAATTCGCTCATGCTTGTCCTCCTTCACTGCTGTCTCCTGTGGCCACAATTTGTTCAGCCGAACGGCCAGCGTTTACCAGCGTCGCGTCGGGGGGTGAGGCACAAGGCGTTTCCTGTTGTTGGCTCGCTATTCAACCCCTTCGGCGCCAATGACTCCCTGATTCACACGAGGGACACCTGATCGGCTCAGGGCAAGCGTTAGACGGCCGCTCAGGGCAATGCTCCTAGCCGCTTGTAGCGTCTCATTTGTTTGGCTGCTGCCTCACGCCTGCGCATCACCAGCGGCGCTCTGTTCTCGTCAGCGCCGTCTGGTGCATGCGCGGTTAGGCTGCGTTCAGCCGATCGCGTTACCGTGCCAGGTTTAGTGCGCTGATACCGGTGCCCAACGTGAAGCTCGATCCGACCGCCCCTACTACCGCGGCGTTTCGGGTGAGGCCCAACATTGCTCGAAACCGGTACACAGCCTCCAGCCCGGTACAGTGGGCGCCCAAGAGGTACCGAAGCCCAAACGCTTTCAACTTGTTCCCTGTCGATTCCAGTGTCGCGTCGTCGGCCCCAAACAGGTGGAAGCCACCAACGGCAGCCAGCACTGGCGTCTCGCGCACGACTTTTCGAGCATACTCAATCGTGTTGATCACGCCCGCATGGCCGCAGCCACTGACAACGATTAGGCCGTCAGCGGTGTCGACGATTACCGAGGCATCCTCGGGGATGGTGTCTTCGACCAGGCCGCCTGCTGTCTGGACTCGTCCCGCGCCACTCCAATTGCGTTCGGGATACTGCCGCGGCACAGGCCCGGTGAGCCACACGGCCGGAACGAGCTGGATCGGACCGGCATGCTCAATGAATTGACCGCCGAGCGCTTCGTACTCGGCTTTCAGGGGCAGTAGACCGTTCCCCTCCGAACCATCGGCGCCCGGGCGTCGGTGAAAGATGCCGCGCGCCACGTGAGCGCGGGATAGGGCCCGGGCGTTCTTCTTGGCAAGCTCCCGCCGAAGGGTCACCAGCCCGCCTGTGTGATCACCGTGATTGTGCGTAATCACCAGGTCGGTCACGTCTGACAGGTCGATGCCGAGCTCGTTAGCATTGCGGAGTACGGTTTCCGGTCGCTCGCCCGTATCGAGCAACAGTCGCCGGCCATCAACTTCAAGTAGCGCTGCAAAGCCCCACTCTCCGATGCCACGACCGAGGTCACCCGCCAACATGGTGGAGAGAACCGTGACTCTGACGGCTCTGGCAGGTTCGGCCGCAGCAAGGGCAGGAAAACCGAAGCTGATGACGCTGAGCGTAATGATCGTGGATCCAACAGGAAGATGTCTCATGATCAGATACCCCCTCGCCTGGATAACGCACTGCGGCTCACCTGCGGCGGCCGTTTGCCACGGTTTCGAAATCGCTATCTTCGTCCAAGGCCGCCGCGCAGCCGCTGTTAGGCTGCGCTCTGCTTATGAACCGTGCGCTGCACGACCTTAGGAGATCTGCGCTTCAGCCCAGCAAGAGCCGCCGCCAGGTCATCGCGCGCGACACAGTCGCAATTCCGAGAGTTCCTCACCGACCTCATGTAGCGGCTTCGTTCTGGAGCAATTGGTGTCCCACGTCCCGTCCGGCCGTTCCGTCGCGTAAACCAGGAAACGGGTGCCAGCCGTCACGAATACCGTCTCTGCGCTGGAGAACGCAATCTTCGCAGCGATCTCATGACGGTCGGCCGGAACGCCCTTGAATCGCTCGATGATCTTGAAACGGACTGGCTGTGACACGGCCTTGGACCGAGTATCGCTGATTCGCTCGGCCGGCGGACCTGCCTCGACCACGTCCGCGACAAACACGACCGACGACTGCTGCAGCGCCTCGCACGGAGCAAACGAGATGCACTCGGCACAGACTCTTCGGCCGGATCCCTGAAGGGCCAGCAGCACACCAACGGCCAGAAGCACATTCCTGAGGTGAAGCATGGTTCGACAGCCTAACGCTACGACGTTTACCTGCGGCCGTTTCAGGATTGCAGCGGCGGCCGGCTGGTGCAACGCCTGTTGGGCCGACGGCTTTGGATAGTCACGCCAAGTGCAAAGATGCGCCGGCTCAATACTGTTCTTCACGTACGTCGCGCTTTATCGCCTCGATCGCCAGCTCCGCCGACAATCGGACCTGCGAGTCGGGATCAGCGTTCATCAACTGCTGAAGAACCGTGACGTAGTCGGCTGCGGCCGCCCCGAACGCCCTCAGGGCTTGCACCGCGGCGATGCGCACCGAGCCGTCCGGATGTTTGATGGACGCGAGAATCGTCGGGCGGGCATCCTCGAGCGAGAGCTTCAGCGGTCGTGCGCCGCGTCCCTGTGTGGTCAATATGCTGGTGGCTTCGTGGCGGACCAAGGCGGCTGGATTGACCAGCGCATCGCATAGAACCGCGCGGATGGCGGCCGAGTCGTTGGGCGTCAGTCTGAGGCCCTTGACGACTTCGGCCTGGATCCGAGGGTCCGCATCCTGACGATATCGCTCGATGAGAACAGCCACGAACTCATCGCGAACAGGATCGTCGGGCCGAGCAGGCCGCTCAAGGTTTCCTATGGCGATCAGCGTGTCGTGCCGGACTTGAGCGTCCGGATCCTCTCGTAGCAGTACAAGCAAGCCTGCAGAGAGCGCGTCTCGAAGCTTCCGCTGGTCGTCTTTCCGCTCCAAGGGAATGACACCGCGCTCGGGCTGTACCCAGTTGCGCGACCCAGATGCAGGGATAGGGCCCGGCGTGCCCGCCCAGCGTGCAGCCATCGCACGTGCACCAACGACTCCCACAGCAGAAATCCGGATATCGGCGTTGCGATCAGCCATGGCCGCGCGGATCACAGGGATAGCCTGCTCGATAGGCACTCGCGACGATGAGGCCGCGATGTTATGCAGCATGCGCTGCTTGCCAGCCAGATCAGACGCCGCGAAATCGCCGACTGTTGGTGGCGGTACCTGCATGGCTGGCGGGGCCACGACCACGACACCCAGCAGCAGTATTAGGGGACGCATTTTGATCAATCCGTCGTCAGGACGGCCCAACGCCATCGCGCTGAGCCGCGGCGCATACGAGTGCCACGGCGCCGTCGGCTCCAGCCCGGGTTGGGCGGCACTGTACCTGCTGTTATTCCTTGTAGACGGGACCGTGTACGGTTCGATGAGATAAGAGCTGCCACTGCCCTGTGCGCCGAGCGTACACCCGCACGTACCAAACGCTGTACTGCCGATGCCTCGGCTCGCCGTCTCGACTCTGCACCGTGATCTGCCCTGTCGTGACGGCAACATCCCCGTGCCATTCAATCTGTTGTGAACTGAGATCGCGCGCGATGAATTGACCTGGGCCGACTGCCGCAATCTCCGCCGCCTTCCCGTTGACGGCGAGGGGTTGGCCGCCAAAGGTCCAACTATCGCCGTGTGTAAACTGAAAGTCGTCAGCCCAAGCACGCTGGAGGAATGCCGCATCCCCGCGCACCAGGGCCGCTTCGATTTGACGCTCAAACGTCAAGACTTCAGCTACGGCTTGGGCTTTTTGCGACGACGCGGCCGACTCCTGCGCCGTCGCCGCGACGCCGAATGCGACAGCGACGAGAAGAGCACCGCCGAACCACTTTGCCAATCGCATCGAATCCTCGCTTGCCCGCCCAACGGAAACGCGTTCTGCTGCGGGGCATGATCATAGATGCGGCCGGCGAGCGGAGCGAGCAAGGCCGCTTCCCAAGCACGAGCCCCGGCAGCAGCAACGCGGTGTTAGGCGGCACGGCACGATCAGGTAAACCCCACCCCTTGCGCATACCCCAACTCTTCCGCCTCAGAATTGCCCAAGAACAGTGCGGAGGGCGACGAAATATCCGATGATCGGCGCCACCCCGAATCCTAGCAGAGGGAAAGGATAGTTGCGGATTAGGGCGACCAGAACGCATCCAGCGATGTACACGCCAAGTGCCCGGGCCGTTGGCACGTTCGGTCCGGCACTCCCGATAAAGAACGGTAGAGGAAGTAGTCCTAGGGACAATATCGCCGCCAAGAACCACGGCATCCCGGCGGTCCGAGCCATGAGAAGGATTCCTTCGACATGGGGCACGGGCGCCAGCGGATCAGGACGGAACCAAGAGACGGCTACCAGCCCGATAACTAAGACTGAGCCAAGCACCACAGCGCGATCTCGCATCAGACCCGGGAATGCAAGGATCAGCAAAACGAACGCTGCCGCGAGCCCAGATGCCTGCGCTGCGTCAGGTTGCGCTGCGAGGATTCCCGCCGTCGTCGTGATGAGCAGAACAAAGGACATCGCACGACTACTGGATTCAGTAAGCAGTTCGCCCGCAGCGTTTATTACCATGGGCAGGGAGATCGCGCCCGCATATAGGGCGAGAGGCCCGAGTTGAACCCAGCGATGAACGCCCATGAATCCCGCATGAAGGAAGGTCGCGGCGAGAAGAACGAGTCCCAGCGCTGCAAGCGGCAGCGGATTCCGGGAAGGCTCCTCGCGCCGGGGCTTCCAAAGAGCGCAGACCAACAGTGCCACACCTCCTACAACGAGGTTCAAGCCCCACTGCGCAGTACCGATTCCCTCATGGCGCATTACTAACGCCCCCACAACGAGCGCAGGCACCGGGGCCATCAACTGAATCAAGCGCATCATTTTCGAGCTCAGACCAAGGAACACCAGCGCGCTGCCAAGAGACCGGTTGGTTGTGCTGCCTAACTGGTATTCAGTAGACCGCCCCTGGTCCTTCGCAACGATCCACTGGAAGCCGAGAGACGGCGACGGCATCCATCTCATTGAGAGCGCGGATGATAGTAAGCCTTGAGCCCAACCTGCGTTCGTGTTTACCTGCGTATCCGCGGATCGCTGCGAGGGCTCTGCGCGTAAACATGGACGCTGTCGGCGGATTTGCGCCAGGGCCTGCGTGCGTTGATGTGGATCACTGCGAGCGGCACGCGCGTAAACGCCATGACCACCGATCTGCCAGATGGTCGCCGCGTCAACCCTAACCGAGCGGTAACACCTGATGTGTGATCCCTATCGCTGCCACTCGATCTGCGGCGAGCGGTAGAAATTTATCCCCAGCGCTGACCATCGCGGCGCCTGCGCGCCGAGACGCAGTTTGAAGTCTTCCCACGCGCGCCGGTCCGCCGACGACCAGGCGACCTCGGCGACCGCGGCCAGCCGCGGGAACGCGAGGTACTCGACTTCGCGCATGTTGGTGACCGTTTCGGACCACAGCGGCGCCTCGATGCCGAGGATGGACGACTCCGGCACGCCGGCGAACAGCGTGGCCGGTTCCCAATCGTAGGCGCGATTCAGCTCGATGGCGCCGGCCCACGTCAGGCCGATCGGCGTCAGCGCGTCGTACTTCATGTCGACGTAAAGCCGGTTTGCCGACGACAGGATCAGCTTGTTGCCGCGCGCGATCACCGCGGCCGGCGGCTCGGTCGGGCGCCAGTGCTGGATGATCGTCGAGGGACGAAGGTCGGCCACGCCCACTTCGTCCCAGCCGATCATCTGCTTGCCGTGCGATTCGACGATCGTCTGCACACGCTCGACAAACGCCTTGTATTCAGCCGGCGTGAGCGTCTTCACCTCGTCGCCGCCGGCGTGGAACCACGCGCCCGGCGTCAGCGCCGCGATCTCGCGGACGACGTCGTCGATGAAACGGTAGGTGACCTCGCTCGCCACGCACAGGGCGCTGAAGCCGACCTCGGTCCCGGTGTAGAGCTCGGGCGCTTTGCCGTTGCAGTTCAACTCGGGATACGACGCCAGCGCGGCGGTGGTATGCCCCGGCATGTCGATCTCGGGAACGACGGTGATGAACCGGCTCGCGGCGTAGGCGACGATGTCCCTGTATTCGTCCTGCGAGTAATAGCCGCCCGCGCCGCCACCCACCTCGGTCTTGCCGCCGTGCCGCGCCAGCTTCGGCCACGACACGATGTCGATGCGCCAGCCCTGGTCGTCGGCGAGATGCAGGTGCAGGCGGTTGAACCGGTACAGGGAGATGAGGTCGACGTAGCGCTTGACCTCGTCGACGGTGAAGAAATGCCGCGCGACGTCGAGCATCGCTCCGCGCCACGCGAAGCGCGGTCGATCGACGATGCGAACCGTCGGCGCCGAGACGCGGCGCGTGGGATCGGGCCTGACGCCCCCGAATTCGACGAACGGCGGCAGCAGCTGGCGGAACGTCTGGACGCCGTAGAAAAGACCGGCCGGCTGGGCGGCCGCGATGGTGACCCGGTCGGACGCGACCGACAGCTCGTAGCCTTCGTCGCCGGCGCTGGCGGCGTCGAGCGACAGCACGATCGCCCCGGGGCCGGGAGTTGACGCAGCGGCGGCGACAACCGGCGGCGGCGACGCGACGGCGGCAAGGCCGATCAAATCAGAGAGGAAGCGGCCGATCGCGGCGGCGCGATCGTTGCCCGGCGGCACGACGATCGACGTCTCGGCCGTGACGACGAACGGGAGGCCGCCGGAAAACTCGATCGACTGTGGCAGCGGCAGGACGGCATGCGACCGCGCCGCCGGAGGCGGCGACACGGGCGGAGGCGCGACGACGGCCGTGGTCTTCGCGCACGAGCTGAACGCGAGCGCGGCGACGATCGCCGTCGTAGTACGCAGGATCACGTGTCGGAATGCAGGGTCCGGCTCGAGCCGGACCTTCATGGCTACCGTGAGTTCGATTCGCTCGACGGCGGGACGATCCCCTTCAACCGCATGTAGGTGACGAGGTTGCCGTAGTGCTCGTAGCTGTGCGCGATGTTGAACGTCAGCACGTGCAGCCGCGGCGTCGGGCCGGTGAAGAACTGGATGACTTCCATGCCCTTGGCGTCGTTCAGTCCGGCGATGACCTGATCGCAGTAGGCGTTGGAGTCGGCGACCGCCTTCGAGAGCTGTGCCTTCGAGTTGAATGTCTTCTCGATCCCGGTTTGCGGCGGCTTCTCGCCCGCGGCCGCCGCGCACATGCCGAACTGCGAGTCGGCGATGTGGCCGAGCAGCTGGCCGATGCTGCGCACCTCCGGCGTCGGCTTGAACGAGTAAAGCTCCTCGGGCACTTTCTCCGCCGTCTTGGCGACGACGCCCTTGATCATCCCGAACTGTCCCTTGACCGCCTGGGTCGCCGGGTTTGCCCCGGCTGCAGGCGCGGCGCCCTGTGCGGCGAGCGCCGCCGGCAGCACGGCGAATGCGAGCGCGGCGGTGAGAATGTTTCGCAACATGATGTGTTCCTTTCGATTGATGGCGGCCCTGAACTGATGGCGGCCCTGAAGGGCCGCCCTACGTACGACGTCACAAGCCTCCGGGCACGGCGTCCATCGTCCGGTCTCGAGACCAGACGCTATCTCGCGAACTTGATCTCCTTCAACGCGACGGCGTCGGCCGGCAACTCGACCTCGCCGGCAGGGAAGTTGTCTTTCGACAACATGAATGCGATCACGTCCGCGGTTTCCGCCGGCTTCAGCGTCCCCGGCGCGTCTGCCGGCATCGTCGTCTGAACCCGATCGAACAGGTCGGCGAGCGTTTGCCCGTTCCACGCCTCGTTGAACTCCTTGCCGGTCAACGACGGCGCCTGGCCGCTCCCCGACAGATCCGGCGCGTGGCAACTCGAGCACGACGCGCCGTACACGGTTTCGCCGCGCTTCGCCTGCGCGGCAGTGTACACGGAATCCGTCGTCGTCTTCACCTGCGCGGCGACGAGCACGGCGGCAAGCACGATTGTCTTCATGGGTGTCCTGCAAGGCCCGCCGCATGGCGCGCCAGGTACGCGACGCGAGCATCGAAGGTCGCGAAGCGGCTGTCCGAGGTTTGTCCCTGCACGTAGCGATAGTAGATCTGCTGGATGACGACGGCGATCTTGAAGACCGCGAAGATTTCGTAGTAGCGGATCTTCGACACATCGCGCCCGGATCGCCAGGCGTAGCGAGCGACCACCTCGTCCTTCGTGAGGTAGCCAGGCCGATCGGTGACCGTCGTCAGCGCGTCGCGCTGCTCCGGCGGCGCCGTCGGACCCCAGTACGCCAGCAGGATCCCGATATCGACCAGCGGATCGCCGAGCGCGCTCATCTCCCAGTCGAAGACGGCGACGATGCGGCCGATATCGTCGGGATCGAGCATGACGTTGTCGAGCTTGAAGTCGCCGTGGACAACGGATGGCGCCGCGGGATCGGCCGGGAGATGATCGCGCAACCAGGCGGCGATCGCATCCATCTCCGGCAGCGGCGTCGTTTGCGACCGCTGCCAGCGCTCGCTCCAGCCGCGCACCTGGCGCTCGACGAAGCCGGCCGGCTTGCCGAGGCCGCCAAGTCCCTGCGCGTGCACGTCGATCGCATGCAGATCGGCGAGCGTGTCGATCATCGCTTCGCTGACGCGCTTGCGTGCCGCAGGGTTGGCAAGCGCCGGTGGTTCCTCCGCGCGGACGACGAGCCCGCGACGGCGCTCCATCGCGTAGAACACCGACCCGATCACCGCGACGTCCTCACATAGCAGGTACGGCCGCGGCGCCAGCGGGAAGACGCGGTGCATCGCCGAGAGCCAGCGGAACTCGCGCGCCATGTCGTGCGCGGTCGGCGGCACGGGGCCGAGCGGCGGGCGGCGGACGACGATGTCGACGTCGCCGAAGCGCACGAGGTAGGTCAGGTTGGAGTGGCCGCCGGGAAATTGCGCGACCTCCGGTTCGAGCGACACGTCGAGGCCCGGCACGTCGCACGCTGGCAGACGTTCGCGGAGCCATGCGACGAGCGCCGGCCAATCGAGCTGTTCGCCCGGACGAATCGCGTTCGCATCTTGATTCATCGCATGTAGCGCAGGCCTTCACGCCTGCCTTCGCCGCCGCAGAGCAGCCCTGAAGGGCTGCGCTACAAACCGGCGGCGTACACTATCATGCGCCGCATGCGCTTCGACCATTCCGCCAAAGCTCTCGACCTTCAGCAGCGGCTCACCGCGTTCATGCAGGAGCACGTCTACCCGAACGAGGCGATGTTCCATCGCCAGATCGCAGATGGCGACCGCTGGCAGCCGACGGCGATTGTCGAGGAGATGAAGCCGAAGGCGCGCGCCGCAGGGCTGTGGAACCTCTTTCTGCCCGAAAGCGAATACGGCGCCGGGCTGACCAACGTCGAGTACGCGCCGCTCTGCGAAATCATGGGACGCGTGCCGGGCTTCGGGCCGGAGGTCTTCAACTGCTCCGCGCCGGACACGGGGAACATGGAAGTGCTGGTGCGATACGGCACCGAGGCGCAGCGCCGGCAGTGGCTCGAGCCGCTCCTCGCCGGCAAGATCCGCTCGTGCTTCGCGATGACCGAGCCCGATGTCGCCTCATCGGACGCCACCAACATCAAGTCCCGCATCGAGCGGAGCGGCGACAACTACGTCATCAACGGCCACAAGTGGTGGATCTCGGGCGCCGGCGATCCGCGCTGCCGCATCGCGATCTTCATGGGCAAGTCGGACCCTTCGGCGCCGCGGCACCAGCAGCAGTCGATGATCCTCGTGCCGATGGACACGCCGGGCGTGACCATCCGACGGATGCTGACGGTCTTCGGCTACGACGACGCGCCGCACGGACATGCCGAGATCACCTTCGAGGACGTGAAGGTGCCGGCGGCGAACATGCTGCTCGGCGAGGGGCGCGGCTTCGAGATCGCGCAGGGGCGCCTCGGGCCCGGGCGCATCCATCACTGCATGCGGCTCATCGGCGTTGCCGAGCGTGCGCTCGAGGCGATGTGCGATCGCGTGCAGCGGCGGGTCGCCTTCGGCCGGGCGCTGGCCGAGCAGGGCACCATTCGCGCCGACATCGCCGAGTCGCGCATGGAGATCGAGCAGGCGCGGCTCCTGACGATGAAGGCGGCCTACCTGATGGACACGGTCGGCAACAAGGCCGCGCGCGGCGAGATCGCGATGATCAAGGTCGTCGTCCCGCGCATGGCGCTGCGCGTGCTCGACCGGTCGATTCAGGCCCACGGCGCCGCCGGCGTGTGCGACGACTTTCCGATGGCGATGATGTGGGCGCATTCGCGGACCATCCGCCTCGCCGACGGCCCGGACGAAGTGCATCGCGAGGCAATCGCGAAGCTCGAACTGAAGCGCGGTGTCGGGGCTGGGGGCTAGGGGCTGGGTGGGGCTGGGGGAATGGGCGCCAAGCCCCAAGCCCCTCCCAGCCCCCAGCCCCGAGCCCCCTGTCCCGACACCGCGAGGCGCTACGGCGTTGGCCGAAGCGCGTCGATGAAGAACTCCATCATCCGCTCCTGGTTCACGCTCGTGTGGCCGCGGTCGGGGCCGACCTGGACGTCGAAGCTCTTGCCGGCGTCCTGCAGCGCCTTGATCAACTGCAGCGAGTGCGCGGGATGCACGTTGTTGTCGGCGGTGCCGTAGTAGAGCAGCAGGCGCCCCTTCAACGTCTTCGCATACGTCAGCGCGCTGCCGGCGTCGTAGCCCTCCTTGTTCTCCTGCGGGATCCACATGTAGCGCTCGGTGTAGACCGTGTCGTAGGTGTGCCAGTCGGTGGCCGGCGACGAGGCGGACGCGGCGGCGAACAGATCCGGATGGCGGAGCAGTTCCATCACCGCGGCGTAGCCGCCGTACGAGGTGCCGAAGATCCCGACTCGGTTCCTGTCGAAGTACGGACGGCTGCCGAGCGATCGGACGCCTTCCGCCATGTCGTCGATCTCGGCCTGCCCGAGCTTCAGATAGAGCGAATCGAGCGCGCGCTTGCCCAGTCCTGGCACTCCGCGCGATTCGAGCTGCACGATGAGGAACCCGTATTCGGCGAGCGCGCTGGGCACGACGAAGCTCTCGCGGGCGATGTTGCTGGTGAACTCCGGCGCGCCGTAGGTGCTGACCAGCGCCGGGTACTGCTTCGCCGGATCGAACGTGGTCGGGAAATGAATCAGCCCGTAGAGCGGCGTCCGCCCGTCCGCGGCGGTAAAGGTGAACAGCTCGGTTCGCTTCAGGCCGGTGGCCGCGAGCCGCGCCGGGTCGCCCTTCGCCACCTCGGCGATCGTTTTCCCCGTCCGCGCGTCGGCGAGCCGCGCCGCCGGCGGCGTGTCGTGCGTCTGGTAGACGTCGACGAAGTAGCGGCTGTCGGGAGAGATGTCGCACGGTCGCGTCACCGCCGGCTGTTCGGGCCGTGCGCCGAGCCCGCGGATGCAGCCGCCGATCGAATGGTGGAACGCCGGATCGGTGAGCCGCACGTCGTTCCTGCCATCGAGATCGACCCGGTGGAGCTGGACCTTGAGGCGGTTGTCGCCGTCGCGCGCGGCGTAAAAGAGGGCGCCGGCGCGCTCGTCGACCTTCACGAGCGCCGAGACCTCGAAGCCATTGGCGCTCGAGAGCGCGGCCACGAGCCCCTTCTTCAGATCGTAGAGGTAGAAGTTGTTCCAGCCGCTGCGCTGCGATTCCCAGATGAATCGACGCCCGTCTTCGAGAAAGACCAGCCGCGGCTCGGACATCACCCAGCCGGTCGGCCACTCCTCGCGAAGGACGACGCGGGTTGCGCCAGTCGCGGGGTCGGCAGCGGCCAGCTCCATCACGTTCTGCCGGCGGTTGGTGCGCAGGAACAGCAACTCGCGGCCGTCCGGCGACCACTGCACGCGGTAGACGTAGTGTCCGACCACGGTGTTGTCGAACGCGTTGCCGTCGCGCACGTCAACACGCACCGTCGCTCGATTAGTGGCGTCGTAGATGAAGAGATCGACGATCGGGTTCGGCGTGCCGGCTTTCGGAAACGCCTCGACGTCAACCGTGGTCTGCAGCTGCGTCTGGTTCAGCGTGACGTAGTAGTCGCGAACCAGCCGCTCATCGAAGCGGTAGTACGCGAGCCTGCGGCTGTCGGGCGACCACCACATCGCCGTCCGCTGGCTCAGCTCTTCGCCGTAGACCCAGCTCGCCGTGCCGTATTTGATTCGCGACTCCGCGCTGCCGTCGGTGGAAACGGCGCGCGCCTCACTGCCGTCGGCGCTACTGACCCAGACGTTGCGATCCTGGTAATACGCCTTGCGGCGGCCGTCGGGCGAGATCGTCGAGTCGAACTGCCGTCCGCGCTCCGGTTCCGCGAGCCCGTCGGAGCCGGCGCGTCCCGATCGGCTCGCCGACGCGTCGATTGGCTTCGCCTGGCGCGCCTTGACGTCGAAACGGTAGTGGATACCGTCGCGCTCGTAGTCGAACGCATCGCTGTCGCCCAGCCAGGTCACCGCGGGCGCTCCGCCGGCAATCGCGCTTTGCCCTTCGCGTGCGGCCCGCTGCGCCGCCTCGTAGCCCGGCATCGATCGCAGGCGGTCCTGAGCGGCAAGCGACAGCGGCAGCAGGAACAGAGCGAGCGCGAGGCGTTTCATTCCGCGAATCACTATAGCGGTTCGTGCAATAGTGCCGGGCTTACCGACGCTCCATGTGGGCAGCGCCGTTCCCACGTACGTAAGCCCCGGGTATGGCTGCGGTTGACATCGCCCCTCAGCCGGGCTGGATAGGACCGGAAACCACAATTTACCGCTAAGTGCCGGAGGGACGGCAGCCCTGCCGCGTCTCGTGAAATCGGCAGAACTTGCGGGAAAAGACGCGAGTTCTGCCAGCACGAGCGTTTCAAGCGCGACCATGCAGGGCATCTGGTAAGCCCCTTGCTCTTTCAGCTCTCTGATGTGGTCGCCGCTTGGGCGGCCTGAAGGAGAGACTCAGGTATGAAAGCCCTTATTGCCGGTGCGTTCGCCCTCGCGATTGTCACCGCCGTTCCCGCGTCGATCTACGCCGCAACGCCGCAAGCCGCGGCCGTGAAGCCGACCGACCAGACGATCGATGACCAGGTCGAGAGCCGGATCAAGAACGACTCGTCGTTGAAGAAGCACACCATCGTCGTCACCGTCGACGACGGCGTGGTGACGTTGACGGGCACCGTGCCGACCGAGGCGGAGAGCGCCAAGGCCGCGCGCATCGCCAACGTCGCCGGCGTGACCCGCGTGAACAACAACCTGATCGTCACCAAGGAAGTGAAGGATGACGTGAAGGGGACGACCGGCAAAGCCGTCGAGAAGACCAAGGACGGCGCCGAGAAGGTTGGCGAGAAGACCAAGGACGGCGCCGAGAAGGCTGGCGAGAAGACCAAGGACGGAGCCGAGAAGGTCGGCGAGAAGACGAAGGACGGGGCCGAGAAGGTCGGCAAGGAGACCAAGGAAGTCCTGAGCAAGACCGGTGAAGTGATCACCGACTCCTGGATCGTCTCGCGCGTGCACTCGAAGTTCGTCGGCGAGGATCTGCTCAAGGACAGCTCGATCGACGTCGATTCGAAGGATCACGTCGTCACGCTGAAGGGCACCGTGATGTCGGCTGCCGCCAAGGCGCGCGCCGTCGCGGAAGCGAAGGAAGTCGAAGGCGTGAAGTCGGTTGTCGACCACCTGACGGTTGGACCCAAGAAGCCGTAGGCGGTCGCCGCTGGTGCCGTTTGCGTTGGTCAAGGGACCACGCGCAGCGGCACCAGCACCCTTGCTTTCTCCTCGCCTTTCACCGCTTCGATCGCAATCAGGTAATCTCCCCGAGCCTGCGACGCCAGCGGCCAGTCAATCTGATACGAATCGTCGCCGTCCGGCGCGCTGAGCGGCAGTGAGGCGAGCGGCTTCCCGGTGCGGTTCGTCAGCCGCGCGGTGACCTGCGCGTCCCCGGCCGTACCGGCGCCGTGAATCGAGAAGCGCACGAAGAGCCGATCGGTGCGGACGAACTCGCGACCCGCATACGGCGTGTCTGCGGCCCCGCCGGCAAGCGCCCTCGCCTCGGACGCAGTCCTCGCACGGAAGAGCGCCGGTACGCTGATCGTCAACGTGGCCGCGGCGTAGTCGGGCACCGTCAGCGAGCGCGTGTCTTCATCGACCGTAACCCCTTCGCGATCGCGGACGAGCGTCCGCAGCTGCAACTCGCCCGGCGCGGCGGTAAACGTGAGCTGTCCAGCCGCGAGCGGCGCCTCGTACACCTTGTCGCCGCCGCTGCCGCGCGCGGTGATCGACACCGTCTCCGGACGGCGGCCGGTGGTGCCGCTGGTGGCGCGCATCGTCCACGCGGCGGTCACTTCGCCCTCGCCGCTGGCGCCACGGTCGGTGCCGACCCAGAGATCGAGGGTACGCTCGGCGCGAGCGGTCGAGAGCACCGAGAGCGCCGTGGTCACGTCCGCGGGGATCGATTCGCCAACCGCCGCTTCGGCGCGCGCGCGCTCACGCTCGGTGGGATTGGGCGCCCAGTACCCCTTCCGCGCCCGCACCGAGAGACCGCGACGCTTCGACCGCACCTTGATCGAGTGAAACTTGCCGTCCTGCGGATTGTTGGTCGACGAGTAGCCGAGCAGGTAGAAGCTGCTGGCGTCCTTGATCACCTGGCGCATCGCCTTCTCCGGCGTGTTGGTGCTCAGGAACGACTCACCGCCGGTCTCGTAGGCGAGCATGCGCAGGATGTCCGACGCACCGCCGACCAGGCCGCGCGGGTCGACCGTATAGATCGCCGTGTTGTTGTTGTTCGCGGCTTCGGTCAGCTCCTGGAGCTGGTGGAACTCGTCGAGGCCGAGCGCGAACATGCCTTCACTGACGAAGATGATCGACTTGCGTCCTTCCTTGAGGCTCCCCAGGTGGACCGCCGCGGACTTGAGCGCGGACACCGTCACCTCGGCGCGGACGCGCGCCGCGTCGCGGCGCTGCAGCTGCGCCTCCTCGATGACGCTGCGCGTCGGCACGTAGACCCCCAACCGCCCTTCGAGCTTGCGGATCTTGTCCGCCAGCTCGGTGCGATTGCGCGTGAAGCGCAGCGCGTCGACCGGCAGCAGCGGATCCATCAGCGCCACGAGATCCATCGGCGCGAAGGCCGTGGTGACGAAGGTCTGGAGCGCCTGGCGGCCGTGAATCGCGCTGGAGAAGCGGCCGATGTGGTACTCGTCCCAGAAAATCACGAACACGCGCACGTCGTCGCGCGCCGCCTCCGCCGCGGCATGCTCCGGCGATCGGATCTCGAGCGAGTCGGCGCCGGGCGGCGGTTGACCGTCAGCCGACACGAACTTGAACGACTCGACTGTCTGCGGGTCGCCGTCTTCCTCGACCGTGAACTCGTCGGAGGTCAGATTCGTCACCGGATCGCCCTGGCGATCGACAACGGTGACGTCGACGCGGACCAGGTTGGACTCGGCGCGGAACGTCGGCGGCTGCGGCGGCGGCTGCTGCGGCTCCTGCGCCTGCAGCGCCACGGCCGCGATCGCACACCAGGCGAGCCCGCTCCAGCGCATGGGAACGATGATAGTCCGGCTAAAGTCCCGAATCCGTAGTGTCCGCCCTCAGGCGGACCCAGACGCTGAGCTGCTTCGGTCCTTGCCCTCGCATCACCTTGCGGAGGGTATCGTGGCCGACATCGACCGACGCACGTTCCTGCAGGCAACCGCGGCGGCCGCCGCGCTTCCGCTGGCCGGCTGCGTGGCACCTCCGCTTGCAGTCGGTTCGCCATCCGCGTCCGCCATCCGCGACGCCAGCCCCAGCCTCATCGTCAACGACATCCACTCGCAGCTCAACGCCACCGAGGTCCAAGAGATCGTCAAGCCGCGAAGCGCCGCCGAGGCCGGTGACGCGATCGCGCGCGCGCGATCGTCCGGCCTGTCGGTCGCCGTCGCCGGCGGCAGGCACGCGATGGGAGGGCAGCAGTTCGCCGAGGCCGGGATGCTCGTGGACACGCGCGCGCTCAACCGCGTGCTCGCGCTCGACGCCGAGCGCGGCGCGATCACGGTGGAAGGCGGCATCCAGTGGCCGCAGCTGCTCGATCACCTGAACCGCGTCCAGGAAGGCGCCGGCCGCCAGTGGGGGATCTATCAGAAGCAGACCGGCGCCGATCGCCTCAGCATCGGCGGCGCGCTCGCCTGCAACGCGCACGGCCGCGGCCTGAACCTCAAGCCGATCGTTCAGCAGGTCGAGGAGTTCGATCTGCTCGACCCGCAGGGCGAGATCCGCACCTGCTCACGCAGCTCGCATCCCGAGTTGTTCAGGCTCGCAATCGGCGGCTACGGCCTCTTCGGCATCGTCACGCGCGTGCGCCTCGCGCTCCGGCCGCGCGTCAAGGTTCGCCGCGTCGTCGACCTTGCGGAGACCAGCACGGTGATGGAGCGGCTGGAGGAACGGATCCGCGACGGCTACCTGTACGGCGACTACCAGTTCGCGACCGACTCGACGCGCGACAGTTTTCTGCGGCGCGGCGTCTTCTCGTGCTATCAGCCGGTGCCCACCGACACGCCGCTCACCGAACATCCGACGCGCTTCAACCCCGAAGACTGGGCGCGGCTGACCTTCTACTCGCACCGCTACAAGCGCCGCGCGTTCGAGGTCTACTCGTCCCGCTACCTGAAGACGTCGGGGCAGATCTACTGGGCCGACTGGCAGCTGTCGGCCGCGTACGTCGACAACTACCACGCCGATCTCGATCGGGCGCTGCACGCGAAGGCGAAGGGCAGCGAGATGATCACCGAGCTGTACGTGCCGCGCCCGCGGCTCGCCGCGTTCATGGAGGCGGCGCGTCTGGTGCTGCGGCGGCACGGCGCCAACGTCATCTACGGCACCGTGCGCCTGATCGAGCGCGACGACGAGACGTTTCTGGCGTGGGCGCGGGAGCGCTACGCGTGCGTGATCTTCAACCTGCACGTCGAGCACACGCCTGAAGCCATTGCAGCTGCGGCGGACGCGTTCCGCGCGCTGATCGACCTCGCCATCGACCAGGGCGGCAGCTACTACCTGACGTATCACCGCTGGGCGAGGAAGGATCAGGTCGAGCGCTGCTACCCGCAGATGCGAGAGTTCCTGGCGCTCAAGCGACGGCACGACCCCGGCGAGGTCTTCCAGTCCAACTGGTATCGCCACTACCGCACGATGTTCGCGTGATCACGACGGTCAACGCGGAACTCGCAGAATCCGCGGAACAGGAAAACATCTCACATTGGCGGCCCTGAAGGGCCGCCCTACAAGGCATTTGAGAAAAGAATTCTCTGCGGGTTCGGCGTGTTCTGCGTTTGACGTCGTCGGGGTCCGTGTCGGCGGGCGTGAGCTCAGAAGGCAAGCGTCAAACCGAAGTGCACCCGCGTCGACGCGCCGCGGCCGTGGGCGACAGCCAGGTTCATTCGCAGCACCGCGGCCGTCAGCCAGACGCTGCCGCCGTAGCCCTGGAGCATCGTCTGATCGGCGAGGCGCTGGCCTTCCGGATAGACGGTGCCGGCGTCGGCGAAGATGCTGATGCCGATCTTGGCCGTGTCGAGCGGTGAGGTGAGCGGCGCGAACAGCTCCGCCGACGTCGCGACGAGCGTGTCGCCGGCCGCGTAGCCGGCCTCGAAGCCGCGCAGATTCGCCATCCCGCCGAGCAGCGGCTGCAGGTAGGGCGGCAGCACGCCGCTCGAATCGGTGCGCTGCGCCCGCAGCGCGAGGACGTTCTGTCGCCACAACCCGATGTAGCCGCGCCCGTCGAGCTCGCTGCGCGCGACGGCGCCGCCTTCCAGGTTGAATCGATCCCACGCGGCGCGCGCGTAGACCGCATTGCGCGGCAGGAACGGATCGAGCCGCGTGTCGAGCACGGCGTCGGCACCGGCGTGCGCGAAGGTGTCGCGCGCGTCGACGAACGACACGCGCTGGAAGCCGGCGGTCGCGCCAACCCGCAGCGCGCGCACGATCGCGCGCTCGCCGCGCACCCAGACGCGGGCGCGGTCGTCGTCTTCTTCGTAGAACGGATTGGTGCGGCGCGAGACCGACCCGCCGGCGAGAACGCGGCTCAGCGGGCCGCGCGTGAACGACTTGTCGAGCTCGGCGGCCGCCTGTTTGGTGCCGCCCCACGTGAGCGGAAACGAGATGCGGCTTTGCGCGCCCAGGGGCTCGGCGATCGCGAAGCGCGCGCCGTAGGTGAACCCGTAGCCGTCTTCGCGGTCGAGAAGCGGCAGGAACATCAAATTCAGCCGCCGATTCCGGACGACGCGGGTCGGCTCCGAGGGATTGCCGGTCATCTCGATGCGCACCGGGCCCTCGTCCACGAGGATGACCAGCACGATCCGCGACGGGTCGGCGATCGACGCGAAGCGCTTGCGCACCTCGACCTGCTCGAAGCGTTTGGTCGCGCGCAGGCGCGCGGCGACCTCGTCGAGCGTTGCCGCCTCGAGCGGCATCCCGACGCTCACGCCCGCCAGCCGGCGTATCTCCTCGTCGCTTGTCGCGGTGTTGCCCTGGATCTGGATCGAGGTGATTGTTTCCGGCGCCGTGGCTTGTGAGGCGGACGGTGCGGCGGGGTAAGGCAGGTAGGGCGGCGCGCAGGCCCCCGGTCGGATCCGAGAGCGCCACCATGAGCGCGACCGCCGTCCAGAGCATCACTGCGGCGGCTTGATGCCGACCTTGGTGGTGACGTCCGGCTGGCGGTAATCGTGGTAGTCAAGGCGATAGCGCAACTCGAGCTGGCCCGAGGCGAGCGTGCCGGTCAACAGCATGTCGAGGTCGTCCGGCAGCCACACATCGGGAAACGGCTGCGCCATCGTCATTGTCGCCTTGAAGTCGTCGATCCGCACCAGCCACTGCACCGGCAGGAAGTCGAAGCCGACGTTGTCGAAGGTGTACTTCACGATCTGGTGCGCCTTCGGCTCGACCCAGAGCGTGACCAGCGACACCTTGTTCATCAGGTTCTGGAACTGCGCGTCGCGGGCCTTCTCGTCCGCCGACGGCTCGTCGCGTCCGCGCCGGCGATCGGTGCCGCGGAACATCCGCTCCGGGTAGTACTCGATGCGCAGGACGTCGAGGCCGTTCAGCGTTTCGCGGCCGACGAGCGCGTACTTGCCTTCCTCGAAGCGGAAGCGGAGGAAGTAGGCCGAGCGGATGAACTCCGGCTCGCGCGTCTGCCGGATCAGCGCGTCCATGTTCTGCGGCGCCGCCGCGTCGGCGTCGGGCACGGCGGCGGGCGGCGGCGGATCGGCCGGGGCATCGTCGCCGCGGCGGCTGCGGCGCTTGTCGCGCTCCTGCATCCGCCGGAGATAATCGGCCTCGGCCTTCCGCCGTTCGCCGTCGCTGATCTCGACGCCGTTGAACCTCACCGGGCTGCGCACGAAGAAGCCGTCGCGGATGTACCAGGTGTACTCGTGACGTTCCCCCCAGACCGGTATGCGGCCTGGCCCGGTCAGCTCGATCACCTCGCGCTCGTCGAGCACGTATTGCTGCAGCTTTTTCCAGTTCGCGTCGCGGCTGGCGAGCACCTGCTGCATGAAGGCGTCGAGGTCTGTCGCTTGTGCGCGGACGCCCGGCACAACCGGGTCGAGGCCGGCGACGCCGGCGCACAAGGCGGCCGCCAGGAGTGCGATGAGGCAAAATCGTGGCACGGAACCCACGATATCAGACGGAAGTTGAGCCGCAGAAGTTTTGGAACAGGCTTTGCTCATCCTTACCCCATGAGCAAGACCATCTTCGCCTCAACGCTTCTGCTCGCGGCCGTTGTGTCGGCCGCAGAGATACCTCTCACGGTGTCGGACGTCGTCACCGGGCCGCAAAGCCACGTCCGGCTGACCAATAGCGGGGCTCAACCGGTGACCGCCTGGAGCCTGGCCGCGACGACCCGGACCGAAGCTGGCCGCACGCGCCGTGAGGTCTACACGGTGGACGGCTACCTGAGCGAGCTGACGCACGGGCTTCCGGGCGCGGAGGCGCACCGCGAGCGGCTGATGCCGGGGCAGTCGCGCGAGATTCCGCTCGACCCGCTGCCGGCCGGGGCGGCCGTCGAACCGGTCGCCGCGGTGCTCGACGATGGGACGGCGATCGGGGACGAGACGTCGCTGACGCAGATCTTCGCCAAGCGCGCGAAGGAGCGCGACGCGCTGAAGGCGGTGGCCGACGCGTTCGCCGAGGTGCTGCCCGCGAAGCAGGGCGCCGACGCCGTCGCGGCGCTGACCGAACGCTTCAACGCGCTGGTTCAGCGCGACGACTCGATGCCCTGCCGCGCCGCGCTCGAAGCCGTGCAGTCGCTGCAGCGCGGGATGCCGGCGGATCAAATCGATCAATCGCTGCAGAAGTACGCCGACTTCGTCAAACGCCAGTATGAGCTAGCGGCCAAACATGCGCAGCGCCGCTAGCAGAATTAAGAATTAAGAATTAGGAATTTAGAATTCGTACCTGATTCGAACTGCCCGGCGAATTCAAGCGACGAATTCTTAATTCTAAATTCTTAATTCTTAATTCGAGTTACCACCCCAACTTGGCGCCGCCGAGCTGCGTGTCCAGCCACGCCGAGAGCGGCGCGAAGTAGTCGAGGATCGCCGTAGCGTCCATCTGCTTCGATCCCGTGAGCGCCTCGAGCGCCTCGGGCCAGGGCTTCGACATCCCCATCGACAGCATCGCGTTCAACCGCTGGCCGGCCTCCTTGCTCTCGTAGGTCGAGCAGCGGTTCAACGCCAGCGTGCAGCCCGCGGCCTTCGCCATCGCGCGGTGGAACTGGAACTGGAGGATGTCGGCGAGGAAGTAACGCGTGTAGGGCGTGTTGTCCGGCACGTGATACTTCGCCGCCGGGTCGAAGAACTCCTCGCCGCGCGCCGACGGCGGCGCCACGCCCTGATACTTCAGCCGCAGATCCCACCACGCCTTGTTGTATTGCGCCGGCGTGATCTCTCCCGAGAACACCTTCCAGCGCCACTGATCGATCAGCAGCCCGAAGGGGAGGAACGACACCTTGTCGAGCGCGCGCGTCAGCAGCAGGCCGATGTCGCGCGACGTGTCGGGCGCCTTGCCGAGCAGGCCGATCTTCACCAGGTACTCCGGCGTCACCGACAGGCCGATGGTGTCGCCGACCGCTTCGTGGAAGCCGTCGTTGGCGGCGTCGCGGAAGATGACCGGCTGATCCTTGTAGGCGCGCTGGTAGAAGTTGTGCCCGAGCTCGTGGTGGATGGTCGTGAAGTCTTCCGCCGTCGGCTCGATGCACATCTTGATGCGCACGTCCTCGAGGTAGTCGACGTCCCACGCGCTCGCGTGGCAGACGACGTCGCGATCCTTCGGCCGGACGAAGAGCGATCGATCCCAGAAGGTCTTCGGCAGCGGCGCGAACCCGATCGAGGTGTAGAAGCGCTCGCCGGCGCGGACCATGTCGAGCGCCGACAGCTTGCGCGACTTCAGGATGTCGGTGAGCGAGAAGCCGGGGTCGGCGTTCGCCGGCGCCGCCAGCGAATAGATGTTCGACCAGTCCTGCGCCCAGATGTTGCCGAGCAGGTGCGCGGGAATCGGGCCGTCGGCGGGAACCGCGTCGCCGTACTTCGCGCGCAGCTTCATCCGCGTGTAGGCGTGCAGCTTCAGGTAGAGCGGCCGCACCTGGTCCCACAGCCGATCGAGCTCCTTCGTGAACTCGTCGGGCGGCATGTCGTACTTCGATCGCCACATCGCGCCGGTGTCGGCGAAGCCGAGCTCCTTGGCGCCTTTGTTCGACAGCTCGACGAAACGCTCGTAGTCCTTGCGCATCGGCGGGCCGACCGTGTGCCATCCCTCCCACGCCGCGCGCAGCGTCTTCTCGTCGCCAGGCACCGCGAGGATCCGCGTCACGTCGTCGATGTTCTTGCACGTGTCCGGCTTGGCCGGATCGGTGCAGTAGCGCCCCTTGCCGTACGCCGACTGCATCCGCGCCATGATCTTCGAGAGCTCGTCGGACTCTTTCGGATCGGACGGCGTCGCCAGGACCAGCGACGTCTTGAGCACCGTCAGCTGCCGCCGCTCGACAGGCGGCAGCTCGACGCGATCGAACCGGGTCGACTCCTTGGCGAAGCGCGCGCCCGCGTCGTTCGCCGCCTGGTTCGCGCGCGCGGCGAGCGCTTCGGTGTCGTCGGTGATGTAGGTCTGCTGCACCCAGCCGGCCTGCGCCTGCTGGATGCCGAGCCGCAGCACCGTGTCGTTGACGTTGGTCAAGAATGCGGTCGCGTCCGCCGGCGTTGCGCCGGCGGCGGATGATGACGGGTTGCGCGCGCATCCGGATGTCAGCGCGCAGCTGATGACGAGCGCGAGCACGAACGGCTTGAGTGCCATGAATGCCTTCTCCTGAACGTCGACAGCCGCCACGGTAGCTGCCCTTGCGCGGCCGTTGGCAGGCCTGAAGGCCTGCGCGACGAGACGCCCACGTCAATTCCCCAACGTGCTCTAAATTATAGGCAGATGCGCATCGGCATCGACCTCGGCGGAACCAAAATCGAGGCGGTCGCGATCGGCGACGACGGGCGCGAGCGGCTGCGGCGGCGGATCGCGGCGCCGCGCGACGACTACCGCGAGACGCTCGCCGCCGTGGCCGGGCTGGTCCACGACATCGAGCGCGAGCTCGGTGCGCGCGGCTCGGTCGGCGTCGGCATCCCCGGGACGATCTCGCCTGCCACCGGCCTGATCAAGAACTCGAACTCGACCTGGCTGAACGGGACGCGGCTGGCCGACGATCTGTCCCGGCTGCTCGATCGGCCGCTGCGGTTCGAGAACGACGCCAACTGCTTTGCGCTCTCGGAAGCCACCGACGGCGCCGGCCAGGGCGCAGCGATCGTCTTCGGCGTCATCATCGGCACCGGCACGGGCGGCGGGGTCGTCGTCCACCAGCGCGTCGTGACCGGCGCCAACGCGATCGGCGGCGAGTGGGGACACAACCCGCTGCCGGCGCCGCGCGATGGCGAGCGCCCGGGGCCCGCCTGCTACTGCGGGCGCACCGGCTGCATCGAGACGTTCCTGTCCGGCCCGGCGCTGGCGCGAGACTATGCGGCCGCAGGAGGCAGCGAAGCGACCGCGCTCGAGATCGCACGGCGCGCCGATGCCGGCGAGCCGACCGCGATCGCCGCGCTCGAACGCTACGCCGAACGGCTGGCGCGCGCGCTGGGCAGCATCATCAACGTGCTCGATCCCGACGTCATCGTCCTCGGCGGCGGCCTCTCCAACATCAATCGCCTCTACGAACGCGTGCCGCAGCTATGGGCGAGCTACGTCTTCTCGGACAAAGTAGCGACCCGTCTGGCGCGAGCGGTCCACGGCGATTCGAGCGGTGTGAGAGGAGCGGCGTGGTTATGGGGCGGCTGACGCTGGAGGAGACTAGGAGGTCTAGGAGAGCAGGAGGTCTAGCTCTCCCTCGAATCGACCTTTCATCTCGAGGAAGATGAATGGTTCTACTACCTCGCGGGCCTATACATCGAGGCAGCGCTACGGAATCGTAGGCAGCCCTAAAAGGGCTGCGCTACAGAGAGAGAATTCCTCCTGACCTCCTGGTCTCCTGATCTCTCTGTTTCCCTCAGTTGCCGCGAAGAGATCGCCCTCCTGATCTCCGCATCACCGCACAGCGAGCGGCGCGGGCTCCCGCGCGAAGTAGTCTTCGAGGTCACGGTGCGCCACTGCCAGCCGCGCGTCGTTGGTCGCCTGATAGCAGTCGCGTCGCGCCAGCAGGAACCCGGACGTCCACGGGACGAACGGCTCCAGCGCGCCGACCGGCTCGCGACACGTTCCGGCGCGATCGAACTGGCTCGACAGGTCGGTCATCGTCAGCAGCCGCAGCTCGTCGAACGCGCGCAGCGCGAACGGTTCGCGCAGGGCGGCGAACAACCTCGGTGACGACGCCGGCGCACGAGTCATCAGCGCCGCGGTGAGCGTCAGCGCCTTCTGCTTGTAGCGGCGCAGCGGCCATGGGTCGACGCGCATCCGCGTCAGCGCCGACTCGAGCGCCGCAACCGATTCGTCCAGCCGCGACTGGCGCAGCCGCAGCGCGGCGAGGATCGTGTCGGCCTCGGCCGGCTGGAAGCCGCGCAGCTGCTCGATGAGCGGCATGGCCGTCGCCTCCGATCCGGCGTCGGCTTCGAGGTCGGCCGCCATCGCCAGCTCGGACGGATCGCGAGGCTGGGCGCCGATGCGCGTCCAGATCTCACGCACTCTTCCGAGATCATCGCCCTGGTAGTACCGCCGCAGCGCATCCTGCCGCTGCGCCTCCTGCGGCGATCGCGGACGCCGCGCCGTTGTCTGCGGCCCCCACTCGACGAAGTTGGCCCAGGCGGTCTCGGCGACGGACCAGTCGATGCCGGAGTGGTTGTCCAGCCGCGATGCGCCGAGCGACTCGGCCAGCGAACGGAGGTCGGCGATGAGCATCGGCACGGCGCGGCCGACCGATCGCGCCAGGCCGAACTCGACGAGGTTGCGATCGTCGGTGTTGATCTCGACCCGCGGCATTGCCGCGAACGCCCGCGCCACCGCGTCGCTGGCGACGAAGTGGGCGAACACCCCGTCGAGGTCGACGGCGCGCCACGCGTTGGCGAGCGCCGACCTGTACGGCTCGGTGGCGATGCGCTCGCGCAGCGCGGCGGGATTGTAGGCACGCGGCTGCATCGACGCGATCAGCACCAGGTCGCCCGCCGTCGACTGCCACGTTTCCACCTGCGGAAACACCGCCGCGATCGTCGCGTAGATGGTGCGCAGCGTTGGCGCGTCGATCTCGTAGGCCTGCACCCACTGCGCGAAGACGCCGTCATCGGTGAGGCGTCCGCGCGCCGCGCGGTAGAACTCGAGCGTGAACAGGCTGGCGATGCCGGCGCGGAACGGGTTGGACGGCTCCGAGGCGATGACGTCGTAGCGATCGCGGCTGGTCAGGAGCGTCTCGCGCGCGTCGCCGAGAATGATGCGGACCTTCGGGTTGGTCATCACGCCGTGGTTGACCACGGCGGACGCGCGGGCGACGTCGACCACGACCGGTTCGAGCTCGACGGCGTCCACGCGTTCCATCGACGGAATCGCGCCGAGCCACCCGGCGCTGCTGCCGGTGCCGAGGCCGACGACGAGGGCGTGCGTCGGCCGCGGGTGGCCAAGTGCGCCGATCAGGCCGAGCATCACCTGCGTGCCGGCGTCGGCGCGCGCGCTGCCGTCCGACTTGCCGTTGACGATGAACGCGTAGCCGTTCTCTTCGGCCGCGAGGGCGACGCTGCTCTCGACGCCGTCGCGCTGCCAGACGATGGTGCGCAGCGCCGCGTTGCTCCAGGCGCGCAGCCGGTTCGCCGACGTCAGGGCGTCGCGCGGCGCGCGGCCGGCGCCGATGCCGCCGTGTCGCCAGATCGCCGTCGGCCCAGGCAGCGTCAGCAGCAGGCCTGTCACGACGGCCAGTGCAGCGGCCGACAGTACGCGGCGGCGACCATGAGAGCTGACGTCAACGGCGCTTCGCGCCGATGACGGACGAGGCCGAGCACCGCGGCGGCGACGCCGAGCGCGCCGAGCACGATCGCCACCAGCCGCCAGGCTCCCGGGGCAGAGAGCCATGGCAGCACGCCAAACCCGCCGGCCAGCGAGCCGACGATCGCGCCGCCCGTGTTGGCGGCATAGGCAAGCCCGACATCGCGTCCCAGCCGCTCGCGCCCCTGGCCGAAGAGCGCGATCAGCATCGGAAACTGATAGCCGGCGATGATCGCCGGCGCCAGCACGACGAGCACCGTCACCAGCGTCCAGCAGGCGATGGCCGCGGCAAACCCGGTGACGCCGAGCGGCAAGAGCGCAAACGCGAGCAGCGCGATCCGATCGCCGAGCGCGAAGGTCGCTGCCACCGCGACGGCTTCGGCCAGGCAGCAGACGGCGAACCCGCCCAGCGTCGCGGGGCGATTGCGGCCGACGAGCGCGTACAGCAAGCCGCCGGCGCCGATGCCCGCGAGGGCGACGGCGAGGACGAGGCCGAAGGTGAAGACCGAGCCGCCGAGCAGCGGACCGAGGAGCCGATACCAGACCAGCTCCATCAGGAAGAACGCAAAGCCCACGGTCGCGGAGGCGACGAGCAGGAACAGCGTCGGCGCGGGACGTCCGTGGACGAGCGGGCTCGGGCCGTTATCGCGTAACCAGAGCGTCAGCCGGCGTGAGTAACTCAGTCACCTCGGTCGCCTGGTTCCCGGGCCCATCTCCGGTCGAGGCTCCGCGCGATCATCGCGACCAGCGCGTTGGCCGCGGCGGCGAGCCACAGCGTCGCGCGCGTCCCGAATACCTCGAGCAGGAAGAAGGTCGCGATGAGACAACCGGCGACGGCGCCGATCGTATTGGCCGCATAGAGCATCGCGAGGTGCTGCCGGCGCACATCCTTCGCGAGCGTGACCGCACGCGCCGCGGCCGGCAGCGTGCCGCCCATCGCGATCGTCGGCACCGCGAGCACGATCGCGCTCAGGATCAGGCGCTCGATGGTTGCGATCGGCATCCCCAGCGCCGTCGATCCGCCGCTGGCGAGATAGATCGCGCGCGCGAGATCGAGCAGCAGCGGGCTCAGCGCCGCGGTCGCGGCGACGACGAGCTCGAGGGTGGAGTAGAAGCGAAGCGGCCGCTCGTCGGCGTCGGCGCGCGGGCCGAGCAGCAGCCCGCCGATCCCGAGCCCGCCGATGAAGATGGCGAGCACCGCGGCCGATGCCGCGGTCGAGGCGCCGAAGATCAGCCGGAACTCGCGCAGCCAGCCGACCTGGTAGACGAGCGCGCAACATCCCGAGCCGCAGAGGAGCCACGCAACCGCGGCTACTCTGGGCATGCTATCGCGTCAGCGTCCACACCAGCGCGAGCGCGGCGCCGGCCCCGGCGGCCTGCAGCCAGAGCTCGATGCGCTCCTGCAGGAAGAGCAGGCCAACCGCGACGAACGCCGCCGCGGCGAGCAGGAGCCGCCAGTAGAGCTCCTCGTTGGCGACCTCGAGGCCTCGCGATCCGGCGCGGCGCCGGGTGGCGTCGATGATCCGGTTCGAGATCTCGCGGTCGCCCTCGCGATCGAGCTCGAGGTACTCGCCGCCGCCGGCGTTGGCGATCATCGTCAGCGACGGGCGGTCGAGCGAAGATCGGATCGGCGGCTCGCGCGGCGTCGTGTCGTTCGGCCGCCGCTCCGGTTCGGGGATGAAGCCGCCGACCGTCGTGCCGACGCCGACCACCCAGACCGGCACGTCGTTGGTGCGCGCGAGCTTGAGCGATCGCGCCACCTCGCCGCTCCACGCCTGGCCGTCGGTGACGAGCACGAACGCCTTGGCGTTCGGCGACTTGCCGTAGATCTCGGTGTCCTTCTCGATCAGCCGCATGCCCCAGGCGATGCCGAGCTCGATGTTGGTGTCCCAGGTGGTGTCGTCCTCGAGGCGGAACGGCGATTCCTGCGCCAGGTGATCGAGGAAGAAGAAGAAGGTGTTGGGATCCTTGGTCAGCCGGACCTGCGGCGCGGCGATGTGCGCGAAGAGCGCCATCGCCATGCGGTCGTCACGCCACGCGAGCGACTCGCCGAGCGTGCGCAGGAACCGCATCGCGCGCTGCCAGCGGTTGCCGGGGACGTCGGCGGTCCGCATCGACGCGGAGCCGTCCTGCAGGATGACGAGGTCGATGCCGGCCGTGCGCACGAGCGACGCCGCCGCCGTCGGCCGCGCGAGCGCGAGGATGACGCAGGCCGACGCCATGATCAGGCAGAGCCAGAAAATCAGGCTGCCGAAGATCGGAAACCGCTCGCGCACCGGCAGCCGCCGGTGCTGCCGGAAGCGGCGGGCATCGCGCCGCCGCGCCGCGAGCTGCCACACCCAGCCAACCAGCAACGCCGCCGGCGCAATCAGCAGCCAGAGGTACCCCGGCTCCGCGAACCGAACGGTTTCAAAGTCGATCCCTAGCACCTAGCACCTAGCACCTGGCACCAGCACCCTGCACGTTGCACCTGTCCCCGTCCGCCTGCACCCTGCACCTCTGCACCTCTGCACGTCCGCCTACCCCTTTCGTATCTTCTGCCCACCTTTTCCAGCGTCGGGCGCGTCCTTGCGCTCTTCGCCGCGCTTCGGGATGACGATCTTGAACTGGTTCATCTCGGTCGCCGGCGGCGGCCCGCCCTGCCGCCCGTGCAGCGTCGGCCCGGCGGGCAGGTCGCCCTCATCGCTCATCTTCAACGCTGCCTTCGCCGCCGCGGCCTTGCCCGCCGCGGTCGGCCGCGCCCGCATCGCGACGTCGCGCGCGCGGACCGCGAACTCGTAGTTGAACGCCGCGTCCATCGCCCGCGTCTGGCACTCCGGCTTGTCGGCGCTGCAGCTGCCGGCCTCGGTCTTCAGCACCTCGCCGTAGCTCTTGACGACGCCGTCGAGGCGCCGGACGATTTCGTTCCGCTCGGTGGCCGCCTGGCTGGAGCGGAAGCCGGCGTTCGCGGAATGGAAGAGAATCGCGGGATCGGTTTCGGTGACGACGCCGTTGGCGTCGCGGCGCGGCGCGATCGCCTCGTAGTCGGCGCGCCAGTAGCCCGCAACCGCGCGCGTATCGCGCACGTCGGCCTCCGCCGCCTTGCCGACCACCGGCATCCGCCGCTCGAGGCCGAGCCCCTGCTCGACCGCTTCGCCTTCGCTGTCGACCTCGTCGTAATGGAGCATCGCCAGCTCCTTGTGCATGTCGGCGATGCGCGTCTCGGTCTTGCCGAGGAGCCAGAAGCCGAAGCCGGCAACGGCAAGCACGATGGCGGCGACGAGGGGACCTGCAACTGATTTCATCTCGACCTCACTGAACTCAGGCCACGCAGGGCACGGCTTCAGCCGTGCCTCGAGGCGCCGCTAACGCGGCGCCCTACGAGACGCTACGGAAACTTGCGGAAATACGGCACCGTCAACTGCAGCGTCAGCGCCAGCGTCCAGAAGCCGGCGGCGAAGAGCGCGTAGCCGGCAAACTTCGGCCGCTGGCTGCTGTACAACTTCACGTCCACGCGCCCGGCCGAGCGGCGATCGATGTCCTTGATCGCGTTCAGGATCGTCGCCTCGTCGCCTGCCGGGTAGAACTTGCCGCCGGTCGATTCGATCGCCGGCTTCCAGATGTCGTCGGGCAGCACCGCGCCGAGCGCCTTGTTGTAGCTCGTGCGGATCATGTAGACGGGAATCTTCGCCGCCACCGCGCCGGCGACGATCTCGGTCACGTGCTTGCCGTGGACGGTGACCTGCGTGTCCTGCCCGTCGCTGAAGAGCAGCATCAGGTTGCCCGACGCGTCGAGGAAGTTGAACGCCTGGAACAGGCCCGTCGCCTGCTCGATCGCGGTCGCGATCGTCGTCCCCTGATCGGGGAACTTCATGAACTCGGTCCAGTCGCCGACGAGCGACAGGCTCAGGAGGATGTTCTCGTAGTCGGTGGTGAACGGCGTGACGACGTAGGCCTCGTCGCCGAATTCGACCAGCGCGATGAGGTCCTTGTACTTGCCGCCGATGCGCTGGCGGATGAACGCTTCCGCGGCGGCGACGGTGGTGAAGAACGTCGCTTCGTTCGGCGCCTTGGCGTTGAGCTGCGCCGCCGGGAAGCGCGCCATCATGCTCGACGAGGCGTCGATCATCACCGCGATGCGGCGCCCCGGATACGACACGTCCTCGCGCGTCAGCGACGAGTACGGATCGGCGAGCGCCAGGATGAAGAACGGCACGCCGACGAGGAACATGATCAGCGCGCCGTGGCGCACGAGCGCGGTGAACTTCGAGCCGCCGCTCCAGTCGAGCACCGCCGGCAGCGCCACCTGCGTGCGCCCCGCCTTGGTCCGCGTCAGCGCCCGGATGATGAGGACGATGGCGCAGAGCGAGATCAGCGCCACGGCGGCGAAGATCGCGTCGTTCCGGTGCGTGAACAGCAGATCGGCGGCGCGCGAGTTGCGCCACTCGATAATCGTCTCGCGGAGAACGGCGGGAACCTGGGTTATCGGGACCACACGCGGGTATCCATCGGCGCGGGCGCGCGGTAGGCCGCGAACCGCTTCATCACCCAGAGCTGTTCGAGCTTGGCGCGGCTGAGCACCTCGCGTGCCGTGCCGAGCGATTCGTCGAGCGCGCCCTCGTCGAGCGTCCCTTCGCGGCCGAAATGCGCGGTCGTGAAGACGGACAACGCGCGGCCGAGCGATTCGAGCAGCACGGTCCGCCGCGCATTCGCCCCTCGCGCCAGCTCGCGCGTCATCGTCAGCGAGGTGACCGCCCCGGACACCGCGATCCGCTTCGGGCGCGGCCATCCGGCTCTGAGAATGAGTCGGCCGGCCTCGGGCACGTCCTGGCCTTCGGCGGTCAGCTTGTTGGCCGGCATCAGGCTGACCGGGCGGCCGACCAGATAGGTGCCGGCAATGCGCAAGGCGGCGAGCGCGCGCCCGGCGAGCTCCGGCGTCCAGCGGCCGCTGTCGCGCTCGCGGCGCACGTACGCCAGCTCGCGGCCGACGCCGCGCAGCACGGCCTGGTCGGTCATCAGGCGCTCGGTGGCGGTCGAGGTCTTGCGGTAGCGCCGCGCCAGCCGCACCAGCGCGAGCAGCGCCATCAGCCCGGCGAGCGTGAACAGCACGCCGCCGATGATCGTGAACAGGTTGGCGCGGAACGCGCGCTCGTCGAGATCGCCGAAGGTCTCGCCGGCGGTGTCGCGGATATCGGTGGCGTCGGCCGGCACGAGCGACATCACCCGCACGGACTGCGACGGCAGGAGGTAGGTCTGATCGCGCCCCTGCAGCGCCGCCTGCCGTTCGCCCATCTTCGACTGCACGTGGTAGCTCAGCTTGGTCTCGGGCAACGACACGTCGCGGCCGAAGAGGTTCTCGGCAATCAGCCGCATCCGGTAGACGTATTGGAAGAAGCGGCGCTGGTCGGTGCGCAGGTCGGCGCCGTGCGAGCCGCCGAGCACCTCGAATGGCGCAAACTGCACCACCGACGGCTCGAGCCGCGACTGGTCGACGACCACCGTCGCGGCCTCGGTCTCGAGCACGGCACAGGTGAGGACGACCGTGAACGGCTCGCCGACGCGCACCGCCCCGGCGCTGGTGCGCCACCAGCACTGCAGCGGATCGGTTTCGACGTTTTGCGCCCGGGCACTCCCGGCGCCCCAGACGACGAGGAGACACGCGACAACGGCGGCTCGAACCATGGGCCTCACCTGCATGACACGAATGTGGACCTATTTTCTTTCAGTCCCTTTCGCGTCTTGCGTCTTTTTTCGTGTTTTTCGTGCTTTCTACGCTGCTTTCCTCAGCCGCCGTTCGGCAATGAACTCGCTGAGGGCGATCGCGGTCTGCTGCTCGTCCACGCCGATGCGCAGCACGTCGAGATCGGCGGCTTTTGCCTTCTGCGCCACCTCATCCTGCCACGTTCGCGTCCGCGACGAGAGGGCACGGAGCGCCTTGCGCGACAGGACGCGGGAGCGCCCTGTCTCGACGTCGAACGCCTCGATCCACCCGGCCGAGATCGAGGGCAGCTCGAAGGCAAACGCGCTGTCGATGAGGACGATGAAGACGTCGTGGGTCGAGTTCAGCTGGCCGAGCTCGTGCAGCACCGGATCGACTTCGTCGAACAGGAAGTCGGAGATCACCGGCACCATCGAGGTCTTCCGCATGAAGCCGGCGAGCGACATGCTCAGGCTGTCGGCGCTCTTCAGCGGCAGCAGGCCGGTCTGGAACTGGTAGGCCTCGAGGCAGTGGATCACCTGGTTCTTGCCGATGCGCGGGCGGATGGTGGCGAGCTGCTCGAACTTCGCGTCGAAGGTGATGAGCCCGAAGAGATCCTGAAAGAAGACCGCCGACATGCCGATCGTGCCGATGGTGCGGGCGATCGCCGCCGCGATCGGGATGCCGTCGATGCCGCAGCGCGTCGAGAGCGAGGCGTCGGCGACGGCAATCACCGTCGCCGTGCTGCGCTGCTCGTACTCACGGACGACCATCGGGCTGAAGTTGGTGAGCGTCGACTGCGCCCAGTCGATGTTCGACATCCGGTCGCCCGGCTGCCAGTCGCGCAGGCCGACGAAGTCGAAGCCGTGCCCGTGAAACTTGCTGCGGTGCTCGCCGAT
This sequence comes from uncultured Acidobacteriota bacterium, assembly GCA_963734375.1. Lineage (GTDB taxonomy): Bacteria > Acidobacteriota > Vicinamibacteria > Vicinamibacterales > CAVVIG01 > CAVTHG01. The sequence goes on along the minus strand of CAVTHG010000003.1, from coordinate 476,546 downwards.
CGTGAACTCGCGCATCCGCCGCATGATCAGGAGCTCGATCTCGGTGAGCTCCGACAGGTTGACGAACGGCTCGACGTCCTGCTCCCGGGTTCTCATTCTTCCTCGATTGCGTACGCAGGGCACGGCTTCAGCCGTGCCACGTGGCGCCGCTGAAGCGGCGCCCTACGTCTGATCTTACGGAATTGCGACTCGCTCCACCACGTCCGCCACCACGCTGTCCGTCGTCAACCCATGGCTCGCCGCGTGCGGCCCGAGCCAGATGCGGTGGCCGAGGATGTAGATCGCCAGATCCTGGATGTCCTCCGGGTAGACCTCGGTGCGCCGCCGCACCAGCAGCGCCCACACCTTCGCCAGCCGTCCCCAGCAGATGATCGCGCGCGGTGACGCCCCCAGGTCGACGCCGTGCTCGACCAGCTCGGACGGCGAGTGGATGTTCCAGTCGGTGTCCGGGTTGAAGGGACGCGTCGCCGCGACCAGACGCTGGATGTAGGTGGCCAGCCGCGGGTGCAGGAAGACGTGCTCGTTGATCGCGCTGCGCAGGGCGACGATGCGCTCCTTCGACATCAGCTCGTTGAGCCGCACCTTCTTGAAGTCGAAGTGCACCAGCTTGGCTTCCTCTTCCGGCGGCAGGTAGCCGATGTTGACCATGATCGCGAAGCGATCGGTGGCTGCTTCCGAGAGCGGAAAGGTGCCCTGCCCGAGCTCGACCGGGTTCATCGTCGCGATCGCGAAGCTGAAGGCGGGCAGCTCGAAGGTGGTCTTGCCGACGGTGATGGTGCGATCCTGCAGCGCCTCGAGAAACGCGCTCTGCGACTTGAGCGGGATGCGGTTGATCTCGTCGAGCAGGATGACTTCCGCTTCGGCGAGCGGGCCGAACTCGGTCATCAGCTCGCCGGTCGCCGGGTTGATCATCTGGAAGCCGACGACTTCGGTCGGCTGCAGGTCGGCGCGCCCCTGGAGCCGCACGAACTTGGCATTGCTGATCGCGGCGAGGATCACGCCGAAGAACGTCTTGCCGACGCCGGGCACGCCGCGCAGGAGCAGGTTGCCGGCGTTGACCTGGCGTTGTTCCTTCTTGTCGTACGAGGTCGGAATCTCCGACATCAGCACGACGTTGGCGAGCGCCTTGGCGGTTTCGTATCCGACGAGGGCTTTTCCGCCTTCGGCGACGATCGAGTCGTGGAAGGCGATGGCTTGTTCGAGGTCAGGATGCATCAAATGGGACAGACATCTTACTTGATAGAATACCGTCCGTGAACAAAGTGCTGGCGAGCGCCGAAGAAGCGGTGGCAGGCATCCCGGACGGCGCCACCATCATGATGGGCGGCTTCGGCCTGTGCGGCATCCCCGAGAACCTGATTGCCGCCCTGCACGCGCGGGGCACCAGGGGCCTCACCGTCATCAGCAACAACGCCGGCATCGACGATTTCGGCATCGGCGTGCTGCTGAAATCGCGGCAGGTCCGCAAGATGATTTCGACCTACGTCGGCGAGAACAAGGAGTTCGAGCGGCAGTACCTGACCGGCGAGCTCGAGGTCGAGCTCGTGCCCCAGGGCACGTTTTCCGAACGAATTCGCGCCGGCGGCGCCGGTATTGGTGGTTTCTTTACGCCGACCGGTTATGGGACGCTCATCGCCGAACAGAAGGAAACGCGGACGATCGACGGCACGCCCTACGTCCTGGAGCTGCCGCTGAAGGCCGATTTTGCCTTCGTCAAGGCGTGGAAGGGCGACCGCACCGGCAATCTCGTCTACCGGAAGACTGCGCGCAACTTCAACCCGGTGATGGCGACGGCGGCCGCGGTCACGATTGCCGAAGTCGAGGAACTGCTCGAACCGGGCGCGATCGATCCCGATCACGTGGTGACGCCGGGGATTTTCGTCAGGCACATACTCAAGGGCGCGAGCTACGAGAAGCGCATCGAGAAGCGCACGGTGAGAGCGACGTCGGCGTAACGTCGTGGCTGCAGTCGAACCACGAAGATCGGGGTTGGACCCGCCTTGTGGGTCCGACCCCTATGAGCTGGTTGCTGCGGAGAGATCTCTTCAACCGGGCCAGCTGATAAGGGGTCGGACCCACAAAGCGGGTCCAACCCCGCTTTTCTTCGTTTCGTGGTGAACAGGCGTAGCTATCTATGGATGTCCGCGAACGAATCGTCACCCGCGTCGCCCGCGAGCTGAAGGACGGCGACTACGTCAACCTCGGTATAGGCATGCCGACGCTGGTCGCCAACCACATCCCGCCCGGCGTGCACATCACGCTGCATTCGGAGAACGGCCTCCTTGGCATCGGCCCGTTTCCGTCGGACGCTGAGGTCGACCCCGATCTGATCAACGCCGGCAAGGAAACGGTGACCGAACTGCCGGGGTCGTCCTACTTCAGCAGCGCCGACTCGTTCGCGATGGTGCGCGGCGGGCACATCGACCTCACCGTCCTCGGTGCGCTCCAGGTGGACCAGGAAGGGAACCTCGCCAACTGGATGATCCCCGGCAAGATGGTGAAGGGGATGGGCGGCGCCATGGATCTGGTCGCCGGCGCGAAGAAGGTCGTGATTGCGATGGAGCACACGACGAAAGATGGCGGCCACAAGATCCTGAAACAGTGCACGCTGCCGCTCACCGGCTTGAAAGTGGTCCACCTCATCGTCACCGAGCTGGCGGTCGTCGAGATCACGCCGGAGGGGCTGCTGCTGAAGGAAATCGCCAGCGACACGACGCTCGAGCACGTGCGCCAGGCGACGGGGGCCGATCTCATCGTCCGGGGAACACCGGGCGTCTTCTAAACGGTTCGAGCCATGAACACGTATCAGAACTACGTCGCCGGCGCCGACCTCAGGGCTGCGGACGGCCGGACCTTCACCGCCTTCAACCCCACGACCGGCGGCGTGTGGGGCACCTTCGCGCTGGCCGGCACGGCCGAAGTCGATCGCGCCGTGAAGGCCGCGGCTGCGGCATTCCGCGGGCCGTGGGGCGCGCTCTCGCCGACCCGCCGCGGGCGCCTGCTGATGAAGTGGGGCGAGTCGATAGCGGCCAACGCCGACCGGATCGCCGCCATCGAGACCGGCCAGAACGGCAAGCTGTTCGCCGAGATGCGGGCGCAGGCGCGCATCGCCGAGGACTGGCTCTATTACTTCGGCGGCCTCGCCGACAAGATCGAAGGCACCGTCATCCCGCTCGATCGCCAGACGATCTTCAACTACACGCTGCGCGAGCCGCTCGGCGTGGTCGGCGTCATCACGCCGTGGAACTCGCCGACCTTCATCGCGGTGATGTCGCTGGCGCCGGCGCTCGCCGCCGGCAACACGATCGTGCTCAAGCCGTCCGAGATCACCTCCGCTTCGTCGATCGAGCTCGCCCGGCTGGCCGAGCAGGCCGGCATCCCGCCCGGCGTCGTCAACGTCGTCACCGGCTTCCGCGAGACCGGTGAGGCGCTGGTCGATCATCCGCAGGTCGCGAAGGTCTCGTTCACCGGCAGCGTCGGCGCCGGCCGTGCGATTGCCGCGCGCGCGGGGCAGCGTCTGGTGAGCTGCATGCTCGAGCTCGGCGGCAAGAGCCCGAACATCGTCTTCGAGGACGCGAACCTGGATCAGGCGGAGGCGGGGGTGCTGGCCGGCATCTTCGCCGCCGCGGGGCAGACCTGCGTGGCTGGATCGCGCGCCTACATCCAGCAGTCGATCTACGACAGGCTCGTCGATCGCCTGGTGCGCCGCGCGAAGCAGATCACGCTCGGCGATCCGATGCTCGCCGAGACGCAGATGGGGCCGGTTGCGACCAGGATGCAGCTCGAGAAAGACGAGTCGATGGTCCAGCGCGCGGTCAGCGAGGGCGCGGCGCTGCTCTGCGGCGGCGCGCGGCCGCAGCTCGCGGAGTTTCCCGAGGGCTATTTCTATCAGCCGACGATCGTCCACCAGGCGGCGAAGGACAGCTTCCTGATGCGCAACGAGGTCTTCGGGCCGGTCCTGGCGGTGACGCCGTTCCGCGACGAAGCCGAAGCGCTCGCGCTCGCGAACGACACCGAGTTCGGGCTCGCCGCGGGCATCTGGACGCGCGACGTCAACCGCGTCCACAAGATGGCGCGCGCGCTCGAAGCGGGCACCGTCTGGGTCAACACCTACCGCGCGCTGACGTTCAACTCGCCGTTCGGCGGCTACAAGTCGAGCGGGATCGGACGGCAGAACGGCATCGAAGCGGTGCAGCAGTATCTGCAGACCAAGAGCGTCTGGTGCGAGCTCGGCGACCAGATCCAGGATCCGTTCATCATGAAAGTGTAGGGCGGCCCTTCAGGGCCGCCGGGAGGGCATCATGCCGACCCGTCTCGTCCCCATCTCCGCGTTGCTGTTTGCCGCATTCGCGGTTGTGCACGGCAGCCAGGCTCCTGGCGCCGGCGGCACCACCGTCTACGAGGGCGCCCGCCTCATCGCCGGCGACGGCAGCGCCGCGATCGAGGACTCCGCGATCGTCGTGTCGAACGGCAAGTTCACCGAAGTGGGCCGCCGCGGCCAGGTGAAGGTGCCGGCCAACGCCGCCCGCGTCAACCTGAATCAGAAGACGATCATCCCGGCGATCATCGACACGCACACACACCTCGCCACCACGCGCGATCAGCTCGTCGATCAGCTGCGCCGCCTCGCCTACTACGGTGTCGTCGCCACGCTCAGCCTGGGGACCGATGGCGGCGACGTTCCGTTCCAGGTGCGCGGCGAGACGATACCGAATGCGGCGCGCTACCAGACGGCGGGGCGCGGCATCACGATGCCGGAGAAGGGCCGGACCGAAGTGCCCTACTGGATCACCACCGAGGCGGAGGCGCGCAAGGCCGTTCAGGAGCTCGCCGAGCGCAAGGTCGACATCGTCAAGATCTGGGTCGACGATCGGAACGGCGCCTACAAGAAGATGACGCCGGAGCTGTACGCCGCGGTGATTGACGAGGCGCACAAGCGAAACCTGCGCGTCGCCGCGCACATCTTCGCGCTCGAGGATGCGAAGGGGCTGCTGCGCGCCGGCATCGACGGCTTCGCGCACGGCGTCCGCGACAAGGACATCGACGACGAGTTCGTGGCGATGTTCAAGCAGCGGCCGAACGTGTTCCTGATTCCGAACCTGCCGGACCGCGGCATTGCCGGAAACCTGGCGTGGATGAGCGACACCGTGCCGGCCGACGAGCTGAAGAAGATGCAGGACGCGCAGGCAGCGCGAAAGCCGGGCGAGCCGGAGGCGTTCCAGATTCAGGCGCGCAACCTGGCGAAGCTGAGCGCCGCGGGCATCAAGATCGGCATGGGCACCGACGGCCCGAGCTCCGGCTGGAACCCGCACGTCGAGATGGCCGACATGGTCGCCGCCGGGATGACGCCGGCGCAGGTCATCGTCGCATCGACGCGGACCTCCGCCGAGATCCTGCGGCTGTCGGAGCTCGGCACGATCGCGAACGGCAAGAGCGCCGACTTCGTCGTCCTGGATGCGAACCCGCTCGACGACATCACCAACACGCGCAAGATCGCGCGCGTCTACATGCGCGGCACGGCCGTCGATCGCGCCGCGCTGAAGATGGGGTGGACCGGCCGCGGCTCTCGGTGAATTGGTCCCACCGCACGGGGGATCGAACGCAGAGCTGGCAGAGCACGCAGAGTTCTTTTAGTGAAATTATTCTCTGCGGTCGCTGCGGCCTCTGCGTTCCATGTGCCTGGTTGCCGGGTCGTGAAGCAAATGGACGAACAGCAGCTCTCGATCAATCGCCGCCGCTTCGTCGAATGCTTCGCCGGTGCCGGCCTCGCATCGGCGTTGATGCCCGGCGCGCTCGCCGCGGTCGCGCAGGACGCCGCGGCGATCACGATCGAGATGCTGCAGTCGGCGCAGCAGATCGCCGGCGTTTCGTTCACCGCCGATGAGCAGAAACGCATCCTCGAAAAGCTGAACGGCGCGCGCGGCTACGAGGCCGGGTTCGCGCGGCTCCGGGCCGCGAGGCTCGGCGACACCCAGCCGGCCATCGTCTTCAATCCAGTCCCGCCAGGAAAAAAGCTCCCGACCGAACGGCGGCCGATGCGGCGCCAGGAGGTCGCGGTGTCGATGCCCTCGTCCGACGAGGCGCTCGCGTTCCTGCCCGCTGACCCACCTCTCGAGGCTCGTCGAGAAACGTCAGGTCAAGCCGAGCGACCTGACGAAGCTGTACCTGGCGCGCCTGAAGAAACACGATCCTCAGCTGCACTGCGTCGTCAACCTCACCGAGGAACTGGCGCTGCGCCAGGCGAAGCAGGCGGACGAAGAAATCGCCGCCGGAAATTATCGCGGGCCGCTGCACGGCATCCCGTGGGGCGCAAAGGATCTGCTCGCGGTCCGCGGCACGAAGACGACGTGGGGGATGACGCCGTTCAAGGATCGCGTCATCGACGCCGACGCGACCGTCTACGAGCGGCTGACCAAGGCGGGCGCGATCCTGGTTGCGAAATTGTCCACCGGGGCAATCGCCGTGAGCGCGCGGTGGTACGGCGGCCTGACGCGCAATCCGTGGAATCTGGAGCAGGACGCGTCGGGCTCGTCGGCCGGACCGGGCTCGGCGACCGCCGCCGGGCTCGTCGGCTTCTCCATCGGCAGCGACACCGGCGGCTCGATCATCCAGCCGTCGACGCGAAACGGCGTCAGCGGCCTGCGCCCGACGTTCGGCCGCGTCAGCCGCTACGGCGCGATGACGCTGGCATGGACGCAGGACACGATCGGCCCGATGTGCCGTTCGTCGGAAGATTGCGCGCTCGTCTTCGACGCCATCTACGGACCGGACGGGAAGGACAACACGCTGCTCGACGTGCCCTTCAACTGGGATGCGTCCGCCGACGTCTCACGGCTGCGTGTCGGCGTCATGCGCAATGTCACGTTCGACGGCGAGGCCGCCGCTCAGGCGAAGAAGAACTACGACGATGCGGTGGCGGTGATTCGGTCGCTCGGCGTGACGCTCGTGCCGTTCGAGCTGCCCGACGTCCCGCTCGAGGCGATCGACTTCATCCGCTATGCGGAAACCTCGGCCTTCTTCGACGACGCGACGCGCGCGGGCCTCGTCACCCAGGCGGAGCGCGGCCCTGAAGACAGCCGCCGCCCCGACGAGATCCGCGCCGGATACTTCATCCCGGCGGTCGAGTTCATCCAGGCCAACCGCTTCCGCATGCGGGTGATGGAGCAGCTCGATCGCGCGTTCGGCGATCTCGACATGTTCATTGGCAGCAACCAGCCGCTGACCAACCGCACCGGCCACCCCGTCGTCAGCGTGCCGAACGGTTTTGCCGGCGGGTCGCCGACGGCGTTGCACCTGACGGGGAAGCTCTTCGGCGAGCCCGAAATCCTGCTGCTCGCGCATGCGTTCCAGGGGAAGACCAACTTCCACCTCCAGCACCCGCGCTTATAGCCACCAACAGCCTTGACTCCACCGACGGTGGAAACCGCGGAGGGCAGAGCTCGCCGAGACCTCTTTTAAGAACGCATCGGGCCTCCGGAACAGCCCTAAAGGGCTGCCCTACAAAGAGAACAATGTTCGTAGCTCTGCGGTCTTTGCGCTCTCTGCGGTTTCACAGGCGTGGCTGTGGAGGCGGCTGCCCCAAGTGGCTCGCATAGAATCGGCCGGTGGGGTCCGCGACGATCACGCATCCCGACAAAGTGCTGTTCCCGGACGATGGGATCACCAAGGGCGAACTGGCGGCCTATTACGAGGCGATCGCGCCGGCGATGGTCCCGCACATCGCGGGACGGCCGGTGACGATGGAGCGCTACCCGTCGGGGATCGACAAGAAAGGCTTCTGGCAGAAGGACGTCTCCAAGGGATTTCCCGACTGGCTCGAGCGGGTCGAGGTCCCCAAGAAGGGCGGGGTCGTACACCATCCGCTGGTCACCGACGCGCGATCGCTGCTGTGGACCGTCAACCAGAACACGATCACGCATCACGTCTGGAGCCGCCGGGCGTCGAACCTGCAGTATCCGGACGTTTGTGTTTTCGATCTCGATCCGGCAGAGGACAACGCATCGGCGGTCGGCGAGGTGGCGCTGGAGCTCCGCGCGTTCCTCGACGAGCTTGGGCTGCCAAGCTCGGTCAAGACCTCGGGCTCGAAGGGCTTCCACATCGTCGTGCCGCTCGACGGCACCACCAAAATGGGCACGGTCGCGCGCTTCGCGAACGCAGTCGGAACCGCATTCGTCGCGCGTTATCCCGAGCGCCTGACGCAGGAGTTCAGCAAGGCCGATCGCGGCGGCCGCATCCTGGTCGACACCGGCCGCAACGGTTACAGCGCGACGTTCGCCGCGCCTTACACCGTCCGCGCCAAGCCTGGCGCGCCGGTGTCGGCGCCGTGCACGTGGGAAGAGATCGAGCGCGGCGAGGTCGGGCCGCGAACCTTCACGCTGAGGACGATGCCCGAGCGCATCGCCGCGGTCGGCGATCTCTGGGCAGACTTCGGCAAGTCGGAGGTGGGCAGCCTGAAGCCGGAGGTTCAGAATCGCCTCGAACAACTGACGTCTGAGGTCAGTCGTCGTGTCCGGCCTCAGCCGGACCGTGACGGGTCCGCCTGAGGCGGACGCCTACGTCGATGCTGGCCATGGGCTGCATGCGGCTGTCGACCGAACGCGATCGCGACGACGCGCGTTCGATCGAGGTGATCCAGGCCGCGCTGGACGCCGGCGTCACCTTCCTCGACACCGCCGACGCCTACTGCCTCGACGCCACCGAAGCGGGCCACAACGAGCGGCTGATCGCCACTGCGCTGGCAACCTGGAGCGGCGATCGCTCGCGCATCGCCGTTGCGACCAAGGGCGGCCTGACGCGGCCGAACGGCGAGTGGGTGCCAGACGGCCGCGCGCGACACCTGGCGGCCGCGTGCGAGGCGAGCCGCCGTGCGCTCGGCGTCGAGCGGATCGATCTCTACCAGCTCCACGCGCCCGATCCGCGCACGCCGTTCTCGACCAGCGTCCGCGCGCTCGCGGCGCTGAAGCGCGACGGCCTGATCGACTCGATCGGCTTGTGCAACGTCACCGTCGGCCAGATCGAGGACGCGCGAGCGATCGCCGAGATTGCCGCCGTGCAGGTCGAGCTCAACCTCTGGCACGACGACAATATCCTCAGCGGCGTCGCCGCCTACTGCGTCGGCAACGGCATCCGCCTGATCGCGCACCGGCCGCTCGGCGGACGGGATCGTCAGAGCAAGCGTTTGGCCGATCCGGTGCTGGTTGCGATCGCCGCGCGCCACGGCGTGTCCGCGTTCGACGTCGCGCTCGCGTGGTTGAGGGACTTGTCGCGAGCTGATCGTCCCGATACCAGGTCCGACGCGCGTCGAGTCTGCGAGGACGCTCGGACGCGTGCAGCAGGTCGAGCTCACCGTCGACGACCGTGCGTTGCTCGACGCGCGGTTCCCGTCCGGCGTCATCCTGCGCCGGCCGCGCGAAACGCCGCCGTCGACAACCGGCGCCGCCCCGGGCGGCGAGATTGTGATGATCATGGGGCTGCCGGCGGCTGGAAAGAGCACCGCGGCGCGTGCGTTGGTCGAACAGGGATTCGCGCGGCTGAACCGCGACGAAGGCGGCGGCTCGCTGCGCGGCCTGCTGCCGGCGCTCGATGGCCTCGTTGGCGCCGGGCACTCGCGGATCGTGCTCGACAACACCTACGTGTCACGCAAGTCGCGGGCGGCGCTCGTCCAGGCGGCGGCGAAGCGCGGCCTGCCGGTCCGCTGCGTCTGGCTCTCGACCAGCGTCGAGGACGCGCAGGTCAACGCGGCGTCGCGGATGGTGAAGAAGTTCGGGCGGCTGCTCGCGCCGGTGGAGATGAAGCAGACGGTCAAGCACGACGTCAGCGCGTTCGGCCCGGCGGTGCAGTTCCGCTATCAGCGCGAGCTCGAGCCGCCGCATCCATCGGAAGGTTTCTCGAGCCTCGAGACGATCTCGTTCGCGCGCGAGCGCGACCCGTCGTTCGACCAGCGCGCGCTGATCGTCTGGTGCGACGGCGTCCTGACCCACGATCGCAGCGTCGCGTCACGCGACATCGCGGTGTTCGCCGATCGTGCGGAGGTGCTGCGCCGCTACGCGAGCGAGGGGTGGCGGCTGCTCGGCGTCGGCTGGCAGCCCGAAGTCGAGGAGCAGGCGGTCACCGCCGAGCAGGTCGAGGCCGGCTACGCGCGGATGCAGGAACTGCTTGGCGTGCCGATCGAGGTCCTCTATTGTCCGCATGGCGGCGGGCCGCCGGTGTGCTGGTGCCGCAAGCCGCTGCCGGGGCTCGGCGTCGTCTTCATCGAGCGGCATCGTCTCGATCCGCGGCGATGCATCTACGTCGGCAACGGCCCGCAGGATCCGGGCTTCGCGCGGCGACTCGGCTTCGAGTACCGTAGCGCGGACGATTTTTTCAACCAGATTCGATCGTAGGGCGCGGCTTCAGCCCCGCCAGATGCGGCGGCCCTCAAGGGCCGCCCCACGAGAAGAGAGTCCGATGAGCATCGAGTCATCGTGGCAGGACGTTCGGCTCGCGTGGCGCGGGCTGTGGCGCGCGAAAGCGCTCTCGGCTGCGGCGATCGCGATGCTGGGCGCCGGGATTGCCGGCGCGACGGCGATGTTCGCGATCGTCGAGGGCGTGCTGCTTCGCCCACTGCCGGTGCACGACCAGGCCCGCCTGATGGTGGCGTGGCGCCAGGTGCGCGCCGGCGGCGCGAGCCACTGGCCGTTCCGCGTCCCCGACGTGGATCTCATTCGCAGGGAGAGCCGCACGCTCGAATCGGCCGCCGGCGTCAGCTACAACGGCGCCGGACCGGTCGCCGTGGTCGAGAACGGATCGGCCAGCTACATCAGCATGGCGCCGGTCGGCGGCAACATCTTCGACGTGCTGGGCGTCCGCCCGCAGATCGGCCGCGCGCTCACCGAGGCAGACGATGTGAGCGGTGCCGAGCGGGTGCTGGTGATCAGCCATGCCCTCTGGCAGCGGCGGTACGGCGGCGCTGCTGATGCGATCGGGCGCCGGCTGATCGTCGACGCGCGGCCGTTCACGATCGTCGGCGTCATGCCGCCCGACGTCGAGTACCCGCGCGGCGTGGAGGCGTGGCTGACCGTGGCCGCGCGGTCGTCGATGCTGGCAAACCCGGCGTTTCGCGTTGACGTGGACGTGATCGCCCGGCGGCGCGCCGGCGTCACGAGGGAACAGGCGGTCAGCGAGCTGCAGGCGTTGGCCACGCGCGTCGAAGCCGAGCGGCCGGGCGACAATCCGCGCGGCCTCGAGCTGGTGGTTCGTCCGTACGACGAGCTCGTCGTCGGCGACGTGCGGACCGCGATGCTGATGCTGTTTGCCGCGGTTGCGCTCGTGCTGCTGATTGCGAGCGCGAACGTCGCCAATCTTCTGCTGCTGCGCGGCGAGGCACGGCGCGCGGAGCTGGTCCTGCGCGCCGCACTTGGCGCCGGCCGCGGCCGGATCGTGCGGCAGCTGCTCGCGGAGAGCGCCGTGCTGGCGCTCGCGGCGGGCGTGGTGGGCCTTGCCGTGAGCAAGGCGACCCTCAACGTGCTGCTCGCGCTCGCGCCCACGGCGCTGTCGCGTGCCGACTCGATTCGCATCGACTCTGCCGTCGTCGCGTTCAGCCTCGTGGCGGCGTTCGTCTCGGCGGCGCTCGCAGGGCTTGCGCCGGCACTGGCCGCGGCGCGCGGCGATCTGGCCTCGCAACTGCGCAGCGGTGGTTCGGTTGGCATCGCCGGCGCCGGCCGGCGAGGGCGGCGCGCGCTGGTCGTGGCACAGGTGGCGCTTGCGATCACGATCGTCGCAGCGGCGGGGCTGCTGACGCGAAGCCTGCTGCAGCTCGAGACCGTCGAGATCGGCCTCGCAGCGGACCGCCTCGCTTTCGTGCGGCTCGACCTGCCGCAGGCCATCTATGGCGACCGCGGACGCCATCTTCGGTTTCTCGACGAGATCGTCAAGGCGATCGAGGCCTCGGCGGGCGTCGCTGCGGCGACACCGATCAACACGCCGCCGTTCTCCGGCACCGGCGGTTGGGACGCGACCTGGGCGGCCGAGGGGCAGACGCTCGACCAGTCGCTCGCGAATCCTCAGCTCAACCTCGAAGCGGTGCATCCGAACTTCTTTGCGACCGTGCAGTTGCCGATCGTCCGCGGCCGCGCGTTTGCCCCGGCCGATCGCGAGGGGGCGCCCAATGTGGCGATCGTCAGCGAGGACGTCGCGGCGCGCAGCTGGCCCGGCCAGGATCCGATCGGCAGGCGCGTGAAGTTCGGCGACATCAACTCGAAGAGCGAGTGGCGCACGATCGTTGGCGTGGTGTCGCGTACCCGTTATCGGGAGCTTCTCACACAGCGGCCGACGTTATATCTGCCGGCCGAGCAGTTCATCGTCGCGGCGCAGATGCTGGTCGTGCGTTCGTCGCTGCCGCCGGCGCGGGTCGCCGGCGCGGCGCGGTCGGCGGTGGCAGCGGTGAACCGCGACGTTCAGGTGATGGAGGTCGTGCCGTTCGCCACCCTGCTCGACGCGCCGCTCGCGCGCCCGCGGTTCAACGCCCGGGTGATCGGCATCTTCGCGTTCGCGGCATTGCTGCTCGCCGCGGTCGGCGTCTATGCGGTGATGGCGGCGTACGTCGGCCAGCGCTACACCGAGATCGGCATCCGCGTCGCGCTCGGTGCAACCGCCGCGGACGTCCGCAGCCTCGTCGTCGGCGAAGGGCTGCGGCTGGCCGCACTTGGCGCCGCGTTCGGCCTTGCCGGCGCGGTCGTGGCGGCGCGGCTGATGCGCGGATTGCTGTTCGGGGTGGATCCGCTCGACCCGGCGTCGCTCGCCGGTTCGGGCGCGCTGCTGGTGGCGGTCTCGATCGTCGCGTCGTACCTGCCCGCGCGGCGCGCGATGCGGTTGGATCCGGTCGAGACGTTGCGCGCTCAGTAAGGAATTGGTGAGTTGGTGATATTGAATCACCAATTCTCCAATTCTCTCGCTCACCAACTATTACGGCGCAGCCGGCTTGGAGTGCGCCGGCACCACGTTCAACGCGAGGCGCACGGTCGAGACGGACGGCGCGGTCCTGGCCGGCGCCGCTGCCGAGAAGGCGGCCGACAGCACATCGGGGTCTTCGAGGCGCGCGGTGACTTCGACCTTCGTGCCGCGCGGCAGCGTCAGCGGCTGCTGGAACCAGTAGCGGCGATCCCAGTCCGGCCGCGTGTTCAGGCGAATCATCGGCGCGCGCGACCCGTCCGGCTTCACCGCCTCGACCTGCAGCGAGATGTTCGGCGGCACCTGATCCGGACTCAGCGCCAGCGCCTGGACGTCCTCGTTGATCGTCTGGCTGAAGGTGACGACGCGATTGGTCGCTTCGGGGCCGGGCAGGGTGGGCGACGTGATTGGCACCGCGAGCAGCTCGCGCGACTCACGCCCCTGCGCGAAGTAGACGCCGATCGTGCTGCGATCGCTCAGCGGCTTCCCCTCGAACTGCCACGTCTTCTTGTAGTGGATGCGCGCCACCAGCTCGGCGCCTGCTGGCAGCCGAAATGCCGCACCTTCGATCGGCTCGGCGTCGTGGCCCGGCACCCATCGCGCGAGCACCCGATCGGGCGAGGGCGCGGCGCCTCCGGCCGCACTCGTGCCCTTCAACGAGACGACCGCACTGCGCACGATCGACGGCGTGCCCGGAAGCAGATCGACCGCCCGCACCCAGCGCGCTTCGGTGAGCCCGGTGGGGAGCGTGAACTCCTGTGTGTCCTCCATCTTGTCGGCGGCGACGGTGCCCTCCGATGGGAGCTTCAGCGCCAGGTCGGGTGCGCCAATCGTCCACTCGTTCTTCAGCGTCACCTCGGGCAGCTTCTGATCGAGCGCGCCGCGCGGGTTGCCGCCGCTCGCCCAGGTCATGAGGACGTCGAGCTCTTTCGAGGTCAGCGTGTGCGCGCGCTTCAGCTCGCCGAACCCGGCCTCCGCGTTCCACGGCGGCATGTGCTCGGCGACCAGCTCGGCGCGAATCGATTCGGCCCATGGGAACGCTTCGTCATAGGTCATCAGCGACATCGGCGCGACGCCGCCGGGCACGTGGCAGCGCGAGCACCGCTCGCGAAGGATCGGGAACACGTCGTCGTTGTAGGTGTACTTCGAGGTGATCGCCTTGTGCGCCTCGCCGCGCTGCACGTCGAGCACGACACCGGCGGCAATCAGCGCGCCTGCCGCAACGATCCGGAGCGACTGCGTGACGATGGTGGTGGCTCTCATGGCTGCTGCGGGAAAGAGGTGTGGATGTCGTTGGCCGCTTCGACGAACCGGTCGTAGGCGACGGTGATCTGCTGCTTGTTGCCGATGTCGCCGAACGCGTCGAGCAGCCACGCCGATCGCACCAGCTTGGTGATTGCCGGCTCGACGACCTTGCGACGATCGTCGGGGAGCTTGCGCACGTGGTCCTCGAGCGCGAGCGCGAGATCTTTTGCCTGAAATGCCGGCACGTAGATCGCGGCGAACGCTCCCTTGTCGATGAAGCTGCGAATCTGCTCGGTCCGCGTCTTCAGCTGCGACATGATTTCGGGGACCGTATCGGGAATCGGCAGCGTGACCAGCGCCGGATCGACATTCGGCAGTGTTTCAGTCAGTGCGGGCGTCGAGGGCGCCGGCGCTGGAGTCGTGGCAGGTGCCGTGGCTGCTGGCGATGGAGTCGCGGCCGGCGTGGCGGCCGTGCTCAACGGCGTCGCGCCCGCGACCGGCTCCTTCGAGTAGCTGTCGAACGTGAAGTCGAACCGGTTGTCCGGGCCGTCCGCCTTGAACTTCACCTTCGCGTACATCGCCGCCGGCAGCGGCAGCTTGCCGACACGTGCCTGCAGATACTGACCGCTCCTGACGAGCGGCGTCGTCGTCTCTTTCCCGCTGGCGTCCTTCGTCACGACGCTGGCGCTGATCGTCCGCACGTCCTTCACCGCCAAAGGCTTCGTGTAGTCGTCGTAGAGGTGCATCCGGAAGACACCGGTCGGCAGGTAGGTGCCTTCGAGGTGATGCCAGTTGTCGGAGGCCATGAAAAACTGGCCGCCGTGCTGCGGGTTGTGGTTGCCGTGCGCGCGCGGCATCGTCTTCCGCGTCATCGGCGAGCCGTCGGGGCACGTCCCCGGCTCGGTCGCTTCGGTGGTCGCGCCGGGGCACGTCCACGAGACGGCAACCGTCACCTGAATGAGATCGCGCTTGTCGATCGGGCACTTGCCGGGTTTCGACTCCGCGATCACCGAGTGCACCGGGCAGCTCCAGACCGCGTCGAGCCGCACCGGCACCAGGTCCATCTTGCAGATCGGACACGTGCCCTTTTTGTCCTCGAGGACGTCGGGGTGCATCGGGCAGGTCCATGACAGCGGCGGCAGGTTTGCGCTCTGCGGTGCCGTCGGCCGCGCGGTCTGCGGCGCCGCGGCAACGGCCGACACGAGCGCGATGGCAAATAGAAGGGCAGCAATCGGTCTCATGACGTCTGTCTTATGTTATACACCCTCGCATGCCTCTCAAACGGGCGTCCCGCGTGGCGCTCTGCAGTGCCGCGCTGCTGACTCTGGCCGGCCTGGCGGCGCATCCGGCACAGTCGGCCGAGGCCGTTGCGCGCGGTGAAAATCTCGAGGGCGCATCGCTCGATGCATTCCTGACAGCCCCTTCGCGCGAGGCCGCCGCTCAGCTCGTCGACGGCCTCATCAAGGGCGGCATCGGGTTCGACGATGCGTATCGCGCGCTGCAGCGCGGGCGCAGCTACGGCCCGGCGAAGACCGGCGTCGTCCGCCTGCGCAACAAGACGTCGGACGGCGTCGAGCATCACTACGTCCTCAACGTCCCGGATACCTACGATCCGTCGCACCGCTACCAGGTTCGATTCCACTTGCACGGCGGCGTCGGCGGCCGCGAGACCAACGCGCCGGTCGGCGCCGGCACGATCGGCACGCTCGCCGGCGCGGAGCAGATCTACGTCATCCCCTACGCGTGGAATGCGGCGCCGTGGTGGAGCGATGACCAGGTGCTGAACCTGGTCGAGATCCTCGACGCGACCAAGCGCGTTTACAACGTCGACGAAAACCGCGTCGTCGTCTCCGGCGTGTCGGACGGCGGCACCGGCGCCTACTGGGTGGCGATGCGCGAGACGACGCCGTTTGCCAGCTTCCTGCCGCTGAACGGTTACTGGATGGTGCTGGCGAGCGGCGACATCGACGACGGGATGCTCTTCGCCAACAACCTGCGGAACAAGCCGCTGTTCGCGGTGAACGGCGGACGCGATCGGCTGTATCCGACCGCGATCGTCGATCCGCACATCGCGCATCTGAAGCGCGGCGGCGTGACAGTCGCCTATCACCCACAGCCGGAGGCCGGCCACAACACCGCCTGGTGGCCAGAGGTGAAGGACACCTTCGAGACGTTCGTGCGCGAGCACCCGCGTGTGCCGCTGCCCGACACGCTGACGTGGGAAACCGGCCGCGCCAACGCCGGCAACCGCGCGCACTGGCTCGTCATCGACAAGCTCGGCGCGCAGCCGGCCGACGCGAAGTCGCTGCCGGATCTCAACGAGATGGAAATGCCGCCGGCGCCCGACTTCGGCGTCCGCGCGGTGGGCTCACGGATCAATCGCGTCATGCCCGGGTCGAACGCGGAGCGGCTCGGGCTGAAAGCGGGCGACGGCGTGGTGCGCCTCAACGATCAGCCAATTCCCACCGGGCTGGACGTCGCCGAAGCGCTCGAGGACGTCGCGCCGGGCACGCCGATCACGCTGCTGGTGGCGCGCAACAACGCGCCGGTGGAGTTGAGCGGCAGCTACGATCCGAAGGTGGCGCCGGTGCCGCCGCGGCACCTGTTCGCGCACGGCGCGCAGGCGGGACGCGTCGATCTGACGCGCGCGGGCAACACCATCACCGCCGCCACGCGCGGCGTCGCGGCGTTCACGCTGCTGTTGTCACCCGCGCAGTTCGATTTCGCGAAGCCGGTGAAGGTCGTGGTCAACGGCCGCACCGCGTTCGACGGCAAGATCGAAAAGAGCGCGCGGACGCTGCTGAAATACGCGGCTGCCGACAACGACCGCACGATGCTGTTCGGCGCCGAGCTGCACGTCGACTTGGCGCGCCTGCACTGATCGATCTCTTCGACCGGCTGTTCAACCGCAGAGACCGCTAAGACCGCAGAGTCTCGAGATCTCAGGCGACGAAGTCTTAAGAAATTCTCTGCGGTCTCTGCGGTCTCCGCGGTTAAGACAGTCGCGATCAGCTAGCGAGCGATCACGGCTGACGTACCCCACGGCCGCTGGCCCGCCGGGATCTTCTTCAGCACTGCCTTCGTCGCCAGGTCGATCACCGACACGTCGTTCGACGGCCCGTTCGCGGTGTAGGCGATCTTTCCGTCGGGCAGCAGCGCGACACCCCAGGGACGCTGGCCGACCTCGAACGATCCGGTGGCGGCGTTCTTCACCGGATCCAGCATGAAGAGGTGGCTGAACGATCCAGTCGTGACGTAGACCGTGGATCCGCCGGGATCGACCGCGATGCCCATCGGTCGTGGCTTTGGCGTGTTGCCTTTGCCTTCGAGCTGGATACGGCGGAGGAACTTGTGCTGCTGCGAATCGATGACGGCAATCGCGCCGTCGTTCTCGAGCGAGACATACGCTCGTGAGCCGTCCGGCAGGAACCCGACCGATCGCGGCCGCGGGCCGACCGGGATCCGCTTCACCACCTTGTTTGTCGTCGTGTCGATCGCGAACACCGCGCCGTCGCCTTCGCTCGTGACGTACACCACCTTGCCATCGGGCCGGATCGTCACGCCTTCCGGCTCCTCGCCGATCTTCACCGTCGCGGTGATGTTGCCCGACGCGGCGTCGACGACGCTGATCTGCGCCGTGTCTTCGTTGGCGACGTAGAGCTTGCTGCCGTCGGCGCTGACGGCCAGCTGCTCGGGGTCGGCGCCGGCGTGGATGATGCGCTTCACCTTGTAGGTGTCGGCGTCGATCTCGCCGATGCCGTCAGCGGAGCGATCGGGCGGCGGCAGTTTGCTCTCGTCGGTTCCGGGCGGCGCGGGCGGCGAGCCGCTCAACGCGACGTAGAGCGACTTGCCGTCGGGGCTCGGCTGGATGCCGCGCGGGCGCTTGCCGAGCGGCGCGGTGGTGATCGCGGTCTGCGTCGCGGCGTCGATCACCGTGAGATCGCCCGACGTCTCGTTGGTGACGAACACGCGGACCGGCGGAATCGGCGGCGGTGCAGCAGGCGCGGGCGTCGCCGTTGCCGCGGGCTCGGGCTTGGGGGCGTTCTGACCGCAAGCCACGGCCAGCGCGCAGACCGCGATGGCACAAACGGTTATTGATAGTGAAAGAGGACGTGGCGTCATGGCCGCGATGATACCGGACGTCGAGGTAAAGCGCGACCGGCTGCAGTCGACCGGCACTGCTCGGCCCGGCGACTGTCTCACCGCAGAGACCGCGGAGATCGCAGAGACTTCTTTGAAAAAAATGCTCTGCGGTCTCGGCGGTCTCTGCGGTTAAGCAGGGGCCGATAACAGCCACGTCTCAGCTGAAACCGCATGAGCGTTACAAAGCGGCTAGGGAACGCGCTGCACGGCCGCGCCTTTGAGCAGCCCTTCCATGCTGCGGAAGTTCCCCTCGTGGCACGCGTACTCGTACATCGGCTGCGTGGTCCGCTTCAGTGGGAACGCCGCCGTCCACGGCCGGGTCCATGTGGCCGGGTCTTCGGCGGTGAAGCGGTACTCGATCGTGTCGGCGTCGACGCGCGTGAAGCGCTCGACCAGGTGCAGCTGCTCGGTGGCGCCCCTGAACTCGGTCTTCCCGGTGAAGTTGATCGTGTCGACGACCAGCGTCGCGCCCTCCCAGTGGCCGCGCGAGTCGCCCATCCACCTTGGCACCGTCCCGTGCGGGCGGCCGTCGGTCGGCACGATGCGCGCGTCGTGGATCATCTCGCTGACAATTGCGGTGTAGGTGCGGGTCTGCACGAACTGCACGTTGTTGTTGTAGACACCGGGCAGCATCGGCGGGCCGGCGGTCGACCACAGCAGGCAGCGCACGTTGAGCCCGAGATCTTCCGGCCCGTCGGTCAGGCTGCCGCGCGGGCGCAGCTGCGCACGCGCCGCCGCGCGCTGCGTCGCCGCTTCGGCCGGCGGCGGCAGGCGGCCATCCTCCGGATCGACAATCAGCGACGTGCGTCGATCGATCAGACGTTGCGTGCCGGGATCCCACCAGTCGGGGCCCGCGGTGTTGTTCGTCACGCTCTGCCGGGCGATGACCTGGCGTTCGTACTCGGCCGCTTCTTCTTTGCTGAGGACGGGCTTTCCAGCGAGCTCGCGCGGCCGCTCGAGCGGCGTCATCGTGGCGTAGGTCCAGATGCCCTGCAGATCGGGGGCGCCCCAGGGAGTCGTGGGTGCCTTCCATGCGGCGGGCTGCGCAGGACCCGCCCCTTCGACTCGGCGGCCTGCCAGGTGCGCCGCCTCGCTCAGGGCTAGCGCGGCGAACGGCACGAGGGCGAGGCGCGCGAGCACGTGACGGCGACGCATCGGACGCCATAACTCTGCACCAGGCCAACGTCTCCGCCTACAGAAATGTAGGACCGCGCAAAAAAGCCGGGGCTGAAGCCCCGGCCCACGTACGAGGCGGAGGTATGATGCGCGTTTTCAGGAACCGCCGTGCATCTGACCCCGCGCGAAGTCGACAAGCTGCTCATCTTTTCTGCCGGCGAGCTCGCGCGCAAGCGCCGCGCCCGCGGCCTGAAGCTGAATCACCCTGAAGCGGTGGCGCTCATCACGTCCGAGATCCTCGAGCTGATCCGCGACGGCCGCTCGGTCGCCGAGATCATGAGCCTCGGCTCGACGATCCTTGCGGCCGACGCGGTGATGGACGGCGTGCCCGAGATGATCCCGGAGATTCAGATCGAGGGCACGTTTCCTGACGGGACCAAGCTGGTGACCATCCACCATCCGATCCGCTGAGGAACGCGGATCGCAGAGGACACAGAGGTTCCAGAGGACGCAGAGGATATGTCACAGAGGACGGTTGAATGATTCCCGGGGAATATCTGCTCGCCTCAGAGCCGATCGAGCTGAACGCGGGCCGGCCGACGCGGCGCATCGAGGTGGGCAACCGCGGCGACCGCCCGGTGCAGGTCGGCTCGCATTGCCACTTCTTCGAGGTCAACCGCTGGCTGGAGTTCGATCGCGCGGCGGCGTACGGGATGCGGCTCAACATCGCCGCCGGCACGGCGGTGCGTTTCGAGCCCGGCGATACGCGTGAGGTGGAACTCGTCGCCATCGGCGGCACGCGCGAAGTGTTCGGGCTGAATCAGCTGGTCGAAGGGCCGCTCGACGACGAGGCGGTCCGCGCCGCGGCGCTGCAGACGATCGACGCGTTCACCAGGGCGGCGAAATGAAAATCGATCGGCGCACCTACGCGGATCACTACGGCCCGACGACCGGCGATCGCATCCGGCTGGCCGACACCGATCTCATCATCGAGATCGAGCACGACGCCACCGTCTACGGCGACGAGGCGAAGTTCGGCGGCGGCAAAGTGATCCGCGACGGCATGGGGCAGTCGCCGCGCGCCAGCCGCGAGTCGGGCGCGCCGGATCTCGTGATTACCAATGTCGTGATCGTCGACAGCACCGGCATCCGCAAGGCCGACGTCGGCATCCGCGACGGCCGCATCGCGGCGATCGGCAAGGCCGGGAACCCGGGCACGATGGACGGCGTCACGCCGGCGCTCGCGATCGGCGCGTCGACCGAAGTCGTCGCGGGCGAGGGCCACATCCTCACCGCCGGCGCCATCGATTCGCACGTGCACTTCATCTCGCCCAACCAGATCCCGGACGCCTTCTACTCCGGCATCACCACGCTCATCGGCGGCGGCACCGGCCCCGCGACCGGCACCAAGGCGACGACGTGCACGCCGGGCGCCTGGAACATCCGCCGCATGCTCGAAGCCGCCGAGGCGTTTCCGCTCAACTTCGGCTTCCTCGGCAAAGGCAACGGGTCGCGCCCCGAGCCGCTGCGCGAGCAGGTGCGCGCCGGCGCGCTCGGCCTCAAGCTGCACGAGGACTGGGGGACGACGCCGGCCGCGATCGACCAGTGCCTGTCGATTGCCGACGAGTTCGACGTGCAGGTGGCGATCCACACCGACACGCTGAACGAGACCGGTTTCGTCGAGGACACGATTGCCGCGATTCGCGGCCGCACGATTCACACGTATCACACCGAAGGCGCCGGCGGCGGCCACGCGCCCGACATCATCCGGCTGTGCGGCGAGCCGAACGTCCTGCCCTCGTCCACCAACCCGACGATGCCGTTCACGAGGAACACGCTGGACGAGCATCTCGACATGCTGATGGTCTGCCATCACCTGTCGCCCGGCGTGCCTGAGGACGTCGCGTTCGCCGACTCGCGCATCCGGCCGGAGACGATTGCGGCCGAAGACGTGCTGCACGATCTCGGCGCGATCAGCATCATGTCGT
Source organism: uncultured Acidobacteriota bacterium (assembly GCA_963734375.1). Lineage (GTDB taxonomy): Bacteria > Acidobacteriota > Vicinamibacteria > Vicinamibacterales > CAVVIG01 > CAVTHG01. The sequence continues at coordinate 455,127 of CAVTHG010000003.1, read as the reverse complement.
CCGACTCGCAGGCGATGGGGCGGATCGGCGAGGTGATCTGCCGCACCTGGCAGACGGCGGACAAGATGAAGCAGCAGCGCGGGCCGCTGGAGGGAGAGCGTGCCGGGAGCGACAACCTGCGGGTGCGGCGCTACATCGCGAAGTACACGATCAACCCGGCGATCGCGCACGGCATTGCCACGCACGTCGGCTCGCTCGAGGTCGGCAAGATGGCCGACCTGGTGCTGTGGAAGCCGGCGTTTTTCGGCGTCAAGCCGGAGCTGGTGATCAAAGGCGGGTTCATCGCCGGAGCGATGATGGGCGACGGCAACGCGTCGATCCCGACGCCTCAGCCGGTGATCGCGCGGCCGATGTTCGGCGCGCACGGCGCGGCGCTGCACGCGTGCAGCGTGCACTTCGTCAGCCAGGCCGGCGTCGACGGGAAAGCGCTGACGGGACTGGCGCGGCCGCTGGTCGGCGGTGCGCGGCTGCCGGACGGTGCGCAAGCAGGACCTGGTCTTGAACAACGCGCTGCCGAAGATCTCGGTCGACCCCGAGACCTACGAAGTGCGCGCGGATGGAGAGCTGCTGACCAGCGCGCCGGCGGACGTGCTGCCCATGGCGCAGCGGTACTTTCTGTTCTAGTAACGCGCAATTAAGAATTAAGAATTAGGAATTAAGAATTAAGAATTCGTGAGTATCGTCGAGGGGTTAAGAGTGGCCTGCGATACGTGAGGCCGTGTCACTCTGCAACGCATTCAAGAATCTGGAATCTGTGAATCCGTGACCATCGTCGAGCGCGTGTTCAAGGAAACCGATTTGCCGGAGTCGTCGCGCGCGTTCGCGCGCGACACGGTGACGCTTGGCTGGGAGGATCGCACCTACGTCCACGGCCGGCGGCGGACCGACGGCGGTGTCGAGTTCGGCACCTCGCTGCCGCGCGGCTCGGTGCTTCGCGCCGGCGACCGCTTCGTCCTCGACGCCGAGCAGCTCATCGTCGACGTCGTCGAGCGAGCCGAGCCGGTCTTCGTCGTCGAGCCGCGCAGCGCCCCGGAGTGGGCGCTGTTCGCGTATCACATCGGCAACCGGCACCAGCCGGTGATGATCACGGAGCAATCGCTCGTCTGCCCTGATGCGCCTGGCGTCGAACAACTGCTGCAGCAGCACCGCATGCCGTACGTGCGCGCGACGTTGCCGTTCACGCCGGCGGCGACGGTGGCCGGGCATCAGCATTGAGCGCGCGCGTAAGGCGAGAAGGCGAGAAGGCGGAAGGCGAGAAGGCGAGAAGGCGATGGAAGGCTGGAAGGCGGGAAGCTGGAAGGCGGGAAGGATCGAAGGTCTCAAGGTTCGAAGGTTGAAAGGCAGGAATCAGAGTTGGAAGACGATCGCGCTGCTGCATCTCTGCGATTCGCTGTTTCCGGTCGGCGCATTCGCGTACTCCGACGGCCTCGAGTCGGCGACGGCGGCGGGGCAGGTGGTGACCGCGGACGATCTGCGCGCGTGGATGGAGGCCTGCCGCGACGAATCGATCGGGCGGACCGAAGGCCCGGCGGTCTGGCAATCGTGGGCGGCGTTTCGCGACGCTGACTGGAACACGCTCCTCACGCTCGACGAAGAGCTGACGGCGCTTCGCCCCTCGGCCAGCGTCCGCCGCTCGAGCCGCGCGATGGGATTGCGGCTGCTGACGACGTGGCAGGCGCTGTATCCGGATGCGCGCATCGAGCAGGCGCTCGCGCTGGCGCGCCGCGGCGGCCGAGAGAGCGGATTCGGGCCCACGCTGCCGGTCGCGTTTGGCGGCGCGTGCGCATGCGCCGGCGTGGCGCGCCGCCGTGCCGTTGCCGCCTTTGCCTACACGCGCCTCGCGGCGACCGTCTCCGCGGCGATGCGCTTGATCGCGATCGGGCAGAGCGAGGCGCACGCGATCCTCGCGCGAACGCTCGACCGCGTGCCGGATGTCGTCGACGACATCGCCCGCCGCGACGCGCGCATCGAGTCGTTCGCGCCGGCGGCGGATGTTGCGGCGATGACGCAGCAGTACGTGCACTCGCGGCTCTTCAGATCGTAAAGCCGCGAGTGGACTTGGCGGGTGGGCCAGGTAGGGCAGGTGGGCAGGCGGGTGGGCGGGTCGGTTGCCGGGGCAGGTAGGGCTTCACGCCGACGAATCAGAGATCGTGAGAAAGGAATTCTTCTTCGTGTGCTTCGTGTTTTCGTGTCCTTCGTGGTTTGAGTAGCTTGTTGTGAGTCACATGCGAAAAACACCCCTCAGGATTGGCATCGGCGGGCCGGTGGGCTCGGGCAAGACGGCGCTGGTCGACTCGCTCTGCAAGTCGATGCGCGACGGCTACCGGCTCGGCGTGATCACCAACGACATCTTCACCCGCGAGGACATGGAGTTTCTCGTCAGGAGCGAGGCGCTGCCCGCCGATCGCATCATCGGCGTCCAGACCGGCGGCTGCCCGCACACGGCAATCCGCGAGGACGCGTCGATGAACTTCGACGCGCTCGATGAGATCACCGGGCGCCATCCGGGCCTCGACATCGTCTTTCTCGAGAGCGGCGGCGACAACCTCGCCGCCAGCTTCAGCCCCGAGCTGGTGGACGCGTCGATCTACGTCATCGACGTCTCCGGCGGCGACAAGATCCCGCGCAAGGGCGGGCCCGGCGTCACGCGGTCGGATCTTCTGGTCATCAACAAGACCGATCTCGCGCCGCTCGTCGGCGCCGACCTCGAGGTGATGGCCCGCGACTCGCGAAAGATGCGCGGCGAACGGCCGTTCCTGTTCACGAACCTCAAGACCGGAGCCGGTGTGCCGGACGTGATCTCGTGGATCCGGCACGGGCTCCTCTACGAGGCGGCGGGCGCGGCGGCGACGCCGCCGTGAATCGGGTAATTGGGTAATCGGGTAATCGGGTAATTGATTGGTGCATTTGACGATTGGCGGATTGATTGAGGCACTGACCGGACGATGAATTCGCGACGCAATGCCCCAATCAATTACCCGATCCTCCAATCACCAGATCCGATTACCCGATCACCCGATTTCCCGATTACCACGATTCGCGCGCGCCGGCCGCCGTCGGCCGCGCGGCGCGCCTCGAGCTCGTCTTCGAAGCGCGCCGCGGCCGCACGATCCTCGCGCACGCCTACGCCGAGCCGCCGTTCCGGGTCGGCCGCGCCTTCGAGCTCGACGATGCGGCCTACGTGATCCTGGGCTGCACCGGCCCGGGCATCTTTGCCGGCGACACGCTCCGCCAGTCGGTTCGCGTCGCCAGCGGCGCGCGCGTCGTGCTCGTGTCGCAGTCGGCGCTGCAGGCTCACCCGTCTTCAGCGGCGGCGGCGGCGACGATCGCGCACGACTACGCGGTGGACGCGGACGGCGAGCTCTGCTGCCAGTGGGATCCGGTGATTCCGTTTGCCGGCGCGCGGCTGGAGCAGCGGTTCGACATCAATCTCGATGCCTCGGCCCGCCTGCTCTGGGGGGATGCGATCATGGCCGGCCGCATCCGCCGCGGGGAAGCGTGGCGCTTCGAGTCGCTCACGCACGAGCTGCGCCTGAGCATCGGCGGCTCGCTCATGTATCTCGAACGCTATGCGCTGGCGCCCAACCATCGGCAGATCGCGCAGCGATGGATGGCCGGCACAGCGTGTTACCTCGCGACCGCGCTTGTGCATCACGACCGGGCGACGGCGGAGGCGGCCGAGGCGCTGCAATGCGGAATCGGGGAGGGTGTCGTGGCCGGCGTCGATCTCATCGGGCCTGGCACGATTGCCGGGCGGATGATGGCGCGCGATGGGGCGCCGTTCGCCCGTGCCCGGGCGGCTTTTCTCACCCAGGCGCAGGCCGCGATCTTTGGCGCCCCCGCCCGGACCCCCCGCAAGTAAAATGATTGCGCCATGACCCAATCAAGACTGCTCGTCCTCGCGGCGCTCCTGTCCGCGTTCATTGCTCCGGTCCTTGCCCAGCCGTCGGCAGCCGGCGAGTGGAAGGTCAACTTCGTTGTCCCCACCGGCACCAGGTTCGTCAACATGTTCATCAACCAGGAGAAGACGCGGTTGACCGGGACGGTGGTCTCCGAAGACGGCGAGTTCCCGCTGAGCGGCCGGATCGAGGGCGATCAGGTGACGGTCGCCTGGGAAGTGCCGGAAGACGGGAAGATGATGGAAATCGTCATGAAGGGCAAGCTGACCGGGAACGTGATCAGCGGCACCGCCAAGTTGGGCAATGTCGGCGAAGGCTCGCTGACCGCCCGGCGCGATGCCGAAGGCGACACACGATAGAAGGAGCCGATGTCATGAGCCGATCGAGAATCGCAGCCCTGGCGTTCGTCGCGTCGATCGTGATCGCAGGCTCGGCCTTCGCCCAGCCGGTTCCGGTGAGCGTCGCGGGCGACTGGGACGTCACCGTACAGTCACCGCAGGGCACCAACACCGTCCTCGTCACCCTGAAGCAGGACGGCGAAAAGCTGGACGGCCTCTTCAAGTCGCCGCTCGGCGAGCTGCCGTTCACCGGCACGCTCACCGGCAACGAGATGAAGTTCACCTTCAGCTTTCCCGTTGACGGCCAGCCGCTCCTCATCACGATGACCGGCAAGGTCGACGGCGACGCGATCGCCGGCAAGGCCGACTTCGGCGGCTTTGCCGAAGGCGACTGGAGCGCGAACGCGCGCGAAGCCGGGCGCCGCGGCGGCCGCGGCAACTCCCACGCCCGCGACGACCACCGCAGAAACAGCCACGTCGACCTCGACGACCACCGCCTCCTCCGCGACCACTGCGGTCGGTGGCTACGCCGGCAAATGGGACGTGGTCGTGAAGACGCCAGGCGGCGACTTCCCGGCCACCGCCAACCTCACCGACGAGGGCGGGAAACTCTCCGGCACGTTCGGGAGCCAGATGGGTGAGGTGCCGGTCACCGGCACGGTCGAAGGCAAGTCGATGAAGCTGACGATGAGCACGCAGACGCCGAACGGCACGATGACGGTCGTGCTCACCGGCGATCTCGACGGCGACTCGATCGTCAACGGCAAGGCCGACATCGAAGGCATGGGACAGATGGAGTGGACCGCCAAGCGCATCAAACCGTAGTCGGCCGGCAGGCTTGAAAGCACGGCGCTCGGCGTCGTGCTATGACGCGGCGCAGGCACTTCTCCTCTTCGCAACAAGAGGGCGACGCCAACGCCTGCTGCGGCCACGGCCACAGAAATCAGCGCCATTTCGGCGGTTATCCGCGTCACGACGTCGAGAGCCACTCGAGCCGTCTTTTCGAAGTCCAACGCATCCTCAGGTTTCAACATCTCCCTGCCGAGGATGGTTGTGCGCCGCAGCCCATATGCAGTCATCGAGCTCATGCTGACGCTCATGCCGATGAGGCGGACGATGATGACCAGCGATGAAGCCATCCCCCGCTCCTGATCCCGGACCGCATTGACGACTGCCGTCCCGATCGGCGCGATGGTCAATCCGATGCCGATTCCCGCGAAAGCCAGCCCCGCCGCCATGAATCCCGTTTCCAGCAGATCGGCTCGTTCGGATGCGCCCGAACCTGCAAACAACTCGACCGCCTGCCTCGCCATCTCGGCTTTCCAGAAACTCATCATCACGAAGCCGACGACGGCGACCACCAGGCCGACGATGACGGACCAGCGATAGCCGAACCGCGACGAAAGCCAGCCGCCAGGAATTGCCGCGAGTGCCATCGGCACGGTGAACGCACAGAGCAGGTAACCGGTCACCAACGCTGCCTGGTTCGTGTCTGCAGCAGACGCCTGCCACATTGATGAAGATCGGGACGCTGACGAGCGCCACCATGATGCAGAAGCCCACGAGCAGATTGACCGCTGTCGCCGCGGAGACGTTGCGGTTGGAGAAGATGCTCAGATTGAGAATGGGTTCTCTGACACGGCGCTGTGAAATCAAGAAGATCACGAAGACGACCACGGCTCCGACGACCCAATACATCCGATTCTGCGGAGGGTTCGTGGACAGGTCTGAAGCGATTTCCGGCGAGCCCAGGCCGACATTGATCAGAACCAGCGCGATGCCAAGAAGCGTGACGCCAACCCAGTCGATGCCGCCCTCCGCGTCCGCGCGGCGTAACCCGGCAAGTCCCCACCAGGTCACGACGAACATCACGGCGATGATGGGAAGGTTGATCCAGAACAGATATGGCCAGGTCATGAACTGCACCATGATCCCGCCGTACAGGTGCCCGAGCACCCAGCCCACCGTATCGACCGCGCCGACAATCCCCAGGGGGAGCGCCCGTTTCTCGGGAGGAAAGAGATCAGCGACCAGGGCCATGCTCACCGGCACCATCGCTCCTGCCCCGAAGGCCTGGATGATCCGGCCGAAAATCAACGCATACAACGGAGCAAACGCTGGATCGCGGTTCTCTCCCTGGACAACCTGGAGGATGCTCGAGGCCATCCGGGCGGGCCAGCCTGGAGAGGCCGCCACGAGCCATGACCCGACAAAAAAGATCGCCAGGCAAACGAGGTAGACGACGCGGCGGCCGGAGATATCCGACACCCTCCCCATGAAGGTCATGCTGATGGCGTACGACACGAAGTAGCCGGTGACGACCCAGCCGGCGACGTCGAGCTTCTGGATGTCGACCGTCATCGACCGGATCACTTCGGGCAAGACCGCGGATACGATTGTCAGATCGAGCGCGCCAATGAAGACGGGCAGGCAGACGACTGCGAGGATCAGCCGCGGATACCGATGGGCACGCGCCATTCAGCGTTTACGGTCTGGGAGTCGCGGGCGGAACTTTCGGCGTTGGAATGTCGACCGGTTCATTCAGTGAGAAAAGCTCGATCAGCCAGCCATTCCCTTCGGGCTCGGTGACGTGAACCCGCACAGGGTTGGCCGATTGTTCCTCCATCCAGAGATCGACCGGATACATCAGCTCCGGCTTGAGCGTCGAGCCCATCAGCGGGTTGAGCTTGTCGCCGCTCACCTCGCCTTTCAGATGTAGCGTGCTCTTGTCGCGAATCGTCTCGGTGCCGGCCAGTTGAGGCTTCTGAACCGAGGTCTGAAGAATTGCGGGAATTCCGGTCCTGGCGAACAGCACGACGCCATTGAAGCTGGAATCCGCAGGGGCTTTGGCGAATTGGCGCGTGAGCGGATTGGATTGGAATGTCCCTTCGGGCACCCAGACGCGTGTCAGTTGCAGGATCGACCCGCTCTTGCTCGACACTTTGACGTTGCACGAAACCCTGTCCGGCGCCGCATAGGAACACTGCGCGGCCGTGAACGTGACGCCGGTTTTTTCATCGAGGAAGGCGGGCGCGCCCTCACGCGTGAGCGTGAACTGGGCGCTCTTCAGCTTGAGGACGGCGTCGGCCGCCCTGTTGAGATGTTCTTGCGGAGAGGCTGTGCCTCTTTGAGCCTGGGCCCGAGCGGAATTGCTGCTGTATGCCGCGGAACCGATCAGGCAAACGAGCGTCGCAATCGTGTGCGCTTTTCTCACGTTGGTGGGCCTCCAACCAGGAGTTCCAGTTGCTGGGTAGGATACCTTAGGGCGTTGCGTCCTGGCGAAATCCGCGTAAAGAGGCGTTGGTGAGCGTGCCGGCTCTGCGGCGGGCGCCGTTCGCGGTGATCCTCGCGATCCAGCTGGTGATTGCGCTGGTGCTCGCGGAGGGGCTGCTGCTGGCGATGTATCACGACCCGGCGGCGTGGTATCCGGTCGGGCTGCGGCGCTTTCTCACCACCGAGTACTTCAACCGCCGCGACATCGTGCAGCTCGACGAGCGGCATGCGCGCTACGACGCGGATCTGTTCTACACGCTGCAGCCGGGCGCGTTCATGTTCGAGAACGTCGAGTTCTCGACCCAGTTCGTGGTCAACACGCTGGGCGTGCGCGACAACCAGCGCTCGCTGACGCAGCCGGAGATCGTCGTCGCCGGCGACTCGTACGCGATGGGGTGGGGCGTCGCGCAGGACGAGAGCTTCCCCGAGCTGCTCGAGCAGCGCACCGGCCGCGTCGTGCTCAACACCGGCGTGTCGTCCTACGGGACGGTGCGCGAGCGCCGCATCCTCGACCGCGTCGACATGAGCCGCGTCACGACCCTCATCGTCCAGTACGATCCGAACGACTTCGCCGAGAACGACGAGTTCGCGAAGCAGGGAAACCGCTACAAGGCGAGCAGCCACGACGTCTGGCGCGACGCAATCGCGCAGCAGCGCCGCGGCCGGCGCTACTGGCCGTTCCGGATGACCTACGACGCGATCGTCTGGATCAAGCGCGGCATCACCGGCTGGCCGCAGGGCGGGTTCGTGCCGGCGTCGTACCCGCCCGACGCGGCGGCCGAGCGGTTCATCAACGCGATGATCAACACCTCGACGCGCGATCTCGGCGCGGTGCAGGTGATCGTGTTCGACGTCGACCCCAACCCCGCGTTCATCCGCGCGCTCGACGCCGCGCGGCGCGACGAGAAATATCCGCCCTACATCCGCAACCTGCGCGTCGTCGATCTGTCGCAGACGCTGACGCCGGCAATGCACTACGTGCTCGACGATCACCTCAACCCGAAGGGGCATGCCGCGATCGCCGATGCGTTGGTTGGCGTGATCAAGACCCCGTAGTCCTCGACAGCGACGTCAGTGGTAGCCGGAGACCACGAAGGCCCGAAGACACGAAGGGCTCCGGCTACCCGGTTGCCGCGACTGGTCAAGGTTTGGCCCGCGCGCTACGTTCGGCGTTGGAATGCGATGTACGAGAACGCGAGGACCATGGCGAGCCCGATGGTGGCTGCATACCGAACGGCGCGTGACTGCTGCTGCGGGCGCGGCTCCGGGAACGGGTGGACCGCGCCGTTGCCGAGCACGACAAGGCCGGCCCACGCCGCAGGCGGCCGCCCGGCGTCAATCGCTTCGATCTTCGCCTGCCTGAGTGCCTGCGACAACGACGCACCGTCGGCGAGCACGCGATAGAACGTGTCGAACATCGCTGCCGCGTCCTCGTCGCGAATCGGCCACTGGCTGCCGACGACAGCCTGGGCGCCGCCCTCGAAGAACGCGCGGGCGATGCTCAGGACGCCCTCGCCGCCCAGCACCGGCCCGGACGCGGTCTGGCAGGCCGAGAGCACGACGATGCGCCCGTCGAGATCGAGGCCGGCGATCTCGCGCGCCTGCAGGAGCCCGTCTTCGCCGGCGGCGCCGGGCGAGAGGAGTACCGCCGATCGCTCGGGATGCGTCTGGTCGGCGACGGCGTGCGCGGCGAAGTGAACGATCTCGTAGTTGCGCAGCGCACGATCCTTCAGCGCGCGTTCCGAGGCGCGGCTGCCGACGAGCGCATCGACATCACCGAGGTGCCGTTCGAGCGCGCGGCTCTCGCGGCGCGCATGAGGCAGCCGGCCGAGATGCATGCCGTGTTGAAACACCGCGTTCCGCTCGGTCGCCGGCCGCTCGCCGCTGACCTCGAGCTCGGGATCGGCGAACACCAGCGCCCGTCGACTTGCCGGACGAGCGTGGTCGCCGCGCCAGCGGACCCAGAGGGTTGCCGACGGCACGACCTCCAGCTCGTAGCGGGTCGCCAGCGGCTGTTGATCGCGCGCGGCACGCAGCGCATCGAATGGCAGCCGGTGCAGCGGACCGTCGGGCACGAGGATCAACCGTTCGATTCCCTGAGGCAGCGCGTTGAGCGCGTCGGCGAGCAAGTCTTGATAGAGGCGGGCCGCCGCGGTCGCCTCGGCGCCATCGTTTCTGGCCAGCAGGCCGGTGAACACCGGCACGATCGGCGCGAGCTGCGCGCGATCCGGAATGCGGTAGACCGAGCGGCCGCGTCGCGTCACCGCGATCAGCCACGAACCGCCGCCGAACTCGCCTTCGTAGGTGTCCCAGATGCCGACCTGAAACGACAGCAGCGCTTCGTCAGCGCGAAGCGCCGATTGCACCGCATCGAGGCTGGCGAACGCCGCGCCCGTGCCCGCGCCGCGGCGGTTGGCCGCGATCTCGATCTGGCGCTGCGCCTCCTGCTCCCGATGTTCGAGCTCGTCGAGCTGCTGCAGCGTCGTGCGCCTGTCGTCGTCGTTGAGTGCCGGATCCATCAGCCGGCGCTGGACCGGGACGATCGCTTCGAGGATCGACCGGCGGTGTGCGATCGCCGGAGTTGCTTCAGCCGGACGATTGCGGGAACGGCTGATCAGGTCGAGGAGCGACCGGGCACGAAGCCGCTCCGTGATCGAGAACGCCAGGTCGAGATCGCCGTCGCGGAGGTCGCGAAGCAGGCGTCCCGACAACCAGTAGTAGTCGTGCGTCCAGGTCGAGAACAGCTCGGCGCTGCTGTCCGCATCGTCCTGGAGGCCGCGCAGGGTTTCGATGGCGTCAATCGCCGCCAGCGAGTTGCGGATCGCTTCGGGACGCGGCCTGGTCTCCCAACTGAGCTGCATGTGGCGGCCGGCGCTGTAGGCCTGGGTATCGAGGCTGTTGGCGCGGGTCGTCGCATCGAGCGCCCGGTGCTCCGCGGCCCGCGCGCGGCCGGCAGCGGTCTCACGAAGCAGCGATGCCTCGACCCAGGAGCACAACGCTTCATCGTGCGGCTGGCGGATCGCGACCGCGAGCGCGAGGCATTTGCCGGCATGGTCGAGCGCCTCGGCCTTCGTGCTCTCGTCGTGAGCAAGAAGCGCCGCGATCGTCCGGTGGGTCTTGAGCGTGACGAGCGTGTGTTCCGCCTGCATGCCGGCCGCCAGCGACTGTTCCGCCAGGCGCATCAGGCGCACGCGTGCTCCCGGTGTTGGCTGGAGCGTCTCTTTCATCGACGACGCGTTGAGGATGTTGTAGCGGGTGGCGGCCTGTTCGTGAGTATCGTTCGCCTCCGCGGCGAGCCGATCGAGCCGTTCGTAGATCGCCAGCGCCTCCTCGACTCGTCCCATGCGAAAGGCCACCGACCCGAGCGAGTTCAGACAGGTGCGCTTCAGGCGATACGGACCGTGCGGAAAAATTGCGCGCTCGCTCTGCCTGAGCAACCGGTACGCCAGGCCGAGATCGCCGCCGGTCTCCTGGACGTGCGAGGCCTGCAGCGTCCACGCCTCTGCCTTCAAGAGCGGATCGCTCACCGACGCGGCCAGCGCGGTCACGCGCGCCATCTCGGCGGTCGCATCCTGCAGCCGTCCTCTCGGCAGAAGGTAGCCGCGCAGAGTACCGCGCGCCAGAATCTCGCCGCCGGCGTCCCCTTGCTTCTGAAATCCGTCCGCCGCCTGGCGGTACAGCGCTTCAGTGCGGACCGGGTCGCGCTGTCGATGGATGTGGCCGCCGGCGAGCCGCAGCCAGAAGTTATCCGGGTGCTCGCGCATCAGGCCGTCGACCAGCCGTCCGCCTTCATCCAACAGGCGTTGCCGCAGCGCGATCTGGTAGAAGCAGTAGGCCGACTCGTAGTCGAGCGGCTGGTCGGCGAACTGCTGCCGGCACGCGGCGAACGGGTCGGAGCCGCGCGGCGGTGCGCTGGCGGCAGCCCGCGCGGCTGGTATCGCCAGCGTTGTCCACACCCCGAGCGCGATCGCGAAGCGAGTGCGGCGAATCATCGGTGCCCCCGGACCTTGTTGGAATCAGGGACGGCTTGGGATCTGATGCGGATCGAAGCTCGGAATCGGACGCACGACGCCGGTCACCGAGTTGATTGCTTCGACTGTGGCGACCGACCTCCGCCGGGCGCTCAACTGCAGCGTGGGTTCGATCACTTCGGCGTGCGCTCTGAAGAGGCCCGGACCAGGTGTCCGCAGCGACACCGACTTGCCAGCCTGGAGAGGAATCTCACCCGTGCCGGCAACCACGGTTCCGGTCTCATCGATCAGCTGAAGGATCACTCGTGCGGCAGGGCCGCTCCGCGCATCGTCGAGCGAGACGTGGAAATGCGCGATCTCGTCGATGCCAACCGAGAACAAGCCGGTGTTCAGGTACTGCCGCTGGAGGGTCTGGATCACCTGCGCGCCGGCCACGCCGGCGACGACGCCAGCGACTACGCATGCGGCAGCGATCAACCTGATGGTTCGCTTCGACATCTGCGTCTCCTCTCGTCGTAGGGCAGCCCTTCAGGGCTGCCGAGTGGCGCCGCCCTTCAGGGCGGCCGGCGTTGGCAGGCCTCAAGGCCCGCCCTACGGGACGCGGACGCTGAAGGTCTGCGACGAAATCGACTCGCCCGCCGGCAGCGTCACATCGACCTGCCAGAGGACGCGGGATCCGGGAGCAACGCTCGAGAGCAGCGCGGGGTCCACTACCAGTTCGGGCACGGTCAGGTCCGACACGGCTGTCAGGACCTGCAGGTCTTCGGTCGTCACCCGCACCCGGTAGCGCGATTCCGGCGGCCCGGGCCGCCAACGCAATCGAAATGCGTTGCGGGGCAGGGTGGCGTCGGCCTGCACCAGCGGCTCCACTACGTAGTGATCGGCGTCGCGAAACGTTTCGTCCCGCGACGGCGACATCCGGAAGACGATGGCGACTGCGGCGCCGATGAGCAGGACCGCGGCGGCCGCCAGCCACGATCGCCGCCACACCGATGGGGTATGAACCGCGGCCGGTGTGGTGTGGCCAGCCGCCTGGCGCAGCTCCCGGGCCACGCGCCACGCTTCGGCCAGCGCCGGATCGGTCGCCGTCCGGTCGACCAGCTCGCGGCGCTCGGTTGCGGGAAGCTCGCCCGATACCGCGCGCCAGATCAGGTCGAGGTCGGCCGCGGAGATCTCGCCGTGCGACGTCTCCCCGAGCGCCTGAAACGCGGCTTTGAGCGTGTCGTCGTTCGACTGGCGGTCGCTCACGATCGCAGCCCCTTGGACATCAGGCACTCCCGAAGATCGGCCAGGCCGCGGTAGACCAGGTTCTCGGTCCGCTTGACCGTCCACTCGAGAACCCGTGACGCTTCCGGAACGGAGTGGCCCTGCAGGTAGAGCGTGACGGCCAGCCGCCGTTCGCGGCTCATCCGCGAGAGACAGTCGAGGATGCCGCGCCCGATCTCGTGCGACGCGGCGATCCGCTCCGGATCCTGCCGCGTGATCGCGACCGGCGCGACACCTTCGTCGTCGAGATCAGCCTCGCGCCGCCGCCTGACACGACGAATTTCGTCGACCAGTGCGCTGTGCGCGACTCTGTAGAGGTAGGACGACGAGAGGGGACGGCTGTTCTCACCGTCGGATGGATTTCGATCGACGATCTGCATCACGCGCATCACGGCCGCCTGCACGAGATCGTCACGCTGATTGGAAAGCCAGGCGGGACAGAGCCGTGCAACGGCTCGTGCCAGGTCCTCCCGCAGCTTCGAATAGTCTATGTCGCTCGTCTCCGATGGGAACGAGGTGGCGGTTGTTCGGGCCCGGGACCGGACGCGCAGTCTAGCATGCGCTCAACCGAGGCAGCCCTGAAGGGCTACGACTCTAAAGGCTGCGTAGAAACTCAAGTAGAGCTTCGCGCTTTTCTCTCGGGAGCGCGGCGAATCGCGTTCGCGAGCTCTCCGCTTCGCCGCCGTGCCAGAGGATGGCTTCCTCGGGCGAGCGCGCGCGTCCGTCGTGCAGCAGGCCCGCCGGCCCGCTCACCGTCGACAGGAGACCGAGTCCCCAGAGCGGCGCCGTGCGCCATTCGGATCCCGAGGCCACGCCTTCACCGACATCGTCGGCCAGCTGCGAGCCAAGATCGTGGACCAGGAGATCGGTGTAGGGATGGATCGTCTGACGCGACAGCTCGGGCCACGCTGCGCGGTCGCTCGTGGTGAGCTGGCGCCGATGACAACTACCGCAGCCGATGGCGGCGAAGAGCGCTTCGCCTTCGAGGACCGCCTTCCCGGTCCAGTTGCGGCGCGCCGGCACCGCAAGCGATCGCAGGTACCGGACCAGCGCGTTCAATTCGCTGTCGCCGATGTGCGGTTCCATCCGGTCGCGAGCGCCGCCACCCGGGCCGACCGGCGCCGCTGCGAGCGGGCTGGTCACGCCAAGGTCCTGCAGCAGCGCAGTCGCCGATTGCGCGGCGAGCGACGCCTGCGCCGCTTTCCAGCCGAAGCGTCCAAGTGCGATCTGTCCAGTCGCCGGATCGCGCACGCGCTGCGCTCGTCCCGACACGCCGTCGCCATCCGCGTCGTGCTCATCGAAACGCTCGAGGATCTGCTCTTCGGGCACGGCTTCGAGCAGGCCGAGACCGAAGACGGCGGGCGGCACACGCAGCGAGATCCTGGTGGCGGGATCGAGCGGCCCGTACGCCAGCTCCTTGATCTGCACCGACGGCCGCCGCAAGGCGTACGGCTCGCCGGACTGATAGCGGCCGTGAATCTCTTCCCACGCGAGCGCGAACGTTCCTGGAGCGGCGGCGTTGTTGCCCGCGCGCCGCAGTTGCACGCCGTACACCGGATCTTCCCCGGGCGATAGCCGGCCCAGTCGCAACAGATGGGACAGCTCGAGGTCCGGTCCATCGGGCCGCGGCCCTCTGCCGTCGTGGAAGTGGCATTGTGCACAGGACACCGCGTCGGCCCACGGCCCGCGCTGCGGCCACTGCTGCAGGAAGCGCTGCTTGCCGGCGCGCACGTCCTGCCAGCGGTGCGGGTCGAGATTCGCCAACGCGCGCCCGAACGCGGTGACCCCAGCGTCGACGACCGTCGTGTCGCCGCCCAGGTTCTCGATGCGGACCTGGGCGACGACGGCCGACGACAGCACGGCGAGCGCGCACACCGAGAAGAGCGCGACGATCGCCCACTCCGGCAGGGGAGGATGCCGGCGTTCGATCATCGCCGCACCGTCTCCGAAAACAGGGCGAGCTGGTAGGCGCTGCTCTGCATCACGATCCCGTCGAACGTCAGGTACGGGTAGTGGCCCGCTGGCCGCACTTCTTCAACCAGGCGCAGCTCGTTGCCGGTGAGCGAGACGCCATTGGGCAGGCTGAAGGTTCCCTTGTGCGGGCCGGTTCCAACCAGCCACCCGCATCGGTGGCTTGCGTCGTTCGCAAATTCGATGGTCAGACGGCACAGCTCCGACAGCGTGTCGCAGAACGTGAAGCCGGCGAGGTTGATGCGCGCCGTCGGGGGCAGGCCGCCGATCGCGCCGACGAGCTGCCCGTCGTTGTAGACCTGCGCCGAGTAGGTGGGCCGGGTTCCGCCGGTGAACGAGGCGCTGATTTCGAACCCCTTGCTCGTCTGGCGCATCGCGGCGGTGCTGATGCGCTGGCCGTCGGCGATCGCCGCCCACGACAGGTTCACTGGAACCGTGGGGTACGCGATCGCGCCGAAACCGGCCGTCCAGCTGGTGGCTTCCCCGAGTGCAACCGCGACGCCACTGCCACCGGCGGGATTGAGCGTGCTGACATCGAGCGCCTCGCGTGCGCGGTCGAGCCGTAGCGTTGCACCGCCAACGGCGGTGTGCGGCAGGCTTTCGAAGACAACGGTGGGGGACTGAGCGCTGGCGGAGGTTCCGGTGATGACTGCGCTGCCTGCGAGAAGCAGCGTTCGGGCGACGGATCGAAGGCGTGGTCGGCATCGTGTTCTCTCCTTGTTCGCGCCGGCCGGGTTGTGCGGCGACGCGTTGAAGAGAGAACGAGCGTGAGGTGGATTTCCCCTCAACCCGTCCTAATCCTCTCGCGCGTTGCGGCGTCAGCCTGTTTTCAGGTGCGCCGGAGCTGAGTGGCTGCGCCTGCGGGGAAACAGGAGATCAAGAGCTCAGGGGCGGGATCGATCCCCTCAGTCCCTCCGATTGTACGGCCGGGCTGCAGGACGCTGACGTGGCTGCGCGCTCGACGCGCTCCTCGTCTTTGGGCGGGTCGCGAACCGTTCATCGGCTCCGTCCACCGGGAGACGCACAGGCCGCCATCGGCCGACGGGCGCCGCTGCCTCGGCACGTGTTTCACAGAACGATCCGAACGCCGTAGCTCCGCGCCGTCCAAGGCGCTACCTTTGCACGCCTGGCCGGGTCCATGCGTCGGCCGAGCCGGCCAATCTCATACGCTGCTGCAGGTGGGAGAGGACATGGCCGCCAAAAAGCGAGAAAAGCCGCAGTCGAAGCCGAAGGCTGCGCGCGCGCCGGCGAAGCGCGCCGCGTCCGGGTGCTCGCCCCATCGCCGCGGGCCGCCAGCCGGTATCAAGACGGCCTACAGCATTGCCGCCCGTGAAGCTGGCTCTTTGTACCACCAAGGACCCTCGACCAACATCGAGCTGGTGACGCCGGGCTCACTCGCCGGCATGGCGCCGACGCACGCGGTTTGTGGTACCTGCGACATCGAGCTCGATCCGGGCACGACCTACATGCCCTTTGTCAGGCTCGCCGTCGTCCGCTACCAGCCGAACGCGCTTCCCGGGGCGAAGATTTCGAAGGTCGTGCTCTGCGAGTTCGCACAAGTACTGCCGCGGCGGCGGGTCACGTTCTCGTCGCACCGGCGCGCAGGTCGCGTTCCGTCTGTTCGGCGCGGTCCCGGAGCACGGACCCATGAAGTGGCCGCTCGACAGCGAATATCAGGATATTTCGTTTCCCCCGCCGCTCGGCCAGGGCGGAGAGACGGGTCGGAACAAGGTGGAGCTCGTGCTGCAGACGCGCGACCCGGCGCTCGATACCGATCTGGCATGGAGCGACCTCAAGGTTCTGGCCAGCAGCCGGCTCCGCCGGCCGCCGCGGTGCCGGGGCCGGTGGTTGAGCCCGTCAGCCCGGTCGTTACGACGACAGGGCGCAGGGCGGCTGCCGCACCCGCAGAGATCGTCCCGGAGCGTCTGGGCGAGAAAATGGCACTGGCCGCGCCGGTCAGGCCTGGCGCGACCGGCGTGGGCGCCATCGATGTTGGTGGCATCGGCGGGATCGATATCGGACGGCAGATCGACTCAGTGATCTGGCAGTCGACCGTTACGCTGCTCGAGGTTGGCGGCAAGCCGGCGCGTCTGGTCGTTCGCGAGTACGAGCGCTACTACACTGACCGCACGATTCCGGAAGTGCGGGGCGGTGTTACACACAAGAGGCGCGTCGTCGAGGAGCGCCTCGTGTACACGGCGTTTTTCAACCTCTAGCGGGGGAGGGAAGCGGAGCGGGGTCGGGCGCCCCGCTCCGCGATCCGTTCAACCGATACAGGCCGCTAATTGCGCGGGACGGTGACGATCACCGTCTTCGTCGAGCGGTTCCCGGCTGCGTCCGTGCACACGATCGTGATGGTGTAGATCCGGCCCGTTCTCTTGTTGTCGCGTTCCGCTCGCAGGTTCAGCGTCAAGTCGCCGGTGATCACCCAATCGTCGCCGACGACCGGATCGCTGCTCGCTACGGACGCGATCTGGCAACGAACCGATCCGCCGCACCCGTCTGAAGCAGACGCAGCGATAGTGACGTCGACGAACTGCCGCTTCACCGGCCACAGGACCGACGGCGTCGCCACCGCCGACTGGATCACCGGCGACGTCGCGTCGACGACGCTGACGACCAGCGTGTCCGACGAAGAGCCGCCGCGCCGGTCCCGCACCGTCAGCGTGATCATATGCGTGCCGGCTGGCAGCGACACCGACGCGAGCGCGCCCGACACCGTCCCGAACGGCCCGCTCCACGTGAACGTCAACGGATCGCCGTCGGCATCCGACGAGGCGCGGCCGTCCAGCGCGACGACCGCGCGGCAGCTGGTGTCGGCCGTGACCGTTTGATCCGCCCCGGCGTCGGCCACGGGCGGCTGATTGGTGTATTCGTACGCGCCCATGTCGACGCGGGCATCGCCATCCTGGTTGCCGTCGGCGATCCTCGGGTTCCCGTCGAGGTCGACGGCCGCGAGCTGCGGCGCCGAATTGTCGGCCGCATCGATCGCCGGCGAGGCCGACTGCAGACGGTAGTCGCCGAGCACGTCGGCAAACGCGTTGCGCACGAACAGCGGATCCGCCGAGGTGTTTCCGCGCAGCCCGGTCTGATCCAGACAGGACCCGCCGAACGCGAGGCCCTGCGGGCTCCAGACATTGCTCGTGTTCAGCGCCGGGGACGGCGTCGAGCTCGAGTTCCGGCAATAAAAGGCCGTCTGCGCACCCTTGGCGATGATGACGTTGTTGTAGATGACGTGGCGCGTGTCCACGCCGCTGGCGTCGATAGCCGACCCCTCGGCGCCGTCGTTGTCGGCGAACGTGTTGTTCACGAACGTCGTGACCCCCGTCGACCCGCCCCAGTAGAACCCACCGCCGCAACCCGCGACGTTGCCGACGACCAGATTGTTGACGATCGTCGCCTGCGAGAAATTGACCATCCAGATGCCGCCGCCCGACGTGCAGGGAGAGAATCCGGACGTGACGTTTCGCGCGATCACATTCCCCCGCAGCACCGCCCGACCGGCCGCGAATAGAGTGACGCCGCCGCCGTTGGCAAAACCGCTGTTCTCCGAGATGACGTTCTCGACGAGCTCGGCGGCCGAATCGCCGCCGATGTAGACGCCCAGGCCGGAGGCGCCGCTGCAGGCATACACGTAGTTGCGCGAGATGGTGTTGCCTTTGATCAGCGGCGAACTGAAATAGCTGTAGATGCCGGCACCGGAGCACGCGCCGTTGTTCACGATCCAGTTGCCGATGATGCTGGGCGCGGAGTTCTGAATGAGCACGCCACCGCCGCTGAAGCTGTTCGCGCCGTTGCGGACTGTGAATCCTGCCAGCACGGCGTTGCGATTTTCACCCGAGGCGAAGGTCACGACCGAGCCGGTACGGTTGCCGTCGATGATCGTCACGGCAGGACCCTGTTCGCTTGCAACGGTGATCGCCTTGCCGCGAAAGGTGACGTTCTCGACGTACGTGCCGGGCGAGACGAGCACGGTGTCGCCCGCGGCGGCGGCGTCGATGGCTTGCTGGATCGTGGCTGCGTCGGCCGGTACCCGGATGGTGGCGGCCTCGGCGGTCGAGAGGGCAGAGAGTGCGACGAAGAGCGCGATCGCAATCGGGCAGGTTTTCATGAAGGCACGTCGACTGCGGCTTGCGTGCCATGCGGCCGAGCTGAATCCGGGCCGCGTTTCGCCGGATCGAGATCACGAGATCGTCAACCGGGCACGATTTCGTAATCGTGCCCGCTCATTGCTTTATCGCGGCGTCTGACGCGGGATAGTTGCGGCGTGGCTCGCTCCACTGCCGGTGAATTTGCCCGGCCGCCGCGGATAACACCCCGAAACCGCGAATCACACTGTGGCTGTCGCCGCGAAGAGATCACCCCAACGGTCACCGACGATATCTCTGCAAGTCCTCCCGTATCTGCTCCAGGAGCGCGCTCTTGCCGGCCGCGGCCGCCTGCGCTTCGGCGATCGTCGCTTCCTCGATCGCCTCCGCGAACCGCTCGCCGGCTGCCAGCGCGCGCGCGAGGTTGTAGTGGGCCTCCGGATACTGGCTGCGCAGGCGAATCGCTTCCTGCAGGTAGGGAATCGCCGCGGTGGTCTCGCCGAACGCGATCAGGACGGCGCCGAGGTTGTTGCGCGCCTCGGGGTTCGACGGTCCCGTCGCCACGGCGCGCTCGTAGTGCGCCCGCGCGTCGGCGACGCGTCCTTCCGACACCGCCAGGCTGCCCAGGTTGTTGTGCGCCGCTGAATACTTCGGGTCGAACTGGATCGCCGCCTGGTACTCGGCGCTGGCATCGGCGCCGCGTCCCAGCGCCTCGAGCGTGACCGCGACGTTGTAGCGCGCCACCGCGCGACTGCGGCTTGAGGCGGCGCACCGCCGCGAAATGCGTCAGCGCCTTCTGCGCCTGCCCGAGCTCGAGGTAGAGGCGCGCGGTGTCGTTCCGCAGATCGATGTAGTCGGGCTCGCGCGCCACCAGCGTCTCGCAGCCGACGACGTCCTCGGTCGGCCATCTTGCGGCGGACGTCGGCCACCAGCCGCGCGCGGTCGGCGTCGCTGCGCGTCATCACCTGAATCCAGACATCGGCCATCTCGTCCGACGATCGCCAGCCCCAGCCGACGCGTCCGGGCGGATGCGTCGGGTTGCGCGGGTTCGCGTCCGAGTTGTCGAACTCGTATTCCATCTCGAGCTTCGTCCCGGCCGGCACCCAGAACGGCGCGTTGTAGCGGTACTGGTCCTGCCAGTTGAAGTCCCAGTTGCTGACGAGGATCAGCGGCCGCCGCCCGGCGCCCGGAATCGTCGCCCACGCGCTGACGCGGCGCGCGCGGTAGTGCGCGTGCGGCTGGATGGCGCGCAGCTCCGCGTCGACCGGCAGCACGTACGAATCGGTCGATGCGGTAGGCGGCGTCGCCCGGCTCGATGTTGATGTCCTGCCGCCCGAGCCGCAGGATCGCCGGCGTGCGCGCTGGCGGCTCGTTCGAGAAATACAAGCCGATCGACGGCTTCAGGATCTCCGGCTTGCCGGTCGGCTGCAGGTGCAGCTGCACGACGAGGTCGTTTCCGGGAGCGAGGCGCCACGCGAGATCGTTCGACGCCAGCGGCGTGGCCTGTCCCGGCGTCCAGCCGAGGAAATGGCCGTCGGGATAGTCGGCCGAGTGCAGGACCATGCCCTCGTAGCCGGGCGCGGCATCGGCCTCGTCGAGGCGGCGCGAGGCCGGCGTCGGGTCGAGCCGGATGTTGGCGTGATGCACCGCGCGGCTGCCGGGCCGGAACTCGAAGCCGCGCACGTAGCGCGTCGTCGTCCCCGGCACGGTGACCACGAAGTTGCGGAAGACGTCGGCGCCATCCGCGCGCAGCGTGTACTCCGGCAGCGGCACGACCAGGTCGGGCTCGCCGAGCTGCCAGCCGGCGCTGAAGCGCGGCAGCGGCGGCAGGTCCGCCGGGTTGCCCTCGACCAGTCCTCCCTTCGCCCAGCGATCGATGGTCGCGATCGCGTCGTCGCTCAACCGGCGTTCGCCGGCCAGGTCGCCGAACCCGGGGTCGGGTTTCCACGGCGGCATGTAGCGGCTGGCGGTGGCGGTGGCGATCTGCGCGCCGTGGCGCCGCGCGTCCTCGTAGGTAAGCAGGCTGAAGGGGGCGGCGCCGTCCTGCCGATGGCACGACGCGCACTGCCGGTAGAGGATCGGCGCGACATCGCGCGTGAAGGTGACCGGCGCGTCGGCGGCCTTTTGCGCTTGTATCCCCGCGGTGGACAGGGCCTGCCAGCAGGAGCACGACGAGCGACATCACCCTCTTCATGGTTTTGGATACGCCTGCGCCGGACGGCAAAGTATCACGTCGCGCCGCTTGACGACCGCACCGGGCGGGCGTATTTTCGACACCTCAATTTTTCATAACCAGCTCGCAGTCATCATTTGCTCAGCAGTCGCCACTATGGTTCGGCGTTCACGTCGGCAGCCAGGAGGGCTTATGCGCAGGATGGTCTTCGGGTGGGTGCTGGCCTTGTCGTTTGCGGCGCTGCCCTCGGCAGCGTTCGCGCAGGCGACGGGCATTGCCGGCGTCGTGAGGGACACGACCGGCGCCGTGATGCCGGGCGTGACGGTCGAGGCGAGCAGTCCCGCGCTCATCGAACGCGTGCGGACGGTGACGACCGACGCGCAGGGGCAGTACAAGATTCTCGACCTCCGGCCCGGCACCTACGAAGTCACCTTCACGCTGCCCGGGTTCTCCACCGTCAAGCGCGAGGGCATCGAGCTCCCGGCGACCTTCACCGCGACGGTCAACGCCGACCTCAAGGTCGGCGCGCTCGAGGAAACGGTCACCGTCTCGGGCGCCAGCCCGGTCGTCGACATGCAGAACGTCATCAAGCGCCAGGTCGTGGCCAAGGACACGATCGACGCGATGCCGACCTCGAAGAACTGGTCGACGATCGGCATCATGACGATCGGCGTCAGCAGCAACCAGAACGACGTCGGCGGCTCGGCCGGCGAGCATCAGAACCAGCTGAAGGCGCACGGCGGGTCGTTCAACGATCGCCTGGTGCAGATCGACGGCCTGATGAACGCGAACATGGCGTGCAACTACTCGTGCACCGGCATCTCGACCAACGACGCGTCGACGCAGGAGCTGAGCTACGAGTTCGGCGCCATCTCGGCCGAGGTCGCCGGCGGCGGCGTGCGGGTCAACATCATCCCGAAGGACGGCGGCAACCGCTTCAGCGGCTCCGGCTTCTTCAATTACGCCAACGACGCGCTGCAGGGCAACAACATCGACGACGCGCTGCCGTCAGCAGCAGGTGACGACCGGCGACAGCATCCTGCGGATTCACGATCTCAGCGGCGCGCTCGGCGGGCCGCTGAAGAAGGACAAGCTGTGGTTCTGGACGGCGCACCGGTTCTGGGGCTACGAGCAGATCCGGACCAACACCTTCTACGAGAAGAACCCGTTCGATTTCGTCTTCGATCCGGATCCGCAACCGGCCCGGGCACCGAGTCGCAGCACAACGTCAACGACGACCTCCGCCTGACCTGGCAGATCAGCCCGCAGAACAAGGTGTCGGGGTACGTCAACTATCGCGCCGCGCAACACGAACCACTGGATCGCTCGGCAGCACGTTCCAGCCCGACGCGTCGAACCTGCAGAACCTGCCGATCAACCACTTCGAGATCGTTCACGTTCCGCTCGACGCTGACGTCGAAGGCGCTGTTCGAGGCGGCGATGGGCAACACCAGCGAGACCTGGACGCGCGAGCCGGTCGAGGATTCGGAGACCTCGAAGGGCTACCCGGTGACCGAGCAGACGACCGGCATCAACTTCCGCGCCTACAACGGCACCTTCTCGCGCAACTACACCTCGCTCCGCTCCTATCGCAGCTCGCTGACCTACGTCACCGGGTCGCATGCGTTGAAAGTCGGCTTCAACCTGCAGGAGGGACCGGCCGACACGGACGTCTACACGAATAACGACACGGCCATCACGGTGCGGCTCGGCCAGCCGTTCCAGGTGACGGTGCGGACGACGCCGTACACGACGCACGAGCGGCTGGTGGCCGATCTCGGCGTCTACGTGCAGGACACGTGGACGATCAAGCGGATGACGGTGAACGCCGGCCTGCGTTGGGATTATCTGAACAACAAGGTCGGGGCGCAGGATGCGCCGGGCGGCACCTGGATCGGCCCGCGGCACTTCGACGCGCTGAGCGACGTGCCGAACTTCAACGACCTCGTCGCCGCGCCTCGGCCTCGCCTACGATCTGTTCGGCAACGGCAAGACGGCGCTCAAGGCGACGCTGAGCCGCTACGTGCAGACCTCGACGGTCGGCTTCGCGCGCCTGCTCAACCCGCTGAACACGTCGGTCAACAATGCGACGCGTCCGTGGACTGCCGACGCCAACGGCGACGGCATTCCGCAGGCTGTCCGAGCTCGGCGCGCTCAGCAACAACGCCTTCGGCCAGGTGAACATCGCCACCACGGTACGATCCCGAGACCTATCAGCGGCTTCGACAACCGGCGCAACAACTGGGAGGTTTCGACGACCGTGTCGCACGAGCTGATGTCGCGGGTCGCCGCGGAGCTGTCGTACTTCCGCCGCGCGCAGGGACACTTCACGACCACCGACAACCTCGACGTCGGCGCCGACCGACTTCCAGCAGTACTGCGTCACCGCGCCGCGCGATCCGCGGCTGCCCGGCGGCGGCGGCAACCAGGTCTGCGGGCTCTACGACATCGTCCCGGCCAAGTTCGGCGTCGCCACCAACAACATCGTCGACTTCGTCGACAACTACGGCAAGCAGACCGAGGTGTTCAACGGCATCGACTTCGCGATCAACGCGCGCATCCGGGCCGATCTGTTCGTGACCGGCGGGTTCGCCACCGGCAACACCCACTTCAACAACTGCGACGCCTTCGTCGACAACCCGCGGACCGATTACGGCATCTCCGCGACGCTCCCGGTGGCGGGAACCGCGGCGACGCCCGGCACCGGCCTGATCTTCAACTACTGCGATTTCGACACCAGCTGGCTGAGCCAGGTGAAGGCGACCGGCACCTACACGCTGCCATGGCAGTCGATCCAGTTCGGCGGCGTGCTGCAGAACCTGCCCGGACAGATGGTGCTGGCGAACTGGAACATCACCCAGGCCGACGCCGCGGCCGGCACGCTGGGGCGAGCGCTCTCGGGCGGCGCGAACACCTCGCGCTCAGTGCCGCTGGTCAAGCCGGGGACGATGTACACGCCGCGGCGGACGCAGCTCGACCTGCGCGTGTCGAAGAACTTCAACCTGAACGCGGGGCGGCGCATTCAGGTGATGGCCGACATCTTCAACGCGTTCAACTCGAACGCCGCGGTCGGCGCGACCTCGAACGCCGGCGAGCCGCCGGCGGCGATCAACACGACCTACGGCTCGGCATGGCTGAGGCCGCTCAACATCCTGCAGGCGCGCTACGTGAAATTCGGCGCCCAGATTCTGTTCTGACGCGCGCGGTGTGCGGCGCCGGCGCGGTTCAGGGTTCAGGGTTGCTGGGTTCGGGGTTCTGGTTCTGGGTTCTGGGTTCTGGTTCGAGGTTCAAGGTTCAGTTCCGATCAGCAAGAGTCCGCGGAATCCGGAGAGAAAAGATGACTCTGCGGGCTCCGCGGGCTCTGCGTTCTTCGTGCCGGAAACTGCGCTCCTGCGCTAAAATTGCCTCTTAGCTGTCAACTGCAAGGAGTGTGTGCGATGGGTGTTCGTGCGAAGTTCGCCTGGACCGGCGGGCTGGCGTTGGTTGTCGCGACAGGTCTTGGTTTCCTCGCGCCACACGGCCTGCACGCGGCGCCGGCAGGCGTTCCGGCCGACGTCAACTTCACCAAGCACATCGCGCCCATCCTCCAGCGCAGCTGCGAGAACTGCCACCGGCCGGCCGGCGTCGCGCCGATGTCGCTCGTCAGCTACGAGGACGTGCGCCCGTGGGCGCGCGCGATCAAGCAGCGCACCGGCATGGGGCCGCGGGCCGGCGTGATGCCGCCCTGGTATGTCGAGCGCAACATCGGCATCCAGAAGTTCCACAACGACCCGTCGCTCAGTGAGGACGAAATCGCGACGATTGCCAAGTGGGCCGACAGCGGCGCGCCGCGCGGCAACCCGGCCGACATGCCGCCGGCGAAGGTCTATGCCGACGAGCACGCGTGGGCGATCGGCACCCCCGACCTCGTCATCAAGACCCAGGAGCTCGAAGTCAAAGGCGACGCGGCGGACTGGTGGGGCGAGATTCCGAGCGTGCCCACCGGGCTCACCGAGGATCGCTACGTCGCGGCGCTCGAGATCAAGGAAGTCAACGACGTCGGCACGAAGAGCGGCAGCAACCGCGCCACCGTCGGCGGGCGCTTCGTCTTCCACCACATGATCTGGCGCACCCAGGTGCTCGACCCCAACTCGGATCAGCCGCCGGACGCGCTGTCGATCTTGACCGACGAGGAAGCGGTGAACTGGCCGGTGCACGAGGTCGGGCGCAACGCCGACTTCTTCGATCCGAAGTCGGCGCGCCTCCTCAAGGCCGGCTCGAGCATCGTCTCCGACTCGGTGCACCTCCACTCGAACGGCCGCGATACCAAGGCGCACCTCGAGATCGGTTTCAAGCTGATGCCGAAAGGCTACAAGCCGACCTACAAGCGGGCCGTCTTCGGCCTCGGCAACGGCGTGGACATCGACATCAAGGCGATGGAGGCGAACCAGCAGCTGCACGCCTACACCGTGCTGCAGCAGCACACCAAGATCATCTCGTTCGAGCCGCACCTGCACGCGCCGGGCGCGCGGATGTGCCTCGAGGCGATCTGGGGCTACACCATCCAGACGCTGAACTGCGTCGGCTACGACCACAACTGGGTCCGCGGCTACGACTACACCGACGATTCGTCGCCGCTGCTGCCGAAGGGGACGATCCTCCACATCATCGGCTACATGGACAACTCGCCGACCAACAAGAACGTCCCCGACCCGCGCAACTGGCAGGGCTCGGGCAACCGCTCGGTCGCGAACATGTTCATCGACCTCGGCATCCGCGTCGCGCTCAACGACGAGCAGTTCCAGGAAGAGATGGCGAAGCGGCGCGAAAACCTGAAGCTGACGAAGAACGACGTCGTCATCGGCTGCCCGCTGTGCCTGGTGATGCCGCCGGCTCCGAAGGCGACTGGAGCTCCGCAGCAGTGAAGCGCGGAAGCACTGTGCTGCTGGCGCTCGTGTGTTTTGTCGCCGCGCCAGCAGCGCAGTCGCTCACTTATTCCAAGGGTCAGAACGTCGCGCCGGCGTACGAGGGCTGGGAGCAGGGCGCCGACGGCGCGAAGTACTTCCTCTTCGGCTACATGAACCGGAACTGGGAGGAGGAGCTCGACGTTCCGATCGGTCCCGACAACAGCTTCAACCCCGGCGACGCCGATCAGGGACAGCCGACGCACTTCCTGCCGCGGCGCAACCGCTTCGTGTTCCGGGTGCGCGTGCCGAGCGGCTTCTCCGAGAAGGACGAGCTCGTCTGGACGCTGACGACGCACGGCAAGACCGAGAAGGCGTACGCCACCCTCCGGCCCGACTACATCGTCGACGACGTGGTGAAAGCGTCGGAGACCGGCGCGCTCGGCGCCGGCACGAGCAGCCCCGAAGTTCGCTCCAACAGGCCGCCGTCGGTCCGCGTCGAGGAGCTCAAGGCCCGCACCGTGAAGGTGGGCGACTGGGTGACGCTTACCGCGGAGGTGAAGGACGACGGGATTCCCAAGCCGCGCGACCCGGCGCGTATCGCCGCCGCGCGGGCGCGCGCGGCAGCGCTCTCCGCACTGCTCGGCGCGTCCGTCGCGTAACCCGTCGATGGTGCCGCCGACCCGTATCACCGTCGGCAAGAATCTCGGCCTGCACCTCTCGTGGTACCTGTATCGCGGCCCTGGCACGGCGACCTTCGATCCGCCGCAGGTGAAGGCGTGGGAGGACACGCGCGCCGGCGCGAATTCGCCATGGGCGCCGCTGTGGTCCGCGCCGACGCTGCCCGAGGACGGCAAGGTGCCGGTGATGGTGCGCTTCGATACGCCGGGCACCTACGTCCTGCGCTGCCTCGCAGACGACGGGGCGTTGATGGCCGGTGAAGACGTCACCGTCGTCGTCGTGCGCTGAGGTCGGTCATCGCATGAGAACACCGCACATCATCGGCAGCATTGTGTCCTTGGCGCTCGCGGCCGTGTTCGCGGTTTCAACGCCTGCCGCGCAATCGCTCACCTATTCCAAGGGTCAGAACGTCGCGCCGGCGTACGAGGGCTGGGAGCAGGGCGCCGACGGCACGAAGTACTTCCTCTTCGGCTACATGAACCGGAACTGGGAAGAGGAGATCGACGTGCCGGTCGGTCCCGACAACAGCTTCAACGTCGGCGGCGACGATCAGGGGCAGCCGACACATTTCCTGCCGCGGCGCAACCGCTTCGTGTTCCGGGTGCGCGTGCCGAGCGGCTTCTCCGAGAAGGACGAGCTCGTCTGGACGCTGACGACGCACGGCAAGACCGAGAAGGCGTACGCGACCCTCCGGCCCGACTACATCGTCGACGACGTGGTGAAGGCGTCGGAAACCGGCGCGCTCGGCGCCGGCACGAGCAGCCCCGAAATCCGCTCGAACAAGCCGCCGTCGGTCAGGATCGACGAAGTCAAGGCGCGCAGCGTGAAGGCGGGTGAGTGGGTGACGCTCGTCACCGAGGTCAAGGACGACGGCATCCCGAAGCCACGCGGGGCGGGTTTCGCCGGCGCGGCCGTCCGAAATTCCGCGCGGCTCGATGCGACGGCAGCGTCGCCGACGAGCTCGGAAAGTGTCGCGCGGCCGAATCGGGCGACGCAACCGCCGTCTCGGGTGACGGTCGGCAAGAACGTCGGCCTCCATCTTTCGTGGTTCTTGTACCGCGGCCCGGGCAAGGTCACTTTCACGCCGGAACAGATCAAGGTGTGGGAGGACACGCGGACGGGGGCGAATTCTCCCTGGGCGCCTGTCTGGGTGGCTCCGGAGATGCCGGCCGACGGCAAGGTGCAAGTGCAGGCGTCCTTCTCGGAGCCGGGCACATACGTCCTGCGCAGCATCGCCGACGACGGCGCGCTCACCGGATACGATGAGTTGACCGTCGTCGTGGTGAGATGAGGACGTCGGACCTGATCAGGTCCGACCTGCTTTACTCCAGGTCCGACCCCACTTTCGTCTGCCTCCCTTTTTCGACCCTCTCTGCAACAACCTTGCAAAAATGACATAAGATTACCGACCACATTCGGACATCACACCAAGGAGACGAGCCATCATGCGTCGTGTTGTCTTTTCTGCGCTGACCCTGGGGTGGATTGCCCTCGTGTCGTCGGCCGTCGGCGCTCAGAATCCGGGCGGCAGCGCGGAAGCCAAGAAGCTGAAGAATCCGGTGGCGTCGAATGCCACGTCGATCGCCGCGGGCAAGGCCGCGTACACGAAGAACTGCCGCTTCTGCCACGGCACCGAGGCGAAGGGCAACGGCCCGATGGCGCCCGAAGGGACGCACCCGTCGGATCTGACCGACGAGAAGTGGGACCGCGGGTCGACCGACGGCGAGATCTTCGTGGTGATCCGCGACGGCGCCGGGCCGAAGTTCGACATGAAGGGCTACAAGAGCAAGATGACCGAGCCGGAAATCTGGAACGTGGTGAACTTCCTCCGGAGCCTGCAGGCGAAATAATGCGCTGGCTCGTCGCGGTGTGCGTGCTGGGTGCCACGGCGTGCGGCGCCCAGCCCGAGCCAGTACCGTCCAACGTCTTCACCCCGGCGCATCGCACCTTCAGCGAAGCGGCGCGCTCCTTTTTCGCGATCCGGTCGAAGGCCGAGCAGCCGATTCCGTTCCCGCACAAGACGCACATCGAGAAGCAGGCGACCTGCACCGACTGCCACGAGACGCGTCGAGCGCGGGCCGATCGCCGGCATCCCGAGCGTGAAGACCTGCATGATCTGCCACAGCCAGATCGCCACCGACCGGCCGCTGATCAAGCAGGTCACCGACTATTCGGAGAAAGGGATCGAGATCCCGTGGCAGCGCGTCTACGGGTTCACGCGCGAGGCGCACGTGCGCTTCAACCACGCGCCGCACATCCGCGCCAGCGTCGACTGCGCCACCTGTCACGGTGACGTGTCGAAGATGAGCGTCGCGGAGCATGCCGTCGATCACAGCATGGGGTTCTGTGTGAACTGTCACCGCGAGAAAAAGGCGTCGAACGACTGCCTCACCTGCCATTTCTGACATGGAGCGACGCGACTTCATCAAACTGACGGCGATCACGGGGACGAGCGCGACGCTCGCCAGCTGCGGCAATCCGGAGCACCAGCTGATCCGGTTCGTGCCGGAAGACGACATCATCCCCGGCATCGCGGAGTGGAAGCCGAGCATCTGCCCGATGTGTGCCGCCGGCTGCGCGGTCACGGTCCGCGTGATGGACGCGGACGTCGAGACGACGCGCAACGGGCAGGCGGGCGTCGTGAAGATGGTGGTCGCCAAGAAGCTCGAGGGCGAGCCGAAGGATCCGATCAGCCGCGGCGGGCTGTGCGCGCGCGGCCAGGCGTCGATCCAGCTCACCTTTCACCCCGATCGGCTGACGCGGCCGCTGAAGCGGTCGGGCGCGCGCGGCGCCGGCGAGTTCAAGGAAATCTCCTGGGACGAGGCGATCGCCGAGCTGGCCGGAAAGCTCGATGGCCTCGCCGCGGCCGGCGATCAGAAGTCGCTGGCGTGGCTGACGCGCCCGCGCCGCAGCCGCCGCAACGCGCTGGCCGCGGAGTTCGCCTCGCGCTTCGGCGCGCCGGCGCCGGTCGCGGTTGACGTCTTCGGCGACGCGGTGCTGCGCCGCGCCAACGCGATCAGCTTCGGCCACGAGCAGCTGCCGACGATCGATCTCGCGCGATCGCGCTTCGTGATCTCGTTCGGCGCCGATTTTCTCGGCACCTGGAACTCCCCGGTGTCGCAGAGCGCCGGCTACGGCGAGATGCGGCAGGGCCCGAGAGGGATCCGCGGCAAGTTCGTGCAGGTCGAGGCGCGCATGTCGCAGACCGGCGCGAACGCCGACGAGTGGATCCCGGTCAAGCCGGGAACGGAAGGGGTGCTCGCGCTCGGCCTGGCGCATGTGATCGTCGCCAATAAACTGCGTCCGGGCGATGCCGGACGCGCCGGTGCGGCCATCGAAGGATGGAGCGGCGGCCTCGCCGATTTCGCGCCCGCGCGCGTCGAGCAGGTGACCGGCGTTGCGGCGAAGAGAATCGAACGGCTCGCGCGCGAGCTGGCTGAACTGCAGCCCGCGGTCGCGATTGTCGGCGGCACGCCGCTGGCGCATACCAACGGCCTGTTCCACGCGCTTGCGGTCAACGCGCTCAACCAGCTTCTGGGCAACGTCGAGCGGCTGGGCGGGATCTTCTTCACGCGAGGCGTCGAGGCTCAGGCGCCCGCGCAGCCGCTCGGACCGGCGCTGCAAGCGGCCAAGGTCGTTCTCCTCGACGGCGCGAATCCGGTGCACGGCTCGCCGAAGGCGTGGCAGGTGCGCGAGGCGCTCGAGCGCGCGCAGTACATCGCCAGCTTCGGCAGCTTCATCGACGACAGCAGCAGCCTGGCGGATCTGATCCTGCCGGAGTCGACGTTCCTGGAATCGTGGGTCGACGCGACGCCCGAGTCGGGATCGATCGAGGCGGTGACGACCGTCGCCGGCCCGGCGATGAAGCCGCTGTACCAGACGCGCGAGACCGCCGATGTGCTGATCGAGCTGGCTGGCAAGCTGAAGACGCCGATCGCGCTGCCGTGGAAGACGGCGGAAGAAGTGGCGAATTCGAAACCAGCCGCCGCACCGCAATCCGCAATCCGCAATCCGCAATCCGCAGTCCGCAGTCCGCAATCCGCAATCCGCGGCGCGGGCGTATGAGGAGCCGCGCTTCGAAGGCGACGCGTCGCAGTATCCGTATCACTTCATGCCCTACGTGTCGTCGCAGTTCGGCGACGGGTCGGCGGCGCACCTGCCGTGGCTGCAGGAGATGCCCGATCCGCTGACCTCGGCGATGTGGAGCAGCTGGGTCGAGATCAACCCGCAGACGGCGGAGCGGATGCACATCGCGCAGGGCGATGTCGTCGAGGTGCGCTCGTCGCAGGGCACGCTGCGCGCACCGGCGATGATTTTCCCGGGCATCGCGCCGGAGGTGATCGCGATGCCGATCGGCCAGGGGCACGAGAATTTCACGCGCTACGCGAGCAAGCGCGGCGTCAACCCGATCGCGATTCTCGCGCCGGCGACCGAGCCGGAGACCGGCGCGCTGGCGTGGGCGGCGACGCGCGTTTCGATCACGCGCGTCGGGCGATCCCGACCGCTCGTTGATCATGTTCGCCGGGGAGATGCGCGAACATCCGCACGAACATGGGACGCGGTGACGGGCGTCAGCGGTGCATGGTGCAGGCGGACGGGACGCTCGTGCAGGGTGCACGAGGACGGGGTGTTCGTGCAGGGTGCAAGCGGACGGGGTTCGTGCAACGTGCATCGTGCACGTGCAGAACGGCGGGAATTTCGACGCTTTGAGATTTTGAGCTCTGCGTTCCCAGCGGGTTCTGCGTTGATCGTCGTGGGCCAGTGATCGTCGTGGGTAGAGGGGCGAGCTGAATGCCGAAAAAGTGGGGACTCGCGGTCGACCTCGATCGCTGCACGGGTTGCGGCGCGTGCGTCACGGCCTGCCACGCGGAGAACAACATCCCGACCGTTGGCCCCGAGCAGGCCGCCCGCGGCCGGGCGATGCACTGGCTGCGCGTCGAGCGCTACTGGGAGGGCGACTTCCCGGACGTGCGCATGAAGTTCCGGCCGGTGATGTGCCAGCAGTGCGACGCCGCGCCGTGCGAGCCGGTGTGCCCGACCTATGCCAGCCATCACACCGATGAGGGGCTGAACGCCCAGGTCTACAACCGCTGCATCGGCACCCGCTACTGCGCCAACGCGTGCCCGTACAACGTCCGCTTCTTCGACTTCTTCCACCCGCAGTGGCCGAAGCCGCTGCACCTGCAGCTGAACCCCGACGTGTCGGTCCGCTCAGTCGGCGTGATGGAGAAGTGCACCTTCTGCATCCAGCGGATCAGCGCGGCGCAGATCGAAGCCAAGGCCAACAAGCGCGAGGTCGCCGACGGCGAGATCCAGCCGGCCTGCGTGCAGGGCTGCGCCGCCAAGGCGATGGTCTTCGGCGATCTCAACGACCCGGAGAGCGAGGTCGCGCGGCTCGCGCGCCAGTCGCGCGGCACCAAGCTGCTCGAGGATCTCGGCACGCTGCCCAACGTCACCTATCTCGAGCGCCAGAGCCAGGCATGAGCGACGCCTATACCCGGCAGCTGAACGAAGACCTGCTGCGGCCGCTGCTGCAGACCTCGTGGCGCTTCTATCTGCTCGTCGCTCTCCTCGGCTCGCATCGTCGCCATGGGCCTGGGCACGTGGGCGTGGCAGGTGTGGAACGGCTTCGGCGTCACCGGGATCAACAACCCGATCTTCTGGGCCTTCTACATCACCAACTTCGTCTTCTGGATCGGCATCAGCCACGCCGGCACGCTGATCTCCGCGATCCTCCGGCTGGTCAACGCCGGCTGGCGCCGGCCGGTGACGCGCTGCGCCGAGGTGATCACCGCCTTCGCGCTGATGATTGGCGCCCTGTTCCCGATCATCCACCTCGGCCGGCCGTGGCTGTTCTTCTGGCTGATGCCGTACCCGAACGAGCGGCAGATCTGGCCCAACTTCCGCTCGCCGCTGGTCTGGGACTTCTTCGCGATCACGACCTACCTCACCGGCAGCGTGCTGTTCCTCGTGCTGCCGATGATCCCCGACTTCGCGCTGGTGCGCGACAAGACCACCGGCTGGCGCCACCGCGTCTACGGCGCGCTCGCGCTCGGCTGGACCGGCACGCCGAAGCAGTGGCACCGCCTCGAATCGGCGATGTCGATCATGGCGATCGCCATCATCCCGGTCGCCGTCTCGGTCCACACCATCGTCTCGTTCGACTTCTCGATGGCGCCGGTGCCGATGTGGCACTCGACGATGTTCGGGCCCTACTTCGTCGCCGGCGCGATCTTCAGCGGCATCGCCGGCCTGATCATCGCGATGGCGGCGCTGCGCAAGTTCCTCCACCTCGAGGAATACCTGCACCCGCTGCACTTCCAGAACCTCGGCAAGCTGCTGCTGCTGATGAGCCTGCTGTGGGCGTACTTCGTCTTCGCCGAGCGGCTGACGATCTGGTACGGCAACGAGCCGAGCGAGATCGCGGTGATGAACGTCACGCAGCGCGGCTCGTTCGCGCCGCTCTACTGGACGATGGTCGTCTGCAACTTCGTCATCCCGTTCACCATCCTCTCGATCAGGAAGCTGCGCACCATCACCGGCTGCGTGATCGCCAGCTTCGGCGTGCTCATCGGCATGTGGCTCGAGCGCTTCCTGATCGTCGTGCCGTCGCTCGGCCACAAGTACCTGCCGTACTCGTGGGGCGTCTACCGCCCGCGGCCGGTCGAGATCATGATCACGATCTCGACCTTTGCGGCGATGACGCTGCTCTACGTGCTCTTCTCGAAGCTGGTGCCGATCATCTCGATCTGGGAGATGAAGGCCGGGCAGCACCCGGCGCACGCATCGTCCGAGGCCGTGGCGCACGACGCTGTGTTAGGGGAGACCCGCGCATGAGCGCCGTCTACGCGTTGTATCCCGACGGCGATTCGGCGCAGCGCGCCGTCAACAGCCTCAAGGCAGCCGGGCTTGGCGACGACGCGATCACGGTCGTCACCGGCGAGCCGCTCGAGCACTACCAGTTCTTCGAGACCGACAAGTCGACCTGGATGTGGTACATCGCCAGCTTCGGCGGCCTCGTCGGCCTGGCGTTCGCGACCTGGCTGACGCGGATGACCGAGCTGGCCTGGCCGCTGAACACCGGCAACATGCCGATCGTCGCCTGGTGGCCGAACCTGATCATCATGTTCGAGATGACGATGCTCTTCGCCATCCTCGCATCGGTGCTGACGCTGCTCGTCACCGCCGGCCTGCCGGGACGGCGCGGCGCGATCTACGACCCGCAGGTGATGGACGGCAAGATTCTCGTCGGCGTCGCCAACCCTCGAGATGCGGCGGCGATCGAGCGAGCTCTCGCTGTCGCAGGCGCCGCCGAAGTAATTAAGAATTAAGAATTCGGAATTAAGAATTCGTGTCTCGAATTCGCGCCGCCGTTGCGGACGCGGTCACGAATTCTAAATTCTTACTTCTTAATTCTTAATTGCTGCGCGCGCCTTGCGCGCGATCAGGGCGAAGCCTTTAGCGTCGGCGTCCTTCTCGAGCGCGACCAGCCGCGAGCGGCCAACGGCGGGATTGGTGCCGCTCATCTCGACCTCTCCGAGCGCCAGGCGCGCCTCGAGCTGCAGGCCGAACAGTCCTTTCGAGACCGCTTCGTCCAGGCTCGCCTTCAGGCTCTGCGCCGCGGCCTGCGTGCCGGCGCCGGTGCCGCGCACGCGCGCGCTCGCGATCGCGACCGGGATGCGGACGAGGCGGTTCTGGCTGTCGCGCGACAGCGACAACGCGCGCTCGACCGCGGCGCGGGCCTCGGCATCCTTGCCCTGCGCGCGCAGCGCTTCGGCCGCAACCGCCAGCGCCGAGGCCTCGCCGCCGCCTGCCGCCTGGCTTCGGAACGTGTCGGCCGCGCGGCGCGCCAGCCGTTCGGCGTCCGCCGCGTGCCCTTCTTCGATCGCGAGCCGCGCGAGATCGATGTCGCTGTCGGGCTCGATCCGCTTCTGGCCGATCGCCTGCCGGATGGCGAGCGCCTCCTCGTGCTGCCGGCGCGCGTCGGCCAGCCGGTTCTGCGCGAGGAACACGTTGCCCAGCTGCGCGAGGACGATCGCGACGTCGGCTTGCTCCCGTTCTTCCTTCGCGATCGCCAGCGCTTCTTCGTATCGTTTCGCCGCGCCGGCCAGATCGCCCTGGTGCAGCATCACGTCGCCGACGCTGCTCAGGCCGCGCGCGACGCTGCGCTTGTTGCCGATCTCGCGGCTCATCACCAGCGATTCCTCGAACAGGCTCTTCGCCCGCGGCAGCTCGCCCTGCTTGCCGAGGACGCCGGCGAGGTTGCGCATGATCCGGGTGATGCTGTTCTTCTCGCCGAGCTCGCGCGCGATCGCCAGCGCCTCCTCGCTGGCCTTCTGCGATGCGGCGAGATCGCCCTGGTCTTCGTCGATGTTGGCGATGTTGCTGAGCGCGGTGGCGACGAACGTCTTCTGGCCGATCTCGCGGCCGATCGCGAGCACCTCGCCGTAGCCCTTTCTGGCGGCGGCGAAGTCGCCCTGCTCGCGCCGGACGTTGGCGATGCCGTTGATCGCCCGCGCGGCGCCGCTCTGGCTGCCGATCTCGCGGAAGACGCCGAGCGCCTCCTCGTAGAGCTTCAGCGCTTCGGGCAGGTGTCCCTGCCGGAGCTGGACGATGCCGACCGCGTTGGCGGTCGTCGCGACCGCGCGCCGGTTGCCGATCTCGCGATAGGTGGCGAGCGCCTGCTCGAGCAGAGCCGAGGCGGCGACCAGCTCGCCGCGGGCCTCGCGCGCGTTGCCGATGCGGTTGAGCGCGCTGGCGACGCCGCCGCGGTCGCCGGCGGCGGTGAAGATCCGCTGGCCATCCTCGAATGCGGCAATCGCCTTCGCCGAATCGCCGAGGCCGAGATACCCGTCGCCTTCCGCGATTCGCGCGAGCGCGAGGATGAGGCGTGCGTTCTGCGCGGTCGCCTTGCTCGTCGCCTTTGCCGCCGCCGCCTGCTGACGCTGTGAAGTCCGACAGCGCGCCGGCCGCCGCGGCCTCCGCCAGATCGATCCGCGGATCCTCGCTCGCCGGCGGCGGCAGCCTCCGCAGGCTGTCGACCGTGGCGAGGGCGTCCTTGCCGCTGCCGGCCGCCACCTGGACGCTGCTCAGGCGCAGGCCGTAATCGAGGTTGTCGGGGAAGAAGCCGTAGAGGGTCCGATAGATCTCGGCGGCCCTGGCCGGTTCCGCTGCGATCTGCCGGTACTGGCCCTCGATCGACAGCCGTTCCTCGCGCGACAGGTTGGTGGAGAGCTCGAACGCGCGCTTCGCCGACTCGGCGGCCTTGGCGTCGTAGCCGAGCGCCGACCACGCGGTGGCCAGCGCCGAATGGGCAAGCGGATATCCGGGCTCCGCCGTCGACTGCCTTCACGCAGCAGATCGCGCGCGGCCAGGTTTTCCGACAGCGCGCAGTCTCGCCAGGCCCTCGGTGTAGGCGCGTGCCGCCGCCGGATCGGACGGCATCGATGCCCGCATCCCCGCGGCCTCGGTCGCCGACAGCCCGCCGACGCCCAGCTTGTCGCGCAGCGCCGCGCCCATCCGCGAGACCAGGCCGAGGAGCTCGGCTTCGGTGCCGGTTTCGGTGACCGACGCGATCGTCTCGCCGGCGGCCGCGTCCTGCACGCGCAGGTCGAGCCGGATCTGCGCGCCGGCCCTCTCGCCGAGCGCGACGTACGAGCCGAGCACGACCAGGTCGGTGCCGAGGTTGGTGCGAATCCGCGCCAGCGTGTCGGTCGCGAAGCTCTCGGCGTCGGCGAGCGCGAGATCCATCTTCATCCGGACGACCTGTTCGCCCGGAATCATCCGCAGCTTCTCGCCCGCGGCCAGCTCCGAGGTCAGCATCTCGGAGAGCGCCGTCGACAGCCACGCCGCGTCCGATCGCTGCGACAGGTTCTTGAAGCCGAGCACGGCGACCGAGCGGCGCGGCTTGATCGCGGACGCCGGCGGTCGGCAGCCGGACGCATCTCCAGCCGGCGCGCGATTGAGGCGGGACGCGAAGAATCCTGCGGCCGCGACCGCGACGCACGATCGCCGCCGCGATCCACGCCGTGCGCCGTCGCGCGGCGCGCGGCGCGGGCGCTACGTTCTCGCCGGCGAGCGCGCTCACGACGTCCGCCGCGCTCGCGAAGCGATCGTCCGGCTGCGCGCTCGAGGCAGCGCAGGATCACCGCTTCCCAGTCGCGGTCGAGATCGGGGACGAAGCGAGCGCGGCGATGCCGGCGGGCCGCTGCAGGCGCTGAACCGCCACCGCGAACGGCGTGTCGCCGGAAAACGGCGGCTGGCCGGTCACCATCTCGTACATCACGACGCCGAGCGCGTAGATGTCGGCGGCCGCCGTCGTCTCTTCGGCGCTCGAGCTGCTCGGGCGCCATGTAGGCCGGCGTGCCGACGACTTCGCCGGTGCCGGTGACCGACAGCACGACGCTGCTGTCGGCGGCGCTGGTGTGCGCCAGGCCGAAGTCGGTGACGACGGCGCGGACGCCCTCCGGGCTGTCCTTCGACGGCACCAGCACGACGTTGCTCGGCTTGAAGTCGCGGTGGACGATGCCCGCCTGGTGCGCCGCGCGCGAGCGCCGCGGCCATCTGCCGCACGAGCGGCAGCGCCTCGGCCGGCTGCATCCGGCCGGCCGCCGCAGCCGCTGCGCCAGCGTCTCGCCCGGCAGCAGCTCCATCGTCAGGAAGACGATCGGTCGCTCGGACGGCGACGGCTGATGATGAAACAGATCGAAGATGCGGCAGACGTTCGGGTGGGTCACCTTGCGCGCGAGCTAGATCTCCTGCTTGAAGCGCTCGACGATGCGCGGGTCGGCGGTGGCTTCGGGGCGGACGGTCTTGAGCGCGATCCGTCCGCCGAGCTCCTGGTCTTCGGCCTCGTAGACCTCGCCCATGCCGCCCTGGCCGATCAAGCGGACGATCCTGAAGCGGCCGGCGACGAGCTGATCGCGGTGGAAGAGCGGCAGCGACGAAAAGCCGGTGTGGACGTGCGGCGATGCCTGGGTCGGGAGCTCATCCGCTGGCGGGATGTTGGTCGTGCCCTTCTCGGATCCCTCCGAAGCGTCGTCCCACGGCATTCGGGTGCCTCCAGGCCTGTCCGCTGGCGCGATTATGAATTAAGAAGTCGGAATTCAGAATTAAGAATTCGCGTCACGAATTCGCCCACGAATTCTTAATTCTGAATTCTTACTTCTTGATTCCCACGAGCCGCCGAACGCTTTCCAGTACCTGCGGCCACACATCCGACCTCGGATCGATGAAGACGAAATGCCCCGCGTCGGCGAGGACGGTCGTCTTGACGACATCGCCGGCGCGTTTCGCGGCCGCTTCATACGGCGCGGCGTGCGCTGCGAACATCCGCCCGGCGTAGAACTCCACTCGTACCTTGGAAGGTCCAGTTCAGCCGGGCCTACTCCGTACCCATCAACCCGTCGATCTCGGCAAACGGCGTGGCAGTGGCCAGGTGCGAAAACGTTCCCTGTTCGGCAATCTCTCGCGCTGCCTGCAGGAAGCCGGCCCACGCCGCCCGCGCCAGCGCGCCGCCGACGCTGATGCGGCGGACGCCGGCTTCCGCGAGGGCGCTGACGGTCGTGAAGTCGCTGCCGACGAGCACGTTCACGGGCGTCGGCGCAACCGCGCTGACAACGGCGGCGATGTCGGCCTTGCTGCGAATGCCCGGCGCGTAGACGCATTCGGCGCCGGCTTCGGCGTAAGCGGTGAGGCGGCGAATCGTCTCCGCGAGATCCGGACGGCCGACGATGAAGCCTTCGGAGCGGCCGGTGAGGAGGACGCCGCTGCCGCTGGCGTCAATCGCGCGGCGGGCCGCGCGGACGCGTTCGACCGCCAGGGTGAAATCGAACAACGGATTCGACGCATCGCCGGTCGAATCCTCGATCGAGAGGCCGGCGATGCCGGTCGCGGCTGCCGCGCGTCACGTTCGCCGCCACGCCTTCAGGTTCGATCGCGAAGCCGCCCTCGAAGTCGGCGTTGACCGGCACGTGCACGGCCTGCGCGATCGCGCGCAGGTGGCCGAGCACGTCGTCGACCGTGACGCCGTTGTCGGGACGGCCGATCGACCAGGCAAATCCGGCGCTGGTCGTCGCCAGCGCCCGGAAGCCGAGATGCGCGAGCACGCGCGCGCTGCCGAGATCCCACGGGTTCGGGATCACGAAGCAGCCGGACTGGTGAAGCTGGCGGAAGACGGCGATGCGATCGACGGTGCGGTCATCGCAGAAGCATAGCGGAACCGCGTCGGAGCGGCTGGCGTTGCCTTCGGTGTCGTCCTGTTGCAGCATCGAGTTGAGGAGCGGATCGACGCCGCCGAGTACACGTCGCCTGAGACGCTCAACAGGCCGGGGGAGCATCGCAGACATGTTCGAACGATTTACCGAGCAGGCCCGGCGAACCTTGTTCTTCGCGCGGTTCGAAGTGACGCAGCTCGGCGCGACCGCGATCGAGCCGGAGCACATCCTGCTCGGCCTGTTGCGCGAGTCGAAAGGGTTGGTGATGCGGATCTTTCAGCGCACCAACATCTCGCCGGCCACGCTGCGGGAGCAGATCGAGGCGAGGATGGGGTTTCGTGAACGCATCCCGACTCGGTGGAAATCCCGTTCACTCCCGCCACTATGCGGGCGTTGAACTACACGGCCGAGGAAGCGGATCGGCTGAAGCATAGCTACATCGGCACCGAGCATCTGCTCCTCGGCCTGCTTCGCGAGGAAGGCGCACTGGCGGCGGAGCTGCTGACCGCCGGCGGCTTACGGTTGGAGGACGCCCGTCCGGCGATCTTCGAACTACTGCAGGTCTCGCAGGCCGAGGCAGAAGCGCGCGGATCAGCAGAGCTCGAGCGACTCGCGGACATCGGGCAGTCGGTCCAGGCGCTCGCTCGATTGGCACCGGACAGCGGCGACGTTCGGCGGCTGGTGCAGCAGATCGAGCACCAGCTCGACCTGCTGATGCGCTTTGTGCGCGATCGCCCGTGAACGGAGTCCATCGGTTCGTCGCGCAGTCGCGCTGGTCGCTCCAGAAGAGGATCATACAGCTTCATGGCATGACGCCGCCGGTCAATACACGTCGAGGTCGCGGCCGATGACAAACTGGCCCGAGTACTTCGCGCTGATCTCGCGCTGCAGTTGATCCGGCATCGACGAGGTCGGCGTGACCCCTGGGCGGAAAGCGATCGAGTGGTGGTACAGGACGAGCAGCTTCGGCTTCGCCTTCGCCGCCAGCTCGGCGAGCTGCTCGGTCGAGGTGTGGTACTTCGCCGCGAATCGCCTGGAACCGCGCATCGCGCCGCGCCAGCGACTCGAGGGTGTTCACCTCGTGAATCAGCACGTCGCAGCCGCTGCACGCGTCGATCGTCGCCTGCGTCGGGTTGGTGTCGCCCGAGATGACGATGCGGCGATCGGGCGTGTCGAAGCGGTAGCCGTAGCTCTCCATCGCGTGTTTGGTGGCAAACGCCGTCACCGTACGTTCGCATCCTTGTAGACCACGCCGGCGCGAATCTCGTGCGCGTTCACCTTGTGGCCGTCGGGAAACTCGTGCTGGTTGCCGTCGGCGTTGGTGCGCGTGTCGATGTCGACGCGGTAGGCCTCGATGATGTGCGAGGCCATCGCCTTGATCCCGGCGGGACCGTAGACGTCGATCGGCACGCGGCGCCCGAGCGTCCAGGGGCTGAAGATGAGTCGGCGAAGCCGACGGTGTGATCGGAGTGCAGATGCGTCGCGAACGCGACGCGGATGTTGGGCGGCTCGAGCGCGGCGATGCCGCGGTCGATGACCGCCGCCTTGGCGCGCCGGATCACGCCGGGGCCGAAATCGACCAGGTACGGCGTGTCGTTGACGACCACGGCCGTCGCCGGCCCGGAGCGGTCGGGGTCAGCAGCGGGGTTGCCGGTGCCGAGCAGGACGACGCGTGTTCGCGCCGGCGCCGAGGTCTGCGGCTGGCCGGCGCCGAGCGAGAAGGAGCCGAGCGTGACGATTGCAGCCAGCGTCGCGAGCGACGGCGAGAGCGGTCGATTGACCTTCACGGCTCACCCCCTCGAGAAGCGGTCAATGTGGGTTCCGGACGTGGCTGCTCCACGCGCTCGTGATGGAACTTGCGGAGGCCGGGTTATCAACCAGCCGTGGGTAACAAAAGATCAGAAGAATAGAAGATCAGAAGTCTCTCTTTACCTTGTCAAGCAAACCAGGCGGTGATAAACGACGGATCTGAAAAAACCCTTCGAATCTCCCAATCTTCTGATCTCCTGTACCCACAGGCGCCGCAAGCCACCCCACCGCCGCGAAAAGCGCCCGCGCTCAGTCGTGCAGTGCCGACGCCAGCTGGCGGAGGAACAGCCCGACGTCGGTGACGATGCCGATCGTCTGCGACGAGCCGCGGTCGGCGAGCTTGGTCACCACCGCCGGGTTGATGTCGACGCACACCAGCCGGACCCACGCCGGCAGCATGTTCCCGACGCCGATCCCGTGCAGCATCGTCGACAGCACGAGCACCAGCTTCACGCCCTGCAGCGACTCGGTGTAGCGGTCCTGCGCCTCGACCAGGTTCATCACCGTGTCCGGCAGCGGCCCATCGTCGCGGATGCTGCCGGCGAGGACGTAGTCGACGTTGCGGCGGATGCACTCGTACATCACGCCGGAGCTGCAGGACGCCGCTGCGCGACCGCCGCGCGCAGGCCGCCGGCGCGGTAGATCGCGTTGATCGCGCGCATGTGGTGGCGGTGGCCGCCTTCGATCGCGCGTCCGCTCTCCATGTCGACGCCGAGCGACGTGCCGTAGAGCGCCTGCTCGACGTCGTGCACCGCGAGCGCGTTGCCCGCCAGCAGCACGTCGACGTAGCCGTGGCGGATCGAGATCGCAGAAGTACGCGCCGCCGCCGGTGTGGACGACGACCGGGCCGGCGACGAAGGCGATCCGCTCGCCGGCCTCCTTGGCGGCGCGCATCATCGCCGCGATCCGCGCCACGCCCGACCTCGACCCGCCGCTCCGACGAGATCTCGTTCGTCATGAACGCGAAGCCGTGGCGATCGCGCTCCTGGAACTCGGGCACGATCTTGATGCCGTGGACGCCGCAGACGACCTGCGTCGCCCTTGCGGATCTCGCGCAGCTTGCGGCAGACGGCGCGGCCGCCGTCGATGACGATCGCCGCGTCCATGCGCTGGCGGTCGACCGCCACCCACTGGCCGCCGATGCGCACCGAGGTCTGATGGTTGGTGGTCGAGTAGAAATCCTCCGGCGCGCAGCCGTCGCGATCGGCGGTGACGATGTGCGCGTCCTCGGCGCGCGCGACGCGGCAGCCGAGCGACACCAGCTCCTCGAGCACGTCGGTCAGCGCCGCCGGCGCCTTGGCCGTGACGCGCATCGACACGAACGACGGCTCGTCGTTGGTGCGGCCGATGCGGAACTCGAGCACGTCGAACGCCGCGTCGTGGCGGACGACGGTGTCGAACATCGCGTTCATGAGCTGCGAGTCGATGAGGTGGCCTTCGGCCTCGACCACCTCTGTGACGGCAGGGGTTATCGTCGGCTCCTCAGTGGGTCGAGGCGTAGAGCATGATGTTGACGCCGACGGCGTAGCCGTCGGGCGAGAAGCGGTCGAAGTATTCCTTGTTCTCGCCTTCGCGCTCCCAGGTGTCGGAGATGTCGGTGTTGTGCGCCATCACCACCATCAGCCGGCCGTGCTCGTCCTGGATGCCGCGGAAGTTCACGTGCGGGCTGTCGGCGCCGCGCTCGGACGTGCCGCCGTCCATCTGGTACCAGCGGTTGATCGACGGCACCTGCGGCGACTTCCTTGACGTCGTAGAGCGTGTGCATGATCGCGTGGTCGCGCGGGATGTCGACGATCGGGTACTTGTGCGGCGGCAGCACGCGCGCGATCTCGTACGTCCACTGTTCCCACGCCAGCGAGCCCCAGAAGTCGTCGACGTCGAGGAAGCCGCCCTTGAGCAGGTAGCTGCGCAGGCGTCTCGACCTCTTCGTCGCTGAAGCGGATCGTGCCGACGTCCTCCATGTGGAGGATCGGGCAGTGGTAGAGCAGCGGGTCGGTGAGGCGCAGGACGACGTTGTCGGGCTGGCCGTCCGGCTTCATCTTGACGCGCACGAACGTGAGCTCGCCGAGGCGGACGGAGAAGTTGTTGTCGGCGCCGGGATAGTCGGTCCACCAGCCCATGCCGCCGTTTTCGGGGCGGTCGCTGGTGTAGTAGCCGCGGCAGTAGTTGTAGCTGCCGTCGAAGTTCGCCTTCTCGGCCCACTTGGTCGGCTCGCGCCGGATCCGGCCGAAGCCGCGATCGCCGCCGACCCAGATGCGCGGCCGCGGCTCGCCCTGCCCTGGCCCTGAAAGCCGAGCTGCGCGAACAGCGCGGCGGACGCAGTTGGAACGAGGATGGCGGCGAGGAGCGCGGTCAGGAGGCGGCGGTAGCTCACGAGGGCCTCTCGGCCCTCATGATACTGCGAAAGCTCGGGTCCGGCTGAAGCCGGACACTACGTACCGACTCGTCGTGTCCGGCCTCGAGGAGCCGGACACTACGTACCGATCTCGGTCCGGCTGAAGCCGGACACTACGCGAATGTAGTGTCCGCCTTCAGGCGGACCATGCCTACTCCTGCCGCAGGCTGACGTTCAGCGACGCCGTCTCCCCGCGCCCACGTCGACCTGGGTGACGTAGGTCCTGAAGCCGGGCTTGCGGATTTCCACTGTGTGCGACCCTTCGGCGAGGTCGATCGACAGGCGATCCTGCCCGGCTGGACCGCGCCAGACCTCGCCGTCGACGGTCACTTCCACGTCTGCCGGCTGCACGCGAATCGCGACTGAGCCGTACGCCCCCGACGGCTGTCCGCCGCGCGGCTCCGGCGGCTGGCTGTCGCGCGGGTCGCCACCCTGCGGTGGCGGCGGCGCGCGGCCGGCCGGACCGGCCGCGCGGCATCGGCGCGTTCTGCGGCTGCTGCCCGTACGGCTGCCCGGCCTGCGGCGGATTCACCGGCTGCGGCCGCGGCTCCATCTGCTCGCCCGCGCGCGAGCGGCTGCAGCGCCTGCTTGATCCGGAACGTGTTGTCGGCGCGACAGGTACACCTTCTGCCGCAGCGGGCGGAAGCCGTCCTTGTAGATCTCGAGGTCGTGCTGACCGGGCTCGACGCGCAGGCGCTGGAACGTGCCGTCGAAGTCGTCGACCGTCCCGGCGTAGTAGCCGTCGACGTAAACCTCGGCGTCGCGCGGCGTCACTTCGAGGCGGACCGACGCGTCAATCCAGCCGTAGTAGCCGTACGGCGGCGGATACGGATACGGTCCCCATTGGGCGCCGTACCACGGATAGCCATACGCAGTACGGGCCGGGATATCCGTAGTAGCCGCCGACCACGACGACGCGGCTGTGACGGTGGATAGCCCTGAGCTTCGCTCGTCGACGCCGATGCGGCCAGCGCCACAACGGCAAGTGCGACGAACATGATGAGTTTTTTATAGGCGGACACGGGCGCATCCTCAAATCAGACAGGCGGTGGCAAAAAGCTTCAGGAGCAATGCCGGTGCCAGCTGGTCCTGAACATCGCAGTTTCGCTATCTATAGCCACACGCGCAAGTTGTTCTTGAGCGCTACAACCGGCCTCGTCACGCACACGTCGTCCGCGCGGACAGCCAGTGTCTGCCGCGGGGAGGACAGCCGGCAGCCGCGCCCCACCGGCCGACTCCATCACAGTTCCACGCCCGCGGATCGACGCGTCGAGAATCTCGATCGGATGGCGGACGCTCCAGGTCCGGCCGCGACGTCCGGCCGCGGCGGTGATCTGCAGCGTGCACCCGGGGTTCGCGGTGGCGACGATGTCCGGGCGTGTCGCGTCGATGTGCGCCGCCTTACGGTCGCCGAGCTCGCGGCCGGTCGCCGGCTCGACCAGGTTGTAGATGCCGGCGCTGCCGCAGCAGATCTCCTGCTCGGCAATCGGCAGCAGCTCGATGCCGGGAATCGAGCGCAGCAGGTCGCGCGGCGGCTCGCGCACACCCTGCGCGTGCGCGAGGTGGCAGGCGTCGTGATACGCCACGCGCACCGCGAGCGGGTGCCGCGCCGCTCTCGGCGGCCCGATCTCGGAGAGGACCTCGCTGACATCGCGCACCCGCGCCGAGAACGCTCGCGCACGCTCGGCCCACTCACGATCGTCGGCGAGCAGCTGG
Source organism: uncultured Acidobacteriota bacterium (assembly GCA_963734375.1). Taxonomy (GTDB): domain Bacteria; phylum Acidobacteriota; class Vicinamibacteria; order Vicinamibacterales; family CAVVIG01; genus CAVTHG01. The sequence goes on along the minus strand of CAVTHG010000003.1, from coordinate 410,449 downwards.
CCGTACTCCTTCATCGACGAGCCGCAGCCGGCGGCATTCACCGCAATCCGCTCGACGCCCGCGCGATCGAACACCTCGATGGTGCGCCGCGCGAAGGCCTGCGCCTCCGCCAGCCGGCCGGCGTGCAGCGCCAGCGCGCCGCAGCATCCCTGTTCGGACGGCGCGACGACGTCACACCCTTCGGCCGCAAGCACGCGGACGGTTGCGTCGTTGACGCGCGGAAACGCGATGCGCTGGACGCAGCCGGTCAGCAGCCCCACCGTCATCCGGCGTTCGCCGGCGGCAGGTGTCCGCGACGGCACGCGCGCGACGAGCGAGCGCAGCGTCACCTCGGGCGCCAGCGCGATCACCGCGCGGAGCCTCGCGAACAATCCGTTGCCGGGCGGGATCCGGCGGCGCTGAAGGGCCGCGCCACGTCCAGGCGTGCGACGCGCGTGCGCTCGAACGTCAGGCTCTTCAGCTGGACGGCGAGCTCGGGCGCGCGGCCATCCCCGCGCGTCGAATCGGAGCGGTTCCGCCGCTCGCTCGACGAGCGGCGCAGACGCCGCAGCGTGCGCGCCAGCGCCTTCGCCCAGCCCAGGGGCACCAGCGGCGCCAGCGCGATCCGCAGGCGTCCCGGAAACGGAAACAGCGAGAAGATCGCGGCCCGGAAGAGGCGATCGGCGAACGCGCGCGGATATCGCCGTTCGATCTGACCGCGCGTCGCCTCGATGAGCGGCGAGTACTGCACGCCCGACGGGCACGCGGTGACGCACGCCATGCAGCCGAGACACGCGTCGAAGTGCCGCACGAACCCGGGCGACATCGACGCACGCTCGTCCAGCCCGGCCTCCATCAGGTAGATGCGGCCGCGCGGCGAGTCCATCTCCTCGCCCCAGAGCAGATAGGTGGGACACGACGGGAGGCAGAAGCCGCAGTGCACGCACTTGTCGACGAGCGCGCGATCGGGCGGGTGGACGGCGTCGAAGGCGTTCACAGGGGACCTCGCCCCGCGTTGAGCACGCCGTTCGGATCGAACGCGCGCTTCATCGACGCCAGCAGCCGGCCGCGATCGCCCTGCGGTCCCCAGACGTCGACCGCCGTCTTCAGCGCCGCGGAGCCGCGCAGGATGACGACGTTGCCGAAGTGCGGCGAGTGGCGGAGCATCTCGACAAGCCGCGCCTGTTCCTGATCGTTGCCTTCGATACGCACCATCCCCGCGCCAACCGCGGCGCGGCCAACCAGCTCGGCGCTCGGGGGCAGTTCCCCCATCGCCGAGACCAGCGCCGCGGGCAGCCAGCTGGCGCGGACGATCGCGCCAGGCCGCTCCCACAGCCGCGAGGCGTGTCCAAGCCACAGCGTGCGCTCGGCGTAGCCCTCGACGACCTGCGCCACCGATGCGATCCCGTTCAGCGCGTCGGTGGCTGCGGCGACCTGCGCGTCGACCGCGGCCTGCACCGAGGCGAACCGCAGGAAGAGCTGCAGCCCATCGTCGCGGCCGGGGGAGCGGCCGTGCCACGCTCACGGGCTTTGTCGTGTCGGACGGCCCCGACACGGCGACCTCGAACGCCATCGGATCGAGCTGCGAGGCCATCACCGTGCGGACGGCCTGCGCAAGGGAGGCGATGTCCGGCGCCGTGAACCGGATCGTCTTCGACGACTCGGGAATCGGCGACAGCTTGAAGGTGGCGCTGACGATCGCCGCGAGGCTGCCGAACGATCCGGCAACCAGCCTGGAGAGATCGTAGCCGGCGACGTTCTTGACCACCTTGCCGCCAGCCTTCGTCAGCTCGCCATCGGTGGTTGCCAGCTGCACGCCAATCACCAGATCGCGCGGTGCGCCGTAGCGGTGTCGCAGCGGGCCGCTGTCGTTGGTCGCGAGGATGCCGCCGATGGTCGCTTCGTCGGCGAAGCACGGATCGAACGGCAGCCCCTGCCCGAGCCGCGACAGCGCATCGTTGACGTCGCGCAGCGTCGCGCCCGCCTCGATCGTCGCCGTGAGGTCGCCGTGCTGGTGCTCGAGCACGCGGTTCAGCCGCCGCATGTCGAGCATCACGTCGATGCGGGGTGCCGCGCGGCCCCACGTCATCTTCGTCCCGGCGCCGCGAATCACGATCGACCGCTGATCGTCGGAGGCGCGCTTCAGCGCCGCCGCCACCTCACGCGGCGTCGATGGCTGGACGAGATCGGTCGCGATCGGGTCGGGCGTGGTGGGCCGGTCGTTCCGCATGGCTGGCAGCAATGGCGCGCGGGCCTTACATGCGCTCCGCGAGCCCGGCTTCTTCAGCCGGGTGGCGGCGATAGGGACCGGGCACTTCGCCGCAAAGGCGCGGCGTCGGAAACACCTTGCCGGGGTTACAGAGGTTGCGGGGATCGAACACCGAGCGCACGCGCTGCATCAGCGCGAGATCTTCCGGATTGAACATCGCCGGCATGTACTTCGACTTGTCGGCGCCGATGCCGTGCTCGCCGGTGAGCGAACCGCCGGCCTCGATGCAGTAGGAGAGGATCTCCGCGGCCACTTCCGCGGCCTTCGCGGCCTGGCCGGGAATCCGCTCGTCGTAGCAGATGAGCGGGTGGAGATTGCCGTCGCCGGCGTGGAACACGTTGCCGATGCGGCAGCCCCGACCGGCGCTCGAGATCGCGGATGCGGTTCAACACTTCCGGCAGCCGCGTGCGCGGCACGACGCCGTCCTGCACGTAGTAGTTCGGCGAGACGCGGCCCATCGCCGCAAACGCGGCCTTGCGCCCGCGCCAGATGCGCGCGCGATGCTCGTCGCTCGTCGCCACTTCCACTGTCGTCGCCCCGTGCCGCCGGCAGATGCCGACCACGGTGTCGAACAGCGCGCGGACTTCGGCGGCCGGGCCATCGAGCTCGACGATCAGCACCGTGTCGGCCTCGGGGAAGTTCGGGTGCACCGCCGCCTCCGCCGCGCGGATCGCGAGCGCGTCCATCATCTCGACCGCTGCCGGGATGATTCCGGCGCCGATGATGTCCGACACCGCGCCGCCGCCGGCGTCAATCGTGTCGAACGCGGCGAGCAGCGTCTGCACCGATTCGGGCCGGCGGAGGATTCGCACCGTGATGCTGGTGACGATCGCCAGCGTGCCTTCCGATCCGACGACGAGGCCGAGCAGGTCGGGGCCGGGCGTGTCGACCAGCGCACCGCCGAGGTGAATCATCTCGCCGTCAGGGAGCACCGCCTCGACGCCGAGCACGTGATGCACCGTGAAGCCGTACTTGAGACAGTGCGCGCCGCCGGAGTTCTCGGCGACGTTGCCGCCGATCGAGCAGACCTGCTGGCTCGACGGATCCGGCGCGTAGTAGTAGCCGAAGGGGGCGACCTGGCGCGTGATCTCGAGGTTGGTGACGCCGGGCTCGACGGTGACGCGCTGGTTCGCGATGTTGACCTGCAGGACGCGATTGAGCCGCGACAGCGCGATCACGATGCCGCCCGCCACCGGCAGGGCGCCGCCGGAGAGACCGGTGCCGTGCCCGCGCGCGACGAACGGCACCTGCGCGCGCGCGCAGAGCTTGACGATCGCCTGCACGTCGGCCGCGCTCGACGGCAGCACGACGGCGCCGGGCGTCTCGCGCAGATGAGCCAGGCCATCGCACTCGTAGGTCAGCACGTCGAGGCGATCTTCGAGCACGCCGGCATCGCCGACAATGCGTCGCAGCGCGGCGAGAAATGCGCGGTCCATTGGTCGGCTGTCAGTATAATCCGCACGTTCACGGCGTGCCGGAGGGGCCATGGCGACCGAGGCGCAGGATGTCACGGCGGCGATTTCTCGAGGGGAGCGGCGCGGCGATCACCGCGGTCGCGACCACCCGATCGCTGCGCGCACAGCAGGCGGCGGCGCCGGCGCCCGCGCCGCGCACGCCGATAGCCGTCACCGTCAACGGTACGCTGCATAAACTCGAGGTCGAAGACCGCTGGACGCTGGTCGAAGCGCTCCGCGACCACCTCGGGCTGACCGGGACCAAGATCGGCTGCGATCGCGGCGAGTGCGGCGCCTGTACGGTTCTGCTCGACGGCAAGCCGGTCTACTCCTGCAGCCAATTGGCCGTCTGGGCGGACGGCCGCGCGGTGCAGACGGTCGAAGGGCTGGTGAACGACCCCCTCCAGCAGGCGTTCGTCGAGCACGACGCGCCGCAGTGCGGCTACTGCACGTCGGGTCAGCTGATGAGCGCGAAGGCGCTGCTCAACGCCAACCCCCAGGCGAACCGTGAGGACGCGCGCGCCGCGATGGCCGGCAACATCTGCCGCTGCGCGAGCTACAACCATTACCTGGCCGCTATCGCGGCGGCGCAGCGACGGTCGCAGAGCCAGCAGAACGCGCAGAGCACGCAGAGCAAAGAAACATCTTGGTTCTGCGGGTTCAGCGATGTCTGCGTTGAATGTCGTGGGCATGGCGACGCCGCGGATCGATGCGGTCGAGCGCGTGACCGGCAAGGCGACCTACACCGGCGATGTGAAGCTGCCCGGCACGCTCTACGCGCGCGTGCTGCGCAGCCCGCACGCGCACGCGAAGATTCTCCGCATCGACGCCTCGCGCGCGCTCGCGCTGCCCGGAGTCAAGGCGGTCATCACCCACGAGAACTGCCGTGTGGTGTGGGGTGCCGGCTCGATCTCCGGCGGGACGCAATACAACGAGGCGGTGAAGAAGATCACCCTGCATCGCCGCTACGCGTTCAACAACCCGGTGCGCTTCGCCGGCGAACCGGTGGCCGCCGTGGCGGCGGTCGATCGGCACGTTGCGGAAGAAGCGCTGCAGCTGATTGCGGTCGAGTACGAGACGCTGCCGTTCGTCCTCGATCCCGAAGCGGCGCTCGAGCCGAACGCGGTCAAGATCTGGCCGGAGGGCAACCTCTCGCCGAACAACCGCAACGAGTTTCAGCCGCTGGGCACGCGCAGGGGCAGCGTCCAGGACGGCTTCGCATCGGCCGATCACGTGTTCGAGGACCGGTTCTCGACCGCGTTCCAGCACAACGCACAGATGGAGCCGCGCGTCTGCGCTGGCGCACTGGACCGGCGACAAGCTGACGATCTACACGCCGACCGGCGGCATCGCCAACTGCCGCACCGACATGGCGCGCGATCTCGGCGTCGCGCCCGAGAACGTCCGGGTGGTCTGCCACTTCATGGGCGGCAACTTCGGCAACAAGAACCAGAACCAGGACGCCGATCTCATCGCCGCGGTGCTGGCGCGCGAGACCGGCGCGCCGGTCAAGCTCGAGCTGTCGCGCAAGGAAGACTTCATCGGCATGCACGGACGCTGGCCGACGGTGCAGTACTACAAGGTCGGCGTCTCGCGCGACGGCACGCTGCAGGCGATTCAGCTGCGCGGCTACAGCGGCATGGGGCCGTATCGCAAGAACAGCGGCGCGATTGCCGGCATCGAGCTGTACCAGTGCCCGCACGTCGAGACCTCGGTCTCGCCGGTCTACACCAACCGCACCGTCTCGGCGAACTTCCGCGGCCCGGAGTTTCCGCAGGGCTTCTTCGGCATCCAGTCGATGATGGACGGCGTCGCCGCGCAGCTGAAGATGGATCCGGTCGAGTTCATCGTCAAGAACATGACCCGGAAGGCGAACGACCAGACGCCGTTCACCAACTACTCGCTCGAGGAGTGCATTCGCCGCGGCGCCGAGACGTTCGACTGGAAGCGGCGGTGGCGCGCCGTGCCAGGCTCGGACACTGGCCCGATCAAGCGCGGCGCCGGCGTTGCGTTCATGGTGTTCCGCGCCGGGCTCGGCCGCAGCAGCGCCGCCATCCGCGTCAACGCCGCCGGCCGCTACTCGGTGCATGTCGGCGTCACCGACGTCGGCGGCGGCGCGAAGACGACGATGGCGCTGATTGCCGCCGAGGCGCTCGGCGTGCCGCTGTCGCGGATCGATCTCGTCTGGGGCGACACCGATCGGTGTCCGTACTCGGTGGGCGAGTCGGGGAGCCGCACGACGATCATGACCGGCTTCGCGGTTGTCGAGGCGGCGCGCGACCTGCAGAAGCAGATCGCGGATCACGGGATGCCGCAGGGCGACGAGGTGCGCATCGGATCGGCGACGCCGAACCCGACGCTCGAGGGTCGCGTCCGCAACACCTTCGGCGCTCACTTCGTCGAGGTCGAAGTCGACACCGAGCTGGGCCGCGTGCGCGTGCTGAAATACGTCGCCGTCCACGACTGCGGGCGGATCATCAATCCGCTCTCGGCGCACGGCCAGATCCAGGGCGGCGCGCTGATGGGGATCGGGATGGCGCTGCACGAAGACCTGCTCTACGACCGCCGCAGCGGCAGCGCGCTGACCGCCGGCTACTACGGCGCGCGCGTCGCCACCTACCTGGACGCGCCCGAGATCGAGGTCGTCTTCATCGAGTCGGACGACGGGCTCGGGCCGTTCGGGGCGAAGAGCATCGGCGAGGCGAGCAAGCTGCCGGCGCCGGCGGCGGTGGCGAACGCGATCTTCAACGCGACCGGAACCCGCATGAAGGACCTGCCGATCACCCGCGACAAGATTCTGGGGGCGCGCGCATGAAAGCCTTCACCAACGCCAACCCGCGCGATCTGACACACGCGCTGACGCTCGTCCGCGACGCACGCCAGGCCGGCCGCACCGCCGCGATTGCCGGCGGCGGCAGCGACCTGCTCGGGATGATGAAAGAGCGCCTCGTCGCGCCCGACCTCGTCGTGAGCCTCAAGGCCGTTCGCGGCCTGGACGAGGTGACGCCGCAGCGACGCGGCGTGGCCATCGGCGGGCTGATCACGCTCGACGCGCTCGGCCGCCATCCGCTCGATCCGGAAAGACTACGCGGTGCTCGCCGAGGCGGCGAGGAGCGTCGCCACGCCGCAGATCCGCAACGTCGGCACGCTCGCCGGCAACATCTGCCAGCGGCCGTGGTGCTGGTACTACCGCAACGGCTTCAAGTGCCTGAAGAACGGCGGCACGACGTGCTTCTCGGTGGCCGGCGAAAATGCGTTCCACGCGATCTTCGGCGGCGGGCCGAGCTACATCGTTCACCCGTCCGATACCGCGCCGGCGCTCGTTGCGCTCGACGCCACGTTCAGGATCGTCGGGCCGGACGGGGAGCGGATGGTGCCGGCTGCTGAGTTCTTCGCGCTGCCGACCGTCGACGCGTCGCGCGAGAACGTCCTCAAGGACGGCGAGGTGCTGGCCGGGGTCGTGCTGCCGCCGGCGGCGGGCGCGCGCAGCACGTACCACAAAGTGCTCGATCGCGAAGCCTGGACCCACGCCGTCGTCAGCGCCGCCGTCGTCATGCAGATGAAGGGCGAGGTCTGCGAGCGCGCGCGCGTCGTGCTCGGCGGCGTGGCGCCGATTCCGTGGCGGCTGCCGGAGGTCGAGAAGATGCTCGCCGGGCAGCGGATCACTCCTGCGCTCGCCGAGAAAGCCGGCGATGCCGCCGTGGCCGGCGCGCGGCCGCTGGCGAAGAATGGCTACAAGGTGCCGCTGACGCGAGGCATGGTCGGGCGGACGATCCTCGCGATTGCGGATCCCGGATTTCGGAATGCGGATTGATTGCGGATTGCGGAATGCGCGTTGACCGCCGCGAGTTTCTCGCCCTTCGCGCCGGGCAGCCGGCCGAGCTGTCGTGCGAGCGGCTGTACATGCGGTTCGTCGATGCGGAGGCTGACGGCACCACCGCGCAACTCTTCGATCGGCTCGCCGCCGATCTGCGCGCCGCCGGTGCTGTCCACTTGACCGACACCGCGTGGCTGTCGCGTGCCGAGTTGAGGTCACATCTCGACGGCGTCCTCGCCGCGTTCGAAGCCGCCGGCGGGCGCGTGGCTTGATGCCTCGTACGCCGGGCCCGGCGCCTGTTTAACCGCGGAGACCGCAGAGCGCGCTGAGATTCTTTTTTCGGTTTGAGAGCGACTCTCATTCCGGGTAGTTCGTCGTGTCCGGCTTTAGCCGGACTTCGCAAGGTCCGCCTGAAGGCGGACACTACATGCGTCTTTCCATATGGTCTGACGCGGCTCGCAGCGGGCCGACCCGAAGGGCCTACGGCGAGCGAAGCAACACGACTTTCAAAGCACCGCCGTCTCTGCGGTCTCCGCGGTTAAGGCAGGCGCCGCGACTCATTGCTGCGCGACAATCCTGTCAGCTGGCTGGACGAAATTTGCACATCCGGCGCGGCCGCGCTGCCGACGATTCTGGTGGCCACTGCCGCAACCGACTGAGTGACTGGCGCTTGTGCCGGTGGCCCGTCAATGGACGCCCGATTGCAATTCGTGACAGGTCGAATGTCCAACGCAGGGCGCGTCCTGATCGTCGACGACTACGAGGCGAATATTTCCGCGCTGCGGCAGCTGCTCGAAGGCGAGGGCTACGACGTCCTCACCGCGACGAACGGCCGCGACGCGCTCGATCTCGTCCACCGCGAGCACCCGGACCTGGTGCTGCTCGATGTGATGATGCCCGAGGTGTCGGGGCTCGACGTCTGTGCGTCGCTGAAGAACGTGGCCGAAACGTGCCTGACGCCGGTCGTGCTGGTCAGCGCGCTGCAGGAGCGCGAATCGCGCCTCGAAGGGCTCGAGGCCGGCGCCGACGACTTCATCAGCAAGCCGGTCGATCCGCAGGAGCTCTATGCGCGCGTCCGCTCGCTGATCCGGCTGAAGCGGCTGACCGCGGATCTCGAGTCGGCGGAGTCGCTGTTCCTCACGCTCGGGCGCTTCATCGAGGCGCGCGATCCGTACACCGAGGATCACTGCGACCGGCTGGCGCAGTACGCGATGACGCTCGGCACCTCGATGGGGCTGGGCCGCGACGAGCTCGACGCGCTCTACCGCGGCGCGTTCATCCACGACATCGGCAAGATCGCGATCCCGGATCGGCTGCTGCTGAAGAAGGGCAAGCTGACGCGCGCCGAGCACGCGCTGATGAAGCAGCACACGATCATCGGCGACGACCTGTGCCGCACGGTGCGCTCGCTCGAGGCGGTCCGGCCGATCGTCCGGCACCACCACGAGCGGCTCGACGGCCGCGGCTACCCCGACGGGCTGAAGGGCGACGAGATTCCGCTGCTCGCGCGCGTTGTCGGGGTCGTCGACGTATTCGACGCGCTCACCACCGACCGGCCGTACCGCAAGGCGATGAACGTCGACGCGGCGCTGCACCTGATGCGCACCGATGCCAGGGCGGGTTGGTGCGATCCGTCGCTGGTCGAGGCGTTCGTCGACGTGCTGCCGGCAAAGCTGCACAAGTCGGTCGCCTGATACGACGACGCTCTCGGTAGCGCGAAGGCTTCAGCCGAGTGTCACCGCGCTAGATTTTCCTGCTGTCGTACGCCCAGTGCAGCAGCGCCTGCCGCTGCCGCCGGCGGCACTCGAGGTCGCGCGGCTCGCAGTTCTTGCGCACCGCCGTCGCGTGCCGCGCGATCGCGCGCCATCGCCTGATCTGCCGCGCATCGTCCGGACCGCGGCGTCCCATGTAGTAGCGGCAATACCACTGGAACCAGCCGCGCGGATCCTGCGGGCGGATCCAACCGCTTCGCCGCCACACCGCCAGCGACTGCGACGCGTTGACGCCGAAGAAGTTCAGTCTGGGGTTCTTGCGTTCGGGCGACAGCTTCGCCCTGGCGAACCAGCGCGCCGGAAATTCCTTCCGGCAGTCGTTCAGGTACTTGCCGCCGAAGACCCCGAGCCGCAGCATCTGCTCGGGCGTGAGATCGGGAGTGAAGTCGGACGCGAAGTTCCTGCCGGCCGGCTCGGTGCGGTAGTAGACGTAACCGCGCTGCATCTTGTCGTTGACGACCACACGCCTCTTCACGCGTCGATCGTAGCATCGGCGCTCGGCTGAAGCCTTCGCGCTACAGATTTCGGCTGAAGCCTTCGCGCTACGGCGCTACGTCGACGCGAAGACGCCGAGCGTGTCGAAGTTCCCCTTCAACACCGTGGCCGTGTCGTCGTAGCCGAGCCACTCCTTGATCAGCGTCGCGTAGACGCGGCGGAAATCGGTCGTCATCTTCATGTTGCCGTCGTCGAGATCGGTGAGGCTCGGGTGCTTGCTGTAGAACCCGCCGCGCACCGGCTTGCCGACGATGAACATCGGCGTCGCGGTGCCGTGGTCGGTGCCGAGGCTGCCGTTCTCTTCGACGCGCCGCCCGAACTCGGTGAAGATCATCACCGCCACCTCGTCGGCGCGGCCGATGCGCTTCAGGTCCTCGACGAAGCCGTGGACCGCGTCCGCCGTGTACATCAGCAGCCGGCTGTGGAGATCGGCCTGCTGCACGTGGGTGTCGAACGAGTTGCCGGCGTAGGTGACGTAGTAGAGGCGCGTCGGCATGCCGGCGGAGATGAGCGACATCACGCGCCGGAGGTTGTTGCTCAGGCCGCCGCCGGCGCCGTAGTCGATCGGCGTCCGGTAGTCGGCGGTTGCCTGGCGCACGAAGTCGGAGCTGTCGGTGGCGTTCTGCGCCGTCGCGGCGAGGAACTCCAGCGTTGGATTCGATGTCGTCTTCTTCTGGCTCAGCTCGGCCAGAGCCCGCTTTTCGTCGTCTGCGCCTTCGCGCCGGAACCGCGCCGGGTCGTCGAACACCAGCGGCGAGTGGTGCGCGCTCCGCACCGCCAGCGACTGCGAGGTGCCGACGTTGACGATCATGTTGCGGTGCTGCGCGTCGTAGGTTTTGTCGGCGAGCCGTCCGAGCCAGCCGTACGGGTCGCCGCCGTTGGGGATGCCGCTGTGCCAGAACCCCATCGACGAGAAATGCGACAGGCTCGGGTGATCGTAGCCGCAGCCGTGGACGACGCCGAGCATGCCCTCCTTGTAGAGGCGCTCGAAGCCGACCATCGAGGGATGGAAGCCGAAGCCGTCGCCGGCCTTGATGACGTTGCCTTCCTTGATCCCCAGCTTCGGCCGGGCGCGGTAGTACGCCGCGTCTGAGTACGGCACGACGGTGTTCAGCCCGTCGTTGCCACCGGCAAGCTCGATGACGACGAGGATTCGCTCCGGATGTTTCTCGACGCTGGTTCCAGCGAGCGCCTGCGCGGTGAGCGCGGCGGTCGTGCGGTTCAGGAAGACAGGCAGCCCCGCGCCGATGCCGACGCCGTAGAGGCCGCGGGCGAGGAACTCGCGGCGGGAGCAGTAACAGCCTGAATGCATGGTGCGCCTCATCCGAGTTGATATTCCGGCGTAGCCAGGACGAGATAGAGCAGCTCGCGCAGCGAGTCTTCGAGCGCGGCGCCCGGCTGCACCTTGTCGGTCCCGAGCTTGCCGCGGAGGAATGTGGCGAGGACGTCGCGGTCCTTCGGCGCGAGCGGCACCGAGAGGAAGCGCTGCGCGAAGTGATCGACGACCTTGTCCACCGTATCCGCGCCGGCGGCCTGCGCCATCGCGGTCAGATCGATTGGCGCCGGGCGCCGCGGGATCGTCTTGGTCCGCTCGAACGCGATCAGGTAGCCCTTGTAGCCGCCGTAGCGGGTGTTGTAGTCCTCGTCGCGGTCGACCATCATGTTCGACTCGGCCGCCATCCCCGGCGCCGCGTCGCCTTCCTTGGTCGCTTCGGTGATGTCCATGCCGCGCGCGAGGCGTTCGCCGACGCCCATGTCGGTGGCCGACATCGCCCGATCCGGCGGGCGGAACCCCTTGACGTTCGGGAACAGCACCTCGCGGAAGACAGTTGCCGCGCTGCAGCAGCGTCGACGGTGTGATCCAGCTGCGGCCGCCGGCCCAGCCGGCGACGTTCGGCGGATCGAACAGCGACTGCCCGAGCGACGCCGTCATGCGGCCGAAGTCGGGGATCGTCGGCACGCTCTGCAGCCCGAGCTTGCGGTAGGTCGAGACCACGAGCTGCACCGGCGCCTTGATCTGCGTCGCGTAGGCGGGCGGGCTGTAGAAATCGCGCGACAGGAAAATCTGCTTCAGCAGCGGCTTGAGCTGGTAGCCGCTGTCGCGGAAGGTGCGGGCGAGGGTGGCGCGAACCGGCGCGGCGACCTCCTCGCGGACGAAGTAGCGATACAGCTTCCCCGACACGTATTCGGCCGTGACCGGCTGCTCGAGGATGATGTCGATGATGTCCTCGCCGTTGAACGGGCCGCTGCGGCCGAGGAAGGTCTTCTCGCCGGCGTCGTGCTGCGCGGCGTCGAACTTGAACTCGAGGACGTCGTTGGTCCAGCCGGTGAACGCGCGCGCTGCCTCGCGGACGTCGCGCTCGGTGTAGTTGCCGACACCCATCGAGAAGAGCTCGAGCAGCTCGCGGCCGAAGTTCTCGTTCGGGTGCTGCTTGATGTTCTCGCCGTTGTCGAGATAGACGAGCATCCCCGGATCCTTGAGGATCCCGACGAGCAGCCCGCGCAGCGTGCCGGCCGCCTGCGCGCGGAACATCTCGTTCTGGCGCAGCATCATCCGGTAGTCGCGCACCTTGTTCTCGCCGGTGGCGAAGTGCCCGTGCCAGAAGAGCGTCAGCTTCTCCTCGAGCGGGCGGCGGGTGGCGAGCATCTGGTTCGCCCACCACAGGCCGAGTCGCTGCGTCTCGATGCCGTTGGCAATCAGGCTGTAGAAGAACTTGTCGACGACCGGCTGGAGCCGGCGCTGCGATCCGGCCGGCCGCATTTTCTCGCCGAGCCCCTCGCCGCGCTCGCGCGCAAGGCGGACCGCTTCGGCGCGGCTGGGCGGGAAGGGATCCATGCCGGGGTCCCAGATGCCGGAATGATCGAACGGCTTCAGCGTCGCGCGGGACGGCGTCGAAGTCGACGAGGCTGTCAACGGCTTGCCGCGGCGTCATCGCCGCGAGGCGCGCGATCTCGTCGGGCGTGCCGCCGAACCCGGCGCGTTCGAGCAGGTGCGCCGCGCGCGCGTAGTTCCAGTCCGCGGCGGCAATCGGCGCGAGGTCGTTGGTCCACCCGGCCGGGTCGGCGGCTGCTAGCGCTTTCGAATCAGCGGCGAGGGTCGTCGTCAGCAGCGCTGCCGCGAGGGCGAGCAGGCCGACGCGAGAAGCGATGGCCGCCACCCGAGGGCCGTGGTCATGGCGCTCCTCCGTAACCCGTTGGAGTCGGCGGATTATACAGCCCGGAGAATGGCGATCGCTGATGATCGGCCCATTTGCATTCGCCATCAGCCGCCGGCCCTCGCCGCGCGGACTGTCGCGGTGGGGTCGCTTGGTCGGGGCGACTGGATTCGAACCAGCGATCTTCCGCTCCCAAAGCGGACGCGATACCAGGCTTCGCTACGCCCCGACGCTCAGATGATGATACTGGAAGGCTGCAGGGCTGGAAGGTCGAAAGGCCGAAATGCGAGAAGTCAGAAGGTCGGAAGGTCAGAAGGCCTTTGGAAAAGCCTCCTGACCTCCGGCAGTGATCTCCCTCAGCGCTGCGGGCGCTTGGCGAGCGAACGGTAGTATTCCTCGATCGCCTGCCGGAACCCCTCGGGCACCTGGTCGGACCCTGACAGCGACAGCGAATCGTTGCCGCCCTCTTCGGACTTCCGCCGCAGCGAGAACTCGAACTTCTTCAGCTTGTCGATCGCCGCGGCCTGCAGCGCCTCGAGCCCGCGCGGGTCGACGTAGACCGCTCGTTGTCGAACGCCCGGAGGTCGCGCAGCACTTCGTCGAGATCGCGCGGGTTGACGCCGGCCTGCTGCAGCTGGCGGCGCAGCGCCTCGGCGTCGGCCGCCCACTCGCGGATACTGGCCGCGGAACTGGCGGACGTCGTCCGGGTTCCAGCGTCCGTTGTAGCCGCCCCAGCTGCGCGGATCGCCGTTGTAGGTTCCGCCGCCGTAGTTCGGCGAGCCGCCGTCGGCGCCGGTGTTCGCACCGCCGCCGGCATTTTGTCCGCCCTGCGACTGCTGACCCTGGCCCTGACCCTGTGCCCTGCTGACCCTGTTGACCCTGCTGGCCCTGCTGGCCCTGCTGGCCCTGCTGACCCTGCTGGCCCTGCTGACCCTGCTGGCCTTGCTGACCCTGCTGGCCCTGTTGGCCTTGTTGGCCCTGCTGGCCTTGCTGTCCTTTGCCCTGCTGCCGATCGCGCATGCGCTGATCGAGCGATTCCATGCTGCGCACGAGATCGCGCGCTCGCTCGGCGGCGCGTGCGACCGCGTCCTGCTTCGACTGTTTCCCGACCGCGCCGGCGGCGTCGTTCGACCTTCTTCTCCAGCGCGTCGAGGTTCGAGCCGATCGTCTCCTCCATGCCGCGCGCGTACTGCGATTGCGCGGCCGATCCCTGGAGCGCACCCTTGGTGTAGCGGATCATTTCGCGGATCCGCTTGTCGCGGATGCTGCCGGCGGCGTCGTCCAGCTTGCGCGCCGCGTCCTTCTCGTCGCGCCGCATCTGGTTGGCGAGCTTCTCGAGCTGCTGCTGCAGGTCGGCGACCTTGGCGTCCATCGCCTCCTTGCGCTGGCCGAGCGCCTGCGCCTTGGCCTGGCGGCCCGGGCCTGCCTGCTGCTGCTCGAGGCCGTTGACGTCGGACGCGATCTCCTTCTGCTCCTGCGCCAGCTCCTCGGCATCGCGCTGCGCGCGCTGCAGGTCGCGCTCGCCGCGGCCGTTCTGGTTGCGTTCGAGCCGCTGCTGCGCCTCGCGCAGTCGATCGAGCGCCTGGTTCGCCTCGGCGCCGCCGTCCTTCGAGCCGTTCGCCGCCGCGCGCCGCATCGCATCGGCCGCGTCCTGCAGCCGCTTCATCGCGTCGTTGATCTCCTGACGCTGCTCCGGCTGGTTGCGCGTCAGCTGTTCGAGCTGGCGCGCCGCCTTTTCCGCTTCCTCGGCGAGCGCGCGCTGGTTGGCGCTCGAGTTCCCGCCGCCCGATCTGGCCCGACTGCGCCAGCCGGCGCTGCCGCTCCATCTCCTGCTGCTGCCGCCGCGCCAGCTCCTTCAGCTTCTCGACCAGCTGATCGACCTGCTGATCGTTGCCCTGCTGCTCGGCGCGCTGCTGCATCTCGTACTGGTTCGCGAGCTTGTCGAGCTCGAGCTCGAAGAGATCGGCGAGGTCCTCGGCCATCGCGTTCTGGCCGCCGCCGCCGCCGCCGCCGCCCTGCTGCTGCGCGACCTGCAGCTCGTACTGCTGCTCGGCGTCCTGCAGCAGCTTCAGCGCGCGCTGCTCGGGCGACAACGCCGCATCCGCCTTCATCGCCTTGAGATCGGCCTCGGCGCTCTTCATCTCCTCGGCCGCCTTCGGCAGCGCCTCGGCAATCTTGTTGTAGGCCGGGTCGACCGCGCCGAGCCGCGACTTCAGCTTGCCGACCAGCTCCTCGACCTGCTCGCGCAGCTTCGCCTGCGCGAGGTTGAGGAACACGACGTTCTCGCGGAACTTCTCCGGCTTGGTCTTCGCCTTGTCGCGGACGATGTTGAAAGTCGCCGAGACGATCTCGCGCTGCTGCTGCGACAGCTGCCCGACCTGCTGGCCGGCCCCGCCGCCACCGCCGCCGCCCATCGCCTGCGACTGCGCCGGCTTGTAGTCCTTCTTGAACGGCCGGATCTGGACGAAGTAGATGTCGCTGGTCGTCGTCTTCGATCCCTGCACCGCGTCGATGTCCGACGCCTTGGCGTAGTAGGACACGAAGTCGCCCGGCTTGAGCCCCAGCTCCTCGAGGTAGATCGTGTGGCCGGCGCTCACTTCGGGCATCGGCTTCGACCCGCCGAAGAGGCCGATCGTCTTCGGCGTGCTGCCGTTGACCGAGTAGAACAGCTGCAGCGACTTGACGCCGTAGTCGTCGTCCGCCCGCGCTTCGAGGAACAGCTCCTCGACCGGGCTCGCCTGCGAATCGCGCCCCGGCTTGGTGAAGCGGACCGACGGCGCCTGATCGTCGATGACGTCGATCGTGTACTGCGGCGACGCTTCGACCTTCTCGCCCTGCGGGCCGGTGAGCTCGATGCGGTAGAAGCCCTGCTTGTCGATCTTGAAGCTGCCGATGAGCGAGCCGTCGCCCTGCCGCACCAGCGGCTGCGCGCCGCCTTCGCTGAGCACGATGCGGCCGTCGGGCGTGGTCATCGTCGGGACGACGCGGAGCACGACCTCGGTGCCGCGGATTGCGGCGACGTCGCCGCCTTCCGCCTTGCGCGGCGGCAGGCTCGTATACGCGGGGAAGCGGTACTCGACCTCGAGCTCCTGCACCGTCGGCAGGTTGACCACCGCCAGCTTGTAGGTGGGCGAGTGCACGCCGTTCGACTCGACGAAGTACTCGATCTCTTTCTCGAGGTGGAACAGCACTCCTTCGAATGTGCCTGCATCGGCAGCAGCGATGAGCGGGACGCGATCGAACGGCACGTTCGGCGCCGTCCGCATCATCACGCTGACGTCCGCGGCGGTGAAGCCGACGAGCTTCGCCTTCACGGCCTGATCCGCGCCGCGCGGCACCTTGGTGTTGCCGGGCGTGACCTCGATGCTGTACGGGCTCGACGCTTCCGCGCTGCGCGAGATGACCAGCAGCGCCGACAGGCCGTGGCGCAGGTAGGCGGGACCGTAGGCGACGATGAGCGCGGTGACCGCCGCGATCGCGGCGAGCAGCGCGCTGTGACGCCGCACCGACGAGCGCTCGATCGTGCGGCCGTCCTCGAGCGAGCGGCACTGTTCCATCGCCTGCTCGACGAGCTTCTCGACCAGGCGCGGCGAGTGCGCCGCGGATGCGCTGTCGGAGGTGGCTTCAACCGCGCTGATGATCGCCGCCTCGAGCGTCGGGTCGCACTCCTCGAGATACATCGCGACCTGCGCGTCGGTGACCCGGCGGCGCAGCGGCCAGACGAATCCGTAGACGAGCAGCCCGACGAACACGGCGACCGAGAGCACGCGGAACGCGATGATGGCTGGAGCGCTGAAGCGGAATGATTCGAGGCCGGACGCCGAGAGCAGCAGCGCGAGCACCGTGCCGGCGAGGACCACGACCGCGCCCCGCAGGGCGAGGCGGACGCGCCAGCGATTGCGCACCCTGCGGATGACGTCGACGAGCTCTGTCCGATGGTCCATGTCGCCGCTCCCCATCTGGCGTTGGCAGTGTTGAAGGGCTGCGCAACGGGCGTTGGCAGCTCTGTGTGCAGCCCTGACGGGCTGCGCTTCGGGCTGCGCTACGAGAACCTTGGCAGCCCTAAGGACTGCGTAACGAGGCTACGAGAAGATTACACCCTCGCGCCGCGGCGGCGCGCCCCTAAAACAGGGCGACAAGAATGTTCCCGCCAACGCTCGCTGTCCGCGGCCGGACGCCTGGCTCCGACTATAAAAACCGCTCTTTTTGCGAGAGGCGATTGGAAATCACCGTCTCGGCCGCCAGCAGCAGCAGGCCGGCGAGCAGGAGGTACCACCACAGCGCCTGCCGGCGCTCGGCTTCCTCCCGCGTCATCTCCTGCGGCGGCGCCGGCTGCTGCACCTCGACCGGCGTCGCGTGGCCCGTCACCGCCGCGACCAGCTCGCGCGGGTCGATGGGGTTCAAGTCCGACTCGGCCGGATCGAGGTTGACGGCGATGGCCTCGGCACGCGCCTGCGGCGCGCCGGTCGGCCGCACTTCGTAGACGCCCTGCTCGTCGAGCTCGATCAGCCCCTCGTTCCCTTCGCCCGAGCCCGCGTGCGTCATCCGCTCGCCGGACGGCGTCACCACGATCTTGTCCGACCGATCGGCGCGCCCTTTCGCGCGCGCCGTAAGGTCGAGCACCTGGCCGACGGTGAACCACGAGGTCGTCGGTTCGTAGTGCGCGAGGTAGCGGACGAGCTGATGCACCAGCGGCAGGAAGACCGGCTTGACGCCGATGTCGGTCCACGAGTCGTCGAGCGTGGACGTCCAGACGATCGCGCGGCCGGCGCCAACCTTCCGCTCCGCCGCGGCAATCGCGCCATCGTCGAAGCGGGCGAGGACGCGGTCGGACGGCTCGGTCTGGAGCGTGCGGTAGCGGAAGACGTGCGCCGCCGAGAAGTCGCCGCTGCGCGGCGCCTTGAAGACCTCGAACACCGGATGGCTGTAGTCGAGGTAGCCGAGCGAGCCGCTGCGTCCCGACATCCGATCGACGGTCGCGCCGAGGCGGCCGGGCAGAAGCTGCGCCTCGCCCTGGGGCCAGGTGGTGCGATCGCCGGTGACGACGAGCAGGCCGCCGCCGCCTTCGAGATACCGCTTCAGGGCGTTGCCGCCGCCGGCCGGCGGGAAGCTCGTGTCGTTGAGGATCACGACCGCGCGCTTGTCGAACGACGCCGGCGTCATCCGCGACGCGGTCGTGACGTCCACCTGAAACGACGGCGTCGTGCCGATGGCCAGCGCCTTCGACAGGAACAGGCTGCCGTGCGTCGCGGTCGCCGCTGTCGACGACCACCAGCGACACCGGCTCGCTCGGCGCGAGCACGAAATGGAACGCGTTGTCGGCCGGCATCGGGTCGGTGCCGGCCTTGATCGAGCCGCGCACGTTCGAACCGGTGAGCGTGAACTGGGTGAAGGAGACCGAGCCCGACGCGTGCGGCGCCACCGTCGCTCGCTCGGTCTGGATCTCGTGGCCGTCGATGGTCAGCGTGACCGGCACGTTCGCGGCCGGCGCGTCGCCCTTGTTGCTCAGGCCGGCGGTGACGGTGATCCGCTCCTGCCCCGAGAACGACGCGCGCGCGAAGGTCACCGAGGGAACCGCCAGGTTGGCGACGTCCGGAGAGGCGACCGACACGGTGCTGACCGTCATCGCCGTCGGGGAAGCGCACTTCTTCCGAGCCGCTCCAGCCGCTGCGCTGGAAGTCGCTGATCAGGACCGCCTCGCGCCGCTTGATCGGCGAGCGGCTCAGGATGCTGTCGGCGAGCTTCAGCGCCGGGCCGTAGCGCGTCGCGCCCGACCCGACCTTGGCCGCGCCGATCGCCGCTTCGAGCCGCGTGCGATCGGAGGTCGCGCGCATGTTCTCCTCGGCGTTCCTCGCGAACAGCACCAGCGTGGCGCGGTCGTCGGCGACCGAGGCCGCGCACCGCCGTCCGCGCCGCCTCCTGCGCCCGCGCCCAGTGATCGCCGTAGCCCATGCTCGCCGACTGATCGAGCAGGATGACGACTTCGCGCGCGCCGCCGCCGACCGCGGCGGCCACCGCGCCCTGGCGGAAGAACGGACGCGCGAACGCGGCGACGATGAGCGCGATTGCCGCGGCGCGCATCAGCAGCAGCAACCAGTGGCGGATGCGCCGGCGCCGCACCGACTGATACGGGATGCGCCGCACGAACATCAGCGACGGAAACTCGATGACGCGCTTCTTCTCGCGCTGCATCAGGTGCACCAGCACCGGGATGGCAATCGCCGCGAGGCCGACGAGGAAGAACGGGGTCAGGAACGCCATGTCAGCGGACCCGCATCAGCCGCTCGCGGCTCGAGAGATAGCTGAACAGCGCGCGGTCGAGCGGTTCCGCGGTGTTCAGCACGGTGTAGTCGATCCGGTGCTCGGAGAACTTGGTCGTCAGCGCCGCGATGTGCGCCTGGATCATCGCCCGGTATTCCTTCACCAGCGACTCGGGCACGACCGGGATCTGCTCGCCGGTCTCGAGGTCCTCGAAGCTCGACGCGTCCTCGTAGCCGAAATCGATCTCCGCCGGATCGAGCACGTGGAAGACGATGAGATCGTTGCCGAGGAACTTCAGCGGCTTGATCGCTTCGAGGATCGTGTCCGGCTCCTCGTAGAAATCCGAGATCAGCACGAGGATGCCGCGGCGCCGGAAGTGCTCGGCCATCTTGTGCAGCGGGACCGCCAGGTTGCCCGGCCGCTCCGCCTTGGCGCGATCCATCGTGCTGCAGCACGACGTTGAAGTGCTTCGCCGACGGCGGCACGTGCGACGACGATGTCGTTGTCGAAGGTGATCAGGCCGACGCGGTCGCGCTGGCGCTGCGCCAGGTAGGCGAGGCACGCGCCGACGAAGCAGCCGTAGTCGAGCTTGGCGATGCCGCGGCTGAAGAACTTCATCGACCGCGAGATGTCGAGCAGGACCGACAGGTTGGTGTTGGTGTCGGCCTCGTACTGCTTCACGTAGTAGCGATCGGTGCGCGCGAACAGCCGCCAGTCGACGCGGCGGATGTCGTCGCCGGCGACGTAGCCGCGGTGCTCGGCGAAGTCGATCGAGGCGCCGAAGAACGGCGCGCGGTGCAGGCCGTTGATGAAGCCTTCGACGACGTGCCGCGCCAGCAGCTCGAGGTTGCCGACGCGCGCCAGGACCTTCGGGTCGACGAATCGCGCGCCGGGAATCGCTGTGCTGATTGCATGCGGTCGTTCGGATCGATCGACGTAAACAGCGGATGCACTCGCTGAGACCGCAGAGAAGCCAATTCGTCTCTGCGATCTCTGCGTGCTCTGCAGTCTGTCGTCGTCTACATTCCCGCTCTTCGGCACCGGCACCGCGGTCAGCAGCTCGTCGATGATCGAATCGGACGTGATGCCTTCCGACTCGGCGCGGAAGTTCGTCAGCACGCGGTGGCGCAGCACCGGGTGCGCCAGCGCGCGGATGTCCTCGTAGCTGACGTGATAGCGGCCCCTGCGTCAGCGCGCGCGCCTTGGCGCCGAGCACCAGGTACTGCGCCGCGCGGACGCTGGCGCCGAAGGCGACGAACTTCTTCACCGAGTCGGGCGCCTGCTTCGACTTCGGCCGGCTGGTGCGGACGATGCTGCAGCGCGTAGCGCATCACCGGCGTCGGCCACCGGCACGCGGCGCACCAGGCGCTGGAACGCGACCAGATCGGCGCCGTTCACCGGCTGCTGGAAATGCGGGTCGATGATCGCCGTCGTCGCGCGGACGACGTCGAACTCCTCGTCTTCCGGCGGGTGCTCGATGACGATGTGGAACATGAAGCGATCGAGCTGCGCCTCGGGCAGCGGATAGGTGCCCTCGAGCTCGATCGGGTTCTGCGTCGCGAAGACGAAGAACGGCTCGGCCAGCTCGTAGGTGCGCCCCTGGATGGTGACGCGGTGCTCCTGCATCGCTTCGAGCAGCGCCGACTGCGTCTTCGGCGGCGTGCGGTTGATCTCGTCGGCGAGGACGATGTTGGCGAAGATCGGCCCCGGCGCGAACACCATCTGGCGGCGGCCGGTGGCGGCGTCCTCGTTGATGATGTCGGTGCCGGTGATGTCCGACGGCATCAGGTCGGGCGTGAACTGGATGCGGTTGAACTTCAGGTCGAGCACCTTGGCGAGCGTCGCGATGAGCAGCGTCTTGGCCAGCCCGGGCACGCCGACGATCAGGCTGTTGCCGCCGACGAACAGCGACAGCAGGACCAGCTCGATGACGTCCGCCTGGCCGATGATCCGCTTGCCCAGCTCGGCGATGATCTGCTGCCGGCCGACTTTCATCTTGTCGGCGAGCGCGATGTCGTCGGCGGACTCGAAATCCACGGTGTTGGTGAGCTCCACTGGTCCCTCTCAGTCGTCGGATTGGAATCTGGACGTAGGGATTCGGTGCGAACTCGGCATGCGAGTCCGCACGCTGAAGTCTGGACGCCTACGACTGCTCTAGTGTGTCATCCCGTAAATGATGTAGTTCACGCCGAGCTTGTACGCCTCGTTCGATTCGTCGATCGGCTTGCAGCCCGGTGTCCGACCATTCCCAGAACTCCGAGATGTCGGTGTTGTAGTTGATCATCATCATGATCCGCTTGGTCGGGTCGTTGTCCTCGTAGACGGCGCGGAAGATCGCCGGCGGCGGATCGTAGTACTGCGGCACGTCGAGCGTCTTGATCTCGAAGAACGCGTGGAAGATCGGGTGCGACAGTCGAGGTCGACGAAGCGCGCCTCGGGCATGACGCGCGCCATCTGCGTCTCGAAGTTGCCCCAGTCGCTGGTAGTGGAAGTCGTCGAAGATGACGAAGCCGCCCTTCTGCAGATAGGCGCGCAGGCCCGCCGCTTCCTCGTCGGACAGCACCCAGCTGGCCCGGCTCGCACAGGTACGCCACCGGATACTTGAACAGCTCCGGATCGTCGAAGGTCGAGGATGTTGGTCTCCTCCGTGTGCGGGTTCAGGTAGCTGAGCTCGTTCACGATCTTCATGAAGTGCTGTTCGCCGGACGGGTAGTCGTGCGACCACGGCAGCCGCTGCGACGTGATAGCCGTAGTCGGGGCCGTAGCGGACCCGGACGAAGGTGAAGCGTCCGTCGTAGCGGTGTATTCGGCACGATCGTCTGCTGGCGCCGGCCGAACGCCGCCGAAGCCGCCGCCGCGCTGCGCCAGCGCGCTGCCGACGCTGACGAGCAGCAGCGACGACGATCGTCGCCGCCGGTCCGCCTCACGGCTTGTCCTTTTTCGCCTGGAGATCGCGGATCGCCCTGGTCTTCAGCGCGAGGTCGGTCAGCAGCTTCTCCATCTCGCGCGTCGTACGCGCGCCTCGCTCATCGACCCTTTCTTCAGCCGCAGCCCGGCGATCTGCTGCTCGATCGCGTCGCGCTCGTCGACCAGCGCCCTCATCGCCGGATCGCTGGTATCGACGTTGAGCGCATCCTCGGCGCGCCCGGTGCCGAGGAACATGCGTGGCGGCGAGACGGCTGTCGCCGCCGCCGCCGTCGTCGATCGCCGCGTGCTCGGTGAGCAGGTTGCCCTTCTGCTGAAACGCCTGGACGACCTTGGCCTTCGCGTACTCGAACGCCTCGCCGATCGACACGTGGCCGTTGCGGTCGCGATCGGCGGCGGCGTCGCTGAACGCCTCGACGAAGAACTCGGGGAAACTGCGTCTCGTTGCGCTCGCCGCCGGTCTTCGTCGCGGTGACGACGACGCGCCCGGCGCGGCGACGGCGGGCAGGAACGCGCCGCTCGAGCTCGCGGTGTTGACGAACGCGACCCGCTGCGCGGACAGCTTGCCGAGCAGCGTCGCCCAGTCGGCGACCGTCAGGTCGGGCCCGGGCAGGTTGAACGCGGCGTCGCGTGCCGTCGAAGCTGCCGTGGCCGATGAGCAGCACGACGACCGCCGTCGTTCGGCTTGGCGCGCGCCGGCGATGATCGGCGAACGCCTTTCTCGACGCGCGTCGCGCGTCGCCTGGCTTGCTCGGCGAGATAGGTGATGTTCGCGTCGGCGACCGCGTCCTTCTTCTTCGCGGCGTCGATGAACGTCGGTGGCCCACTTCTGGAACTGCTCCGCGTGCTCCTCGTCGCCGGCACGCCGGTGACGACGAGCAAGTGCGTCTGCTGCGCAGAGGCGGGCATCGCCCACAGCACGCTGGCCAGGACGACACCGACGATCAAACGCAGAACACGCGGAATCCGCAGAGAACTATTTTTTTCTGCGTGTTCAGCGTGCTCTGCGTTCGATCGTCGTGTCACGCCAGCCCTCGCATGCGCCGGTAGCCCCACTCGGCGGCGACCAGGCCGATGCAGCAGCGATGAACAGCGCCGGCATGTCCCACAGTTCGCGCTCTTCGACGACGGTGACGCCGCGGCCGCTGTAGCTGATCGCCTCGGGCAGCGACGCGGCGTTGGCCGGCGTGAAGAAGCGGCCGCCGGTGTCTTCGGCGATCCGCTTGAGCAGCGGCGCGCGCATCGCGGCGTCGAAGTACTCGGCGTCGCCGGCCGACACGCGCACGTGCATCGACGACTGTGCCGAGCTCCTTCTGATCGCGCGTCGGCGCGTGACCTGCACGTCGTAGATGCCCGGATTCGTCGGGCACGAAGCTGGCGCGGTATTCGCCGTCCTTGGTCGACCGTCCACTCCACCGGCACCTCGCTGGTCTTGCCCGACGGCGACGTGACGCGCGCGACGACGCGGCTGTCGTTCACCTCGACGTAGGCGGGGTCGAGCACTTCGGCCGTGAGCTTCACCGTCTCGCCCGGCTCGACGCGATCGGTGGTCGTCGTCAGGTTGACCTGCTCCGGCACGCCGTCCACCAGCCAGCGGACCAGCCGGCGCCAGAACATCGCGTGCGTCGTGTCGGTGACCGCCATCTTCGCGTCCATCTGCCACAGCCACGAGTCCTGGATCGGCATCGCGATCGCCTTGCCGCGCCCGTAGCGCTGGTAGGCGAGCACGATCTGATCCTGCTTGCGGTTGTCGACGCCGGTCAGCAGCACCGTCGCGCCCGGCTTCGCCTGCGCGCACCGGGTTGACGCGTCGACACCGGCGGCATGTCGTTCCACTTCGTCGCTCGACGCCTCTTCCGTCGTCGGCGATCTGCGTGACCGGGAAGGTGCGCGCCGGCGCGCGTCGGCTGCGCCGACGAGCTCCGAGAAGTACTTCGCTGTTCGCGCGTCGTCGATCACGACCGGCAGCACCTCGCCGACCGGCGTGCCGCCCCAGCCGCCCTCGGCGAACGCCCGCCGGCCGCCGAGCATCAGCAGGCCGCCGCCGCGCTTGCTGACGAAGTCGGCGAGCATGCGCAGCTGCTCGGGCGTGAACGACGCCGCTTCGACGCTGCCGAGGATGACCGCGCGATAGGCGAACAGCTCCTCGCGCGTCTTCGGGAACCCGCCGATCAGCTCGTCCGGGTCGCTGACGTCGCCGCGCCAGTACTTGTTCTCCGCCGTGCGCAGCAGGATGGCGACCTGCAGGTTCTTGTCGTCCTCGACGGCGCGGCGGATGAACTTCATCTCGAAGCGCGGCTCGCCTTCGAAGTAGAGGACCTTCTCGCGCCGATCGTGCACCTCGATCAGCGCGTCGCGCGCGTTGTTCTGCGTGACCTGCTCGCCGGCCTGCGTCGGCACCTTGAAGCGGAACAGCCGCGCGCCCGGCTTCGTCGGCGGTGAAGCGCACCTTGCACCGTCGCCGACTCGCCGTCGGCGCGGCAGCGTCACGTCCTGCGTGCTGACGATGCGGCCGTCGTCTTCGACGGTGAGCGGCACGGTCTTGCCGCCGTAGCCGGTCTGCGACAGCACGACGTCGACGACGAGCGCGGTGCCCTTGAGGACGGCGCGCGGCGTTTCGACGCGCGTCACCTGGATGTCGCGGGCGAAGCGCTCCTGGCCGACGCCGACGGTGAACACCGGAATCGATCGCGCCTTGAGGCTGGCGAGCGTCTCGTCGATGCGCGGCGTCGGAGGTGTCGGCGCCGTCGGTGACCATCACCAGGCCGGCGAGCGGCAGGCCCGGCGAGCTCGTCGCGCGCGCGGTCGAGCGCCGGCGCCAGGCGCGTCGAGGTGCCGCCGTACTTCAGCTCGCCGGCCGCGGCGACGCGGTCCGACGACGACGAGAAGCGGAAGAAGCGGACGACGAATCGCTGCGACAGCGCGTCGAGCAGCGGCGCGGTCGGGCCGTTCAGCTGCTCCTGCACGAACGCGCTGCGCGGCTGGCCGTCGCGGTCGGCGATCGTCATGCTGCGCGAGTCGTCGACCAGGACGCCGAGGAAATTCTGCTGCGGCACCGCGGCCTTGAGGATCAGCGTCGGGCGGAACAGGCAGATCAGGAGGACGCCGACCACAGCCAGCCGCAGCGCGACGAGCACCGCGCGATCGAGCCGCTTGTCGGTCGGCGACACGCCGCGGTAGGTCAGCAGCGCGAGCGACGGCGATCGCGGCCGCGACCATGACCGCCAGCAGCACCGGCCGGGACAGACCCCAGGCGAAATCGCCCTGCTGAAACAGCAGCGGCGGATACTTGAACAGAAAGCGGAAGAGGTTTTCCAGCACCTGGCGCTCATTCTACCGGGACCGGCCCTGCTGTCGAGAACCCATCGGCAGTTTTTTCCCCGGGGCCGCCGGCGAAGACTGGCGCTGGACCTTCCAATTTCGACGCGGAGTGCCGGCGGTTGGTCGGCTGTGCTGGTCGAAGACAGGAACTGTACCGTCGTTGTCGAGGGTCCGGCTGAAGCCGGACGCTGCACGGCTGCGATACGCCGCTGCGGTCCGCAAGCCGGACGACTATGCCGCGTGTCGTTCGGGGCGTCCCCGGAGTTTTGCGTAGGTCAGAGCCGCCGTCTCAGCCACGACGAGGCCGGTGACGACCCAGTCGCTGAAGCGCGTCCGGCGCGGCGGCGCGGGCGGCGCCGGCAGAAGGTCCGCGTCGACGGTGCAGTTCTCGCGCGACAGCGCCGGCTTGAAGGTCCCCGCCGCCTTGCTGTCGCGCCAGGCGCGTTCGGCGGCCGGGCCGAGCTTCCTCTTCTCCCCTGCGACCTTCTCGCCCGGGTCCTTGCCGTAGGGCGACGCGTGCTCGATCTCGGCGTTCAGCTCCGCGCCGACCAGCACCGCGAGCGCCGAGACGTAGAACCACAGCATCAGCACGATCGACGCCGCCGATGATGCCGTAGGTCGCGGTGTAGGAGGTGAAGTTGCGCGACGTAGAACTTGAAGACGAGCGAGACGAGCAGCCAGAGGACGGTGGCGAGGATCGAGCCGGGGGTGATCCAGACCCAATCCTGCTCCGCGTCGGGCGCGAAGTAGTAGATGAGCGCGATGCCCAGCGTCACCAGCGCGAAGACGACCGGCCACTGCAGGATCTTCCACGTCCACGTCGAAGGCCGGGCCCAGATGCGCCCAGACCGCGACTTTCTCGGCCAGCGTCGGCCCGACCAGCACCAGCGCCAGCGAAAGGACGATGAAGACCGCGAGCGCGATGGTCAGGCCGATGGCCATCAGCCGCACCTTCCACCACGGCCGGCTCTCCTGGATGTCGTAGGCCTGGTTGAGCGTATCGATGATCGCCGTCATCCCGGACGACGTGCTCCAGATGGTGCCGAGCATGCCGAGCGTGAGGAGGCCGCCGCTCTTGTCGTTCGCGATCTTGACGATCTGCTCCTGGACGATCGACAGCACCTCGCCCGGCGCGACGCGCGCCAGCATCGTCGTGACCGCGTCGAGCAGGCCGGCGACCGGCATGAAGCTGATGACAGCGACGAGGAAGAGCAGCGCCGGAAAGAGCGCGAGGAAAAAGTAATACGCCAGCTGCGCGGCGAGGCCGAGACAGTTGTCGGCCACTGACCTCGGTCGCGGTCCGCTTGAAGAGCTCGTACCAGGTGATCGGAACCCGGAACGCCTTGAGCACTGACTAGCGCTCCCGGTTGCGCCCGCGCAGGCCGGTGCCGACGGTCGGCGTCCACGCCGGCGCGTCGCTGGCCGGGAACGAATCGGCCGACGCGTCGTGCACGAGATCGTCGGTGTGCCAGCCGACCCGTTCGGCCATCCGGGCCATCCAGCGGCGCGCGTTCGGACAGATCGCCTTCGCCCGAGAGCGCCCACCAGGCGAGGCTGCCGCCGATGCCGGCCAGGAGTCCGCCCACCGCCGATTTCTGCCGCAGGCCTTGCAGGGCCAGCGCGGCGCCGCCGACGCCGAGCAGCCAGCGGGTCATCGCCAGCCGTTCGCGGGTGCCGTCCCAGCCGCGGCGGTCCCAGACGCTGGCGGAGGCTCGATGTGTGGACAAGTTGAGCTCGCTCATATCACTCATATAGGTATCTCATGCAATATCTGGGGCATCGCGATCCCATAAAGGGCCTGATCGGATTTCCTACACATCCCGTCACGCATTCAACGGGGAATTCACGTTATTCCCGCCGGTCGCTGCAAACGCGATCAGGCCATCGAGGATTCGCGCCTGTTTTTGCGCGGTCTCAGCTGCTGATGAGCGACTACGCAGAACTTTCGGCTGGCATATCGGTTGCTCCTTTTGAGTGCGTCCCTGGGCAACACAACGTTTGGAGGTAAGCGATGACGCCCGAGCCAACCCGCGCGAACGATGAAGTGCTCAGGCGCGTCCAGGGTGAGTTCCTCGAAATGCCGGGACTGCGATTGACCGAACCGCAAGCGCGACGCCTCTGGGGGCTCGACGCCGCATCGTGCGACGCACTGCTCGGCGCCCTGGTCGAAGCAAAGTTCTTGTTCCGTACTCGCGACGGCGCGTTCATGCGTGTGGAGCACGCGGCGCCCGTCAAGGCCTCGCTCCGGTCTCGCCGCCTGGCGGGAGCGGCCTAGAGGCACAGCTCCCTCGGTCGAGCAGCGCCCGCCCGTCGGCTGGACGCAAGTCTTTCCTTTGAGCCGTCAGCCAGCCGGCCGAAAACCTTCCGATCCCCCGGGCGGCCGACCTTCGGGTCGCCGCCCGCGGCCAACCTCTCAGCGCAGTCTTCAGTCGCAGTCTTGTCAGTCGCAGCCGCTTCGCACAGCCTCCGCTCGCTTAGTTCTTGGCGTCGAGCGCATCTTTTTCGAACGCCTTCCTTTAGAGTGTTGAGCGTGCGGCTACTCGTGGCGACCACCAATCCGGGCAAGATTCGGGAGATTCGTCAGCTGCTCGCGGGGCTGCCGTTCGACCTGCTGACACTCGATGCATGGCCGCACGTCACGGCGCCGGAAGAAACCGGACAGACCTTCGAAGAGAACGCGCGCGCCAAGGCGTTGTATTACGCCGCCGCCACCGGCGAGCTGACAGTCGCCGAGGATTCCGGGCTTGCGATTGACGCGCTCGACGGCGCGCCGGGCGTCGAGTCGGCGCGGTATGGCGGCGCCGATCTGCCGTATCCGGCGAAGTTTGCATTGATTCACGACGCGTTGCGCGCAAAACACGCCGGCGGTGACACCGGCACCGGCAACACGGCGCGGTTTGTCTGCGCGGTCGCGCTGGCGCAGGGCGAGCGCATCCTGTTCGAAACGCGCGGCACCGTCGAAGGCGAGATCGCGGCGGAGGCGAGGGGCAGCGGCGGGTTCGGCTACGACCCGATCTTCTTCTACCCGCCCTTCGGCCAGACGCTGGCCGAAGCCGGCGACCGCAAGGCCGCGGTCAGCCATCGCGGCGAAGCGTTTCGCGCCCTGCGCCGCGTTCCTCGCCACGCCGAAGCTCCCGTAACCTGAATCGAGTCGGCGGCCGCGCGTTTTCGTTTCTGAACGCCCCGCGTCCCATCGGTGGGACGCCGCAAGCGCAGGGCCGCGAAAACGTTCGAGAAACCGCGCGATCGATGGCGCTCGGTTGCTGCACCTGCAGCTGCAGTTGCATGCTTGCACCCTGCACCTGGCATCTGCAACTGCAACCGTGCAGCCACTCGGATTGCTATGACTCTCTTTCAAGACCTTCGCTACGCGCTCCGCACCGCGTGGCGCGATCGGGCGTTCTCGCTCATCGCCGTCACCACCCTCGCGCTCGGCATCGGCGCCAACACCGCCCTCTTCACCATCGTCCACGCGATTCTGCTCGCGCCGCTGCCGTTCAGGACCCCCGAGCAGCTGGTGCGGGTGACTGCCGATTTCAACCGCCAGGCGGTGAAGGACGCCGGGCTGTCGGTGCCCGAGCTCTTCGATCTGCAGCAGTCGGGCGTCTTCGACGAGATCGGCGGCGTCTGGCCGATCAGCGCCAACCTGACCGAGACCGACGAGCCCGAACGGGTCGAGACCGCACTGGTCGAAGCCGAGCTACTTCACGATGCTCGGCATCGCCGCGCAGCACGGACGCGTGTTCGACGCCTCCGACAAGCAGCCGGGGATCACCGAGGTCGCCGTGATCAGCGACGCGCTCTGGAAGCGCCGGTTCGGCGGCGATCCGGGCGTGCTCGGCAGGCGGATCCGCATCGACAACGACATGTACTCGATCATCGGCGTCGCGCCGGCGGCGTTCCGCCATCCGGGGCGCGGCACCGAGACCGATGTCGAGGTGTGGGCGCCGGCCGGCTGGGTGGCGTCGCCGTTCCCGACGCAGCCGATCCGTCGCGCGTATCTGCTGCAGGGAGGCCTTGGCCGTCTGAAGCCGGGCGTCAGCGTCGCCGCGGCACAGCAGAAGATCGATGCGCTGGCCGAGCGGCTGCGGCGCGAGTTTCCCGCCGACTATCCCGACGGCACGGGCTGGGCGCTGCGCGTAATCCCGCTGCACGACGACCTGGTCGGCAACGTCCGGCCGGCGCTCCTGACGCTGCTCGCCGCCGTCGGCTTCGTGCTGCTGATTGCGTGCGCCAACGTCGCCAACCTGCTGCTCGCGCGATCGTCGGCGCGGCAGCGCGAGATTGCCGTCCGCCGCGCGCTCGGCGCGGGGCGCGTGCGCCTGGTGCGGCAGCTCTTGACCGAGAGCGTGCTGCTCGCGGCGGTCGGCGGCGCGCTCGGCCTGTTCGTCGCGGTCTGGGGCGTGGACGGCCTGGTGCAGCTCAGCCCCTCGAGCCTGCCGCGGCTGCACGACGTCGGCGTCAACTGGACGGTGCTCGCGTTCACCACGGCGCTCTCGCTGTTCACCGGCATCCTCTTCGGGCTCGCGCCGGCGATCCAGGGATCGCACGCCGATCTGCATCAGGTGATCCGCGAGGCGGGGCGCTCGGCGACCGCCGCCGGCCGCACCACGCGCCTGCGCAGCATGCTGGTCGTCGGCGAGTTCGCGCTCGCGCTGGTGCTGCTCGTCGGCGCCGCGCTCCTGGTCCAGAGCTTCTGGCGGCTGCAGCGCGTCGACCTCGGCTTCAATCCGGAGTCCGTGCTGACCGCGCGGCTGTGGCTGCCGCAGCCCAACCTGCCCGAGACCGGGCCATATTTCGCGCACGACGCACGCGTCCGGTTCTACACGCGCGTGCTCGATCGCATCGCCGCGCTGCCGGGCGTCGCAGGCCGTCGGCGGCGTCTCCAGCCTGCCGCTCACCGGCCCGACCGGGCGCGGCGCGTTCACGATCGAGGGACGGCCGGCCGCGAGCGGCGACATCCCGATGAGCGAGGCGTCGTTCGTGACGCCGGGGTACTTCCGCGCGCTTGGCGTCGAGCTGGTGCGCGGCCGCCTCTTCGACGCGCACGACGATGTGAAGGCGCCGATCGCGCTGGTGGTCAGCGAGAGCTTCGCGCAGCACTTCTTTCCGGGCGAGGATGCGCTCGGCAAGCGGCTCGCCCCGGGCCCGCGCGGGCGCCCCGGAGGTGGGCCGCTTCAGGCGACGCCGATCAACTGGATGACGATCGTCGGCGTCGTGCGCGACGTGAAGAGCGCCCGGCTCGACGCCGGCGCCGCGCCGCTCATGTACCGCTCGGTGCTGCAGACGTCGAACCTGAACCTGACGCTGGTCGTCCGCACGACGCACGATCCCTCGATGCTCGCCGAATCGCTGCGCCGCGAAGTGCGCGCCGTCGATCCGAACGAGCCGGTGTTCGGCGTGCGCACGATGGAGGAGGTGGTCGCGGCGGCGCTGGCCGAGCGGCGCTTCACCATGCTGCTGCTGGCGCTGTTCGCCGTCACCGCGCTGCTGCTCTCGGCGATCGGCATCTACGGCGTGATGGCCTACTTCGTGACGCAGCGCACCCACGAGATCGGGATCCGCATGGCGCTCGGCGCGTCACCGGGCGATGTCGTCGGCATGGTGCTGGGGCAGGGCGTGCGGCTCGCCGCCGCCGGCGTCGCCGCCGGAATCATCGGCGCGCTGGCGGTGACGCGGGCGATCGCGACGCTGCTCTTCGGCGTCAGCCCACGCGATCCGGGGACGCTCGTCGCGCTCGCCGGCACCCTCACCGTCGTCGCGCTGGTCGCGTGCTACGTACCGGCGCGGCGGGCGACGAGAGTCGATCCGATCCGTGCGCTCGATACGAGTGACGGACGACCACGAAGACGGTACGAAGGTCACGACAGAAACACGAACAGAACAGAAGTACACTGGAAATTCTTCTTCGTGAGCTTCGTGGGTTCCGCGTTGATCTGTCGTGGTCAGAACAGCGACGGCTGCGGCTCGCGGCGCCAGCGGCGCTCGTGATCGATCAGCCACGTCTTGCGCTCGAGGCCGCCGCCGTAGCCGGTCAGCGATCCGGACGCGCCGATGACGCGGTGGCAGGGGACGATGATCGACACCGGGTTGGCGCCGTTGGCCGCGCCGACGGCGCGTGAGGCGCCGGGCGAATGCAGCGCCGTAGCAATCGCGCCGTAGCTGGTCGTCTCGCCCGGCGGAATTTCGGTCAGCGCCTGCCACACCCGCTTCTCGAACGGGGCGCCGCGCATGTCGAGCGGCAGGTCTCCGATTTCCGCCGCGGCGCCGGCGAAGTAGGCCTCCAGCCACGCGCGCGTCCGGCGAAGCGTCGCCGTATCGCGGTCGACGATCTCGTGCGGCGGGAACCAGCGCGCGAGCCGCGCGTTCAGCCGCGTCAGCCGCTCCTGGCCGGTGTGGAAGTTCTTGCGCGGGACGGCCTCGCCGACCGGCCCTGCGCCGGCCGGTCCGACGCGCCGTCCCCTACCGAGATGAACTCGCAGCGCGCAGAGCCCCTCGTCCGACGAGAGCGCGAGCATCTCGCCGAGCGGCGTGTCGATGACCGCGCGAGAGAGCTGCATGGACGCCTTTACTTCGGCTCCGTGTACTTCACCAGGTGGCCGACGATCGCGCGCTGCTTCTCGACCAGCTGCCGGATGCCGAGGTCGGCGAGATCGAGCAGCGACATCAGCGCGTCGCGCCCGAACGGAATCGCTTCCGCCGTTCCCTGAACCTCGATGAACCGGCCGTCGCCGGTCTTGACGATGTTCATGTCGACGTCGGCGCGGCTAGTCGTCGTCGTAGGCCAGGTCGAGCAGCGGCTCGCCGTCGACGATGCCGACGCTGGTCGCGGCGACGTAGTCGGAAAGCGGGATCGTCCGGATGACGTCGCGCTCGCGCAGCTTCTCGAGCGCCAGCGCCAGCGCGACGAACGCGCCGGTGATCGACGCGGTCCGCGTGCCGCCGTCGGCCTGGATGACGTCGCAGTCGACCCAGATCGTCCGCTCGCCGAGCGCGGTCAGGTTGGTCACCGCTCGCAGCGAGCGGCCGATGAGGCGCTGAATCTCCTGCGTGCGGCCGCCGACCTTGCCGCTCGACGCCTCGCGCTGCATGCGCGTGCTGGTGGCGCGCGGCAGCATCCCGTACTCGGCCGTCACCCATCCCTTGCCGGTGTTGCGGAGGAAGCCGGGCACGCGATCCTCGACGCTCGCGGTGCAGATCACCTTGGTGTTGCCGGCGGTAATCAGCACCGAACCCTCGGCGTGCATCAGATAGTCGGGCGTGATGGTGGTTTCGCGAAGCTGGTCGTGCGGTCGAAGGTCGGTGCGCATTCGTCAGGCTCTCAGCTCACAGCGTTCAGCTGTCAGCTGACAGCTGAGTGCTGACAGCGACAGAAATCGGGGCAGCCCTGAGAGCTGCGCTACTCTATTCTACCCACGCGAGATTTTTGGCGAGCGGGCGGCGGAGATCGACGTGGCCCGCGAGCGTCTCCACTTCCTTGCCGTCGACGAGCACCTGCACGGCGGTGACCGCCGGCAGGTTCTCGGTCAGCGCGTTGACCAGGGTATAGATCGAGAGCATCTCGTTGAGCGTCCCGCCCGGGTGCGCCGCGACGACCTCGCGGCGACAGATCGACGTAGGCCTCGCCGCCCTCGGTGATGAACACCGCGCGCAGCGCCGTGCCCGGCCGGCACCGCCGACACCAGCGGCTCGACCACCGGCGCGATCTGCGCCGACGATGATCTCGCGCGCCTGTTCGACCGCGCCTTCGCCGAACGCGACGTCGCGCTCGACGCTCGTCAGCTTCGTGCCGTCCGTCGGCGACGTAGAACAGCCGCGCCTTGATCTTGCGTCCCGGCGCCGCCGGGTGCGGCGGGCGGCGGCGTCGCCGCGCTGGCGGTCGTGCTCGTCGTCGCGCGGCCGCTCCAGCGCGGCGCCACATGAAGATCGCGAACAGGGCGCCCAGGGCGATGACGCTGACGCAGCGCGGCGATGACGACCATCCGGCGCCCGGCGCTCATCGCGTGCCTCCGGCCGAGGAGCGAGTCGCGGAACCGGACGACCGCGTCGTAGACCGACTGGGCGACGGAGTTCTGGAACGCGTCGGTCTTGATCAGCGTTTCCTGCTCCGGGTTCGTCAGGTAGCCGACCTCGATCAGGACGGCCGGCATGTTCGCCGATTCGAGCACGCGCAGCGCGGCGCGGTCGAGGGCCTGCGCGGCCAGCGGCACCCGGTCGCGCATCTGCTGCTCGAGCATGCCGGCGAAGGCCGCCGACCGATCGAGGTGGCGCGTCTGCGCCAGGTCCCACGAGCACGAGCTCGATGTCGCGCGCGCCGCCGCCGAAGGTGGGCAGACGGTCGGCGCCGCCGGCGGTTGCGTTGGCGGCCGCATCACGCTCGAACGCGGCGGTGAAGATCGTCGCGCCGCTGGTCGCCTTGCGCAGCGACGCGTTGGCGTGCAGGCTGATGAACAAGTCCGCCTTGTTGTTGTTCGCGATTGCCGTGCGCTCGTCGAGCGGCACGTTGCGATCGTCGTCGCGCGTCAGCAGCACGCGGAGCCCGAGCCGCGCTTCGATCACGCCCTTCACCCGGCGCGCGATCGCCAGCGTCACGTCCTTTTCGATCGCGCCGTTCGCGCCCTTGACGCCGGCGTCGTCGCCGCCGTGGCCGGGATCGATCGCGACGGTGTGGATCGCGGAGGAGGACTGACCGAAGGCCGGCGGCAGTTCCGGCGGCGCGGGCGGCGGCGGCGTGGCCGGCGGCGGTGTCGCGCCGGGCGGCGTGGCGCCTGGCGGAGCCGGCGGCTGCGCAGCCGTCTCGGTCTGCGCGAGCAGATCGATGACCAGCCGCGCCGTCGTGTCGACCGGCTGGCTGGTGGCCCGGAAGCTCGAGAAGCGCGGACCGAGATCGACGGCGAGCGTCGTCGCATCGACCACGCGCACGCCCTGCAGCAGATCCTTCGAGTTCGGCTCCGGCAGCGGCGGGTTGGCGACGTCGATCGCGTCGGCCTCGAACTTGATCGTGAGGTGGTCGGCCTCCTGCGTCACCGTTGCGAGCGCGCGCGGCGTCGCGTCGATCGTCAAACGCCCCGAGGCGCCGAGCGGATCGTAGCGGAGCGTGATCCGCGGCACGCGAAGGTCGCCGACGATCAGCAGGCGCGACGGCTTCCGCAGCTCGAGCCGCGCGTCGTAGATGAGCGACAGCGCGCGGCTGATGAACTCCACCGGCACGAACCAGCGCCGCCCGCTTCGCGCCGTCGGCGCGGGCAGCGAGACGAGCCGGCCCGACACCGAGGCCAGCGCCTGATCCGGCGTCAGGACAATCGTTTTCCCTTTGTAGGTAACGGTGATCGCACCGAAGGCCTCTTCGCGGACCGTCAGCTGGAACGGCGGTGGCGAGGTCGTCGAGCGCGACCATCTCCTGGTCGTTGCGACCAGCGTAATCGGCAGCGGCGCGCCGTCCGTCACGCGACAGCAGCGTCAGCGAAGGGCCGGGCGGCGTCTGGCTCGAGAGCCCGGTGGCAAGCACGAGCACGCACGCGACGGCAGCGGCAAGAAATGAATGCGTGCGAGGGTTCAATGGAGAATCTCGGACTGCCGAGATTCTCCATTGTATCAGCCGTCAGCCGACGATTTTGCGGGTCGCCATCAGCCCGATGATCAGGAACACGAGGAACAGCACCAGGAACAGCCCGGCCAGGAACTTCGCGATGGCGATCGACGCGCCGGCGATAGATCGTGAACCCGAGCAGGGCCGCGATGAGCCCAATGACGAGAAAAACGAGCGCCATGTGGAGCATGACTGCATTACCTCCACCCGATGTGTAGCGAAACGCGTGCCGTTGTGGTGGTGATGAGCGCTCTTGACGAGCTCGCGGCACGCTACGGATGGGCTGCGCTTCGGCGACAATATCGCCCATGGACCCGTTTCTGAGCGCGGCGATCAAGGAGGCGGCGCGCGGTCTCGAAGAGGGCGGCATCCCGATCGGCGCGGTGCTCGTGCATCGCGGCCGCATCATCGGCCGCGGCCACAACCGGCGCGTGCAGCAGGGCAGCGCGGTGCTGCACGGTGAAATGGATGCGCTCGAACGCGCCGGCCGGCAGCCCGCGGCGGTCTATCGCGAGTGCGTGATCTATACGACGCTGTCGCCCTGCGCGATGTGCACCGGCGCGATTCTGCTCTACGGTATCCCGCAGGTGGTCGTCGGCGAGAACCAGACGTTCATGGGCGAGGAGGATCTGCTGCGCGCGCGCGGCGTGGCGGTGGAGGTGGTGCAGGACGAACGGTGCACCGCGATGATGAAGGCGTTCATCGCGGCGCATCCGGAGTTGTGGAACGAGGATATCGGAACGTAAGCTGCCTCGGATGTAGGGCGCCGCTTCAGCGGCACCTCACGGCACGGCTGAAGCCGTGCCCGACATACGATGGCGGCAGGTTAGCGAACGTTGGGGTGCAGCGTCACCGTCTGGCCCGGCTGGACGTTCACGTCGTAGGCGAGCGGCGGCACTCCCGGCGCCCGGATTTCGATCGAGTGCGTGCCCGGCTCGAGCTGGAGCCGCTGGAACGAACCGTCGAAGTTGTCGACGATGCCGGCGTAGCCGCCGTCGACGTAGACCTCGGCGTTGCGCACCGCGCCTTCGATGCGGATGCCGCCGTACGCCGAACCTCCATACGCGACATAGCCGGCCGGATAGCCGTATCCGTATGGGGCGCCGTAGGCATACGGGTAGCCGTAATATCCGTAGTAGGGGTAGCCAAACCCGATGCCGATTCCAATCGAGAACCCGGGGTAGCCGTAGTAGGGATAACCGTAGCGGTAGGGGTAGCCATAGCCATACCCATAGTAGGGACGGTAGTACGAGCCGTGCCCATAGTACCCACCGTGGCCATAGTACGCGCCGCGGGAGCCATAGGTGCGGCCGCCGTAACCGCCGCCGCCGTGCACGACGCCGGAGCGCGGCACGGCGCGTCCGACCGTCGGAGCACCGCCGGCAGGGCGGGCGCCGCCGGCTGATCGTGCGCCTCCTGATCGGGCGCCTCCGCCTCCTCCCCCTCCGCCGCGGCTGCGACCCTGG
This sequence comes from uncultured Acidobacteriota bacterium, assembly GCA_963734375.1. Taxonomy (GTDB): domain Bacteria; phylum Acidobacteriota; class Vicinamibacteria; order Vicinamibacterales; family CAVVIG01; genus CAVTHG01. The sequence goes on along the minus strand of CAVTHG010000003.1, from coordinate 373,946 downwards.
GCAGCCACTTCGGTGGCGAAGAAGGTCGCACACGCGACCGACGCGAGGAGAACAGTGATGAATTTCGAGTAGCGCATTGGGAGACCCAACTACTCAGGCGGCTTGGCTGGCTCGTTGATTCTAGCGCAGATCAGGGTGTGCGGAGTCGGGATTAGGGGCGTGCAGTGCGATTCGCGATGGTCGTAGCGCAATCCGAGTCCCCAGTCCCACCCAGCCCCCAGCCCCCAGTCCCGAGTCCTGCTACTTTTCAGGGTAATAACGAACGATCCACTCGGCGACGCACGCGGGCTTGTCGCTGTGCTCGCGTTCGACGGTTGCCAGCCACGTCACCTGGAATCCGCCGGAGACCTCCTCGACGCCGTGGACCGCGATCCGGGCGCGGATCCGCGCGCCGGCAGGCACCGGCGAGATGAACCGCACGCGGTTCACGCCGTAGTTGATCGCCATCCGCAGCCCGCTGAACTGCATCGAGTCGCGCAGCAGCGGGCTGAGCAGCGACAGCGTCAGGAAGCCGTGCGCGATCGTCGTCTTGAACGGCGACTCGGCCGCGGCGCGCGCCGGGTCGACGTGGATCCACTGGCGGTCGCCGGTCGCGTCGGCGAACTGATCGATGCGCGCCTGCGTCACCTCGAGCCAGTCGCTGACGGCGATCTCCTCGCCGATGCGATCTTTGAGCGTCCGAACGTCGACGTCGATCATCGCGTCACCGGTAGGGGCCGGTTTTCAAACCGGCCCGCCCACGAAAAGAATCTCGGCGGGTTCCGCGAGTTCTGCGTTGATCGGTGATCACGCGGGCGCCGCCGCTTCGCTGTAGAACCCCCGCCCCTCGGCGACCAGCCGCTCGAGCAGCGGCGCCGGCTCCCAGTAGTCGCCGAACCGCGCGCGATACTCCTTCACCCGCGCGAGCACCGTCGATCGAGGCCGACGGTGTCGGCATAGAACATCGGCCCGCCGCGATGGCGCGGGAAGCCGAAGCCGTAGATGTAGATGATGTCGATGTCGCCGGCGCGCGTCGCGTAGCCGTCCTCGAGCACGCGCGCGCCTTCGTTGGCGAGCGCGGTCGTGATGCGCGCGACGATCTCCTCGTCCGCGATCGGGCGGCGCGCGATGCCGCGCTTCTTCGCCTCTTCCTCGGCGAGCTGTTCGATCAGCGGATCGGGCGTCCGGTTGCGGCTGCCCGGCGCGTCGTACTTGTACCAGCCGGCGCCGGTCTTCTGCCCGTAGCGTCCCATCTCGAACAGCCGATCGGGCACCGCCGACTGCGGCCCTTCCGCGCGCGACTTGCCGATCGACGCCAGGTACTGGCGGATGCGCGCGCCGACGTCGATGCCGGCGATGTCCTGCATGCCGAACGGCCCGACCGGCAGCCCGAACTCGGTCAGCACGCGATCGATCTGCTCGACGCTCGCGCCCTCCTCGAGCAGCAGATACGCCTCGCGCATGTAGTAGGCGAGCATCCGGTTGGCGACGAAGCCGAAGCAGTTGCCGACGACGACGCCGACCTTGCCGAGCTTCTTCGCCAGCTTCAGCGACGTGGCGATCACTTCCTTGCTCGTCTCGCGGCCGCGGACGATCTCGAGCAGCTTCATCACGTTCGCCGGGCTGAAGAAGTGGTGGCCGATCACCTGCGCCGGCCGGCCGCTCGCCCTGGCGAACTCGTCGATGTCGAGCGTCGACGTGTTCGACGCGAGCACGCAGTCGGGCCGCGTCACCTTGCGCGAGCTCCGCGAACGTCGCCTTCTTCAGGTCCATGTTCTCGAACACCGCTTCGACGACGATGTCGACCTGGTCGAAGCCGTCGTAGGTCGTCGTCGGCGTGATGAGCGCCATGGTCTTGTCGACCTGCTCGGCGGTCATCTTGCCCTTCGACATCGTCACGTCGTAGTTCCTGCGGATCGTCGCCAGCCCGCGCTGCAGCGCCGCATCGTCGACGTCCTTGAGCAGGACCGGAATGCCGGCGTTCGCGTAGGTCATCGCGATGCCGCCGCCCATCGTGCCGGCGCCGACGACCGCCGCGCGCTTGATCTCCTTGGCCGGCGTGTCCTTCGGGACGTCGGGAACCTTCGCGACCTCGCGCTCGGCGAAGAACAGATGCCGCAGCGCCTTCGACTCGGTCGAGACGACGCAGTCGGCGAACAGCTCGCGCTCGCGGACCGAGCCGTCGTCGAACGCCAGCTTCAGGCCGGCCTCGATCGCGTGACGGCGGCGAACGGCGCCTGCATGCCCTTGCGCGGTCTTCTTCGAGCGCGGCGCGCGTCGCCTCGCACGCCTCGAGCCCGGCTTTGCACGCCGTCGGCGCTGATGCGCGATCTCGCGCACCTTCCGGATCTCGCCGGCCGCGCGCTTTCGCCTTGGCGAACGCGATCGCGCCGGTCAGCAGATCGCCGTCGACGATGCGATCGATGATGCCGGCGGCCAGCGCCTTCGGCGCCGGCACCGGCTTGCCGTCGGTGCACATCTCCAGCGCCAGCTCCGCGCCGGCCAGCCGCGGCAGCCGCTGCGTGCCGCCGGCGCCGGGGATGATGCCGAGCAGCACTTCGGGCTGGCCGACCTTCGCGTCCTTCGTGGCGACGCGGAAGTGACACGCCTGCGCGACCTCGAGCCCGCCGCCGAGCGCGTTGCCGTGAATCGCGGCGACGAGCGGCTTGGTCGCGTCTTCCATCCGCTGCAGCAGCGCGTGGGTGCCGGCCGATCGCGTCATCGAGTCCTCGCGGCGTCTTCAGCAGCTCGAACGACCTTGATGTCGGCGCCGGCGATGAACGTCGTGCCGGCGCCGATGAGCGACGATCGCCTCGGCCGCCGGATCGGCGACGCCGCGCTGCACCGCCTCGTCGATCTCGGTCCCAGACCGACGGCGCCAGCGCGTTGACCGGCGGGTTGTCGATGGTGACGACGGCGACGCCGTCCTTGACTTCGTAACGAACCAGATCGGGCATGTGAGACCCTTCGTGGGGCGGCCTTCAGGGCCGCCGACGCGGCGAGGCTGAAGCCCCGCCCTACGGTTCGAGTGTGCCGCGCGGCGCTTCGACGATGATGCAGGTCGTCGTGCCGTGGGCGTAGAGCTTGCCGTTGCGATCGACGATGCGGCCTTCCGACGTCGCGGTGCGGCCGCCGACGTGCACGACCTTGGCCTCGCAGCACAGCTGCCCGACCTCGTGCGTGAGCGGCCGGGTGAGGTTCACCTTCAGCTCGAGCGTCGTGAAGCGCCTGCCCGGCGGCATCAGCGTGTTGATCGCAGCAGCCGAGCGCCGAATCGAGCAGCGTCGCGGCGTAGCCGCCGTGCGCGACGCCCATGCCGTTGTAGTACTGCTCCTCGACCGTGCCGGTGAAGACGACGCGGCCTTCGTCGGCTTCGACGCAGCCGGATGCCGAGCAGCGCCACCATCGGCGGCGGCGGGATGTCGCCGGCGATCATCGGCGGAAGAATTCGAGGCCGCTCAGCCCCTCGCGGATGACGGCCATCAGCTGCTTCTCGGTCACCGATTCAGCGTGCTCGTCGCGCAGCACGCGGTAGAGGATTTTCCCGACCGCGCTCATCGGCAGCGTGTCGCGGACCTCGACGCTGCGCGGCACCTTGTACTCGGTCAGGCTGGTCCTGCAGAACGCGATGATCTCCTCGCGCGTCGCCGACGGCGCCGGCCTTGAGCGCGATGCAGGCCTTGCACGGTTTCGCCGTGATAGGGATCCGGGATGCCGATGACGGCCGCGAGGCGCACCGCCGGATGCGTGTAGAGCACCGCTTCGACTTCCGACGGATAGACGTTGAAGCCGTCGACGATGATCATGTCCTTCTTGCGCTGGACGATCGACGTGTAGCCGTCCTCGTCCATGCGTCGCGACGTCGCCGGTGTGGAACCAGATGCGGCCGTCGGCGTCGGCGCGCAGCACGCTGCGCGCTCTCCTCGCGGCTTGTTCCAGTAGCCCTTCATCACCTGCGGGCCGGCGATGCAGAGCTCGCCCGATCTCGCCGAGCGGCAGCTCGCGCGTGCCGGTTTCGACGTCGACGACCTTGATGTCGGTGTCGGGGAACGGCAGGCCGATCGTGCCCGAGCTTGCGGCGGGCGAGCTGCGGCGTCGAATGGGTGACCGGCGAGGTCTCCGAGAGCCCGTAGCCCTTCGTTCAGCGGCCGGCCGATGCGGCGCTCGAACTCCTCCATCACTTCGACCGGGCACGGCGCGCCGCCGCTGTTGAAAATGCGGACGTGCTCGAGGCCGAACTCGCCGACGCGCGGATGGTTCAGCAGCGAGACGAACACGGTCGGCACGGCCGGGAAGTAGGTCGGGCGGAACTCGCTTGATCGACGCCAGCACCTGCTCGGGGTCGTACTTCGGGATGGATGATCTGCAGCGCGCCGACCCACAGCCCGGTCATCATGCAGACCGAGAACGCGTAGATGTGGAAGTAGGGGATGACGACCAGGTAGCGCTCCTCGCCGCCGAGGATGTACGCCGGGTTGGTCCACGCCTCCGTCTGGACGACGTTGGCGAAGATGTTGCCGTGGGTCAGCATCGCGCCCTTCGGCGTGCCGGTGGTGCCGCCGGTGTATTGCAGGACCGCGAGGTCGTCGGGCCCGATCGGCGACGAGTCGGCGGGTCTGACGGAGGTCCGGACGGGTGTCCGACCCGCGTCTGACCCCGGTCTGTCCCGATCAGGTCGGCGAGCGCCAGTGTGCCGTCGATGCGAGGTGGCAGCCGCGGCGGCGGCTGAATATTCTGCCAGCGAGGTGACGATGATCTGCTCGATCGTCGTCTCGTTGCGGACGCCCTGCACCAGCGGCACGAGCGCGTCGAGGTGATCGACGATGCGCGGCGTCGAGTCGGCGGCGACGACCAGGACTCGCGCGCGCGTGTAGCTCGGGTTGATGTTGACGACGACCGCGCCGAGCCGAGGACCGCGAACGCCGCGATGATGTACTGCGGGCAGTTCGGCAGCATGATGCCGACGCGATCGCCCTTCACGATGCCCAGATCGCGCCAGCGACGCCGCCAGCGCGTCGGCCCGCTGCTTCAGATCGAGAACGTCAGCTCGGCGCCGAGAAACTGCGTCGCCGGGCGATCGGGCCGGTCGCACGGCCGTCAACGCGAGGATGTCGTAGAGCGGCCGCCCGGGATACGACATGTGCGGCCGGACCCAGTAGTCGTAGTGCTGCAGCCAGGGCCGCGACGCGTAGGGTGATGGGGTGCTCACGCGATTGTCCGTCCTCCGTCGACGACGATCGTCTGGCCGGTGATGTAGTTCGAGGCGTCGGCGGCGAGGAAGACCGCGACGCCTTTGAGCTCGCCGGCGTCGCCGACGCGCGGAATCGGGCTGCTCGCCTTGATCGACGCCTCGTTCATCGCGATCGCGCCGTCGGCGAGGCGCGAGTGGAAGAAGCCGGGGGCGATCGCGTTGACGCGGATGCCCTTGCGCGCCCACGACACGGCGAGCTCGCGCGTCAGCCCGATCAGGCCGGCCTTGGTCGCGGCGTAGGCCGCGTAGTGCGGCCCCTGCACCGACGCGTGCATCCCGGCGATCGACGCGATGTTGATGATCCGCCCGTACTGCCGCTTCAGCATGTCGCGCCCCGCCGCCTGCGCGAACAGGAACGCGCCGGTCAGGTTGACGTCGACGACCTTCTGCCACTTGTCGAGCGGCATGTCTTCGGGCTCGGCCGCCCAGGTGACGCCGGCGTTGTTGACCAGGATGTCGACGCTGGCCGAACGACGCGATCGTCTTGTCGACGACCGCCTGCACGTCGGCCGGCTTCGACACGTCGCAGAGCATGCCTTCGACCGTGAAGCCGCGCGCGCGCATCGCCTCGACGCGTCGGCGTCAGCCATTCGTCGCGGCGCGCGCAGAGCATCAGCGACGCGCCGGCTTCGGCGAGCCCTTCCGCCATCTCCTGACCGAGGCCGCGCGATCCGCCGGTGACGATCGCGACGCGATCCGTTCAGCTGGAACAATTCGTTGATGGTTGGGCACGTTGTCAGGCTTATACTTCTCCGCCGCTCCGGGAGTCAAACGTGGGCGCGGAGCGCGCCGAGACGGCAGAGAACGCAGAGACCACCATGACCCAGACACAGACGCCGGTCGGCGGCGGACAGTTCCTCACCTCGACGCCGCGGCCAGACGATGTGTTCGTGCGCGAGGATCTGACCGACGAGCAGCGGCTGTTCGGCCAGACCGCCGCCGAGTTCATGCAGAAGGAAGTGCTGCCGGTCGTGCAGCGGCTCTACGAGCACGACTGGGCGCTGACGCGCCAGCTGCTGAAGAAGGCGAGCGATCTCGATCTGCTGCGGCTCGAGATTCCGCCGGCGTACGGCGGCCTCGGCCTCGACCTGATCAGCGCGTCGTATGTCGGCGAGCAGATCGCGGTCAACCCGTCGTTTGGCGGCTCGCTCGGCGCGCACACCTCGATCGGCACGCTGCCGCTCGTCTACTTCGGCACCGACGAGCAGAAGGCGCGCTACCTGCCGCGGCTCGCCAGCGGCGAGCTGATTGGCGCCTACGCGCTCACCGAACCGCAGTCCGGCTCCGATGCGCTCGCGGCGCGCACCACCGCGACGCTCACCGCCGACGGCCGCCACTACGAGCTCAACGGCCAGAAGATGTGGATCACCAACGGCGGCTTCGCCGATCTGTTCACCATCTTCGCCAAGGTCGGCGGCGACAAGTTCACCGCGTTCCTCGTCGAGCGCGGCATGGGCGTGGTCAGCGGCCGCGACGAGATCAAGCTCGGGCTCGACGGATCGTCGACGACCGCGCTGATGCTCGACAGCGTCAAGGTGCCGGTCGAGAACGTGCTCGGCACCATCGGCCAGGGGCACAAGGTCGCGTTCAACGTCCTCAACTTCGGCCGCGTCAAGCTGGGCGCGCGCAACATGTCGGGCGTCAGGACGGCGCTCAACCACGCGGTGAAGTACGCGAAGGAGCGGCGGCAGTTCGGCAAGGCGATCGCCGAGTTCGGCCTGATCAAGCAGAAGCTCGCCGGGATGGCGATCCGCGGCTTCGTCGGCGACGCGATGTCGTACCGCACGCTCGGCGACGTCGACCGCGCGCTCGAGGCCGGCGATCGCGCCGACGGCGCGCTGGTGATGAAGACGATCGAGGGCTTCTCGGTCGAGTGCTCGATCAACAAGGTGTGGACCAGCGAAGCGCTCGCCTGGGCGGTCGACGAAGGGGTGCAGGTGTTCGGCGGCAACGGCTACTCGCGCGAGTTCCCGCTCGAGCGCATGTACCGCGACGCGCGCATCACGCGCATCTACGAGGGCACCAACGAGATCAACCGGATGCTGGTGCCGACGCGGTTGCTGAAGCAGTCGCCGGCCGCTTTCAACGCTGAGCGCGCGCGTGCGGCGCTCGCAGCCCAACCCCCAGCCGCAAGCCACGACGCTGCGCTCGGTGCCGAACGCGAATTCCTGGCCAGGCTCAAGCAGCTGTCGGTCGCGCTGCTCGGGCAGGCGGTTGCCGTCCATGGCGACGGGCTGAAGGACGAGCAGGAAGTGCTCGCGCAGATCGCCGACGTCGTCATCGAGACCTACGCGAGCGAGAGCGCGATGCTGCGCGCGCCGAGAAGATGACGGCGCGCGGCGACGGCCGCGCGGCGCTCGCGGCCGACATCGCGCAGGTCTACACGCATCGACGCGGCCGACAAGGTTGCGGCGGCGTCGCGCCAGGTGGTCGCGGCGCTCGCTGCGCGCGGCGCCGACGAGCACGCTCGCCGACGGCGTCGAGCGCCTGGCCGCGCCGCCCGGCTTCGACGTCATCGCGGCGCGCCGCCGCATCGCCGACGCGGTGATCGCCGCAGGGAAGTATCCGCTGTAGCGGCAGGTAGTGCAGGCTGAAGCGCGTCAGCTGGTCGCGCGAAGGCTTCAGCCGAGCGGAGATCACATGGCAGGTTCCGGTTACGCGCTCGCCGTGCTCTTCGCCATCAACCTGATGAACTTCTTCGACCGCCAGATCATCGGCGGCGTCGGCGAAGGGATCCGGCGCGAATGGGCGCTCAGCGACACGGCGCTCGGCCTGCTCGGCACCGTCTTCACCCTGCTCTATGCGGTCGTCGGCCTGCCGCTCGGGCGGCTCTCGGATCGCATGGAGCGCCGGAAGATCCTCGCCGCCGGCGTCTTCGCTGTGGAGCCTGCTGACCGCGCGTCTCCGGCATGGCGCGCAGCTTCGGGCAGCTGATCGTCGCGCGGCTCGGCGTCGGCGTCGGCGAGGCGACCTGCTCGCCCGCGTCGACGTCGCTCATCGGCGATCTGGTGCGCGCCGACCGATGCGCGCGCGCGCGATCGCGATCTGGATGCTCGGCCTGCCGCTCGGCCTCGGCCTCGCCAACGGCGCCGGCGGCTGGATCCTGCAGAACTGGGGCTGGCGCAACGCGTTCTACGTCGCCGCCGTGCCGGGCATCCTCTGCGCGATTGCGGCGCTGATGATGCGCGAGCCGGCGCGCGGCACGCGCGAGGTGCACGCGGTCGGCGCCCGGCGGCGCCCCGGCAATCCGTACCTGCTGGTGCTGTCGATCCCGACCATCCTGTGGATCATCGTCGTCGGGGGCGCTGCACAACTTCAACATGTACGCGCTCGGCGCGTTCGTCTCGCCGTTCCTCGTCCGCTTTCACCACATGACGTTCTTCAACGCCGGCTGGGTCGCCGCCGTGCGTCTACGGCTTTTCCGGCATCATCGGGCTGACCGGCGGCGGGTGGCTCGCCGATCGCCTCTACGCGAAGCGCGTCGACGGCCGGATGATTGTCGGCACGGCGGCGATCGTCATCTGCGCGCCGCTGATGTTCCTCGGCCTCGTCGCGCCCCGCCGGCGACGTCGTCGGCTTCGCGCTGCTGATGGGCCTCGGCATCGGCGTGATGTTCGCCTACTACTCCACCGTCTACTCGACGATTCACGACGTCGTCGAGCCGTCGCTGCGCGGGACGGCGATGGCGCTGTACTTCTTCGCGATGTACGTGCTCGGCGCCTCGATGGGCCCGGTCGGCACCGGGCTGGCGAGCGACTACTTCACGTTCCAGAAGGCGAGCGCCGCCGGCGCGGTCGAGCCGCTGCGCGTTCGGCGCGCTGATGGCGGCGGAGCTGCGCAGCCTGGTCGGCGAGTCGAAAGGGTTCGACGTTCGCGCGCTGGAGCCGTTCCGCGCCGACGGGCTGCACACGGCGATGTACATCGTGCCGATCCTCGCGGCGATTCTGGCGGTGGTGCTGTTTGCGGCGTCGCGCACGGTGAAGAAGCGACGTGGCGAAGCTGCAGGCCTGGATGCGTGAGACAGACACCGCCCCGACGCGGTAGATCGGAGCTCGTGTGCGGCGTCGCAAAGAATCATAACTAATCTCTGCGATCTCTGCGTGCTCTGCGGTTAGGCTGACGCCGAGAGCTGGCGCCGCCGACGGCTGAAAACCGGACCGCTCTTCATCTTCGAATGCGCCTCACCAACGCGGTCATCATCGTCACCGGCGGCGGCAACGGGATCGGCCGCGCGCTCTGCCGGCGCTTCGCCGTCGAGGCGCCGAAGGCGATCGTCGTCGCCGACATCGACGCCGCGGCGGCGGAACGAGTCGCCGAGGAGATCGGCGGCACCGCGCTCGCGGCCGACGTGTCGCGCGAGGACGATGTGCAGCGGCTGGTGGCGACGACCATCGAGCGGCATGGCGCCATCGATCTGTTCTGTTCGAATGCCGGCATCGCGGTCGACGGCGGTCCCGAGACGCCGACCTCGCGAGTGGCAGCGCTGCTGGGACGTGAACGTGATGGCGCACGTCTTCGCGGCGCGCGCCGTGCTGCCGTCGATGCTCGCGCGCGGCGAGCGGTTACCTGCTGCAGACGGTGTCGGCCGCGGGGCTGCTGACGCACCCGCAGTCGGCGACCTACGCGGTGAGCAAGCACGCGTCGCTCGCGTTCGCCGAGTGGCTGTCGATGACCTACGGCGATCGCGGCATCGCGCGTCTCGGCGCTCTGCCCGCAAGGCGTGCGCACCGACATGCTGCAGCGCGCCTCGGCCGGCGGGCGCACGTTCCTGCTGGACTCCGCGCTCGAGCCGACGCAGGTGGCGGAGGAAGTCGTGAAGGGACTCGCCGACGAGCGTTTCCTGATCCTGCCGCACCCCGAAGTCGCCGAGTACTTCCGCCGCAAGGCCGCCGACTACGATCGCTGGCTCCGCGGCATGCGGCGGCTTCGTTCGACGCTGTAACCCGCTCAGACCGCGACGTCCGGGGTAGCCGGAGACCACGAAGAGACAGGATTGGACCCGGTTACGTGGGACCGACCCCTATTAGCTTGTTGCTGGTGGAGAGATCTCGTTCAACCGTGCCGGCCTGATAAGGGGTCGGACCCACAAAGCGGGTCCAACCGCCGCTTTTCGATGTGCGCGACATCGGCTAATCTTTAGCGGCCGGTCGATGGACATCACAGCCGCGATTCTCGTGGGAACAGAGCAACCCCGCTCTCGGTCGAGGCCGCCGAGCTCGACGGGCCGGGGCCGGGCGAAGTGCTGGTCGAGATGAAGGCGGCCGGCGTCTGCCACAGCGACCTGCACCCGGCGCGCGGCGACTGGCCGGCGAAGACGCCGCTCGTCCTCGGGCACGAGGGGGCGGGGATCGTGCGCGAGGTCGGGGCGGGGGTGACGCGCACGCGGCCGGGCGATCACGTCGTGCTCTGCTGGGCGCCGGCGTGCGGCGAGTGCGCGCCGTGCCGCGAGGGGCGCGCGGTGCTGTGCGACCGGGTCGAGAAGGTGTCCTTCCGCAACAAGCTGCCCTCGGGCGCCGCGCGGCTGCATGCGCGCGGGCAGGACGTCGCGCCGTTTCTCGGCACCGCCTGCTTCTCCGACTTCGTGGTCGTCCCTGAGGCCGGCGCGATCCCGGTGCCGCACGACGTGCCGTTCGACGCGCTGGCGACGATCGGCTGCGCGGTGGTCACCGGAGTCGGCGCGGTTGCCAACGCCGCGCAGGTGCCGCGCGGCGCGCGCGTCGCCGTGATCGGCGCCGGCGGCGTCGGCCTGAACGTCGTGCAGGGCGCGGCGATCGCCGGCTGCGATGAGATCATCGCCATCGATTTGCGGCCGGTGCCGCTCGAGATCGCGCGGCAGTTCGGCGCGACGCACACGATCGACGCCTCGACCGACGTGCCCGCTCGAGGTGCGCGGGTTGACCGGCGGGCGCGGCGCCGACTTCGTGTTCGACACGGTCGGCAGCCCCGCGACGCTGAACACCGCGCTTGACCAGTACGCGCAAAGGCGGCGCGGTCGTCCTGACCGGCCTGTCGCGCGTCGACAGCCAGGCCAGCTTCGCGATGTTTCCGTTCGTGATGCAGGAGAAGCGGCTGCTCGGATCGGTGTACGGATCGGCGAATCCGGCCACCGAGATCCCGCGGCTGGTGTCGCTGTATCAGCAAGGGCGCCTGAAGCTCGGCGAACTGGTGTCGCGCACCTATCCGCTCGATCGGATCAACGACGCGCTGGGAGCGCTGGCGGCGAGCGACGGCGCTCGCGGCGTCATCAAGTGGTGAGCCGCGAGCGCAAGGCGGGAAGGTGGAAAGGCGGAAAGGCGCGAAGGGGAAGGCGCCAAGGCGCGAAGGCATAAAGGCCAAGGAGGGGAGATGAGACCTCGCGTGTTGTTGTCGGTCGCGGCGGTGCTGGTTGCGGGTCTGGTCACCACGTCCGCGCAGGTGGACCTGCCGTTCGCGAAGGCGGAAACGGTCGGCATGTCCTCGAAGCGGCTCGAGCGCATCAACGCGTTCATCAAGGAGTACATCGACGCCAATCAGATTGCCGGCGCGGTGACGCTGGTCGCCCGCAAGGGCAAGATCGTGCACTACGAGGCGCAGGGCTGGCGCGACAAGGAAGAGAACCAGCCGATGGAGAAGGACGCCATCTTCTCGCTCGCGTCGATGACCAAGCCGATCGTGTCCACCGCGCTGATGATGCTGTGGGAAGACGGCAAGTTCATGCTCGACGATCCGATCTCGAAGTGGCTGCCGTCGTACGCGAAGAAGGAAGTGCTCGATCCGCTGACCGGCCGCCGCGAACCGGCGAAGCCGGTCACCGTGCGCCACGTCCTCACGCACACGTCGGGCCTGTCGCTGACGCCGACGCCGTCCGCCGCGCCGCTCACCGACGGCGAGACCGCGGCGCAGCCAGCCGCATCGACTGCGCCGGCGCGGCCGAAGACGCTTGCCGAGGCGATCGAACGCGCGGCATCGACGCCGCTGGCATTCCAGCCGGGCGAGCGCTGGCAGTACGGCGCGTCAACCGACTTCGTCGCCATCCTGGTGGAGAAGATCTCCGGGCAGACGATCGACGAGTTCGTGCGGACGCGCATCTTCCAGCCGCTCGGCATGCGCGACACCTTCTACAACATCCCGCGCGAGAAGGTCGCCAAGGTCGCGGCAGTCTACCGCCCCGACGCCGCCGGCAAGATCACGCTGCTGCGCAAGCCGGAGTATCACGAGCCGACGACCTATTTCCCCGGCGTCGCCGGGATGAACAGCACGGCGGCCGACTATTTCCGCTTCTCGCAGATGCTGCTGAACGGCGGCGAGTACAACGGCCAGCGGCTGCTCGGGCGGATGACGGTCAACATGATGATCACGAACCAGATCGGCAGCGGCAAGCTGGTCTACGTGCGCGGCCCCGGCTACGGCTTCGGGCTCGGCTTCAGCGTCCTCAACGATCCGTCGAAGTCGGCGGACGCGCTGTCGGTCGGCACCTTCAGCTGGGGCGGCGCGAACGGCACGCTGTTCTGGATCGATCCGCAGGAAGATCTGATCGGCATCCAGATGATCCAGATCAATCCCGTACAGCCACTTCAACATCCGCCCGCTGTTCTCGGTCGCCGTGTCGCAGGCGATTACCGACAGCCTCGCGGATCAGAAGCCGCGAGTGATGGGTTACGACACTCCGCACTGACGCAGGCTCGCTGACGGGGCTGGGGCTAGGCTGGACTAGGGGCTGGAGGACTCGGAGCAGGGCTCGGTCGGACGAGGGCGATACGAGCCCCCAGCCCCACCTAGCCCCGAGCCTCCAGCCCCTACTTGCTCGCCGGTCGTCGTCCTGCGCGGGCTCGGCGGCCGGATCGGCGACGCAGGCGAAGTTCGCCGCTTCGTCGCTGCTGCCGGTGCCTTTCCACCGCGCCACCTGCGGATAGACACAGAGCGGCCGCGTGCGATCGACCTTGCCGTTGGTGACTGTGCGACGCGATCAGCTTGTCGGGCGCGACGCCTTTCTCGACCCACTGCTCGAGCGCCGTCAGGTGATCGAACTGGTTCGGTCCCGGCCCGCCGCTGCAATGGCCCATGCCCGGGCGCCATGAACAGCCGGAAGAACTCGCGCGTCCGCTCCATGCCGCCCATCGTTTTCACCACCGCCTCGTAGTAGGCGACCGTGTCCTGCGGCGGCACCACCGGATCCGACCAGCCGGTGTACATCAGCAGCTTGCCGCCGCGTTTCTTGAACGGCGCTCAGGTCGCGCTCGACGGCGGCCATGAACGGCAGCTTCTGCTCGGCGTAGGCGAGGTCGCGTTCCCAGGTCGATGGTGCGATAGTCCCAGTTCGGATCGTGGAACAGGAAGTACTTGAAGAAGCCGACGCGCATCGGCTCCGGCGGGTCCATGATGTAGGCGCGCCAGCTCTGGCCCGGCGCCTCGCCGAAGCCCTTCGCTGCCGCGCGGCCAGCCGGTGAAGATCTGTTCGCCGGTTCGCGGGTTCTTCACGCCGTCGTAGGTTTTCCTCGCCGCCTCCACCTGCGCCGGCGTCAGGCATGCCGCCTCGTCCGACCCCGTCTTGCACAGCAGCTTCGCCGGATCGAACTGGCAGCGCCGCGGGTCGTCGATGATCCCGTCCTTCAGCCCGTCGATGGCGTCGCACGCCTCGACCACCGCCTTGGTCATCATCTGCAGCTTGGCCTGCGGGATGATCGGCTTGCCGTCCTTGTCGTGCGTCGCGATCCACGAGTGAAGGAACGCGAAGGTCTGCCGGATGCGGTTGTTCGCCGGGTCGCCGGCGACGATGCCGTCGTAGTCGTCGGGATAGCGCTGCGCCTCGGTGCATCGCCTGATGCCCGCCGGACGAGCAGCCGACGAAGTACGACACGTTCAGCGAACCTGCCCTGCGCGTTGCGGACGATCAGCTTCGACGCCTCGGTCATCACGTGCACCGAGCGGTACGCCCAGTCGATCACTTTCTCCGGATGCCCCTGGCCGAACTTCATGTCGTCGCCGGCGTGGCCGGTGTCGGTGCTGGCCACCGCGTAGCCGCGGCGCAGCGCCGTCGCCATCGCGGCGTAGCCGATCGCGCCCGAGTAGCCGCCGTTGCCGACGCCCTGGAACTTGCCGTTCCACGCCTCGGCCGGCGGAATCCAGACCTCGAACTTGATCTCCGAGTCGCTGGTCGGGCGCGCCGTCGCTTCGACGCGGCAGAACGCCGGCAGCGTCAGCGGCGTCGCCGCGGCCGTCGGTGAGAACGGCCCGGCCGCGATCGGGTTCGCCGACTTGATCGTGATGTTCGGAATCGTCAGCGCGGCGAGGTTCGCGCACGACGTGCCGGCCGGCGCGGCGGGGGCCGCCGCCTGGCCGACCAGCGGAAGCAGCGCGACGGCGAAGGCGACGGGAAAGCGAACGGTCATGGGCGCCTCCTGAGGCTGGCGGGATTATAGAACGCGAGAGACCGCCGAGACCGCAGAGATCACGATGTACCAGGATTTCTCCGAACGCACGAGACCGGCAGGCACGAAGAGATCGCGAGGTCACGATTCTCGTGCTCTGCGATCTCGTCCCGTCGGTTACGTGGTCAGGACGACCTTGCCGATCACCTGTCGATTGGCCATCATCGTCAACGCCTCGGCCGCGCGCTCGAGCGGAAATGTCTCCGAGATGTGCGGCTTCAGCTTGCCTTCGACGTACCACTGCCCGAGACGCTGCATCGCCTCGGCGAAGCGCTGCGGCTCGCGCCGCGTGAAGTCGCCCCAGAAGACGCCGACGATCGAGCAGCCTTTGAGCAGCGTCAGGTTGAGCGGGATCTTCGGGATCTCGCCGGCGGCGAAGCCGACGACGAGGAGGCGGCCGCGCCAGGCGATCGAGCGCAGCGCCGGCTCGGTGTACGGACCGCCGACCGGGTCGTAGACGACGTCGACGCCCTTGCCGCCGGTGAGCGCCTTGATCTGCTCGCGCAGATCGTCGGTCGCGTAGTTGATCGTGTCGTCGGCGCCGTGCGCGCGGCAGACGGCGAGCTTCTCGTCGGTCGAGGCGCGGCGATCACGCGGGCGCCGAGGATCTTGCCGATTTCGATCGCCGCGATGCCGACGCCGCCGGCGGCGCCGAGCACGAGCAGCGTCTCGCCGGCTGCGAGCGCGCCGCGATCGACGAGCGCGTGCTCCGACGTGGCGTAGGTCAGCCCGAACGCGGCCGCGGTCGGCGAAGATCCATGCCCGGCGGGAATCGGCAGCAGGCGCCGCGCTTCGGTCTTCACTTCCTCGGCGAACGCGCCGTAGGTCGTGATCGCGAGCACCGCGATCGCCCGGCTTGAACCCGGCGACGCCGTCGCCGACCGCCTTGACGATGCCCGCGACCTCGCTGCCCGGCGAAAAGGGCAGCGGCGGCTTGAACTGATACTTGTTCTGGATGATCAGCACGTCGGGAAAGTTGACGCTCGCCGCCTTGACCGAGATCACCGCCTCGCCCGGCCCCGGCACCGGCGACGGGATCTCCTCGACGACCAGCGACTCCGGCGGCCCGAACGCTTTGCAGAGAACAGCTTTCATCGTCGCTGTGTAGTTGCTGATCTGGTAACTAGCGTCAGTTGCTGGTGGGCGGGCCGGTTCAGACAATACCGGACTCGTCAGCGACAGCTAGCATCTAGCGATCCAGCCACGATGCACTACGCGGGCTCCCCCGCGGTGACCGGAATGCACTGGCCCGAGATGTTGCGTGCGTGCTCGCTGCAGAGAAAGGCGGCGAGCGACGAGATGTCTTCCGCCGTCGACATCCGCCGCAGCGGCGAACGCTCGACGAACGATTGCCGCATCCGCTCGACCTCGACGCCGCGCACCTCGGCCTGCCCCTGGATCACGCGGTCGATGCGATCGCCGGCGACCGCGCCGGGCGCGATCGCGTTGACGGTGATGTTGTGGCGTCCGAGCTCGAGCGCGAGGCCGTAGGTCATGCCGATCTGTCCGGCTTTGGCCGAGCAGTAGCCGACGCGGTACATCAGGCCGCGGCGGCCGGCCATCGACGCGATGTTGACGATCGCGCCGCGGCCGGCGGCGATCATCGCCGGCACCGCGAACCGCGAGCAGAGGTACGCGCTCGTCAGGCACGAGTTGACGGTGTAGAACCAGTCGTCGGTCGTGTAGTCCTGGATCGGCTTGGTCGGGCCGCCGTCGCCGGCGTTGTTGACCAGCGTGTCGACGCGGCCGAACGCCTGCACGCCCGCGTCGACCAGCGCCCGCGCGCCGTCCTCGACGCTGACGTCGCCGACCACCGCGATCGCCTCGCCGCCCGCCGCGTGAATCTGCGCCACCGTTTCCTTGACCAGCGCCTCCGACCGCGCGGCGCAGACCACCCGCGCGCCCTCGCGCGCGAACAGCTGGCTCATCACGCGGCCGATGCCCTTGCTCGCGCCGGTCACGATGGCGACACGCTCTGTCAACAGCTGCACGCTCGCCTCCAGAATTAAGAATTAAGAATTAAGAATTAAGAATTCGTGAACATCGTTCGATGCTTCAAGCTGAATCCGTCGTTGCGAACGCAATCACGAATTCTTAATTCCGAATTCTTAATTCTTAATTACTCCTGCGCGCCGCAGCCGAGCGATCTCCTCGTCGCCGAGAGCGAGGCGCTCGCGCAGCACTTCCGTCAGTGTGCTCGCCCAGGAGCGGCGCCGGCGTGCGCACCGACCCGGGCGTCTCGGACATCCGCACCGGCGGCGCCGTCATCCGCACCGCGCCGGCCACTGGATGCGTCGACTCGACCATCGCATCGCGGGCGGCCACCTGCGGGTGCGAGACGACGACGTCGAGCGTGTTGATGGCGCCCATCGGCACGCCAGCCGGCATCAGGATCGCTTCCCACTCCTCGTAGCTCTTGGTCAGGAACGCCTCCTGCAGCGTCGCGATGAGCGCCGGGCGGTTGGCGTTGCGCGCCGCGTTCGTGACGTAGCGCGGGTCGTCGCTCAGTGCCGGCAGGCCGAGCAGCGGGCAGAAGGTCCGCCACAGCTTGTCGCTGCCGATGCCGATCGCGATGTCGCGCGTCTTCGTCCGGAATGTCTGGTAGGGCAGCAGCGCGCCGTAGGCCGTGCCGAGCGGGCCCGGCACGATGCCGTCGGCGACGAAGGCGCCAATCATTCCGGACAGCAGCCCCAGTTGTCCCTCGAGCATCGAGACGTCGATGAACTGCCCGCGCCCGGTGGTCTGCCGCGCGTGCAGCGCCGCCATGATCCCGAACGCCGCGTACATCCCCGCGGTGATGTCGGCGATCGACACGCCGGCACGAACGCCGCGTCCGCCCGGCTCGCCGGTGATGCTCATCATCCCGCTCTCGGCCTGGACCACGAGATCGAGCGCGGCGCGATCGCGGTAGGGGCCGTTCTGGCCGAAGCCGGAGATCGAGCAGTAGATGATGCCCGGGTGACGCTCGCGCGCGCGCTCGTAGTCGATCCCGAGCTTGCCGACGGTGCCGACGCGCAGGTTCTCGAGCACGACGTCCGACTGCTCGAGCAGCCGGAAGAACAGCGCCTTGCCGTCGGGGTGCTTCAGATCGATCGCGACGCTCTTCTTGTTGCGATTCAGGTTGACGAAATAGGCCGACTCGCCGCCGTAGAACGGCGGCCCCCAGCCGCGCGCGATCTCGCCCTCCAGCGGCTCGATCTTGATGATCTCGGCGCCGTAGTCGCCGAGCATCGTCGAGCAGAAGGGCCCGGCGAGGGCGTGCGAGAGGTCGAGCACGACCAGATCGCTGAGCGCGCCGCCGCCGCTCATTTCTCGACCACGTCGAAGAGCGACCGCTGATCGATCGGCTTGGACAGATAGCCGTCCATGCCGGCGGCGAGGCAGCGCTCGCGATCGCCGGACATCGCGTGCGCGGTCATCGCGACGATGCGGATGCGGCGGCCGGTTTCGCGCTCCCGCTCGCGGATCGCCGCCGTCGCCTCGAAGCCGTCCATCTCGGGCATCTGCACGTCCATCAGCACCAGGTCGAACGGCTCGCGCTGCAGCACGTCGACTGCCTCGCGCCCGTTGTTGACCACCGTCACCGTGTGGCCGCGTTTGGTCAAGAGCGCCGCCGCGACGCGCTGGTTGATGATGTTGTCCTCGGCGATGAGGATACGGGCGGCCTTGGCCGGCGTCGCCATCCGCCGCGCGGTGGCGGCAACCTCGGCGCTGACCGCGCTCTCGGTCCGCACGTTGGCCGGCGCCGCGACCGCCGGGATGGCGATGTCGAACGTGCTGCCGCCGCCCGGCGTGCTGTCGACCTTGATCCGTCCGCCCATCAGCTCGGCCAGCGTCGACGAGATCGCGAGGCCGAGGCCGGTGCCGCCGAACCGCCGCGTCATCGAGCCGTCCACCTGGCGGAACGGCTCGAAGATCGCGCTTCGCTTCTCCGGCGGGATGCCGATGCCGGTGTCGCTGACGAGCAGGTGCAGGGTATGCGGCCCGTCCTCGGCGCGCTCGGACGGTGACCTCCAGCGTCACCGATCCCTCTTCGGTGAACTTGACCGCGTTGCCGATCACGTTGGTGAGGATCTGCTTCAGCCGCACCGGGTCGCCGACAATCCGCGCCGGGACGCTGGCGGCGATGCTGCTGCCGAGGGTGATCCCCTTCTCCCGCGCGCGCATCGCCAGCGGCCTGACGACCTCGTCGATCGCGTGCGAGAGCGTGAACGGCACCGACTCGAGCTCGACCCGCCTGCGACTCGATCTTCGAGAAGTCGAGGATGTCGTTGACGATCGTCAGCAGCGACGCCGCCTGGCTGCGAATCATGTCGAGGCACTCGGCCTGCGGCGGCGTCAGCGGGCCGTCGAGCGCCAGCTCGGTCATGCCGATGATGCCGTTCATCGGCGTCCGGATCTCGTGGCTCATGTTGGCGAGGAACTCGCTCTTCGCCCGGTTCGCCGACTCGGCGGCCGCGCGCGCCCGCGCCGTCGCCTCCTCGGCCTGCTTGCGCGCCGTGCAGTCGCGGAAGATCGACAGGAAGGCGACCGGCCGGCCGCTGTCGTCGCGCTCGAGCGAGATCGACTGGTCGACGAACAGGGTCGACGAGCACCTGGTATTCGTACGAGCGCACCGGCTCGCCGGTCCGGTAGACGCTGCTGAAGATCTCGAGCGTCTGCGCGTGGCGGTCGGGATGCTGCAGGTCCTTGAAGCTGCGGCCGAGGACCCGCGCCTTTTCGAATCCGAACATCCGGCAGAACGCGTCGTTGACGAACTGGATGTTGCCGCGCAGGTCGACCACCGCGCAGCCGTCGTCGATCTGATCGAGGATCGACTTGAACCGCTCGTTCTGCCGGAACGCGGCGTCGGCGCGCGTTTCCGGCGTCGCCGCGCGCACGGTCGCGACGATGCGCAGGCGGTCGCCCTCGCCGTCGACCGAGAGCGACACGTCGGCGCGAAACTCGTGGCCGTCGCGGTGAAGGGCGGTGAGCTCCTCGCGCTCGGGGCGGACGCGGTCGCGGCGGTCGCGCGGGTCGCGCGGCTCCCGCAGGTCGCGCCGATCGTCCGCGTCATGGTGGCGCTGGTTTCCCACCAGCCGCTCGAGCGCGTCGTCGTGGCGCTGGCGGTTCCGCTCCGGCACCAGCCGGTGCGATCGCATCCCGATCGCCTCGTCGCGCGTCCAGCCGTAGAGCGCCGCGGCCTCATCACTCCACGCGGTGATCACGCCGCGCGCATCCTGTTCGATGATGGCGTCGCGCATCCGCCGGGCAGTGTATGCCGAAACCGGCGAACGCTGTTAGAGTGAGCCCATGCCAGATGCCGTGATCGTCTCCACTGCGCGGACGCCGCTCTGTAAGAGCTGGCGCGGCGCGTTCAACATCACCCACGGCGCGACGATCGGCGGCCACGCCCTGCGCCATGCGATCGAGCGCGCGCGCCTCGATCCGGCCGAGGTCGAGGACGTGATCATGGGCTGCGCCAACCCGGAAGGCGCGACCGGCCGCAACATCGCGCGGCAGATCGCGATTCGCGCCTGCTGCCCGGTGACGACGTCAGGCATGACCGTGAACCGCTTCTGCTCGTCGGGCCTGCAGACGATTGCGATCGCGTCGCAGCGGATCATGGCGGGCGAGGGCGAGATTTACGCCGCCGGCGGCGTCGAGTCGATCTCGTGCGTGCAGAACCAGATGAACACGCACATGCTCAACGAGGCGTGGCTCGCCGCCAACCGGCCCGAGCTGTACTGGCCGATGCTGCAGACGGCCGAATACGTGGCGAAGACCTACAAGATCTCACGCGAGCAGCAGGACGAGTACGGCGTGCGCAGCCAGCAGCGCGCGGCCGCGGCGCGGGACGCCGGCCGGTTCGACGCCGAGATCGCGCCGATGGCGGCCACCATGCAGGTGGTGGACAAGGCGACCGGCGCGGAGTCGCTGAAAGAGGTGACGGTCGCGCAGGACGAAGGCATCCGCCCGGACACGACGCTCGAAGGCGTGTCGAAGATCAAGCCCGCGATCGAAGGCGGCGTCATCTCGGCGGGCAACGCGAGCCAGTTCTCCGACGGCGCCGGCGTCTGCATCGTGATGAGCGAGAAGACGGCGGCGAAAAAGGGGCTGACGCCGCTCGGCATCTTCCGCGGCTTTGCCGTCGCCGGCTGCGAACCGCGCGAGATGGGCATCGGCCCGGTGTTCGCGGTGCCGAAGCTGCTCGAGCGCACCGGCACGAAGATCGAGGACATCGATCTCTGGGAGCTGAACGAAGCGTTCGCGGTGCAGGTGATCTACTGCCGCGATCGGCTCGGCATCCCGGACGATCGGCTCAACGTGAACGGCGGCGCAATTGCCGTCGGCCATCCCTACGGCATGTCCGGCCAGCGGCTCGTCGGCCACGCGCTCATCGAAGGCAAGCGCCGCGGCGCGAAGAAGGTCGTCGTCACGATGTGCGTCGGCGGCGGTATGGGTGCGGCCGGGTTGTTCGAGGTCGTCTGAGTCGTCGCGGGCGCAGGCGACTCCGATCGGTCGAGACGCTGGGGTGGTTTGCGGCAACGGTGAACTCGAACAAGAGATCAAGAGGTCAGGAGATCAGGAGGCTTGTCCTTTTTCTTCCGTACAGTGGGATCGAGTCAAGTCCTGGACCTACGGAAAGAGAAGATCAGTACAGATCTCTTGATCTCCTGATCTTCTGATCTCCTGTTTTTTCCCCGGACGGTACAACGACCCGTGCCGCCCCGAGTGCGTGCCCCGGCGCATCAAGCAATGCTGTGGCTGTCGCCCGGATTGCTCTCTGCCTCCCGCGCCCCAGCGTCAGGGCCGGCGCGCGATGTCCCGCTCGATCTGATCCAGCCGCTGGCTCAGCTCCAGCCACCGCGACTGCTCGGCGGAAAAGGCGTTGGTCAGCGTCGCCTCCTGCGCCGTCAACGCATCCGAGCGGCGCTGCGTGTCTTCCATCGCCACCTTCAGCTCGGTCATTTCCTGCTCGGCCGACGTCCGCTCCTCGTCCGACAGCACGCCGCGCAGCATGCGTTCGAGCTGCCGCATCCGCGTTTCCATCGCCGCCATGCCGGTCCCGCTCAGCTGCGACTGCACGTCGGACAGCTGCCTGGCGACGGTGTTGATTCGCTGCTCCTGCAGCTGCAGCCGCGCGACCAGCAGCTGCGTGCGGATGCTCGCGCTCGCGGCCTGGTTCAAATCGTTGCGCAGGCCGCGCACTTCGGTGAGCAGCGCGTCGCCGGCGTTGGACGCCGGCGGCGGCTGGGTATTGGCGGCCTGGCTCGCGGCGATCATGAGCAGGCCGACGACGGCGGCAAACGCGATCTTGGTCACGGGAGCACTCCTTGTAACGGCCGGGTTGGTGGATCGATGGTAACCCGTTGAGCGTTCACGGGTGGACCGGTCTAAAGACCGGCCCCTACCGTCGCCCGCGCGCCTGCCGCGCGGTGGCCAGGTTGCGCTCGGCGTCGGCGAATCCTGGCTGGATTTTGAGCGCCTCTTCGAAGTGGCCGATCGCCTCGTCGAGCCGGCCCTGGATGCCGAGCGCGATGCCGAGGTTGTTGTGCGCCTGCGCCGACTGCGGCGCCTCTTTCAGCGACGCCCGGAAGGCGACGATCGCTTCTTCCGTCCGATCGAGCTCGAGGAAGAGGCTGCCGAGATCGTAGGCCGCGGCGCCGGTCGAATCGAGCCGCGCGGCGCGGCGGAACTCGTCGATCGCGCGGTCGTACTGCTTTGCCGCGGCCAGCGCGTCGGCGAGGTTGCGATGTGAGGCCGGCGATTCGGGATCGAGCGCGACCGCGGCCTGGAACTCCGCGATCGCCTCGGTCGGTCTTGCCTTCGCCCATCAGCGCAATCCCGAGGTTGTTGTGGACGTCGGCGGAGCCGCGAATCGTCTGCAGCGCGATGCGAAAGTGCTCGGCGGCCTCGCGCGGCCGTGCCGCGTCGGTCAAGGCGTTGGCGAGGTTGTAGTGCGCCTCGCCGTACTCGGGACGCATGCCGAGCGCGCGCTCGTAGGTCGGCGATCGCCTCGTCGCAGCCGTCCCTTCGCGCGCAGCGCCGTCGCCAGGTTGTTGTAGGCCGGCGCGTAGTCGGGCTGCAGCGCAATCGCGCGCTGGTAGTGCTCGGTGGCTTCGTCGAGCCGGCCTTCGGCCTGCAGCGCGACGGCGAGGTTCGTCTCGGTGACCGCGCGCATCAGCGTCGTCGAGAGCAGCGGCCAGTTGGCGAACAGCGCAACCGACCGCGACGCGGCAGCGCAGGAAGCCGCGGCGCTCGAGCCAGGTGCGCAGGCATCTTCGCGAGGCCGGCGGCGGCGAAGACGATGAGCAGCGGGACCAGCGGATAGCGGTAGCGGGCGAAGACGTAGAACGCCAGCGACGCTGGCGGCATAGGCGAGCGTCATCGCGTAGAAGACCCACAGCCGCGATCGCATCGGCCACGTCAGCATGACGCCGAGCACCGCGAGCGGCACGAGCACGCCGAAGTGGCCGATGAATCCGCCGAGCCGCAGCGGCCACGACCACTCGGCGTGCGCCTCCTGGCTCTCGGTGTCGAGCATCTCGGTCGCGTTCCAGAGCAGCGCGAACTTGCGCGCCATCAGCCGCAGCCAGCGCGCCGGCTGGGAGGTGATGAACTCGATCGCCTTGTCGGTCCAGAAGCTCGACACCTCCGCCGGCGACAGCGTCCGGCCGAGCGCGCGTTCGGCCAGCTCGGTCGCATCCTGGCGTTCGTATTCGGGCGCGCCGCGGCCGAAGCGCAGCGACTGGTAGGTGCCGTCGGCCGACGGGTTGTTGCCGATGTAGAAGTTCGGCCCGAACTGCGAGGTGGTGATGTAGAAGCCGCCGCCGACGTAGGCGTTCCGCGCGGCGACCGGCACGACGACGATCGCGACGCCGGCGAGGACGAGCGCTGCGCGCCGGAGTCGTTCGACGTTCGGCGTTCGACGTTCGACGCGCTCGGTCCGGTTCGACGCGCCGACGATCGCCCACACGAGCACGACGGCGATCAGGACGAGCGCGTTCTCGCGCGTCAGCGCGAGGCCGCCCATCGTCAGACCCAGAGCCAGCCACGGAGTTCAACCGCGGAGACCGCGGAGACCGCAGAGATTTACCATGTGCTGCATGCGTTCTCTGCGTGCTCTGCGTCGCTCCGCCGGTTATGACTGTCGCGATCAGCCAGATCGCGAGGCACACGAAGAAGACGTCGAGCACCGACTTCTGCAGCAGGCCGTCGAAGAAGATCGCCGGCGCGTAGAGCGCGAGCATCAGCCCGGCGATGAACCCGGCACGGCGGCCGGCGGCAGGCTCGCCGCGCGAGAACAGGCGCGCGACGGCGACGCCGAGCAGCGCGCACGACGCCGAACCGATGACAACCTGCACGATGCGGACGAGCAGCAGGTGCCGCCCGGCGATCGAGTAGATGACGCCGAGCAGATACGGGTACAGCGGCGCCTGATAGAACACCTCCTGGCCCGAGCCAGTCGCCGGCGGCGATGCGCTGCGCCCACAGGTCGTAGCCGTGCGAGTCGCCCATCAGCACCGAGAAGAACGGCGCATGCCGGATCTGCAGCACGTGCACGAGCCGCACGACGCATCGCCACGGCGAAGATCGCCAACGCCATCAGCACACGCGCGTCGGCAGCGCTCGGATGCGTCGACGGGCTGGACGCTGGAGACTGAGGACGTGCGGGCGGCGGCCGCGGGTTTTCTCCGGGACAACAGCGCTATGCTAGTCCAGGTATGAACGCCGCCACGAACAGGCGAACACACCAACGCCGGCGTGGGTCTCGTGCGTTCGCGTTTGCGTGGCTTGCCACGATCGCGGCGCTCAGTCCCGGCGGCGGCGCAGCCCGTTCCCACCTTCACGAAAGACATCGCGCCGATCGTCTGGACGCACTGCGCCTCCTGTCATCGGCCGGGCGAAATCGGCCCGTTCAACCTGCTCACCTACGACGACGTGCGGCATCGCGCGCGACGCTGATCGCGGCGGTCACGGCGCGCCGGATCATGCCGCCGTGGAAGCCCGAGCGCGGGGAAGGGCGACTTCCAGGACGAGCGGCGGCTCACGCCGCGACATCTCCAGTCGATCCAGCGGTGGATCGCGAGCGGCGCGCCTGAAGGCAACGCCGCCGATCTTCCGCCGATGCCGACCTGGAACGACGGCTGGCAGCTCGGCACGCCCGATCTCGTCGTCGCGCATGCGCGAGGCCTACACGCGTGCCCGCGGACGGCGCCGACGTCTTCCGCACCTTCGTCATCCCGATTCCCGTCGCCGCGGCGCGCTACGTGCGCGCGATTGAGTTCCGGCCCGGCAACGCGCGCGTCGTCCACCACGCCAACATCGGCGTCGATCGCACGCGCTCGTCGCGGCTGCTCGATGCGCGCGATCCCGGACCCGGCTACGCCGGCGGCATGGTGCCGATCGCGCGACTATCCCGAAGGGCAGCTGCTCGGGTGGACGCCGGGCCAGGCGCCGCATGCCGGTCGCCGCACGGCATGACGTGGCGGCTCGATCCGGGCAGCGACCTCGTCGTGCAGCTGCACCTGCAGCCGATCGGCAAGCCGGAGCCGCTGCAGGTCGTCGGTCGGCTTCTTCTTCACCGATGCAGCCGCCGACGCGCACGCCGGTCGGCCTGCGGCTCGGCAGCGAGACGATCGACATCCCGCCGGGCGCGGCGGGAGTACATCGTCACCGACCGATACACGGCTGCCGGTCGATGTCGAAGTGCTGGCCGTGCAGCCGCACGCGCACAACCTCGCGCGCCGGATGGACGGCGACGGCGACGCTGCCGGACGGCACGACACGCTGGCTGATCTCGATCGCCGACTGGGATTTCCGCTGGCAGGACGTCTATCGGTACGCGCACGCCGTTCGTCTTGCCGAAGGGCACGACGATCTCGATGCGGTATGTCTACGACAACTCCGCCGACAACCCGCGCAACCCGCATCATCCGCCGGCGCGCGTCGTCTGGGGCCAGAACACGTCCGACGAGATGGGCGACCTGTGGATCCAGATGGTCCCGCGCGCCGACCGCCGACTTCGCGACCTTGAACGAAGACGTCCAGCGCAAGCGCCGCGATCGAAGACCTCGCCACCTACACACGAGCTGCTGCAGGCGGATCCCGACCGACCCGCTGCGCCACGACGCGGTCGCGACGCTCCATCTCGAGGCGCGCCGGCTGGATGAAGCGATTCGTCCATTTCGGGCGATCGCTGGAGCTGAACCCGGAGTCGGCGCCCACGCAATACAACCTGGCTTCGCGCTTCGCGCTTCGCGGCCGGCGCGACGAGGCGGTGATGCGAGTTTCGCGAAGCGCTGCGCCTCGATCCCGACTACGCGCAGGCGCACAACAACCTTGCCGCGATGCTGCAGCTCGCCGGCCAGTTCGACGAGGCGCTGGCTCACTATCGCCGCGCGCTGGCGCTCAGGCCGGACAACGTCGAGGCCCGGGCAATCTGGCGCAGCTCCTGTCGCGCCAAGGGCGTTCCGCGGAGGCCGTCGCCGAGTTCGAACAGCGTGCTGGCCGTCAAGCCGGACGATCCCCAGGCGCTGAGCGGGCTCGCGTGGATTCGCGCGACCGCCGCAGACGCGCGCGCTGCGCGATCCCGCGACAGGCGGTGGAACTCGCCGAACGCGCCGCCGCGGTGACGCAGCCGCCGCGACCTCGCCGCGCTCGATGCCCTCGCGGCGGCGTATGCCGCAGCGGGCCGGTTCGACGAGGCGGTGGCGACGGCCCAGGCGGCCGTGGAACTGGCAGTCGCGGCCGGCCAGGGCGATATCGCCGCCCAGTTCAAGGAGCGGCTGGCTCTTTATCAAAGGCACGAGGTCTACCGGGTCCCGCGGTAATCGCGAAATCGTTTTCCAGTCCGTTCGCCTTCTATCCTTCCGCGCCTTCCCGCCTTCCCGCCTTCCCGCTCGCCTTCAGGTTTGCCCTCTGATCCAATTTTCTGCAGCGCGAACGCAATCGAGCGACGTTTTTGTCTCCTTTTGTCAGCGGACTTTGACGGAACGCATGTTAGTGTCTCGCCAACATCGCTTCCCCGTCGTCCACCTCAATTGCCCTTTCGAAGGAGCATGGCTATGGCGAGAAATTACGGCATGGCGAGGTCGGCTCTGCTCGCGATTGTGTTGGTCGCAGCCCTCCCCGCGCTGGCCGTCGCGCAGAGCGCAATCGCAGGAACAGTCAGAGACACGTCGGGTGCGGTCTTGCCCGGCGTGACGGTAGAAGCGTCAAGTCCCGCTCCTGATCGAGAAGGTGCGCTCCGTGGTCAGCAACGATCAGGGGCAGTTCACGATCGCTGATCTTGCGTCCGGGAACCTACAAGGTGACGTTCGCGCTGCCCGGCTTCAGCATGTTCGTGCGGGAGAACCTGGAGCTCACGACAAACTTCACCGCCACGATCAACGCGGAGATGCGGGTCGGCGCTCTCGAGGAAAACGTCACCGTCACCGGCGCGTCACCGGTCGTCGACGTGTCGAGCACGTCGAAGGTGCAGGTCCTGAGCCGGGACGTGCTCGACGCCCTCCCGACGGGACGGAGCATCTTCTCGATGGGGCAGCTCGTCACCGGCATCAGCCTCAACGTGCCCGACGTCGGCGGCTCGCGGGCGATGCAGCAGACCTACATGTCCACGCGCGGGCTGACCTCGGCCAACAACATCGTTCAGGTCGAGGGGCTGATGATCAACGGCCTCGACGGCGACGGTGCGGTCCAGCAGTACATCAACAACGCCATGGTCCAGGAGATGAGCTACCAGACCGCGGGAGCCGGCGCGGACGTGTCGCCCGGAGGGATCCGCGTCAACATCATCCCGCGCGACGGCGGCAACCGGTTCAGCGGATCGTTCTTCGGCGCCTGGAGCGACGGCGCCTGGCAGTCCGACAACCTGACGCCGGAACTTCAGGCGCGCGGCCTGCGCGCGGTGGACAGGATTGAACACATCTACGACTTCAACGTCGGCCAGGGCGGTCCGATCAAGCGCGACAAGCTGTGGTTCTACGGCTCGGTCCGGAAGTGGTCGGTCAACGCGCCGATTGCCGACACCTTCTACGTCCCGGCCGGCGCGACGCAGGCCGCCTGTCAGGCGGGGACGGTCGCGTGCGAGCAGGGCGTCGACGACCAGAAGATCAAGAGCGCGATGTTCCGGATCACGTGGCAGGTGAGCCCGCGGAACAAGTTTGCGTTTTACTACGACGAGATCGACAAGTTCCGGGGACATGGGATGAACGCGGGCGACGATCCGGCCACCGCGTCCCAGGTGTGGACCTCGCCGGCGCTACAACGACGGCGCGATCAGATGGACCAGCACGGTCACCAACCGGTTGCTGCTCGACGCCGGATTTTCGATGAACCAGGAGCAGTACGTGATCCTGAACCAGGACGGGATCAACAAGCCGTTCGGTTCCGCGGACTGGTATCGCCGGCGCCAGCCGGAGGGACGCCGACTCTGATCACGCGCCGCAACGGTATTGGATCAGGTGCAGGGCGGTCGCTATCCGGATCGGTACAACATGCAGGGCGCGCTCTCCGTATGTGACCGGCGCCCACAATTTCAAGACCGGCGTGCAGTACAACTGGGGCCCGTACACGAACACGCGCGAAACCAACGGCGACCTCGCAGCAGGTCTACCTGAGCGGCGTGCCCAGCACGGTCACCATCTACAACACGCCGCTGCGCTCCAAGGAGGCCCTGGTCGCGGACGTCGGCATTTTCGTGCAGGATTCGTGGACGCTCAAACGCCTGACGGTGAACGGCGGGCTGCGGTGGGAGTATCTCAACTCGGAAGTGTCGGCGCAGGAATCGGGTATCGGCCGCTTCGTTGGCGAGCGCAAGTTCGACGCGATTCCAATGCCCGTCTGGAAGGACCTGGCGCCGCGCTTCGGCGTGGTCTACGACCTGTTCGGCAATGCCAAGACGGCGCTCAAGTTCGGCCTCAACCGCTACAACGAATCGCGCACCACGCAGTTCGCCACCATCTACAATCCGCTGGCCCTCACGACGGCGTCGCTGAGCTGGACCGATCTGAACCGGGACGATATCGCCCAGGGCACGATCGGGTGCGTCTACCTGACGCCGGGCTGCGAGATGAACTTCGCGCAGATGCCGGCCAACTTCGGCTCGCGTGCCGCTCAACACCGTCGATCCGAATTTCAAGCGCGTCTACAACGTCGAGACGACGGCGGGCGTCCAGCACGAGCTGCTGCCGGGCGTTTCAGTGAGCTCCAACTGGTATCGCCGGACGTTCCATAATCTGCGGGTCACCGACAATCTGCTGATCACCCAGGCCGATTACAGCCCGGTCAGCGTCTTCAATCCGATCACCGGCCAGCCCTTCACTGTGCACAACCTGAACCGGTCGGCGCTCGGCCGGGTCAACAACTTCGATACCAACGCCGGCTCCGGCCGGTCGCAGGTCTACAGCGCCGTCGATCTGAACGTGAACGCGCGGCTCCCCGGCGGCGCCATGCTCTTCGGCGGGTTCGCGACCGAGCGGACGATGCGCGTCGATTTGCGACGAGCCCGACGACCCGAACCGCCTCCTCTACTGCGACGATGCGAACAATGACATTCCGTACCGCCCGCAGCTCAAGCTGTCGGGGACGCTATCCGCTGCCGAAGGGCTTCCAGGTGAGCGCGGCGCTCCAGAGCCTGGCGGGCCGTGCCGCTTGGCGGGTTCACCGGCACGACCGCGCAATGGGTGAACAAGATCATCGGCCCGGGCTACGGCGACGTTGGGCAGCCCGATCGGGACGCAGTGGCTGCTGACGCCGACCACGCGGTACCCGGCGAACTGCCCGGCGCCATGTCCGGCGGGCGCGCTGGTCATTCCGAACCTGACGCTCGGGTCGCTCACCGTACCGCTCGTCGCGCCCGGGACCGAATTCCTGCCGCGTCTCAACCAGCTCGATCTCAGCCTGGCCAAATGGTTCCAGGTGGGACGGACGCGCATCCAGGGACAGGTCGACGTGTTCAACGCGCTCAACAAGAACACGGACCTGTCCTACCGGTCGACCAACGCTACGACGGCGGCGTACCTGGTGCCGTCGAGTGTCCTGCAGGGCCGCCAGGTCCGCCTGGGCATGCAAATGAAATGGTAAACATGGAGAGGCGCCGGTTTCATCACCCTAGGATGAAACCGGCGCCTCCCGCGCTTCACAAAGTTCGCGCGGCGATCCAACTTTCCGTAAGCCCGGCCGCGAATTATCTCCAAATGCAATTTCACGGTGGATCCATAAGGCGGTCGCCGCTGTAGCCTCCTGCCATCTGGAAGCCGTTTCGAACCAGACTCAGGAGGATTGCGCATGACGAGAAGCCGTATCCCGGTGGTGATCATCGTGGCGCTCGGATGTTTGCTGTTACCGTCGGTGGCTCGCGCCCAGAGCGCGTTCACCGGCGTCGTCAAGGACACGTCCGGCGCGGTGCTGCCCGGCGTCACGGTTGAAGTGGCAAGCCCTGTCCTCATCGAAAAAACGCGGTCCGTCGTCACGGACGAAAACGGCGCATATCGCCTCGTCGATCTCCGCCCCGGCGTTTACACGGTGACCTTCACACTGCCCGGTTTCGCGACCGTCAAGCGCGAGAACGTCGAGCTCGAGTCGAACTTCGTCATGACCTTGAACTCCGACATGAAGGTCGGCGCGCTCGAGGAAACCGTGACGGTCAGCGGTTCGTCTCCAGTCGTCGACGTCCAGACGACGACCAAGTCGCAGGTGCTGTCACGCGATGTGCTCGACGCGGTGCCGACCGGCCGCACGATCCAGGGGATGGGGCAGCTCATCACCGGCGTGTCGCTGAACGCTCCCGACGTCGGCGGCTCGCGCGCGATGCAGCAGACCTACATGTCGGCGCACGGCAGCGGCGCGTCGCAGACCACCGTGCAGGTGGACGGCCTGATGGTCAACGGCCTCGACGTGGACGGCGCGGTGCAGAACTATTTCAACAGCTCGATGAGCCAGGAGATGGTCTATACGACCAGCGGCGCGTCGGCTGACGTGTCAGGCGGCGGCGTGCGGCTGAACATGATCCCGCGCGACGGCGGCAACACGTTTGCCGGCAGCGTCTTCGGCGGCTATCAGACCAAGGGCTTCCAGACCGACAACCTGACCGACGATCTGCAGGCGCGCGGCCTGCGTTCGACCGACGGCATCGACAAGCTGTACAACATGGAAGCGTCGCTGGGCGGCCCGATCAAGAAGGACAAGATCTGGTTCTTCATGTCGGCGCGCACCTTCCACCTCGACACGCTGCCGGCCGACGTCTTCCTCGCCTCCGGCCCGGCGACCGCGACCGCGGCGCCGCCGCGCGGCACCGAGCCCGGCGTCGATCCGCAGAAAATCGACAGCGCGCAGGCTGCGGATCACCTGGCAGATCTCGCCGAAGCACAAGTTCGCGTTCTACAACGATCGGCTCGGCAAGGACCGCGGCGCGGCGATGACCGCCGGCTTCGACCCGGCGACCGCGTCGATCGTGTGGGACTCGCCGATCTACACGACCGGATCGGCCAAGATCACCTCCACGCTGAGCAACAAGCTCCTGTTCGAAGGCGGCGCCTCGTTCAACTACGAGCGCTACCACAACCTCTACCAGGACGGCATCGAGAAGGTTCCCGGCACGCCTGAGTGGTACACGACCATTCACAAGGCCGACACCGCCCTCGGCACGACCTGGAACGCCGGCACGACGCAAACCGGCATGTACCCGGATCGCTTTGCCGTGATGACGGCGTTGTCCTACATCACCGGCGCGCACAACATCAAGGTCGGCGTGCAGGATACGTGGGGCCCGTACCAGCGCTTCCGCAGCGCCAACGGCGACCTGCGCGCGAACTTCCAGAACGGGCGCGCGTTCCAGGCCGTGATCCTCAACACGCCGGTGCGCTTCACGGACAACCTGCACGCCGACGTCGGCATCTACGGCCAGGACTCGTGGACGATGAACCGGCTGACGCTGAACTATGGCGCGCGCTGGGAATACTTCTCCTCCGGCACCTCCGAAGCGACGGCGACGCCGGGCCGCTTCACGTCCCAGCGGACGTTCCCGGCGATCGAGATGCCGACCTGGAAGAGCTTCTCGCCGCGGTTCGGCGCGGTCTACGACTTGTTCGGCAATCAGAAGACCGCGTTGAAGGTGAGCATCGGCAAGTACATGCAGGCCGGCACGACCGGCTTCTCCGAAGCCTACAACCCGCTGGCGCTGACGACCGCCAACGTCGCGTGGACCGACGTCAATGGTGACGGCGTCCCGCAGGGCGAGCTCGGCTGCAACTACGGCACGGCCGGGACGGCGGGCTGCGAGCTCAACCTCGCGCAGCTGCCGACGGGGTTCGGCGTCGCCAACATCACCAACTTCGATCCGGACATCGAGCGGATGTACAACATCGAGTGGAGCGCCAGCGTCCAGCACGAGCTGATGCCGCGCGTGTCGGTCACCGCCGGCTGGTTCCACCGCGACTACAAGAACCTGTTCCGCCGCCGCAACACGCTGCAGACCTTCGCCGACTACACGCCGTTCACGATGTGGAGCCCGATCGACGGCAGCGCGATCACCTACTACAACGTCAGCGCGGCGAAGCGGACCGGCGATCTCGACGATCGACGAGAACGCGCCCGATCGCCAGATGTGGTACAACGGCCTCGAATACAACTTCAACGCGCGGCTGCCGCACGGCATCATGCTGTTCGGCGGCGGCACGATGGAGCGCACGATCGCCCAGGTCTGCGACGAGACCGCGAACCCGAACCTGCTGCTCTACTGCGACCAGACCCAGAGCGGCATCCCGTGGCGCACCCAGTTCAAGATCTCGGGATCGGTGCCGATGAAGTACGGCATCCAGGCCAGCTTCGCGTTCCAGGCCCTGCCAGGCTACCGTCTTGGCATTCCGGCCCAATACGCACTCACCGGCACCTCGGGCCCGAGCGGTACGACGAACAACAATCGCGCCGAATGGCGTCGGCACGATCTGGCAGATCACGCCGACCACCCGCTACACGGTCTGCCCGGGCAACTCGGCGTCGCAGGGCTGCGTGGTCGGCAGCGCTGGTCGATCCGGGCATGACGGTGGCGTCGCTGAACGTGCCGCTGGTCGCGCCGAATACCGAGTACGGCGATCGCATCAACCAGCTCGATCTCAGCATCTCGAAGACGATCCGCCACGGCCGGGCGAGCTTCCAGCCGAAGATCGACTTCTTCAACCTGCTGAACGTCTCGCCGGTGATCGACGTCCGCAACAGCGCCACCGGGATGCTTTTCGGCACCGCGTCCTATATGCAGCCCTCGTCGGTGCTGGTGGGCCGCGTGTTCCAGCTCGGCGCGATTGTGAAGTTCTAAGGAACTGACGCTGTCGGGCCCAGGGACTTAGGGGTTCGGGGCTGGGAGGGGCTGGGGACTAGGGGGCTCGACAGGGCCCCCAAATCCCCGGCCCTTTTTGTGTACGATCGGCTTCGTGCCCCTCCTCCCGCTGCTGGCCGTGCTCGTCCAGACGCTTGCAGGCGCGAGCGTCGATCCGCTGCAGGCTCCCGCCGGGACGAAGGCGATCGTCTTCCTCTTCACGAGCACCGACTGCCCGATCTCGAACCGCTACGCGCCCGAAGTGCGGCGGCTCGCCGAGAGCTATCGGATCGAAGGGCGTTGTCTTCCGGCTGATCTATCCGAACCCCGCCGAGACGCCGGCGGCGATCCGCGAGCACATGGCGGCCTTCCAGTATGCCGGCGCCGCGGAAGCGTTTCGCGATCCGGCGCACGCGCTGGTGAAGTTCGCCGGCGCGACGGTGACGCCCGAGGCCGCCGTCTATGCTGACGGCCGATTCGCCTATCGCGGGCGCATCGACAACCGCTACGTCGAGCTCGGCGTCGAACGTCCCGCGGCGACGCAGCGCGATCTCGCCGACGCGCTGGCGGCGGTCGTCGCCGGCAAGCCGGTCGCGGCGGCGACCACGCAGGCGGTAGGGTGCTACATCGCGGACTTCGCGCGATGAGAAACGACGTTTCAACGCTGAGCTCGCTGAACCCGCCGCATGCTTCGACGCGCAGCTGTCGACAGTCGTAGCGGCGTGTCTCGTCATCCTCTTCGCCTGTGCCTCGCCCGCGGCGGCGCAGTCGCCGACCTACAGTAAAGATGTCGCGCCGCTGCTCGTCGATCGCTGTGGTGTCTGCCATCACGCCGGCGGCTCCGCGCCGTTCAGCCTGCTCACCTACGCCGACGCCAAACAGCGCGCGACGCAGATTGCGGCGGTAACCAGGAGCCGCCTGATGCCGCCGTGGAAGGCGGATCCCTCGAACGGGCCGTTTGTCGATCAGCATCCGCTGAGCGATGCCGAGATCGCGATGCTCGGCCGATGGGTGGAGCAGGGATCGCCGGAAGGCGATCCGCGCGAGCTGCCGGCGCCGCGGACCTGGACCGAAGGCTGGCAGCTGGGAAAGCCCGATCTCGTCATCACGCTTCCCGACGCCTACACGCTGCCGGCGGAAGGCACCGACGTCTTCCGCATCTTCACGCTGCCGATTCCCACCGCGACCGCGCGCTTCGTCCGCGGCCTCGAGTTCCGGCCCGGGAATCCCAAGGTCGTGCATCACGCGAACATCCGCATCGATCCGACCGCCGGCTCACGCCGTCTCGACGATCAGGATCCGGCGCCTGGCTACGACGGGCTGATCGCGCGATCGGCGATCTATCCCGACGGCCATTTCCTCGGGCTGGACGCCGGGGCAGGTCGGGCCGCTGCTGCCGCGCGATCTCGCGTGGCGCCTCGATCGCAACACCGATCTCGTCGTCGAGCTGCACATGCAGCCGAGCGGCAAGCCGGAGCGCGTCGCGCCGTCGATCGGCCTCTACTTCGGCGACCAGGCTCCGACGCGGACGCCGTCGATGCTGCGGCTCGGACGGCAGAATATCGACATCGCCCCGGCGATGCGCGCTACCTCGTCACCGACTCGTACGTGCTGCCGGTGGACGTCGAGGTGCAGGCGGTGCAGCCGCACGCGCACTATCGGCTGCGGGATGCGCGCGGCGAGGCGACGCTGCCCGATGGAACGAAGCGATCGCTTGTCGCGATCAAGGACTGGGACTTCCGGTGGCAGCACGTCTACCGCTTCGAGACGCCGGTGCGGCTGCCGAAGGGCACGACGCTGTCGATGCGCTACGCCTACGACAACTCGGCGGCGAACCCGCGCAACCCGCAGCAGCCGCCGGCGCGCGCGCGGTGGGGGCAGCGATCGTCGGACGAGATGGGCGACCTCTGGGTGCAGGTGCTGACGCGCGACGACGATGACCTCGCGCGCCTCAACCGCGACTTCCGGCCCGAAGGTGGTTGCGGAAGACGTGCAGGGATACGAAGTCGAGATCGAGAAGCACCCGGACGATCCCGGCCTGCACGACGATGCGGCGCTGCTGTACCTCGAACTTGGGCGCGCGGAGAAAGCGATCGCGCACTTCGAGACGTCGCTGAAGCTGAAGCCGGACTCAGCGGCCGCGCACTACAACCTCGGCACCGCGCTGACCGTGGCGCGCCGGCTTGAACGAGGCCGGCGCCGAGTACCGCGAAGCGCTGCGGATCGATCCGTCGTACGCGGCCGCGCACAACAACCTCGGCAGCGTGTATCTGGCGGACGGCCGGCTCGACGCGGCGATCCGCGAGTTCAGCGAGGTCGCGCGGCTGCAGCCGGAGTCTGCGGTCGGCTGGAAAAACCTCGCGGCGGCCTACGCGATGGCGGGCCAGTTCGGGCGCGCGGTCGAAGCGGCCGACACGGCGCTGAGGCTGAAGCCGGACGAACCGCTGGCCAGCGAAATCCGCGGGCAGCGCGAGAAGTACCTCGCGCGGACGCGCCAGCCTTAGCGCGACGCTCACGTTCGATGTACTTCGTAGTGTCCGGCTGCAGCCGGACTTCGCGAGGGTCCGCCTGAAGGCGGACACTACGCGGATCAATCGAGTCAGCGCGCCTGTTCATTGACGCGACAGCTCCGCGGCCGACCGCAGCGCCTGGCGGTGCGACGTGATGGCGCGCGCAGTTCGCTGCGACTGCGCGCGCTCACAAGGGATACGACAGCGTCCGGCCGAGCAGGGTCACGAGGATCAGGACGACCGGCGTCAGCGCGAGGAAGACGACGATCGTGTAGCCCATCACGTCGCGCGCGCCGAGCTTGAAGAGGCCGAGCACCGGCAGCATCCAGAACGGCTGCACCAGGTTGGCGAGCGCCTCGCCGAGATCGTAGGCGGCCACGACCCAGCCGAGGTGGACCTTCAGCGTGTGCGCCGCCTCCATCACGTACGGCGCTTCGATCACCCATTTCGATCCGCCCGACGGCACGAAGACGCCGAGCACCGCGGAGTAGATGGCGACCAGCGCCGGGAACGACGGCGGCGTCGAGACGCGCACGAACAGGTTCGCCACCTGCTCGCTCAAGTGCGTCGTCGTGATGATGCCGGCGATGCCGGCGTAGAACGGGAACTGGAGGATCACGCCCCACACGGCCGGCGTCGCTTCCTGCACCGCGCGCATCAGCCGCGCCGGCGTGCCGTGCAGGATGAACCCGAGCATCAGGAACGAGAGGTTGATGATGTTCAGGTTGATCGCGTTGAGCGGCTCCGGCGCCTCCATGAAGTAGCGGACCAGATAAGTGCCGCCGAGCGCGACGACGAACCAGGTGAGCAGCGGCGAGTGCTCGAGCCACTGCCCCGGGGTCGGACGGGTGTCCGACCCCCCGGCCTGCGCGGGCGGGGTCGGATGGGTGTCCGACCCCTGTCTGTCCCCGGAGCCGAGGTCGATCCCGAGATCGCGCGCCGTGCGGCCGCGGCCCGCGGGCGGCGTCGCCAGCCACATCACGAACGTGACGACGGCCATCTCGACCGCGACCGAGACGAGGCTCTGCCAGAGAAAGATCGTGTGGCGGAACGGGATGATGCCGCCCGGCACCACGCCGCCGTGCGCGACGATGTCGCGGATCTGCGGCTGCAGCGCGCCGGAGGTCGCCATCTGCAGCGCCGCCGATCCGCTGAGGCCCTGCGCCCAGATGCTGCCGAGCCCGAGCACGCTCGCCGCCGCGAGCGCGCGGTAGTCCACGCCCTCGACGCGCCGCGCGACTTCGATCGCGAGCACCGCGCCGAAGACGAGGCTGAAGCCCCAGTTGAACCACGACGCGGTCAGCGTGACGAAGGTGACCAGCGCCACCGCGCCGCGCGGCGTGCGCGGCCATCGACGCGAGGAAGCGAATCACGCGCCCCATCGGCGGCGAGGTCGCCAGCACGTGGCCGGTGATGATGATCAGCGCCATCTGGAGCGTGAACGGAATCAGCTCCCAGAAGCCGCGGCCCCAGGCGTCGACGACCTGCAGCGGCCCGGCGGGGGTGGCGGCGAGCGCGGCGGCGATGACCAGCACCGTGGCGAGCAGCGCGAAGATGAAGGCGTCTGGAAGCCAGCGTTCGCTCCAGTCGGTCAGCGCGAGCGCGGCCCGCGCGACCCGTCCCGGTTGTTCTGTCATCCTGAGTGGCCGTTAACTTAACATAGGCCCATCTCATGGCCCTTTTGAGCGAAAGCCCCACGGTCCTTCCGATTCACCGCAAGATCCTGGCGTTCTCGTTCATCGGCTGGATCTTCGATTTCTACGATCTGCTGCTCCTCAGCTTTCTGGTGTCGTCGACCACGATCGTGCGCGATCTCGGGCTGACGCGCGACCAGGTGGCGCTCCTGCTCGGCACCGCGCTCGCGTTCACCGCCGTCGGCGGCTTCATCGGCGGCGCGCTCGCCGATCGCTACGGCCGCAAGCCGCTCCTGATGATCACGATCCTCGTCTACAGCGTCGGCACGCTGTTCTCGGGCCTTGCGGTCGACTTCTGGACGCTGATGCTCGCGCGCGCCGTCACTGGCATCGGCGTCGGCGGCGAGTGGGCGGTGGCGCACGCGCTGGTCGGCGAGACGGTGCCGCCGCGGTGCGCGGCCGCTACGGCTCGTACCTGCAGAGCGGATCGGCGTTCGCGCGCTTCTTCGCGTCGATGGTCGGCAACCTCGCCGCGCCGTGGATTGGCTGGCGCGCGGCGTTCATGCTCTCGGCCGCGCCGGCGCTGATCGTCGTGTTCATCCGGCGCCAGATGCCGGAGTCAGATGTCTGGCTGGAGAGCGTCAAGAATGGGATCAGCCGCCGCCTCGGCTATGCCGCGGCTCTCGGGCAGATGCTCGGCCCGGCGCTGCGCAGGACGACGGTGCTCGCGTTCTCGGTGACGACGTTCAACATGGCGGCCTACTGGTTCAAGACCATCTGGCTGCCGACCTATCTGCACGAGACGCGCGGCCTTTCGCTCGGCGACGTCGCGTGGCTGCTGCTGATGGATCAAATCGGCTCGCTCTTCGGCTACGTCGCGTTCGGCTACTCGAGCGATCGCTTTGGCCGCCGGCCGAGCTTCACCGCCTTCTCCGTCATCAAGGCCCTTGGCCTCGGCATGATCACGCTCGGCTGGGACGCCGCCGGCGGCTATACGGCGACGACCTTCGGCTTCATGCTGCTCGTCGGCTTCGGCGAGGGAAACTGGGGCTGCATCGGACCGCTCTTGAACGAGGTGTTCCCGACCTCGGTGCGCGCCGCGGCGCTCGGCATCATCTACAACACCGCCCGCGGCGTGCAGTTCCTGGCGCCCGTCGTCATCGGCATGGTGGCGGCGCGGTTCACCTTCGGCGCGGGCATCGCCCTCGCCGTCCCGTTCGCGCTGCTGGCCGGCGCGATGGTCTGGACCCTGCCCGAAACCAAGGGGGTCCGGCTGATGTCCGAGGCGCAACCCCAGCGCACATAAGGAGATGTGAGGCCGGAAGGTTTCCGGCCCATTTCCCGATTTCGGGCTTTTCCCGCTTTCGTGGGCTCCCCGGTTGTGAGATGGTCTTGCCTGTAGGAGATTGGATGACAACGAAGTGTCTCGTCTTCGTGCTCGCCCTTGCGGCGTCCGCCTCCGCACAGACCGCGAAAAACGACTACAGCGACCCCAGGAACTGGCTCTGTCTGCCGGGACGCCAGGACGCGTGCGCGGTCGATCAGACGGCGACCATCGTCGCCGGCGACGGCAAACTCTCGCGCGAAGCGTGGAAGGCCGATCCAGCGGCGCTGATCGACTGCTTCTACGTCTACCCGACGGTGTCGACCGATCCGGGCGGCAACAGCGACATGAATGCCGGCGTGGAAGAGAACGGCGTCGTCCGCGTGCAGCTCGCGCGCTTTGCGTCGCAGTGCCGGCTGTTCGCGCCGCTCTATCGGCAGGCGACGCTCACCGCACTGCGCGCGGCAGCCACCGGCAACCCGATAGCGGTCGATCGCACGCTCAGCTACAACGACGTCGTCGACGCGTGGAACTCATACCTCCAGCGCGACAACAACGGCCGCGGCGTCGTGCTGATCGGGCACTCGCAGGGTTCGGGCGTGCTGACACAACTCATCCGTAACGAGATCGACGGCAAGCCGGTGCAGTCGCGGCTGGTCTCGGCGCTGCTGCTCGGCACGAACCTGCCGGTACCGAGGGGCAGGGACGTCGGCGGCGCGTTCCAGAACATCCCGCTCTGCCGCGCCGCGAAGCAGGTCGGCTGCGCAATCGCCTTTGCGTCGTTCCGCTCGACCGTGCCGCCGCCCGAGAACTCCCGCTTCGGCCGCGTGCAGGGCGACAACATGATGGCGGCGTGCGTGAACCCCGCGGCGCTGTCGGGCGGCCGCGGTGAGCTGCGCGCGTATCTGGCCGCGGGCGGCCAGAGCATCACCGGCTCGTCGTCGCCGCCTCAACCGTGGGTGACGCCCCCGCAGCTGATCGACACGCCGTTCGTCACGGTCCCCGGGCTGCTCTTCGCGGAGTGCATCTCGAACCTGAAAGGGTCGTATCTCGAGGTCACCGTGCGCGGCAACCCGCTTGATCCGCGCACCGACGACATCGCCGGCGACGTGATGACCAACGGGCAGGTGAACGCGACGTGGGGGCTGCACCTCATCGACGTGCAGCTGGCGATGGGGAACCTGGTCGAGATCGTCCGCGAGCAGGCGAAGGTGTTCAACCGCGGCGCATCGCCTTCCCGATCGCGAAGATGATGCCCGCGTTCGCCAGCGCCGCGAGCCCGAGGATCACGACGAACGCGGCGTCGGAGTCTCCGACGTGGACACCGAAGATCAGTCCGGCGAATAAGGCGATGGCGAGCGCGCTCGGCAGCGTCAGCGCGAACGACAGCATCCCCGCGAACTCCGAATTGCCGCGGTCGAAGAGGCGGATGCTCAACTCGTAGCCGATGCACAGCGCGGCAATCGCGAGGTATGCAGCGGCGGCCAGCGTCGCGGCCTTCGAGCTGGTTCTCGGCGCCACCTAGGGCGTCCCGAGAATCGTCGCGTTGCCCGCGCTTCCGATTGGCGCCCCAGCGCCAGGAATCGCGGATGCCATCAGCCGCATGGCGCGGATTATAATGCCCGCACTCATCAGGAGAGCCCGCATGCCCGCTCCCGTGCGCCTCGGTTTTCTGGCCGTCGTCGTGCTCGGGACCGGAGCAGCCGCGCAGATCGGCACCGACATCGTCGAGCGGCGGCGGGCCGAATTCCACATCCAGGCGACCGACGGCGACATGAAGCGCGAGGGCGGCACGCAGCCCCGCGACTGGAACTACGACCTGCCGGACGGCGTGACCACGCGCCAGGTGACCTTCTACAAGGACGGCGGCACGTCGTTATACGGCAAGCTGTTTCTGCCGAAGGCGTTCAGCACGCGCGGCGCCTGGCCGGCCGTCGTCGTCGGCCACGGCATCAACGCGCTGTCGATCGGGATCGAGAAGTACGCCGCGCGCTTCGCCGAACGCGGGCTCGTCGCGATGGCGATCGACTACCAGAGCTACGGGTTCAGCGGCAGCGGCTCCGACGACCTGCGGCTGCTCGAGCCCGATCCGAGCGCCGACACGGCGGCGGTCATCGAACGGCGCGCGCGCATCCTGCTCAAGCGCACCAACCTGAATAACATCCACGAAGTCGAGGACTTCCGCGCCGCGGTCTCGTTCCTGCAAGGCGAAGCCGGCGTCGATCCGCAGCGGATCGGCATCTGGGGCTCGAGCAACGGCGGCACCATTGTCATCGCCGTCGCCGCGACGGACGCGCGTGTCAAGGCGGTGGTGTCGCAGGTATCGGGCGCGCCGCCGTCGGCGCGCGGGCCGGCGCCGATTGATGCGCCGATGCTGGATGACGCGATCCGCCGCGCGCGGAGCGGGCAGGGCGCCGAAGCCGACGGCGGCTTCTCGTTCCGCAGCAAGGTCGACATGTGGAGCACGCAGCGCAATCGCGACCTGCGGCCCGGCTCGATGCTCGATCAGATTCCACCGACGACGCACATCCTGTATCTGCCGGCCGAGAACGACGAGCTCTCCGGGCGCGGCGGCGCGGGTGCGATCGCGGCGACCAAATACCTCACCGAGCGAGGCGTGACAGCACAGGTCGATCGTCTTTCCCGAGCTGACGCATTTCCAGGCCTACTCCTATACCGGGTTCGATATCGGGTCGACGCTGGCGGCGAACTGGTTCCTCAAGTATCTCGGCGCCGCGTTGCCGGCAAAAGCAACGACCGCCGCCGCGCGGGTCGCGCGATGAACAAGGTCGCCGTCGGCACCGCGGTGGTCGTCGTGTCGCTCGTGGCGGGCGTGGCAGTTGCGCAGCCGGCGAAGGCGGTTCAACCCGAGAGCGTTTCGACGAGGGACGTGCGGTTCTTCAGCGAAGGCGTGCAGTGCTTCGGGCGCCTCTACCTGCCGAGGACGCTCACGCCCGAGAGCAAGGCCGCCGCGGTCGTGCTCGCGCCCGGATGGGGCGAGACCGCGGCGTCGATCGAGAAGTACGCGGTGCGATTCGCCAGCCGCGGGCTCGTGTCGATGGTGATCGACTATCGCGGCTGGGGAAAAAGCGGCGGCTTCCTGTATCTCGCCGAGCCGCTCCGCTGGGACGACCGCCTGCGCTTCTCGCAGCACACGGCAAAGGTACGGATTCGCCGCAAGCGGCTGCTGCCG
The DNA here is from genome assembly GCA_963734375.1 of uncultured Acidobacteriota bacterium. Classification (GTDB taxonomy): domain Bacteria; phylum Acidobacteriota; class Vicinamibacteria; order Vicinamibacterales; family CAVVIG01; genus CAVTHG01. Next base: position 332,350 of record CAVTHG010000003.1, on the reverse strand, counting down.
GAGGCGCAGATCCTCGACATCCGCAACGCGATCTCGTACCTGCAGGGCGAGCCCGGTGTCGATCGCATGCGCATCGGCGTCTGGGGCACCGACATGGCCGGCGGGCACGCGGTCGTCGCCGCCGCGGTGGACGTCCGCGTCAAGGCGGCCGTTGCGCAGGTGCCGATCATCGAGGGACGCGACGTGCCGCGGAAGGCGTTTGCGCCGTCGGCGGCGCAGCAGGCGGCGATGGTGCGCCTGGCGCGCAGCGGGCAGGCGCCGGCCGCCGCGCTCGCCGCCGAGCTGAGGAACGAGGAAGAGACGAAGCTCGCGCTCGCGGAATATCACCCGTTCTGGTACGCCGACGCGATTCCGAAGACGACCGCGGTGCTGTTCGTCGTCGCCGAGAAGGACGCGGCGGTGAACAACGACGCGCACGCCGTGGCGGCGTCGAAGCTGCTGAAGGGTCCCCACGGCGTCGCGTCGGTGAGCGGCGCCACCCATGCGCTGACGATGCCCGGCGCGTTCGAGACGGCGGTCGATGCCGCGGCCGCCTGGTTCCTCAAATACCTATAAGGTCCGGCTGAAGTCGGACACGACGCCTGTTTCGCGCCTGCGAATTGACCGCAGATGGCGGGCGGTATACATTTCGACGCCCATGAAAGGGATCCTTCTCGCGCACGCACTTCTTTTCGCCGTGGCGACGCTCCCGCTCAGCGGACAGCAGCCGCCGAAGCCTCAGCTGCCGAAGGGGCAGATGCCGGAGCTCGGCCGCCCGACGCAGGGCGACGACCCGCTGCCGACTCTTCAACTTCGACGATTACTTCCTCGGCAAGTGGACCTTCGAGTGGGATGTGCCCGAGGGACCGCTCGGAGCGTCGGGCCGCATCACCGGCACGACGGTGTACAAGGCGGTCGACGGCCGGTTCTACGAGGCGAAGACCGACGCGACCGGCGCCTGGGGCCCGTTCTCGATGCGCGAGCTGATTGCGTATCACAAGGAGAACAAGACGTTCGCGCGTCAGACCACCGACAGCCGCGGGTTCTCGTTCCTGCAGATCGGCACCGTCGGCGGCGATCTCGGCGGCCTCTTCAACATCTACCTCGAAAGCTCGCCGTTCACCGTCAACGGCAAGAGCGTCCGCATCAAGCACGCGATGCGGCTGCTCTCGCCCTTCAACTACAAGGTCGGCACCACGGTGTCGGTCGACGGCGGCCCGTTCATCAACTACGGCAACCCCTGGTGGCGCAAGGACGCGGCGGCCTCGAAGTGAATCCCCCCAATCGGTGGTTGCCGGTCGTCGGCGGCGTGATGATGAACATGGCGCTCGGCATGTTCTACGGCATGAGCGTGTTCATGCTGCCGCTGGAAAAGGAGTTCGGCTGGACGCGCGCGCAGACCTCGTGGGTGACGACCATCGGCCTCGCCCTCATCGCGGTCTGGTATGTCATCGCCGGCTTCATCCAGGATCGCCGCGGCCCGCGGCCGGTGGCCGTCATCGGCGGCCTGCTCTTCAGCCTCGGCTTCTTCCTCGCCAGCTACACCGAGTCGTTGACGACTTTTTATCTGACCGCCGGCGTGATTGCCGGCACCGGCAGCGGCTTCGGCTACGTCGTGCCGACCTCGGTCGGATCGAAGTGGTTTCCCGACAAGCGCGGCCTGGTCATCGGCCTGATGGTCGGCGGCTACGGCGCCGGCTCCGGCGTCTTCGGGCCGATCGCGCTGTCGCTGATCGAAAGCAACGGCTGGCGCAGCACGTTCCAGATCCTGTCGTTCGTCTTCCTGACGATGACGATGGTGGGCGCCTACCTGCTGCGGAATCCGCCGGCGGGCTACGTGCCGCCCGGCTGGGATCCGTCGAGCGGACGCAAGGCGCGCGCGCGGCGGCGCCGACGTGCACGCCTCCGAGATGGTGCGGACGCAGACGTTCTGGGCGCTCTGGGCCGCGTACTGTCTCGGCACCACCGCCGGCACGATGGTGATCAGCCAGCTGGTGCCGTTCGCGCGCAACGCCGGCCACTCGGCCGCGGTCGCGGCGTTCGCGCTCACCGTCGGCGCGATCGGCAGCGCGTCGGGCCGCGTGCTTGTCGGGATGGATGTCCGATTACGCGGGCCGGCTCAACACGCTGCGCGTGATGCTGCTGGTGTCGGCGTGCGCGATGCCGCTGCTGTTCGTGTTCCGCGAGCAACATCGTGCTCTTCTACGCGCTGCTCGGCATCGTCTACTACTGCTACGGCACGCAGCTGTCGGTCTACGCGTCGACGAGCGCCGATTTCTACGGCACGAAGTACGTCGGCTTCAACTACGGGCTGCTGCTGCTCGCGTGGGGCGTGGCGGCGATCCTCGGGCCGTTTCTCGGCGGACGGGTGTATGTGGCGACGGGCGAGTACCGCGTGGCGTTCTTCGTCGCCGCGGCGATGTCGATCGTCGCGCTCGGGACGTTGTTTCTGGCGAAGAATCCGCACGCGCGGGTCGCGGCGGCCGCGAGGGTCTGACGGCCGCGCGGCGTTCGAGCGTTCGGCGTTGCGGCGTTCGATTTCAGGGAGCAGCTATGAAACGGATTCTCGTCACCCTGTTCTATGCCAGCGCGATCGTTGCCGGATCGTCCACGCTGCGCGCGCAGGGCGACGGCGGCTACCGGCTGGTGCCGAACTGGCCGAAGCTGCCGGCCGGCATGTTCTTCGGCTTGAAAGACATGCCGCCGCCGCCAGCCGAACGCGAGGCGCAGGCCGCGGCGCGCCGCGCGCGCGGCGGCGGGCCGGGAGCGGGCGGCGGCGGGCGCTCGATGGAGCCGGGCCAGGGGCCGACCAACCAGCCCGGCATCTCCGGCCTCGCCATCGACGCGCAGGATCGCATCTACGTCTTCAACCGCGGCGAGAAGCCGGTGATGGTGTTCGACCGCGACGGCAACCTGCTGCTCGCCGGCGCCGATCAGGAGATCAACGGCAAGAAGATCAACCCGTCGTGGCAGCACTCGGGCGGCGTCGACTGGGACGGCAACGTCTACGTCATCGAGCGCGACGCGCACCGCATCGTCAAGCTGAGCCCGAAGCTCGATAAGTTCCTGCTGCAGCTCGGGACGACCAACGAGAAGGGCAACGACCCGACGCACCTCGATCTGCCGTCAGGGATCGCCATCCTGCGCAGCGGCAACATCGTCGTCACCGACGGCTACGGCAACAACCGCGTGATCCTCTTCGACAAGAACGGCAAGTTCATCAAGCAGGTGGCGAAGGGCGCGGGCGGGCCGGCCGACAAGGGCACCGGGCCGGGCGAGTGGAACCTGCCGCACAAGCTGGCGGTGGACGCCGACGAGAACCTCTACATCATCGACCGCGAAGGGCACCGGCTCGCAGGTGTTCGACAAGAACCTGAACTACCTCCGCGAGATCAAGAACGACTGGAACCCGTGGGACGTCAACATCTCGCGCAAGGGCACCGACGGCATCGGCTTCATCGCCGATCACAAGGACGAGCGGGTGCAGAAGTTCCAGTTGAAGGACGGCAAGATCCTCGCGACCTGGGGCAAGCAGGGCTGGGGCCCCGGCGAGTTCGACTGGGTCCACGGCATCGTCGTCGACTCGAAGGGCGCGGTCTACGCGGCGGACACCTACGGGCAGCGGATCCAGAAGTTTGTGCCCGGTGGCGGGGGCTCGACCCAACGCTGAATCGAGCACCGAGGACACAAAGGACACAAAGACCAGACTGTTTGTCAGGTGCTGGTTCTCACCTCTGTGTCCTTTGTGTCCTTTGTGTTGGATCCACGCCACGATCCAAAGCGCAGGGCGATCGGCACCGCCAGGAGGATCGCCAGCGCGACGCCGACGGCGGTGGAGCTGAGGATCGGCGCCGGGAACTGACCCGACAGATCGATCGCGCGGCTCCAGGCGTCGCCCTGCACTTCTTCGACGATCACTTGTCCGTCGGCGCGCCGTATCGTGAGCGGGTAGGGGTCGATCACCAGCCCGTAGTACCAGCGCAGCATGCGCGCGTCCGCCGGCATCCGGCCCCGCATCCGGTGGATCGCCGCCGGCGTGCCGGCGATGAACTCGACCGAGTCCGGCCGGATCTCGCGGCCGTCCACCCACATCACGACGCGATCCGGCGAAGGGACCGGGGAAATTCTCGAGGCGGAGCTTCAGCCAGCTGGGATCGTTGGCGACGTCGAGGACGAAGGAGCCGTCGCTCGCGAAGGTGAGCAGGACGCTGGTCCGCTCCAGATCGTGCGCCGTCAGCAGAGCGCCCAGCGACAGGGACAGAATCGCGGCAGCCGGCAGGATCGAACGCAGAGATCGCAGAGACTCTGGCTTCTGTGTTCTTCGGGCCGCAAGTGCCGAGAGTACGGTGGTTTTCTCTGCGGTTTCCGCGGTCTCTGCGTTCTCTTCACCGCCGCCGCCACGGCGGTATCATACGCGCCATGACGACCCTGGCCCTTGTCGTTGGCCTCGCGATCGCGCAGGCCGCGCCCTCATCGAAAAAGTCGAGATCGTCAGCGCGACCGGCTGCCTGAAGGAAGCGTCGCCGAACACCTGGACGCTGGTGAACGCCACCGATCCGGTGCCGAGCAGCGCGAACGCGCCGGCGGCGAAGGACATCCCAGCCTCGGCACCGCCGCCGGGCAAGAACTCGTTCCGGCTGATCGGGGTTTCGGAGTTCAACCTCCCGGCGCACCGCGATCACACGGTCATCATCAAGGGTCTGCTCATCAAGGCGACGCCGCATGAGCCGGCTGAACATGACCTCGGTCACCACCGTCGCCCCGGCGTGTGCCGCCGCCGCAAAATGAGCTAAACTGGCACCCCTCAACGGGCTGGCCCGATCCGCATCGGGCAGCCCTGAAGGGCTGCGCTACTTTCCGGAGGCGTCCATGAAGCGTGTTATCCCGATCGTGCTCGGGACCCTTGCCGTCCTTGCCACCGTCCAGGCCTCGGGCCCCGCTGCCGCACCCGCGGGCAGCGTGCCGACCTTTGCCAAAGACGTCGCGCCGATCGTGTTCAACAACTGCGCGAGCTGCCACCGGCAGGGCGAAGTCGCGCCGATGACCTTCACGTCGTACGAGGAAGTGCGGCCGTGGGCGAAGGTGATTCGCGAGAAGGTGCGCACGCGCGAGATGCCGCCGTGGGGCGCCGACCCGGCCCACTCGCTGAAGATGCGCAACGATCGCAGCCTCTCGCAGGCGCAGATCGACACCATCGTCGCGTGGGTGGATGGCGGCGCGCCGAAGGGCAACGACGCCGACCTGCCGACGCTGCCGAAGTTCGCCGACGGCTGGACGTTCGGCCGCGAGCCCGACTACATCCTCGAGATGCCGGTCGAGGCGACGATTCCCGCCGAAGGCGAGCTCGGCGTGCAGATGTTCTACTCGCCGGTGCCGTGGTCCGAGGACAAGTTCGCCGAGACGCTCGAGATTCGTCCCGGCAACCGCGCCGTGCGTGCACCACGCCGGCGTCTTCGTCGTCGATCTTCCCGAAGGCGCGAAGGTCGTCGACGGCCGGCTGATTGCGCCGGACGGCAAGGCGGCAACCGATCGCGGCGAAGGGCTCGCGGGACGCGCCGACACGACGGCGCTGCCGGGCGCGAACAAGCTGCTGTCGTGGGTGCCGGGCCGCGGCGTCGACTCGCACCGCGCCGATATCGGCAAGCGGATTCCCGCCGGCAAGTACATCAACTGGCAGGTGCACTACAACCCGATCGGCAAGATCGAAAAGGATCGCACGCGCCTCGGCATCTGGTTCAACAAGGTGCCGGTGACGCACGAGCTCCTGATCCGCCAGGCGGGCGATCCGCTGGCGACGACCAAGGGCGGCCTGTCGCTCTATCGCGCCGAGGGCAAGGAAGTCGAGTACACGGCGGACGAGGGCAGCACGCGCCGCCGCAACAAGACGCCGAACATCCCGCCGTACGCGGAAGACTGGTCGCTCACCGGCATCACGCCGGTGACCGAAGACATCACGCTGTATGCGATGTCGCCGCACATGCACCTGCGCGGCAAGAGCCTGCGCTGGGTGATCGTCTATCCGGACGGCCGCGAGCAGACGATCCTCGACGTGCCGAAGTTCGACTTCAACTGGCAGATCCAGTACGAGCTCGAGACGCCGCTGAAGATTCCTGCCGGCAGCAAGATCCTCGGCATCGGCAAGTACGACAACTCGCCGAAGAACAAGTGGAACCCGTCGCCGCACCTCGAGGTGTTCTGGTCCGAACAGAGCTGGGACGAGATGTACCAGCCGTTCACCGAGTACTCCGTCGACAGCCAGGTGCTCGGCGAGATCGCGGTGACGCGGCAGCAGCAGCGCTAGGAACCGACCCGACTCACGACCGCGCCGCGCCCGCTGACTCAGGCGGGCGCGGCGTTTTCGTGTGAACCAGCTGAAGCATCCGCCGCACATCACGCGCGATAACTGCGTGTGAGCGCACAGTTTCAGGGCTCAGCTGGAACCTAACCCGGCCAGACAAAAAACCAGGTGGCATCGGCTGTAGGCGTTATGATTACAGGCGGGCGCTGGAAAGTCAGCGCTTCGTTTGTTTGACAGGAGACGACATGGCTGCTGCGACCGGCACAATCAAGCGACTCGTGCACGACAAGGGATTCGGGTTCATTGCGGCTAGTGACGGCGGCGAGTACTTCTTCCACCAGTCCAGCTGCCAGACGCCCTTCGACGAACTGCGCGAAGGACAGGCGGTCACGTTTGACAAAGGACAGGGTCCGAAGGGACCACGCGGCGAGAACGTTAGACTGGCCTAGCAAACCCGAGCGGTCGATCACCGCCACCTCTCCTGCTACCGCGAATCACGACGGTGCGCCTTCGCGGCGAAGCTGTGTCACACGACGTGTGTGCCGCTTCGCCGCCGGCGCTGCGGTCGCCACCTTCTCCGTCTTCCACCTCTTCGCCCAACCGTCTGCCCAGCGTGCCGCCCCGCCCTCGGGGGAAGCGGTCTTCAACGAGTCGTGCGTCCAGTGCCACAACGGTGACGATGCCGCGCGCGCCGGCGCTCGACGCGATGCGCGCGCGATCGCCGCAGGCGATCATCGACGCGCTCACCTCGGGCTCGATGAAGTATCAGGGGCTCGCGCTCAGCGGCGACGAGCGCCGCGCCGTCGCCGAGTTCATCACCGGCCGGAGGCTGCGCGGCACGGTCAGCGGCGTCACCGCCGGGATGTGCACCGGCCGGCGCGCGCCGTTCGCCAACCCGTTTGCCGCCGCGTCGTGGAACGGCTGGGGGGCGACGGTGCAGAACACGCACTTCCAGCCGGCAGCGAAGGCGGGATTGAGCGCCGCCGATCTGCCGCGACTGCATCTGAAGTGGGCGTTCGGTTTTTCCGACACCACCTCCGCGTGGGCGCAGCCGGCGGTGGCCGGCGGCCGGCTCTTTGTCGGCGGCCAGAACGGCACGGTCTACGCGCTCGATGCGGCGACCGGCTGCGTCGTGTGGACGTTCACCGCGCAGGGCGGCGTGCGCGCGGCGATCTCGATCGGCCCGCGCGGCCGCGCCGCGCGGCCCACAGGATACGCGGCCTACGTCGCCGATCAGCAAGGCTTCGTCTACGCGCTCGACGCCGCGACCGGCAGGATGCTGTGGACGAAGAAGGTCGACGAGCATCCGCTCGTGCGCCTGACCGGCGCACCGACGCTCTACGACGGCCGCCTCTACGTCCCCACGTCATCGTACGAGGAAGGCGGCCGGCCTCCCGGCTACGCCTGCTGCACGTTCCGCGGCAGCGTCGTCGCGCTCGACGCCGAGAACGGCAACGTCGTGTGGAAGTCGTACACGATTCGCGAGGAGCCGCGGCTGCTGCGCGCCTTCGCCGACGGCACCGAGCTGCGCGGTCCGGCGGGCGGGGCGATCTGGTCGTCGCCGACGATCGACGCGAAGCGCGGCGCGCTCTACGTCGGCGTCGGCAACACCTACAGCGGCGCGGCGCAGCCGACCACCGACGCGATCCTCGCCTTCGATCTCGCGACCGGCGCGATGCGCTGGTCGCAGCAGATGGCGCCGGCGACGCCGGATGTCTTCGGCTGCACGCCCGGCAGCGTCAACTGCGGCGAGCGCGCCGGACCTGATTTCGATTTCGGCGCGTCACCGGTCCTCGCGACGCTCGAGGGCGGGCGCCAGCTGATTGTTGCCGGCCAGAAGTCGGGCGTCGTCTACGCGCTCGATCCGGATCGGAAGGGACGCCTGGTGTGGCGCTATCGCGCCGGCGGCGGCAGCGGGCTGGGCGGCATCCAGTGGGGGATCGCGGTCGGCGACGATCGTGTCTACGTGCCGGTGGCCGAGATCTACAACCCCGAGCCGGGCGGCCTGCACGCGATCGACCTCGCGACCGGCGAGCGCGCCTGGCACGCGGCGCCGGAGCCGCCGGCGTGCGGCAAGCCCAACCGTGGCTGCAGCGGCGCGCAGTTCTCCGCCGTCACCGCGATTCCCGGCGTCGTCTTCTCGCCGTCGAACGATGGCGCGCTTCGCGCCTATGCGACGCAGGACGGCGCCGTGCTGTGGCGCGCCGACACCAACGGCACGTTCCGCACGGTCAACGGCGTCCGCGCGCACGGCGGCTCGATGAACGGCCCCGCGCCGGTCGTCGCGGGCGGGATGGTCTACATCGGCTCGGGCTACGGCGCATTCGGCCTCAGGCCGGGCAACGTGCTCCTCGCCTACGGCGTCGATTGAGGCGTTCTTATGGTGCGCTTGCGATTTTTTTTGGCCAATCGAAGTTGGCGCAACAGCGACTTTTTGTCCTCCCCGGCGAAGGCGTTCCGGCGCCGGATGGCCGAAAAGCTGAGGCATTTCGCTGCCTCTTTGTGCCGGTTTTCGCCTGTCCGAGGAGTCCAAAACTACTGAATTTGTTCAAAGAAGACTCTTTTTACGTGACATTCAGTGCATATAACGCTTGGCTCATCCGTTACATTGAGTTAGCTTAGGCACGCGGCTTGCCTCTGCCATTCGCGAAGGGCAGGGATGTCGCCGGAATCCTCCGTTCTCGTATGCCCGCGATCGCGACCCGGCATGGCCCCCGACACGCCGAGCCAGTGATGTCGTTCAGAATATTGCTCGTCGAGACCGATCGAGCGGCGGCGACCGTTGCCGACCACGTCCTCACGAACGCGGGATACCGCGTGGCGTGGGTCGACTCCTTTGCAGACGCCATCCGGCAGTCGACGGCGGACTGTCCCGATCTGATGATCACGGCGTTGCGCCTCGGTCCCTTCAACGGCCTGCATCTCGTGCTGCGCTGCCGTGCCAGCGATGCCGAAATGCCGGCAGTCATCATCGCGGAGCCATCCGACCTCACCGGCGACATCGAGCGGTACGGCGCGCACGCGCTGCCGAAGCCGATCGATCCGGCGAAGCTCCTGAACCTGGTGTCGCAGCTGCTGGCCGGGCGGCTCCCGCACGACCCGACCAGCGCACGCCGCTGGCCGCGCAAGCGGGCGGAGCTGCCGGCGACCGTGCTGTCAGGCTCGGCGCGGGTCGTCGAGTTGAGTTACGGCGGCGTGAAGCTGGAGATGCCGAGGCCGCCGGGCCCCGGACGCACGCCGATCGAGATCAAGCTGCCGACCTTTGGCGTGTCGGTGCAGGCCGTGGCCTGCTGGTCGCAGCTCGCGGAAGAGGGCGGTTCGTGGCGCTGCGGCGCCGAAGTCGCGCCAATCGACTCGGATGCGACCCGCACCTGGCGCTGGATCGTCGACTCGCTGAACTGAGGAGAGGAGATCAGGAGATCCAAGAGATCAGGAGAAAATCATCCTGACCTCCGAGCCCCTCCTGATCTCCTGCCCCTCCTAATCTCCTTGTTCGTATCGCCCCCCAAATATCACGCGGCCAACGCTTCCTCATCCGATCCAAATTTCGTCGATCCGGGGAAGTCCGCCGTTCGGCAGACTTTTATCCGCACTCTCACACCATCCGGCAGCGTCCAGGCAGACGAATCCGGGACCGTCGCACACGCCGCACCGCCCGCCAGCACACGTTTTCCCTAGCATTCTGCGCCCGCAGCGACCACTTGCGTCCCCGGCGACAAATATCTGCCGACTCGTGGCGGAACCTTTGCACAGTCGAGGTCCTGAACCACCGTCACGGTCGGCGGGTTGGTAACACTAGACAAAAAAAACATATGCGGTTCGATGGAGCAGCTCAATTAATCGGCGTCAGTCCGGTCATCAGCGATCTCCGGCAGGAGATCGATCGTGTTGCCCGAACCGATGCCAAGGTCCTCATCACCGGCGAGAGCGGCACGGGTAAGGAGGTGGTTGCGCGGCAGGTCTACGCGCTCAGCAACCGCGCCGGCCGTCCGTTTGTCGCCGTCAACTGCGCCGGCATGCCCGAGACGCTCCTCGAGTCGGAGCTGTTCGGCCATGTGCGCGGCAGCTTCACGGGCGCGTATCGCGACAAGCCCGGCAAGCTGGAGGTCGCCGATGAAGGCACGATCTTCATGGACGAAATCGGCGAGATGACGCTGCGCATGCAGGGTCTGCTCCTCCGGTTCCTCGAAACCGGTGAAATCCAGAAGGTTGGCGCCGATCGCAGCGGCAGCCGCGTCGACGTCCGCACCATCGCGGCGACCAACCGCGATCTGCGCGAGATGATCGCGCAGGGGCTGTTCCGCGAGGATCTCTTCTACCGCCTCAACGTCATCCACCTGATCGTTCCGCCGCTGCGCGAACGCAAGGAGGACATCCCGGCGCTGGTCGATCACTTCGTCACCCGCATGGGCAACCGCGGCGGCCTGCGCACCGCGAAGACGATCGCGCCCGAGGCGGTCGAGATGCTCAGCCAGTACAAGTGGCCGGGCAACGTCCGCGAGCTGCAGAACGTCATCGAGCGGATGATGGTCCGCTCGCGCAACGAGGTGATCGGCCGCCGACGACGTGCCGAACGAAGTGCGGGTCACGCCGAAGACCTCGACGCCGTTCCGCGAGCGCCGGCGCACCATCGCCGACGAGCTCTACGAGCGGATCACCAACGAGAACCAGTCGTTCTGGACCACGGTCTACCCGCTGTTCATGCAGCGCGAGATCACCCGCGGCGCGGTGCGCGAGGTGGTCCGCCGCGGCCTGCAGGATGCGCGCGGCAACTACAAGATCGTGGCGCGCAAGTTCAACATGGAGAGCGACGACTACAAGCGATTCCTCAACTTCCTGCGCAAGCACCATTGCCAGCCGTCGTTCAAGGAATTCCGATGATGCGCACACATGCCGTTTGCCGCTGCCACGCTCGCCATCGTCCTCGGCCCGCTGGCTCCTGTGCCGGTCGCGCAGGCGCCGCAGGGTGCGGTCGCCGCCGCGCCGACCCGCGCCGCGGCCGGCGTCGCGGTCGCGCCCGACTACGTCATCGGCCCCGACGACGTGCTGTCGATCATGTTCTGGCGCGACAAGGATCTGTCCGCGCCGGAAGTCGTCGTCCGTCCCGACGGGAAGGTGACGCTGCCGCTGCTGAACGACGTGCAGGCGGCCGGCCGGACGCCGGAGCAGCTCGGCGACGCCATCCGCGAAGCCGCCCGCAAGTACGTCGAGGACCCGAACCCGACCGTGATCGTCAAGGAGATCAAGAGCCGCCGTGTGTTCATCACCGGCCGGATCGAGAAGCCGGGCCCGTACCCGCTGAACGGCAAGACGACCATCCTGCAGCTGATCGCGATGGCCGGAGGGCTGCGCGAGTACGTCGACGGCAAGAACATCTCGCTGATGCGCAGCGAGCAGGGCAAGCAGAGCGTCTACGCCTTCAACTATCAGGACGTCGTCAAGAAGAAGTATCTGCACCAGAACATCGAGCTGAAGCCCGGCGACGTTGTCGTGGTTCCGTGAGTGATGGAGCAGGTGGGGACGCGATGGCTCTGGCTCGGGCGGTCCGGATCGCATGGCTGCGGCGTTTGCATCGGCTCGATGTAAACCGCTCGCGCCGCGTCGCAACCGGCAGCCGATCGTTTCGAACGACCGACTCTGACGTTTCGTCCGCGCCCGATCTTCACGGTCAGCGCCTCCCTCGAGAAGCCGGCGGCCAGCGCCCGGGCGCAGCCGCCGCAGGACCCCCTGATTTACGGCATTCGACGGGTGCGCCCGCTCGCACGGGTGCCCGCGCCGGCCTGGGGCCGCGAACGCCGATGGTTCGTGAACGGAGGACGAAGTGATACCGGGTCGGAAATACACGCCGGAGGACATCCTGCGGCTTGCGTGGTTCCACAGGTGGCTGATGGTCGCGGGGATCGTGATCTTTGCGACCGCCGCCGCGGTCATCGCCAAGCGGATGCCGAACCAGTACCTGTCCGAGACGCTGATCCTGGTGATCCCGCAGCGTATTCCCGACAGCTACGTCCGCTCGACGGTGACGATGCGCATCGAGGAGCGGCTGCGGTCGCTCAGCCAGGAGATCTTCAGCCGCACCAGGCTCGAGACGGTGATCAACGAGTTCGACCTCTACCCGGAGCTGCGCGCAGACGCGGCCGATGGAGAGCGTCGTCGAGCACATGCGCACCAAGATCCAGGTCGACACGGTGCGCGACGACGCGTTCAAGATCACCTACACCGCCGGCGCGCCGCGCACCGCGATGATCGTCACCGACCGCCTCGCGTCGATGTTCATCGACGAGAACACCAAGGATCGATCGGTCGGGGCCGAGAACATCAACCAGTTCCTCGAGTCGCAGCTCGACGCCTCGCGCCAGCAGCTGATCGAGCACGAGAAGAAGCTCGAGGAGTTCCGGCGTCGATACGCCGGTGAGCTCCCGTCCCAGCTGCAGAGCAACCTGCAGGTCATCCAGGGGATGCAGACGCAGATTCAGAGCGTCGCCGAATCGATCAACCGCGATCGCGACCGGCGCTTGATCCTGGAGAAGTCGGCCGCCGAGGCGACGTCGGCCGATCCGGGCGACGCGGTGTCGCTGGAGGCGCTGGCCGGCGTCAAGCCGGGCGGCGCGCCGCAGAGCGATCGATCAGCTCGAGCAGGCGCGCAACGAGCTGCGCGAGATGGAGCTGCGGCTCCGGCCCGAGCACCCCGACGTCAGCGCGAAGAAGCGCCAGATCGCCGAGCTCGAGCGCAAGGCCCAGCTGGAGGCGCAGGACGTCGTCAGCACGCCGGGCCAGGCGCCCAGGCCGGTCTCCGCCGGACAACTCGCCCGTGAGGCGCGCTTGCGCACGTTCCAGACCGAGATCGAGAAGCTCGATCGCCAGATCGCGACGAAGGAAGCGGACGTGGCGCGGCTGCGCCAGTCGGTCTCCGACTACCAGCGGCGCGTCGAGGCGGTGCCGGGCCATGAGTCCGAATTGACCGATTTGATGCGCGACTACGACACGCTGCGAAACACCTACACCAGCCTGCTGGCCAAGAAAGAAGAGTCGAAGATTTCCGCCAACCTCGAACGGCAGCAGGTCAGCGAGCAGTTCAAGATCCTCGACCCGGCGCGGCTGCCGCAGAAGCCGTTCAGCCCGGACCGCATCAAGATCACGCTCGCCGGCGCCGGCTTCGGCCTGATGCTCGGCGTCGTGTTCGGCGCGTTCCTCGAATATCGCGACACCTCTCTGCGCAGCGAGGACGAAATCCTGCGGACGCTGGTGCTGCCGGTCCTTGCCGCCATCCCGGTGATGACCGCGGTCAGCGAGCGCGGACACCGGCGCAAGATGGTCGTGGCCTCCGCCGCTGGAACGGTCCTGGCCGTGGTCGGCATCGCGGCGCTGGCGCTCTGGCGCCTCGGCATGCTCAAGGGGATGCTCTGATGTACGAAGACTTTTACGGTCTTCGCGAGCGTCCCTTCGAGCTCACGCCGAACCCGCGCTTCCTGCTGATGACGCCTCGCCACCGCGAGGCGTTGACGACGCTCGAGTACGGCTTGTCGGCGCGCACCGGCATCGCGCTGCTGCTCGGCGAGGCGGGCACGGGCAAGACCACCATCGTGCACGCGGCGCTGCAGTCGCAGCGGGTCAGCCAGAGCCGCGCCGTCTATCTGAACAACCCGGCGCTGACGCGGAACGAGTTCGTCGAGTTCCTCGCCGCCGGCTTCGGTCTGTCGGAGGAAGCCGCGAACTCGAAGACGCGCTGCCTCTCGGAGCTGACCGAAGTGCTCGCCACGCGCCACGGCGCCGGCATCATGTCGGCGCTGGTCATCGACGAGGCGCAGTGCCTGCCGGACGAGCTGCTCGAGGAGATCCGGCTGATCGCGAACATCGAATCGGCGACCGAGAAGCTGCTGTCGATCGTGCTCGCCGGCCAGCCCGAGATTGCGTATCGCCTGAACCAGCCGTCGCTGCGTCAGCTGAAGCAGCGAATCGGCCTGCGCTGCACGCTGACCGCGCTGACCCTGGCGGAGACCTCGGCCTATATCAGGGAACGGATGCGGATCGCCGGCGGCGAGTCCGACGACGTGTTCACCGACGACGCGATCGAGATGATCCACCAGCGCTCGCGCGGCATCCCACGCTTGATCAGCGTGATCGCCGACAACGCGCTCGTCACCGGCTTCGCGCTCGACTACCGTCCGGTCGATCGGGAAGTGGTCCTCGAAGTGTGCCGGGATTTCGATTTCGGCGGCCCGGCAGACGACGTGCCGGGTGGCGGCTCGCGACGCAGCGGCGAGTCGCTTCAGGTGCCGTCCTACGTGCCGCCCGTGGCGTCCACGGCGCACAGGAACCAGTGACATGACTCGACTGGCCGATGCGCTTCAACGCGCCAACCACAGGATCGACGCCCCTCCGCCGCCGCCGGCGATCGTGGCGACACCTATCGCCGCCGCGCCGGTTGCCGTGGCGCATGCGCCGGTTGCGGCCCCACCGGCTGCGCCTTCGCCGGTTTCGCCCGCGAACCGCACGCCCGCGAATCGGGCGCCGGGGCGTGGACCGTTGGCGGCGGCTCCGAAGTTCAGCGCCCGGCCGCACGCGCCTGCCGCACTCGAAGGCGATTCGCATCCGTCCCCGGCTGCGCTGAGACGGCACGATGCGGCGCCGGCGCGGGTCAACGGCTCGGGGCTGATCGCGGCGCCGTCGAACGACACCCTCACGGCCTGGCGATCGGATCCGGACCTGGTCGGGAAGCTGGTCGGCACCGAAGGGTTTTCCGGCGCCGCGCAGGAGCAGTACCGCAAGCTCGCCGCGATCCTGCACCACGCGCAGGTCGAGCGCGGCGTGAAGGTGATCATGACGTCGAGCGCGCTGCCCGGCGAGGGCAAGAGCCTCACCGCCGTGAACCTCGCGCTGACCCTGGCTGAATCGTACCAGCGCCGCGTCCTGCTCATCGACGCGGATCTGCGGCGTCCGACCGTGCAGCGAATCTTCGCCATCCCGCCGATTGCCGGGCTGAACGACGGGCTCAAGGCGAGCGAGGACCGGCCGATGGCGATCACCGCGGTCTGCGAGCGGCTGTTCGTGCTGCCGGCCGGGCGTCCCGAAGCCGATCCGATGAGCGGCCTGACTTCCGATCGGATGCGCCGGCTGATCGCGCAGGCGGCGAGCTCGTTCGAATGGGTGATTGTCGATTCGCCGCCGGTCGGCCTGTTGCCCGACGCCAGCCTGCTGTCGGCGATCGTCGACGGCGTGCTGCTGGTCGTGCGCGCCGGCAAGGCGCCGTTCTCGCTGGTGAAGCGGACCGTCGACTCGATCTCCCACGACCGCATCCTCGGCGTCGTGATGAACGCCATCGACATCGCCCACGACCGTAACGCGGGCGGTTACTACGAATACTACGGCGGCGGCTATTACGGCGCGCCCAACACCAAGTAGCGGACTATGGCCAAAGGACTGATTCAAACCGCGCACTGGCGATCGACGACGCTGATCGTCTCGGAGTCGGCGCTGATTCTCGGCGCCGTCGTCGCGAGCGCGCATTACATGGTCGGCGGGCAGTCGTGGCCGATGGTGGTTGCCGATACGCTGCCGAAGGCGCTTGGTCATCACCTCGGTCTGCCAACTCTGTCTCTACTACGGCGATCTCTACGACGATCCGCAGGCCGGCGGCAGCGCGACCGAGCTCTTCATCCGCACGCTGCAGGCGCTCGGAATCACGCTGCTGTTGCTGGCCGCGCTCTACACGATGTTCCCGGCGCTCATCGTCGCGCGCGGCATCCTCGCGCCGGCGGCGACGATGGCGGTGACGGCGCTGATCGGCTGGCGCCTCGGCTTCGCGTGGGTGGCGCGCCAGGTCGGTCCGCGCGAACGGCTGCTGCTGGTCGGCACCGGCTCGGCGGCGTTCGGGCTCGCGCGCGAGATGCACGAGCACGAGGAAAACGGCGTCGAGATCATCGGCTTCGTCGATGCCGACACCACCACTCGCGTCTCATCGGGCTCGCTCGCCTACCTCGGCACGTTCGACGACATCCCGGCGCTGGTGCGCGCGCGCGGCGTCGACCGTGTCGTCGTCAGCCTTGCCGACGCGCGTGGCAAGCTGCCGATGGACAAGCTGCTCGAGATGAAGCTCGACGGCGTCCGCTTCGACTACCTGGCGTCGGTCTACGAGGAGTACACCGGCAAGATCGCGGTGGAGAACCTGCGTCCGAGCTGGCTGATTTTCTCGGCCGGTTTCAACAAGACCAACGTTCTTCTGGCGGTGAAGCGCGCGACCGACATCGTCGGCGGCGCGGTCGGGCTGATCCTCAGCGCGCCGATCGTCGCGGTGCTGGCGGCGGCGATCAAGCTGACCTCGCCCGGGCCGGTGTTCTACTCGCAGCGCCGCGTCGGCCGCGACGGCCGCGTCTTCACCGTGCACAAGCTCCGCTCGATGTGCAACAACGCCGAGCGCGACACCGGTCCGGTCTGGACCCGTGCCGGCGGCGACTCGCGCATCACGCCGCTCGGCCGCTTCATGCGCCGCACGCGGCTCGACGAGCTGCCGCAGTTCTGGACGATCTTCGCCGGCCACATGAGCCTGGTGGGACCGCGTCCCGAACGGCCGGAGTTCGTGCAGTCGCTGAACCAGCAGATTCCCTTCTACGGCCAGCGCCACGTCGTCAAGCCCGGGCTGACCGGATGGGCGCAGGTGCGCTACACCTACGGCGCGACCGTCGAGGACGCGATCGAGAAGCTGCAGTACGACCTCTTCTACATCAAGAACATGACGATCGCGCTCGACGTCTTCATCATCTTCGAGACGTTCAAGACGGTGATCCTGCGCAGGGGCCAATAGCGTGCACATGAAAGCGGGAGGAGCATCGCCGGCGCCGACGCGCGCCGTCGAGCCGGCCGTGGACGGCGCGTCGAGGATCATCAACGCGATGACCATCGACGTGGAGGACTACTTCCACGTCAGCGTCTTCGACGGCCTGGTGCCGCGCCACCGCTGGGAGCAGATGGAGAGCCGCGTGGTCGCGAACACGGAGCGGCTGCTCGAGATCTTCAACGAGTCGGGCATCCGGGCGACCTTCTTCGTGCTCGGCTGGGTCGCGGAGCGATTCCCGCAGATTGTGCGCTCGATCGCCGCCGAAGGACACGAGATCGCCTCGCATGGCTACGCGCACCGGCTCGTCTACGACCTGACGCCGCGCGCAGTTCCGCGACGACATCCGCCGCTCGAAGGATCTGCTCGAGGCCGGGGCGAACGCTCCGGTCGTCGGCTACCGCGCGCCGAGCTACTCGATCACGCCGCGGTCGCTGTGGGCGCTCGACGTGCTGATCGAGGAAGGCTTCCTCTACGACTCGAGCATCTTCCCGATTCACCACGATCGCTACGGCATCCCGATCTCGCCGCGCCATCCCTACGTGCTGCAGCGCGCCGGGGCCCTGGTCGAAGCGCCGGGCTCCACCGTCCGCTGGGGGACGATGAATCTTCCGGTTGGCGGCGGCGGCTACTTCCGCATCCTGCCGTACGGGTGGACGCGCTGGGGCATCGGGCGCCTGAACACGGTCGAGAAGCTGCCGGCGATCTTCTACCTGCACCCGTGGGAAATCGATCCGGATCAGCCGCGCCTGGGCGCCGGGATGCTCGGCCGGTTCCGCCATTACTACAACCTCGGTCGGACCGAAGAGCGGCTGCGCAACCTGATTCGCGACTTCAGCTTCTCGACGATGGCCGCGCTTCTCGACGAGCAACTGCACGCGGTCCGCGCTGACAACAGCGCCGGGCCGCTGCCTTACATCTGGTAGCCAACGCATCATGAATGTGTCTGTCGCCCGCACCCTTGCGGCCGTGTCCGCCCCGCGCCTGCTCGACATCACCGCCGATAGCGCCGGCGCCGAGTGGGACCAGTTCGTGCTCAACCGCCGCGACGCCAGCGGCTACCTGCTGTCGGGTTGGCGCCGGGTCTTCGAGAGCGCGTTCGGCCACGAGACGCTCTACCTCGCCGCGCGCGAGCACGGCCGCATCGTCGGCGTGCTGCCGCTGGTGATCTTCAAGAGCCGCGTGTTCGGCCGCTTCGCGGTCTCGCTGCCGTTCGTGAACTACGGCGGCGTCTGCGCCGAGGACGACGAGGTGGCGCAGGCGCTGGTCGCGAAGGCGTCGGCGGTGGCGGAGGAACGCGGGCTGTCGCACGTCGAGCTCCGGCACACCGAGCGGCTGATGCCGCACCTGCCGGCGCGCACGCACAAGGTCACGATGCGGCTGCATGCTCGGCGACGATCCGGCGCGGATGTGGGAAGGGCTCGATCGCAAGGTCCGGAACCAGGTGCGCAAGGCCGAGAAGAGCGGGCTGACGTGGCGCCGCGGCGGCGCCGAGCTGCTCGATCGCTTCTACGAGGTGTTCGCGATCAACATGCGCGACCTGGGCACGCCGGTCTACTCGCCGCGGTTCTTCCGCGAGGTGCTGGCGAACTTCCCCGAGACCGCCACCGTCTGCCTTGTCGATCACGGCGATCGGACGGTCGCCGGCGCGATCGCGCTGTCGCACCGCGACGTGCTCGAGGTGCCGTGGGCGTCGTCGCTGCGCGAGTACCGCAGCCAGTGCCCGAACAACCTCCTCTACTGGAAGATCATCGAGCACGGCGTCGACACGCGCAAAACCTCGCTCGACTTCGGCCGCTCGACGCCGAACGAAGGGACGTATCACTTCAAGGAGCAGTGGGGCGCGAAGCCGGAGCCGCTGTACTGGGAGTACGCGATGCAGAGCGGCCGCGAGCTCCCGAACCTGAGCCCATCGAATCCGAAATATCGCGCCGCGATCAACCTGTGGACGCGGCTGCCGGTCGGGCTCACCAAGGTCATCGGCCCGCACATCGTCCGGTCGATCCCGTGAGCGATCGCGCGGCCGAACCGGCGATCCGCGCGGCGTATGCCGCGGCGGCCGCCGGCTTCGTCGCCTACGCGGTGTGGGGGAGCCTGTTTCCGTTCGACTTTCACGCGGTGCCGCTCCCGGACGCGGCGGCGTTGTTCTGGACACGGTGGGCGAGCGATGCCGGTCCGTGGTCGTTGACCGACCTGCTGTCGAACGTGCTGCTGTTCTTGCCGATCGGGCTGTTTGCAGGGGCCGCGACGGGGCAACAGTTAGGGGGTCAGACCCGAACTGCGGGTCTGACCCCCATTACCCGAAGTGCGGGTCTGACCCCGCTTTTGGTTGCGGCCGCCGCGCTGCTCAGCGTCGCGATCGAGTTCGCGCAGGCATTCGTTTCATGGCGGACGCCGTCGATCGTCGACGTCGCCGCCGAGGTGATCGGCGCGGCGTGCGGCGTTGTGATCTGGCGGTTGATGAGCGTCGAGATCGATCGGGTCCTGCGCACGGTGCTCGGTGTGGTCCGGCGCTCGACGGTTGCCGAACGCGTGCTGCTCGCCTGCTGCGCGGTGTTTGCGGTCGCGTGGCTGCTGCCGGCGGACTTCACGCTGCGGCCGGGCGAGATCGCTGACAAGTACCGAGCACAAGCGCCTGCTGCTGCCGTGGATGCCGTCGCCCGATGCGGCGACGCCAGGCGAGCTGGCGGCGATTGCTGCGGCGGCGGTGCCAGTCGGCCTGGCCGCGGTCGTCTGCGGCGGCACCGGCACACGGCGGCGATCGGCGGCGAGCGGTGCGCTGATCGCCGCGATCGGGCTCATCGCGCTCGGGGCGATCCAGGTTCCGGTGTTTTCTCGCACCACGGACGCCAACGAGCTCCTCGCGGCGCTTGGCGGGTCGACTGCCGGCGCGATCGCGGCTGTGGCGCTCCAGCGGCCGCAGATCACCGGTGTCGAATGGCGAGCGCTGCGGCTCACGGCTGTCGTGCTGCTGTGGGTTTGCGCGGTCGTGGTGTTCGAGTGGTGGCCGTTCAAGATCGCCGTTGACGGTTCGCACGTGCAGTTCGAGACCATCGTCTGGTCGCGCGCACCGTTCAGATGGCCGTCGAGCGCGGCCGATGTTGTCCCGGGCGCCGTGCTCGCGGCGGTCGCCGGCGCATTCGTGCAGCCGCGGCTCGATCCGCGTTTCCGGAGGCTCCAGACGATGCTGGTAATCGGCTTCGCCGGAGCGGTGTTTGCGGTTTGCGAGGGCGGGCGCGTCGCGCTCGCCGGCGGGCGGCCGACGCTGCTGTCGGTCGTGCTCAAACTGACGGCGCTGCTCGTCGGCCTGTACCTGGGATCTGCCATGACGGGCGACCGGCTTCGGAGCCGCGAGGCGCATCGTTTGTAGTGTCCGGCTTAGCCGGACTTCGTGAGGTCCGCCTGCCAGCCTTCGCGCTTCGGCTACGGCTAGCTCGCGCCTCGCTCCGCTGCAGACAGTCGGAGCGGAGGCGGAAGGCGGAGACGTAGATTGGAACAACGCGCGAAAATATGACTCCTGCAAGCTCGTCCCGGACCACGCTGGTTGTCTCCTCGGAGGCGGGCCCCGGCCGCGCGCGAACGTGCGAGCCGATCACGGTCGGCATCCCGATGCCGCGTGGCCTGGTGACCGAGCCACGCCAGATCGCGCTCGTCGATGGCGACGGCAAGCCGGTGCCGCTGCAGGCGCTGCCGACCGAACGCTGGCCCGACGGCAGCGTCCGCTGGGCGCTCCTCGACTTTCAGGCGAATGGACCGGTGGCCGCAGACGGCCGGTACGAGCTGACCTTCCACGGCGGCACGACGGCATTGCCCGCGCCGCGCCTGCAGGTAACGGAAACCGCCGGACGAGTCGCCATCGACACCGGCGCGGCGCGATTCGAGCTGCAGCCGGGGATGGCGTTTCCGTTCTCGGCCGCGACCGCCGGCGGCAAGGTGCCCGTCGACGCGCCCAGCGGCGCGTTCGTCGTCACCGACCAGCGCGGCCGATCGTGGCGCGCACGAATCACGAAGGTCGAAGTCGAGGACCGCGGCGAGCTGCGGTCGAGCGTGCGGCTGGACGGGTTCGTCGGCCCCCGTCACCGGCCGCTTCTGCAGCTCATCGCCCGCGTGCACGTCTTTGCCGGATCGGCGGCGGCGCGCGTGTCGATCACGCTCCGAAACCCGCGGCGCGCGCGGCACCGCGGCGGCTTCTGGGAGCTGGGCGATCACGGATCGGTCTACATCAAGGACGCCTCGCTCCACATCGTCCTGCCGACGGGCATCTCGTCGGTCGAGTGCGCGCCCGAACGGGACCTGATGCCACTGCGCTTCGGCCTGCCGTTCGAGCTGGTGCAGGATTCGAGCGGCGGCGAGCAGTGGCGGCATCGGACACACGCGAACCGGCACGGCGAGGTGCCCTGCACCTTTCGCGGCTACCGGCTCCGCGCGGGAGATGAGACGCGGCCGGGGCTCCGCGCGACGCCGGCCGTCAGCGCGTCGCACGGGTCCGGCGTCGTGCGCGTGGCGGTCGAACACTTCTGGCAGAACTTCCCGAAGGCGATTGAAGCGGGCAGCCGCAACCTCACGCTCCGCTTCTGGCCGCGCCAGTACGCCGACCTGCACGAGATCCAGGGCGGCGAGCAGAAGACGCACAGCTTCACGCTGGCGCTCGGCGACGACTCGATGTCGCGCGATGCGATGTTCTGGGGACGCTCGCCGTCGATCGCGGCGGCGACGCCCGAGTGGTATTCAGCCGCCGAGGCGATCGCCTATCTCACGCCCGCGTGCCGCGACACCGACGCACGATACCGGCAGCTGGTCGACGCGGCGATCGAGGGCGACGAGGCGTTCGAGCGCAAGCGCGAGTCGATGGACGAGTACGGGTGGCGGCACTTCGGCGACACCTACGCCGATCACGAGAACCCGTTCAGCGGTCAGGCCGAGCCGATCGTCTCGCATTACAACAACCAGTACGACGCGGTGAACGGCTTCGGCGCGCAGTTCATGCGCACCGGCGATCGCCGCTGGTGGCGGCTGATGACGGAGCTGGCGACGCACGTCACCGACATCGACATCTACCACACCGATCGCGACAAGGCGGCGTTCAGCAACGGCCTCTTCTGGCACACGTTCCACTACGTCGCGGCGGGGACGTCGAGCCACCGCTCGTACCCGCGGCAGGAAGGCGTCTGCGGCGGCGGGCCGGCGAACGAGCACAACTACGCCGCCGGCCTGCGGCTGCACTGGCTGATGACCGGCGATCGCCTGTCGCGCGAGGCCGCAATCGGGCTCGCCGGCTGGGTCATCAACATGGACGACGGGAGCAAGACGATCCTGCGGTGGCTGTCGCCGTCCTACACCGGCCTTGCCAGCAACACGCAGTCGCCCGACTACCATGGGCCGGGTCGCGGCGCGGGCCACTCGATCATGGCGCTGCTCGACGGCCATCGACTGACCGGCGAGCGGCGGTATCTCGACAAGGCGGAGCAGCTGATCCGCCGCTGCGTGCATCCCGCGGAAGACATCGATCGGCTCGAGCTGCTCGACGCCGAGCGCCGCTGGTCGTACACGGTCTTCCTGCAGGCGGTCGGAAAGTTCGTCGACTACAAGACCGAGCTGGGGGAGATCGACGCCTGCTACGCCTACGCGCGCGCGGCGCTGCTGCACTACGCGCGATGGATGGCGCAGCACGAACGGCCGTACTACGACCAGCGCGAGCGCCTGGAGTACCCGACCGAAACCTGGCCGGCGCAGGACGTGCGCAAGTCGGACGTGTTCTCCTACGCGGCGCAGCTCGCCGAGCCGGCCGAGCGCGAGCGGTTCACCGAGCGGGCGCGGTTCTTCTTCGACTACTCGATGACGACGCTCGTGCAGGAGCCGACGCGCGCCTTCGCGCGGCCGGTGATCCTGCTGCTCTCAAACGGCTTCCTGCAGCTCGGGCGCCGTGCGCGGCTCGACCATCCGAAGTCAGACCACGTGCCGGTGGTGGCCTTCGGCGCGCCCGAGCGGTTCGTGCCGCAGAAGGCGATTGCGAAGAAGCGCCTGATGGCCGTGGCCGGCGCCGCGGCGGCGGCGGTGACGCTGCTCGGCGCCGCGATCGTGCGCATGCTGCTCGTCGCGCTCCCGTAGCGTCCCGATTCGGCCGCACCTCATCGGACCGATCACTCGTCTTCTCGAACGGCTCGGCCGGCATCGAGTCATTTTTTCCCCGAGCTGTCGGTAACGGAAGGGGTGTGCAGATGTCAGCATGTGGTTTGCGTACCGCAGTGACCGGGGGATCACATGCTGTTTCAATTCCGTCTGCCGACGCTTGGCTTTATCGTCGGCACCCGCGCCGCGCTCGCGTTCGGCGCCGGGCTGCTCGCGGCCGAGCGCATTCCTGAATCGAGACGACGCCCGCTCGCGCTGGCGCTGATTGGACTCGGCGTAGCGACGACGATTCCGGCGGTCAATGCCATCCTGCGCCAGCGCGTTCGCGACGCGGAGTTTATAGTCGCCGCCGACGCGATGCCGGCATGAGTGAAATTGCGTCCAGCTGAGGCGCCGTCGTCAATCGTCCTACATCGCCACGCCAGGCTCTGGCTTCCCACTTGCAGCTACCGGTCTCTCTCGACGATCGACTCGTTCGCAAGGAAGGAGAAGAGCTCATGAGACGTTATCTATCCGCGTGTTCAGCGGTGGGCGTCCTCGCGCTCACCGTCGGAGTCGCCGCACAGAACCCGCCAGCGACCCCGCAGACTCAACCGCAGACACCGGCCGCTGCGAGTCAGCCGATTGCGACCGTCGAAGGGTGCTTGGTACGGGAGAAGGATGTGCCCGGGCGCGCGCCGAATCCCGCCGAGCGCGCGGGTGTCCTCGAGGACTACATCCTGACCAGCGCGAAGGTGATCAAAGGTTCGGCTCCGCCTGCGGCGGCGCCGCAGGCACGCCCCGGCGAGCCGGTCGGCACCTCCGGCGCGGCGTCGATGTTCGACGTCAAGGGGATGGATGACGCGCGCTTGAAAGAGTTCGTCGGCAAGCGCGTGCAGATCGATGGCACGTTCGCGGATGTCGAGAAGTCTCCCTCGGCCGGCCGAACCGAGGACCTGATCGACCTCCGGGCCACCGCGATCCGTCCGGCAGCCGGCGATTGTTCAGCGCGGTAGGCGCCGATTCGCGGCGCACGGCGGGCAGGTGCGATCCACCCATCGCACCTGCCCGTTTGAAAGGAGCAGGGCCGGACACTACGAAAGTCCCTACGAGAGCGGTCGGTTAGACGGCGCGGGCGATCGGGTTGCCGCTGACGGCGGCGCGCTCGAGGAGCGCGAGCAGCGGCGCCAGGCGCGCGGGCCAGCCGAGCGACGCGAGCGACGCGCGCGCGGCTTCGCGGCGGCGCGCGGTCGGCGTGAGGGCAAGGAGTTCGATCACCGCCGCGGCGAAGGCGTCCGCTGCATCAGCGACGCGGCACGCCGGCAGCACCTCTTTCGGCAGCCCGTCTCCGACCGTGCGCGTCACCACCGACGGCAGCCCCGCCGCCGCGGCCTCGAGCACCTTGTTCTGCACGCCTCGCGACTGGAAGATCGGCGCCACAGCCACCGCCGAGCGCCACAGGTACGGCCGCATGTCGTCCACGCGTCCGGTCACTTCGATCGAGGGATCCTCGGCCAGCCGGCGGACTGCCGCGGTCGGCGATGATCCAGCCAGCGTCAGGTGTGCCGCCGGCCTTGCCTTGCGCACGCGCGGCCAGACCTCGCGCGCGAACCACACGGCGCCGTCGGCGTTCGGCGCGTAGTCGAAGACCGCGGTGAAGATCACGCGCTCTGTCCGCCGCCGGGGCGTGCGGTGCCGTCAACGCTTCCACGTCGACGCCGTTCGGCGCGATGTGCACGGCGGCGCCGGGCGACACCTTCAGCAGCGTGTCGCGCTCGCGCTCGTTGACGACCGTGCTCGCAAACGCCGCCTGCACCGCGCGCGCCTCGAACGCCGACAGGCACCGCGCCTCGCGCTCGAAGACCCACGACTTCGGGAATCGCGCGTCGGCCGCGAACGCCTTCCACTTCGCCGAATCGACGTCCACCATGTCGAGCACGAACGGGATGCCGGCGAGCGGCGGCTCGAGGCTGAGTGGTGCGACGCCGGAACAGTAGGCCAGCACCGCGTCCGGCCGCCAGTTCGCGAGCACCCGCTCGAGCGACGGCCGCATCGCCGGCGAGTCGAGCAGCAGGTGCGTCAGCGGCGTGTCGGTGACGAGCTTGAGCGCGCCCAGCGCCAGATTGCGCGTCCGCGGCACGTACGCGGTCGTGACCTCGACACCCAGCTGCCGCAGCGTCTCGGCCTGGGCCTCTTCTTCGCGGTCGTGCACGAGCGAGACGACATGGACGTTCGCGCGCGCCGCCAGCAGCCTGACGATGTGGTACGCGCGGATGCGATCGCCGCGGTTCGGCGCGAATGGCAACCGGTGGGTCAGGACCAGAATCTTCATACCGCTCTCGCCGGCCGCTCTCCTCTCGCACGCAGCACACGCGCCGGCACGCCGGCCGCAACCACCCTGCAAGGCACCGGCTGCGTCACCACGGCGCCGGCGCCGACGACCGAGTGCGCCCCGACATCGGCCATCACCACGGCCGCTGCGCCAATCCAGCTCCCGGCCCCGATCCGGACGAGCCGCTCGGCCGAGCCCTGCTCGCGGATGGGCCGCAGGTGATCGTCGATGCGGTGCGTGTTCGCGCCGCTCGGCACCTGAACGCCCGACGCCATCAGCACGTTCGCCTCCACGTGCACGAGCCCGAGGTGGCATCCGGGGCCGATGTAGACATGCTCGTCGAGCCGCGCCCCGGCGCGCGAGAACGTCGTGCCGAACTCAACGACCGCCGTGTGATGGCAGCCGGCGATCGTCCAGGCTGAGAAACGCCCGCCGGATGTACTGACCGGTCAGGCCCGGGACGAGCGCCAGCAACTGCGTCGACGACTGAATCGCGCGGTCGTGGCCGACAATCGCCGCGCGCAGCGTGAACGACGCCACGAAGGGGGCGGCGGCGAGGTGCGCGACGAACCGGGCTGTTCCTTTGATGACCTCCCGCGCGCTAAGCACACTCGGCCTCGACGCGGGGGCCCATCAGACGCGGAAACCGCGAGGCAAGCTCGCCGTACATCGCCTCGACCGCCGCCAGGCGATGGTCGAACGACAGTGAGGTTTCCACACGGCGGCGTGCGCGGACGACGCGCTCTGCGCTCGCATCCTGTTCGAGCAGCGCGCGCTCGATGGCGCCGGCCAGCACGCTCGCGCTGCCGCAGGGCACGATCAGCGCCGTGCACGCCGTCTTCCGCGATTTCCGCCGTGCCGCCGGCCGCGGTCGCGACCAGCGGCGTTTCGAGCGCCATCGCCTCGAGCACCGAATTCGGGGTTCCTTCGTAATCCGACGACTGCGCGTAGAGATCGAACGCGTGGTGAAGCGTGGTCACGTCGGCGCGGTGCCCGAGCAGCTCGCAGGCGCGCCCCGGCAGGCGCCGCGCGGCCAGCGCCTTGAGCTCCTCGAGCTGGCTGCCGGCGCCGGCGATGAAGAGACGCAGCCCGGGAAAGCGCTCCCGCAGCGATGCGCAGGCCTCGATCAGTAAGTCGAATCGCTTCTGCGGCTCCAGCCGGCCGATCGCGCCGACCACGAGCTCGCCCGGCGCGATGCCGAGCGCCGCGCGAGCACCGGCTTCGAGCCGCCGATCGCGTCGGAACGCCCGATGATCGATGCCGTTGAGGACGACGCGGACACGGTCGGCCGCGACGCGGTGGCGAACGAGCTCCGACTTGATCTGGCTCGACACGGCGACGGTCAGCGGGAACGCGCGCAGCATCTGCTTGTCGAGCGGGTAGTACAGCCACCGTTCGCGCGGGCTGTGGCCGGTCCAGCCGTGCGCGGTGGACATCGGGATCGTGCCGAGCGAACGCGCCATCAGCAGCGCCAGGAAATCGGTCTTGTAGTCGTGAGCGTGGACGATGTCGATGCCGCGGTTGCGGGCGACGCGCTGCAGCTGCGGCCAGACGCCGCGATCGAACGAGCCGCGCTCGATCACCTCGACGTAGTCGACTCCCGCCTGCCGGGCGCGCGCGCTGATGCCGAACTGCGCGTCGTGCGCGTCGCGGATGTAGCACACCGTCACCGACACCCGCGCCCGGTCGGCCCGCTCGGCGCCGAGCAGAATGGTTTTCTCCGGTCCGCCGCCGGTGCCGCGAACGCTCCTGAGCTCGAGAACGTGAATTCGCCGTGTCATCGAATCGGTATCTCCGTCTGCATTGCCAGCCCGTTGAGCACCGCGGCAGGGCGGCCAACCGCCGCCGACGCGCACGCGACCGCCTCGATCGCGCGCCGGCCCACGGCCGACCAGTCGTATTGCTGCCGTGCGAGCTCCTGCGCCCGCACCGCGCGCTCCTGCGCCGCCGCCGGATCGAGCAGCGCCTGCACGATCGCGTCGGCGAACTGCGCCCGCTCGGCGACCAGCAGGTGCTGCCCATGGACGCCGTCGATCCCCTCGCAGCCAACCGGCGTGCTCACGACCGGCAGCCCGGTCGCGAACGCTTCGAGAATTTTCAGCCGCGTGCCGCCGCCCGACTCGAGCGGCACCGCGAGGAGGTGCGCGCCGCGGAAATAGGGGACGACGTCGCGGACGTTCGCGGCGACTTCGACGTGCGGCTGCGTCCGCGCGAGCGCCAGCACTTCCGGCGTGGGATTCTTGCCGACAATCGTGACGTGCGCCGCCGGCACGCGCTGGCGCACCAACGGCAGGATCTCGGTCGCGAGCACGCGCGCGGCGCTGGCGTTGGGCGGCCAGTCGAGCGCGCCGACATACAGGAGCGAGGGGGGCCACGGCCGCGCGTCCATCCCGCTTGCGAACGCCGAGCAGTCGACGCCGTTGGGCACCATCACGACCCGCGCCCCGCCGAACCCCGCGAAGTAGCGCGCATCATCGTCGGACACCGCCATGATCGTGTGCGCGCGTGTCGCGGCGAGCTGTTCCTGGCGCGCGAGCAGGCGTGCCTGGCTCGCGAGGAACGGGCGGCGCAAGAGGCCGGCGCGATCGGTGGCGGCGCGAGCGGCGAGCCGCGAGTAGACGTTGTGCAGATCCAGGACGATCGGCACGTCCGGCACGGTGTCGGCGTAGACGAACGAATCGAGGTGATCGAGATAGAGCACGTCGGGGCGGATGCGCGCCGCTTCGGCGGCGAGCGCCCGCGCCACCGCCTGGCGGCGATGCCGTCCGAACATCACGTAAGGCTCGCGGCGAAGCAGGCCGCTGACGACCTTCAGCGCCTCTGCCAGCGGCTTTCGAGGAGCAACCGGCACCAGGTGCACGCTCACACCCGCCGCCTCCAGCGCGGCGCGGCCAGCCTCGTCGCTGCCGGAGGTCGGCACGACGAGCCGCACGTCGAAGCGATCGGTCAACGTCCGCAGCAGGTGGAACGACCTGAGGTGGCCGCCGGAATCGAGCGGCCACGGCAGTTCGCTCGTGACGGCGAGCACAGATGGGCGAGGCATTAGTTGGAGGTCCGCGAATGCATCATTTTTCACGACGACAAAATTCGGAATGACAAGACAGGCGCAAGAGACATGCCGCGACGCAGGCGCGCTCCAGGCGACACGTGAACGCCAAATGGCGGTGACAACGGGCAGTTTTCTGCCGGCGCCACGATGGCCGGGCAGAAAGAAGTCTGCTCCGCGGGTGACTTTCTCCCACCTTTCCGGCGTCGGCGCGCCTTCCGCACGCGACTTCGTTCGACTTCGGGCCGCTGGGGCGCTGCGAAGCTGGCCGTGCGTTTGCTGAAGAGGTCTGAACGCTGCTGACAGTCAGCAGCTCAAATCATCCATGCGCCGAGATCCGATTTCCGTCGCTCTTCGTGTGCTCCGGGCATGAGCACTGTCCCTGCCAACCTGGCGGAAACGCCGCGGGCCGCGGGCGCGTCTCCTGCGTCGCAGCGGACCCCGAGGGTGATGCAGGTCGTGCTCAGCCTCACGCCGGGAGGCACGGAGCACCTGGTCGTGCAGATCTGCCAACGGCTCCCGGCCGAGTACGGCACGGTCGTGTGCTGCCTCGACGCGGAAGGCCAGTGGGCGGCCGATCTCCAGGCGCGCGGGATCGAGGTGCGAGCGCTGCACCGCCGATCCGGATTCCGGCCGGAGGTCGGACGCGCGATCGCGCGGTTCGCTGCCGAGCGCGACATCGACGTCCTGCACTGCCATCAGTATTCGCCGTTCGTCTACGGGCGCATCGCGGCGTTGTGGAACCGCCGGCTGAGGATCGTCTACACCGAGCACGGACGGCTGTCGGATGCGCCGCCGACCTGGAAGCGGCGCCTCGTCAACCCGCTGCTGTCGTATTTCGACGGCAGCATCATCGCCGTGTCGCACGAGCTGCGCGACTACATGATCCAGTCGCGCTTCCCGCGCGAGCGGGTGCGCGTGATTCACAACGGCATCGAGCCGGCCTCCGCGGCGTCACCGCTCGATCGGCGCAAGGCGAGGATGCTCCTCGGCCTCGACGAGCGCGCCTTTGTCGTCACCACCGTCGCGCGGCTCGATCCGGTGAAGGATCTCGTGACGCTGCTCGACGCGTTCGCGGCGGTGCGCAAACGCGTGCCGCGGCGCGCGGCTGGTCATCGTCGGCGACGGCCCCGAGCGGCAGCGCCTCGACGCGCGGGCGGCGCAGGACGATCTCGCCGGCTCGGTGCAGATTACCGGCTACCGCTCGGATGTCCGCGCGCTCCTCCCCGCGGCCGACGTCTACGCGAGCAGCTCGATCAGCGAGGGCGTGTCGATCACGATCCTCGAAGCGATGGCGACCGGCATCCCCGTGGTCGCCACCGCGGTGGGCGGCACGCCGGAGATCCTGTCGGACGGCACCGGCGGCATCCTCGTGCCGAGCCGCGACCCGGCGCGGATGGCCGCCGCGATCGTCTCGCTCGCCGAGGACCATCGCCGCCGCGGCGCGCTCGCGGCAGCGGCCCGTCGCCGTCTCGAAACTTCGTTCACGATCGACCGCATGGTCGACGATTACGCGCGGTCGTACCGCGGTCTGGCAGGTTGATTCGATGTGTGGCATCTGCGGCGTGGTGGCAATCGAAGGCCGGCTCGATCCGGCGCTGAGGACCTCGATCGGGCCGATGACGGCCACGATGCATCATCGCGGCCCTGACGGCCAGGGCGTGTTCAGCGACGAGGTGGCGGCGCTCGGCCACCGGCGGCTGGCGATCATCGATCGCGTCGGCGGCACCCAGCCGATGTCGAACGAGGACGGCACGGTCTGGGTCGTCTTCAACGGCGAGATCTACAACCACCGCTCGCTGCGCAGCCGGCTGATCGACCTCGGGCACACCTTCCGCACCCATTCCGACACCGAAGCGATCCTGCACGCCTACGAGGAGTACGGTCCCGACTGCGTCGCGATGTTCGACGGCATGTTCGCGTTCGCGGTCTACGACTCCAAGCGGCACGAGGTCCTGATCGCGCGCGACCGGCTCGGCAAGAAGCCGCTCTTCTACGCGCAGCTTGGCGGCGCGCTGCACTTCGCCAGCGAGATCAAGGCGCTGCGGGCGAGCCCGGCGTGGGACCCGTCGCTCAACCTGTCGGAGCTGGAGGGCTATCTCTCGCTCGGCTACTTCCTCGCGCCGGGGACGATCTACCGCCACGTGCGCAAGCTCCTGCCCGGGCATTGGCTGCGGCTGCGTGCCGGACGCGTCGAGGTACGCCAGTACTGGGACGTCGAGCGCTTCGACGATCATCCCGGCGACGAGGCGGCGCTCGGGCAGCGAGATCGAGGACACGCTGCGCGTCGCGGTGACCGACCGCCTCGAGAGCGAGGTGCCGCTCGGCGCGTTCCTCTCGGGCGGCATCGACTCCGGCCTGGTCGTGTCGTTCATGGCCGAGGCGCTCGGCCGCGGCGTGACGACGACCACCGTCGGGTTTGGCGAGGCGGGGCACAACGAGATCGAGGCCGCCGGCGTCACCGCCGCGCGCTTCGAGACGCAGCACCACGTCGAGATCGTCCAGCCGCGCCTCGACGACGTGCTCGATCGGATCGTCGACGGCTTCGACGAGCCATTCGCCGACGCGTCGGCGGTGCCGACCTTCCACGTCGCCGGCATGGCGCGGCGGCACGTCACCGTCGTTCTCAGCGGCGACGGGGGCGACGAAGCGTTTGGCGGATACGGGTTCCGCTACGGGCCGCACGCGCTCGAGTCGGTGGCGCGCTCGTTCCTGCCGGGTGAAGCGGGACGGGCGGCGGCGGCGTGGCTCGGGCCGCGCTGGCCGAAGCGGGTGCCGCGCGCGTTCCGGTGGGGGACGCAGCTCGAAAACATCTCGCGCGATCCGGCGGCTGCCTACTACGCCGACTTGTGCGTCGTGAAGCCGCACCAGGCGCGGCAGCTGCTCGGGCTGGCGGCGTTCCGCGACCCGCGGAGCAGCGTCGTCTACGACGCGGTGACCGAGCCGTACCGCCGCTGCCCGTCGAAGAGCGCGATTCAGAAGGCGCAGTACGCCGACCTGAAGATCTATCTCGCCAACGACGTCCTGGTGAAAGTCGATCGGATGACGATGCAGCACAGCCTGGAAGTGCGGTGCCCGCTGCTCGACCACCGGATGATCGAGCTGGCGTTCAGCATCCCGACCCACCGGAAGATGCCGCGGCTGAAGTCGAAGCACCTGCTGCGGCAGCTCGCGCGCAAGCGGCTGCCGGCGGAGCTCGCCAAGCTGCCGAAGCACGGCTTCTCGGCGCCGATCGCGGAGTGGATCAAGGGGCCGTGCGCGTCGATGTTCGAGAACGACGTCTGCCGGCCCGGCGCCGGCGTCTCGTCGCTCGTCGACTCTGGCTACGTGCGGCGGCTGTTCGACGAGCACCGCTCGGGCCGCGCCAGCCACGGGCAGGCGCTGTGGAACGTGTGGATGCTCGCGCGGTGGATGGAGCGGACCGCGGCCCAGGACGCCGTCGCCGCCGCCGTGCCCGTGTCCGTCGTCGCCGGAGGGAGATGAATTCGCGGCGCCTGTGGTAGCCGGAGACCACGAAGGACACGAAGACACGAAGGACCACGAAGACGACTACACTTCTCAACGGGCTCTTCGAGCCTTCGGGTTCTTCGCGGCGCTCGTGGTAACCGGAGACCACGAAGGACACGAAGACACGAAGGACCACGAAGAAGACGCATCTCCGTGATCTTCGGCTACGGGTCCGGGCGTTCTCGAACCGCTGACCAGACGAAGTCTGTGGCTGCGGACGACTGAGCCACGAAGGTGGATAACCACTGAGGAGGAGATTCCCTCGAGAGAGAGAGATTGAGGTTCTTCGTGTTCTTCGTGCCTTCGTGCCTTCGTGGTCTCCGGCTACCCGGTTGCCGCAATAACCCCGAACCCCGCGACCGATCCCAATCCTCCCAATTTTTCTGTTGACAACAGCCCGGCCCCGGGTTGACAGTATCACTGTGCTAGTTCACTAGTACAGTTCGTCGAATCGAGATGCTGTTCCGCACCAATCCATCGTCGGGCGTGCCGATCTACCTCCAGTTGATGGAGCAGGTGAAGCACGGCATCGAAACCGGGGCGCTCCGGCCGGGGGAGCAGCTGCCGGGCATCCGTCCCCTGGCGGAGGAGCTCGTGATCAACCCGAACACCGTCGCGAAGGCCTATCGCGAGCTCGAACACGAGGGGGTGATCGAGCTGCGGCACGGCGCCGGCGCGTTCGTCTCGGCGGCAGCGCGCGGGCAAGAAGGGGACCGACAACGCTGCGCGCCGGGCAGTCGATCGTCGCCGCCGCGGTCGAGAAGCTGCGCGGGCGCGGCGTCACCGACGAGGAGATTCGCCGGCTGTTCGAGGCGGAGCTGGCCGGGTTGCGGACGACTGGGGGGCACGGTGGCTGATGCGTTCGTCATCGAGACGTCCGGCTTGCGGAAGCACTATGGCCGGCGGCCGATCGAGGCGCTGCGCGGTCTCGATCTGCAGGTGCCGCCGGGCTCGATCTACGGATTCCTCGGGCGCAACGGCGCCGGCAAGACCACCGACGATCAAGGTGCTGCTCGGGATGGCGCGGCCGACGAGCGGCGAGGCCCGCGTCTTCGGCCTGCCCGCCGACGTGCAGGACGCCAGCGTCGAGATCCGCCGGCGCACCGGGTTCGTCAGCGACGACAAGGATCTCTACGACTACATGACCGTGGCGGAGATGATCCGCTTCACCGCGCCGTTCTTCCCGCGCTGGCGGCGCGACCTCGAGGAGCGCTACCTCCGCAAGTTCGAGCTGCCGCTCGATCGCAAGGTCAAGGCGCTGTCGCGCGGCATGCGCACCAAGCTGGCGCTGCTGCTCGCGCTCTGCCGCGGCGCGGAGCTGCTGATCCTCGACGAGCCGACTTCGGGCCTCGACCCGGCGATGACCGAAGAGGTGCTGCAGGCGCTCGTCGCGCACGTCGCCGGCGAGGAGATGACGGTGTTCTTCTCCTCGCACCAGATCGCCGAAGTGGAGCAGATCGCCGACCGCGTCGCGATCATCGATCGCGGCCGCGCCGTGGTGACCGGGGCGCTCGACGACCTGCAGCGAGAGCTTCCGCCGCGTCCAGCTGGTGTTCGAGGGCGACGCGCCCGACGCCACGTTCCGCACGCCCGGCGTCGCACGCGTGCGGCGCAAGGGCCGCGTGCTCACGGTGCTCTCGAGCGCCGGCGCCGAAGCCGCTCGTCGACGAGGCGCGCGCGCTGAACCCGCTGTCGGTCGACGTCGCGCCCGTCACGCTGAAGGAAATCTTCCTCGAGACCGTCACCGTGGAGGACTGAGATGCTCTGGTACAAGTCCTGGCTCGAAACGCGCTGGCGTTTCGTCATCGGGCTCGTGCTGCTGATGTTCTCGGCGGCGAGCACCGTCTTCACCTATCCCGAAGTGATCAAGCTGATTCCGCGGGATGCCGAATCGCCGACCTGAGCGGCGCCCTCGGCCGGCGCGTCAGCGAGACGCTGGCGCTGGCGCGCGACTACCGCGGCTACGTGTGGTCGCAGTGGTTCCGCCAGAACCTGATCCAGATGTGGGCGCATCTTCGCCGTGCTGCTCGGCACCGGCGGCCTGCTGTCGCAGGCGTCGGGCGGCGGGGCGCTCTTCACGCTGTCGCTGCCGGCGTCGCGCAACCGCCTGCTCGGCGTGCGCGCGGCAACCGGGCTCGCCGAGCTCGCTGGTGCTGGCGATCGTGCCGCCGCTCCTGGTGCCGGTGTTCTCGACCGCAATCGGCGAGAGCTACGCCGTGAGCGACGCGCTCGTCCACGGCGCCTGCATGTTCATCGCCGGGACGATGTTCTTCAGCCTGGCGTTTCTGCTCTCGACCGTGTTCAGCGACGTGTGGCGGCCGGCGTTGATCGTCTTCTGCGTTGCAGTGGCGGTCGGGTTGTCCGATCTGGTACTGCGCGACCTTCCGCTGGTCAGCGTCGTGCGACTGATGAGCGGCGAGGCGTATTTCCGGACCGGCACCTTGCCGTGGCCGGGGCTCGTCGCCAGCGTGGTCGTGTCGTCGGCGTTGCTGTATGCCGCGAGCAGAAACATCGCGCGCCGGGATTTCTGAGCGCGCGCTGAGGCAGCCCTGAAGGGCTGCGCTACGACGGCGCTTGTAGTGCAGGCCTTCAGGCCTGCCTAGCGGCTGTCCTCTGGGGCCCGATACGCCACGCCATGTTTCGATTCGCACAACTGCGAAGTCTGATCAAGGAGAACTGCGAATGCGTTACCTACACTCGATCGATCCTCGCCGCCGCGATGTTCGTCGCCGCCACCGCCACCTTCGCTCGCGCACAGACCGCCGTCGATCCGTCGGGCCACTGGGAGGGAACCATCCAGGTGCCGGAGATGCCGGTCAAGGTCGAAGTCGATCTCGCCAGGAACAGCAGTGGTGAATTGAGCGGCACGTTCACGCAAACGCAGCGGCTCAACGGCCTGCCGCTGACGAACCTGGCGATCGACAACCGCTCCGTGACCTTCCAGATCAAGGGAAGCCCGGCCGGCGAGCGCCTGTTCAAGGGCGACGTCTCCGAGGACGGGTTGTCGATGACCGGCAAGTTCGCGCAGGCCGGCTATTCGATGCCGTTCACGCTGACGCGCACCGGCGACGCGAAGATCGAGGCGGCGCCGAAGAGCGCTCAGATCGGAAAGGCGCTCGAGGGCACCTGGAACGGCACGCTGGAGGTCAACGGCGTGCAGCGACAGCTGGTGCTGACGATGGCGAATCAGCCCGACGGCACGTCGGTCGGCAGCTTCACGAACGTCGACGAAGGGCTGGAAATCCCGGTGACGACGATCACACAGGACGCGTCGAAGGTGACGCTCGATATCAAAGCCGTCGCCGGCGGTTATACGGGTGTGTTGAACGGCGAAGGCACCGAGCTGACGGGAACGTTGAAGCAGGGATCGGTGACGCTACCGCTGACGTTCCGCAAGCGGTAGCGGAGCAGGGGCTGGGGGCTGGGGACTGGGAGGGGCTAGGGAGACGGGACTTCAACCAGCCCCAGCCCCACCTAGCCCCAGCCCTAGCCCCTAGCCCCTAGCCCCGACTCGCCGAGTCCGAGCGCCGAAGGCGCTTCAACGAGGTCGACCACCCAGCCGAGCAGGATGCGCTTCAGCGCGGCGCGGCGCTCGAGGCCGTGGCACTGATTGATTCTCCAGAGCAGGTGGTGCATCAGCAGCGCGGGGAGGTGGGCCGCGTCCACCTTCTCGTCCTTCCGCGCCGGTTCGACTGACAGCGCGACGCACTCGGCGAACGACAGCGGGCAGCTATCGCTCTGCGACAGCGGCACCGACAGCGCGAGGCCGAAGGCGTCGTGCAGCGGCACCAGCGTGCCGCCGAACTCGTCGAAGTCGATCACCGAGACCGCCGTCTCCGACACCAGCAGGTTGTTCAGCGAGAAGTCGCCGTGCTGCCAGCACGACCGCATCGGTCCCACCGCGTCGAGCGTCTGGCTCCAGGTGCGGATGCGGGCCAGCACCGGCTCGCTGAGCAGCCGCGCGTCGCGGTTGCACAAGGCGGCCTGCCGCCGCAGCTCTGCCCCGGCGAGCACCGAGCCGCTCCATACCGGCACCTCGCGCGTCGCCGCGTGCAGGCGCAGCATCGCCTTCACCGCGCGCTCGAGCATCGCCTTCCAGTCATTCGAGGACGACAGGCCGTCCGACAGGCGGAACCACGGCATCCCGCCGAGCCCCTCCTGGATCTGCACGTAGGTGCCGTTGTGCCACGAGGTGCAGACGATCGGCCGCGCGACGCCGCTCGGGAACCGCGGGTGCAGCTCCGAGAGGATGCCGTCGACACGCACCAGCCGCTCCGCCGGGCCGAACTCGACGACGCACGCGGGCTG
Source organism: uncultured Acidobacteriota bacterium (assembly GCA_963734375.1). Taxonomy (GTDB): domain Bacteria; phylum Acidobacteriota; class Vicinamibacteria; order Vicinamibacterales; family CAVVIG01; genus CAVTHG01. The sequence goes on along the minus strand of CAVTHG010000003.1, from coordinate 295,941 downwards.
CTTCGACTTGCGGTTGAAGACGAGATACTTCGGCCGCGTCGTGCACACGCACGCAACGCTGGCGTTGTCGCGCTGCACGAGTCCGGGCGCGAGCTGTTCGACGACGGAGACGATCTCAAGCATGTGATTCAGAGGAGTTCAGGAGCATGAGATGAGGAGGTCTCCGATCTTACCCTGACACGTTTCCTGCCAATCACGGCGACCCCGCCGAGCGCGAGATCGTAGCCACAGAAGTAGGTGACGACCTGCCGCAGCTGCTGGCCGCTGCCTTTCGGCCGCAGGCAGCGGTCGGCGTAATCGGCGGCGGCACTGTTCAACTCGTAGACGAACGACGGCGCGTCGAGATGCGGATCGATGCCGAAGGTGCCGACCGGCGTCACCCGCCCCTTCTCCATCACGCGCATCACCTGGCGCAGCCGGTAGGACAGCGTCGCAATGGTGAGCAGCCGGGACGGCAGCTTCAGATCGAGCCGCACCGTGTAGGCGACGTAATCGCCCGATCGGAGCGAGCCGATCGCCAGCGCGAGCTCGGTCAGGTGAAAGCCGACGCCAGGTCCGCCGGCGACGGTCGTGCACGCCGAGTCGGCCACCGGCCTCGTCGACACGTAGCCGACCAGCAGATCGGAGAGCGCATCAACCCCGGGCACGAGCCACCACCGCACTTTCACCAGCCGCGGCCTGCTGCTCGCCGGCGAGCCGGCGATACAGGCGCACGTACTCGAGCGCCGTCAGGTCCGGCCGGCACGCCTGCTCGGCATGCTCCCGCCCGGCCGCGCCGAAAACCTCGCGCAGTCTCGGCGACTCGATCAGCCGGCCGAGCGCGGTCGCCAGCGCATCCGGGTGTTCCGCCGGCACCAGCAGCCCGGTACGCTCGTTCAGCACCAGCGACGGGATGCCGCCGACCTCGGACGCGACCACCGGCTTGCCAAGCGACATCGCTTCGATGATGCTGCGCGGCCGGGCATCGCTGCGCGACGGCAGCACGAAGATGTCGGCGGTGCTCAGGACCGCGCCGACGTCCTGCCGATGATTCTCGAAGTGGATCCGATCGGCGATGCCGAGCCGCTGCGCGAGCGCGCGCAGCTGCGCCGGATAGCCGGCCGCGCTCCAGTCGCCGCCGGCCAGCAGCAGCTCCGCCGGCTTCCCGACGCGCGCGAACGCTTCGATCAGCACGTCGAGCCCCTTCCGCTCGACCAGCTGTCCGAGGAACACGACGCGCACCAGGCCGTCACGCCGCGCCGGCAGCGATCGTTCCGGCTTCATCGTCTGGCGCACCCGATCGGCGCGGAACAGATCGCCGGTGACGACCACCCGATCGCGGAGCTCAGAGGCGAGAAGCGACGCCGCGTGCGCGTCGCAGTTCGCGACGTGCGCGGCCACCCAGCGATTGGCGAGATTGCCCGGGATGAACGGCCCGACCCGCGAAACGACCGGGATGCCGCACAGCCACGCAGCGCAGGCGAGTGAGGGACCGTATCCGGGGTAGTTCAGGTGGACGACGTCGGTGCGCCACGCTTTCAGCCGCGCGATCCAGCGGCAGACGTCGAGGGCGTAGAGCGGAAGCTCGCGCTTCGAGAAGATGCGGCTCACCGCGTGGCGGGTCGCAATCCCGCGACGCGCCGCTTCCTGCTGGAACTCACTGTCGAGCGGCCCGCACAGCAGGAACTCGACGCCCTGTGGCGACGCGAGCTCAGCGAGATCGAGCGCGTCGTTGACGGCGCCGATCCGCAGATCGACGTTGTTCAGCTCGACGGCGACGCGCAGTCTGCGCGGCACGCCGTTGGATTGCGCCGCCATCACTTCGTTCCGAATCCCGGCCGCGGCGCGGCGACGATGGGCCGTGGGGTGAAGATCGCCTTGACGCGCGACATCAGCGGCGACACGACGCGCCAGACCGGTGCGCCGATCACGGCGCTTCAGGCGCAGCCGGCGCCACGCCGACGAAGACTCGATCTCCGGGTGAATCGCGGCGGCGAACGCGAGGAAATCGCGGCAGATGGCCGGCTGGCCGTTGTCGAACGCGCCGGCGCCCGCCCAGAACGCATTCTCGGCAATGGTGCGCGCGACCACCGCCTGCAGCGGCGCAATTTCCGGATGCGCACCGACGAACTCGGCGAAATGGATGTCGAACGCCTTCTTCTGCTCCTCGAGCCGCCGCACCGGCGAGTAGTCGAGGCTCATGTTCTTCGCGTGCAGGCGGCGGAACGCCTGCGGCGCGTTGAGCTCGCACACCGAGCCGTGCGCGGCCATCCGCAGCCAGATCTCGGTGTCCGCGGTGTGCGGCAGGCTCGGCAGGTAGTCGCCGATCTTCTGGTGCAGCGACGTGCGCACCAGGATGGTCGGCGCCTGAATCGGCGTGTGCCCGAGGCGGCACGACCGCTCCAGGAATTCGACATACGACATGATCCGGTGCGTGCACACCGCCGTCGACGGCGCCGCGTCGGTCGGCGGCGCGTGGCGGAACGGGATGTCGGGACCGTAGGCGATGCCGACTTCCGGGTGCGCGATCATCGCGCGGGTGGCGCGTCGCAGCGCGCCGGGCGTCAGCATGTCGTCGGCCGAGAGCAGCAGCACGAAGTCGCCGGTCAGCATCGCCAGCGCTTCGTTGTAGGTATTGATGTGGCCGCGGTTGACGGTATGGCGGCGGTACTCGACGCGCGCGTCGGCCGCGGCGAGCCGCATGCCGACCGCCTGGGTCGAATCGCTCGACGCGTCGTCCATGATCATCACGCGGACGTCGACATCCTGCTGCGTCAGGATGCTCTGGACGCAGGCTTCGAGCACATCACCGTAGTTGTAACAGGGCACGATCACGTCGACGCGCGGCTTCATCGCACAGCTCCTTGCTGCGCCATCGCCACGCCGGCGTGTTTGCCGATCCGGACGCGCATGTTGATCCATTCGAAAACGGGCCCGCGCAGCGAACCCGGCCGGACGACGGCGACGATGCCCTCGGACAGCAGGCCGAGGCCGGGCAGGCAGACGAGCAGCTGAATTGCGACCCTCGTCCAGTAGCTCGTCGTCCATGCGACCAGAATCGGGGTCAGCACGTAGTAGACGGGCATGTGCACGAGGAAGATGATCAGTGAGTTGCGGGCGATGAACGCCACCGGCGCCGGCGTCGTCTTCAGGTGCCGCGTCGCTTCGAAGAGCAGCGCCGTGGTGCTGGAGTAGAGCAGCGACACGCTCGCCGAGACGAACAGGAGGCCGGCAAGGGTCGGCCAGCCGTTCAGCGATTGCAGCGGGAAGGTCGGCTCGAACGGCAGCAGCTGCATCGCGCTGGCCCACGCGGCGAGGAAGGCGAGGAGCGCACGCATTCCACGCGGGCAGCCCTTCGGCGGCTCGCTGACGGAGCGCGGCCCTGACGGCCGTCGACGGAGCATCTTCCGCTCCGCGCACCATGCCGAGCAGGAACACCGCCGCCCAGTTGGTGAAGAGCATGTAGGCGACGAACCGTCCGGCGGACGCCATCAGGAAGGCGCGAATCGGAATCTCGAGCGCGAGCGCCGCAAGCACCATCCACATCCGCACGCGGACGCGACGCAGCAACACCGCCCAGATCACGAGGAGATGAAGATAGGTGCCGAGGTACCAGGTGGTCGGGTTCGCCGGAAAGTTGTCGACGATCACGTTCAGCCCGGCGGCGAACGGCAGGTAGTTGCTGGGCGCGCCGCGGCCGCCCGCGAGCACGTTGGCGATCGTCAGGATCAGGGCAAGCGAGACGCCCGAACAGGTACACCTGGAACAGCCGGTTGAAGACCGCCTCGAGGGCGCTGCGCCGCTCGCGCGCGAGGGTGAAGCCGGCCGCGAACAGGAAGAACGCGACGCCGAACTGCTTGAGATAGATCGGCGGCGTCAGCGGCTCGGTGGTCGCCGTGCGCGACATGGCCGTAGACGATGACGCTCATCCCGAGCGCCTTCATCCACTCGACGAACGGATACGTTCCTTAGGCCGCACCCTGATTTCCTTCCGCCGCTTCCGGCGTCAGGCGGCGCGCGAGGCGCGCAGGGTTGCCGACGACGACGACGCGAGGCGGGACGCGGCTCGAGACCACCGATCCGGCGCCGACCATGGCCGACGCGCCGATGTCGGCCATCACGATCGAGCCTTCGCCAATCCAGGCGTACTCGCCGATCTCGACCTGCACGAAGCGGCGTGACGTCGGTCGCCGTCCAGCGCCCCTGGCTGTCGAGCGAGTGCATGCTCGGTGCCGCTGACGATGCTCGAGCGCGTGCCGATGAGGCAGCCGCGCCGCAGCCACGCCGATCCGATGACGGCGTAGGGGCCGACGTAGGCGTCCTGCTCGATGCGCGAGTGCCGGTGCGCGAAGAGCGCGCCGAAACCGATGAAGAAGCTGTCGGCGCACTCGTCGAGCGTCAGCTTGTAGAACGCGCGGCGCAGCGACACGCCGGGCAGCCCCGGCAGCAGCGCGAACGCTCTGCGCCCAGAACGAGAAGACGACGTCGCTGCGTCTGGTTGAACGCCGCCTCGATGGCGCACATCGCCGCCGGCACGGCCGACGGCGGCAATGCAGCACCAATCGACGACGCGCTTGATCTTCTGACGCATGACGCCTCTCAGACCGCCCCCGCGGCGACGGCTGCGCCGGCGCGGCGGACCTTCTTGAATCGCTCGGAGTGCAGCGTGTCGACGAAGCGCACCTTTGCCGGAATCTTGTAAGCTGGCCAGCTTGTCGGCGCAGAACCGCTTCATGCGCGTCTTGAACGCGCCGGCCTCTTCCGGCTCGGTGAGCCGGATGGTGGCGACGACGACCTGGCCGGTGATCGGGTTCGGTTCGCCGCGGACCGCGACGTCTTCGACGTTCGGCGAGCTCGAGCAGCGCGTTCTCGACCTCGAGCGGGAACACCTTGTTGCCGCCGACGTTGATGATCTCGCTCTTGCGGCCGAGGATGCGGAGCCACTCGCCGTCGACTTCGGCGAGGTCGCCGGTGTCGAAGAAGCCGTCGGCGTCGAACGGGTTCGGCGCGTTCAGGTAGCCGAGCATCGCCGAGCTCGCGCGGATGAACAGCCGGCCCGTCGACGATCTTGGTCTCGAAGCCCTTCGCCGCCGACGCGCATCCACAGCGAGCCGGTGTCGCGCGACTGCGATCGCAGGATGCCGAGCTCGCTCAGGCCGTAGGTCTGCAGCAGCTTGACCTCGGGGAACGCCGCGTGGACCTTGTGCAGCGTGCCGCTCGGGCATCGGCTCGGTGCCGTAGGTGATCAGCTTCAGCGACGACAGGTCGTGCCGCTGCTGTTCCTCGGAGAGGAGCAGCAGGTTGAGGAAGGTCGGCGAGGTCGGCAGCAGCTCGACGCGGTGCGTCGCGATCGCCTCGCACACCTGGCGCGGCGTCCGCCCTTCCGAGACGACCACGGCGCCGGCGTTCGAGAGCGTGTAGAAGAGCGTGTTCACGCCGCCGATGTGATCGAGCTGCAGGAAGACGAGCGTCCGGTAGCAGTGGCGCGGCACGGTGAACTTCTTGAGCAGCGCGCTGCAGGTCGTGCACCGCCGCCTTGTGCTTGCCGGTCGAACCAGACGAGAACAGCACCAGGCCGGGGCTGCCGGCCTCGCGCAGCGTGAGAAAGTGCGGGTGCGCGATGCGCGGCGGTGCGATCCGGTGGTCCGCTGCATCGGGACCGTCGACGCTGCTCAGGTCGGGCCGAAGCCGGAACTCGACCTCGGCGATCTCGAGGAAGTCGTCGCGGTGCGCCGCCGACGCGGCCGAGATCGGAACCAGAATGTTGCGGGCGTTGGTCGCGGCCAGGAACACGGCGACGGCCTCGGCGCCGTACTCGGCTTCGATGCTGACGACTCTCCCGGCGATGCCGCGCTCCGACAGCTTCTGCTGCCAGTCGGCCACGCGCGCGAGCAGCTCGCGGTAGGTGCACACGGCGGGACCGTTGGCGATCGCCGTTTCATCGCCCGCCTCCGCCATTTTTTCGAGCAGCCAGTCGAGCATCAGCCGACACCTCCGAGGTAGACCACCTGGCCGGTGACCATCGAGCTCTCCGGCCGCAGAAAGAATTCGATGACGTTGACGACGTCGGCCGGCACCGCCCAGCGGCGGACCGCCTGCTGCGTCGATGATGGCCTGGATCTTCTGGTCGGGGACGCCCGCCGTCAGCTTCGTCTTGATCGGGCAGGGGCCCACCGCATTGCAGGTGATCCCGAACGGCGCCACCTCGCGCGCAGCAATCCGGGTGAACGTTTCGAGCGCGCTCTTCGACGCCGCATAGACCGCCTCGCCCTCCAGCCGCAGCGGCACGGCCACCGTGCTGACGTTGACGATGCGCGCCGCCGGCGACGCGCGCATCATCCGGATCGCCTCGCGCGTGAAGTTGAAGGCGGCGAGGAAGTTGGTCTCCATGACCCGCCGCGCGGTCTCGACCGGCGTCAGCGCCACGGCGTTCATGCTGGCGACGCCGGCGTTGTTGATCAGCACGTCGAGCGTCTTGAACCGCTTCTTGAGATCGCGGAACAGCCCCTGGACCGCGGCCGCGTCGGTGACGTCGAGCTCGACGTGCATGTAGCGCTCGTGCGACAGCGCGGACTTCGAGCGGCCGCAGCCGACGACGCAATCGCCGGCGGCGAGGTAGTGCTCGGCGAGGGCTTCGCCGATACCTCGACTCGTCCCGGTGATCAGCACGTGGCGGCCGGCCATCCTGTTACTCCCTCGCCAGCGTCCCGACGTACGCGACGAGCGATTGCACCGAGCGGAACGGGCTGCGCTTCTGCGACACGGCGCGCTCGTCGCTCAGGACGACGTCGCAGCCGATCGCCTGCAGCCCCTCCTCGATGTCGAGCAGCAGGCCGACCAGCCCGAGCGAGTCGAGCGAGCTGTCGGGCCCGAAAATCGGCGCCTCGGCCGAGACCACGAGCTGGCTCGCGGCGTCGCGCGCCTCGTTGGCGTTGCGCATGGCGCCGAGCACCACGTCGCGAATCGCGTCGTCGGTGATCTCCATGCGATCTCCTTTGCCGGGTGATGCTAGGGGCACAGCTGCCGGTCCTCCGTCTGGATGGCGCGCGCCAGCACGGTGGCGACGCGCACCTGGTCTTGGTCGGTCATCTGGTCGAAGAGCGGCAGGATCAGCCCGTCGTCGCTGATCTCCTCGCTGGTGATGAGCGCGTTGCGATGCTCGGCGCGCCACGCCTCGCGCTGGTAGGCGGGCTCGCGATGGGTGCTCATCACGCCGCGCCGCGTCGAGATCCCCTCGTCGAGCATGGCCTGCATCACGCGAGCCTGATCGCAGCCGGCGGGCAGCCGGACGCAGTAGCTTTGCCAGTTGCTGCGCGCCCACTCCGGTTCGACCGGCAGCTGCAGGTCCGGAATCGCCGGCCAGCAGCTCGTGGTAGCGGCAGGCCAGCTCGCGGCGCCGCGCCACCATGCTCGGGCAGCCGCTGGAGCTGCACGCGGCCGATCGCCGCCTGCAGATCGGTCAGCCGGTAGTTGAAGCCGAGCTCGTTGTACTCCTCGAACACGACCTTGCGCGATGCGTGGCGCGTGGTGTCGGGCACCGACATCGAGTGCTGCCGCCACATCCGGAACTGCCGATCGAACTCGGGGTTGCGACGTGGTCAGCATGCCGCCGTCGCCGGTGGTCATGACCTTGCGCGGGTGGAACGAGAAGCAGGCGATGTCGCCGTGCGGCCGGCCGATCCGCTCCCAGTTGCCCTGCCAGAGAATCTCGCTGCCGGCGGCGCAGGCGGCATCCTCGATCACCGGCAGGCCGTGGCGCCGCGCGATCGGCGACGAATCGCGTCGAGCTCGCACGGCATCCCGAGCTGGTGGACGACGAGGATCGCCGCGCGTCCGGCGCGAGATCGCCGCCTGCGATCCTCGTCGGGTCGATGTTGTAGGTGTCCGGACGGACGTCGACGAACACCGGCACCGCGCCGCAGTAGCGGATCGCGTTGGCGGTGGCGATGAACGAGTGGCTGACGGTGATGACCTCGTCGCCGGCGCCGACGCCGGCCGCGCGCAGCGCCAGGTGCAGCGCTGTCGTGCAGTTGGAGACGGCGCAGGCGTGCGGCGCGCCGACAAACTCGGCGAACTCGCGCTCGAACGCCGCCACCTCCGGTCCCTGGGTCAGCCAGCCCGAGCCGAGCGGCCGGCGAACCGCCTCGAGCTCCGCGTCGCCGATGGTCGGCTTCGCGATTGGCAACATCGCTTTCGTGTCGACGGCCGTCCGAATCATGCGAGCACCGCGCTTTCCTTGCTCTGGCGCCACCATTCGACCAGGCGGGCGAGACCCATCTCGAAGGGCACCACCGCCTGGAACCCGATTTCCTGCTCGGCGCGCCACGTGCTGGCCAGGCGGCGGGTGACGCCGTTGACCTTCCGCGCTTCGCCGTACTCGACCTTGAGATCCGACTTCATCACGTGCAGCAGCATCTCGGCGCACTCGTTCAGCGAGAACTCGGTGCCCGAGGCGACGTTGTAGACGACGTCGCTGACCGGCGCCCGCGCCGCGAGGATGTTGGCGCGCGCGATGTCGTCGGCGAAGATGAAGTCCATCGTCTGCGTGCCGTCGCCGAAGATCATCGGCGGCTTGCCGGCCTCGATGTTCTCCATCCAGCGGATGAACACCTCGGTGTAGGCGCCGTAGATGTCCATGCGCGGCCCGTAGACGTTGAAGTAGCGCAGCGCGACGTACTCGAGACCGTACATCTCGTTGAACGACCGCAGCAGCCCCTCGTTGAACGCCTTGGCCGCGCCGTAGAGCGTGCGGTTGTTGTACGGGTGGTGCTGCTCGTCGGTCGGGAAGCGGTCGGCCAGCCCATACACCGAGGCGGACGAGGCCGCGACGACCTTGCGCACGCCTGCCTGCCGTGCCGCGTCGAGGACGATGAAGGTGCCGTTGACGAGGACGTCCATCGCCAGCGCCGGCTCTTCGGCGCACTGGGTGATGCGGATCGCCGCCTGGTGGAACACGACGTCGATGCCCTGCATCGCCTCGGTCACGAGCTGGCGGTCGCGGATGTCGCCCTCGACGATCGTGACCCGGCCCGACGGCATCGCCCCGGCCAGGTTCTCCCGGCGGCCGCGGACGAAGTTGTCGAGGATCACGATCTCGGCCGGCGATTCGCTGATCAGGCGGTCGACGATGTGCGAGCCGATCAGGCCGGCGCCGCCGGTGACCAGGATGCGCGCGTTGCGCAGGTTCAGCGCGTCCATTTGAGTACCGCCTGTTCGTCCGCGGAAAGCCGCGGTGCTTCCGGGTTGTCCGGTTCGGGTGCATTGCGCTGCCGGATCACCCGCGCGGGCACGCCGGCGACGACAGAAAACGGCGGCACGTCGTGGGTCACGACGGCGCCGGCGCCGACAATCGCGCCCTGGCCGACGGTGATGCCAGGCAGGATGACGGCGTTGGTGCCGATGTCCGCCCACTTCTGGATCCGCACCGGCTTGATGTCGAGGTCGGTCTGGATGATCGGCAGGTCGATCGGCAGTGCGGTGTGCGCCGAGCCGAGCACCCGCGCGCCCGGACCCCAGCCGACGTAATCCTCGAGGATGAGGTCGCGGGCGTCGAAGTAGCTCTGCGGCCCGATCCACACGTGATCGCCGATTTCGAAGGTGCCGTCGAACCGCCCCTGCAGGTACGCCTGCGCGCCGATGAAGACGCCGTCGCCAATCGAGAACGTCTCGACGTGCTTGAAGCCGACGCCGCTGCCGACCTGCAGGCCGCGGCCGACGCGCCGCGCGGCGGCGCGGAAGATCACCGCGCGCATCGAGGCGTTGAGTGGATCGTCGCCGTGCATGTGACGGGTGTAGAGGTCGGTGACCGCCTCGCTGCGGAACTGCGCCCGCAGCCACGCCGCCATCGGCGCATAGAACGCCGGGTCGTCGCTCGCCTTGCGCGCGCCGTGGACCGCGGTGACGAGCCGGCCGGCGACGTTAGAGGACATAGGCCTGCTCCTTGACGGCCGCGCCAATCATCTCGACGTTGGTGAACGACAGCTCGGCGAACATCGGCAGCGACAGCACCTCGTTGGCCGCCTGCTCCGAGTGCGGGAAGTCGCCCGGCCGGTAGCGCGGGATCCGCGTAGGCCGGCTGGAGGTGGACCGGAATCGGGTAGTGGATGCCGGTGCCGATGCCGTTCGACTGCAGCATCCGCTGCAGCGTCGCGCGGTCCTTGGTGCGGATCGCGTAGACGTGGTAGACGTGGCGCGCGTAGGGCGCCTCGACCGGAATCTCGATGCCGCTGTCGGCGAGGAGCGCGGCGGTACTCGACCGCGTGGGCGCGGCGCGCCTCGGTCCATTTCTCGAGGTGGCGCAGCTTGACGCGCAGGATCGCGCCCTGCATCCCTTCCATCCGGTAGTTGAAGCCCTTCAGCACGTGGTGGTACTTCTTCTCCGAGCCCCAGTCGCGGAGCATCCGGATCTGCTTGGCCATCGCCGCGTTGTTGGTGACGACCATGCCGCCTTCGCCGTAGGCGCCGAGGTTCTTGCCCGGGTAGAAGCTGAAGCAGCCGAGGTCGCCGAGCGCGCCGACCGGACGGCCCTTGTAGGCGGCGCCGTGCGCCTGGCAGCCGTCCTCGATCACCTTCAGGCCGTGGCGGTTGGCGATCTCGAGGATCGGATCCATGTCGGCCGGCTGGCCGTAGAGGTGCACCGGGACGATCGCCTTGGTGCGCGGCGTGATCGCGCCCTCGATCTGGTTGACGTCCATCGTGAAGGTCTTCGGGTCGATGTCGACGTAGACCGCGCGCGCGCCGACGTAGCCGATCGCGGCGACGGTGGCGACGAAGGTGAACGGCACGGTGATGACTTCGTCGCCGGGCCCGACGCCGGCGGCCAGCAGCGCGAGATGCAGCGCGCTGGTGCCGGTGTTGACCGCGATGCCCTGCGCGGCGCCCTGGTAGGCGGCGAACTCCTGCTCGAAGGCCTCGACTTCCGGGCCGAGGACGAACTGGCCGGTGTCGAGCACGCGCCCGACGGCGGCGGCGATGTCCGATTTGATGGTGAGGTACTGGGCTTTCAGGTCGACGAGAGGAATCATGCTGCGCACCTGCTGGAAGAAAATTCAATGAGACGGCCCGATGCGCGCATCGATTCGGTGGCGGCTTCGAGCATGCGGACGACGCGGAGGCCGGAGTGCCCATCGGCGATCGGCGTCAGGTTGTTCGGCGATGCAGTCGACGAAGTGACGGGCCTCGATGCTCAACGCCTCGGTGAGCGCGATCTGCGGCGCCCAGACGTCGCCGCTGCGGTAGCCGACGAGCATCGCGTGCTTGCCGTTGCCGTCGCCGTTGGCCGGCGCACTCGCGTCCTTGAGGGTGATGCCCTTGTCGTAGACGCGGATCTTCTCGCTCGGCTCGAGGTCGTCGTAGCTGACCATCTTGCGGCTGCCGCCGACCAGCGTCCGGCGCACCTTGACCGGCGAGAGCCAGTTGACGTGCAGGTGCGCCATCACGTTGGCGTCGAAGTGCAGCGTGACGTAGGCCATGTTCTCGGGCTCGCCCGGCACGTGGCCGATGCCGGTCGCCGAGACGCGCCACCGGCTGCACCGGCAGCAGGTAGTCCATGATCGCGAGGTCGTGCACCGCCAGGTCCCAGATCACGTTGACGTCGTGCTGGAAGAGCCCGAGGTTCACGCGCACCGAGTCGTAGTAATAGATGTCGCCGAGGTCGCCCTTGGTCGACCAGGTCGCTTGATCTTGCGGACCGCCGGCGTGTAGACGAACGTGTGGTCGACGGCGAGGATCGCGCTTGCGCAGCTCGGCCTCGTCGACCAGCCGCCGCGCCTCGGTGGCGTCGCAGGTCATCGGCTTCTCGATCAGGACGTGCTTGCCGGCCTGCAGCGCCTCCATCCCGAGCTCGAAGTGCGTCGACACCGGCGTCGCGACGACCACCGCATCCACGCGCGGGTCGCGCAGCAGGTCGCGGTAGTCAGTCGTCGTTTCGACGGTGGGGTAGCGCGGACCGATCTTCGCCAGCCGGTCGCGGCTCAGGTCGCTGACCGACACGACCGTGCAATCGGGGGTCTCGAAGAAGTTCCTGACGAGATTCGGTCCCCAGTATCCGTATCCGATGATGCCAATGCCAATCACGATGTCGATTCCTTTCGAGCGTTATTCGGCTGCGGCCGTCGCAGGGACAGGCAGCGTGCGAGTGACAACCGCCGGCACGCCGACGACGACGGTGTAGGGTGGAACGTCCTTGGTGACGACGGCGCCGGCGCCGACGAGCGCGCCCTCGCCGATGGTCACGCCGGCGACGATGGTGGCGTTGCTGCCGATCGAGGCGCCGCGCTTGACGAGCGTCTTGACCAGGGTCCAGTCGGCTTCGGTCTGGAGGCCGCCGCCGGCGGTCGACCGCGCGCGGCACCAGATCGTTGGTGAACATCACGCCGTGGCCGACGAACACCTCGTCCTCAATCGTCACGCCGTCGCAGACGAAGCTGTGGCTCGAGATCTTGCAGTGCGCGCCAATCACGGCACCGCGCTGCACCTCGACGAACGCGCCGATGCGCGAGTGGTCGCCGATACGGCAGCCATACAGGTTCACCAGCCCCGGCTGGGGGATCGACACGTTCTCTCCAAGCACCACGCTGTCGGCGATCATCCGAGTTCCTCCTGCACGGCGACGGCGGCGAGCGATCGAGCCGGCCGCGGCGAGAGGCGAGCCTCGAGCCGAACCGGCCGAGCGTCCACCCCGTGCCCGTGCGTCCATTGGTGTTCCAGGTAAACGAATCCGAAGTCGCGTCGGTCCGAGACGACCGAGAAGGGAAATGCCCGTTCCTGCAGATCGAGCGGCCGCAGCCCCTGCGGGTCGAGGATGCCGGCCGAAATCGTGTAGCAGCCGGGCAAGAGCGCCAGCTTCGAGATGGCGAGGTCGACGAAGCCGCGCCCCTCGAGGGTGCCGAGGCTGCAGTCGTCCATGCGCGTGTTGATGCCGGCGCAATAGACGCCGTCGACGCCGTGAATGTCGATCGCGACGTGCGGCTTGTGAATCGGCTCGCGCGCCTCGTAGCCGACGCGAATGGTCATCGGCTTGCCGGTCGTGAACAGCGGCGACGGCTCGCCGTCGGCCTGCAGCAGCTGCACGCCGGTGATCGCCATCGGCTTGTCGGCCGAGGCGCCGCTGGCGGCGGGGTTGTCGCGGCGCGCCTTGCGGAACTCGGCCACGGCCTCGGCCGGACGGCCGTCGAACTGGACCGCGCCGCGGTCGACGAGGATCGCCCGGGTGCACAGCTGCACCACCGCCGAGAGGTTGTGCGAGACGAAGACCAGCGGGATGCCGCGGCCGAGCAGCTCGCGCATCCGGGTGACGCACTTCTCCTGGAAGCCGACGTCGCCGACGCTGAGCACCTCGTCGATGATCAGGACGTCCGGGTCGAGGTGCGCGGCGATCGCGAAGCCGAGGCGGGCGTTCATGCCGGACGAGTAGCGCTTGACCGGCGTGTCGATGAACTCCTGGACGCCGGCGAAGTCGACGATCGCGTCGAACTTGCGCGCGATCTCGGCGCGCGGCATGCCCATGATCGCGCCCTGCAGGTAGACGTTCTCGCGCCCGGTCAGATCCGGGTGGAAGCCGGCCGCGACCTCGATCAGCGCGCCGACGCGGCCGTTGATCTCGATCCGGCCCTTGGTCGGCCGCAGGATCTTGGTCAGCAGCTTCAGCGTCGTCGACTTGCCGGCGCCGTTCGGGCCGATGATGCCGAGCGCTTCGCCGGCGCCGACCTTGAACGACATGTCCTTCACCGCCCAGAACTCCTGGTCGGCGAGCGCCGTGCGGTCGGGGGCGCCGCGCATCGCGCGCTTGACGAGCGACGGCACCAGGTCGCGCAGGCTGTCGTGCCGCTCGCCGCGGCGGAACTTCTTCCAGACCCCTTCGAAGATGACCGCGCTCATCACAGGTTCTCCGCGAAGTCGAACTCGGCGAGGTGGAACATCACCCAGGCGCCGGCGAGCATCAGGATCGAGGCGGCGAAGGTCAGATGGAAGGCCATCCCGGGCATGCGCTGGTCGAGCAGGACCGCGCGAAAGGCGTCAATCAGGTGCGTCATCGGATTCAGCGCGAGGACGGCGCCGAGCTTCCCGCCGACGCGACCGATCGGGTAGACCACCGAGGTGGCGAACATCCAGACCGCGATGACGATCTCGAAGAGGTACTTGACGTCGCGGTAGAACAGGTTGGCCATCGAGATGACGAGCGCGATCGCCGCGGTGAAGACGATGATGGCGAGGACGACGACCGGCAGCATCAGCAGCGGCCAGCCGACCTCGACGCGGTAATAGAGCATCAGCGCCACGAGCACGAGCGACGACACGGCGAAGTCGACGATCGAGACCAGCACCGCGGAGAACGGGAAGATCTCGCGCGGGAAGTAGACCTTGGTGACCAGGCTCGGGTTGCTGGTGAGCGAGGTGACCGAGAAGCGCAGCGACGAGGCGAAGAAGTTCCAGGCGACCAGGCCGCAGAAGGCGAAGACCGGATACGGCGTCCCGACGTCAATTGCGGCGACGCGGGTGAAGATGACGGAGAAGATGGCGGTGTTGACCAGGGGCATGAAGATCGCCCAGCCAAACCCCATCACCGTCTGCTTGTAGCGGAGGAGCAGATCGCGTGCAGTCATGCGCACGAGGAGCTCGCGGTACTCCCACTGCTCGGCAACGACTTCCATGAGAATCGACATCGGTGCCTCCTACCGGAGCAAATGGGCTTCCGTGTTCAGCTCGTGGCAGGCAGCCGAGCTAAAGGCTTGTTGCAGTGGTGTTTGCGGGGCTGAAGCCCAGCAGCAGGTTTTGGAAGGGCCAACAATGTCTGCTTAGGCGCCGACTTTGTTCGCGCTGAGACCGCCCTCCCAGACAAGAGTCGCCCCAGACGTTCAGGGCCAGGCGGGCGCGACGCTGGTGCACCATCCCTTCGCGTTTTTGCACGCCCGCACGCGGCACCCTGCACCTCGCGCGAAGCCTGCACCCCGCACCCCGGCACCGCTGCACCCCGCACCCTGGCACCCCGCACCCTGCACCGCTGCACCGCCGCACCCCGCACGCCCGCACCGCCGCGCCGAAGCGCGTGCACCGACGGCTCGCGATACCTGATCGAACGGTGGTGGGTCGATCGCCACCCAACGCCCTGGTACTAGGCCGAGCCGCGAGCCGCAAGCGCCGCCGAGAACACGCCGCCGAAGGCGACAAAACTCGCCGACGCGCAGGTCTTCACTCGCCAGCGCGACGACTACATCCAACGCGCTATCCCGTTCGCACGACAGCAATCACTGGCTTCACAAAAAAGTTGCGTGTGGCGCGAGCGTTGCTATCACGTGCTTCACGCGTTTAGCCGACGCCCGTGCGATCTGCGGATCGATGTGCCGGCAGGTGTGCGTTGTGACTCTCTACTTCCATACGGTGTGCTGATGTCGAGAAGTGTGTTGTTGCGAATTCTGCGTGGGCTGGGTGCTGTGGCCGCACTCTGTGTGTTTGCCACCACCAACAGTTCCCGGATCGCCATGCAGGCGCAGAGCAGCTGCGGCGCGACGATCAACCCGATCGCGTGCGAAAACCAGAAGACCGGCGACCCCGCTTCGAGCTGGGACGTCAGCGGATCGGGCGACGGCTCGATCCAGGGCTTCACCACCAACATCAGCGCGGCGCCGGGCGAAGTCGTCCAGTTCAAGATCGACACGCCGTCGTCGAACTACCGCCTCGACATCTACCGCATGGGCTATTACAACGGCCTCGGCGCGCGCAAGGTCGCGACCGTCACGCCGTCGGCCGCCCTGCCGCAGAACCAGCCGAACTGCCTGACCAACGCGGCGTCAGGCCTCATCGACTGCGGCAACTGGGCGGTGTCCGCCTCGTGGACCGTGCCGGCCGACGCCGTCTCGGGCATCTACTTCGCGAAGCTCGTTCGCATCGACACCGGCGGCGCGAGCCACGTGTTCTTCGTCGTCCGCGAAGCGAACAACGCGGCGCACAAGTCCGACCTGCTGTTCCAGACCTCGGACACGACCTGGCAGGCCTACAACAACTACGGCGGCAACAGCCTCTACGAGGGCGGTCCCGGCAACAGCCCGGCGCGCGCCTACAAGGTGAGCTACAACCGCCCGCTCACCGTCCGCGGCACGGCGCCCGAAGACGCGGTCTTCAACGCCGAGTACCCGATGGTGCGCTTCCTCGAGGCGAACGGCTTCGACGTCAGCTACTTCACCGGCGTCGACACCGACCGCAACGGCGCGCTGATCCAGAACCACAAGGCGTTCCTCTCGGTCGGCCACGACGAGTACTGGTCGGGCCCGCAGCGCGCCAACGTCGAAGCGGCGCGCGCGGCCGGCGTGCACCTCGCGTTCTTCAGCGGCAACGAGATGTACTGGAAGACGCGGTGGGAAACCTCGATCGACGGATCGGGCACGGCCTACCGCACGCTGGTCTCGTACAAGGAAACGCACGCCAACGCCAAGATCGATCCGGCCGGCGCCACGATGTGGACCGGCACCTGGCGCGACCCGCGGTTCAGCCCGCCCGCCGACGGCGGCCGGCCCGAGAACGCGCTGATCGGCCAGCTGTTCATGGTCAACGACGGCGACACCACCGCCATCACCGTCCCCGCGGCCAACGGCAAGACGCGCTTCTGGCGCAACACCTCGGTCGCGACCCTGGCGGCGGGCGCCACCGCGACGATGCCGCAGGGCACGCTCGGCTACGAATGGGATGCGGACGTCGACAACGGCTTCCGTCCAAACGGCTTGATCGAGCTGTCGCAGACGACGCGCAACGTCAACGGCATGCTGCTCGACCACGGATCGACCTTCGGGCCTGGCACCGTCACGCACAAGCTCTCGCTCTATCGCCATCCGAGCGGCGCGCTGGTCTTCGGCGCCGGCACCGTGCAGTGGTCGTGGGGTCTCGACTCGTCGCACGACCGCGGCTCGCTCGCCGCCGACGTGCGCATGAAGCAGGCGACCGTCAACCTCTTCGCCGACATGGGCGCGCAGCCCGACACGCTGCAGTCGGGGCTGGTCGCTACGACTGCGTCGACCGATATCGCCCCGCCGACCTCGACGATCACCGCGCCGGCCAACGGCGCCTCGTTCACCGCCGGCACGCCGATCACCATCACCGGCACGGCGGCCGAATCGGGCGGCGGCCTGCTGTCTGGTGTCGAGGTATCGACCAACGGCGGCGTCGACCTGGACGCGCGCGACCGGCACGTCGAACTGGTCGTTCAGCTGGGTCGTCAGCGGCACCGGATCGGCGAACATCAAGAGCCGCTCGTACGACGACAGCGGCAACATGGAGACGCCGTCGGGCGGCGTGACGATCACGATCACCGCCTCCGGCACGTGCCCGTGCAACATCTGGGCGCCGTCGACGGTGCCGCCGGCGCCGGTCGACGACGGCGACCCGGCGTCGGTCGAGCTCGGCACGAAGTTCCGCTCCGACATCAACGGCTACATCACCGGCGTCCGGTTCTACAAGGCGGCCGCGAACACCGGCACGCACACCGGCACGCTGTGGAGCAGCACCGGCACGCAGCTCGCGACCGTCACCTTCAGCGGTGAAACGGCGTCGGGCTGGCAGCAGATGACGTTCCCGAACCCGGTGGCGATCACGGCGAACACGACCTACGTGATCTCGTATCACGCGCCGGTCGGGCACTACACCGGCACCGACGCCTACTTCAACACCGCGGTCGATCGCCCGCCGCTCCACGCGCTGCGGAACGGCGTCGACGGCGCCAACGGCCTGTACTCGTACAGCACGGCGACGACGTTCCCGACCAACACGTTCAATTCGGAGAACTACTGGGTCGACGTCGTCTTCGCGACGACGCCGCCGCCCGACACGACGGCGCCGACGATCAGCTCGAGGTTCCCGGCGGTCGGCCAGACCAACGTCGATCCGGCGACGCCGGTCACGGCGACCTTCAGCGAGGCGATGGACCCGGCGACGATCTCGTCGAGCACCGGCTCGGCGGAAGGCGGCGCGCCTGCCGCCGGCACGTTCGAGCTGCGCGATCCGTCGAACAACCTGGTGACCGCGATCGGTCACCTACGACCCGTCGACCAAGATGGCGAGCCTGGTTCCGCAGGGCAGCCTCGCGCTTGTCGACGACCTACACGGCGATCGTCAAGGGCGGCGCGACCGACCCGCGCGTGAAAGACGTGGCCGGCAACGCGATGGCCGCAACCGCGACCTGGACGTTCACCACCGCGGCCGCACCGCCGCCGCCGGTCGTCTGCCCGTGCTCGATCTGGACGCCGGGCGTCGTCCCGGTGCCGGTGGATGACGGCGATCCGAGCTCGGTCGTCGTCGGCACCCGGTTCCGTTCGGACATTCCCGGGTTCATCACCGGTGCGCGCTTCTACAAGGCGGCGCTGAACACCGGCACGCACGTCGCGACGCTGTGGACCAACACCGGCACGCTGCTGGCGGTCGACCACCTTCAGCGGCGAGTCGGCGTCCGGCTGGCAGCAGGTGTCGTTCCCGACGCCGATCGCGATCGCGGCGAACACGACCTACGTCATCTCGTATCTGGCGCCGAACGGCCACTATCCGGGCCAGGACACCTACTTCGCGACCGCCGGCGTCGACAACGCGCCGCTCCACGCGCTGAGGAACGGCGTCGACGGCCCGAACGGCCTCTACAAGTACAGCACGACGAGCGTGTTCCCGACCGACACCTACCAGTCGGAGGGGTACTTCGTCGACGTCGTCTTCAACACGACGAACGGACCGGACGTCACCGCGCCGACCGTGAAATCGGTGAACCCGTTTGCCGGCGCCTCGGGCGTGCTGACGACCACCAACGCGCTCGTCACCTTCATGGAGGCGATGGACCCGGCGACGATCATCGCGGCGAACGTCTTCCTCCGCACGCCGACGAGCACGGTCGTGCCGGCGACGCTGTCGTACACCGCCGCCACCAACACGGCGACGATCGTCCCGACTTCCTCGCTCGCGTATTCGACGACCTACACCGGCGTCGTCAAGGCAGCGGTGAAGGATCTTGCCGGCAACGCGATGGCGGCCGACTTCACGTGGACGTTCACGACCTCGGCGCCGCCGCCGCCGCCGCCGACGCAGGGCCCGGGCGGTCCGGTCCTGGTGGTGACGTCGACCGCGAACCCGTTCAGCACCTACTACGCCGAGATCCTGCGCGGTGAAGGCTTGAACGCGTTCGCGACCGCCGATCTCTCGACCGTGACGAGCACCGTGCTCAACGGCTACGACGCCGTGATCCTTGGCGAGGGCACGCTGACATCGGCACAGGTCACGATGTTCACCAACTGGGTGAACGCCGGCGGCAACCTGATCGCGATGCGGCCCGACAAGCAGCTGGCCAGCCTGCTCGGCCTGACCGATGCGTCGGCCGACGCTGTCGAACGCCTACATGCTGGTCAACACCGCGTCGGCGCCTGGCGCGGGCATCGTCAACCAGACGATGCAGTTCCACGGACTGGCCGATCGCTACACGCTGAACGGCGCGACCTCGATCGCGACCCTCTATTCGAACGCGACGACCGCGACCGCCAATCCCGCGGTGACGACGCGGAACGTGGGCAGCGGCAAGGCGATGGCGTTCACCTACGACCTGGCGAAGTCGGTCATCTACACGCGGCAGGGCAACCCGGCGTGGTCGGGCACAGGAGCGCGACGGCATCACGCCGATCCGCTCCGACGATCTCTTCTTCGGTGCGAAGACCGGCGACATTCAGCCCGACTGGGTCGACTTCAACAAGATCTCGATTCCGCAGGCCGACGAGCAGCAGCGGCTGCTGTGGAACCTGCTGCTGACGGCGAACGCGTCGAAGAAGCCGCTGCCGCGCTTCTGGTACTTCCCGCGGATGCTGCCGGCGGTCGTCATCATGACCGGCGACGATCACGCCAACGGCGGCACGATCGGGCGCTTCAACGACTACATCTCGCAGAGCACGCCCGGCTGCTCGGTCGCCGACTGGCAGTGCATCCGCGGCACGTCGTACATCTTCCCGAACACGCCAGATCACCGACGCCCAGGTGCAGAGCTTCGTCGGCCTCGGGTTCGAGATCGGTGTGCACATCAACACCAACTGCGCCGACTGGACGACGGCGACGCTGCCCGGCTTCTACAGCACGCAGCTTGCGCAGTTCGCGACCAACTTCCCGCACGCGGGGGCGCCGAAGACCAACCGCACGCACTGTGTCGTCAACAGCGACTACGCGACGCAGTGGCAGGTGTCGTTGAACAACGGCATCCGGCTGGACACGAACTACTACTACTTCCCGCAAGCCTGGATCCTCGACCGTCCGGGCCTGTTCACCGGGTCGGGCATGCCGCAGCGGTTCGCCTCGCTCACCGGCGCGATGATCGACGTCTACCAGGCGGCGACGCAGATGACCGACGAGTCGGGGCAGACCTTCCCGCTGCACGCCAACGCGCTGCTCGACAACGCGATCAACCTCGGCTACTACGGCGCGTTCACGGCGAACATGCACACCGACTTCAACCCGTCGAACAGCCAGACGTGGTCGACCGCGATCATCAACGCCGCGAAGGCGCGCAACGTGCCGGTGATCACCGCGAAGCAGATGCTCGACTGGCTCGACGGCCGGAACGCCTCGGCGTTCCAGTCGCTGTCCTGGAGCGGCAACGTGCTGTCGTTCAACATCGCGGTTGGCGCGAACGCCAACGGGCTGTATGCGATGCTGCCGTCGGCCTCGCCGTCGGGCGGCCTGACGGCGATCCTCTACAACGGCTCGCCGCTGACCTTCACGACCCAGACGATCAAGGGCGTGTCGTATGCGGTGTTCCCGGCCGGTGCGGGTTCCTACCAGGCGTCGTACGGCGGCGACATCACGCCGCCGGTCATCTCCGCGGTGTCGGTGACGCCGGGCACGACATCGGCGACCGTCACCTGGACGACCAACGAGCCGTCGACCTCGACGGTCAACTACGGGACCAGCGCCGGCACGCTCGGCTCGAACTTCGGCAACTCGGTGATGGTCACGGCGCACAGCCTGACGGTTCCGAGCCTGACGCCGGGCACGCAGTACTTCTATCGCGTCGTCTCGGCCGACGCGACCGCGAACTCGGCGACCTCGCCGGCGCCGCCGGCCGCGCCGTCGACATTCTCGACCGCGGGGTTCACCGCATCGGGCTCGATCACCCCGGCCGCGTCCGGCAACCTCGCCACCGTGGCGCTGACCGGCGGCGCATCGCCGGCCAACGCGACGGTGGACGGATCGGGCAACTATCAGTTCCCGAACCTGCCGAACGGCAGCTACACGGCGACGCCGTCGAAGGCCGGCTTCACCTTCACGCCGGCGAGCCGCGCGGTGACGGTCAGCGGCGCCAACGTGTCGATCGCCGCCTTCACCGCCCAGGCGGTGACGTTGAGCGGTTCGATGACGCCGGCTGCGATTACCGTCGGCGCGTCGGTCGCGCTAGCCGGCCCGGTGAGCTCCTCGACCACCGCCGATGCGGCTGGCGCGTTCAGCTTCAGCGGGCTGCCTGACGGCACCTACACGGTGACGCCGTCGAAGGCGAACGTCACCTTCACGCCGGCGAACCGCTCGGTCGTCATCGCGGGCGGCGTCAGCGTCAGCGGCACGAACTTCACGGCGGTCTCGACGCTCAGTGTCTCCGGCACGGTGAGCCCCGCGGCGAGCGGCAGCGGTGCGACGCTGACGATGACCGGCGGCGCGACGGCCACGGCCGACGCGTCGGGCAACTACACGTTCAACGCGGTGGCGAATGGCACTTACACGGTCACGCCGTCGAAGACCGGCTACACGTTCACTCCGGCGAGCCAGTCAGTCACGGTCAGCGGCACGAGCGTGTCGGCCATCAACTTCACCGCCCAGGCGGTGACGCTCAGCGGCATCGTCACGCCGGCTGCGAGCGGGAACGGCGCCACGTTGACGCTGGCCGGACCGGTGAACGCCACGGCGACGGCCAACGGGAGCGGCGCGTTCTCGTTCAGCGCGCTGCCGAATGGCTCGTATACGGTGACGCCATCCAAGCTGGGCTTCACCTTCAGCCCGGTGAACCGCACCGTGACGATCAGCGGCGCGAGCGTGAGCGGCGCCGACTTCGTCGCCACGGCGATTCCGACCTACACCGCGTCGGGCGGCATCAGCCCGGCGGCCGGCGGTAGCGGCGCAACGCTGACGTTGAGCGGCGGCGCGAGCCAGACGACGTCGGGTGATGCGGGCGGCAGCTACAGTTTCGCCGGCCTCCCGAACGGGTCGTACACGGTGACGCCGTCGAAGGTGGGCTACACCTACGCGCCGGTGAGCCAGACCTTCACGGTCAGCGACGGCAACGTCTCGGCGCTGAACTTCACGGCGCTGCCGGTGACGATCACCGGCGCGGTGACGCCTGGCACGACCAGCGTCGGCGCGACGATGACGCTGGCCGGACCGGTTGGCGGGACCGCGACCGTGGACGGTGCCGGCTCATTCAGCTTCAGCGCGCTGCCGAACGGCACCTATACCGTCACGCCGTCGAAGAGCGGCACGGTGTTCTCGCCGGCGAGCCGGTCGGTCACCATCGCGAACAGCGCCAGCGTCAGCAGCGTCAACTTCACCGCGACCGCCGTGTTCAGCATCTCCGGCGCGGTGAGCCCGGCGGCGAACGGCAGCGGCACGTCGATCGGCATCGGCGAATCGGGTGTGACGGCGGACGCGAGCGGCAACTACTCGATGTCGGGCCTGCCGAACGGTTCGTACCTCGTGACCCCGACCAAGCCCGGCTATGCGTTCACGCCGGCCAGCCAGTCGGTGACCGTCAACGGCGCCAACCTCACCGGCGTCAACTTCGCCGTGGCGCCGGTGACGGTGAGCGGCACGATCACGCCGGCGGCGATCGCCAGCGGCGCTCTGGTGACTCTCAACGCCGGCCCGATCTCAACGATGGTCGACGCGGCCGGCGGGTTCACGCTCATCGGCGTGCCGAACGGCACCTACACCGTGACGCCGACCAAGAGCGGCGTCAGCTTCACGCCGGCGAGCCAGGCGGTGACCGTGGTTGGCGGGGTCAGCGTCAGCGGCCTCTCGTTCACGGCGTCGTCGGCGGCGACCTCGACGATCACCATCGACGTCAACAAGTCGGCTGGCAAGTCGACGCGCGTTCAGACAATAGCGTCGGGCGCCTTCACGACAACGGCGGGGAACGAGCTGTTGCTGGCGTTTGTCGACGCGTCGAACGTCGACGCGGGCGCGACGACGGTGACCGGGATCACGGGCGGCAGCCTGACCTGGACCCTGGTCCGCCGCACCAACACGCAGCGCGGCACCGCCGAGATCTGGCGCGCGTTCGCGCCGACGGTGCTGACCAACGCGACCGTAACCGCGACCTTGTCGCAGTTCGCCGCGGCGGCGATCAACGTCGTCAGCTTCAAGGGGGTCGACACGACCGGCACCGGCGGCTCCGGCGCCGATCGGCGCGACCGCCAGCGCCAACGCCGCCACCGGCGCGCCCACCGCCTCGCTGGTGACGACGCGCAACAACTCGTTCGTGTTCGGCACTGGCAACGACTGGGACGGCCAGACGGCGCGCACGCTCGGGCCGAACCAGACCCTGGTCAGCCAGTTCCTGGGCACCGACGGCGACACCTTCTGGGTGCAGCGGACGACGAACACGGTGCCGACCTCCGGCACTTCGGTAACCATCAACGACACGGCGCCGACGAACCATCGCTACAACCTGACGCTCGTCGAGATTCTGCCGGCACTGCCGTAAGCGGTTCGTCCCCCAGCGACGTAGGTAGGGGCCGGTCTTCGGACCGGCCCTCGTCGGGACGGCCTCAAAGGCCGTCCCCGACGTACGTCTCCTCGTTTCACACCTTCCGAGCGCTCATTTCACAACAGATCGAATCCGCCACCGCGCGACGCATCGAGCCGTCGCGCAACGCGCGACCTTTTGTACGCCGCCGACGTGCCGTTGGTCGCCTCCGGCGCAGACAGAAATTTGCGTATCGGCGAAACATAAGGTTTACACCGCAGAGTGAGCCGCTCTGCCTCATCAATTCCGCTCAATGATTCTGCGCGAGTACAAAAGCGTCATTGGCCTGACGGTTGCTCTACTCCGATCACCACTCGTCACGTTCATCAATTTCAAGGTGTTCAGCATGTCGAGACGACTCGCGTTGGGACTCGTACGCTTTCTTGCCGTTGCCGCGGCGCTGTCCCTCTTCGCCACCACTGAGAGTTCCCGTGTCGCCATGCATGCGCAAAGCAGTTGCGGCACGTCCATCAACCCGATTGCGTGCGAGAACGCCAAGCCTGGCAACCTGGCCAGCGAATGGGACGTCAGCGGATCCGGCGACGCCTCGATCCAGGGCTTCGCGACCAACATCAGCGTCGCGCCCGGCGAGGTGGTCCAGTTCAAGATCGACACGCCGTCGTCGAACTATCGTCTCGACATCTATCGCATGGGCTTTTACGGCGGGATGGGCGCGCGCAAGGTCAGCGACCCCGCCGGCATCCAGCCGAGCGCGGCATTGCCGCAGGTGCAGCCGAACTGCCTGACCAACAGCTCCGGCCTCATCGACTGCGGCAACTGGGGCGTGTCGGCGCAGTGGGCCGTGCCGCCCGATGCGGTGTCGGGCATCTACTTCGCCAAGCTGCGCCGCATCGACACCGGCGGGTCGAGCCACGTGTTCTTCATCGTGCGTGAAGCCAACGACGCGCCGCACAAGTCCGACCTGTTGTTCCAGACCTCCGACACGACGTGGCAGGCCTACAACAACTACGGCGGCAACAGCCTCTATGAGGGCGGCCCCGGCAGCAATCCCGGCCGCGCCTACAAGGTCAGCTACAACCGTCCGTTCGTCACCCGCGCGGTGGCCAACGGGCAGGACTGGGTCTTCAACGCCGAGTACCCGATGGTCAGGTTCCTCGAGGCCAACGGCTTCGACGTGAGCTACACCACGGGCGTCGATACGGATCGAAGCGGATCGCTCATCCTCGGCCACAAGGCGTTCCTGTCGGTCGGCCACGACGAGGTACTGGTCGGGGCAGCAGCGCGTGAACGTCGAGGCCGCGCGCGCGGCCGGCGTCAACCTCGCCTTCTTCAGCGGCAACGAGATGTACTGGAAGACGCGGTGGGAAAGCTCGATCGACGGATCGGGCACCTCGCATCGCACGCTCGTCTCCTACAAGGAAACCCACGCGAACGCGAAGATCGATCCGGCCGGCGCGACGATGTGGACCGGCACCTGGCGCGACCCGCGCTTCAGCCCGCCCGGCGACGCCCGGCCCGAGAACTCGCTGACCGGCCAGCTGTTCATGGTCAACGACGGCAACACCACCGCGATCACCGTGCCGGCGGCGAATGGCAAGACGCGGTTCTGGCGCAACACCACGGTGGCCACGCTGCCGGTTGGCGGCACCGCGACGATGCCGAACGGCACGCTCGGCTACGAGTGGGATGCCGACATCGACAACGGCCTGCGGCCGAGCGGCTTGATCGCGCTCTCGTCGACCACCCGCGCCGTCAACGGCATGCTCCTCGATTACGGCTCGACCTTCGGGCCCGGCACGGTGACGCACAAGCTCTCGCTCTACCGCCATGCGAGCGGCGCGCTGGTCTTCGGCGCCGGCACCGTGCAGTGGGCGTGGGGCCTCGACGCGTCGCACGACCGCGGCTCGCTGCCCGCCGACCTGCGCATGCAGCAGGCGACCGTCAACCTGTTTGCCGACATGGGCGCGCAGCCCGGCACGCTGCAGGTGCAGGACGGCCTCGTGCCCGCGACGGCATCGAGCGATGTCGCACCGCCGGCCTCGACCATCACCTCGCCGGCAAACGGCGCCTCCATCGCCGCGGGCACGTCGATCACTATCTCGGGCACCGCGGCCGATTCGGGCGGCGGCCTCGTCTCCGGCGTCGAAGTATCGACCGACGGCGGCGCGACCTGGTTGCCGGCGGCCGGAACCTCTTCGTGGTCGTTCGGCTGGACGGTGAGCGGCACCGGCAGCGTCTCGATCAAGAGCCGCTCGTACGACGACAGCGGCAACATGGAAACGCCATCGGGCGGCGTGTCGATCACCATCGCCAGCTCGCCGGCGTGCAACCCGTGCACGATCTGGAGCCCGACGACGGTGCCTCCGGCGCCGCTCGACGACGCCGATCCGGCGTCGATCGAGCTCGGCACGAAGTTCCGTTCCGACGCGGACGGCTTCGTCACCGGCGTCCGCTTCTACAAGATCGCCGCGAACAACGGCATCCACACCGGCACGCTCTGGAGCAGCACCGGCACGCAGCTGGCGACCGGCACGTTCACGAACGAAACCGCGTCGGGCTGGCAGCAGCTGAACTTCACCAACCCGGTCGCGATCACGGCCAACACGGTTTATGTCGTCTCGTACCACGCGCCGAACGGCCACTACACCGGCTCGGATAATTTCTTCGCGTCGACCGGCGTCGACAACCCGCCGCTCCATGCGCTGAAGAACGGGACGAGCGGCGCCAACGGTCTGTATCGCTACGCCGGCGGCACGGTGTTCCCGAACAGCACCTACCTGTCGGAGAACTACTGGGTTGACGTCGTCTTCACCACCACGCCGGGGGCCGATACGACGCCGCCGACCGTGGCGTCCAGGGTGCCGGCCGCCGGCGCCGTCGACATCGACCCGATGGCGCCGGTCTCGGCGACCTTCAACGAAGCGATGTCCGCGGCGAGCATCTCGGCGACGAGCTTCGAGCTGCGCACCCCGTCGGGCAGCGTCGTCAGCGCCGCGGTCACCTATAACGCCACGACGAAGACGGCGACCCTGTTCCCGCAGAGCAGCCTCGGCTACTCGACGACCTACACGGCGGTCGTGAAGGGCGGCGCCGTTGATCCGCGCGTCAAGGATGTCGCCGGCAACGCGCTGGCGGCGAACTCGACCTGGACGTTCACCACGGTTGCGGCGCCGCTGCCGACCTGCCCGTGCTCGATCTGGCCGGCGACCACCGTCCCGGCTGTTGTCGACTCGGAAGACGGATTCGGCGGTCGTCCTCGGCACGAAGTTCAGGTCCGACATCGCCGGCTACATCACCGGCGCGCGCTTCTACAAGTCGGCGCTGAACACCGGCACGCACGTCGCGAGGCTGTGGACCAACACCGGCACGCTGATGGCGACGGCCACGTTCACCAACGAGACCGCATCGGGCTGGCAGCAGGTGGCGTTCCCGCAGTCGGTCGCGATCCAGGCGAACACGACCTACGTGATCTCGTACCTCGCGCCGAACGGCCACTATTCGAACCAGGACGCCTACTTCGCGACCGCCGGGTTCTACAACCCGCCGCTGCAGGCGCTGCAGGACGGTGTCGACGGCGGCAACGGGCTCTACATCTACAGCTCGAGCAACGTCTTCCCGACGTCGAGCTTCGCGTCGTCGTCGTACTTCGTCGACGCGGTGTTTGCGACCTCCACCGGTCCGGATCTCGTGCCGCCGACGGTGCAGTCGGTGAACCCGTTCGCAGGCGCCTCCGGCGTGCCGACGACCACGAGCGTGCTGGTGACGTTCAACGAGCCGGTCAACCCGACGACGGTGACCGCGGCCAACCTCTTCCTGCGCACGCCGCAGGACACGGTGGTGCCGGCGACGGTGACCTACACCGACGCGACCAACACCGCGACGATCACGCCGACCGCAGCGCTCGCCTACTCGACGCTCTACACCGGCGTCGCGAAGGCGGCGATCAAGGACGTGGCCGGCAACCTCCTGGGCGCCGACTTCACGTGGACGTTCACCTCGTCCGCGCCGCCGCCACCGCCGCCGACGCAGGGCCCCGGCGGTCCGGTGCTCGTCGTCACGCGGAGCGCGAACCCGTTCAGCACCTACTACCCGGAGATCCTGCGCGGTGAAGGGTTGAACGCGTTTGCCACGGCCGATCTCGCGACGATCACCGCCGCGACGCTGGCGCCGTACGACGTCGTCGTCCTCGCCGAAGCGCCGCTGACCGCGGCGCAGGTGACGATGTTCACCACGTGGGTGAACGACGGCGGCAACCTGATCGCGATGCGGCCAGACAAGAAGCTCGCGGGCCTGCTCGGCCTGACCGACGCCGCGGCGACGCTGAGCGACGCCTACATGCTGGTGAACACGGCGACCACGCCGGGCGCCGGCATCGTCAACCAGACGATGCAGTTCCACGGGGTGGCCGACCGCTACACGCTCAGCGGCGCGACCGCGGTGGCGATGCTCTACTCGAACGCCACCACGGCGACGGTCAACCCGGCGGTCACGGTGCGCAAGGTCGGCCTCGGCAACGCGGCCGCGTTCACCTACGACCTGGCGAAGTCGGTGATCTACACGCGCCAGGGCAACCCGGCATGGTCGGGAACGGATCGCGACGGCACGCTGCCGATTCGATCCGACGATCTGTTCTTTGGCGCCAAGGTCGGCAACGTCCTGCCGGACTGGGTCGACCTGAACAAGGTCGCGATTCCGCAGGCTGACGAACAGCAGCGCCTGCTCTACAACGTGCTGTGGAACGCGAACCGGGCGAAGAAGCCGCTGCCGCGCTTCTGGTACTTCCCGCGGATGCTGCCGGCGGTCGTCATCATGACCGGCGACGATCACGCGAACGGCGGCACGGCGGGACGCTTCAACGACTACATCGCCGCCAGCACGCCGAACTGCTCGGTCAACGACTGGCAGTGCATCCGCGGCACGTCGTATATCTACCCGGGCACGCCGATCACGGATGCGGAAGTTGCCAGCTACGTGTCGCAGGGCTTCGAGATCGCCCTGCACATCAACACCGGCTGCGCCGACTGGACGTCGACGACGCTGACCAACTTCTACACGACGCAGCTGACCCAGTTCGCGACGCAGTATCCGCACGCGGGCGCGCCGAAGACCAACCGCACGCACTGCGTCGTCACCAGCGACTACGCGACGCAGCCGCAGGTGGAGTTCAACAAGGGGATCAGGCTCGATACCAATTACTACTACTTCCCCGACACCTGGATCCTCGATCGGCCTGGCATGTTCACCGGCTCGGGCATGCCGCAGCGGTTCGCCTCGCTCACCGGCGCGATGATCGACGTCTACCAGGCGGCGACCCAGATGACCGACGAGTCGGGCCAGGCGTTCCCGAAGCATCCGGACGCGCTGCTCGACAACGCGATCAACCTCGGGTACTACGGTGCGTTCACCGCGAACATGCACACCGACTTCAACCCGTCGAACAGCTCGATCTCGTCGGTGGCGATCGTCAACGCGGCGAAGAACCGGAACATCCCGGTCGTCAGCGCGCGCCAGATGCTCGACTGGCTCGACGGCCGCAACGCGTCGACCTTCTCGTCGATGGCGTGGAGCGGCAACGTGCTGTCGTTCACGGTCGGCGTCGGCGCCGGCGCGAACGGGCTGCAGGCGATGGTGCCGCCGGCGGGCAAGGGCTACGGCCCGGTCAGCGGCATCACGCTGAACGGTGCGCCGGTGACCTACACCATGCAGACGATCAAGGGCGTCAGCTACGCGGTGTTCGCGGCGGCCGCGGGCGCCTACGAGGTGACGTATCCGGTGCTGCCGACCTATTCGGTGGTCGGCGCGATTGAGCCGGCGGCCAATGGCAGCGGCGCGATCGTGACGATGACCGGCGGCGGCGAGACGCTGACTACGACTGCCGACCTGTCGGGCAGCTACGTCTTCACCAACGTGCTCGACGGCGACTACACGGTTTCGGCGGCGAAGAGCGGCTTCTCGCTCACGCCGGCGAGCCAGGTGGTGACCGTCAGCGGCGCGGGCGCGAGCGCCCAGACCATCGTGGCGACACCGGTGACCGTCAGCGGCGCGATCGCGCCGGCGGCACTGGCAAGCGGCGCGACGCTGACCCTGACCGGCGGCGCGACGGCGACGGCCGACGCGAACGGCGAGTTCTCCTTCAGCGGTGTGGCGGACGGCACGTATACCTTGACGCCGGCGAAGAGCGGCTTCGTCTTCACGCCGCTGAGCCAGCAGGTCACGGTTGCCAACGCGACGAGCGTCGGCAACGTGGCGTTCACCATCGCGGTGGCGCCGACCTTCATCACCATCGACGTGAACAATACGGTCGGCCGCTCGACGAGGAGCACGACGCTGCAGTCGGGCACCTTCAACACGACGGCGCCGAACGAGCTGCTGCTCGCGTTCTTCTCGCTCGACAACGTCACCGCGACGCCGCCGACCTCGGTCACGGCCGTCACCGGTGGCGGGCTCACGTGGACGCTGGTCGGCCGCACGAACGCTCAGCGGGGCGATGCCGAAATCTGGCGCGCCTTCGCACCGACGCCGCTGACCGGCGCGAGGGTCACCGGCACGCTCTCACAGGGCGTGGCGGGAATGATCACGGTGATGAGCTTCAAGGGCGTCGATCCGTCCGGCACGAACGGCTCGGGGGCGATCGGCGCGATCGCCAGCGCCAACGCGCTCGTCGGCGCGCCGACGGCGACGCTGGTCACGACGAGGGACAAGTCGATCGTGATTGGCGTCGGCAGCGACTGGGACGGCCAGACCGCGCGCACGCTCGGGCCGGGCCAGACCCTGGTCAGCCAGTACTTCGCCACCGACGGCGACACGTTCTGGGTGCAGCGGACCACCGACCCGGTGGCGACCGCCGGGACGTCCGTGACGATCAACGACACGGCGCCGGCGAACCACCGCTACAACCTGACGATTGTGGAGATCCTGCTCAATCCGTAACGGGGGGAGGGGCCGGTCCTGATAGGGCCGGCCCCTCCGAAGTTCGGTTCAGACGAGTTCGTCGTTCATCGTTCTCGGCTGAAGCTCTTCGTTCGCGTACTCGCGACGCACCCCCGACTTGCGATTCCCGGCATCCGAATCCGCCGCCGGCGAAGACAAAAGGTCGCGGCTGGGTCTGGCGCGACGGCGAGCGACGGCCACCGCTGCACACAAAATTCGCGGCAAAACCGAAAACAACCGCCGGTTTCACTGGCTCAACCGTTGCGTATGAGCAGCTGAATCTTTCTTCGTAGCGGGGGGTGTGTCCCTCGCGAAAGGCCTTCTTCATGACCCGTCGTCGACTGTCGATCCCCGGCCTTCTCCGTGCCGCAGGAGTTGCCGCGCTGCTGGTGTTCTCGGGCACCGCGCGCACGACCGGCCCGAACGCCTCGGCCCAGGGTGCCGGCTGCCTGACCAACGCTGTCGTCTGCGAGAACCAGAACACCGGTGCGCCGAGCAGCGAGTGGGACGTCACCGGCTCGGGCGACGCCAGCATCCAGGGCTTCGCGACCGACATGAGCGTCAACCGCGGCAGCACGGTGCGCTTCAAGGTCCAGACGACCGCGTCGAACTATCAGATCGCCATCTACCGCATGGGCTACTACGGCGGCATGGGCGCGCGGCGGATCACGACGATCTCGCCGTCGGTCGCGCTGCCGCAGACGCAGCCGCCGTGCCTGACGGAAACCGCGACCGGCCTCGTCGACTGCGGCAACTGGGCGGAGTCGGCATCGTGGGCGGTGCCGGCGACGGCAACCTCGGGCATCTACATCGCGAAGCTGACGCGCCCCGACACCGGCGGCGCGAGCCACATCGTCTTCGTCGTGCGCGACGATGCCGGCCATTCGAACCTGCTGTTCCAGACCTCTGATTCGACCTGGCAGGCCTACAACCGCTACGGCGGCAACAGCCTCTATACCGGCGGCCCCGCGACCTCGCCGAACCGTGCATACAAGGTGAGCTACAACCGGCCGCTGACCACCCGCGGCACGACGCCGACCAACTCGATGTTCAACGCCGAATACCCGATGGTGCGCTGGCTGGAGATGAACGGCTTCGACGTCAGCTACATCAGCGGCATCGACACGGAGCGGAGCGGCGCGACGATCCTGAATCCGGCGAACCACAAGGCGTTCCTCTCGGTCGGCCACGACGAGGTACTGGTCGAACGGCCAGCGCGTCAACGTCGAGAACGCGCGCAACAACGGCCTGCACCTCGCGTTCTTCAGCGGCAACGAAGTGTTCTGGAAGACGCGCTGGGAGGCGAGCATCGACGGCACCGCCACGGCGTACCGCACGCTGGTCTCGTACAAGGAGACGCACGCGAACGCCGACATCGACCCGACCTCGAGCTGGACCGGCACCTGGCGCGATCCGCGGTTCAGCCCGCCGACCGACGGCGGCCGGCCGGAGAACGCGTTGACCGGCACCATCTTCACCGTGCAGTGCTGCCAGGGGCAGTACCCGAGCATCGTCGTGCCGCCGGCGGCGGCGACGCACCGTTTCTGGCGCAACTCACCGATTGCGACGAGCGGCGGCGGCGTGCTGGGACCGCTGGTGTCCGGCGTCAACGCCTCGTCGGGCGGCGTCCTCGGTTATGAGTTCGACGAAGATCTCGACAACGGCTTCCGTCCCGGCCGGCCTGGCGCAGCTGTCGTCGACGACGGCGACGGTGGACGAGAAGGTTCGCGACTACGGCAACACCTACGGCGCGGGCACGGCGACGCATTCGCTCACCATCTACCGCCACGCGAGCGGTGCGATTGTCTTCGGCGCCGGCACGATTCAGTGGTCGTGGGGTCTCGACAACAACCACGATCGGCGGCCGGACGGCACCACCGACTACACCAACCAGTCGGTGCAGCAGGGCACGGTGAACCTGTTCGGCGACATGGGCGCGCAGCCGTTGACGCTGCAGGCCGGCCTCACGCCGGCGACGCCGTCGGCGGACGTCGTGCCGCCGACTTCGACGATCACCTCGCCGGCCGCCAGCGCCTCGGTGGCGTCCGGATCGACGGTGACGATCAGCGGCACCGCGAGCGACACCAACGGCGTGGTCGGCGGTGTTGAAGTGTCGACCGACGGCGGCGCGACCTGGTGGCGCGCGAACGGGCGGCAGAACTGGACCTACAGCTGGGTGGTGAGCGGCATCGGCGCCGCCACGATCCGCAGCCGCGCGGTCGACGACAGCGGCAACATGCAGAACCCGCCGACGACCAGGTCGGTGACGATCACCTGCCCCTGCAGCATCTGGAACCCGGCGATCACGACGCCGTCGACGGTTGACGCGGCGGATCCGAGCTCGGTCGAGCTCGGCGTGAAGTTCCGGGCCGACGCCAACGGCTTCGTCACCGGCATCCGCTTCTACAAGAGCACGCTGAACACCGGCACGCACGTCGGCAAGGTCTACAACAGCTCCGGCACGCTGCTCGGCTCGGCGACGTTCCAGAGCGAGACCGCGAGCGGCTGGCAGCAGGTGGTCTTCGGCACGCCGGTGGCGGTGACCGCGGGGACGACCTACGTCGCGTCGTACTACACGCCGACCGGCCACTACTCGGCGAGCAGCGGCTACTTCGCCACCGCGGGCGTCGACGCGCCGCCGCTGCACGCGCTGTCGAACGTCACATCGTTGAACGGCGTCTATGCCTACGGCGCGGGCGGCTTCCCGACCTCGAGCTTCAACGCCACGAACTACTGGGTGGATGTGATCTTCAGCACCACGGTCGGCGAGGGCGACACGACGCCGCCGACGGTGACCGCGGTGACGCCGGCGTCGGGCGCGACCGGCGTCGGCTCGGGTGTTGATCCAACCATCACCTTCAGCGAGCCGGTGGCGCCGGCGACGATCTCGACCAGCACGATCGAGCTGCGCAACTCGTCCAACGTGCTCGTGCCCGGCGCGGTGAGCTACGACGCGGCGACGAGGACGGCGACGTTCAGCCCGACCTCGGCGCTTGCCGCCTCCGCGACCTACAGCATCAGCGCCCGTGGCGGCTCGAGCGATCCGCGCGTCAAGGACATCGTCGGCAACGCGCTGGCCGCCACCTTCACGAGCACGTTCACGACCGCTGCGCCGGTGACGTGCCCGTGCAGCATCTGGGACCCGGCGAATGCCACGCCGGCGATCGCCGACACCGGCGACGGCAATGCGGTCGAGCTCGGCATGAAGTTCCGCGCCGAGGCCGACGGCTTCATCACCGGCCTGCGCTACTACAAGAGCGCGGCGAACAGCGGCACGCACTTGGCGAACCTGTGGAGCGCGAGCGGCACGCTGCTCGCCTCGACGTCCTTCATCGCTGAGACGGCGAGCGGCTGGCAGGAGGCGACCTTCTCCGCGCCGGTGGCGATCACCGCCAACACGACCTACGTCGCGTCGTATCACACCAACACCGGCCACTACGCGGTGACCGGCGGCTACTTCGCGAGCGCCGGCGTCGACACGCCGCCGCTGCACGCGCTGGCCAACCCGGCGAGCGCCAACGGCGTGTTCCTCTACGGCGCCAGTGGCTTCCCGACCGGCAGCTACAACGCGACCAACTACTGGGTCGACGTGGTGTTCAACACCAGCGGCGGATCGGATACGACC
This sequence comes from uncultured Acidobacteriota bacterium, assembly GCA_963734375.1. GTDB lineage: Bacteria > Acidobacteriota > Vicinamibacteria > Vicinamibacterales > CAVVIG01 > CAVTHG01. The sequence goes on along the minus strand of CAVTHG010000003.1, from coordinate 261,709 downwards.
GCGCCGACCGTGGTCAGCAAGACGCCGGCGGCCGGGGCGACCGGCGTCAGCACGGCGAGCACGGTGACCGCGACCTTCAGCGAGGCGATCGCGCCGGCGACCGTGAACACGACGACCTTCGAGCTGCGCAACGCCAGCAACGCGCTGGTGACGGCGGCGGTGACCTACGACATCGGCACCAAGACGGCCACGCTGACGCCGTCGGCGGCGCTCGCGGCCAACGCCGTCTACACCGCGCGCGTCCGCGGCGGCACGACCGATCCGCGCATCAAGGATCTGGCGGGCAACGCGCTGGCGGCCGACCTCACCTGGAGCTTCACCACCGCGTCGCCCGGCAGCTGCCCGTGCAGCCTGTGGGGATCGCCGGTTGTCGGCGTCGCCGATGCCGGTGACGCGAGCGAAGTAGAGCTCGGCGTCAAGTTCCGGACCGACGTCGCCGGGGTGATCACCGGCATCCGCTACTACAAGAGCGCGGCGAACAGCGGCACCCACACCGGCAGCCTCTGGTCGGAGAGCGGCGCGCGGCTCGCAACCGCGACGTTCGCCAACGAAACGGCAACGGGTTGGCAGGTCGTGCTGTTCCAGACGCCGGTGGCGGTGAGCGCGAACACCACCTACGTCGCGTCGTACCACACCACGACGGGGCACTACGCGGCGACCGCCAGCTACTTCCTGGTCGGCCTCGATTCGCCGCCGCTGCACGCGCTGTCGAACGGCACCAGCCCGAACGGTGTCTACCAGTACGGCGCGAGCTCGTTCCCGAGCTCGAGCTTCAACTCGACCAACTACTGGGTTGACGTCGTCTTCAATACCGGCGGCGTGCCCGATACGACGCCGCCGACGGTGGTGAGCACGACGCCCGCCAACGGCGCGAAGTCGGTGGCGGCATCGGCGGTCGTGACGGCGACGTTCAGCGAGGCGCTCACCGCATCGACGGTGACGACCAGCACGTTCGTGCTGCGCGATCCGCTCAACAACCTGGTGAGCACGAACGTGCTCGTACGACGCGGCGACCAAAACGGCGACGCTGGCACCGAAAGCGGCGCTCCAGCCGGAGACGGAATATTCCGCGCGCCTCATCGGCGGCTCGAGCGGCATCAAGGACGCCGCCGGGAACGCGCTCGCGGCCGACTACGTGTGGAGCTTCACCACCGCGTCGCTGCCGACCGGCTTTGTCGACACGCTGCCGGCCGACTTCAGCCGCGGCACGCTCGACGCGGGCGGCTACATCGCGGAAACGGCCAACGGCGAGCTGACGCTCGCGCCGGTTGTCGGCGCCGAGTTCAGCGGCACGGCGCTGCCCTCGGGCTGGACGATGTCCACCTGGGCGGGCAATTCGGCGGCGACCGTGAGCAGCGGCACGATGAAGGTTGACGGGGCGCTGGTCGGCACCAGCGCGCAGTACGCCGCCGGCCGATCGCTGGAGTTCATCGCCACCTTCAGCGGCGCGCCGTTCCAGCACGCCGGCTTCGCCGTCACCTTCGGCGAAGGGCTGTGGGCGATGTTCAGCAGCAACAGCGGCGATGCGCTCTACGCGCGCACCAACAACGCCTCGACGGCGACCAACACCGCGATTCCCGGGAGCTGGTTCGGCGCCCCGCACCGCTTCCGCATCGACTGGACGGCGTCGCGGGTCGACTACTTCATCGACGGCACGCAGGTCGCGTCGCACGCCATCGCGATTGGCGCGACGATGCGGCCGGTGGCGAGCGACTACGACGGCGACGGCAACCGGCTGACCATCGACTGGATGCGCCTGTCGCCATACGCGTCGACGTCCACGTATCTCTCGGCCATCTTCGACGCCGCCGCGGTCACGAATTGGAACTCGGCGGCCTGGACCGGCACGGCGCCGGCGGGCACGACCGTCGAACTGGCGGTTCGCGCCGGCAACTCGGCGGCGCCGGACGCGAGCTGGAGCGCCTTCACCGTCGTCAACGGGGCGATGGACGTCACCGCGCAGTACCTCCAGTACCGCGTGCGGCTGACGACGACGGCGGTCGGGCAGACGCCGGCGGTCAACGACGTCACGCTCGGGTTGAAGCGCTGATATGTAAGTTTGAACGACTGCACGATCCGGAACGACTCGAGGGGCCGCCCTGGCAGGGTGCGGCCCCTCTTTTTTGCGGGCCGCTGACGCGGCACGCGAGGTGCACGGTCGGCCGCTTGCATTCACGCGCGGCCACAGGAGGTGCAATCGAGGCCGCGAGCATCACCGCGCGGCCCTGCTCGTGCAGCGGTGCAGCGGTGCAAGCGTGCAACGTGCAAGGTGCATCGTGCAGCGTGCAACGTGCGTCGCGTCGCTTTCAGCGAAACAGCAGCAGCAGAAGGTAAACCAGAAGGCCGAGCAGTGGCGGACCGAAGGTGAGAAACGCCTCTGCCTGCCGACGCGTTATTCGCACTGTTCGACCAGCCGGTCCGTCCTCACCATTTCTGAGCGTCGGACACTTCATGATTTAGTGCCGGCGGTCCGGTCGCCGGTTCAGCGGCCGATCCGTCGTTCGCAGCTCATTAAGACGGTCGCGCCGTCAGCTTGGCTGGCCGATCGCGCCCTTCAGGACCGCGCGTTGCGGCCGCGGAGCGACTGGAAATGCCGCTCCCAGCGCGCCCGCACTTCCTCTTCGGTCAGCCCGAGATCGTAGGCGGGCGAGTCGAGCGGCTGCGCGGTCTGCACCCGCACCAGCACGATCTCGCGGATGGCGGCGACTTGCGATCCGCGCTGGCGATAGAACGCGATCGCCCGATCGTAGAGAGGACCTGATTCGAGAACGGTGGCGACGCCCTTGAACCGGTAGCCCTTGCGGACGAACGGATCGACGATGTTCACTTCGACGCTGGGGTTGTGACCGAGATTCCTGATCGTGCCGGGCGATCGGATGTTCGCGAACACCAGGTGGTCGTCGTCCCACACCGCGGTCGTGCCCTTGGGCGAGAGGTTCGGGGTGCCGTCGGGGCAGACAGTCGCCACGAAGCCGAGGCGTTGCTCGTCGACGACACGCTTCATGTCAGCCGTGAGAATTCCCGTATGTCGCTCCTCAGCTCCAACGGCTGTCATGCAGTGTTGCGCTGAACGTGATCACTTCTTCCGAGATCAACCTGGTCTTGCGGTCCGACACGCGCTGAAATGTCCGTGGCCAATACTGACACCTGTTCCGCCATCTGCGCCTGCTGAGCATCGATCCCGAGCTCGACCCTCGTCTTCGTGCCTCGCTCCCGACAGACGGCAGGCAGAACGCGTTCCAACTCGCAACCGGCTTGAACGATTGCCTGCGGATTTGCGTCTCATCCGGGAGTGCCAGTGATCGCACCAGATGGGGCGCTGCGCCGGCTGCTTTCGGCGTTCATGCGGTTCGGAGCGCGCCTCGCCGGCCGCGAATCGGCGTGGGAACGGGTGCCGATGCGGGTGCCGGCCCGACTCTTCGGCCCGGGCTCGGAACAGCCGTTCGCCCAGTACTTTGAGGGCGAGAGTGGCGTGCCCGTCGAGTCGATCGACGACATCGTTGCCTGGCTGCAGAGCTGCGAATACGTCACCGACCTCGAGCAATTCAACCAGCGCGACTTCTGGCAGCATCCCCGTGCCTTCGAGCAGCTGCGCCGCGGCGACTGTGAAGATTTTGCGCTGTGGGCCTGGCGCAAGCTGGCAGAGGTCGGCATCGACGCCGAGTTCTGCGTCGGCCGCGTGATCTGCGCCAGTCAGCCGGAGGTCGATCGACAGCACGCGTGGGTGGTCTACCGCGTGGACGGGACCACGTTCCTCTTCGAGCCCGCCGCAAGGACTCCGTCGCAGATGATTCGCCTGCTCGAGGATGCGATGGGCGAGTACGTGCCGCACTTTGCCGTGAACCACCGGTTCGACACCAGCGCGTTCGCCGGCTGCGCCGCCGATTCGCGTCGCGGCCGCCTGGGCCGGCGCGATCTCGCCAGCTCGCTCTAGCGTCGCCCGCGACGCGCGCACGCATCGATCGCGGGCAGCGACGACGCCGGTGCGTGCGTCAGTCGGTACGGGTGGTGCGCATCGCGAGCGCTGGCCATCGGTTCCAGATCCACAGCCCGACGATCACGGCAGCGACATTGAAGGCGAATCCCACAAGCCAAAGCAATGCGGCGGCGATCGAGAACATCAGTTCGGCCATGTGTGTCCCTCGACAGTGATGCGATGGGCCCTCGGCGGCCCGAGCGCGCAGTCTAGCGCTTCGCATCTTCAGTCCCAAGTTCCCTCTTCCCGCCCGCGCTCAGCATTCGCCGCCCGATCACGGAACTGACCCGCCCCGTTTTGTATTCCGGCGCATCGCCGGTTTCGTAATCTGCGCAACCAGCGTGTTCAGCGCGGCTTACGGGGAGCGTGCGCCCGCTGCTGGCAGGGCACTTCGTTTGCCTTGGTTCTCTGGTCCGACGTTTCACCAAGGAGAACATCGATGCGCATCAACAAGAGCACGCGCGCGAAGAAATCCAAGTCGACGAGCGCGAAGAAGACGTCGCGCAAGGCCGGAGCGGTCGGCACGCGCGCGGCCGTGGCGGTCGTGATCTGCTTCATCGGCGCGGCGATCATCATCGGCGCGAGCGCGTCATCCCCGCAGACGACGCGGGTCGCGCGGCTCGACGCGCCTTCCGACTATGCGGCGGAAGGGCCGGCGAAGAAGGCGTCGAACGCGAAGACGCCGGCATCCGCAGCCGACGTGGCCGGAACGAGCGGCACGGAGACACTGAAGCCGGGAGACACGGAGGCGGCCGAGCCGCCGATGACGATCGCGCCGACGGCGCCGCCGGTCACAATCACCGGCTGCCTGCAGCGCGACGACGACATGTTCATGCTGAAGAACGCGAGCGGCGCCGCCGCGCCGAAGTCGCGCAGCTGGAAGTCGGGCTTCCTGAAGAAGGGATCGGCGTCAGTCGCGCTGGTCGACCCGCCGAAGAAGCTGCGCCTGCCCGATCACGTCGGCGAACGCGTCAGCCTCACCGGCGTGCTCGTCGACCGCGAGATGCAGGTGCGCGCGCTCAACCGCGTCGCCGGCTCCTGCAACTAGCAATTAGCGCACAGGCCATTGCGCGAGGCAGAGGGGGGAGCCTCTGCCTCGCGACTGGCCGGCTACGGCGCGACCACGATCGTCGGGCTGGATACCAGCACGATCTGGCCCGAGCTGAATCGCAGGACATACGAGCCGGACGCCGCCGGCATCGTCAACGTCACCACCGCGTTCTTCAGGCCGGTCGCCGGCGCCGTCTTCGTTCCGCTCATGTAGACCCAGTCGATCAGGTTGCTCGAGCCGACCGCGTAGAGGCCGACCCAGTCACCGACAAACCCCGGTCCATTTCCGATCGTCGCCGTCACCGCGGTCTGCGGCGCCGCCGTCGTCGTGCTCAGCTGCAGCGTGACGGGAGCGACGACGATCGTCTGGCTGGTGGCCAGCAGCCTGGTCGGCGTCGACAGCTTCAGCACGTACGAGCCCGGCGTGGTCGGCATCGTCACGTTCACCGCGGCCGAGGTCAGCCCGGTGGCAGGGAGCGCCTTGGTGCCGTTCAGATACCACCAGTCGAGCAGCGACGTTCCGCCGGCCGCATACATCCCGATCCAGTCGCCGGCGTTGCCCGGGCCGTTCAGCCACGGTTGCCGTAATCCGGCTGAGCGGTGCCGCCTCGGTCGCGCTGACGTTGAACGTCACCGCCGGCGGGATCGCCACCGTAATCGTCTGGCTCGTCGCCAGCAGCATGCTGCCGGCGAAGAACTTCAGCACATACGTGCCGGGCGTCGACGGCATCGTGAAGCTCAGATTCGCCGAGGTCAGGCCGGTCGCGGGCACGTTCTGCGAGTTGTTCAGATACGTCCAGGCGATGTAGTTCGTCGCGCCCACCGCATAGAGGCCGACCCAGTCGCCGATGTTGCCCGGGCCGTTGCTGATCGTCGCGGTCACGATGTCCTGCGGCGCGGCCGTGGTCGTGCTGACGTTCAGCGTGACGCTCGCCACCGTGATCGTCGGCGACGTGGCGACGATGGTCGAACCGACGGTGAACTTCACGACGTAGGCGCCAGGCATCGTCGGCATCGCCAGCGACACGGTCGCATTGGTCAGGCCGGCCGCGGGCAGCGTCTGCGTTCCGTTCAGGTACTTCCAGTTCAGGAGCGCCCCGCCGCCGACGGCGTAGACGCCCACCCAGTCGGCGGCGTTGCCGGCGCCGTTGTTGACGGTGACGTTCACGGCGCCGCCGCTGAGCACCGACGTCGCGCTGACGTTGAGCGTCGTCGCGACGACGTTGATCGGCGCGCTCGTCGCGAGCAGCGTCGAGCCGGTGAAGAACTTCACCACGTAGGTGCCTGGCGTCATCGGCAGCGTGAACGGCACGGCGGCGTCGACCATTCCTGCCGCCGGCGGCGTCTGCGGCGCCGTTCAGATACTTCCACGTCAGGTACGACGAGGCGCCGTTCACATACAGCGCGACCCAGTCCGACGGCTTGCCGGGGCCGTCGGCGACGAACGCGGTGACGGTGCCGGCGACGCCAACGGTCGTCTTGTCGACGGTGATGCGCGCGTCGCCCCTGACGTTGATCGCGACCGTCTTCGTCGCCGTGGTGTAGTTGACGGCATCGGTCGGCGTGAAGGTGACCGACAGCGTCTGGACGCCGACCGGCAGAATCGTGTCCGCCGCCGGCGTATACACGAACGTGCCGGCGACGATGGTCGTCGCATCCAGCTGCGTCGCGCTGAGCGCGGTACCGAGCGTGATGTCGGCCGGCGTATTCCAGGTGATCGCCGGCGTCGCCTGCAGAACCGCGACCGTCACCGTCTTCGTCGCGGCCGCGTAGTTGGCCGAGTCGGTCGGCGTGAAGGTCACCGACAGCGTCTGCGGACCGGCGTTCAGGATCGCCCCGGCGGCCGGCGTGTAAACGAAGGCGCCAGGCACGTTGGCCGTCGCGTTCAGCTGTGCCGCGCCGAGCGCGGCACCGTAGACGAAGTTCGCCGGCGTCGCCCAGGTGACGACCGGCGTCGCCTTGAGGACGTTGATCAGGACGCTGGTGGTCGCCGGCGCGTAGTTGCCCGCGTCGCTCGGCGTGAAGGTCACCGACAGTGTCTGGCCCGCGCCGGCCATCAGCACCGTGCCGGCCGAAGGCGTGTAGGCGAACGTGCCGGCGACGCTGGCGGTTGCGTTCAGCTGCGTCGCGCCGAGCGCGGTGCCGTAGACGATGTCGGCCGGCGTCGTCCACGTCAGCGTCGTCGTCGCCTTGAGGACGTTGATCGACACGGTCTTCGTGACCGCGTTGTAGTTCGCGTCGGCCGGCGTGAAGGTGACCGACAGCGTCTGTGCGGCGCCGGCGTTCAGCATCGCCCCCGCCGCCGGCGTGTAGACGAACGTCCCTGCCGCGTCCGCGGTCGCGTTCAGCTGCGTCGCGCTGAGCGCGGTGCCGTAGACGATGTCTGCCGGCGTCGGCCAGGTGACCGCCGGCGTCGCCTTGAGCACGTTGATCTGCACGCTGGCGGTCGCCGCGTTGTAGTTGACCGCGTCGGCCGGCGTGAAGGTCACCGACAAGGTCTGCGCCGAGCCCGCGCTCAGGATCGTGCCGGCCGCCGGCGTGTAGACGAAGCGTGCCGGGCACGGTGGTCGTCGCGTTCAGCTGGGTGGCGCTCAGCGCCGCGCCGTAGATGATGTCGGTCGGCGTCGGCCAGGTGATGACCGGCGTCGCCTTGAGACGTTGATCGACACCGACTTCGTGGCGCCGGTGTAGTTGGCTGCGTCAGCCGGCGTGAAGGTCACCGACAGCGTCTGCGCCGCGCCGGCCTCGAGCATGTGCCCGCGACCGGTGTGTAGACGAACGTGCCGGGCACGTTCGCGTCGCGTTCAGCTGCGTCGCGCCGAGCGCCGTGCCGTAGACGATGTCGGCGGGCGGCGCCCAGGTGATCGTCGGCGTCGCCTTGACGACGTCGATCGACACGGTGGCCGTGGCGACGGCGTAGTTCGCGGCGTCAGCCGGAGTGAAGGTCACCGACAGCGTCTGCGCCGCGCCGGCGCCGAGCACCGTGCCCGCCGCCGGGCTGTAGACGAACGTCCCGGGCACGTTGGCGGTCGCGTTCAGCTGCGTCGAGCTCAGGGCGGTGCCGTAGACAATCGCCTCAGGAGCCGGCCATGTGATCACCGGCGCCGACGTGACGACATTGATCAACACCGTGGTCGTCGACGACGTGTAGTTCTCGGCGTCGTCCGGCGTGAAGACTGCCACCAGCTCCTGGCCGCTGCCGGCCTGGAGTACGGTCCCCGCCGCCGGCGTGTAGACGAAGGTGCCCGGCACCGATGACGTCGCATTCAGATGCGTCGCGTTCAGAGCCGTGCCGAAGACGATGTCGGCCGGCTCCGGCCACGAAATCATCGGCGGCGCCTGCAGGACGAAGAGCGTCGTGGTTGCCGTCGTCGGCGTGTAGTTGGCGCTGTCGCTCGGCGTGAAGGTCACCGACAGCGTGCGCTCGCCGGCGTTGACCATCGTCCCCGCCGCGGGCGTGTAGCTGAAGCTGCCGGGCACGTTCGCCGAGGCATTGAGCTCGTCGAAGCCGAGCGGCGAGCCGTAGATGATCGCGTACGGCTCCGGCCAGGTGACCGTCGGCGTCATGCGGATGACGGTCACCGTCACCGTCGAAGTCGCCGGCAGGTAGTTCGCCGGATCGGCCGGCGTGAAAGTCACCGAGAGCGTCCGCGTGCCGGCGTCCAGCACGGTGCCAGCCGCCGGCGTATAGGCGAACGCGCCCGGCACGTTCGTCGTCGCGTTCAGCTGCGTCGCGCTCAGCGCCGTGCCGTGGACGATGGGCGCCGGCGCCGGCCAGGTGATGACCGGCGTCGCCTTCGTCACGGTGATGGCGACGCTGGCAGTCTGCGACGTGTAGTTGGCCGCGTCGGTCGGCGTGAAGCGAACCGACAGCGTTTGCGCGGCGCCGGCCGGCAGGATGACGCCGGCAGCGGGCGTATACACAAAGGTGCCGGCGACGCTGGCGGCCGCGTTCAGCTGCGTCTCGCTCAGCTCGGTGCCGTAAACGATGTCGGACGGCGTCGGCCAGGTGATGACCGGCGTGGCCTTGGTCACGTTGATCAGCACGCTCGCCGTTGCGGACGTGTAGTTCGCGGCGTCGGTCGGCGTGAAGGTCACCGACAGCGTCTGCGCGGCGCCGGCCGACAGGACCGTGCCGGCGGCCGGCGTGTAGACGAAGGTGCCCGGCACGCTCGCCGTCGCGTTGAGCTGCGTCGCGCTCAGCGCCGTGCCGTAGATGATGTCGGCGGGCGTCGGCCAGGTGATGACCGGCGTCGCCTTGATGACGTTGATCAGCACCGGCTCGCCGTCGCCGGCGTGTAGTTGGCGGCGTCGGTCGGCGTGAAGGTCACCGACAGCGTCTGCGCCGCGCCGGCCGAGAGGACCGTGCCGCCGATCGGCGTGTAGACGAAGGTGCCGGGCACCGTCGTCGTCGCGTTCAGCTGCGTGGCGCTGAGCGCCGTGCCGTAGACGATGTCGGCCGGGTTCGCCCAGGTGATGACCGGCGTCGCCTTGAGCACGGTGATCGTGACGGACTTGTTGGCCGTGGTGTAGTTCGCGGCGTCGGTCGGCGTGAACGTCGTCGACAGCGTCTGCGCCGCGCCGGCCGAGAGGACCGTCGCCGCCGCCGGCGTGTAGACGAACGTGCCCGGGACCGTGGTCGTCGCGTTCAGCTGCGTCGCGCTGAGCGCCGTGCCGTAGACGATGTCGGCCGGCTTCGGCCAGGTGATGACCGGCGTCGCCTTGAGCGACGTTGATCGCGACCGACTTGTTCGCGGTGTTGTAGTTCGCCGCGTCGGTCGGCGTGAAGGTCACCGACAGCGTCTGCGCCGCGCCGGCCGAGAGGACCGTGGTCGCCGGCGGCGTGTAGACGAAGGTGCCGGGCACGGTCGTCGTCGCGTTCAGCTGCGTCGCGCTCAGCGCCGTGCCGTAGACGATGTCGGCCGGATTCGCCCAGGTGATGACCGGCGTCGCCTTGAGCGACGTTGATCGCGACCGACTTGTTCGCGGTGTTGTAGTTCGCCGCGTCGGTCGGCGTGAAGGTCGCCGACAGCGTCTGCGCCGCGCCGGCCGAGAGGACCGTGGTCGCCGGCGGCGTGTAGACGAAGGTGCCGGGCACCGTCGTCGTCGCGTTCAGCTGCGTCGCGCTCAGCGCCGTCCCGTAGACGATGTCGGCCGGGTTCGCCCAGGTGATGACCGGCGTCGCCTTGAGCACGTTGATCGCGACCGACTTGTTCGCCGTGTTGTAGTTCGCGGCGTCGGTCGGCGTGAAGGTCGTCGACAGCGTCTGCGCCGCGCCGGCCGACAGCACCGTGGCCGCCGGCGGCGTGTAGACGAAGGTGCCGGGCACGCGTCGTCGTCGCGTTCAGCTGCGTCGCGCTCAGCGCCGTGCCGTAGACGATGTCGGCCGGGTTCGCCCAGGTGATGACCGGCGTCGCCTTGAGCGACGTTGATCGTCACCGACTTGTTCGCGGTGTTGTAGTTCGCCGCGTCGGTCGGCGTGAAGGTCATCGACAGCGTCTGGGCCGTTCCAGCCGACAGCACCGTGCCGGCGTTGGGCGTGTAGACGAACGTGCCGGGCACGGTCGTCGTCGCGTTCAGCTGGGTCGCGCCGAGCGCCGTGCCGTAGACGATGCCGGCCGGGTTCGCCCAGGTGATGACCGGCGTCGCCTTGAGCACGTTGATCGCGACCGACTTGTTGGCCGTGTTGTAGTTCGCGGCGTCGGTCGGCGTGAAGGTCGTCGACAGCGTCTGCGCCGCGCCGGCCGAGAGGACCGTGGTCGCCGGCGGCGTGTAGACGAAGGTGCCGGGCACCGTCGTCGTCGCGTTCAGCTGCGTCGCGCTCGAGCGCCGTGCCGTAGACGATGTCGGCCGGGTTCGCCCAGGTGATGACCGGCGTCGCCTTGAGCACGTTGATCGCGACCGACTTGTTCGCGGTGTTGTAGTTCGCCGTGTCGGTCGGCGTGAAGGTCGTCGACAGCGTCTGGGCCGTGCCGGCCGACAGCACCGTGCCGGCGTGCGGCGTGTAGACGAACGTGCCGGGCACGGTCGTCGTCGCGTTCAGCTGCGTCGCGCTCAGCGCGGTGCCGTAGACGATGTCGGCCGGATTCGTCCAGGTGATGACCGGCGTCGCCTTGGCGACGTCGATCGTCACCGACTTGTTCGCGGTGTTGTAGTTCGCCGTGTCGGTCGGCGTGAAGGTCGTCGACAGCGTCTGGGCCGTTCCAGCCGACAGCACCGTGCCGGCGTTCGGCGTGTAGACGAACGTGCCGGGCACGGTCGTCGTCGCGTTCAGCTGGGTCGCGCTCGAGCGCGGTGCCGTAGACGATGCCGGCCGGGTTCGCCCAGGTGATGACCGGCGTCGCCTTGAGCACCGTGATCGCGACCGACTTGTTGGCGGTGTTGTAGTTCGCGGTGTCGGTCGGCGTGAAGGTCGTCGACAGCGTCTGCGCCGCGCCGGCCGAGAGGACCGTGGTCGCCGGACGGCGTGTAGACGAAGGTGCCGGGCACCGTCGTCGTCGCGTTCAGCTGCGTCGCGCTGAGCGCCGTGCCGTAGACGATGTCGGCCGGGTTCGCCCAGGTGATGACCGGCGTGGCCTTGAGCGACGTCGATCGTCACCGACTTGTTGGCGGTGTTGTAGTTCGCCGTGTCGGTCGGCGTGAACGTCGTCGACAAGCGTCTGGGCCGCGCCGGCCGACAGCACCGTGCCGGCGTTCGGCGTGTAGACGAACGTGCCCGGGACCGTGGTCGTCGCGTTCAGCTGGGTCGCGCTGAGCGCCGTGCCGTAGACGATGTCGGCCGGGTTCGCCCAGGTGATGACCGGCGTCGCCTTGAGCGACGTTGATCGTCGACCGACTTGTTGGCGGTGTTGTAGTTCGCCGTGTCGGTCGGCGTGAAGGTCGTCGACAGCGTCTGCGCCGCGCCGGCCGAGAGGACCGTCGTCGCCGACGGCGTGTAGACGAACGTGCCGGGCACCGTGGTCGTCGCGTTCAGCTGCGTCGCGCTCAGCGCCGTGCCGTAGACGATGTCGGCCGGGTTCGCCCAGGTGATGACCGGCGTCGCCTTGAGCACCGTGATCGCGACCGACTTGTTGGCGGTGTTGTAGTTCGCGCTGTCGGTCGGCGTGAAGGTCGTCGACAGCGTCTGCGCCGCGCCGGCCGAGAGGACCGTCGTTGCCGCGGCGTGTAGACGAAGGTGCCGGGGACCGTGGTCGTCGCGTTCAGCTGCGTCGCGGTCAGGGCCGTGCCGTAGACGATGTCGGCCGGGTTCGCCCAGGTGATGACCGGCGTCGCCTTGGCGACGTGATCGTCGACCGACTTGTTCGCGGTGTTGTAGTTCGCCGTGTCGGTCGGCGTGAACGTCGTCGAGAGCGTCTGAGCCGCGCCGGCCGACAGCACCGTGCTGGCGTTCGGCGTGTAGACGAACGTGCCCGGCGACCGTGGTCGTCGCGTTCAGCTGCGTCGCGCCCAGCGCCGTGCCGTAGACGATCCCGGCCGGGTTCGCCCAGGTGATGACCGGCGTCGCCTTGAGCGACGGTGATCGTCACCGACTTGTTGGCGGTGTTGTAGTTCGCCGTGTCGGTCGGCGTGAACGTCGTCGACAGCGTCTGGGCCGCGCCAGCCGACAGCACCGTGCCGGCGTTGCGGCGTGTAGACGAACGTGCCGGGGACCGTCGTCGTCGCGTTCAGCTGGGTCGCGCTGAGCGCCGTGCCGTAGACGATGTCGGCCGGGTTCGCCCAGGTGATGACCGGCGTCGCCTTGAGCGACGTGATCGTCGACCGACTTGTTGGCGGTGTTGTAGTTCGCCGTGTCGGTCGGCGTGAACGTCGTCGACAGCGTCTGGGCCGCGCCGGCCGACAGCACCGTGCCGTGCCGCCGGCGTGTAGACGAACGTGCCCGGGACCGTCGTCGTCGCGTTCAGCTGGGTCGCGCTGAGCGCCGTGCCGTAGACGATGTCGGCCGGGTTCGACCAGGTGATGACCGGCGTCGCCTTGGCGACGTCGATCGTCACCGACTTGTTCGCGGTGTTGTAGTTCGCCGTGTCGGTCGGCGTGAACGTCGTCGACAAGCGTCTGGGCCGAGCCGGCCGACAGCACCGTGCCGGCGTTCGGCGTGTAGACGAACGCGCCCGGGACCGTCGTCGTCGCGTTCAGCTGGGTCGCGCTGAGCGCCGTGCCGTAGACGATGCCGGCCGGGTTCGCCCAGGTGATCACCGGCGTCGCCTTGGCGACGTCGATCGTCACCGACTTGTTGGCGGTGTTGTAGTTCGCCGTGTCGGTCGGCGTGAACGTCGTCGACAAGCGTCTGGGCCGATCCGGCCGACAGCACCGTGCCGGCGTTCGGCGTGTAGACGAACGCGCCCGGGACCGTCGTCGTCGCGTTCAGCTGCGTCGCGCTGAGCGCCGTGCCGTAGACGATGCCGGCCGGGTTCGCCCAGGTGATGACCGGCGTCGCCTTGGCGACGTCGATCGTCACCGACTTGGTCGCGGTGTTGTAGTTCGCCGTGTCGGTCGGCGTGAACGTCGCCGAGAGCGTCTGGGCGGATCCAGCCGACAGCACCGTGCCCGCGTTCGGCGTGTAGACGAACGCGCCCGGGACCGTCGTCGTCGCGTTCAGCTGCGTCGCGCTGAGCGCCGTGCCGTAGACGATGCCGGCCGGGTTCGACCAGGTGATGACGGGCGTCGCCTTGGCGACGTTGATCGTCACCGACTTGTTGGCGTTGTTGTAATTCGCGGTATCGGTCGGCGTGAACGTCGTCGACAGCGTCTGGGCCGATCCAGCCGACAGCACGGTGCCGGCGGTCGGCGTGTAGACGAACGTGCCCGGCACGGTCGTCGTCGCGTTCAGCTGCGTGGCGCTCAGCGCGGTGCCGTAGGTGATGCCGGCCGGGTTCGACCAGGTGACGACCGGCGTCGCCTTGACCACCGTGATCGTCGTGCCGCCGGAGGCGCTGTTGTAGTTCGCCGTGTCGGTCGGCGTGAAGTTCACCGACAGCGACTGCCCGGCGCCCGCGGAGAGGATCGTGCCCGCCGCCGGCGTGTAGACGAAGGCGCCAGGCACGGTCGCGGTCGCGTTCAGCTGCGTCGCGCTGAGCGCGGTGCCGTAGGTGATGTTCGCCGGCGCGTTCCAGGTGACCACCGGCGTCGCCTTCACGACCGTGATCGAGACGTTGCCGGTCGCCGTCGTGTAGTTCGACGGGTCGGTCGGCGTGAAGGTCACCGAGAGGTTCTGGCCCGCACCCGCCGGAAGCACCGTGCCCGCCGCCGGCGTGTAGACGAACGTGCCCGGCACGCCCGGCCCGCCGTGCGTCGCGGTCGCGTTCAGCTGCGTGGCGCTCAGCGCGGTGCCATACGTGATGTTCGCCGGCGTCGACCAGCCAATCGTCGGCGTCGCCTTGCCGACCGTGATCGAGACGTTGGCCGTGGCGTTCGTGTAGTTCGCGGTGTCGGTCGGCGTGAACGTCGTCGACAGCGTCTGTCCGGCGCCCGCGGCGAGGACGGTGCCCGCGGCCGGTGTATAGACGAAGGCGCCGGCCACCGGGGTCGTCGCGTTCAGCTGCGTGGCGCTCAGCGCCGTGCCGTAGGTGATGTTCGACGGCGCCGGCCACGTGATCACCGGCGTTGCTTTCACGACGGTGATCGAGACGTTCGCCGTCGCCGGGTTGTAGTTGGCCGCGTCAGCCGGCGTGAAGGTGGTCGACAGCGTCTGGCCCGCACCGGCGGACAGCACAGCGCCCGCGGCCGGCGTGTAGGCAAAGCTGCCCGGCACCGGCGTCGTCGCGTTCAGCTGCGTCGCGCTCAGCGCCGTGCCGTAGGTGATGTTCGACGGCGTCGGCCAGGTGATCACCGGCGTCGCCTTGGTCACCCTGATCAGCACGTTCGCGGTGGCCGTCGCGTAGTTCGCCGTGTCGGTCGGCGTGAAGGTGACCGACAGCGTCTGGCCGGCGCCGGCCGGCAGCACGGTGCCCGCGGCCGGGGTGTAAACGAAGCTGCCCGGCACGCTTGCGGTCGCGTTCAGCTGCGTGCCGCTCAGGACCGTGCCGTAGACGATGTCGGCCGGCGCGCTCCACGAGATGACCGGCGTCGCCTTGGCAACGGTGACGTTGATCGGCGTCGAGGTCGTCTGCTGGCTGGCCGTGTCGCGCGCGCGCGCCGAGATCTGGTGAGCGCCCTTCGTCACGGCGAGCGTGTTCCAGGTGATGGTGTACGGCGCGGACGTGTCCTCGGCGCCGAACGGGACGCCGTCGATCAGGAACTGCACGCCGAGCACGCCGACGTCGTCGCTCGCGGTCGCCGACACGATGACGTTCGCACCTGATACGGTGGCATCGTTCGACGGCTCGGTCACCGAAACGGTCGGCGCGGTGTCGTTGTCAACCGTGACGGTGACGACGCTCGCGGTGGCGGTTCCGCCGGCGCTGTCGCGCGCCACGGCGGTGATGAAGTGCGTGCCGTTCGACGCCGTCGCCGTATTCCAGGAGATCGAGTACGGGCTGACCGTGTCTTCCGCGCCGACGTCGTCGCCGTCGACAAAGAACTGAACGCCGGCGATCGAGCCGATGGCGGCGGTCGCCGTCGCCGAGATGGTCGCGTTGCCCGAGAGCGTGGCGCCGTCCGACGGCGCGGTCAGCGTGACGGTCGGGACGTTCGACACGAGCGGCAGAACTTCGACAATCGTGAGGTTGTACCGTTCAGCGGTTGGCGCCGTCACGTTGATCGTGACGCTCGTGCCGGAGGTCGGCGTCGTGCTCGTCCGCCGCTGCACCCAGTAGGTGTCGGTCAGGCCGGTCGACGCGAACTCGTGAACCATCGTCTGGCTCGTTCCGAGCGTGCGCGCGGTGCCGCTGTTGGTGTCGGCCGCGACGCCAAACACCCACGAGTTGTTCCGGGTCGTCGTCAGCGCCGCGCTCGGCAGCGCCGCTGGTCGAGCTCGCGACGGCGTTGGCTCCGAGATTCGGGTCGGCATTCTTGAAGCTCACCACCTGTATCAGGCCCGTGCGCGTCACCGCCCCTGCCAGCGTCGCCGTCACGGTGACGTTGCTGAGGGTCGAAGTCGCAAATGCCTTCCAGATTTCGGCAGTGCCTCCCGAGCTGTTCCTGCGTTGCACGAACGTCCAGGTGAGGCCGCCACCGGTGATGCCGCTGACCGTCGTCGCCGTCGTGCTGCCGGCGCTGATAAATGCGAGCAGCAGCTCGTTGGGCGCGGTGGTGGAGAACGAAGGCGACGCGAAGGTTGCCGATGCGGTCGAGACATGGGTGAACACGCTCGCGTCGATGGTCAGCGCAGCCGGGTTCACGTCGATCAGCCGGCTGGCGGTCGCCGACGCATAGGTCGCCGTATCGGTCGGCGTGAAGGTCACCGACAGCAGCTGACCGTTGCCAACCGGCAGGACGGTGCCGGCAGCCGGCGTATAGACAAACGTGCCGGGCACCGTCGTCGTCGCGTTGAGCTGCGTCGCGCTCAGCGCCGTGCCGTAGACGATGTCGGCCGGCGTCGGCCAGGTGATCACCGGCGTCGGCTTGAGGACATCGATCGTCACGCTCGCCGTTGCGGTCGTGTAGCTGAAGGTGTCGGTCGGCGTGAAGGTCACCGACAGCGTGTGACCGGTCCCGACCGGCAGCACCGTCCCGGCAGCCGGCGTGTAGACGAAAGTGCCCGGCACCGTGGTCGTCGCGTTCAACTGCGTCGCGCCCAGCGCGGTGCCGACGCTGATCGGCGCCGGGTTGTTCCAGGTGATGACCGGCGTCTCCGGATCGACCGTCGGTGTCGCCGTGAACAGGCCGCGGCCGTGCGTCACGGCGACGAGGCTCTCGCCCATCCAGAACAGCTCTTCGATCGAGACGTTGGCCGGGCCGTCGTTCGGCACGCCCCAGGTCGCGCCGCCGTCCTGGCTGGTGAACAGGCCGACTTCGGTTGCCGCGTACAGCCAGCTCGGATGCGGCGAGTAGACCGCGATGTCGCGAACCGGCACCGCGGGCAGGCCGGTGACGCCGCTGCCCGACGCCGACGCCCACGACGTGCCGCCGTTGGTCGTCTTCCACACGTTGCCGGCGCTGAAGCCGCCGTAGATCACGTAGACGGTGTTCGGGTCGGTCGGGTCGACGCGCACGCGGGTGATGAAGCGGTTCGGCAGCGTGCCGGCGCCGCTGGCGTTCCACGTCGGCGTCGCCGACGTGCCGTTGGTCGTCTTGTACAGCTGCCCGTTGTTGTGGCCGACCCAGACCGTGTTCGAGTTGCCGGGCGTGACGGCGATCGCGCTGATGTAGTTGCCAGCCGCGGTCGGCGCCTTGACGGCTGCCCACGCCGGCCCGGTGGTTGACGTATTCGGCGCCGTCGCATCGTTGGTGCGCCACAGCGAGAGGCCGCCGACGTACAGGCGGTTCGGGCTGTTCGGATCGAGGACGGCCGGCGCGATGAAGTTCGCCTCGAACGCGTTGCAGGTATCGGCGATCGAATACGGCGCCGGCTTGCAGACGTACTGGACGCCGTTCCAGACCAGGCCGTTGATCCAGTCGGCCGACGCGCCGCCGTCGAGGCTGCGGTGGACCGAGCCGTAGGAGTACTCGCCGTACAGGTTGTTGTTGTTCGACGGGTCGACGGCCGACGCGCCGCCGTCGCCGCCGAACTCCATCACCCAGTTCGTGCCGGTGGCCGGCGTGTACTTCAGCGTGCCGTTGTCCTGCGTGCCGCCGATGATGACGCCGGTGGTCGTGCCGCCCGCGGCGCCGTAGAACTGCGTGATGCCGAGGTTGTTGTTGAAGGCGGCCCAGCCCGCCGACCGCGAGGCGACGCCGGCGGTGTAGACGTTGGTCGTGCCGTAGACACCGCCGTCGTTCGCGAACCAGACAGTGCGGTTGGTCGTGCCGTTGAACCCGGGCTGCTCGACGATTGCGTGGTGGTCGGCGTGCGGCGACGCCGGCGCGAGCGACCAGTCGCTGATCTGGGTCCAGTTCACGCCGCCGTTGATGCTCTTCCAGAGGTCGATGCCGCCGACGATCAGTGTGTTGGCGTTGGTCGGATCGACCCAGATCGAGTTGTCGTACCACCCCTGGTTCGCGAGGTAGTCGGGCGCGCCGTTGAAGACCAGCGTGTAGGACGCGCCGCCATTGACGCTCTTGTAGACCGAGCCGCCGTTCGACGTCGATCGACGCGTAGACCGTCGTCGGCGTGCCCTTCGCGTAGGCGGCTTCGACGCGGACGAACGATCCGCCGGGAAGCCCGGTGGCCGCTGTCCAGTTCGCGCCGCCGTTGGTCGAGATCCAGGCGTTACCTGAGTAGCCGGTCGCGATCGACTTGGTCGAATCGGTGGGGTGGAACGCGACGCCGGTGATCTCGCCAGCCTGCACCGTCGACCACGACCCGCCGCCGTCGGTCGAGCGGAAGAGGCCCGATCTGGTGGCCGCGAGGATGGTGTTGCCGTCGGGCGACATCGCCAGCTTGTTGACGTACCACCAGCTTGAATTCGCGGTGGACGGCAGCTGCGACCAGGTTGTGCCGCCGTCCGTGCTGGTGAACACGCCGGCGCCGCGGATGCCGTCGACGTTGTAGAAGCCTTCACCAGTGCCGGCGTACATCGTCGCCGGCGCGCCCGGCTTCATCACGATCGTCGACACGGCGAGGTTCGCCATGAAGTCGTCGACCGGCGCCCAGGTGCCGCCGCCGTTGGTCGTCTTGAAGATGCCGCCGCCGACGCTGCCGGCGAACATCACCTGCGTGTTGGTCGGATCGATGACGATCGAGCGGACGCGGCCGCCGATGTTGCCGGGGCCGAGCCACGTCCACGCCGTCGAGCTGACGCCGGCCGACTGCAGCGAGATCTCGCCGCCGCCCTCCGCGCCGCCGAGACCGGCGCCGGGCGCGAGCGCCGGCGCGCCGCCGAGGCCAGGCGCCGACGCGATCGTCGACGACGAGCCCTGCGAGGCGCGGCCGCCGCGTCCGGCGCGCTCGCGCCGCGGGAACATGCGCAGCCGCCCGCGCGCACGCATCTGGTCCGCATGCCGTCGTCCCTCGACGAGGCCGTTCTCGGGGAACGAGCCGAACTCGTTATTCCACTGCAGCTGACGGAAGCGATTCGCCGCGCCGGGTGAGTCGGGCCGCGGCATCGGCCGGCCGCCGTTCTCGATTTCGATGTCCGGATCGACGAGGGAGCCGGTCGCGAGCGGGTGCTGCATCGCGAGGAGCAGCGCCATGCACATCAGGACGAGGAGGCGTGCGACAGCCCAGTGGCGCGGCGTCATCCGTCGCGCGCGCTCCTCCAGAGCGACGAGCCGGGCGGTGAGTCTACGCGTCAATGTGGATGCCGACGGAGAAACGAGGAGGATTCGGACCCGGACGCATCACCGGAGTCACGGTCAGCGATGTGTCGCCGGCACGACGGACGTGGAAGGTCCAGCCGTTGGCGCCGGGATGCGCGAGATTGTCCGAAGTGCCCTGGAATTCGAGGAACGCGTTGTCGTAGGCCACCTGCCACCGGTCGGTGGTCATCGGCGGGCGCACGACGAGGACGTCGCCCACACGAACGGTGACCGACCCGCCGAAGTCGCCCGGCGCGACAATGCGTTCGGCCCCGGCGGCGGCCGCGGTCCGCGGCGCCATCGAGGCCGACGAGCAGTTCGCCACCAGCACCAGCAGCGCGATGGCGCCGATCGCCCGTGAAACGAGCGAGCCCCTGGCCGTCACCAATGACGGAAGGGGAAGGTGGGGGCGACCTGGGGAACGACGCGAACTCATCTGTAAAAGGCGCAGTCTCGTGAGGCTTCTCAAACCCTTCGTTCGGGCCGAACGAGGGGTCTATTGACCTCGAAAGATGTTGATGTTCGTTAGTTGACT
Source organism: uncultured Acidobacteriota bacterium (assembly GCA_963734375.1). GTDB lineage: Bacteria > Acidobacteriota > Vicinamibacteria > Vicinamibacterales > CAVVIG01 > CAVTHG01. Next base: position 241,874 of record CAVTHG010000003.1, on the reverse strand, counting down.
ATTAAGTAGCAAAGGGACCGCCACGGTTGGGTTGGCGGGCCCGATTCAGGACCGGGGTCGTCTGGGAAGATCGACCGGCCGGTAACTGCTTAACAGTCAGATACTTGAAAGGGACAATCGGGCGGTGCGCCGGCTGACCGTTTCGTAAAAGTCCGCGCCGGGGAATCAGAAAGGCCACCCTGACGAAGACTTCGGCGATAAAAGTCTGCCGTAGGGCTGACTTTCTGAGCGAGGGTTTCGGCCCTGAAGGGACGGCCTCGCCAGGTCAGCTCACCGCACGACAATCGGCGATTCGGCCTCCTCGAGGAAGACCCGGGCGGGGCCCGCGCCGTCGATCGGCGCCACCCACGCATCGGTCGTTGCCGTGCCCTGGCGCGGCACGCCGTACAGCACGTGCGCGTCGTCGAGCCACTCCGCCTGGTCGTCGATGAAGCGCGTTTCCGCCGCGACCGGCCGCTCGTTCATCGTCGCCAGATCGAGGACGTAGAGCCGCCAGGCTTCCGGCTGCGGCCCGACGCGTTTCTTGAACGCAATCAGCTTGTCGTCGGGTGAGAGCGACGGGCACTCGACGTTCTCGTGCAGCACCGTCAGCTTCCTCAACCCGAGATCGCCGCGAACCAGATAGGTCGTCGACTGGCTGCGCAGCGACGCGTAGAAGACGTTGCTGTCGCGCGCGAAGGTGACGCCCCAGAAGTTGAAGTCGGCCGCCTTGAAGCGCGCGCCGTTGCGCCAGGTGGTGAACTGCTCGAGATCGGTCAGCACCTCGCCGCTCGCCATGTCGATGAGGAGCGTGCGGGTGGAGAAGGTCGAGCTCGTGTAGCCCAGGTCCTTGCCGACGAACACGGTGATCGTGCCGACGCGGCCATCCGGCGAAACGCGCGTGCGGCTCGGGCTGCCATCGAGCTTGAACGTGCGCACGATGTTGAACGCGCGATCGAAGATCGCCGCCTTGTAGCTGGTGAACACGCCGCGGTCGGCCTGCAGGCAGATGCCGCGCTCGCGCGAGAACGACACCCGCTCGCACGCCAGGCCGGCGGCAGCGCGATCGCGTGCGCCCGCGCCCTCGAGTGCCGCGACGCTCAGCGCGCTGTAATTGGTGTCGACGCCGGTGTGCCGGAACACGAGGTGCGGCTTCGCGGCCAGGCCGGCGAGGCGCGACGGCGACACCGGCGCCGCGGCCGGCGATGCGGCGCTGTTCGGCCGCTCGAGGCTGAGCACGACGAGCATGGCGACGATCAACAGGCCGATGGCGATCGCGGCGCGGCGTACAAGCGTGATGCGGCGCTGCCAGGCGCCCGCGGGTGCGTGGGCTTCGTTCATTGATACTCGAGGCTGAAAAGACTCGCGCTGTCGGGAGCAAGAAGTCCGCCACGGCGGCGCGCGCCGCGGATCACCGGGCGAATTCCCCGGTCGTAATCGCGTCGGGCGCGTTCCCGCCGAATGAAGTCTGCGCGGGCGAAGACTAAAGTCCGGATTCTCGCCGCGGCGGCAACCGCATTCCGATCTCCTGCGCGCTTCGAGCGTCAGAGCGGATCAGAGGTGCACGCTCTAAGACTCTCTGCTGCTCGGTAGTTGCGCTGATTGCCGGCTGACGCGAAACCTCATGGCGCGGCGGTTGCTTTGTCCGCGCGCGAATCTCCATTTCGTCAACGACACGAGGTGATCCGGAAAACGTGCACTGTGCGCGTCGCGGAGATCGTGTGCTCGAAAGGCCAGCTACTGTGAAGACTTCGACAATCGCCCAGACGTTCCGTGGAATGTTCGGCGGCCGCTCCGCTCGACTCGCCCTGTTTGCAGCCCTGGTCATCATCTTCGCCGGCCGAAGTGCGCTGCGCCCGTCTGTCGAGGCGCAGGTTGGTCCGATCGTGCAGGAGAACACGCAGACCGGCAGTCCGTCGAGTGAGTGGGATGTCAGCGGTGCGGGCGATCCGTCGATTCAGGGGTTCGCCACCGACATCAGCGTGAACAAGGGCGACACGGTTTCGTTCAAGGTCAACACCGACTCGTCGAACTACCGCATCGACATCTACCGCCTCGGCTACTACGGCGGTGCGGGCGCGCGCCTGGTGGCGGGGAACGTCGTGCCGTCGGCGCCGCTGCCGCAGAACCAGCCGCCGTGCCTCGTCAACGGCACGACCGGACTCGCTGATTGCGGGAACTGGGGCGTCTCCGCGTCGTGGTCCACTGCGAGCGCCACCTCAGGCATCTACCTCGCAAAGCTGAAACGGCTCGACACCGGCGGCGCCAGCCACATTTACTTCATCGTCCGCGACGACAACCGTCAGGCGGACATCGTGTTCCAGACCTCGGACACGACGTGGCAGGCGTACAACCAGTACGGCGGCGGCAGCCTGTACTGCAACGGCCCGAAGAGCAACGCCGGCACGGTGTACTCGTGCGCCGGGCGTGCGACCAAGGTGAGCTACAACCGGCCGTTCGACACGCGCGCGCACGACGCGACCAGCTTCCTCTTCAACGCCGAGTACCCGATGGTGCGCTTCCTCGAAGCCAACGGCTACGACGTCAAGTACATCAGCGGCGTCGACACCGAGCGGCGCGCGGCCGATCTGGTCGGCACGAAAAAGCCGAAGGCGTTCCTGTCGGTCGGCCACGACGAGGACCTGGTCGGCGGGGCAGCGCGCGAGCGTCGAAGCGGCGCGCAACGCCGGCGTCAGCCTCGCCTTCTTCAGCGGCAACGAGATGTACTGGAAGACGCGCTTCGAGCCGAGCGCCGACGGCACGAACACGCCGTTCCGGACGCTGGTCGGCTACAAGGACACGCTCGGCGGCGTGAAGCTCGATCCGCTGCCGAACGTCACGACCGCCACCTGGCGCGACATGCGCTTTGCGCCGCCGGCCGCCGACGGCGGCCGCCCCGAGAACGCGCTGATCGGCCAGTTCTGGACCGTCAACTCAGGCACCTCGGCGATCAGCGTGCCCGCGTCGATGGCCAGGCTGCGCTTCTGGAAGAACACGCGCGTCGAGAACATCACCACGGGGTCGGTGACGCTGGCGCCCGACACGCTCGGCTACGAATGGGACGAGGCGCTCGACAACGGCTTCCGCCCGCAAGGGTTGATCTCGATGTCGTCGACGACGGTGAACGGCGTCGAGAAGATCCTCGACTTCGGCGAGACCGTCGGCATCGGGACAGCGACGCACAACCTCTCGATCTACCGCCACGCGAGCGGCGCGCTCGTCTTCGGCGCCGGCACCGTGCAGTGGGCGTGGGGGCTCGACGGCACCCACGATCGCGGCGCGAACCCCCCCGATCAGGCGATGCAGCAGGCGACCATCAATCTCTTCGCCGACATGGGCGCGCAGCCGGGTTCGCTGCAGATCGGCGCCGATCCGTCGAGGCCGCTGGTCGCGACGGCGAAGTCGTCGGACACTCTTGCGCCGAGCTCGCTCGTCACCTCGCCGGCCGGCGGCACGAGCGTCGGCAGCGGCGATCGCGTGACGATCACCGGCACCGCGTCCGACGGCGGCGGTGGCATTGTCGCCGGCGTCGAAGTCTCGACTGACGGCGGCACGACCTGGCGCGGGGCGCAGGGGACCACGTCGTGGAGCTTCGAGTGGTCGCCCGGCGCGCTCGGCCAGACGACGATTCGCGTGCGCGCGATCGACGACAGCGGCAACATCCAGAATCCGGGCACCACGCTGACAGTGACCGTTGACGGCGGCAGCTGCCCGTGCACGTCGCTGTGGCGCCCGGCAACGGTCCCGGCCGTGCCCGACGTCGACGATCCGAGTCCCGTCAACCTCGGGTTGAAATTCAAGAGCGACGTCACCGGCTTCATCAAGGGCGTCCGCTTCTACAAGGGCGCGGGCAACCTCGGAACCCACACCGGCAGCCTGTGGACGAGCACCGGCTCGCTGCTCGCGTCGCGGAGTTCGCGAACGAGTCGCCGTCCGGCTGGCAGGAGATGCTGTTCGACGTCGCGGTGCCGATTGCGGCCAACACGACCTACGTCGTGTCGTATCACACCAACGTCGGCCACTACTCGGCCAGCAGCGGCTACTTCAACAGCGCGGGCATCGACGCCTCGCCGCTGCATGCGCCGCCAACCGCCGCGGCCGGCGGCAACGGCGTCTTCCTCTATGGCGCCTCGGCGTTCCCGACGCAGACCTTCAACGGGACGAACTACTGGGTGGACGTCGTGTTCGACAGCACGCCCGACACCGACGCGCCGCAGATCGCCGACGTCGCGGCGACGCCAATCGACAGCGCGATTGCGGTGATCACGTGGACCACCGACGAGCCGGCGACTTCGGCGGTGGATTACTCGACCGATCCCGCGTTCCCGACGGCGCAGACGCTGACGGTGTCGGACGCCGCCTTCGTCACCGCGCACAGCGTGCGGCTGACCGGGCTCCTCACCAACACGTCGTACCACTTCAGGGTCCGATCGACCGATCGCGCCGGCAACACGGCGCAGAAGCCGAACGGCGGCCCGACGCCGCCGCCGGCGCCTGGCCAGCCGCCGGTGCCGCCGCAGATCTTCACGATGCCGAGCCCGACCCTGCACGACACGCTCTCGACTGATTTCGCTGCCGGGTCGTTGACCGGCACCTACATCTCGGAGGACGCCGACGGCGAGGTGACGCTCGCGCCGGACAGCGGCACCGAGTTCTCGGGCACAGCGCTGCCGGTCGACTGGTCCACCCACATCTGGAGCACCGGCGGATCCGCCGTCGTCAACGGCGGCAAGCTGATCGTCGATGGCGCACGTGTCGCGCAGGAGGGCGCGCTCGTCGGCGCCGGCCGCACGCTCGAATTCGTCGCGACCTTCACCGGCGATCCGTTCCAGCACTCCGGCTACGGCCAGACACTGCAGACCGGCGGCGAGCCGTTTGCCCTGTTCAGCACGAGCTGGACCGATGCGCAGGGGGTCTTCCAGTCGGGCGGCTCGCTCGGCGTGCGCACCTCCAACGGCAGCGGCGAGACGCGCACCAATCTCGGCGTGGCGCTCTTGAACGCGCCGCACCGCTTCCGCATCGACTGGCTGCCGTCGCAGGTCGTCTACTCGGTAGACGGCGTCGCACTGGCAACGCATCCGGTCACGATCGGCGCGACCATGCGGCCCGTGGCCGCCAGCGACTTCAACGCGTTCAGCGGCACGATCCTCGTCGACTGGGTGCGCTCGTCGCCGTTCGTCACCACCGGCTCGTTTGTCTCGCGCGTGTTCGATGCGTCGACGAAAGTCGACTGGCAGGAGATGCAGTGGCAGGCGAACACGCCGGCGGGCACGACCCTGGCGATGTCGGTTCGCACCGGCGAGTCGCCGGTGCCGGATGCGACCTGGAGCGCGTTCATGCCGATTTCCTCGCCGGGCGCGCTCGGGCTCCACTCGCGATACATCCAGTACCGCGCCGACATGTCGTCGGCCGACCCGAGCCAGACGCCGTCGCTCGCCGACGTCGCGATCACCGGCGTCGTGCCGGTGACGCCGCCGACCCCGCCGACGCCGGTCTCGGTCAGCATCGGCGACGTGATGCTGGCGGAAGGGAACAGCGGCAACACCATGTTCGCCTTCCCGGTGACCTTGTCGGCGCCGACCGACCACGCGGTCAGCGTCACCTTCTCGACCGCGGACGGCACGGCCACCGCGGAGAGCGGCGACTACCAGGGCGTCGCCGGTGAGGTGGTCATCGCGCCGGGAGCAGCAGGGCAGTGGGTCGTCGTCGGCGTGAACGGCGACGTCTACAACGAGGACGACGAGACGTTCACGGTGTCGCTGACCGGCGTCTCGGGCGCGACGATCAAGCAGGGGATGGCATCGGCGCTGATCCTGAACGACGACGCCGTGCCGTCGCTGAGCATCGCGAACGCATCGCTGGCCGAAGGGAACTCGGGCAGCGCCAACATGACCTTTACGGTCACGCTCTCGGCGATCAGCGGCAAGACCGTGACCGTCAACTACGCGACGGCGAACGGATCGGCGCTGGCGCCGTCCGACTACCAGGGCGGTTCGGGCACGCTGACCTTCGCGCCGGGGACGGCGACCAAGACGATCGAGGTTCCGATTGTCGGCAACACGATCGATTCCGCGAACAAGACGTTCACGGTCAAACTCTCGGCGCCGGGCAATGCCACGCTCGGCACCGCCCAGGCGACCGGCACGATCATCGACGACGACACGTCGACGCAGACCTACACGACCACCGCCGACTTCGCGTCAGGCACGCTCGACGCCGGCGCCTACATCTCGGAGACGGCGGACGGCGAGATCATCCTCACGCCGGGCATCGGCACCGAGTTCTCGGGGACGAAGCTGCCGTCGGGATGGCTGACGACCGCGCTCCTCACCAAGGGCAGCGCCGTCGTGAGCAACGGTTCGCTGAAGCTGCAGGGCAGCCAGATCACGTCGACGTTCCCGCTGGTCGGCGTCAACCGGTCGCTCGAGTTCTCGGCGACCTTCAGCGGCGCCGCCCAGCAGCTCGGTGGCCTGCTGCTGGCGCAGTTCAACACCAAGGCGTCGGGGTCGAAGGTGAACCTCTACGCGCGGACGCTGAACAGCCTGATCCCGGTGGAAACGCTCATCCCCGGCAACTGGTTCAACGCGCCGCACATCTTCCGCATCGACTGGAACGCCACCAGCGTCGTCTACTGGATTGACGGCAGCAAGGTGGCGACGCACAAGGTCTCGTTCGGGTCGAACGTGAAGATGACCGTCGTTGGCAGCGATCTCCAGAAGACCGCCGGCGTGCTGATCATCGACTGGATGCGCCTTGGGCCATACGCGGCGTCGGGCACCTACCTCTCGAAGGTATTCGATGCGACGACCAGCGCCGCGTGGCTGACGATGTCGTGGACGGCGACGACGCCGACGGGGACGGCGATTGCGATGAGCTATCGGATCGGCAACACGCCGACGCCGGATGCGTCGTGGACGGCGTTCGCGCCGGTCGCGGTCTCCGGCGGGTCGCTGGCCGGGAGCGCCCGCTACGTCCAGTTCAAGGTTCAGGAAACGACGACGGTGCCGGCACAGACGCCGACGCTGAAGCAGGTGACCATCGGGTTCAACAAGTAGAGAGCACGTCCGCTTCGCGCCGCCGGAATGGCCGGCGGCGCGGGGCAGCCGTCGACGCATCCCTCCGACGTCAGGCGCGCCGGACAGACCGCTCCGGCAGCGAAGAAAGTCTTCCCCCGAGCAGACATTATTCGTTCGAGAGGTTGGCGCCGTCCGGCGTCGAACTCTGCCCCCATGCGGAAAGCGAGCAGTTCTTACGCGGAAAGCTCATCTGGCGCAACTGAACCGTTAGTCCGCGCTCTGTTCACCGCGTCCCAGCCGTCAGAATTGAAACTGGCCTTTGGGTTGCTATTTCCTCTCCTGACCGTTCATTTCCGTAACTGACACGACACAAGCAACACGTGCGCGACACGGATACGCCCGTCGTGTGTCTGGAAGGACCGACAGAGGTGCCTGAAACTTTATGACTACCACATCACTCCGACGCCTGGTCAGCCGACCATCGATGCGACTGCTTCTTGCGGCCATCGCACTCATCCTCGCCGGTCGCGGCTCGATGAGGCTGATCCAGGCGCAGACCAACCCCGTCGTGCTCGAGAACGCCATCTCGGTGGCGGCCGAAGCATGGGACGTGTCAGGTGCGGGCGACCCTTCACTTCAGGGATTTGCGACCGACATCAGCGTCAACACGGGGCAGCCTGTCTCCTTCAAAGTCAAGACGACGGCGAGCAACTACACCATCGACATCTATCGCCTCGGCTACTACAACGGCGCCGGCGCGCGTAAGCTGACGACGCTCGTGCGGTCGACGCCGCAGACGCAGCCGGCGTGCAACATCGACGGCGTGACGGGCCTCGCGGACTGCGGCAACTGGGCCGTGTCGGCGACCTGGAATTCGACCGGCGCCACGTCGGGCGTCTACGTCGCGAAGCTGACGCGCCCCGACACCGGCGGCGCGAGCCACATTTACTTCATCGTCCGCGACGACAACCGTCAGGCCGATATCGTGTTCCAGACCTCGGACACGACGTGGCAGGCGTACAACCAGTACGGCGGCGGCAGCCTCTACTGCGCCGGCCCGAAGAGCAACGCCGGCACGGTCTACTCGTGCGCCGGCCGCGCGACCAAGGTCAGCTACAACCGGCCGTTCGATACGCGCGCGCACGACGCCACCAGCTTCCTGTTCAACGCCGAATATCCGATGATGCGCTTCCTCGAAGCCAACGGCTACGACGTGAAGTACATCTCGGGCGTTGACACCGAGCGCGGCGCGGCGAACCTGATTGGCGCGCGCAAGCCGAAGGCGTTCCTCTCGGTCGGCCACGACGAGTACTGGTCGGCGGGGCAGCGCGCGAGCGTCGAAGCGGCGCGCAACAACGGCGTCAACCTGGCGTTCTTCAGCGGCAATGAAATCTACTGGAAGACGCGCTTCGAGAATGCGGTCGACGGCACCCCGTACCGCACGCTCGTCGGCTACAAGGACACGCTCGGCGGCGTCAAGCTCGATCCGATGCCGAACGTCACCACCGGCACCTGGCGCGACACGCGGTTTGGTCCGCCGGTTGCCGACGGCGGCAAGCCCGAGAACGCCTTGATCGGTCAGATCTGGACGGTCAACTCGGGTTCGGCCGCGCTCAGCGTCCCTGCCTCGATGGGCAAGCTGCGCCTGTGGAAGAACACGCGCGTCGAGAACCTCACCTCCGGCGTCGCGACGATGACGCCCAACACCATCGGGTATGAGTGGGGCGAGGATCTCGACAACGGCTTCCGCCCCGACGGCCTGATTCATCTCTCCTCGACCCGCGTCGATGGCGTCGAGAAAATCCTCGACTTCGGCGAAACGGTCGGCGTCGGCTCGGCCACCCATACCTTGACGCTCTACAAGCACGCGAGCGGCGCGCTCGTCTTCGGCGCCGGCACCGTGCAGTGGTCGTGGGGTCTCGACAGCAACCACGATCGCGGCGCTGACGCGCCCGACCAGGCGATGCAGCAGGCGACCATCAACCTGTTCGCAGACTTTGGCGCGCAGCCCGGCTCACTGCAGATCGGCGCCGATCCGTCGCGCCCGTTGATCGCGTCGGCGAAGTCGTCCGACGTGTTCGCGCCGACTTCGGTCGTGACCTCGCCGGCCAACGGCGGCACGGTCGGCAGCGGCGATCGCATCACCATCACCGGCACCGCGTCGGACGGTGGCGGCGGCGTCGTCGCCGGCGTTGAAGTGTCGGTCGACGGCGGCACGACCTGGAAGGCCGCGCAGGGCACCGCGTCGTGGACCTTCGACTGGACGCCGGGCGCGCCCGGTTCGGTCGCCATCCGCACCCGCGCGATTGACGACAGCGGCAACCGCGAAAACGCCGGCTCCGGCTCGACGGTCTCGGTTGTCCCCGGCAACTGCCCGTGCAACACGCTCTTCAGCGCGTCGAGCGCGCCGATTGTCGCCGACGTGGACGATCCGAGCCCGGTCGAACTGGGCATGAAGTTCAAGAGCGACGTCAGCGGCTTCGTCAAGGGCGTGCGCTTCTATAAGAGCGTCGCCAACACCGGCACGCACCTCGGCAACCTGTGGTCGTCGACCGGCCAGCTGCTGGCGACGGCGGTCTTCACGGGTGAATCGCCGTCCGGCTGGCAGGAAGTGCTGTTCAGCGCGGCAGTCCCGGTGACCGCGAACTCGACCTACGTGGTGTCGTATCACACCAACGTCGGCCACTACGCCGCGACCGGCGCCTACTTCGCGACCAACGGCATCGATCGCTCGCCGCTGCACGCGCCGACCAGCAGCACGGTTGGCGGCAACGGCGTGTTCGTCTACGGCGTCAGCGCGTTCCCGACCGGCACGTTCAACGCGACCAACTACTGGGTGGACGTCGTGTTCGACAGCACGCCGGATACGACCGCGCCGATGATTGCCGACGTGGCCGGCATCGCGATCGACAGCTCCAACGCGCAGGTGAGCTGGACGACCGACGAGCAGGCGACGTCGAGCGTCGACTACTCGACCGATTCGACGTTCGCGACCGGGACGCAGACGGTCACCGACCCGGCGTACGTCACCGCGCACAGCGTGCGGCTGACCGGGCTGCGGCCGAGCACCGCGTACTTCTTCCGCGTGCGCTCGATCGATCGGTCGGGCAACATGGCGCAGAAGCCGTCCGGTGGCCCGACGCCGCCGCCGGCGCCGGGACAGCCGGTGCCGCCGCCGCAGGCGTTCACGATGCCGACCCCGACGCTGCACGACACGACGTCGGCCGACTTCATCGCCGGCGCGGGCACGGCGACCTACGTCGCCGAGAACGGCGACGGCGAACTGACGCTGGCGCCGGCGCGCGGCAGCGAGTTCTCCGGATCGACGATGCCCTCCGGCTGGGCGACGCGGATCTGGAGCGACGGCGGTTCGACGATCGTCGCCAACGGCAAGCTGACGGTTGACGGCGCGCGCGTGGCGAGCTGCGTCGGCGTCCAGGGCGGCTGCCAGGAGCAGTTCGACCTGCTGCCGGGTGCGTCGCTCGAGTTCGTCGCGACCTTCACCGGCGACCCGTATCAGCACTCCGGCCTCGGCCAGACGCTCGAGTCGTCGTTCGAGCCGATGGCGCTGTTCAGCACGAGCTGGACGGATGCCAGCGGTGCGTTCCAGTCGGGCAGCTCGCTCGGCGTGCGCACCTACAACGGCTCCGACGCGGCCGGCGAGACCCGGACGACGCTCGGACCGGGCCTCCTGAACGCGCCGCACAGGTACCGCATCGACTGGCTGCCGACGCAGGTGGTCTACTCGGTGGACGGCGTCGAAGTGGCGCGGCACAACGTCGCGGTTGGCGGGCCGATGCGGCCGGTCGCGGCGAGCGACTTCAACGCCTTCAGCGGCAATGTGGTGATCGACTACGTTCGCAACACGCCGTATCAGACCTCGGGCTCGTTCCTGTCGCGCGTGTTCGACGGCTCGACCACGATCAACTGGGAGAGCATCAACTGGGCGGCGGACGTGCCGGCCGGCACCTCGCTGGCGATCGCGGTCCGCACCGGCAACACCGCGGTTCCGGATGCGACCTGGACGCCGTTCACCAACATCGCGGCGCCGGGCGCGCTGACGCTGCAGTCGCGCTACATCCAGTACCGGGCGCAGCTGGCGTCGTCGGACGTGCACGTCACGCCGTCGCTGGCCGACATCCGGATCACCGGAGCGGCGCTGCCGCCGATTCCGCCGCCGCCGATGGACCAGACGATCACCTTCCTCCCGATTGGCGGGAAGACGTTTGGTAATCCGCCGTTCGCGCTCAACGCGACGGCCTCGTCGGGCCTGCCGGTGACCTTCAGCATCGTCTCGGGTCCGGCGGCCGTTGCCGGCAACATGCTGACGATCACGGGCGGCGGCACGGTCATCGTGCGCGCGTCGGCGAGCGGCGGCACGAGCGACAGCGGCGTCAACTATCGTCCGGCGCCCGACGTCGACCAGGCGTTCGTGGTCGCGCCGGCGAGCCAGACGATCACCTTCGGCGCGCTGGCGAACAAGCCGATGGGCTCGGCGCCCTTCGCGGTGACCGCGAGCGCGTCGTCGAGTCTGCCGGTGAGCTTCAGCATCGTGTCCGGCCCGGCGACCATCTCGGGCAACATGGTGACGCTGACCGGCGCGGGCATCGTCAAGGTGCGCGCGTCGCAGGCGGGCAACGCCAGCTACCTGGCGGCGGCGCCGGTCGAACAGTCGTTCACGGTGACGTCGACCGCATCGTCGGTGGTGGTGACCTCGAGCAACGCGCCGGCGCTCGCCGGCGTGACGATCACGCTGACGGCGACGGTGTCGCCGACCGGTGCGACCGGCGCGGTCGCCTTCAAGGACGGCGCGGCGACGCTCGCGTGCGGCATCGGCAGCGTGCTGACCGCGCCGGTGGCGACCTGCAGGACGTCGTCGCTGGCAGTGGGCACGCACTCGATCACCGCGGTCTACGCCGGTGGTGCGGGGCAGGCGGGCGCGACCTCACCGGCGTTCTCGCAGGTGATCAGCCCGTCGGCGAAGCTGCTGGTGAACTTCAGCGTCTTCGCGCTGCAGGACAACACCTCGAAGCCGAAGGTCCAGCAGATCCCGGCGCCGAACGCCGTGGTGAAGGTGTTCACGACGGCGAATTCGTGCGTCGGCAACATCTTCACGGCGATCAACCCGAAGAAGTGGGGACAGATCTTCGACGGGGCCGACGGCCCGGGCGGCGCCGACGGCTGCGCGCCGGTGTCGTATGGCAGCTACCAGGCGACCGGGACGACCGATGCGAACGGCAACGTGACCATCATCGTGCCGCCGCTGAATCTGAGCCTGACGACGCAGTATCTGGTCATCGGCCGGGCGACGAACTTCGACTACGTGAAGACCGCGGTCAGCCCGGATCCGCTGTATTCGACCTATCCGGTGCTGCTCGCGCCGGCCGGCACGACGCGCACCGTGCCGCTGGCGCTCGTGGCGACCTTCAACGGGAAGATCGTCCCGGGCACGGCGATCGAGGAATACGGCAGCTACCTGGCGATCATCCAGCCCGAGTTCGTGGACTGGGACAACCCGGTGGAGCAGTATCCGTTCATCCTCGTCGCGGAAGGCGACTGGGGCATCGAGACCAGCGTGACGCCGCCCGAAGGGTTCGTCGCTGACGAGCCGGTGCTGTCGACCGAGGTGGTCGACAACGTGACGGCGCTGCAGTTCACGCTGACCGACATCGGCAGCGACTGGACGGAGACGGGCATCACCCACGTGATCAAGCACAAGGGTGAGACGCGCATCCGGACGTCGGCCGTGCCGATGTTCAACAAGCAGCCGGGTGCGGACAACGGCAGCACGCACGGCACCGAGCGGACGCAGACCGAAGCGGTGAAGCCGCTGCTGCCGTCGCGCCTGATCGCCAGGCTGGTGGGAATGTTGTTCTAAGCACGTCGGCGCTGTAGCAGCGCCCGGCCGGTCCCGAGATGTTCGGGGCCGGCCGGGCTTTTTTTTGCGCGGGCGGGGCGCCTGGCTCGTTTGAACGCAGAGATCGCCGAGACCGCAGAGAAATTCTTCGGATTGGTTCCTGTCTCTGCGATCTCTGCGGCCTCTGCTTTTCCCGCTGGCTTATCTGCAGCCGCATGTCATGGCGACTGAGAAATTTCGCGCAATTGCCGAGAAAAGTCGCCGTGGGGCGCGTCCCGCACAAGATTCCCGCAAGTACCGGGTGGAACTCTGTGGTCGTGTTTGGCCGCGATTCGCGCGGAAACCAGAGGATTTGCGCCATGTTCTGCCGTTTGGCGGTGATGCATGCGCCTCGGACCGAACTGGCAACTGAGTTGCGATGAAGGTGTTACACGCGCTAGTTCATTCGCAACGCTCTGGAGGATGTTATGTTCGGCGGGATTACGGCTGCCATTGTCTTCGTGCTCGCAACCGGCGCGATTGCCGCTCCGACTTCCCAGTTCTGGACGCGGGCGCTCGACGCGCGCCCTGAAGCGGTCGCGACCGGCGCGGCGCTCCTGGTTCTGGCCTCGGTGCTGCGCCGCAGCCTCCCGAACGGCCGCACGCGATGAAAAAAATGGGGGCACGAAAAATATTTTTTCGTGTCCCGAAACAGGTCACGAGACCCGTTTGGAAGCGAAAGTGTGGCGGATCGATACACATTTTAGGTCTTTTTGGACGTTGAACTGACAATTTAGTCCTTAAGCACACCTTTCAAGGCCGCGCAAGTCCTAAAGAATCCCATCAGAATCGCGCAAAGGGTCTTGACTTCTACGCACCTCGACCGTAGATTCACTCATCCCCCATTGGTAAATCGGCGGCGGCAACTCGACCGCGGTGGCGGGCGTGCGGTGACTCTGCGAAGAGGTGGTCAGTGGAATCTCAAATCCTTCTCGGTCTTAGTCGTGCGGTGATGGACGTCGTCGAGGAGGCGCAGTATGCGGCTCCAAGCGACTCCAAGGTGCTGATCACTGGCGAGAGCGGGGCAGGCAAGGAAGTCCTTGCGCATCTCATTCATCAGCGCAGCCATCGCAGCCGGCGGCCGATGATCACAATCAACTGCGCGGGCGTTCCGGAATCGCTCCTCGAGTCGGAGCTGTTCGGACACACGCGCGGCAGCTTCACCGACGCGCATCGCGATCGGCGCGGCCTGCTCGAAATGGCCGACGGCGGCACGGTGCTCCTCGACGAAGTCGGCGACATGAGCATGCGCATGCAGACGCTGCTCCTGCGCTTCCTCGAGAGCGGCGAGATTCAGCGCATCGGCTCGGATCAATTTCACACCACGGTGGATGTTCGCGTCATCGCCGCGACCAACCTGGATCTCTACGAGCGGACGCAGCAGAAGCTGTTCCGCGAAGATCTGTATTACCGCCTCAACGTCGTGCACCTGGTGATGCCGCCGCTGCGCGCGCGCAGCGAAGACATCAAGCTGCTGGCCGAGCATTTCCTCCGGGTGATGGCGGAGCGCTACAAGGTGCAGCCGTGCCAGCTGTCACCCGAGGCGCTGGCGATCCTCGAGGCGTATCAGTGGCCGGGCAACGTGCGCGAGCTGAAGAACGTCGCCGAGCGCGTCGCCGTGCGGTATGCCGGCAAGCTGCTGACGGCGGCCGAACTGCCGCCGCGCATCACCAACCCGCGCGCGACCGTGCTCAACGCCGCCGGCGTGCACGTGCCGACCCCGGTCGACATCTGCTACGACCGCATGACCAAGGAAGGCGAGTCGTTCTGGAACGTCGTGTTCGCGCCGTTCATGTCGCGCGATCTCACCCGCGACACCGTCCGCGCGATCGTTCGCCGCGGCCTCGAGACGACCAAGGGCAATTACCGGCTGGTCGCGCCGCTCTTCAACCTGCCGCCGACCGACTACAAGCGCTTCCTGAACTTCCTGCAGAAGCACGAGTGCCACGTCCCGTTCCAGAACTTTCGCTTGATCACGCCGGTCGACGGGCGGCGGACGCAGGAGTCGGGGGCGGACGCGAAGGCGGTGATGGATGACGGGATGAATCGAGTGATTGGATAATCTGGTAATTGATTGCGCGATTGCCGATTAATTGATCATTCGTTCAATCGATTACCCGATTACCCGATTACCCGATTACCCGATTCAGCAACGCCTCTTTCCGCTCGCGGCGCCATCGCTTCAGCTGCCGTTCCCGCCTGAGCGCATCGCCAATCGACCCGAACGATTCCCAATACACCAGCGAGACCGGCCGCCGGCCGGAGGTGTAGCGGGCGCCGCGTCCGCGGTTGTGCAGCTGCACGCGCGCCCGCGGATCGCGCGCGTAACCGGTGTAAAGCGTGCCGTCCGCGCACCGCACGATATACACGAAGTGCACGGCCCGCGATTGTAGTACAACGTGGCCTCAGCGATGGGATCAGCCCGTCCTCCCAAGCTGCTCGTAGCCGGCGCCGTCGTGCTCGTCGCCAACAGCGCCTATCTCGCGGCGGTCGCCGCGCCGACGCTGTTTTTCTACGCCAACGTCGCGCTGCACGTGGCGCTCGGCGCGGTCGTCGCGGTGGTCGCGCTGGTCTATGGCCTGAAGACGCGCCATCGCTGGACCGGCGGCGCGTCGATCGGCTGGATCCTCTTTCTCGCCGCCGCCGCATCCGGTATCTGGCTCGCCTACCTGGGAGCGTCGCGCGCCAACCAGCGCGTCCTGTACGCGCACGCGGCGCTCGCCGCGCTGTCCGTGCTGTTCGCCGCCGCGTGGCTCGATCGCGTCACCGCGCGCACCACGTCTCGAACGGCGCGGCGCCTGGCGACCTCAGGCGTCCTGCTGCTCTGTGCCGCCGTGATCCTGCCGGTCCTCGTCAAGGCCACGATCAAGCGGCAATGGGCGGCGCAGTACACGATCGTCAACCCCTCGACGCCGCCCGAGAACATGCAGGCTGAAGGCGCCGGGCCGCGCTCGCCGTTCTTCCCCTCGTCGGCGCGCACGAACGTCGGTGGAACGATCCCGGCCAACTTCTTCATGACCAGCGCCGCCTGCGGACGCTGCCATCGCGAGATCTACGAGGAGTGGAACTCGTCGGCGCACCACTTCTCGTCGTTCAACAACCAGTGGTACCGCAAGTCGATCGAGTACATGCAGGATGTCGCCGGCATCGAGGCCGTCGAAATGGTGCGCCGGCTGCCACGACCACGCGGTGTTCTTCAACGGCCGCTTCGACCGGCCGATCAAGGAGCAGATCGACACGCCGGAAGCGCAGGCAGGGCTCGCGTGCACGTCGTGCCACGCGATCGTCCATGTCGGCAGCTCGATGGGGCAGGGCGACTTCACCGTCGAGTACCCGCCGCTCCACGACCTGGCCGCCAGCGATCATCCGGTGCTCAGGCGCGCGCACGACGCGCTCATCCACCTCGCGCCGGAGCCGCACCGCGACACCTTCCTCAAGCCGTTCCACCGCGATCAGACGGCGGAGTTCTGTTCGAGCTGCCACAAGGTGCACCTCGACGTGCCGGTGAACGACTACCGCTGGTTCCGCGGCTTCAACGACTACGACAACTGGCAGGCGTCGGGCGTGTCGGGCCAGGGCGCGCGCTCGTTCTACTACCCGGCGAAGCCGCAGAAGTGCGCCGACTGCCACATGCCGCTCGTGAAGTCGTCCGATCCGGCGGCGAAGAACGGCTTGGTGCGATCGCATCGCTTCCCGGGCGCGAACACCGCCTTGCCGTTCGTCAACGGCGACGCCGTGCAGCTGAAGGCCGTCCAGGACTTTCTCCGCGACGGGCAGATCTCGGTCGACGTGTTCGCGATCGCACGCGGCGTCGAGCCGCAGCCGCGAAGGCGACACCGGCAGGGGAGGCGCGGTCGAGCCGCGGATCGCCAGCACGTTCGCCGTCGGCGAGGAGTCGGCTCAAACCGGCGCGGCCGCGGTGGTGACGCCGGCGGCCGACGTGTTCGGCCCGCTCGACAAGATCGCGGTTCCGGTCCGCCGCGGCGAATCGGTGCGCGTCGAGGTCGTCGTCCGCACGCGCAAGGTCGGGCATTTCTTTCCCGGCGGCACCGTTGACGCGTTCGACGTCTGGGTCGAGCTCGAGGCGATCGACGATCGCGGCCGCGTGCTGCTGCATAGCGGCGCGCTCGAAGGCGGCGACGGCGCCGTCGACCCGGGCGCGCATTTCTACCGCAGCCTGCAGCTCGACGAGCGCGGCAACCCGATCAACAAGCGCAACGCGTGGATGACGCGATCGGTCGCGTACGTGCGGCTGGTTCCGCCTGGCGCTGCCGACACCATTCACTACCGGCTGCAGATTCCCGACGACGCCGGCGATCGCATCACGCTCAGGGCGAAGGTCAACTACCGCAAGTTCGCGTGGTGGAACACGCAGTGGGCGTACGCTGGCGTGCGCGATCCCGCGCACGCCGGATCCGCCGGTGACCAAGGCGTACGACGATGGGCGGTGGCTGTTCACCGGCGACACATCGAAGGTCTCGGGCGCGATGAAGGCGATCCCGGACATTCCGGTGACGGTGATGGCGCAGTCGCAGGCGACCGCTCGCCGTCGTCGCGCGAGAGCGCGCCGCTGCCTGCCGTCGCGCAGTATCTCGACGCGTCGGTGCGCGAGCGCTGGAACGACTACGGCATCGGCCTGCTGCTGCAGGGCGATCTGCAGGGCAGCCGAAGCGGCGTTCCGCAAGGTGAGCACGATGGATCCCGGCTACGCCGACGGCCCGGTGAACGTCGCGCGCGCCCTCCTGCAGGAAGGCAACGTCGTCGACGCGATCCCGTGGCTCGAGCAGGCGCTGAAGATCGATCCGCAGCTGGCCAAGACCCACTACTTCCTGGGCACCGCGCTCAAGACGCTCGGCCGCTACGACGAGGCGCTGCGCCATTTGCGCGAGGCGGCGGCGCAGTACCCGCGCGATCGTGTCGTGCTCGGATCAGATCGGCCGCGTGCAGTTCCTGCAGCGGCGGTTCGACGATGCCGTGGCGACCTTCAAGCGCGTGCTGCTGGTCGACCCCGAGGATCTGCAGGCCCACTACAACCTGATGCTCTGCTACCAGGGGCTCGGCGACAGCGCGAGCGCCGCGCGCGAGGAGCGGCTCTACACGCGCTTCAAGGCCGACGAGTCGGCGCAGTTCATCACCGGCCCCTACCGCCTGAAGTCGCCCGACGACAACAACGAGCGGCAGCAGATTCACGAGCACCGGCCGGCAACGATGAGCACGAGCGGCGGCCGTGGCGCGCAGAGACCGCAGAGATCGCTGAGGAAAATCTCCTCGGCGTGCTCCGCGATCTCTGCGTTCGACTCGCCGGTCGTGCTCGCGCCTGGCCGTCGTCGCCACGACGCCGTGCGGCCGGTCCGCCGTTGTTCGCCGATGTCACCGCGCGCGCCGGGATCAAGTTCGTGCACACCAGCGGCGCCTTCGGCAAGAAGTACCTGCCGGAGACGATCGGCTCAGGCGTCGTGTTCTTCGACGCTGACGGCGACAGCTGGCAGGACCTGCTGTTCGTGAACTCGTCGCGCTGGCCCGGACGCGCCGGCGCGAAGACGACGCCGGCGCTGTATCGCAACAACGGCGACGGAACCTTCACCGATGTCACCCGCGGGTCGGGCCTCGACGTCGAGGTCTACGGCATCGGCGCCACCGCGGCCGACTTCGACAACGACGGCCGCGAGGACGTCTACGTCACCGCGCTCGGCGGCAACCGCCTGTTCCGCGGCACCGGCGGCGGCCGCTTCGCCGACGTGACGCGCACGGCGGGCGTCGGCGACGGCGGCTTTTCGACCAGCGCGCTGTGGTTCGACTACGACCACGACGGCCGGCTCGATCTCTTCGTCAGCCACTACGTCGACTGGTCGATCGAGAAGGATCTGTTCTGCACGCTCGACGGCAAGAGCAAGTCGTACTGCACGCCCGAATCCTACAAGGGGCACGGCCCGGCGCTGTATCACAACCGGGGCAACGGCACCTTCGAGGACGTGACGCGGCAGGCGGGCCTCTTCGACACGACGTCGAAGGGCCTCGGCGTGGCGATGGTGGACTACGACGCCGACGGCTGGATGGATCTGTTCGTCGCCAACGACACGCAGCCGAACCGTCTCTATCGCAACAAGGGCGACGGCACGTTCAGCGACGCCGGCACCAGCGCGGGCGTCGCGTTCAGCGAGGCGGGCGTCGCGCGCGCCGGCATGGGCGTCGACGCGGCCGACTACGACGGCTCCGGCCGCCCCGGCATCATCGTCGGCAACTTCTCGAACGAGATGATGGCGCTCTATCACAACGAGGGGCGAGGCCTGTTCATCGACGAGGCGCCGGCGACCGTCATCGGCCGCGCGACGCTGCTGACGCTGACCTTCGCGCTGCTTCTTCTTCGACTACGACCTCGACGGCCGGCCGGACATCTTCGCCGCCAACGGGCACGTGGCCGACGACATCGAGCGCGTGCAGGCTCGCGTGCACTACGCACAGCGCCCGCATCTGTTTCGAAACGCCGGCGCGAAGAAGTTCGAAGAGGTCGCGGCCGACACGAGCGGGCTGACGCAGCCGCTCGTCGCGCGCGGCGCCGCCTATGCCGACTACGACCACGACGGCGATCTCGATGTCGTGGTGTCGGTCAACAACGGCGCCGCACGTCTCTACCGGAACGAGAGCGCGCCGGCAGGCAACGTGCTGCGCGTGCAGACCGTCGGCGCGTCGTCGAATCGCGACGGCATCGGCGCGCGTGTCGACGTCTCGGTCGAGGGCGGCGGGCGGATGTGGCAGATCGTGAAGACCGGGTCGAGCTATGCGTCGCAAAGCGAGCTGCCGCTGACCTTCGGCCTCGGTCGGCTCGATCGCGTCGCCGTCCATCCGCATCACCTGGCCTGGCGGACGGGTCGATACGGTTGGGCCAACCCAGGCGAATCAGCTCATCGTCGTGAAGGAGGGTGCCGGGCTCGTGGGGAATTCAGAATTGAGAATTCGGAAGTAAGAATTCGTCGCCCATTCCAAATTCCCAATTCCAAATTCACCAGCCCAGCAACTTCAACGGGCAGAATCGTTTGACCGGACATCCTTCGAGCCGTACAATGGAGGCGCGTCACCACGGGGGCGACTAGTTTCGACGGGGGTTGATGGTCGAAGGATGCGCTGCCGAGCTCCACTGACTCGTAAATCCGGTGGAAAACCATAACTGCGGATACGCAGCTCGCTCTCGCAGCTTAATAACCTGTGAGCGTTCGCCCCAGCCAGCCTGCGGGTTGGGGGCCGAATGTCATTTAGCAGGATAGTCGCTGCCGGTTGTCTCGGACGGTAGCGGCGAGATTTTTCGGGGCTAGTTCCCGGCGGTTTCCGTCGCTCCTTCACGCCGGGAGCGAAATTTCAGGAGCGGCTACGCAGTGTAGCAGGCCTTCGGTCTTACATCTTCGGACGGGGGTGCGAATCCCCCCGCCTCCACCAAAAGGGCCCGGACACGGACGGGTCGCTTGGGTTCTTGCCCGGCCGACCTACTGGACCCACCAGACCCACCCGACATATTGGACATGACGTTCGACGACCAGCTCAAACGCGCCTTCGACACGTTGAGCGAGCGTCTGCGGGCCGAGGTCGACCATCAGGTCGCCGCGGTCATGGACGATCTGGCTGTGTCCGTGCGCGAAGAGCGGGAGCGTGCCGCCGCTGAGGCGCGGGAGGCGGCCTCGCGGCAGGCGGCCAGCTCGCAGGAATCTGCCTTGGCGGAGGCTCGCGACCAGGCGCACGCCGCCGGGCTGGCCGCCGGACGGGCCGAAGGACTCGAAGAAGGGCGGCGCCAGGGACTCGAGGAAGGACGCCAGCTGGGGTCCGAGGAAGGGCGCCAGCAGGGCATCGTCGAGGGGCGTCAGCAGGGTGTGCTCCACGGTCGCGAACAGGCCGAACGCGAAGGGCGCGCGGCCGCGGCCGTCGCTGCCGCGCCGACCGACCACCCGAAGACCGCGGACGACGGCGCCTCCGAGCGGCTGGCGGGAGCCGTTGGGTCGATCGGGCGCGGGCGGTCGCTGTCCGAGATTCTCGACGCGCTGGCAGCGTCTGCGGCGCGCGAGGCGGCGCAGGTTGACGTCTGGCTGGTCCGGGGCGCTCAGCTTCGCAAATGGCGCGGGAGCGACGGCGACAGCGCCCTGGCGCTCCAGGACGCCGGCAGCATGGGCGATGCGGTCCGCTCCGGCACCGCGGTGGTGTCCGGCCGCGAGGCGGCCGTTCCCGTCGCGATGGCCGGGCAGGTGGTTGCCGTGATCGCGGCCAGCGGCTCCGACTCGGCTGCGGCGAACAGCGCGGCACTCGACGTGCTCGCGCACTACGCCGCGCGGTGTCTCGAAACGCTGACCGCGTTCAAGACGGCGCGCGCGGTGTCGGATCGCGCCGGCCAGGGCCACGACGCCGACGCCGCGCTGGCCGAAGAAGACGCTTCTGCACGGCGTTACGCGCGATTGCTCGTTTCCGAGATCAAGCTCTATCACGAGCCCGCCGTCGTCGAAGGACGCCGCGATCGGGATCTCGCGACGCGCCTCGGCGGCGAGATCGCGCGCGCCCGCGTCCTGTACGAAGAACGCGTACCGCTGGAAGTGCGGCAGCGCGGCGACTACTTCCACGACGAGCTCGTGCGGACCCTCGCCAACGGCGATCCCACCCTGCTGCAAACCACATGAAAACACCAACTCTCTGCGCGCTGACGCTGACTGCGACGTTCCTGGCCGCCGCGGCGCCGCACGCGCAGCAGGGTGGCGCTCCGCCGCTGAAGCCGACGAGCCATCCGCGGCTGCCGGCCGATCTGGCGCAGTTCTGGCTCGTGCCGGGCAAGAACGCGACCGCGACGCCGGCGATGAACGATCTCGCCGCGGCGGTGAAGTTCGAAGTCGATGGCAACTTCACCCGCGCGCTGCCGATGCTCGAGCAGGCCGAACGTCCGGCAGGGCGTGCTCGGGGAGCTACGCGGAGTACTACCAGGGCGTTCGCCGAGCTGCGCCTGGGGCGTCCCGCGGAGGCGCGCAAGACCTTCCAGGCGCTCGGCGCCAGGGCGCCGGTCGGCTTCCTCGCCGAAGCCGCGCAGATGCGTGAAGCGGAATCGGCCGAAGTGCTCGGCGATCAGGCGTCCGCGCTCGCGATTTACGAGCGCCTCGCGAAAACGAAGACCACCGCGCCCGACGATGTGCTGATGCGGCTGGGGCGGGCGGCGAAAGCGACCGGCGCCACGGAAAAGGCGATCGAGGCGTTCTCGCGCGTGCTCTATGAATTTCCCTTCGGCGACCTTGCGCCGATCGCCGAGTCGGAGCTGCAGGCGCTGCCGATCCCGCCGCTCGTGGCCGGATCGAACCGCTACAAGCTCGAGCTCGGACGCGGCGAGCGGCTGTTCGGCGCCCGCCGGTACGCGCCGGCGCGCGTCGTCTTCGACAACCTGCGCGCCGGCGGCGCAGGGCGACGACCGCGAGCTGGTGCAGCTGCGCCTCGCGGAGTGCGACTACTTCCAGAAGAAAGCGCGCCAGGCGCGCGAAGGCGTCCGCCCGTTCATCGACAAGGCGTCGCGCCAGGGCGAGGCGCTCTTCTTCTACGCGGTGGCCAACCGCGATCTCGGCGATCACGACGAGTACCTGCGCGTCGTGCGCCGGCTGGTCGACGAGTTCCCGACGCAGACCTGGGCCGAGGAAGCGCTGAACAACCTCGCCACGCATTACATCCTCCAGAACGAAGACGAGAGCGCCGACCAGGCGTTCCGCGAGCTGTACGAGAAGTTCCCGACCGGACGGTACGCGGAACGCGCCGCGTGGAAGCTGGGATGGTGGGCGTACAAGAACGGCCGTCCTGCCGATGCCGCGCGCGTCTTCGAGTCGGCGGCGGCGCAGTTCCCGCGCTCCGACTACCGGCCGTCGTGGCTGTACTGGTCGGCGCGCGCGCACGAGACGTTGAACGAGGCGCCGCAGGCCGACGCGCGCTATCACCTCGTCGCCACCGATTATCTGAACAGCTACTACGGCCGCCTGGCGGTGAAGAAGGTCGAAGGCCGGGTGCCCGATGCCGATCGTCGACGAGCCGCCGCCGGCGGTCGCGCTGCCGCCCAACGAGCCGATCGTGCGCGCGCTGCTGACGCTCGATCTCTACGACCAGGCGCTCGACGAGCTGCGCTACGCGCAGCGGACGTGGGGCGATTCGCCCGCGATCCAGGCGACGATCGGCTGGGTGCACAACCAGCGCGGCGATCTGCGCGCCGGCATCAACGCGATGAAGCGCGCGTATCCGCAGTACCTCGCCGCCGGCGGCGAGAAGCTGCCGACCGATCTGCTCAAGGTGCTCTACCCGGTGAGCTACTGGGATCTCATCCGCCGCTACTCGGCGGATCGCGATCTCGACCCGTACCTCGATCGCCGCGCTGATCGCGCAGGAGTCGACCTTCACGGTCGATGTCCGGTCGTCGGCGAACGCCTACGGGCTGATGCAGCTGCTGCCATCGACCGGCCGCCAGTACGCGCGCCGGCTCGGCATCTCGCGGCGCTTCTCGCTGAGCATGCTGACCACGGCGGAGTCGAACATCAGGATGGGCACCGCCTACTTCGCGGATCTGGTCAAGCAGTTCGGCGGCGCGCACTACGCGCTCGCGACCTACAACGCCGGCCCCAACCGCGTCTCGCGCTGGATCGCCGAGCGCCCGGGCATCGACAGCGACGAGTTCATCGACGACATCCCGTTCCCCGAGACGCAGAACTACGTGAAGCGCATCCTCGGGACGGCGGAAGACTACCGCCGCCTCTACGGGTCGGGCGCGGTCCGCGCCGACGAGATCGACGCCACGCCCGCGGTGTCGCGGCGCGCCGGCGCGCCGCCCAAGCCCTCGAAAGCCAGCGCGTCGTCCTCGAAGTCCTCGAAGAAGAAAGCGCCTGCCAAGAAGAAGCAGCCGACTCGCCCGACCAAAAAAGCCGCGTAGGCTCGCTGGTGCTGGTGGCTAGTTGCTAGTTGCTAGAAGACGTCGGCAGCATCTAGCATCCAGAGGAGTGCTTTTCACATCTAGCAACTAGCATCCAGCAACCAGCATCTGTCATAGCGGAGCTCTATGTCGAAGCTCACCGGATCGAAGAAAGCCACGCAGTTCACCGAATCGGTCATCCGCGAGATGACGCGCCTGAACGAGCTCTACGGCGGCGTCAACCTCTCGCAGGGATTTCCCGACTTTCCTGCGCCGGCGGCGATCAAGGAGGCGGCCTGCGCCGCGATCAACGCCGACGTCAACCAGTACGCGGTGACGTGGGGCGCGCGGCCGCTGCGCGAAGCGGTCGCCCGCGAGTTCACCCGCCGCTACGGCCTCGAGGTTGTTCCCGACGAGCAGGTCACGGTGTGCTGCGGATCGACCGAGGCGATGATGGCGACGATGATCGCGATCATCGATCCGGGCGACGAGGTGGTGATCTTCGAGCCGTTCTACGAGAACTACGGCCCGGACGCGATCCTCTCGGGCGCGACGCCGCGCTACGTCACGCTGCACGAGCCGGAAGCCGCGGCTGCGCCTGGCACGCCGCACAGCGACTGGTGGTTCGACCCGGCGGAGCTGGCGGCGGCGTTCAACGACAAGACCAAGGCGATCATCATCAACACCCCCAACAACCCGACCGGCAAGGTGTTCTCGAAAGACGAGCTCGAGATGATCGCGACGCTCTGCCGCAAGTGGGACGCGATTGCGATTTCAGACGAGATCTACGAGCACATCATCTACGACGGCCGCCAGCATGTGCCGATTGCGACGATTGAGGGGATGGCCGATCGCACGATCACGCTCAACGGCCTCTCGAAGACCTACAGCGTGACCGGCTGGCGCGTCGGCTGGACGATCTCGCCGCCGTCGCTGACCGGTGCAATCCGCAAGGTGCACGACTTCCTGACGGTCGGCGCCGCGGCGCCGCTCCAGGCCGCCGGCGCGGTCGCGCTGAGCCTTCCCGACGACTACTACGCCAAGCTCGCCGCCGGCTACCAGCAGCGGCGCGACGTGCTCGTCGAGATCCTCGAGCGCCACCGCTTCATCTGCTACAAGCCGTTCGGCGCGTACTACATCATGACCGACATCAGCACCTTCGGTTTTGCCGACGATGTCGAGTTCGCGCGGTATCTGGTGAAGGACGTGGGCGTGGCAGCGGTGCCGGGGAGCAGCTTCTACAAGACGCAGGCGGGGCGGACCAAGCTGAGGTTCTGCTTCTGCAAGCGCGACGAGACGTTGCAGGAGGCCGATCGGCGGCTGGAGAAGCTCGTGCGCGGTCGGTGTCACGCTGCACTAGAGCGGTCGCTCGTTCGAGCTGGTTCAGCACAAGGACACGGCCGAGGCAACCAGCATCCTATGTCCGTACTTCAGCGTCAGTACGACGGACTATCGACGCGCCCCGAAGTAGATCCCCTGCAGGTTCAGCGCGCCCGTGTCGGCCTTGATCAGGTAGCCGACGTTGGTGGAGCGATAACCGCCCTTCACGCCGATGTAGTCGTTGAAGTTCACCGTGCCGTAGATGTCCAGGTCGACGTAGTGCGCGCTGTAGCGTTCGTCGATGCTCGCCGGGAGCTTGAAGGCGGTGAGCTCGCCGGTGATCGAGATGTTCGGCACCACGTAGAAGCGCCCGATGCCGCCAATAGCCGGGATCGGGCCGCGCGCGTGCGCGAACTGCGATTCGATCGGGCTGTCGAGCTGCACCTTCACGTCGGTGTACTTCGCTTCGAGCAGGAACCCGGCGAACCAGCGGTCCCGCGTGAGGAAGTCGAACTCGTAGCCGAACCGGTACGCCTTCCAGTCGAAGTCGGTGTTGACCGGGAGGTTGGCGCGATAGCGGATGCCGTTGAAGACGACATCGCGCGCCAGCGAGGACGACGCGGTGTACTTGATCGGGATGTACTGGAAGCGGAACTTGTGCGCCCGGGCCGGCCGGAGCGTGAGCTGCAGCGCGCGGAAGCGCTGATCGGTCGCGCCCAGGTCGCGTTTCAGATCGATGGTGCTGCCTGCAATCCCCAGCGCCTCGCTGGAGATGTTGATATCGGTCGACGGCAGCCAGAAGTCGGCGGCGCCCTCGATATGGAATTTCTCGCCGGTCGCCGGGTCGCTCAGCGGCCGCGGCGTGTACTGTGCGTATGCAGGCGCGGTACACAGCACCATTGCTGCGGTAACGGCCCAGGTGTACAGACGAATGGTGGGTTTCTTCATAGCAGTTGAATTATCGGCAGGTGTTCGCCAAAGGTTTGGTCCTCTGGCGTAAGCTCGTCCTTCTCCAACCGAGCGCGCAGGCAAACGCGATACCAACTGATCCGAAATGATGACATTCTATGACAAGTCGCTATCTGTCAGCAGCTTTGATGACTTTTTTGTAGGATGTTGCGTTGACACACTGCCGGGCAGGACGTAAAATTCGCCCGATCTACCTGTCCAGCGTAAGAACTTGCCTTCCCCAAACAGGTTTTTCAAATCAGTAGTCTCGGTAGTCGGTAGCTGAAGGAGGATCCCATGTCGGTGTCGCGCCGCGGTTTCCTTCAGGGCTTGGGAGTCGGTCGGACCTCGGACGCGTCTGCCTTCATCGCCGCTCGCGGCCATGAAGAAGAGGTCGCGTTCGCGCAGCAGGGGCAGGCCGCCCGCGCCGCGCGTCCGAATCTCCCGCCTGGAGTGGAAGCCATTCGCATCAGCAGCAACGAAAACCCGCTCGGTCCCGGTAAAACCGCGATCGACGCGATCCTCGGGAAGTTCCCCGAGGCCAACCGCTATCCGTTCAACAGCACGCCACTCGACGCGGACCTCGAGATCCTCATTGCCAAGCTGAACAATGGCAAACGCGAGAACGTGGTGCTTGGTGTCGGGTCGCAGGAGCTGCTGAAAAACGCGGCGCACGTCTTCATGTCGCCGACCAAGCACCTGGTCATCCCGTCGCCGACCTACGGCGACCCGGCGGGATTCGCCCAGAACGTGCTGAAGTACACGGTCAAGTCGGCGCCGGTCAACCCGCAGACGTTGAAGACCGACCTGAGCGCCCTGCTCCCGCTCGTCAAGGGCGCCGGCCTCGTCTACCTCTGCAACCCGAACAACCCGACCGGGACGATTAACAGCGCCCAGGAGATCAAGGACTTCATCGCCGAGGTCAAGAAAACCTCGCCGACGACTGCGGTCCTGATCGACGAAGCGTACTGCGACTACGCCACCGACCCCTCGTTCGCGACCGCGATTCCGACCGCGCTCGCCACGCCGGGCGTCGTCGTCGCGCGCACCTTCTCGAAGGCCTACGGCATGGCCGGCGTGCGCATCGGCTACGCCGTCGCCGACGCCGCGACCATCCGGAAGATGTCCGCCTGGCGGATGCCGTACAACGTCAACACCTTCGGCGTCGCGGCCGCGGTCGCGTCGCTCAAGGATCCGCAGCACATCAAGGACGAGAGCGCCCGCAACAAGGCGGTGCGCGACTTCACGGTCAAGGCGCTCGCCGACCTGGGCTACAAGTCGACCGACTCCCAGACCAACTTCATCTTCACCGACATCGGCAAGACGATGACGGCCGCGCAGTTCCGCGATCAGTGCGCGGCCAAGGGCGTGATGGTCGGCCGCGACTTCCCGCCGCTGGAGAAACAGTGGGCCCGCATTTCGCTCGGCACGATGGAAGAAATGCAGAAGGCCACCGAAGTATTCCGCAGCGTGCTCAAGCCCGCGACGTCGACGACGGCCGGGAAGGGGCAGTAGGAGGAGCCATGGCACTAACACGACGTCGATTCGTCCAGACAGCCGGCATCGGCGCGGGCGCGGCCCTCACCAGCAGCGTCTGGGGCCGTGGCCGCGAGAACGCAGTGTGGTCTGCCTTCGAAGCGGAGCTCGAAGCCGTTGAAAAAGGCGTGATCTGCATCGCCAGCAACGAAAACCCGGTCGGGCCGGGCAAGAAGGTGCTGGATTCCTTGAAGGCGCTGCTCGAAGGCGGCACCAGACCGGGCCGTTATTCGAACCAGAGCGGCGCGCTCACCGAGGCGATCTGCGCCCACTTCAAGGTCAAGCCGGAGAACGTCCTGCTCAGCGAGGGGTCGACCGAGATCCTCCGCGCCGCGACGCAGGTGTACACCGCGAAGACCAAGCCGCTCGTCGGCACCATTCCCACCTACGAGGAATGCGCCGGCTACGCGGAGTTGATCGGCAACCCGGTGCGCGGCGTCAAGCTGTCGTCCGAGTTCAAGATCGACCTCGACCCGATGCTCGCCGCCGCCAAGGGCGCCGGCCTGGTGTTCTACTGCAACCCGAACAACCCGACCGCCACCTACGTCGGCGCGAAGGCGACCCGGGACTTCCTGACCAAGCTGCACGCCGCCTCGCCGGAGACGACGGTGCTGGTCGACGAGGCGTATTTCGACTACGTCTCCGATCCGGATCACGCGACGCACGTGCCGCTGGCCATCGAGGATCCGCGCGTCATCGTCGCGCGCACCTTCTCGAAGGCGTACGGCATGGCGGGCCTCCGCCAGGGCTACGCGATTGGCCACCCGGACGCGATCAAGAAGATGCGGCCGTGGGTGGGCTCGAGCGGCACCGGGTCGCTCAACGTGTTCGGCATGGCCGCCGCGACCGCGGCGATCTCGCAGGACGCCGACGGCAGCTTCTCCGCCAACGAGCGCGCGCGCAACAAGGCGGTGCGCGACATGGTGTCGAAGTGGTTCAACGATCGCGGCATGAAGCCGACCGACAGCCAGGCGAACTTCATGTTCGTCAACATCGGCACCCCGGCCAAGGCGTTCCGTGACGCCTGCCGCGCCAAGGGCGTGATGGTGGCGCGCGACTTCCCGCCGTTCGAGAAGACGCACGCGCGCATCTCGCTCGGCACGATGGAAGAAATGCAGAAGGCCGTTCAGGTCTTCGGCGACGTGCTGGCCAAGAAGTCGACCGCGGCCGCGTAACCGGAAGTTGAAGCCCGAAGCCAGAAGTTAGAGGTCCGGAGAGCGCCGGTTCAGCAATGGACCGGCGCTTCGTTTATCAGGGAGCAACTATGTTCAAGACAGTGAGACGCGCGGCGCCGCTCGCGGTGGTGCTCGGCGCCGGGGTCGTCTGGATGACGGCCGGCACCTTGGGCCAGTCGAGCGCGCTGCCGAGCACGAAGAACGGCGACTGGACGCACTACACGGCGGATGTGCGCGGCACCCGCTACATCCCCCTCGATCAGATCAACGCGTCGAACTTCAACAAGCTCGAGGTCGCCTGGCGGTTCAAGACCGACAACCTCGGCACGCGGCCCGAGTACAAGCTCGAAGGGACGCCGCTCGCCATCAAGGGCGTGCTCTACACGACGGCCGGCACGCGCCGCTCGGTGGTCGCGCTCGACGGCCGCACCGGCGAACTGATCTGGTCGCACAGCTACCGCGAAGGGAACCGCGCCGCGATTGCGCCGCGCCAGCTCTCCGGCCGCGGCGTGTCGGTACTGGACCGACGGCAAGGGCGACGAGCGCATCCTCTACGTGACGACCGGCTATCGCCTGATCGCGCTCAACGCGAAGACCGGCGCGATGATCCCGTCGTTTGGCGAGGGCGGCGTCGTCGACATGAAGAAGGGGACGGTCTTCGGCAAGGGGCAGCAGATCGACCTCGAGACCGGCGAGATCGGGCTCCACTCGACGCCGACCGTCGTCAAGGACGTGATCATCGTCGGGTCGTCGTTCAAGGAAGGGATGACGGTCAAGACCCACAACAACACCAAGGGCCACGTCCGCGCGTTCGACGTGAAGACCGGGAAGATGCTGTGGCAGTTCAACACCATCCCGAAGGCGGGCGAGTTCGGCGCCGACACGTGGGAGAACGAGTCGTGGTCGACCAACGGCAACACCGGCGTCTGGACGCAGATCACGGTCGATGAAGAAGCCGGCCTCGTCTACCTGCCGGTCGAGACGCCGAGCTCGGATTTCTACGGCGGCCATCGTCCGGGCAACAACCTGTTCAGCGAGAGCCTGGTGTGCGTCGACCTGAAGACCGGTCAGCGCAAGTGGCACTATCAGATCGTCCACCACGCGATCTGGGACTACGACCTCTCCTCGGCGCCGATCCTGCTCGACATCACCGTCAACGGCAAACCGATCAAGGCCGTGGCGATGCCGAGCAAGGAAGCGTTCCTCTACACCTTCGATCGCATCACCGGTCAGCCGGTGTGGCCGATCGAGGAGAAGCCGGTGCCGCAGTCCGACGTGCCGGGTGAGAAGACGTCGCCGACGCAGCCGTTCCCGACCAAGCCGCCGGCGTACGCGCGGCAGGCCGTCACGCTCGAGGATCTGATCGACTTCACGCCGGAGCTGAACGCGGAGGCGAAGCAACTGGTGTCGCGCTACAAGCTCGGGCCGATGTTCCTCCCGCCGGTCGTGAGCAAGGTCGAAGGGCCGCTGGCGGCGCTGACCATCGGCACGACGGCCGGTGGCACGAACTGGCCGGGCGGCGGTGCCGATCCGGAAAACCACGTCGTCTACGCGCACGCGAGCAACCACTCGATCGCGCCGATCGGGCTCGTCGAGCCGCCGCCCGGGTTCTCGGACATCAAGTACGTCGCCGGCACCGCCGGTCAGCCGTTCCGTGAGCGTGAGGGGCCAGGCTTCGGCAGCGCGGCGGATGCGCCGCAGCGCGCTCCGGAAGGTGGTCGTGGCGCGGCGCCGGCGGCGGCGCCCGCGCGCTGGTGGACGCGCGGAGGCTCCCGCTGCGGCAGCCCCGGCAGCGCCTCAGGGCGGCGGTGGCGGCGGCCTCGTGGTTCAGGGCCTTCCGCTCCTCAAGCCGCCGTACAGCCTGCTGAACGCGATCGACCTCGACAAGGGCGAGATCAAGTGGCAGGTGCCGCACGGCGACACGCCGGACGCGGTGCGCAACCACCCGCTGCTGAAGGACAAGAACATCCCGAAGACCGGCCTGCCGGGCAGCGTCGGCCTCGTGGTGACCAAGTCGCTCGTCGTCCTCGGCGACCCCGCGATCACGACGACGCCGGAGCATCCGCGCGGCGCGATGCTGCGTGCCTACGACAAGAACACCGGCGCGCAGGTGGGTGCGGTCTGGATGCCGGCGCAGCAGAGCGGCTCGCCGATGAGCTACATGGCGAACGGCAAGCAGTACATCATCGTGTCGATCAGCGGCGGCAACTACTCCGGCGAGTACCTGGCGTTCAGCCTGCCGGCGTCGGAGACGCGCACGAACAGCCAGCCGCAGCGGTAACCCTCAGTCATCAGCGGGGTCGGACCTGCTTTTTGGTCCGACCCCTTACTACCACCGCCGGTGGAAGTGATCGGCGCTGGGCCGGTGGAAGTGATCTCTTCGCGGCGACAAACGATCTCTTCGTAGCGACAAAGCTGATAAGGGGTCATGACCATAAACCAGGTCTGACCCCGCTTTTCAGCGGCGCTTCCGCTTGCGTGCCGTCGGCCTTGCCGGCGTCGACGCGCCACCCGCTTTCCTGCGCCACAGAACGACTCCGGCCGCGGCGGCAGCGAGCGCAAGGGCTCAAGATTCGAAGCGATACAACGCTGATAAGGGGTCAGACCATGACCCGGGGTCTGACCCGCTTTTCAGCGGCGCATTCTGCTTGCGTGCAGTCGGCCTTGCACGACGCGGTCAGACCGTTGTCACCCGCTTTCGCCGCGTCGCGATCACCAGCTCGCGGCTCGACGCGCGGCGCCGGCGTCGCAAGGGCTGCGGCGACAGATCGACGCCCGTACAACCGGACGCAGCCCGGCGCGGCGCCGCGCGCAGAGGCCCGGTCCGGGCGCGCAGCGCTGCGCGCCTCGCGCAGCAGCGGCAGATCGGCATCCGCCTCCTTGAAGTTCTCGAGAGCGCGGTGTAGTGCCGGCGCGCAGCGGCGACATCGCCGGCCGCGGCCGCGGCGCGCGCGAGCCCGACCACCGATCGCGAGCGGTTGGGATTGCGCGCGCAGCGCCTGCTCGAAAAACGGCACCGCCTCGCGCGCGCGCCCGAGCGCGAGCAGCACCTCGCCGAGCAGCTCCGGCGCCGGCTTGATTGGCGCCGGCAGGCCGAGCGGCGCCGGCAGCTGCGACTCCTGCTGCGCCGCCTCGGTCAGCATCCGCACCGCTTCGTCAGCCCGCCCGGCCGCGTGTGCGATCACCGCCGCGACCTCGCGCTCCATGATCGCGATCGCCGGCCGCAGGTCGCCCTCGCGCGGATCCTGCGCGCGCTCGGCCAGCCCCTGACGCACGCGTTCCGCGCGCTCGGCGCCGCCGGAGTTTGCCGCGCTGATGCCGATGGCGAAGAGTTCGTTGGCGTTGCCGAAGTTGTTCTCGTTGGCCATCAGCGCCCAGTCGGCGGCCTCGATCACGTAGCGCGCGCGCATCGACGAGAGGTCGCTCAGAAGCTTCAGCTGGCCGCTCGCCTTGACCATCGGCGCGAGCACGTCGACTGTCGCCAGCGCATCGCGGTAGCGGCCCAGCTGCAGCAACTCGTACTGCAGCCACGAGAGCGCGTGGTAGTTGCGCAGCGCCGGATCGAGACGCTTGCGCGCGACCCACGCCTCGGACGCCGCGAACGCCGAGGCGATCGGATCGCTCGGCGTCCTGCCAGAGCCCGAGCTGGAGGAAGATGTGCGCCGGCATGTGCCGCGTATGGCTCGACTCCGGCGCGAGCCGCGCGAGCGTGCGCGCCGCCGGCAAGCGCGCGCGCGGCATGGGCGGGATCGTCCTGGTTGTGCAGCAGGTAGTGCAGCGCGCCAGGGTGCTCGGGATGCGAGCGCAGCACGCGCTCGAGAATCTCCGCCACCTGCGCCTGCGTGGTGCTGCCGGCCAGCGCCGGCTCGATGCCCTTCGTGCGCGTCGGTGTAGCCGATCAGGCTCCGCGACATCGTGCCGAGGAGCGCGAGCGCGTAGAACGACGCGACGTCGGGATCGTCCGGCGACTCGCGCGTAGAGCTGGCGCCATCGCGTCCGCGTACTGCCGCCGGCGCGCGTCGGCGTCGCCCTGGCCGAAGAGCCGTTCGACGGCGCCGAGCCACCCCTGCACCTCGGTGGTCGGTCGTTCGAGCGCGCGCGCAAGGCAGGCGTTGGCGCCGAGGCGCGCCAGCGCCTGCCGCGCGGCGGCGACGTTCTCGTTGCGCCA
The DNA here is from genome assembly GCA_963734375.1 of uncultured Acidobacteriota bacterium. Taxonomy (GTDB): domain Bacteria; phylum Acidobacteriota; class Vicinamibacteria; order Vicinamibacterales; family CAVVIG01; genus CAVTHG01. The sequence continues at coordinate 208,936 of CAVTHG010000003.1, read as the reverse complement.
GAGCGTCTGGTGGTAGGTCATCGCCTCGCCCCAGTACGCCATCACGAACGCCGGGTCGATTTCACGCGCCTTGATGAACGCCTCGTTGGCGTCCTCGTACTCGAACTGGTGGAGCGCGGCGAGCCCCTGCTGGAAGAGTTCCGTCGCGCGCGGCTGCGCCGCGCTGCGGCCGAAACCGAGAGCGAACAGGCATGCCGCCATGGCGACCAACGATTTGGAGACGCTGCCCGTTCTCCGCCAATGGCGTGCACGGAGACATTTCTGTAGTTGCACGCGGTTTACAGTCCCTCCTAGAATAGCCGCGGTTTTACCCCAACCGATTTCATCCCTGGTCGCACGTGGCATTTGTCGTACGTCGGGCTTCGCTCTACCTATTGGTATCTGGGCTGGGAGTCTACCGGAGGATGGTTATGAAAACAGGTCTCGCTCGGGTCGTAACATGCTGCCTCCTCGTGATGGCAGGAGCAGCGTCTGCTGGCGCGCAGCAGTTCACCGGCGGCGTGCGCGGAGCAGTGCGGGACGCCAACGGGGTGATCCCCGGGGTCGCGGTCACGCTGACCAACGAAGCGACGAACATTGCTCGCGATACAGTCACCAACGACGTCGGCCAGTACAACTTTCCCGCGGTCACGCCCGGCACCTACACGCTGAAGACGCACGCTCACCGGCTACAAGACCTACGAGAGCAAGGGCCTCGTCGTCGCGCACGCAGCAGTTCATCACGCTCGACGTGGTGCTCGAGGTCGGCGCGCTCGAGGAGTCGATCACGGTCACCGGCCAGTCGCCGCTGATCGACACGTCGACGGCGTCGACCGGCGGCGTGCTCGATCGTGAAGCGCTCGAGTCGCTGCCGGCGCCCGGCCGCAACGCCTTCCTCATCGGCATCACGGTTCCGACCGTGATGACGGCCGGCGATCCGCAGTTCAACCGGCAGCAGGATCAGAGCAACGCCTCGATCGTCTCGCTCGGCGGCGGCGGCATGCGCGCCAACAACTACCTGCTCGACGGCGTGCCGATCACCGAGCTGGTCGGCCGCGCGGTGCTGAACCCGACGATCGAAGCGGTCGAGGAAGTGAAGGTCCAGGTCCACACCTACGACGCCGAGATGGGCCGCACCGGCGGCGGCGTGTTCAACGTCACCGCGAAGTCGGGCACCAACAACTTCCACGGCTCGGGCTTCTATCAGACGCGTCCCGTCTGGGGCGTCAACGAGAACTTCTTCGTCGAGAAGCAGGGCCAGAGCAAGGAAGAGAGCGGCCTGTCCGACACCTACTACCGCCTCTACGGCGGCGGCATCGGCGGCCCGATCTGGAAGAACCGGACGTTCTTCTGGACCGCCACCGAAGGCTATCGATCGAACACGACCCGGAACGAGCAGCAGGTCTGGCCGAGCCTGAAGCAGCGCGTCGGCGACTTCTCGACCTCGACGGTCGGCGGCGCGCCGGTCCAGCATCTACAACCCGTACTGCCGCGGCGGCGTCGCGAACGCCAAGTGCCCGGCGACCGGGACCGGATCGCTTGCCACCGGCGGCCTGTTCACCGGCGCGATCATCCCGCGGACCCATCCGGCGGCGAACGCCGCCGGCTTCGGCATGCTCGGCGCGTGGCCGACCGAGACCATCGCCGGGCCGATTGCCGCCAACGAGAACAACCAGCCGAACGCCATCGCGACCGGCCCGATCGTCGACGCCGCGGACATGTTCACGATCAAGGCCGAGCACAAGTTCACCGACACGTCGTCGCTGAGCGGCCTCTACATCTACAACAAGACCGACGAGCCGGGCAGCACGATCATGAAGCCGGACGCGTGGTACATCGCCAGCCAGGACAACTTCTTCGGCCCGCTGCGCCGCCGGCCGCACGTGCTGGTGTTCAACAACACCAACATCATCAACGACACGACGGTGCTGACGCTGCGCTACGGCTGGTCGCACGTGGCAGGACTCGTGCGACAAGCAGCCGTTCAGCGCCGGGATCGGATCGCTGGGATTCAGCCCGAACTACACCAACGCGCTGTCGCAGAAGGACGTCTTCCCCGACGTTCGCTTCGACGACGCGTCGAGGACGTCGGCGGCTGGGGCGCGATTCCCGACCGCTGGAAGAGCCCGTACTCGATCAACGGCACGCTCTCCAAGCTGATGGGCAGCCACAGCCTCAAGGTCGGCGCCGACATGCGGCGACTGGGCGTCGCGACCGTGTCCGACACGCAGATGGGCGGGCGGTTCGATTTCGACCGCCTCTTCACCAGCAACAACGGCGTCGGCGGCCACGAACTGGCCAGCGTGCTGCTCGGCGTGCCGTACTCCGGGTCGGTCCCGTTCGACGACGGCCCGTTCGAGTGGTTCACGAAGTACTACGGCGCCTACGTCCAGGACGACTGGCGCGTGCAGCGAACGTCTGACGCTGAACTACGGCCTGCGGTTCGAGCACGAGGACGGCCTGCAGGAGATCGAGAACCGTCAGACGGTCGCGTTCGACCAGAACGTCGACCAGCCCGCTCGACGCGCGCGTGCCGAAGACCGGGCTGCTCGCGGGCCGCACGCATCAAGGGCGGCCTGATCTTCGCCGGCGTCGACGGCGCGCCGGAGGAGCAGGGCAATCCGGCCGCGATCAAGGTCGCGCCGCGCGTCGGCGTCACCTACGCGCCGAGCAAGAACACGGTCGTCCGCGGCGGCTACGGGCTCTTCTACGCGCCGTGGAACTACACCGCGACGCAAGCACGGCCAGATCGGCTTCACGCGGACGACGTCGTTGATTCAGTCCGACAGCACCACCGCCGTGCCGATCGTCGTCGCTCGACAATCCGTTCCCCGGCGGCTTGATCCAGCCGATTCGGCAGCTCGCTCGGGCTGCTCACCGGCACCGGCGGCACGATCAGACTTCGTCGACCAGAACAAGGGCGACCCGAAGGTTCACCAGTATTCGTTCGACGTGCAGCGCGAGCTGCCGCGGCGGCATGGCGGTCACCGTCGGCTACATCGGCGCCACCGGCCGCGACATCGGCTACTTCGGCACCGAGCGGCGACGAGCACCGGCGAAGCGATCAACATCAACCAGATCGATCCGGCGGTCGCGCGCGCGGCGTTCCCCGGGCCGAACGGCACGTGGAACGCGGCGGCGCTGCGCGCCGTCGGTGCCCAACCCGTTCTTCGGCGTCGCCGGCGCCGGCGAGTTCGCCGACGTGCGCCGACGATTCAGGCGGGCCAGCTGCTGCGGCCGTTCCCGCAGTTCGGCGACGTCTTCCATGTACGAGAAGACCGACGGCGGACGAGCGGCAGTACCACGCCGCGACGTTCGTCCTCGACAAGCGCGCGACCGGACTGGTGGGGCGGCCGCTTCAGCTACACGCTGAGCCAGATGAAGGACAACCAGTTCGGGCAGGAGCAGCACCTACCAGACGCGGACGCGCGTTCGCCGCAGAACAACTACGATCTCGATGCCGAATACGGCATCAGCAACTTCGACTCGCCGCACCGCATCATCCTGGCGCCGATCGTCAAGTTCCCCGACTCGAAGAGCAGCGGCGCCGCCGCGCGGCTGCTGCTCGAGCGGCTGGAGCGCATCCGCGGTCGTCGAGCTCGTCAGCGGGTCGCCGCTGAACGCCGTGCTGAGCACCGGCGTGTCCGATGCGAACCTGGGGCTGTTCGGCGGCCGGCAGCGGCCGAACCTCACCGGCGATCCGAACACGTCCGGGCAGCGACAACGATCGCGTGGCGTCGGACGACAACCCCGACGCGGTCTACTTCACCAGCGGCGCGTTCACCAACCCGGGAGCGGGCCAGTTCGGCAACGCGCCGCGGACCAACGGCGACGCGCGGTATCAGTTCCGCAAGAACATCGACCTCGTGCTGACCAAGGACACGACGTTCGCGCGGACGCACTCGGGCGAGATCCGGTTCGAGATCCTCAACCTGACGAACACGGCGAAGTTCCGTGGGATCGACTCGAACGCGATCGACTCGTCGAGCTTCGGCCGGATCACCCAGCAGGCCGGGTTCATGCGGATCTGGCAGCTGTCGTTCCGGTATCGCTTCTAGAGCAGCGGCGGTGCGAACGCAGAGCTCGCAGAGCACGCAGAGAATTTCCAGGAGATTCTCTCTGCGGTCTCAGCGGACTCTGCGTTCCTCTCCTGCCGGACCGTAAAGGCGTAAAGGGATTGTCAGTTTTTGTCGGGGCCCGGGAAACCGGGCCCTTTTTTTGTACAATAGCCGCATGAAACTTAAATTTGCAGCGGTGGCCCTGCTCCCGTTGGCGGCGGTTCTGACCCTCAATTCCCGTGTACAAGCACAACCGCCGACCAAGTCGATCTGGGAAGGCATTTATACGGAAGAGCAGGCGACCCGCGGCCAGGGGCTGTATGCGCAGGAATGCGCCTCCTGCCATGGCGGCGAACTGACGGGCGGTGAGATGGCGCCGCCGCTCGCGGGCGGCGAGTTCCTCGCCGGCTGGGATGGCCTGACCGTCGGCGACCTCTTCGAGCGCATCCGCATCTCGATGCCGCAGAACGCGCCCGGGTCGCTCAGCGGCCAGCAGAACGCCGATATCCTCGCCTTCATGTTCAAGGTCAGCAAGTTCCCGGCGGGGACGGCCGAAATGCCCAAGGAAGCCGGCATCCTCAAGCAGATCAAGTTCGAGGTGAAGAAGCCGTAGCGCGGACGCGTGGGGGTCGGACACCCGTCTGACCCCGCCGAATTGGCCACCGGGGGTCAGACGGGTGTCCGACCCCATCGCCTATTCAGAAAAATGGAGCGCCGTTCCAACGGCGCTCCATTTCTTTGTTCCCCCCTCCGAAATCCACCCCGACCGCTGACAATCTCCTTGCGAGTCCGTTCGTGCACCAATAGGATCCGCCCATTCCCGCTATCGGGTCCGTTTTCAACAACTTGGGAGGGACACCTATGAGGTTTCGAGCTGCGCTCATCGGAGCGCTGCTGGTCGTGGTCACTGCGGGTTCAGTGTTCGGACAAGGGTTCCAGGGTGGTATTCGCGGCTCGCTGAAAGACTCCGGCGGTGTCGTACCCGGCGTGGAAGTCACCCTCACCAACGAACAGACGAACGTCAAGCGCTCTACGGTGACCAACGAACGCGGCGAATACGTCTTTGCGAACGTCGACCCGGGCAACTACAAGGTCACGGCGGCTCTCCAAGGCTACAAAACTGTCGATCGCGGCGGCATCCGCGTCGCCACGCAGCAGTTCCTCACGCTCGATCTCGTCATGGAAGTCGGCGCGATCACCGAGAGCGTGACGGTCACCGGCCAGGCCCCATTGATTGAAACCGGCAACGCCTCCCAGGGAACGGTGCTCGACTCGGCAGCGCTCCAGACCCTTCCGGCCCCCGGTCGCAACGCATTCATGATCGGTACAACAGTGCCGACGGTCATCCCGTCGGGCGATACGCAGTTCAACCGTCAACAGGATCAAACCAACGCGTCCCTGATCTCGCTCGGCGGCGGCACCCGGCGCGGCAACAACTACACGCTCGACGGCGTGCCGATCACCGACCTGCGCAACCGCCAGAGCGCGAACCCGACGATCGAATCGCTCGACGACGTCAAGGTCCAGGTCCACACCTACGACGCGGAGATGGGACGCACCGGCGGCGGCGTGTTCAACACGACGCTGAAGTCGGGCACCAACCAGTTCCACGGCAGCGCCTTCTACCAGACCCGGCCGCTGTGGGCGTCGAAGAACAACTTCTTCAGCGAGAAGGCGGGCCTCGACAAGCCGAACAACCCGTACTACCTCGGCGGCGGCGGCTTCGGCGGACCGATCGTCAAGAACCGGACGTTCTTCTGGTTCGCGGCCGAGAACTACACCGACGTGCAGACGCGCAACGCCACCGAGACGATGCCGACCAACCTCGAGCGCGCCGGCAATTTCTCCCAGACCACGAACGCCGCCGGCCAGCTCGTCGTCATCTACGATCCGCTGACGCGGCAGCCGTTCCCGGGCAACGTCATCCCGGCCAACCGCATCAACAACGTGTCGGCGGCGATGCTGAAGTACCTGCCGGCCGCGGACTCGCAGATCTCCAACGGCAGCGCCAACTACAACCGCACCTCGCTGATCAAGTCGACCTGGACGCAGGAGTACACCGGCAAGGTCGAGCACAAGTTCAGCGACGCCGTCTCGCTCACCGGTTTCTACCTCTACAACCGCTCCAACGAGCCGTGCGCGAACTACTTCGGCACCGCGGATCAGAGCGAGCCGAACCGTTTCGCCGACCCGCGCGGACTACATCCTCAAGCGGCGGCCGCAGATTCTGGCCGTGAACAACACCTGGGTGCTGAACGACAGCTCGGTGATGGCACTGCGGTTCGGGATGACGCGCTTCCCGGACAACGACACGCTCAGCATCGACTTCGACCCGGCGACGCTCGGCTTCTCGCAGACCTACCTCAACCAGATCACGGTGCAGAAGTTCCCGCAGGTCCGCATCCGCAACTACGACGCGAATGCGGCGCGGACGCTCGGCGCGATTGAGCCGACCGATCGGAACTGGAAGTCGATCAGTGCCAACGGCACGTTCTCGAAGTTCGTCGGCACGCACACGTTCAAGTTCGGCGCCGACTTCCGCAAGATCGGCCTCGACTTCTTCAGCCCGGGCAACGGCGCCGGCTCCTTCGACTTCGACCGTGACATCACGTCGTCGAACGGCGTTGGCGGCGCGCTCGACGGGAACAGCTTTGCCTCGTTCCTGCTCGGCTTCCCGTCGGCGAACGTCAGCGCGCGCCCGAGCCAGATCACGCGATCGACGCCGGTCAATCTGTTCACCTACTACTCCGGCGGCTACGCGCAAGACGACTGGCGCGTGAGCTCGAAGTTCACGGTGAACTACGGCCTCCGCATCGAGAACGAGACCGGGATGCGGGAACAGAACAACAACTTCACCGTCGGCTTCGATCCGACTCTGACCAGCGCGCTGTCGTCGGTCGTCATCCCGGCCGACGCGGTTGCGGGCGTTCCCGCGCGGACCGTCGCCGGCGGCCTGATGTACGCCGGCGTCAACGGCAACCCGGTGACGCAGGGCGACCCGCCGAAGATCAAATGGTCGCCGCGCGTCGGCGCGGTGTACTCGCTGAACACCAAGACGGTGCTGCGCGCCGGCTACGGCATCTACTGGGCGCCGTACAACTATCCGGCGCCAAGCTCGGCGACGAATAACTACGGCCAGGTCGGCTTCACGCAGAACACGCTGGTCGCGCAGTCCGCGCCCGGAACGGTTCCAACGGTTTCCCTCACCAACCCGTTCCCGAACGGCATCCTCCAGCCGGCGGGCAGCAGCCTCGGCGCGCTGGCCGGTGTCGGCACGACCTTCAGCTACGTCGACCAGAACAGCACGGCGCCGCGTGTGCAGCAGTACGGCGTCGATCTGCAGCGCGAGCTGGCGGGCAGCCAGGCGCTCTTGATCAGCTATATCGGCTCGCGTGGCGATCACCTCGGCCTCGGCGGATCGGCCGACACGCCGGTCAACATCAACCAGCTCGATCCGAAGTACATGGCCCTCGGCGCGCGGTTGAACGACGTGCTGCCGAACCCGTTCTTCGGCAACACGAACGCCGGCCCGCTGGCGTCGCAGGCGACGCTGACCCGCGCGCAGCTGCTGCGGCCGTATCCGCAGTTCCAGAACGTCAACGCCCGGCACGTGCTCGAAGGCAAGAGCAGCTACAACGCCGCCGTCATCGAGTGGTCGAAGCGGACCACGGGCGGCTGGGGCGGCCGCGTCAGCTACACCTACAGCGTGCTGAAGGACAACCTGGTGGGCGAGGACAACTTCTATTCGCCGATCAGCCCCGGGCTGCCGCTCAACAACTACAACTACATCCCGGGCTCGGCCTACTACAACCCGGATGCGGACTATGGCTACAGCCTCCTCGACGTCCCGCACCGCGTGATCATCGCGCCGATCGTCGAGCTGCCGTTCGGCAAGGGCAAGAAGTGGGGCTCTGACAACTCGGCGGTCGACTGGATCCTCGGCGGCTGGACGCTGTCGACGGCGATCAACCTGCAGAGCGGCTTCCCGCTGAACATCCAGCAGACCGACAATACCGGCACCTTCGCCGGCGTGCAGCGGCCGAACATCGTGCCGGGCGTCGACCTGTCGACCCCGGGCAGCTTCGAAGACCGGCTGGCCAGCGCGGATCACCCGAGCGCGACCTGGCTGAACCCGGCCGCGTTCTCGGCCGCGCCGGGGTTCACCTTCGGCAACGCGCCGCGGACGATCACCGAGCTGCGCTCGCCGGGGCAGTACAACGTCGACGGCGTGTTCATGAAGAACTTCAGCTTCGGCACCAAGACCGCGCAGCTGAAGATCGAGATGCTCAACCTCCTGAACCGTCCGAACGTCCGTGCGCTGAGCGGCCGCAACAACTTCAGCAACACGAACTTCGGCCAGACCAACACGCAGGCCGGCTTCATGCGCATCACGCAGGTGATGTTCCGCTTCTCGTTCTAGGCTGTTCCCCGGTCCTGCCGGGGAACGTCTCGATTCGGCCACGGAGGCTTCTGGTCTCCGTGGCCATTTTTTTTGTTCCCGTTCCTCAAATCGTTGGATCCCGCACCGCTGCAGTGTCCGGAGGCGAAATCTTTTTCAACTGCCTGTTGCAGAACCGAAAAACTCTCCCTAGAATCCCCCCAACAGCCTTCATACATTTTCCGTTCACGGCTTCGTCGTCGTTCGTCGTCACTCGGGCGTATCACTTGGCGCTCTGGTCTGGTCGGCGTTTTACGGGGCTTTCGCACCACGGGTGCGTCTTGAAGGGAGCATGTATGAGACTCCGGGCTTCGCTCGTTGTCGGAGCGGTGCTGGTACTCGCCACGTCGCAGCTCGCGGCGGGGCAGGGGTTCCAGGGCGGATTGCGCGGATCACTGAAAGACACCGGCGGCGTGGTGCCCGGTGTTGAAGTGACGCTGATCAACGAGCAGACCAACATCAAGCGCTCCACCGCCACCAACGAGCGCGGCGAGTACGTCTTCGCCAACGTCGATCCCGGCAATTACGCGGTCAAGGCAGTGCTGCAGGGATACAAGACGATCGACCGCGGCGGCATCCGCATCGGCACGCAGCAGTTCCTCACCCTCGATCTGACGCTCGAAGTCGGCGCGGTCGAAGAAAGCATCACCGTCACCGGCGCGGCACCGCTGATTGAAACGGCGAACGCCTCGCAGGGCACGGTGCTCGATTCCGAGGCGCTGCAGACGCTGCCGGCGCCGGGGCGCGCCGCGTTCCTCGTCGGCGTCTCGATCCCGACCGTCATCCCCTCGGGCGACGGCCAGTACAACCGCCAGCAGGATCAGACCAACGCCTCGCTGCTGTCGCTCGGCGGCGGCTCGCGCCGCGGCAACAACTACGTGCTCGACGGCGTGCCGATCACCGACCTCACCAACCGCGCCGTGGCCAACCCCAGCATCGAGGCGCTCGACGACGTGAAGGTGCAGGTGCACACCTACGACGCGGAGATGGGGCGCACCGGCGGCGGCGTGTTCAACACGACGCTGAAGTCGGGCACCAACAACTGGCACGGCACCGCCTTCTTCCAGACGCGTCCGCGCTGGGGCGCGGCGAACAACTACTTTGGCGACAAGGCGGGACAGCCCAAGCCCGAGACCAAGTACTACCTGCCCGGCGGCGGATTCGGCGGGCCGATCGTCAAGAACCGGACCTTCTTCTGGTTCGCCGGCGAAGGCTACAAGGACGTGTCGACCCGCGGCGTGTCGAGAATCTTTGCGACCGAAGCGATGCGGCGCGGCGATTTCTCGGCCCTGACCACGCCAACCGGCCAGCGCGTGACCATCTACGATCCGCTGACGCACCAGCCGTTCCCGGGGAACGTCATCCCCCAGGACCGCATCAACCCGGTGTCGGCGTCGATCCTCAAGTACCTGCCGCTCCCCGACGTCAACGTCTCGAACGGCACGAACAACTACACCCGCACTGCGGAGATCAACAACAAGGCGCAGGAGTACTCGGGCAAGGTCGAGCACAAGTTCGGCGACAAGGTCTCGCTGACTGGGTTCTACCTCTGGAACCACACCGACGAGCCGTGCTCGAACTACTTCGACATCGGGTCGAACGGCGCCACCCGCTTTGCCGATCCCAACGACTACCTGCTCAAGCGCACGCCGCAGATCGTCGCCATCAACAACACCTGGCTGCTCAGCGACAACTCGGTCCTGGCGCTCCGCTACGGCTGGACGCAGTTTGTCGACAACAGCACGATGACGATCGACTTCGATCCGATGACGCTCGGCTTCTCGCCGGCCTACGGGGCCGCAGTCGCTCAGACCGGCGTGCCGAAGTTCCCGCTGGGCACGTTCACCAACGGCTACAGCGCGTTCGGCGCCATCAACCCGTCGTTCCGAACCTACAAGTCGAACGGCGCCAACGCGAGCTACTCCCGGTTCGTCGGCACCCACACCTTCAAGCTGGGCGCTGACTACCGCCAGATCGGTGTCAACCTGCTGAACCCGGGCAACGCCAGCGGCTCCTTCGAGTTCGACAAGGAATTCACCTCGTCGACCGGGCTCAACCAGAACAGCACGACCGAAGGCGATGCGTTCGCGAGTTTCCTGCTCGGCTATCCGACCGCCGATGCCGCGCGGCAGAGCACGATGACCCTGACCACGCCGCTCGACATCTACACCAACTACTACAGCGGCTACCTGCAGGACGACTGGCGCATCAGCTCGAGCTTCACGCTCAACTACGGCCTGCGCATCGAGCACGAAGACGGCATGCGTGAGCGCAACAACAACTTCACCGTCGGCTTCGACCCCAAGGCGACCAGCGCGCTGAGCAGCGTGACGATTCCGGCCAGCGTCGATCCGAGCGGCGGGACGCCGGCCCGCACCGCGGCCGGCGGGTTGATGTATGCCGGCGTCGACGGCAACAAGACCTATCAGGGCAACCCGCCCGGCGTGAAGTGGTCGCCGCGCGTCGGCGCGGTGTATTCACTGAACACCAAGACGGTGCTCCGCGGCGGCTACGGCATCTACTGGGCGCCATGGAACTACCCGGTGCCGAGCAGCACGACCAGCAACTACGGGCAGATCGGCTTCACCCAGAACACCGTCACGCCCGCAGACCGCCGGCACGCCGACGGTGCAGCCTGACCAACCCGTTCCCGAACGGCCTGGTGTCGCCGCGCGGCAACTCGCTCGGGGCGCTGTCCGGCGTCGGCACGACGATCAGCTTCGTCGATCAGAACCGCATCGCGCCGCGCGTCCAGCAGTATTCGGCCGACCTGCAGCGCGAGCTGCCGGGCGCGATGGCGGTCACCGTCAGCTACGTCGGCGCGCGCGGCGATCACCTCCCGCTCGGCGGCACCGACGACACCGTGGTCAACATCAACCAGCTCGATCCGAAGTACCTCGCGCTCGGCTCGACCGTTCTCAACCAGCAGGTGGCGAACCCGTTCTTCGGCAACCCGGCCGCGGGCCCGCTCGCGACCCAGGCGACCTTGTCGCGCGGCCAGCTGCTGCGGCCGTACCCGCAGTTCCTCAACGTGCAGGCGCGCCAGGTGTCCGAGGGCGTCAACCGCTACAACGCCGCCGTCCTCGAGTGGACCAAGCGGCCGAGCACAGGGCGGCATCGGCGGCCGCGTGAGCTACACCTACAGCGTGCTCAAGGACAACCAGATCGGCGAGAACAATTTCTACTCCCAGCGCGGCAACGGCGTGCCGGTGAACAACTACAACTACATCTCTTCCGCGCCGGGGTGCACGACGACCAGCTACGCCGCCTGCTTCAACCCGCTCGTCGACTACGGCTACGGCATCCTCGACGTCCCGCACCGCGTGATCATCGCGCCGATCTGGCAGCTGCCGTTCGGCAAGGATCGCCGCTGGGCGACCAGCGGAGTCGCGAACGCGATCGCCGGCGGCTGGACCGTCGCGGCGGTGATTAACATGCAGAGCGGCTTCCCGATCGGCCTCACGCAGACCGACAACACGCTGCTCGGCGGCGCGAACCGGCCGAACCTGACTGGCACCGGCTTCGAGACGCCGGGTGAGCTGTCGAGGACCGGCTGGCGTCAGCCGACCATCCGACCGCGACCTGGCTCAACCCGGCGGCGATTTCCGCGGCTCCAGCGGGAACGTTCGGCAACGCGCCGCGAACGATCACCGACGTGAGAACGCCGCCGATCAAGAATACCGACCTGTCGTTCAGCAAGAGCGTTCGGCCTCAGCGGCGGCAAGTCGGCGCAGATCAAGTTCGAAATCGTCAACCTGTTCAACCAGGTCCAGTTGACGTGGCTGGCATCGCAGGTCACGACCGGCAGCTCGACGTTCGGCCAGATCTCGACGCAGTCGGGGTTCATGCGGCTCACGCAGGTGATGTTCCGCTACACCTTCTAGACAGCGCGTTCGACGCCGGGGGGACGGTTCGACCGAACCGTCCCCCCGGGCGATCGGTCAGCTCGCCGCGGATGTTCTGGGTCCTGCCTGTTGCAGAACCGTAAAATTCTCATTAGAGTCCTGCAAGCGGTTTCATACGGTTTCCCTCACGGCTTCCTCGTCGTTCGTCGGTCCCTGGGCGTTGACACGTCGCGCTCGGTCGGTTCGGCGGTTTAAACGGGGCCTTTCGCACCATCGGTGCGTGTTGAAGGGAGCATGTATGAGAGTCCGGGCTTCGCTCGTTGTCGGAGCGCTGCTGGTCCTCGTGACGTCGCATCTCGCGGCGGGGCAGGGGTTCCAGGGCGGCTTGCGCGGAGCGCTCAAGGACGCGGGCGGCGTCGTGCCCGGCGTCGAAGTGACGCTGACCAACGAGCAGACCAACATCAAGCGCTCCACCGTGACCAACGAGCGCGGTGAGTACGTCTTCGCCAACGTCGATCCCGGCAACTACGGCGTCAAAGCGAGCCTCCAGGGCTACAAGACGATCGACCGCGGCGGCATCCGCATCGGCACGCAGCAGTTCCTGACGCTCGACCTGACGCTCGAAGTCGGTGCGATCGAAGAGAGCATCACGGTGACCGGCGCAGCGCCGCTCATCGAGACGGCGAACGCGTCGCAGGGCACGGTGCTCGACTCCGAGGCGCTGCAGACGCTGCCGGCACCCGGGCGCGCCGCGTTCCTCATCGGCGTCTCGATTCCCGACGGTCATCCCGTCCGGTGACGGCCAATTCAACCGGCAGCAGGATCAGACCAACGCGTCGCTGCTGTCGCTCGGCGGCGGCACCCGCCGCGGCAACAATTACGTCCTCGACGGCGTGCCGATCACCGACCTCACGCAACCGCGCCGTCGCCAACCCGAGCATCGAATCGCTCGACGACGTCAAGGTGCAGGTGCACACCTACGACGCGGAGATGGGGCGCACCGGCGGCGGTGTCTTCAACACCACGCTGAAATCGGGCACCAACAACTGGCACGGCACCGGCTTCTTCCAGACGCGGCCGCGCTGGGGCGCCGCCAACAACTACTTCGGCGCGAAAGCCGGCAGGCCGAAGCCGGACAGCCGAGTACTACCTGCCGGGCGGCGGCTTCGGCGGGCCGATCGTCAGGAACCGGACCTTCTTCTGGTTCGCCGGCGAGGGCTACAACGATGTCTCGACGCGCAGCGTGACCGACGATCTTCGCCGACCGCAGCGATGCGCAGCGGCGATTTCTCGGCGCTGACCAACCCGGCCGGCGCAGCGCGTCGATCATCTACGATCCGCTGACGCACCAGCCGTTCCCGGGGAACATCATCCCGGCCAACCGCATCAACCCGGTGGCGGCGGCGATCATCGAAGTACCTGCCGCTGCCCGACACGAACGTGTCGAACGGCGGCACCAACTACACGCGCACGGCCGAGATCGACAACTGGCGCGCAGGAGTACTCGGGCAAGGTCGAGCACAAGTTCAGGGACAAGGTCTCGCTGACCGGTTTCTATCTTGTGGAACCACACCGACGAGCCGTGCTCGAACTACTTCGAGGTCGGCCTGAACGGCGCGAACCGCTTCGCCGACCCCAACGACTACCTGCTGAAGCGGACGCCGCAGATCGTCGCGCTCAACAACACCTGGCTGCTGAGCGACAACTCGGTGCTGGCGCTGCGGTTCGGCTGGACGCAGTTCGTCGACAACAGCACGATGACGATCGACTTCGATCCCGTCGACGCTCGGCTTCTCGCCGACAGTTCATCAGCCAGGTGGCCAGACCGGCGTGCCGAAGTTCCCGCTCGGCGCGCTGACCGGGTATCACAGTCAACGGCGACAGCGGACGTTCGGCGCGATCAACCCGTCGTACCGCACCTACAAGTCGACGGGGCCAACGCCAGCTTCTCGAAGTTCGTCGGCACGCACACCTTCAAGATGGGCGCCGACTACCGGCAGGATTGGCGTCTTCCTGCTGAACCCGGGCAACGCGAGCGGTGTTTCAAGTTCGACAAGGAGTTCACGTCGTCGACCGGCCTCAACCAGAACAGCACGACCGAGGGCGACGCGTTTGCCAGCTTCCTGCTCGGGTATCCGACGGCGGATCGGGCGCGTCAGAGCACGATGACGCTGACGACGCCGCTCGACATCTACGCGAACTATTACGGCGGCTACTGGCAGGACGACTGGCGGCTGAACTCGCGTTCACGCTCAACTACGGCCTGCGCGTCGAGCACGAGGACGGCATCCGCGAGGTCGACAACAACTTCACGGTCGGCTTCGATCCCGAAGGCCACCAGCGCGCTGAGCAGCGTCATCATTCCGGCGACGGTCGATCCGAGCGGCGGCACACCGGCCCGCACGGTCGCCGGCGGGCTGATGTATGCCGGCGTCGACGGCAACAACACCCACCAGGGCAACCCGCCGGGGGTGAAGTGGTCGCCGCGCGTCGGCGCCGTCTACTCGCTGAACACCAAGACCGTGCTGCGCGGCGGCTACGGACTGTATTGGGCGCCGTGGAACTACCCGGTGCCGAGCAGCGCGACCAGCAACTACGGCCAGATCGGCTTCACGCAGAACACGGTCAGCCCGCAGACCAGCGGCACGCCGACCGTCACGCTGACCAACCCGTTCCCGAACGGGCTGGTCGCGCCGCGCGGCAACGCGCTGGGCGCGCTGTCCGGCGTCGGCACGACGATCAGCTACGTCGATCAGAACCGCACCGCGCCGCGCGTGCAGCAGTACTCGGCCGACCTTCAGCGCGAATTGCCGGCGCGATGGCCGTCACCTTCAGCTACATCGGCGCGCGCGGCGATCACCTGCCGCTCGGCGGCACGGTCGACACCGTGGTCAACATCAACCAGCTCGACCCGAAGTACCTGGCGCTCGGCCCGTCGGTGCTGAACCAGGCCGTGCCGAATCCGTTCTTCGGCAATCGCGAGCGCCGGGCCGCTGGCGACGCAGGCGACCCTGACGCGCGCGCAGTTGCTGCGGCCGTACCCGCAGTTCCTGAACGTCGCAGGATCGGCAGGTCTCCGAAGGCGTCAACCGCTACAACGCCGGCCGTCTTCGAGTGGAGCAAGCGGCCGACCGCGGGCGGCATCGGCGGCCGCGTCAGCTACACCTACAGCGTGCTCAAGGACAACCAGATCGGCGAGACCAACTTCTACACCAACAACGGCAACGGCGTGCCGTTGAACAACTACAACTACATGGCGTCGATGCCCGCGTGCACGACCACGAACTATGCCGCCTGCTTCAACCCGCTGGTCGACTACGGCTACGGCGTCCTCGACGTGCCGCACCGCGTGATCATCGCGCCGATCTGGCAGCTGCCGTTCGGCAAGGATCGGCGGTGGGCGACCAGAGCGGAATCGGCAACGCCCTCGCCGGCGGCTGGACGGTCTCGGCGGTCGTCAACCTGCAGAGCGGCTTCCCGATCGGCTTCACGCAGAGCGACAACACGCTGTTCGCCGGGGCGCAATCGGCCGAACCTCACCGGTGCCGCCTTCGAGACGCCGGGCGATTTCGCCGACCGGCTCGCGTCCGCCGATCACCCGACCGCCACCTGGATCAACCCGGCGGCGATCACCACGGCCCCGGCGGGCACCTTCGGCAACGCGCCGCGGCTGATTACCGACGTGCGGACGCCGCCGATCAAGAACACCGACCTGTCGTTCTCGAAGAACATCGGCCTGAGCGGCGGCAAGTCGGCGCAGATCAAGGTCGAGATCGATCAACCTGTTCAACCGCGTGCAGACCAACAGCATCAACGTGACCGCCGGCAATTCGGCCTTCGGCCAGATCACGTCGCAGTCCGGGTTCATGCGCCTGACGCAGGTGATGTTCCGCTTCACGTTCTAACGGGGTCAGACCCGAAGTTCGGGTCTGACCCCGTCGATCGACGCGGAAACCGCGGAACCCGCAGAGAAGGCCCTTTTCTCTGCGGGTTCTACGGCCCGGGGTAAGATTTTCTGCGTGGCAGTTTCTCCGTGGGTTTGGCGGGCTCTGCGTTGCTCGGTGTGGGTAGCGGGCGGCCGCGCTTACTCTCGCCGCCCAACCGTCGCCGTCGCTCGGCCGCATCTCATTTCCCACCTCCGGCGCCGCGGCGGCGCAGCCGGCCGTTCGTCCGCGGCGTCCTGCTGCTGCACAGCTTCGAGTACGACGATGCGATCGAGGCGTTCCGGCAGGCGCAGCGCGCCGACGCCGGCTTCGCCATGGCCTACTGGGGCGAAGCGCTCGCCTACAACCAGCCGCTCTGGTACAACGAAAACCTCGAGAAGGCGCGCGCGGTCCTGGCGCGGCTGGCGCCGACGCGCGCGGCGCGGCAGGCGAAGGCGCCGACCGATCGCGAGAAGGCCTACCTCGACGCCGTCGAGCGGCTGTTCGGCGACGGCGCCAAGACAGCGCGCGATCGCGCCTACGCCGACGCGATGGCGGAGATGTCGCGGCGGTTTCCCGAGGACCAGGATGCGGCCGCGCTTTACGCGCTGGCCCTGCTGGCGACGATGCCGGAAGGGCAGCGCGACACCGACGCTCTCGCTGAAGGCCGGCGGCATTGCCGCCGCCGTGCTCGAGAAGAACCCCGAGCATCCCGGCGCCGCCCACTACGCGCTGCACGCGTTCGACGACGGCGAGCACGCGGCGATGGGGCTGAAGGCGGCGCGGATCTACGCGCGCATCGCGCCGGCGTCGAGCCACGCGCGCCACATGCCGTCGCACATCTTCCTGCCGCTCGGGATGTGGGACGACGCGGTGGCGTCCGACGAGTCGTCGTTCGCGGCGTCGGTCGATCGCGTCAAGCGGCTCGGGTCTGTCGATGGCGCAGGCCGACTTTCACAGCCTCAGCTGGCTGCACTACGAGTACCTGCAGCAGGGCCGGTTCGCCAAGGCGCGCGAGCTGATGCGCACCGTCGAGGCCGCGATTGCGAGCGCTGCCCCCGCCAGCCCCGGCAAACCCACCAGCCCGCCCCAGCCTGCCCTGCCGGCCCCGCCCGGCCACGCGGGTCACGTCGAGAGCGAGATCGGCCGCGGCTACGGCGCGATGTCGCTGAAGAGCGAGCTGGCGTCGATGAAGGCGCGGCTGGTGCTCGAGAACGGCGACTGGAAGCAGATGAAGGGGCAGCCGAACTTCGACAACATCGACGAGCTGTTCGCGCTCGGCGTCGCCAGCGTCGCCCTCGGCGATCCCGCGCGCGCCGACGCGGCGCTCGAGCACCTGAAGCACGGCGGCGGCGACGCTGCCCGATCGCGATGCGAAGGAGATCGCGCAGATCATGGCGGCGCAGCTCGAGGGGATGATGCGGCTCGGGCGCGGCGACCAGGTCGGGCGCGCTGGCCGCGCTCGCGCGCGCGGCGCAGCTCGAGGCGCGCCGGCCGAAGCCGATCGCGCGCCCGTATCCGGTGAAGCCGGCCGGCGAGCTCTACGCCGAGATCCTGCTGGGCACCGGCGATCCCGCCGGCGGCGATCGTGCAGTTCAAGGCCGCGCTGGCGCGCACGCCGCGGCGGGCGGCGTCGCTGCTCGGCCTGGCGCGCGCCGCAAGCGCCGCCGGACAGGCGAAGCTCGCCGCCTCCACCGCGCGCGAGTTCCTGAACGTCGTGGAAGCTCGCCGACAAGGATCGCCCCGAGCTCGCCGAAGCGCGCGCAGCTCGCGCGATGAGCGGGGTTGGACACGCTTTGTGGGTCCGACCCCTTATCAGCTAGTTGCTGCGGAGAGATCTCTTCGCACCCGCCGGGTGATAGGGGTCGGACCCAAAAGGCGGGTCCAACCCCGCTTTTGGCCCGGTTCACACCTCGTCGATCTCGATCTCTCTCACGTAGAAAAAGATGTCGAGCCGCCGCGTGCGGATTGACGGGTCGTCGACGCGCAGGACGATCTGGTAGCGGCCAGGCGCCTCGGGACGCCACGTGTGCGTCCACACACTCCAGGTCAGCGTCGAGTCGGGCAGGGGGCAGTCGTCGACCGGCACCCACGGCTGGCCGGAGCGGAAGCGGATCGACAGCGCGTTGGTCGGCTTCGAGCCGCCCCAGATGATGCCGGCGATGCGATAGGCGACGCGGCCGTCGATCGCCCATTTCTCGACCCGCACCGGCATCGCGGCGGTGTCGATCGCCGCCGGGATGAAATCGCGCGCCAGCGGCGCTTCCGACCTGACCGCGTCGACGGCCTGATGTGTCCTCGCCGCGAACTCCCGCATCTGCGTCGTCGCCGGCGCCTCGTCCGGCACGCAGCTCGATGCGATCGACCCACTTGATGCAGGCGCAGCCGTACCAGCCGGGCACGATCAGCCGGACCGGCGCGCCGTGATCGCGCGGCAGCGCGGCGCCGTTCATCCGCGTCGCCGAGCATCGCGCGCTCGAGATCGCCGCGCGAGAAGATCCAGCTGGCGCCCGGCACCGACGTCACCGGCCGCGACGCCTCGTCGTCCACGCCGGAGACGAGCACGCGGTACGACGCCGATGACGCCTGGACGCGATCGAGAACCGCGCCGAGCGGCACGCCTTCCCAGTCGGCGGTGCTCATCAGCCCGTAGGTGCTCTGGTCGGAGTTGCCGGAGCATTCGATCAGGTAGCGGCCGCTGGCGCTTCCAACCGATTCGAGCGAGGCGGGGGTGAGGTCGACCGGCGCGCGCACCAGCCCGCCGACGCGAAGCGTCCAACGGATCGGCCGGCGGCAGCGCCGCGGGCGCAGCCGTGCGGATGAAGAAGCGATCCGTCGGCGTGACCAATGCGGATTGCGGAATGCGGATTGCGGATTGATTGGATGGATTGCGGGGATTGCGGATTCGGCGACGAGCGACAGGTCGGTGAACTGCCGCGCGTCGAGGCCGGCGCCGAGCAGCCGGCCGAACGGTGGAATCCGCGCCCCGCCGGGCGCGCCGAGCGGCATCGTCGCGATGAAACGGGCGCTCGATGTTTGCGTGAACAGCGCCGGCAGGAGCAGCGCGCCTGACAGGAAGTCGCGGCGCGTCAGGGCAGGCGGGCCGGGTGGGGCAGGTGGCGGTGGTTGACGGGGCAGGTGGGGTCGGTCGCGAAAGCGATCCGGCTGACTCGAAGAGATCCAGCGCTTTCCCCACCCGCCCTACCAGCCCCACCCGCCTGGCTGCGTCAGTTCGTCGTCCGCCGCGGCCAGACGGTGCCCTGTTCCTTCTTCGTCACCGGTCCGAGTCCCTTGTAGGTGAACTTCTGCACGCGGCGCCCCTGATAGGTTTCCGTCGTGTAGAGGTTGCCCTTCGAATCGACCGCGATGCTGTGCATCGAATAGAACTGCCCCGGGTAGTGGCCGCCCTCGCCGAAGTTGGTCAGCTCGGCCAGCGACTTGCGATCGTAGATGCGCAGCTTCTGGTTGCGGCCATCCGCGATGTACATGTATTTCTGCTGCGCGTCCTTCGAGAACGCGACGTCCCACGTCGATCCGTCGCCGAGCGAGTCGGGCGCGACGAAGATCTCCTTCTGGAACTTGCCCTCGCGCGTGAACACCTGCAGGCGATCGCTCGTGCGATCGCAGACGTAGATCAGGTTGTCGACCGAGATGTCGGCGCAGTGCACCGGCCCGCGGAACTGTTGCAGCGGCTGCGACCCGTTGGTGTAGCGGGACGGCGCCGGTTCGTCCGATGGCTTGTTGCCGTAGGCGCCCCAGTAGCGCTTGAACTTGCCGGTGTCGCCGTCGATCACGACGACGCGCTTGTTGCCGTAGCCGTCGGCGACGTAGACCTCGTTGGTCTTGGCGTCGACCGAGACTTTCGCGACCAGGTAGAAGCGCTCCTGCGAGTTGCTGTCCGGGCCGAGACCGGCCTGCTTGATGCCGACCTGCATCAGGAACTTGCCGTCCTGCGTGAACTTCAGGATGTGGCCGTCGTTGGCCGCGCCGTTGCCGCCGATCCAGATGTTGCCCTTGTGATCGATGGTGAGGCCGTGATTCGACGCCGGCCACTGGTAGCCCGCGCCGTCCTCGCCGCCCCAGTGGCGGAGCAGGTTGCCGGCCTGATCGAACTCGAGCACCGGCGGCGTCTTCTTGCAGCAGGTGCCGGTGCCTTCGTCGGCCGCCGCTTCGAACGCGTCCATCGACGCGGCGCGGTGGATGATCCAGACGTGATCCTGCGCGTCGACCGAGACGCCGATCGTCTGGCCGAGATACCAGCCGTTCGGCAGCGGCTTGGGCCACATCGGATCGACCTCGAACCTCGGCGCCTGGGCCGCGCCCTGCGCCTGCGCCGCCGCGGTCCGCTGCAGCATCGTCTGGGCGATCCCGAGGGCGGCGAGCAGCGCGAGAAAGCCCGCACCCACGAAGAGGTTGCGTGTGCGCTTCATATCGGTTCTCCCTCTCAACAGAAAACTAACGACGCGCCCCGGGCACGAACTTCTGCACCCGCTTGCCGTGGTGCTGCTCGCCCGTGTACAGGTTGCCGCGCGAATCGGTCGCGATGCTGCCGACCGCGAGGAAGCGTCCCGGCTGGCGTCCGCCGTCGCCGAGGCTGCCGACTTCGGCCAGCGTGTCGCGCTGGACGATCAACACCTTCTTGTCGTGTCCATCGGCGACGAAGATGTGCTGCTGCGCGGCGTCGCTCGAGAACGCGATGTCCCACACCGAGCCGTGCGAGGAGAGGACGCCGAACTGTCCGGTCACCGTCGCGCCGCGCGTGTTCTTCGAGATGATGCCTTCCTTGACGAACTTGCCGTCCTTCTGGAACACCTGGATGCGGTTGCTCGTCCGGTCGCAGACGTAGACCATGCCGTCCTTGGCGAGCTCGACGCAGGTGACGTCGCGGAACTGCCGCGCGGGCGGCGCGGCTGGATCGTAGGCGCCGCCGCCTGCCGCGGTCGGCTTCTCGCCGTACGCGCCCCAATGCCGCTTGTAGGCGCCGGTCTCGGAGTGGAAGACGACGATGCGATGGTTGCCGCTGTCGGCAACGTAGACCTCGTTCGCCGCCGTGTCCACCGCCACCGCCGCGGGCCGGTTCAGCGTTGTCTGGCTGTCGGGCCCTTCCATCTTGCCGGGCGTGCCGATCTGCAGGAGGAACTTGCCGTCGGACGAGAACTTGAGGACGTGCGCGTCGGCCGGTCCGGTCGGTGCGACTGTGCCGCGCGCGGCCGCAGCCACGCCGGCGGCAGTCGTGTCGACGCCGCCGCGTCCGCGTCCGCTGGCCGGCGGCGCGGGTTCGAGCCCGGCGGCGGTAATCCAGACGTTGTTCTTCGCGTCCACCACCAGGCTGCCGGGCGACTGCGGCCATTGATAGCCCTGCCCGGGGCCGCCGAAGTTCGACACGAGCTTGCCGTCGGCATCGAACTGCAGCACGAACGGCGCGGCGGCGCAGCACAGGCTGGAGGTCGGCGGGGTGAGCATCATCCCCTTCTCGCCGCCCTCGAGCGAGTCGGCGCCGCGGTGGGTCACCCAGACATGATCCCTGGCGTCGACGCTGACGCCGGTCACCGAGCCGAGCACCCAATGATTGGGAAGTGGTTCAGGCCAGAGTGGATTCACCGACAGTGACGGTGCCGATGCGCCGCCACGCTGCGCGATCGCGGCGGCGCCCGCCGCGGCGAGCAGCGCGAACACGAGCGCCGCCATTGAGAGAGTGCGCTTCATGAGGCCCTCCTGAGAACTGGCGGGAGTATACGCCGAGGCGGGGAGTAGTGGCGGGAGAAATGGCTGATGGCAAATGGCTAATGGCTATGGTCGATGGTGACGTCCATCCACCATTCCATTAGCCATTAGCCCTTAGCTATTGACGAGCGTCAGTTCGTGGTGCGCGTCGGCCAGACCGTGCCCTGGTTCGGCTTGGTCACCGGCGCGAGGCCCTTGTAGACGAACTTCTGCAGGCGCTGGCCGCGATAGGTCTCGGTCGTGTAGACGTTGCCCTTCGAGTCGGTCGCGATGCTGTGCACGGCGTAGAACTGGCCGGGCTGGCGGCCGCCGTCGCCGAACGAGGTCAGCTCGGTGAGCGCCTTGCGATCGAACACGCGGATCTTCTCGTTCGCGCCGTCGGCGAGATAGAAGAACTTCTGTTCAGCATCCTTCGAGAAGGCGATATCCCACACCGAGCCGTCGCCGCGGGTCATCTTCGCGACCTGCGTCTCCTTCACGAACTTGCCGTCCTTGGTGAAGACCTGGATGCGGTCGTTCGGGCGGTCGCAGACGTACACCATCCCGTCCTTCGTTGGCTCGGCGCAGTGGACCGGCGTGCGGAACTGCTTGGCGAGCGGCGCGTCCGGATTGTAGTTGCCGAGCGGCGTGTCGTCCGGCTTTTCGCCGTAGGCGCCCCAGTAGCGCTTGAACTTGCCGGTGTCCATGTCCATGACGACAACGCGGTGGTTGCCGTAGCCGTCCGAGACGTAGGCTTCGTTTGCGGCATCGTCGATCGAGATCTTCGCCACCTTGTTGAACGCCCAGCTGTCGTTGCTGCCGGCGCTCGCGTAGGCGAAGCCGAACTGCTTGATGAAGTTGCCGTCCTTGGTGAACTTCAGGATGTGGCCGTCGTTGCCGCCGTTGCCGCCGATCCACAGGTTGCCCTTGGCGTCGGGCGTGATGCCGTGGTTCGACTCCGGCCACTCATAGGCGCACCCGGCTTGGGGCCGCCCCACGATTTCACCAGGTTGCCCTCGGCGTCGAACTCGAGCACCGGCGGCGCCGGCAGGCAGCACTCGGATGCGGGCGGGTTCGCGGCGGCGTAGATTTCCTTCGGCTCGAGCGAGCCGGCGCCGCGATGAATGATGTAGACGTGATCCTGGCTGTCGACGCCGACGCCGATGACGTTGCCCATCACCCAGTGATTGGGCAGTGGCTTCGGCCACATCGGATCGACTTCGAACCGGGGCGCCTGGACGGCGGCCTTTGCCTGGGCGGCCGCGGTCTTCTCCAGCACCTGCTGCGCGACGCCGAGCCCGGCGAGCAGCACGAGCAACGCCAACCCGACGAAAAGAGAACGTCTCCGCCTCATAGCCTCAACCTCCATCCGGAAAGGCGACAGTATACTACCGGCGTGCGCCGAATAAAGCATGGCTTATGGCTGATGGCTGATGGAATGGGAAGGATGGTTCGGCCATCCACCATAGCCATCAGCCATCAGCCCTCAGCCATCCTGGCGGCCGTGGTCGCGCTTGTGGTCCTGCACGCGGCCGCCAGGCCAGCCGCTCACGACATCCCCAACGACGTCACGGTTCAGGCCTTCATCAAGCCGGAAGGGCAGCGGCTGCAACTGCTGATGCGCGTCCCGCTCGGCGCCATGCGCGACATGGACTACCCGAAGCCCGCCGGCGCGACGAACGGAGACCTGCTGGACCTCGGCACGGGCCGAACAGTCGCTGCGCGACGCGGCGACGCTCTGGCTGAGCGATTTCCTCGATTTGTACGAGAACGGCCAGCCGATCGGGGCGCCGCGGGTGGCCTCGGTGCGCGCCGCGGTCCAGTCGGACCGGTCGTTTGCCACCTACGACCAGGCGCTGGCGCATGTCACCGGCCCGCCGCTGCCAGACTCGATGGAGTTTTTCTGGAGCCAGGGGCTGCTCGACGTCCTCTTCGAGTACCCCATCCAGTCGGACCAGTCGCAGTTCTCGATTCGTCCGCGGCTGGCGCGCCTCGGGATCCGCACGCTGACGGTCCTGCGCTTCCTGCCTCCCGACGGGACGGTGCGGCCGTTCGAGTTCTATGGCGAACCCGGGCTGGTCCGGCTGGATCCGACGTGGACGCAGGCCGGGTTCCAGTTCCTGAAGCTCGGGTTCTTTCACATTCTCGACGGCGTGGACCACCTGCTGTTCCTGGTCTGCCTCGTCCTCCCGTTCCGGCGCTTCGGCTCGCTGGTCGCGGTGGTCACCGCGTTCACCGTCGCCCACTCGATCACGCTGATTGCCTCGGTCTACAACCTGGCGCCGGACGCGCTGTGGTTCCCGCCGCTCATCGACACGCTGATTGCCATTTCGATCGTCTACATGGCGTTCGAGAACATCCTCTTCGCCAGCAGGGGGTCGCGGCTTGCGGACGCCACCGCCTCCGAGACTGCCAGTCTGCCGGCCACGGCGTTGAAGCGCCGCTGGCTGGTGACCTTCGCCTTCGGCCTCGTCCACGGCTTCGGCTTCTCGTTCGCGCTGCGCGAGACGGTGCAGTTCGCCGGCACGCACGTGCTGACCTCGCTGCTGTCGTTCAACCTCGGCGTCGAGTTCGGGCAGCTGCTGGTGCTCGTGCTGCTGATTCCGGCGTTCGCGCTGGCGTTCCGCTACCTCGTGACGGAGCGGATGGGGACGATTCTGCTCTCGGCGATTGTCACCCACACCGCGTGGCACTGGATGCTCGAGCGGCTGGGACTGCTGCGGCAGTTCCGCTTTCAGTGGCCGGTAGTGGATGCGGCGTTCCTCGCCGGCGCGGTGCGCTGGGTGATGCTGATGGTCGTGGTGGGCGGATTCTACTGGCTGGTCTTCACGGTGCTGGGGACGGGGAAGCGGCGCCCCGACGCGCGCGACGCCGCCTGATAGTTGGTGAATTTGAGAATTAGAGAATTGGTGAATCGAACTCACCAATTCTCCAACTCACCACCTGTTATTTCTGCATCTCAATTGTCGAGACGGTGATCGTGTCGCCCTTCAGCTCGCCGGTGACCTTCACGGCGTGTCCTGCGTGGGTCGCGAGATCCTTGTTCTCCTGATTCGCGATCTTCATCACCTTGCCGTCGACCACCAGG
Source organism: uncultured Acidobacteriota bacterium (assembly GCA_963734375.1). Classification (GTDB taxonomy): domain Bacteria; phylum Acidobacteriota; class Vicinamibacteria; order Vicinamibacterales; family CAVVIG01; genus CAVTHG01. The sequence goes on along the minus strand of CAVTHG010000003.1, from coordinate 183,902 downwards.
ATGTATTTCGAGCCGCCGCGGACGCACGCCTGCGTGCACTCGCGGTCGGGCATGACGCCCTGGCCTTCGGCGGCTTCTTCGTGCTTCGCGCCGCAGGCGCTGTCAGCGATTTTTCCAGTGAACGTCTGCTGTGCACCGAGCGTCACGGTGGACAGCGACAGTGCGGCGAGGAATACGAGCTGTTTCATGAGCAAATGATAGCAGGAGGTCCTTCCAGCCTTCCAGCCTTCCGGCCGACTTGCGCTTCCCGCCTTGCGCCGCCCTCTCACACCTCTGCTTCCGCCAGTGATAGCACGGGAATCTTGCCCGTGAGCACGCTCAGCGAGCGGTGCGACGTCGCGATCAGGATGATGATGGCGCACAGCATCATGATGCCGGTGCAGATCGAGTTGACGTAGCCCTGGGTGGTGAGCGCCGGATCCCCGCCGATGGCCATCGGCCAGTAGTTGTCCCGGATGTTGAGGAACCCCGCCGTCAGCGTCGTGATGGTGATGAAGCACAGCGGCAGGAAGGTGATCCACGCGTACTTGGCCCGCCCCATGTTGATCACCAGCGTAGTGCCGACAGCGAAGGCGACGACCGCCAGCAGCTGGTTGGCGACGCCGAACATCGGCCACACCGTGCTGATGTTGCCGGTCCAGATGAAGTATCCCCAGGCCAGCACCATCAGGACGGTCGAGATGAGGCTGCCCGGCAGCCAGTCGGTGCGGGCGAACGGCTTCCACAGACGGCCGCCAAACTCCTGCAGCAGGAAGCGGCCGATGCGGGTGCCCGAGTCGATGGTGGTGAGGATGAACACGGCCTCGAACATGATCGCGAAGTGATACCAGTAGGCCATCAGCCCGCGCATGCCCTGGCAGGCCGCTGAAGATCTGCGCCATGCCGACCGCGAGCGAGACCGCGCCGCCCGGCCGGCCGGCCACGACCTCGCCGACCTCGCTCTGCAGCTCAGCGAGGTTGACAATCGGGATGCCCAGGTTCGCGAAGACCGCCGGGGTGGTGTTGATCGCGTAGTAGTCGCCGGGGTGCAGCGCGGACGCGGTGATCAGCGCGACGATGCCGACCACGCCTTCAATCAGCATGCCGCCGTAGCCGATTGGCCTGATGTCGGTCTCCCGGTCGACCATCTTCGACGTCGTCCCGGTCGAGACGAGCGCGTGGAACCCGGAAATCGCGCCGCACGCGATGGTGATGAAGACGAACGGGAACAGCTGGCCGGGGATGATCGGACCGCCGCCGTTGATGTAGCCGGAGAAGGCCGGCGCCTTCAGCTCGGGGTTGAGGATCATCACGCCGATGACCAGGAACGCGATTGTGCCGATCTTCATGAAGGTGCTGAGATACGCGCGCGGCGTCAGCAGCATCCAGACCGGCAGCGTCGCGGCGGCAATCGTGTAGAGCCCCATCGCGATCGTCACGCCATGGTGCGACAGCGCGAACCAGTGGCCGATGCTCGACTCGGCGACGTTCTTGCCGAAGACCACGGCGAGGAACATCACCGTGACGCCGACGATCGTCGCTTCTTTCACCGATCCCGGCCGCCACTTGAACATGTAGAAGCCCATCACCAGGGCCAGCGGGATGGTCATGAAGATCGTGAAGCTCGCCCACGCGCTGTCGGCGAGCGCGTTGACGACCGCGAGGCCAAGGCCGGCCATCGCGATCACCAGAATCATCAGGATGGCGATGCCCGCCGTGACGCCGGCGAGCGGGCTCACTTCCGTCCGCGCGATGTCGGAGAGCGACCGCCCGCCGCGCCGCACCGAGGCCCAGAGCCAGAAGGAATCCTGCACCGCGCCGGCCAGACAGACGCCGCCGACCAGCCAGATCAGGCCGGGCGCATACCCGAACTGCGCCGCGAGCACCGGGCCGACCAGCGGCCCCGCGCCGGCGATGGCCGCGAAATGATGGCCGAACAACACCCATTTGCTGGTGGGGAAGAAGTTGGCACCGTCACTCTTGGTGTGCGCGGGCGTGACCCGCATGTCGTCGAGCACCCAAAGCTTCGCCGCGATGAACGCACTGTAGTACCGGTAGGCGATCACAAGAATGCAGAGACTGGGGACGATGATGTAGAGGGCACGCATGAACGGAATATTATCAGGAGATTAGTTGTAAGAAAGTGGTAAATCAGGGCGCGAGGCGGGTCTGAGGCGGGAGCAACCCTTCGCGACCGGAACGTCACGCGTTGTCTCTCGCTATACTCGACGAAGTGTCTCCCGTCCGCCGCCTGCTGACCTACGTCCTCCGATATCGCCGCAAGTTTGCCCTCGGCCTCGTCTGCGTCGTCATCACGCGGGCGGTGGCGCTCGCCGGGCCGGCGGTGCTCGGCGTCGCGGTCGACGACCTGACCCGCGGGGTCACCCGGGGCAAGCTCGGCGCCTACGGCGCGCTGCTCCTTGCCATCGGCCTGGTCGGCGGCATCTTCCTGTTCCTGCAGCGCCGCATCCTCATCGGCGCCTCCCGCGACATCGAGTACGACATGCGGAACGACTTCTTCGCGCACCTGCAGAAGTTGCCGCTGGCCTACTTCCAGTCGCATCGCACCGGCGACCTGATGTCGCGCGCGACCAACGATCTCTCTGCCGTGCGGATGATGATCGGCCCGTCGATCATGTACGCGGCGAACACCATGCTGACCTTCGTCGTCGCGCTGAGCGTGATGATCAAGATCGATGCGCGCCTGTCGCTGTGGGCGCTGGTGCCGCTGCCGTTCGTCTCGATCTCGGTGAAGGTGTTCGGCAGCGCGATTCACAAGCGCTTCGAGCAGATCCAGGCGCAGCTCTCCGAGGTCAGCGCGATCGCCCAGGAGGCGTTGTCGGGCGTCCGCGTGATCCGCGCCTACCGGCAGGAAGAGTCGGAGCTCGAGCGGTTCCGGGTGTCGATCGAGGAGTACGTGCGCCGGTCGCGGCGCCTCATCGTGCTGCAGGGATTCTTTTTCCCCAGCATGAGCTTCTTCCTCGGCCTCGGCGCCCTGATCGTCGTCTGGCTGGGGAGCCGGGAAGTGATTCAGGGCCGGATCACGCTCGGCGAGTTCGTTGCCTTCAACTCCTACCTGACGATGCTGAGCTGGCCGATGATCGCGTTCGGCTGGGTCACGAACATGCTGCAGCGAGGCATGGCCTCGTGGAAGCGGATGCTCGAAGTCCTCGACATCGAGCCAGCCATCGCGGATCTCGGAATGCGGATTGCGGACAATCCGCCAATCAATCCGCGATCCGCAATCCGCAATCCGCAATGTCACGGGCGCCATCGAATTTCGCGATCTCGTGTTCTCCTTCAACGGCACGCCGATTCTGAACCACGTGTCGGCGACCATTGCCGCCGGCCAGACGGTGGCGCTCGTCGGCGTCACCGGCTCCGGCAAGTCGACGCTGATCTCGCTGCTGGCGCGGCTGCACGATCCGCCGCCGGGCACGGTGTTCATCGACGGCGTCGACGTCCGCGAGATCCCGCTCGAGACGCTGCGGTCGGCCATCGGCTTCGTGCCGCAGGAGCCGTTCCTCTTCTCCGACACGCTGGCCGACAACGTCGCCTTCGGCCTCGACGCGGCTGACGAGCTTCGTGGCGCGAAGGCTTTAGCCGAGCCTGCTGACCGTAGCGCGAAGGCTTTAGCCGAGCGACCCATCGACTCGCGCCACGATCGAATCGTCGAAGCCGCCGCCGTCGCGCGCCTCGACAAGGACGTCGCCGACTTCCCGAAAGGCTACGAGACGATGGTGGGGGAACGCGGGATTACGCTGTCGGGCGGCCAGAAGCAGCGCACCGCGCTGGCGCGTGCGATCGCGGTCGATCCGCGGATCCTGATCCTCGACGACGCGCTGTCTGCCGTGGACACCTACACGGAAGAAGAGATCCTGTCGCGCCTGCGCGACGTGATGCGCTCGCGCACCTCAATCATCGTCTCGCACCGGATCTCGACCGTCCGCGGCGCCGACATGATCCTGGTTCTCGACAAGGGGCGCATCGCCGAACGCGGCACGCACGACGAGCTGATCCGCCACGACGGCCTCTACGCCGAGCTGCACAAGAAGCAGCTGCTCGAAGAAGAGCTCGCTGCTTCGTGACATTGCGGATGCTGCGGATCGCAGAGATCGCGGAGACGCAGAGTGATCAATTGAATCCGCATGCTCCGCGATTCCGCATTCCGCAATGGCGTCGTTCGCCGGTCATTCGTCCCGTAGCGCGACGAGCGGATCGACGCGCGTCGCGCGCATCGCGGGAATGGCGCACGCGGCCAGGGCGATGATCGCCAGCGTCGCCGACGCGGCGACGTAGGTCGCCGGATCGACCGGGTCGACGCCGAACAGCAGCGACTGCATCACCGTTGTCAACGCGACGCGCCGACGCCAGGCCAATCACCGCGCCGATGACCACCGGCCGCATCCCCTGCCGCACCACCATCGCGAACAACGCCGCCGGCCGCGCGCCCAGCGCCAGGCGGATGCCCAGCTCGCGCGCGCGCTGCGAGACGAAATAGGCGAGCACGCCGTAGATCCCGAGCGCGGCCAGCAGCAGGGCGACGCCGGCAAACGCACGCCAGCAGCATGGTGCGGAAACGGTGATCGCCCATCGATTCGTCGACGACCGCACGCATCGGCGCGACAGCCGTCAGCGCGAGATCGCGATCGACGGCCTGCACCTCGCGTCGCGCCACCGCCACCACGCCCGCATCGTCGAGCGTCGAGCGCACGACGAAGGTCAGCGGGTTCTGCGTCCGCTGCTTGATCGTCGAATACGCCTGAGGCTGGGCCGCGCGATCGAGGCCGTCCTGCTTCTCGTCGGCGACGACGCCGATGACCGTGACCCAGGCGTCGTTGTCCACCGGCCGCGCGAACTTGATCCGCTTGCCGAGGGGGTCGGCGCCGCGGAAGTACTTCTTCGCCAGCGCCTCGTTGACGACGGTGACGCGCGGCTGATCGATGCGTGTCGCCGTCGTTGAAGATCCGGCCGGCGAGCAGCCGGATGCCCATCGCCTTGAAGTAGTCGGGCGTCACCGACTTGTGGCGCAGCTCGCGTTCGTAGTCGGCCGCGGCGCGGCCTTCGATGGTGGCGTCGCCGGTCCAGGTGTAGCCGCGGAGCGCGAGCGTGCTGACGGCGCCGGCGGCCTGGACGCCCGGCTGCTCCCGCAGCCGGCGGTCGATCTCCTCGAAGGCGCGCAGGCGCTCAGCGGCATTGGCGTAGCGCGCCGGCGGCAGCGAGAGGGTGAAGGTGACGACGTGATTCTGATCGAAGCCCGGGTCCACTGCCTGCAGGCGCACGAGGCTGCGTCCGAGCAGCACCGCGCCGACGACCAGCACGATCGACAACGCGACCTCGGCGGCGATCAGCATGCCGCGCAGGTAGCGCGTGTCGCGCGACGCCGACCTCGCCGCGCTCGTTCAACCGATCGGCGCGCGACGACAACAGCGCCGGCAGGACGCCGAAGATGAGCGGCGCGACGAGCGACAACGCCACGCAGAAGAGCATCACCGCGCGATCGAGCCGGATCTCGGCGAACAGCGGGATCGCCGACGCAGCCAGCTGCTGCACCGCCGTTCGGGCCGCGATCGCGAGCGCGAAGCCCAGGCCGCCGCCGACCACCGAGATGATCAGCGACTCGGTCAGCAGCTGCCGGACCAGGCGCCGGCGTCCGGCGCCGAGCGCGCGGCGGATCGCCAGCTCGCGCACCCGCGCGGTGGCGCGTCCGAGCTGGAGGTTGGCGATGTTCGCGCAGACGATCAGGAACAGCAGGCCGACGGCGCCGCTCAGCATCAGCAGCGCCGGCCGCGGTGAATAGGCCAGGCTGTCGTGGAAGCCCTCGAGCCGCACGCCCATCTGCGTGTTCGTGTCGGGATACTGCTGTTCGAGGCTCGCGGGCGATCGCGTCCATCTCCTGCTGCGCGCGCTGCGAGCGACACGCTCCGGCTTGAGCCGCGCGACGACGCCGAGCCAGTGCGGCCGGCGCGCTCGGACGAACACCGACGGCTGATAGCGCGACCGGCACGCAGAGCTGGACGTCGCGCCCCGGGAAGAAGAAGTCGCGCGGCATCACGCCGACGACGTCGTAGGTGCGGCCGCTCAGCGTGATGGCGCGGCCGACGATCGCCGGGGTCGCCGCCGAAGGCGCTCTGCCAGAGCGCCGTAGCTCAGGATCGCCACGCGCGCCTTGCCCTCGAAGGTTTCGTCGTCGGTGAACGTGCGGCCGAGCAGCGGCGGCGCGCCGAGGACGCTGAAGAGGTTGCCGGTGACGCCGAGCGACTTCAGCCCCTGCGGCTCGCCCTGGCCGGTCAGGAAGATCTCGCTCGCGCCGCTGCCGTTGAAGTTGAACTGCTCGTAGGCCGCGATGTCGGTGAAGACCGTGTTCCGCGCTCTTCCAGTCGGCGTAGTTGGCGGGCGACGCGATGTTGCGCGTCCAGTTCCTGAGCGGGTTGGTTTCGAACACGCGCACCAGCCGCGCCGGATCGCTGGTAGGGCAGCGGCCGCAGCAGGACCGCGCCGCGACGCTGAAGACCGCCGTGCCGGCGCCGATGCCGATGGCCAGCGTCGCGATCGGCGACCAGCGAATACGCCGGGTTCCTCCGCAGCGCGCGCAGGCCGTAGCGGAGATCCTGCAGGGTCGTCTCGACGAACGGCAGGCCGCGCCGGTCGTGCTGCTGTTCCTTGATCTGCATCGGTCCTCCAAACTGCACGACCGCGGCGCGCCGCGCCGCGTCGGGCGCGAGCCCGCGGCGGATGTGCTCGTCGGTCAGCATCGCCAGGTGCGCCGACACCTCGTGGTCGAAGTCGTCGTCGAGCCGGCGCGCCAGGAAGCAGCGCGCGGATTCGCGACAGCGACGACGGCGAGCCAGGTGGGCATCGGTTCTACCGCTCCGCCAGCCTCAGCATCCGCATGATCACGGTGGAGATCCGCTCCCAGTTCTGCGTCTGCGCGGCCAGCTGCTTCCGCCCGGCCTTGGTGATCGCGTAGAACTTCGCCTTGCGGTTGTTGTCGGAGGTGCCCCAGCTGGCCGAAATCCACCGGCGCTGCTGCAGGCGGAGCAGCGACGCGTAGATCGTCCCCTGATTGAGCTGCAGGACGTCTTCGCTGACCTGCTCGATGCGCCGCGCGATCGCCGTAGCCGTGCAGCGGCCCCATCGCCTCGAGCGTCTGCAGCACCATCAGGTCGAGCGTGCCCTGGAGGATGTCGGACCTGGTCTCTCCCATCGTCTGTTGCTCCTGTTGGACGGCCACACGACTATAAAGGTTGTCGCATCTGGGATCGGGTAATCGCATCAGGGATCGGGTAATCTGGTGATCGGGTAATCGGGCAATCGGCCAATCGATTACCGATCGCCAATTACCCGATCCAATTACCCGATTACCCGATTACCCGATTCCGCCATTTGCCCGTGACCCAAGACGACGAGATCCTCGGCAAGGCCTACGACGCGCGGCTGATGCGGCGGCTGCTGCAGTACCTGCGGCCCTACTGGCGCAGCGTCCTCGTCGCGCTCGCCGCCATCGTCGTCGGCGGCGCTGGCGTCGCTGGCGCAGCCGTATCTGATCAAGGTCGCGATCGACCGCTACATCGCCGCGCGGCCAGCTGGCCGGCCTCGACGGCCTGGCGGCGCTCTACTTCGGCGTCCTGGTCGTCGCCTTCGCCGCCGAGTACGTCCAGACCTGGACGATGCAGCTGACCGGGCAGCGGATCATGTTCGACCTGCGGATGGCGCTCTACCGCCACCTGCAGCGGCTCGACCTCCGCTACTACGACCGCAACCCGGTCGGCCGGCTGATGACGCGCGTCACCTCCGACGTCGACGTGCTGAACGACCTGTTCACGTCGGGCGTCGTCACCGTCTTCGGCGACGTGTTCACGCTGGTCGGCATCATGGTCGATGATGCTGTGGATGAACTGGCGGCTGGCGCTGGTCGCGTTCTCGGTCCTGCCGATCATCTTCTTCGTCACGCAGTGGTTCCGGCGCAACGTCCGCGACTCGTACCGCGTCGTGCGCGGCCTGATCGCGCGCATCAACGCCTTCCTGCAGGAGAACATCACCGGGATGTCGACGGTGCAGCTGTTCCGGCGCGAGCGGCTGAACTTCGCGCGGTTCGACGAGATCGACCGCGAGCACCGCGACGCCAACATCGACTCGATCTTCTACTACGCGGTCTTCTACCCGGCGATCGAGGCGGTCGAGCACGCTCGCCGCGGCGCTGATCATCTGGTACGGCGGCGGCAGCGTGATGAGCGGCACGCTGACGCTCGGCGCGCTGGTCGCGTTCCTCCAGTATTCGCAGCGCTTCTTCCGGCCGATCAGCGACATGTCGGAGAAGTTCAACGTCCTGCAGTCGGCGATGGCCTCGTCCGAGCGGATCTTCAAGCTGCTCGACGAGCCGGTCGCGATCGAGTCGCCGGCAGCGGCCGGCCGCGGCGTCCCGCGCCGGCGCCGGGCACATCGTCTTCGACGACGTCTGGTTCGCCTACAACGACGACGACTACGTGCTGAAAGACGTCAGCTTCGACGTCCGCCCCGGCGAGCGCGTCGGCATCGTCGGCGCCACCGGCTCGGGAAAGACGACGCTGATCAACCTGCTGCTGCGGTTCTACGACGTGAAGCGCGGGCGGATCACGATCGACGGCGTCGACATCCGCGAGCTCGATCTCGCCGACGTGCGCGGGCTGTTCAGCCTCGTGCTGCAGGACGTGCACCTGTTCTCCGGCACGATCGCCGACAACATCCGGCTCGGCAACCCGGCGATCGACGACGAGCGCGTGCGGCGCGCGGCGCGCGCGGTCCACGCCGAGCCGTTCATCGAGCGGCTGCCGGACGGCTACGCGAGCGCGGTCGCCGAGCGCGGCTCGACGCTGTCGGTCGGGCAGAAGCAGCTGCTGTCGTTCGCGCGGGCGCTGGCGTTCGATCCGCGCGTGCTCATCCTCGACGAGGCGACGTCGAGCGTCGACACCGAGACCGAGCTGATCATCCGCGACGCGCTGCACGTGCTGATGGCCGGAGCGCACGACGATCGCGATCGCGCACCGGCTGTCGACGATCCAGGACATGGACAAGATCCTGGTGCTGCACAAGGGACAGCTGCGCGAGTCGGGCACGCACCAGGAGCTGCTCGCGCAGCGCGGGATCTACTTCAAGCTGTTCGAGCTGCAGTACAAGGGGACGGAGAAGTCGGAAGTCGGGACGTAGCGTGAGCAGGCTGCAGTCGCGCTGAGCGACGACGCTAGGACTGACGTCCGCTGGCAACGCTGCGGAGCGGCAGCGGACGGGACGGGCAGCGGCGCCGGTTCCGGACGCTTGAAGAAGCCGATCGAGGAAGCTCGGCGTCGTCGCCTTCGGGTTCCAGCCCAGGCGCAGCACGGTCAGGCGAATCGGCCGGCGGCCGAACTCCAGCGCCTCGTTGCAGCTCCACATGTAGACGTCGACCTCGCGCCCCTGGACGGTCGGGCCCGGTGTCCATGACGGTGTAGATGCCGTTGTACTTCTGCGGCAGCGACTCGATCTCGACGACCGAGCCGACCGGCAGCAGCTGCGGGATCGGCGGCGGCGATGCCGCTCTGCACCGGCGACGCCGGAGGCGGTCGCGATGCCCTTGCAGTACGCCGTCGCGCTGAAGGCCAGGCGCGCGCCGGGCACCGGCAGGGCGGACGGTATCGTGGCAGCGTCGCCAGCCGGGCGACGTACTTCGAGTCGAGCGCGGTGACTTCGTAGAGCGACACGAAGCCGATCGCCGCCACCGTCGTCACGATCGCCTTCCGCCAGAAGCGACCAGAAATGATCATGAGTAAGTCAGAGGTGGAAGGCTGAGTCAATCTTCGGCCTTCGCGCTTACAGCCTTCGCTCTCATTTCTTGTGGTGAATGATCTCACGAATGCGGCGGCGACTTGTCACGAACGCCAGCGCTAACGGATATGCGATCGCGGCCAGCGCGAGCGCGCCGAGAGTCGAGCCAACCGTGTACGGCCACAGCAGCGGTTTCAATAATTGTGATCAGTCGATGCCAGAATTCGCCGCCGAACGCGGACAGCTCGAACAGCGCCGACGAGCTGCGCTCTGAAGCCTCGGCGGCACACGCGTGCCCGTGATCATCGCGCCCGCCATCGTCGCGAACGCGTAGTAGGGCGCGATGATCCACGGCAGGTTCGAGTAGACGCCGAGCAGCACCGCGACGCGATTGAGGTTGCAGCAGAAACGCGAAGACGATCGCCGAGCAGCGTGTGCAGGCCGAGGAACGGCGAGAAGCCGAAGAAGACGCCGAGCGCGAACGCCGCCGCGGTCCGCTCCGGCGTGTCGTCGATGTGCAGCAGCGTGTCCAGCCAGCGGCGGATCGAGCCCGCGCGTGAGATGAATCATCGAAAGTGACTGTAGCCCGGCGGCAGCGGCGCGTCGCGCCGCTCGGCGCCGCGCTGCAGCGTGACGGCGCCGGCCGTCCGTGCAGCGTCCGATGCGCGTCAGCGGCACGTCGCCGTGCCGCGCGGCCGCCGCGAGACGGCCGCGCGCGCGCGGACGGACCGCGAGCAGCAGCTCGTAGTCGTCGCCGCCGGTCAGCGCCTCGGCGACCGGCGTCCAGGCCGCGCGCCTCGAAGAACGCGCGCGCGGCCGGATCGATCGGCAGCGCCGCGGCGTCGATCGTGACGCCGACGCCGCTGGCGTCCGCGATCTGGTGCGCGGCGTCGGCGAGGCCGTCGCTCAGATCCATGCACGCGGTCGCCGCGCGGTTGCGCGAGAGGAGCATGCCCATGCGCACGCGCGGCTCGGGCCGCAGATAACGCTCGATGCAGTCGGCCGTCGCTGCAGTCTCAGACGGTTCGACCCGCGAGGCGTTCGTTGCACCCGACTTGCAGCAGCCCGCAGCCCGGCCGCGGCCGAGCCGATCGTGCCGGTGACGTAGATCTCGTCGCCCGGCCGCGCGCCGCCGCGCGTCAGCGCCTGGCGCCGCTTGACCGTGCCGACGAGCGGTGACGTCGATCATCAGCGGGCCGGGCGATCGCGTCAGGTTGCCGCCGACCACGTGCAGCCGATGCCGCGCGGCCAGCGCGGCGAAGCCGCGCGACGATGCGCGTCGAAGTCGGCGAGCGGCAGCGCGGCGGGCAGCGCCAGCGAGAGCAGCGCGAGCCGCGGCGCCGCGCCCATCGCCGCGAGGTCGCTCAGGTTGACGGCGAGCGCGCGGTGGCCGATCGCGTCGGGCGGCACGAACGCGCGATCGAAGTGGACGCCTTCGACGATCGCGTCGACGGTCAGCACCTCGACGCGGTTGCGCTCCGGCTCGACGACCGCCGCATCGTCGCCGATGCCGACGAGCAGCCAGTCGGGCGCCGGCGGGAGGTGCTCGCGGATGCGCGCGATGAGCTCGGGCTCGGACAGGGTGGCGACAGTAGGCAAGGTCGGCGAGCGATCGGGTCGGGAAGTTTCAGCGTGGATCAGGTTGCCGCCGCCGAGCAAGCTCGGCCCCTATTTCGCGTAGTCGACGGCGCGCGTTTCGCGGATGACCGTCACCTTGATCTGGCCCGGGTATTCGAGCTCGTTCTCGATGCGGCGCGCGATGTCCTTCGACAGCCAGACCGCCTCCTCGTCGGAGATCTTCTCGCTCTCGACCATGATGCGGATCTCGCGGCCCGCCTGCAGCGCGAACGACTTCGACACGCCCTTGAACGAGTCGGCGATGCCTTCGAGCTTTTCGAGCCGCTTGACGTAGGACTCGAGGATGTCGCGGCGCGCGCCGGGCCGCGCCGCGGAGATCGCGTCGGCCGCCTGGACGATCATCGCTTCGAGCGACGGCCAGTCGATGTCCATGTGGTGCGCGGCCATCGCCATCACGACCGCCTCGCTCTCGCCGTGCTTGCGGAGGAAGTCGATGCCGATCTGCAGGTGCGTGCCTTCCATCTCGCGGTCGATCGCCTTGCCGATGTCGTGGACGAACGCGGCGCGGACCGCGACGTGCGCGTCGAGGCCGACCTCCCGCGCCATGATGCCGGCGAGCCGCGCGACCTCGGCGGAGTGCGACGAGCACGTTCTGCCCGTAGCTGGTGCGGTACTTGAGGCGTCCCATCAGCCGGTGGATCTCCGGGATGCAGATCGTGCAGCCCGAGCTCGAAGGCGACCGCGGCGCCTTCCTTGCGCATCGACTCGTCGGTCTCTTCCTTGACCTTCTGGACGACTTCCTCGATGCGCGCCGGGTGGATGCGGCCGTCGGCGATCAGCCGCTCGATCGCCTGCTTGGCGATCTCGCGGCGGTAGGGATCGAAGCCGGAGAGGATGATCGCGCCCGGCGTGTCGTCGACGATCAGGTCGACGCCGGTGGCGAGCTCGAGCGCGCGGATGTTGCGCCCTTCGCGGCCGATGATGCGGCCCTTGAGATCGTCGCTCGGCAGATCGACGACCGAGACGGTGGTCTCGATCGCGTGCTCGGCGCCGCAGCGCTGGATCGCCTCGGTGATGTACTGCTTGGCGCGGTCGACGGCCGTCTCGCGCGCCTCGGCGTCGAGCCGCTTCAGCAGGTTGGCGGAGTCGTGCCGCGCTTCGCCCTCGATCTGCTTGATCAGCAGCTCCTTCGCCTCGTCGGCGGTCAGGCTGGCGACGCGCTCGAGCTCGTGCTGCTGCTGCGCGACCAGCTGCTCGTACTTTGTCGGCGGCGGCGGCGGTCGCCTTCTCGCGCTCGGCCAGCGCGCGTTCGCGGCGCTGCGAGGTCCTTCTCGAGCCGGTCGATCGCCGTCTGCCGCTCGGCCGCGGCGGCGTCGCGGCGCGCCAGCGTCTGCTCGAGCGTCGCGGCCTGCTGGCGGTCCTGCCGCGCCTGGCGCTCGGCCTCCATCAGGATGTCGTGCGCCTTCTCCTTGGCCTCGAGCAGCGCTTCTTTCTTGCGGGTCTCGGCGTCGCGCTCGGCGTCCTTGACGATGCGCAGCGCCTGTTCCTCGGCGCGGCCGATGGTCTCGGCGGCGATGCGCTTGCGGTTGGCGACCCAGACGGCGAACATCGCGCGCGGCGACGACGACGGTCACGACGGCGGGTACGATGACCTTCGCGAAATCAGACAGCACGCGTGACGTCCTTTCCCGTTGCCGGGGTCAGACCCCGCGGATGAGCCCGCGATTAACGAGAAGAACTGGAGGGGATGCGAGAGCGAAAAGCCCCGCTTTGCCGTGTGGGGAGGTCGATGAACCTGCGTAAGCAGGTGGAACCGCTCAAAAAGCCGCGCTTCAGGCTTCCTCGCTACAGAGGCATGCACACCACGCGGCGTCGCGACTCACTTGGGTAAACGTTGGCTCAAACGAGCCTTCCGCCATCACGCGCAAAGCAGGGAACTCAAACCCTGCACGATCTTAGTCGGGATCCGGTTCATAGGTTCACGGTCGCAAGGCGTTCAAGCGCTGCAACGACCATGCGGCTCAGGAGGCCATCAGCACGCGGTCGAGCATCCGCTCGAGCTCGCCGGCGCGCTCGGCCAGCTCGCCGTCGCGTGCCGTGTTGGCGTCGCGGCAGCGGAACAGCTCGTCGGCGATGTTCAGCGCGGCGAGCACCGCCAGCCGCAGCGAATCGCCGGTCGGCGTCGAGTCGGCGGCGGCGCGCATCTTCTCGTCGACGTAGCTCGCCAGCCGCGCCACGTACTCCGGATCGAGCGTGCTGCGGATCGGGTACCGCTGCCCGTGGATCTCGACCGGAGATGACGTCGTCGTCAGCCATCAGTCGGAGTTCTCGGCCATCAGTCAGCGGTCTCGCTATCAGCCTCACAGATTGAGCGCCTCGAGCTGCTCGAGCATGTCGGTGACGCGCGTCCGGATCACGTCGCGCTCCTCCTTCAGCGTCGACAGCTCGGTGGCGAGGCCGTCGCTCGCCGCCAGCCGCGCGCGCATCGACTCGAGCTCGCGCGACAGCCGCTGGTTCTCTTCGGCCGCGCGCGCCTGTTCGCGCCTTCATCCGCTCGACCATGCCGACGAGCAGCTTCATCTTCTCCTCGAGCCGATCGATCGGTTCGAGCTCCACGCTGCGCGTCGCTGTTTTCGCCATAGTCATGAGCTCACCAATTCCGTTTTACCGCTGCACCGCGGCGTGCTGCTCGACGAGCGCCGCCAGAATTGCCTCGACGCTCTGCTGCACTTCGGCGTCGGTCAGCGTGCGATCGGCCGCCTGGAACGTCAGCCGCACCGACAGGCTGACGGCGCCGTCGCGGCACGCCTTTGCCCTGATAGCGATCGAAGAAGCTCGACCGCGACGAGCGGCGCCGGCACGTCGCGGCCGGCCGCCTGAATGGTGCCACGAATGATCTCGGCAGGCAAGGTATCGGCGACGACGATCGACAGATCGCGGACGACGAACGGATGGCGCGGCAGCGGGCGCGCCGCGTCGCTCGGCGGCGCGCCTGCGCGCGCGCAGAGCAGATCGAGATTCAGCTCGGCGACGAAGACGCGATCCTGCCGCGGCAGCGCCGCGCGCGTCGGCGACCGCCGGCGCCACCTGCCCGGCGAGGCCGATCGCCGCTCCTGCTTCGGCGCCGTCGGCGACGAGGATCGCGGCCGTCTGGCCGGCCGACGAGGAACGGCTTCGCGGCGCGGTTCGAACCGCACCGGCACGCCGAGCGCGTCGCACAGCTGCTCGACGACGCCCTTGACGTCGAAGAAGTCGACCTCGCGCGCGCCGCCCGACCAGTGCTCGCCGCCGCCGCTGCCGGTCCACGCGATCGCCACCGCCGCGCGTCTCGCCGTCGGGCGCGAAGCGCGTGCCGATCTCGAACAGCCGCACGTCGCGCCGGCCGTGCCGGCGGTTGTGCGCGACGGCGTCGACCAGGCCGGGCAGCAGCGACGGCCGCAGCGTGTCGAACTTCGCCGACAGCGGGTTGGCGATCCACGGCGATCAGCCGAGCCGCAGCCGGGTCTGGCTCTGCGGTCTCGCGTCGCCGAAGGACGAGCTCCGCCGCCTTCGCCTCGATGAAGCCGAACGTCACCGCTTCGGAGAAGCCGGCGGCGGTCAGCACCCGGCGCACGAGCTGATCGCGCGCGACGCGCGGATCCGGCGGCGGCGCCGGCCGCGTCATCGGCGGGGAACGTCGGCTCGAGCTTGTCGAAGCCGTAGTGGCGGCCGACTTCCTCGATGAGATCGACCTCGCGCAGCAGGTCGACGCGGAAGGTCGGCGCGACGACGTCCCAGCCGTCGGCGGCAGGCGTGACGTCGAGGCCGAGGCCGCGCAGGATCCGCACGACGTCGGCGTCCGGGCACCGTCGCGCCGAGCAGCCAGCGCCAGCCGCTCGCGGCGCAGGTGCAGCGCTGCGGGCCCGCGCGGCGCGCGGATAGCAGTCGACGATCGGCGCCGACCAGCGCGGCCGGCGCCGATCTGCTCCATCAGCGCGACGCGCGCTGCAGCGCCACGACCTGGGCGCCGATGTCGGCGCCGCGCTCGAAGCGCGACGAGGCCTCGGTCTTCAGGCCGAGCCGCTTGCTCGTGCGCCGGACCGACGCCGGCTTGAAGTACGCGCTCTCGAACGCGACGCGTCGTCGTCGCCGCCGACACTTCCGAGGCGGCGCCGCCCATCACGCCGGCGACGGCCTGCGCGCGATCGCGGTCGGCGATGACCAGCATGTCGGGCTCGAGCGTCCGCTCGACGCCGTCGAGCGTCGTGATCGTCTCGCCCGGCTTGGCGCGGCGCACGCGGATCTCGGCCCCGGCGAGGCGCGCGCAGATCGAAGGCGTGCATCGGCTGGCCGAGCTCGATGATGCACGTAGTTGGTGATGTCGACGATCGGGCTGATCGGCCGGACGCCGGCGGCCTGCAGCCGCGCCGCCATCCAGGCAGGCGAGGGCGCGATCGTGACCTCGGCGACCGCCGCGGCGTATCGCGGGCACAGCTCGGCGTCCTCGATCGTGACCGTGAGCCGGTCGGAGTCGCCGGATGGGCATCGTGGCCAGCCGGATCGCCGACTTCGGGTCGGGAGACGGCAGCGCGAGCGGCAGGTCGTACGCCGTCGCGACCTCGCGCGCGAGCCCGAGCACGCTCAGGCAGTCGGGCCGGTTCGCGGTGACCTCGAAGTCGATCACCGCGTCGCCGCCGTCGAGCGGCTCGATCGACGCCACCTCGAAGCCGCGCAGCGCCAGCGTCTCGGCGATCTCCTCGGCCGACGCCTTGACGTCGACGAACTCACGGACCCAGGAGACCACTAGTCGCATGTCGTGTCGATCGACCGTTGCGTTCGGCACAGGGGCACGGTCCTTCAGGCCGTCCCGATCTGGGCCGGTCTGAAGACCGGCCCTACCAGGAATGTGTCAGTACGGAAACTGCTCCAGGAACCTCAGATCGTTCTCGTAGAACAGCCGGATGTCCTCGACCTGGTAGCGCAGGATCGCGACGCGCTCGATGCCGATGCCCCAGGCGAAGCCGGTGTAGCGCTCGGCGTCGTAGCCGACCGCCTCGAACACCGCCGGGTGCACCATGCCGCAGCCGCCGATCTCGATCCAGCCGGTCTTCTTGCACATCGCGCAGCCGGCGCCGTCGCACTGCCAGCAGCTGATGTCGACCTCGGCGCTCGGCTCGGTGTACGGGAAGAAGCTCGGGCGGAAGCGCACGCCGCGACCGGTCGCGCGAACATCTCGCGCGCGAACGCCAGCAGCGTGCCCTTCAGATCGGCCAGCGAGATGCCTTCGCCGACGACCAGCCCTTCCATCTGCGTGAACATCGGCGTGTGCGTCAGATCGAGATCGTCGCGCCGATAGACGCGGCCGGGCACGACGATGCGGATCGGCGGCTGGTGCGCCTGCATGTAGCGGATCTGCATCGACGAGGTGTGCGTCCGCAGCATCGTCCGCACGATCGTCGGCGCCGCCGGCTCGCCCTGGATCGGCGTCGCGAGATACAGCGTGTCCTGCATGTCGCGCGCGGGATGCTCGGCCGGCATGTTCAGCGCGTCGAAGCAGTGCCACTCGTCTTCGACCTCGGGCCCTTCGACGATCGCGAAGCCCATGCGCGTGAAGATCTCTTCCATCCGGTCGCGGACGACGGTCAGCGGATGGCGGTGGCCGAGCAGCGGCCGCGCGGCCGGGCAGCGTGACGTCGACGCGCGCCGGCGGTCGGCGCCGCGTCGCGCGCCGCGCTCTTCGTACGCCGTCCAGCGCGCCTCGATCGCCTGCTTCAGCTCGTTGGCGTAGCGGCCGATGTTCTTCTTCTCGGTCGGGCGGCGCGCTGCCGATCAGCTGCATCCAGGACGCGACGACGCTGTTCTTGCGGCCGAGGTAGCGGTCGCGCACCGCCTGCGCGTCGCGCGCGGACGTCGCCGCGGCGAGCTCGCGCTCGAACTGCGCGACGAGCGTCGCGACCGATTCGGTGCTGGGCGAGAGATCGGACATGAGTCGGGGCTAGGGACTAGGGGCTGGTTGCTAGCGGCTGGTTGCTAGGCCTAGCCGCGGGACTCGGCGCTCCTAGCCCCTAGCAACCAGCAACTGATCCGCTGCTTTACGCGCGCGCGGCGGGCTTGGCGTTGCGGCGTCGACGACCGCTCTTTCGCGGCGGCGTTCTTGGCCGACTTGACGGCGATCTTCGCGGCGGCCTTGGCCTGCTGCGGCGAGCGTCGCGAACGCGGCCGGGCTGGCAATCGCCAGCTCCGACAGGCTCTTGCGATCGAGCGTGACGCCGGCGTTCTTCAGGCCGTTGATCAACTGCCCGTAGGTGAGGCCGTGCTCGCGCGCCGCGGCGTTGATGCGGACCACCCACAGGCGCCGGAAGTCGCGCTTCTTGCGGCGGCGGCCGACGAAGGCGTACTTGAGCGCGGTGTCGACCGATTCTTTCGCGGCGCGATACAGCTTGCTCTTGTTGGCGTAGTAGCCCTTCGCCAGGCCAAGCAGCTTCTTGCGCTTGGCGCGCCGGACTGTTCCTCGTTTTACACGCGGCATCGTCTATCTCCACGGTCCGGCTCGAAGCCGGACACTACGTATCAGCTAGCCCTAGCCCGCTAGTCCCTGAGCCCCTGACGCCGATCACTTATACGGCAGCATCCGCGCCAGCTTCGGCGCGTCCACCTCGGCCACCGTCGTCGTGCCGCGCAGCCTGCGCTTCCGCTTCCTGGTCTTGCTGGTCAGGATGTGCTGCTTGAACGCCGCTGCCGCGCAGGAACTTTCCGCTCTTGGTCCGCTTGAAGCGCTTCGCCGCGCCGCGGTGCGTCTTCAGTTTCGGCATCGTCTTCTCTCGTTGACCGCGATCGCAGTGCCGTATACTGTCTGTCGATTCGCGGTCTGCCGTCGTCTCACCGCGGCGGCCGGCGCTGCCGCCTTCGCCTTGCCGCCGCCCTGCGGCCGCCGGCTCAGGATGGTGTGCATCTGGTTGCCTTCCATCCGCGGCATCGTCTCGGCGAGCGCGACCTCCGACAGCTCGCCGATCAGCCGCTCGAGGATCCGCCGGCCGATCTCCGGGTGCGCCATCTCGCGGCCGCGGAAGAAGATCGTCGCCTTGACCTTGTCGCCGTCCTCGAGGAAGCGCTCGATGTGCTTCTTCTTGAACTGGTAGTCGTGCTCGTCGACCTTCGGGCCGGAACTTGATCTCCTTGACCTCGATCACCTTCTGGTGCTTTCGAGCCTCGCGCGCGCGCTTCTGCTCCTGGTACTGGTACTTGCCGAAATCCATGATGCGGCAGACCGGCGGCACGGCCGTCGGCGAGATCTCGACCAGGTCGAGCCCCTTCTGCTTGGCGATGGCCAGCGCCTGCGGCGGCGGCATGATGCCGAGCTGCTGCGCCGGTGTCGTCGATCACGCGGATTTCGCGGACCCGGATGCGTTCGTTGACCCGCGTGCGGTCGTCACGGCGGGGACTTCTGTCGAAAGCGATAACGGCCTCCTTGCAATTCCCCGATCAGTGTCCGGCCCGCACGTGCGCTACAAACCGCTTGCCGCCGACAGCTCGGGACCAGCCGCCGGCTGCTTGCCCTTCGCGGCGATCTCGTCCAGCGCCTTCGCGACGAAGTCGGCCACCGAGCTCGACCCTTTGTCGCCGCCGGCCCGCTCGCGCACCGACACCGTGTTGGTGTCGGCCTCGCGGTCGCCGACGACCAGCATGTAGGGCACCTTCTGCAGCTGGGCCTCACGAATCTTATATCCAATCTTTTCCTGGCGCTCGTCGACGTTCGCCCGCAGGCCGGCCTGCCTTCAGCTGGTCCTGCACCGACTGCGGCGTAGGCCAGGTGGCGGTCCGCAATCGGCAGCACGATCGCCTGCACCGGCGCCAGCCAGAGCGGAAACGCGCCGGCGTAGTGCTCGATCAGGATCGCGATGAACCGCTCGAAGCTGCCGAAAATGGCCCGGTGGATGACGACCGGCCGGTGCTCGGCGTTGTCGGCGCCGATGTACTTCAGGTCGAACCGCTCCGGCATGCTGGTAGTCGAGCTGGATCGTCGCGCACTGCCACTTCCGGCCGATCGCGTCGGTGACGTCGAAGTCGATCTTCGGCCCGTAGAAATGCGCCGTCGCCTTCGTCGATCGTGTAGGCCTCGCCCGCCTTGTCGAGCGCCGCCTTGCAGCTGCGCCTCGGCCTGGTCCCAGGTCGCGACCTCGCCCGAGATACTCCGCCGGCCGTGGTCGACAGCTTCGGCTGTGAACGGTCATGCCCGAAGTCGCCGTAGACGCGCTGCACCAGCCCGAGCAGCCGCTCGACCTCGTCGCCGATCTGCTCCGGCATCACGAAGCAGTGCGCCGTCGTCCTGCGAGAACTGGCGGACGCGCGTCAGCCCCGACAGCACGCCGGACGCTTCGTTGCGGTGCAGCGGCGTCTGCTCGTGGAAGCGGATCGGCAGCTCGCGATAGCTGTGGACGTCGCTGGCGTAGAGCAGGAAGTGCCCGGGGCAGTTCATCGCCTTCATCGCCATCTCCTCGCCTTCGGAGCTCGATGAGGAACATGTTCTCGCGGTAGTGCGCCCAGTGGCCGGAGGTCTCCCACAGCGCCTTGTTGAAGACGAGCGGCGTCTTCACCTCGACGTAGCCGTTCGGGAGCAGCACGCTCGCGCATGTAGTTCGCGAGCGTGTTGTAGAGCGTCGTGCCCTTGTCCAGCCAGAACGCGGCGCCCGGCGCCCACGGGTGGAACGTGAAGAGCCCGAGCTCGCGTCCGAGCTTGCGGTGGTCGCGCTTCTTCGCCTCTTCGATCTGCGTCAGGTGCGCCTTCAGGTCCTTCTCGGACGAAGAACGCGGTGCCGTAGACGCGCTGCATCGGCTGGTTGCGCGCGTCGCCCTTCCAGTAGGCGTTCGAGGTCGATGAGCAGCTTGAACGCCTTCAGCCTGCCGGTGGACGGCACGTGCGGGCCGACGCAGAAATCGATGAAGGTGTCCTTGTCCTTGATGGTGTAGCAGGAGACTTCGCGCTGGCCTTCGGTCTTCTCGTCGATCAGCTGCACCTTGAGCGGCTCGCCGCGCTGCGCGAAGAACGCCTTCGCTTCCTCGCGCGGCCACATCTGGCGCTCGTAGACGAGGTCCTGCGAGGCCAGCTCCTTCATCTTCTCCTCGATCGCCTCGAGGTCTTCGGGCACGAACGGGCGCTCGACGACGAAATCGTAGAAGAAGCCTTCGTCGGTCGCCGGGCCGATGCCGCACTGCGTCGCCCGGGAACAGGTTGGTCACCGCGGCGGCGAGCAGGTGCGCCGTGCTGTGCCGGTACAGCGCCAGCGCCTCGGGGCTCTTGTCGGTGACGATCCGGACCGACGCGTCGCGCTTCGAGCGGATAGACCAGGTCGACCAGCTTGCCGTCGACGACGCCGGCGAGCGCGGCCTGCGCCAGACGCGGGCGAGATCGCTTCCGCGACGTCGCGTGACGGACGTGCCCGCCGGCACACTGCGACTCGAGCCATCCGGAAGCGTGACGGTGATCTGACTCATTGGAGGTGAACGTGGCGTGATCAGCGTCTCAGCGTATCGGCTCTCAGCTCGTCAGCGATTCGACTCAGCCGATCAACTGGCTCGCTGAGAGCCGAGAGCTGAGGCTGCATCGCTGGTAGGCACGGGTGGACTCGAACCACCGACCTCCTGCGTGTCAAGCAGGCGCTCTAACCTCTGAGCTACGCGCCTACATCTTGAAATACAGACGTTAGACGAACGCTCAGTATACCAGAAGCGGTGAATTGGATAATCGGGTAATCGGGTAATTGATTGGGAAATTGGGGATTGGGCGATCGATTGAGCCAATCAATCCACCAATGGCAACAATCAATTACCCGATTACCCGATTATTCAATTCCCGATCGCTACGCGGCTTTTTTCTCGGAAAGTCGTTCGAGCGCCTTGTCGAGGATGGGATCGCGCGGTCGGCGGCGGCTGGCCGAACTCGACTTCCGGCTCGTCGACCGCAACGGTCGGCTCGAGGCCTTTTTCGTGCAGCGGCGCGCCGGTCGGCGTGAGATAGCGCATCGTCGACAGCCACAGGCCGGCGCCGTCCGGCAGCTTGACCAGCTTCTGCGACGCGGCGCGGCCGATCGTGTGCTCGCCGATCAGATCGGCGCGCTTGTTGCCGGCCAGCGCCGACGCGAAGATCTCCGCCGCCGCCGGACGTGCCGGTGTCGATCAGCACGACGATCGGCAGCGTGACCGCGCCGTCGCCGGCGCGCGGCGGCAATCGTCTCGCGCGCGCCGCCCTTCGCTTCGCGGATGGCCAGCGTGCCCTGCCGACGAACAGCCGCGCGAGCGCGATGCCGCCGATCGATCGTGCCGCTCGAGGCGCGGCGCACGTCGACGATCAGCTTCGACGCGCCGCCCTTGGTCAGCTCGGCGACCTGCGCGGCCACCTGGCTCGGCCGTGGTCGGGCCGATGGCGGCGACGCGCACGTAGCCGATGCCGGTGCCGGCCATGCGCCCGCTGACGTCCGAGGCCGGCTCGTTCTCGCGCGTCAGCTCGACGACGTGCGGATCGGCGGCGTTGCCGCGGATGATCGGTGACCGACACCTTCGCTGCCCGGCGCGCCGCGCAGCGCGCGCACGCCTTCCCACACCGACATCTCGCGCGTCGGCATGTCGTTGATCGCGCGGATGTAGTCGCCGGTGCGCAGGCCGGCCTTCGCCGCCGGCGAGTTGTCGCGCGCGGCGATGACGCGCAGGTAGTACTGGCGCGTCAGCTCGAGGCCGACGCCGCCCGGCGGCAGCGGCGCGCCGCTCTCGACCTGCTTCACCTGGTCGGCGGTGAGGTAGGCGCTGTCGGGATCGAGCCCTTCGGCCAGGCCGTGCATCGCGCCGTTCATCACCTTGTCGATGTCGGCCGTCTTCGACGTAGTTGCTCGAGATCAGGCTGACGACGTCGTCGAAGATCTTGAGGTGCTGGTAGGTGTCCTCACGCGCCATCACCCGGCCGAGAAAACCGCCGACGATCGCGAACGCGATCACGGGCGCGGAGATGGACATCACGATCACTCGTGTGCGAGAGCTCATAGCACCTCACCTAACCTAGCGTTTCTTCAACCATTGTAAGGGATCCACTGGCTGACCGTCGACGCGAGCTCGAAGTAAAGCCCGTTCGATCCCGACGGCGTCGGCCCGACGCTGCCGACGGGCTGCCCGTGCTCGACCCGCGCCCCCTTCTTCACGGCTATTTCGAGCAGATCGCCGTACAGGCTGAAGGTCTGCGATCCGTGATCCAGGATGACGAGATTGCCGAATCCGGCAAAAGTGCCCGCAAATGCAACGACGCCGTCGTGGATCGCGCGCGGCCGACGCCCCTTCCGGCGCGGCGATCTCGATTCCGTTGGATGCCGCTCCGCTGGCGGACCGGCGCGTGCACCTGGCCGTTGACCGGCCAGGGGAGATCGCCGCGGAACGGGCGCAGCGGCAGCGCGGCCGTTTCACCGCTCGCCACGCCGGTGGCCATATCGCGCAGCATCGCCTGCAGCTTCTGCTGCGTCGTCTGCAGCTCGCCGGCGAGCTGCGCGTTGAGGTCGCGCCGTCTGATCGATGTCGCGGACGAGCTCGGCGCGCGCCTGGGCCGCGCGCTGGGCCGCCGCCTGCGCTTTGGCCGCCGCGTTCGCGCAGCGCCGGCGAGCTCCGCCCGGCGCTCTTGGAGCGCCTGTCGCGTCCGCGCTTCAGCTCGGCTGAGCGTCTGTTGTGTGCGACGCGATCGCGGTCGCGATCGAGCTTGGCCAGCGCCGCGACCGTCCGCGTCGCCTGGCCGAGCTGCTGGAGGTCGGGAGTCGAGAGGAGGAGTCGCAGGTAGCGCGCCTGGCCGAGCTTGTAGATCTCGACCAGACGCGCGCGCAGCTCCGGCTCGCGCGGCACGCTCCGAGGTCTGCAGCGCCTGCACGCGCTCGGTCGGTCGCGTCGAGCTCGGCCTCGACCTTCGCGGCGTCCGCGTCGATGCCGCTTCAGCTCTTCGGCGCGGAGCTGCCGTTCGATCTCGAGCTTGCGCAGCTCGCCGAGGAGGGTGCGTTCTTCCGAGGCGAGACGATCGGCTTCACGCTGCAGCGCCTGCAGCCGCTCGGTCGCCCGCCGCGCGAGCGCCTCGGTGCGCGCGCGCTCCGGGGTCTGGGCGGCTGCGATCGTCCCGACGACAGCGATAACCGCGGAGAACGCAGAGACCGCAGAGAATATTTTTCTCTGCGTGCTCTGCGCGCCTCTGCGTTCCAGCCAGCCCCCAGTCCCGAGCCCCGGGTCCCTTAGAAGATCGGCTTGCCATCGATATCACTGGGTATCGGCACGCCGAAGTACTTCAACACGGTCGGCGCGATATCCATGATGTCCGCGTGCTCGTCCGACGAGCGCGCGGCTCGAGATCAGCACGCCTGCCGTCTGCTTGTAGTCGAACGAGCCGTGGTCGCCCGACCACTTCTTCATGTTCGGATAGACGATCCCCGGCGGCGAGCCGCCGAGCGTCGACTGCCACGACACACGGTAGCCGTCGGCGAGGCCGACCTGCAGCTCCGACGCGTTGTCGCAGGAACGGGCCCTTGTAGATGTCGTCGCGCTTGTAGACGGCATCCACCATCCGCGCGCCGGTCGTCGGATCGGTCATCGTCAGCAGCCGCGCCGCGAGCTGCGTCCTGCACCGCTTTCGAGTCGGCGGGCGCGACGATGCCGTGGCCCTTCGCGGCCCTTGCAGGTTGACGTAGATCTGGCCGAGGCCCATCGCGTAGGCCTTGGTGCGCGTCCAGTCGACGTTTTCCCAGAAGGTGCCGCCGCCGAACAGGTCCTTCAGCTTCTTCTCGCCCGGCTGCTGGCCCTGGATCGCCATGAAGCCTTCCTGCACGAGCCAGGTGTTCAGGTTGACCGACTGGCGGAACGAGTGGAACCCGTGGTCGGAGACGATCAGGATCGGCGTCGCCGGATCGAGCGCGCGACACGACTTCGCCGACGAACTCGTCGCACTTGCGGTAGACGCGCTCGATCGAGTCGCCGAACTTCGCGGCGAGCGCCTTGTCGTACATCGGGTGCGCCGGATCGATGAGCCGCCACATCATGTGCTGCACGCGGTCGGTCGATTCGATCACGCCGACGAGCAGGTCCCACTGCTTCGCGTCGATCCGCTGGAGGATCACCTGCGCGCGGTCGTCGAACGCGCGGTAGAGATCGTCCATGAAGGTCTTCTCGTCGATGCGGTCCTCGTTCAGCGGCCACGTCGCTTCGGCCCAGCCAAGCGTGCGGTACGGGCCGAGCCGCTCGTAGATGTCGGCCGGCGAACGAGGCGGGCGACGACATCGGCGCCGGCGGATTGTCGGGCCGCCAGTTCACCGGCGAGACGTAGAGCTGCAGCTCCTGGCCCGGCGCCGATCAGATAGAGCTGCGCCATGCCGTGCACGCGCACGAGCAGGTTGATGCTGAAGTCGAGGTTGATCCACTTGCTCCACTGGTGCTCGGCGAGGTGGATCGTGCTGTCGCCGAGCGTCGATCGTCGCCGACTTGCGCGGCCCGGTTCCAGTGGACGTGAGCGGCACGCCGCACGTCCTCGCGCGCCTCGAGCTCGGCGATCTTCATCTTGTCGGCTTCCGATCGCGGCGTCTTCGCGCGCGCCGCGCGCAGCTGCTGGCGGACGATCGGGTTCGGCGGGCCGACGAGCTCGGTCTGCGCGACGTCGCCGTCGAAGACGAGCCGCTTCAGGATGCCGCCGAACTCGGTGTTGCCTTCTTCGTAGCGGCTCAGATCGGTGCCGAAGTAGTAGAACGTGCCCATCGTGCCGCGGATGTCGGGCAGCGGCAGGCCCGAGAGCATCTCGCCGTTCGGCAACGTCTTCCGGCGGGTAGGTGACCGGCACGGTCAGCATGCTCGAGCGGACGCCGGCGTTGCCGGCCGTGACCCAGAACGACGTGCCGCCGCGAATCGAGGTGATCTTCGGCCTCGAGATCGGGATGTAGTTGAGGACGAAGCGCGGCGGCTCGCGCGTGCACCATGCCGAGGTCCGGCAGGTAGGTGTTCGTGTCGCGAACGAGGAAGTCGTAGATGTTGTGCTTGCCGGCGTTCACGCCGGTCGCGAACGACGCCCACGCGGTCGGCGACTCCGGCGAGTGCGTCGTCGCCAGCGGACGGACGCCGCTGCCGCGCTTCGCCAGCTTCTGCATGTTCGGCAGCTTGCCTTCGTCCATCCATTTCTGGACGAGCCGCGGGTCCATGCCGTCGAAGCCGAGGATGACGAGCTTCTGCTGGAACTTTTCGGGCGCGCGTCGCGTGCCGCACGCCATTGCGGCGCCGAGGCAAGCGACAAGCGAAGCGAGCAAGATGCGTTTCACCAGATTCGGGGAGTAGGAAATTATAACATCTGACGGGATGGAGGGTCGGGTGCTGGCGGTCGACGTCGGCGCGCGCCGTGTCGGCCTCGCGATCAGCGACGCGTCGCGCACGCTCGCGCGGCCGCTGGAGACGATCGCGGTCGACGAGCGAGGCCGACGCGGTCGAACGCGTCGCGCGTCGAATCGCTCGAGCTCGCGGACGAAGATGGCGGCCTCGCCACGATCGTGGTCGGGATGCCGTCGCATCTCGACGGCACGCCGTCGCCGCAGACCTCGCGCGTCGCGGCGTTCATCGAGCGGCTGAAGGCGCGCACGTCGCTGACCGATCGTCACCGAGGACGAGCGGCTGTCGAGCCGCGAAGCCGAGAGCCGGCTCGCCGTCCACGAGCGCGACTGGCGCAAGCGCAAGAAGAAGCTCGACGCCGCGGCGGCGGCCGTCATCCTGCAGGACTATCTGGATAGAGGCGTTGATGAAGAAGCTGATCGGCGTTCGTGTTCTCTCTCTGCTCGCTCGTCGCCGGCGCGGCGGCGGCGGTTCGTGTACATGCGCGTCAACCAGCCGTACCGCGGCTACGAAGGCGACCGAACAGTTCGTCGACATCCCGTCAGGGCGCCGGCAGCGTCGCGATCGGCGATCGGCTGATCGAGGCGGGAGTGATTCGCGATCGCATCCACCTTTCGCACCGCGGTGTGGATGAGCGGCAAGGGGCGTCAGCTGAAGGCCGGCGAATACCGGTTCGATCGCGCGATGACGCCGTTCGAGGTGATCGACAAGATCGCGCGCGGCGACGTCTATCGTCGTCCACGTCACGTTTCCCGAAGGGCTGACGATGACGGAGATGGCGAAGATCTTCGAGTCGCAAGGGCTCGGCACGGCCGCGTCGTTCGTGCAGGCGGCGAAGGATCCGGCGCCGATCCGCGAGCTCGATCCGGCGGCGAAGGATCTCGAAGGCTATCTGTTTCCCGAAACCTACGCGCTGCCGCGCCGCACCGACGCGGCGAAGCTCGTGCGGCTGATGGTCGCCGCTTTCAGCGCGCGTTTCACGCCGGAGCTGCGCGCAGCGGCCGCGGCGCGCAACCTGACGTCGCGCCAGGCCGTCACGCTCGCCTCGATCGTCGAAAAGGAAACCGCCAAGGCCGGAGGAGCGGCCGATCGTGGCCGGCGTCTATCGCAACCGGCTGCGCATCGGCATGCCGCTGCAGTGCGACCCGACGGTGATCTACGCGCTGCAGCGCGCCGGCCGTTACACCGGCAACCTGCGCCGCGACGATCTGACGTTCGACTCGCCGTACAACACCTATCGCTATCCGGGGCTGCCGCCCGGGCCGATCGCGTCGCCCGGGCAAGGCGTCGCTCGAAGCGGCGGCGCAGCCCGCCGACGTCGACTATCTCTACTTCGTCAGCCGCAACGACGGCTCGCACGAGTTCGCGCGCACGCTCGACGAGCACAACCGCAACGTGCAGAAGTATCAGGTCCAGTACTTCCGGGATAAGCGGCGGGAGCAGCAGGGCAGGTAGGGCGGCCCTTTAGGGCTGCCGTGCGGGTGCAGGCCGTAGCGCTGTACGCTACCGTTCGTTCCACTTCAGCTTCTGCCGCAGCACCTCGAAGTAGCTGCGCGTCGACGGGCGCAGCAGGCGCACGCGCCGCTCGGCGCAGCTGGATGCGCACTTCGTCGCCGGCCTCGCAGCTGATAGCCCGCCTGGCCGTCGAAGGTGACGTAGAGCTCGTCGCGCTCGTCCATGATCGGCTGCACGCGCACGAGCGACGAGGCGGGGATCACGATCGGGCGGTTGGTCAGCGTGTGCGGCGCGATCGGCGTCAGCACGATCGCGTCGACCACCGGCTGCACGATCGGCCCGCCGGCGGCGAGGTTGTAGGCGGTCGATCCGGTCGGCGTCGCGACGATCAGGCCGTCGGCCTTGACGCGCGTGACGAACTCGTCGCCGACCGAGCACCGACAGGTCGGTCATGCGCGCCCGCGCGGCCTTGGTGATGACGACGTCGTTCAGCGCGAGGTGCTCCGGCAGCGCCGCGCCGCCGCGGATCGTCGTCGCGCGCAGCATCAGGCGCTCCTCGACGCGCGCCTGGCCGCTCGAGCGCCGCTTCGAGCGACGGGTACAGCTCGGGCAGCGTCGCCTCGGTGAGGAACCCGAGGCTGCCGAAGTTGACGCCGAGAATCGGCACGTCGACGTCCGGCGGCGCCGACGCAGTCGGCCACCGACAGCAGCGTGCCGTCGCCGCCGAGCACGACGACCAGATCGACGCCGGCGACCAGCGCCGGCTTGTCGGCGACCTGCCGGCCGCTGCCGCGGCGGCATCAGCGCCGCGGTCGCCGTCTCGAAGATCGGCTCGTGCGCCGCGCGCGGCGAGCCAGGCTTCGATCTCGGTGAGGTGCGGCGTCGCCTCGCGCAGGTGCGACTTGGCGACGATGCCCACGCGTCGTGGCCTTCGGCACGGCGCTCATTGTGCCACGCCGCGCGCTTCCATCGCCTTGATGATCGCGACCAGCGCGGCGTTCACCGGGCACTCGATCCCGAACCGGCGGCCGAGCGCGACGACCGCGCCGTTCATGTGATCGATCTCGGTCGGCTTTCCCTTCAGCAGGTCCTGCCGCATCGAGGCGATCGTCGCGCGACGCTGCCGAACACCTCGGCGATCGTCGGCACGAAGTCGATGTCGAACGTGACGCCGTCCGCCGCGCGCCACCGCGCAGGCATTCGTCGACGACCAGCTGCTTCACGCGGATCGAGCCGCGGGTCGGCGATGCCGCCGACCTCGGACCCGACGATCGCGGTGATCGGGTTGATCACGCAGTTGAAGATCAGCTTGCGCCAGATCTCGCGTCTTGATGTCGTCCGAGACGCGGCCGTCGAGGCCGGACGCCGTCAGCAGCGCGCGATCTCCGCGCTGCGCGCGCTCGGTTCGAGCAGCGTCGCGCCGGCGGCGGTGAAGTCGACCACGCCCGGCTCCTGGAAGATGGCGCCGAACTGCGTGATCGCGCGAAGCACCAGGCAGCGCCCGCCGACCGCCTCCTTGACGATCGTCTTCGCTGCCCAGGCCGTTCTGGACGCAGAGAATCACCGTGTCGTCGCGCAACTTGTGCCAGCGAGCGGCGCGATCGCCTGCCGCGAGTCGTTGACCTTCGTCGTCAGCAGGATCAGCGTGCCGCGCGGCGATGCGGTCGACGGCGGTGGCGGCGCGGATGCGATGCGTCGCCGGTTCGCGGCCGGTGACGCGCAGGCCGTCGCGGTTGATCGCGTCGGCGTGCGCCGGCCGCGCGATCAGCGTCACGGCTGCTGCGTCGCGAGCTTCGCGGCGTAGACGCTGCCGATCGCGCCGCCGCCGAGAACGATGACTTCGTCAATCATTCGTCGTCATGTCCGGCTCAGTCGTCGTCTCCGGATCAGTCATCGTCTCAGGATCGTCGTCGTGTCCGGCTTCAGCCGGACCGTGGTCAGGTGCAGGAAAAACTCCTGGTTCCCGGTCGCGCCCGTGATCGCCGACGGCGCCATCGCGACGCGCGTCAGCCCGCACGCGGCGGCCGCTTCGGTGACGCGCGCGATCACCGCCTCATGGACTGCCGGGTCCGAGACGATGCCGTGCGCGCCGACCTCGTCCCGCCCGGCCTCGAACTGCGGCTTCACGAGCGCGACGACGTCGGCGCGCCGGCTCGAGAAACGGCGGCAGCGCCGGCAGGATGTGCCGCAGCGAGATGAACGCGACGTCGATCGTCACCAGCGTCACCGCGTGCGGCACGTCGTCGGCGGTCAGCGCGCGCGCGTTGACCCCTTCGCGCACGAGCACGCGCGGGTCGGTGCGCAGCCGCCAATCGAGCTGGCCGCGGCCGACGTCGAGCGCGATCACGCTGGCGGCGCCGCGCCGCAGCAGCACGTCGGTGAAGCCGCCGGTCGAGGCGCCGACGTCGAGCGCCCGGCGTCCCTGCGGATCGATCGCGAACGCGTCGAGCGCGTGGGCGAGCTTGACGCCGCCGCGGCCGACGTACGGATGATCCGGCGTCACGCAGCTCGACGACGCGCATCGGCCGCGACCGGCGCGCCGGCTTTCGAGACGACCTGGCCGTCGACCTTCACCTGGCCGGCGAGGATCAGCGCGCGCGCGCGCTCGCGCGACGCGGCCAGCTCGCGCTCGACCACGCGCGACGTCCAGCCGCGCCTTGCTTTTAGCCAATGCGATCGAACACAAAGGACA
The DNA here is from genome assembly GCA_963734375.1 of uncultured Acidobacteriota bacterium. Taxonomy (GTDB): domain Bacteria; phylum Acidobacteriota; class Vicinamibacteria; order Vicinamibacterales; family CAVVIG01; genus CAVTHG01. The sequence continues at coordinate 154,063 of CAVTHG010000003.1, read as the reverse complement.
CCGAGGTCACAAGAACGAATCGCCGATGCGTCCGCTGCGTTGTGACTCGCGCAATCGATCAGCTCCGGCGAGTCACGACCCAGTCCGCGATCGCGCCCGAGCCAGCCCTCCGATCAGGCCGCGCGTCCGTCAAGGCTCGCGATGCGCGCGCTGCAGGCATTCGGCGGCGAGCGCGCGCGACCGCTCGAGGCCGAAGAGCGCGGGATAGGTCGGCTTGGCGCCGGCGGCGTCCTTGCCGGCGGTCTTGCCGAGCGCCGCGGGATCGCCTTCGACGTCGAGGATGTCGTCGACGATCTGAAACGCCAGGCCGATCTCGGCGGCGTATCGATCGATCGGCGGCGACGAGATCGTCGGCGGCGCCCGCCATGATCGCGCCGCTGACCGCCGACGCGCGGATGAGCGCGCCGGTCTTGCGCGCGTGCATCGCGCGCAGGCCCTCGGCGTCGAGCGTCACCGCGTGGCCCGGCGCCTGGCCGGCCGCCTGCAGATCGATCGCCTGTCCGCCGACCATGCCCGCCGGCGCCCGCCGCCTCGCCGACGACCGCGAGCGACGCGCAGCTTCCGCGCCGACGATCGTCGGATCGCTCGTCGCCGGCTCGCGGGCGAGCAGCGTGAACGCCTCGGCGTGCAGCCCGTCGCCGGCGAGGATCGCGATGCCGTCGCCGTAGACGACGTGCAGCGTCGGCCGGCCGCGCCGCAGCGTGTCGTCGTCCATCGCCGGCAGGTCGTCGTGGATGAGCGAGTAGGTGTGGATCAGCTCGATCGCGCAGGCGGCGGGCAGCGCGAGGTCGCGCGCGGAACGCCGTGTCGTCGTTCATCACGGTGCGCCACCGCGTCGGCGGCGGCCAGCGTCAGCACCGGCCGCAGCCGCTTGCCGCCGGCGAACACGCTGTAGCGCATCGCCTCGGTGATGATCTGCGGCGCACGCCGGCGGCTGCGGCAGCCAGCGCTCGAGCGCCGCGTCGACCTCGGCGCGCGCCTGGTCGAGGAACGCCGCGAGGGACGCCGTCGGCCACGGATCAGCGGCCGGGCTCGTCGGCCGCCAGCGACGGCCGGCGCCGGCTTCAGCTCGCCGCGCTCGTTGAGGATCTCGATGCGCCGCTCGGCCTCCTCGAGCCGCGCGTGGCAGAACCGCGACAGCTGCACGCCGCGTTCGTACAGCACCAGCGACTGCTCGAGCGCGAGGTCGCCCTCCTCGAGTTTCTTGACGATGGTTTCGAGCTCGGCGATCGCCGCCTCGAAATCCTTGATAGAGGTGTCGGCCATCTCCGCCTTTAGTCTACATGAGCGCGACGCTCAGTTGCGTCGTCGGTTGCAGCGGACCTCGCACGTCCAGCTCGCCCGCGCGCGAGGGTCACGCGCACCGTGTCGCCAGGCGCGACGTCCGCGGCGTCGCGCAGCACGCGCGTCCTGTCGGCGTTCCACGCCACCGCGTAGCCGCGGCCGAGGACCGCCAGCGGGCTGAGCGTGTCGAGCCGGCCGGCGACGGCGCCCAGCTGCGCGACGGCGCGATGCTGCCGCCGCCGCACCGCGCCGCGCAGCCGGCCGTCGACGCCGACCAGCCGCGTGCGGATGCCCGCGAGCCGGCGGCCGAGATCGAAGCGTCGTCGAGCTGGCGTTCGAGCTGCTGCCGGCGCCGCTCGCGCGTCGCGAGCGCCGGCGCGCACGATCCGCGCGAGCGCGTGCGACAGCTCCGCGGCGTGCCGGCCGCGCATCGCGACCCGGCCGGGAAATCCGGCGAACGCCGGCCGGCGCGTCGAGCGATGTGGACGCGCCGGCTCGAGCCGCTGGACGCGCGCCCGCGCCGCCGCGCGCAGCGCGATCGTGCAGGCGATCGATCCGGCCGCAGAACTCGTCCTTCGGCCGAGACCACCAGCTCCGCGGCCGCCGACGGCGTCGGCGCGCGAACGTCGGCGACGAAGTCGGCGATCGTGACGTCGGTTTCGTGCCCGACCGCCGAGATCACCGGCACCGGCACGCGCGCGATCGCGCGCGCGACGACCTCTTCGTTGAACGCCCACAGATCCTCGATCGAGCCGCCGCCGCGGCCGACGATCACGACGTCGACGCCGGGCACGCGCGCGATCTGCCGCAGCGCCCGCGCGATCTCCGGCGCGGCGTCCTCGCCCTGCACGCGGGCCGGGCAGATGACGAGGTGCGCGTTCGCGTAGCGGCGCCGCAGCACTTTGATGATGTCGCGGATCGCGGCGCCGTCGAGCGACGTGACGATGCCGATCTTGCGCGGCAGCGACGGCAGCGGACGCTTGCGCGCCGCGTCGAACAGCCCCTCCGCCTGCAGCCGCTTCTTCAGCTGCTCGAACGCGAGCTGCAGCGCGCCGAGGCCGTGCGGCTCGAGATGCTCGCAGACCAGCTGGTACTCGCCCTTCGGCTCGTACACCGACACGCGCCCGCGCGCGACGACGCGAAGGCCGTCGGCCGGCTTGAATTTCAGGTAGCGGAGCGCGGAACGGAAGATGACCGCCTTGATCTGCGACGCGCCGTCCTTCAGCGTGAAATAGAGATGTCCGGTGTTCCAGACGCGGCAGTTCGACAGCTCGCCCTCGACCCAGACCTCGAAGAACTCGGCCTCGAGCAGATCGCGGACGCGGACGGTCAGCTCGGTGACGCTGAAGCACGCGTCGGAGCTGGGGCTGGAGCAGGCGGCTGCCGGCCGTCGCGGCTGCGGCGCGACCGACGAGTCCGCCGTCGCTCGCCGTCGTCGCGTCGAGCTGAGGCGACGAGCTCGATGCGAGCCGGCTCGAGCGCTGGCTCGGGCTCTCTCCTCAAACGGAAGATCGAACAGGTCGCTCATCGGACATGTTCCGCCAGGCGCTGGATGTCGTCGGCGCTCAGGCTCAGGCGCTCGATGCTCGGTCGCGCGGCCGGTCTGCTCGTCGGCGTCGACGATCACCGCATTCAGGCGCGGGTTGCCGGTGGCGGTCTCGAACTTCGCCGGCAGCGCCGTCAGGAAGCGCGCCCAGCGCCGCGTCGATCTCGACGCCGATGATCGAATCGTGCGGCCCGGTCATGCCGACATCGGTCAGGTACGCCGTGCCCTTGGGCAGGATGCGCTCGTCGGCGGTCTGCACGTGCGTGTGCGTGCCGACGACGGCGGTGACCTTGCCGTCGAGATGCCAGCCCATCGCGATCTTCTCGGACGTGGCCTCGGCGTGAAAGTCGACGAAGATGATCCGCGTCCGCTGCTTCAGCGCCTCGATCTCGCTGCAGCACCACGGCGAACGGATCGTCGATGTTCAGCATGAACACCCGGCCCATGACGTTGACGACGCCGACCGAGACGGCCGTCGCGGGTGCGCGCGAGATAGCTGCCGTTGCCGGGCGCGCCGGCGGGGTAGTTCGCCGGCCGCAGCAGGCGCGGCTCGACGCCGATGTAGTCGAGCGCCTCTTTCTTGTCCCAGATGTGATTGCCGGAGGTCATCACGTCGACGCCGCAGTCGAGCAGCTGCTCGCCGATCTCGCGCGTGATGCCGAAGCCGGCGGCCGAGTTCTCGGCGTTGGCGATGACGAGATCGATGCGGTGGTGGTCGACGATCGCCTGCAGTCCCTGGCGCACGAGCTCGCGTCCGGGACGCCCGACGATGTCGCCGATGAAAAGGATGCGCACGGTCCACAGCTTACAGCTATCGGCTGTCAGCTCTCAGCTGTCCGCCTGAAGGCGGACGCTAGCGACGAGCCAAGCTGACAGCTGACAGCTGAGCGAGCTGACGAGCTGATAGCTAATTGATCGCAATCGTGATCGCGACCGCGCGGCGATCGGCGATCTTCGGCACCGAGACGCGCAGCACGCCGTCGCTGAAGCGTGGCGCGCGCTTTCGACGTGTCGCAGGCGCGGGTGAGGCGGATCACGCGCGCGAAGCGGCCGTAGCCGCGCTCGACCAGGTGAAAGCTCGACTCGCGCCGCGCCCGGCGCGGCGCCTTCTCGCCGGCGATGAGGATGCTGTCGCCCTTGCCGATCACCCGCACCGCCGCCGGGTCGACGCCCGGCAAATCCACCGCGATCTCCAGCGCATCGTCGGTCTCGAAGACGTCAATCGGCGGCGAGCACTCGCCGGCCAGCGACTCGCCGCCGAAGCGCGGCTCGAGCTCGATGAAGACGCGCCGGACTTCGTCGGAAAAATCACCGATTTCCGAAGGGAACGCGATGGCGTGGATGCGCGGAGCGCATCCCGGGATGATCGCACAGCCAACGACGCGACCGCTACCGTTCGAGGAACGTGCCTAACAGCTGAGTCAGGATGGACTGGCTCAATATGAGTGTATTACACGCATATAAAATGCTTGACATACACTCATAGCGACCCTATACTGGGTCAACTTTTGAGCACGCATTTGGAGGACACATCAGCTATGCCAGGCAAAGTCATCGGAATCGACCTCGGCACGACCAACTCGGTCGTCGCCGTCATGGAAGGCGGGCAGCCCACCGTCATCGTCAACCAGGAAGGCGCCCGGACGACCCCGTCGGTCGTCGCGCTCACCAAGGACGGCGAGCGGCTCGTCGGTCAGGTCGCCAAGCGGCAGGCCGTCACCAACCCGGAAAACACGGTCTTCTCGATCAAGCGGTTCATGGGCCGCAAGTTCGACGAGGTGACAGGCGAAGCGTCGCGCGTGCCTTACAAGATCGCGCGCGCCGAGAACGGCGACGCGTGGGTCGAGGCGCGCGGCAAGAAGTACTCGCCGCCCGAGATCTCCGCGATGGTCCTGCAGAAGCTGAAGCAGGCGGCTGACGACTATCTCGGCGAGAAGGTGACCGACGCGGTCATCACCGTGCCGGCGTACTTCAACGACGCGCAGCGGCAGGCCACCAAGGACGCCGGCAAGATCGCCGGGCTCAACGTCCTGCGCATCATCAACGAGCCGACGGCCGCGGCGCTTGCCTACGGCCTCGACAAGAAGAAGGACGAAACCATCGCCGTCTACGACTTCGGCGGCGGCACGTTCGACATCTCGGTCCTCGAGGTGGGTGAGGGCGTGGTCGAAGTCAAGGCGACCAACGGCGACACGCACCTCGGCGGCGACGATCTGGACGACCGGATCATCGACTGGCTGGTCGCGGAGTTCAAGAAGGCCGAAGGCATCGATCTGTCGAAGGATCGCATGGCGCTGCAGCGCCTGAAGGAAGGCGCGGAGAAGGCCAAGATCGAGCTCTCGACCGCGATGGAAACGGAAGTCAACCTGCCGTTTGTCACCGCGGACGCGACCGGGCCGAAGCACCTGCAGCTGAAGCTGACGCGCGCCAAGCTCGAGCAGCTGGTCGAGGATCTCCTGCAGCGGACGATGGCCCCGGTGAAGCAGGCGCTGGCGGACGCCGGCGTCGACCCGAAGAAGATCGACGAGGTCGTGCTGGTCGGCGGTTCGACCCGCATGCCGAAGGTCCAGCAGATGGTCCGCGAGTTCTTCGGCAAGGATCCGCACAAGGGCGTGAACCCGGACGAAGTCGTCGCGATCGGCGCGGCGGTCCAGGGCGGCGTGATGACCGGCGACGTCAAGGACATGCTGCTCCTCGATGTGACGCCGCTGTCGCTCGGCATCGAGACGCTGGGCGGCGTGATGACGACGCTGATCACGCGCAACACGACGATCCCGACGCGGAAGAGCGAGATCTTCTCGACGGCGACCGACAACCAGACCAACGTCGAAGTGCACGTGATGCAGGGCGAGCGTCCGCTCGCGCGCGACAACCGCACGCTCGGCCGCTTCCAGCTGGTCGGCTTGCCGCCGGCGCCGCGTGGCGTGCCGCAGGTCGAGGTCGCGTTCGACATCGACGCCAACGGCATCGTCAACGTGACGGCGAAGGACATGGCGACCGGCAAGGAGCAGAAGATCACCATCAGCGGCTCGAGCGGCCTGTCGAAGGCCGACGTCGACCGGCTGGTGACGGAAGCGCAGAGCCACGCGTCGGACGACCAGGCGAAGCGCGACCTGATCGATGCCCGCAACCAGGCCGACTCGCTCGCGTATCAGGTCGAGAAGACGGTCAACGATAACCGCGAGAAAGTGGCGGTCGGCGATCTGTCCAAGGCGGAAGCGGCGATTGCCGACGTCCGCAAGGCAATCCAGACTGACGACCTCGCGGCAATCAAGGCGGCAACCGACGGCGCTGCAGAGCGCGTCGCACGCCGTCGCCGAGCAGCTCTACAAGCAGAGTCAGCAGCCGGCGCCGCGCGCCGGAGGCGCGGCTCGAACGTGAAAGACGGAGAAGTGGTCGACGCGGAGTTCGCGGAGACCGTGTAACAGGGCAGGTAGGCGAGTTGGGCAGGTCAGGCGGCGGTAGAGGGCGGGTAGGAATGGAAGAACCCACCTGCGCCATCCGGCTGAGCTGCCCCAGCCGCCTACACCCGAATTCATGTGAAAACAGGGAGGAGAGCATGACTACCGTTCGTTGGGATCCATTTCGCGACTTCGGGTTCACCACGCCAAACAACACCTGGATGCCGCCGGTCGACATCTTCCAGAGCGGGGACCACGAGCTCGTGCTGAAGGCGGAACTGCCGGACATGTCGCGCGAGGACATCGACATCAACATCGAGAACTTCGTGCTGACCATCCGCGGCGAGAAGAAGGTGGCTGCTGAGGTCAAGAACGAGCAGTACCACCACGTCGAGCGGCGCTATGGCACGTTCAGCCGGTCGTTCTCGCTGCCGCAGACGGTCGACCCGAGCCGGGTATCGGCCGAATACCGCAACGGCGTGCTCAGCGTGAAGCTCCCGCTTCGCGACGAGGCGAAGCCAAGGTCGATCAAAGTGGATGTCGCAGCGTAACGACGCGTAAGGCGCGAAGGCAGGATGGCGAGAAGGTTCAAGGTGGGAAGGCGCTAAGGCCTCTCGCCTTGGCCTTCCAGCCTTTCAGCCTTGCGTGTTACGCTTGATTCCCTGACATGGACGAGCAGCAGACCGACCCGATCCAGCCCGAGCCGGAGGAATCCTCGGTCATCCCGAGTGAACCGCTGGCCCCGATCGAGAGCCGCTTTCTCTTCGTCGACGTCGCCGCGTTGCGTGCCAAGCAGCTGCGCCGGGGCGCCCGCCCGCGCCTGGGCGACCAGGCCGTGCTGCCGCACAAGGCCGAGCGCGTCGCGATGGAAGAAGTGAAGCGGGGTCTCGTCTTTTACGATGTCCCGCGTGAAGCCTCCGACCGAAGAGGCGGAGCCATGAACAGCGATGTCGTGCAGATTGTGATCGGCACGCTGCAGGGCCTGGGCGCCAGCACGGTCTTCGTGCTCGCGCTGTTCATCGGCTTCTGCGTCGTCTTCGGGTTCACCAAGACCCAGAAAACAGCCGGCGGCTCCGCCAGGGTCGTCAAGAGCCTGGACGAGCGCATCAGCCACCGGGCGATGGTTTATCTGCCGCCGTCTGCCCCGCGGGGGCCCGCCGATCAGCTGCACTCGCCAGAACTTCTCGAAGCCGCCGCTCGTAAGTAGGTTGTAGCGCGGGGCGCGCGGCAGCTGCCGGTGTCGCCACGGGCTACAAGGAGGAACACCGTGTTCTGCCTGCTGACGATGCCGTTCAAGATTCTGTTCGGCGTCCTGCTCGCGGTCCTGCTCCTGCCTTTCGCGATCCTGCTGGTCCCGTTCTTCCTGCTCCGCTTCGTAATCAAGGCTGCGGTCCTGATCGTCGTCATGCCCGTCGTGCTCATCGCGGTGCTGATCGTTTTCGGCGTCGCCCTGACCGGGGTGTTGCTCGCGCTGCTGGTGCCGCTGCTGCCGTTTGCGTTCGTCGCATTCTGCGTCTGGGCGGTGGCGCGGATGGCGTCCGGCCCCGCCTACGCTCGCTAGCGCGACCCGCGGCCGGCAAAATGCACTGAGCGCGTCGGGGCGAGACCGCCAAAACCGCGTGCTAGAATCGGCGCCTCCCAGTCCTGAGTCGGAGGCGTGATGGTCATCCAGGGGCCGATCTCGTTTGCGGCGCTCCAGACGCTGTTCGAGCGCGCCCCGCTCGGCATCGCCCTTTACGATCGCGACCTCCGCTACATCGACGTCAACGACACCTTCGCGCGATTCAGCGACATCGACCGTGAGGCGCACCGGGGACGGTCGCTGGCCGAGGTGCTCCCGGATCTCGCCGCCGTCATCAGCGGCGCGATGTCGCGGGTCTTCGCCGACGGCGTGCCGATTCTCGACTTTCCGATGATCGGATCGCGCACCCGCGAGCCGGGCATGCGTCACTGGCTCACCAGCTATCTTCCGGTGGAGGACGCCGGCCAGGTCGCGGCGGTCGTCGCCATCGTTCGCGAGGTGACCTCCGATCGCCGCACCCAGCTGCTGCTGCATGCGCAGAAGCACATCCTCGAGCATCTCGTCCGCGGCGACGCCCTGAGCGACGTGCTGACGATGATCGTCGAGACGCTGCGCGGCTGTTCGGTCGACGGGTTCATCCCCACCATCACGCTGGTCGACAGGGACGGCGCCACGCTGCGCCACGGCGCGGGCCCGCAGGCGCTGGCGGAGTACTCGCGCGCGATCGACGGGCAGGTGATTGGTCCCGCTGCCGGTTCCTGTGGCACCGCGGTGTTTCGCCGGAAGCGCGTCATCGTCGAAGACATCCAGACCGATCCGCTCTGGGCCGAGTACCGCGATCTTGCCGGCCGCTTCGGCCTCCGCGCCTGCTGGTCGACGCCGATCATCGCGACCACCGGCCGTGTGCTCGGCAGCTTCGCCCTCTATTATCAGGAGCCGCGGCGGCCGTCGGCCGACGACCTGACGCTGATTGATCTGATGGCGCGGACCACAGCCCTCGTGATGGAGCTGCGCCGCGGCGAGGAGGAACGGCGGCGCCTCCTCGACGCGGAGCGCGCCGCGCGCCGCGAGGCCGAAGAGGCCAACCGCGGCAAGGACGAATTCGTCGCGACGCTGTCCCACGAACTGCGGACGCCGCTGAATGCGATTCTCGGCTGGGTCAGCATGCTCAAGAGCGGCAACTTCCGGCCCGGCGCCGAGAACAAGGCGCTCGACGCGATCGAACGCAACGTCCACACCCAGGCGCGGCTGGTCGACGACTTGATCGATCTGTCGCGGGTCATCGCGGGGAAGCTGAGCATCGAGACGCGCGCGATCGCGATCGGTCCGGTGGCCGAGGCCGCGATCGATGCGGTCCGTCCCGCCGCCGAGGCCAAGTCGGTGCAACTCGTAACGCCGTCGCCGGACGAAGGCGCTGCCGTCATCGACGGCGATCAGGACCGTCTCAAGCAGGTGCTCTGGAACCTGCTGGCGAACGCGATCAAGTTCACGCCGGAGGGCGGGCGGGTCGAGGTGCGGATTGAGCGCGGCGCGTCGGAGGTTGAGGTCATCGTCGGCGACAACGGCTGCGGCATGCCGCCCGAACTGGTGCCGCACGTCTTCGACCGTTTCCGCCAGGGCGCGCGTCAGTCCGGCGCGACCGCCGTCGGGCTCGGCCTCGGCCTCGCAATCGCCCGCCACATCGTCGAACTGCACGGCGGCACGATCCACGCCGCCAGCGACGGCGTCGCGCGGGGATCGACATTCCGCGTCAAGCTGCCGCTGGCTCGCCGGCCGTCCTGAATCGTAGTTCCGTCTAGTGTCCGGCTTTAGCCGGACTTCGCGAGGTCCGCCTGAAGGCGGACACTACGAACTACACACCAGCGAAAGTCGCTCCTACGCCACGCTCTCCGGTTGCCAGCGCAGCCCGAGGTTGACGATCCGCTGGAGCACGGTTTCGTAGCTGATGCCGATCTTCTCGGCCGACGCCGCGAAATCCTCGCCGCGCGCGATCTGCGGGTTGGGATTGGCTTCGATCACCCACGCGTTTCCCGCCTCGTCGAGCCGGAGATCGACGCGCGCGTAGCCGCTCAACTCCAGCGCACGGTAGACGCGCTTGCACAGGTGCTGGATCTTCTCCGCCTGACCTTCGGCAAGGTTGGCCGCCATCCCGCTGTCGATTCCGTATTTCTTCTGATACTTGACGCTCCACTTCACCCGGTCTGTGGCGATCCGCTTCGAGCCCTCTGGCATGTTGGTGAAGAACAGCTCCCAGACCGGCAGCGCCTGCAGCGTCTGGTTGCCGAGGATGCCGACGTAGAGCTCCCGCCCCTCGATGTACTGCTCGACAATCGCCGCGGTGCCGATGCTCTCGTGGATGAAGGCGACGCGCTCCTTCAGCTTTTCGTCGCTGTCGACCACCGACGCCTGCGAGATGCCGATCGAGGCCTCCTCGGTGAGCGACTTGACCATCAGCGGGAACGCCAGGCGCTTGGGACGCCGAATCGGGCGGCCGGCGCGATAGACCTCGAACTCCGGCACGCGGATGCGGTGGTAGGCGAGCAGCTTCTTGGAGAGCGACTTGTCGCGCGCGAGCAGCATCCCGCGCGAGTTGCAGCCGGTGTAGGGCAGCTTCAGGAGCTCGAGGTGCGACACCACATTCTGGTCGAAGATGACGACGTCGTCGAAGCCCTCGAGGAGGTTGAAGGCGATCTGCGGCTTCCACTCGGTGACCAGGCGCCGGATTTCGCCGAGGTCGTCGTGGACGCCGAGCGCCTTGACCTCGTGGCCCATCGCGGTCAGCGTCGAGATGACGTCGTACTCCGTGCGCCACGGCGCCGAGATGATGTCGGTGCCTTCTTCGATCTCGGGCGGTGGGATGAGGTGCTGGTGCACCAGCGCGAGGACGCGCAGCTTCGTGGTCATAGGGCCACCCGGTGCCGGCCGCTGTGCAGGTAGTTCATCGTCTGCACGGTGAGGAACACCATGAAGTCGGTTTTGGTGGCCTCTTCCGACTCGGTGAGTCGCAGGTTCAGCTCGCGGCAGCGTTCGATGATCTTTTCGAGCACCCGGTCGATTGTGTACTGGTAGCTGTCGGTGAAGCTCGCGACCGTGCTGCGCACCTCCTTGCGGATGCGGCGCAGGAAGCGCGCGGCCGACATGTGCTTCGCGTATTGCGGCGCGTCGGAGAAGAGATTCCGCAGGTCGCTCTCGTAGAAATCCGGATGGTCGAGCCCGTAGTGCTCGCGCTTTTTCCGGTAGTGCTCGCCGAGCGTCTTCTTCAGCCTCGGCAGCGGATCCAGCTGGCGCCGCGAGGTGACGCGCGGCCGCTTGCTGGCCACTTCGCGCATCAGTTTGTCCATGTATTCGAGCTTGCGCTGCGCCGGCCAGCCCGCGTAACGCATCGCCCACATCGATTTCGGGTCGAGCCAGACGGCGAACGTCTCGGCGAAATCTTCGTCCGGATGGCTCTGCGCGTACCAGTGATCGAGATGCTGGACGAAGCTCTTGCTGTACGGCTTTGGCGTGTAGTACTCCGGGTATTCGGTCCCCGGATCGCCGAACAGCTTCCGCCGCGTCGGGCGGCGCCGCAGTTGCGTAGGCGTTGTCGATGGCGTGGCCGACTTCGTGGCGCAGGATCTTGAGGCACGATTCCTGATCGCCGCCCTCGACCTCCAGCATCTCCTTGAGCTCGAGCTTCGCCAGCCGCGGGTGCGCGAGGTAGAAGGGAATCGCGATCCCCGGCACGCCGTCGGGCGTGAACCATTCGTCCGACAGGTAATAGAACGGATGGAAGCCGATGCCGCGAGCGTCGAGCTCGGCGTTGATCTCGGCGAGCCGCGGCTCGATCTCGGTGCCGGCGATGGTGAGGCCGAGGTCGCTCATGCGAACCTCCAGCAGCTTCTCGTCGCTCAGCGTCGTCCAGTCGGGCGGCTTCAGCGGCTCAGGATCGGCGGGGGCTGTTTCGACCATTCGGTATCGCGCTCGTAGGCGTGGGCGACGCGCAAGAGCGTCGCTTCGTCGAACCGCCTCCCCGTGAGCTGGAGGCCGACAGGCAGGCGATCGGCGGTGAAGCCGCACGGCACGCTCACCGCCGGCAGACCGGCCAGGTTGGCGCTGACCGTGAACACGTCCGCCAGATACATCTGCAGAGGATCTTCGACGCGCTCGCCGATCCGGAAGGCCGGTGTCGGGCTCGTCGGCATCGCGATCACGTCGACCGCATCGCTGCCCGAGAACGCCTGCTCGTAGTCGCGCAGGATCAGCGTGCGCACCTGCTGCGCCTTCAGGTAGTACGCGTCGTAGTAACCGGCGCTGAGGACGTAGGTGCCGAGCATGATCCGGCGCTTCACCTCGGCGCCGAAGCCCTGCTCACGCGTTCGCGCGTACATCGCGCGAAGCCCTTGCCCTTTCGTGTCGGCGCGGAAGCCGTACCGACGCCGTCGTAGCGCGCGAGGTTCGAGCTCGCCTCGGCCGTCGCGACGAGGTAGTAGACCGGGAATCGCGTGCCGTGCGTGCGGCAGCTCGACGTCGACGAGCGTTGCGCCGCGAGCCTGCGAGCGTGTCGAGCGCCGCCATCAGCGCGCGCAGCACCTCGGCGTCGACGCCCTGTTCGAGCATCGTCGCGCGGCACGCCGATGCGCGCGCCGCGAAGGTCGCCGGTCAACGCGGCCGTGTAAGTCGGGCACCGGCTCGGGGGCGGTGGTCGCATCGGCCGGATCGGCACCGGCAATCAGCTGCAGCACGAGCGCCGCATCCTCGACCGTGCGCGCGAACGGGCCGATCTGATCGAGCGACGATCCGAACGCCAGCAGGCCGTATCGCGACACGCGTCCGTAGGTCGGCTTGAGGCCGACCACGCCGCAGAGCGCCGCCGGCTGCCGGATCGACCCGCCGGTGTCCGAGCCCAGCGCGAGCGGCACCATGCGCGCCGCCACCGCCGCGGCCGAGCCGCCGCTCGATCCGCCCGGCGTGCGATCGAGCGCCCAGGGATTCTGCGCCGGCCCGAACGCGGAGTTCTCGGTCGACGAGCCCATCGCGAACTCGTCGCAGTTCGTCTTGCCGACAATCACCGCACCGGCCGCGTCGAGGCGGTTGACGACGGTGGCGTCGTAGGGCGGGACGTAGGTCTCGAGGATGCGCGACGAGGCGGTCGTGCGGACGCCCTGCGTGCTGATGTTGTCTTTCAGCGCGATCGGCACGCCGGCGAGCGGCGCGTCGCGAAACCGTTCGGGATCGCGATCGATCGCTTCGGCGCGGGCCAGCGCGCGCTCCGCGACGACGGTGTTGAACGCGTGCAGCTGGGGATCGAGCGCGGCGATTCGTGTCGAGCGCCTCGCGGCACACCTCGACCGCGGACCGCTGGCGCGAGCGGATCGCGTCGCGCGTGGCGCGGGCCGATGGGTTGGCGGCGAGCGCATCGGTCATCCGATGACCCGGGGCACCCTGAAGAAGCCGGCATCGAGGGCCGCGTCGGGGGCGTTGGCCAGGGCGGCCTCGCGATCGAGGCAGGGACGCACCTCGTCGGGGCGGTCGGCGTCCTGGCGGGCGAGGACGCTGGCGGTCGGCGCGATGCCGGCGGTGTCGACCTGTTGCACGGCTTCTGCGTAGCTGAGGAATTCGCCGAGCTGGCGGGCGAACAGGTCCATTTCGGCGGAATCGAGCTCGAGGTTGGCGAGGGCGGCGATCTTCGCGACGTCTTCCCGCGTGAAAAGCGCAGGCATGTCAGATGCTAGCATGGGCGCCTCGGGCGGCTCACGGACGAACATGGCCGCCGCCCGAGGCTTGTGAGGGTGCAGTGCGGTGCAGTGCACGTGCAACGTGCAAGGTGCACGTGCAGGGTGCAAGGTGCACGGTGCAACGTGCAGGGTGCCTAGCAACACAGCAACTAGCCACCAGCAACTAGTAATGAGCATACGTCCCGCTGCGGTGGCAGGCAGCTGGTATCCGCGAACCGCTCCGGCGCTCGCGGCGGCGGTCGACCACCATCTCAGGGACGCCGATCGCGATGCGGCGCCGCTGTCCGGCGAGTTGACCGCGCTCATCGCGCCGCACGCGGGGCTGTTGTATTCCGGGCCGGTGGCCGCGCACGCCTACCGTCTCCTGCGCAACCGGACGTTCGACGTCGCCGTGCTCGTCGGGCCGTCGCACTTCGTCGGTTTCGAGGGCGTCTCGATCTATCCTTCCGGCGGCTTCGAGACGCCGTACGGCATCGCGCCGATCGACGCCGACTGCGCGAAAGCGATCGCCGCCGCCTCACCGGTGGTGGTCGACAACCCGCAGGCGCACTCGCGCGAGCACTCGCTCGAGATGCAGCTGCCGTTTCTGGCGCACATCGCGCCGGCGCTGCCGATTGTGCCGCTGGTGATGGGATACCAGACCGCAGCCACCGCGAACGCGCTCGGCGAGGCGCTCGCAACCGCGCTCCGCGGCCGCCGCGCGCTGCTCATCGCCAGCACCGATTTGTCGCACTATCACGACGCGAAGACGGCGTCGGCGCTCGACCAGGTGGTGATCGACTGCGTCTCGCGCTTCGATGCCGACCACCTGCAGCACGTGCTGGACGTGCGCCCGGAACATGCCTGCGGCGGCGGGCCGGCGGTGGCGGTGATGCGCGCGGCGCAGCTCGCCGGCGCTCGCGATTCGGCCGTGCTCAACTACGCCGACTCGGGCGACATCTCGGGCGACAAGTCCGCGGTGGTCGGCTACCTCGCGGCGGCGTTCGGCACCTTCGATCGCGGCGATCGAGCATGAAGCACCGCCCTGGGAGAACCTGAACAAGCCGCTCGAACGCAGAGACCGCGGAGACCGCAGAGAACAAAATGGACAAGACGTGCCCTGCGTGTCCTCAGCGTTCACACGTCGTTGTTCGCCAGCATGACGTCCGATCACGATCGCCAGCTGCTCCTGAAGCTCGCGCGCGAAGCGCTCGCGGCGCACGTCGGCGTGGCGCCGGCGCACGTGCCCGGCGAGACGGCCGTGCTGCAGCAGCCGCGCGGCGCGTTCGTGACGCTGCACCACCGCGGCGAGCTGCGTGGCTGCATCGGCCACATCGAGGCGAACCAGCCGCTCGGGGCCGTCGTGCTGCGCTGCGCGGTCGCCGCCGGGACGACCGATCCGCGTTTCCCGCCGATCACGCCGACCGAGCTCGAACAGCTGGACATCGAGATCTCGCTGCTCGGCCCGCTCGAGTCGATCGAGGGCCCCGGCGACATCGAAGTCGGCCGCCACGGCCTGGTCGTCGAGATGGGATGGCAGCGCGGCCTGCTGCTCCCGCAGGTCGCGACCGAGTGGTGCTGGGACGCCGCGACGTTTCTCGCGCAGACGTGCCACAAGGCGGGCCTTGCACGAGATGCCTGGAAACGCGGCGCCAGGATCTGGCGCTTCGAGGCGGAAGTGTTCGGAGAGGGCAGGTAGGGCGGGTGGGGCAGGTGGGTGGGCGGGTGAGTTCACGGGGCAGGTATGGTGGCCGGCGGGCTGGCGTGCGGGCGGGTTGACGAGGCAGGTAGGGGCAGCGTTGTCGGGCGGACCCACCTGCCCCGTTCACCCACCTGCCCTCCTACCAGCCCCACCCGCCTTCCCCGCCCTACCTGCCCCGACGAGCCCGCGCAGGATCTCGAGATTGCGCTCGTCGAAGCGATCGAGCGCGATCTTCGTCGGCGAGCGGCTCTCCTCCTTCGGCGTCTCGAGCAGCATCGGCAGGCCGCGGAACCGCGGGTCGTTGACGATGCGGCGGAACGGCTCGAGGCCGAGGAAACCCTCGCCGATGTGCGTGTGGCGATCGACACGGCTGCCGAGCGGCTTCTTCGAGTCGTTGAGGTGGAACATCTTCAGCCGATCGAATCCGACCACCTCACCGAAGCGCGCGAACGTGGCCGCGTACGCTTCCGGCGTCGAGAGGTCGTAGCCCGATGCGATCAGGTGGCAGGTGTCGAGGCAGACGCCGACGCGCCGATGTCCCTTCATCATCGCGATGATTGACGCGAGCTGCTCGAAGGTTGCGCCGAGCGACGTGCCCTGGCCGGCGGTGTGCTCGAGCAGCACCATCGTTCGGCCACGGCGGCGCTCGCGCAGCAGCGCCAGCAGCGCCTCGGCGACGAGCCGCAGGCCCTCCGCTTCGCTCCCCGAGGTGTAGCAGCCCGGGTGCAGCACCACGCCGAGGAGCCCGAGCGCCTCGGCGCGATCGAGCTCGTCGCCCATCGCCTCGATCGATTGCCGGCGCAGCCCCGGCAGCGTCGTCGCCAGGTTGATGAGATAGCTGGCGTGGGAGACGACCGGGAAGAGGCCCGCCGCTTTGACCCGGGCGCGAAAGTCGCGAATCTCCGCCCGCGGCACCTCGCGGCCGCGCCACTGGTTGGCGTTCTTGGCGAAGATCTGCAGCGCCTCGCACCGGTGCAGGACGGCGCGGTCGACGGCGAGCGGCAGCCCGCCGGCCACCGACATGTGCGCGCCTAGACGGGGCATGTTATTTTTGTAGCACTTGTGTTATTTTCATCGCACATGGGAAAGCCGCTGCACACCGTCCTGAGCCGCCGCGAGCGCCAGATCATGGACATCCTCTATCGCCGCAGCCGCGCGACCGCGACCGAGGTGATGGAGGAGCTGTCGGGCGAGCCCAGCTACTCGACCGTGCGGACGCAACTGCGCGTCCTCGAATCCAAGGGGCACGTCCGGCACGAGGAGGAGGGGACGCGCTTCGTCTACCTGCCCGCGCTCGCTCATCGCGCCGCGCGCAAGTCGGCGCTGCGCCATCTGGTCGACACCTTCTTCGAAGGATCGACGGAGAAGGTGGTCGGCGCGCTCCTCGGCGGTGAAGGCGCGCGCCTCTCGGACGGCGAGCTCGAACGCATCGAAGCGCTGGTCGCGAAAGCGAAGAAGGAGGGGAGGCGATGACAGTCCTCGTCGACATGAGCGTCAAGGTGGCGGTCATCGTCCTGCTCTCGCTCGGCGTCGCCGTCTGCCTGCGGCGTCGCGCCGCGGCGGCACGCCATTGGGTGCTCGCCGTCGGCATCGCGTGCGCGCTCGCGCGTTCCGGGGCTCACGCTGGTTGTGCCGTCGTGGTCGATTGTCACGCGCGCGGCGGCTCCGGCTGCGCCTGCGGCGGACGCGCACTCGTCAGTCACGACGACCATCATCACGCAGAATGCGGCTCGGCGCAGCGGCGCGGCGCCAGCCGGCATCGCCGCCGCTGCGCCCGAACCGGGCAGGACGACCGCGCCGCGGTGGATCGCGCTGATCTGGCTCGGTGGAGCGGCGATCGCAGCCTCGATTCTGTTGGTCGGGCTGGCGCGACTGCGTGTCGTTGCCGCCGCCGCCCGCCCGATCGACAGCGGGCCGTGGAGTGAGTTGGCCGACGAGATGGCCCGCGCCGCCGGGTTGGAGCGCCCGATCGTGCTGCTGCAAAGCGATCACCCGACGCTGCTGGTCACGTGGGGATGGCGCCGTCCGCGCGTGATCCTCCCGGCAGCCGCGCGCCTCTGGACCCGCGAGCGCGCGCGCATCGTCCTCTGCCACGAGTTCGCGCACATTCGCCGCGGCGACTGGACGGCGCAGATGCTCGGCGAGCTGCTGCTCGCGGTCTACTGGTTCAACCCGCTCGTCCGGATCGCGTGCCGGCAGTTGCGGCGGGAAAGCGAACAGGCGTGCGACGACGCCGTGCTGGAGTGCGGCGTCGACGCGACCGACTACGCCTCGCATCTGTTGGATCTGGCGCGCACGCTGAACGGCGGACCGCGTCCTTACCTGCCCGCGCCGGCCATGGCTCGACCGTCGAGCCTCGAAGGGAGAATCAGCGCCATGTTGAACGCTCGTCTCGATCGCCGCCCGCTGACCCGCGACCTGCAGATGGCAACTGCCGGTCTGCTGATCGTCGCGACGCTCTCGATCGCCGGCGCCGCTGCGCAGGCGCGCTACTCGACGCTGTCGGGAACCGTTGTCGATCAAACGAATGCGTTTCTGCCCGACACGACCCTCGTCCTGACCAACGCGGCGAGCGGGGCCCGTCACGAAGTCAAGAGCGACCGCACTGGCCGCTTCGAGTTTGTTGGCCTGCCGTCCGGGGAGTACACGCTGCAGGTCGCGCAGCCGGGGTTTGCCACGCTCACTGAGTCGATCGCGATCGCGCGCGACCTCGCGCGCACGATCGAGCTGCAGGTGGGATCGCTCCAGGAGACGATCCGCATCGTCGGCGGCCCCAGCGACAGCAGGCCGGATCCCAATCGCATCGAAAAGCTGCAGGCGCTGCGGCAGAAGGCTCAGGAGCGGCAGCAGCGCGCCACCGAGCGGTGCGAGGGCCCAGCCGCCGGCGGAGTTGGCGGCAACATCCTCCAGCCGTGGAAAATTGCCGATGTGAAGCCGGTCTATCCCGAGGCCGCATCGAGCACCCACACCGGCGGCGTGGTGACGATGGAGGCGTTGATCGGGACGGATGGAACGGTGCGGGAGGTGCGTGTGGTGTCGTCGCCGCACCCCGATCTCGATCGCGCGGCCACCGAAGCAGTGCGGCAGTGGGAGTTCACGCCGACGATCCTGAACTGCACGCCGATCGAGGTGCGCATGAAGGTCACCGCGAATTTCGTCGTGCGTCCGTAGCCGGCCCGCCACGTCAGCGGTTGCCGAGGAACTGCTCGAGGATGTTGCCGTCCGGCGCGACGCGCACGGTCGCCGTGAACATGCTCGATCGGCCGCCGGCTGATCGAGCGCGACCGGCCCGCCGGCAAACCGCACGTCGGTCCAGCGCACCGTCGTCACCTGGTCCTTGTCGATTGCCGACCGGGCGGCAGGGAAGCGCGAGAACCCGAGGAACACCTGGCCGACGTTGGGTGCTCGCCGCGGTCTGGACCGTCGGCGTCCACACGTTCGGATAGCGCAGCGTCAGCCGCCACGGCACGTCGCTCTCGCTCTCGTCGTCGGGATCGCGGAAGCGCTGGTCGAGCAGATCGATGTCGTGGATCTCGTAGGCGTTCGAGCTTCGCGCGATGATGCGCCAGCGGAACGGCGAGGTGAACGACGGCATCGCCGCGATCTCGATGAGGCACCGCCGGCCGTCCGCGCGGGTTGACGGCACCGGTTGCGGCCACGACTCGAGCAGCTGGCTCTCCCGCGGCGGGCCGTCGCATGGCTGCGGCAGCGTCGGCCCGAACAACTGCGGCGCGACGATCAGCGCCTGGCGGTGCGAAGCCGCACGCACGCCGTAGTTGGTCATCATCAGCAGCAGCACGAAGGTCGCTTTCGCGCGCGCCTGCGCCGGCGTCGGCCGGCCGAGCAGGCCGATGCCGAGCGCCGACAGCAAATAGATGTCGACGATCGGCATCCAGTCGACGCGCATACCAGCTGCCAGTCTGAACGGGCTGAGCGGTCGGGTGCCGTAGACCGTCGGCAGATCCATCAGCACGTGCAGCGCGATGCCGATCATCGAGATGACAACGAGCATGGCGAACGACGCGTCGGGCGGCCGATTGCCTGTCGTCGGCGTGTCCTGCGCGGAGTTGCTGTGGCGGCCGTCGTACCAGCGGCGTCCCCACCACACGATCGACGCGGTGATCACCGACAGGCCGATCAGGCCGAGCGGGCCGTGCGTCGGCCCGCGATGCCATTCGAGATACTTCACCGCGCCGCCTGCAGTCGCGACGATGTCGATGTCGGGCGCGTTCGAGGCGAGGATGAGCGCTGCGGTGGTGCCGCGGCCCGCGCGCGACGAGCGGCGTGCGCGCGAGCGTCGCCGCGAACAGCGAATGGGTGACGTTATCCAACTGCTAGCAGCCTGTGGCGCAACGCAGCCAGACTCGGGGTCCCCGCCGCGCGTTGTTCAGCGCGGTGGGGTGGAGATGGGATGGATCGCCGCTCGAATGCAGATGGTGTTGTGCCACCGGCTGCTAATATAACAGCATGCGAAAGGCGTCCATCGTCGCCGCGCTCGTCGTGGCCGCTGCGCTCGCGCCCGCTCCCGCGCTCGCGTGGGGCACCGACGCGCATCGCTACATCATGAGCCGCGCGATCGATCTGCTGCCCGCCGAGCTCAAGCCGTTCTTCGAGCACTATCGCGACCGAGCTGGTCGTCCGCACGGTCGATCCCGACACGTGGCGCCTCATCGGGCTGGGAGGACGATCCGAATCACTTCATCGATTTCGGGATGAAGGAGCTCGGCGCGTTCCCGTTCGCCGAGCTGCCGCGCGAGTACGGCGCCGCGCTGCAGAAATTCGGCGCCGACACGATGAAGCGCATCGGCCACCTGCCGTGGCGAGAAGCCGAGATGTTCGGCAACCTGCGGCGCGCGTTCGAAGGCTTCGCCACGCGGCGCACCGTACGCGCCGGAGCAACGTCGTGCTGTTTGCCGGCGTCGGCGGCGCACTACATCCAGGACGCGCACCAGCCGCTGCACGCCTCGGTCAACTACGACGGCCGCTCACCGGCAACGACGGCATCCACGCGCGGTTCGAGCGCGATCTCTTCGAGCGCTTCGAGTCGCGGCTGTCGGTCAACCCGCCGCGCCCCGTGCCGATCCGCAACCCGCGCGACACCGCGTTCGACGTGCTGCTCGCGAGCTACCAGCTCGTCGACGCGATTCTGAACGGCCGACAACGAGGCCGTCGCCGGCAAGGACGAGTACGACGACGCCTACTACGAGGCGTTCTTCGCCAAGGTGCGCCCGGTGCTCGAGCGCCGCATCGGCGATTCCATCTCGGCCACGGCCGGGCTGATCGTCGGCGCGTGGGAGCTCGCCGGCAAGCCGGTGCTCGACGCTCAAGCCGGCGCGGCCGGTGCAGAAGGTTCGCAAACGCCCTTAGAATGAATTGATTGAGCGCCGCGATCGTATATCTGGTGCCGGTTGGCGCGGGACGCTTCGAGCTCTACTCCGAAGCCCCCGAGGATCCTGAGCCTGAAGGACAGCCGCCGCCCGAAGACGGGTTCTGGAAGCGGACGATCCACAACGCTCAGGTGAAGTGGCGCGAGGCCGTGCATTCCGCGCGCGCCACCGACGAGTCCGCCGGCTGGTTCGCGCGCCTGCGCGACCGGGCCGTCTGCCGCGCCGCCGAATCGATCGCCGAGCAGCGCACGCTCTGGGCGCTGCGCCACTGCACGATGGCGACGCTCGTCCACCCCTCCGATCTCCCGACGCCCCGCGGGTCGACCAACTGCGCGCACTCGCTGCTGGCGCGGGCGCGGCAGCATCATGGCCGCTGGCTCGCGATCGATGCGCTGCTCTTCACCGGGTCAGGGCTGCTCGCGCTCGTGCCCGGGCCGAACGTGCTCGCCTACTACTTCGCTGTTTCGCGTCGTCGGACACTATCTCTCGTGGCGCGGCGCCCGCCAGGCGCTCGACGCGATCACGTGGACCAATCGTCCCGAGCCGGCGCTGGCCGAGCTCGGCCGGCTCGCCGCGCTTCCGCGCGACGCGCGAGCAGTCGCGGGTCGAAGCGATCGCCGACGCGCTCAACCTGCCGCGCCTCGCCGCGTTCTTCGATCGCACCTCCGTGCCGGTCCGCTGAGCGCGCCGGACCCGAAGGGCTGAAAAACCACCGTGCTATACTCGGCGCATCTCCTTGAAACTACGCGACATCGCGGAACAGTTGCACTGCCGCCTCGAGGGTGACGGCGAGCTCGACATCGTGCGGGTCGCCCCCATCCAGCAGGCACAGCCCGGCGATCTCACCTTTGTCGCCAACGCGCGCTACCTGCCGGAGCTCGAAGACCACGCGCGCCTCGGCCGTGATCCTCGGCAAGAGCAAGACGGGCGATCCCTCCGCGCCGTGTGCCGTGCTGAAGGCCGACGATCCGTATTCCGCGTTCGCGCGCGCCGTCTCGCTCTTCGCCGGCGTCGAACGCCCGGCGCCCGGCGTCGATCCGTCTGAGCGCCGTTGCCGAGCGACGCGTCGATCGGCGCCGACGTGTCGATCGGCGCCGTTCGTGACGGTCGGCGCCGGCGCCACGATTGGCGCGCGCACGATCGTCTATCCCAATGTGGTCATCGGCCCGCGGCGCGCGGATCGGCGAGGACTGCGTGATCCACTCGCAGGTCTCGATTCGCGAGCGCGTCGTGCATCGGCAACCGCGTCACGCTGCACGACGGCGTCGTCGTCGGCAGCGACGGGTTCGGCTTCGCGCCGCAGAAGGACGGCACGCACCTCAAGATCCCGCAGCACGCCGACGTCGTGATCGAAGACGACGTCGAGATCGGCGCCAACACGACGATCGATCGCCCGGCGATCGGCGAGACGCGCATCCGCGCCGGCACGAAGATCGACAACCTGGTGCACATCGCCCACGGCGTCAGCATCGGCCGCCGCTCGCTGCTCGCCGCGCAGGTCGGCATCGCCGGCAGCACCGTGGTCGAGGACGACGTGATGATGGCGGGGCAGAGCGGCGTCACCGGCCACGTCCGCGTCGGCGCGGGCGCGATGATCGGCGCGAAGAGCGCCGTGCTGCAATCGGTCGATGCCGGGGCGTTCGTCACCGGGCATCCGGCCTTCGATCACACCGACTGGCGGAAAGCGTCCGTCGTGTTCCGCCAGCTGCCGGCAATGAAGAAGCGGGTGGAGGAGCTCGAGCAGCGCATCGCCGAACTCGAGGAGAAGCTCGCTGCATGCCCGCCGCCCGCCGACCGCTGACCCCGATTGTTCTTGCCAGCCTGTTTCTACTCGCCGCCACCGGAACCGCCGGGGCGCAGCAGCAGCCCGTCGCGGCTCCGGCGCCGGACCAGCCGGAATTCCTGCCGCGCTTCGACTTTCACCTGACCATCGATCGGCTGCTGCGGTCGCAGACGCCGCAGGAGGAGCTGGTCGACGAGCGCTTCTCGTGGGACACGCATTACGGCGGGTCGTTCGATCTGGTCGACTACGTCGGCGGCCGCGCCACGGTCACCGTCGGATTATCAGGCGGTGCTCGGCCAGCGAGTTCCGCCCGTTCGATCCGAACCAGGGGAACTACATCCTGGAAGCGTCGCTGTCCGGACGCGCGAGCGATCGGACCGAGATCGCCGCCATCTTTCATCACGTCTCGCGGCACATCAGCGACCGGCCGAAACCCTTCGCCGTGGCCTGGAACCTGCTCGGCGCCCGCTTCCTGCACCACGCCGACGAGCGGCACGACGACGTTCGACGTCGCGATCGAGGGCGGCCGGGTCGTGCAGCGTTCGTTCGTGGACTACTCGTGGCATCGGCGAGGCGAGTTCCAGGTGCGTCACCCGCTTCAACGCCCACGCTGGCATGTTCGCTGCACGGCGAGGGGCAGCTGTTCGCTGTCGACAAGGACCGTAATCGGACGCAGCGGGCAGGCCGGCGGGCGGATCGAGGCCGGAATCCGGCTGAATGGCCGGGGTGGGGCGATGGAAATGTTCGCCGGTTACGAAAGACGGTCGACGCCGACCCCCTCGAGCGACTTTCGCAGCGATGGGGCCTCGTCGGGCTGCGCCTACTCAGTAGATAATCAGATCTATATGGCCAGTGTTTCTCGACTGCTGGCCGCGGCGCTGCTGGTGGGCGGTATCGTTGCCGCGACCACCCAGCCGTCAACCGCGGCGTCACGCCCACCGAAGCTCCAGTACCAGATCACGACGCTGCCGAACGGGCTGACGGTGGTGCTCTCGGAAGATCATTCGACGCCGATCGTCCACGTGCAGCTCGTCTATCACGTCGGCTCGAAGAACGAGAAGCCGGGCCGCACCGGGTTCGCGCACCTCTTCGAGCACCTGATGTTCAAGGGCTCGAAGAACGTCCAGCCCGAAGCGCACACCTCGATGCTGGCGTCGGTCGGCGGCCAGAGCAACGCCTACACGACCGACGACGAGACGGTGTTCTGGGAGACGGTGCCGGCGCAGTACCTGCCGCTCGTCCTCTGGCTCGAGGCCGATCGGATGGCGACGCTGCGGATCGACAAGGACACGTTCACCAACGAGCGCGACGTCGTCAAGGAAGAGCGGCGGATGCGCGTCGACAACCAGCCGTACGGGCGGCTGAACGAGATCATCTACGACCAGGCGTTCACGCGTGCATCCCTACAAGCACGCGACGATCGGCAGCATGCAGGATCTCGAGGCGGCGTCGGTCGAGGACGTGCGCGATTTCTACGAGACCTACTACGTGCCGGCGAACGCGACGCTGGTGCTGGTCGGCGACTTCGATTCGGCGCAGGCGCTGCAGCTGGTGAGCCAGTACATCGGCCGCGTGCCGAAGGCGGAGCGTCCGGTGCCGCGCGACATCCCGCAGGAGCCGCCGCAGACGAAAGAGAAGCGTGTGACGCTGCAGCAGCCGTGGCCGCTGCCGGCGGTCGTCGTCGCCTATCACGTGACCAACGACGGCAACCCCGACGCCTATCCGCTGCACATCGCGGCCAAGGTGCTGTCCGACGGCCAGACGTCGCGCATCTACCAGAAGCTGGTCTACGAAAAGCAGATGGCGGTCGCCGCGTTCGGCAACGCCAACCTGATCGAGCATCCGAACCTGTTCTACGCCGTCGCCATCGTGCAGCCGGGCAAATCGCCCGAAGAAGTCGACCAACGCGCTGATCGCCGAGCTCGATCGGCTGAAGACCGAGCCGATCAGCGAGCACGAGCTGCAGCGCACGAAGAACCAGTTCGCGCGCGACTACATCCTCGGCCGCGAGTCGAACCAGCAGAAGGCCGGGCAGCTCTCGCACGCCGTCGTGATCCACAACGACATCAAGACCGCCGACGGCGAGTTCGACATCTTCCAGAACATCACCGTCGCCGACGTCCAGCGCGTCGCGCGGACCTATTTCCGGCCGGAGAACCGGCTGGTGCTGACGCTGATGCCGTCGGGAAAGGCAGGCGCGCAATGAACGCTCGGAGCCTCAGAGGCGGTTGCCTGTCGGCCGTCTTCGCGCTGACCTGTGTCGCCTCGGCGGCGGCGCAGTCGCGCCCGTGGCCGACCGAGCGGCCGCCGCAGCCGCTGCCGGCGCGCGAGATCAAGTTCCCGCCCTACGAGATCCAGACGCTGCCGAACGGCCTGCAGGTGGTCGCCGTGCTGCACCACGAGCAGCCGGCGGTGACGATGCGGCTGCTGGTGCGCAGCGGGCACGTCGTCGGATCCGAAAGACAAGCTCGGGCTCGCGCACCTCGCGGCCTCGCTGCTCGACCAGGGCACGACGACGAAGTCGGCCGAGCAGATGAACGACGCCGTCGACTTCATCGGCGGCGCGATGGGCGCCGGCGCCGGCACCGACCTGACCTTCGTCAACATGGTCGTGATGAAGGACAGCTTCGACGCCGGCATGCGCATGCTGTCCGAGATGGCGCGGCAGCCGGCGTTCGCGCCGGCTGAAATCGAGCGGCAGCGGCAGCAGATGCTGTCGGGGCAGCAGGTCAGCCGCGAGGATCCCGGAGTACATCGCCAACTCGGTGTTCGATCGGCTCGTCTACGGCTTCCATCCGTACGGCATGCCGGCCAACGGCACGCCGCAGACGATCGCCGGGCTGACGCGCGACGATCTGGTCGCGTTCCACACGCGCTATCTTCGTGCCGAACAACGCCATCCTCGCGATCGTCGGCGACGTCACCGCGGAGGAAGCGTTCGCGGCGGCGAAGAAAGTGTTCGGCGACTGGGCGAAGCGCGATCTGCCGGCGCAGACCTTCATCGATCCGCCCGACCCGACGCGCCGCGTGATCGTCGTCAACAAGCCGGACGCGGTGCAGACCGAGATCCGCGTCGGCCACCTCGGCATCCCGCGCAGCCATCCCGATTACATGGCGGTGAACCTGGCGATCCGCATCCTCGGCGGCGAAGGGAGCAACCGCCTGCACCAGGTGCTGCGGACCGAGCGCGGGCTGACCTACGGCGCGCAGGCCAACATGGACACGCTCAAGGAGACCGGCGACTTCGAGGCGGAGACCAACACGCGCACCGACGCCACCGGCGAAGTGCTGCGGCTGATCGTCGACGAGTTCTGGCGGCTGCAGCGCGAGCGCGTCGGCGAGCGCGAGCTCGACGGCGCGAAGGCGTACCTCACCGGCAGCTTCCCGCTGACGATCGAGACGCCGGAGTCGATCGCGATGCAGGTCGTCAACGCGCTGTTCTACGGCCTGCCGCTCGAGCAGCTGCAGACGTTCCGCGAGCGCGTCAACGCCGTCACGGTGGACGACATCCAGCGCGTCGCGCGCGATCTGCTGCGGCCCGATCGCCTGTCGGTGGTGCTCGTCGGCAACGCGGCGGCGTTCGCGTCGCAGCTGCGCAGCGTCGGCTTCGGCACGTTCGAGACGGTCGAGCTCGCCGATCTCGATCTGACGTCGGCGAACTTCAAGCAGGGACAGGTCAGGGCAGGCGGCGGCAGGCAGGCGGGTCGGGCTGGTGGGGCAGGCCGTGCGGGGCGGGCCGGTCGGTAGCGCGAGCGCTTGGCAGGGCGTGCGGCAGTCCTGGCCTATCAGCAGGCACCAGCTCGCGAGCCGGCCGGCGCAGGAGCCGCGCGCCGAAGAAGGCGCCAGGCGCGGTGGCGCTGCTCGACCGCGCGATTGCGGCGAAGGGCGGCCTCGAGAAGCTGCGCGCGCTGAAGACCATCGTCGCCGACCCAGACGCAGGCGAGCCAGCGTCCCGAGGGCGCGACGATGGTCGAGACCACCAACTACATCCAGTATCCGGATCGCTTCCGCGTCGAGGCGCCCGAGATGGTGCAGGGCTACGACGGCAAGCAGCTCGTGGATGAAGGATCGGCGCGGCGTGCACGAAGCGGCCGAGGCACAGGCGCGCGAGGCGCGCCGCCAGCCTGCGCCGCGACGTCGTCGCGCTGCTGCTCGCGGCGAAGGACGGCGCGCTGACGCCGCGCATCCTCCCCGACGTCAAGGATGCCGAGGGCAACGTGAGCCACGCGCTCGAGCTGTCGGCGCGCGATCTGAACCCGGTCGTCCTCTACGTCGATCCCGAGACCGGGCTGATCCGCAAGCGGATGTACACCGCCGACGCGCCGGGACGGCCGCTGATCGAGGAGCAGTTCTTCGACTATCGCGCCGGTCGACGGCGTCCAGATCGCGTTTCGCGCCACGCAGAAGGTCGGCCCGCTGTCGGTCGAGCGGCAGGTGATCGACGTGAAGATCAACACGCCGCTCGACGCCGCGCTGTTCAAACGCCCGGCTTCTTGAGCGCGCGCCTGCTGCTCTCGTGCGGCGAGGCGTCCGGCGATCTCTATGCCGGCGCGCTGACGCGCGAGCTGCTCGCGCTCGATCCCACGCTCGCGCATCGCCGGCCTCGGCGGCCCGCAGTTCGCCGCCGCCGGCGGCACGTCTCGTCGACGACTATCGCGACATCGCGGTCACCGGCCTGACCGAAGCGATCGCCAAGCTGCCGCGATCGTTCGCGGCGCGGCGCCGGCTGGTCGCCGCGGCCGAGGCCGAACGGCCGGACGCGCTCGTCCTGATCGACTTTCCCGACTTCAACTTCCGGCTGGCGCCGCGCGATCAGGCGCCTCGGCGTGCCGGTCGTCTACTACATCAGCCCGCAGATCTGGGCGTGGCGTCGCCGGCCGGCTGAAGACGATGCGCGCGATCGCCGATCGCGTGCTGGTGATCTTTCCGTTCGAGGAGGCGATCTATCGCGACGGGCGGCGTGCCGGTGGAGTTCGTCGGCCACCCGCTGTCGATCTCGCGATGCCGTCGGCGACGCGCGGCGACGTTTCTGACGGCGCACGGCTTGGCGCCGTCGGCGCCGACCGTCGCCATCCTGCCGGGCAGCCGGCCGAACGAGGTGTCGCGGATCCTGCCCGACCTTGCCGCGGCCGGCGAGCGCATCCGCGCCGCGCGTGCCCGGCGCGCAGTTCGTCGTCGCGCGCGCGCCGCACCTCGACGAGTCGCTGTTCGATCGCGGTCCGGGCCGGCGGCCTCGGCACGGTCGCGCCTGTCGCCGATCGTCGAAGGCGACACCGACACGGTGCTCGCGTCGTCCGACGTCGCGCTGACCGCGTCCGGCACCGCGACGGTGCAGACGGCGCTGCACGACACGCCGATGGTGATCGTCTACCGGTGTCGCCGCTGTCGTACCGGCTGGCTGCGCCGCGCTCGTCAAGGTCGACACGATCGGCATGGTGAACCTGATCGCCGGCGAGACGATCGTGCCGGAGCTGGTGCAGGACGCGTTCACGCCGGAGGCGGTCGCGGCGCGAAGCGATCTCGATGCTGACCGATCGCGAGCGCGCGGCGCGCATTCGCGCCGGCCTCGCGACGCGTGCGCGCGCGGCTCGGCGGCCCGGGCGCCAGCCGCCGCGCGGCGGAAGCGATCCTGCGCGTCGTCCGCGACGAACGCGCTCGGTTGCAAGCCGCTCGCGCTGACGAGCGTCGACGTTCCCGTCGCGCGACGACTTCAGCCGAGCGTGTGTCACACTGAATGCATGCGAATGCTGACGGTGTGTGGTGTGCTCCTCGCGCTGGCGCTGCCGGCGCGGGCCACAGTGATTGTTCCCGCCGATCTCGGCGAGCTGTCGCGCGACGCGCGCGCGATCGTCCGCGGCCGCGTCGCCGCGGTCGACGCGCAGTGGACCGAGGACCGCGGCACGATCGAGACGATCGTCACCCTCGAAGTCGAAAGCTACCTCAAGGGCTCGCTCGGCCCGACGCTGCAGTTTCCGCGTCCCCGGCGGCGAGCTCGGACGGTTCCGCAGCATCGTCGTCGGCGCGCCGGAATTCGCGCGTCGACGAGCACGTGGTCGTGTTCCTCGGCGCGCGCGGGCCGAGCGTGCCGTACGTGCTCGGTCTCAACCAGGGTGTCTTCCGCGTCGTCCGCGCCGCCGACAACGCCGGGTGGGTCGTGACGCCGCCCGCGATGCTCCCCGCCGCCGCAGACGCCAGCGGCCGCATCGTGCGCGGCGATCCGGCGCGCCGGCCGCTGCCGCTCGACGAGTTCGAGCGGCGTGTGCGCACGCTGTCGCGGGGCGAGCGATGAGGCGCTGCTGACGGCTCGCGTCGTCGCGGCGCTGCTGCTCGTCGGCCAGCCGGAGCCGGCGCTCGCGTATCTGAAGTTCGGCGTCACCATCGGCGGGCGCCAGATCACGCTCAAGTGGGCGCAGACTCGCCGGTGCGCTATTCCGTCTCCGACGCAGGGCGTCACCGACGTGAGCGTCGCGGATTTCCAGGCCGCGGTCGGTCGCGCGTTCGCGACCTGGCAGGCGGTGCCGACCTCGTCGATCACCTATCAGTTCGGCGGGCTCACCGCCGCGCTGCCCGGGCCGCGACGATGGATTGTCGACGCTCGGCTTCCGAGCGGCGTCCCGAGCTCGATCGCGTGCTGGCGGCGACCAGCTTTCTCGTCGATCGCACGACCGGCGCGCTCGTCGAGTCGGACATCTTCTTCAACTCCGCGTTCCCGTGGTCGGTGGCGCAGGCCGGCGCTGACCGGCCGGTTCGATCTCGAGAGCGTCGCGCTGCACGAGATCGGCCACATGAGCGGCCTCGGCCACTCCGCGCTCGGCGAAACCGAGCTGCGCGAGGGCGGCGGCCGTCGCGTGCTCGCGGCCGAAGCGGTGATGTTTCCGATTGCGTTCGCGCCCGGCAGCATCGCCGCCCGCACGCTCAAGGCCGACGACATCGCCGGCATCACCGACCTCTATCCCGAAGCGGAGTTCGACGAGCACCGCCGGCAGCATCTCGGGGCGCGTCACCAAGGACGGCCAGCCGCTCTTCGGCGCGCACGTCGTCGCGTTCAACGTCGGCGACGCGGCGCCATCGTCGGCAGCTTCACGCTGGACAGCGACGGGCGGTTCTCGATCGGCAGCCTCTCGCCAGGCATCTACGTCCTTCGCGTCGAGCCGCTGGACGACGCCGAGATCGACAGCTTCTTCGACACCTCGCGCACCGTCGACCTCGATTTCCGCGTCACCTTCTCGGATCGTGCCGTCGTCGTCCCGCGCGGCGGCGACAGCGGCGAGATCGGCGTGCAGGTCGCGCGCAAATGAGGCGCATCGCTGCAATCGCGCTGGCGACGCTCGTCGTGTGTTCGATGAACGTACGCGTCGGCGCGTCGCGCAACCCGCCACTGGTCCCGGACGCGTCGAGGTGTCGTTCGGTTCGCTGTGGATCGGCCACCAGGCGCTCGGGACCGCGGACGCCAACGAGACGACGCCGACCGGCGGCCAGCTCGAGATCTTCACGACCTCCAGCGAGCTCACAACCGTGTTCGGCCTCGAAGTGCGCATCGCGATTCGCGTGCTGCGCGTCGCTCGAAGTGGAATTCGAAGGATCGTACGGGCACGCCGGAGCTGCAGGGTCGCCATCAGCGGCGACAGCGAGGGCGCCGCGGCGGTGACCGCCGTCGACACGGTGCAGCAGTTCACGATCGGCGGCGGTGCGGTGTGGTATCTGCCGCGAATCACGCCGCGCCTGGCGCCGTTCGTCACCGGCGGCATCGGCCAGCTGCGGCAGATGCACGAGGATCGGACGCTCGCTCGAAACCGGCCTCTACTATCAGGTCGGCGGCGGGGTGAAGTACTTCCTGTTCTCGCGGCCGAGCGGGTTCTTCAACGCGTTCGGCGTACGTGCGGACGTCCGCGCGCTCGTGCGGACAAAGGGAGTGGCGTTCGATGACGGCGGACACGCCTCGCCGGCGGCGGGCGTGTCCGCGTTCGTGCGCTTCTGATCGGTAGGCGACGGCCTTCAGGCCGTCGCCGCGGGCTAGATCTTCGTATTCAAGGTCGAATCGCCGGTTGGCATCGTCGCGTCGCTGTCGCGGTCGCGGCGCACGGCGTCCTCTTCCGCGCGGGGATGGACGATGTGCGACTCGCGACCATGCTTGTGCAGGTCGCGGCTGTCGGTTTCGCGGCTGAGGACCTCCTCGCCGCCGACCGGTGATGCCGGGCTGTCTTCGCCGATTGGCCGCGCGTCGTTACGCACTTTCGTCCTCCTGGCTCGGGCCGCCGCCGGCGTTCTCGCGCGAGCCTTCTGCCTGCTCCATCTCCGACGCGTGGTTCCGAACCTCTTCCGTGTCGACGACGCCGGACTGCTGGTTGTCGTCGGCGATTTGCTGGTTGTCGCGCTGGGTGTCTCGATCGCGGCTCGAACGGCTGTTCGATGATTGACGGTTCCTGTTCTGTGGCATGAGCTGGGCCTCCGGTGATACCGTCGCAAGCGCGATGCCCGTTCCCGCGATCGAGTTCCGCGACGTGTCGTTCTCGCGGCCGGGCCGGGCGCCGGTGCTCGACCATTTCACCCTCTCGGTCGAGCCGGGCGATGTGCTGGCGCTGGTCGGCCGCAGCGGCGCCGGCAAGACGACGCTGCTCAAGCTGGTCAATCGTCTGCTGCTGCCGGAGGCAGGCGCGATCTTCGTGGAAGGGCGCGACACGCGCGAATGGGAACCGATACGCCTGAGGCGACGCGTCGGCTACGTCATGCAGGACGTCGGCCTGTTCCCGCACATGTCGGTCGGCGACAACGTCGCGGTCGTGCCGCGGCTCGAGCAGTGGGCCGCCGAGCGCATCGCGGCGCGCATCGAGCGAGCTGCTCGACCTCGTCGGACTTGCCCGCGCAGCAGTTCGCGACACGCTGGCCGGACGAGCTGTCGGGCGGCCAGCGCCAGCGCGTCGGCGTCGCGCGCGCGCTCGCGGTCGATCCGCCGGTGCTGCTGATGGACGAGCCGTTCGGCGCGCTCGATCCGATGACCCGCGCCGAGCTGCACGCCGAGTTCCGCCGCATCCAGAGTCGCCTGCGCAAGACCGTGATCATCGTCACGCACGACATGGGCGAAGCGTTCGCGCTCGGCGACCGGGTCGGCGTGCTCGACGAAGGACGGCTGGTCGCGTGCGATCGGCCCGACGTGGTTGCGCGCATCGCAGCGAGCCGCTCGTGCGGCAGCTGCTCGACGCGCTGCCGGCGATTCCGCGACCGGCGAGGTCCGCCTGACGGCGGACACCACGACACCATCATGATCAGCCGTCTGTTCGAGTTCTGGATCGCTCATCGCGCGGAGCTTGCGAGCCTCCTCGGCCAGCACGTGCTGCTCGTGGCCGTGTCCACGCTCGCCGCAGTGGCGATCGGCGTGCCGCTCGGCGTCTTCGCCGCGCGCCGGCCGCGCCTCGCGTCGCCGCTGATGGCGGCCGCCAGCGTCGTGCAGACGATGCCGAGCCTGGCGATGTTCGGCTTCCTGCTGCCGGTGCCGCTCGTCGGCGGCGTCGGCGCGCGCGCGGCGCTCGTCGTGCTGATCCTCTACGGCCGTGCTGCCGATCGTGCGGACGACGATTGCCGGCCTGCGCGGCATCGACGCGTCGATCCGCGAGGCCGGCGTCGCGATGGGGATGACGCCGCGCGAGCTGCTGCGGCAGGTGGAGCTGCCGCTGGCGCTGCCGTCGATCGTCGCCGGCGTCCGCGTCGCGGCGGTGGTCGGCGTCGGGTCGGCGACGATCGCGGCGGCGATCGGCGCGGGCGGCCTCGGCGAGTACATCTACCGCGGGCTGTCGATGGTCGACACCACCGTCATCCTCGCCGGCGCGGTGCCGGCGGCGGCGCTGGCGCTCGCTGGTCGACGGCTCGCTGCTGTGGCTCGAGACGTCAGCTGTCGGCGCGCCGCCGATCGCGCTCGTGGCGCGTGCCGGCCGCCGCCGCAATCGCCGCCGCGCTCGTGCTGTTCTCGAGCGCCGCCGCCGCGCGGCGCGAACGCGGCGCCATCGTCGTCGGGTCGAAGAACTTCACCGAGCAGCTCGTGCTCGGCGAGCTCCTGGCGCAGACGATCGAGCGCGCCGGCGTCCCGGTCGATCGCCGGCTCAATCTCGGCGGCACGCTGATCTGCGATCGCGCGCTGATCAGCGGCGACATCGACGTCTACGTCGAGTACACCGGCACGGCGCTGACCGCCGTCTTTCACCAGCCGGTGAGCAACGATCCGTCGGCGGTGTTCGACGCGGTGCGGACGCTCTACGCGAAGACCGGGCGGACGCTGCTGCCGCCGCTCGGCTTCAACAACACCTTCGCGATCCTGGTCCGCGGCGCGGATGCGCGCGTCGCTCGGGCTCCGCACGATCGACGACGCGGCGCCGCCAGTCGCCGCGCTGGCGCGCCGGGTTCGGCTACGAGTTCGTCGAGCGGCCCGACGGCTTCCCCGGGCTGGCGAAGGCCTACGGCCTGCGCTTCCCGCAGCCGCCGCGGGTGATGGATCTCACGCTGAGCTACCGCGCGCTGGCGGCCGGGCAGGTGGACCTCATCGCCGGGGATGCGACGGCCGGCCTGATCAAAGGGCTCGACCTCGCCCAGCTCGAGGACACGCGCCACTATTTCCCGCCGTACGACGCGGCCGCGGTCGCGCGGGCCGAGATGCTGCTGCGGCACCCGGAGGTCCGGATCGCGCTCGAAGGGCTGTCGGGGCGGCTGACGGCCGCCGAGATGCGCGCGATGAACTACGCCGCCGACGTCGAGCACCGCGACATCGCCGCCATCGTGCGCGAATTTCTGGCCAGATAGGCGCCAACCAACGCTGCCGGCCTGCCGTCTAAGCCGACATGAACCATCGCACTACCTTATGGGCGGCGCTGGTGGCCCTCATGCTGGCCCCCGCCGCCGGGCTGGCGGCGCACCGGTTCGATCGCCTGGATCGCTACGATCGGGCACGGCTGCGCGCTGAAATCCGCCGCGAGATGCGTGACGTTGCACGGGAGCATCATCAACTGCGCGACGAAATCCGGCGCGATCTGCGTCGCGCGGGCGATTCGTATCGGCGTGCCTGGCGCGACTCGACCCGCGACGCCTACCGGGAGGCGATGCGCGAGACACGCCGCGCAATTCGCGAGGCTTACCGCGATCATTCCGCGGTCGCTGGTAGTTCGACCTCAGGTGCTTTCAGCTGCGCCGTTGCTCGAATCGACGCATCTCTGTCGTCAGCCGGTTGCGGCGGCGTGACAAAGGAAAAAAAGATCTTCTTCGGCGCTTCGTGTCCTTCGCGATCTTCGTGGCGAGCCACACGCCGCTGGAAGAAATCTGTGGCTGTCGCTCTGAAGCGAGGATCGATCGGCGGGTCGCGTCTCGACGCGTCGTGTGCGGCGACGAGCTCGCGACCGATGGCGCGAATGGCCGCCAGCATCCGATCGATGTCGCTGCGCGTGCTGCGATAGTTCACGATGCACGCGCGCAGCACGAAGCGCCCGCCGAGCTCGGTGCTGGTCAGGAACGCCTCGCCCCCAAGCTGCAGCCGTTCCAGCAGCCGCTTGTTCAGCGCCCCCATCGACGCCTCGTCTGACGCCGACGCGATCGACGAACCGGAAGCAGACGACGCTCAGCCCCGGCGGCGCCATCAGCTCGAAATCCGGCGCGGCGCGCACCGAGTCGGCGAGGTACGCGGCCAGCGCCAGGTTGTCCTCGATCGCCGCCTTCAGCCCTCGCAGCCCGAACTGCTGCATCGTCATCCACACCTTCAGCGCGCGGAAGCCTCGCGTCTGCTGAAAGCCGTATTCGCTGAACCACGGCGGGCCGCCAACGCCGCTGCTGCTGCCGTCGGTCCGCAGGTACGGCGCGACCAGGCTGAACGCCGATCGCATCGCCTCGGCGTCGCGGACCATCACCAGGCCGGCTTCGACCGGCACGAACATCCACTTGTGCGGATCGAGCGCGACGCTGTCGGCGCGCGCGAGCGGCGCCAGCCGCGCGGCGTAGGCGGTCGAGAGGATCGCCGGGCCGCCGTAGGCCGCGTCGACGTGCAGCCAGACGCCGTGCCGCTGGCAGACATCCGCAATCCGGTCGATGTCGTCGATCGCGCCGGTGTTGGTCGTGCCGGCGCTGGCGACGACCGCGATTGGCTGCACGCCTCTCGCGAGGTCATCCTCGATCGCCTGCGTCGAGCGCGTCGACGTTCATCTGGAAGTCGGCGTCGGCCGGCAGCGTCCTGATTGCCGCGCTGCCGAACCCGAGCAACTCGATCGCCTTCCGCGCGCAGCCGTGCCCTTCCGGCGACATGTAGAACGCAAACGGCCGCGGCGCGTCGCGCAGGCCCGCTGGCGCGCACGTCGACGCCGCTCTTCACGTGTCGTGCGACGGCCAGGCCGGTCATCGTCGCCATCGATCCGCCGCTGACCAGCAGCCCCATCGATTCGGCGGGGAAGCCGAGCAGATCGCGGAACCACGCGATCACCTGCCGCTCGACGTAGACCGCCGCGTGGTTGCCGCCGGCGCAGCTCGGGTTCATCGCCGCGGCGAGCGCGTCGGCGAACACGCCCATCACCGCGGGCGGCGAGTTCACCCAGCCCCAGAAGCGCGGGTGCCCGTTGCCGAACGGATACGGCTCGATCGTGTCCTTGAAGAGGCGCAGCAGCTCTTCGGGAGCGAGCGCCGATGTCGGCGCGGGCGTGGCCAGGAACTGCCGGGCGAGCGCCGCCGGCACCGGCTGGAACACCGGTTCGTCCGGAAGCGTCGAGAGGTGATCGGCGATCAGGTCGACGACGAGATAGCCGATGCGGCGGATCTCGTCACGCGTCCATTCGCGCATGGCTTGCCGTCCGTGTGTCGGTTCGTGGGTTCAGGCTCAGCCGGCTCACGAGCATCCGCACCCGCGCGGACACTCGGCCGGGACGAAATCGCTGAAGGCCGGGCGACGGCGCGCTAGGCCGCGATCGCCGGCAGCTGCGAGCTGTAGGTCGTGTCCTGCATCACCTCGCCGTGCTGGCTCAGGTCGAGGCCGATCTCTTCCTGCTCGCCGGAGACGCGCAGCGGGATGATCAGGTCGGTGATCTTGTAGAGCAGGTCACGAGCCGCCGAACGAGAAGGCCGCCACGAACACCAGCGCGCCGCAGTGCACGAGGAAGGTCGTCGGCGTGTGCCCGAGGTGAGGCCGACGTCCTTCGCGAAGAGGCCGGTCATCAGCATGCCGACCATGCCGCCGACGCCGTGGCACGGGAAGACGTCGAGCGTGTCGTCGAGCGTCGACGAGTTCTTCCAGTGCACCATCAGGTTCGACACGACGCTCGCGCAGGTGCCGATGAAGATGCTCTCGCCGATGCTGACGTAGCCGGCCGCAGGCGTGATCGCCACCAGGCCGACCACGGCGCCGACGCAGGCGCCGAGCGCCGACGGTTTGTGGCCGCGCATCCGGTCGAAGAAGATCCACGCCGAGCGCCGCCGACGCCGACGCCGTGTTGGTGGTCGCGAACGCCATCGCCGCCTGGCCCGACGCCGACAGCGCCGAGCCGGCGTTGAATCCGAACCAGCCGAACCACAGCATGCCGGTGCCGAGGATCACGAACGGGATGTTCGCCGGCGTGTGCGACTCTCGCCGTTCATGTGCGCGTTGCGCCGGCCGAGCACCATCGCGCCGGCGAGCGCCGCGAAGCCGGCCGACATGTGCACGACGGTGCCGCCGGCGAAGTCGAGCACGCCCAGCTTGTGGAGGAAGCCGTCCGGGTGCCACGTCCAGTGCGCC
This sequence comes from uncultured Acidobacteriota bacterium, assembly GCA_963734375.1. Lineage (GTDB taxonomy): Bacteria > Acidobacteriota > Vicinamibacteria > Vicinamibacterales > CAVVIG01 > CAVTHG01. The sequence continues at coordinate 118,010 of CAVTHG010000003.1, read as the reverse complement.
AGCGGCGAGTAGATGAAGATGCTGAACAGGCACATGAACAGCAGGTAGCTCGAGAACCGCACGCGCTCGGCGAACGAGCCGGTGATCAGCGCGGGCGTGATGATCGCGAACTTCAGCTGGAAGAGCGCGAACAGGATCAGCGGAATCGTCGGCGCGAGGTCGGGATGCGTCGCCGCGCCGACGCGCGTGAACATGAAGAAGGTCGCGCGGGTCGCCGATCAGGCCGTGGAAGCTGTCGCCGAACGCCAGGCTGAAGCCGACGACGATCCAGAGGATGCTGATGACCGCCCATGGCGACGAAGCTCTGCAGCATCGTCGAGACGACGTTCTTCGCGCGCACCATGCCGCCGTAGAAGAACGAGAGCCCCGGCGTCATCAGCAGCACCAGGCCGGTGGCGGTGAGCATCCAGGCCGACGTCGCCGGCGCTGATCGGACCGCCGGTGACCGCCTGCGGCGCCGGACGGAAACAGCACGCCGCCGATGCTGACTGCCGCCACCAGCAGGAAAGGCAGTGCTGAAAATTCTCGAATCCGTTCCGTGCTGCGCCGCACCGTTGCCAACGTCATCGCCCCGGTCCCTCCGTGTGAGCTCATGTTACCAGAATGATGCCGAATGAGCACAAAAAATGTAGCACTTATGGCCAATTTAGCCTGCTGGGCGACGCGGTGATGCCGGATTCGTGCAGATCGTGCACAAAGTTCGCCTCAGTCGAGGTTATTCGACCAAGCGCCATGGTCGGGTGCCGCGCGCGCTGCCGCCGTTCCTGACCGCTGCCAGTCGCGTGGTACGATCGCCGGATGGCGACCGTCAACAGCTTCGGCACACGCACCGCGCTCGATGTCGGAGGGCGCTCCTACCAGATTTACAGCCTGCCCGCGCTGCAGAACGCCGGGTTCGGCGAGATCGCCCGCCTGCCGTACTCGATGAAGATCCTGCTGGAGAACCTGCTGCGCCACGAGGACGGCCGGTTCGTGAAGGCCGCGGACGTCGAGGCGCTGGCGAAGTGGGACTTGAAGAGCGGCGCGCAGAAGGAGATCTCGTTCGCGCCGGCGCGCGTCCTGCTGCAGGACTTCACCGGCGTGCCCGGCGGTCGTCGATCTCGCGGCGATGCGCGACGGCATCGCGCGGCTCGGCGGCGACCCGAACCGCGTCAACCCGCTGCAGCCGGTCGAGCTCGTCATCGATCACTCGGTGCAGGTCGACTACTTCGGGCAGGCGAACGCGTTCCAGCTGAACGCCGAGCTCGAGTTCTCGCGCAACCGGGAGCGCTACGCGTTTCTCCGCTGGGGCCAGGACGCGTTCGACAACTTCCGCGTCGTGCCGCCCGACACCGGCATCGTCCACCAGGTGAACCTCGAATATCTCGCGCGCGTCGTCATGTCTGCCGACTCGCCGGAAGGCCAGGTCTGCTTCCCGGACACGCTCGTCGGCACCGACTCGCACACGACGATGGTGAACGGGCTCGGCGTGATGGGATGGGGCGTCGGCGGCATCGAAGCCGAAGCGGCGATGCTCGGCCAGCCGATCTCGATGCTGATCCCGCAGGTGCTCGGCTTCCGGCTGACCGGCGCGATGCTCGAAGGCGCGACGGCGACCGATCTGGTGCTGACGATCACCGAGCGGCTGCGCAAGCACGGCGTCGTCGGCAAGTTCGTCGAGTTCTTCGGGCCGGGCCTCGAGGACCTGACGATTGCCGATCGCGCGACGCTCGGCAACATGTGCCCCGAGTACGGCGCGACGATCGCGATCTTCCCGATCGACGCGATGACGCTCGACTACCTGCGCCTGAGCGGCCGCGAGCGAGGCGCAGGTCGCGCTGGTCGAGGCCTACGCCAAGGCGCAGGGGATGTTCCGCACCGCCGGCGATCCGGATCCGGTCTACACCGGAGACGATCGAGCTCGATCTCGCGACGTGTCGAGCCGAGCCTCGCCGGGCCGCGGCGGCCGCAGGATCGCGTGTCGCTGAAGCAGGCGAAGAGCAGCTTCCAGGCGGCGCTGCCGTCGATGATGGTCGTCGTCGTCGAAGAAGGGCGCCGAGGCCGGCGGGCTCGTCGCATGTGTCGGCGACGACCGGCGGCGCGTCGGCGGCGGTCGCCGAGGTGCCGGCCATCGGCACCGCGCTCGATCACGGCGCGGTCGTGATCGCGGCGATCACCAGCTGCACCAACACGTCGAATCCGAGCGTGATGATCGGCGCCGGCCTGGTCGCGAAGAAGGCGTTCGAGCGCGGGCTGACGCGGCAGCCGTGGGTGAAGACGAGCCTGGCGCCCGGATCGAAAGTGGTCACCGAGTACCTGCAGCAAGTCGGGGCTCGACGTCTACCTCGACGCGCTCGGCTTCAACCTCGTCGGCTACGGCTGCACCACCTGCATCGGCAACAGCGGCCCGCTGCCCGAGGACGTGTCGGCGGAAGTGGAGGCGCGCAACCTCGTCGTCGCCTCGGTGTTGAGCGGCAACCGCAACTTCGAAGGGCGCATCCAGCAGCAGGTGCGCGCGAACTACCTCGCCTCGCCGCCGCTGGTCGTCGCCTACGCGCTCGCCGGCCGGATGACGCTCGATCTGACGACCGAGCCGATCGGCATCGACAAGAAAGGCGTGCCGGTCTACCTCCGCGAGCTGTGGCCGACCGAGCGCGAGATCCAGGAGACGATGCTGCACGTCGGTGACCTCGACGATGTTCCGCGAGCAATACGCCGACGTCTTCAGCGGCGACGATCGCTGGAAGAACCTGCAGGTGCCGACCGGCGATCGCTTCGCGTGGGACCCGGACTCGACCTACATCCGCAACCCGCCGTTCTTCGAGAACATCACGATGGAGACGTCGCCGGTGCGCGACATCACCGGCGCGCGGGTGCTCGCGCTGCTCGGCGACAGCATCACGACCGATCACATCTCGCCGGCCGGCTCGATCAAGAAGGACAGCCCGGCGGGGAAGTACCTGATGGCGCACGGCGTGCAGCCGACCGACTTCAACTCGTACGGCGCGCGCCGCGGCAACCACGAAGTGATGATGCGCGGCACCTTCGCCAACATCGCGCCTGCGCAACCAGATGGCGCCCGGCACCGAAGGCGGCTGGACGACGCACCAGCCCGACGGCGAGGTGATGACGATCTTCGACGCGGCGATGAAGTACAAGGACGAGGGCGTGCCGCTGCTCGTGATCGCCGGCAAGGAATACGGATCGGGCTCGTCGCGCGACTGGGCGGCGAAGGGGACGCTGCTGCTCGGCGTCGTCGCGGTGATCGCGGAGAGCTTCGAGCGCATTCACCGCAGCAACCTGGTGAACATGGGCGTGCTGCCGCTGCAGTTCCAGGCCGGCGCGACCGCGGCGTCGCTCGGCCTGACCGGGCACGAGCGCTACGAGCTCACCGGCATCGCGCAGGGCCTGAAGCCCGCCGGCCTGATCACCGTTCGCGCGATGGGCGAAGACGTGCAGCCGATCGAGTTCCAGGCGGTCGCGCGCATCGACACGCCGGAGGAGCTGGTCGCGTTCCGCCACGGCGGGATCCTGCCGTACGTGCTTCGCCAGCTCGTCGGAAAGACACTGACGCTCGGCTAGCCTGAACGCACGGTTGACGGCTGATCGGCTGATGCGCGAGGATCGTCGTCGATGGACCGCGATCAGCCATAAGCGCGTCCAACCGCGCATTCGCCGATCAGCGCGATTAGCCATGAGCGAGCGCGCTGACCGCGGCCGCGATCAAAGCGCACGCCCGCGCGCTCGGCTTCGACGCCTGCGGCATCGCGCCGGCCGCCGACCACCCCGAGCTGCGGTTCTATCGCGAGTGGCTCGATCGCGGCTACGCCGGCGAGATGGCGTATCTCCACCGCACCGCCGACCGTCGCGCCGATGTCCGCCAGGTCGTCCCCTCGGCGCAAACCGTGATCGTCACCGCGACCGTCTACAACACCGATCGTCCGTATTCGACCGAGTGCGCCGACCCCGAGCGCGCGCAGATCGCGCGCTACGCCTGGGGCGACGACTACCACGACGTGATCGGCGCGCGGCTCGAATCGCTGCTCGGCGTGGATGCGCGAGCAGTCGGCCGAGCCGTTCGAGGCGCGCGCTATGTCGACACCGGGCCGGTGCAGGAGCGCGTCTACGCGCAGCACGCCGGCGTCGGCTGGATCGGCAAGAACACCTGCGTCATCAACCCGGAGCTCGGGTCGTGGGTGTTTCTCGGCGTCATCATCTGCAGCCTGCCGCTCGAGGTCGACGCGCCGGCGCTCGATCAGTGCGGCACCTGCACGCTCTGCCTCGAAGCGTGCCCGACCGAGGCGCTGGTCGCGCCGGGCGTGCTCGACTCGACGCGCTGCATCTCGTATCTCACCATCGAGCTGCGCGGCGACATTCCGGCAGAGCATCACGCGCGGCGTCGGATCGCACGTCTACGGCTGCGACATCTGCCAGGAAGTCTGCCCGTGGAACGCGGTCGCGCCGCGATCGGACGATGCCGCGTGGCAGCCGCGTGCGGCGTGGGACCGCGTCGATCTGCTGACGCTGTCGCGGCAAAGCGACGATGAGCTGACCGCCGCGCTGCGCGGCAGCCCGATGCGGCGGACGAAGGTACAGGGCTTGCGACGCAATCTCGCGCGTCGCGCTGCGAGCAACTGCGCGAGTCGACGCGTGCGGCAGGCACGGATACTGCAGCCTCGAACCGCGACGTCGATGGCCGAAACGACCTCCTCGAAGCGCCGCTGAGTTCATCCCCGACCGCCCGACGCTCCCGAAAGTCCGCGACGCGGCGAAGGACTGCCGCGGCTGTCACCTCTGGAAGACTCGGCACGCAGACCGTCTTCGGCGAAGGCGCGCGCGAGGCCGACGCTGATGCTCGTCGGCGAACAGCCGGGCAACGAGGAAGATCTCGACCGGCCATCCGTTTGTCGGCCCGGCCGGCAAGCTGCTCGACCGCGCGCTGGCCGATGCCGGCATCGACCGCACCGCTCGTCTACGTCACCAACGTCGTCAAGCACTTCAAGTGGGAGCCGCGCGGCAAGCGCCGCATTCACAAGAAGCCGAACGCCGCCGAGATCGCGCGCGTGCCGGCCGTGGCTCGACACCGAGATCGCGCTGGTCAAGCCGCGCGCCATCGTCTGCCTCGGCGCGACCGCCGCGCAGGCGCTGCTCGGCCGGCAGTTCAAGGTGACCGCGCACCGCGGCGCAGTTCGTCCCCTCGCCGCTCGCGCCGCTCGTGCTCGCGACGGTGCACCCGTCGTCGATTCTCCGCGCCCCCGACGACGAGGCGCGGCACCGGGAGATGAAGCAGTTCACGAACGACTTGCGAACCGCGGCGCGAGCGCTATCATCTAAGTAGCGCGCACCATGTCCTCTCTGGCCCCGTCGTTCCTGCTGTCGATGCCGCAGCTCGTCGATCCGAATTTCAGCCGCACCGTCGTCCTGCTGTGCAAGCACAACGAGGACGGCGCGTTCGGCCTGGTCGTCAACCGGCCGCTGGTGACGACCGGGCGCGTCACCGTCAACCTCGATCCGCCGGTCTCGACCGATCGCGAGCTGCAGGTGTGGGTCGGCGGACCGGTGGAACCGCATCGCAGCTGGGTGCTGGTCGGCGAGGAGCCGGACGAGCAGGAAGATCTGCGCGGGATGCGCATCGCCGACAAGCTGTATCTCTCGACGTCGCCCGACCTGCTGCGGCGGCTGCTCGAGCCGTCGCCGCCGGTGATGGCGCGGCTGTTCGTCGGCTATTCCGGGCTGGGGCCCGGGCCAGCTCGAGGCGGAGCTCGAAGCATCGGCGTGGCTGATGAGCGACGTCGATCGCGATCTCATCTTCAACACGCCGGCCGACAAGCTGTGGGAGACCGCCATCCGCCGCCTCGGCGCCGATCCGGCGACGCTGACGATGTCGCGGGGCGTGCACTGACGCGGACAGGTGCTAGTTGGCTAGTTGCTGGTTGCTAGATGTGTCGCGGCCAGCTTGGTAGAGGACCGCGTGCCGATCGCCTATCGAATCGATCACGACCAACGCCTCGTCGTCGCGCGTGGCTACGGCCTGTTTTCGCCGGGCGACGTCTTCGACTACCAGACAACAGCGTGGTCCGACCCTGGCTTGGCGGGCTACGACGAGCTCATCGACATGACGCACGTGACCGAGGTCTCGCTGCCGTCCGCGCAGCGCATCCAGGAGCTCGCGTCGGTCGCGGCGCGCATGGACGTGGCGACCGTGCGGTCCCGATTCGCGATCGTGGCGCCGACCGATCTCGCGTACGGACTGGGCCGGATGTTCAAGGTGTATCGCGAGGCCGACGAGCGCGGCAGCAAAGAGGTCGGCGTCTTTCGCACCCTCGACGAAGCGCTGGCGTTCCTCGGGCCTGACGCAGGCGCCAGAATTTCCGCCGTTGCCGCCGGGATCCGTTCCAGCAGCACCTCAGCTAGCAACCAGCACCTAGCACCTAGCTACCAGCAACCAGCCCCAGTTGTAGACTACCCAGATGACTTCCAGGCTCTTCTTCATCGCCGTCCTTCTCGTCGCCGTCGTCCCGCTCGTCGCGCTGCAGCAGCCGGCGCCGCCGCCGATGCCCGACGCCCAGGCGATTCAGAAAATGGCCGCGCGCTTCGCGCCGACCGAGATCGGCGCCGATTTGTCGAAGCTGTCGGAGAACGACCGCCGCGTGCTCGCGAAGCTGGTCGAAGCCTCCAAGATCGTCGACGCGCTCTTCCTGCGCCAGGTCTGGAACGGCAACGAGGCGATGCTGCTCGATCTGGTGCGCGATCAGTCGCCGATCGGGCGCGAGCGGCTCCACTACTTCCTGATCAACAAGGGACCGTGGTCGCGGATCGATCACAACCAGATCTTCGTGCCCGGCGCGCCGCCGAAGCCGGCGGCCGCCAACTTCTATCCCGAGGGCGCGTCGAAGGCCGAGATCGAGCGCTGGATTCAGTCGCTGCCCGAAGCCGAGCGCAGCCGCGCCACCGGCTTCTTCACCGTCATCCGCCGCTCCGGCAACAGCTTCAGCCTGGTGCCCTACAACATCGAGTATCAGGGCGAGCTGACGCGCGCTGCGGCGCTCCTGCGCGAGGCGGCGCAGCTCGCAACCGAACCGACGCTGAAGGCGTTCCTCACCAAGCGCGCCGACGCGTTTCTCTCGAACGACTACTACGACAGCGACGTCGCCTGGATGGAGTTGAAGGGCGCGATCGAGCCGACCATCGGCCCGTACGAGGTCTACGAAGACGAGCTGTTCAACTACAAGGCCGCGTTCGAGGCCTACATCACGGTGCAGGACGAGGCCGAGACCGCGAAGCTGCAGCGCCTCGCCGGCGAGCTGCAGGACATCGAAGATCACCTGCCGATCGAGCCGAAGCACCGCAACCCGAAGATCGGCGGGCTGGCGCCCATCGTCGTCGTCAACGAGATCTATGCGGGCGGCGACGGCAATCGCGGCGTGCAGACCGCGGCGTTCAACCTGCCGAACGACGAGCGCGTCATTCGCGAGAAGGGCGCGAAGCGCGTGATGCTGAAGAACGTCCAGGACGCGAAGTTCGCGAAGACGCTGATGCCGATCTCGAAAATCGTGCTGTCGCCCGAGGATCAGAAGTCGCTGTCCTTCGACGCCTTCTTCACCCACATCGTCGTCCACGAGTTGATGCACGGCCTCGGCCCGCACAGCATCGCGCCCGGCGGGCGCCGCTCGACCGTGCGGCAGGAGCTGAAGGACACCTACAGCGCGCTCGAGGAAGCGAAGGCCGACATCTCCGGGCTGTTCGCCATCCAGCACATGATCGACAAGGGCGTGATGCCGAAGTCGCTCGAAGCGTCGCTCTACACGACGTTCCTGGCGTCGGCCTTCCGATCGATCCGCTTCGGCGTCAACGAAGCGCACGGCAAGGGGATCGCGATCCAGCTGAACACGCTGATCGATCAGCGCGGCGTCGTCGTCGCCAGCGACGGCACGTTCAAGGTCGACCCCGGCCGGATCAAGGAAGGCGTCGCCGGCCTCACGCGCGACATCATGACGATCCAGGCCGAAGGCGACTACGCGAAAGCCAAGGCGCTCGGCGATCGGATGGGTGTCGTCCGTCCGGAGGTGCAGAAGGCCCTCGAGAAGCTGTCAGGAATACCAGTCGACATCGAGCCGCAGTTCAAAACGGCGGATCAATTGCTGAGCCAGGGTAAATAAATCGTCGGATTTGTTATTCCTTCGCCTACCCGAAACAGTTGAGATCTGTCACGCTCTTCGGCACGTTGAGCGCTTCGTCGCGCAGCCCCACGCCCGCCCGAAAGTAACGCTCCCCCAGCGTTTACGGGGTCGCCGCGCGCCGAGTACAGCTGACAGCACACACATCGAATCCGGTGACATCCACACTTCGCCTGCTGTTGATCGAAGACTCACCCGACGACGCTGCGCTCGTCGTGCGGGAGCTTGCGCGCGGCGGGTTCGAGGTGGAGTGCGACCGCGTCGACACGCCTGACGCCCTCGTCGCGTCGCTCAAGCGGCAATCCTGGGACATCGCGGTCGCCGACTACACGATGCCGGGCTTCACCGGCACCGCCGCGCTGACGCTCGTTCGCCAGCACGACGCCGACCTGCCGTTCATCTTCGTTTCCGGCACGATCGGCGAAGACGCCGCCGTCGCCGCGATGCGAACCGGCGCTCACGACTACATCATGAAGGGCAGCCTGAAGCGGCTGGTGCCGGCCGTCGAGCGCGAGATGCGCGACGCCGGCGTGCGGCGCGAGCGCCGCCGCGTCGAGCAGCGGCTCGCGCACCTGGCGTATCACGATCCGCTGACCGACCTGCCGAACCGCGCGCTTCTCCACGACCGGCTCGATCAGGCGACGCGCATCGCCAACCGCGAGGGCACCTCGCTGTCGCTGCTGCTGCTCGACCTGAACGGCTTCAAGGAGATCAACGACACGCTCGGGCATCACGCCGGCGACCGCGTGCTGCAGTGCATCGCCTCGCGGCTGCGGACGACGCTGCGCGAGGCGGATACCGTCGCGCGTCTCGGCGGCGACGAGTTCGCCGTCCTGCTGCCGTTCGCCGATCTCGACGGCGCGCTGCTCGCCGCGCAGAAGCTGCTGCAGGAAGTCGAGCAGCCGTGCGTGATCGATCACCGCTCGCTCAGCGTCCGCGCCAGCCTCGGCATCGCCTGCTTCCCGGAGCACGGCTCGTCGGCGGACACGCTGCTGCAGAAGGCCGATGTCGCGATGTACGTCGCCAAGACCGACGGCGTCGGCATCTCGGTCTACGCGCCAAACCGCGATCGCAACACGCACCGCCGGCTGACGCTGATCTCGGAACTGCGCAAGGGGCTCGACGAGAACCAGTTCTTCCTCGAATACCAGCCGATCCTGCACCTGCGCACCAATCTCATCATCGGCGTCGAGGCGCTGGTGCGCTGGAGGCATCCGCAGCAGGGGCGCGTGCTGCCGGCGAAGTTCATCCACATGGCGGAGCAGACGGGCCTGATCAACCCGCTGACGACGATCGTCCTCGAGACGGCGATTCGCGAGTGGAGCCAGCACCCGACCAATCCCCCGATCACCGTCTCGGTGAACCTCTCGCCGCGCACGCTGCGCGATCCGATGCTGCCGCAGCGCATCGCCGGGATGCTCGCCGTGTTCAGCGCGCCGCACGCCTCGCTCGCGCTCGAGATCACCGAGAACATCCTGATGTCCGATCCGGCCCGCTCGATGGACTGCCTGAAACGGCTGCACGAGCTCGGCGTCCGCGTCGTCATCGACGATTTCGGCACCGGCTACTCGTCGCTCAGCTACCTGCGACGGCTGGCGGCCGACGAGCTGAAGATCGATCGCTCGTTCGTCGCCGGCCTGATGGGTTCGCAGGACGAAGTGATCGTGCGATCGACCATCGACCTGGCGCACAACCTCGGCCTCACCGTGGTCGCTGAAGGCGTCGAGAACGCCGAGGTGCAGGCGCGGCTGCTCGCCATGGGCTGCGACGCGGCGCAGGGTACGTTCATCAGCCCGCCCGCCAGCGCGGCAGTCATCCGCGAGCGGATGCGGGAGCATAATCTGCCGGGGAAGAGGTAGCGACACTCGACGTGCCAGATCGACGACGACGACGACTCTCTCACGCCGCGATCCATCTGACGGCAGCCCTCGGCCTGTTCGTCGTCGCGTCGACCAGCCTCGCCGCGTATCGCCACTCGACCTACCTGACGGCCGCGCTCATCCCCAGCATCCTGCTGTTGATGGCCAGCCATGCGCTGCTCGCGCGCGAGATCCGGCGCCACGAGCTGATCGAGCGCGCGCTGCACGACACCAACCGCGAGCTGGAATCGTTCAGCTACTCGGTCTCCCACGACCTTCGCTCGCCGCTGCGCAGCATCGACGGCTTCAGCCAGGCGCTGGTCGAGGACGCCGGCCCGGTGCTCGACGAGGAGTCGCGCGGCCACCTCGATCGGATCAGGAACGCGACCCGCCGCATGGGGCAGCTGATTGACGACCTGCTCGCGCTTTCGAAGGTGACGCGCGCGGAGATGAAGCGCGAGCGCGTCGATCTCAGCGATCTCGCGGCGCAGATTGCCGCCGAGCTCGCGCGCCTGTCGCCGAAGCGCCACGTCGCCGTGACGATCACCCCTGGCCTGACGGCGACCGGCGATCCGCAGCTCGTCCGCCTCGCCCTGCAGAACCTGATCGAGAACGCGTGGAAATTCACCGCCCGGCGCGAGAAAGGGGCGATTGAAGTCGGCGCGACCAGGGACGAGGACAGCATGCCCGCGTTCTACGTGCGCGACAACGGCGCCGGTTACGACCCGACCTTCGCCGCCAATCTCTTCGGGCCGTTCCAGCGGCTGCACCCGGCCTCGGACTTTCCGGGCAGCGGCATCGGGCTCGCCACCGTCCAGCGCATCGTCCACCGACACGGCGGGCATGTCTGGGCCGAAGGCAGGATCGGCGAGGGCGCGACCTTCTACTTCACGTTGAGCTGACCGCGAGGAGCGCGCGATGGACGAGATCCTGCTGGTCGAGGACAACCCGGACGACGTCGAGCTGACGCTCCGCGCTTTTCGCAAGAGCAAGATCGCCAACGAGGTCGTCGTCGCGCGCGACGGCGTCGAGGCGCTCGACTATCTCTTCGCGACCGGCGAGCACGCCGGCCGCGACAACAGCTCGCTGCCGCAGCTCGTGTTGCTCGACCTGAAGCTCCCGCGTCTCGACGGCCTGCAGGTGCTCGAACGGATCCGCGCAAACACGAAGACGAAGCTGCTGCCGGTCGTAATCCTCACCTCATCGACCGAGCAGCCCGATCTGGTCACCGGCTACAGCCTTGGCGCCAACAGCTACATCCGCAAACCGGTCGACTTTCAGGAGTTCCTCGTCGCCGTGCGGCGCCTCGGGCTGTACTGGCTGCTCCTGAACCAGCCGCCGCCGCATCCGCCATCCTGAGCGGGCGGCCCTGCAAGGAAGTCTTGCCGAGACAATCATTTACAGCGGTCCTAACCCGCGCCACGTCGTATACTTCCAAGGTTTCTCCCCATCGAGGGCCACCATTTTTATGCGTGTACTTCCCGCAACTGTCTTTGTGTCCCTGGCGCTCTCGGGCGCCGCATGCTCGAAATCGGAGTCGGCGCAGGCGCGCGGCCGAGATGCGGCCGCGAAGCCGGTCAAGACCGAGCCGGTTCGCCAGGAGATGGTCCACCGGGCCGTCGAAGTCGTGGGCACGCTCGCGGCCGAAGACGAGGTGATGCTTTCCTCTGAAGCGGACGCCACGGTCAGCCGCATCCTCGCCGACCTCGGCGATCGCGTGAAGGCCGGCCAGGTGCTCATCGAGCTCGATCGCGAGAAGCGGCAGTACAGCCTGGATCAGCAGCGCGCCTCGCTCGCCCGCGCGCTCGCCAAGTTCGGCGCCACCGAAACCGGCCAGTTGCCTGCGATCGAACAGACGCCTGACGTTCAGCGGGCGGCCGCCGAGCTCGCGCAGGCGAAGCAGGCGTTCGAGCGCGCGGAGGAACTGCACCGTCGCCAGCTCGTGCCGAAGCAGCAGCTCGACGACGCCGATGCGACGCTGAAAGCGAAGCAGGCTGGTTACGACCTGGCGCTGCAGAACGCGAAGAACCTGCGCGCCGACATCGATGCGTCGGATGCGGGAATGAAGCTCGCGGATCGCCAGCTGCGCGACACCTACATCCGCGCCCCGTTCGACGGCTACGTGCAGAAGCGCGTCGTCTCGCTCGGCGAGCTGGTCAAGGCGCAGAGCCCGGTGATGAGCGTGGTGCGCGTCGATCCGCTGAAGGTGATTGCCGAGATCCCCGAGCGGATGGGGCCGTGGATCAAGGTCGGCCAGCCGGTGAGCCTGCAGGTGGATGCGTATCCCGACAAGACGCTCATCGGCAGCGTGTCGCGCATCAGCCCGGCGGTCAACATCCAGACGCGCGCGTTCGCGTTCGAAGCGCGGGTGCCGAACAGCGAAGCCCTGCTCAAGCCGGGCACCTTCGCGCGCGTGCGGCTCGAGACGTCGAAGATTGAGCCGGTGCTGACGGTGCCGTACAGCGCGATGCAGTACCGCTACGGCGTCAACCGCGCGTTCGTCGTCGAGGGCGACCACCTGACGGCGTACGAGCTGAAGACCGGCGAGCGCCTCGGCGACCGGATCGAGATCGTCAGCGGCGTCAAGGCCGGCGACGCGATCGCCGTCAGCGATATCGACACGCTCACCGACGGCCTCAAGGTCACCGCGAAAAACTAGGGATACCCCATGCTCTCCGAAATCTGCGTCCGCCGCCCCGTTTTCGCGACGATGCTCGTGATGTCGCTGGTCGTGCTCGGGATCGTCTCGTTCCAGGGTCTCGGGGTCGACCTGTTCCCGAGGGCCGACCCGGCGACGGTCAACGTCAACCTGTCACTCCCCGGCGCGAGCCCCGACGAGATGTCCTCGTCGGTGATCGAGCCGATGGAGCAGGCGATCAGCGGCGTCTCGGGCATCGACGAGATTTCGGCGCGGATCAGCGAGGGCAAGGGCAGCATCACGGTCCGCTTCGTCCTCGAGCGCGACCTCAACGACGCCGTCAACGACGTGCGCGAAAAAGTCGCCGCCGCGATCAAGAGCGTGCCGCCGGAGCTCCTGCCGCCGGTGATTACCAAGGTCGACCCGGATGCCGCCCCGGTCATGTCGGTGATGGTGTCGTCCGACGCGATGAGCCTGCGGACGCTCTCCGAGATCGCGGACAAGCAGGTCTCGCGCGCGATCCAGACGGTCAACGGTGTCGGCCAGGTGACGATTGCCGGCACCCGCTCGCGCGAAATTCACATCGTCGTCGACATCGAGAAGCTGAACTCGTACGGCCTGTCGCTCACCGAGGTGCGCGACGCGGTGGTCGCCGAGAACGTCGAGATCCCGGGCGGCGCGGTCGAGCAGGGCAAAGGGCAGTTGCTGCTGCGGACGATGGGGCGCATCGACACCTCGGACGACTTCAACCACATCGTCGTCGCCACCAAGGACGGCACGCCGATCCGGATCTCGGACATCGGTTACGCCGAGGACAGTTTCGAGCGCCCGACCTCGTCGGTCTGGATGGGTGACAAGCCGGCGGTCCTGCTCGACGTCCGCCGCGCGATGGGCGAGAACACGGTCGCCGTGATCGAGGGGATCCGGCAGCGCCTGCCGCAGATTCAGCGCGGGCTGCCGAAAGCCGTCACCCTCACCGTCACCCGCGACGACTCGAAGTTCATCTACGCCTCGGTCGCATCGCTCGAGGAGCACCTGATCTTCGGCAGCCTGTTCGCGGCGATCGTGGTGATGTTCTTCATCCGCAACCTGCGCGCGGTCGTCATCGCCTCGCTGGCCATCCCGGCGTCGATCATCTCCACCTTCACGCTGATGCGGGTGATGGGCTTCACCCTGAACAACATGACGCTGCTCGGCATCACCCTCGCCGTCGGCATCGTCATCGACGACGCGATCGTCGTGCTCGAGAACATCTTCCGCTACATCGAGGAGAAGAACGTCTCGCCGCGCGAAGCGGCGATCCAGGGGACGCGCGAGGTGGCGCTGGCGGTGATGGCGACGACGCTGTCGCTGGTCGTCATCTTCCTGCCGATCGCCTTCATGAACGGCTACGCGAAGCGGTTCATCAACCCGTTCGGCTGGACGATGGCGTTCTCGATCGTCGTCTCGATGCTGGTGAGCTTCACGCTGACGCCGATGCTCAGCTCGCGCTTCCTGAAGCTGTCCGACGCGCTCGCCGATCACAAGACGAAGGAGCGCGGCTTCTTCCACTGGCTCGACGAGACCTACGCGCGGCAGGTGAACTGGGCGCTCGATCACTCGGGCGTGATCATCGGCGTCTCGATCGTGGCGTTCCTCATGACCTTCCCGCTGAACCGGATGGTCGGCCGCGACTTCGTGCCGAACGAGGACATGGGCGAATGGACCGTACACCTGGACGCGCCCGAGGGCACCGCGCTCGAGGGGACCGAGGAGCTCGCGTTTCGCGTGCTCAAGGAACTGCAGGGCGTCGACGGCGTCGCCTCGATTCAGCCGCTCGTGAACCCGGCCGGCAGCGGGGCGGCCGGCGGCGGCGGCGCGGCGAACCATTTCCACTTCGAGGTGAAGGCGAAACCGCCGGAAGAGCGCTCGCGGACCCAGGGGGACATGATCGCCGAGATGCGGCAGCGGCTGCTCAAGTTCCCCGCGACCCGGCCGAGCATCTCGTCGCGCAACGCGCTCGGCAGCGGCGAGGGCAACGGCGGCTTCGCGATCTCCGCCAACGTCCTGGGCGCCGACCTGAAGCAGTTGACCGACTACTCGATGCGCGCGCTCGAGGTGGCGCAGCGGACGCCGAGCCTGGCCGAGCCGAAGTTGAGCCTGAACGTGTCGAACCCCGAGATTCACGTCGCCGTCGACCGCCGCAGGGCCGCGGATCTGGGCGTGCGGATGGCGACGATCGGGAACACGCTGCGCCTGGCTGTCGCCGGCGACGACCGCGTGTCGTTCTACAAGGAAGGGCAGGAGCAGTACCCGGTGAAGATCCGGGTGCTCGAGAACCAGCGGCGCGACGCGCAGCAGATCGGCCGCCTGACGGTGGCGGCGCCGAGCGGCCCGGTGCGGATCGACAACATCGCCCGGGTCGAGCGCGGGCTCGGTCCGAGCCAGCTGCAGCGCTCCAACCGGCAGTTCACCATCCAGCTCACCGCCGACGTCGCGCCGGGTCACGCGCTCGACGAGGCGTCGAACGACATCCGCAAGCTGTTTGCCGGCCTGAACATGCCGCCGGAGATGACCTTCCGGCTCCAGGGGCAATCGAAGATCCTCGACGAGACGACCGCCAACATGATCATGGCGATCGGGCTGGCGATGATCTTCGTCTACATGGTGCTCGCCTCGCAGTTCGAGAGCTTCGTGCAGCCGATCGTGATCATGCTGGCGCTGCCGGTGGCGGTGCCCTTCGCGCTGTTCACGCTGTGGATCACGGGCCGGACGCTGAACCTGTGGAGCGCGCTCGGCATGCTCCTCCTGCTCGGCATCGTCAAGAAGAACTCGATCCTGCAGGTCGACTACGCAAACACGCTGCGCGCCGAAGGGATGCCGCTGCGCGAGGCGATCGTGCTCGCGTGCCGCACCCGCCTGCGGCCGATTCTGATGACGACCTTCGCGATCATCGCCGGCCTGATCCCGACCGCGCTCGGCCTCGGCATCGGCGGCACCGGCCGCGCCGCGATCGCGATGACGGTGATCGGCGGCCAGTCGCTGTGCCTGTTCCTGACGCTGCTGCTGGTGCCGGTGGCGTACGTGAAGTTCGACGCGCTCGAGCAGACGGCGCTGAACCGCGGCTGGCGCGAGTTGCTCGGCAGGTACAAGACACCGCGACGCCTCGAGCCCGCGGCTGAGACCCGCGGGGGGAATGGCTGATGGCTAGGGTCGATAAATCGATGGTTCCGGGCCGCCGCGGCAATCGGAGCTCTGGCCCGTTTTAAGCGCGGCAGTGATCATGGCCTTGAGTTGCTGGGCCTCGTCGAATTCCCAGGCGACCATCTCCTTGGAGCAGACCGAGGACGCGACCGCCAATCGGAGCCAGTAGATCGTCTCGCGACTTTCCTTGCGTGAGATCGCGAGCTTGGCGAGGAAGTCCTTCTTCGTCTGGCCGGCCTCGGCTTCCGATTCGCCTCGCTTCCCGACGAACACATGAACAGACTCACTCCGTTCTTGCTGCTTCTCCTCGGCACCGCTGGCGATCGGCGCGTGAGTCGCAGAGCGACAGCGACGGTGCCTCCGCGCGCATCCAGGACGAAGGGCTGAAGCGCTCGCAGGTCGGCCCGATCGTCGACAGCTGACCGGCACATCGGCAGCGCCTGATCTACGGCTGGTATCTCCAGAACAAGGAGGAGGTCCGGCCGATCTTCGACGGTTGGCTCGAGCCGCTGAAGAAGCTCGGCGCGCGCAAGAACGTCATCGAACCGGTGGGATCGACCGATCACCTCAGCTTCATCGATGCCGGCGTCCCCGGCTTCAACCCGATCCAGGATTACGTCAACTACGACATCCGCACCCACCACACCAACATGGACACCGTCGATCGGGTCAACATCGACGACCTGCGCCAGGCGGCGGTGGTCATGGCGACCTTCGCGTATCAGGCCGCCAATCTCGATCGCAAACTGCCGCGATAAGACGCGGCGCCCGGCCGGCGCCTTGAAACGAATCACGATCATGGTCATAATAATGACCATGATCGTGGTCAATATTCACGAGGCCAAGGCGAAACTGTCCGAATATCTCGACGCGGTCGCGAAGGGCGAGCGCGTCATGATCTGCAAGCGCAACCAGCCGGTCGCGGAACTGCGGGCGGTCGAGCAGAAACGGACGGAACCGCGCCTGATCGGGGGCGGGCCGTATCATTTCGACGTGCCCGACTCGTTTTTCGAGCCGATGCCCGACGAGTTTCTGGACGCGTTCGAGTCCGGTCCGGTGTTTCCCAAGACCACGCCGGTGCCGTCGCGCGTCGCCGAAAGAGCGGCCGAAGGACACGGTCTCGCGTCGCCAGAAAAAAAGGCGATGAAGTTCCTCGTCGACACCTGCACCTTTCTCTGGATCGTCGGCGGTGGCGCGGCGCTGCCGCCGCGCGTCCGCGAGGTCTTCGTGTCGCCCGAGAACGACGTCTACTTCAGCGCCGTGTCGGCGTGGGAAATCGCCCTCAAGTATGCCGGCTGGAAAACTGCCGCTGCCCGAGTCGCCCGACAAGCTGGTGCCAGCCGAGCGCGAGCGCCGCGGCATGACCGCGCTGCCGCTCGACGAGGAGTCCGCCCTGCACGTCCTGCGTCTGCCGCCGCTGCACCGCGATCCGTTCGACCGCATGCTGGTCAGCCAGGCGATCGTCCATGGACTGGTGATCTTGACGCCGGACCGGCTCGTCTCGCAGTATCCGGCGCGGACGATGTGGTGATGCGATGACACTGTTCGAGCAGATCGCCGGCGCGCGTGTGTTCGATCTCGAGCAGCCGCGCTTCGCCGGCATGCCGGTGCATCCGGCGCACAAGCCTGGATACTTCTACGCGCTGCACCGCCGCCACCGCGATTCCTACCGCCCGGACAAGTACGGCCCGCGCACCGGCGCGTCCGGCGTCCTGACGATGATGGAGCACAGCGGCACGCACATGGACGCGTTGTGCCATCAGGCCGCAGACCTGCAGTTCTACGGCGGCATCAAGGTCGACGATGTCGAGCGCGCCGACGGGTTCAAGGCGCTCGGCGCCGAGACGATGCGGCCGCTGCTCGGGCGCGGCGTGCTGCTGGACGTGGCGCGGTGGAAAGGGCAGGACCTGCTGCCGCCGCACTATGCGATCACTGCCGACGATTTCGAGGCCTGTGCGCGCGCCCAATCAGTTGACGTGCGGCCGGGCGACGTCCTGTTCGTGCGAACTGGCTACGGCGCGCATTGGAACGACGAACCGCTCTACCTCACCGCCGCCGGCGCCTCGAAGTCGGGCAACATCTGGGCGGCGGAGAAGGGCGTCGTCGCGGTTGGCGCCGACAACATGGCGTGGGACTCGATGGAGGAGCGCGATCCCGAGACCAACATGTTCCTCTTCGGCCACGTGCACCTGCTCGTGACCCATGGCATCCACATCCTCGAGAACCTGAACCTCGAGGAGCTTGCCGCCGCCGGCCACCGCGAGTTCGCGATTGTCGCCGTGCCGCTGAAGTTCCGCGGTGCGACCGGCTCGCCGATCCGCCCGCTCGCGCTGGTCGGCGGCTAGGCGCCCCTGAAGGGGCGCCCTACGATTCGAGGCGGCCAGGCGCCCCTGAACGCGCGCCTTACGATTCGAGGCGCCCCACGATTCGACCCACGATGTAGGGCGGCCCTTCAGGGCCGCCAATTTCAGGTCACCCCTTCGGGCGAGATCTCCTGCGCGAGGATCAGTTGCCGCGCCTCCGGCCGCAGCGCCGGCAGGTGGAACGAGAAGATCGCGGCGGCGACGATGCAGATGGAGCCGCCCAGTGCGACCGTGTAGGGCGCGCCGATCCGCTCTGCGAGCCACCCGGCGAACAGCGCCCCGAACGGCGCCATCCCCATGAACATCATCGAGTAGACCGCCATCACCCGGCCGCGCAGCACGTTGGGCACCATCGCCTGGATGAGCGTGTTCGACGCCGCCATCTCGACGATCATCGCCGCGCCAACCGGGACGAGCAGCGCCGCCGACAGCCAGAAGCTTCGCGAGAACGAGAACGCGATCAGCGCGCCGCCAAAACAGCGCGGTCGCGATCGCCACCCATCGCCCGAGGCCGCGGACGCCGTTCCGCGTCGCCAGCGCGACGGCGCCGCCGAGCGAACCGAGGCCGGACGCCGCCATCAGCAGGCCCAGTCCCTTCGATCCGCTGTTCAGGATTGACTCGGCGAAGATCGGCATCAGCACCGAGTACGGCATGCCGGCGAAGCTGACGACGCCCAAGCAGCAGGAGCAGCGCGCGCACCGGCGCCGTGCGCGCAACGAACCGGAACCCTTCGAGCGTCTCGCGCAGCGCCGATGTTCGCGCCGCCGGCCGCGGCCGCGGCGGCACCCGCATCAGCAGCAGGCCGGCGATGACCGCGATGTAGCTGACGGCGTTCAGCAGGAAGCACCACCCCTCGCCGACGAGGGCGACGACCGCTCCGGCGATCGCCGGGCCGACCACCCGCGCGCCGTTCACCATCGTCGAGTTGAGCGCGATCGCGTTGCTGAGATCCTCGCGGCCGACCATCTCGACGACGAACGCCTGGCGCGCCGGGATGTCGAAGGCGTTGACGACGCCCAGGCAGGTGGCGAGGACGAAGACGTGCCAGACCTGGACGCGGCCGCTGAGCGTCAGCGCCGCGAGCACGAAGGTCAGCAGCATCGCCGCCGTCTGCGTCGTCAGGATGATGCGGTGGCGGTGGCGGCGATCGGCGACCGTGCCGCCGATGGTCGCGAACAGGAAGACCGGAACGAGGGTGACGAACGAGGTGGCGCCGAGCAGCGCCGACGATCCGGTCAGGCGGTAGACCAGCCACGACTCGGCGACCGCCTGCATCCAGGTGCCGGTCAGCGAGATGAGCTGGCCGCCGAAGAAAAGCTGATAGTTGCGATGCCGGAAGGCGCGGGTGAAATGCGCCACGCGTCGGCGGGCCTAGTTCATCGAGCAGGCGCCGGGGCCGCGCGGATCGCCGCACGCGCCGCAGCCGCCGCCGGCCGAGGCCTGCATCGGCCGATCGCTGAACGACTTTGCCGGCGTGCTCGACTGCGCCGCGAACACCGACTGCAGCTTCTGCAGCTCCACGCCCTGGCACGCTGGACAGCTCGGCGATTGGCCGTCACGCGTCAGATACTCGAAGCGTTTCCCGCAGCCGCGGCATTCGTATTCGAAAAGAGGCATAGGGTATTCTAACGCGCCATGGCGTCGTGGAGTGCGGACGGCGGGTTGAAGGCCGCTGAGGCCGTTCCGCAATCGCCAATCCCCAATCCGCCGTCCTCAATCCGCAACCCGCAATCCGCAACCCGCACCCCGCATCCCGTGCTCCGCATTGTGTTGGGCGCGCTCGGCGTCCGCCTGATCTCGGCGGCGCTGGCGCTCCTCATCAACGTCTCGTTCCCGCTCTATCAGCGCGAGCAGTTCACCGTCTTCGGTTCGACCAGCCCGTTCTGGGACACCTTCGCGCGCTACGACTCCGGCCACTTCGAGGGGATCGCGTGGGGCGGTTACCGGCCGACGCCAGGCGGACGGAGCAACATCGCGTTCTTTCCGGTCTACCCGCTGATGATGCGCGCCGTGGCGCGGCTCTTCGGGCGGCAGCACGCGATCTTCTACATCTCGGGCATCGCCGTGTCGTGGCTGTGCTTCGTGCTGGCGATGGTCGCGCTCTATCACCTCGCCAGGCTCGACCTGCCGCGCGCCGCGGCCGAGCGAGCCGTGCTGCTGACGATGATCTTTCCGTTCTCGTTCTTTTACGGCGTCGTCTACAGCGAGAGCACGTTTCTCCTGTTTGCCGTCCTCGCGTTCTATTTTTTTCGGACGCGGCGCTGGCTGGCTGGCGGCGTCTGCGGCGCGGTCGCGACCGCGACGCGCGTGCCCGGCATCCTGCTGCTCGCCGCCGCTCGCGTGGCTGGCGTGGCAGCACGCGCAGCCGACCCGTCGCGATCGGATGGCGGCAGCGGTCGGCCTCGTCCTCGCGGCCGCCGGATTCGGCGCGTATTGTCTCTATGTCTACCGCCTCACCGGCGATCCGCTGGAGTGGGTCGCGACGCTCCAGCGGTGGGGCTACTATCCCGGCGGGTCGCCGTGGATGACGCCGGTCGGACTGGTGCGGCGGCTGGTGACTGCACCCGTACCTGTATCTGACGACCGAGCGGATGGCGGTCTACGACACGCTTGTACGGCGTCACCGGCGTCCTGTTCGCGCTCGCGATTCCGTTCGTCTGGCATGCGCTTCGGCGCGGCGTACGGCCTGTTCATGCTGCTGAACCTGTGGCTGCCGCTCTCCTCCGGCGCGTTCGAGGGCATGGGGCGGTACTGCTCGGTGCTGTTTCCCTGCTTCATCTGGCTGGCGTCGCTCCGCTCGCAGACGTTGTTCACCGCGCTCGTCGTCGGCTTCTCGATGTTCTACACGCTGGGCCTGGCCCTCTTCGTGACGATTCATCCGTTGTTCTAGTATTTGGCCGACGTCACGGTCCGCTCTGAGGGCGGACGACCACGTACGACTTTTGGGGTCTAATCATGGAATGCGCCTCGCCGCCGGTGCGCTCGCGGTCCTCCTGGCCTCGGCCTGCGCGCGCCCGCTGCCACCGCCAGCCGCCGCATCGCCGCCGCCGACTCCGGCGCAGCGGCTCGCGTCAGCGGACGAGCTCGTTCGCGCGGGGTGTCTCGACTGCCTGATCGCCGCCTATGGCGAGTACGACCTGCTGCGGACGTTCCCGGGCGCACGCGACGCGGCGCTCTCGGGCGCGGTGCGCAGCGCGGCGCTGATCGCGCTGCGCGAGCGCGAGCTCGGGCTGGTCGACGAGCGGCTACGGCGAGCGCGCCCGCGCCCTGCTGATCGGCGCGCCGAACCTGCCGAACTGGCTGTCGACGCTGCTCGACATCATCGACGGTGCTGCCCGCGTCGGTCGGCGGCATCACCCGCACGCCGACGAGCGACCTCGATCTCGATCGCGCCCGGGTGCTCCGCGCCAACCGCGCCGCCTGGGACACGCGGCTGCGCGAGCTCGCGCCGATCGACGAGCTTGCCGCGTATGTCTGGCTGGCGTTCTCCTGCGGCGCGACCGAGACGCGCGACCTGACGCTCGACGAGCTCGCCGAGCCGGCCGCCGACGTTCAAGGACACGCTCGCTCATCGCCTTCAAGCGGGCGATCTGCCGCGGCATCGAGCCCGAGCCGCTGCAGGCGCTGCGCGACGCGCGACGCCCGCTTCGGCGAGGTGCCGTACTATCTCGGGCTGCTCGCCGTCGGCGCAGCGCAAGCTGGACGAGGCCGATCGCCGCTTCGAGGAAGCCTACGCGTGGCGGACGCAGTGGCCGACGCTGACGCAGTCGATCGCCAACGTCGCGATGACCGCCGAGGAGTTCGAGCGTCGCTGACGCTTCTACAACCGGACGCTGGAGCTCGAGCCGCACGCCGTCGACGCGATGCTCGGCAAGGCACGCGCGCTGACGTATCTCGGCCGCAACCATCGAGGCGATCGCGACCACCGACGAGCTGATTGCGGATCGCTGGTTCGTCGGCGACGCGCGCTACTGGCGGGCGCTCAACGAAAGCGAGCTCGACCTCAACGACGAGGCCTGGGTCGACGTCGAGGCGGCGGCGAAGCTGCTGGTCAACGCGCAGGTGCCGAAGCTCGCCGGCCTCATCGCCTATCGCCGCCAGCAGCTGGAGCTGGCGCGGGCGAAGTTCGACGAATCGCGCACCGCGCAATCCGAACGACTGCGAGACCGCGTTCTATCTCGGCGTCGTGCTCGCGGAGCAGCGAGCGTGGGCGACGGACCGCCGACGTGCTCACGAGGCCGCCACGCTGCCTCGAGGGGAACGACAAGGCGTACAACGAGGAGATCGCGTCGATTCAGGCGTCGGGCGATCCGCCGGCCCGTCAAGGCGGCCAAGATCGCGCGGCGCGAGCAGTACATCGCCAAAGGGCGCCGGCAGATCGCCACGTCGTGGTTCGACATCGCGGTGGCGTACTACAACCTCGTCGCGCCGGAGCGAAGCGCGGCAGTTCGCCGAAAAGGTCGCGGCCGACGAGCAGTTCGGCGAGCGGGCGCGCGACCTCATGGCCCGCCTCGCCCGCAATCCCTGAGCAGTCTTCAGTCGCAGTCGTGGTTCAGTTTCGTAGTCGCCTCCAGGCGGACTTGTAGAGTCCGGCTGAAGCCGGACCTACGAAGTGCAAACCGGACATTACGAAGTACACAGAAGTGAAAGTCGCTCTAGTCCCCAGCCCCCAGTCCCGACCGGTATACTGAGGAGATGTCTACGCCAGTCGAGAAGCTGTCTTCCCACTCGGGCCGCGGCGAGGTCGCCAACCCGCTGCGCCGCAACGTCGCCATCATCGCCCACGTCGATCACGGCAAGACCACGCTGGTCGACGCGCTGCTGCACCAGAGCGGCACGTTCCGCGCGAACGAGCGCGTGGCCGAGCGCGCGATGGACAGCAACGAGCTCGAGCGCGAGCGCGGCATCACGATTCTGGCCAAGAACACCGCCGTCCACTACAAGGACCTGCTGATCAACATCGTCGACACGCCGGGCCACGCCGACTTCGGCGGCGAGGTCGAGCGGACGCTGTCGATGGTCGACGGCGTGATGCTGCTGGTGGACGCGTCGGAAGGGCCGCTGCCGCAGACGCGCTTCGTGCTGCGCAAGGCGCTCGAGCGCCGGCTGACGCCGATTGTCGTCATCAACAAGATCGACCGGCCCGACGCGCGCGCCGCAGAAGTGCTGAACGAGATCTACGACCTGTTCATCGATCTCGACGCCAACGAAGATCAGCTCGATTTCCCGGTGCTCTACACCAACGCCCGCGTCGGCACGGCCACGCTCGACCCGGACGGGGCGGGCGAGGATCTGCGGCCGCTGTTCGACGCGGTCGTCGAGCACGTGCCGCCGCCGCGCGGCAACCCCGACGCGCCGCTGCAGCTGCTGGTCGCCAACCTCGATTCGAGCGACTACCTCGGCCGCATCGCGATCGGCCGGATCTTCAACGGCCGCGTGAAGATCGGCGACGCCGTCGCGGTCGTGAAGCTCGACACCGCGGTGCAGCACACCAAGGTCACCAAGCTCTACGCGTTCGACGGCCTGAAGCGCGTCGACATCCAGGAGGCCGCCGCCGGCGACATCGTCTGCCTCGCCGGCATCGAGGACATCACCATCGGCGAGACGATCACCGACATGGAGCACCAGATCGCGATCCCGCCGATCGCGATCGACGAGCCGACGGTCTCCATGATCTTCGGCGTCAACACCTCGCCGGTGGCCGGCCGCGAAGGGCAGTACGTCACGTCGCGCCAGCTGAAGGATCGGCTCGACAAGGAGCTGCTCGGCAACGTCTCGATCCGCATCGAGCCGACCGACACGCCGGAGCAGATCAAGGTCGTCGGCCGCGGCGAGCTGCAGCTGTCGATCCTGATCGAGATGATGCGCCGCGAGGGGTTCGAGCTCCAGGTGTCGCGCCCCGACATCGTCACCAAGACGCTCAACGGCCAGACCGTCGAGCCGGTCGAGGAGCTGGTCATCGACGTGCCCGAGGATCACCAGGGCATCGTCATCGCGCAGGTCGGCGAGCGCAAGGGCGTGATGACCAAGATGGTGAACAACGGCAGCGGCCGCGTGCGGCTCGAGTTCCGGATTCCGGCGCGCGGGCTGATCGGCTTCCGCTCGCAGTTCATGACCGACACCAAGGGCACCGGCATCATGAACCACATCTTCTCGAGCTGGGAGCCGTGGCACGGCGCGATTGCCGCGCGCGCCAACGGCGCGCTGGTCGCCGACCGCGCCGGCGTCGCCACCTCGTACGCGATCTTCAACCTGCAGGAGCGCGGCGAGATCTTCATCGACCCGGGCATCCAGGTCTACGAAGGGCATGATCATCGGCGAGAACTCGCGCACCGCCGACATGGACGTCAACGTCACGCAAGGAAAAGAAGCAGACCAACATGCGCGCCTCGTCGGCCGACGAAGCGATCCGCCTGATCCCGCCGCGCAAGCTCGGGCTCGAGCAGGCGATCGAGTTCATCAACGACGACGAGCTGGTCGAGGTGACGCCGTCGAGCATCCGCCTGCGGAAGCGGATCCTCGCCGCGAACATGCGGCCGAAACCGGCGCGAGATTGAGTCAGGGCTCGGGGCTGAGGGCTTGGGGCTGAGGCTGCGCTAAGCTCGATGCATGTCTATGAGCAAGGCGTGCGCATCGACGGCTACGCTCCGATCGAAGACTACGCCCTGATCGGCGACGGCCGGACGGCCGCGCTGGTGGCGCGCGACGGCGCCATCGACTGGCTGTGCCTGCCGAACTTCGACTCGCCGAGCGTCTTCGCCGCCATCCTCGACGCCGGACGCGGCGGCAGCTTCGAGCTGCAGCCGGCGATTCCGTTCGAATCGTCGCGCCGCTACCTGCCGCGCACCAACGTCCTCGAAACCACGTTCACGACCGACCGCGGCGTCGGTCCGGGTCGTCGACGCGATGACGCTTCCCGATCATCAACTGGCGCCGATGCGCGAGCTGGCGCGGTCGATCGAAGGCGTCTCCGGCACGGTGCCGATGCGCTGGCGCGTTCGCGCCGCGGTTCGACTACGGCGCGCACGCGCCGCGATGCGAGTGGCGCCGCGGCGTGCCGGTGGCCACGTGGGGCGCCGAAGCGATCGCGCGTCGCGCAACTGGGACGCCGGGCACGCCGGCGTGGCGCGACGATGCGGTCGAGGGGCGGTTCGAGATCGCGGCCGGCGGCCGCGCGCTGCTCGCGCTGGCGAGCGCGTACGCCGAGCCGCTGGTGCTGCCGGGCCGCGAGCGCGATGGCCGACGCGGCTCGAGGCCACGATCCGCTTCTGGGAGCGAGTGGGCCGACGCGCGCACGCTACGACGGGCCGTGGGCCGACGCTCGTCCTGCGCAGCGCGCTCGCGCTCAAGCTGATGATCTTCGCGCCGTCCGGCGCCGTCGGTCGCCGCGCCGACCACGTCGCTGCCCGAGGAGATCGGCGGCGAACGCAACTGGGACTACCGCTTCTGCTGGATTCGCGATTCGAACTTCATGATCGAGCGCGCTGATGCGGCTCGGATGCCACGCCGAGGCGCGGTCGCTGTTCTGGTGGTTCATGCAGGCGACGGCGCTCACCGAGCCGGAGGTTCACGTCCTGTATCGTCTCGACGGCGGCGTCGGCCCGGACGAGCGCAGCCTCGCGCTCGCGCGGCTATCGCGGGTCGCGCCGGTCCGCGTCGGCAACGGCGCGCTCGAACAGGACGCAGCACGACATCTACGGCGCGCTGCTCGAGACCGCGTGGTTTTACAGCGAAGGGGAGCACGCGCTCGATCGCGATACCGGCGCCGTTCTCGCCCGCATCGCCGATCATGTCTGCGACATCTGGCGGCGGCCCGATTCCGGCATCTGGGAGGTGCGCAACGGCCCGTTTCACTTCACCCACTCGAAGGTGATGTGCTGGGTGGCGCTCGATCGCGCGGTGAAGATGGCCGCCGCCGGCGAGCTGCCGGCGCGCCACGTCGAGCGCTGGCGGCGCGAGGCGGCGGCGATCCGCGACTACGTCGAATGCCGAATGCTGGTCGGAGCGAGCTGCGCAGCTACACGCGCATCGCCGGCAGCCGCGATGTCGACGCCAGCCTGCTGATGCTGCCGCTGGTCGGCTACGGCGATCCGCGACGGCGAGCGCATTCGCGGCACGATCGACGCGGTCAACCGCCTGCTGCGCGACGGCGACTTCGTCTATCGCTATCGCGCCGACGATGGCGTCGCCGGGCGGGGAGGGGTGCTTCCTGAACTGTTCGTTCTGGCTGGTCAGCGCGCTGGCGCAGGTGCGGCCGGATCGACGAAGCGACCGCGCTGATGGAGCGGCTGGCCGCGCGCGCCAACGACGTCGGGCTGTACGCCGAGGAGATCGATCCGCAGAGCGGCGCGTTTCTCGGCAACTTTCCGCAGGCGCTCGTGCACCTGGCGCTGATCGACGCGGCGCTCGCCCTGTCGGAGAGTACGTGGCGCCGCAGCAGTCGGGCGCCGCTTTAGCGGCGCCGGAGGATCAATGCTCGCGTCCGCGATCGCCGGCGGCTTCCTCGGCACGCTCGTGCTGTCGACGATCATCAAGGCCGCGAGCGAGCTGGCGCTGACGCGCATGGACCTGGCGCTGCTGCTCGGCACCACCGTGACCGACAACCGCCGCAAGGCGCGCGCGATCGGCTACGTCTTCCACCTCATGCTCGGCATCCTCTTCGCGCTGGCGTACGGCGGCTTCTTTCACGATCATCGGCCGCAGCTCCTGGTGGATCGGCGCGCTGCTCGGCGCGCTCCACGCCGTGTTCACCGCCACCGTGCTCGTCAACGTCCTGCTGCCGATCGTCCATCCCGCGGATGGCGACGCCCGAGACCGCCGCGAACGAGATCGACGCTGATCGAGCCGCCGGGATTCCTGATGCTGAACTACGGGCGCAGCACGTTCCTCGTCACGCTCGCCGCGCACATCGCCTACGGCGCCATCGTCGCGCTGATCGTCTGAGCGTCGTGCCGCCTCCAGGCGGACCGGCCGCGTCCGCGTAAGGCGGACATTACGTCGGTCCTGTATCATGTCTCTCGTGTTTCAACGCCGCACCACCGGTTCGGTTGTCTGCCCGTCGTGCGGATCGCTTGTCGGCGTGCGCGACGACAAGTGCTACTCCTGCGGCCGCTCGAACCCGGGCTTGTGGGGATTCGGTCCGGCGCTGCGCCAGATCGGCGCCGATTTCGGATTCGCTCAGGTCGTCGTCGGCACCTGCGTGACGCTCTGGGTGATCACGCTGCTGATGTCCGGTTCGGCTATCCGCGTCGGCAGCCTGTTCTCCGCTCTGTCGCCGAGCACGCCGGTCCTGTTCCTGTTCGGCGCGAGCGGCGCGATCCCCGTGTTCGGCATCGGGCCGATGGTGGACGGTGCTCAGCGCCGGCTGGCTGCACGCCGGCCTGCTCCACATCCTGATGAACATGTACTGGGTGTGGCAGATGGGGCCGGTGATGGCCGACATGCTCGGGCCGTCGCGAACGATCATCATCTACACGGTCGGCGGCATTACCGGGTTCGCGCTGAGCTCGTTTGCCGGCGCGTATCCTGCCGGCGATCCCGTTCCTGCAACGGCGCCGGTTTCACCGTCGGCGCATCGGCGCCGGTATTCGGCCTGATTGGCGCGCTCTATCACTACGGACGCACGGGCAGCAGCATGGCCAAGCAGCAGGCGCAATACATCATCATCCAGGCGGTGCTCTTCGGCATGCTGATGGGCGGTTCGGGGATCGACAACTACGCCCACCTCGGCGGCTTTGCCGGCGGCTACTTCACCTCCGCCTTTCTCAACCCGCTGACGCGCGAGCGGGGCGATCACGTGATCATCGCGATCGCCTGCCTCGTCGCCAGCGCGCTTTCAGTCATCGTTTCGATCGTCACCGGCCTCTCGATCTTCGCGCGGTAAGACGTCGCTCAGCCTTCGGCTCCTTGCCTGGCTCCGCTTCGCTCCAGCGCGCCCGTCTCGCGTCGGCCTCGGTCGACCGCGCCTTCGCCTTCACCGGATTCGCCTTGCCCGGGCGCTCGCGCCTGCCACCTTGTAGTAATCGGGGTTGACGTTGTTCTGTTTGCTCATAGCTTGAACCTGAGGAACGCGCCGACGCCGCCGACCGGCTCGAGCAGCGCCGGGTCCTCGATGAAGCGAATCTTCGCCGACGTGTTGCGCGCCTGGATGATCAGGTCGTCAGCGGTGCTTTCGCCTTTGCTGAGCTCTCGCGCGTCGTTGGTCGTGGCCGTGTCCTTCTTCGACGCCAGCGTGTCCGGCACCGCGGTGATCACCAGCTCGTCGACCTGGCCCATCTCCAGCGCCCGCCTGGTGGCCTCGCGCCCGACGCAGGCGAGGCCGCTGGCGCGGTAGCCGCCAATCATCTCCTCGACGCGTTCGCGATCGCTTTCCTCGTCCTTCTTCCGCAGCGCGGCGATGGTCGCCTCGAGCACCATCCGCTCGTTCGCATGGACGTCGAGCTTGAGCACGTCGACAATCCGATCCGACGACTTCCTTCGGAAAGTGCTCACGCAGGACCGGCATCATCACTTCGTCGGCGGCGACGACGATCTTTTCAATCCCTTCGTCGCGGACGATCCGCGCCAGCTGGTCGACCACTTCCTTCGCATGCTGCAGGTGAAAGTTCTCGGTGTGGCGCTGGTAGCGCGCCTGCGACCAGCCGCCTTTCTTGTGGTGCTTCGGCTTCTCGCCTTCGATCTGCTCGGTCTTCTCGACCTCGTTGATGGCGAAGACGAAGATCCGCGCCGAGTGCGTGTCGGTGACGAGCGCCAGATATCGGGGATACGCCTCGATCAGGCGCGCCAGCGGATAGAGATGTGCGTGATCGGAAACGTACAGGCGATGCTCGTCGAGCGGCGCCGCCAGTTCCAGCGGCGCGAACAGGTCGGCGCCGTGGCAGGCGAAGAGCGCAAGACCGTTGACCGACCCATCCAGGCCGGCGACGTGCGCGCGGATTTTCGCGGCGTCGGCTTCGAGGCTGTCGCGCTCGGGCCCGCTTGCCGGGTAGGTATTGACGCGCTCGGTCAGCTCCTTTTTGAGGAACTGCTCGAATTGATCGCGTCCGTGTTCGTTCGGCCGAAGGTCGAGGTAGAGGCTGATGATCGGAAACGGCCCCGGATCGGTGGCCGCGACGCGGTCGAGCTGTTCGGTGAGCTGCGCGATGGTAGGCATGCCTGCGAGTTCGCAAACGGCATGCCCAGGCAGTCCAGGCCCCTACTTCTTCTTGGCGGCGAGCTCATCGTCGATGATCTTCTTGAACTCCTCGAACGGCTGCGCGCCGCTGAGCATCGCGGCCGTTGATGAAGAACGCCGGCGTGCCGTTGACGCCGGCCTCGTTCGCCGGCCTCGATGTCGGCTTCGACCTGCTTCGCGTATTTGTGCGAGTCGACGCAGGCGTTGAACTTGGCCGCGTCGAGCCCGAGCTCCGACGGCGTACTGCTTCAGGTCGGCGCCGCCCAGGCGCCGCTGATTGGCGAACAGCCGATCGTGATACGGCCAGAACTTCCCCTGTTCGTTGGCGCACAGTCCCGCTTCGGACGCCGGCCGCGCGTTCGGGTGGTTCGGCAGCGGATATTCGCGATAGACCAGATCGGATCGCGATCGCCGTAGGTGTCGAACACCTGCTTGAGGGCCGGACCGACCCTCTGGCAGAACGGTCACTCGAAAGTCGGAGAACTCGACGATCTCGATCGGCGCGTCGGCCGGGCCCCGCGCCGGGCTGTTCGCCGCCATCGCCACCTTCTGCCGCGGCGGGTCGAGCATCACGCGCACGGCGGTCTTGCTCTTCAGCGTCGTCGATGTACTTCGCGCGGACCGCCTGCATCCGCTCCTGCGTCAGGAAGGTGCGGATCGGCTGCCGCACCTGTTCGAGCGATCGCGCCCTGCACGCGCGCCTGGTTCGCCTGATACCAGGCGGCGATCTCCGCGTCGGTGACCGCCGGCACCTTCGTCGTGATTTCCTTCTCGACCAGCGCGGCGCGATCGATCCCCTCGCGCCTTCGCCGCCTCGTCCATCAGCATGGAGGCGATCATCTCGTCGAGCGCGGCGCGGCGCGCGTCGTAGAGCGCCTGCGACAGCTTGCCGCCGAAGTTCGAGGCCGGCTGCCTCGAGCGCCTTGTCGTCGACTTCGGCCAGCGTGATCGACTTCGATCCCGACCGTGGCGACGACCTCGTTCGGCGCCGGCCGGCGCGCCTGCTGGGCGGAGGACGAGCACGCGGTCAGCACGACCAGCGCGGCGCAGAGCAGTCAGCTTCTTCATCGCAAAAGTATACTCATAGGCTGGTCTGCTACCGCGCGAGCCGCTGCGGCAGGTCGGCGACGACATACGCCATCACCGCGACCGCGGCCGCGCATTTCGCCATCTCGACCGGATCGATCTTGTCGATCGTGTCGGCCGGGGTGTGGTGGATGAGGAAGTATTTCGAGCCGTCGACGTCGAGCGACATCGCCGGGATGTGCGCCTCCTGCACGCTCGGGCCGATGTCGGCGCCGCCGCCGCCGGCGCTCACCTGGTCGGCGGCGATGCCGCGTCAGCAGCGTGGCGATCGCCTTCACCGTGTCGCGCGCCGCGTCGCTGCCGGTGAAGCCGAACGCCGAGCGGCCGGAACACGCCGCCGTCCGACTCCAGCATCATCACGTGCTTCGCGAGCTCGGCGCGGTGCTGATCGCGATACGCCAGGCCGCCGCGGCCGCCGTTCTCCTCGTTGGTCAACAGCACGACGCGCACGGTGCGCCGCGGCCGCAGGTTCAGCTTCTTCATCATGCCGCAGCGCTTCCCACGTCACCACGCAGCCGCCGCCATCGTCGGTCGCGCCGGCGCCGACGTCCCACGAGTCGAGATGGCCGCTGACGACGACGACTTCGTCCGGCAGCTCGCGGCCGCGGATCTCGCCGATGACGTTCGCCGATTCGGCGTCGGCTTCGAAATGCGCCTCCATCTTCAGGCGGACGACGACCTGGCTGCCTGCGGTCGGCCATGCGCTGCAGGCGATCGGCGTCTTCGGCGGAGATCGCCGCGGCCGGAATCTTCGGCGCGTCGCTCGGCGTACTGCAGCGCGCCGGTATGCGGCGTGCGCAGCCCGGGCGGCCCGACGGCGCGGACGAGCGCGGCGACCGCGCCGTGCCGCGCCGCGCGCGACGGCCCGGCGGACCGGAAGCGCACGGTCTCGCCGTAGTTGGTGAACGGAACGTTGAAGAGCACGATGCGGCCGCGCGCCGCGCTCGCCTTCGCGTCGAGCTCCTCGAAGCTGTCGACGACCAGCACTTCGGCCTGGACGCCGTCGCCGCTTGGTGCCGACGCTGTCGCCGAGGCCGAGCATCACCATCGCATGGCGCGCCGGCTCGACAATCTCGGCGCTCTCGCTGCCGCGCACCCATTTGGGCACCATCACGCGCTCGGTGTGCACGTTCTCGAGCCCGTCGCGCGTCATCTCGGCGACCGCCCATTGGATCGCGCGCTCGAGCGCCGGCGATGCCGCTGAGGCGGTGGCCGATCGTGTCGGTCAGGACGGCGAGGCGATCCCAGGCGAACGTGCTGCCCAGCGCTTCGCCGATCAGCCGGGCGGCGGGCTCGCGATACTGCTGGAGCCAAGCGGGACGGTTGGTCTCGGAGTGGGGGGACTGAGCGGCATTCAACGTGGTAACGGCCAACACCAGAAACGGTAGAGCGAGGGCAAATCTCGCACGACGTCGCATTCGCGAATCCTCCGGAGCTCGTGCAGTGTACCTCAATGACCGGCGGGATTCGGGCTGAAACGAAATGGACCTGCGACTTGCACTAACCGTAAGCAGCGCCGCACGAGGCGGCGTGAAACCGGCCGGGGTTGGGGTTCCGGCACTAGCGACGTGGCAGTGGGGACGGTGGGAGCGATGAAGTTGCGAGCGACTCTTTTCGGAATCCTGATGCTGATCACCACGCTGCCCATGGGCGCCGGCGAGCGGATCACGGTGAAAGTATCCCCGGCCGTGGCGTTCGCCCCGGCGAACCTGTCGTCCGCGCGATGATCGAAGCCGACGCCGGACAACCGCGCCGTCGAGATCGTCGCCGAGTCGGCCGATTTCTACCGCAGCAGTCAGATTCAGCTCGAGGGCGACAAGGCCCCGCGCACCAGCACGTTTCGAGTTCCGCAGCCTGCCGCCCGGCACCTACGAAGTGCGGGCGCTTCTGCATCGGCGCCGGCGGCGAGCAGCGCGGCATTCGCCCGCCAGCACGATCAACGTCATCGCGAGCGGCGCGGGGCACTAATCACAGAATTGCGTACGAAGCGTCCGGCTTTTGACGTGAGAACGGTCTGAAGACCGTTCCTGCAATCAGCGCTAGGAACGGATCTCGCACGACGTCGGGAACGGTCTCAGACCGTTCTAACAACGTCGGACGTCCTCCTACAGGGAGTTGCTGACGCGCGCCGCCGCAGCGACCTTCTCCGGTTCCGGCGTGAAGTCCTCGCCCGGGTTGATGAACCGGTCCTTCTCGAACCGGTACTGCTTGTCGTACAGCTGCCGGTAGCGGCCGCCCTTCACGCAGCAGCTCGTCGTGCGTGCCGCGCTCGACGATCTCGCCGTGCTCGAGCACCAGGATCTGATCCGCGCTCCGGATCGTCGACAGCCGGTGCGCGATGACGAACGTCGTGCGGCCCTGCGCGCAGCGCCTTCAGGCCGTCCTGGATCATCGCCTCGCTCTCGCTGTCGAGGCTCGACGTCGCCTCGTCGAGGATCAGGATCTTCGGGTTGGCGAGGATCGCGCGCGCGATCGCCACGCGCTGGCGCTGGCCGCCCGACAGCCGCACGCCGCGCTCGCCGACGATCGTGTCGTAGCCCTGCTCGAAGCCCTCGATGAACTCGTCGCAGTGCGCGATCCGGCTGACCGCCTTGATCTCCTCGCGCGTCGCGTGCGGCCTGCGCGTAGGCGATGTTCTCCGCGATCGTGCCGTCGAACAGGAAGTTGTCCTGCAGCACGACGCCGAGGTGCTGCGCGGTAGTCGCGCAGCTTGATCGCCGTCAGGTCGTGGCCGTCGACCAGCACGCGGCCGCGTCAGCGGCCGGTTGAAGGTCATCACCAGGCTGATCAGCGTGCTCTTGCCCGATCCGCTCGATCCGACGAGCGCCGTCGTCGATCCGGCCGGCGCGCGGAACGACACGTGCTTCAGCACCGGCGCGCCGGCGTTGTACTCGAAGGTCACGTCGTCGAACTCCACCTCGCCGCGGACGTCCGGCGAGCGGCGCGCGGTCGGCGTCCTCCTGATCTTCGGTCGCCATCCGGCGGATCTCGCGGATGCGGTCGAGCCCGGCGAACGCCTCGCTCATCTGCGTGCCGATCGACGCCAGCTGGATCACCGGCATCGTCATCAGCGCGGTGAACGACAGGTACATCACCAGATCGCCGATCGTCATCGCGCCGCTGCGGATCGAGTTGCCGCCGATCGAGCATCATCGCGACGCCGGTCGCGCCGATCACGACCGACGAGAACGCCGTGATCGCCGAGACGCCGGTCAGCGACTGCGCGACGTTGCGGAACAGCCGGTGCGCGCCCTTCGCGAAGACCAGCTCCTCGCGCTTTTCGGCCGTGTAGGCCTTGACGATGCGGACGCCGCCGAGCGATTCGGCGAGCCGGCCGGTCACCTCGGCGTTGATCTTGCCGCGCTCGCGGAACAGCGGCCGCAGGCGCTTGAACGCCGTCGCCATCCCGCCGCCGAACGCGCCGAGGATCGCGATGGTGACGAGCGTCAGCTTCCAGTTCAGGTAGAGCAGCACGCCCAGCGCGATGACGGCGGTCAGGATCGAGCCGGTCAGCTGCACCAGGCCGGTGCCGACGAGGTTCCGGATGCCTTCGGCGTCGTTCATGATCCGCGAGATCAGGACGCCGGTCTTGGTCGAGTCGAAGTAGCGGATCGGCAGGCGCATCACGTGCGCCTCGACGTCCTTGCGCATCTCGGTGATCGCGCGCTGCGCGGCGACGCCGAGCACCTGCGAGTTCGCGAACGAGGTGGCGGCGTCGACGACGGTCGCGGCGCCGGCGGCCAGCGCCAGCGTCGGCAGCAGCTCCCAGTGCCCCTGGGTGATCACGTCGTCCATCAGGTACTTGGTGGTGGTCGGCAGGACGAAGCCGGACAGCCGGTTGATGAGCATCAGGCCGAGGCCGAGCGCCAGGCGCTTGCGATGGGTCCAGATGATGCCGCGCGCTTCTTCCCACGCGCCCGCCGTGAACGCCTTTTTAGAGGTTTTTGATGCGTCCTCCTGGCCGGCGGCTCTCGCAATCGCGCCGGCGCGCGGGGTTCGTTCGGAATGGCGGACGGGGTTTCGCACGACTCATGATACGCCGGGAGGAAATTACCCCGAACCCCGCAAATGGGTTGGTCGTCTAAGATCAGACCATGTCGACATTTCTCCACGACCTCAAGTTCGGGGCGCGCCTGCTCGCCAAGACGCCGGCGTTCACCGCGGTGGCGGCGCTGTCGCTCGCGCTCGGCATCGGCGCGAACACGACGATTTTCACGCTGGTGAACGCGGTGCTGCTGAACCCGCTGCCGGTCGAGGATCCGTCGCAGCTCGTGTCGGTCTGGACGACGGATGAGCGCAACCAGTCGAACCAGGCGGCCTTCGGCTTCCTGCAGACCTCGCCGATGAACTTCCGGACCTGCGCGACAAGAACGAGGTGTTCTCCGGCATGACCGGCCACGTCGGCGTGCCGCTGAACATCACGGGCGGAACCGGCCAGCCGGAGCAGGTGTTCGGCGAGTTGGTGACCGGCAATTTCTTCTCGGTGCTCGGCGCGCGGCCGCAGGTCGGCCGCGGCTTCCTTGCCGACGAAGACCAGACGCCAGGCGCGAAGCTGGTTGCGGTGCTCGGCTACGGAGAGTGGCAGAAGCGGTACGGCGGCGACCCGTCGATCGTCGGCCGCACGATCAACCTGAACGGCAACGCCTTCACGGTCGTCGGCGTGATGCCGCAGGGCTTCAAGGGCACCAACGCGATCGGCGCCCCGGCGCTGTGGGTGCCGTACATGACCTACCAGCAGACGACCAACGGCTTCTTCCGCGAGCTCGCCGAACCGAACAACCGGCGCGGGCTGGTGTTCAACATGACCGGCCGGCTGAAGCCGGGCGTCTCCGTGCAGCAGGCCGAAGCGAACCTGAAGACGATCGCGCGCCAGCTCGAGCAGGAATATCCGAACGAGAACCAGGGCCGCAGCGTCACGCTGGTGCCGCTGGCGCAGGCGACGATCAACCCCGGCTTCCGCGACAACATCGTCAAGGCCGGCGGCGTGCTGATGACGATCGTCGGCCTGGTGCTGCTGATCGCGTGCGCCAACGTCGCGAACCTGCTGCTCGCGCGCGCCGCGGCACGGCAGAAGGAGATCGCCGTCCGCCTGTCGCTCGGCGCGGGGCGCGGCCGGCTGATCATGCAGCTGCTGACCGAGGGAACGCTGCTGGCGCTGCTTGGCGGCGCGGCCGGGTCTGCTGCTGGCCTACTGGGCGCAGGGGCTTCTCTGGTCGTTCCGTCCGCCGTTCCTCGCCGCGGACGCGATCGATCTCCATCCCGACATGCGGGTGCTGCTCTTCACGCTGGCGGTGTCGGTCGCGACCGGCATGATCTTCGGCCTGGCGCCGGCGATCCAGGCCTCGCGTCCCGACCTGGTCGTCGAGCTCAAGGACAAGACGAGCGCGCCGACCGGATCGAACCGGCTCTTCAGCCTGCGCAACGTGCTCGTGTCCGCGCAGGTCGCGCTCTCGCTCGTGGCGCTCATCGGCGCCGGATTGTTCCTCCGCAGCCTGCAGAACGCGCAGCAGATCAGCCCCGGCTTCGACGCCGAGCACCTCGCCGTCCTGTCGTTCGACCTCGGCGCGCAGGGCTACACCGAAGAGCGCGGCCGCCAGTTCCAGCAGCGCGTGCTCGAGCGCGCCGCCGCGGTGCCCGGCGT
Organism: uncultured Acidobacteriota bacterium; assembly: GCA_963734375.1. GTDB lineage: Bacteria > Acidobacteriota > Vicinamibacteria > Vicinamibacterales > CAVVIG01 > CAVTHG01. Next base: position 81,910 of record CAVTHG010000003.1, on the reverse strand, counting down.
CCAGAGCGGCATCGGTCGCGAGCACGGTGCCGCTCTTTGCCGGCGGCTTCGCGCGGACGGTGTTCCTCGAAGGGCAGGACGCGTCGGACCGGCGCGCCGGCCGGCTCGTGCAGATCAGCGTCGTCGGGTCGCAGTACCTCGAAACGGTCGGCATCCCGCTGGTGCGCGGCCGGACGCTCTCCGAGACGCGATCAGCCGAACACACCGAACGCGGTCGTCATCAACGAGACGATGGCGAAGCGGTTCTGGCCCGATCAGGACGCGATCGGCAAGCGCTTCAAGTTCTTCGGGCAGGACTTCTTCAACGAGGTCGTCGGGATCGCGAAGGACAGCAAGTACAACTTCATCGGCGAGGAAGAGACGCCGTTCATCTACCAGGCGACGACGCAGGTGTATCAGCCGCAGCTGTCGCTGTTCGTGAAGGCGGCGCAGCCGCAGGCGGTGCTCGGCACGGTGCGCGGCGAGATGCAGCAGCTCGATCGCAACCTGCCGCTCACCGGCGTGTTCACGCTGAACGAGATCTTCGATCAGGCGCTGTGGGCGCCGCGGATGGCGGCGTCGCTGCTGGCGATCTTCGCCGGCCTGTCGCTGGTGCTGTCGGTGATCGGCATCTACGGCGTGATGGCGTATTCGGTGAGCCAGCGGACGCGCGAGCTCGGCATCCGCATGGCGCTCGGCGCCAGCCGCGCCGACGTCCTGCGCCTGGTGGTCTTCCAGGGGCTGCGGCTGACGCTGATGGGCGTGGTGATCGGCCTCGCCGCATCGTTCGCGATCACCCGGCTCGATCGTCAGCCTGCTCTACAGCGTGAGCCCGACCGACCTGGTCACGTTCACGGTGGTGCCGCTGCTGCTGGCCGGCGCGGCGCTCGTGGCGAGCTATCTCCCGGCGCGGCGCGCGACGCGCATCGACCCGATGGTGGCGCTGCGCTACGAGTAGCCCTCCGCTCGCGAGAATCTCGAGCGAGCGTCGGGTGGGGCGGGGAGGGCAGGTAGGGCAGGTGGGGCAGGTGGGCAGGTAGGTGCAGGGCAGGTGGGGTGCACGGTGCACGTTGCACGACGCCGTCCACTTGCACTCGACCGTGCGTTGCACGTGCGTCACGTGCCTGCACTGCGAGCGTGGTCAGCGTTCGACTGCGCTCGCGAGCTCGCCGAGAATTTCGGTCCAGCCTTCGGTATGGCGGCCGACTTCTTCTACCGGCAGCCGTTCGTGCGTGAGGACCAGCTCGGTCTGCCCGCCGCCGCGGTCGAACAGCTCGACGGTCACGACTGACGTCTGGTAACGGCTGCCCTCGGAAATCCAGGTGAACGACAGCTTCGACGGCCGATCGACGACGAGGTATTCGCCGTGGTGGTCGTAATCGCGATCGCCGTGCATGACGATCCGGTAGCGGCCGCCGACGCGGGCGTCGGATTCGGCGCTGGCGCCCAGCGCACGCGGGGGCCGCATCCATAGCCGCAGGTTGTCGGCCTCCGTCCACATGTCGAAGATCTCCTCGCGCGACGCGCGGATCACTCGGCGCACGACCAACGCGTCCGGACCGGCCCCGGTCATCTCGTTCTCGCGCGTCCGCTTGCGCGATTTGATCAGTCCCTCGAGCGCATCCAGCCGCGACTCCCAGAACGCGCGATAGCGCTCCATCCATGCGGCGGCGTCTTCGAGCGGGCGCGCGTCGAAGGAGAGGCGATGCTCGCGGCCGCGCACGTCGCGCGTGATCAGGCCGGCGCGCTCGAGGACGCGAATGTGCTTGGAGACGCCGTTCAACGAGATCGGGAAGCGCGCCGCCAGTTCGCCGACCGTCACCTCGCCGCGTGCGAGCGTGTCGAGGATGGCGCGGCGCGTCGGATCCGCCACGGCACCAAACACGTCGTCCAGGTGCGCGCCTCTACTATCAACCATGCGGTTGAATTTACTACCACACGCGTTGCGATCGCAACGCGTGTGGATGGCTGATGGCTGATGGCTGATGGCTGATGGCTGATGGCTGATGGCTGATGGCTGATGGCTCCCTCAGCCATGACGGCGAGCGAGCCGCCCGTGATCAGCGAGCGAGCATCACGCCGCCAATGTTGGCGTCGCGCCGGTCGTAGCGCGCGTAGAGGACGCGCGCGCCGTCGCGCGAGACGGCGATGCCGTTCCAGGCGAACTCCGGCAGCCGCGTGAGCAGGCGAGGCTGGGTCGAATGCGGGCTCGAGCAGCGCGAGCTGCGGATCGCCGTCATCCGGGCGCGTGAGGTAGAAGACGCCGCGATCGAGGACGCCCCAGTTCGGCCAGTCCTCCGCACGCACGTCGCCGGCCACGAGCTCGTCGGCCCCGCCGGCGGCGGCGCGGCGCAGCAGGCCGGGGCGATCGAGGCGCGTGTAGTACAGCCACCGGCCGTCGAGCGATTCGAGCGCGGCGTAGCCGCCGTCGGTCGTCACCTGCGACGGCTCTCCACCCTCGACCGCGACACGCCACAGCTGCCACGATCCGCCGCGCGGAGAGCCGAAGTAGACGTGGCGTCCATCGTGCGACCAGCTCGGCGCAGACGCGGGCGTCGTCTCGACCCGAATCGTGCGCGTGGTGCCCGCGGCAACGTCGAGGACCACAATCCCGGTTTGCCCCGCCGTGCGCGACGCGAAGACGAGCTGCCGGCTGTCGGGCGACCATCGCGGCAGCGACTTGTAGGTTCGTGAACCCGTCACCTGACGCGCGTCGTTGCCGCGGCGATCGGCGATCCAGATCTCGTAGTCGCCCGAGCGGGTCGACTGGAACGCCAGCCGTTCGCCATCCGGTGAAATCTGCGGATGAAAGTTCCAGCGATCGCTCGTCGGGCTGACCGCCGCCGGCGCCGCCGGGTCCTCGACGCCACGTTCGATCAGGTTGATCTCGTAGTGCCAGTCTTCGTAGGCGATCGATCCAGCGCGCCGCGCGACGCTCGGATGCTTCACCTTGGCGCTGCCGCCAGCCACCAGCGCGGGCTCGCCGCCGCCGACCGGCACACGCCACAGGTTGATCCCGCCGCTGCGGTCCGAGGAGAAGACGAGATGCCGGCCGTCGGGCTCCCAGTCCACGCCCAGCACGTCGGCATTGTCGGCAGTCACCTGCGTCGGAGCGCCGCCGTCGACGGAGGTGACGAAGACATCGCCGAGCCCGCCGCTGATGCTGCGCACGAACGCCACGCTGCCGGCCGTCGGGCGAGAACGCGGGGCTGATGTCGCCGATATGCGCCGGCGGCGGGTCGGTCAGCGTGCGGCGCGCGCCGTCGGCGACGGTCGACGATCTCGATGTGCGCGGGCGAGGCGAAGGTGCCGGCGCCGGCCGTCGACCGCGAGCGACGACGCCGTCAGGCGACCACGACATGTGATGCTCGCCGGGCGACAGGCATTCGACGAGGTCGCGGACGCGGCTGCAGATCGGCTGAGGCGACGCGGATCGCGCAGCCGCGCTCGCTGATCTCGACAAACGCCAGCTGCGTTTCATCCGGCGCCCAGACCGGCGCGTACTGCCGCGCGGCGCCGTCGGTGACCTGCACCGCCCGCGCGTCCGGCGAGATCTTCGTGAACAGGTGCGCGCGGCCGTCCGCGCCGCGCGCGACGTAGGCGAGACGGCCCGACGCCGACAGCGCCGGGTCGACTTCGTTGCCGGGATCGCTCGTGAACGGCGTGAACCGCACGCGCGCCTCGGTGTCCACCGACGCGGGGCGCCCCATGCCGTAGCGCGCGATGAGGAGGGCTGCCGCGGCCGACACGATCACCATCGCCGCGATGGTGACGGCGCCTGGCATCCAGGCGGCGCCGCGTGCGTGCGCTCGCAACGAATGGTTCGGCCGCTGCGCCGGTGCCGGGCAGGCTCGTGCGATTGCCGTTCTCGATTTGCTCAACCGGCACGGTCAGCCGATAGCCCGCGCTTGCGTATCGTTTCGATCACACCCGGCTGTTCCGTCCCATCATCGAACAGGCGCCGCAGCTCCCGGACTGCACGGTTCAGCACATCGTCGGTGACGAAGACGCCGGCCCAGACGCGCGCCATCAGCTCTTCGCGGGTCACCACGTCGCCGGGGCGCTCGGCGAGCGCGACCAGCACCTGCATGATCTTCGGCTCGACCTGCACCGTCTGTCCGCGCGAGGTGACACGGTTCAGCGACGGGTCGACGATGCGCTCGCGGAGCCGGAACATTTTTTCGAGTATAGACCGCCGGCCTTGAACAGCCGCTCGGTCATCACGCCGACCTCGGCGAAACATCACCTTGGCCGCGGGACTTCGCGCGGCCGTTCCACGTCTGATCGAGCGCATGGCTACATACCAACTGTCCGTAAACGGTCAATCACGCTCGATCTCGGTCGCGCCCGACATGCCGCTGCTGTGGGCGCTTCGCGACACGCTCCAGCTGCGCGGGACCAAGTACGGCTGCGGCCGCGGCGTCTGTGGCGCCTGCACGGTGCTCATCGACGGTGCGGCGATGCGCTCGTGCATGACGCCGGTCGGCTCAGTCGGCGCCAGGCGCATCACGACCATCGAAGGTCTGGCGCCGGCGGGGAAGCTGCATCCCGTTCAGTCGGCCTGGATCGAGGAAGACGTGCCGCAGTGCGGCTACTGCCAGGCCGGGCAGATCCTGACGGCGGTCGCGCTGCTCGCCACCAGCCCGCAGCCGTCCGACGATGAAATCCGCGAGACGATGTCGAACAACCTGTGCCGGTGCGGAACGTATCTGCGGGTTCGCAGCGCGGTGCGTCGTGCCGCGCGGGCGGGCACGGCACCGTCGGCGATTGGAGGTGTGCGATGAGCGCCGTGCGCCTCGATCGGCGCTCGTTCCTGAAGGTCAGCGGCACGGCCGCCGGCGGGCTGCTGGTCGGCTTCTACGTTCGGTCGGATGCGCGTGCGCAGGGAGCCGCGGCCTTCAGGCCGAACGGCTACGTCCGCATCGACGCTGACGGCACCGTTACGCTCTGGTCGAAGAATCCTGACATGGGGCAGGGCATCAAGACGAGCCTGCCGATGATGATCGCCGAGGAGCTCGACGTCGAGTGGTCGTCGGTCCGCGTCGAACAGGCGGAGCTCAACCGCGCGTGGTACGGCGGCCAGGGCGCCGGCGGCAGCGACGGCACGCCGTCGGACGGGCCGCTCGGCCAGCGCGCCGGCGCGGTCGCGCGCGCGCTGCTGGTTGCCGCCGCGGCAAAGCAGTGGAACGTCGAGCCGTCGGCCTGCGACACCGAGCGCGGCGTCGTGCACCATCGGGCGACCGGGCGCTCGGCTGCGTACAAAGATCTCGCGTCTGCGGCTGCCGCGCTGCCGCTCCCGAAGGAAGCGCCGCCGCTCAAGGACGTCCGGCGTCACACGATCCTCGGCCGGCCGGTGCGCGGCGTGGACACACCGCGGATCGTGGTCGGCGAGCCGATCTATGGCCTCGATGCGCGGCTGCCCGGCATGCTGCACGCGGTCATCGAGAAGTGTCCCGTCCATGGCGGCCGTCCCGCAACCGTCGATGCGTCGGCGGCGCTCGCCGTGCCAGGCGTCAAGCGCGTGGTCACGATCGAGGGACATCAGAACCCGACGTGGCTGAAGGGAGGCGTTGCCGTCGTCGCCGACTCCACGTGGGCGGCGATGAAGGGACGTGAGGCGCTGCGCGTCACCTGGGACGAAGGCGAAGGGCGCAGCGAGTCGAGCGACTCGCTCTCCGCGCAGTTCCGCGCGCTGGCCGCGAAGCCGGGGAAGGTGCTCGGCGACCAGGGCGACGTCGCGCGCGCATTCGAGGAGGCGCGGACGAAAGTCGACGTCACCTACGAGGCGCCGTTCCTCGCACACGCGACGCTCGAGCCGCAGAACTGCATCGCGCACGTGCACGACGGGCGCTGCGAGATTGTCGGCCCGCTGCAGATGCCGACCTCCGGCGCGCAAGTGGTCGCCGGTGTGCTCGGCATCCCGCGCGAATCGGTGTCGGTGCAGATGACGCGAATCGGCGGCGGCTTCGGGCGGCGGCTGATGTCGGACTACGCGGCCGAAGCGGCGTATGTGTCGAGGGCGGTCGGCGCGCCGGTGCAGGTGGTGTGGTCGCGTGAGGACGACATGCGGCACGACTACTACCGGCCGGCCGGGCTCCATCACGTCCGCGCCGGCCTCGGCGCCGACGGGCGGCTGAGCGTGTGGCATCACCATCTGGTCAACGTGTCGCGCAACCGCTATCGGCTTGGCGACACGCCGCCCGAGTCGACGGAGATCTACGGCCTGATGGCGCCGCCGGCCTCCGATCCGAAAAAGCAGTTCGACAACGATTTCCAGCCGACGCTGGTGCCGAACTGCCGCCTCGAATACACCGAAGCGTCGACATCGGTGCCAACCGGCGCGCTGCGGGCGCCGTCGCACAACTTCAACGCGTTCGTGATCGAGAGCATCCTCGACGAGCTCGCGCACGCCGGGAAGATCGATCCGATCGCGCTGCGGCTCGCATACCTCGGCTCGGCGTCGGACTTTCCCTACGAGGGCGACAGCCCGGCGCCGTACAAGCCCGAACGGCTGAAGCGCGTGCTGACGCTGGCGGCGGAAAAGGCCGGCTGGGGCAAGCCGCTGCCGGCCGGGCGAGCGCGCGGCATCGCGGTTCACTTCACGTTTGGCTCCTACGCCGCCGAAGTTGCCGAGGTGTCGGTCGATGCGCAGAAGCGCATCCGCGTCCACCGCGTCGTCGCCGCGATCGACGTCGGCCTGCCGGTGAACCCGCTCAATCTCGAAGCGCAGACGCAGGGCGGCATCATCGACGGGCTGAGCGCGGCGATGTTCGGCGAAATCACGATCGCGCGCGGCCGCACGGTGCAGAGCACGTTCGAGGACTTCCGGTTGCTCAGAAACCGCGACGCGCCGGAGATCGAAGTGCACATCGTGCCGAGCACCGAGCATCCCACCGGCTTCGGAGAGATTGCGCTGCCGCCGATCGCGCCGGCGGTCGCGAACGCACTCTTCGCGGCGAGCGGAACCCGTGTCAGGCGTCTGCCGTTCGTCAGCAGCGGGTTCCGCATGTAGCGCGGCGTGATCACCTGGCCGCGTGGGGCGGGTAGGGCAGGTGGGGCAGGTGGGGCAGGTGGGTGGGCAGGTAGGGCGGGTGGGGCAGGGGGGCAGGTGGGGCAGGTGGGTGGGCAGGTAGGGCGGGTAGGGCGGGTGGGGCAGGTCGGTGGGTAGGTGCGGGAGGTGGGGCTCGCAGGCTTTTATACTCACGCTGCGTCTGTAGCGCGGCCCAGAACGGCCGCGCTACAGCGAAGTTGATTGGCTTTTACGGCAGGAAACGCAGAACCAGAAACATCAGCAATGCGCCTCCGGCACTGCTGCCCAGCACAGTTAGAGCGGTGGGCAACCCGTTGGCGGCGCGCACCAGACCGGTCAACGGCGCGGCGACCTTGCGGACGTCAGTCTCGAGCTCTAAACAGGTTTCGTCACTGATGTAGCCGAGGCGCTTTGCTGCATGGATGCAGTAGCCGACCTCGGCGAGTGAGGATTCGGAGATGTTGAGAAAATGTACGCGCGTCCTGCGATACCGCCTGGCAAGTCCTTCGACGATGTTCGCAGGCACGGAGTAGGCGGCGCGACGCAGCTGGCTTCCCAACTCGAACTTCTCGTAGCTCGGAAACGACTGCAGCGTCAGGCGATGTAGCTTGATGAACAGATCGTCCGCGCGTTGCCACGCAACCAGCGATTCGTGTCTGAGCGGCATGTGATGTCCTCCTTGAACATCAACCTCCATGCCCGGCATCCGAGTCCCGATGCCGCCTTTGGCTCCTTGACCCACCAGCCCTACCCGTCGTTCCGTCCGACCTACCAGCCCTCCGACTTGAGCAACTCGCCTAACCTGCCCCCACCCGCCCCGTCCGACCTACCTGCCCACCCACCAGCCCTACCTGCCCCACCTGCCCCACCTGCCCCACCCGCCCACGCCGGCGCGCTGCGAAGAACCGCGCCGTACAAAAATATCGGGGCGCGTTTCCAGCGCGGAAACCGGCACAGGTCAAACGCGACTCGCGGCCCGAAGGGTTCTAGAAACCCATTGCGCGTCGTGTCAGCCGTGCCTGGCGAATCCGCCCGGGCGTGGCCCCAACGGTTGGGATATACAGCAAGCGGTACGCCAGGGCTCAGGCGTATTCGACATCGTCGAATTGTGGCCGAAAACCCTGTGACGGGCCCGCAAGTGCGGCTGGCGGCCACGGAACGTACGTATGCTTTCGTGGCGGTCGGTGTGTGAGGGTGCTAGTTTTTGCCCGATCGGTCGCGACCTTGTTCTTCCTTTTCTGCACTCCGCTGCCCGAGCGCGTGCAGCCGGATCGCGTCGGCGAGGCCGCCTTCGTCGTTTGTTCCCGTCATGCGATAGCCGCGCGACTTGAGCGCGTCGTTCGCGTTCCCCATCACGCACGGCGACGCCGGCAAAATCGAGCATCTCGACATCGTTGAGGTTGTCGCCGACCGCCATCACCTCCGCCGCGGGGATGCCTCGGGCGGCCGCCCACCTGGCCAGCGTCGTCCCCTTCGAGCACTGGGCGCCGTTGACGTCGACGAGCGAGAAGTCGCGCGCCTCGTACTCGGTGATCGCGACGGAGAACCGGTCGGCGATCGGCATCTCGCGCAGCGCCGTGAAGAGTGCCCGCATCGGCTTGACGCTGCCGTTGAACATCACCTGAATCGGATCCTCGGTGAGCACGTCGGCGAGCGGTGAGGTCGCGGCGGCGATGTACGCCTTGTTCTTCTCGTAGTAGCCGCGCCGGTTCGGGTGCGTCCAGTCCATCCGCTCGAACACGATCTGGCGCTCGCCGGGGCGGTCGAAGACGACGGCGACGCAGTCCTCGAGGTGACGCGTCTCGGCCAGGATGCGGCGTGCCGCCTCCCGGTCGAGCACGTGGCGCCACTCGGTCTCGCCGGTCTTGCGCTTCACCACCGCGCCGTTGTTGACGATGAGCGTGAGCGGCATCGGCGGAGCCGGTCGATCACCGACTGCATGAAATGGAACGCGCGGCCGGTGACGAGCGCGATCTCGATGCCGCGCGCGGAGGCGTCGACGATCGCGTCGCGATGGGCGTCGGGCAGGTGCCCGCGCGCGTCGAGCAGCGTGCCATCGATGTCGATGGCGAGCAGGCGGACCATCAGCGGTGCGATTGCGGCCCCGGCGGCCGCCCCCGGGGCACGCTCATTTCTGGGGCAGCGAGGTGAACGCGAGGACGGCGATCTTCCACGCGTCGCCGTCGCGGACGAGGGTGAACTGGTCGACGCCGTGCGACTGCGCGCTGCCGTCGCGGATGATCTGGAAATCGGCGCGCAGGTAGGCGAGCCGGTCGCTGTCGACGGTGACCGAGACGTTCGTGAGCGGCTCGCGGAATGCCGCCGGGTTCGGGTTCTTCTTCAGCGCCGCCACCCATTCCTCGCCGGTCTGAAAGCTGTTCGCCCACTGGCCGTCGCGCTGCCGGGAAATGACGACCAGCGCCTTCGGCGCGAGCGCCGCGGCGACCTTGTCGTACTCCTTGTCGCCGAGCTGGAGCAGAAAGCGCTCGACCGTGTCCTGCACCGCTTTCTTTTCTGCCGTCTGCGCAAGCGCCGGTGACGCCAGCGCGACGATCAGCGAACCTGCAATCAATAGCGTTTTCATTGGTCTTTTCACCTGCCCCACCTGCCTTACCGGCCCGGCAGCTACTTGCGCTCGAACGACGACCGCGCCGCCTTTCATCACCCATCGTACCTTGTCGATGAGCACGTTGACGTCGGCGAGCGGATCGCCCTCCACCGCGACGATGTCTGCATAGTAGCCGGGCGCGAGCGCGCCGAGCGCCTTCTCCTGGCCAAGCAGCGCCGCCGGCACGGTCGTCGCCGCCGCCAGCGCCTGCGCCGGCGTCATCCCGGCGCGTGACGAACCAGCCGAGCTCGCGCGTGTTCTGGCCGAACATCGTATACACCGCGTCGGACCCCATCGCGAGCTTCACGCCCGCCTTGATCGCGCGCCGCGCCGACTCGAGGTTCTTCTGGATGTAGTCCTGCAGCGGCGGGATCGTGTCGGGCTCGAAGCCGAACTCGTCCTTCGCGTCGACGTAGTAGCGGTTGTGATCGATGGTCGGCACCCACACCGTGCCGCGCTTCGCCATCTCGGCAATCGTCTCATCGTCGAGGTCGATGCCGTGCTCGACCGAGTCGGCGCCGGCACGCACCGCGTCCTTGACGCCCGACGGACCGTAGGAGTGGATCGCGACCTTGTGGTTCTTCGCGTGCGCCGCGTCGACCACCGCTTTCATCGCCTCGAACGGCACGGTCTGCGTCGTCTCGACGCTCTGGTAGCTGCCGCGAGAGCCGAAGATCTTGATCCAGTCCGACCCGGCCGCGATCCGCGCCTCGGCCTGCTGGCGGAACGCCTCGGGCTCCACGACGCTGCCGCGTGCGGCGGAGAGCCCCTGCCCGGCGACGAACATGCGCGGTCCGACCATCCGGCCCATCGCAATCAGATCGCGCATCGCGTAGTCGACTTCGTTCTGACGCGCCTAGGTCGCGAACGGTGGTGACGCCGGTCTCGAGCGTGCGCCGCGCATTGTCGGCGGCGAGCACGGTCGTGACCCCGGCCGGACGGCGCGGCTGGCCGAGCGGCCGCGTGCCCGGCGCGCGATCCCAGTAGTACGTCATGTGGACGTGCACGTCGATCATCCCGGGGATGACGGTGAAGCGCCGGAGATCGATCACCTGTGCGCCGGCAGGCGGTGCGCTCGTGCCGACCGAAACGATGCGATCGTTCTCGACGACGATGACCGCGTTCGCGACCGGACCGGAGGGTGTGATGGCCGTGCCGGCGCGGATCGCCTTGGTTTGCGCCAGCGCCGGCGACGCGAGCAGCGCCAGGGCGAGCATCAGCATGCCGCCGCGCCTGGCTGACGCCTTTGCGCTACAAATCATGAGGCATACCTCGCGGTGGCTTCGGCCAGTTGCTCGGCGATCTCGCGCGCCAGCCCCTCCGGCGCGACGACGCGGGCGAACGGACCGAAGCTGAGAATCCAGCTGAGGAGCGCACGGTCGCGGCAGACGTCGAGGGTCATCACGATCGCGCCGTCGTTGCCCTCGCGGATCGCCTGCGACGCGTGCCACTCGCGCGCGCGGACGTAGTCGGCGACGGCCGGCTTCGAACGCGATCTCGATCCGCTCGGGCGCGCCCGAGTGCACGCCGAGCGAGTGGGGAAACGCCGTGTCCGGCAGTTCTTCGATCGGCGTGAAACGCTCCTCGAGCAGCGAGAGATCCTGCATCCGTTCGACCGCGAAGGTGCGGACCGATCGGTATTCCGGCACGTAGGCGAGCAGATACATCGCGCCTTGTGCGTAGGCGAGCCGGTAGGGATGCACGAGGTAGGTCTTGGTCCGCTCGCTCGACTTCGAATGGTAGGTCAGCTTCGCCTGCCGCTGGTGCAGCGTCGCCTCGAGCGCGCGGGCGATGAACGCCTGCTGTTGCGGGTTGTCAGGACGGCGCGTCGGATCGGCCTTGGTCGCGATGACGCGCGGCAGCTGATCCAGGAACTCGCGCATGTGCGGCGTCAGCACCGACGCCAGCTTCTCGAACGCGCTCTCGACCTCGTCGCGAAACGGCGTCCCCGCCAGCGACTCGAGCAGCGTCCGGCTGAAATAGAGCGCGCACAGCTCCGACACCGTCAGCCCGGCGGACATGCCCTTGAACGCCTGCCCGTTCACCCGCCACCGCGTCTTCCCGTCGTCGTGCGTGCGATCGTCGAAGAGCGGGAAGCCCGACTCCTCGAGCGCCTGCAGATCGCGGCGGATGGTGCGCGTGGTGACGTCGCAGAGCGCCGGCGAGCTCGTCGATCGTCACGCCGCCGCCGCGCGCGCGTTCGATCTCGCGCAGGATCGTCCACTGTCGGATCACCTCCGCGTTGCGCGGCATCTGAGGTGAGGATACTAGAACCCACGCCGGACGCCACCTCCGATCGGACTACCAGCGGCGAATCGTGTAGACCTGCGCCGTGCCGACGTTGCTCGTCTTGCCGTCCACCTTGACGACGACCGGACCTGCCGAGACATTCCGCGGCAGGATCGCGAGGATCGCATCGCTGCACCAGGCGATGACGTAGGCGGAGGTGCCGTTGATCGTCACCGTGCTCGAACCCTGACGCTGGCCGAAGTTGTTGCCGGTGACGAGCATCGCCTGGCCCAGCCAGCTCGACACGATGTCGACCGAGTTGATGCGCGGCGCCGTGGACGACGGCGGCGGTACGGCGGCCGCCGTGCGGAACGACCACTGGACGTCGGCCGGCAGGTCGCCACCACCCGCACCCTTGACGCCGTTGCTGCCGCCAACGACGCGGACGACGTAGTTGGCCGCCGAAGCCAGCGCGCCGGCTGGGGTCAGCGTCACCGTATTCGTCGAGCTGTCGTAGGCGACCGACGCCGCGACGAGCTGATTCGCGCCATCGCGCAGCTGCACGGTGGCGGTCGTGACGCTTGCCGCATCCGCGGCGCGGTTGAACGTCGCCGAAATCTTCGAGCCGGTCACGTAAGTGGAGAGGTCCGCCGGCGTGACGGCCGTCACGCTGAACGGTGCGACCGGTTCCGGCGGCGCGGCCGCGTCGGCGGCGATCTCGGCGGCGCTCAGGGCGCGGCGGAACAACCGGACCTCGTCGATCGATCCGGCAAACCCTGCCGCACCGCCGAGCATGCCCGTCTGCGGCGGCGACGCCGGCACCAGCGAACCCGTCGCCGCGCGGCTGCCCGCCTCCATCCCGTTGATGTAGAGACGCAGCATGCTGCCGTCGTAGGTCATCGCCACGTGCGACCACGCGTCCGCGGGCACGGTCCAGTTCGAGACGAAGCCGACCTGGCCGCCGGTCAGGATCGCGACCGGCACCAGCCACCCGTCGGTGCGCAGCGTCAACATCGCGGATGGCGTCCACCACAGGCTGCGCTCGCGATCGAACGCTGTTGGCGCAATCCACGCCTCGACGGAGAACGCGCTGCCGAAGGTCAGCGTCTGCGAACGCGGCAGCTGCACGCCGTCGTCCACGCCATCGAGCCGCAGCCCGCCGCCAATCCGTCCGGCCGCCCAGGCGGTGCCGTTGGTGAGCGTGGCGTCGTTGCCGTTGCCCGACCGGTCGGCGGCGATCGTGCCGGCCGCCTCGCTGAAGTCGTACGACGCACTCGGCGTGGCGCTCGACGCCGCGGTGCGGAACGTCCATGATGCGTCGGCCGCGAGCGGCGCGCCCTGTGCGTCGTGGACGCCGAGCGACCCGCCGGACACGCGCACTGCGTAGGAGGTGAGCGGCGCCAGCGCCGCGCGCAACCGTCGCCGTCCGCCGGGCCGCGTCGTAAGTGATCGTTGCCGGGACGGCCAGGTTCGCAGTGTCGACAACAGCAATCGTCGACGTGGTGATGGTTCGCGCATCAACCGCGCGGCTGAAGGTGACTGCCACGGAGGCCTGCGTCACGCCGACGGCGTTGGGCAGCGGCGAGCGCGCGGTGATGTCGAGCGGCAGCGTCTGGTCGAGCGGCGTCGCGATATCGAGCTTGATTTCGTCGAGGCTGAGCGCGCGGCGGTAGAAGCGCAGTTCGTCCATCTTGCCGGCGAAGCCCAGGATGCCCCCGAGGAAGCCGGGATCGAGCGGCGCGGGCAGCAGCGTCCCGGTCGCGGGGCGGCTGCCCGCGTCGACACCGTCGATAAAGAGGCGCAGCATGCTGCCGTCGTAGGTCACCGCTACGTGCGACCATGCGCCGGCCTGCAGCGTGCTCTCCGAGACGAACCCGACCTGTCCACCGGTCAGCAACACAACCGGCACGACCGTCCCCTCGGGGCGCAGCGTCACCATCGCGCTCGGCGTCCGCCACAGCGTCCGCTCGTGGCCGAACGCCGACGGTGCGATCCACGCTTCGACCGTGAACGCGTTGCTGAACGCCAGGCCGTCGGCGAGCGGCAGCTGCAGCACGTCGTCGACGCCGTCCAGTTGCAGACCGTTGCCGAACCGCCCCGCCGTGTGCAACGCGCCGCTCAGGAGCGCCGTGCCCGTGCCGCTGGTCGAAGAATCCGCCGCGGCCGCGCCGCTCGTCTCGCTGAACGCGTACGCCGCGACCGGGCCTTCACTCTGGGCCAGCGCCGGGTGCTGCCCGCGATCAGGAATAGAGCGGCGGCGAAATTCAGGGTACAGAGCGCGAAGCGTCGAGCGGGCACGTCGCGCCGGCAAGGCAGACCGGGTACTGATAAACATTCCTGGGCTTCCCTCAGATGTTTCGCGGGTGTTTCAGCTGTCGTAACAGCGCGGGGGTACCTTCCCGTAGTTCAAGGCGCGTGCCACGGCCGGCGAAAGAATGCGGTGATTTCCCACGAAGAATTCGTGGTTTCTGGCGGGGGCGGCGAAGGAATCCGCGAATCAGCGGATTAAGTTCCGGAATCTTCCTCTTGGAAGCCTGAGGGCGCGGCACGCACGCCCCCAGACACCAAAATTGTGATCCCGGATCTTGAGAGCGACGAGCTAGTCGAGCGAGATCCGGCGGAGCAGGTTGAAGTCGGACAGCATCTTGCCGGCGCCGAGCACCACCGACGACAGCGGATCTTCCGCGAGCTGCACCGGCAGGCCGGTTTCGTCGCGCAGCCGCCTGTCGAGGCCCTTCAGCAGCGCGCCGCCGCCGGTCAGGATGATGCCGCGGTCGAAGATGTCGGCCGACAGTTCCGGCGGAATCCGCTCGAGCGCGTCGTGCACGGCCTGGACGATCGCGCGCACCGGCTCCATCAGCGCCTTGCGGACTTCCTCATCGTTCATCGTGACGGTGACCGGCCGGCCCTCGCTCAGGTGGCGGCCCTTCACTTCCATCGTCATCTTGTGCTCGAGCGGGAACGCGGAGCCGATCTCGATCTTGATCTGCTCGGCGGTGCGCTCGCCGATCAGCAGGTTGTGCGCCTTGCGCGCGTGCTGGATGATCGCGTCGTCGAGCTCGTTGCCGGCGACCCGCACCGACTTCCCGTAGACGACGCCGGCGAGCGAGATCACCGCGATGTCGGTGGTGCCGCCGCCGATGTCGACCACCATGTTGCCCGATGCTTCGGTGATCGGCATGCCGGCGCCGATCGCCGCGGCCATCGCCTCTTCAATCAGGTGAACTTCGCTGGCCTTGGCGCGCATCGCGCTGTCCTTCACCGCGCGCCGCTCGACCTGCGTGATTTCGGAGGGCACGCCGATGACGACGCGGGGCCGCAGCCAGCCGCTGCGCTTGTGCGCCTTGCGGATGAAGTGCGTCAGCATCTTCTCGGCCGCTTCGAAGTCGGCGATCACGCCGTCGCGCATCGGCTTGATGGCGGTGATGTTGCCGGGCGTGCGGCCGAGCATTTCCTTCGCCTCGGTGCCGACCGCCTCGATCCGGCCGGTGATCTTGTTGAGCGCCACGATCGACGGTTCGGAGACGACGATGCCCTTGCCGCGCGCGTAGACACAGGTGTTCGCCGTGCCGAGGTCGATCGCCAGGTCGTGAGAGAAGCGGGACATTAACGAAGAAAACACAACTGACTCCTTGATAACCGCCGGGGCTGAAAACGTGTTTGCGCGCGGTCGGGACACTCCTCGTTAGGCAACCTCGATGCCGATATTGTGATCACGCGATCGGCAAAAACATTGAGCAAAATCGAGCTCTTGCTCAAATTGGCGCCGTGGGGTGATTACGAATTTGTCGGCGACTTACAGGACCGTATTTCGGCAAGTTGCGCGAAAAGGAGTAGGGCTATTCAGAGCGCAACGCGACGACGGGATCGACGCGTCCGGCTCGAATGGCCGGCGCGGCGCTGGCGATGATGGCGGCAAGGACGAGCGCGGCCGGAACGGCGGCAAAGATGAGCGGATCGCGGGCGCTGGTCGAGTAGAGCATCGACGCGACGACTCGCGCGAGCGCCAGCGACACTCCCCAGCCGATGACGACGCCGATGAGAGTCGGACGCAGCCCGCTGAGCACGGTCAGCTTGACGATCTCGAAAGGCTGAGCGCCGAGCGCCATCCGCAGCCCGAGCTCGCTCGTCCGCTGAGACACCATGAACGAGACGACGCCGTAGACGCCGGCCATCGCCAGCAGCAGCGCGACCGCAGCGAAGATGCCGAGCAGCACCGTTCGGAACCACGGCGTCGACACCGCCTGCTCGAGCGTCGCGTCCATCGTCGAGACGCGGACCGGCACATCGCCGTTGACCGCGCGCACCTTCTCGACGACGGCCGGCGAGAGGCGCAGCGGATCGGGTCCGGTTCGCATCACCAGCGTGAGCGCCGTCGAACCGAGCGGATGCTGCTCGAACGGCATGAAGAGCTGCGGCTGCGGCGGCAGCGCCGGATCGACCGCGCGCACGTTCGCGGCGACGCCGACGATTTCCATGAAGCCGGTGCCGTCGTAGCCGGAGCGGATGCGGCGGCCGATGGCGTCCTCGCCCGGGAACGCGGCACGCGCGAGCGCCTCGTTGATGATCGCAACGAGCGGCGTCGTGTCGTTGTCGGTCTCGGTGAAGTCGCGGCCCTTGACGATCGGTACGCCGAGCGTGGCGAAATACTTCGGCGTGATCACCGTGAAGGTCGCCTGCGGCGAACGGACGCCCATCTGCTCGAACGACAGCCCGCCCTCGATCGCATATCCGCCGTTCGATCGGACGACGGTCGGCACGCCCATCACCGCCGCGGCCGACTGCACGCCAGGGATCGAGGTCAGCTGCGGCAGGAGATTCTTGTAGAACATGACGCCTTCGCGCGCCGCGTCGCGGTTGGCGACCGGCACGGCGGTGTCGGCGACCAGCAGCCGCTCGGTGCGGAAGCCGAGGTCGACCGCGCTCAGCGCGGCGAAGCTTCTGATCAGCAGACCGGCGCCGATCACGAGCACGACCGCTGCCGCGGTTTCGAACACGATCAATGCCGTGCGCGTGCGTCCGCCGGCGCCGCCCGACATCGAGCGGCCGGCCTGCTTGATGACGTCGTTCAGGTCGCTGCGCGACGCGTGCAGGGCCGGGGCCAGGCCGAAGATCAGGCTGGCGGTAAGCGACGCCAGCGACGCGAACAGCAGCACGCGAAGGTCGACGTGGATCTCGTCGACGCGCGGCAGGCCGGCCGGCGCGAGCGCGACCAGCCCGCGAATTCCCACAGCCGCCACCGCGACGCTCGCGACGCCGCCAAGCGCGGCGAGCAGCACGCTCTCGGTGACGAGCTGGCGGACGACGCGGCCGCGGCTCGCGCCCAGGGCCGAGCGGACCGCCGAGCTCGCGCGTCCGCGCCGAGGCGCGCGCGAGCAGCAGGTTGCTGACGTTGGCGCAGGCGATCAGCAGGACGACGACGACCACGCCGAAGACGAGCGCCAGCGTCGTGCGGACGTTTCGCACCATCTGGTCGAGGACGCGATCGACCGCGACGCCCTTGCTGTCGTTCGATTCCGGGTAGGCGCGTTCGAGGCGCGTGGCGATGGCGTCCATTTCCGCCTGCGCCTGGTCGAGCGAGACGCCGGGCTTGAGGCGCGCGACCGTCCGGTAGTTATGCGCGGATCTGGACGTCGTCGGCGGCACGACCCACCACGGCGTCCAGACGTCGGTGCCGGCGGGGAAGCGGAAGGTCGGCGGAAGCACGCCGACGATGGTGTAGAGGCGCTGGCCGTACTTGAGCGTGCGGCCGAGCGCGTCTGCGATCGCCGCCGAGCCGCGTCGTCCAGAACGCGTGGCTGACGACGGCGGTGAGCGGCCCGCCGTCGCGCTGTTCGGCGTCGGTCGGCAGGCGGCCGGCTTCGGCGCGGGCGTCGAACAGGCTGAAGAATTCCGGCGTGACCCGCGCCACCGCGGTGTAGTCGGCGCTGCCGCCGACGCTGACCGACGTTTCGCCGCGGGTGTACGCCGCCATGCCGTCGAAGCTCGTCGAGAGCGTGTGCCAATCGTCGAAGTCGGGAGCCGAGACCTGCGCGCGCACGCCGGTCTTGCGCCAGAAGGTGGACAACGTCACCAGCCGGTCCTGGTTCGCGTACGGCAGCGGCCGCAGCAGCACGGCGTCGACGACGCTGAAGATCGCCGTGTTCGCGCCAATCCCGAGCGCGAGGACGAAGACGGCAATCAGCGTGAACGCCGGCTGTTTGAGGAGCAGGCGGGCGGCGTAGCGGAGGTCGGCCAGCATGTGCCGGGTTAGACGGAGTCGCAGGCCGGCGCGTTGCCCACGTGGCACCGCTAAAGCGGTGCCCTAGCGTAGCATGTAGGGCGCCCCTTTAGGGGCGCCGCTTCTATTCCGCCCGCAGCGCGATCAGCGGATCGACGCGCGTGGCGCGCCAGGCGGGGACGAGGCTGGCGGCGACCGCCAGCGCCGCGAGCAGCACGGCGGATCCGCCGAACGTCGCGGCATCGGTCGGGCGCACTTCGTAGAGCAGGCCCGCCATCACCCGCGTCAGCGCCAGCGCCCCGGCGGCGCCGATCGCGACGCCAATCGCCATCAGCACCAGCGCCCGCCGCACCACCGACCACATCACCGTCGCCGGCCGCGCGCCGAGCGCCATGCGGACGCCGATCTCGTGCGTCTGCTGGCTGACCACGTTCGCGAGGACGCCGTAGATGCCGATCGCCGCGAGCCCCAGCGCCAGCAGCGCGAACACGCCGACCACGGTCATGCCGAAACGCTGCGGCTTCACCGAGTCGGCGATGACGTCGAGGACCGGCTGCGCGCCGGAGAGCGGCAGCTGCGGATCGAGGCGCTGCATTTCGGCGCGGAGTGCGCTGATGACCGCGGATCGGATCACCGTCGGCGCGAATGACGACATTCACCGTGCGATAGAAGCCGACGAACGGTGCGGCGAGTCCGGCAGCTGCCAGAGCGGCTCGTAGGTCTGTGCGACCGTTTCAGTGCCGAGCGCGCCCTGCGTCACGTCGCCGACGACCCCGACGACCGTCATCCACGGGCTGCGGCTCACCTCGAGCCCCCACTTGATCTGCCGGCCAATCGGATCCTCGTCGGGCCACAGCCGGCGTGCGAGCATCTCGCTGAGGATCACGACCTGGCCGCCGGTGCGGCCGTCGGCGTCGGTGAAGAACCGTCCGCGCTTGAGCGGGATGCCGAGCGCTTCGAAGTGCTGGCCTGCTGTCCACGTTGCGGCAATCACGCGGCTGCGTGGCGGAATCGCGCTGCGCGGTCGAATCGGCCGTGAACGTCCGGCGCTCGCGGATTTGCAGCGGGCGATCGATTGACGGTGGACGCGGCGGTCACGCCGGGAATCGCGCGCGCGGCGTCGAGTGCCTGCTGATAGAACGCCTTCACCTGCGCGGCCTTCTGCGTAACGCCCCTCGGGCAGGTTCACCGACGCGGTGACGACGTGCTCGGGCCGGAACCCCGGATTCGATCCGAGCAGGCGCACGAAGCTGCGGACCAGCAGGCCGGCGCCGACCGACAGCATCAGCGCCAGCGCGAACTGGGCGACGACGAGCGAGCCGAGCAGCCGATGACGCGCGCGGCCCGCAGTCGCGCTCCGGCCCTCCTTGAGCGCATCGAAGGTCGAGGCGAGCGCGGTGCGCAGTGCGGGCACGACGCCGAAGATGAGCGGCGTCAGGAGCGCGAGCGCGACCGTGAACCCGACGACTCGTGCGTCGACGTCGATCGATTCGGCGCGAGGCAAGGCGTCGCCCGCCATCGACAGCAGCAGCTGCACCGTCCAGTACGCGAGCAGCAGGCCGAGCGCGCCGCCGATGGTCGAGAGGACAAAGCCTTCGGTGACGAGCTGCCGCACCACGCGCGCGGGGCTGGCGCCGAGTGCCGAGCGGATCGCGATTTCGCGCTGGCGAGATCCGGCGCGGGTCAGCATCAGGTTGGCGACGTCGGCGCAGCCGATCAGCAGCACGATGCCGACCGCACCCATCAGCACGAGGATCATCCGGCGGCTGCGGCCGACCACCTCGTCCTGGAACGGCCACGCCGGCAGCGACAGCTCGGCCGCGAAGCCAGTGAGGATCGGCGGATAGCGTTCGACCAGGGTCTTGACGAGGATGCCGAGCTCGGCGCGCGCCTGTTCGACCGAGACGCCAGGCCGCAACCGCGCCACCACGCTGTTGTTGTACATGCCGCCGAATCCCTGCCGCTCGAACGGCGAGAACGCGATCGGCAGGTAGAGCGCCGCCGGCTCGCCGTTGTTTTCCGCGCCCCTCGGCGGAAACTCGAAGCGGTCGCTCATCACGCCGACGATCGTGTAGGGCTGGCGGTCGAGGGAGAGCGTGCGGCCGACGACGGCAGGATCGCGTCCGAACACGCGCGTCCACAGCCGGTGCGAGATGACCACGACCTTGGCGTTCGCCCGATCGTCCTCGGCCGTCAGCGCGCGGCCGACGAGTGGAGCGACACCGAGGATGCCGAACATCTCCGGCGACACGCGCGTGCCGATGAGCCGCTCGGACTCGCCGGTTCCCGACAGCTCGAAGGTCGACGAGCGGTAGGTGAACATGCCGGAGAACGATCGGGCGTTCGTCGCGGACGATCTCGAAGTCGGGCGCGGAGAAATCGAACTTGTCGACCGGCGCGCCAGGCAGCTTCTCGAAGATGGCGACCAGCTCGGACGGGTTGGCGTAGGGCAGCCCGCGCAGCAGCACGCCGTTGACGATGGTGAAGACCGCGGCGTTGGCGCCGATGCCCACGGCCAGCGCGAGCGCGGCGACGATCGTGAAACCAGGATTGCGCTTCAGGTTGCGCAGCGCGTATCGCACGTCGCCGCGCAGCAGATCGAAATGCTCGCGCGGCGCCGTCGTCGCGATGCCGCGAAGCGTGTCCCACCACAATCGGACGGCCCCCATCGCTCCTCCTCGCGCCAGCGCGTCACGCCGTTGATCGGTGAAGGTCGCGGCCATGTCGTCGCCGAAGTCGCCGCGGAACTCCGCCGGGAAGAGCCGCAGCAGGCGACGGAAGATTCGGTCAGCTCGTGACATGTCGAGTCTTACTGGTGCTTCACCGATTGAGGTTGCCGCTTCGCCGATTGAGGCCGCCGCTTCGCCGATTGGCGTTCCCACGCGCCCCCGACGCGTACTACGCTCGACGGAACAATGCCTTGCGCCGGGCGATGGCCAACGTGTTCTCGAGCCGCGCCGCCTCGGCACGGGCGACGTCGCGCCCGAAGGCGGTGAGCTCGTACAGTCGCCGGCGCTCGTCCTCTTTGTCTTTTGCCGACATCCCGGATTCGCGAATCAGGCCGTCGGCCAGCAGCCGCTTGATGATCCCGTACAGCGTGCCGGTGCTCAGCCGCACTGAACCGTCGGTCAGCTGTTCTACGTCTTTAAGGATCGCGTAGCCGTGCGTCTGCCCGTCGGCAAGCGCGACGAGGACGTAGAACATCGACGGCGTGAGCGGCAGCAGCGGTTGCGGATCGCGTTTGGTCGTCATCCAGCTATGCCGTGCCACGATATGTCGTGACACGCCATATGTCAACCATAGTAGAACATGAAGATGCTTCGAAGAGGAATGGCGGCCGCGGGAGTGGCGGCCGCGCTGTCGGTGGGCGCCTGCGGCGGCGGCCAGAACGCGGCGCCGCCGGCGTTTCCGCCGACTCCAGTCGCCATCGAGACCGCGCACTCGGCGCCGCTCGAGGACGCCACCGAGTACGTCGCGACGCTGAAATCGCTGCGCTCGACCACGGTCCAGCCGCAGATTGACGGCCAGATCACGCAGATCCTCGTCAAGTCGGGCGATCGCGTCCGCCAGGGCGCGCCGCTGATGCAGATCGACCCGCGCCGCCAGCAGGCGGCGGTGTCGAGCCAGGAAGCCGAGCGCGCCGCGCGCGAGGCGGCCGTCGCCTTCGCGCGCCAGCAGGCCGCAGCGCTCCAACGAGCTCTTCACCGCCGGCGCCATCAGCCGGCAGGAGCTGGAGCAGGCCGAAACCGCGCTGCGCACCGCCGAGGCGAACCTCCGCGCGCTGCAGCGCGCAGGTGCAGCAGCAGGAGGTGCAGCTGCGTTACTTCACCGTTACCGCGCCGACCGCCGGCATCGTCGGCGACGTGCCGGTCCGCGTCGGCAACCAGGTCTCGCCGCAGACGATGCTGACGACGATCGATCAGAACGAGACGCTCGAGCTGAACGTCAACGTGCCGGTCGAGCGCGCCGGGGCGCTGCGCAACGGGCTGCCGCTGCAGGTCCTTGGCAACGACGGCAACGAGATCGTCGCCAGCACGACCGTCGACTTCATCTCGCCGCGCGTCGACGATCAGACGCAGTCGGTGCTCGTGAAGGCGCAGGTCCGCAACCCGGACGGCAGGCTCCGCGTCGTCGCAGTACGTCCGCGCGCGCATCATCTGGAAGACGTCCGAAGGGCTGGTCGTGCCGGTGACCGCGGTCCTCCGCATCAGCGGCCAGTTCTTCGCCTTCGTCGCCGAGGATGCCGGCGGCAAGCTGGTGGCGAAGCAGCGCGCGATCAAGGTCGGTCCGATTGTCGGCAACAACTATCCGGTCCTCGACGGGCATCAAAGCCGGGCGAGCGCGTCGTGACGTCCGGCGCGCAGAAGCTCGCCGACGGCGCGCCGATCCAGGCGGCGCCCGATCCGGCCAGCCCGGCACAGCCGCCGGCCGCGCCCAAACAGTAGCCGTGTTCGCCAATACCTTCATCCGTCGTCCGATCCTCGCGAGCGTCTGCTCGCTGGTCATCATCCTCGCCGGCGCGATCGCGATCCCGACGCTGCCGATTGCCCAGTTTCCGGAGCTGGCGCCGCCGCAGGTGCACGGTCGGCGCGTTCTACAACGGCGCCAACGCCGAAACGGTGGAGATCCGCCGTCACCTTTCCGCTCGAACAGGCGATCAACGGCGTCGAGGGCATGCAGTACATGACCTCGACGAGCGGCAACGACGGCTCGTCGCGCGATCACCGTCACCTTCGACATCACGCGCAACCTCGACGTCGCCGCCGTCGACGTGCAGAACCGCATCTCGCAGGCCGAGGGCCGGCTGCCGAACGAGGTGAAGCAGGTCGGCATCTCGGTGACCAAGGTGTCGAGCAACTTCGTCCTCGCCGCGGCCGCCTACGCCGAGAAGGGCGAGTACGACCCGCTCTTCATCAGCAACTACGTCGATCGCTTCGTCGTCGACGAGATCAAGCGCGTGCCCGGCGTCGGCAACGTGTTCGTCTTCGGCATCGGCCGCTACGCGATGCGGCTGTGGGTCGATCCCGACAAGCTCGCCGGCCGCGACATCACCGCCGACGAAGTGGTGGCGGCGCTGCGCGAGCAGAACGTCCAGGTGGCGGCGGGCGCCGTCGGCTCCGAGCCGGCGCCGAAGGGCCAGACCTATCAGATCAGCGTCCGCGCCGAAGGGCGGCTGACCGATCCGGCGCAGTTCGAGGACATCATCCTCAAGCGCTCGAACGACGGCGCGCTGGTCCGCGTCCGCGACGTCGGCCGCACCGAGCTCGGCGCCGAGAGCTACACGCACGGCGTCGCGGTTCAACGCGCCGCGACGCGATCGGCTTCGGCGTGCTGCAGCTGCCGACCGCGAACTCGCTGCAGGTCTACCGCGACGTGACGGCGGCGATCGACCGCCTGTCGCAGCGCTTCCCGCCGGGCCTCAAGATCGAGGTCGCGTTCGACACGACGAGCGTCGTCTCCGAGTCGATCCGCGAAGTCGTGACGACGCTGCTCGAGGCGATCGGCCTCGTCGTGCTGGTGATGTTCCTGTTCCTCCAGAACTGGCGGACGACGCTGATTCCGGCGATCACGATCCCGGTGTCGCTCATCGGCACGTTCGCGTTCGTCAAGCTGTTCGGCTTCTCGATCAACACGCTGACGCTGTTCGGCATCACGCTGGCGACCGGCCTGGTCGTCGACGATGCGATCGTCGTGATCGAGAACATCGAGCGGCACATCCACGATCGGCACATGAAGAACCGCGATCACGACGCGCCGGTGGATACCTACGAGGCGGCGTCGGAGGCGATGGGCGAGGTGACGAGCGCGGTCATCGCGACCGCGCTGGTGCTGGCCGCGGTGTTCGTGCCGGTGGCGTTCTTCCCCGGCACGACCGGCCGGCTCTATCAGCAGTTCGCGCTGACGATCGCCGTGTCGATGGCGATCTCGGCGTTCAACGCGCTGACGCTGACGCCGGCGCTCGTCGGCGCTGCTGCTTGAGCGGCACCGACAAGCCGAAAGGCGCGTTCTTCCGCGCCGTCAACCGCGTCATCGACGGCGGCACCAACGCGATGGTGTCGATGCTGCGCCTGCTGATTCGCGCGCGCGCGATCGTCGTGCTCGTGTTCGTGGCGCTGCTCGGCGCGACCTAGTGGGTCTACCGGACGGTGCCGACCGGGTTCGTGCCCGAGGAAGATCAGGGCTACGTGATGGTCCTCATCCAGGCGCCGCCGGGCGCGTCGCTCGACTACACGATGAACATCGTCCGGCAGACCGAGCAGATCGATGATGAGGCCTCGGCCGAGACCAAGACGATGTTCGCGGCGGGCGGCTTCGGCTTCACCGGCACGTCGCCGAACCAGGGCATCGTCTTCGCGCAGCTGAAGGACTTCAAGGAACGCCGCGGCGAAGCCGCATTCGGCGAAGGCGATCGTCGGCCAGCTGTTCGGCGGCGTTCAGCCAGATCACCGGCGCGATGGTGATTCCGTTCCTGCCGCCGTCGATTCAGGGCCTCGGCCAGTTCGGCGGCTTCACCTACGAGCTGCTCGATCAGAGCGGCGGCCCGATCGAGAACCTCGAGGCGGCGGCGCAGCAGGTGATCGCGCAGGGCAACCAGACGCCCGGGCTGACGGCGCTCTTCACGCAGTTCACGGCGAACGATCCGCAGCTGGTGGTCAACATCGATCGCTAGCAGGCGAAGAGCCTCGGCATGTCGCTTGGCGACGTCACCAACACGATGCAGATCCTGCTGGGGTCGGCCTACGTCAACGACTTCGACTTCAACAGCCGGTCGTACCGCGTCTACGTGCAGGCCGATCAGCAGTTCCGATCGAACCCGGCCGACATCGCGCAGTATCAGGTGCGGACGAGCGCCGGGCGGATGATGCCGCTCAGCAACATCGTCTCGGTCAGGGAAGCGACGGCGCCGAAGAGCATCAGCCACTTCAACCTGTTCCGCTCGGCGACGATCAACGGGTCGGCGGCGCCGGGCTTCAGCTCCGGCCAGGCGCTGCAGAAGATGGCGGAGCTCTCGAACCGGGTGCTGCCGCAGGGGTTCTCCTTCGCGTGGTCGGGCGTCTCGCTGGAGGAGGTGAAGGCGGGCACGCAGTCGGCCGCGATCTTCGGCCTCGGCCTGCTGCTGGTCTACCTGACGCTGGCCGGCCAGTACGAGAGCCTGACGCTGCCGTTCATCATCCTGCTGTCGGTGCCGCTCGCGATCATGGGCGCGCTGCTGGCGCAGTGGGGCCGCGGGCTGATCAACGACGTCTACTGCCAGATCGGGCTGGTGATGCTGATCGGCCTGTCGGCGAAGAACGGCATCCTCGTCGTCGAGTTCGCGGAGCAGCTGCGCGCGCGCGGGATGTCGATTGCGGACGCGGCGGTCGAAGCGGCGCGCATCCGCCTGCGGCCGATTCTGATGACCTCGCTGGCGTTCATCCTCGGCGTCATGCCGCTGGTGGTCGCCAGCGGCGCCGGCCAGGAGGCGCGGCACTCGGTCGGCACCGCGGTGGCCGGCGGCATGATCGCGTCGACGTTCCTCAACCTGGCGTTCATTCCGGTGCTGTATGTCGTGGTCAAGAGCATTGGAGCGAAGCGACGTGGCCAGGCGTAACCAGAGCAGCACTGAAGGGCTGCGCGACGTCGTTCCAGGCATGCGCTGCGCGATTCGGCTGGCCGCACCGCGTCGTTTCGTAGCGCAGCCCTTCAGGGCTGTCGTGATCGGGATCGCGATGCTCGCCGTCGCGCAGCCCTTGGCGTCGCGGCTCGCCGTGATCGCGCAGGCGCCGGTGCCGACCGAGCGCGTCACCTTCGACGAGGCCGATCCAGCGCGCGATCAGGAACAACCCGTCGGCGGCGATCGCGGCGGCGGGCATCCTGCGCGCCGAGGCGCTGCTCCTCGAGGCGCGGTCGGCCACGCGGCTTCAGGTGAACGGCAACGTGACGACCACGACGCTGAATCGCGGCGTCGAGTTCGACGGCGCAGACGGTGACGCCGCAAAGCCAGCTCGCGGCGACGCTCGACGTCCGCTACCCGCTCTACGCGCCGGCGCGCTGGGCGCAGCGCGCGCAGGCCGACGACGCGCGCCACGTCGCCGAGATCGGCGCCGACGATGTGCGGCGGCAGACCGCGCTGGCGACCGCGGACGCGTACCTGACGATCATCGCGCGGCGGCGCGTCGTCGAGGCCAACGTCCGCGCGCGCGACAGCGCGAAGGCGCATTTCGATCTCGCGCACAAGCTCCAGGAGAGCGGGACCGGCAGCCGGCTGAACGAGCTGCGCGCGCAGCAGGAGCTGTCGCTCGACCGAGGGCATCGTCGAAGCGGCGCAGCTCGCCGTCTACCGCGCGCAGGAGGCGCTCGGCGTGCTGCTCGTCGCCGACGGCCCGGTCGACGCCACCGACGAGCCGGTGTTCCCGGCACCGCCCGACACGCTTGCGGCGGCCGCCTCCGCTCCCGGCGCGGGAAGCGACATCGCTCGAGCGTCGCAGGTCGATCCCTCGCAGCCGCTGCTGGCGCGCACCGACCTGAAGCTGTTTGCCGCCGAGCAGCAGCTGGCCGAGCGCGTGCTCAGCGACAGCTCGAAGGATCGGCTGCCGTTTCTCGAGGCCGTGTTCCAGCCGTCGTCGACCTATCCGGCGCAGCTGTTCTTTCCGCAGAACACGCTGGCGATTCCTGCTGCAGATGAACGTGCCGATTTTCGACTCCGGCCAGCGGCAGGGACTGAAGCTCGAACGCCAGGCCGCGCTGGATGTGTCGCGTGCCAACCTGGCGCGGGCGCTGACCGACGGCACGCTCGGAAGTGCGCACCGCGCGCGAGGCGATCGCGAG
Organism: uncultured Acidobacteriota bacterium; assembly: GCA_963734375.1. GTDB lineage: Bacteria > Acidobacteriota > Vicinamibacteria > Vicinamibacterales > CAVVIG01 > CAVTHG01. Next base: position 55,036 of record CAVTHG010000003.1, on the reverse strand, counting down.
CGCGGAGCGATTCCTCGCCAGCGCTCGCGCCGCCGCCGAGCAGGCGCAGCAGGTCGTGGACATCGTCAACATCAGCTTCCGCGCCGGCGGCGCGACCAACATCGAAGTGATCGACGCGGAGCGCGTGGCCCGCGACGCGGACAATGCGGTCGCGGTCGCCGAAGACTCGCTCCGGCGCGCGCGGCTCGATCTCCTCACCGCGCTCGGACGATTCCCGTAGCGGAAGTAGGGCGCCGCTTCAGCGGCGCCGCATACCTCACGCGGTATAGGATCGGTGCCGAGGTTCTCCATGCATCGACGCACGTTGCTTCAGCTGGTCGGCGGGGTCGCGGTCGCCGGCGTCAGGCCGTTCGCGTTCCAGACCGGCTCGCCGCGTCGCATCGTGATCGCCGGCGGCGGCATCCTCGGTGCCAGCATCGCGCATCAACTGGCCAGGCGCGGCGCATCGGTGACCGTGCTCGAGAAGGCCAGGCCGGGCGCTGGCGCGACCGCGAATTCCTTCGCCTGGATCAACGCGAAGAAGCAGCCGCATCCGTATTTCACGCTGAGCCTGATGGGCATCGAGGCGTGGCGCGAGCTGCACGCCGAGATCGGGAAAGAGCTGCCGGTCCGCTGGGGCGGGTCGCTCGAATGGACCGACACTGCCGATCGCGCCGCCAGACAAGCCGAGACGATGCGGCGGTTCCAGGCGTGGGGATATCCGGTTCATCTCATCGACCAGAAGCAGCTGCGTGCGCTCGAGCCGAACGTCGTGCCGGGCACGATGGCCGGAGCGACGCATGCCGAGCTCGAAGGCAGCGCCGATCCGGTTGGCGCGACGCAGGTGATCCTCGCGCACGCCGCCAAGGCCGGAGCGAAGATCGTCTACCCGTCGGAAGTGGTCGGCCTCGATCTCGCGAACGGGCGGCTGCGCGCGGTCAAGACGAGCAACGGCGATGTCGAAGCAGACGTGCTCGTGGTCGCCTGCGGCGTCGACACGCCGAAGGTGGCGGCGATGGCAGGGCTGAGCGTGCCGTTGACTCGCTCGCCCGGTGTCCTGTTCCACACCGATCCGCGGCCGATCGCGATCGATCGCGTGCTGCTGACGCCGATTGGCAACGTCAAGCAGAAGCCGGACGGCCGGATCGTCACCGGTCTCGACTTCGGGCCGTCGGCCGACGAGAACCCGACCAAGGCGCAGGGCGAGCAGTTCCTGAAAAAGATGTCGGCCATCGTGCCGGCGCTTGGCAGCGCGGCGGTCGAGAAGATCACGCGTGGGCTTGCGGCCGCTGCCGAAAGACTCGTTCCCGATCGTCGGCTTCGCCGAAGGGCGGCGCGACATCTACCTGACGGTGATGCACAGCGGCATCACGCTCGGACCGCTGGTCGGGCGCCTTGCGGCGATGGAGATCCTCGACGAGGTCCGGATCGAGCCGCTCGCGCCGTACCGCCTCGAGCGGTTCAAGACGTAGCGCCGTGGCGATCGACGATGCAACCGCCTGCCCTGAGCAAAGTCGAAGGGTGACCGAGCTGGAAGCGTCGGTTGTCGCGCGTCTGCGCGAGCTGGCGATCAGCTACACGCGGCACGAGCATCCGGCGGCGGCGACCGTTGAGGAAGCCGAACCGCACTGGGCGGAGATCGACGCGACGCACTGCAAGAATCTCTTCCTGCGAAACCAGAAAGGCGACCGCCATTACCTCGTCGTGCTCGAGGCGTCGAAGAAAGCAGATCTCAGGGCGGTGGCCGATCAGATCGGCGACGGCAAGCTGAGCTTCGCGTCGCCAGAGCGGTTGATGAAGCACCTCGGGTTGACGCCTGGCTCGGTGTCGCCGTTCGGCCTCATCAACGATCAGCCTCACGCCGTCCGCGTCGTCCTCGACCGCGACCTGAAGGCAGCGACCCGATTGTCGTTCCATCCCAACATCAACACCGTGACGTTCACCGTCGCCACTGCTGACTTCACGCGTTTCCTCGACGCCTGCGGCAACGCGGTCAAGTACGTGACGGTGTAGACGGCCGACGTTTCACGCTCTTACCAGATCGTAACGGCTTTCTAACTTCTGCTTCACGACTCCCCTGGCGCGATCCGGTACCTTCCGGCAGGGAGGAGAACTCGATGAACGACGATGCGAGCGGCGAATCAAGCTTCAGGGCCTTCCTCGAGCAGTTCGAGCAGGCAACGCGTGGCTTCATCAACGGCGATCCGGACCTGTGGAAGCAGCATGCGTCGCGACGCGACGATGTCACGCTGATGGGCGGATGGGGCATCTGCGAGAAAGGGTGGGCGGGCGTCGGCGCGCGCTACGACTGGGCCGCGGCCCGATTCCGGGACAGCGGCGCGGCGCTGACGGTGGAATATCTGGCCTCCGGCGTCAGCGGGGACCTGGCGTACACGGTCGGCATCGAGCGAAGCGTCGTGCGCCTGGCCGATCAGAGCCGCCGACGCACCGATGGTCCTGCGCGTGACCCACGTGTTTCGCCGCGACGCCGGCGCGTGGAGGCTCGTCCATCGCCACGCGGATCCGCTGGTCAACACGACGGCGCCGGCGGCGGTCCTGCAGCAGAAATGATGAGGTGGCCTCGAGTGACCTAGGCTGTCACACCTTCGTACTACACTGGGGTCATGAAGCAGGAACCGGTCGCGATCCCCCAGCAGGTCGCCTCACAAATGGTTGAAGGGGAGTGGGTTGCCTTTCCTGGCGGCGAGCTCGAAGGCAAACGCCCCAAGGCGTTGTGCCCGTCGTGCCGGGAGGCGCTGAAGCTCGAAACGGCCTCCGCGCGCCGGGGAACGCCAAGCCGACAGCGCCCGCTCTGCTTCCAGTGCTACCGCGCCGAGCTCGATCGCGACCGCGCGTTTCACGCCGCCGGCCGGATCGACACCGCGTCCGAGGCGCGCTTCCAGGCGCAGCTGCCGTTCGAGCCGGTCAACCACGGCCGCCTCGAGATGCTGAAGGCGGAGCGGTCAACGTCGCGGATGGCGTCGGTGCAGGGGATCGGCGAGTACGTGGACAAGCGGCGCCGTGCGCAAATCTCCGCGCGGCACGCGCTTCAGGCGATTGCCGCCGGGCTCAAGGCGAGGAAACTGCCGCCGGCGCTCGAAGCCGGCGTGCTGGCGGCCGCGGCACATGCCGCGGAGTTGCAACTGCCCGAGTCGTGGCTGCCGTTCGTTGTTGCACGTTGAGGGAGGCGTGGTGCGAACAGCGTTGAGGTTGGCGCGCTTGCGCGAGGTTCGATGAGCCGCCGGTTGCTCGACGACAACGGCCGCACGCCGCACGGCACGGATTCGGCTGAGGCTGCCGACGACGAGCACACCGCACGTGCCGGCGGCCCGGATCACGATGCCGGTTCTGCGAGCGCTCCACGCTTGCGCGACGATCCGGCGGGGCGCCGCAGTTTGACCGGAGTCGAGTTTCGGCGCCGTCGTTCGCGCGGTTAGCGCGTCATTCATATCTACGTAGCGTCCGCCTTCAGGCGGACCTCGATGTGAGTCCGGCTAAAGCCGGACACTACATGGTCGTGAAGAGGGCCCGACCTTGGTCGGCCCTGCGAAACGAAGGACGAGCTCCAAGTAATGAGATACTGATGCCCATCGATCTCACGGCCGTCGCCATCACGCTGATTCTGGGACTCGCCATCGGCGCGGCGGTTGGCTGGCTGGCGTCGCGTCCCGCGCATGTCGCGGCTGCAGCTGGCGCTCGAGAAAGATCGCGCGGTCCACGCGCGAGCGGCTCAAGGCCTACAGCGACGCCGAAGCCAAGCTGCGCGAGGCGTTCCAGGCGCTCAGCGCCGACGCGCTCAAGACCAACAACGAAGCGTTCCTCTCGCTCGCCGAAACGCGGCTGCGCGAAGCGCGCACCGAAGCCACCGGCGGACATCGACGCGCGCAAGAAGGCGATCGAGGATCTGCTCGCGCCGATGGCGAAGACGCTCGACGCAGGTCGACCGCGAGATCAAGGACTCCGAGCGCCGGCGCGTCGAGAACGGCGCGCAGCTGATGCAGCGGATCGCGTCGCTCGACACCGCGGGCCAGGGCCTGCGCGACGAAACCGCGCCGGCTGACCGACGCCCTCAAGCGGCCCGGCGTCCGCGGCCGCTGGGGCGAGCTGCAGCTGAAACGCGTCGTCGAGCTCGCCGGGATGATCGAGCACTGCGACTTCGACGAGCAGCGCACGATCCAGACCGACGACGATGGCCGGATCCGGCCGGACGTCATCGTCCGGCTGCCCGGCGGCAAGCAGATCGTCATCGACGCGAAGGCGCCGCTCGACGCCTACCTCCGCGCGCTCGAGGCGCCGGACGAAGAGTCGCGCCAGAAGCTGCTCGCCGATCCACGCGCAGCAGGTCCGCGGCGCACATCTCGCAGCTCTCGGCGAAGAGCTACTTCGACCAGCGTCGCGTCGACGCCCGAGTTCGTCGTGATGTTCCTGCCCGGCGAGATGTTCTTCAGCGCCGCGCTCGAGCAGGACCCGTCGCTGATCGAGTTCGGCGTCGAGAAGCGCGTCATCCCCGCGAGCCCGACCACCCTGATCGCGCTGCTGCGCGCCGTGGCCTACGGCTGGCAGCAGGAGGCGATGGAAGAGAACGCGCGGAAGATCAGCGAGCTCGGCAAGAACCTGTACGAAGCGGTGCGCACGCTCGGCGCGCGGTTCGACACGCTCGGCGTCGCGGCTCAAGTCGAGCCTCGAGGCGTACAATGACGCCGTCGGGTCGCTCGAGGGCAACGTGCTGGTCAAGGCGCGGAAGTTCAAGGAGCTGCAGGCGGCCAACGGCGGCGAGGAGATCAAGGCGCTCGAGCCGATCGACCGCGTGCCGCGCATGCTGCAGGCGCCCGAGCTCACCGACGGCCTGCCGTTCCACGATGGCGAAGAAGAGGAAGAAGTCGAGCCGGTCTGACCACCATTGCGTCTACGTCGTCTTCCTACGGAATCCTCGCGGCGACGGCAAAGCCGGCTACTACGTCGGCATGACCGGCCTCACCCCCGAGCAGCGCTTCGACAATCACAAGCAGGGCCTCAAGGCCGCGCGCATCGTCAAACGCTGCGGCGAGCGCCTGGTTCCGCGCCTTTACGCACATCTCAACCCGATGCCGTACGCGAAGGCCGTGGAAATGGAAGCGATGCTCGCCGATAGCCTCCGCAAGCGCGGCTACGTTGTCTACGGCGGGCATTGATGCAGGCGTCGCTGCCCTTCGACTCGCCGCTGGTTGTCGAGACCGATCGGCTCGCTCAGGGCAAGCCCTTCGACTCGCCGCTGGTCGAGCCGACGCTCGCAGACCGATTCCGCAGCCGCAGCGCTCGGCCGCGGCCAGCGCTCGCCCCGACCTCGCGCCTACCCGCCCCACCGGCCCGCGCGCCCGTCTTCGTTCGCCATCCCCGCGCGAAGCGCTACCTGCTGCGCGTCACGGCCGACGGCACGGTGCGCGTCACGATGCCCCGCGGGGGCTCGAAGCGCGAAGCGGCCGCCTTCGCCGAGCGCGAACGTGCGTGGATTGAGCGGGCAGCAGCGGCGAGTGGAAGCGCAGCGTCTCGTGCGCGCGGAACGAGGAGCAGCGGGGCGAGCGGCCGTCGAGCGGTCGAAGTCGCGCGCGCCTGCGCGAGCGCGCGAAGCGCGAGCTGCCGGTGCGGCTACTGGAGCTGGCGGCGCAGCACGGGCTGACGGTGACGCGGATCAGCATCCGCAACCAGCGCTCGCGCTGGGGGTCGTGCTCGCGCTGCGGGCACATCTGCCTGAACTGGCGGCTGGTGCAGATGCCGGCGACGGTCCGCGACTACGTGCTGATCCACGAGCTGATGCACCTGAAGCGCATGGATCACTCGCCGGCGTTCTGGAAGCTGGTGGCGGCGGCGTGCCCGGAGTACAAGAAAGCGCGCGCCTGGCTGCGAAGCCAGAGCGCGCGCTGACCGACTCTTAGATCGGCATCCGGCTGCGGTAACCACGAAGATCACGAAGGCCACGAAGGACACGAAGAAGACTTCTTGTACTCGGTGTGCTTTCAGCAGCGCTGTTGCTGGCAATCGAACCGGCTGTCTGCATTTCTCTTCTGTTGTAGTTCGTAGTGTCCGGTTTCAGCCGGACTTCGCGAGTCGGCCTGAAGGCGGACACTACGTCGCGGTGAGAACCCGCTTTAGTCAGCCAGTTGCAGCGACTGTGCAAGGAGAAAAAAGATCTTCTTCGTGCTCTTCGTGGTCCTTCGTGACCTTCGTGGTTACAGCGGCTGGTTGCCGCAAGCAATTCACCCAGCCGGTTGCCGCAAAAAAGAAAGCGCGCGCCCCGGCCGAAGCCGAAGCGCGCGCTGATTGACGTCCCCGTAGTGTCCGGCTTCAGCCGGACCTGACAGCTAGCAGCTAGCCAGCCACTGCCTTAGAACCCGACGACGACTCCCGCCCGGAAGATGCGCGGGCTGAGGTTCTGCGCGATCGTGTTGAACTGCGTCGACAGGATGTTGTTGTTGCGGATCAGCACGGTGTTCGCGTTCATCACGTTGAACAGGTCGCCGATGACGCGCAGGTTCATCGCGCGGAACTGGAACGAGCGCGCCACGCGCAGGTCGGTGTTCCACACGTTGTCGTAGCGGAACGTGTCGATCTCCGGCGTCACCAGGACCTGCAGCCCGGTGTCGGCGCCGAGCGACTGCGTGCGGAAGATCGGGAACGGATAGCCCTGCCGCCCGAACACGTTGCCCGACGACCTCGATGCCGTAGGCCGCCTGATACATCGCGTTGGCGTTGAACTGCCACTTCGAGTTGAGGAACACGCTGGCCGCCCGAGTTGCCGCTGCTCAGCGGCGCGAACTGCGCCGCCGTCGACGAGCGCCTCGGTGATCGTCGGCGTCGGGTTGCCGTTGGTGTCATACCGCGCCTGCGGCTCGTAGTGCTCGCGCGCGTTGTTGAACGCGATGCCGATGCGCCCCATCCACCGGTTCGACAGCCGCTTCACGGCGTTGAGCTCGACGCCGTGGTAGTCGGTGGTGAAGCCGTCCCAGTTGGTCAGCAGGAAGCCGTTGCCGCCCGCCGCCACCTTCGCCGGATCCGGGATGAAGGTCGGCACGCTGTAGGCGGCGCCGTCGGGCAGCGTGCCCGTCAGCGTCGGGCCGGGCGTGTAGTCGGCCAGCGTCACGCCGACGCGCGGCGTCACCGAGAAGGTGGCGTTGCCGAGCAGATCCGTCGTGCGCGTGTAGGTGTAGTTGACGCCGACCGCGAGGTTCGCGCGCAGCTCGCGGTCGAGGCCGGCGACGACGCTGCTGCGTGACCGGCGCCTTGAGGTCCGGGTTGATCCGGTTCGCCGAGGTCACCGCCGTCGGGTTCGCCGGGTTGAACCCGTTCGCCGCGCCCACGAACTGGTTCAGCTGCACTTCGTCGGCCGATGCGCAGGTGATCGCCGTTCGGGTCGAGCCAGCGGTACACCGCGACGCCCGCCGACGAGCTCGGGTTCATGTAGCCGACGCTGGCGGAATCGAGCTGGCCGGCGAACTGGCTGTAGCTCGCCCGCGCCACCGTCTTGTGCGCCTCGTCGAGCGCGTAGGTGTAGGCCGGCGCGCGGCGAGAGGTTCTTCCACGTGAACGGCGCATCGTAGCCGGCGAAGTTGATGCCGGGCACCAGCGACGGGAACGCGGGGTTGCCGTCGGTGACGCTCGCCAGCGCCGTGCCGCCCTGCTGGTCGTAGCGGACGCCGAGGTCGATCGTCGACGCGGTCCGCGCGAGATCGTGTCGCCGACGTAGAAGTTCGAGTAGACGTCGTGCGGTTGGTGCCGCCGCCCTCACGGAAGACCTGCGCGATCAACACCGTCGGCGTCTGCGCGACCGCGAGGATGCCGTTGCCCGGCCAGATCGTCGCCGTCGTCGCGTTCACCCGGCGCCAGCCGAAGCCGTACTTGATGTCGTGCGTCGCGCCAGCTTGTTGAAGAACGAGTTCAGGTCGAGGTTGACGCTCATCTGCGGCCGGATGTTCTGGCTCTGCACCGTCGACCCGTACGACCGCGCGCGTCGGAGAGGTCGCGGCCCGAGCTCAGGTTCATGCCGCCTTCGGGCGTCAGCATGAAGCCGGTGTTGTAGTACGCGTACTTCGCCGAGAGGAACGTGTTCGAGCGAGACGACGCGGTCGTCCGCCAGCTTCCACAGACCGTGCAGCGGGAAGTCGGTGTAGGCGTTGTCCTGGTGGAACGTCGCCGTCGGCGCGTCGATCGTGATGCCCGCCGTGCCCGGGCTGCGGTTGTCCTTGATCTTCGACCCGTTGAAGTAGAGGAAGCTGACCATGTCCTTCTTGCTGGCCTGCCAGTTCACCTTCACGTTCGGGTTCTTCAGCTGCGTGCGATCGACCAGGCTGCCGGTGCGGCGCACCAGCTGCACGTCCTGCACCGAGTAGGAGCCGTAGAACCACGCCTTGTCGCGCAGCAGCGGTCCGCCGAGGTCGCCGCCGAAGTCGGAGATCCGCTTGTTGTGGTCCGCCGTCTCCGGCGTGACGCCGGCCGCGGCGAGCTCCGCCGGCACGTTCGACCACTCCATCGCGTCGTTGTCGAAGTAGCCGCGCACGCCGCCGTGGAACATGTTGGTGCCGCGCTTGACGACGAAGTTCATCCCGACGCCGCCGGTCTGCTGCGTGATCGCCTGGCCGGCGGTCGTGACGTGGATGGCGTCGAAGTTGTCGTAGTTGAAGTAGGTCGGCGACGACCCGGTCAGCGTCATGTCGGTGATCGCGACGCCGTCGAGCGTCCAGACCGCGTCCTGCGGGCGCGTGCCCTTCGACGCGAAGCTCGACTGCTGGCCGGTCTCGTTGCCGCCGATGTTGACGCGATCGACGAGCACGCCCGGCACCGAGCGCATCAGCGAGAACGGATCGCGCGAGGTCGGGATGTTCGCCAGCTCGTCGGCGGTGAAGTTGGTGGCCGTGCCGATGTGCTTCGCGTCGACCATCGGCGACGGCGCGACGACGGTAACGGTCTCCGTCACGCTGCTCGATCTGCATCGTGACCGGCAGGTCGACCGTCTTGCCGAAGTCGAGCACGACGTTGTCGCGCTCGTGGGTCGCGAAGCCCGCGAGCGACGAGGTCACCTTGTAGATGCCCGGCGCCAGCTCGAGGAAGCGGTAGTGTCCCTCGCCATCGGTCACGAAGGTCTGAGTGATGTCGACTCCCTGGACCTGACGGTGACACCAGGAAGCGCGAGTCCCGTCGCGTCGACGACGCGGCCGGAAATTGTGCCCGAGGGGGTTTGGGCAGACGCTGAACCCACGAAGAGGGCCAACGCCGCAATGCTTGCCCAGACCGCTTTCTTAAATACCATTAACGTATCCTTTACGACATTAACTGACACTAGGATACGCAGTGTATCCCAAATCGGTTCGTCTGGCTACTGGGAAGATACAAAAAGCCAAACGCCACGAACCCCGCTGTCGCCACCCTGAGATGGACAGACACGTCGAGCGTGCCTCTTTGACTATCGGCTGGAGATGGGGCAGAGCTTAGGGGGAGGGGACTATTCCCTTTTTTCAGGACTTTCTTGTAGTCGAGGCCGAAAGCCGGGGCGGAACGGGAGCCCGCAATCCGGATGGGGATGGCGCTGCCGGTGCCATCTTTCTGTGAGAACAGCGGGTCGACCGCCTTCAGGAGCACCGACTTGAAGCCGGTGACCGTCTGCGGAAATTTTCGCGTCCAGGAGCAGTCTTCCCGTGAAATCCAGGTCTCGGCTGGTCAGGCCGTAAGCCGCCCGCCAGCTGCACCTTGGCGCCCGGCACCGAGAAGGTCAGTTCCGGCAGCGCCAGCTGCCCGTTGGCCAGCTTGAAGCGCCCCTGGAAATCCGATGCGACGTGCTCGCGCGTGCGCGGCTGCGGTCTTCGCGCTGGCGCGCTTGCTCAGCTCTTCGATCTTGCCCTGGACGTCGTAGTTCGTGAACGTGGCGCGCGCGATCGCAGAAGCTGTCCGTCCAGCTGCAGCCGTTCGACGACGTCCTTGTCTCCCGGAGGCAGCAGGAACTTCGTCGTCATCTTCAGCGCGCCGGTCATCGGCGGCGTCGCGGCCTTCACCGCCATCTTCATGATGTCTTCGATGCGCGACTTGTCCATCGCCACGTCGAGCGACACCGTGCGTCCGCGCTCGCCTTTTGGTCCGTCGAGCACCGCGCCGAACGCGTGGAGGTACGAGCTGAGGAACCACGCATCGATGTTCTTCAGGTGCGTGTCGCCGTTGGTGCCGTCGATGAGCGCCGTGTACTTCACGTGCAGCGGGAACGGATGGCCGCCGACCTTGATGGTGAAGTCGGGCGTGTCGGTCTCGCCGTTGGCTTCGAGCTGGTCGAGCGTGCCGCCGAACGAGCCGTGCGAGCCGAGCGTCCCGGAGATGCCCTTGAACACCGCAGAGATCCGCCTTCTCGAAATTGAAGCTGCCGTCGAGCGGCGTATCGCCCGGCTCGTTGCGATCCCACGGGCCGAACCCACCGTCCACCTGGATCTCGCCCGGCGGGACACCGTTGGTCAGCGTCGCCTCGAACGGCCACGACTCGGTTGCCCCGAGCTTGTGCATCCGCAGGTGATGGATCGCCCAGATCTTCGGCGCCTTGTCCGGCTTGCCCGGGGATGATGATCAGGCGCGCGTCGTTGGTGTCGATGCGATCGAGCACCACGCCGCCAGCCTTCAGCGGGTCCTGACGTTTCTCTTCCGGCGTCGGCTCCGGCGCAGCGTCGGCTGGCTGGTTCGCGTCCGCGATCCGCCCGGCTTCTTTCTGCTGCACGCGAACCTGCTTCGGCGGGATGCTGATATCGAGGCCGTCCAGCTTCACGTGGTCGACGTGCTTGCGCCACAAGCCGCAGCAAGCTCGCGTCGACGTGAAATGACTTCACGCTGATGAGCGGCGGCATCTCCGCGGGCGTGCCGCGGCGGCGGATGCGGAGGTCGGCGCCGTCAGCGCGAAGGCCGGGGAAGACGCGGATGCTGAGTGCGCCGAGCTCCACGTCGCTATCGAGTTTGTTCGGAAAGGGTGGTGATGATGCGTTGCCGGAGCACTTCCGCCGACATCGGGACCACGGCGAAAAACGCGGCGCTGAGAAAGACGAGGAGGCCGAGCAGACCGACCAACGCCCAGAACCACGGCTTCTTGACGAGCGGCCGCCGCCGCGTCGTCGAAATCAGGTCGCTCGAGCGTGCCACTTCTTCCACGCAGTTAATGTCGAGCACGGCGCGTGCCAGCCGAGTTAAAGCGCCGCGGCGCCGAACGTCAGATAGGCCACCCAGATTATTGCCTCGAAAACACGGTCGACCGCCGGCGAATAGCCGCCAGAGCCCGCTGCGGCAGGACAGGCCGTTGTGCTCGGGCTTGGAGCTGAACCGCAGGCGCTGTCGGTCGGCGGTCGTCTCACCTGTGAACCCAATGACCCACATCGCGCACGCGCTCAGCTCTACGACTGATAGCTCGGGATCCTGATTGAGGGAGACGAGCAACGCCGGAAACGAGGCGATCGCCGCGGCCACCGTCAGCACCGGAAACACCCAGGGCGGCCGCACCGTGTCCACGTTGGCGGCAGGGTTGGCCGCTCGCGTATAGAGCCCCTGGATCGCGAGGCGCGCGCCCCACGAGCCCATCATCCAGCCGATCGCCGATCGCCGCATCCAGGCGCCGTCGCCCTGGCTCGCATAGAGCACGGCAAGCCCGCCGACCAGCGCCGGCCAGATCGATGCGATCGGAACACCGGCCCCGGTGCGCTGCTGCCAGTACCACAGTCCGGCCATCGCCGCTGCCGCGATCGCCAGCCCGAGCGCGAAGAGCGTCAGCAGCTGCATGCGCTCGACGGCGCGTGGCGGCGTCCAGGAGAGCTATCGATCTGAGCGGGAAGTGCGATGCGTGTCAGCTGCGGCGCGGGCGCCCTTTGTGCGAGACGATCCTTGCGGTGCCGTGGATGCCGGCGGCGGCATGATACGGCTGTGGCGCTGCGACGGTCACACCAAGAGAGAGTCGTTCCAGGATATCCATGAACGCCTTGCGGCGGTCGACGTTTCCCGGCTTGGCTGGCTCGACAAGGTGTCTGCGGCGGGCCTGCATTACAGATACCAACGTACCCGCCGCGAACCATCGATGATCCGTGGTCCTGCGCGATCGGTCGAGCAGTATCCGCGGTCATCGACGAAGCAGAATATACACGGCGCCGCTGCCGCCGCCCGACGCTGGAGCTGGCGCGAACGCGAGCACGGCTGGTGTACGCATCAGCACCTCGCGCACCCGCTCACGCAGCGTGGCGATGCCTCCCGCCGAGTTGAGTCCCTTGCCGTGGATGACGCACACGCAACGATGCCGGGCATGTCGGCTGTTCTCGATGAATTGCGCGAGGCGCACGCCGGCCTGGGCAGACGTCATCCCGTGAAGATCGAGCCGCGCCTGGACCGTGTGCTGGCCGCGGCGCAGCTTGCGAATCTCGCGGCGGTCGACGCCATCTGCCGCATAGTCGTCTGGAACCGCAGAGGACGAGGGAACCGCTGAGGACGAAGGCGTGTCGATCGTGCGGGGAAGGTACGGCGCCGGCCGGCGCTCGACTCGCCCGCGCGGATCGTCGGCCAGCGGCACCACGTCGGCCATCTCGCGCGCGAAATCCTCGTCGTGATCAGCTCTTCGCCGCTCGGACATGAATGTCGCGCAGCCCTTCAGGAATGCCCTGGCGTCAGCCCCCGATTCAATGCGTCATCCCGTACATCAGGTAATTGACCCCGAGCTTGTACGCTTCGTTGGTGTCGTCCACCGGCCTGAGCCCGCGTCCCGACCATTCCCAGAACTGGGAGACGTCGGTGTTGTAGTTGATGATCATCACCAGGCGCTTCGCCGGATCGTTGTCCTCGAACACGCCGCGAAATGCCGGGTGGCCGCTGTTGTAGGCCTGCGGGAAGTCGTCGAGCGTGTTGATCTCGAAGAACGAATGGAAGATCGGATGCGACGTGTCGAGGTCGACGACCTGCGCCCCCGGCAGCACGCGATTCAGGTTTTGCGCGAACGGCTCCCAGCCGCCGGTCGTGTTGCCGCGCCATCCGAGCATCTTGAAGTCGTCGACGATGACGAAGCCGCCTTTCTGGATGTAGGCGCGCAGCGCCGCGGCCTCGGTGTCGCTCAGCGTCCACCAGCCGACCTCGATGATGTAGGCGATCGGGTACTTGGACAAGTCCGGGTCGTCGAGGGTCAGCACGTTGACCTCGTCCGACCGCGCGCCGAGGAAGCTGATGTCGTTCATGATCTTCATCAGGTTCTGCTCGGCGATCGGGTAGCCGTGGACCCAGGACGGCCGGCCGCCGGCCCAGAAGCCGCCGGGCGCGGTCTCGTACTTGACCCGGACGAAGGTGAACTGCCCGTCGTAGGGAACGTTGCGGATCGTGGGATTGCGGCCGTAGCCGAAGTCGAAGAACTCGCGCCCCTGCGCGCCCAGCGCGATCGCCGCTACGACGACGCCGGCTGCCGCCGCGAGCCACCTTCGCACTCGGCTATTTTATGTCCCCTGCGGCCGCTTCGGGCGCGACGTGCGGTCGTGGCTGATGATCTGCAGGGCGAGCAGGGTGCCGGCGGCCGCGGCGATGATGAACAGGATCATCGCCAGCCCCGGGTAGCCGAGCAGGCGGAACGTCGTCGGCACCTGCATGAGCAGCGCGGCGGCGACGATCAGCGCCGCCATGATCAGGCCGAGCGCGACGCGGTTCGCGACCTTCTGCAGCCCGTCGATGATCGCGCCCTCGTCGATCACCTCCATCTTCAGCTTCAGCTCGTTCCCTGCCAGCGCATCGAGGACGCGGTTGACGCGCGCCGGCAGGTTCTCCGCAAACTGCTTCGCGTCGAGCATCGTCGAGAGCACGCGCCCGGGCGAGACGCTCCGCAGCATGCGCTGGCGCATCAGGGTGACGGCCTGATCGCGGATCGTGCTGTTGACGTCGAGGTTGGGCGAGAGCGCGCGGGCGACGGCGTCGAGGTTCAGCAGCGTCTTGCCGAGCAGCGTCAGATCGGACGGCGCCCGGAGGCCGTGCGTGCTGGCGCGCTGGTTGACGTCGAGCAGCAGCCGGCCGATTTCCAGATCGGCCAGTGACGCGTTCTGCGCTTTGGTGACGACGTCGACGACGTCGCGGCGCAGCGCAGCCTCGTTGAATCCCTCGCGGCGCTCGCCGAGCTCGATGAGCGTGTCGGCCGCTTCGTCGCCGCGCCCCTCGGCGGCGGCGAGCAGCAGCGCCAGCAGCCGGTCCTGCGTGCGATCGGACAGGCGCCCGACCATCCCGAGGTCGACCAGCGCGATCTTCTTGTCGTCGGTGACGAAGACGTTGCCCGGGTGAGGATCGGCGTGGAAGAAGCCGTCGACGACGATCTGATGGAGATACGCGCGCACCAGTTCGCGTCCCAGCCGCTCGGCGTCCACGTCCATCCGCGTCAGCGGGCTCAGCGCCGTGACCTTCGTGCCGAGCACGTAGTCCATCGTCAGCACGCGCGAGGTGGTGTAGTCGTCGACCGGCTGGGGAACGATGATGTCCTTGAAGTCCGCGAGGTGCTCGCCGAGCGTGCGCAGGTTGGCGGCCTCGTGCAGGTAGTCGAGCTCTTCGAGCAGCGATCGCCGGAACTCGGCGATGAGATCGGCGAAGCAGTAGCGCGCGCCGGCGTCGGTGCGCTTGTCGAGGAACGCCGCGATCTCCGCCATCGCGGCGAGGTCGTCCATCACCTGCTTCGCCGCGTCGGGCCGCTGCACCTTGACGGCGACCATGCGCCCGTCGCGCAGCGCGGCGCAGTGCACCTGCCCGAGCGAGGCGGCTGCGATTGGCTCCGCCTCGAACATCCCGAACGCCTTCGACATCTTCACGCGGAGCTCGGTCTCGACGATCCGCTCGACGTCCGCGAACGAGAACGGCGCGACGTCGTCCTGCAGCCGGCCGAGGGCGTCGATATACGCCGGCGGCAGCAGCTCCGTGCGCCCCGAGAGCACCTGGCCGAGCTTGATGAAGGTCGGGCCCAGCGTCTCGAGGTCGTTGGCCAGCTGCACGGCGTCCGCGCCGCGCGTGTCGTCGGCGGCGGAACGGTGTTTCATGAACAGCGATGCGACCGCGGCGTACCGGCTCAGTTTGGCGGGAAGTTGCACAGGCCAGGGTCCTCCATCCCTGCCTGTAGCAACTCGCGGGCCGGAGAACGGCCGGGCTGGCTAGCCGCGGCGGATCTTCTCGATCTTGTTGTCGCGCTCGGAAATCAGGCGCTCGCGATCGCGCCGGTATTCCGCGGCCAGCGTCTCGCGCGCCGTCGGATCGGCCGTGGCGCGCATCTTCGACTGGTGCAGCACCTCGTGCTCCGCGATCTTCGACTCGTAGAAATTGCGCGCTTCCGCGATTGCCGCCTTCTGCGCGTCGCTGAGCGGGCGCGACTCGATGCCGGAGTCGGCGTCTTTCTTGGCGAGCCGCTCCATCGCGAGCTCGAGGGAGGATTTCAGGGGTTTGTCGTCGGTCACATCGCAAGCTTACCGTTTTTGACCCACTCGGTTCCGCCGACCGTCACCGTCAGGTCGGTGAAGAAATTCCAGCGGACGTAGCCCGCCGCCGACCGCGCCGCCAAGCTCCGAGTTGTCGCCGAGCGACAGCCGGACGACGCCGGCGCCGTAGCCGTAATAGGGAATCCACGGCGCGCGATCGGGGACCGCGAGCAGCGGGTTGAATCCCAGCGCGATCTCGCGGAACGCGCGGCCGGCGTCGCCCGCCCGCGACATCTCCGCCTCGACCGCCTCTTTTCCGCTCGCCGCGGTCACCTCGACGACGCGGCCCTTTCGAAAAGCGCAGCTTCAAGCCCTCGACCGGACGCCCGTCCCACTGCGACGGCGGAAACGCGATCACGCCTTCGACGGTGTCCTCGAGCGGCGCGACGCGAACGGCGCCGGCGGGAAGCTCGATTTCCTTGTCGATCAGCACCTTGCCCTGCGCCGCGCGCGCCGCCGATGCATCGCCGTCCTGCAGGTTGGCGGGTCGATCGCCGGTGCGGAAGCGCAGGTCGGTCCCCGCCGGCGAGGTGATGTGCACCTCGCCGGTCTTGATCGCGTCGGCAAAGCGCCGCTCGATGGCCGCCGAGCGCCTTGTAGTCGGTCTCGAGCAGCGCGCGCTGATAGTTCGCGTCGATCGCCGTGCGGCGTCGGCAGCGGCTGACCGGCGAGCGGATAGGCGCTGCCGGCTTCCACCCAGTGGAAGTGAATCGTGCGCCGGCCGCGCTGCTCGGTCAGATCGTCCTTCAGCCAGTCCTGCATCGCCAGGTACGCGGGATGCGGTCGTGGTCGCGCCCGGCATCATGATCGCCGCGTCGACGTCGCGGAACATCGCCTTGTAGTGCGCGCGCGACTCGCGCGCGCCCTTGACGCAGCACCGGCAGCTCGAACGACTCGGGCACACGGCTCGCGCAGCACCTCGACGACGCCGAGGTCGATGCCGCCGGCGCGCATCACCTCGTAGCGGATGTAGCGGCACCAGATCGTCGAAGAAGCCGGGATGCGCGATCGACATCACCCGCTCGCCGGGCTTGAGCGCGAGCTGCTGCACGAGGCGCCTCGCCATCGCCGGGTAGTCGAAGGTCAGGCGGGCGGCTGGGCGCCGACGCTGGCGACGCAGATCACGGCCAGCGCGGCGATGACAAACGGCATGGGTCGCATGGACGCGTACGATAACTCACACATCCGCCGATTTCACCACCCGCCCATTTTGCATTTCGGCGTGGTACGTTGAAGGGATGCCCCTGGTCTCCCTGGACGACGTGTCGATCGCATTCGGGCATCTGCCGCTGCTCGACGACGTCGCCCTGCAGATCGAGCCGCGCGAGCGCGTATCGGTCATCGGCCGCAACGGCACCGGCAAGTCGACGCTGTTGAAGATCCTCAGCGGCGAGCTCGCCGCCCGATTCGGGCACGGTCTGGCGGCAGCCGGCGCTGCGCATCGCGCGCCTCGAGCAGGACGTGCCGCTCTCGGCCGCACCGCTCGGTCTTCGAGGTCGTCGCCGAAGGGCACACGCATCACCTCGAAGAAGACGAGGCGTGGCTGCGCGAGCACCATGTCGATCTGATCCTGTCGCGGCTCGAGCTGCCGCCGGACGCGATCGTCGACACGCTCTCGGGCGGCTGGCGCCGCCGCGTGCTGCTGGCGCGCGCGCTGGTCGGCCAGCCGGATCTGCTGCTGCTCGACGAGCCGACCAACCATCTGGACATCGAGGCGATCACCTGGCTCGAAGACTTTCTCGCCGAGTACGACGGCGCGGTCGATGTTCGTCACCCACGACCGCGCCTTCCTCCAGCGGCTCGCCACGCGCATCGTCGAGCTCGATCGCGGCCGGCTGACGTCGTGGCCCGGCGACTACGCGACCTATCTGCGCCGGAAGGAGGAGGCGCTCGCCAACGAGGCCGTGCTGCAGGAAAAGTTCGACAAGAAGCTCGCCGAAGAAGAAGTGTGGCTGCGCCAGGGCATCAAGGCGCGGCGGACGAGGAACGAAGGGCGGGTGCGGGCGCTCGAGGCGATGCGCGCGGAGCGCGCGGCGCGGCGCGAGCAGATCGGCAACGTCCGGCTGCAGGTCGAGCAGGCCGAGCAGTCGGGCAAGCTGGTGTTCGAGGCGAAGCGGGATCTCGAAGGCCTTCGACGGCAAGGCCGGTGGTCAACGATTTCTCGACCCGCATCATCCGCGGCGATCGCATCGGCCTCATCGGCCCGAACGGCGCCGGCAAGACGACGCTGCTGCGGATGCTGCTCGGCGAGCTGGCGCCGGACGACGGCGAGATCGCGGCACGGCGCGAACGTGCAGATCGCCTACTACGACCAGCAGCGCGAGCAGCTCGATCCCGAGCGGACGGTGTTCGACACGGTCGGCGAGGGCAACGACACCGTCACCGCCAACGGCCGCACGCGCCACGTCCACGCCTACCTGCGCGACTTCCTGTTTTCCGACGAGCGCGCGCGCTCGCCGGTGAAGGCGCTGTCGGGCGGCGAGCGGAATCGCCTGCTGCTGGCGCGGCTGTTCACGCGGCCGGCGAACGTGCTGGTGCTCGACGAGCCGACCAACGATCTCGATCTCGAGACGCTGGAGCTGCTCGAGGAGCAGCTGGTCGAGTGGCCGGGCACGCTGCTGCTCGTCAGCCACGACCGCGTGTTCCTCGACAACGTCGTCACCAGCACGTTCGTGTTCGAGGGCGACGGGCGCGTCGCAGGAGTACGTCGGCGGCTATGAGGACTGGTTGCGGCAGCGCGCGAGGGAAGAGCACTCGAGCGGCTGCACAGAGTTCGCAGAGGGGACAGCGGACACAGAGGGCAGAAGGGGCACCGAGGGCGGGCGGGGCGCAGGGCGCGCCAGCGCCGGTAATCGCGCAGGCGGCGCGCAAGCGCCTGTCCTTCAAGGAGCAGCGCGAGCTCGACGCGCTGCCCGCGCGGATCGAGGCGCTCGAGGCCGAGCAGCGCGCGCTGGCCGAGAAGATCGCCGGCCCGGATTTCTACAAGGAAGCGGCGGAGGCGATCAAGGCGTCGCTCGCGCGGGTCGACAGCTGCAGCGCGAGCTGCCGTCGTCTACGCGCGCTGGGACGAGCTCGACGCGCGGAGCTACAGCAGCTCGAAGACGAGTCGAGACGAGACCGACTCGGACTAGTGAATCGCGCCGCTGTGCTGATCGGCGCATGCCTGGCAGACGCCGTCGCCGTGCATCCATTCGGGCGCGGTGCTGCGGGCGCAGTAGCGGCACGGTCTGGAACCGCGACATGCCGCGCCTCGCGCGCGCCTTTGATCAGCACGCTGAGGGCGTTGAACAGCGCCGTCTCCGGCAGGCGCCGCCACTTCAGCACGCCGACCCGGCGGGGCGCGCGCCGCGAAGCGTGAACGCCGACTCCCACACCCCGGCGAACTCTGACACGAGGACGCTGGTTTCGGTCAGCGACACGACGACTTCTGCCGGCTCGCCGCCGGTGAACTGCACCGAACCGTCGGCCGCCTCCTGGCGATCGACCGGCGACGGCAGGTTCGAGTCGAGAAACGCGATCAGCTGCTCGTAGCGTTCCGGAGCATCCATGTGTGCGACGGGGCCGCCGCGCGTCGGCGGGTGTCATTCAGCGACACGCCGGGTGCCTGCAGTCGCAGCGCAGCTCGATCGTCTGTCCTTTCTCCTTGCAGTGCTCACTGCAGTATTTCCCGTGGGGCCCGCCTTTTTCGACCATGCAGTCGCAGGCCGGGTGCGCGCACTTCGCAGTTTCGGCCATCGCGGACCTCCTTGAGACCATCCTTACAGGAATCTTACGCCCGGCCGAGCCGGTCCGGCAGGCCCTTTTCGCAGTTCCAGTTGGAGGCCGATATGGACCATACGCGCGAGCACCGGAGCGTGCTCGCTTCCGCCGAAAAACGGCTGCTGATCGCCATCGCCACGGCGCCTGCCGCCGCTGGCTGAGCTCCGATCACCTGACCCTGCTCGGCCTGCTCGCGATGCCCGCCGCCGGGCTCGCCTTCGCCGCCGATCCCCGTCACCCCCTGGGCCGCCGCCTGCGTTCGCCGTCGCGCTCGCGCGTCAACTGGTTCGGCGACAGCCTCGACGGGACGCTCGCCCGCGTGCGCCACCAGCCGCGTCCGCGCTACGGCTACTACGTCGATCACGTCATCGACCTGGCGGGCACGGCCGCGCTCGTGGCCGGCATGGCCGCGTCGGGGCTGATGACGCCGACGATCGCGCTCGCGCTCGCTCGCCGCCTACTTCCTCGTCTCCGCCGAAACCTTCCTCGCGACGCATTCGGTCGGCGTCTTCCGGCTGTCGTTCGCCGGCATCGGCCCGACCGAGCTGCGCATCCTGCTCGCGATCGGCGCCGTGCTTCGTCGCGCGGCAACCCGTGGGTCGACGATCGCCGGCCACCGCGCGCTGCTGCTCGACGTCGGCGGCGCGATCGCCGCCGCCGGGCTGGTCGGCGTGTTCGTCATCTCCGCGGTCCGGAATGCGCGCGCGCTGTACCTGCAGGAGCCGCTGCCGAAGCCGCCGGCGACGCCGCGGCACGAGACGCATCTGCATTGCGGCGCCCGCCGTGCTGCGCGGGGAAACGGCATGAGGTCGACCGCCGCCACGCGCGTCGCGCCTTTCGTCGCCGTCGGCGTCCTCGGCTTCCTGGTGCAGATCGCCGCGCTCGCACGTGCTGACCTCGCTCGCGCGGCTGGCCGTGGCTGCCGGCCACGCTGGTCGCCGTGGAGCTCGCCGTCCTTCACAACTTCCTCTGGCACGAGCGGTGGACGTGGATCGATCGGACGACCGCGGATCGCAGTCCCGGTCCTGCCGCCGATGCTCGAGTGCAGCGCCTGGTTCGATTTCACCTGGCCAACGGGCTGATCTCGATCGCCGGAAACGCGCTGCTGATGGCGTGGCTGGTCGGCATCCTTCGGACTGCCGCCGGTGCCGGCGAACACGATCGCGGTCGTCGCCGATCAGCATCGTCAATTTCCTGATGGCCGACCGGTGGGTCTTCCGCGCGCGTCCCACGGCATCGCTGACGCAGTGCCCGACATGTCATCGCGCTGCTCGCCATGATCGCGGCAGCGACGCCGGCGGCGGCCGCCAGCGCTCGGGCCGCAGGATCAGCCGCAGACGGTCGCCGCCTGGGAGCGCTATGTCGCGGCCACCGAGCACACGCTGGCCGAGACGCGGTCGCAGGCACGCGCGCCGCGGCCGAAGTCGAACGAGATCGACGCCGACGGCGAGAGCGTGCAGGTGCCCGGCGGCACGATCAGCGACTGGCGCGGCGCGGTGTTCATCCCCAACGTCACGCTCGACCGTCTGCTTCACGGCCTGCAGCATCCGGGCACGCCGCCGCCGCAGGAAGACGTCGTCTCGTCGCGTGTGATCGCGCGCGGCGCCGATTCGCTGCGCGTCGGCATCCGCCTGGTGCGGCGCGCGATCGTCACGGTGAGCTACGACACCGAGCACGAGATGCAGTTCCACCGCCTCACGCCGACGCTGGCCACGGCGCGCAGCGTCGCCACCCGCATCGAGCAGGTCGACGGCGGCGATCACGGCTTCCTGTGGCGGCTTCACTCCTACTGGCGCTACGAGGAAACCGGCGGCGGCGTGCTGGTGGAATTGCGGTCGCTGACGCTCAGCCGCAACGTGCCGGCGCTGGTGCGGCCGATTGCCGGCGCCGCTGGTGAACCGCGTCGCGCGGGAGTCGATGGTGCGGACGCTCGAGGCGCTGCGGCAGATACTTCGGCGGCGCACGCGACGCTTGAACGCAGAGCGCCGCAGAGCCCGCAGAGCAGTCCTGAGTCTCTGCGTCTCCGCGGGCTCTGCGTTCCAACCTGGGTCGCGTCGGTCAGCGCTCGAATACCGCGCCACGACCTCACGCGCCGGTGCCGCCGGCACGAATCGGCGTGCCCTGCGACCGCACCAGCTCGTGGTACGCGGCGACGATGCGGCCGGTCACCGGGCCGATCGTCGCCGTTCGCCGATCGTCCGCGCCGTCCACCGACAGCACCGGCACCACCTCCGCGCCGGTCCCGCAGATGAACGCCTCCTTCGCCGTCCACACGTCGAACAGCGTGAACGGCTTCTCCTCGGCCCGGATGCCAGGCTCGCCGCCAGCGCCGAGCAGCGTCTCGCGCGTGATGCCCTTCAGGTTCGTCGCCGTCGGCGGCGTCAGCAGCGCCTGGTCGGTGACGATGAAGAAGTTGTCGACCGTGGCTTCCGCGACGTAGCCCTGGCCGTCGAGCATCAGCGCCTCGTCGGCGCCGCGATCGTTCGCCTCGATGCGCGCGAGGATGTTGTTCAGATAGTTCAGCGACTTGATCGACGGGCTGGTCGCGTCCGGCGCGTTGCGCCGGAACGTCGACGTCACGATCGCGTGATGCCCGCTCGACGCCGCCGCGTACATCGTCAACTGCCGGGCGATCACGATCAGCTCCGGCGCGCGGGCACTTGCGCGGGTCGATGCCGAGATCGCCGGGGCCGCGCGTGACGACCAGGCGGATGTAGCCGTCGTGATCCCGTTCTGCCGGCAGGTCTCGACGACGATGTCGCAGACCTCGGCGTGGGTGTGCGGGATCTCGAGCCGGATCGCCTTGGCCGAGTCGAACAGGCGATCGATGTGGCGTTCGAGCTTGAAGACGCGGCCGTTGTAGGCGCGGATGCCCTCGAAGACGCCGTCGCCGTAGAGCAGGCCGTGGTCGAAGACGCTGACCGCGGCCTCGGCGGCCGGCCGGAACGCGCCGCTCACATAGACGAGGCCGTCGCCGGTCGCGCGACGGCGGCGGCAGTTACACTTGGACTGGTTTCGATTCGTCATAGCGAAGACAATCATGCCCAAGAACGCCCGTCCGTCAAACAAGCCAATCGGTGATTGGACTTGTTTCGCGCCCTCGGCGTCGACGCCAAGTCGCTGCCGCGCACGCGGCCGCTCTACCGCCGGCTCGTGACGCTGCTCGAGAGCGGCGATCGCGCGCGGCGACGTGCCGGCCGGCGTCCGCCTGCCGCCCGAGCGCGATCTCGCGGCGTCGCTTCAGCGTCAGCCGCGCCACGGTCGTCAGCGCCTACCGCGAGCTCGAGGCGCGCGGCCTGGTGCGCGGCTACGTCGGCCGCGGCACGTTCGTGTCGGCGAAGCCCGACACGGCGAGCGCGCCGTTCGCGTGGCGCGGCAAGATCGCGGCGGCGGCGCTGCAGGCGACCGACACGACGGTGCGCGATCTGGTGCGCGCGGCCGCCGATCCGGCGCTGATGTCGCTCGCCGCCGGCGTGCCGGCGCTCGACTGCTTCCCGACGCGACGCCTTCCAGCGGGCGATGAACCACGTGCTCGCGACGTCGGGCGACGCGGCGTGGCGTCACGGGCCGACCGAGGGGATGCCGCGGTTCCGCGCGGCGCTCGCGCGATCGCTTCGGCGGCGAGCCCGAGCACATCCTCGTCCTGGCCGGCGCGCAGCAGGGGCTCGATCTGCTGGCGCGCTGCCTGATCGATCCCGGCGACGCGGTGATCGTCGATCGGCCCGGGTATCTCGGCGCGCATCCAGACGTTCCGCAACGCCGGCGCGCGGCTCGTCGGCTGGGACATCACGCCGCGCCGACACCGACGAGCTCGAAGAGCTGCTGCTGCGGTATCGCCCGAAGCTGATTTACACCAACCCGACGCACCACAATCCGACCGGCATCACGCTGTCGATCCGCACCCGGCGCGAGCTGCTGGAGCTCGCCGCGCGCTACCGCGTGCCGATCGTCGAGGACGACACCTATCGCGAGCTGGCGCTGCACCGGTCCGCCGCCGCCGCCGTCGCTCTTCAAGCTCGACGAGGCGCACACCGTCGTCATCCGCATCAACAGCTTTTCGAAGATGCTGGCGCCGGGGCTGCGCCTTGGCTGGATCAGCGCCGTGCGGCCGATCATCGATCAGCTCGCGCTGATCAAGCAGCAGGTCGATCCGCACACGCAGAACCTGTCGCAGCTCGTCGTCTGCGAGCTGGTCGAACAGGGCGTGCTCGACGCGCACCTGGCGACGCTCAAGACCGAGCATCGCCGGCGGCGCGACGCGATGGTGCAGGCGCTGCGGCAGCACGTGCCCGCCGGGCAGCTGCGGTTCAGCGTGCCCGACGGCGGCATGTATCTGTGGTGCCAGCTGGCGCCGGGCGTCCGCGCCCGCGCCGTGCAGGACCGCGCGCTGCGCGAGTCGGTGATGGTCCTGACCGGCGAGCCGTTCTACGTCGATCAGGGCGGCGATCACCAGCTGCGGATCTGCTACACCTCGCAGCCGGCCGGCAATGCCGTCCGCGCCGCGCAGACGCTCGCGCGCGCGCTCGCCGGCGCCGCGCGCGACGAGACGAGCCCGCCATCGTCCGCGTCGTGTAGCGGGGTCAGTCGTCGCGGCACTCACCACGAAGCGCAGAACACGCGGACTCGTGCGCCGTGCCTTCTGCGCGCTCCGCGGCTTCGTGCGTTGACCGTCGAGTCTGAGAACTGCGCTCACGCTAGAATCGCCCGCATGCGAGTGGTCAACCGGACCGCCGTCACCATCATCGGCGCGCAGCCCTACATCGACTGGATGCGCGACGACCGACGCCGACTTCAACAAGGGCGCCATCACCGTGCCGCGCGCCAAGGCCTACGGCGTCGGCGTTCCTGCTGCCGGAGTTCGAGCTCGAGGAAGACCTGCAGGAGTGGGTCGAGGAGAACGCGACCTGGCTGTTCGAGTTCCAGCTCGCGGCGTGGACCGAGAACGAATCGAGCTGGCCGGCGGCGCGCGACCTCAAGACCTTCCGCGACTGGTTCCGCATCGACATCCACAGCGTCGTCGTCGACGTGGCCGACGATGACATCGAAGGAGAAGAACTCTAAGGAGGCGACATGCTCGTGCATCTGGTGTGCTTCAAATACAAGGCGGACGTCGACGCCGCCGCGCGCGGCGAGCACCGCGCGCGCCTTGGCGGATTGAAGGATCTGACGGGGGTGCTCGACCTGAAGGTTGGCGAGGACGTCGTGCGCTCGCCGCGCTCCTACGACACCGGGCTCTCGATCACGTTTCCCGATCGCGCGGCGCTCGACGCGTATCAGAAGAACGAGCGGCACGTGCCGGTTGCACAGTTCGGCGTCAGCCTCTGCGATCACATCGTAGCGGTCGATTTCGAGATTTAAGCAGCGTCCGTTCGTCGCGATTCCGGACATCAAACTTTTGTCGATCGCATCCGTCTATTGCAGACATGATGCTGATCGCCACCGGCCTCGCTGTCGCTCTCGCATCCGCCGCTTCGCCGCAGAAGCCGCGCCGGCTTCGCTCCCGCCGGTCATCGTCAGCGTCGTTGAAGCGCCCGGCGTGCCGGGCGCGATCGTGACGCACCTGCTCGCCGAAGCCGCCGAGATCTGGCGCGCGGCCGGCGTCGCCTTCATGTGGGACCGCGCCGCCGCGCGCAGCGCCGTCCCGGATCCGCGAACGCCGGACACTGGAGCCGTCGTGCCATCCAGGCTGCGGGTGATCGTCGGCAACGACACGGGCGTGGCGCGCGACCACCGCACGCCGCTCGGCTGGATCGTGTTCGAGGGCGATCACGATCCGCTGCCGGAGATCTACCTGTCGCACTGGAACGCGGCGAAGCTGCTCGCGGTATCGCGGTCGGTGGTCGGGCATCGTCGACCAGATGCCGCTGATGCGACGCGAGCAGCTGGTCGGGCGGGCGATGGGCCGCGCGCTCGCGCACGAGCTCGGCCACTACCTGCTGGCGTCGAAGGTGCACACCAAGCGCGGCCTGCTGCAGGCGAGCCGAACAGCCGGCGAGCTGTTCGCCCAGAGCCGCGGCGCCTTCAGCGTCGACCTCTGGCAGCGCCACACGATCGCCGCGCGCCTCACCGGCGAGCCGGCCGTCGCCAAATGGGAGAAACCGGGTCGCAAGAATCCCCAGGAGGAGAGGCAGTAGCCTGCTGCGCTCGGCGCCTCGGCGCCTCTGACCCTCCGTGTGCCCGTGCTACGATCCGCGGATTCGCTTTTATCCACGAGGTTGAAATGGGCAACAGCACGGCGGGGCGTTCGGCAATCCTGAAGAGCGGCGCCGCGGCCGTCGTCGCCGCGGTGACGATGGTCGTCGCGTCGGCACAGCCGCAGCGGACCGCGACCGCGACCGCGACCCTGACGCCGCCGAAGGCGCAGTTCGGCCACGACATCGGCGACGACTACTACCTGGCCAACTACACGCAGTACGTCGAGTACCTGCAGCAAGCTGGACCGGGAATCGGATCGCATGACGGTCGTCGAGATCGGCAAGACCGAAGAAGGCCGTCCCGAGCTCACCGCGATCATCACCTCGCCCGAGAACCACAAGAAGCTCGCCCAGTTCAAGGAGATGAACCGCAAGCTCGCGCTCGCCGAGGGCATCACCGACGAGCAGGCGCGGCAGCTCGCGCGCGACGGCAAGACCGTCGTCTGGATCGACGGCGGCCTGCACGCGACCGAGGTGCTCGGCGCGCAGCAGCTGATCGAGACGATCTACCGCCTGAACAGCAAGACCGATCCCGAGACGATGCGGATCCTGAACGACGACATCGTCCTGCTGCACGCTGATCAACCCGGACGGCATGGAGCTGGTCTCGAACTGGTACATGCGCGAGCCGGACGAGAAGAAGCGGTCGACCGGCGGCATCCCGCGGCTGTATCAGAAGTACATCGGCCACGACGACAACCGCGACTTCTACATGGCGACGCAGTCGGAGAGCATCAACGCGAACAAGATGATGTATCGCGAGTGGTTCCCGGCGATCATGTACAACCATCACCAGACCGGGCCCGCCGGCGCGGTGCTCTTCGCGCCGCCGTTCCGCGATCCGTTCAACTACAACTTCGATCCGCTGGTCGTCGCTCGGCATCGACACGGTCGGCTCGGCGATTCACACGCGGCTGGCCGTCGAAGGCAAGCCGGGCGCGGTGATGCGGTCGGCGACGAACTACTCGACCTGGTTCAACGGCGGCATCCGGACGACCTCGTACTTCCACAACCAGATCGGCATCCTGACCGAGACGATCGGCAACCCGACGCCGGTCGAGATTCCGTTCGTGCTCGACATGCAGCTGCCGCGCGCCGACGTGCCGAATCCGATCGCGCCGCGCACGTTCCATTTCCGCGAGGCGATCGAATACTCGGTGACCAACAACTGGGCGATCCTCGACATCGCGTCGAAGCGGAAGGAAGACTTCCTCTTCAACATGTACAAGATGGCGAAGAACGCGATCGACAAGGGCAGCCGCGACCACTGGACGATCCATCCCAAGCGCATCGAGGCGGCGCGGGCCGCGATCGAGAGCAGCAGCCCGTCCGGCGCCGCTCCGCGCGGAAGGCGGCCGAGGCGGACGCGGCGGCGGCGCGCCGGTGGCGATCTTCAACAGCGTGCTGCGCGATCCGAAAGAGCGCGATCCGCGCGGCTTCATCCTGCCGGCGGATCAGCCGGACTTCCTGACCGCGACCAAGTTCGTCAACACGCTGATCAAGGCGGGCGTCGTCGCGCACCGCGCGACCGCGCCGTTCACGGTCGCCGGCAAGCAGTATCCGGCCGGCTCGTTCGTCGTCAAGGCGGCGCAGCCGTTCCGCGCGCACGTGATGGACATGTTCGAGCCGCAGGATCACCCGGACGACATCCCGTATCCGGGCGGCCCGCCGCGGCCGCCGTACGACGTCACCGGCTACAACATCGCCTACTCGATGGGGATCAAGTTCGATCGCATCCTCGAAGGGTTCGACGGGCCGTTCGAGAAGATCGCCGACCTCGTCGCCGTCACGCCGGGGAAGATCGGCCGGCGACGGCGCCGACGCAGGCGGCGGCTACCTGCTCAGTCACCAGGTGAACGATGCGTTCGTCGCCGTGAACCGGCTGCTGAAGGCGAACGAAGAGGTCTACTGGCTGAAGTCGCCGTGGACCGTCGACGGCAAGACATATCCCGGCCGGCGCGATGTACATCCCGGCGAAGCCGTCGACGCTGCCGATCCTGCAGAAGCTCGCCGCCGACAAGGGGCTGACCTTCGGCACGCGTCGCCGTCGAAGCCGGCGCGACACGATGAAGCTGAAGCCGGTGCGCATCGGGCTGTGGGATCAGTACGGCGGCTCGATGCCGTCCGGCTGGACGCGCTGGATCTTCGAGCAGTACGAGTTCCCGTTCGAGGTCGTCTATCCCGGCGACGCTCGACGCCGGCAACCTGAACGCGAAGTTCGACGTGCTGGTGTTCGTCGACGGCGGCATCCCGTATCGCGATCCCGCGGCCGGCGCTCCGCAGGGCGGCTTCGGGGCGCAGCCGCGCGCGGACACGATCCCGGCGGAGTTCCGCGACTGGCTGGGCCGCATCAGCGTCGCGAAGACGGTGCCCGAGCTGAAGAAGTTCGTCGAGAACGGCGGCACCGTCCTCGACGATCGGATCGTCGACAGCGCTCGGCGTATCACCTCGGCCTGCCGATTCGCGACGCGCTGGTCGAGCGGGTCGCCGGCGGCGCCGAGCAGCCGCTGCCGCGCGAGAAGTTCTACATCCCGGGCACCGATCCTCGAGGCGCGGATCGACCCGACGCACCCGCTCGCCTACGGGATGGACGAGCAAGGCGATGGTGATGTGGGACGAGAGCCCGGCGTTCCGGCTCGAGCCGGAGGCGGCGCTCAAAGGCGTGAAGCCGGTCGCCTGGTTCGACAGCCCGACGCCGCTGCGCAGCGGCTGGGCGTGGGGCCAGCAGTATCTCGATCAGGCGGTCGCGATCATCGACGCGCCGGTCGGCAAAGGACACGTGGTCCTCTTCGGGCCCGAGGTGTTGTGGCGCGCGCAGCCGCACGGCACCTTCAAGCTGTTCTTCAACGGCATCTACTACGGCAGCGCCACGCCGGCGGCTGGCGAGCGCGCGGCCGACGGAGCAGCGGTAGGAGAGCGGGGTTCGCCCCGCGCGCGGTTCGGGGTTCTGGGTTCTAGGTTCTGGGTTCGCGCTCAGGTTCTAGGTTGCAGGTTCGCGGGTTCGAGGTTCGACGTGCTGACTATGAAAACAGTGCTTGCCGCCGCCGGTGTCGTTCTCGTTCTCGCCGTTGGCGTGAGTGCGCAGCGCGGCCGCGGCGGGGCGCCGTCGCAGCCGACGGCGCCGACGCCGCCGGGACCGCCGCGGGTCGAGGAGCTGAAGAAAGAGGCTGCGGCCGAAGTCGAGTCGATGCGTGTGCAGACGCAGCAGATGGTCGACCAGGTCTTCAGCTTCGCCGAGCTCGGGTTCCAGGAGTTCGAGACGTCGAAGTACCTCACCGACCTGCTCGAGAAGAACGGCTTCAAGATCGAGCGCTGGTACGCCGGCGTGCCGACGGCGTGGTTCGCGACCTGGGGATCGGGGAAGCCGGTGATCGCGATCGGCTCGGACGTCGACGACATCCCGCAGGCCTCGCAGAAGCCGGGCGTCGCGTATCACGATCCGATCATCGCCGGCGCGCCCGGACACGGTGAAGGGCACAACTCCGGCGTGCCGCTGAACATCACCGCGGCGCTCGCGGTGAAGAAGATCATGGAGCGCGAGAAGCTGCCGGGGACGCTCAAGCTGTGGCCGGGCGTCGCCGAGGAGCTGGTCGGCACCAAGGCGTATTTCATCCGCGCCGGCTTGTTCCGCGACGTCGACGTGTCGCTCTTCGCGCACGTCGGCTCGAACCTCGGCGCCAGCTGGGGCGGCGGCTTCGGCACCGGGCTGGTGTCGATCGAGTACACGTTCAAGGGCGAGAGCGCCCACTCGGCCGCGCAACCGTGGCGCGGCCGCTCGGCGCTCGACGCCGTCGAGCTGATGGACATCGCCTGGAACTTCCGCCGCGAGCACCTGCGGCTGCAGCAGCGCTCGCACAACATCATCACCAACGGCGGCGATCAGCCCAACGTCGTGCCGCAGAACGCGTCGGTCTGGTACTACTTCCGCGAGACCGACTACGAGCACATCAAGGAGCTGCGCGAGATTGGCGACAGCATCGCCAAGGCGGCGGCGATGATGACCAACACCGAGGTCAGCTCGCGCCTGCTCGGCTCGGCCTGGCCGCAGCACATGAACAAGACGCTCGCCGAAACCATGTACGCGAACATCCTCTCGGTCGGCCTGCCGACCTGGGACGCCGACGACATCGCGCTGGCGAAAGGCATTCAGAAGGAGCTGAAGCAGCCGCAGATCGGCCTGGCGACGCAGCTGAACCCGCTGCGCGGCGGCCTCGATCCCGAGCAGAACATGGGCGGCCCCTCGGACGACATCGGCGACGTCTCGTGGGTCGTGCCGACGGTCACGCTCGGCTACCCGGCGAACATTCCGAACCTGCCGGGCCACAACTGGGCCAACGCGATCGCGTCGGCGACGCCGATCGCGCACAAGGGCGTCACCGCCGGCGCGAAGGTCCAGGCGATGACGATCATCGACATGCTGATGCGCCCCGAGCTGGTGCAGAGCGCGTGGGACTACTTCCGCAACGTCCAGACCAAGGATCAGAAGTACATCCCGTTCATCGGCCCGGACGACCAGCCGGCGATCACGATGAACGAGAAGATCATCGAGAAGTACCGGCCGGAGATGAAGAAGTACTACTTCGACCCGACCAAGTACAAGACCTACCTGGAGCAGCTCGGGATCAAGTATCCGACCGTTCGACAGTGACGGAGACCACGACGAGAAACGGGGTTGGACCCGCTTTGCGGTCCGACCCCTTATCACCCGGCCGGTCGAAGAGATCTCTCCGCAGCAACAAGCTAATAGGGGTCGGACCCACAAAACGGGTCCAACCCCGCTCTTCGTCCGGCTACGGCTGCGGCACGAGCTCCGGCGACGGGATGAAGCCGTAGAGGTGGCGGCCGACGATCTCCTGGATGACGACGTCCGGGTGTTCCTGCTCGACCAGGTTCGCGTCGAAATCGTTCTGCCACAGATAGACGGCGCGGCTGAAGTGCTCGGACAGAAACGGCACCAGGCGCGACACGAACGAGTCGCGGAAGATCACCGCGCGCGGCAGCGACGGATCGTCGATCTCGGTGACGAGCCGTCCCAGTTCGTCGGTCGGCTTCGCGCCTGCGGGCTCGACGACCCGCGCGCGGCGCGGGCGCGTCGGCACGCAGCGCCAGATCGGTCTCGCGCAGCACGCGCTTCAACCCCATCATCGCCGCGAGGTCGAGTCGCTTCGATGTTGCGCTCGACCGGCTCGAAGTCGTTCGCGTCCACGGCGGCGGCGTCGCCGGCACGCGCGCGCGCACCGCCTCGATGATCTGCTGGTAGGCGACCAGCGCGCCGCGATCGTTCCAGTGCGTGTCGGTCTGCTGGTAGATCCGCTCGCGTGCCTTGGCCTCGAACAGCCACGGGCGCAGTCGACGGCGAAGCCGGTGTCCTGCAGCGTCGTGTAACAGCTGGTCGGTGCGCGAGAGGTCGCCGAGGCGCGCGAGCGTCGACGGCATCTCCTCGTCGTAGATGACGTGCTTGTCGGGCGCGATCAGTGAAGACGTAGGCGACGCCGCGGGCGCGCAGCCAGTCGCGCGCGCGCAGCGACCGCCGTCGCGCCAGTTGGCGAGCGCCGTCGGCGTCAGCGGCTCGACGTTCGCGTAGTCCTCGATCGCGTTGTCGTCGGCGTAGAAGAACCAGCCGTCGCGGCCCTTCACGACCGCCGCGCGACGGCGACACGCCGAGCACGAACAGGCGGCTCTCGCCGTACCAGCGGACGAGCGTCGATCGGAACCCGAAGTGATCGTCGAACCAGGCGCCGAAGGCGGCCGGCAGCGCGGCGACCGACTGCCACGATCCGTCGAGCCGTGGGAAGGCCGCGAGCTCGCGGTTCTCCGCGCCCGGCGTCGGCGCCGTCGACGCCGGCGAGGTTCGCCGCCAGCGGCAGCGAGATCACGACGACGAAGAGCGCCACGAGCAGACGGACGCGGCCGGTCGACGGGAGGTATCGCGCTGCCGTCGGCGTTGTCGGCCATCAGAACCGGAAGTAGATGAACGGGTTGTAGGTGCGCGCCGCCATCTGCATGATCGACGCGACCAGCAGCGCGATCAGCGCTGGCCGTGCCGAGCAGGTCGCACCGCACGCCAGCCGCGGCCGTCCGGTCGCGCGCGAGCCGCGCGCGCGAGCGCCGGCGACCCACGGCGCCGAGCCGATCGCGCCGGCGACGAGCGCCAGCCACAGCTCCGGCGTCAGGTACCACCAGACCGTGTACGGCGTCGGCGCCGCGGCAGCCGCGCCCGCCATCGCCTTCAGGAACGCGATCGCGCCGGCAGCGTCTCGGCGCGGAAGAACACCCAGCCGATCATCACCACGGCAGCGTGTAGACGTGCGGCCAGATCGGCCAATCGACAACGCCGGATTGCGGACTGCGGATTCGGATGATTGCGGATGGCGTTGTGGTTGCGGATTGCGGTCCGCCACCACGCGCTCGACCACCAGGAACGCGCCGTGCCACAGGCCCCAGATGACGAAGTTCCAGCTCGCGCCGTGCCACAGGCCGCAGAGGAAGAACACCGTGATCAGGTTGCGATAGCGGCGCGCCGGGCTGACGCGGTTGCCGCCGAGCGGGATGTAGAGGTAGTCGCGGAACCAGGTCGACAGCGAGATGTGCCAGCGCCGCCAGAACTCCTGGACGCTGTCGGCGATGTACGGCCAGCGGAAGTTCTCCGGGAAGCGGAAGCCGAACATCCGCCCGAGGCCGATCGCCATGTCCGAGTAGCCGGAGAAGTCGAAGTAGATCTGCAGCGTGTAGCAGACGATGCCGAGCCAGGCGTGCGCGGCGCGAGAGCTGCGCCGGCCGGCATCGCGAAGATCTTGTCCGCCGGGCCCGGCGACGACGTTGGCGATCAGCACCTTCTTGCCGAGGCCGATGACGAAGCGGCGGACGCCGTAGGCGAAGTCGTCGATCGTGACCATGCGCCGCGCGAGCTGATCGGCGATGTCGCGGTAGCGGATGATCGGCCCGGCGATGAGCTGCGGGAAGAGCAGCAGGTAGAGCGCCGCGTGCACCGGGCTCTTCTGCGCGGTCGCGTCGCGGCGGTAGACGTCGACGACGTACGAGATGGCGTGGAAGGTGAAGAACGAGATGCCGATCGGCAGCAGCACCCGCGGCACGTCGAGCGCGCGCCAGCCCGACGGCGCGCCGACAGCGCGTTGACGTTGTCGACGAAGAAGTTCGCGTACTTGAAGACGCCGAGCACGACCAGGTTGACGGCGACGGCGAACGCGAGCCAGCGCCTGCGCGGCCGTCGGCCGTGCCGGGCGCGATCGACGGCGATCGCCATCCAGTAGTTGAACGCGATCGAGCCGAGCATCAGCCAGGTGAACGCGCCGCCGCCCTTCGCGTAGAAGATGACGCTGGCGACGAGCAGCAGCCAGTTGCGCGTAGGCGCCGTGCGCCGTTGGCTGTGCGCGGCCGAACACGCGCGCCAGGTCCGGCGCGAAGTAAAGCGCGAGCAGCAGCGGCAGGAACAGGAAGAGGAAGGTCGGTTCGGTGAAGAGCACGGGCCCGGGGCTGGCGTTACGGCGTCGGCTTCACGGTGAAGATCAGGATGTGCTGGCGCGGCAGCGCCTCGTCCACCTTCGCCAGCGTGAACCCTTCGGCTTCGACCTCCATCTTCGCCTCGGCCACGCTCATCTTGTGCTCGAGCTTGATCGGGATCGTCGGATCTTCCTTCCGGTATTCGAGCAGCACCAGCCGTCCGCCCGGCTTGAGCGCCTCGCGCAGGCGCCGCAGCATCGCCTGCGGCTGCGAGAGCTCGTGATAGACGTCGACCATCAGCGCGAGATCGACCGACGCCGGCGCCAGCTTCGGATCGTCGACCGTGCCCTGCGACCAGCGTGACGTTGGTGATCCGCCGCTGCTTCGAGACGCTGCGACAGGATGTCGAGCATCTGCGGCTGCATGTCGTTGGCGAAGACGCGCCCGGTCGGGCCGACGCGCGCGGCGAGCCGCTCGGTCATGTAGCCGGACCCGGCGCCGATGTCGGCGACCGACGCGCCCTTCGGAATCTTCAGGACGTTCAGCGCCACGTCCGGCTCTTCCTCGTCGTCGCGCTCGCGCGCGCTCGAGCCACTCGCGCGCCCTGGTAGCCCATCACCGGCGCGAACCGCCGGCCGCTGATCGGGTGGACGCCGGGCCGCTGCTGCGCCGCGGCGCCAGCCACCACGGCGACGCGCGAGCAGGACGCTCCACGCCGCGCGAATCGTTCGTCGCCGCATATGACTAGAATAACAACAATGACCGAGACGACGTTGACCCCTTCACGCCTGTGGAAGCAGCTGACCCTCGAGCAGCGGACCCGCGCGGCGCGCGCCTTCTGGGAAGATCCCGAGGCGACCGACGATCAGCTGCAGGCGGCGCTGCTCATCGCGCAGCAGAAAAAATTCCGCCCCAAGACCGTCGTCGGCCTCGACATCGATCGCAAGGCGCGTCACCTCGCGACCCTCGGCACGGTGCCGGATCAGATCGCCGCGCGCACGCTGGTCGTCTATCACCTGGCGGAGCAGCGCCCGATGATGGCCGCGTTCCTCGACGCGCTCGGCATCGCGCACGAGAACGGCCTGATTCAGGAAGACAGCGTCAAGCCGGACCCCGAGAAAATCGCGCCCGGCCGCGGCTGAGCTCGTCGAAACAGTTTCCCGCCGACGACGTGCGGCTCTACCTGACCACGCTCGTGTGCCAGGACCCCGAGACCTGGGGCGCGCTCGACGAGACGGTGAAGACAATGCCGGGAGCCAGCTGATTCGCGGCGTGTACTCGACACCGAGGACACAAGGGACACAAGAACAAACCATGATTCTCTGTGTCCTTGGTGTCCTCTGTGTTGAATGCACGCTGAAGTTTGATCGCTGATGCCGTTTGTCGAACTCCCCTCGTCGCCGCTCGCGCCCGGCGTGGCGCCGGTCCGCATCCACTACCGCGAGCACGGCGCCGGCCGTCCGCTCGTGATCCTGCATGGCGGCTGGGGCTACGAGATCTATCCCTTCGATCGCCAGATCGCCGCGCTCTCCGGCGAGCCATCGCATCGTCATCCCGGATCGCACGGGCTACGGCCTGTCGGGGACGCTCGAGCGGCAGGAGAGCGACTTCCACCACCGCGCGGCGGCCGAGACGTTTGGCGTCATCGAGGCGCTCGGCCTCGAGCGGCCGGTGCTGTGGGGCCACAGCGACGGCGCCGTGATCGCGCTGCTGATGGCGCTGGCCGCGCCGCAGCGGCTCGAGGCGCTCGATCGTCGAGGCCACGCACCTGTTACCGCACCAAGCCTGCCTCGCGCGCGTTCTTCGAAACGATGATGGACGACCCGGACGGGCTCGGCGCGCGGGTCACCGACGTGCTCGCGCGCGAGCACGGCGAGCGCTGGCGCGATCTGATTCGCACCAATGGCGCCGCGTGGCTGCGGATCGCTGCCGAGCGGACCGCGAACGACGACGATCTCTACGGCGGGCGGCTCGCGACGCTCGGCGTGCCGGCGCTCGTCGTGCACGGCGCGCGCGATCCGCGCACCGAGCCAGGCGAGCTCGACGCGCTGCGTGCGGCGCTTGGCGGCGTCGCGACGTTCGCGGTTCTCCCTGAGGGAGGCCACAGCCCGCACAGCGAGCGCGCAACCGCCGACGAGGTCACGCGCGTCGCGCGGCCGTTTCCTCGGCGAGCCGGCTGGCCGCCGGCCCGCGGCGTCATGACCGCGCTCGAGTTCGATCGCGTCTCGCGCGAGTTCACCGCGCCGGACGGACGCGAGTATCGCGCGCTCGACGACATCTCCTTCACGGTCCCGGCCGGCGCCTTCGTCGCGGTTGTCGGGCCGAGCGGTTGCGGCAAATCGACGCTGCTCAATCTTCGCCGCCGGGCTTGCTGTCGCCATCGGCCGGCGTCGTCCGCGGGCAGGACGGCACGTTGACGGGGCTCAACCGGCACGCGACCTACATGTTTCAGCAGGACGCGCTGCTGCCGTGGAAGACGGTTCGCGACAACGTGGCGCTCGGGCTGACCCTGGCGGGCGCATCGCGTGCGGACGCGCGCGCGCACGCCGATCGCTGGCTGGCTCGCGTCGGCCTCGCCGCGTTCGGCAGCCACTACCCGTCGCAGTTGAGCGGCGGCATGCGCAAGCGCGCGGCGATGGCGCAGAACTGGATCATCGATCGCAGCCTGCTGCTGATGGACGAGCCGTTCAGCGCCCTCGACGTTCACACGCGGCTGTCGATGGAAGGCGAGCTGCTGGCGCTGTGGGAGTCGGCGAGAGCGCGAGCGGCGCGGCAGAAGAAGACCGTCGTCTTCGTCACCCACGATCTCGAAGAGGCGATCGCGCTCGCCGACGAAGTGGTCGTGCTCTCCGCCGGTCCGGCCGCGCGCGTCGTCGCGCGGCATCCTGTTCCGCTCGGGCGCCCGCGCGACCTGATGGAACTGCGGACCGCGCCGGCGTTCGTGGATCTGCACCGCGCGCTGTGGGTCGTGCTGCGGGAAGAGGTCAAGCGCAGCCAGCGCGCCGCGGAGCCGACGCGTGGCTGAGGGCGATCGCGCGGCGCCGGTCGCGGCCAGGGGCGTCCGCCGTTCGACGATCGCGATCTGGCAGGTTGCGGTCGGCGTCAGCGCCCTGGCGCTGTGGGAGGCGCTGGTCTCGGCGCGGCTGCTCGATCCGTTCTTCGTCAGCCAGCCGACCGAGATCGCACGGCGCGTGGCGGCGTGGAGCGGCGACGGCACGATCTGGCTTCACCTCGCGACGACGCTCGAGGAGTCGCTGCTCGGGCTCCTCATCGGATCCGCGCTCGGCATCGCGCTCGGCTTCTGGTTCGGCCGGTCGCCGGCGCTGGCGATGGTCTTCGATCCCTACATCAAGATGCTCAACGCGGTGCCGCGGATCGTGCTCGCGCCGCTCTTTCTCCTCTGGTTCGGCCTCGGCATCTGGTCGAAGGTCGCGCTCGCCGTCACGCTGGTGTTCTTCATCATGTTCTTCAGCACCTACCAGGGGGTGCGCGACGCCGACCGGGTGCTGATCGACAACGTGCAGGATGCTCGGCGCCTCCCAGCGGCAACTGGTCCGCCACGTCCTGGTGCCGAGCGCGCTGACCTGGATCTTCTCGAGCCTGCAGGCCAGCCTGGGATTCGCGATGGTGGGCGCGGTTGTGGGAGAGTATCTGGGCTCGACGCGCGGCCTCGGCTACGTGATCTCACAGGCCGAGGGGACGTTCGACACGACTGGTGTCTTTGCGGGCATGACGGTCCTGGCGATCGTCGTCGTCGTCGTCAGCGCCGCGGTCAGCCGGTTGGAACGATGGCTTCTTGCGATGGAAGCAGTGAGAGACAACGTACACAGAGGCACAGGTCAGACGTGCACGCGGTGCCGCTGAAGCGGCGCCCTACGTGTCGCTAGCCGTCCTGTGTGTCCTTGGTGACCGCGATCGCGTGTGGAGGCCAGGCAGACCACGGCCTCCGCACGGTCAGGATCGCGGTCGGCGGCCAGACGCAGTTGATCTACCTGCCGACCACGCTCGCGAGGGAACTGGGGTTCTACCGCGAAGAAGGCATCGATGCGGAACTGGCCGATTTTGCCGGCGGCGCCAAGGCGCTGCAGTCGCTCGTCGGCGGCAGCGCGGACGTCGTCTCCGGGTTCTACGACCACACGATTCAGATGGCGGCCGAAGGGCGTGAGTACGTCGCCGTTCGTCTCGATGCTTCGCTTTCCCGGGATGGTGATCGCCACCTCGCCGCAGCGCGCCGACACGGTCGTGCGCGTCGCCGACCTCAAGGGGCGCGTCGTCGGCGTCACCAGCGCCGGCTCGTCGTCGCAGATGCTGCTGACCTACCTGCTGCAGCGCAACGGCGTCCCGGCCGACGCGGTCAGCGTCACCTCGATCGGCACCGCGGCGACCGCGGTCGCGGCGATGGAGCACGGCAAGGTGGACGCAGGCGTCATGGCCGACCCGTCATTCACGATGGTGGCGAAGCGCAATCCACGCGTGCGCGTGCTCGCCGATCTGCGCACGCCCGAAGGCGTCAAGGAAGCGTTCGGCACCGACACGTATCCCGCCTCCGTCCTGTACTCGTCCGCCGACTGGGTGCAGGCGAACCGCGACACCGCCGCGCGGCTGGCGCGCGCGATCGTGCGGACGCTCGAGCTGGATGCAGACGCACACGCCGGAGGAGATCGCCGCGAAGACGCCGAAGGCGTTCCGCGGCGACGACGACGCGCTGTATGTCGAAGCGTTGAAGGCGTCGATGCCGATGTACTCGCCCGACGGCAGGATGTCGGCCGAGGGCGCCGAGGTCGTACGGACCCTGTTAGCAGGCTCGCTCGAGAAAGTTCGCACCGCCACCATCGATTTGTCGAAAACCTTCACCAACGAATTCATCCATGGACGCTAAAACAATCCTGCTCGTCGGCCTCACCGGAGTGCTCGTCCTCTACGCCGTCACGCTGATTCGTGGCGGGTTCATCATGCCGACAGCGTTGCAGCTGGTGATCGGCTTCGTCACCAATTTCTTCGATACGCTCGGCATCGGATCGTACGCGACCACGACCGCCGTCTATAAGCTGCGGCGGCTGGTGCCGGTGAAGCTGATTCCGGGCACGCTGAACGTCGGCCACACCCTGCCGGTGATGGCGCAGGCCTTCATCTACACACAGCTCGTGCCGGTGGAGTCGACGACGCTGGTGCTGATGATTGTCGCGGCGGTCACCGGCTCCTGGCTCGGCGCCGGCGTCGTCGTGCACTGGCCCAGACGCAAGATCCAGATCGGGATGGGGCTCGCGCTGCTCGCCGCCGCCGTGCTCATGCTGATGACCGCGCTGCAACTGTTTCCCGCGGGCGGCGATACGCTCGGCCTCACCGGCGCGAAGCTCGGCATCGGGCTGGCCGGAAACTTCGCCCTCGGCGCGCTGATGATGCTCGGGATCGGCCTCTACGCGCCGTGCATGATCCTGGTCTACCTGCTGGGGATGACGCCGGCGGCCGCGTTTCCGATCATGATGGGCTCGTGCGCGTTCCTGATGCCGATCAGCAGCGTCAAGTTCGTGAAGACGCGCACCTATCACGTCCAGGCCGCGCTCGGGCTCGCGATCGGCGGCCTGCCGGCGGCGCTGATCGCGGCGCTGATCGTCAAGTCGCTGCCGCTCGAGGCGGTCCGCTGGCTGGTGGTCGTGGTCGTCGTCTACACCGCGCTGAACATGCTGCTGACCGCCGACCAGGTGGAAAATGTCGAGCCCGTTCCGGCGGCCGGTCCGGACGATGCGAAGGCCGCGCTGAATGCGTAAGCCGGTCGTCCTCATCACCGGCGCCGGCGGCGAAATCGGCCACGGCCTGGTCACGCGGCTCGCCAGCGGCCGGCTCGCCGATCGTCACCCTCGACGTCAGCCCGCTCGACGCTTCGCTCGCGCCGCTGGTGGCGCGCGAGTTCACCGGATCGATCACCGACGTCGCGCTGCTCGAACGGATCCTGGCCGAGTTCGAGGTCGAGCGCGTGTTCCACCTCGCGGCGCTCCTGTCGACGCGCGTCCGAGTTCACGCCGGTCACCGCGCACCACGTCAACGTCGAGGGGACGCTCAACCTGCTCGAGTTCGCGCAGCACGAGGGCGAGTCGCACGGCCGCCCGGTGCTGCTTCATCTACCCGTCGTCGATCGCCGCCTACGGGCTGCCGAGCCTCGAGGCGAAGACGGCGCGCCGGCGCCGTCACCGAGGATCAGTTCGCGCTGCCGACGACGATGTACGGGTGCAACAAGCTGTACTGCGAGCAGCTCGGGCACTACTACGCGCGGCACTACAAGCAGCTGTCGGCCGACGCGATCGGCCGCGTCGATTTCCGCTGCGTGCGCTTTCCGGGCCTGATCTCGGCGCTGACGCTGCCCTCCGGCGGGACGTCCGACTACGCGCCGGAGATGATTCACGCCGCGGCGAAGGGGGAGGCGTACGACTGCTTCGTCCGGCCCGACACGACAGATTCCGTTCATGGCGATGCCGGACGGCGTCGAGGCGCTGCTCGACGCTGGCGGCGGCGCCGCGCGACCGGCTGACGCGGAGCGCCTACAACCTGACCGCGTTCAATCCGTCAGCCGCGGAAATCCGCGACGTCGTCGCTCGCGGCGTTTCCCGACGCGGAGATCGGCTTCAAGGTGGACACGAAGCGGCAGGGCATCGTCGACTCGTGGCCGGCCGCCGTGGACGACTCGGCGGCGCGCCGCGACTGGGGATTCGCGCCGACCTACGACTTCGAGCGCGCGTTCCGCGAATACCTGATCCCCACCATCCGCGAGCGCTATCGCCGCTGACCGGCGATCAGAGAATTCCGCCCGCGCGCCGGTTCCCTCATTTCACTCTCTTGTTGCCGATGTGCGTGATCTCGTTCACCGGCACGTTGCCACCCGGGTAGTTGGGCATGATGTCCATCTGTCCCCGGGGCCCTGCGGGCCCTGCGGCGTTGGGGTTGTATCCGCAGGCGAAGCACAGGTCGAAGGCCATTTGTTTCCCGCACTGCGGACAAGCCGCCATCTGAATGGTCCGCGACATCTTCGCCTGCGCCGCGCGGCCCGAGGCTACCCGCGGTGCGCGCGTCCGCTGCGAGCCTTGCGCCTTGAAGACCGGTGGGGCTGCGGTCTTCTGGCGGGAGGACGGGGCTGCCTTGGCCTGCGCCGGCCGTCCAGAGCTTCGCGGTTGATATACGGGCGGCACGGCCGGTGCGCGGCCTGCCCCTGCCTTGCCTTTCTTGTCGGTCTTCGCCATGGACAAAAGAGTACCGGATTCCGCCGTACGGCGGAGCTCGGCTTCACAACTTCGTGATCTCGCGCCGGCGAAAGTAAGATGTCGGCTGTCCATGGACGCCGTCACCGCTTTCGCCCCCGCCACCGTCTCCAATGTCGCCTGCGGCTTCGACGTCCTCGGCTTCGCGCTGAGCGCGCCGGGCGACGAGGTTACGGCGCGCTTTGCGGCGGCGACGGCGGCGTCCGCATCGACGACATCACCGGCGACGGCGGCCGCCTGCCGCGCGACCCGGCGAAGAACACCGCCAGCGTCGCGGCGCAGGCGCTGCTGACGCGCGCTCGGCGAGCGGCGCGGCGTCGCCCTGACGATTCGCAAGGGGCTGCCGCTGTCGAGCGGCCTCGGCGGCAGCGCGGCGAGCGCGGTTGCCGCGGTTGTCGCCGTCGACGGCCTGCTCGGCGCGCACACGCCGCTCGACACAGCTGATGGCCTGCGCGTTCGAGGGCGAGCGTATCGGTGCCGGTTCCGCGCACGGCGACAACATCGCGCCCGCGGTCTACGGCGGGTTCGTCCTCGTCCGCGTGCCAAATCCGCCCGACGTGATCCGGCTGCCGGTGCCACCTGGTCTGACGGCGGTCGTCGTGCACCCCGATCTCGAGATTGAAACCGCGAAGGCGCGCGCGCTGTTGGGGACGACGGTGCCGCTCAGCGACGCGATCAAGCAATGGGCGAACCTCGGCGCGCTCGTCGACGCGCTGCACCGCGGCGATTTCGATCAGCTCTCGCGATCGCTCGAGGACACGATCGCCGAGCCGCGGCGCGCGCCGCTCGTGCCCGGCCTTGCCGCGATCAAGCAGGCCGCGGTTGAGGCGGGCGCTCTCGGCTGCAGCCTGTCCGGCTCCGGCCCGTCGCTCTTCGCGCTCTGCCGCGACGACGCCGACCGCGCGCGCGACCGCCGCGGCGATGACGGCTGCCGTCCGGCGGCACATCGGCGGCGAGCCGCAGACCTACGTGTCGGCGATCGCCCGGCGCGGCGCCTCGATCGTCACGCCGGCAGGTCCCACGGGACCCGCCGTGCAGGTGTAGGCCGCTCGCCGGACGCGGCCTGAGTCTCATGCGCTTCAACACGACGCGCGGCCAGGCGCCGCCGGTCTCGTTCACCGACGCCCTCTTCGAAGGGCTGGCGCCCGACGGCGGCCTCTACGTTCCCGAAACCATCGAGCCGTGGACGGCGGACGAGCAGGCGCGGCTGCCGCGCCGCACGCTGACCGAAATCGGCCTGCGCGCGCTGCGGCCGTTCACGCGCGGCGAGATCGATCCGGCGACGCTCGAGGCGGTCGTCGTCGAGGCGCTGAACTTCGAGATCCCGCTCGTCGAGCTCGAGCCGGGCATCTTCGTCCTCGAGCTGTTTCACGGGCCGACGTTCGCCTTCAAGGACGTCGGCGCGCGCGTGATGGCGCGGCTGATGGCGTCGCTCCATCGCGGCAGCGAGCCGCTGGTGGTCCTCGCCGCGACCTCGGGCGACACCGGCAGCGCCGTCGCGCACGCCTTCCACCGTGTGCCGAATACGCGCGTCGTCGTGCTGTATCCCGACGGCCGCGTCAGCCCGACGCAGGAAGCGCAGCTGACGATGTTCAACGGCGAGCGCGCGAACGTGCGCGCGTTTGCGGTCGCCGGCAGCTTCGACGACTGTCACCGGCTGACGCGCGAGGCGTTCGGCGACGCCGAGCTGCGGCGGCGCATCCGGCTGACGTCGGCGAACTCGGTCAACGTCGGACGGCTGCTGCCGCAGTCGGTCTATTACTTTCACGCCGTCGCGCAGGTGCGGCAGCAGAACGGCGCCGCGTCAGCGGCGAACGGCGGCGACGTCGTCTTCTCGACGCCGAGCGGCAACTTCGGCAACCTGACCGCCGGCCTGCTGGCGAAGCGCGCCGGCCTGCCGATCGAGCGCTTCGTCGCCGCGACCAACGCCAACGACGTCGTGCCCGGCGTACCTCGAGACCGGGACGTTCGAGCCGCGGCCGTCGGTCGCGACGCTCGCGAACGCGATGGACGTCGGCCACCCGAGCAACTTCGAGCGGATGTCGTGGCTGTATCGCGGCGACGTCGACGCGATGCGGCGCGACATCGCCGGCTGCCGCTTCACCGACGACGATGTGCGCGGGACGATACGGCGGGTGCACGAGGAGCGCGGCTACCTGCTCGATCCGCACAGCGCGATCGCCTACATGGGGCTCAAGGGGCACAAACGGCGGGCGGGGCAGGCGGGGATCTTCCTGGCGACGGCGCATCCGGCGAAGTTTGCCGAGATCGTCGAGCCGATCATCGGCCGCGAGGTCGAGAAGCCCGCGCCGCTCGCACAGGCGCTCGCGCGGCCGCGCCACATCATCCGGATCGAGCCGTCGCTCGCCGCGGTGATGGGAATCATCGATGGGTGAGGAGCGCCGGTTCGTCTACCGCAGCGACGTGCTCGAGCACCTGCTGCGGCACGGCGTCCGTCCGACCGAGCACACGCCGCCGAACCTCGTGCGCGACTTCGTCCGCGATCTCTACAAGTACGAGATCCGCTGCCTGCGCGAGCGCTACCTGCGGCGCGACTTCCCGAGGATCGAATATGCCGGCCGCGTGGACGCGCTGCGCCGGCGCTACCTGGTCCTCGCGCTGCACGCGCGCGAGTTCGTCGAAGCTCAGAGCCCGAATTCGTAGCGAACCGCCTTGACGATATCGTCCGACGCGCTGGTCGCGTCGATCGTCAACGCATCGGCTGGCTCTTCGAGGTCGGCAAGCTGGCTGGCGAGAAGCTTCGGTCCGGCGAAGTGCTGGCGGCGCTGCTCGAGCCGCGCGACGAAGCGTCGGCTCGTCGGCCTTCAGGTAGACGAAGCGGACGCCGCGCAGCGTGCCGCGAAGCAGGTCGCGGTAGCGTTGCTTCAGCGCCGAGCAGGCGATGACGGCGTGCTCGCGGCGATCGATCGCCGCCGCCGCGACCGCGTGCAGCCTGGCCAGCCATGGCACGCGGTCGCTGTCGTTCAGCGGGGTGCCGTCGCGCATCTTCGCGATCGACTCGGGCGAGTGGTAGTCGTCGCCTTCGACGAACCGCCAGGCGAGCTGTCGGGCCAGCGCGCGCCCGATGGTGGTCTTGCCCGAGCCGGCGACGCCAATCAGGATCACGACCACACGCGCAGGATACCGCGGCGCCCTGAAGGGCGCCACTTGTATCTGGTCAGGCGGCCCTTGATTCTGTGTAGGGCCGGCCTTGTAGCCGGACCGTGACGGCGTCCTGCCTGAAGGCGGCCACTCAGCCGCCTCAGAACGCGATCCCGACGTTGACGATGCGCGGATGAGGCAGGGTGACCGGAAAGTAGAAGTCGTCGTCGGACTCGCGCAGCAGCCGCGTCAAGCCGAACCCGAGCCCGATCGCTGACGCTCTGCTTCGCGGCCGAGCAGCCAGTTGTAGCCGACCTCGAGGCCGACGCCCGGGAAGACCTGCCGGTGCGTCGTGACGATCGGATAGGGTGGATACGGCCGGCGGATCTCTGGGGCTGGTGGGCGGCGCGTAGTGATACTCGGTGACTCTCGATCCCGAACGCCGCCGCGCGCGCGCGCCCAGATAGAAGCCGTCGACGCCTCACCCTGCGGATAGAACCGCGCCAGCAGCTCCACGTTCGAATACTCCATCCAGGTGTTGTGCGCCGCCTCGACGCCGAGCGTGGCCGGGACGTGATCTTCCGCTCGTACTCGACGTTGAACCACTCGAGCATCAGCCCGAACGGGTTCAACGACAACGATCTGGTTGGGCGGTACCGGCCGGCGGGGTGGCGGTGGTCTGCGCGAACGCAGGAGCGGAGCACATCAAAGCAATGATGACGAGGGATGGTGTGTGGCGCATAACCTGCCTTTCACCGGATAATGCGCAGACTGTCGACAAACCAGCTCATGACTTCCGATCCCGACAAAACCGCCACCGGCCGAGGAGCTCGCGCCGCTCGTTTACGACGAGCTGCGCCGGATCGCCGCGGCCTACATGCGGCGGGAGCGGCCGGGCCAGACCATCCAGGCGACGGCGCTCGTCCACGAGGCCTACCTCCGGCTGGCCGGGGCCGGCACGCCGTGGCACGACAAGCGCCATTTCGTCGGCATCGCCGCGCGGTCGATGCGGCAGATCCTGGTCGAGCGCGCGCGCGCCCGCGGCGCCCAGAAGCGCTGGGGTGGCCTCGACCGCGTCTCGTTGACCGATTCGATTGCCATCGCCAACGACCAGTCGGACATCCTGCCGGCGCTGGACGATGCGCTGACGCGGCTCGAGAAGATCGATCCGGAGCAGGCGCAAATCGTCGAGCTGCGCTATTTCGCCGGGTTGAGCATCGAGGAGATCGGCCGAGGCGCTCGGGATGTCGCCGGCCACGCTGAAGCGCCGCTGGGCGCTGGCGCGCGCGTGGCTCCATCCGCGACCTGAGCGGCGGCGCACCGTGACGCCCGAACAACGGCGCCGCGTGCGCGAGTTGTTCGAAGCCGCGCTGGACCGCGCCGGGGAGGCGGCCTGGATTGCGAATCAGGCCGCCGACGATCCGGTGGTGCGCGACGAAGTGCTGTCGCTCGTCGAGCACCACTCGAAGGCCGGCGATTTCCTCGCGCGCCCGATTGTCGACGATGCTCCCGACCTGCTGGCGGACGAAGAAGGCGCTG
Source organism: uncultured Acidobacteriota bacterium (assembly GCA_963734375.1). GTDB lineage: Bacteria > Acidobacteriota > Vicinamibacteria > Vicinamibacterales > CAVVIG01 > CAVTHG01. The sequence goes on along the minus strand of CAVTHG010000003.1, from coordinate 10,294 downwards.
GCGCCGGGCGCCGCGGTCGGCGCGCTACACCATCATCCGCGAGGTCGGACGCGGCGGCATGGGGCGCGTCTACCTCGCGACCGACGCCCGGCTCGGACGCACCGTCGCGCTCAAGGCGCTGGCGCCGCACCTGCTGCGCGATCCGTCGCAGCGCGAGCGCCTGCGGCGCGAAGCGCGCTCGGCCGCGTCGCTGACGCATCCCGGCATCTGCACCGTCTACGCCCTCGACGAGATCGACGGCGATCTGTATCTCGCCACCGAGTATCGTGGACGGCCACACGCTCGGCGAAGAGATTCGCGTCCGGCAAGCGCCCGTCGCGCTGGCGAGGTCCTTCGCACGGCGCGCGAGCTCGCGTCGGCGCTGGCCAGCGCCCACGCGCGCCGGCATCGTGCACCGCGACCTCAAACCCGAGAACGTGATGCGGACGCGCGACGGCCGGCTGAAGATTCTCGACTTCGGCCTCGCCCGGATCATCGACGACGGCGCCGTCCGGGAGACGATCGACCCGCGCAGCGGAACGCCCCGCCCGGCGGCGGGCGCGTCAGCCCGGCGGCGGCGTCGTTCGCGACCCGTCCCGGCATCATCGTCGGCACGCCGGCCTACATGGCGCCCGAGCAGATCAACGGCGAGCCGGCCGACGCGCGCGTCGACATCTTCGCGCTCGGCGTGCTGCTCTACGAGTTCTCGTGCGGCGTGCACCCGTTCGCGGCCAGCACGGAGCTGGCCACCGTCGCCCGCGTGCTCGGCAGCGACCCGCAGCCCGCTCGGGGCACGGTGTCCTGATGTGCCGGCGCCGCTCGTCGCGGTGATCGCGCGCTGCCTGCAGCAAGGCGCCGGCCGAGCGCTTCGGCTCGGCGATGGAGCTGGTCGGCGCGCTCGATACCGTCGGCGCACGGTCGGCGCGACCAGCGGGCCGCACGACCTCGTGGCGGGTCCATCAGATCATCATCATCGTCCTCTACGCGATCGCGTCGGCGGTGGTCGTGGCAGATCAAGGACTGGATGGAGACGCCGGTGACGGTCACGATCTTCCTGACGCGTCGGCGCGGTGTCGACCATCTGCGGCGTGCTGCGCGGGCACCTGGTCTTCACCGAGGCTGATGAACCGGCCGCAACCTGACCGCGGAGCGGCGCCGCGCGCGGCGCGCCGATGCTGGCTGCTCGATCTGCTGATGGCGACCCTGCTGTTCATCGACGGCGTCGTCATCGCCGGCGACGCGCGCGCTGCCGGCGGTCCTGACGATCGCGCTCGCGCTCGGCATCGCGCTGGCGGCGGTCGTGCTGGAGCCGGCGACGACCACTGCGGCGTTCGGAGACGAAGCATGATCGCGATCGAGATTCGGACGCCGGGCGGACCTGAGGTGCTCGTCGCCGGCGAACGGCCCGATGCCGGTGCCCGCCGCCGGCGAAGTGCTGATCAAGGTGGCCGCGGCCGGCGTCAACCGCCCGGACGTCTTCCAGCGCCTCGGGCGCTATCCGCCGCCGCCGGGCGCGTCCGACATCCCCGGCCTCGAGGTGGCGGGCACCATCGAACAGCTCGGCCCAGGCGTGAGCGCCTTGCGCGTCGGCGACGCGGTCTGCGCGCTGGTCGCCGGCGGCGGCTACGCGGAGTACTGCGTCGCGCCGGCGCCGCAGTGCCTGCCGGTGCCGCGCGGGATGGATCTTGTCGTCGCGGCGGCGCATTCCGGAAACCTTCTTCACCGTCTGGACCAACGTCTTCGAGCGCGGACGCCTGCAGGCCGGCGAGTCGCTGCTCGTGCACGGCGGCTCGAGCGGCATCGGCACGACCGCGATCCAGCTCGCGCGCGCGCGCGGCGTCGCGCGTCTTCGCGACCGCGGGATCGGCGGAGAAGTGCGCGGCCTGCGAACGGCTCGGCGCCGAGCGCGCCATCAACTACCGCGAGGCCGACTTCGTCGCCGTCGTCCGCGAGCTCACCGCCGGGCGTGGCGTCGACGTCGTGCTCGACATGGTCGGCGGCGAGTACTTCGCGCGCAACATCGACGTGCTGGCGATGGAAGGGCGGCTGGTCGAGATTGCGACGCTGCACGGCGTCAAGGCCGAGCTGAACATCCAGACGATCATGGTCCGCCGCCTGACGGTCACCGGCTCGACGCTGCGGGCGCGCAGCGTCGACAGAGAAAGGCGCCGATTGCCGCCGCGCGTGCGCGCAGCACGTCTGGCCGCTGCTCGAATCAGGAGCGGTGAAGCCGGTCGTGCACGCAACCTTTCCGCTGCGCGACGCCGCCGAGGCGCACCGCGTGATGGAATCGGGCGCGCACATCGGCAAGCTCGTGCTTGTCGTCGAGCTAGCGTGAGGCTCGTACGTCGACACAAGGACACGGCGTTGCGGACGCCGAAGTCGTGCCCGGCGTGCGGTAAGATGGTTCGCTTATGGACAACATCACCAGCCTGCAGATCTCGAACGGCAAGGACGGCACCGGCGCGGAGGCCACGGCCGGGAAGACCGTGACCGTCCACTACACCGGGTGGCTCTACGACCCGAAGACCGCCGACCATCACGGCAAGAAGTTCGACAGCTCGAAGGACCACGGCGAGCCGTTCTCCTTCAAGCTCGGCGCCGGCCAGGTGATCCGCGGCTGGGATCAGGGCGTCGCGGGGATGAAGATCGGCGGCACGCGCACGCTGATCATCCCGTCGGAGCTCGGCTACGGCGCGCGCGGCGCCGGCGGCGTGATCCCGCCCAACGCCACGCTGCTGTTCGACGTCGAGCTCCTCGACGTCAAATAACCTGGATAATGAATTGGGTAATTGGGTAATCGGGTAATTGGTTGGTGATTGGATATTGATTGGAAGTCAGCCCAATCCGATTACCCGATAGACCCAATTATCCAATCAATTACCCAATTACCCGATTACCCAATTCACGATCGCTATCGCCCCATGGACTACGTTCGGCTTGGCCGAACCGGCCTGAAAGTTTCGCGCCTCTGCCTCGGCGCGATGACCTACGGCACGCCGGAGTGGCGGCCCTGGGTGCTCGACGAAGCCGCCAGCCGCCCGTTCATCAAGCGGGCGATCGAGCACGGCATCAACTTCTTCGACACCGCCGACATGTACTCGCGCGGCGTCAGCGAGCAGGTCCTCGGCCGCGCGCTGAAGGAGTTCACCACCCGCGATCAGGTGGTGATCGCGACCAAGGCGTTCTACCCGCTGACCGACGGGCCGAACGACCGCGGCCTGTCGCGCAAGCACCTGTTCGACGCCATCGACGGCTCGCTCCGCCGGCTCGGCATCGACTACGTCGATCTGTATCAGATCCACCGCTTCGACTACGACACGCCGATCGAGGAAACGCTCGAAGCGCTGCACGACATCGTCAAGGCGGGGAAGGCGCGCTACATCGGCGCGTCGAGCATGTTCGCCTGGCAGTTCATGAAGATGCTCGCGCGTGCCGACTGCGCACGGCTGGACGCGGTTCGTGTCGATGCAGAACCACTACAACCTCGTCTACCGCGAGGAGGAGCGCGAGATGCTGCCGCTCTGCCGCGAAGAAGGCATCGGCGTCATCCCGTGGAGCCCGCTGGCGCGCGGCTTCCTGGCCGGCAACCGCCGCGGCGAGCAGCGCGGCGACACGGTGCGCGCGCAGACCGACGACTTCGCGCACAAGCTGTACTACGCCGACACCGACTTCGCGATCGCCGACCGCGTCGGCGAGCTCGCGGCGCGGCGCGGCGTCAAGCCGACGCAGGTGGCGCTGGCCTGGCTGCTGGCGAAGCCTGGCGTCACCGCGCCGATCGTCGGCGCCTCGAAGCTGCCGCACCTCGACGAGGCGGTCGGCGCGCTCGACCTGAAGCTCGACGCCGCGGAGATCGCGTTCCTCGAGGAGCCGTATACGCCGCACCCGGTGCTCGGTCACCACTAGCTTGCTGTCCCGGCAGTCGTTCGTCGCGCTCCAGCACCGCAACTTCCGGCTGATCTGGATCGGCCTGCTTCGTCTCGTTCACCGGCTCGATGATGCAGAACGCGGCGCTGCTGTGGCACGTGTCGCTGCTCGTGCCGCCCGAGCGCAAGGGGCTCGCGCTCGGCTTGGTCGGCCTGGTGCGCGTCGTGCCGATCGTCGTCTTCTCGATGATCAGCGGCGTCGTCGCCGACGCGTGGGACCGGCGCCGGCTGATGCTCGTCACGCAGATCGCGGCGGCGGTCGTCGCCGTGGCGCTGGCGGCTGCTCACGTTTCGCGGCACTGACGGCGGTGTGGCCGATCTACGTGCTGGCGGCGCTCGGCGTCGGCGGTCGGCGCGTTCGACCTGCCGGCGCGCCAGGCGCTGGTGCCGACGCTGGTGCCGCGCGAGCACCTGCCGAACGCCATCAGCCTGAACACGATCATGTTCCAGACCGCGTCGGTCGCCGGGCCGTCGCTCGGCGGCGTGCTGATCGCGTCGACCAGCGTCGGCTGGGTCGTACATCGCCAACGCGATCTCGTTCGCGTTCGTGATCGTCGCGCTGCTGATGATGCGCGACGTGCCCGGCGCGGCCGAAGTCCGAAGCCGGCTCGAGGGACGACGTGTCGCTTGCACGCGGCGCTCGAGGGGCTGCGGTTCGTCTTCCGCTCGCCGCTCATCCGCTCGACGATGCTGCTCGATTTCTTCGCGACGTTCTTCTCGTCGGCGACGGCGCTGCTGCCGATCTTCGCGCAGGACATCCTGCAGGTCGGCGCGCAAGGGCTACGGCTGGCTCTACGCGGCGCCGGCGGTCGGCGCGGTGGCGACGAGCGCGGTGATGGTGCCGCTGACCGAGCGCATCGAGCGGCGCGGGCCGGACGCTGCTGTGGGCGGTCGGCGGCTACGGCGTGGCGACGGTCGTGTTCGGCCTGTCGCGCATCGTTCTGGCTGACGTTCGCCTGCCTCGCGCTGACCGGCGCCACCGACACCGTCAGCATGGTCATCCGCAACATCGTCCGCCAGCTCGAGACGCCCGATCGCCTGCGCGGCCGCATGACCGGCATCAACATGGTGTTCTTCATCGGCGGCCCGCAGCTCGGCGAGCTCGAGGCCGGCGCGGTCGCGAACTGGTTCGGCGCGCCGTTCTCGGTCGATCACCGGCGGCATCGGCTGCCTGATCGCGACCGCCTGGGTGGCGGCGACGACGCCGGCGCTGCGCAGTTATCGGCGCTCGTGATTTCTTCCACCGTGTCCTCAACACAAAGGACACAGCGGAATACTTTCGCCAGAGTCGTGCCTCACTCGTGCCGCAGGGCTTCCATGGGATCCACGCGCGACGCGCGACTGGCGGGTACGTAGCAGGCTACAAGGGCGACCGCGACCCAGATGACAGCCGCCGCGACATGCGTAGAAGGAGCCGCCGGGCGGATGCCGGCCTGCACCGAGGCGAGCGCGCGGCTCGCCGGGATCGCCAGGAGCTTCGCCGATGACGACGCCTGCGACCGCGATCGCGAGACCATGCAACACCACATCGCGAAAAATCGCGCCGCGCCCGGCGCCCAACGCCATCCGAACGCCGATCTCCTGTGTCCGAAGGCTGACGCGATACGCGATCACACCGTAGAGGCCAATGGCTGCGAGAACCAACGCGAGCAGGCCGAAAGCGGAGAGAGCCGTCGCCATCCAGCGAACGCCTGTGAACGACTGATCGATGTAGGTGCTGAGGGGCTGCACCGCATAAACGCGGATGTTCTGTCCCATGGCGAGAAGCGTTTCGCGCACCGCCGGCACCATGGCTCGCCGGGTCCGTGCCGGTTTCGAGCAGTACGGCCGTGAGGCCGCCGGAATACTGGCGCGCGAAGGGTCGATAGAATCGGGGCTGCGGCGGTTCGCCAACATCGCGGACGGCCGAGTCGCGCACGACGCCGATCACGACCGACGCTTGCGGCGCCTGGCAGCCGATCAGGACCCGTTCCCCGATCGGAGAGGCGTTGGGCCACAGGCGCTTCGCGAGGCTTTCCGTGATGACAATGGTCGATGATTCGCGTGGCAGATCGATCGACGTGAAATCGCGGCCCGCAATCATGCCGATGCCCATCGTGTGGAAGTACCCGAGATCGATCGCGTTGGTCGATACGTGCAGCTGCGGGCCGCCGGACAACGATGCGCAATCGGTTCCGGACGGCATCAACGGTAACGCCGATGTCTGCGACGCACTCAGAACGCCCGGCAATGCTCGCAGGCGGTCGAGCGCCTGTGCGTAGAGCTTGCGGCCAGTCTCGGGTGTTGATGCGGAGGGAAAGTAGATGTACGCGTAGAGCCGCCCGCTGATCGCGAAGCCCGGATCGGTGACCTGCAGCCGACGCAGCGTCTCTGATCACGCTGCCCGCGATCAGGAGCAACACGAACGAGAGCACGACCTGGGCGACGAGCCCGAAGGGACGCCGGCGTCTGATTGAGCCTCCAATCTCGCCTTTGAATCCTGCGACTCCGCTGGTCTGCGATCCTCGCCACGCGGGTACCAGCCCGCAGACAAGCGTTGTCGCGAGCGAGAGGATCGCCGCGAACGCGATGACGCGCCCGTCGAGCGACAGATCCAGTTCGATCGGAAAGGTCGATCGCACCGAGGGCATGACGACGTTCGAGGATTCTGGTCGTCCAGACAGCCAGCAAGAGGCCGCTTGCGCCGCCGCCGATTGCCAGCACGAAGCTTTCGGTCAGCAGTTGACGGATCAGGCGAGATTTCGTGGCGCCGAGTGCCTGTCGCACGGCCAGTTCGCGCCGGCGCAGGGATCCGCGCACGAGCAGGAGGTTGCCGACGTTCACGCATGCGATGAGCAGCACGACGCCGACGACGATCATGAGCAGCGATGCGCTCAGGCTGACGAGGCGCCGGCCACCAGGATTGGGGATCCCACGTACCGGTTCCGCCACGATCGGCGGCAGCGGTTCCGCTGCCGCGCCGTGCTCGGCGACGAGTTGTGTCGTCGATGCCGTTCAGTTCGGCGGACGCCTGCCCCGGCGTCGTGTCCGAACGTAGACGGCCGAAGACCATGACCAGCCGGCGCGACCGGTCATCGAGCATCGCCGCCAGTCTCGGGCGTGTCCGCATCGGCACCCAGATGTCTGTGCGATACGGTGCGAAGATCCCGGTGAAGGCGCGCGGTGCGACGCCCACGATCGTGTAGGACTGCGCCTCCGATCCGATTCTGCGCCCGAGAACGTTCGCACTGCCGCCGAACCTGTTCTGCCACACCGCGTGGCTGATGACGGCAACCGGCTCCGTCTCGCTGGTGAACCAGCGTCCAAGCGCGGGCGCAACGCCAAGCACCGCACCGTAGTTCGCGGCCACGACCTCGGCGGCGACGAACTCGCTCACACCATCGACTTCCAGATCCGATTCCATCGGGAATGATGCCGTGAGGCCCGAGAGAAGACGTCCGCGTGCCTGCAGATCCTGGAAGTCGGGATAGGAGAAGCTCGCGCTGGTTCCACGACTGAGCATCAACACGCGCCCCGGATCAGCGACGGGCAACGGTCGAAACAGCACGCTGTTCAGCGCGCTGAAAATAGACGTATTGGCGCCGATGCCAAGGCCGAGGCACAGTACCGCGAGCAGCGCGAAGCCGGGTGATCGCTTGACTTGTCGAATGGCGTACCGCAGGTCGCTGGCGACATCTTCGAGGAGACGGACACCCCGAGCATCCCTGTGCTCCTCCTTGAGTTGATCGAATCCGCCCATTTCCAGCCGCGCGCGGCGCATTGCTTCGTCGCGTGGTAAGCCGTTGGCGAGATGGCGGTCCACCAGGCGTTCAAAGTGAAAATGGAGCTCGTCGTGCAGGTCCTGTTCAACGCGACGGCGCCGGATGAGCGACCGGAGCCTGTGCGCGAGATCGGTGAACATCACGGCCTCCGGCTACGCGCTTTCGAGGACCTGCGCGACGACGTCGCTCAGCTCCCGCCAGGCGCCGATCTCCGCCTCGAGGTGGGCGCGGCCGCGCTTGGTGAGCTCGTAGTACTTCGCACGTCGGTTGTTCTCCGACGTACTCCATGAAGCTTTGACCCAGCCGCGGCGCTCCAGGCGATGAAGAGCGGGATAGAGCGACCCCTGTCGAATGGTCAGCGTCGCTCCGGAGAGCTGGCTGAGGCGCTCCGAGATGGCCCACCCATGCCGTGGTTCCAGGGCCAGCGTCTTGAGGATCAGGAGGTCGAGCGTTCCCTGCGGAAGACCATTGCGCGGAATCGGCGTCATTTGGACAACATCCCATCCCTATCCACTTCGACAAGAGATTATAGCGGCTCATGTCGAAGTGCAAGATGAGAGACATGGTTCGGTTGGGAAGGGAGTCACACACAACGCATTTGCTAGAGGAGATGAGCTCTTTGCGAAAACGGCCAGGAACTGTTGGACATTCGGGCACTTCGATGAGCCAACTCGGGCAGCTCGACTCGATCGCTGAAAGCGTTCATTCGCGGCCCGACATGGAAGATCGAGTTAGAGTGAGCAGCAGATTCGCCGCTCGCGGCTGAGCGGCAAATCGTCAGGCGTCGTAGACCGTTCTCGTTTGCACACTTGTCAGGAGAGACGACCGTGCAGATCATTGACCGCTCGGTTGAAGCCCGCGTCCACCGCAAGCCCGACATATTCCTGAGCCATAGTGCACGGGACAAAGATTTTGTCTGGCGGCTCGCCGAAGACCTCGCCTTTTGCGAAGTCGACTCGTGGCTCGATCAGTGGGAACTTCGGCCCGGCGAGAGTCTGCATGACGCGATCGGTGACGCCCTTGCGGCTTCTCGCTTTGTCGCGATCGTCATTGGCCCGAATTTCTCAGATTCCCGATGGGCCAGCGACGAAATGAAGCAGGCTCTCGCGCGGGAACGACGCGAGAACGCAACTGTCGTGATTCCGATCGTAGCAGCCGACGCATTGGTGCCAACGTTCCTTGAAGACAAGATCTATATCGATCTTCGACGTGATTACCACGCCGGCATCGTCCGGCTAGCCGCCCTGGTTCACGCTATTCCGAGCCAGCACATAGAGGATGCGATTCGCTCGATTCGACCGCGAGGCATGCGTGAGTGCATTGAGACGTTACGGTACGCTGGTGTCGAGCCGTACGTCGTGATGTCGAAGGAGGATGCGGATGTCATCCTCCAATCTGGTGGCCAACCGTATAGAGATTGCAAGATCCGGTTTTCTCCAGAGAAAGTGGCTTCGAATCCCATGACCAGCCCTCGACTACGTGGGATGATGCGTCGACTTCTTAGTGAAGTGTGGCGATGACGTCTCACCTGGCATGCAGCCGACGGTGTGCTGCGGTCGATCACGCCGCGGCTGCTGCCTGACGTTAGAACGCCAACGACCGGCATCGCATCCCTCGTGGCCATGCGCAACACATACGTCGCCGGAGCATGAAATGATCCTGAACGCGCTGGACCAGTACCTCGCTGCGGCGCGCTCCACGTTGGTGCGGCTGGAGCCCGCAGATGCTTATGCGGCCACCCAGCGCGGCGCGTTTCTCGTCGACATCCGACCCGAGTTCCAGCGGCGGCGCGATGGGGAAGCCCCTGGCGCTATCGTTGTCGAGCGCAATCACCTCGAATGGCGACTTCATCCCGACAGCGCCGCCCGGATCCCAGAAGCAACCAGCGCCGACGTAGAGTGGATCGTGCTGTGTGACGAAGGCTATGCCTCCTCGCTGGCCGCCGCCGTCCTGCAAGCGCTTGGATTACGTCGCGCAACCGATGTCGTCGGCGGACTCCGAGCATGGCGGGCGGCAGGCATGCCTCTAGGGCCGCCGGGCGAGGTGAGTGCACCGCGGCTGGCCTCGGAACCAGATTCGGTGGAGAGGTAGAGCGCGACCGGTAACTCCCGATCCGTGTCAATTCGCTCGCGTCCTGATATCCAGCTCATTTGGCACGTTAGGCCTACTCGAATGAGGTTCTCCACCGCAGACGCGAGGAGGTCGAAATGAATCGAGCGGTACTCGACGATGTAGAACTTGAGTACGAGCTTCATGGAGACGGGGAGCCGGTGTTACTCATTCATCCCGGCATCTTCGCCGATTGGTTCACGCCTCTTCTTCGAGAGCCGGCTCTCATCAGCCGGTATCGCCTCGTGCACTACCATCGTCCGGGCTGTGCCGGCAGCAGCCGTGTGGCAGGTCCGATGAGCCTCGCGCGGCAGGCGGCGCACAGCCGGTTGCTGATGCAGCATCTCGGGATCGCCCGGGCCCACATCGTGGGTCACTCGTCCAGCGGGAATATCGCCCTGCAGCTGGCTTTGGATGCCCCCGACATCGTGCAATCGCTCGCGGTCCTCGAACCGGCGCTGATGTCGGTGCCGAGCGCCCCGACGTCGAGAGCGTTCGTGAGCACGGCCGTTCAGCTGT
>CAVTHG010000002.1:0-172863 GCA_963734375.1 uncultured Acidobacteriota bacterium | reverse complement strand
TGTCGCGGACTTGCGGCAGATCCAGCGTCGGCCGCGCGACCGTCTCGACTCGTGACGGTGCGATTCTTTCTGGTGGCCATCCAGTCGCGACGCCGTTGGCGAGTGCAACAATGGTGCGGGTCGGCCGTGACTTCGGCTTACGCGTCGCCGACGCAATCGATGTCAACCTGCAGCTCAACCGAACGCATCTCGAGAGGGATGCGCAAGGTGAGTCGCGCGGAAGCGGGTGACTGATACGAAAGTACAAACAGGCCGCCGGTGCCGATGCGAGTTTGGGCAATCGCGCTCGTGCCTGACACGCGATAGGCGGTGACGTTCCCACCGACAGGCCGGCGGCTTTGGCGCGCGCTGATCTGGCCAGCAACTGTGACAACCTGGTTTTCCTCAATGAGGAGAAGATCGGTCTTGATATCCCGGTCGGCCGCATTGAACCGCAGAAAGCGATGTCGACTCCGGCCCGGGGCCTCGCAATCGCACTGATGTCGATCTTGACGCGATGAATCGACAAACATCGAGTTGATGTCCGCCACAACCCGCCGATCGGCAGGCTCCGACGTGAACAACGAGATCGCTTCGTCGATCACGTCGTCCGGCGCGCAGCACTCGATCTCGGCGCACGCGATTTCCATGAGACGCGCCACGCCAGCCAGGGATCGCGTGCAGCGCAGGCAGGAGGACAGATGCCGGTGAGCCTGTTCGCGCGCAGCCAGCGCGCTACAACCCCGAACATAGTCGACAATCATTCCAAAGGCCAAATGCTCGACCGGCGTTGGACTGCCGTGCTCCAACGCATGTTCATCGACCAGCGCCGATTCAAACCCGCACGGTATGCCCAAGAACGCCATCGACCCTATTAGGGTGTTTCTCTTTCAGCGTCGTGGACACATCCGGCGCACTTTGGCACTCGACGGACGTCATTTCTGCGGGCGAGCGCCGGATCGTCCAATATGCGCTCGAGTTTCTTCAGGCAGCGCGACCGAGTAAGGCCGATCGAGGCCGTCGCCAGCCCGAGCCGGCTCGCCACCGTTTCGTAAGGTAGCGGTGGATCTTCGTAGAACAGCAAACGAACCAACTCCTGGCACCGTGGTGGCAGTTGCCTGATTGCTGATCGCAGCCCTTCGTCGCGCTGCTGCTGTTCCAGCTCGTTGGACGGAGGAGTGCTAATAGTTTCGAAAACCGCCTCGGTATCGACGTGTTCTCGTCGAGTTCGCTTCAGATAGCTGCGTTTCCAGTGATACGCCTTGTGGGACGAGACGGTCGTGATCCAGGCGCGCAGGCTGTGCTGATTGCGCAGTCGAGGGAGTGAGACGAACAGTTCGGCGCACACCAGCTGAAAGACATCGGCGGCGTCGGCGGCGCTGGCGCCATACCGCCGTGCGAAAAAGTACATCACCTTTTGGTACCGTCGAATCAGCGTCGCCCAAGCGTGCTGGTCCCCGTCAAGGCACGATTGCACCAGCTGCTGGTCGCTGCAGTCCAAGTCGGCCAGGCGCATGCGGGTGGCGCCGTCGGATTTCAGAAGGGTGAAGGACGATTGGCTCGGTGGAGCGTTAGTCATATAGATTCTGAACTCCGTCTGTCGGGTGGGTCCGGGTTGTCAGCAAACGGGTAGTTGAATCTCAAGAGTGCCCATTCCCCAGGAACTAGCGCTCCCCAGGAACTAGCGCCCGACGCGACCACGTCGACGGCGTCCTACGTCGGTAAAACGAAAGCAAAGCATAACGGCCGCCATTCGACGGGTCTTCATTCACGCCAGAATACGCCTCTTCCCATCTTTACAGCGTCGTGGACGAAGAAAGAAATACCCCGCGCACGAGAAAGAAATACCCCGCCATGGCGACTATTTTTTTTGGTCGGGCTGTCTCGATGGTGCCACGGCCGCGACCCTTAGTGAAATGGCACAACAGTCACGAGTGGCATGCAGAGTTCGAAGCGATGGCCACACAAACCATCGAAGACGGTGCGGCATTACGCAACATTGCAGGGAGAACATTCATGAGCAGCACGAAGTCGGTCATCACGTGTCGCGGTGTGCGTGCGAAGAAAGCGTGGTCGATCGCGATTGCGATGGCCATGCTCGTGTCGAGCGGCGGACCGATGTTCGATCAAACGGTCAAGGCGCAGACGGCGCCGGTTGGTGCCGGGTTCGACCTGAACGCCGGCGACCTGCGGTTCATCTTTCGTCAGATCCAGATCGCCCAGGCCCATTCGGCCGGCGGCCAGCTGTTCGGATCGGGACCGAACCAGATCCCCGACGTCCGACTTCCGTTCGGCCTGAGGGCCGTTGACGGATCGAACAACCACCTTGACGCCGGCAGGACGTTGTTCGGCGCCTCGGACCAGCGCTTCCCGCGCATGACGACGCCGCACTTCCGCCCGGCATCGAACGCAGCAGGGGCGACGGCGTACAACCCCCTGGGCGGCGATGTCACGGACCCGCGTCCCCGCATCATCAGCAACCTGATCGCGGATCAGACCGTTCGCAACCCGGCCGCCGTGGCCGCGGCCGGCGATGCCGAGGCCGAGCCGCTCGGCACGCTGCCGATCACGAACGTCGCGCCCGACGCGGGCCTCTCGGCGGCTTCAACTCGATGTTCACCTTCTTCGGCCAGTTCTTCGACCACGGCCTCGACCTCGTGAACAAGGGCAGCGGCGTGGTCATGGTCCCCCTGCAGGCGGACGACCCGCTGGTGACGCACGGAACGGACGGCAACCCCGCCACGACGGCTGACAACGTGCCGGTGGGCACGCCGATGATTCTGAGCCGCGCGCTGCGCGCGCCCGGCAGCTCCGAAGCCGTCAACCAGACGACCCCGTTCGTCGACCAGAACCAGACCTACACGTCGCACCCGTCGCACCAGGCGTTCCTGCGTGAGTACACGCTGGTGGGCGGCATCCCGCAGCCGACCGGCCGCGTGCTCGACGGCGCCTGGCGGCAACATCGGCAACTGGGCCGAGGTGAAGGCCAACGCGCTGACCAACCTCGGCATCGTCGCTGGTCGATGCGGACATCTTCAACGTGCCGCGGCTCGAGACCGACGCCTACGGCCATCTCCGCCGCAATGGGGCGGGGCAGGCGCAGGCGAGGCTGACCAACGGCGCCCTGGTGGCGCTGAACCCGGCGACGCCGATCGCCAGCAGCGCGCTGCAGAAGATCAACCACGAGTTCCTGAACGACGTCGCGCACAGCGCCGTGCCGACCGCGGTCGCCGACACCGACAACCTGGTTGGCTGCAGCCTGTGCCCGACGGTTCCCCCGGGCAGCTATGACAACGAGCTGCTCGACCGGCACTTCATCACCGGTGACGGCCGCGGCAACGAGAACATCGCGCTGACCGCCGTTCACACCGTGTTCCACTCCGAACACAACCGGCTGCAGGGCGTCATCAAAGCGATGATCGACGCGCCGGTCAACGGGACCACCGGCGTCAACGCCAGCGGTCTCACCCTCGCCGAGCAGCAGGGCTGGCAGGCTACGAACCCGGCCTCGGGCTGGCAGTACGGCGAACGGTTGTTCCAGGCGGCGAAGTTCGGCACCGAGATGCAGTACCAGCACCTGGTGTTCGAAGAGTTCGCCCGCAAGATGGTGCCGTCGATCAACGCGTTCATCGGCGACGGCATCAACTTCGTCAGCGCCATCAACCCGGCCATCGTCGCCGAGTTCGCGCACCAGACCTACCGCCTCGGCCACTCGATGCTGACCGAGACGATCGCGCGCACCGATCAGAATGGCAACGACTATGACATCCCGCTGCTCGACGGGTTCCTCAACCCGCTCGAGTTCACCCGGAACCCGGCGAACCCGAACGTGCCGCTGACGGCCAGCCAGGCCGCCGGCGCCATCTTCGAGGGCGGCACGCGACAGCTGGCGAACGAAATCGACGAGTTCGTGACCGAGGCCGTGCGCAACCGCCTCGTCGGCCTGCCGCTCGACCTCGCCGTCCTGAACATCGCGCGTGGCCGCAGCGAGGGCATCGCGGCGTTGAACCCGATCCGGCGGGAACTGTACGCCGCGACGGGCGACGGCGCACTGCTGCCCTATACCAGCTGGTTCGACTTCGCGTTCGCGATCAAGCACCCCGAATCGCTGGTGAACTTCATCGCCGCATACGGCCAGCACCAGACCATCACCGGCACGATGGCCAACCGCCGCACCGCGGCCCAGGCGCTCGTCACCGACCCCGACTTCATGTTCGCCGACGCAGCCGTCTCCGGCGTCGACGACATCGACCTCTGGATGGGCGGCCTGGCCGAGAAGCAGACGCCGTTCGGCAGCCTGCTCGGCCCCACCTTCAGCTATATCTTCGAGATCCAGCTGGAGAACCTGCAGAACGCCGACCGCTTCTACTACCTCGAGCGGCTCGACGGCCTGAACTTCCTGACTCAGCTCGAAGGCAACTCGTTCGCCGAGCTGATCGCGCGCAACACGACGCTGGATAGCGCGGACGTCGGCCGACGTCTTCGCGCGGCCGGACTTCGTCTTCAATATGTCGGCGCAGGCGGCGTGCCCCCCTGGCACCGTCAACCCGCCGGTGAACTGCGCGATCGTCGACGATCCGCGACGACGCCGGACGTCGACGAGACGGCGCTGCGAGACTCGCGTGCGGATGGCCGACGGCACGATCCGCTACAGCGGCCCGGCCCACGTGGTCTTCAACGGCCGGAACGACGGCACTGGCGACCGGATCTGGTCGAGTGAAGGCGACGACACGCTGCGCGGCAACGGCGGCAACGACCGCATCGAAGGCGGCGCCGGCAACGACAACCACATCGGCGGCGCCGGCGACGACATCCTCATCGACAACTTCGGCGAAGACGTCATGAAGGGCGGCCCGGGCAACGACGCCATCAGCGGCGGCTCCGGTCCGTTCGACCTGCTCCAGGGCAACGACGGCAACGACTTCATCGTCGGCGGCCCGGACGAGTCGGAAATCTTCGGCGGCCAGGGCAACGACATCTTCTACATGGGCAAGGGCCTGAGCGAGTCGATTGGCGGCGCCGGTGATGACTGGATCGAGGGCACCGAGTCGCCCGCCAGTATCGCCATCGGCGACGACAACAACCAGTTCCAGAACGATCCGTTCGGCGGCCACGACATCGCCATCGCCGGACCGGGCGACATGGACTTCGACATGGAAGGCGGCGACGACATCATGGTCGGCAACGTCCTGCCCACCCATCGGTTCGAAGGCATGCTGGGCTTCGACTGGGCCACCTACCGTGGTGAAACCATCGCGGTCGACGCCGACATGCTGGTCACCGGTGCAACGGCCGTCAATGCGCCGCTCAACGAAAATCGCGACCGCTACGACCTCATCGAGGGTCTGTCGGGCACGAACTTCAACGACCTGCTGCGCGGCGACAACCGTACCGCGGCGGACCTCATCGATGACGGGTTGACGGGCGTGCTCAACGGGCATGTCCTGAACGCGGCCGGCATCGCCCGCATCACCGGGCTGGCGGCCATCCTGCCGCCGGGCGCGACCTCGTGGGGAGACGGCAACATCATCCTCGGCGGCCCGGGCAGCGACCTCATCGAAGGCCGCGGCGGTGACGACATCCTCGACGGCGACCGCTGGCTGAACGTGCAGCTGACGGCGCCGAACCCGGCTGGCGGACCCGGCACTGCGCGTCAACAGCCTCCAGCAACTGAAGACCGCGGTGTTCGCCGGGCAGATCAACCCGGGCTCGATCAGCTACATCCGCGAAATCATCGCCACCGGCTCGACTGCGGCGGACATCGACGTGGCGGTGTTCAGCGGCCCGCGCGCCAACTACTCGGTCGTCGCCGGCCCCGGCCGCGTGACGGTCACCGACAACGTCGGCACTTGACGGCGTCGATACGCTGTTCAACATCGAGCGCCTGCAGTTCACCGACGTGACGATCAACTCGCCGGTGACGACGGCCGGCACCACCGTGCCGAACGTGCTCAACAACCAGACGCTGGCGCAGGCGACGACGACCTTGACCGACGCGGGCTTCGGCGTGGTGTCCGCGACGCGCGAATAGCGCGACCGTTCCGTCGGGCATCGTGATCAGCCAGACGCCGGCAGCGGGCACCGTGGCGACCAGCGGCAGCACCGTCGGCATCGTCGTGTCGCTCGGACCGGTGCTGGTGCAGGTGCCGAACGTCGTCGGCTCGACGCTCGCGGGCGCGACGACGTCGTTGCAGGGCCTGGGCTTCGTGGTGACGAGCACCACGGTCGCCAACGCGGCCCCGGCGGGCCAGGTGCTCACCCAGAATCCGGCCAGCGGCGTCAACGCGGCCTCAGGGATCGACCGTTGCGCTGACCGTCTCGGCGGGCCCGGCAGTCGGCGGGCCTGGTCGCGGCGTTCGGGTTCGAAGAAACGTCGGGCACCGCGCTGGTCGACTCCGCACCGGGACCGATCAACGGCGTCCTGGCGCCGGCGCGGCGGCGCCGACGCGCGTGGCCACCGGCAAGTTCGGCCGCGCGCTGTCGGTTCGACGGCGGCGATTCAGCCAGCGTGCCGGACGGCGCGGCCGGACCAAGCTCGATCTGACCACCGGCATGACGCTCGAAGCGTGGGTCAACCCGACGTCGATGAACGGGTGGGAGAGCGTGCTCTACAAGGAGCGCGGCGCCGCCGGGACCGGGCCTGCTGTCCTACGCCTTGTATGCGCACGACGGCGGCACGAACACGCCGCCGGCCGGTTACGTCCGCACGATCCGGTCGGCCGGACCGGATCGCGGCATCCAGGGCACGTCGGCCGCGGCTGCCGCTGAACGTCTGGAGCCACATCGCGGTCACCTACACGACCGCGGCTGGCCCGGCCAGTTCGTCGCTGCGCTTCTACCTCAACGGCGTGCTGGTCCGGACGCTCACCACGGCGGTGAACCAGAACATCGTGGCGGGCAACCAGCCGCTGCGGATCGGCAACAGCAACGCGTCGATCTCCGAAGGCTTCAACGGTCTGATCGACGAGGTCCGCATCTACAACCGCGCGCTCTCGGCGGCCGAGATCGCGACCGACATGAACTTGCCGATCGTGCAGTAACTCTCGACCTCTGCCGGTCCCGGCATTCCGCCGGGACCGGCCGTTTTTCAATCGACAGAACTGGAAGTCGGCCGGGCACCGCGGGTGCCCGGTCCCATTCCCGCGGCCATCGGGCCAGCGGGAGCGACCGAGGAGTGCCGAATCATGCTCACACGACGCGAGATGATCAGACGCGGGTTTTTCGCCCCCGCGCTTCTGGCAGCCGCGAAAGGCGTCGCCGCCCAGGATGTCAGCGACATCGTGCTGAATCCGAGCCCGGCGATCGTGCCGTTCACGAGGCGACTCAAGATTCCGCGGCCGCACCTGCCGCTCAACCGGCCCGGCGCGACGGCGCAGGAGCTGGCAAAGGCGCAGTCGATCTTCACGCAGTGCACCGGGGAATCGCGGTTCAGAGGCGCGCCGCACGCGCCCGATGCCGACTGCGACTACTACGAAGTGGTGATGAAGCCGAGCCTGCAGGAAATCGTGCCCGGAACGCTGACCCCGATCTACGGCTACAACGGCACCTATCCCGGCCCGACCTTCTTTGCTCAGCGCGGCCGCACCGCCTGCGTGCGCTTCGTCAACCGCATCGGCGATATCACCTCGGTGCACTACCACGGCGGGCACACGCCGCCCGACTCCGACGGCGTGCCGATGATGAGCTTCGATCAGAGCTCGTATGTGTCGACGATGTCGATGATCGGCTCGCGCACCAACGTCTACCCGAACGACAACCCGTTCCCGGCGACGCTGTGGTACCACGATCACGGCGAAGACGTCACCGCCGAGAACGTCTACCGCGGCCTCGCCGGCTTTTTCCTGCTGACGCCGAACCACTCCGACGAAGATGCCGACATCCGCGCCGTCGAAGCGCAGCTGCCGTCCGGCTACGGCCGCTACGACATCCCGATGGTGTTCCAGGATCGCCAGTTCAACGCCGACGGCTCGTTTGCCTACAATAATTTCGAACACGACGGCTTCATCGGCGATCGCTTCCTCGTCAACGGTGTCATCCAGCCCTATCTGCCGGTGGCGCGGCGCAAGTACCGCTTCCGCTGGCTGAACGGATCGAACGCGCGTCAGTACCAGTTCTCCCTCAGCTCCGGCGACAAGTTCTTCGTCATCGCCAGCGACGGCGGCCTCCTGCCGCAGGCCGCCGAGATGAGCAGCCTGCGCGTGGCGCCCGCCGAACGCTACGAGGTCGTGATCGACTTCTCCCGCTATCCGGTCGGCTCCCGCGTCTACCTGCTCAACTGCCTGCAGCAGGCGTCGGGCCGCGGCCCGGAACAAATCACGATGGACTCGTGCACGCCGCTGGTCGAGTTCCGCATCGCGCGCGACGAGGCCGACCCGAGCACGATTCCCGACGATCTGGCGCCCGCCGTCGCCACCTACATCAGCGACCACCTGACCGAGCGGCCGGGCCTGCAGGTGCAGAACAGCGACATCCGGCTGATGCGCGGCAACGGCGCCTGGCAGATCAACGACCGCTTCTACGACCCGAACCGCGTCGACGTCGTCGAGCGGCTGTGGACGCATTCGACCTGGACGCTGTTCAACGAAAGCGGCGGCTGGACCCACCCGCTGCACATCCACGACGAGGAGTTCGCGATCATCTCGCGCAACGGCCACGCCGCCGGCGCCGCACGAACGCGGGCTCAAGGACGTGTTCAACCTCGCGCCGCACGATGTCGTGAAAGTCGCGGCCTACTGGACCGGCAACCAGAACATCGGCAAGTACGTCTTCCATTGCCACAACCTCGAACACGAGGACATGCGGATGATGGGGATCTTCGAGGTGGTGCCATGAGCCGTACAGACAACGCCAGACGACAGGCGCTGCTGTTTCTCGGCCTGAACGCCGCCGGCGCCTGCGCGGCCGGTCTGGTTCACGCCTCGACACAGACGCCCGACCAGGAAGCGGACCGCGACCCCGGTGGAGGCCAAGGAGCCGCCGCGCGCGGAGCGGATGCGCAAGCATTTCCCGAACGTGCCGCTGCGGACGCACGACGGCCGGACGGTCCGCTTCTACGACGACCTCGTCAAGGGGCGCAAGGTGATCATCAACTTCACCTTCACCAGCTGCACGGGCACATGTCCGCGGACGTCCGCGAACCTGGCGCGCGTGCAGGAGATGCTCGGCG
Source organism: uncultured Acidobacteriota bacterium (assembly GCA_963734375.1). Classification (GTDB taxonomy): domain Bacteria; phylum Acidobacteriota; class Vicinamibacteria; order Vicinamibacterales; family CAVVIG01; genus CAVTHG01. The sequence continues at coordinate 163,718 of CAVTHG010000002.1, read as the reverse complement.
ATCGGATCGGCCGCGATATCTCCATCGTCTCGATCAGCATCGATCCGGAGCACGACACGCCGGACGTGCTCGCCGAGTACGCGCGGACCTTCGAGGCTCGACCGGGCTGGACGTTCGCCACCGGACGCCTCGACGACATCAACACCATCCGCCGGCGCCTCGGGCTCTACGACAGCGAGGACATCACGCAGCACATGGGGCTGCTCACCTTCGGCAACGAGCCGGAGGGGAAGTGGGGCGCGACGCCGGCGCTCGACACACCGAAGAACATCCTCTACTACGTGCTGCGGCGGGTCGATCCGTTCCAGTACACCGTGTGGCCCACGGTCACGCCAGCTGCCGCGACAGGCAGCGGAACGGAGCGGTGACGCGATGAAGCCCATCATGAATCTGGTATCCGGATCGGTGCCGCGGGCGACGGCGGTGCTGCTGCTGCTGCTCGGGGTCGCCGTGTCGCAGCCGTCGGGGCAAACGCCGCCCGACACGTTGGACCCGGTGGTGTGGTTCTCGAGCCCGTACGACGATGAAGCCGTGTCCGGTACCGTCACCGTCGACGTCGAGGCGTACGACGCGAGCGGCATCGGCGGCGTGATCTTCGAGGTCGACGGCGCGGCCGTCGGCGCCGAGGACACGTCCGCACCGTGGCGCTTCGCGTGGAACGCCGACGCCAGCGGCCCCGGCGCGCACATCCTCACCGCCGTCGTGCGCGACAACGCCGGCAACGCGACGCGCTCGGACGTCGTGCCGGTCGTCGTCGGCAACTACGTGTCGCCGCCACCGCCGCCGCCGGTCAATCACAACCCGGTCGCGGGCGGTGATTCGTTGACGTCCGCCGGACGTGTGGCGGTGACCTTCACCGCCGCCTCGCTGCTCGCGAACGACAGCGATCCGGACGGCGACCCGCTGGCCGTGAGCTCGGTTGGCTCCTCGAGCACGGGCGGCGGTTCGATCGCGAACCTCGGTGGCGGATCCTACCGCTACACGCCGGGCGCGACGTTCACCGGCACCGACACGTTCACCTACTCGATCGTCGACAGCCGTGGCGGCTCCGCCTCGGGCACTGTCAGCGTCACGGTGACGGCACCGGCTCCGCCGCCACCGCCGCCAGCCGGCGGCGTCGTGCTCGCGCTCGGGTTCGAAGAGACGAGCGGCACGGCGGTGGTTGACTCGTCGGCGTCGCCGATCAACGGCGCGCTCGGCGCCGGCGCGACCGCGCCGACGCGCGTCGCCGCTGGCAAGTTCGGCCGCGCGCTGTCGTTCGACGGCGGCGACTCGCTGAGCGTGCCGGACGGCGCTGCAACCAAGCTCGATCTGACCACCGGCATGACGATCGAAGCGTGGGTCAAACCCTCGTCGATGAACGGCTGGGAGAGCGTGGTTTACAAGGAGCGCGGCGGCGCCGGCACGGGCCTGCTGTCGTATGCCCTGTATGCGCACGACGGCGGCGCGAGCTCGCCGTCGGCCGGCTACGTGCGAACCAGCTCCGCCGGGCCGGACCGCGGCCTCCAGGGAACGGCACGGCTGCCGTTGAACACCTGGAGCCACGTCGCGGTGACCTACGCGTCGGCGCCGGCGCCCGCGGGCTCGACCCTGCGGCTCTACGTCAATGGCGTGCTGGTTCGCACCGTCACGGGCACGAACCAGAACATCCTGGCGGGCAACCAGCCGCTGCGGATCGGCAACAGCAACGCGTCGGTCTCCGAAGGCTTCAACGGCCTGATCGACGAAGTCCGGATCTACAACCGCGCGCTCTCGGCGGCCGAAATCACGGCGGACATGGCGGCGCCGATCGTTCCGTAGTTCGACCCTTGCTGGTCCCGGTCACAACCACGGGGCCGGGACCAGCGCAATCGGCCAAACGTAGTGGGAGGGTCGGCCGCACCGTCACGGAGGTGCCCGGCCCCATCCCCTTGGGCTCGGGTGCCCGGGGCAACTCCAACTTCACACATCCACATGGTCGCTCATAACCTCGCGAGCTGGGACCATGTCGAATCGATCCTGCGCCACGAGCGGATCAACGAAGGGCGTGGCGATCGGCTGTTGAGCCTGGTCGCCCGCTTGCGGGCGGCCGGGTTCGATCGCCGTCTCGTCGCACGCCGCACCTGGCACGCACCGCTCGTGCTCGCGCGAACGCGCACCCGCGCGATCGGCATGAGGGATCCGGTCGTGGTTTTCGTCTGCCGCGACGATCGCATCATCGCCTTTTTCGGCACCGCCGATTCGTTCCGCGCCTGCTGCGTCGACGGCGACGCGCTGCCGCTGCAGCTGACGAAAGCGCTGAGCCTGCTCGCCAGCTAGAGCCTGTTCGAAGTCGTGTAGTGTTCATGCGGTGTCCGCCTTCAGGCGGACCCGTCACGGTCCGGCTAAAGCCGGACACTACGAACTATTCAGTCTCCAGTCGCAGTCCCGAGTCGCAGTCCCGAGCCCCGAGCTCCCGGCCCCCAAGCCCCAGCCCCAGCCCCCAGCCCCTAGCCCCAAGCCCCCAGCCCTGTTAGTCTCACCAAATGAGCCCCATCACGCTGACGGTAAACGGCCGTTCGCACACGCTCGACGTCGATCCGGCAACGCCGCTGCTCTACGTGCTCAGCGACGACCTGGCGCTGCGCGGACCGAAATTCGGCTGTGGCCTCGGGCAATGCGGCGCGTGCGCGGTGATCATCCGCGGCCGCGCCGTACGTTCGTGCGTGACACCGGTGAGCACCGCCGCCGGCGCCGAGATCACGACGCTCGAAGGGCTCGGCACGATCGAGCGCCCGCACCCGATCCAGCGGGCGTTCATCGCCGAGCAGGCGGCACAATGCGGCTTCTGCCTCAACGGCGTCATCCTCACCGCCAAGGCGTTTCTCGATCAGAACCCGAAGGCGACCGATGCCGAAGTGCAGCAGGCGCTCTCCGGTGTCCTCTGCCGCTGCTTCGTCAACACGCGGATGCTGGCCGCGATCCGTCGCTACCGCAACTCGCCAGCCGTCGCGCCAGCGGCCGCGGAGCAGGAAGGAGCTGTGAGATGACGCCCGACGCGCTCGACGCATTGGCGCGATCGGGATTCTCGCGCCGCGACTTCCTGAAATCCTCCGGCGCGCTGGTCGTCGCGTTCGCCGCCGCGGACGAGGCGTGGGCGGCGCAGGGACAGTTCGACACGCGCGCCTCGCACATCGATCCGAAGCAGCTCGACTCGTGGATCGCGATCGCCGCCGACGGGCGCGCCACGGCGTACACCGGCAAATGCGAGCTCGGCCAGGGCATCCAGACCGCCCAGATCCAGCTCGTCGCCGAGGAATTGTCGCTGCCGGCCGACCGCGTCACGCTCGTGCAGTGCGACACCCAGGTCTGCCCCGACCAGGGGACGACGTCAGGCAGCCAGTCGACGCCGACCAACTTCAACGAGCGCAACCTCGCGCAGGCGGCGGCGACCGCGCGCGAGACGCTGATCCGCCTGGCGGCGACGCGCCTCGGCGTGCCGGCCGGCGAGCTCGCTGTCGCCGGCGGAACGATTTCAGCGAGAAGCGATCGGAACAAGAGCGTCACCTACGGCGAGCTCGTCGCCGGCAGGAAGCTCAACACCCTCGTCGACGCGAACGCGAAACGCAAGGCGCCGCGCGAGTGGACCGTGCTCGGCACCTCGGTGCCGCGCGTCGACATGGCGGCGATGGCGACCGGGCAGCTGGAGTACGTGCAGAACGTGCGCGTCCCCGGGATGCTGCACGGCGCGGTCGTTCGGCCGCCGTCTGTCGGCGCGACGCTCGCCGCCGTCGACGAATCGTCGGTCCGCGACGATGCCGGGTGTCGTCAAGGTGGTGGTGAAGAACAACTTCGTCGGCGTCGTCGCGGCCAAGCCGTGGCAGGCGATGCAGGCCGCCGCGGCGCTGAAGGCGTCGTGGAAGGATGGCCCGGCGCTGCCGCCGCAGCGCGAGTTCTACGACCACCTGCGCAAGCAGCCGTCGCGCGACGCGTTCGTCGTCAACTCGAGCAACGTGGACGAGATGCTCGCGAAGGCGCCGACTGTCGTGCGCGCCACCTACCTGCACCCCTATCAGATGCACGGCTCGATGGGTACATCGTGCGCGGTCGCCGATGTGCAGGGCGGCCGTGCGACGGTGTGGTCGTCAACCCAGTCGGCCTATCCGACCCGCAGCGGCGTGGCGCTGCTGCTCGGCATCCCGCCCGACAACGTGCGCGTCGTCTACACGCGGGGCTCCGGCTGCTACGGGATCAACGGCGCCGACACCGTGTCCTACGACGCGGCGCTGATGTCGCAGGCCACCGGCAAGCCGGTTCGCGTTCAGCTCTCGCGCAAGGACGAGATGGCGTGGGAGAACTACGGCTTCGCCTACGCCATCGATCAGCGGGCCGGGGTCAGCGCCGACGGGACGATCACGGTGTGGGACCACGAAGCGTGGTTCGCGTCGCTCGGCGGCCGCCCCGGCTACGAGACACCGGGAAACGTCGTCACCGGGATGCTTGCCGGGTTCGCGACCGCGCCGTTCCGGCCGGCGCAGGCGGCGGAGCCGGCCGGCGAGTTCAGGAACGGCAGCAACGCGGCGCCGTCGTACGTCTCGGGACGCGTCGCGCAGCACGCCGGCGGTGCGGGGACGATTACGAGCGAGCGCGTCCTCACGCATACGATCCGCTCGCCGTTCTTCACCGGGCCGCTGCGCTCGCCCTCGCGGCTGCAGAACACGTTCGCGCACGAGTGCTTCCTCGATGAGATCGCGGCGCACGTCAAGGCCGATCCGGTCGAGTACCGGCTGCGGCACCTGAGCGATCCGCGCCTCAAGGAAGTCGTGTCGGCGGCGGCGAGGACGGCCAAGTGGGAGACGCGGCCGTCGCCCGGACCCGACGCCTCGAAAACCGGCGTCGCCAGAGGGCGCGGCTTCAGCTGCGTGCTCTACGAAGGCGACAACGGCTACGTCGCGATGGTCGCGGAGATCGAGGTCGATCGCGCGACCGGCAGGATTGCCACCAGGCGCCTGGTGATCGCGCAGGACTGCGGCCCGGTGTCGAACCCTGACGGGATGCGCAACCAGCTCGAAGGGGGCGCATTGCAGGGACTGAGCCGCGCGCTCGGCGAGGAAGTGACCTGGGACGATCGCAAGGTGACCTCGATCGACTGGCGCACCTACCATAGCCTGCCGCTGGGGTTCGAGTTGCCGGCGATCGAGAGCGTGCTGATCAACCGCGCCGGCGTCGAGGCGAGCGGCGCCGGCGAGACCGCGATTACCATTGTCGCCGCCGCCGTCGGCAACGCGATCTTCGACGCGACCGGCGTGCGCGTGCGGACGGTGCCGTTCACGGCGGAGCGAATCGCCGCCGCAATGAGGGGATGACGCGCTCATGAAAGCGATCACGACGACGATCCTTGCGTGCCTGCTCGCCGCGACGGCGCAGGCTCAGCCGCCGGCGGGCCGCGGCCGCGGCAACCAGGAGCCGGGCCCGACCATCACCGTCCGCGGCCACACGTTTACGCAACTCTCGCTCTTCCAGCGCAACGTCGGCGGACCGGACGACATGACGACGCCGTTTCCGCCGCACAAGGTGATCGGCAACATCTATTACGTCGGCACCAAAAGTCTCGCGGTGTTTCTGATTGTCACGCCGCAGGGACACATCCTGATCAACAGCACCTACGAACGGAACGTGCCGGGCATCCAGAAGGCGGTCGAGCAGCTCGGATTCAAGTTCTCCGACATCAAGATTCTGCTCGGCAGCCACGCCCACGGCGATCACCAGGAAGGCGATGCGCTGGTCAAGTCGCTCACCGGCGCGCAGGTGATGGCGATGGCCGAGGACGTGCCGGCGCTCGAGGCGATGAAGCCGGGCGGCAAGCCGCATCCGATCGACAAGGTGCTGCGCGATGGTGAATCGGTGACGCTTGGCAGTACAACGCTCGTCGCGCATCTGACGCCGGGACACAGTCGCGGGTGTACGACCTGGACGCTGAAAGCGGAGGAGGGCGGCAAATCTTACGATGTTGTGATCATCGGCAGCTTCGGCACCAATCCCGGGCTTCAAGCTGGTGAACAACGCGGAGACGCCGCGCATCGCCGAGGAATTCGAACGCGCGTTCAAAGTCGCGCGCTCGCTCGCGTGCGACGTCCCGCTGGGGTCGCATCCGGGGATGTACAACATGACAGAGAAGTACTCGAAGCTCGCGAGCAGCGCCGCCAACCCGTTCATCGATCCCGCCGGATACCTGCTCGAAGTGGACATCGACGAGGCGATGTTTCGCGCCGTGCTTGCCGAACAGCGTAAAGCCGCCCCGTCGGCACGCTGATTTTTCGGCGTCCCGTCAGGTCGCCGTCGTGGCATCGATCTTGGAGATGTGCGTCTGGGATGCCACGCCGACCGCCGCGGCGCGTGGGGCGCTCGGATGAGGAGCGCCGCCAGGCGCTGAAAGATCTCCAGCGGCAATGGGAAGCCGGTGCGACGCGGCCGCACCTGACGACTGAGCAGCTGCGGCGGGCGCGGGAGCTGATGGAACAGCGCTTTGCGATGGCTGAGGATCGACGCCGCGCCGAGGACCAGATTCGCGACGAGTACCACGATTCCCGCGCGATCATCGTCACCTGGACGCGAAAGCCACGACGGCGGAGAGCACGTAAATAGGAGCGCTGCGGCCCGTGCCTGTCGCGAACAGCAACGGCCGCGGCCACGCGGCGAAGAATCGCACGCAAAAACAGCCTGAGCCCGTTGACTTCGCTTCGCCCGCGGTCTACCGTTTCTGCCGGCCTTTGCGATTTCCGTGAGATGAGCGACAGCCACTCCGTCCGGACTCCCGTCCGCGCCTGCCCGCACTGCACGACTCTCGACATCGCGCACGTTGGCGACACCGAGAAATCCCGCTGGCTCGAGTGCCGCGAGTGTGGGCACGTGTGGAACCACAGCCTGCCGACGCCGGCGGCGCCGGTACGCGAGCCGTCGCCTGGGCGCGCCGATCCGCCGCGTCACTGGACGCTGCGCGACGAAGCCGAGCGGCGGCTCGAAGATCATCGCGCGCATTCGCGCGATGGCGCCTGGACGAGGGACCCGGGCTGGCCGAGGGACCGGTGGCCGACCGCCGAGCGCGAGTGGAGCGAGGACCGCAGGGGACGAGGGGAAGAAGGTCCGAAGTCCGAGGACGGGAAGAAAGTCTGAGCTTACACGGCGCGAAGCGCAGCGCCAGCGAGCGCCACGCCCCGCCGCTCGCCAATCTGCTGCCGCCACATCGCGTAGTACAACCCCTTCTGCGCCACGAGATCGTCGTGGCGCCCGGTCTCGACGATCCGGCCGCGCTCGAGGACGTGGATCCGATCCGCGTGCAGGATCGTCGACAGGCGGTGCGCGATCAGCACGGTGATCGCGTCGCCGTTCGCGGCGACGTCGCGGATCGTGTCGACGATCCCTTCCTCGGTGAGCGAGTCGAGCGAGGAGGTCGCCTCGTCGAAGACGAGCAGGTGCGGCCGCCGCAGCAGCGCCCGCGCGATCGACAGCCGCTGCTTTTCGCCGCCCGACACCTTGACGCCGCCCTCGCCGATCACCGTATCGAGCCCGCGATCGGCGCGCGCCAGCAGGCTGTCGCACGCCGCCTGGCGCAGCACTTCGAGACACTCGGCGTCGGACGCGTTCGGGTTGACGAAGACCAGGTTCTCGCGAATCGTCCCCGAGAACAGCTGCGTGTCCTGCGTGACGAAGCCGATCTGCGCGCGCAGCGCGTCGAGATCGATCGCGTTCCCCGGAATCCCGTTGTAGAGAATCTGCCCTGCCTTCGGCTGGTAGAGCCCGACCAGCAGCTTGACCAGCGTCGTCTTGCCGGCGCCCGACGGGCCGACAAACGCGATCGTCTCGCCGCGCCCGGACGCTGAAGGAGATGTCGCTGACCGCCGGCGACGCCGCCGACTGATGCTGGAAGGTCACCGCATCGAACGCCAGCGTCCGCAGGTCGTCCAGCGGACGCGGGTTCGCCGGCCTCGCCTCCCTCGGCATCTTCAGGATGTTCTCGTAGACGTTCAGCGACGCTTCGGTTTCGCGATAGACGTTGATGACGTTGCCGAGCTCCTGCAGCGGGCCGAAGATGAAGAACGAGTAGATGAAGAGCGAGAAGAACTGGCCGACGGTGATCGCGCGCGTGTAAATCAGGTAGAGCATCAGGAACATGATGCTGGTGCGCAGCAGGTTCACCGACGTCCCCTGGATGAAGCTGAGGCTGCGCAGGTACTTCACCTTCTTCAGCTCGAGCTTCAGGATCCGCGCGGTCACGCCGTTGAGGCGCGCGATCTCCTGCTGCCCGAGGCCGAGGCTCTTCACCAGCTCGATGTTGCGCAGCGACTCGGTCGTCGATCCGGCCAGCGCGGTCGTCTCGGCGACGATCACTTTCTGGATCTGCTTGATGCGCCGGCTCAGCACCGAGCTGAGGATGCCGAGCAGCGGCACCGTCAGGAAATAGACCGGCGCGATCAGCCAGTGGACGCTGACCGCATAGGCCATCACGAAGACGATGCCGACCAGCGTCGTGAACAGCACGTTGATGCTGGTGGCGATCAGCTTCTCGACGTCGGTCCGCACCTTCTGCAGCCGCCCGAGCGTCTCGCCGCTGCGCTGGTCCTCGAAGACCGAGTAGGGGAGCTGCAGCGAGTGGCCGATGCCGTCGGAGTAGAGCTGCGCGCCGAGCCGCTGGGTGATGACGTTGATGTAGTAGTCCTGGAAGTTCTTCGCCACGCGCGAGACGAACGCGACGCCGACCGCGGCGCCGAGCAGCACGCTGACGCCGCGGAAGAACTCGGCGGTCGAGTACTCCTGGAACCGGGTCGCGTACTCGTCGATGACGTGGCGGAAGATCAGCGGGTCGAGCAGCGAGAAGACCTGGTTGATGGTCGCCAGCACCAGCGCCAGCGCGACCAGGCCCTTGTAGTTGCGCAGGTAGGCGAAGAGCAGCTTCAATTGTGACCAGGAAAGTCGGGCTTGGTTTCTCGCAGAATCTCGATGACGGCGCGGCGATCGGCCGCCGACACGCGCGCGTCGCTGACGCGCTGGTCGGGCGACGAGAGGACGTCGATCATCCGCGCGTACACCAGTTGCTTCACCGCCGCCGGCAGGCCGTCGAACGCCTCGGAGTAGACCATGTAGCTGCACGGGTAGCGCATCAGGCGCGTGCTCAGATCGAGCTGCGCCAGCGATCGGCCCTGCCTGTCTTTCGGCGCCTGCGGCTCGAGGCTCGCGGCGAAGCCGTCGCGCGCGATCAGCGGCACCGATGGCGGCTGCTCGCTGAGGAACAGCAGGTAGTCCGCCAGCTCGTTCGCCAGCTTGCCGATGGCCGGCTCCGGCACACCGGCAGCAGACGTGCCCGCCGCCGCGACGCGCGCCTCCCAGTTCAGCCGGGTCAGCAGGTTGATCGCGCGCATCTGGTGATCGAAGACCAGCAGCGCGACGATGTCGCTCTGCGCTGAGAGGTAGCCGCGCGTTTCCGGTGCGCTGTTCAGCCAGTCGACGAACACCTGGTTCGACGTGCTGCCGCCGCGGGTGAACGTGATGTTGCCGGTGTGGGCGCGCTGCGCGTACGGGATGGCGAGCGGATCCGAGGTGACGTACCAGCCGCCCCACCGATCCGGGTGCGGCGTCTCGTGGCTGACGTCGTAGCTGCCAAACTGCGGCATCACGTTGCCGCCCTCGTCGACCGTGTTGCTGCGCACGATCATCCCGGGCACGTTCAGCGTCGTCGCCGAGACGTGGCAGGTGAGGCAGCTGGTCTGGCGCTTGAGCGCCGGCGATGCCGCGGACTGGTCGAGCGTGTAGAAGACGACGCCCTGCTGCGGATCCTGCGCCGCCAGCTCGAGAAACGGCGCGCCGGGCACGTGCGCGACGACGACCGACAGGTTGTAGAAGATCGCGCGCGGCGTATGCGGGCCGGTGTGGGCGCGCTGGACGCCGGTCTTCGAGAACACGAGCAGCTGCGATTCAACCGGGACGCCGAGCGCGTCGAGAACCGACGCGAGATAGCCGCTTTGCGGCTCGCGACGCAGCGAGCGGCTGCCCGCCGCGAGCGCCTGGTTCAGCGCCGCCACGCGATCGGTGGTTGGCCGCGAGGCGTAGGCGATGCTTGGATGCTCGTCGAGGACGCCGCCCCACGGTTCGTCGGCCTTCTGCCCCGACAGCGGCGCGCTGCCGGCGATCGCCACGGCGAGCACGCAGGCTCCCGCTGCGACCGGACCGATCCAACTTTTCATCACCTGTGTATTTTACCCTTCGGAGTGCTTTTCCACGGAGTGTTCGGATGTGGTCATCCTGGGACGGCGCGTAGACGCGCCCCCTTAAGGGCGGCCAGCGGCCGCGCGCGGGGCCAGCCCTGAAGGGCTGCGCTACGGGCTGCGCTACGGAATCCCGAGAAATCACGCTCGCCGGGTGCAACCACTATCGACTAAACTGCGTCCCAACGAAATCACGTCAGACCCGGAACACTGGAGGTTAGCGAATGAAACGTATCGTAGTGATCGTCGCCGGACTGCTGGTCGCATCGACCAGCGCGTTCGCGCAAACGCCGGACGCCGACGCCCTCGACCGCGCGCTGGCGCCTGCGCCGCGCAACCAGAAGGAGGCCGCCACCGTGATCAAGTGGAAGGCCGACAACACCTACGACACCCTGAAGAAGGGGACCAACAAGCTGGTGTGCTACGAGCGCACGGGCGACCCTGGCATCACGGCGCCGTTTGCGGCGCAGTGCACCAGCCTCGCCAACCTCGATCGGGTCGCGCAGAACCGCAAGTTCGCGGCGATCGCCGACAAGGCAGCGCGCGACAAGGCCCTGGCCGACGCCGAAGCCGATGGCAGCCGCGTCAAGCCCGAGTTCGGTTCGGTGTGGCTGACGATGAGCGGCCCCGACAAGGCGACCGCGCGCATCCACACGACGGTTGCCGTCCCGGGCGCGACGGCGACGTCGCTGGGTCTGCCCGACAACAATCAGAAGGGCGGCATCTGGATCATGAACGCGGGAACGTCGACCGCGCATCTGATGATCCCGGGCAGCTAAAAGAAAAGAGGAGATCAGGAGACCTGAGGAGTTCAGGAGGGATTCAAAGGTCAGGAGGGCCGGCCTGAGACCAGGAGCTTTCTCCTGATCGCCTTGGACCTTTTCCTGATCTCCTTCAAGTCGTCTTCAACTGGCGCGCAATAAACGCCTTCACCATCTCGCGCGCTTTATCGGTCTGCGGCCCCGGCTTCGCGACCCACTCGTGCTCGCATCCCTCGAAGATGTGCAGCTGGATGTCGCCGCCGGCCGCCTTGTAAGTCGCGGCGAACTTCTCCTGCACCGCCGGCAGCACGTTGTCGTCGAGCTCGCCCTGCATCAGCAGCATCGGGCCAAGTGAGACTTTCTCCTTGCGCTCGAGAATCCGCTGCGGGTTCCCCTCGTAGATCGCCTCCCACGGCTTGAAGAACGTGGTGTTGTTCTTCATCATCGGCTCGCGCTTCATCTTCTCTGCCTGCTGGAAGCGGGCGTAGGGATCGCTGATCGGCGAGCGCATCGCGATGAAGGCGACCGTCGCATCGAGCTTCGGCGCCTCGGGCAGCGCGATCGCGTTGTAGCGCGGATCGTGCGGGCGCATGCTGAGCAGCTCGGCGACGTGGCCGCCGCTCGAGCTGCCGTAGATGCCGATGCGCGACGGGTCGCCGTTCCACTGCGCCGCTTTCGACTTCAGCCAGCGCACGCCGTAGTTCGCGTCCTGGATGCAGGCCGGGTACGGCGCTTCACCCGCAAGCGTCATATCGATCGCGACGACGAGCACGCCGCTGGCCGCGAGCGCGCGGTCCATCGGCTCCTCGGCTTTGCGATCCTTCGCGTTCCACGCGCCGCCGTGCAGATCGAGCATCGTCGGGAACGGGCCGGCGCCGGCGGGCTGATAGATGCGCGCCATCAGCTGGCGTCCAGCGGCGGTGCGGCGGAACTCGACCTCGCTCACCGTGATCTCGAAACTGGCCGCGGGATCGTATTTCGCCGCCGGCGCGCCGGCCGCTTCAACCGACAGGAACCCGCGCGGCGCCACGCCCGGCAGCGCCGTTGCGCCCAGCGCGGTCATGGTCATCAGGAAGTCCCGTCGATCGGGACGATACGTGTCCATGCTCGACCTCCTTGCGAGTCGCGACCGGCGCGATGAGCTGCGCCGTACGACCAGACACACTATCTGACACCAACACGCCGGCGGCAAGCGAAAATGCGGAAGAGGGCGGGGGATAATGGCGACAGGTGATTCGTCAACTGTTCGGCGCGCCCGTCACTCGTCACGTGTTGATCCCCGGCTTTCTGGTGGCCGCTCTTGCCGCCGTACCGGCATCCGCGCAGGAGTTCTCGCAGGCCGCGTCAGAAACACATCAGCAGAAGACCGATGTCGCCGGCGCGATCGGCGACTCGATCAAGCTGCTGATGATCGAGCACGGCACGCGCATCGCGTTCCAGGAGAAGACGCGGCGCGAGCTCCGCGGGCCGTTCTGGAGCGACTACCGCCGCTCGATCCGGTGGCCGCAAACGTGGGAAGACTCCGACTCGTGGGTGGTCAACTACCTCGGCCACCCGATCCACGGCGCGGCAGCCGGGCTGATCTGGCTCGATCACACCGGCCACGCCGCGTCGCGCATCAGCCTGAAGCCCTCCTACTGGGCGTCGCGCGGCTGGGGTGCGGCGTTCATCGCCGGCTACAGCCTGCAGTTCGAATTGGGACCGCTCAGCGAGGCGTCGATTGGCAACGTCGGCCTGCATCCGGAAGCGACCGGCTGGGTCGATCACGCTGTCACGCCGGTTGGCGGCTTTGCGCTGCTGGTCGCCGAGGACGCGCTCGATCGCTTCTTCGTCGAGTGGGTGGAGCGGCGAACGGGAAACGTGGTCGCGCGCGCGGCGTTGCGGATGCTCTTCGGCCCGGCGCGAACGATGGCGAACCTCGCCGAGAGCCGCGCCCCATGGGCACGAACGACCCGGCCGCTGCGCGGCCGGTAAGGAGGCGGCATGCGAATCACGCTCGTCACGATCGTCGCCGCGGCACTCGTCGCCGTCTCCGCGCCAGCCATGGCGCAGCGCCAGCCGTTCGAACGGGCCGTTGATGTGAGCGGGCAGTCGGCGCTGGACGTGTCGACCATCCGCGGCAAGATCGATGTCCGCGGCGGCGCGCCTGGAAAGATCGTGGTGAGCGGGCTGGTCACCATTCGCGTCGGCTGGGATGTGCCGTCGGACGCGGTCGAGATCATGCGTCGCGTCGCCGAACATCCGCCGATCGAGATCGACGGCAATACCGTTCGCCTGCGTCCACCGTCAGATGACGTCGCGCGCCGCGCGGTCACCGTCAGCTACGAGGTGCAGGTCCCGCCGGACACGCAGGTGCTGGCACTGAGCGATTCCGGCGCGACGACGATGAGCGGTGTAGGTGGATCGGTGGACGCCACCACGCAGTCCGGCGCGATTGCGCTGGAGCGGCTCGGTGTCGACGGCGCGGATCAAGACCGGATCGGGCGCGGTCACCGTCGCGGACGTAGCAGACGACCTCAGCGTCACGACGAGCAGCAGCGCCGTCACCGCGCGCGGGCTGCAGGGCGATCTCCGGGTCCGCACCGGCAGCGGTGCCGTCGATGCCCGCCTCACCGGCGGCGGCGACGTCGACGTCGAGACCAGTTCGAGCGCGATCAAGTTGTGCGGCGCCGCGGGCGGCCTGAACGCGGCCAGCAGCAGCGGGCACATCTCGATTCAAGGCACGCCCGCGCGGCCCTGGGCCGCGATCACCGGCTCGGGCGGGATGGACATCGGCATCGACCCGAGCGCGCCGGTGGCGCTGAACGTGAGCAGCCGATCGGGCAAGGTGCGGCTGAACGCCGGGCTGGTGCAAGGCAGCGTGTCGGAGCGCCGCGTCGACGGCACGATCGGCGGCGGCGGCCCGCTCCTGCGCGCGGAGAGCCGCAGCGGCTCCATCGACCTCGTCTCGATCGATGCACGGCGCGGCTGCCAGTAGCGCAGCGTTCACGAGTCGCGGCGCCGCGCAGAAAAAACGCGCCTCCGTTCGCGCCGGCTGACAGAAAAATCAGGTACTCGTCAGGTGCCCTGCCCGCGGCGCGCCTCTAGCATTGCGAGCAGGAGGCGTTCATGACCGCTCGCGACTTTCTGACCAACGTCGCCGTCATCCTGACCGTCATGGCAGGTGGTGCGCTGCTCGAAACCTTGGTGCCGATGTTTGCCGCCAGACCCTGGACACAGCGCCGACGGATGGCGAATCTCGGGTTGACGGCTCTGTCGTTCGGGTCGAACTGGCTGCTGGCGTCGCTCGCGGCACTGGCGGCACTCACGCTGCGTCCCGCCGGGCTGCTGGCGCAACTGGGATGGCCGCTCTGGATCGAGATCGTGTTCAGCATCGTCGTGCTCGATTTCTCGGTCGGCTACCTGTCGCATCGAACGATGCACATGTGGCCGGCGATGTGGCGCTTCCATCAAATCCATCACAGTGATCCGTTCGTCGACGTGACCACGACGTACCGGACGCATCCGGTCGAAACCGTGTGGCGGTTCCTGTTCGCGATCGTGCCGGTGTGGCTACTCGGGATTCCCGCACAGGCGGTGGTGATTCAACGGCTGCTGCAGGCGACCAACGGCGTCATCGAGCACGCCAAGGAGCCTGACATGAAGACCACAGCAATGATTGTCGGTGCGTTGCTCGCCGCCGGCGCAGCCGAGACCGTCAATTTCGACACGCTGTGCGCGGCGTCGATCTCTCCTCTGCGAATCGGTGCGCGCACATCCACCCCGCGCGTGTTATCGTCATGCGCTCACTCGACCATGGATCTCGAACTCGACGGACGCCGTGTGCTCGTCACCGGCGGCAGCAAGGGAATCGGTCTCGCCTGCGCCAGGGCGTTCCTCGCCGAGGGCGCCCGCGTGGCGATCGCATCGCGCTCGGAAGCTAACCTCGCGGCGGCGCGCGATGAGCTCGGACCGGTCATCACCGTCGCCGCCGATCTCGCCGACGCCGGCGCCGCGCGCGCCATGGTCGAACGCGTCGAGTCCGAGCTCGGCGCCATCGACATCCTCGTCACCAGCGCCGGCGCCGCACGCCGCACCGCGCCGGACGACCTGAACCCGGACGCCTGGCGCGCGGCGATGGATGCGAAGTACTTCACCTACATCAACGCCATCGATCCGGTCGTGAAGCTGATGGCGGCGCGCGGCCGCGGCGTGATCGTGAACATCATCGGCAACGGCGGCAAGGTCGCGTCGCCGATTCACCTGCCCGGCGGCGCCGCGAACGCGGCGCTGATGCTCGCGACCGTCGGCCTGGCGAATGCCTACGCGGCCAAAGGCGTCCGCATCCTCGGCATCAACCCCGGGTTGACGAAGACGTCCCGGGTCGTCGAAGGGATGCAGGCGGAAGCGGCGCGGCACGGCATCACCGAGGCCGAAGCGCTGAAGCGCAGCATCGACCGCATCCCGCTCGGGCGGCTGGCCGAGGCCGAAGAGGTCGCGGCGGTGGCTGTCTTCGCCGCCTCGCCGCGTGCCAGCTATCTCACCGGGGCGATCATCACAATGGACGGCGCAAGTTCCCCAGTCGTGGTATGAAGACGCAACAGGAGAGACCGATGGCTGATGAGAAACCGGATCTGAACGCCAACGCCGAGATACCAGACGATCCGTCGCGCCGCGAATTCGTCGCGATGTCGATCGCCGCCGGCCTTGCCGCTGCCGCCGGCTCCGCCGCGGCCGCCGAACTGCCCGTCGTCGAGACCAACGTCGAAATCAAGATGGCCGATGGCGTCTGCGATGCCGCGTTCATTCATCCGACGACCGGTTCGCATCCGGGCGTGCTGATCTGGCCCGACGCGTTCGGACTCCGCCCGTCGATGCGCGACATTGCCAAGCGCCTTGCCGCCGAAGGCTACTCGGTACTGGTGCCGAACCCGTTCTATCGCCTCGCGAAGGCGCCGGTCATCGCCGATCCGGGGTCGTTCAGCTTCCAGAACCCGGCGGACATGGCCAAGCTGCAGCCGCTGATGGCGTCGGCGACGGCACCGGGCAACGCCGAGAAGGATGCGCCGGTTTATGTCGCCTACCTCGACGCGCAGCCGTCGGTGAACAAGACCAAAAAGATCGGCACGCAGGGCTACTGCATGGGCGGCCCGCTCGTCGTCCGGACCGCGGCCACGCTGCCCGATCGCATCGGCGCCGGCGCGTCGTTCCACGGCGGCGGTCTCGTCACCACCGCGCCGACCAGTCCGCATCTGCTCGCACCGAAGATCAAGGCGCGGATGTACATCGCCGTGGCGGCCAACGACGATGCGCGGCAGCCGGAGGCGAAGGACACGCTGCGCGAGGCGTTCGCGGCGGCCAAGGTGCCGGCCGAAGTCGAGGTCTACCCGGAGGCGCAGCACGGCTGGTGCGTGCCCGACATGCCGAAGCAGCCCAACGGCCAGCCGATTTACAGCAAGCCCGACGCCGAGAAGGCCTGGAGCAAGCTGCTCGCACTCTACAAGACGCTGGCCTAACGGACGCTGGTGGTAGCTGTCCGCCTTCAGGCGGACCGTCACGCGCTCCGGCTGAAGCCGGACACTACCAGAACGAGGACGATCACCCATGAGACGTTATCTGTTCGCCACCGCCGTGGTCCTGCTGCTCGTGGCGTCCTACGTTCAGGGCGGGCGCGGCGCGGCCGCTCAAGGCGCCGCGCCGGCCGGCAAGGCGTATCGCTTCGAGAAGCTCGCCGAAGGCGTCTACTTCGCGACCGGCACCGGCGTGATGACGACGATGAGCAACGGCCTCGTCATCGTCAACGCCGACCACACGATGCTGGTCGACACCAGCGTCACGCCGGCCGCGGCGCGGGCGCTGGTCGCGCAGATCAAGGACGAAATCACTCCCAAGCCGATCCGCTACGTCTTCAACTCGCACTACCACTTCGACCACGCGCACGGAAACCAGATCTTCGGCGACGAGGTCGAGATCGTCGGCCACGAGTACATCCGCCGGATGCACCTGACCAACGTGCTGCAGCAGCGGACCAACAAGTCCTTCACCGACGTGCTGCCGGGGCAGATCGCGCAGCTGAAGCAGCGGATCGCGCAGGCGACCGACCCGAAGGAGAAGGCGACGCTCGAGACCAGCCTCGGCGTCACCGAGGCGCACTACAAGGCGACGCAGGAAGTACACGGTGAAGCCGCCGAACGTCACCTTCACCGACTCGATGGCCATCCACAAGGGCGGCCGCGAGGTGCAGTTGCTGTTTCTCGGGCGCGGGCACACGGGTGGCGACACGATGGTCTTCCTGCCGGCCGAGCGGATCGTCTTCACCGGCGACTTCTTCGAGGGTCGTCCCGGCGGCGGCGTGCTGTCGTATCTCGGCGACTCGTTCATCGACGAGTGGCCGGCGAGCCTCGAACGGCTCAAGGCCGTCGACTTCGACGTCATCGTGCCCGGGCACGGCGCGCCGCTGAAGGAGCGGAAGCAGATCGACGATTTCCAGAGCTACCTGCGTGATTTCTGGAAGCAGGCGGCGGCGCTGCGCGCGCAGGGGCTGACCGCGGCGCAGGCGACGGAGAAGATGGATCTGAGCAAGTTCGCGCCGCAGTACGGGCAGCGGGTCGGACGCCCGGATCCGCGGGCGGTGCTGCAGGGCCTACGAGCTGCTCCAGATCCAACAGCCGATGTAGAAACGCAGAGACCGAGAGCACGCAGAGCACGCAGAGAAATGCTTTGTACTTGTCTTGCTGCTGTCCGACGGTCTCGATGTCGATTCCCGACGCTCGTCCACACACGGAAAGAGATCATTGATGATGTTTTCTCTGCGGCCTCCGCGGCCTCTGCGTTCGACTACTGTGTTGCTGGGAACCATGCGCTTCACGAACATCTGCATCGTTGCCGCGGCGCTGACGCTCACCGCGTGCGCGACGCAGCCGCCGGTCACCTACGACCTGGTGATCGCCAACGGCCGCGTGATGGATCCGGAGTCGAGCCTCGATGACGTCCGGCACGTCGGCATCAGGGGCGGCAAGATCGAGGCGGTGTCGGCGACGCCGCTCGCGGGCACCCGCGTCATCGACGCTCGCGAACCACGTCGTCGCGCCCGGCTTCATCGACCTGCACGAGCACGGGCAGCAGGAGG
Source organism: uncultured Acidobacteriota bacterium (assembly GCA_963734375.1). Taxonomy (GTDB): domain Bacteria; phylum Acidobacteriota; class Vicinamibacteria; order Vicinamibacterales; family CAVVIG01; genus CAVTHG01. The sequence goes on along the minus strand of CAVTHG010000002.1, from coordinate 145,632 downwards.
AGTCGTACCGGATGATGGTGCGCGACGGCGTCACCTCGGCCTTCGAGCTCGAGGTCGGCACCGGCGACGTCGCGACGTGGTACCAGGCGCGCGAAGGCGGGCAGATCGTCAACTACGGCGTGTCGATCGGCCACATCCCGGCGCGGATGAAGGTGCTCGGCGATCCCGGCACAGGGCCTGCTGCCGGCCGGCATCGGCGGCAGCGGGACGGCGACCGACGCGCAGATGGCGGCGATGGAAGCGATCCTGCGCGAAGGGCTCGCGCAGGGCGCGGTGGCGATGGGCTTCGGCAGCGCCTACACACCGGGCGCGCCGATCTCGGAGATCGAGCGGATGTTCCGCGTCGCCGCGCGCGGGCGGCGTCTCGGCGCACATCCACATGCGCGGCGGCGCTGGCCGGGCTGCGCGAGACGATCGCCGCGGCCAAATCCGCGGGCGCGCCGCTGCACATCGTCCACGTGAACTCGTCGGCGGGCGACGAGCTCGACGGCTTCCTCGCCGCAGATCAAGGCGGCGCGCGACGCGGGACAGGACGTCACGACCGAAGCGTATCCCTACGGCGCCGGCATGACCGAGATCCAGTCGGCGCTCTTCGACGACTGGGCGAGCTGGCCCGACGATCGCTTCGCGCTGCACCAGCTGGTGTCGACCGGCGAGCGGCTGACGCGCGCGAGCTTCGCCAAGGCGCGTGCAGGCCGGCGGCACCGTGATCATCCACGGCCGCTCCGAGGCAACAGACCCGCGCCGCGATCGTCAGCCCGCTGTCGATGATCGCCAGCGACGGATTCATCGAGCACGGCCGCGGACATCCGCGCACCTCCGGCACGTTCGCCAAGGTGCTCGGCAGATACGTGCGCGAGGAGAAGGCGGTGCCGCTGATGGACGCGCTGCGGCGGATGACGATCGAGCCGGCACGCCGGCTGGAGAAGCGGACGCCGGCGATGAGCGCGAAGGGCCGGATCCGCGTCGGCGCCGACGCCGACCTCGACGATCTTCGATCCCGCCACGGTCATCGATCGCGCGACGTATGAAGACGCGAGCATCCCGTCGGCCGGTATTCCCGTACGTCATCGTCGGCGGGCAGGCAGTCGTCGATGGCGGCGAGGTGACGACGGCGCGCCCGGGCCGCGCTGTCCGCGCCCCGATTGCCGGTCATCCCTAGGGTGAGCTTGTCAGAAAGGGCATCAACCGTGATTGCACTTCGTCTTCTGTCGGCGTTCCTGCTCGCGATCACCTTTGCCGCCGCGACGGGATTCCAGGGTCGCGCGGCGACGGCCCCGCTGCGCGTGCTCGTCACCGTGCCCGCCGCGCCGGGCACGAAGCCGCTCGACGGACGTTTGCTGCTGCTGTTGTCGACCGACGAGCGGACCGAGCCGCGCTTTCAGGTCTCCGACGGCGACCGGACCGCCCAGGTCTTCGGCGTGGATGTCGACGGCCTCGCGCCCGGCCGGGAGGTCGCCGTCGACGCCAGCGTGCTGGGCTATCCGGTGCAGAGCCTCGGCGACATCAAGCCCGGCGAGTACTGGGTCCAGGGACTGCTGCACGTCTACGAGACCTTTACCCGCTCCGACGGGCACACCGTGAAGCTGCCGCCCGATCGCGGCGAAGGGCAGCAGTGGGCGAGCGCGCCCGGCAATCTGTACAGCGCGCCGGTGAAGATGCGCATCGATCCGTCGAGCGATCAGCCGATCCGCGTCACGCTCGACAAGACGATCCCGCCGCTGCCGGATCTTCCCGATACCAAGTACGTCAAGCGCATCAGAATCCAGAGCGAACGGCTGACCAAGTTCTGGGGACGGCCGATGTACCTCGGGGCGCTCGTCGTCCTGCCCGAAGGGTGGGACTCGCATCCGCGGGTGCGCTATCCGCTGGCGATCTATCACGGGCACTTTCAGCGCGAGGTCTCGGGATGGCGCGAGACGCCGCCCGACCCGAAATTGCCGCCGGCCGACGTCGCGAACATCGCGAAGTACTGCCCGAACGGCCACGAGGGAGAGTTCTGCGACAAGTACGGCTACGAACGGATGCTGCAGGAGTACGGCTACCAGTTCTACAAGCAGTGGACAGGCCCGGGCTTTCCGCGCGTGATCATGGTCACGATCCAGCATGCGAACCCGTACTATGACGACTCCTATGCCGTGAACTCGGAGAACCTCGGCCCCTACGGCGATGCGATCACCTACGAGCTGATTCCCCACATCGAGCAGATGTTTCGCGGCATCGGCCCCTGGGCGCGCGCGGTCTACGGCGGCTCGACCGGCGGGTGGGAGGCGCTCGGCGTGCAGGTGCTCTACCCGGATCAGTACAACGGCGCCTGGGCGAACTGCCCGGATCCGATCGACTTCCGAAGCTACACGGTCGTCAACATCTACGAGGACGCCAACGCCTACTACTCCGAGGGGCCGTGGAAGCGCACGCCGCGGCCGGGGAAACGCGACTACCTCGGGCAGACGCGATCGACGGTCGAGCAGAACAACCTGATGGAGCTGGTGCTCGGCACCAAATCACGATCGGGCGGGCAGTGGGATATCTGGGAAGCGGTCTACTCGCCGGTCGGCGCCGACGGCTATCCGAAGCGCATCTGGGACAAGCGGACCGGCGAGATCGACAAGACGGTCGCCGCCTACTGGCGCGAGCACTACGATCTCGTGCACATCATGCAGCGGGACTGGGCGACGCTCGCGCCCAAGCTGCGCGGCAAGATCACGCTCAACGTCGGCCTCTCGGACAACTACTTCCTGAACAACGCCGTCTATCGAGCCGAGGAGTTTCTCCAGTCGGCGAACCCGCCGGCCGAAGCGCGTGTCGACTACGGGATGAAGGACGAGCACTGCTGGAGCGGCGATCACGAGCACGTCAACGCCATCTCGCGCATCACCTACCACAACCGGTTCATCCCGCAGATGGCCGATCACTGGACGAAGACCGCGCCGAAAGGCGCCGACGTCAAGGGCTGGCGGTACTAGACCATCTCGTGAATCGAGCGCAGGCGGCGGGGCGTCACTGACCAGGCAAGCGATGTTCGTGGTTCTTCGCGGCTTCGTGGTCTCCGGCTACCCGGCAGTAGGACGCTACCTCGTTCCGCCGGCGGCCGGAATCACCGGCAGTAGCAGCGACGAGGGATGCTGCGTGTCGTGCAGGATCACCTGGTTGGCGACGCTTGATGTCGCTCTCCATCTCCTCGGCCATCGGCTTCCCCGAATTCAGGTTCCGGTTGAAGCGCGGGAAGTTGCTGCTCGTGAGGTGCAGCCGGATCCGGTGGCCCGTCTTGAAGACGTTGCTCGTCTCCCAGAGCGGAATCTTCACCTCGTAGGGTCTGATTCGGCGTCAGCAGCTTCGTCTGCTCGCGCGACTCGCGATAGCGGGTCCGCAGCGCGCCTTCGGTGATCAGGATCGCGCGGCCGTCCGGGTAGACGTCCGAGAGGGTCGCGAAGAAATCGGTGTCGGTCACGTTGGTCGAGAAGAAGAGGCTCAGCTCGGGCGCGCCGGTCACTTCGGTGTCGCTGGTCAGCGCGTCGGTGGTGTAGACCAGCACGTCGCCGCGCTGCTGTGTCGCGCGCTGATCCATCGGCCCCTGGATGCTGAACGCGCCGTCGCGGGTGATGCCGCCGCCGCCGCTGCCGTGGCCGCCGTAGGTCGGCACCGGGATAGCGCGGGTCGTAGGCGTACTTGTCCGCGAGCTCGGTGCCCGGCGTCTTGTCCGAGAGCGTGCCGTCGCCCATGCGCGTGTTCGCGGTCCCGCCGCTGTGCAGGTAGAAGCGCGTCGGCTTCGCCCGCGCCAGCGGCCACTCCTGCTCGTCGCGCCAGACGTTCTCGCCCATCACGAAGATCCTGATCGGCGCTTCCTTGTCGAGCCCGTTCTGCACGCCCTTGAGGTGGTAGTCGTACCAGTGCAGGTGAAGGTTGCGCAGATCGGTCGCCATGTTCGGCCCGAAGTCCATGTCGCCGTACTTCGGATCGGTGCGCACGCCGTGGCCCCAGGGACCGATCAGCAGCTTCTGCCAGCGGCGCGCGTGGTCCGAGCGCGACTGTTTGCGCATGTTGACGAAGTTCGAGATCGTCTCATGCGTGAGGTCGTCGTACCATCCGGTGAGATGGAACGACGGGCACGTCCATCTCGGCGTATTTCTCCTGGATGCTCATCGCCTTCCAGAAATCGTCGTAGGTCTCGTGCGCAATCGTGTCGGCGACGAACTTCGAATGGATGCCGATCACCTCCATCGACGACTTCAGCGGCAGGTGGTTCATCACCTCCACCCACGACGGCGACGGCCGCGGCTGCCCCTTGGCAATCGCTTCCTGCCCGGTGCCCCAGCTCAAGCCGAGCGCCAGATGGTAGATGCCGTTGGTCGACCAGATCGCCTCGAAGTTCGACGACTGCGCCGCTTCCGGCATGATCGCCTTCACGTACTGGCTGCGCAGCGGCGCCGGCGCCACCTGCGTGTAGCCGGGATACGAACGGCCGAACATCCCGACCTGCCCGGTCGACCACGGTTGCTTGCCGACCCACTGCTGCGTGTCGTAGCCGTCGCGCGCCTCGTCGGTGTATGGATTCCACTGGCCCTTCGAGGCATGCAGCCCGCGGGAGTCGACGACGACGACGGCATAGCCGTGCTCGACGAAGAATTTCGCCAGCGCCTCCTGGCCGTTCTTGTTGTACGGCGTCCGGCACAGGAGCACCGGAAACCTGCCGGTCGCGGCGGGGCGATAGATGTCGGCGCCGAGCTGCACGCCGTCGCGCATCGGCACCGGGACGTTTTTCTCGATCGACCGGAGCCGACTGGCTGGTTGCGGCTTGCGGCGCGGACTGGACCGGCGCCTCGCGCACGGCCAGGGTCGTGCCGACCACCAGCACGAAGACGCTCGAGGTGGTGAAACGCAGCTTTGGATTCACGGTTCACTCCCACAAAGTTCGTAGTGTCCGGCTTCAGCCGGACCGTGACGGTCCGCCTGAAGGCGGACACTACGGACGACTAGAACCCGAGTTTGACGCCGAACTGAATTTCGCGCGCCTCGCCAGCCGACGAGATGACGCCGAAGTTCGGATTGCCGAACGTCGCGTTCGGCGCGGCGAAGTTCGTCTGGTTGAAGATGTTGAAGATTTCGAGGCGCAGCTGCATTTTGCCGCTCTTCGCGAAGCGCATGTTCTTGGTCACCGAAAAGTCCGATGCGCTGATGCCGGGGCCGGTAATGACGTTCTTGCCGGTGGTGCCGAAGGTGAACGGCACCGGCGTCGCGAACGCGGCGGTGTTGAACCACTGCTGCGGCGTCCTCGGCCCGGTGTTCGGATCGCCGACCAGATCCGGCCGGTTGTCGCCGACGCTGCCCGATGTTCGCGTTGTCGAACGACAGCCCCGCGTCCACCGGCGTGCCGGTCTGGAACGTCGTCACGCCCGAGAGCTGCCAGCCGCCGAACACCGGGCCCTGGAACGGCAGCTCCACCACGTAGCTGACCACCAGGCGCTGCCGCGCGTCGAAGATGCTGTTGCCGCGCTCGGCCGCGCGGTTGTGCACGTCGCGCTTGGCGTTGCTGGTGCCCTCGGCGAGGAACGACGTGCCGGTGGTGTCGATCATGTGCGACCAGACGTGCGAGACGTTGAGCGAGAAGCCGCGGCTGAAGCGGCGCTGCAACCCGGTTCGCAGCGCATGGTAGTCCGACTCGCCGTCGGACTCGAACACCGAGACGTTGGCGAAATTCGGATACGGACGGCGCGTTGGCCACCGGGCCGGGACCGGGCCGCGGCTGGTTGATGTTCTTCTGCGAACCGCTGATCAGGTTGCGGCCGACATTGCCGAGGTAGGCGATGTCGAGCGCGAGGTTCTGCGACCAGCTCGCGTTGCACGCCGAGCGTCCACTGGTGGTTCATCGGCGTCCGGAGGTCGCGCGAGATCACGGTGACGTTCCGCGACTCGACCCGCAGCTCCTCGGGGAACGCGTTCGCGAGCGTGATGTTCGGGATCGTCGGGTTGGCGGTGACCGTCACGCCCTGCCGCAGCGTCGAGCCCGCCGACCACCCCATGTAGGTCATCGGCTCGCTGTAGAAGATCCCGTAGCCGCCGCGCACCACCGTCTTGGCGTTGCCGAACGGCTGGTAGGCGAAGCCGATTCGCGGCGCGAAGTTGTTCAGATCGCGGTCGTACATCAACCCGTCAGGGCCGACCGGCACCAGCTGGCCCGGTCGTCGTGTCGAAGTTGGGCAGCCGGTCGCCGGTCTCGGTCAGCGGCGACGGGTACTCGTAGCGCAGGCCGACGTTCAGCGTCAGCGCGGGCGAAACCTGCCAGTCGTCCTTGACGTAGAAGGCCGCGGTCGACTGGCGGATGTTCGAGTAGCCGTCACCGCGCGCCGTCGTCGCGCTGCTCGGGTAGCCGAGCAGGAACTCCGCCATCGGCTCGCCGGTGTTGGCCACGCCTGGCAGCGTCGTGAAGCGCTGTGTGAACGAGAACGTGCCGCGGGCGCCGGCGCGGTTGCCGCCGTCTTCCAGCAGCTTCTTCAGCTCCATGCCCGAAGCCGAGCGAGTGGTTCGACAGCGAGTAGATCACGTTGTCGCTGAGCACGAAGGTCTGCTCCAGCCGGTTGTTCGGCGTGTTGCTCAACGACGCGGTCGAGTTGTAGCCGGCGATGCTGATCGTCGGCGGCCCCGGGTAGATGTCCGACTGGGTGCCGGTGATCCCGAGCATCGTCGGGATGTCGCGCTGGTCGGTCGCGACCAGGTACTGATACATCCGGTTGTAGCCGAAGCGGAACTCGTTGACCAGCCGGTTCGAGACCACGTAGGTGTTGTTGATCACCGCGTTGTGCGCTTTCGTGTTCCACCAGTCGGCGTAGTTGGGCAGCTGCGCGAAGTTGGTGTTGTAGCGGCGCGGATCGGTCAGGCTGTAGCGGACGAAGGAGCCGCTCTTGTCGGTGAAGCGGTGGTCGACCCGCAGCGTGCCCTGGTCTTCGGTCGTGTCGTTGCGCAGCGGGCCGAACAGGTTCTGCACCACGCCGGCGCGGTCGGGCAGCGGGAACAGCATCTCCAGCGTCCGCTTGCGCGACCGGATCGATGCGGTCCGCCGGGATGGTGTTGTTGGGGAACGGATCGCGGATGAACTGTCCGGGCCGGTTCGGGTCGGGCCGGGTGGTCGCCGGATCGTAGATCGTGCGCCGGCCGCGGAAGTCGCCGCCCCGGTCGGCGAGCGATGGCACGTTGAACGCCCGGCCGACCTCTTTCCGGATTCGCGTCCCCTCATAGCTCGCCGAAGTAGAAGATGCGATCCCGGCTGATCGCGCCGCCGCCTGTCGCCCCGAACTGGTTCAGGGTGAACGGCGGCTTCTCGCCCTGGTCGAAGTAGTTCGGCGCATCGAACTTGGAGTTGCGGACGAACTCCCATGCGTTCCACGCGAACTGGTTCGAGCCGCTCTTCGTCACCACGTTGACGTTGGCGCTGCCGCCCGATTCCGCCGAGAAGAGCGCCTGCTGCTGCTTGAACTCCTGGATGGTGTCGATGGTGAGCTTCATCGTCACGCGCGAATCGCCCTGGCCCTTCATCGCGATCCCGTCGGCGGTGTAGGTGCTGGCGTCGCCCGGCGAGCCGCTGAACGAGTAGGCGCCGCCGAACATCTGGAAGTAGGAGTCCGCGGCGCCGGTGCGCGTGGCGGCGCCGGCGTCGAGCGCGTTCAGCGCGATGAAGTTCCGGCCGTTGAGCGGCAGCTCGACAATCCGCTTGTTGTCGACGACGTTGCCGATGTCGGAGCTCGAGGTCTCGACCAGCGGCGACTCGCCGACCACCGTCGTGTTCTCGACGATGCCGCCGATCTGCAGCGTCAGGTCGACACGCACGCGCTGATCGACCTCCAGCGAAATCCGCCGCACCGCATTCTGGAAGCCCGACAGCTCGCCGGCTGACCTCGTAGTCGCCGACGGCGAGGAATGGAATCGACGAAGTTGCCGTCGACCTCGGTGACGACGGTGCGCGACGCGTTGGTGCGCAGGTGCTTGACGGTGATCGGTGACGCCCGGGATCACCGCGCCGCTCGTATCGCGAACGACGCCGAGCAGCGTGCTGGTGGTCTGCGCCCGCGCCGCGGCCGGCATCGTCACCGCCAGCAGCGTGACAGATCAATGCGCGCGAGATTGAGTGCATCGACTTGCCTCCGTCAAAAGGCACAACATTGCCGGACGGCGTCGCATGAGCAGGCGCCGACCCTATGTCAGCGCTGCGCGCAAGTCAATCGACGAATGAACGCCTCACCGAGATTCCATGAAGCGATCGACGTCGATCAGCGATCGAGTTCAGCGAGGCGCCCATCGAGTGCTCGCGCGGGATGAAGAGCACGATCAGGAGCGCCGCCGCGGTTTCGAGACAAGCGATGACATACAGGCCGGCCGCGGTGCGACCGGTGATGTCCATCAGCCAGCCGACGACGAACGGCCCGAGCCAGCCGGAGAGATTGCCGATCGAGTTGATGAGCGCGATGCCGCCGGCCGCCGCCGTGCCGGTCAGGAGCATCGTCGGCATCTGCCAGAACGGCGAGAACGCGCTGAGCACGCCGGAGACGCCGAGCACGAGCGCGGCAAAGGCGAGCGACGGGTGTGTCGCGAAGCGCCCAATCAGCATCAGCCCAACCGCCGCGGCCAGACACGACAGCGCGCAGTGGTAGCGCCGCTCGAGCCGCCGGTCCGAGCTTCGGCCGACCACGACCACCGCAATCATCGCGGTGATGTAGGGCACGGCCGAGAGCAGGCCGATCGTCGTGTTGCTCGTGACGCCCATGCCGCTGATGATCGTCGGCCCCCAGAAACCGAACGTCGGGTTGGCGCTGACCAGGCAGAAGTAGATCACCGTCAGCAGCCACACGCGCGGGCTCCGCATCGCGTCGCCGAAGCCCGTGCGTGCGATGGCCCGGCGCTCCGTCGATCGGCTTCGAGATCGGCGAGGACGAGCGCGCTTCTCGCTCGGCGGTGAGCCAGCGCGCCTCGGCTGGGCGTGTCGGCCACGATCGCCGAGCGTCAGCAGTCCGACGACGATCGACGGGATGCCTTCGAGGATGAAGAGCCATTGCCAGTTGGCGAGCCCGGCGTAGCCGCCCATCGTGCCCATGATCCAGCCGGAGATCGGGCCGCCGACGATGCCGGCGACCGGGATGGAGGTCATGAACCAGCCCATCATCTTCGCGCGCCGCCTGGCCGGGAACCAGTAGGTCAGGTAGAGAATCACGCCCGGGTACAGGCCGGCCTCGAAGACGCCGAGCAGGAACCGCAGCAGATAGAACGCGGCGACGGTCTTCACGAGCATCATCGCGATGCTCGTCACGCCCCAGAGCAGCGCGATGCGGGCGAGCGTCTTTCGCGCGCCGATGCGCTCCAGCAGGAGGTTGCTCGGAATCTCGAACAGCAGGTAGCCGAGGTAGAAGATGCCGGCGCCGAACCCGAACACCGCCTCGCTGAAGCCGAGGTCCTGCAGCATCTGCAGGCGGGCGAAGCCGACGTTCACCCGATCCATCCACGCCATCACGAACAGGAGGATCAGGACCGGGATGATCCGCCGCGCGATCCTGGAATAGATCGCGTCGACCTCGGCGCCGGCCGCCGGCGCCGATCACGGTGTCACCGGCGCCGGGCGGGTCATAGCGGCTGGCTCGCCTGCCGAACGTGGGGGACGGTGGAGCACCTTCGAACGCCAGCGCCACCTGGCGAACGGCGTCGATCGTGGCCTGGTTGCTCGTGATCACCGGCAGGCCGAAGCGCGCCTTGACGGCCGCGATCGCATCGATCGCCTGCCAGTTGGTGCACGACAGGAAAATACAATCGACCGCGGCGCCCTCCATCCGGCTTTCGACGAACTCCACGATCTCCGCCGGCGTCACCCGCCCGATCTCGCGATTGGCGACGATGCCCATGCCGGCCACCGTGCCCAGCTGGTAACCGGCTTCGGTCGACGCATTCCGCCACCGTGCGCGTCAGCTCTTCGCGATAGGGCGTGAACACCGCCACTTTCCCGGGCTGAATCGCCTTCAGCTGCGCGACGACGGATCCGACGACGGTGAGTGCCCGGACGCCGGTCTGCTGCTCGATCCGGCGGGCGATGCCGGTGTCGCTCTGCAGGCCGCCGAGCGATCCCGCGGAGGTGCAGCCGAAGACGATCACGTGGGGATCGATCGTCTTGATCAGGCGGAGCGCCTTGGGCAGGTCGTCGTCGATCATCGCCTGCTCGGCCTCGCGCGTCACCTGTTCGAGGTAGACGCGGGAGGTGCTGATCGCGCAGCCGGCTGCCGAGCTCGCGGTGAAAGTCCGGTTCCATGACGGTGTTCGACGAAGGGACGATCAACCCGACCTTGAAGTAGTTCGAGGGCATGCAGGTTCTCCGCTTGTGCTTTGCTGACGCCGCGGCGATTATCAGCACCGATTCGGACGGCGCGGTCAACACACCGCGCGATCTGCCCCGTCGCGGAGACAGCTCGAATGCATGAAATGACGTTTCAGGTCGACGCGGCGCCACGCCGCTTCGAGATCCGCCAGCTCGTGATCGCCGGCTGGACCGGCCGCGACCGCGACGCGGTGGGGCATCACGTCGCCGAGCTCGAGGCGATTGGCGTGCGGCGCCCGCGGACCATCCCGTGTTTCTACCGCCTCGGTGCGGCACTGCTGACCACGGCACCGGAGATCGAGGTCGCCGGGGACGATTCGAGCGGCGAAGTCGAGTTCGTGCTGGTGTCCGCGGACGACGGGATTGTATGTCGGGATCGGATCCGACCACACCGATCGAAAGGTTGAAGCCTACGGCGTGACCGTGTCGAAGCAGATGTGTCCCAAAGCCGCTCGGCGCGGAACTGTGGCGGCTGTCCGATCTCGAGCCGCACTGGGACAGGTTGACGCTCCGTTCGTATGTGACGCGGTCGGGAAAACGCGTGCCTTATCAAGAGGGGCCGGTGACCCGGATGCTCGCGCCGGGAGACCTTCTCGCGAAGTTCCCCGATTCGCCGGGCAGCCTGCCAGCCGGCACCGTCATGTTCTGCGGCACGCTGCCCGTGCGACGGCGAGATTGCCGGTGGTGAAAGGTTCGAGATCGAGCTGCTCGATCCCGTCCGGAGCCAACGGCTACATCACGAATACGCTGTTCGCAGCCTGCCGATCGCCGACTGACATCGCACCCTCAAGCCGGGCCGGACAGACGATTCGCGCGGCGGTTCGTTGATCACGCGCGCCATCATCCAGACGTAGAGCAGCATCCGACCGAGCGACGCCGCCTGCGTCAGGTAGTCGCCGCGAATCAGCGCGTCGACCGCGTCCGCTGACAGGCCGCCCGCGCCAAGCTGCGCCTGTACCGCGCCCTGATTGATCGCGGTCGAGACGAACCGCACGATGTTCAACACCAGCGCCGCCGCAATCGGCCACGCGGGAATCGCGCGCGGACGGAACCGCAGCAGCGCCAGGGTCAGCACGATCTCCACCACGCCAGGGACGACCATCGTCCGCACGATGCGCGCGGACAGTTCGCCGTAGTAGGCCTGGAACTCGCTGGCCCCCACCGCCTTCCATGTGGGATAGGTGACGAACGACTGCACGAACGAGGCACCCACGAGGTAGAACACCAGCCCGAACATCGTGACGAAGAACAGCCGCCGCTGTTGTTCAGTCATCGTAAACCTCTCGTAGAGTTCGCGAGTTGACGTCAGCTGATCCGTAACGGGCGGATTACATCACCACGCCGGCGTTCGCGACAATCAAACGTCGCGACTCCCCCCCCTCCCCTCTCCTCTCCCCTCTCTCTCCCCCCTCACATCACACCACCGTGATGCGGGAATCCTGATCCTCGACGAGCCGAGCTCGGGGCTGGACTCGGAGTCGAAGCGGCTGGTGTTCCAGGGGCTCGAGCGCCTGCTGGCGGGCAGGACGACGTTCGTCATCTCGCACCGGCTGTCGACGATTGAGAAGGCCGACATCATCTTCGTCCTCGATGAGGGGCGCATCGTCGAGCGGCCTGCTGCGCACGGAAGAAGCCCGGAGCCTCCCGCTGCACGGGCACCCCCGTCGAGTGGACTAAGATCGCGAGACAGCGAACGAGGAGCAGACTCCCGCCATGAAATGGATCCCGATCGTCACCACCCTGCTCGTGACCAGTGCCGCCGGTACCGCACGGGCGCAGGCGCCGATTGACTGGAAGGCGGTCGAGGCCGAGACGCTGCGCCATTTCCAGGCGCTCGTCCGGATCGACACCAGCAACCCGCCGGGCAACGAGACGCAGGCGGTCGAGTACCTGAAGCAGGTGCTCGACAAGGAAGGCGTCCCGTATCAGGTGTTTGCGGACGATGCGAAGCGCGCCAACCTGGTGGTCCGCATCAAGGGGAACGGCAAGAAGAAACCGATCCTGGTGCTGGGGCACACCGACGTGGTCACGATCGACCCGAAGAAGTGGATCGACCACGGCCCGTTCAGCGCCGACGTCGCCGGCGGCTACGTCTACGGCCGCGGCACGGTGGACGACAAGGACAACCTGGTTGCCAGCCTGATGCTGGTGCTGACGCTGAAGCGGACCAACGCCGCGCTCGATCGCGACGTCATCTTCCTCGCCGAGTCGGGCGAGGAAGGCTCGCCCGAGGTGGGCGCGCAGTTCATGATCGACAAGCACTTCGACGCCATCGACGCCGAGTACTGCCTGGCCGAAGGCGGCGGCGTGACCCGCCACGGCGGACGGAACATGCGCGCCAACATCAGCACCACCGAGAAGGAGCCGCGCGCCGTCGAGATCATCGCCCGCGGGCCGGCCGGGCACGGCTCGGTCCCTCGCCAAACGAACGTCGTCGCTCACCTGTCGAATTCGGTCGCGAAGATCGTCGCGTGGACGCCGCAGCTGCGCGTCAACGAGACGACCGGCTCCTACTTTCGCAAGCTCGCCGCGACGGCATCGCCCGAGGCGGCGGCGCGCTATCGCGACGTGCTCAACCCCGATCCGAAGGTGTCGAAGCCGGCCGCCGACTGGATGCTCGAGAACGAGCCGGAGCACTGGTCGATGCTGCACACCTCGGTCGTGCCGACGATTCTCACCGCCGGCTACCGCTACAACGTGATCCCGTCTGAAGCGAAAGCGACGCTCGACGTGCGGCTGCACCCCGACGAGGACCAGGCGACCTTCCTCGATCAGATCCGCGCCGTCATCAAGGATCCGACCATCGAAGTCCGCTGGGCGCGCGACCGCTACCGGCCGGCTGGCGCGTCGCGGCTGAACACCGAGCTCTTCGCCGCGATCGAGGCCGAGACGAAGAAGCACTACAACGTCGACGTCCTGCCGACGATGAGCACCGGCGCGAGCGACAAGGCGCAGATTCGATCGAAGGGCGTGCAGTGCTACGGCATCGGCCCGGCGCTCGACAACGAAGATGGAGCGAAGGGGTTTGGCGCCCACAGCGACCAGGAACGGATTCTCGAGGCGGAGTTGCACCGGTTCGTGCGGTTCCAGTACGACCTGGTGATGGACGTGGCGCGCGCGAAATGACGTAGGGCGGCCCTTCAGCCGCCTCGATCGGCAGCCTGAACCAGCCTGTCGGCTTCGCCGTCTGAGGGTGTATAAACACGGCGCCGGCACGTCACCCAGTCAGGGCGGTCGAACCTCTGTCTCGCGTGGAGCTGTCATGCGGAGAACCGCTCGCATCCTGGCCGCGCTCGCTCTCCTGTCGCTGACGCCGTCCGACGGCGATGCCGGCTGGACCCGGCTCCGATCGCAGAACTTCCTCTTCATCGGTGACGCGCCCGAGCGCACCATCCGGGCGACGGCGCAGAAGGTGGAGCAGTTCCGCGAGGTGATGCTGCGCGCCATGCCCGGCGCGCCGGCGACATCGCCAGTCCCGACCATCGTCTTCGTGTTCGGCAACGACGCCTCGTTCACGCCGTACAAGCCACGATTCGAAGGCCGCACCGTCGAAGCCGCCGGACTCTTCCTGCAGAACGAAGACATCAACTACATCCTCGTCAACGCCGAGGCGCTCGACCAGGCGTTCAAGGTCGTCTTCCACGAGGTACTCGCACTTCCTGCTCGGCAACTGGACCGAGGACCTGCCGGTGTGGGTCAACGAGGGGATGGCCGAGGTGTATTCGACCTTCGAGGACCGCGACGGCGGCCGAAAAGCGATGCTCGGCCTTGCCGACGACAACCATCTCGGGCTGCTGCAGGCCAGCCCGTTGATTCCGGTGCGCGAGCTGATCGCCATCGACCACTCGTCGCCGACCTACAACGAAGGCTCCCGGCGAGGCGTGCTCTATGCGGAATCGTGGGCGCTCGTGCACTACCTGATGTTCGGGGACAAGGGGCGACGGCAGCCGCAGTTGAGCGCGTTCATGGGCGCGATCAAGATTGGGACGCCGGCCGACCAGGCGTTCGGCAACGCCTTTGGCGACAGCGCGGCGCTGGATAAGGAGTTACGGAACTATGTCCGCAACTTCAGGTTCTCCGCCGTCCGGCTCGACCTCGGCGAGAAGGTCGACGGCGGCACGATGGCGCGCGGCGAGCCGATCACCGAGCCGCAGGTCGCCGCGTACCTGGCCGACGTGCTGGTCCGCCTCGGACGCGCCGACGCCGCCCGCACCCAGCTGCGCGCGCTGCTCGAGAAGGACGCCAGCCTGGCGCGAGCCGCGTGCGTGCTCGGGCTGATCGAACTGCGCGAGAAACGCTACGACGAGGCGCTGCGGCTGCTCGAGCAGGGCGCCGCCGCGGCGCCCGACGATACGTGGATCCAGACCGCGCTCGCCAGCGCGCTGATCCGGCGCGGTGAGCAAGACCCCGACGCCGACACGGACGCGCTCGCGCAGCGTGCCCGCGCCGCGCTCGCGCAGGCGGCAAATCGCGACGATGCGTTCGCGCACACGCTGTCGACGTTCGGCCGCGCGCACCTCTTCGACGGCGGTGATCCGAAGCTCGCGTTTGTCGTGTTCGAGCGGGCGGCGAAGCTCGTGCCCGGCCGCGAGGAGTACCGCGCGCTGCTCGCACACGCGCTCGTGCTGCAGGGCGAGTACGCGCGCGCGACCGAGCAGCTCGGGCCGCTGGTGGCGCGCGCCACCCAGCCGGAGATCCGCGACTACGCCCGGCGGTTGCTCGGCGAGATCAGCCGCGTGCAGAACGCCGAGCGCAGCCGCACGGCGGCGGTGGATGCAACGGCTGCCGATGCGGCCGGGCATACACAGGCTGTCGAGGCGCGCGCCGCCGAGCGCGATGATCCGCCGCCGGCGGGCGCCGCCCCGCCGCCCGAGCTGCCGGACCGATCGGATCCGATGGCGGTGGACGCGCGCGCGGGATCGCGAGCGCGGCGGATGCGATCGACGCCGGCGCTGCGCGAGATCAAGGCGGGGGAGACGCGCGTACTTGGTGTCTTCGCCGCGGTGGAGTGCGCCGCCGGCGGCCTGGTGCTGAGGATCGAGAGCGAGCGCCGCGTCCTCCGTCTGTCCGCGCGCAGCTTCGACGAGGTCGAGTTCATCTCGTACCGGAAAAACGGTCCCAACGGCGTGGCCTGCGGCGAGCAGCGGCCGCTCTTCCCCGTGCTGGCGACGTTCCGCGCCGGCGATCAGCCGGGCGTTGACGGCACGGTCGTCGCGATTGAGGTCGTCGAGGACGACTACCTGCCACAGTAGAGTTTAGAAGATTGCGACATCGAGTTCGGCTAAGGCGGACGGTTTCGCCGGCGACTGACCGACTGCAAGCACGAGCGCCAGCGCCACCAGCGTCGTTGCCTTCATCGGCATGCCCGGCGTCCCATCACGACATTGGACACCGGTTCGCGCGCGAAGGCTCCGTTACGCGCCGAGCAATCGTTCGCCGCCGCCCTCGCGAAACGCGGCCAGCGCCCGCTCGCGTCCCGCTTCGGCATCGGCGAGCAGCCGCTGAAACGCCGCGCTGCCTCGAATCTCGTCGAACGCGGGAGCGTTCGCCAGCGTCGGCACCACGAAGTAGCCCTTGCCGACACCGCGCCGCAGGTGGAAGATGCCCGCTCGTGCTCGCCGACGTCGCAGAGCAGCCACCCTTCCTGGAATATCGCCTCGGGATCGTCCTGAATCTTCAGGGTGCTGAGCGCGCCGAGGTTGAGGCATGTCCTTCGGACGACGGTCGAGCCACGCGAGCAGGTACTCGGTCCAGGTTTGAAACACGGAACCGCCGGCCCCACCCGGCGCATCTCGGCCAGCACGGCCTTCGCTTCCTCCCGCCGCCCGGCGAGGCCCAGCGCGATGACCACGGATCCCGATCGCCGCCCTCGTAGTGGCGCGGCCGCTCGATGGCGAGCAACCGATCGACGTTGCCGGTCACCAGCAGCGTCTGATCGAAGCTCGTGAGGGCGTTCGGGTCGAGCCGGCGCGCCTCGTCGTGCGCGGCGATCGACTGATCGAAGAGGCCGCAGTAGCGGCAGGCGTGCACGAGACCGGAGAACAGCTCGGGATCGTTGCCGTGCCGGCCGGCTTCGCCGAGCAGCCGCGCGAGCGCGCGCACCGAGAGCCCGATGTCGGCCTCGAGGTTGGCGTAGAACTTGTGTGCGACCGACAGCCGCGGGTTGAGCTCGAGCGCGCGCCGAAAGCCTGCTCCGCGCGGACTTCGCTGTCGGCGGTTGGCGTGATGAACTTGCCGATCACGCGGTGGCAACGCCCGAGCCGCGCCCACGCCGGCGCGAACGCCGGATCCAGCTCGAGGCAGCGCTCGTACAGCTCGCGCGCCTGCTGGAGCCCGTCGTACGATCGAGCCTGCTCGTTTGCGCGCAGGTAGAGCTCGTAGGCGCGGGCATCGTGCGGTTTGTCGGGTGTGGGCGCCGCCGTGCCCACCAGCGGCAGCGACAGCGCGTCGACGACGCGGCGGGCGATATCGTCCTGGAGACGGAACAGATCGCCGAGCGACGACTGCACCGTGTGCGAGGTGAGCAGCGTTCCGCCGGGCGCTTCGACCAGCTGCGCGGCGGCGCGCACTTGGATCCCGAACGCAGCAGCGTGCCCATCACCACGCGATCGACGTCGGCTTCCGCCGCGAGCGCCTTGAGGTCGGGCGCCTCTCCGGCGAAGCGCGCCGCGGTCGCGCTCGAGCGACGATCAGCGATCCGATCCCGGAGAGCGAGGTCGCGATCGCGTCGGGCAGGCTGAAGGCGAGGAAGTCGGTTTCCGGATCCGGCCGCAGGACGCGGAACGGCAGCACCACCAGCCGCGTCAGCGCGCGCGCCATCGCCGTCGTCTCGCCGCCCTGGCGCCGCGCACCGCGCGCAGCTCCTCGGCCATGACTCGGCCGACGGCGGACGATCGGCGGGACGCTTGGCGAGCGCGCGCCGGATGACGCGATCGACCGCGGCGACCGCAGGCGAGCCGGCGAGCGCGGGCGGCTGCTCCTGCATCGTGGCGTGCAGGATCTCGATGATGTTGCGGCCGTTGAACGCCGGCCGGCCGGCGAGCATCTCGAACAGGATCGCGCCGGCGGCGAAGATGTCGCTGCGCGCGTCGATCGGCTCGCCGATCATCTGCTCGGGCGCCATGTAGCGCGGCGTGCCCATCACCATGCCGGTCCGCGTCAGCCCGTCACCGGTTCAGCGCCTGCTCCGACTCCGGACGTGCGAGACCGAAGTCGAGCAGCTTGACGCCGTTCGGCGTGAGGAACACGTTCGACGGCTTGAGGTCGCGGTGGATGATCCCGCGCGCGTGCAGCGCCGAGAGCGCGGCGAGGATGCCGAGGCCGATCGGCACCGCCTCCGACACGCTCATCGGCCCGCGCTTCAGTCGATCGGCCAGCGCCTCGCCCTCGAGCAGCTCCATCGCGATGAACAGCTCGCCGCCGTCCTCGCCGATCTCGTAGATCTGGCAGATGTTCGGGTGGTTGACGCTCGCCGCCGCGCGCGCTTCGCGCCAGAAGCGCCGCCGCGCGGTCTCGTCGTTGGCCAGCGACGACAGCGTCTTCAGCGCGACGCTGCGCCCGAGCCGTTCGTCGCGCGCGGCATAGACGACGCCCATCCCGCCTTCGCCGAGCTTGCGCGCGATCGCGTAGTGCGCGAAGCGCGCGGGCAGTTCGTCGCGAGCGGCCGGCTTGCCGGAGCGGACGGCGTCCGTCGGGGACGGGCCCCGCCAGCCACTCGTAGAACGCACGGAGCGGGCCGCGGTGTGTGTTGTCGGCTGGTCTATCCGCCACGCTGAAACCTCGATCATACCCCGACCCCGGCCGGCTCGGCGGTAGCGCCAGAGCTGAACCCCGAACGTCGAACGGCCGGTATCTGGTATAAGCGTCCTGCACCCGCGTGACGGGGAGGTTGCATGCGCACGCGGATGCTATTTATCGCGCAGTCACTCATGACGCTGGTGGCGGCCGGCGCGTTTCACGCGCAGATTGCCAACCCGATTCAGGCGCCGGTCGAGAAGCGCGGCCTGCCGGTCGAGATCCGCGACGTCGTCCGGCTGCCGGACACGCGTGGCCTGCGGCCGCTCGATCAGGACGTGTCGCCGGCCGGCTGGGCGCGCATCAACTTCGTCCGCGATCTGCCCGACGGCCGCCGGTTCGTCAACGACTCGCGCGGGCTCCTGTACCTGATCGATCGCAACAACCAGCTGTCGGTGTACGCCAATGTCGGCGCGCGTTTCCCGCTCGCGGTCTACAACCGGCTGGAGAGCGGCTTCATCGGCTTCGAGTTCCACCCCGAGTTCGCGAACAACGGCCTCTTCTACAGCGTCCACGGCGAGCGCGGGCCGGGAACCCGGCGACGCCGAACTTCATTCCGCCTGGCTACACGCCGCGGACGTGACGTACCACAACGTCATCACCGAGTGGCACGCCACCAATCCGGCCGCGACCACTTCGACGGCACCCGGCGTGAACTCCTGCGCGTGGCCCACATCGTCCAGAACCTCACGCATCCCTTCGGCGACGTCGAGTTCAATCCCACCGCGAGGCCGGGCTCGCCCGACTACGGGCTGCTCTACACGAGCGGCAGCGATCTCGGCTTCAGCAACGGCGGCGGCCCGAACGCCAACAACCCGGCCAGACGCAGCGGCTCGATTCGGTCATCGGCGCCATCCTCCGCATCGATCCGCGCAGCCCCTCGGTGTCGAAGGGCACGAAGGGGCTCGGCGACTACACGATTCCGCCGTCCAACAAGTTCGCGGCCGACGGCGACCCGAAGACGCTCGGCGAGATCTACGCCTACGGCTTCCGCAACGCGCACCGGCTGTCCTGGGACCTCACCGACGGGACGATGTTCGCCTCCGACATCGGGATGAACAACATCGAGGAGGTGAACATCGTTCGCAATGGCGAGAACTACGGCTGGATGAAGCGCGAGGGCTTCTGGGAAAACGGCATGATCCGGCCCGGCGGCGCGCTCAACCAGCTGTTCCGCTGCCGGCCGAGGTGCTGGACGGGCGGCAGAAGGACGGCTTCACCTATCCGGTCGCGATCTACGACCACGACGAGGGCGTGGCGATCAGCGGCGGCTATGCCTACAACGGCCGCATCGCCGCGCTGCGCGGCAAGTTCGTCTTCGGCGACATCATCCGCGGGCGCCTCTTCGTGTCCGACGTGGCGGCGATGAAGAAGGCCGACGACGGCGTGCCGCAGACCGTGGCTCCGGTCGAGGAGGTTCAGCTCTACGTGCGCGACGCCGGCGGCAACCGCGTCTACGTGCGTTCAAGGAGCTGGTGGAGCGGACGATGGGGCGACGATGACGCGGGCCGACCTGCACATCAGCCGCAGCGGCGACGGCGAGCTGCTGCTCACGTCACGCCAGGACGGCATGATCCGGCGCCTGTTCCGGATTCGAAGGGCCAGGGCACGGCGCAACCGTAGCCGGCGTCATCCCGATCGTGCGACCAGCACGTCGAAGAGGCGCGCAAGCTCCCATTCGAGATCGGCCGTCGTCGTCTGCTCGAGGAGCGCGCTGCGTCCCTGTCGATCGCCGAGCGCGGCAATCAACCCGTCGCGCACGCGCGGCAGGGCGCTCATCCGCTGGTTCGTTCGTAGAAACGTGCCTTGCGTCGGGCGACCCGGCGCGCACGTACTCATCGTGGATCTGCGCGATCGTGAGCGCGTCGGCCCTCTGCGGCGCACCGCCGCCGGCGCGATACGCGCCGTAGATGCGAACGCCGAGCGCCCGCGCGTCGCGCGCTGCCGCTTCGTTTCCGGAGAGGCGCTCGAGCCACTCGCGCACGTGCGCGATCGTGACCGCCAGTCCACGGGTCGGGGCTCGACGGCTGCAGCCAGGCTTCGGCCTCGTCGAGTGCGGTGCGTGCCGCGTCGAGTGCCGGCGGATCGACGCCGAGAAGCGCCGACGCCAGCTGCTGCGACGCGGTCAGGAGCATGGTCGGCACGTCGAGCCGGCGGTAGAGGCGGGACGCTTCCTGGAGCCTTTTGACCGCATTCCCCGGCTCGTTCGCCCGCGTCAGGTAGAGCGTCCCCAGCTCCAGCGCCACGCTCGCGCGATGGCGGGTGGCGTCGACGGCAAAAAAACGCGCCCACGCTTCTTCGAAAGACGCTTCGGCTCGCAGCACGCTGTTCTGTGCCAGCCAATGCCGCGCGACGTTGACCGCGACGATGCCCGACTGGATGACGGCATCTCTCTCCTCGGCCGGGAGCAGCGGCACCTGCGGGAGCGGCGCGGTCGCGGAAAATTCGCGCTGCGCGGGTTGCTTCGCCAGCCGTGTCGCCAGGGCCGCGACGGCCTGATCGAATCCGGGCATCTCCTGCACCAGCACGTGCGGAAAGGCGTCGACGTTCACCGGCGCGACGGCGTCCTTCGCGGTGCGCTTCCGCTCCCAGTTTGCGTCGGCCGCGGCGATCCCGCCGATGTGCCCGGCGAACGAGAAGACGTCCTTGTTCCCGACGATGACAATGGTGCTGTCGCCGCGTCGTGCGTCGCGGATCATCTGCATTTCCTCCGCGACGCCGGCGTCCTCGCCGCGCAGATACATCACGATCAGCTGTGCCGCGCGCACCAGGTCGCCGACGCGCGCACGCCATTCGCTGTCGTGGTAACGGAAGTCGCCGGCTTCTGCCGGCGGAATCCAGCGGGTTGACGACCGCGATCACCGGCAGGCCGGGCAAGGTCGTCTTGACCAGGTGCCGCAGCTTGAGGTCGTGCACCGGGTTGACGGCGATCATCTCGCCAAACGGCGGCTCGACGCCGGGCGCGGCGGTGCCGACGACCCTGGTGGTCACCTCGCAGGACCGGAGGTAGAGGCAGAAGGGCAGCCGCTGGTTCCAGACCGCCTGCAGTGCCGCGGCGTTCTGGTGCGGCGGCGCGAGCTGGTACGCCGTGTCCAGCGATTCGAGGGCGATCTCCCGTGTCCGCCGATCCTCGGCCACCTCCGCAACGCTCTGGAGCTGGACGAGGCGCTGCGGCGCCGTGAGGAGCCAGTGAATCGGACCACTGAACGCGACCGGGAGGAGATTGAACCATCGGCCCGGCTCAGGCCGTTCGGCCGGCGGACGATACACCTCGTCGGGCGGTTCGGATCCAGTCGTGCTCATCGGCTCACCTCGCGTTGCTGATGTCGCAGGGCTGAGCCGATCGTGGTCGATCTGCGCATCTGTTTTCCAGGGGAGGAGGGGATGCACACGGTCGCGGGCATCGAGGGCTTTTGCGGCGCTGCATCGTCGGCGTAGAAGATCGCGAACGCAGTCCCTTCTCAGAATTGCATTGCGCAGCCGTCGGAGCGGCGTAAACTGCGACCCATGAGCGCCAGAATCGTCGGTGTTCTGATTGCGTGCGTCATCGCTGCGCCCTCGCTTTGTCACGGGCAGCAGAGCACGGGCGTCTCGTTCGATTCCAACGGCGTGCCGATCCACTACCTCGATCGGGGACGTGGCGAGCCCGTCGTCCTGATCCACGGGTTCACCGGCTCGTCGGCGCGGCACTGGGAGGCGCCGGGCGTCGTCGACGCGCTGGAGAAGGGCGGCTATCGTGCGATCGCGATGGACTGCCGCGGGCACGGACAGAGCGGCAAGCCGCACGAGGCCAGCCAGTACGGCACGGAGATGGTGGGCGACGTCGTGCGCCTGCTCGATCACCTGAAGATCCAGCGCGCGCACATCGTCGGCTACTCGATGGGCGGCGCGATCGCCACCCAGATGCTGGTGAAGCACCCGGACCGGCTGCTGACCGTCACGCTGCTTGGCGCCGGATGGGCCGGAGAAGAT
Organism: uncultured Acidobacteriota bacterium; assembly: GCA_963734375.1. Lineage (GTDB taxonomy): Bacteria > Acidobacteriota > Vicinamibacteria > Vicinamibacterales > CAVVIG01 > CAVTHG01. Next base: position 123,518 of record CAVTHG010000002.1, on the reverse strand, counting down.
CTCACGGCCCTCAACGCGCAGATGCTGGCGCTCGCCGACAGCTTCGCGAAGAAGGACGCGAGCTACCTGATTCGGGGTGTCAACGCCGGCGCCGCGAACGGGCCGACGGACGCCGAGGTGGCCGCGCTCAGCGCGGCGCTGTTCGCCCGCAACGACGCCGACGCGCTGGCAGCCGCGGCGCGCGGGATGACAGCGCTCTACGACGTGCCGCGCGAGAGCCTCCGATTGGTGCGGCTTCCCGTCCTGGCGCTCGTCGGCGAGCACGACAGCATGAACGTCGACGCGGTCAAGCGGATGACCGGCCTCGTCCCGGGGCTCGAGGTGATCGAGCTGCCCGGCGCGACCCATGCGTCGAGCGTCAGGCCGGCGGCGGCGCCGCTGGTGGCGTTCCTCACCAGGCACCGGAGCAACTGAGGCTCGCTGCGCCAACGTCGATGCACGACCTGCGTTTCGCTCTCCGCGCGCTTCGCGCGACGCCGGTCGTGACCGCGGTCGCGATCCTCTCCCTCGCGCTCGGCATCGGCGCCAACACGGCGATTTTCTCGATCGTCGACGTCCTGGTCCTGCGCATGCTGCCGGCCGCCGACCCGCAGCGCCTCGCCATCCTCGCCGGCAGCCGCATGAGCGGCGCGCGGCCCAACTTCAGCTACGCCACGTTCGACCAGATTCGCCGCTACGGCCAGGCGTTCGACGGCGCGCTCGCGTTTGGCGACTGCTGCGACCTCGCGTCGATGACGATCGGTGGCGAGGACGCGCCGGTCGACCGCTTCTTCGTCAGCGGCGACTTCTTCGAGACGCTCGGCGTCGCCGCGCTCGCCGGCCGGATGCTCGAGCCCGCCGACGATGTGCCGGGGGGCGGCGCCGCCGGACCGACCGCCGTGATCAGCTACCGGCTGTGGCAGGAGCGGTTCGGCGGAGTCGCTCGCGGCGATCGGCGCGAGGGTCACGCTCGACCGGCAGCCGATCACGATCGTCGGCATCACGCCGCCGGCGTTCCTGGGCGTGGAGGTCGGGCGGCCATTCGACGTCATCATGCCGATCAGGACCGAGCCGATCGTGCTGCCCGAGCATCGCGTTCGACGACAGCATCGCCTGGCTGAACATCGTCGTCCGCATGAAACCAGGCATGTCGATCGAGTCGGCCACGGCGGCGCTCCGCGCGGTGCAGCAGCAGGTGCGCACCGGCTCGCTGCCGCGCGCAGTTCCAGTCGACGTTTCTCACCCAGCCCCTTTCATCGCCGAGCCGGCCGGCAGCGGCACATCGACGCTGCGCGAGCGGTTCGCGCAGCCTCTGGTGACGATGCTGATCGTCGTCGCGCTGGTGCTGCTGATCGCCTGCGCCAACATCGCCAACCTGCTGCTGGCGCGCGGTGCGGCGCGCGGCCACGAGCAGAGCGTGCGGCGCGCGCTCGGCGCGTCGCGCTGGCAGATCGCACGGCATGCGCTCGTCGAGAGCGCAGTCCTGGCGTGCACCGGCGCGGCACTCGGCCTGGTTTTCGCGAACTGGGCGAGCCGTCTGCTGGTCGCGCAGCTCTCGACCTCGACGGACGCCTGTGTCGCTCGACATCGCGCTCGACTGGCGCGTCCTCGCGTTCACCGCGGCGACGATGGCCGGCACCGCTCTCCTGGCTGGAGTGGTGCCCGCCCTTCGCGCCACGCGCGTCGCGCCGATGGACGCGTTACGGAGCACGGACGAATCGCAGGCGATGGTGCGCTGGGAGGGCGCTGGTCGAGCGCGCTGATCGTCGCGCAGGTGGCGCTGTCGCTAACGCTGGTTGTCGCCGCGGGTCTGTTGGTGCAGACGTTCGAGCGGCTCGCACGCGCTCCGCTTGGGCTCGATCGCGACCGCACCATGTTCGTCACCATTACGGCGCCGACGGTGCCGGCAGCCGACCGCAACCTGTTCTATCACCGGCTCGTAGCTGCGGCCCGGACCGTGCCAGGCGTCGAGGCGGCCGGCGGCAGCCTCAATCCGCCAATCGTCGGCACGCTGGTCGGCGACATCGTCGTCACCGCGCCCGGTGTCGCGCCGCCGCCGAACGCCGAAGCGGTCTCGCAGTACACGGACATCACTCCGGGAGCGCTCGCAGCGTACGGCACGGCGCTGCGCGCCGGGCGCGACGTCGACGATCGCGATACCGATGCGGCGCCGAAGGTGATCCTGATCAATGAGACGCTCGGTCGCCGGTTGTTTCCGGGCAGGAACATGCTCGGCGCCACGGTCGCGCTCACGTTCCGCAGTTCGATGTTCGGCGACGTGCCGCTCGGCACGCGCACCATCGTTGGCATCACCGCCGACGCGGCGTATCGATCGATTCGCGCGCCGATGCAGCCGACCATCTACTCGCCGATGGCGCAGCGGGGCGGCGACCCGATTCTGTTCACCTACTTCTACCTTGCGGTGCGCTCTGCAGCCGGCTCGCCGACGCGGCTGACGCGGAGCATCACGGCGGCGTTGACCGCCCTCAACCCCGATCTGACGATGACGTTTCGTCCGCTTGCGACGGCGGTCGACGATTCGCTGGCGCAGGATCGGCTGGTCGCAATACTCTCGGGGTTTTTCGGCGCGCTGGCGCTGCTGCTCGCCGGGCTGGGGCTCTACGGCGTGACCGTCTTACGCGGTGAACCGGCGGCGAACCGAGATCGGCATCCGGATGGCGCTCGGCGCGGGCCGCGCGGCGTCGTCCGGCTGGTGCTCGTCCGCGTGTCGATGCTGGTCGGCGCCGGCATCCTGATCGGCGGCGCGATCAGCATCTGGGCAGCGGCGTTCGTGGCGCCGTTGCTGTACGGCCTCGAAGCGCGCGATCCGCGACGCTCGTTTTGGCGGCCGTCGTGCTCGCCGCGATCGGCGCGCTGGCCGGCTGGGTGCCGGCATACGGCGCGTCGCGCATCGATCCGGCGGAGGTGCTGCGAGAGACCTAGGGCGCGGCTGCGGTTCCCGTCCGGATGAAGGCGATGGCGAACAGGACGCCCAGCGTCAGATCGATCAGCCCCGCGCCGAGCATCTGCCCGCTCAAGCGCCCGGTCGCGTAGAGCAGAATCGCCGGCACGCCGAAGGCCAGCTTCTCGACCACCGCCACCGGCATCAGCGGGCGATAGCGCACCGGATCGCGCGCGACAACGAGGAAGGCCAGCTGCCACGCCACGGCAACGCCGATGAAGCCGTAGAAGTACTCGGGATGCGTGATCGCCGGCGGGAAGTCGCGCCCGGTCTTGCCCTCGAGAAAGTACTGCGGAACGAGAACGAGCAGGCCATAGATCGCCGCCACCTGGAAGACACGTCTGGCGAAAGTCATGCTGATCGGAATGACGCCGAATCGGGGCAGCGGGTTTCAGAACGACGCACGAGAGCCCGGAGGCTGCCCGACCACGACTCTGAACGGCCTACTGAGCGAGGTGCGCGATCCAGCGCTCGTAGCGCTCGATCGTGTATCGCACCCATCGCGCGTTGGCAGCCGGATCGTGGGCCGTCGACGAATCCTGTTCGAATCGCGTTACATCCCGCAGCGCCTCGACCTTCGCCGAGCGCATGCTTCGTTGTGCGAGCGGCAGCTGTGCCTCGTCCTGGTCGGGCAAAGCACGGATCCGGGATCTGATCGCCGTCAGCAGGTTGCCTCCGGCGTCCGGGCTGTCGAGCGCTTTCCGCAGGATGTCGTTGATCCTCCTCAACTGCAGCCGGCGCCCAGCGTCGGGCGCAATCCACGCTGCTCGGGTTGACGGGCATGCCGTCCGATGAGCCGTCGGCCCACAGCACCGATTCGATCTCGATGACGTCGAGCGGCGTTGGCGACCAGACGCCGGCGGTGTGCTTGCCGCCGCTCGTCAGCTTGAGCTCGAAGGTATGGGTGCCGCCCGGCGTCATCACCGGCCGTCCCTCCGGCCCGCGCGGAAGGCCGCTCAACGCCTTTTCGCCGCCGCGGTAGGACTGGACGTGGAAATTCGCCGCGGCCTTGTCCGACAGGTTGCGCACGGTGATGCGGTAGCCCGGATAGGGCGCGTTCATCAGTTCGACCGATGTGATTTCCAGGTTCGGCGTGGCGCTGAACACGGTTGGCAGATACGGCGTCATCGGCGCCGCCTCGGCCAGCGAGAGATCCACCGGCTCGACGCCAAACTCGCGCAGCCTGGTGACGAGCACATGGCTCCCGGGCCTGATGAGGAGCGCTTCAACCGGCTGGCGATCGCGCACCGTTCCCACCAGCACTGAAACCTCGACCCTGATACCGCCGTCGGCGAGCACGCGGTCGATCTGCACGGCTTTCACCGGCAAGGCGCCCTCGGGCTGCTGCCAGTCCTTGACGCGCGGGAAGTACGGCGTCCACGACCAGGCCGGCTTTGCGCTGGTCAGCTCGTAGTTCACGCGGCCGTCCGCATACGCCACGACCAGCGCGACGGTTGACGGCGGCAGAGAAGGTTCGACCGCAGGCGCCGACTGCGATAGAGCCCACAGCAGCAACGCGGTTCCGATCATGAAAACCTTCTTACGCCGATTTCGCGAGTGCGTCAATTCACAAGTTGGTATCAACGACTCATAAGAAACCTGAGCCGCAACGACGGCTAACTTCACCATCCGATCGTCTTAGTGTGACTGCAGCCGTGAAAGGCTGCGCCATGTCTTACGGTCACGGTTCGTTATCGCTTCTGTCATAGTGTCCGGGTAACCAAGTGACGAGGCAGCCGTTGCGCCGCCGTTTGCTTGTCGCATGGGAACAGTTGGAGCGACGGCAACCGGCGCCGCCGCCAGCTGCGTCACGCCGGAAGACCCTTACCCCGCTGTTCGTGCTCATTGCGGCGTGGGTCGGCCTCTTCTTATCGCTGATCCTGCTCGATCACTTCACGCTTAGAACCAACGGCTTCGACCTCTCGGTATTCGATTACGCACTATGGTCGACCACCCATGGTCCCAGGCTGGGCTTCATCCCGTTCTATCACCTGAGCCTTTCTTCGTTTCATGTGATGCCGACGCTGTGGCTGCTGTGGCCGGCACACCTCATACTTCCGTCGCCGGTGCTGCTGATCGCAGTGCAGGTGATGGCCGTGGCGCTCGCCGCCGTCTACCTGGCTCGTCAGGCGAGTAGCGCGGTGCCGCGCCTCGCGGCCTTCGCACTGGTGGCCGCGTTTCTGTTCAGCCGTCGCTCGTACGGCGCGACCACCAGCGTCTTCTATGTCGAGTGTCTCGAGCCGCTGCTGGTATTTGGCTGTGTCTGGGCGACGACGCAGAAGCGGCGCTGGGTGTATTGGGCGATTGTGCTCCTCGCGCTTGGATGCAAGGAGGACATGGCGCTCTACATAGCGAGTTACGGCGTGCTGCTGATGTTCAGTCCGGAAACGCGCACGCGCGGGATTGCCACACTCGTGTTGTCGCTGGCCTGGGTGGCGCTGGCCGTCAACGTCGTGATCCCGTGGTCGCGAAGGGGGGATGGCTGCTCGTCTGCCCCCGCAGTTCTCGTCACCGTGGCGGCAAAAGATGGGACGCTGCAGTCAGGGCTGGTAGGCCACTACCTGTTTCCGATTCTGCCGTTCGTGTTCCTCGCCGCGCTCGACGGCGCTGCGTATCTGCAATCGAAGTCTCCGAAACTGCTGCGCGTGTGGGCCATCGTCCTGCTCATCGGCGTGGTCGCCGACAACCCGATCTTCGCGCCCGCTTACCTGCGATCGCGGCTGCGGGATCTGCAGGCGACGGCCGAAGTGAGAACCGTGCTCGCGGATATCCCGCGCGACGCCCGCGTCCTCGCCCAGCCTCAGCTCGTTCCGCATATCCGCAAGCGGCCGGGAATCGAATGCCTGAACGGCGAGTGGCGAGAGCCGGAGGCGACGGCTGACGTAGTCGTCGTCTCGACGCTCGGCAACCAGTGGCCGCTCGATGGCTCGGACGTCAACGACGTGATCGCGCGGTACCAGTCGGACCCGCGCTATTCGCGTGCTGACGTTGGCTCGCAGATGGTGCTGTTCGTCCGCCGCGCGAGCGTGCGAAGGAGGTCTCCGCCGCATTAAAACCGGCTGCGAAACCCGGAACACGTCATCGATCGAGCGGCACCATCCGCGGCGCGACGTTGACGCCCGCGAAGAATCGCGCGCGATCCTCGAAGTCGTAGATGCTCACCTTGCCGAAGTCGCGGTACTCGAACGCCGGCGGCCAATCCAGCCGCCCGAACTGGTTCCCGGCGCTGAACAGCTCGCGAAACATCGGCACCTCCCACTCCTCGAGCAGCAGGTACGGATGGTATCCGCCAGCCTGCAGTGTCGCGACCGCGGCGTCGAGCTTGCCGGCCGGCAGCATGTCCCACCGCACCGTCAACCGATCGCCGTAGAGGCGGATGCTGCCGCTCTGAATCATGCTCAGGACGACGACGTTTGGCGGCAGCGTGCGGCCGAGATAGGTGCCAATCGCCACGTAGCGATGCTCCGAGCGCTGGCTGGCGAACATCGTCAGGCTGTCCAGCTTGATCACGTACCAGATCGGCAGCAGCGTGCACAACGTGAACACGGCGGCGGTCCGCAGCGTGATCGGCAGCAGGCTCACCGCGCGCACGACAACGGCGCTCGACAGGATGAAGAGGAGTGGAATCGCGGGTAACAGAAACCGGAGAAACGGCCACGTCGAGAACGGCGTGTACCAGAGATAGCAGGCGCAGAGCAGGGCGAAGAACGTCAGCATGGCGAGCCAGTGGCGGACGCGGGCAGCGAAGGGTGCGAGAAAGGCGAGCACGACATAGGGCGTATTCAGATCGATCAGCCACTCGCCGTACGCCAGGACGTTCGCTTTCCAGTAATGCCAGCTGTAGAGAGCTTCGACCGGACCGTATCCCGCCGCCAGCGGCGAGCCGTACAGCCGCGCGTTGACGGCGGCGACGATCAGGCCGCCCGGTATCGAGCCGGCCGCGAAGAGCGCGATGCGCCGCGCGCGCGGCGCCTGTGCGGCGACGACCGCGACGAGCACGACTGCGAGCGGCACGAGATTCGGCCGCGTCAGCGTCGCGGCCGACACGGCGAGGCCTGAGCCAAATGCTGCGAGCTGTGACGGCGACGCCGCGAGCACCCAGGCGAGCAGCCACCAGGCGGTCACCGGCACGTCGCTCATCGGCTGGAACGTGTGGAACATGAAAATCGGGCTGAAGGCGACGAGGATCGCGGCCATCATCCCCGTCACGGGGCGGTCGACGCGCGCGCCGAGCAGGTAGGTGAGCCACACCGCGAGAGCGCCGAGCAGCGGGACGACGTAGTACACCGCCGTGGCGCCGCCGGCTTTGAGCGCGACCGCCATCGCCATCGGCAACCCGGGTGGGTAGATCGGCACGATCGCGCCAGGCGTCGTCGCGAGCCGATAGCCCATCGGCGCGACCGCCGCTCCGAGCGCCGGCTCGAGCGCGGCGAGCGGGTTCGGCGTGACGAGGCGGCCGCTCGCCCAGAGCGAGGCCTGCGTGACGTAGCCGTAGGAGTCCGAACCGCCGGCGGCGAAGATGCCCAGGCGAATCGCCACCAGCAGCGACACGAGCGCGATGCCGGCTGCGATTCGCGGCGTCCAGGCCGGCAGCCGCTCCCAGCTTCTATTGCGCGGTTCCGCCATCTGGTCGCCCAGCCAGATGGCGGCGACCAGTGCGAGCATGCCCAGGCGGAATGGTTTGTAGGCCTCGCGCGACGAGACGCGCACCCCGGCGATGGTGAGGTAGAAGCCGCCGGTCGCCACGTCCCATGCGGCGACGGCGAGCGCGACGATACCGAGGAGCAGGAGAGCCAGCTGGAGCTTTTTCGCGGTCGGTAGGCCGATCGTCATCACGCCATAGTCTGCTGTCGAAGCTCGTCCCGTCCGATCGCCAACGCAGCGGTCCTCCTATCTTGCCAGTTGTTCGCGGCCCGGCCGCGCGCTATCATCCGGCTGTTTTCCGGCTCGCCGCAAGGGAGTGGAAGACGAGAAACGAGGAAGAGATGTCCCGCACGAGATTCCTCATTGCGCTGGCGTTCCTGGCGTCGGTGCCCGCCGTTCACCTCGCGGGTCAGTCATCTCCCGGTTCGAAGCCATCACCCTCGACCGCGATTCCCCGTACGGCCGACGGCCGTCCCGACCTGGGCGGGATGTGGACCAACGTCACCATTACGCGCCTCGAGCGGCCGGCCGAGTTTGGCAACAAGCTCACGGTTTCCGATGCCGAGGCGACGGCGTACGAGAAGGCGTACCTCAAGAACAACGACAAGGATCGCCGCGACGGCGGCAGCCGCGCCGACGTCGAGCGTGCCTACAACGCGTTCTTCTGGGACTCGGGCACCGAGCTCGCCAGGGTCAACGGCCAGAAGCGCACGTCGCTCATCGTCGATCCGCCCGACGGCAAGATTCCCGCGCTGACGCCCGAAGCGGCGAAGCGCGTTCCCGGACCGCGACCGTCGTGGGGCAGCGCGGTGGTCGGGCCGGACGAGCCGGAAAACGCGCCGCCGTTCGGCCTCTACGAGAACCCCGAAGAGCGCCCGCTCGCCGAGCGCTGCCTGCTCGCGTTCGGATCGAGCTCGGGGCCGCCGATGCTGCCGATCGCCTACAACAACCACTATCAGATCGTGCAGACGCCCGGCTACGTGATGATCCTCGTCGAGATGGTGCACGACGTGCGGATGATTCCGACCGACGGCCGCCCGCACGGCAACATCCGCCGCTGGCTCGGCGATTCGGTCGGCCGCTGGGAAGGGGACACGCTGGTCGTCGACACGATCAACTTCAAGCCACAGGTCAACTTCCGCGGCTCGTCCGAGAACCTGCACGTGATCGAGCGCTTCACCCGCACCGACGCGAACACGATCCTCTACAAGTTCACGATCGACGATCCGACGACCTGGACCAAACCGTGGTCGGCCGAGATCCCGCTGCACGTGACCGACGAGCGGCTCTACGAGTACGCCTGCCACGAAGCGAACTACGGCCTCGAAGGCGTGCTGCGCGGCGCTCGGGCGCAAGAGAAGCGAGAAGAGGAAACGTCGCAGTCGAAGAAGAAGTAGCGCGCCGGCGCGCGCCTTACCGTCCGGCGTCCTTCGCGCGCGCGGCCGCGAACATGCCGCGCACGACTTCGTAGTTGCCCTCGTGGCATGCGTACTCGAACAGGCGCTGCGGGGTCTGCCTCAGCCAGATCAACGCCGTCCACGGCTTCGTCCACGTCGTCGGATCGTCAACCGTGATCGCGTAGTCGATACGATCCGGCGCGACGCGCGTGAACCGCTCGACCAGGTGCAACTGGTCGGTCGATCCCATGAAGTTGTTGTGCGCGGAAAAGTTCGTCGTGTCGACGACGAGCGTGTTGCCTTCCCAACGACCGCGAGAATCGCCCTCCCACAAACGCACGGCCGGGGGCAGGTGCGGCCGTCCATCCATCGTGATGATGCGCGCTTCGTGCACGGCTTCGAGGAAGAGCACGACGGCGCTCGGCGTCTGCACGATCTGGTAGTAGCCGAGCGGCCCGGCGCCGGTGTTGGTGCCGCTCAGCCGCGGCACGCCGTAGGTGAGGCAGCGCTCGACCAGGTTGAAATCCTCCGGCCCTTCCGCCGGACGGCTGCGGGCGGCGTCGCTCGCGGCTTTCCGCTGCTGCGCCTCGAGCGTCAACGGCGGGATCCGGCCGTCAGGCGGATCGATGATGAGCGACGTGCGGTTGTCGAACTCGCGATCGATCATCTCGTTGGTCGAGCCGGTGGAGGTCGTGCTCTTGAAGCGGTCGATGTTCGCCAGCGCAGCGAGGTAGACCGAATCGCCGGCGGCAAAATCGACGTTGGTGTTCTTGAACAGCCGATCGGCGCGCTGCCGCAGTTCGGCGACCTCTTCGTCGGTGAGCGAGGCGCGGCCTTCGAGGGCTTTCGGCCGCTCGAGCGGCGTCGCGCTGTTGTTCAGCCAGACGCCCTGAAGATCGGGGTGGCCGTCGGCGCCGAGCGGCGGAGTCCATGTGCCGGTGGAGCGGCCTCTGGAGGGCGCCGCGGCGGGCGCCTGGCTCGATACGGACGCGGCGGCTGCGGCAGCGGCCGCGAGCGCGAGCAGCAACGGGAGCCATCGACGGCGCATTTCAACCTCCGGTCGCGTGCCACCAAAAGGTTCGTGAAATCCGATCGACCAGACCCGCGGGCGAGTGCGACGATTCTACGCCTCGCGCGAGGTGGCCGCGAGCCAATCTCGCCGTTCGGCCGTCTGATTTGAGGTATGACACGCGCCTGCATCGCCGCGCTCGCCCTTGCGGTGTGGATCGCCCAGGATCAGCCGCCAACTCCCGCCGGGGTCGTGTCGGGCCGGGTGACCGACGAGTTTGGCGATCCGGTTATCGGCGCGCGCGTGTCGGTCGAGATGGCGCCCGCGCGCGATGCGGCGCCTCCCACGAGTCGACCCACGCGGATCGGTGCGCCTCGAGCGGCCGCACGTTCTGGCCGCCGCGTCCACCGACGATCGCGGCGAGTACCGGCTGGCCGGCGTGGCGCCGTGCGAGTGTGTGGTGGCCGTGCTCCGCATCGGCGGGGTGATCAGCTATTCCTTTTCCAGCGCCACGTTCTTCGGCGGCGGCCGGCCCGAGCCCGAAACGATCTTTTACCCCGGCACCGCGTCGCCGGCCGAGGCCGAGCGCCTGACGATGACCGCCGGCGGGGAGCGCGCCGGCGTCGACTTTGTGTTGCGGGCCGATCCGCCGGTGCTGCCGCCGGTCGCGGCGATGCGGATTGCGCAGGCCGGCGGAGGGCGGCGCAGCCCCGACGCGACGGCGGCGATTCGCGGCCGCGTCTCGACCGTCGACGGTCGCGCGCTGCCGCATGCGCACGTCCAGCTCGTCCCCGAGATCGATCTGCTGCAATCAGCGGTGACGACCGCCGACGCGGGCGGCGCCTTCGAGTTCCGCGATCTCCTGCCGGGACGCTTTCGCGTCGTCGCGTCCAAGCCCGGCTACGCGCCGCTCGATCCGGCCGGCGCCGACGCCGCCTCTCCGGCATCGACGCGCGCGGTGGAACTGGCCGCGCAGGAAACGCGCGAGCGCCTCGATCTCACACTGGCGCGCTGGGCCGCCGTCTCCGGCACGATCGTGAACGAGGCTGGCGCGCCGGTTCGCGGCGCCGGCGTTCAGCTGCTTCAGATCCGGTATTCGCGCGGCCGCCGGCGGCTCGGCGGCGGACCGGCCGCAACCCTCACCGACGATCGCGGGCGGTACCGGATCTTTGCCGTGCCGCCGGGCGAGTACGTCGTGTCGGCAGCCGTGGGCAGCGCATCGACCGCCGATCTTCCCGGATACGCGCGCGCGTTTTTTCCCGGCACGTCGAACGCCGCCAACGCGCAGTTCGTGGCCGTCGGCCGCTCGCAGGAGGTGACCGGGATCGACGTCGCGCTGTCGCGCGCTCGAACCGCGCGGATCGCCGGGCAGGTGGTGAACGCCGCCGGCGTGCCGGCCAATCCCGGCAACCTGACGCTGATCGCCAGCGCGAACTCCGATTCGGTCGTCAGCGTTCCGAGTGGCGCGCGGCTCACCGGGGACGGCGCGTTCGAGTTCCCCAACGTGCCGCCGGGGCAGTACGTCATCCGCGCCGATCGCGGACGCAGGAACAACACCGAAGGCGAGTTCGGCACGATCGCCGTGGCGGTCGACGGCGCCGACCTTACCGGGCCTCACCCTCAAGACTTCCACCGGCTCGACGATCAGCGGCCGGTTCCAGTTCGACGCCTTCAACGGGACGATGCCGCCTTCGCCCTCGGCGATCGAGTTGGCGCCGATGCCGATCGACTACGACCAGGCGCCGGCGAACATCGCCTCCGCCGAGATCCGCGGCGACTGGAGCTTCCGCGTCAACGGCATCAATGGACCGCGGCGGCTGCAGCTGCTGCGGGTGCCGGCCGGCTGGATGCTGAAGGAAGTCCGCGTGCGCGGCGCCGACGCCACCGACCGGCCAATCGCGTTCGGACGGCCGGATCAATCGTTGACGGACGTCGAGGTGGTGCTGACCGATCGGATCACCGCGCTGAATGGCAGCGTCGTCGACGACCAGCGCCGCGGTGTGCCGCGCGCGCAGGTGATGGTGTTTGCGACCGACCGCGCGCAGTGGTACGCGGCCTCGCGGTTCATGCGCAAGGTCGCCGCTGACGCGGACGGGGCGTTCTCGGTGACCGGCCTGCCGTTCGGGAGCTACTACGCGGTCGCGCTCGCGCGGCTGCCGTTTGCGACCGATGAGGAGTGGCAGGATCCGGTGTTTCTGGAGTCGATGGTGCGGCGGGCGGCGAGCGTGACCATCGGCGAGGCGCAGGCGCTGACGATCACGCTGCGCGTGTCGCCGCCGTGACCGACCGCATGTCGTGTCCGGCTTCCCACCTTCGCTCCGCGTGCATTTTGCGGAGCGACGGCGGGCAGGCAGCCGGACGACGCCACGTAGTGTCCGGCTTCAGCCCGGACCGCTTCATTGACGCTGAGCGTCGATCCGCACACCCACCGGCAGCGGCGCCGGGCACGTGCCGCCGACCACGCCATTCGCGCTCGTCAACGTCAGCGTCGACGCTGGTCGCCGGCCCGCTGACGGTCGCCGCGCCTGTGCAGATGGTCCCGTTTGCCGCGGTCCCCGAGAACGTGAACTGGCCGCTGAACGTCGAGCCGCTCACCTTGCCGCTGATGTCGCCGGACCAGCGCACCGAACTCGAGTCCCAGGTGCCGCTGACATCCGACCCTGATTGCGTCAGCACCATCCTCACCTGTGCGGTTTCGTTGTTCGACGAGCCGATCGTCCCGTCCCAGGTGCCGGCGACGCTCATCGCCGCCGTGCCTGACGACACCGCCCTCGGACTGGTCGAATTTCCGCTGCACGCCGCCGCACACACGACCAGACAGACGATGAGCAGGATACGCATGGCCCCTTGTTCCCCGGGTAAGTTTCGCGACGCGCCGCGCGGAGTTGCAATACTGTCGCGCGACCGACGATTCGGGATCGCGTCGGCACGGCCGCAGTGGCGAATCGCTGATTCAGCCGCCCGTCACTTCGACCAGGGGCAAACTTGCTGCCACATCGCCTGAGAACACATAGCCCACAAACGCCGCGAGCGATGTCACGCTGCCGACGCGTCCACGACGATCAACGCAGAACTCGCTGAATCCGCAGAACGCGACCGGCAACACACCACGTCACGAACACGCCGACCTGACGCTGACCGCGCCGCGCAGCGGCGGCGTGCGACGCGGTCAGCACCAGCGGTCTCTGCGGTCTCTGCGGGCTCTGCGTTCGAACGGCGTGGCTGCGACGTCTTTACTCGCTGTCGCCCGGCCGATCTACGAAGCATGGGCCGTTCCGGCGGGCCTGATCGTACAATTGGCGGCTGAAACGACGCATATCGGTGAACGCCTTTGGGAGGTTTCAGATGAAGCATGTTCTCGGGATGGCCGCAGCCCTGGTGCTCGCCGGCCCGCTCGCGGCCGTCAGCCAGGCGCAGTCAGCGGACGCGCGAATCGCCGAGGCGGTGGAGATCCTGCCGGCGGACCTGCGCGCCGGCGCGACGGTGGTCACCTACGACCCGGCCACCGGCGAGCGCAAGGTGCTGCGCCAGGGGACCAATTTCCTCGAATGCCAGCCGCGCATGGACGATGGCTTCACGCGCTGCTACAACAAGTCGCTGGCGCCGCGCCGCGACATGGAAGCGAAGCTCAAGGCCGAGAAGAAATCCGACAAAGAGGTGCAGGAGGCGATCGCCGCGGCGGTCAAGAGCGGCACGCTCAAGCCGTCGTCGCCGGGGATGATGTCCTACCGCGGCTACGACAAGCGCGATCGGATCAAGAACCTGTGGGTGATGTCGCTGCCCAACGCCACGCCCGAATCGGTCGGCGTGTCGACCGTCAGCCAGCGCGATGCCGCGCTCGAAGGCAAGGGGCTGCCGTGGATGATGCTGCCCGGGCACGCCCGGCGCGCACGTCATGATCCCGATCAACCCGGCGGTGAAGAACACGACCGTCACCGACGAGGCCGCCGATCCGATCACGCAGGCGACGCTGCCGCTGCCGGAAGACCTGCGCGCGGGCGCGACCGTCTACACCTACGACAAGGCGACCGGCGCGCGGAAGGTGCTGCGCGAGGGCACCAACCAGATCGAGTGCACGCCGCGCAACCCGGACGATGGGTTCACGTGGTGCTACAACAAGGTGGGCGCGCCGCGCCGCGACTTCCAGGCCAAGCTGCGGGCGGAAGGGAAGACCGACAAGGAAATTCAGGAGGCCACCGCCGCCGCCACCAAGGACGGCACGCTCAAGCCGACGCCGTTCGGCACGATGTCGTACCGCCTCTACGGCAAGAAGGATCGGATCCAGCTGCTGTGGGTGCTGTCGGTGCCGGGCGCGACGCCCGAGTCGATCGGCGTGTCCGAAGGCAGCCAGCGCGACGAGGCGCTGAAAGGCCAGGGCGTGCCGTGGCTGATGCTGCCGGGCACGCCGGGCGCGCACATCATGATTCCGATCAACAAGTAAGGCCGGAAGGCTTGAAGGCTGGAAGGCGGAAAGGCACAAGGCTGGAAGGTTTACCTTCGAGCCCTCGCCGCCTTCCCGCCTTTCGGCCTTCCCGCCTCGGCCTTTTGTTATTTTCTCCCCGTCACTCTCCAGATCGCGTTTCCCACGTCGTCAGCCACCAGCAGCGCGCCGCGCTTGTCGATCGCGACGCCGACCGGACGCCTCATCGCGTCGCCGTTTCCTTGACGAAGCCGGTGAGCACGTCGATCGGCATCGCCCGAAGGCTTCCCGCCCGAGAAGGGGACGAAGATCGACCTTGTAGCCGCTGCGCGGCTTCCGGTTCCACGAGCCATGCTGGCCGACGAACATCCCGTCGCGAAACGGTGATGGCAGCGTGGTGCCGCGCGCGGCCGCGAGGCCGAGCGATGCGGTGTGCGGACCGAGCGCGTAGTCGGGCTACGACGGAGAGGTCGAGGTAAAGCACTAGGACCGTCATCGAGTTCTGCGCACCGGCTCAGGCGCCGCGCTGCGCAGCGCTTCGGTCAGCACGCGGCCCGACGACCCGGCCGGAATCTCCACGCCCACCAGCGTCGCCAGCGTCGGCGCGAGATCGTTCAGCGCCACGTGGTCCGAGTACTCGCCGGCGCTGATGCGCGACCCCATCAGGATCAGCGGGATGTGGGCGTCGTAGTTGTACGGCGTGCCGTGCGTGGTGCCCTGCGCCTGGCGCATCCAGTACGGCTCGAGGATGATCTCGAGGTCGCCCGAGCGCTGCGCGTTGAAGCCGCGCAGCGACGCGGCTGCCGATGCGGTCGTTCGGCACCTCGCCGCGCAGCAGCTGATCGCGCGTGTAGACGCGCGCCACGTGCGGCACCTTGGCCGCGGCCGCGGCGGCGACGCGGCGCACCTCGGCGGGTCGAGCTGCAGCTTGTCGATCAGCTCGTAGTTCAGGTAAGGCGACGAGCCGGCCGTCGCCATCAGCCATTTGCCCTCGCCGAACTTGCTCGTCGAGCGCCAGCTGAATCGGCGTCGAACAGCTCCTTGGTGGTCGATGCGGCCGCCGGGCAGCCGATCGTTCGCGCAGCGTCTCGGGCACCGGCGCGACGCCGTGATCGGTGGTGAAGGCGACCAGCGTGTGCTGCAGGCCGACCGCCTTGTCGACCTGGTTCAGCAGCTGGCCGATCGTCCGATCGGTCCGGAGCGCGATGTCGCGCACCTGCGGCGAGTCCGGGCCATAGGTGTGGCCGACCGAATCGTTCGACGAGAAGCTGACCGACAGCAGGTCGGTCGCGTTGCGCTTGCCGAGCTGCTCGCGTTCGAGCAGCTCGCCGGCGAAATCGAGCAGCAGATCGTTGCCGTACGGGCTGCCGTAGACCGCGTCGTAGAGCGCCGCGCCCGTGTTCCGTCGGCATCTGCCGCAGCGACGTCGCCGGCGCCGGCAGGCCGGTCCACGACTCGCCGGCATGGGCGTCGGCGAGCTTGCGCTCGTTGAAGCTCGCGCACCCACGCCGGCAGCGTCGGTGACGTAGTAGGTGCTGGTGACGAAGCTGCCGGTCTTCGTGTCCCACCAGTAGGCGGCATCGGCGCCGCGGCCGGCCGGCAGGATCGCCGATCGATCCTTCAGCGACACGCCGAAGACCCGCGGCGCGTCGGGCGCGCCCTTCGGCAGCCGCGACGCCATCTTCAGCTCGTCGCCGACGCGTGCTCGACCAGCAGCCGCCGCGGCGAGGCCGCCGAGCCGCTCGGCGCGCCGAGCGGCGTCACCGTGTGATCCGACACGCTGGTGACGGTCGCGCCGGTCTCCCGATCGAACCAGTCGTTGCCGATGATGCCGCTCACCGACGGCGTCGCGCCGGTCAGCATCGTCGCGTGGCCGATCGCGGTCACCGTCGGGTAGTGCTCGAGGTTGGCGTTGGTGAAGACGGCGCCGTCGGTCAGCAGCCGCTTGAAGCCGTCGGTGTATTCGGCGCGGAACCGCGTCAGGTAGTCGTAGCGGAACTGATCGACGGCGATCAGCAGCACCAGCCGGATGTCGGGGCCGGCGGCCGGCTGCGCCGGCAGGGAGAACGACGGCCAGCGAGCACGAACGGCCAGCAGAAGAGCGCCGAGCTTTTTCATTGCGAGTCCTCGGAAGTGCAGGGCGGGAGCCCCAGGCGGATGCGATCAGCATCTTATCAGGCCGGCGCCGGGCCCCGGTCCGGCGAAGCCGGGGCCCGGACGCACTCACCGCGCTCGCGGCGGGCATGCTTCACGTCGAGCTCGACTTCGGCCCGGCCGCGCGCGTCAGCGGTCGCGGTCGCGACCTCCTGCCCGTCGATGACGAACGTGAACGTCGCCCCGGCCTGCAGGCCGCGGACCGAGAACTCGATCTCCTGTGTGGCGGGCGCGGACTTCGCGAACTCCACTTCCGCTTCGCCGGTGCCTCCTGCCTCGATCCGGTCGGCTTCAGCGACTGCCTTCCGCTCGGTGTCGTCGTCGTCCTCGTCGCCTGACGACGAACTGTCCCTGGAGCACGACGTGCCCTTGCGCGTCTCGCACTTCGGCCACGGCCGCGTTGGTGAAATTGCCTGTCAGCGGCCGCCGCGCCTGGCGCGCTGAGCTGAACCACCATGTAGACGGCGAATGGCCATCGTGGCGAGAAGACCGGCGATCGGAATCATGCTGACGCTGTTGTCGCTCATAGACACCCCCTTGAATCGTGGTCGCGCTGAAACCAGCGTACCGACGCGGGGATGAATGGGAGATAAACGCGACGCGGTGTCAGCTCGGAGCGCGGCATGGGCAGCGAGACGGTGAAGGTCGTGCCGGCCTCGGACGACCGCGCCAGCGTGACGTCGCCGCCGTGGACGTTGGCGATCCAGCGCGCCAGCGCCAGGCCCAGGCCGGCGCCGCCGTCCGACTGACGCCGCCCGCGCGCCGCGTCGCCCCGATAGAACCGCTCGAAGATGTGCGGCTGGATGTCCGGCGGGAATGCCCGGCCCCTGATCGCTGATCGAGATGGCGTAGCCGTCCGGCGTCGCGCTCGAGCTCGGCGCGGACGTGCTGCCCGGCGGCGCGTGCCGGATGGCGTTGTCCAGCAGGTTGACGATCAGGCGCCGAATCAGATCCTCGTCGCCGGTGAACGACGGCGGACGGGACCGTGACCGGCTCGATCGACGACGTCCTTGGGCGATGCCAGCACGCGGGCGGCGCGCACCACCTCGTCCACGACTTCGTCGAGGTACATCGGCGTCGCGGTGCACCGGATAGTTGCCGGCGTCGGCGCGCGCGAGCGTGAACATGTCGTCGACGATGCGCGAGAGCCGCACCGTCTGCTGCTCGATGATCTCGAGCGTCTCCCGGTAGTCGCGCTCGTCGCGATGCGGCTGCTGCAGCGCGACGCTGGCGGCGGTGCGCGCCGTGGCGACCGGCGTGCGCAGCTCGTGCGACGCATCGGCCATGAACTGCCGCTGCTGGGTCAGCGACGCTTCCAGGCGGCCGAGCAGTTCGTTGAACGTCGCCGCCAGCCGGCCGAGCTCGTCGCGCGGGTTGGCGACCGGCAGCCGCTCGCTCAGGTTCTCGACGCCAATCCTGCGCGCGCGCTCCGCCATCGCGACGACCGGCGACAGGCTCTGCCGCGCCAGGAACCATCCGCCGAAGCCCGGCGAGCGACCAGCGCGATCGGCACGACGTAGCCGAGAATCCCGCGCAGCGACTCCAGCTCCTCGTCGGTGGGCTCGAGCGAGCTGCCGACGACGACGATGTACGTCGTGCCCGACGGGCGGAATGCGTCACGCGCCGAAGCGCCAGGCGGTGGCGGTCGTCCGTCGTCCTTCGCTTCGACCACGGTCAGCAGCAGCACGTCGTCGGTCGGAATCGTGTCGAGCGCCGGCAGCGCGATCTCGAGGTCGTCGTCGCGCCCCTCTTCCGCCAGCAGCCGGCCCGTCGGCGTCGTAGATGGCCAGCATCTGCTGCCGCGAGGCGAGCTCCGCCGCCGTGCTCCTGGCCGCGTCCTCGGTGTCCTGCCCTTCGGCCAGATCGTTGGCGAGCGAGGTCATCGCGATCTGCACGACCGCCGTGCAGGTTGTCGTCGATGCGGGCGTAGAGCGCGCGCGCGAGCAGCACGTAGATCAGGCCGCCGACGACGACGAGGACGGCGGCGAGCGCGGTGACGTACCACAGCGTCAGCCGCGCCCGGACCGTTTCAATCATCAGGCGCTGTCATCGGCGGCCGCCGTCAGCGTGTAGCCGGCGCCGCGCCGCGTCTGGATCAGCTTCAGCGTCGTGCCCGTCGTCGATCTTCCGGCGCAGGCGCTGGATGTAGACCTCGATCAGGTTCGACATCGGATCGAAGCTGTCGTCCCAGACGTGCTCGGCGATGTCGGCGCGGCCGACGACCTCGCCCTGCCGGCGCACGAGGTATTCGAGCAGCGCGTACTCCTTGGTCGTGAGCTGAATCGCGCGCCCGCCGCGCTCGACCCGCCGCGCGCGCGTGTCGATCGTCAGATCCTCGACCGTCAGCACCGCGGCGGCGAGCGCCGGGCCGCGGCGGAGCAGCGCGCGGACGCGCGCGAGCAGCTCGGGAAAGTGATACGGCTTGGGCAGGTAGTCGTCGGCGCCGGCATCGAGCCCCTCGACGCGCTGATCGAGTCCGCCGCGCGCGGTCAGCATCAGGATCGGGACGGTCGCGCCGTCGCGCGCGCAGCTGCCGGCAGAGGTCGAGGCCGTTGATGCCCGGCAGCAGGACGTCGAGGATGACGAGGTCGTAGTCGTTGACGCCGACCTGCTCGAGCGCGTCGTCGCCGTCGGCGGCGACGTCGACGGCGTAGGCGTGCTCGCGCAGCCCTTTCGCGAGCACGGCCGCGGCGACGGGCTCGTCTTCGACGACCAGGATCCTCATCGCGCTCGATCGTCCGGGGACGCCCTCGGACGCTGCCGCGATCGCGTTCAGAACGTGCACGTGAGACGCGCGAACGTGCCGGGCCGCGACTTGCCGCCCCCTTCGCCCGCGAGGTACACCGTGCCGTCGGCGCCGATCGCCACGCCCTCGCCCTGCGCTTCGCCGACGCGCCTTGAGGTCGACGCTGCGCGCCTCGCGCCAGTTGCCGGCCGATCAAGTCCGACGTCCGGTGGAACGTCAAGGCGCTGGTTGGTCCGCAGCACGACCCACCGGCCGTCGGCCGACACGGCGCCGTCGGTGATGCGTTCGGCTCCGGCCGGCTTGCCCGGCGCCGCGCGGCTTGCCGACGCGTTCGAGCTGATGGGTCGCGCCCGGGCGCAGCTCGCTGCGGAAACCGGTACAGCGCCACCGCGCCGGTGTCGCCCTTGGTGACGATGAAGAGATCGCCTGCCGGCGTGACCAGCAGCGTTTCGGCGTCGTGCGCGCCGTCGGGATAGGTGGCGTGGAACACGTCCTTCACGGCGACCGAGGTCTCGGCTCCCGACGGCTCCGGCACGCGATAGATGGTGATGCGCTTGCGGCTGGCGTCGTTGTCGCCGATGTCGGCGACGTAGAGGCACGAGCCCGCGGGACACGGCCCGACGGCGATCGGCTTCCCAGTCTTCGACTCGCGACGCCGGACAGCGCGCAGCCGGCCGGTCACCGCGCCACGCGCGTCGAGCGCGAAGAGCACCGGCTGCTCCGGAATCGTTGTGCGTCCACAGCCGCCCGGGCACGCTGCGGCTCGCGGCGATGCCGCTCGCTTCCCTCAGCTCAGGCAGTGCGGTTGGACGGCCCTCCAGACGGCACTCGGGAGCCGAACCGCGCGACTGCGCGGCGATGCTGGTTGACTCAACCGATCCGGCGAACGCGATTGCACAAGCGACTGCTGCCGGGATTCGACAAACGGACGAACGCACGAGCCAGGTGAATGCCATGCGTCCACGTTAGCCGAAGGCACGTGAACGTGCAGATAAATCGCTAGCGCGTGACGCCGAACGCGAGCAGCACGTTGCCGCGCGCGCCGTTGCCGAGCTCGGAGTAGCCGGAGGTGATGAACACCATCCCGCCGGCGACGACCGGCCCGGCGCCGTTGATGTTGCCGCCCTTCGCCTCGACGCCGTTGACGGTGTCGAACGCGCGCGCGGTGTTGAACTGCCACAGCGCTTTTCCGTCGGTGGTCGAGTAGGCGTAGAACATCCCGGTGCTCGAGCCGAAGAAGACGACGCCGGGGATCACCGTGACCGGCGCCGAACCGCCGTCGGCGGGCGAGGCGCGCCAGGCGATCTCGCCGGTGGTGAGGCGCACGGCGGCGAGGCCGAGCGTCTGCTGCGCGCGCGTGACCGGAAAGTAGCCGAAGCGATCGTCGGCCGCCGAGCCCCACATGATCGCGCCGCCGCCGCTGTCGAGCCCGAGGCCGATCTGCGGGCTCCACACGACCTTGCCCTGCTTGTCGGCGTCGAGCGCCCAGGCGTGCCCGTCCTTCTGCCCGATCACGATCAGTGTGCGTCCGTCAGGGAGCGTGCGCAGGATCGGCGCGTTGCCGAAATCCATGTCGGGGCCGAGCTGGTCGGGGCAGGTCTCGGACTTGTTGGCCGTCGGCACGTTCGGCCGGTACTTGCCGGGGCAGTCGCGGACGTAGGCGTCGTTCGCCATCATCTGCGAGACCCACAGCCGCTTGCCGCTGTCGAGATCGAACGCGATCACCGCGTCCGAGCCGGGCGCAGCCGGCTCGGTGTAGGCGTTGCCGGTGGAGACGTAGATCGCGCGCCGCTTCAGATCGATCGCCGGCGACGACCAGACACTTGCTCCTGCCGGTCCCCAGAGCTGCGTGCCCTTCGATGTTTTCTTGTGCGGCGTCGGACGTTCGGTGATCGTGTACGAGGTCCAGTTGCGCTTGCCCGTCTGCGCGTCGTAGGAGATCACGCCGCCGCGGAAGGTGCAGCAGGGATAAGCGGGGTTGCCGGCGCCGGATTCCTCGAGCGACGAGATCGGCACGTAGACGCGTCCTTCGGCGACCTTCGGCGAACCGGTGACGCGCGCGACCGGATGCGGATCGATCCGATCCTTCCAGACGAGGGCGCCGGTCTCGGCGTCGACCGCGTAGATGGTCCCCTTCGTGTCGCCGAAGTAGGCAAGGAAGCGGTTCGCGCCCTTGCCGGGACCGATCGCCGGCGCCACGCGCACGCCGGCGTTGGCGCGATACGACCAGTAGATGCAGCCGCTCGCGGCGTCGAGCGCGTAGACGAAGCCGGTGTCGGCGCCGACGAAGACACGGCCGCCGGCAACCGACGGCTGCCCGTACGCGGAGTTGCCGTTCGGAAACCCGAACGCCCACTTGAGCGCGAGCTTCGGCGCGTCAGCCGCGGTCACCCCCGGCGCGGTCTGGAAGCGCGAGTTGCCGCTGTCGAATCCCCAGCCGTTCCACGCCGACCCTTCGAGCGGATTGAACGCCGGCCGGCTCTCGCAGCGGTTTTTCATCTGCGACGCGTCGCCGGCCGCGGCCGCGCCGAGCGGGCGGCCGCCGACGTAGACGGCGACGACGCGCTTCTCGAACTCGGACAGCGTCTGCGCGTACTTCGCCATCGAGCCGGTCGTGATCGACGCCAGTACTTCCTCCGGCGTGTGGCGGGTCAGCGCGTAGCGATCGGTGGCGCCGTCCTTGCCGGTGTCGTGGCACGAGGCGCAGTGGCCCGTGAACGCGTAGATGCCCGCGTTGGTGTTCTGCGGGTGCGCGAGATCCTGCACCGGCGCCGGCGGCGCGGGTTGTGCGGGTGCCTGCGCGGCGTGGACGGTCCACGCCACCGCGCACAGTCCCACGACCGGAATCAGCCACGAAAACACCAAAGCACGAAACAATCGCCGCCGGCGTCTTGTAGCGCAGGCTTTCAGGCCTGGCACATCGCCGCCGGGGCAGCCCTGAAGGGCTGCGCGACGGCCATCGTGGTTAGAACCCAAATCTGAGCCCCCACTGGATCTGACGCGGGTCGCTCGCCGAGGTGCGCGACAGGAACGCGGTCGACACCATGTTGGCGGTGACGTTCGGGTTGAAGTTCACGTGG
Source organism: uncultured Acidobacteriota bacterium (assembly GCA_963734375.1). Classification (GTDB taxonomy): domain Bacteria; phylum Acidobacteriota; class Vicinamibacteria; order Vicinamibacterales; family CAVVIG01; genus CAVTHG01. The sequence goes on along the minus strand of CAVTHG010000002.1, from coordinate 101,127 downwards.
TTCGTGACGTTGTACGCCTCGATGAACAGATCGACACGCCGCGTGCTGCCGAGCCCGATCTGCTTGGTCAGCCGCAGATCGAGCGACAGGTACTGATCGAGATCGAGCAGCGCGGCGTTGACCGCCGGCAGGTTCCTCGATGTCCGGAAGGCGTTGATCACGGCGAGCTGCGCGTTGACGTCGCCCATGCCGACCGTGATCGGCAGGTTGGCCGGCCGATCGCTCTGCGTCTGGCCGTCGCCGTCGAGATCGACGCCGGCCTGCACCGTGAACGGCGAGCCGCTCAGCCAGCGCACGATGCCGCTCGCCTGCAGTTTCCACGGCAGGCTGGTCGAACCGGAGACCGCGAGGTTGTGTCGATTGCCGCCCTCCTGATAGCCGTACTGGTTCGGCGTCCGCATCGTGCCGAAGTAGTTCTGGTAGTGGCTGACGCCGTCGCGCTTGCTGTAGGCGAGCGTGTAGGACACCTGCAGGCTGTCGGTGCCGCGGACGCGCGTCCGCAGCTGCGTCTCCAACGCGTCATACCAGCTGTCGGTGTTGTTCTGCATCACCTTCACTTCGCTGAAGTTCGACACCGGCCGCGGGTTGGTCGCGCTGATCGCGCCCGATGCCGGGAGGTTCGCGTCGTAGGCGCCGAGCTGCTTCAGGCCGACGTCATGGACGTAGTCCACGTCCAGCGAGGTGACGTTGTTCAGCTGCCAGCCGAACCCGGCGCTCGTGTTCCACGAGGAGGGCAGCACGTAGTCGTCCTCGATCAGGAACAGCGACCGCGCGCCGCCGGTGGCGACGTAGTCGGTGAGGCTCTTGCCGCCGAGCACGGCGTTGATGTCGGGATAGAACCGCATCTGGTTCGGATCCTGAATCAGCACCGCCGTCCCCAGCGTCCGATCCTGCGTCGTCATCTGGAAGTACTGGCGGTTACGCGTCGAGTAGCGGCCGACGCCGCCGCGGGCGACGAGCGTGCCGTTGCCGCGCACGTCCCAGGTGGCGCCGAGGCGCGGCTGGAAATTCTTGTAGTCGTTGCCGCGATCGGGGGACACGAACTGGTTCAGGTTTGGATAGAGCGGGTTCTGGAGCAGGCCGTTGAAGTAGTCGACCAGCCGCAGATCCGCGTCGAAGTGATAGCGCAGCCCGAGGTTGAGGCGGACGCGATCGGCCACCCGCCACGTGTCCTCGGCGAAGGCGTTCGCCGAGCGCGAGTTGAACGTCCACAGCCCGGGCGTCTGCTGCGTGAAGGAGATCGGCCAGGTCCGCGAGTTGTTGGCGTCGAACGGCAGGTCGGTCGTGAACTGGAAGAAGCCCGCCTGGAAGAAGTGCGCATCGTACTCGTGGTGCGCGTACTCGAAGTCGCCGCCGAACTTGAAGTCGTGGCTCGGCGTGTTGATGTAGAAGGTGTCGAACAGCTGATAGCGCTGGCGCGGGAAGTCCTGCGGCACGGTCGTGTCCTGGCCGAAGTTGGCCGACGGCCGCGAGATGCTCAGGTCGAAGCTGTTCGGCACGGTGCCGAGCGTGTGGTTCATGTACTGGAACCGCAGGCTGTTGACCCGGCTCTGCGACAGCACCGCGTTGTTCTCGACGATGATGCTGTGCATGTGGCTGTAGTCGCTCACCTGGCGTGAGTCGGAGCTGACGTTGCCGGTCCGCTGCGCGTTCTGATCGTCGTGGGCCCAGCGCACGAAGATCGAGTTCTGATCGGTCAGCCGGTGATCGACCTTCAGCGTCGCCACGGTGTTGCGCGAGCCCGACGGGAACTCGCCGTTGTTGGTGATCGCGAACGGGTTGGTCGGCGGCAGGGCGATGATCTTGACGGTGTCGAGATCGTTGTGCTCGTAGGATCCGAAAAAGTGCGTCCGGTTCTCGAGGATCGGTCCGCCGACCGTGCCGCCGACCCGCTTCTGGCTGAAGTCCGGCTTCTCGCCGGTGGCGAAGAAGTTCTTCTCGTTCAGCGCCTTGTCGCGGCCGAAGTACGACACCGTCCCGCTCAGGTTGTTGCCGCCCGACTTGGTGACGACCGACACCACCGCGGCGAGCGCCGAGCCGTATTCCGCGCCGAACTGGTTGCGGAACACCTTGAACTCCTGCACCGCATCCTGCGGGATGTTGATCGTCGGGTTGCCCCACACCGCATCGTCGATGTCGCCGCCGTCGATGATGGTGGTGTAGCCGTTGCGCTGGTCGGCCGGGCCGCCAAACTGGATGATGGCGAACTTCTGGCCGAGGTTGTTCGGCGTCGTGCTCGGCATCAGCTGCGCAAGCGTGAGGAAGTTGCGCGACAACACCGGCAGCGCCGCCACCTGCTCGGCAACCATCACCGACGACGGCTGCGACTTCGCGACCTCCACGAGCGGCGTCTCGGCGACGACGGTGAGCGTCTCGGACAATTGCGAGATGCCGAGCTTGAAGTCGATGGTCAGGTCGGAGCCAATCGTCAGCACGATCTCGCGCTTCTGCTCGGCGAACCCGGAGAGCTCCACGGCGATCGCGTACGGCGCCGGCTGCAGCGCGACCGCGCGGTAGTTGCCGCGCTCGCCGGTGGTCAGCACCTGCGAGGTGCCGTTCGACCGGTTGGTGACCGTGACCGTCACGCCTGGCAGCGCGCCGCCGGTGTCGTCGGTGACGGTGCCGCCGATACTGCCGCCGACAACCTGTGCGGCGGCCGGCCGCGGCGCCGCAACAACGGCGAGCGCAGCGATCACGAGCCACGCTCCGACACCCCACGAGCGCACTGACATTCGACGCGGTCGCATAGCGAACACTCCTCGGTTCGAGAGAACGACGGGGAGCGATTATCTCTGCTTGCACAGCTTGTGTGTTGTCAAAGTTTGCCGAAGGCGGATCGCCGCGCAAATTTCCCTGCAGCCCGCACGTATAATGCGCGCCTCGGATTACATGCGTTTCTCTCTCTCCAGCTGAGGTGTTTCATGGCCTTCACTCGCAGCCGCAGGTCCACCGTGTCGATCGGCATCAGGTCGATCGCGGTGGCCGCAATCGGGTGCGTCGTCGCTCTTCTCACCACCGCGTCGCCGCAGGCGCAGGCGCCGAAGAAGCTCGCGCTCGTTGGCGGCATGCTGCTCGACCGGCTATGAAGTGCCGCCGATTCACCACGCCGCGGTGCTGATTGAAGGGAACAAAATTGTCGCGGCCGGTCCCGCGTCCGAGGTCAAGGTGCCCGCCGACGCGACCGTCGTCGACACCAGCGGCCGCGTCATGCTGCCTGGCCTCATCGAGACGCACGGCCACCTGATCGTGCTCGGCCAGGGCGCGTACGACACCTGGTTTCCGTGGATCAAGAGCCACGGCGGCGACACGATGCTGACCAGGGTGATGGAAATCGCGGCCAAGCAGCTGCTGATGGCCGGCGTGACGACCACGGTGGATCTTGGCGCGCCGCTGGCGCCGATTCTCGGCATCCGCGATCGGATTAACAAGGGCGAGGTTGTCGGCACTCGCGTCCTCGCCAGCGGGCCGTGGATCTCGCGCGGCTCGGGCGGCGCGATGCAGGAAGGCTTCGGCGGCGTCAACGTCACCTCGTCGTCGGAGGCCGGCCAGCAGGTGGAGAAGCTGGCAGCCGCCGGCGTCGACCTGATCAAGGCGCACTCCGGCCTGACGCGCGACGACTACAAGGCGATTGTCGACGCCGCCAACAAGCACCGCATCAGGGTTCACGCCCATGTCTACGCGGAAACCGACGTCCGCAACGCGCTCGAAATGGGCGTCCACGTGCTGCAGCACGTCGGATCGGCCGGCACCGCGCCGCCGTACAGCAAGGAACTGATCACCGACATCGTCAACGCCGGGCGTCCGGTCGTCGTCACCGCGGCGCATCGCGCGTGGGTCTACGAGGCGACGGCCGAGTTTCCCGAGCGGCTGCAGGATCCGGAGCTGAAGAAAGCGTTCGGCCCCGAGATCTACGCCGAGGTGCAGAACTCGCTGAAGAACTGGTGGTCGCTGGGATATTTCCAGCGTACCGACCGCGAGATGTTGTTCCGCGAGCGCGGCGTCAAGCAGTTCATCGAGTCGGGCGCGGTGATGGGGATGGGTACCGACTCGGGCACGCCGATGAACTTCCACAGCGAAGCGCTCTGGCGCGAGATCAAGGTGCACGTCGACATGGGCATGTCGCCAATGCGCGCGATTGCCGCGGCGACGCGGGTCAATGCCAACGCGATCGGCAAGGGGCGGGAGCTGGGCTCGATCGAGCCCGGCAAGCTCGCCGACATCATCGTCGTCAACGGCAACCCGCTGTTCGATATCACTGCGTTGTCGCACGTCGAGATCGTCGTCAAGGACGGCACGGTGTTCAAAGGCGGCCCGGCGGCGAGCGGCGCCGTCGCGCGTCGTCGAGGTAGCGCGGCCCTTGGCGCCCGTAGGGCGGCCCTTGAGGCGCCGCCGCCGTGGCAGGCCTGAGGCCTGCGCTACAAGGGCCACGCTCTGAACCTGCTTTGAGGGCCGACCAGGAGCCATCATGAAACAGCGCAGCATCCTCATCCTCGCCCTCCTCATCGCCTTCGGCGCCGTCGGCCTCCGCGGCCAGGACCCCGACGAAGGCGCCGGCCGCGGCCGTCCGCTGTCCGCCTATCGGCCGTCGGTGCCCGGCGTGCACGGCCTCGTCACCGCCGGGCATCCGCTCGCGGCGATCGCCGGCCTGCATGTCCTGATGAAGGGCGGCAACGCCTTCGACGCCGCGATGGCCGTCGGCGCGACGCTGAACATGATGGAGCCGCAGATGAACGGCATCGGCGGCAACGGCTTCATGACGCTCTACGACAAGAAGAGCGGCAAGGTGCTCTCGCTGGCGATGGCCGGCGCGTCGCCGAAAGCGTTGAAGGCCGAGGCGATGACGCCCGAGTCGCTCAACATGGGCATCAACGCCGGCATCGTGCCGGGAAATTTCGGCGGCTACCTGAAGGCGCTCGAGCGCTACGGCACGATGAGCCTCGCGGACACGCTTGCGGCGGCGATCGACTACGCGGAGAACGGCTATCCGATCGATCCGTCGCTCGCGACCGCGATCGCGCGCGCGCGTCGCAATCTCGAGAAGTATCCGACGACGGCGAAGGTGTTCTATCCGGGTGGCAAGCCGCCGGCGGCGGGCGAGCGGTTCAAGAACGTCGACCTGGCGGCGACGCTGAAGAAGGTGGTGGAGGCGGAGCAGGCGGCGCTGAAGCAGAAGAAGTCGCGCGAGCAGGCGATTCAAGCCGGGTTCGATCGCTTCTACAAGGGCGACATCGCGCAGGAGTTCGATCGCTTCTTCAAGGAGCAGGGCGGCGTGATGACGGCGGCGGACCTCGCCGCCTACAGCCCGCAGTGGCAGGAGCCGGTGCACGTCAGCTATCGCGGCCACGACGTCTACAGCAACCCGGCGACCTCGCGCGGCGGCATCGAGCTGGCGATGCAGCTGAACCTGGTCGAAGGGTTCGATCTGGCCGCGCTCGGCGCGAACAACCCCGAGACGCTGCACCTGCTGATTGAAGCGATCAAGGTCGCGAAGGCCGACGTCTACAAGTACGTCGCCGATCCGAAGTTCACGCAGATTCCAATGGCGGGCCTGCTGTCGAAAAGCTACGCCGAAGCGCGCCGCAAGCTGATCGAGCCGAAGCACGCGATGGCGTATCCGGAAGCGGGCGAACCGTCGCGATTCTCGGCGACCACCGCCGGCCTCGCGGCATTGCTGCAGCCGCCGCCGAAGGGGCCCTTCGACGCCGCTCAGGGCAAGCCCCGCTTCGCCGACGACTACGAGATGGAGCGCGACACCACGAGCTTCTCGATCATCGATCAGTACGGCAACGCGGTCGCCTGCACGCCGACGCTCGGCGGCGGCTTCGGCAACGGCGTCGTGGTCGGCAACACCGGGCTGCTCCTGAACAACGGCAACCGCCTCGGATCGACCTCGCCCTATCCCGAGCACATCAACTACGTGCGCGGCGGGCAAACGCCGCTGCTCAACAACTCGCCAACGATCGTACTCAAGGACGGCAAGGTGGCGATGGTGTTCGGCACGCCGGGCGGCGAGACCATCGGCCAGACCGAGTTCCAGATGCTGGTCAACGTCGTCGACTTCAAGATGCCGGTGCAACAGGCGGTCGAGCACCCGCGGTTCGTGCTCGATGCGAAGCCGAACTTCTACAAGCCGGGCTCGGAGATTACCGTCACGATCGAGAAGCGCGTGCCGGCGGCGGCGTTGAAGTCGCTCGAGGAATGGGGACACAAGCTCGCACCGACGTCGGATTTCACCGCCGCAGCGGGCGGGATGCAGGCGATCGTCGTCGATCTCGCGAAAGGCACGATGCTGGCCGGCGCCGATCCGCGGCGCACCGGGTATGCCATCGGTTGGTAAGGCAACGTAGGGCGGCCCTGCAGGGCCGCCTCACGTGACGGGCGCCGGCATGAGGCGGCCCTGAAGGGCCGCCGGCACGAGGCGGCCCCACGAGAGGGCGCCGGCCCCACGAGAGCACCACGATGAAACGAACAATAGCTATTGCCGTCTGTCTCGCGGCGCTCGCGCCGGTCACGTCGGCGCAGCGCGCGGCGAAGCCGGTCGAGTGGACGTACTACGGCGGCGATCAGGGCGGCATGAAGTACTCGCCGCTCACGCAGATCACCAAAGAGAATGTCGCGCGGCTCGAGCTCGCCTGGGAATGGAAGACCGGCGAGCAGCCGCTGCCGCAGTTCCAGACGACCCCCGGCGCGTTCGAGAACACGCCGATCATGATCGACAACGTCGTCTACCTGAGCACGCCGTACAACCGCGTCGTCGCGCTCGACGCCGAAACCGGGCGCGAACTCTGGGCCTACGATCCGAAGGCGTACCGAGGAAGGGCCGGTCGCAAGCGGGCAGGGCTTCGTCCACCGCGGCGTTGCCGCGTGGAAGGATGGCGACAAGCTCCGCATCTTCATGAACAGCCGCTATCACCTCATCTGCCTCGACGCGAAGACCGGGCAGCCGGTCGAGTCGTTCGGCACGCGCGGTGCGGTCGACGTCGGCGAGAACCTGGTGTGGCCGATTGAGAAGAAGCACTACTCGAACACGTCGCCGCCGGTGGTCTACAAGGATCTCGTCATCCTCGGCAGCGGTGTCGGCGATCGGCTGATGTATCGCAACGACCCCCCGGGCGACGTGCGCGCGTTCAGCGCGAAGACCGGCAAGATGGTGTGGAGCTTCCACACCATCCCCCAGAAGGGCGAGTACGGCAGCGAGACGTGGGGTAAGGAAGCGTGGGCGTATACCGGCCACACCAATGTCTGGGCGCCGATGTCGCTCGACGAACAGCGCGGGCTGCTCTACATGCCGGTCGGCACACCGAGCAACGACTACTACGGCGGCCGCCGGCTGGGCGCGAATCTTTTCGGAGAGGCGCTTGTCTGCCTCGAGGCCGCGACCGGAAAGCGCAAGTGGCACTTCCAGATCGTTCACCACGGGCTGTGGGACTACGACCCGGCGTCGCCGCCGAACCTGGTGACGCTCAACGTCAAGGGGAAGAAAGTCGACGCGGTCGTGCAGTTGACCAAGCAGGGGTTCGCGTTCGTTTTCGACCGCGTCACCGGCGAGCCGATCTGGCCGATCGAAGAGCGGCCGGTGCCGCAGAGCGACGTGCCGGGTGAGGAGACCTCGCCGACGCAGCCTTTTCCGACCAAGCCGCCGGCGTTCAGTCCGCAAGGGGTCACGATCGATGACGCGTTCGACCTGACGCCGGAATTGAAGGCGGCGGCGCAGGCGGAGATGAAGAAGTTCCGGATGGGGCCGCTCTACACACCGCCGTCGATGGAGGGGACGATCGTCCGGCCCGGCGTATGGGGCGGCGCGAACTGGGGCGGCGGCGCGTTCGACCCGGAAACCGGGATGCTCTACCTGAAAACGGTCGAGCTCGGCGGGGTGTTCCGCATCCAGAAGGTCGATCCAGCGCGCGCCGGGGCGCGGGCGGGCGAGGTCGATGCCGAGTACTCCAATCGCGGTCTCGCCGCCGGCTTCAACGGATCGCTGCCGTTCTTCAAGCCGCCGTACGCGCACCTGGTTGCGATTGACCTGAACGAGGGCACCATCGCGTGGCGCGAGCCGTTCGGCGACATGCCCGACCTGCGGAAGGAGCTCGACGCGCTCGGCGTCAAGGCGCCGGAGAAGCTCGGCGCGCAGGGTCCGCCCGGGGCAATCGTGACCAAGGGCGGCCTGATCTTCATCGGCGGCGGCGACTTCGCGTTGCACGCGATCGACAAGACGACGGGCCGCGATCTCTGGAGCGCGCCGATGCGCGAGACGACGGGGACGCCGATGACGTATCAGGCGCGGTCGGGCCGCCAGTTCGTGCTCGTGGCGACCGGACGGGCGGCGGAGGCCTCGTTGATGGCGTTCGCGATTGGCGGCCGGTCGGCGTCAGCGCCTGCGGCGGCGCGCTGAGTGCGGGGGCTTTGCGCCGCGTTCGTGCTGGTCGTTGGGCTGGTCGCCGTTTGCGCGGCGATCCCTCAGCCTGTCCGCCGGCACCGACGAGGGCAAGGCGGCCTACATGAAGGGTTGCGAGGCCTGCCATGGGGCGGAAGGCAAAGGGGGCACGGCGCCCGCGCTGGTGCCCTTTACTCTCGAGCTCGAGGAACTCATCGCGATTGTCCGCCAGGGCATCGGCGTGATGCCCGGGATCCCGCGCGATCGAATCAGCGACGCGGAAATATCCGCAATCCGCGACTACCTGATTAATCTCGAAAAATGAAAAGCAGGGGTCGGACACCCGTCCGACCCCTCGGGGGGGCGAGTTACGCCGGTGAGCGAGAGCGCGGACGCCGAGGGTCGGGCGATGAATCGATCGGGGTTGCAGACACCGCCACAGACCGCGTCAGGCCGGTGAACCACGTGATCGCCGCTTTCGCCATGCGCGGCCTGAGCGTGGTGACAAAGGACGTCTTCGCCGGCCTTCGGCTCGCCGGCGCCGCCCAGAGGCACACACCCGGCGTATTGCCGAGCAGCAGGATGCTACCGAGGTAGTAGCCGAGCATCGCGACGCCGAAAGGCAGCCAGAACTTGCCGGACGCGACGAACACGGCCGTCGCGATCGCGGTCACGACGCCAGCGTCGCACGCCACCGCCGCGCAGCGGTCGCGCATCGTGTGCAGCAAACGGCCGGCGCTGAACGGCGAGGTGGGATCGGCGAGGGTCAGTCGCAGGACGGCCGGAGTCGCTGTCGCAGGAAACTTGGGAGTCTTCGCCGCCGCAGCGGCCGCCGCGGCGACCTGATCAGGATCGGGGAAGAGTTCGAGGAACTCTTGCGTCGTGGCGTCGGGATCGAGGCCGATCGCCTTCGCGTAGGCGCGGATGAAGGAGCGGCGATAGATCCCTGCCGGCCAGCGCGAGACGTCGCCGCGTTCGAGTCCTTCGAACAGGCCGGCGCTGATTTTCGTGTTGGCCGCAATCGACGCAAGGGCGATCTGTCTCCGCTCCCGCTCGCGGCGCAGACGGCCGCAGAAGGAATCGTCAGGCACGGGCACCCGGGTTGCGGTTCATGGATGACGCGCCCGTCTGCAAAGATGGTTCCGATGAGAGCGGGTTGGCGTGCACGCGCATTCGCTCCAGATTACGTAAGAAGTACACACACGCGCGAAGTGCAACGCGAGCGACCGTTCGATTACGCGTCGGTAAATTTTTCCCGGTGCACCATTGACAATTCATTTTTTTCTACAATCGATCCATGACGAACCGTCCATCAACCTCCTGGCGCGTACCCGAATACTACTGCCGATTGCGACCGCAACACTCGCCGCTCTCGGCCTCGCGCTCGCCCTCGATGCGGTGCTCGACCGCCGCATTGTGAGCGCATCGCAGCAGCCGGCCGCGCCCGCGCCTCGACGTCCCACCGCGTCGGTGAATCAGCAGCCGCGGGTCGACGTCCTGGGCATGGTACGCCCGATCGACATGCACGACTCCATCTGGATCGAGGACCTGACGATGATGGAGGTCCGCGACCTGATCAAGGGCGGGAAGACCACGGCGCTGATCCTCACCGGCGGCATCGAGGAGAACGGCCCGTATCTCACCACCGGCAAGCACAACAACGTGCTGCGGGTCACCGGCGACGCCATCGCCCGGAGCCTGGGCAACGCGCTGGCCGCGCCGATTGTCACGCTCGAACCGGGGAACCCCGAGCGGGTCCGGACGCCGGGCACCATCCTGCTCTCGCCCGAAACCTACCGCGCCGTCCTCACCGACATGGCCGTCAGCCTCAAGACCCAGGGCTTCACCGACATCGTGCTGCTCGGCGACAGCGGCGGCAACCTCAAGCCGATGCAGGAAGTGGCCGAGGCGCTGAACGCGAAATGGAAGGGCAGCGGCACGACCGCGTACTACGTGCCCGAGTACTACAACTACGACGAGGTCGAGACCTTCGAGCAGGAGGCGCTCGGCATCCACGAGAAGATGGAAGGGCTGCACGACGACTACTACATCTCCTCGATCATCATGGTGCACGACGTCAACGGGGTGCGCGCGCCCGAGCGCATCAAGGCGGGCAAATTCACGATCAACGGCATCAGCCTGGCGCCGGTCGAGAAGACGATCGAGAACGGGCGCAAGATCGTGAAGTTCCGCACCGACAAGACGGTCGCCGCGATCAGGAAGGCGATGGCCGCCGCGAAGTAACGGCAGAGCTGACAAACCAAGACATCCTCCGGGCGGTTTTCCGCCTACCATGGAAGTTCACCGCCAGAGAATCTTTCAGGCCCATGAACTTCCGGACCCTCTTCGTCTGCCTGTGCCTTGCCGCATCAGCGGCCATTGGCGTCGTCGCGCAGCAGCCGCGCGCGGCGCGATCACCCGTCGATCGCATACGCCACCAGCACACCCGCCGATCGCATCGCCAGGCTGCAGTCGGCGATCGACTCGGGCGCCGTTGCGCTCGAGTTCGACGAGCAGCGAGGCTACCTGCCGTCGCTGCTGCGCGCGCTCGAGATCCCCGTGTCGTCGCAGGGCCTGGTCTTCTCGCGCACCAGCCTGCAGGTCGACCGCATCGCGCCGTGGACGCCCCGCGCGGTCTACTTCAACGACGACGCTTACGTCGGCTGGGTGCAGGACGGCCCGATCATGGAAGTCGCGACCGTCGATCCGGCGCTCGGCGCCGTCTTCTACACGCTGAAGCAGGAGAAAGGCTCGCGCCCGGTGTTCGAGCGCCAGGGCCGCACCTGCCTCCAGTGCCACGACTCGTCGTCGACGACCGGCGGCGTGCCCGGCCTGATCATGCGGTCGGTCTTCGCCGACCGGTACGGCTACGTCGTGCCGTCCGATCAGGGCGTGACGACGGATCGGACGCCGCTGGCGGACCGCTGGGGCGGGTGGTATGTCACCGGCACCCTCGGCAGCCAGCCGCACATGGGCAACGTCATCGCGCCGCTCGTCGGTCACGACATCGTCAACCCGGCGGCGTACCTGACGAAGCTGCGAGCGCAGCCGCAATCCGGCGTTGACCGAGCTCAGCGCCCGCTTCGATCCGGCGCCTTACCTGGCGCCGCACAGCGATGCGGTCGCCCTGATGGTGCTCGCGCATCAGACGTCGATCCACAACCTGATCACGGCGGCGACCTACGAGGCACGGCGTGCCGCGTATGACGACAAGATGACTGCGGCCTCGCGTGGCGGCGACTCGCCCGCGGCGCAGAGTGAGGGCGCGCGCGTTCGCATCGAGAGCGCCGGCGAACGGCTCGTGCGGGCGATGCTGTTCGTCAAGGAAGCGCCGCTGACGCAGCCGGTGGCCGGCACGTCCGCGTTCGCGGCGGAGTTCAGCCAGCAGGGCAAACGCGATCCCAAGGGGCGGTCGTTGCGCGACCTCGATCTCACGTCAGCGTCTCTTCCGCTACCCGCTGAGCTTCCTGATTTACTCGGAGAGCTTCGACGCCATGCCGCCGGTCGGTGAAGGGCTATGTCTACAAGCGGCTGCGCGAAGTACTGACCGGCGAGGACAAGCGGCCGGAGTTCTCCCACCTCTCGCCAGCCGACCGCGACGCGATCCGGCAGATCCTCGAGGAGACCAAGCCGGAGTTCACCTCGGCCGCATGCTGTCCAACATCTCGGGCAGCGTTCTGAGAAACTCCCGCACCTCCGGCATGTTGCTGTACGCAAACCAGACGATGAAGGCGGCGATGCCAAGCGAGAGCATGCCGTCGAGCGCCGCCACCGACGCGTGGTGCAGGCCGCCGAGCGCCTGATACGACGCGCGCCGCGCGGCATGGAGCGGCCACGCCGCCGACTGGTAGACGAACCACACCACCAGAATGCCGACCCAGAGCGGCACGTCGTCGGGCATGAAGATGCCGAAGGCCTCGCGCATGGTCACGAGGCTGAAGACGACGTAGACGCAGAGCCAGAAGAACAGCGCGTTCGCGATGCTGAGCACCGGCACCATGACGCCGGCGAGCATCCGTGCCGCGTAGCCGCCCGCCGGTGGTGGCGGGACAGGCGGCGGAACCCAGTCGGACTCGCGCGCGGTGTGCCGCCACTGGCGTCGCCAGCGGCGCTGCTGCCGCCGCCAGGTACGGTTCCAGCCGCGGCTGCCGACCTTGAAGTTCTTCGCCGCGCGATCGATCAACTCGCGGGCATTGAACACCTCGCCGAACGCCGCCGCGCGCTCCTCCGAAGTGTTCGCAGACGGGATGACGATCGCGAGCACGACGTAAACGAAGACGAATGCGCCTTTGGTCCCGATCGCCAGCAGCGGTAAAGACGATGCGGATGACGGTGGGGTCGATGCTCAGATACGCGGCGATCCCGTTGCAAACGCCGGCGAGGATCGCCCCCTCGCGAATCAGGTAGAGCCGCTTGGGCGCGCTGCTCTTTGCGTTGGCGTTGTTGTCGCCGGTCTCGCCGGTGCTCTCCCCGGCGGTGGCCGCCTCCACCGGACCCATCTCCTTGATGATCTGGTCGACCTCGCTGCTCGTGACGACGGTCTTCTGCGGTTTGAGGAACCGGACGCACTTGTCAGCGATCGCCTGCTCGAGGTCGGCGATGATCTCCATGCGGTCCGGATTTTCGCGCAGCTGACGCTGCGCGCCATCGAGGTATCCGACCAGCGCGCCGTAGCCGGCTTCCTCGATCTGGTACGCGTTGCCGTTCAGATTGATCGTGATCACCTTCTGCATCGTTCATCGCCCCAGCTGACCGATCGTGGCGTTGATGTATTTCCAGTACTCGTTCAGCTCCTCGAGCTGCGACGTGCCCTTCTCCGTGAGCTGGTAGTACTTGCGCGGCGGCCCGGCGCCGGACTCCTTCCACTCGTAGTCGACCAACCCTTCGCGCCGCATCTTGCTCAGGAGTGGGTAAAGCGTGCCCTCCTGAGTGGCGAACTCGGTGGTACTCAGGCGGTTCAACATGTCGGCGACGTAGACCTTGTTGCTGGCGATGATGCGGAGGATCAGGAACTCGAGGAGGCCCTTGCGGATGGCGAGGAATTTCTCGGTGACGCTCATGTTGCCTGGAAAGCTACCTTGGTGAGACAAGGTAGCAGTCCAAGCAAAGGGTGTCAACTCAGGAATGGTACGCGGGTATCTGGGACCTCAGTCAGGCGGTAGGGCGGCGGACGAGGTGCTGCGCGGGCGGGCCTGGCAGCAGCCAACGAAGCGCAGCGCGTTCTTCAGCTCGTCGAGGTCGAGCGGCTTGCGCACCAGACGCCGCGCGCCCAGCTCGCGCGCGTGACGTGCAGCATCGACCGATCCCGACATCACGACCAGCGGAACCCACGCGAGCGCGCGATCGCGCAGCTGCGCCCGGCGGAACTGCGCGCCGTCCATGATCGGGAGCGCCAAGTCGAGGAGGATGATGCAGGCGTCGGCGTGGGAGCGCAGGTAGTACATCGCGTCGCGGCCGTTGCCGACCGTCGCGACCTCGTAGCCGTCGGCTGACAGCGCAACGCGCAGCAGCTCGCGTACGTCGGCGTCGTCCTCCACCACGAGCACCGTGCACCGATGCATTGTGGGGAGGGCGCCAGAAGACACGCCTCAATTACTCGCAAACCGGGTGCCGCCGCCTTCGCTGGCGAGCCGCACGACGGTGGAGACGAGCTCGGATGGATCCATCGGCTTCGCGAGGTGGAGCTGATAGCCCGCGGTGAGCGCGTTGCGGCGATCGTCGGTGCGGGCGAGCGCGGTCAGCGCCGCCGCCGGCGTCGTCCGTCCCGCCGCGCGATCGAGCTGCCTGATGTCGCGAATCAACTGATAGCCGTCGCCGTCGGGCATCAGCAGATCGCTGATGAGGACATCGGGCGGCTCGCGGCGGAATCGATCCTTTGCTTCCTGCGCGGAGCTCGCGGTGACAACCACCGCGCCGTATTGCTCGAGCGACGACCGGACGAAGTCAAGCTGCAGCGTATCGCCGTCCACCACCATCACCGAGATGCCGCGCAGCGACGGCGCCACGGGCGCGAGCTGCGGCGGCTCCTCGATCGGCGCGGCCCACGGCCGGAACGGCAGCCGCACGCGGAACACCGAGCCGGCGCCTTCGCCGCCGCTCGCTGCCGTCACCGTGCCGCCGTGGAGTTCGACGACGTTACGGACGATCGCCAGCCCGAGGCCGAGTCCGCCATGCTCGCGCGTCGAGCTGCTGTTGCCCTGCCGGAACCGCTCGAACAGATGCGTGGCCACATCGGGCTCGAAGCCGATGCCGCTGTCCGACACGATCAACTGGATCTCGGTCGCCGTCCACTCCAGACGAACCTCGATCGAGCCGCCGGCCGGCGTGAACTTGATGGCGTTCGAGACCAGGTTCCACACGACCTGCTTCAGGCGATCCGGATCGCCGGCGACAGTCGCGAGCCCCGGTTCGAGTGACACCGCCACGGTGATCCGCTTGGCCTCCGCCGCCGGCCGGAGCGAGTCGATCGCCGCCTGGACGATCTGCGGCAGGTCGGTCGGCCGCATGGTCACTTCGAGCCGGCCGGCGACGATGCGCGACGTGTCGAGCAGATCTTCGATGACGTGCGACTGCGTCCAGCCGGCGCGTTCGATCGCGCGCACGGCCTGCTCGCTCTGCGCCGCGTCGAGCTTGCCGGTGGCGAGCATGCGCGCCCAGCCGAGCACGGCGTTCAACGGCGTGCGAAGCTCGTGCGACAGCGTGGCGAGGAAGTCGTCCTTCAGCCGGTTGGCCGCCTCGGCCTCGCGCGACTGCTCATCCGCCCTGCGCAGCAACGCTGTGTAATAGTCGGTCAGGGAGTCGATGTTTCGTCGCAGCTGCCGCGTGACGATGACGCCGATGACCACGCCGATGGCGGCGATCACCAGTGCCAGCGCGATCGAACCGACGTGCTCGATCTCCCAGACCAGTACAGCCGACAGCACGCCGATCGTGGCGAAGGGCGTTACGATGAGGCGCCCGAGCTGCGGCCGTGTCTGGACCGGCATGACGATCGTAAACACTGCAAGGCGCGGCCCGTCTCCCAGCTCAGCCGATCCTCGCGCCGGTGGCTCAACTTTTGAAGATCCGGATGCCCCATGGACCGAACCGTTGTGCGTGTCGCAGCCGTTGGCGACCTCCACTGTTCGAAAACCTCTCAGGGAGCGTTCCAGGCGCTCTTCGCGCAGATCTCGGACGCGGCAGATGTGTTGCTGATGCCAGGCGACCTGACCGACTATGGACTTCCCGAGGAGGCGGCCGTCCTGGTGAAGGAGCTTCACACGCTGCGCATCCCGGTCGCCGCCGTGCTCGGCAACCACGACATCGAGTCGGACAAGGGCGACGAAGTGCGGCAGACTGCTCGTCGATGCCGGCGTCAAGATTCTCGACGGCGACGCGTGCGAGCTGCAGGGCATCGGCATCGCCGGCGTGAAGGGGTTTGGCGGCGGCTTCGGCCGGCGCGCGCTCGGTCCCTGGGGCGAGTCGATCATCAAGCAGTTCGTCCGCGAGGCGGTGGATGAAGCGCTCAAGCTCGAAGCCGCGCTCGCCCGCCTGCGAACCAGGCAGCTGATCGCGATGATGCACTACGCACCGATTCAGCAGACCGTCGAAGGGGAACCGCTCGAGATCTACCCGTTCCTCGGATCGTCGCGCCTCGAGGAGCCGATCAGCCGTTATCCGGTGACGTTTGTCCTGCACGGCCACGCGCATCGCGGCCAGCTCGAAGGCAAGACGCAGGGAGGTGTGCCCGTCTACAACGTCTCGCTGCCGCTGCTGACGCGCAGCTTCGCCGACCGGCCGCCGTTCCGTGTCTTCGAGGTGCCGATCGGCGACGGCCGCCTGCGACACGCCGCCCGCGCTTCGCCACCCAGCCGGTCCTCGCCCACAAGCGGCGCGCCGGCGACGCGATCGCCTCCTGAGGGTCTGATGGAAACCTCGACGGCTCGCGCCATCCACGATCCAGCCGCGGACTTTTACATCGACGCGCTGAAGAAGCTGCAGGACACCGGCATCCCGTTTCTGGTCGGCGGGGCGTTCGCGTTCTCGCACTACTCGCACGTGCCGCGCGACACCAAGGACGTCGACATCTTCGTCAAGCCGGACGACTGCCCGCGCGTGCTCGAGGCGTTCGCCAAGATCGGCTACGAGACCGAGATCCCGTTTCCGCACTGGCTGGGCAAGATCCACAAGGGCGAGCACTTCATCGACGTGATCTTCAGCTCGGGCAACGGCATCGCCCGCGTCGACGATCTGTGGTTCGATCACGCGCCGCGCACCAACGTCCTCGGCATCATCGTCCGCCTCTCGCCGGTGGAGGAGATGATCTGGTCGAAGTCGTTCATCCTCGAGCGCGAGCGCTTCGACGGCGCCGACGTCCTGCACCTGCTGCGCGAGACCGGGCCGTCGCTCGACTGGCCGCGGCTGCTGATGCGGTTCGGCGACTACTGGCGCGTGCTGCTCAGCCATCTGATCCTGTTTGGGTTCGTCTACCCGGACAAGCGGCAGAACGTGCCCAGCTGGGTGATGGAGGAGCTGATGCGGCGGCTGAACGTCAGCCGGCCGAACCTGCAGAACGACGTCTGCTACGGCACGCTGCTCTCGCGCGAGCAGTACCTGCACGACCTCGAGCGGTGGAAGTATCGCGACGCGCGCGAGCAGCCCGAAGGGCCGATGACGCGCGAGCAGCTCGAGATCTGGACGGCGGCAATCAACAAGAAATAGAGCGCGACGGTCAGTGAGCTGCAGAATTGGTGACCTGATTCAATTCTTCAATTCACGACGTCACCAGGTCCGCACTATTGCTGGCGCTCGAGAATCCACGCGCCAGTCCCGATCACTTTCTCCCACAGTGGCCGCCGCTTCCACTCCGCCGGATCGATCTGGTTGCTGTGCGCCAGGTCGTCTTCGAAATCGCGCGTCAGGCGCGCGTTGACCTCGGCGCTGCGGAACGCGACGTTCACCTCGTCGTTGTGCTCGAACGATCGGTTGTCGAGATTGGTCGTGCCGACCACCGCCCACAGATCGTCGACGAGCAGCATCTTCACGTGCGTCATGCCCGGCGTGTACTCGAGGATGCGCACGCCGGCGTCGAGCATCTGGCCGTACATGCGCCGGCTCGCCAGCCGGACCCAGCGCTGGTCGGTGCGCGGCCCCGGGACAATCACGGTGATCGTCACGCCGCGCGCCGTCGTCCGGCAGATCGCCTCGCGGAAGGCGCGATCGGGCAGGAAGTACGGCGTCGACAGCAGCACCTTGCCGTTCGCACCCTCGATCAGCGTCTGAAACAGCGCCCGCGAGGCGGTGGCTCGATCGGCTGGCGAGCTCTTGATCGCGAACGCGGCGACCTCGCCGACCGGGTGATGCGGCTTGTAGGTGTCGGACCCGACGAGGATCTCGCCGCAGCACTCGAGCCAGTTCTCCGCGAACACGCCCTGGATGTCCGACACGACCGGCCCTTCGATTCGCGCCATCATGTCGCGCCACATCGGCCGGTCTCCCTGCGGCTTCGCCCACCAGTCGGCGACGCCTGCGCCGCCGACAAACGCGATGTCGCCGTCGACGATCAGCAGCTCGCGGTGCGTGCGGTTGTTCAGCCGCGCGAGGCGGTACCAGGTGAAGCGCTGGTAGGCGGCGACGCGGCAGCCCGACTCTTCCAGGCGCTGCGCGCGTCGCGCGGTAGGCGCCAAACGAGCCGATCGCGTCCATCACGATGGTGACGCGCACGCCGGCCTTCGCCCGCTCGGCGCAGCGCCGCGATCATCTGGTCGGCGACCTCTCCCTGCTTGAAGATGTAGGCCTCGAGGTTGACGGTTTCGCGCGCGTGCCGGATCGCGTCGATCATCGCCGGGTAGAACCTGTCGCCGTTGGTCAGCACCTCGACGCGATTGCCGTGCTCGAGATGCGTCTGGCAGATCGACTCGAGGACGTGGATGAAGTGATCGCTGGTCGCGTCGATGTCGGCTTCGATGTGGTAGGGGATGTGCGGCGTGAAGAGCGACGCGAGGATCAGCCACGCTACGAACGCGCCGCCGATGATCGTCAGATAGAGCATGGCGCGAGCACCGCGACCGGGAAGCGTTCGAAGAGCACGGCCACCGCGATGGTCGGGGCGGCGCCGGTCGACTCCGGCCGCGTGCAGTCGCCGGTGAACACGTTGCGGAACGTGCGGCCGGCCAGCGCATCGGGCAGGACGATGCGGGTATCGGCCCAGACGGTGCGTCCGAGAGGCGGCGCGACGGCGTCTGGCGTCAGCGACGCGACCAGCCGCGGCACGCAGGTGATCGCGACTCCTTCGGGGGCGACGCGCGCGAAGGCGAACACGCACTCGCCCCGTGGGCCAGCCGTCTCGAGCGGCACGTAATCGCCGCGGTCGTAGACCTCACGCATCGCCGCTCTCGCGGCGAGCGCGCGATGAACGACGAACAGCTTGACGCGGCCGTCGCGCCGGCTCTCGAGCAGGTCGGCCGCGGACGCTGCCGTGGCGCTGGCCAGCGCCTCGCGCGAGCCGGGCGTAATCCACGGGCCGCCGGTTGTCGGGGTCGACGAGCGATCAGATCCCAGAGCTCCGTGCCCTGATAGAAATCGGGAATGCCCGGCGCGGTGATCTTGATCACCTGCTGGGCGAGGCTGTTGTAGATGCCGAGCTCGGCGATGCGCGCCTGAAACGGCTCGAACGCCTCCAGAAACGGATTAGCCCGGCGGCGATCCATGGTTCGCGCGGACGAACCGTTCGACCGCCTTCTCGTACGCCTCGTCGGGGCTCAGCCAGTTGGTGTGCAGCTTCGCCTCGCGCATCGCCTTCTGCATGTAGGCGACGATCCGATCGGTGAACGCGGCCTCGGTGTCGGGCCCGCGCTCGAACGGCCAGGCGCCGGCCAGCGTCTGGTAGAAGAGGTACTCTTCGTTGCGCGCTCGGCGCCAGCCGGCCCTGGACGTCGGTCTTGAAGCCGCCGGTTCAGCGTCCGCCATCTTCCGACGCGCGTCTTTCCACGCGCCGGGAATCTCCGACAGCACGTTCAGCCGCGCGCGGACATCCTCGCCGCGCTTGGTGTCGTGCGTCGAGAGTCGTCGAGAGCGCCGCCGGCCAGCGCTCGCTGCCGCTGCGTCATCCAGGCGTGCACGTCGGCCGGATCGAGGCCGAAGCGGGTCGGGTCGGAGCCGACTTCGTTCAGCGACACCAGCCGGTTGTGCACGTAGAGCGTCGTGTCCTCGATCCCTTTCGCGGCGACCGGGCTCGTGATCTGCTGGAACTTGCCGATGAACCGCCCGCGCGCCTCGGACTCGTCCGGCGCGGTGGCGCCGATCTGCTTGAGCAGCAGGCGCTGGATGAAATCGAAGATCACGCCGGGCGTCGCCGGCGCGCGCCGCTTCGCGTCCGCGACCGCGCGCGATGATGTAGTGGCGATCGTGCTCGCTGACCGGCTCCGCCTCGGTGACGTAGGTGCGGTAGACGGGGAAGCACGCGATCACTTCCTTGATCGTCGAGATCAGGCTGTAGAGCGTGAAGTCGCGGAAGTGCCGGTTGCGCTCCGAGAAGCGGTTCAACTGGTGGCCGAGCGAGTTGATGTCGCCCGACATCGTTTCGTGCATCACCTGCTTCTTGCTGCGATAGGCGAGGTCGTCGAACGACAGCCATTCGCGACGCTCGCGGACGAAGCGCCGGTAGATGTCGTCGAGCGCACGCTCGTTGCGGCGATCGACGAACAGGTTGTTCACGACGCCGGCGAACTCGTAGCCGGTCGTGCCATGCACCGGCCAGCCGGGCGACAGCTGCTCGCCGGTGCCGAGAATCTTCTCGACCACGACGAAGAAACGTTCGTGGCCGCCGGCGCCGCCGCATCGCTCCTGCAGGCGCCGCAGGTAGTCCTCCGGCGCGTAGAGGCCGTCGACGTGATCGATGCGCAGGCCGGTGACGGCGCCGCGCGCGACCAGGTCGAACACGAACCGGTGCACCTCCTCGAAGACCGCCGGATCTTCCATCCGCAGCGCGGCCAGCTGGTTGACGTCGAAGAAACGCCGGTAGTTGATCTCCTCCGAGGCGACGCGCCAGTAGGCGAGGCGATACGACTGCGCGTTGAGCAGCCCGTCGAGCTCGTCGAAGCTGCGCGGCTGGCCGGCGACGCCGTTGATCAGGCGGACGCTCGTCCTCGACGAGCGACGCGACGTCGGCGCTCTGTCCCGCGAGCGCCGCCAGGCGCCGCTTCACCACTTCTTTTTCGCGGGCGCGTGTCTCGATCGCTTCAGGGTCGCGCTCGCTGCGCGACGGCAGGTTGCGGCTCGCGGTCAGGATGCTCTGCAGCTCCTCGGCCTCCGGGCCCGGATGATCGGTCAGCCACGCGGCGACGCGTACGGCGAAAAATCCAGGCATAGGTATCCGGCGCAATCGGCAGCGCCTCATCGTAGTAGCGCACGACGAACGCGCCCTCCTGATAGGTGAGCTGTAGCTCCTGCGCGTCGAGCACCTCGCCGTACTGATCGCCGAGAATCGGAATCAGGAGTTTGTCCGCGAGCTCGTCCTTGACCGGCCGCCACTCGATGTCGAAGAAGTGCGCGAAGCGCGAAGCGGGCCCGTTCTCGAGCACGTCGAGCCACCATGGGTTCGCGGATTTCGCGATGCCCATGTGATTCGGCACGAGATCCATGACATGTCCCATGCCTCGCGACGCGCATCGCCTCAATCCAGTCCCAGTAGTCGGCGTCGGTGCCGAGATCGGGGTTGAGCCTGGTGGGATCGGCGACGTCGTAGCCGTGTGGGCTGCCGGGAACGGCCTGCAGATACGACGATGCGTAACAATCGCTGATGCCGAGATCGTGGAGGTAGTCCACGATTGCGCGCGCGTCACGGAAGGTGAAGCGATCGTTGAACTGCAGGCGATAGGTTGAAAGCGGAACGCGAACGGCTGACACCAGGGCGAGGCAAGAGCAAGGCTCCCGCCAGCGCTATTGATGGGCTAATCGCCGACCTCATCTGGCAACGTCCTTGCTGCAAATTCGGCAGCGTTGACCGACGATGCGACCGCGAAAGCGCCCAGATCATCATCGCCAGCACGCTATGGAAGGGCTGGTTCTACAATGACCTGGCTGCGCGATGCTCTTCTCGCGGCGCTTGTTGTCGCCGCATCGTTCACGCCGGCCGTCCGCGCGCAGACGCTGCCGGGGACGACTGAGCCACAGTCGACGAGCGCGTCACACCAGGACGCCGAGACCCCCGACATCCCGTCGCAGCTGCACCAGCTCCGCCATGCCGTTGTCCGGCTGCCGATTGCCGCTGGGCTGGCGTGTCTTGCTGGCGCTGCGCCCGCGACGCCGCGGCACACCCAAACGTCAGCCTGCCGTCATCCAGACCCAGATCATCCTCGCCGTCGTCGGCGCCGTCGTCATGCTCGTCGTCGGCTCGAGCCTCGCACGCGCGTTCGGCATCGTCGGCGCCGCCGGGCTGGTGCGCTACCGCGCCAAGATCGACGACCCCAAAGACGCGGGCGTGATGCTGTCGACGCTGGCGGTCGGCCTTGCGGCCGGCGTCGGCGTCTAGCTGCTGGCGCTGTTCGCGACCGTGTTCATCATGGCGATGCTGTGGATCATCGAGTCGTTCGAGCCGAAGGCGACGCAGGCGTTCGGGCTGAAGATCAAGGCGAAGGATCCGGCGGCGATCAAGCCGGCGCTCGACCAACTGCTCGCGCGCTATCGCTTCAAGTTCGAGCTGCGCGCGACGTCGACCGAAGAGCTCGACTACGAAGTGAACCTGCCGCTGGAGCGGAAGACCGACCGGATCTCGGAGAACATCATGAAGCTCGATCCGGAGAACATCACGGCGGTCGAGTGGGACCAGAAGAAGGAGAAGAAGTAGGTAGCGAGGCTCGTTGAGCTGTCAGATGCTACCGGTAGTTGCCGAACTGCAGGGCGACGCCGAAGTCGTGTTCGCGCAGCGCCCGCATCGCCTCCTGCAGGTCGTCCTTCGACGGCGCGCTGACGCGCACCTGGTCGGCCTGGATCGCCGCCTGCACCTTCTTGAGTTTCTTGTCCTTCAGGAACTTGACGATCTCGCGGGCGGCCTCGATCGGGATGCCCTGCTGAATCTCGATCACGCGCCGGACCGCGCCGCCGGCCGCCGGCTCCGAGTCGCGGAACCTTGAAGTTCTTGACCGCGACCCCGCGCCGCACCAGCCGCGTCTGCACGATTTCCCACAGCGCGTTCATCTTCATCTCGTCGTCGGTCGTCAGCGTCAGCTTCTTGTCGGCCGTGTTCAGGTCGATGTCGGCCTTCGCGCCCTTGAAGTCGTAGCGCTGGCCGACTTCCTTGCGCGCCTGGTTGAGCGCGTTGTCGACTTCCGCGAAATCGATGGTGGACGTGATGTCGAACGACGAGGTCGCAGCCATGACCTTATTCTAACTACTCACCAGTCCCGGCTCCGCTAGCCCCCGCTCTTCCGCTTCGTTCCAAGCTTCGCCGAGTGCCGCTCGCGGGCCTCCTCGACCGAGTGCGACTCCGTGACCTTCGCTTCCTCGCGCGCCAGCGTCGCGAGCTCGGTATAGAAGCGGTGCAGCGTCGCCAGTTCCTTCTCGGACAGGCTTTCGACGTCAATCAGGCGGTTGCTGGCGCCCTGCATGGCGGCGACGAGCTCATTCAGCTTGAGGTGGATGGCCAGCGAGTCCTTGTTCTGCGATCGCTGGATGAGGAACACCATCAGGAAGGTCACAATCGTCGTGCCCGTGTTGATCACGAGCTGCCAGGTATCGGAGAAGCCGAACAGCGGTCCGACCAGCGCCCACACGACGACGACGCCGAGCGCGATGCCGAAGGCCGCGGTGCTGCCCGTGAACTGGGTGATTGCCTTGGAAAAGGCTTCGAATTTCGCGCCGATCGAGTTCGATTCTTTTCGCTTGGCCATGGGCGGCAATGATACCGGTTAATATGTGGCCGCATGGCAACACGGTCGCCGCTGATCGTCCTTGCGTGCGTCGCGATGGCGTCGACTGTCCTGGTGTCGGCCGCGCCGCCGCCGGCCGTCGATGCCGCGTTCGAGAAGTTCTGGAGCGCGCACAATCCTCAGGATGCGGCGAAGGCGGCGCAGACCATCGTCGGCTCGGCGGTCGCGTTCGACGATGCGCTCGCGCGGCTCGAGCGAGGGCGCAGCTATTCAGCGGACGTGAAGCGGGGCAGCATCCGCCTCCAGCGGCGCACGTCGCTGGGCGAGTTCTACTACGACCTGGACGTGCCGCAGGCCTACGATCCGGCGCGCAAGTACCAGGTCCGCTTCCAGCTGCACGGCGGCGTGATGATGCGCGAGACCGGCGAGCCCCGCACCGGCGGCGGCCGCGGCGGCCGCGGTTCGGTGCTCGAAGGCGCCGAGCAGATTTACGTCCGGCCGACCGGGTGGCGCGACGCGCCGTGGTGGAGCAAGGCGCAGGTCGAGAACCTCGACGCGATCCTCGACAGCATCAAGCGGACCTACAACGTCGACGAGAACCTCGTCGCGCTCGCCGGCGTGTCGGACGGCGCCACCGGGCTGTACTACGTCGCGATGCGCGATACCACGCCGTTCGCGAGCTTCCTGCCCTTGAACGGATCGCTGATGGTGCTGGCCAACGATCGCCTGGCCCTCGACAGCGAGCTGTTTCCGACCAACCTGCTCAACAAGCCGCTGTTCATCGTCAACGGCGGACAGGATCCGCTGTATCCGATGCGGGCGGTCGAACCCTTTATCGATCACCTGAAAACGAGCGGCGTCGCGGTCGAATACCATCCGCAGCCCGACGCGGGACACAACACGGCGTGGTGGCCGCAGGTGAAGGACAGCTTCGAGACCTTCGTGCGCAGCCACCCTCGCGATCCGCTGCCGCAGACGCTCACCTGGGAAGCCACCGATCGCGACACCCCCAGCCGCGCGCACTGGATCGTCATCGACAAGGTGAGCGCGTCGGCGCCGGCCGGGCAGCTCTCGCGTCCGGATCTGAACGTCTTCTCCGGGCCGGGCTTCAACCACGGGAAGGATCTCTTCGCGCGGTCTCGTCCGTCGGGCCGCGTCGAAGCGACCCGCCGCGGCAACGCCGTGCAGCTCGTCACGCGCGGCGTCAGCGAGCTGACGCTGCTCTTCTCGCCGGATGCGTTCGACTTCTCGCAGCCAATCACGGTGACGGCAAACGGCCGCGTCGTCGCCGAGAAGCGCGTCGACCCATCGGTTGCGACCCTGATGAAATGGGCCGCGCGCGACAACGACCGGACGATGCTCTTCGGCGCGGAGATGCAGGTCGCGGTGAAGTAAGGCAGGTTCCTTGACGCTCTCCACCGGTACGCGGATCGGCGTCTACGAGGTGGTGGCACCGCTCGGCGCGGGCGGGATGGGAGAAGTCTACCGCGCGCACGATACCAGGCTGGGCCGCGATGTGGCGATCAAGCTGCTGCCGGCGCGTCGCCGCCGATCCCGATCGGCTCGCGCGCTTCGAGCGCGAGGCGCGCCTGCTGGCGACGCTGAATCATCCCAACATCGCCGCGATTTACGGCGTCGAGGAGAGCGACGGCCGCACCGCGCTCGTCCTCGAGCTCGTCGAAGGCGAGACCCTCGCCGCGGCGCTGGCGCGGCAGTCGGGGATGCGGGCACCGGGCTTGGGCGTGCCGCAGGCACTCGCCGTCGCGCGCCAACTGGTCGACGCGCTCGATGCGGCGCACGAACGGGGCATCGTTCACCGCGATCTGAAACCGGCCAACATCGCCATCACCCCTGACGGCATCGTCAAGGTGCTCGACTTCGGTCTGGCGAAGGCCGGCGGCGTCGACGCCATCGACGATGCGCTCACGCACTCGCCGACGGCGATCGGGGCGACGATGCAGGGCGTGCTGCTCGGCACCGCCGCGTACATGAGCCCGGAGCAGGCTCGCGGCAAGGTCGTCGACAAGCGAACCGATATCTGGGCGTTCGGCTGCGTGCTCTACGAGATGCTCGCCGGCCGCCGCGCGTTTCCCGGAGACACGGTCACCGACACGCTGGCGAAGATCCTGGAGCGCGAGCCTGACTGGTCGGCGCTGCCGGCGGCGACGCCCATCGCGGTCCGGCGGCTCGTCGCGCGCTGCCTCGACAAGGATCCGAAGCGGCGGCTTCGTGACATCGCCGACGCGGCCGCCGCGCTCGACGACTTGGAGACCCCACCGGCGGTGGTGACGCCGGCGGCCGGATGGCCCAAACCACGAACCCTCGCGGCGGGGCTGGCGCTGGCCATGATCGTCTCGGCGGTCGGCGCAGCCTGGTGGACGCGCAGACCGCAGGTGCGTCCGCGCGCGGCGCAGTTCACGTTCGCGGCGCCGGAAGGCGAGCGGCTCGTACTGGGCGCCGATTCCAGTCGTCCCATCCCGTCACCGGACGGGTCGAGGATCGCGTTCATCGCAACCAGCGCCTCGGGCACATCGGCGGTGTGGATCCGCCGCGTCGATTCGGTCACCGCCCACCGACTCGCCGGGACTGAGGATGTCGTGGGGCCGACGTTCTGGTCGCCGGACAGCCGGTTCCTGGGCTTCTTCGCGCAAGGCAAGCTGAAGCGAATCGATCCGTCGGGCGGGCCTGCATTGAACATCGCGACGATTCAAGCCAATCTTGGCGCGACGTGGGGCGCGGACAACGTCATTGTCGTGGCGCCGGTCAACCGGACGGTGCTGCATCGCGTGTCGGCCGCCGGCGGAACGCCCGAACCGATCACCACCCTGAACGCGGAGCGCAAGGAGAACTCCCACCGCTGGCCGCACTTTCTCCCCGACGGCCGTCACTTTCTGTTCACCGCGCGCAGCGACGTCAAAGAGAACAATCTGATTTATGTCGGCTCGGTCGACTCGAAGGACGTCAAAGCCCTTGTCGCCGCGCAATCGAATGCGGTCTACGTCTCGTCCGGTTACCTTGTCTATGCGCGCGACGCCACGTTGATGGCGCAACGCTTCGACGTGGCCACCCTTTCGCCGGTCGGTGAGGCGACGCCCGTGGCGGCTTCTGTCGGCCACAACACCGCCAGTTCGTCGGCGGCGTTTGGCGCCGCCGCCGACGGCTCCGTGCTGGCCTACCGTCCGGCCATCAGTCGCGGCAGTCTGGTGGCCTGGTACGATCGATCGGGCAGACCAGGGTCGCCGCTCGGCCCTGAACGGGCCTACAGCGAAGTTCGACTCGCGCCGAACGAGAAGCTGGCGGCGGTCGTCATCGCCGATCCGGACAGCGGCAACCGCGATATCTGGCTGCTCGAACTCACGAGCGGCAGTCTCGCGCGCGTCACGACGAATCCCGCGAACGACTGGCAGGTTGCCTGGGCGCCGGACAGCCGTCAAATCGCGTTCGCCTCGGATCGCAACGGACTATCGAGCGTGTACCGGAAGGCGATCGACGCCGTCGACGAAGAACTGCTGCTGCGAATGCCGGATCGCGGGGCGTTTCCAAGGGACTGGTCTGCGGATGGCCGATTGCTCACGCTCGGGATCGACAGCGGGACGGAACTCGCAGCCATCTGGGCGCTCCCGCTCGTCGGCGATCGCACCCCGTTTCCGCTGGGCCGATCAGGTGTCAGGGAATACGACCCCAGGTTGTCGCCCGACGACCGCCTGATCGCGTTCGAGTCGGATGAATCCGGGGCGTCGGAGATCTACGTGGCGCCGTTCGGCAAGACCGGCAGGCGCCGAGTCTCGACCGGTGGCGGAACGCAACCACGCTGGAAGGCCGATGGCCGGGAGGTCTTCTTCACGACCATGACCGGCGAAGTGATGGGCGCCGCCGTCAGGGGGAATGAGCCGATCGAGATCGCGCCGCCCGTCCGGCTTTTCCATGGGTGTGGCGGCTCCCCCGCGGCGGTACCGTCGAGCATCGGACAGAGCTGGTTCGAGGTCGCAGCCGACGGCAACCGCTTTCTGCTCGCCTGCGCCGCCGGCGGTGCGACTTCGCCGATCGTGGTGTCGGTGGACTGGACGGCATCCGTCAAGTAATCATGCGGAACACATGATCTCGTTCTCGCGGGTCAACAAGCAGTACGGCCGCCAGCTCCTCTTCGTCGACGCCTCCTTCCAGCTCAACCCGGGCGAAAAAGTCGGCCTCGTCGGCCCCAACGGGTCGGGCAAGACGACGCTCTTCCGCATGATCGTCGGCGAGGAGGTGGCCGACGACGGCGAAGTGTCGGTGCCGAAGAAGCTGACGATCGGCTACTTCCGCCAGGACGTCGAGGAGATGGCGGGACGCTCGGTGCTCGACGAGGCGATCCTCGGCAGCGGCCGTGCCGGCGACCTGCACCACGAGCTCGAGAAGCTGCAGAACGCGATGTCGGATCCGGCGCAGGCCGACGACATGGATCGCATCCTGGCGCGGTTCGGCGAAGTGCAGGAGGAGTACGACCATCTCGGCGGCTACGCGCTCGAAGCGCAGGCGCGCGAGGTGCTGCTCGGCCTCGGCTTCGAGGACGAACAGATCGACGGCGACGTCGGCGCGCTGTCCGGCGGCTGGAAGATGCGCGTCGCGATGGCGCGCGTGCTGCTCGGCCGGCCGGACGTGCTGCTGATGGACGAGCCGACCAACCACCTCGACATCGAGTCGATCATCTGGCTCGAGAGCTTCCTGAAGTCGCTGCCCGGCTCGCTGCTGATGACCTCGCACGACCGCGAGTTCATGAACCGGATCGTGACGAAGATCGCGGAGATCGACGGCGGCGAGATCACGTCGTACTCGGGCAACTACGACTTCTACGAACGTGAGCGCGCGATCCGCGAGACCAACCGCGAGGCCGCGTACGCGCGGCAGCAGGCGATGCTGGCGAAGGAGCAGCGCTTCATCGAGCGCTTCTCGGCCCACGCCGCCAAGGCGGCGCAGGTGCAGAGCCGGGTGAAGGCGCTCGAGAAGATCGAGAAGATCGAGCTGCCGAAGAAGCGGCAGATCGTCAAGTTCGACTTCCGCACGCCGCCGCGCTCGGGCGATCAGGTCGCGGTGCTCGAGGGCGTCACCAAGAAGTACGGCCGGCGCGTCGTCCACGACGGGCTGTCGATGACCATCCGCCGCGGCGAGCGGTGGTGCGTGATGGGGAAGAACGGTGCCGGCAAGTCGACGCTGCTGAAGATGGTGGCGGGCGTCGTGCCGCCGGACGCCGGCGCGGTGAAGCTCGGGGCCAGCCTCGAGATGGGCTATTTCGCGCAGCAGGCGCTGGATCTGCTCAACCCCGACTTCACGATCGCCGAGCAGCTGCAGTACGACTTCCCGCACGAGTCGATCGGCGCGCTGCGCAACCTCGCCGGCGCGTTTCAGTTCTCAGGCGACGACACCGACAAGAAGATCCGAGCGCTCTCCGGCGGCGAGAAGACGCGGCTGGTGCTGGCGAGGATGCTGCTGAACCCGCCGAACTTCCTCGTCCTCGACGAGCCGACCAACCACCTCGATCTGGCGACCAAGGAGATGCTGCTCGACTCGCTGAAGGATTTCGACGGCACGATGCTGTTCGTGTCGCACGACCGCGAATTTCTTCGCGGTCTGAGCAACCGCGTCCTCGAGCTCGGAGGGGAGAGCGGCGTCGAGGCGCAGCCGCATCTCTATCCGGGGTCCTACATCGAGTACGTCGCCCGCACCGGCCACGAAGCGCCGGGTGTGCATCGGTGAGGCTACGTTGCTAGATGCTGGATGCTAGCTGATGCAGGGACTCGAGGAGCCTGGCAACCTCAGCAACTAGCATCGAGCAACTACATCGTCAGCGCCGTCTCTCGCGTGTCGAGCGCGGGTATCGACGCCATCGGCAGCGTCAGCGCGAACCGCGCGCCGCGCGCGGAGGGAAGCAGCATCAGCGTGCCGCCGTGCGCCGCGGCGATTCCAAGGCTCACCGACAGGCCGAGCCCGGTGCCTTCGCCGCTCACCTTGGTGGTGAAGAACGGCTCGAAGATCCGGCTCGTGACCTCCGGCGGCACACCATTGCCGTCATCGGAGATTTCAAACATCACCGCGCCCGGATCCTCGGCCAGCGCCGTGCGCAGGCGCATCGTGCCTGGCCGCCGCACGGCGCGCAGCGCCTGCTCGGCGTTCAGCAGCAGGTTGAGCACCGCCTGCTGGATCTCCTCGCGGTTGACGATGATCAGCGGCAGCTCGTCGGCGTAGTCCTCGTCGACGGCGATGTTCGCCGCGCGCAGGTCGTTGGCGCGGAGCGCGAGCGTCGAGCGCACGATCTCGTTGAGGTCGGCGACCGAGCGCTCGAGCGCGGAGTGGCGCGCGAAGGTGAGGAGGTTGCGGACGATCTTCGCCGCGCGCTCGCCGCTGTGCCGAATCTGCTGCAGCTCGACGCGGGTCGCCGGTCGATCCTCGGTGCCGATGAGCAGCTCGACCTGCCCCATCACACCCTGCAGCGGGTTGTTCAACTCGTGCGCGACGCCGGCCACCAGCTGCCCGACGGCGGAGAGCCGCTCGCTGTAAATCAGCTGCTCGCGCAGCCGCCGCTCCTCCGAGATGTCGCGCTCGATCGAGACGAAGTGCGTCGCCTCGCCGCGATCGCCGCGCAGGGCGGCCACGGTCGCAGACACCGGGAAGGTCGAGCCATCGGGCCGCGTGCGCGTCACGGTGCCGCGCCAGCTGCCGCCGGCGCGGACGACCGACTGGATGTCCTCGGCCGACACGGTGTCGTTCGCCATCAGCTCGCGCGGCCGCTTGCGCAGCAGCTCCTCGCGCGTGGACTGCATCGCGCGGCAGAAGGCGGCGTTGGCGTGGCGGCAGCGGCCGTCTGCGGTCATCACCAGCACGAGCTCGTCGGTCTGCTCGATCACCTGCGCCATCAGGCGCATCGTCGCGCCCGCCTGCTGGAGCTCGGCGCGCTCGGCGGCGATGCGGGCGACCAGCAGCGGCAGCACCGAGATGATCGTGATCGCGGTGGAGAGATCGCGGAAGCCCTTGAACATCTCTTCCGGCGCGATCTGCCTGAGGCCGAAGTCGAGGAACGGCAGCATCGCGACCGCCGTGAAGATCACCCAGGGGCGCGGCCGCGCCAGTTCTTCCTGCTCGGTCGCGTGCTGATCGGCTTCTTCTGATTTCGGCGACTGCGCCGCCGCCCACGGGAAGAACGCGAACGGCAGAATCCAGGTGAAGTCGTAGACGAACGCGGTGCGGAACGTCCCCTGCCAGACCTCGACGTTGCTGAGCGTGAGCGTCGCGAGGCTGACGAACGCGCCGAGCGTGAGACGGCGATAGGTTGCGCGCCACGGCGAATTCCAGGCGGCGCACATCGCGGCCGCCATGCCGGTGACGACCAGCCCCTGCTGCAGCTCGGAGACCAGAATCAGCGAGGTGGCCGACGGCGCGGTGATGAAGAAAGAGTAGAGAAAGCCGGTGACGACCGCGAGCCCGGCGATGTCGATGGCGGTCGTGGCGGCCAGCGGTTCGCGCGGGCCGCGGTGCGGCTGCGCGAGCAGCGCGAAGAGCGGGGCGACGCCGCCGAAGAGCGCGAAAACAGCGGGCCACGCGAGCCAGGTGCCGTGGCCGAGCAGAATCTCCTCGGCTGCCCATCCGGTCAGCCCCATCGCCGACATCGTCAGGCCGAGCGCGATCGTCGACCAGAACAGCCACTGGCAGCCGCGCCAGGTGTGGCGCCGCCTGAAGATCACCGTGGCGCCGGTCAGCGGCGGCGCGAGCAGGGCCGCGGCGCGAAACCAGCTCAGGACCTCCGGCTGCCCGCGCAGCAGCCACCCGGTCGCCGCATAGGCGCTCGAATAGAGGACGCCGAGGAACAGCCAGGCCATGCCGATCCCTTTGTCGGCCGATTCCCTGCAGGAGAACAGGGGCGGCGATAGCGCTAAGTACTGAGTGTGAAAGGTTTACGAAAGCTGGACTGACCCTACGTGACGGAGCCGGACAGCCTCTGGCAGTTGGGACACCAGTAGGTGGGGCGGACGTCGATGCCGGTCTTCTTCGACTGGATGGCGGCGCCACAGCGCCGGCACGGCCTGCCCCCTCGGCTGTACACCCAAAGCCTGGCGGAGGGGTCGAGGCTGCGCGTCGTTCGCCGTCCGATCGCCGGCGTCAGGGTGCGGGAGCGGTCGAGAACGTTTGCCGCCAGTTGATCGCGGGCGATGCCGACGATCCGCTCGAGATCCGCGTCGGTCAGGGAATCGACGGTCGCAAACGGGCTGACGCCGGCGGCGAAGAGGATCTCGGACTTGAAGACGTTGCCGATGCCGGCGAGAACCCGCTGATTGAGCAGCACTTCCGCGATTGCATCTCGACCGTGGGCGCGCATCCGCCTGACAATTTCCGCGACGTCGACCGCGTATGCGTACTGGGCACCTGCCCCAGCGAGAAGATCCGGCCCGAGCGCGCTGACCTGACGATGACGCTCGAGCTCCCGGCTCGTGAGCCATTCGGCGACGGGAACGTTGAACCCCACCGCGACCGCGTCGGCGGTTGCGACGAGCACGCGCATGTCGCTCGGAGGGCCGCTGCCATTTCGCCCCGGTCCGATACAGATGCCAGCTGCCGTTCATCCGCATGTGGGTGCGAAGGATGAGATCGCCGGAAAACGACATCAGCAGATGCTTGCCTCGAGCCGTAACCGACTCGATCGTCCGGCCGACGATTGGCCGGTCCTCTGCCACCCGCGTCAGCGCCGGGTAGACCGAGTCGAACCGTGTAACTGTCTGACCGGCAAGGACGCGGTGGAGAGCCTGGGCCGCCCGAAGAATTGTGTCGCCTTCAGGCATACATCGTTTAGGATGCCATTAAGTCTGCTCTCCGGTCGGCATCTTTCAACGCTCAGGAGTCGCAAATGAAATCTGCATCGCTCGCGCTCGCGCTGGCGGTCGTGGCCCTCGTCGCCGTGCCCGCTTCGCTCGCCGCACAGGAAACGAAGATGGCTCGTGGAACCGTGTCGATCGTCGCCGAGGACTCGGTGACGGTGAAGACTCCCGAGAAGGAAATGAAATTCGCCGCCGACTCGAAGACGACGGTCGAGGCGATCGGCGGCAGCACGAAGACGAGGCAGGCCAAGGCGGCGGGGCAGGCCGGACCGAAGCTGACCGAGGTCCTCAAGGTGGGTCAGCCGGTGACCGTCAGCTATACCGAGTCGGGCGGTGTGCTCAAGGCCGTCAGCATCCGCGCCATCTCGAGCTTCAGCAGCGCAGGAAGCACCGAGGCACCGAGGGTGATCGTCGGGAAGGTGACGTCGATCACGCCGACGTCGATGGTCATCGCCGGCAGCAGGGGGATGAGCTCGCCCTTCACGTTCACGATCGACGGGAGCACCAAGGTCGTCGCCAAAGGCGCGGGTACCGCGGCTGACGCCGCGGGCGGCAAGACCGTCATCACCGATCTCGTGAGCGCTGGCGACACGGTCAACGTCAGCTACCACCAGATGGGGAATACGATGCACGCGGCAGAGATCCGCGTCACCACCAAAGCCCCCGCGAAATAGACGACCCCCGACCTCGCTCTCGTTCCAGGGCTGGTGCCGGACACCGTGTCCGGCACCGTCTCCGTTCCCTCCCGCCCGCCTGCTCGTTTGGAACATTCAAAAACAGCCTGCCGTCCAATCCAACATCATCGGGCGCCTCGTCGTCACCACCCGAAGGAGGCAGACATGAGAACGATGTTTCTCGCCGTCACCCTCGCAGTCCTCTCGGTCATCTACTGGCCAGCCAACACTGCGATCGCCCAGGAAACCCAGGTCGCTCGCGGTACCGTGTCGGACATGAGCGGCTCCTCGATCACCATCCAGGTTCGCGACGAGGCGATGAAGTTCGCCGTCGACGCGAACACGCAGGTCGAAGCACGCGGCGCCAGCACGAAAACCCGCCAGCTCGCCGCCACCGGTAAGCCCGGGCCCAAGCTCTCGGACATCCTCACCGTCGGGCAACCGGTTGCCGTCACCTATCTGCAGGCATCGGGGGCCACGCCGCGCGCGTCGATGATTCGCGCCGTGCCGAGTGTTGGCACCAGCGGATCGGTGGCCGCGGATGAACTGCGATCGAACGGCACGGTGAAATCGCTCGGCGCCAACTCGATCACCATCGTCGGCGGCAGCGGCGGCGGCGCGACGTTCGAGCAGACCTTCCAGATCAGCGCGGACACCAAGGTAGTCGGCAAGGGACTCGGTACCGCGACGGCGGCCAGCGGCGGCAAGGCGCTGTTCTCGGAGCTGATCGCGGCGGGCGATCAGGTGAGCGTCGAGTATCACAAGGCCGGCGACCGACTGCAGGCCTCCGACGTGCGCGTGACGGCGAAGAAGTAGCACGAGCTCGAGGCAGCCGGGGCAGGACGGGCTGGATGGGGCAAGATTGGACGGCGAGAGGGTTCGGGGGAGCCTTATTCGTCGTCCGGGTCCCTCCTGCCCGTCGTGCTCCGGCTGCCTGAACGTTGCGCCCGACCCTCCGGCTCCGTCCTCAGGTTCTTCTGAAGCGTCGCCTGAAATCCCATCGCGCCGGCGACAAATCCCGATTCAGATAGATACGGCGACAGCGGATGCAGCGACGGCGGCGTGCCGTCGATCTCCTCGATCAGCATGCCGCGCGGCGCGTCGCCGCCGGTGCGCGCGCGATCGATCAGCACGCGCGCCACAGCGCGCGCCACCTTCGATCGATCCGGCTCCGACTCGGGCAGGAACGTCGTGAGCTGTCGGTCGCCGCGCGCGAGGTAGGCGGCGAGCGCGCCGTTGACGAGAATCACCGTCGCGCCGACTGATCGCGTCGGGCCCTCTCCCGGCGTCGACGACGGTCAACGCAGAACCCGCGGAACCCGCAGAATCCTTTTTTCTCTCGGAACTCCGCGGCCTGGGCTGATCCTCGCGCAGGCCACTTGAGGGTTGCGCCGTACGGGTTTGCCGGATCCGTTGCCGCGAGCACCGCGACTTCCGCCTCGTCAGGTGCGTCGCGCAGCGAGCGCAGCAGATCGAGCGCGCCCGGCATCGCGAACTGCGTGGCGCCGAGGCCGGCGACGAAATAGCCGCGGCGAATCCGGCCGTTGTCCTCGAGCCCTTTGAGGACGGGATAGATCAGTCCGAAGCCGCCGGGGATCGCCTCGCTCGCGACCGCCTCGCGCGTGAGGACGCCGTGGCGCGCTAACAGCTGCTGCGTCAGCGCCGCTGCCCACTTCGTCGGGTCGGGAGTCGATCTCGATTTCTGCGATCGGCCGGACGCGCTCGCTGCCGACTCTCGCGCTCTCGGCACCAGCGCCCATCGACCTTCGGCGGACGGCGGCGCGAGCCGCCGCGAACGGAACGCCGACACGTCGTCGCGCCTGACCTTCATCCGCCGCCGCGGGGCGCGCGCGCGGGTGAACGCGCGCAGCGCGTGGAAGGTGTCGTTGGTGATGAGGCCGTGCCAGACGAGATTCCACAGCGCGTCGACGGTCTCGCCCGGATAGCCGCCGCCGACGGCTTCGTGCAGCGGGCCGAAGAATGAGGCGCCGCTCGAATTGAGCGCCTCGAGGATCGCGGTCTCGCGTCGGCAGAGCGCGCAGCCATCACGGTCCGGCTGAGCCGGACGCTACGAACGTCCGTAGTGTCCGCCTTCAGGCGGACCGTGTCCGTCGTGTCCGGCTTCAGCCGGACCGTGGGCGCGAGCAATCGCGGGAGATGATCGGCGAGGTACAACGCGACGCGGCCGTCGCGGTCGCCGAGCGGCTCGACCCCAATCCAGACAACTTCGCCCGCCGCGGTCACCGCGTCGAGGTCCGCTGGATCGTAGAAGTCGATCCGCGCCGGCAGGATTTCCGTTTCGAGGATCGATGCCGGCAGCGGCGCGCCCTGCAGCTGCTCGATCGCGTCGAGCAGCGCATCGGCGCCGTGCCGCCGCTTGACGATCCCCTGCCAGGTCGTGCTGAAGCGGCCGAGCACCGCCTGATCGACCGGCTCGATCTCGTGCCGCAGCTTGGCGAGCGAGCGGCGGCGCAGCATGCGCAGCACGCCGGGATCGGTCCATTCGCGCCGCGTCCCGCCGGGGCGGAACTCGCCCTCGACGAGGCGCCCTTCGCCGGTCAGCCGCAGCAGGATCGATTCGGCCACTCCTGCGTGCAGGCCGTAGCGCGCGGCGAAATCGGGCGCGGTGAACGGCGCGTGCGTGCGCGCGTAGCGCAGCGCCAGATCGCCGAGCGGATCGCGGACCGGCTGCAGCAGCGACTCGGGGACGCCCGGCGGCAGCGGCACGCCGAGGGCGTCGCGAAATCGCGCCGCATCCTCGACCGCGATGTAGCGCGGATCGCCGGCGATCCGGACGGCCAGCACGCGGCGCGCCGCGGCCAGCGCGCCGACGCTGGCGGCGACATCGGCGCTGATCGCGCGTGCAGCAATCTCCACTTCCGTCAGGTCGCCGAGCGACAGCAGCATGTCGTGCACGGCGTCGGCGCTCTTCGCCTGATACTGCGGATCGAGCCGCTGCAGCTGGCGCTCGATCGCCTCCATCGAATCGAGATCGAGCAGCTCGCGCAGCTCCGCGTCGCCGAGCAGCTCGCGCAGCTGCGACTGGTCGACGGCGAGCGCCTGGGCGC
Organism: uncultured Acidobacteriota bacterium; assembly: GCA_963734375.1. Classification (GTDB taxonomy): domain Bacteria; phylum Acidobacteriota; class Vicinamibacteria; order Vicinamibacterales; family CAVVIG01; genus CAVTHG01. The sequence goes on along the minus strand of CAVTHG010000002.1, from coordinate 65,322 downwards.
GACGCTCGGCCAGCGGCGCGTCGCCGTCGTAGATGAAGCTGGCGACGTAGCTGAAAAGCAGCGACGCCGCAAACGGCGACGGCGTCTCCGAATCGACCGATGCGATCCGGAGCTTGCGGCTGCGGATGTCGGTGAGCGTCGAGATCAGCGCCGGCATGTCGAAGAAGTCGCGCAGGCACTCGCGATAGGTCTCGAGCAGCACCGGAAACGATCCGTAGCGCGACGCCACGGCGAGCAGGTCGGCCGCGCGCTTGCGCTGCTGCCAGAGCGGCGCGCGCATCCCCGGCCGGCGCTTCGGCAGCAGCAGCGACCGCGCCGCGTTCTCGCGAAACTTCGCCGCGAAGAGCGCCGTCGACCCGAGCTGCCGCACGACCAGCGCCTGGACTTCGTCCGGATCGGGCAGCAGCAGGCGGACGTCCGGCGGCTGGTCCACATCCGGAAACCGCACCACGAACCCGTCGTCTCCCCACAGCGTCTCGACGTCGACGCCGGTCTCCTCGCGGATGCCGGCGGCCACCGCCATCGCCCACGGCGCGTGGATGCGCCCGCCGCGCGGCGACAGCACGCAGACGCGCCAGTCGCCGAGCTCGTCGCGCACGCGCTCGACGACGATGGTGGACGCGTCGGGAACGGCGCGGGCGGCGGCCATCTGATCGCGGAGGTACTGGAGCAGGTGCTCGGCGGCCTGCGGCTCGAGATCGTGCTCGCGCGTCAGGCGATCGACGGCGGCTGCCGGCGAGAGCCGCAGGAGGTCGTGCATCAGCCGGCCGATCGCGAGCCCGAGCTCCAGCGGGCGGCCGGCGCGATCGCCTTTCCAGAACGGCATCTTGCCCGGCTCGCCCGGCGCCGGCGTCACCAGCACGCGGTCGTGCGAGATCTCCTCGATTCGCCACGATGAGGCGCCGAGAACGAACGTCTCGCCGACGCGGCTCTCGAAGACCATCTCTTCGTCGAGCTCGCCGACGCGCGCCGCGCCTTTGCCCGCGCCGAGCAGGAACACGCCGTAGAGCCCGCGGTCGGGGATCGTGCCGCCGTTGGCGATCGCGACGCGCTTCGCGCCTTCGCGGGCCGTGATCGTGCCGGCCACGCGATCCCACGTGACGCGCGGGCGCAGCTCGGCGAATTCGTCCGACGGATAGCGGCCCGAGAGCATGTCGAGGACGCCGTCGAAGACGGCCCGGCTCAACTCGGCGAACGGCGCGGCGCGGCGGATGGTCGCGAAGAGCTCGTCGACCTCCCAATCGTCCATCGACGTCATCGCCACCACCTGCTGGGCGACGATGTCGAGCGGGTTGCGCGGGTAGCGGGTCGCTTCGACCATCCCCTCGTGCATCGCGCGCGCGACCGCCGCGCGACGCAACCAGATCGCCGCGGAACTTCGGGAAGATGACGCCCTCGCTGATCGCGTTGGCGGTGTGGCCGCCGCGGCCGATCCGCTGCAGCCCGCTCGCCACCGACGGCGGCGCCTCGATCTGGACGACGAGATCGATCGCGCCCATGTCGATGCCCAGCTCCAGCGACGAGGTGGCGACCAGCGCGCGCAGGGCGCCGGCCTTGAGCAGATCTTCGACCTCGACCCGCTGCGGCCGGGCGATCGAACCGTGGTGCGAACGGACCAGCGTCTCGCCGGCGAGCTCGTTGAGCGCGCCGGCCAGGCGTTCGGCGAGCCGCCGGCTGTTGACGAAGATCAAGGTCGAGCGGTGCGCGCGAATCAGTTCGAGCAGCCGCGGGTGGATCGCCGACCAGATCGAGGTCCGCCCCTCGCCGCCCGCCGGGCCGTCCGGGATGTTGCCCACCACCCCCGGCTTCGCCATGTCCTCGACCGGCACTTCAATCGAAAGCTTCAGCGACTTCTTCGCGCCGGCGTCGACGATGGTGACGGGGCGGTAGTGGAGGGTGCCGCGATCGACGGCGAACTCGTGCGCGATTTCCGCGTCGGCCTCTTCAGCCGCCGCCTTGGCCGCCTTCGGCCTGCGGGCCGCGAGTTTGGTGTGGCGGACGACCGATTTGACGCCGCCGAGAAACCGCGCCACCTCGTCGAGCGGCCGCTGCGTCGCCGACAGCCCGATGCGCTGCGGCGCCTGATGGCAGAACGCCTCGAGCCGCTCGAGCGACAGCGCCATGTGCGCGCCGCGCTTGGTCGGCACCAGCGCGTGGATCTCGTCGATGATGAGCGTGTCGACCGAGCGCAGCGCTTCGCGCGCGTTCGACGTCAGCAGCAGGTAGAGCGATTCAGGCGTGGTGATGAGGATGTCGGCCGGCTCGCGCTGAAATTTCGCGCGCTCGGCCTGCGGCGTGTCGCCGGTGCGGATCGCGATCGCCGGCGCGACGAACCGATCGCCGCGCCGCTCGGCGACCTGGGCGATTCCCGCGAGCGGCGCGCGCAGGTTGCGCTCGACGTCGACCGCCAGCGCCTTGAGCGGCGAGACGTAGAGCACGCGGCAGCGCGCGTCCTTCGCCGGCGCCGGCGTGAACATCAGCCGATCGAGACACCATAAAAATGCCGTCAGTGTCTTGCCGCTGCCGGTCGGCGCCAGGATGAGCGTCGACTCGCCCTGCGCAATCGCCGGCCAGCCGAGCGCCTGCGGCTGCGTCGGCGCGTCGAACGCCGCGGAAAACCATTCGCGGGTCGCCGGGTGGAAGGGCGCGAGCGGATCAATGTGTGAACGGGCGCCCACAGCGTTCATCTTATAATGTGAGACTGTTCATCTCGGCGGACTGGGGGCTTCATGGGTGATTCCGGCGAAGGCTTGATCGACGCAGATGCACGCATTCAGGAACGCATGGAGGAGCTGGAGCGCGAGCGGACGCGCAATCGTTCAGCCAAACCGCTGCGCGATCCGGAAAAAGTCGCGGCGCTCGAATCGCTGAGGCTGGCGCGCACCGAGCTCGATCGGCAGCTCGCGGCGACGACCAACGAACGGCGGCGCGCGCAGATCGCGCAGGCGATCGAAGAAATCAACCGGCGCATGGAGGCCACGGAAAACGACGCCAAGTCCTGACGGCCCGGTCCGGGCCGTCTTCTCCTATCACGACGGCACCAAGCACCACTTCAACCGCTTCGCCCGCTCGCTCGGCTATCTCGACTGGGCGTCGCAGCCCAACCCATTTCGATTGTTCGCGGGTGCGCGCGAGCACGCGCTGTACCCGCGGCCCGACGCACCCACTTGCGACAATCGGCAATCGGTCGACAGTCCGCAATCGGCCGGCGAACCCGCAATCGGCCCGCAATCCGCAATCGGGCCGCAATCCGCAATCGGCCCGCAATCCGCATTGGCAGGGACATCGGCACCGTCCTCCGCATTCCCCGATCCGCTCGGCATGGAAGCATCGGCACCGTCCTGCGGCATTCCGTCGGTCTCTCGGCCTGGAAACAGTTCCGCGATTCGCGGTGGTCGCTGCGCGTCAACCCCTCGAGCGGCAACCTGCACCCGACCGAAGCCTACGTCGTCGCCGGTGCGGTCGAAGGCCTGGCCGGCACGCCCGCCGTCTATCACTACGCACCCGATCGCCACGCCGTCGACGAACGCTGCGCGTTGGCGCCGGCAGCGTGGAGTGCGGCGATGGGCGGCGAAGACGACGCCTGGCTCGTGGCGCTGACCTCGATCCACTGGCGCGAGGCGTGGAAGTACGGCGAGCGCGCGTTCCGCTACTGCCAGCACGACCTCGGCCACGCGGTCGCGGCAGTCGCGATCGCCGCTGGCCTCGTGGGGCGGCAGGTACGGATGCTGCCGGACTGGTCCGCGCGCGACATCGCGAGCCTGACCGGCATCGATCGCGACGACGACTACGTCGACGCCGAGCGCGAGGAGGCGGGCTGCGTGTTGCTCGTCAGTCGAGGGTCGCCAGCGGTCAATCGTGAGGTGCTCCTCGAGGCGGCTGCGGCGGGGAACTGGAGCGGGCGCGCGAGTCAGCTCAGCGAAGATCACGTGCAGTGGACGTTCATCGACGAGATCGCGGAAGCGACGCGCGATCCCGGTCGCGCTGCGTCCTCTGCGATCCCTGCGTCCGCTGTGCCCCCACCTGACTCACCCGCCCCACGCGTGTGCTATCCGCCGCGCCTGCTCCTCCAGCGTCGGAGCGCGGTGTCCTTCGACGGCCGCGGCTCGATCGGCGCCGAGGCATTCTTCACGATGCTCTCGCGCGTCATGCCCGATGCAGCCGCACCGTGGGACGCGCTCTGGTGGGACGCGCGGATTCATCTCCTCCTGTTCGTGCACCGCGTCAACGGCCTCGATCCCGGCGCGTACGTACTGGTTCGCCATCCGGCGGCGCTCGATCGCCTTCGCGCCGCCTGCGGCCGGACGTTCGATTGGAGGCCGGCACACGCGTCGCTTCCACTCTTCCTGCTCGCGCGCGGCGACTGCCGCGCGTTGGCCGAGCGCGTCAGCTGCGACCAGGCGATCGCCGGCGAGGGGTTCTTCAGCCTCGGCATGCTGGCCGACTTCGATCGCAGCCTCGAGCAGTTCGGGCCTGGCTTCTACCGTCATCTCTTCTGGGAATCAGGCGTCGTCGGGCAAGTGCTCTATCTCGAAGCGGAGGCGGCCGGCGTGCGCGGCACCGGCATCGGCTGTTTCTACGACGACCCGGTCCATGACGTGCTCGGGCTCACCGGGCACACCTTTCAAAGCCTCTACCACTTCACCATCGGCACGCCGGTGGAAGACACGCGTCTGACGACCGAGCCGGGCTACGCGTGGGAGACAGGTGCGTAGCGTCCGGCTTTAAAGATGGCGCTTTCACGCGGCGATTAGCTCGGCTGCAGACCGCAACGGCTGGTGGTGCCGGAATGGAAACAGCGGTGTGTTAGCATGAGGGCTTGGCTTGGTGAAATCGTTCACAAGCCCTCTTACTGCCGATGCAAGGCTGGCTCTCCATCCTCATCATGATCGCGCTCGGCGCGGGGTTCGCGCTGGTCTCGGTCCTGCTTTCCTCCGTCCTCGGCCCGAAAAAACCGACGCCGGAAAAGCTCGCGCCGTATGAGTGCGGCATGCCGGCGGTCGGCGACGCCCGCGAGCGCCAGTCGATCAAGTTCTACCTGGTCGCGATGATCTTCCTGCTCTTCGACATCGAGGTCGCGTTCCTCTATCCCTGGGCGATGGCGCTGCGCGACCTCGGCTGGAACGGCTTCATCCAGGTGCTGCTGTTCATGGCCCTGCTGCTCGCCGGCTACATTTATGTCTGGCGCAAAGGCGCGCTCGACTGGGGAAACGAGAACGCGTAATGGGCCTCGAATCCGAATACGACATCCCGGTCCTCACGACGACGGTGGAAAAGATGGTGCAGTGGGCGAGGCGCTCGTCCATCTGGCCGGTCACCTTCGGGCTGGCCTGCTGCGCCATCGAGATGATGGCGATGAGCTGTTCCCGCTACGACATCGCCCGCTTCGGCGCCGAGGTCTTCCGCGGCAGCCCGCGCCAGTCGGACCTGATGATTGTCGCCGGCCGACTCTCCCGCAAGATGGCGCCGGCGCTGCGCCGCATCTACGACCAGATGCCCGAGCCCAAGTGGGTGATCTCGATGGGCGCTTGCGCGTCGATTGGGGGCGTCTTCGACAATTACGCGCTGGTCCAGGGCGTCGATCAAATCGTGCCGGTCGACGTTTACGTTCCCGGCTGCCCGCCGCGCCCCGAATCGCTCATCTACGGCATCGTCCAGTTGCAGCGCAAGATCGACCAGCAGAAACTCTCGTAAATGGACGCGAATACGCTCGTCGCCTCGCTGCAGGAAGCGGTTCCCGCCGCGCAGATTGAAAGCGTGCCGAGCCGCGATCTGCACGCGACGGTGTACGTGTCGAGCGCGGAGTTGCTGCCGGTGGCGCGCGCGCTGCGCGACCGCCCCGAGCTCGGGTTCGATCTGCTCGCCGACGTCGTCGCAGTGGATCGGTGGCCGCAGGAGCCGCGCTTCGAGCTCGCCTACATCCTGGTGTCGACCGCGAAGCGCCACAGGCTCCGGCTGAAGGTGCGCCTGGCCGGCCAGTCGGCCCATGTCGCCACCGTGATCGGCGTCTGGCCGGCGGCCAACTGGCTCGAGCGCGAAGTCTGGGATCTCTTCGGCATCGCGTTCGACGGCCATCCGGATCCGCGCCGGCTGCTGATGCCGGAGGACTGGGACGGCTTCCCGCTGCGCAAGGACTATCCGGTCCAGATCCGGATGAAGCCGCGACGCCACGCAGGCCCTGCAGGTCACCGAGGACGAGTTTCGCGCCAACGTGATGAAGGATCGGCTGACGCGCGGATGACATGAGCGTGGCCCTGCTGCGGTCGGCGTTCGACGAGAGCATCGCGCTGCACCAGCGCGTGAAGGACGGCGACGCGGCCGCGGTCGTGCGCGCCGCCGCAGCCATCGTCGACGCGCTGAAGCTGGGAGGCAAGCTGCTGGTGTTCGGCAACGGCGGCAGCGCGGCAGACGCGCAGCACGTCGCCGCCGAACTGGTCGGCCGCTTTCAGGTCGAGCGGATCGCGCTCGCGGCGGTGGCCCTGACGACGGATACGAGCGTGCTGACCAGCGTGGCCAACGATTACGCGTTCGAGCGCGTGTTCGCGCGGCAGATCGAAGCGCTCGGCCGCGCCGGGGACGTGGCGCTCGGAATCAGTACGAGCGGCGCGTCGCCGAACGTCGTCGCCGCGCTCGAGGTGGCGCACGGGCTGGGCATGCAGACCATCGCGCTGACCGGTGCGGATGGCGGGGCAGTCGGCCGGGCGGCGGCGATTCACGTCAACGTGCCGTCCCCGATCACCGCGCGGGTGCAGGAAGTGCAGCGAACGTTGCTGCACGTCATGTGTGAGATCGTCGAGAACGCGTTTGAACGGCGCTAGTCGAGCCACGGACCAGCTTCTCATGCCCGACATCAAAACCGAAGTGATGACCGTCAACATGGGGCCTCAGCACCCCAGCACGCACGGCGTGCTGCGGCTGGTGCTGGAGCTCGATGGCGAGACGGTCCTCTCGGTGGCGCCGACCATCGGCTACCTCCACACCGGCATCGAGAAGACCTGCGAGCAGAAGAAGTGGCAGCAGGTGATCCCGCTGGTCGAGCGGATGGACTACCTGAGCGCCCAGTCGAACAGCATGGCGTTCTCCATGTCGGTGGAGCAGCTGCTCGGCCTCGAGATCCCGCAGCGCGTCAAGGACATCCGCGTCCTCATCTCCGAGCTGCAGCGCATCAACAGCCATCTGGTCTGGCTCGGCACCCACGGCATGGAAGTCGGCGCCGTCTCGGTGATGCTCTACTGCTTCCGCGAGCGCGAGCTGCTGCTGAACATCAACGAGATGCTCGCCGGCTTCCGCCTCTTTCCGAGCTACATGCGCGTCGGCGGCCTCCGCGAGGACCTGCCGCGCGGCTTCCACGACACGGTGCGTGCGTTCCTCGATCGCTTCCTGCCGAAGCTGGATGAGTACGAGGATCTGCTGACGAAGAACGAAATCTATCTGAAGCGCACGCAGACGGTCGGCGTCATCTCGAAAGAGAATGCGGTGGCGTTCAGCCTGGTCGGGCCGATCGCGCGCTCCGCGGGGGTCGACTACGACGTGCGGAAGGCGTTCCCGTATCTCGGCTACGAGACCTACGACTTCGCGGTCCCCGTCCGCACCGCCGGCGACGTCTACGCCCGCTACCAGGTGCGCGTCGAGGAGATGCGGGAGAGCGTGAAGATCTGCCGGCAGGCGCTCGAGCGGATCTCGCCGACCGGCATCTTCGCCGTCGACGACCCGCGGATCACGCCGCCGCCCAAGGATCGCGTCTACACCGAGATGGAGGCGCTGATTCAGCACTTCCTGATCTACTCGCAGGGGTTCACGGTGCCGGCGGGGGAGTCCTACGTGCCGGTCGAAGGGCCGCGCGGCGAGCAGGGCTTCTACGTCGTGTCGGACGGCAGCAACCGTCCGTGGCGCGTGAAATCGCGGTCGCCGTCGCTGCTGGCGTGCCAGGCGCTCGAACAGATGGTCGTGGGCGGCCTGATTGCCGACGTCATCGCCGTGATCGGATCGATTGACGTCGTGATGGGAGACGTGGACCGGTGAGCTTTCATCCGAAGATGGCCTACGACGCCACCTTCCACAAGTCCTCGCGGCAACTCGAGGAGGAAGGGCCGGAGTTCGCCTACACCGCCGCCAACCGCGCGCGCTTCGACGAGATCATCAAGCGGTATCCGCCCGATCAACGCCGCTCGGCGGTGCTGCCGGCGCTCTACCTGGCGCAGTACCAGCAGGGCTACATCACCGCCAACGCCATCCGGTATATCGCCGAGCTGCTCGGCATCACCCGCGCCGACGTCGAGGACGTCGTCTGGTACTACACGATGTTCTACACGCGCCCGGTCGGCAAGTACGTCGTCAACGTCTGCCGGACCTTGTCGTGCGCGATCAACGGCGCGGAGCGGGTCACCGCGGAGTTGAGCGCGAAGCTCGGGATCAAGCCGGGCGAGACCGACGCGAGCGGCACGTTTACGCTGATGGAAGTGGAGTGCCTCGGCGCGTGCGACCGCGCGCCGGCGGTGATGGTCAACGACTCGTGGCACGAGTGCCTGAAGCCGGAGGAGGTCTCGCGTCTCGTCGACGACATCCGCGCCCGCGGCGAGAACGCGCTCTCGGGCTGTTTTCACGTCGTGGAGAAGTAGCGCAGCCCTGTAGCGCACCCTTGAGGGCTGCCTGGGAGTGGCCGCTGAACATTATGGAACCGGTGCTGATCAAATACGTGCGCGAGCCGAACTCGTTCACGATCGACTTCTACCTCCAGCACGAGGGCTACGAGGCGCTCAGGACCGCGCTCGGCAAGAAGCCGGAGGAGATCATCGATCTCGTCAAGGCATCGGGACTGCGCGGCCGCGGCGGCGCCGGCTTCCCGACCGGGATGAAGTGGCAGTTCGTCGACAAGAAAACCGAGCCGCGCTATATCGTCTGCAACGCCGACGAGAGCGAGCCGGGCACGTTCAAGGACCACCTGCTGATGGAGCGCAACCCGCACCTCTTGATCGAAGGGTGCGCGATCGGCTGCTATGCGATCGGCGCGAAGGTCGCCTACATCTACATCCGCGGCGAGTTCCTCCACGTCGAGCACGTGCTCGAGAAGGCGATTGAAGAGGCCTACGCGCGCGGCGTGATCGGGAAGAACATCTTCGGCTCCGGGTTCGACTGTGACGTCTACGTGCACCGCGGCGCCGGCGCCTATGAAGCCGGGGAAGAGACCGCGCTGCTCGAATCGCTGGAAGGGAAGCGCGCGCAGCCGCGCAACAAGCCGCCGTTTCCGGCCGTTGTCGGCGTCTACGGCAAGCCGACCGCGGTCAACAACGTCGAGACGCTGTGCAACGTGCCGTCGATCGTCTCGAAGGGCGCGGAGTGGTACGCCTCGCTCGGGCCCGAGAAGAACGGCGGGCCGAAGCTGTATTGCGTCAGCGGCCACGTGAAGAAGCCCGGCGTGTTCGAAGCGTCGATGAACATCACGCTGCGCGAGCTGATCGAAGGCTACGCCGGCGGCGTCCGCGAGGGGCGGAAGCTCAAGGCGGTCATCCCCGGCGGATCCTCGGTGCCGATCCTGATGCCGGATCAGCTCGACACGCAGGCGAGCTTCGACGCCATCCAGAAAGCCGGCTCGTTCCTCGGATCGGCGGCGATCGTCGTTCTCGACGACACCACCTGCATGGTCTGGCTGGCGGAGAACCTGCTGCACTTCTACCGCCACGAGTCGTGCGGCAAGTGCACGCCGTGCCGTGAGGGCACCGACTGGCTGTACAAGATCCTGCGCCGCATCGAGCGCGGCGAGGGGCAGATGCGCGATCTCGACATGCTGCAGAGCATCTCCAACAACATCGCCGGCAAGACGCTGTGCGCGTTCGGCGACGCCGCGGCGACGCCGGTGCAGACGACGCTGAAGCATTTCCGGCACGAGTACGAGGCGCACATCAGGGAAGGGCGCTGCACGCTGCCGGCGGACTGGCGCGCGCATCAGCCGGTGGGGGCGCATTAAGCGACCCTGAAGGGTCGCCCTACGCATGGCCAAATGACCACGCTCCTCATCGCCCAGATCGTCCTGACGCTCTGCATCTTCGCCGCGCTGCTCACCTCGGCGGCGGCGATGGTGTGGGTGGAGCGCCGCGTCGCGGCGCTGCTGCAGCAGCGGCTGGGCCCGATCCGCGTCGGCTGGCAGGGCCTGCTGCAGCCGTTCGCGGACGTCATCAAGCTGATGTTCAAGGAGGAGCTGCGCCCGGGCGCGGCCGATCCGCTGCTCTTCGCGCTCGCGCCAATCATCTCGGCCACCGCCGCGTTCGCGGCGTTCGCGGTCGTCCCCTTCGGCGCCGAGACGACGCTCTTCGGCCTGCTCGACGAGCCGATGAAGCTGCAGGTGGCGGACGTCAACGTCGCCGTCCTCGTGATCTTCGCGATCGCGTCGATGAGCGTCTACGGCATCGTGCTCGCCGGCTGGAGCTCGAACAGCAAGTACTCGCTGCTCGGCGGGCTCAGATCCTCGGCGCAGATGATCAGCTACGAGCTGTCCTACGGCCTGGCGCTCGCCAGCGTCCTCCTCGTCGGCAACTCGCTGTCGTTGACGACGCTGGTCGATGCGCAGTCGGGGACGTGGTTCGGCTTCATCCCGCGCTGGTTCGTGCTGGTGCAGCCGCTCGGTTTCCTGATCTTCATGACCGCCGGCGTCGCCGAGACCAACCGCGCGCCGTTCGACTTCCCCGAGGCCGAGCAGGAGCTGGTCGCCGGCTATCACACCGAGTACAGCAGCATGAGCTTCGCGATGTTCTTCCTCGCGGAGTACATCAACATGGTCACGGTGTCGGCGGTGGCGACCGACCTGTTCCTCGGCGGCTGGCACGGCCCGTTCCTGCCGGAGTCGCTCGGCTGGATCTGGTTCCTGCTGAAGGTCGGCGCGTTGCTGTTCTTCTACGTGTGGATGCGGTGGACGCTGCCGCGCTACCGCTACGACCAGCTGATGGCGTTCGGCTGGAAGATCCTGCTGCCGCTGTCGGTGATCAACCTGCTCGTGACCGCGGCTGGGGTGCTGTACTTTGGGGCGTAACGGTGGCTCGCATGGAACGCAGAGCCCGCAGAGAGCGCAGAGAAAAGACTTGCTCTGCGTGCTCCGCGGCCTCTGCGTTCTAGACGTTGGACGATGACTGACACGGCGTTTTACATCTTCGGCGGGATCGCGATTCTGGCGTCGCTGCTGGTTATCGCCCAGCGCAATCCTGTCTACAGCGTGCTGCTGCTGATCGCGTCGTTCGGCGCGCTCTCGGGCCTCTACGTGCTGCTCGAGGCGCCGTTTGTCGCCGTCATCCAGATCATCGTCTACGCCGGCGCGATCATGGTGCTCTTCCTCTTCGTCGTCATGCTGCTGAACGCGCCGCAGGAAGACACCGAGCACGACGTGCGGATGCACCCGTTTGCCGGCCCGGGGCCGATGCGGTTCGGCGCGCTGCTCGCGCTGGGCCTCGCCGCCGAGCTCGGCTGGGCGCTGACGCGCACGCCGTCGGAGGCGGGCAGCTTCGCCGTCACGCCGGTGTCATCGGTGGCCGCGATCGGCCGCTCGCTCTTCACCGAATACGCGTTCGCGTTCGAGGTGACGTCGATTCTGATCCTGGTGGCGATGGTGGGTGCGGTCGTCCTCGCGCGACGGGAGGAGCCGCGCTGATGGTCGCGCTCGATCACTACCTCGTCCTGTCGGGGATCCTCTTCGCGATCGGCGCTGCCGGCGTGTTCCTGCGGCGCAACCTCATCACCATCCTGCTGTCGATCGAGATCATGCTGAATGCCGTCAACCTGACGTTCGTGGCCTTCGGCCGCGCGCTCGGGACGGCGGACGGCCAGATCATCGTGTTCTTCGTGATGACGGTCGCGGCGGCCGAAGCGGCGGTAGGCCTGGCGATCGTGATCGGGCTCTTCCGCCACCACGAGTCGCTGAACCCCGAGTCGTTCGCGAGCCTGAAATGGTAGATCAACGACGACTTCAACCGCAGAGACCGCAGAGACCGCAGAGACATTTTTTGTCTCCGGGCACGTCCCGGTCTTTCGATTGCGGCCTCCGCAGGATCAGCGTGATAAACTCGAGATCTGAAGAGAAAACCTCTGCGGTCTCCGCGGTGTTCTGCGTTCATGCTGTCGGTCGGCTGAAATGCTTCTGCTGATTCCGCTCCTCCCGTTCCTCGGCTTCCTGGTCAACGCCAGCTTCGGCCGGCGTTTGTCCAAGGCTGTTTCGGGAGCAGTCGCGTGCGGGGCGATGGCGGGGTCGTTTGCCGTGTCGCTGGTCGCGGTCTGGCGGCTGGTCGGCATGCCCGAGGACGCGCGGGCGATCACCAACCGTGTCTTCACCTGGATCACGTCGGGCGATTTCACCGCCGGCTTCACGCTGCGGCTCGATCCGCTCTCCTCGGTGATGATCCTCGTCATCACCGGCATCGGCCTGCTGATTCACATCTACTCGACCGCGTACATGCACGAGGAGAGCGACCCGGAGTTCGCGCGCTACTTCTCGTATCTCAACCTGTTCGCCTCGTTCATGCTGGTGCTCGTCCTCGGCGCCAACTTCCTGGTGATGTTCGTCGGCTGGGAAGGGGTCGGGCTCTGCTCCTACCTCCTGATCGGCTTCTGGTACCAGAAGAAGTCGGCGTCGGACGCCGGCAAGAAGGCGTTCATCGTCAACCGCATCGGCGACTTCGGCTTCCTCCTCGGCGTCCTGCTGCTGTTCACGCGCTTCGGCACGGTCGACTTCCAGGAGGTGGCGCGCGCCGCCGCCGATCTCGGCCCGGAGACCGGCTTCGGCACCGTCTCGCTGATCACGCTGCTGCTGTTTGTCGGCGCCACCGGCAAATCGGCGCAGATCCCGCTCTACGTCTGGCTGCCGGACGCGATGGAAGGGCCAACCCCGGTCTCGGCGCTGATCCACGCGGCGACGATGGTGACGGCCGGCGTCTACATGATCGGGCGCAACGCCGTGCTCTTCAGCCACGCGCCGGAGACGCTGGCGATCGTCGCGGTGATCGGCGTGGCGACGGCGCTGATGGCCGGCACGATCGGGCTGGTGCAGAACGACATCAAGCGCGTGCTCGCGTACTCGACCGTGTCGCAGCTCGGCTACATGTTCCTGGCGATGGGCGTCGGCGCCTACTCGGCCGGCATCTTCCATCTGTATACGCACGCCTTCTTCAAGGCGCTGCTCTTCCTCGGCTCCGGCGCGGTGATCCACGCGCTGGCCGGCGAGCAGGATCTGCGGCGGATGGGCGGGCTGAAGAAGGACCTGCCGATCACCTATTGGACTTTTCTCATCGGCGCGCTCGCGATTGCCGGCGTGCCCGGGCTGGCCGGGTTCTTCAGCAAGGACGAGATCCTCTACCGCACGTTTGCAAGCGGCCACGTGGTGCTGTGGGTGGTCGGGCTGATCACATCGCTGCTGACCGCGATCTACATGTTCCGGCTGGTGTTCCTCGCGTTTCACGGGCCGTCGCGCGCCGCGCCCCTGCACCAGCGGCGCACCGCACCTGCACCCGCGCACCCTGCACCGCGCACCCTGCACCTGCGCACCCTGCACCTGCGCACCCTGCACCAGCGGCGGAGCCGCATGCACCCGCGCACCCTGCACCTCACGGCGGCGCGCATTTGCATGATGCGCCGCCCGCCATGGCGCTTGCCTTGATCGTGCTTGCCGTCGGCTCCGTGTTCGCCGGCTACGTCGGCTTCCCTGCGGTGCTCGGCGGCAGCAACTGGTTCGAGCACTTCCTCGAGCCGAGCTTCGGCGTGCACGCGGCGGAGGAAGCCGCCGAGCACGGCCCCGAATTGCTGCTGATGGCCGTGTCAATCGTGGTCGCGGTGATTGGCATCGGCACGGCGGTGTATTTCTTCCTGAAGAACCGCGCCGCCGCCGATCGCGTGGCGGCGAGCGCCGGCGGCATCCACCGGCTGCTCGAGAACAAGTACTACGTCGACGAGAGTCTACGACGCCGCCATCGTCCAGCCGATCCGGATCGCGTCCGAGGACGGCCTGTGGAAGGTCGTGGACGTCCGCGTCATCGACGGCGCCGTGAACGGCGTCGGCGAGATCGTCCGCGACAGCGGCGAAGTGATCCGCCGGGCGCAGACCGGCTCGGTCCGCACCTACGCTGCGTCGCTGCTGCTCGGGGTGGTGGTTATCCTGGGGTATTACCTGTGGCCTTGATCACTGCCGCGCGAGCGGCGTCAGGACGTTGAGCGCGGTGCATTTTCCGATTCTCACCTCGCTCATCGCGCTGCCGCTGGCCGGCGCCATCCTGCTGCTCTTCGTCCGCGGCGACGAGGAGCAGAGCGCGCCGGCCGTGCGCAAGATCGCGTTGACGATCTCGCTGCTGGTCTTCGCCGAGTCGCTGCTGCTGTGGAGCCGCTTCAACCCGGCGTCGGGCGACTTCCAGTTCGTCGAGCGCCACGCCTGGATTCCGGCCTTCGGCATCGATTACTTCATCGGCGTCGACGGCATCAGCCTGCTGCTGCTCGTGCTCACCGGCTTCCTGACGCCGCTCGCCCTGCTCAGCTCGTGGGGGTCGGTGCACAAGAAGACCAAGGCGTTCAGCATCTTCGTGCTGCTGCTCGAGAGCGCGATGATGGGCGTCTTCGTGTCGCTCGATCTGTTCCTGTTCTACGTGTTCTGGGACGCGATGCTGGTGCCGATGTACTTCCTGATCGGCATCTGGGGCTACGAGCGGCGCGATCTACGCCGCGATCAAGTTCATCCTCTACACGATGACCGCCAGCGTGCTGATGCTGCTGGCGATTCTCGGCATGGCGGCCCTGCACGCTTCGACCCACGGCGGGCAGTACAGCTTCGACCTGCTGAAGCTGTACGAGCTCAACGTGCCGTCGCACCTTCAGATCTGGTTCTTTCTCGCCTTCGCGGTCGCGTTCGCGGTCAAGGTGCCGCTGTTCCCGTTCCACACCTGGCTGCCCGACGCGCACGTCGAGGCGCCGACCGCGGGCTCGGTGATCCTGGCGGGCGTGATGCTGAAGATGGGCACCTACGGGCTGGTGCGTTTCGCCTTCCCGCTGTTCCCGCTGGCGGCGAATTTCTTCGCCCCTTACATCGCCACCCTCGCGGTGATTGGCATCATCTACGGCGCGCTGGTCGCGATGGTCCAGCCGGACATGAAGAAGCTCGTCGCGTATTCGAGCGTCAGCCATCTCGGCTTCGTCGTGCTCGGGATCTGCGCGATGAACACGCAGGGGGTGCAGGGCGCCGTCTACCAGATGCTGAACCACGGCATCAGCACCGGCGGCCTCTTCCTCATCGTCGGCATGCTCTCGGATCGGCGGCATACGCGCGTCATCGCCGAGTTCGGCGGGCTGAAGAACGTGATGCCGCGCCTGGTGGCTGCGTTCCTGATCGTGACGCTGTCCTCGATCGGGCTGCCGGGGCTCAACGGCTTCGTCGGCGAATTCCTGATCCTGCTCGGCGCGTTCCGCTACGACCCGCGGCTGGCGGCGTTCGCAGCCACCGGCGTGATTCTCTCGGCCACCTACATGCTGTGGATGTTCCAGCGGGTGAACTACGGGCCGGTCAGCAACGAGAAGAACGCGACGCTCGCTGATCTGCGGCCGCGAGAGTGGGCGGTGATCGTCCCGATCATCGCCATCGCGATCCTGATGGGCGTCGTGCCCAACCTGTTCCTGCGGCCGATCGAGCCGGCGGTCGAGCGGATGCTCAACCAGGCGAGCCGGGGCGTGACCGCGCCGGTGACGGCGCAGGTGCGGCCATGATGTCCTCCTTCAACGCGATCGTGCCGATGGCGTGCGTCACCGCCGCCGGGCTGGCGGCGATGGTCGCCGAGGCGTTCCGCAATCCGGGCGAGCGCATGCCGATTGCCGGGCTCGGGATCGTCGGCTTCGTCGGCGCGGCGATCGCGTCGTGGCAGCTGTGGGATCGCAACGCCGTCAGCTTCGGGGTGGTCTCAGCCGACAACTTCGGGCTGTTCGTCACCGCGATCCTGATTGTGATCGGCGTCCTCTCGCTGGCGATCTCCGGCCCGACGATCGAGCGCGAGCGGTTGCCGCGCGGCGAGTACTACGCCCTGCTGCTGTTCGCCACCGCCGGCATGATGCTGATGGCGACGGCGACCGACCTGCTGGTCATCTTCCTCGCCCTCGAGGTGCTGTCGCTCGCGGTGTACGTCCTGACCGGCATCCGCCGCGACGCACCCCGCTCGACCGAGGCGGCGCTCAAGTACTTCGTGCTGGGCGCGATCGCCAGCGCGTTCTTTCTCTACGGCATCGCGTTCACCTACGGGATCACCGGCAGCACCCGCCTCGACCGCATCGGCGGCCTGATGGCGGCGCAGTCGATCTCGCCGTCGCCGATGCAGTTGCTCGCCGTCGGGCTCGTGCTCGTCGGGTTCGCGTTCAAGGTCTCGGCGGTGCCGTTCCACATGTGGACGCCGGACGCGTACGAGGGTGCGCCGCCGGCGGTCACGGCGTTCATGTCCACCGGCGTGAAGACGGCCGCGTTCGCGGCGTTCGCGCGGGTGTTCCTTTCGGCGTTCGAGCCGCTCAAGGGGACCTGGGGGCCGGATATGGTCGCCGGGTGGTCCCAGGTCATCGCGGTGCTGGCCGTGGCAACCATGGTCCTCGGCACCGTCGCCGGCGTGGCGCAAACCAACGTCAAGCGGATGCTGGCGTATTCGAGCATCGCGCACGGCGGCTACCTGCTGGTGGCGCTGGTGGCGGCGAACGACATCGCCAAGCAGTCGCTGCTGTTCTACCTGCTGACCTACGCGATCACGAACATCGGTGCCTTCGGCGTCATCGCGCTGCTCGACAACGCCGACCAGCCGAACGACGAGGTGCGCGACTACGCCGGGCTCTGGTACCAGCACCCGGCGCTCGCGACGCTGATGACGGTCTTCCTGCTGTCGCTGGGTGGCTTCCCGCCGCTCGCCGGCTTCGTCGCGAAATGGTACGTCTTCAGCGCAGCGGTCGCTGCCGGCTACAACCGCCTCGCGATCATCGGTGTACTGACGAGCGTCGTCTCGGTGTTCTTCTACCTGCGGATCGTCGTCATGATGTACATGACGACGAGCGAAACCGAGACGCGATTCCCGCCGGTGCCGCGCGTGGCCGGCGTCGCGCTGATCGTGTCCGCGATTCTTCTGTTCTACCTCGGCATCCTGCCAACGCGCGTCATCGACTGGGCCGCGAAGTCGATCGGGACCATCCTCTGAGCAGTCGTCAGGCAGTCAGGTCCAAAATGCGTTCGTAGTGTCCGGCTTGAGCCGGACCTCGCGTAGGTCCGCCTGAAGGCGGACATTACGTACAAATGGAAGCCGTCTAGCCCTCCCAGCCCCAGCGCCCAGCCCCGACACTCGCGCTCGACGGAGAGAACATAAGTCGCCGCGGAACGAGAATTCCGAGGAGTGGTCCTATCCGTTCACCACGATGACATCGTCGTCGATCCACCGCTCCGACCGCGGCCCGCGTCGGTCGATGAACTCCGGATCGCCACGTTCCGCCGCATTCTCTGCGCTCCGGCGGCGCCGATCGACGATGACTTCGTCGCCGTTGGCCACGGCCGTCACGCTCAGAAACCCGTAGTACTCCGGTCGCATCCCGCGGCGAACGATGAGTTTAGCCATTTGGCTCAGGTCTCTTCCAAGTGGCATGCCAGCCCTCGGCGCGATCCGGTTTCTTGTTCGTCTCGCGCTTTCACGCGCCATAAGTGCCGGCCGCTCGTCCGTTTTCCTTGACACGACGTCTGCACAGGCGTAAACCGTCGGTCCATAGGACCGCCTTCGCTATAAGCGGAAACGCGCCCTACGCGCCTCTTCGACTAGCCGTGTCACTCACTCCGCCTTCGGGCGGTTCGGCAGTCTCCCCTTGGGATTGGAGGAGAAGGATCATGCGTAGACTCGCAGTCGCCGTCTTCGTCGGGCTCCTCGCGCTGGCACCCATCCCCGCGGTCGCTCAAGGCCAGAATTCAGCTGTGCAAGGTCATGTCCTCGACGAGTCGGGCGCAGCGCTGCCCGGGGTCACGGTGGTGGTCACCCACCAGGGCAGCGGCCAGTTCCGGCAGGTCGTCAGCAACGCCGACGGCTCCTACTTCCTGACCAATCTCATCCCGGGACCCTACAAGATCACCGCGGACCTGACGGGATTCAAGAAGTACGAACGGCCCGACGTGGTTATGCAGATCGGCAACACCGCGACCCTCGACATCACGCTGAGCGTCGGCGGCCTCGAGGAGAGCGTCACCGTGTCGGGGACCTCGCCGCTCGTGGACGTGACCTCGAAGCAGATCGGCGCCAACATCGCCGAAGCCGAGATCGCGGCGCTGCCGATCATGAACAAGAACTGGATGTTCGCCGTTGGCCTGACGCCGGGCATCCAGGTGTCCTCGTCGACGGCCTCGTTTGCCTGCGAGTCGCTGATCGTCGGCGGCGGCAGCAACCGGAGCGGCAACTTCTCGATCGACGGCGCCGGCAACAACGACGACTATCTGGGCAGCTCGTGCGGCAGCCAGGTGCGTCCCGCGCTCGAGACGGTGCAGGAATTCCAGGTGCTCACCAACCAGTACGACGCCGAGTTCGGCCGCACCGCCGGCGCGATCGTCAATGCGATCACCAAGCAGGGCGGCAACATCTTCCACGGCTCGTTGTTCGGCAGCTTCACGAACCACGCGCTGACGGCGGAGGACTTCTTCGTCGCGCAGAACAATCTCGAGAAACCGGAAACGAAGCAGACCGACTGGGGCGGCACGATCGGCGGCCCGGTCAAGAAGGACAAGGCGCATTTCTTCTACAGCCTCGATCGGCTGGTCTACTCCGAAGGGCGCAGCAATACCTTCGCGTCCCGGCCGGACCTGAACTACTCGAACACCCAGCGGATGAACCTCTGGAACCACATGATCCGGTTCGACAACCAGATCAACCAGAACCACGCCTGGACAGGCCGCTTCACGATCGAAAAGTCGCCGACCTACGACCGCGTCGCCGGGCGCGTGACGCAAGCGGCGAGGGACCAGGAGTACGACGACGATCGCCTGGCGGGGGGCAGCTTCAACTCGATCTTCGGGAACAACCGCTTCAACACGATTCGCGCCGGCTGGACGTATGAGAAGAACGGCTTCACCGACAAACGGCTGCAAGAGGGCATCCCGAACACCGAACTGCCGCCCTCGCTCGCGATGGCCACCTTCTTCGATGGGCCAGCGACGGGCGCGCAGTTCCGCATCAACAATTCCTACGAAATTTCCGACGCGTACTCCCAGTTCATACCCTCGTGGCTGGGAGGCGATCACGATTTGAAGCTCGGCGGCCAGTACATCTATTCCAGCATCAACCTGCCCGACCAGGGGGACATGAACGGCCGGTTCATCTTCTCCACGGATCGCGCGTTCGACGCGAGCATTCCGGGAACCTATCCGGAGCGTCTCCAGATCAGGGTGCCTTCCGCCAGCAACATCCTGATGCCGAACAACGTCTTCGTGCTGTTCGCGCAGGACAAGTTCCACCGCGGCAACCTGACGCTGAACGTCGGCTTGCGCTACGACGTCGAGCTCCTGCCGCTCACCAACGACTTCAACCCGTTCTTCACCAGCGGCGGACATGCCGTCGACAAGAACAACATCGCGCCGAGGCTGGGCTTCACCTGGAAGCCCTCCGCCACCGGGACCTCGATCGTCCGCGGCGGCTACGGCATCTTCTACGACAAGATCACGATGATCACGACGACGCCGTTCGTGTCGACCGGCGTCTACAGCGATTCGTTCACCGTGTCATTCCCCACCAGCTCGGCGGACCCTGGCCCGAGCCGCGGCCAGCTGCCGACCGATCCCGATGCTGGTCAACGGACCGGTCGTCAATAGAGCCGCGATCAACGCGCTGTACCCGCCCGGGTCGATGGGCCGGAACAACGGCCAGGTCTTCCTCGACAGCCCCGACCGGCGGGTGCCGCAGGTCCAACAGCTGTCGCTCGGCTACGAGCGGCAGGTCGGCCAGCACATGGCCGTCACCGCCGACTACATCAAGAGCTGGAACCGCGATCAGCTGATCAACTACGACCTGAATCCGGGACTGCGCGTGGACACCAGCCGGACGGGCCGGATCAACTACACCGACCTCGAGAACATCGCCGGCCAGCTCGGCATCTCGCCGTTCGTCAACCCGGTGCTCACCCGTGTCAACGACGGCTCGTCGGAATTCGACGGGGTCAACTTCTCGCTCGAGAAGCGGTACAGCAACCGCTGGGCGGGCCGGGTGTCCTACGCGGTCGGCTACGCGCGCGGCAACGCCGAGGCCAACCAACGAGGCTTCAACAATTATCAGGTCGGCGCGGATCCTTTGTATGATCGCAATTACGGGCCGCTCGACGGCGATCGGCGGAACAACATCGTCCTCAACGGTCGGGTCGAGATTCCAAAAACCGGCGGGCTGACGGTCAGCGCGGTGGCGCGCTACATGAGCGGCGTGTCGATGACCCTGATCAACTCCGCCGTGGACGCGGATCGCAACGGTCGGCTGTTCGACCTGCTGCCGGCCGGGAACTATTGCGGCGTCGGCCTCAACTCCATCTGCGTCGACAACGATGGCCGCCGCAACGGCGCGAAGGGGCCCTCGTTCAAGCAGACCGACATGAAGTTCGCCTATCGGTTCCATCCGGGCGGCGGCAGGACGATCGACGCGAACATGGAGCTGTACAACCTGTTCAACACGGCGAACTTCAGCAACCCGGGCGCGCCCAATGACGGCGCGTCGATCGTCGATCAGCGATTGTCCGACTTCCTGGTGCTGACCGCGCTCAACGGCGGCAACGGCCAGCCGCGGGCGCTGCAGTTCAGCGTGCGCTTCGGGTTCTAGCGCGGACGCACGTTGCTGAGCGCTGGATGCTGGCGGCTAGCTGTCACAAGCTGGACCTGACATCTGCGCATCCAGCGACTCAGCCGATCAGTCGTGCTATTCCAGAGCGAAGACGAAGATCGCGTGGCCGCCGGCGACGGCCACGTGCTGCTTGTCGCCGGCGAGAAACGACATCGGGCCGGAGCGGATCTGGCCGCCGGTCTGGAATTGCCACAGCGGCTTGCCGCTCTTCGCATCGAGCGCGAAGAAGTTCCCCTCGTTCGAGCCGCCGAACACAAGCCCGCCCGCCGTCGACATCACGCCAGCCCACGGCGGCGACGGCAGCCTGAAGTCCCACGCCAGCTTGCCCGTCTTCGCGTCGAGCGCGCGGACGGCGCCCCACGATTCCTCGTCGAGCCGCTTCTCGCTGCCGCCGGTGTAGTAGGTACCGGGCCGGTATTCGACGCCGGTCTTGAAGTAGATCGATCCCATCTCGCGCACCGGCACATAGAGCATGCCGGTGTCGGGGCTGTAGGAGGGGCTCGACCAGTTCGTCGAGCCCTGGAGGCTCGGGTAGACGAGCGTGCCCTTCTCGGAAGGCTCCATGCCGGGAATCTCGATCGGCCGGCCGCGCTCGTCGAGGCCTTTGGCCCACGTCTGCTTCGCGTACTGGGTGCCGACGAGGAACTCGCCGGTCGCGCGATCGAGCGCGTAGTAGAAGCCGTTGCGGTTCGCGGTGATGACCAGCGCGCGCATCCGCCCGCCGATCTCGGCGTCGACGAGCACGGGGATCTGGTTCGCGTCCCAGTCGTGGACGTCGTGCGGCGTGAACTGGAAATGCCAGCGTGCCTTGCCGGTCTCGACGTCGATCGCGACCAGCGAGGAGGTGTAGAGGTTGTCGCCCTTGCGCGAGTCGCCGTTCCAGTCGGGTCCGGGATTGCCGGTGCCCCAGTAGAGCAGCTTCAGCGCCGGATCGTAGGAGCCGGTGAGCCATGTCGCGCCGCCGCCGTGCACCCAGCTGTCGCCCGGCCACGTGTCGCTGCCCGGTTCACCGGGCGATGGCACCGTCCAGAAGCGCCAGACCTGCTTGCCGCTCTTCGCGTCGTAGGCGTCGAGGAAGCCGCGGATGCCGGCTTCGCCGCCGCTGATGCCGACAATCACCTTGTCGCCGACGATGAGCGGCGCGGCGGTGATCGCGTGGCCGGTCGGGTTGTCGCCGACGTGCACCGCCCAGCGCTCGATCCCGGCGCGTGCATCGAGCGCCACCAGGTAGCCGTCGAGCGTGCCGACGTAGATCGTGTCGTCGAGGATCGAGACGCCGCGGTTGACGCGCGGGAAGCCGAGGTTCAGCACGCTCGGCGCGATCGGCCGCGTCCATTCCCAGAGCGGTTTGCCGCTCTTGAGATCGAGCGCGCTGACCGAGGTCGGCCCCGACGTCACGTACATCACCCCGTTGGCGACAATCGGGGTGCATTCGACCGAGCCGGTGCCCGGTGGCTGATACACCCACACCGGTCGAAGGCGGCGCGACGTTGTCGGGCTTGATCTCGGTCAGCGGCGAGAACCGGTGCGAGTTGAAGCCGCCCGAGTACATCAGCCATTGCCCGTCCTGCGCTGCGAGGGTCGCGACGCCGAGAACGCCGCCGAACACGGCAGCCCTGAAGGGCCGCCCCACGAGCGAGGCAGCCCTGAAGGGCTGCGCTACGAAAGACGCGCCGCTGGCGATCCCGGTAGCGCAGCCCTTCAGGGCTGCCCGCGGCGAGCAACTGGTAGGGCGGCCCTTCAGGGCCGCCATGATCCGGTTCGTCATTTCGCACCTCGCAGCGTCGCCAGCCACGCGACCACGTCGTCGATCTCCGCCGAAGAGAGGCGCGACGCGTATGACGGCATCAGCGTCCCGTCGAGCTCGCGGTCGACGCGCGCGAGCGTCGATTTCTCCAGCGTGTGCACCGTGCCGCTGCCGTCGCGGATGTGGATCCAGAAGACGTCCTCGTTGACGCGGATGCCGCGGACGTCGGCGCCGCTGGACGGTACCGCGCGGACCACCAGATAACCGGGCGGGTGCGCTGCCGCCGGCTTGATCAGCGCATCGCGCAGGTACGGTGCGCCGCGCTGGGCGCCGATGCTGGTCAACTCCGGGCCGAGGACGCCGCCGCGGCCGCTGACCACGTGGCACGAGGCGCAGCCTGACGACTCGTAGAGCCGCGCGCCGCGGGTGGCGTCGCCGGGGATCGCCACGTTGCGAGTCCGGCCGAGCGATCGGACGTAGGCGGCGGTCTGCCAGGCCATGGTGTCGGTGAGGGCGATGGCGAACGATGGCATCTCGGTGCCGGGGATGCCATTGCGCACGATCGTGACGAGCGTGGCGTCGGTCGCCGCGTGCCGCAGCGTCGGCCGCCGCAGGTCGGGGCCGGTTCCGCCTGTTCCGCCGGCGCCGTGGCACCAGGCGCACTGGGCGTCGAAAATCTGCTGCCCTGCGGCGACATCGCGCGAGGTCGCGGCGCCGAGAGACCTGTCCTGAGCGAGCCTTGCAGTGTTCGATGACCGCGCCATCAGCGGCGAGTCGAAGGAGCGCGTTTGCGCCTGCACTGGGACCGCGATCAGGCACGCGAGCACCGCGAGGCCGGCAACTGGTCGTGTCATGCGGCGGATTATGTCCGCTTCGCGAGCGTGTGGCCAGCAATCGCGGGCAGCCCGAAGGGTGCGCTATAGGCTGGCGAGCAGCGAGGGCAGCATCGCGTCTTCGTCTGGCAGGACCGTGCGCAAATCCAGCAGCAGCCGATCGCGTTCGATCCGCGCGACGATCGGCGGCGAGAGCTGCCGCAGCCGTTCTTCCAGCGCATCCGCGGTGAGGCCGTTCTTCTCGATCGCGACCAGCCAGGTCGGCAGCTCCACGCCCGGAGCGCTGCCGCCGCCGACCGCCGACACGCCGCTGACGATCTCGGCGCGCCACGCGCCGATCTTCGTGATCTCGACGGCGAGCGCCTCCGCACGCTGTCGGATTTCCCCGGCGGTCATCGCCAGCATCCGCTGGACCGGGATCGTGGCGGCCGCACGGCCGGCGGCAAACTCGGCGAGCGTCCCCTCGAGCGCGGCGTAGGTCATCTTGTCGACGCGCAGCGCGCGCATCAGCGGGTGCGAGCGGATGCGATCGACGACCGCACGCCGTCCGGCGATGATGCCGGCCTGCGGGCCGCCGACGAGCTTGTCGCCGCTGAAGCAGCAGACGTCGACGCCGGCGGCAATCGAGGCCGGGACTGCCGGCTCGTCGCCCGGGAACGCGCGTGCCGCGGGGTCGGAGGGGTGTCCGACCCCCGCGGCCGCCCTGGCGGGGTCGGAGGGGTGTCCGACCCCCGCAACAGCCTTGGCGGGGTCAGACAGGTGTCCGACCCCTGTCTGGCCCCGGGCGGGGAAGTAGCCGCTTCCGAGATCTTCGGCGACGGGGAGGTTGAATTTTCTGCCAAGGGCGACGAGCTCTTCGACTGCCGGACGCGAGGTGAAGCCCTCGATCCGGAAATTCGACGGGTGGACGCGCAGGATCAGTGCTGTGCGATCGTTGATCGCCGCCGCGTAGTCGGACGCGCGCGTCTTGTTCGTCGTCCCCACTTCCCGCAGGACCGCGCCCGACTGCGCCATCACGTCGGGAACCCGGAAGCCGCCGCCGATCTCGACCAGCTCTCCCGCGCGACACGATCACTTCGCGGCCGGCCGCCAGCGCCGCCAGCACGATCATCGTCGCGGCCGCGTTGTTGTTGACGACCACCGCCGCTTCGGCGCCGGTGAGGCGGCAGAGCAGCGCCTCCGCATGCAGATCGCGGCGGCCGCGCGTGCCGCGGTCGAGGTCGTACTCGAGCGACGAGTAGCCGCGCGCGACTGCGACGACGCGATCGACCGCGGCGGGCGCGAGCGGCGCGCGCCCGAGGTTGGTGTGGATGATGACGCCGGTCGCGTTGATCACGCGCTGCAGCGAGGGGCGGAACGCGCTGTCGAGCCGCACCGCGGCCGCCGATTCGATCTGCCCCGCGGCGGCGCTCTCGTCCGCGACCGTCGCGCGGCCGCCGGCGATGGCGCCGCGCAACGCGGACGCGGCTTCGCGCAGTGCGTCCAGCGTCGCGTCGGCGCCGAAGCGCGCTTCGAGCGCCCGCACGGCTGTCCGCTGGCGCAGCGCGTCGATCGACGGAATCATCCTGAAGTCAGGCATGGGTTCGAGCTGCGCAGAATAGCGCGATTGCAGAATTGTCCGCGCCGCCTGGCGGTCCGGCCGCTCGGCAATCTGCAATACTATGGCATCACCTCCATGGCCTCGGATCCTCCCAGGTACCGTCCGCTCGAGCGCTTCTGGCCGTACGCCGAGCTGCCCGAGCAGCCGACCAACGAGGAGCTGGCCGCGCTCGATCCCGACCTGCGCGAGGCGCTCTTCGGCCAGGAGGCGCGGCCGTTCTCGATCACGCTGGTCTTTCCCAGGCTCGATATCCCGGACTTCCCGCGCGCGCTCGAACTGGCGCGCGCCTCGGCCGAGTTCCGCGAGACCGGCGCCGGCCCGGCGCTGCGCTACCGCGCCCGATTCTGGTCGAGCGATGCGCTCAAGCTGCGCGATCTGTTTCAGATCGTCGGCGGATCCGATGCCACCGACGTGCTGATCGACGATCGGCCGGTGCCCTACGCGCGCGAGCTGTGGCTGCCGCTCGTCTGGTTCCTCATCCCACGGTAAGAGTGTCGTGCCTCCGTCGAACATCGAACGCGACCTGCAGCGGCTCGAAGCCGATCTGAAGCAGCTCGAAGCCGAATACAACATGTTCTTCTCCGGCCGGCTGCCGAAGCCGCCGTGGGAGACGCGCGCCCGCGTCGAGGCGATGGTGAAGCAGTACGATCGCGCGCACATCGTCAACACCGGCGATCGCTTCCGCTTCACGACGCTGCAGTCGCGCTTTGCCGCCTTCATCGATCTCTGGGACCGCGGGCTGCGCGCGCGCGAGGAGGGGCGTCCCGGCCCGTTCGCGCAGCAACGCGGGTCGAAGGAGCCGGAGAAGAAGGGGCCGGAAGATCGCATCCTGCACGTGTCGTCGTTCCGCGATCCGGTGCGCGAGATCGACAAGCTGACCGAGCTCTACGAATCGCTCGCCGAAGCGCGCCGCGACGTCGGCGAAGCCGCGCCGCCGTTCCACAAGTTCGCCGACCTGGTGAAGAATCAGGTGAAGAAGCTGAAGCAGTCGGGGACGCCGGAAGTGGCGTTTCGCGTGGCGGTGAAGGACGGGAAGGTGAGCTTTACGGCGAGAGCGCTGAAGGGTGCGAACGAAAACGATTAGGGCAGAGGGCTCAGGGCGAAACGCGGTGCGCGCTCAGCCCGAGACCCTCTGCCCGCTTAAGGGGCTAGATCTTAGTGACGTTGCCGGCTTGCGGGCCCTTGGGGCCGTCGACGATCTCGAACTCTACTGCCTGACCCTCTTCGAGCGAGCGGAAGCCGTCGCCCTGGATGGCGGAGTAGTGCACGAAGACATCACTGCCGCCGTCGCGCTCGATGAACCCGTAGCCTTTGGCGTTGTTGAACCACTTGACCTTGCCTGTGATACGCATCGTTCTCTTCCCTACTTGCTGGACGCGATCTCGCGTCGGTAAACATAAAAAAAGCCGCAGTGTGCGGCCTTTTCCTTGCGGCGCCAGGCCCGCCCGGCGTCGGCAGAGATAATACTGGACTTTCCGGTTTATGCCAAGAGCCCTGATTAGCGTTTCTGACAAATCCGGCGTCGTCGATCTGGCGCGCGCACTTTCGTCACGCGATTACGAACTCGTATCGACCGGCGGCACCGCGCGCGCGTTGACCGACGCCGGCCTGCCGGTGATTGCAGTTTCGGATCTCACCGGCTTTCCCGAGATGATGGACGGCCGCGTCAAGACGCTGCATCCGGCGCTGCACGGCGGCATCCTCGCACGGCGCGATCGGCCGGACGATCTCGCGGCGCTCGACCGGCTCGGCATCGGCCTCGTCGATCTCGTCGTCGTCAACCTGTATCCGTTCGCGAAGGCCGCGGCCAACCCGGACACGCCGTTCGAGGCGCTGGTCGAGGAGATCGACATCGGCGGCCCGTCGCTGGTGCGTGCGGCGGCGAAGAATTTCCAGAGCGTGCTGGTGGTCGTCGACCCGCTCGACTACTCGCGCCTGCTGCGTCAGATCGATGCGACGCCGACCGTCGGCTTTCGTTTCGAGTTGATGCGCAAGGCGTTCGAGCACACCGCGAAGTACGACGCGACGATTGCGCGCGCGCTGGCGGCGGTGGACGTCGATGAGCAGCGCTTCCGCCGGTTGATCGGGTTCCCGAAGGACGCGACGATCGAGTTCTCGCTGGCGCCGATCCGCGACCTCCGCTACGGGGAGAACTCGCACCAGAACGGGGCGTGGTACTTCATGGGCCGCCCGTCGCCGGGGACGACCGCCGGCCTGGGCGCCGCCGACGTGCTCCAGGGGAAGGAGCTGTCGTACACGAACCTCCTCGACCTCGACGCCGCGCTTCGCATCGTCCTCGAGTTCGACGAGCCCGCCGCCGTCGTCATCAAGCATACGAACCCGTGCGGCGCGGCGACCGGCCAGAACGGCGCGGACGCGTACATCCGCGCGCGCGATGCCGACAGCCTTGCCGCCTTCGGCGGCATCGTCGGGCTGAATCGCCCGATCGACGTCGCCACCGCCGAGGCCATCGTGTCGACGTTCATCGAGGCTGTCATCGCACCGGCGGTCGAACCCGCCGCGCGCGATGTGCTCGCCCGCAAGACGAACATGCGCGTCCTGACGACCGACTTCGCGTTGCTGCAGCTCGCGCAGCGCGAACCGCTCGACCTCGAGTATCGCTCCATCCTCGGCGCGATGGTGTCGCAGCAGCGCGACGATGTCATCGAGGCGCGCCGTCCATGGTCGGCAGGATCGCTGCCGGACGGGCTCCGCGTGATGACGAAGCGTCAACCGACCGACCAGGAGTGGGAAGCTCTTCGTTTTGCATGGCGGGTCTGCGCCCACGTAAAGTCGAACGCCGTCATCTTCACCGAGGCGCAGCGGACGCTCGCTATCGGCGCCGGGCAGATGAGCCGCGTCGACGCGGTCAACGTCGCGGTGATGAAGGCGCAGGCGGCCAATCGCTCGCTCGCCGGATCGGTTGCGGCATCGGATGCGTTCTTCCCGTTCCGCGACGGCCTCGACGCCGTCGCAAAAGCCGGCGCCGTCGCCGTCGTTCAACCGGGAGGATCAGTGCGCGACGCCGAGGTGATTGCCGCCGCGGACGAACAGGGGCTGGCGATGGTTTTTACCGGCAGACGCCATTTCAGGCATTGACGAGGGGACATGAATCCAAAAGATGCGTGGTGGTGGGCATTTCTCGGCGTGCTGGTGCTCGCGATTTTCGCGCACTCTTTCTTGCCTCGGTACGAATGGAAGGAAGTGCACGACCCCGGCTCGGTCAGCGTCCTCGTCTACGACAAATGGACCGGCCGGATGCAGCGCGCCATCTACGACGACAAGGGCCAGCTCAGCGTCCTCGGCGTGTACGTCCCGTTCTAGTTGGTCGGTGGGCGCTGTTAGAAAGTCGCGGCGAGCTCTTCCGCGGTCAGCGTCGCGGGCCCGAACTTCCCAACCACGATCCCTGCCGCATGGTTCGCGAGGGTCGCGGCCTCCGCCATCGTCGCGCCGGCCGCGAGCGCGAGCGACAGCGTTGCGACGACGGTGTCGCCGGCGCCGGTGACGTCGGAGACCTCGCGCGCGACTGCCGGGATCGATCCCTCATCGTCCGCTTCCGACAGCCACATGCCCTGGTCTCCGCGGGTAATCAGTACCGCGTCGCAGTTGGCGCGCAGGCGGAATTCGCGCGCCGCCTGGCGCGCTTCCTCGTCGGTCCGGACGCGCAGGTGCGTGGCGACTTCAGCCTCGTGGTGGTTGGGGGTGACGAGCGTCGCCCCGGCGTAGACGGCGAGATGGGGAATCTTCGGGTCGACGATCACCGGGATGCGCCCGGCGCCCGGATCCGTCCGGCGGGTGCCTCGCGCCGCGGCGATCGGCGCCGCCGACGCGACCGAGAGGAGCGATTCGAACACCGGTCTCGTGACCGCACCCTTGAGGTAGTCGGAAACCAGGAGCACGTCCGCGTCGTGGCCGGCCTGCTGGACGCGAGCGACGACCGCTGCTTCGACCGCATCCGAGATGTCGCGATCCTGCTCGTAGTCGAGCCGCGCCACCTGCTGGTTGCGCTCGGTGACGATCCTCACCTTCTCGGTCGTCGGCCGCGAGCGGTCCTCGACCAGGCCATCGATCTCCACGCCGGCGGCAGCGAGGTGTTCGCGCAACCGCGCGGCGGCGGCGTCGGCGCCGACCACCGCCACCAGCGACGGTTTGCCGCCGAGCGCGGCGATGTTGTGCGCGACGTTGGCCGCGCCGCCCAGCCTGACGTGTTCCGACTGGAAGCGCACGACGGGAACCGGCGCTTCGGGCGAGATGCGCGTGACCTGTCCGACGATGAACCGATCGAGCATCGCGTCGCCGACGACGAGGACGCGCTGGCCGGCGAATCGCGCGACGAGATCGCGGGCGCGGCTCGCGTCGAGCCGGGGCAGCGTCATGCCGCGGTGGACCGATCGGCCGAGGCTGGCAGCGTCACGATGATCAGAAACAGCATCAGCACTTCGGAGTCGCCGAAGTTGTACTCGAAGAAGCCGGCGGCGAGCAGGGCGCCGGTGGTGGCGAGAGCGGCGGCGGCGAGCTCGCGCTGCCGGCCGCTCGAGAATCGTTGCCACAGATCGCGCACCACCGCGACGATGAACCACAGCCACAGCGCCAGCGCCACGAGACCGCGCTCCGCGGCGATCTGCAGCAGGTTGTTGTGCAGGTGCGGGTTGACCGCCTTCACCGCGTCCGGCCCGCGATACTGCGCGTACTGCCGCTGGACCATGTTCGGGCCGACGCCGGTGAGCGGCCGCGCCGCGACCATGCGCTCGCCGATGTGCAGCATCGCGACACGGTCGCGAACCGTCGGGTCGTTCATGTTGAACATCGACGCGTAGCGTTTCGCGATCTGCCCTGGCGCCACCGCGATGAAGACCGCGGCAACGATCGGCAGCACCGCAAAGAGGCGGAAATCCTTGAGCGCGAACAGCATTGCGGCGGCGACGCAGACGCCGACGGCGGTGTTGCGCGAGAAGGTCAGCGCAACCGCGACCGCCAGCGCCGGCATCACGAGCGCCGCCCACGTGCGGTCGCTCCGGCCGAAGAGCACGCGTGCCACCGCCAGGGCGATGACGATCATCAGCAACCCGGAGTAGGTCATGTAATGACCGAGCGTCCCCTGAGGCCGCTGACCGAGCTGGTCGTAATGAAGGATCCCGTACTGGACGATGCCGAATACCGCGCTTGCGGCGGCGCAGCTGAGAACCACGGTGATGAGCGTGCCGCCGCGGTCGCCCACGGCGAAGCGGTACGCGACCGGCACCACCAGAAAAAGGACGAGCTGCTTGGAGTCGATCAGGCTGGCGCGTGGATCTATAGAGAAGAGGGCCGAGATCAGCGTCATCCCCGCGTAGGCGAGCAGCGGCCAGAAAAACGACGGCGCCTCGAATCGCTCGCGGCGGATGACGACCAGGCCGAGCCAGCACAGGACCGCGATGGTCAGCAGGATCTGTGCGACGGCGATCGAAAACTGGAGCGCGCCGGCGAGCGCGAGCAGAGCCACTGTTCCGGCCTGTTCGAGCGGGTTGCTGTCGACCCGCGGCCGCGCGTCGAGCGCGAGGGCGTCGCTCACGTCTGACATCTTAACTCGCAGCCGACGGTCGTAGTGTCCGCCTTTAGGCGGACCGTGACACGTCCGGCCCGCCGAACCCCGCCCCTACGCGTGAGGGGTTGAGGACCGGGTCACCGCCCGCCGCGCCGCGGCGACCACCTGCACGGGGGTGATCAAGGTAAGGCACCGGAAGTCACCCGGCACGCAAACGCGCTGCTCGCACGGCCGGCACGGCAGGACACCGGCATCGACCGATTCGGTCGCATAGGCCGGGCTGCGCCACGGCGCCGACCGCTCCGGCAGCGTCGGCCCATACAGGCCGACAATCGGCACCGCCGTCGTCGAGGCGATGTGCAGCGGGCCGCTGTCGCCGCCGATGTAGAGCGACGCCCGATCGAGCAGCGCGCGCAGCTCCGTCAGCGAGAACTCACCGCACGACACCACCCGCGTCGCCGCCTCGGCGCCGACCCGATCGCGCGCGGCCGCGATCACGCGCGCGGCTGCCGCCTCTTCCGACGGTCCCGACGTGACGATGATGCGGCGCGAGGAGTCGTCGGCCACGAGCGCGGCGATCAACTCGACGAAATGCTCGAACGGCCAGCGCCGGAATGGGTTGCCGGCGCTGACGTGGATGACGACGATCCGTTCGTCGGTCGAGACGCCCGCCCGCGCGAGACGCTCGGTGACGGCCGCGGCGGCGGCGCGATCGAGCCGCATCTCGGTTGGCGTGGCGGACGGGTCCGGCGCCGCGATGTCGAGCGCGGCGACGAGATCCCACTGGTTGACGACCGAGTGGCGCGGCAGCAGCGCGCGCGATCGCGCCACGCGCTGGGTGTACATCCAGCTCCGCCCGGCCACTTCGTAGCCGATGCGCACCGGCGCGCCGCTCAGCCATGTCAGCAGCGAGGCGCGCGGACCGCCGTGAAAGTCGATCGCGAGATCGAATCGCCTGGCGCGCAACTGCCGGCCGAGCGTGAGGTCGGCGATGAGGCCGCCGATGCCCGATCGTCGCGGCGCGACGAGCACCTCGTTCAGGTGCGGGTTGCCGGCCACGATCGGCGCGGCCGCCGGCTCGACCAGGTAGGTGATCACCGCGTCCGGGAAACCGCCGCCGCAGTGCGTGCACGGCCGGCGTCGTGAACACGACGTCGCCGATCTGGCGCAGGCGAACGAGCAGAATGCTCGCCGGCTCACCCACTACTCCTTCTCGATCGTGGCTTCGTCGATCAGCATCACCGGGATGTCGTCCTTGATCGGATACACACGTTTGCACGTGGCGCACTTCAGCGCAGTGCCGTTTTTGACGAGCGCGACCGGCGTCTTGCAGTTCGGACAGGCGAGAATTTCGAGCAATTCCGGGTCGACGGCCATGCCGGGAATATATGACACCTCCCCCCTTTTGTGGAACAATTCAGGGGTATGAAGATCGCAGTCCTTGTCGCGCTGTTCAGCGTGTCGCTGCCGCTCGCGGCCGCAGCGGATCAGTCGAGAGCACAGCAGGCGCAGCCGGCGAGGACGGCGCCGCCCGACAAGGTCGGCGATGCGTACTACCACTTCATGCTCGCGCACCGGCTCGACGAAGCTGATGATGCGAGCGGTGCGATCACCGAGTACAAGAAAGCCATCGAGCTCGATCCGACCGCCGCCGACATCCCCGGGGAGCTCGCCGGCCTCTACCTGCGCGAGAACAAGATTCAGGAAGCGATGGCGACGGCGGAGCAGGCGCTGAAGATCGCGCCGGCGAACCGCGAAGCGAACCGCGTGCTCGGCACGATCTACGCGGCGTTGTCCGAGAGCTCGAGCGAGAACGCGCTGCGAGGCCGCGCCGCCGCCGGCGGCGCCGACGAGAACCTCACCAAGGCGATTCGGCACCTCGAGGTCGCCACCGAACGCGCCGCCGGCGAGGTCGACCCGAACATCCGCGCGTCGCTCGCCCGGCTCTACGTGCGCAGCGGCGCCTACGACAAGGCGATCCCGCTGCTCAACGACCTGGTCAACCAGGAACCGGGCTGGCAGGACGGCCCGCTGATGCTCGCCGAGGCCTACGCCGGGGCCGGCCGCACCAAGGACGCGATCGCGTGGCTGGAGGAGCGGACGGGCGACGATCCGCGGCTGCTGCCGGCGCTCGCCGATTTCTACGAGCGCGAGCGGCGCTGGTCCGACGCGGTCAGCGCCTACTCGCGCGCGCTGCAGCGAACGCCGCGCAATACCGAGCTGAAGTCGCGCTACGCGTCGGCGCTCCTCAACATGGGCGGGCGTGAGAACGCGGCGAAGGCGCGCGATGCGCTCACCGAAGTGGTCGCGGCGCGGCCGACGGCCGACTCCCGCTCGCTGTACCTGCTGTCGCAGGCGCAGCGGCGGCTGGGCGACTACCCGGCGGCGGAAGCGACCGCACGCCGCGTCATCGCGCAGAACAACAAGAGTCCCTGGGGCTTCTACGCGCTCGCCGAGTCGCTCGAAGAGCGGCGCCAGTATCAGGCGATCGTCGACGAGCTCGCGCCGGTCGTCGCCGATTTCCGCAGCAAGGGCGCCGACGGGTCGTTCGACATCGGCATCCTCCTGCCGCACCTCGGTTTCGCCTACCAGGAGCTCGGGCAGTACGACAAGGCGGTCTCGACCTTCGAGGAGGCGCGCAAGCTCGCGCCGGATGATCCCGCCGTCGCCGGCTATCTGATCGACGCGCACCTGGCGGCGAAGAAATACGGCGTCGCCGCCGACGCCGCCAAGGCGGCGCTCGTGCAGCACCCGAACGATCTGCGGTTGACGCGCCTGCAGGCGCGCGCCCTGCGGCTGAGCGGCAAGCCCGATCAGGGCATCGCCGTGCTCGAAGACGCGGTGAAGAACCACAGCGGCGAGCCGCTGGCGTACATCTCGCTCGCGCAGATTTACGCGGACGCGGATCGCGGCGCGCAGGCCGTCCGCGTGCTGCAGGACGCGCAGGCGAAGTTCCCGACCGTCGATGCGATCTCGTTCGAGCTCGGCGCCGTCTACGACAAGCAGAAGAAGTTTGCCGAGGCCGAATCCGCCTTCAAGGACGTGCTGGCGCGCAACCCCGAGAACGCGACCGCGCTCAACTACCTCGGCTACATGCTCGCCGAGCGCGGCGAGCGGCTCGACGAATCGGTCGGCTATCTGAAAAAAGCGCTGACCATCGAACCGGAGAACGGATCGTTTCTCGATAGCCTCGGCTGGGCCTACTTCAAGGCCGACAAGCTCGATCTCGCCGAAGAGAACCTGCGCCGCGCCGCCAACCAGCTCAAGACCAACTCCGTGATCCAGGAGCACTACGGCCAGGTGCTCTTCAAGCTTGGCCGCTACGACGAGGCGATTGCCGCCTGGAACCGCGCGCTGAACGGCGACGGCGATTCGATCGACAAGGCCGACATCGACAAGAAGATCCGCGCCGCGAAGCAGAAGCTCCCGAAGAAATAGAGCCTTCGTGTTTTCGTCGTTTCGTGGCTTGCTTCCCGCCCTCGCTGTTGCCACGGTCTCCTGCGGCGCGCCGCTGATGAAGCTGCCGCAGGGACCGGGTGCACCCGCTCCCGATGCGGCCGACGCGCTCGCGCAGGCGACCGCCGAGTGCCGCGGCGTTCGGACGCTGACCGCGGAGGTCAACGCCAGCGGCAAGGCCGCCGGCAGCCGATTCCGAGGCCGCCTCACCACCGGCGTGGCGGCGCCCGCTTCCGCGCGCATCGAAGCGGTCGCGCCGTTCGGTCCTCCTGTTTTCATCTTCGTCGCCACCGGAGACGATGCGACGCTGCTGCTGCCGCGCGACGAGCGCATCCTCGAGCACGGCCGCCCCGCCGACGTCCTCGGCGCGGTGGCAGGGGTGCCGCTGAGCGCCGGCGATCTCGTACGTGACCTTGACCGGTTGCGCGCCGGGGACCGTTCCGCCGCAAGGAAACGAACGCGGCCCGGACTGGCGTGTCATCGAGAGCGAGGGGGCCGAGCTCTATCTCCACCGCGATGGCGCGTCGCAGCCCTGGCGGCTGACTGCGGTGATTCGCCGTCCTCCGAACGGCACGGCGTGGCAAGCCGAATATCGCGATCACCAGAGCGGCCTGCCGCGCACCATCCGCTTGACCAGCCTCAACGCGCCGGGCAGCAGCGCCTTCGATCTGACGCTCCGCCTCTCACAGGTGGAGACCAACGTCGCGCTCGAGGCCCCTGTCTTCAGCGTCGAGGTGCCGCCTTCGGCGTCGCCGATCACTCTCGACGAGCTCCGCAATGCGCGTCCGGGCGTTCGCGAAGATTAATCTGTCGCTGCGCGTCGTCGCCACGCGCGACGACGGGTATCACGAGCTGCGGACGATCTTTCAATCGATCGCGCTGCACGACACGCTGACCTTCGCTCGCCGCCGTGGTGCGTTCGCACTCACCGCCGACGATCCGGCGTGCCCCTCGGACGACACCAACCTGATCTGGCGCGCTGCCGATCGGATGTGGAACGCGTCGGGGCGGCGCGGCGCGCCGCGCGATGTCGCGGTCCAACTGAAGAAACGCATTCCGCTTCAGGCGGGCCTCGGCGGCGGCAGCAGTGACGCGGCCGCGGCGCTGCGTGTGTTCGCTCGGTTCTGGCGCGTCGCGGACACGCGCCGTTCGAGATGCGGCAGTCGCGCTCGGCGCGGACGTTCCGTACTTCCTCGAAGGCGGAACCGCGCTCGGCCTCGATCGCGGCGACCTGCTCTTCCCGTTGATCGATCGCCCGCCGGCGTGGGTGGTGCTCGTGCTGCCGCCCTTCGGCGTCAGCACGAAAGAGGCGTTCGCGTGGTGGGATCAGCGCGGCGGGCGGGAAGGCAGGTGGGCTTGCCGCGCCGAAGCTCGCTCGTGGGTCTCGCTCGAGCGCAGGCGGGGTCGCGGTGCGCGTGCTTATGAGGTTGGCAACGATCTCGAGGGGGCAGTTGCCGCACGCCATCCCGAAATTGCCCGCATCGTCCGCGCATTGCGCGCCGAGCGTGCGGTCCAGGCCGCGATGTCGGGCAGCGGCTCGGCCGTATTCGGGCTGTTCGAACGCCGCGCCGATGCGGCGCGCGCGGCCGCCGCGCTGGCGTCGAAGACACGCCGAACTCGTGCTGACGCGCACGCTCAACCGCTCGAAATACCAAAGACTTGCCGCCACCTGAGCCCATCGGCTACACTTACCGTTTGCGCCCCATCGGTTCGGCCACATCTGGGTCTGCGTTGCTCATGTGGGGCGGTCCGTTTCGGCCGCTGCCGGTGTTCAGCGTTACTCCTGGTCATCAGTCCTCAGTTGATCACCGTCATGCGGGTTGGATGCGACCGACGACCGAGGACTGCGGCTGACCGGCCGGGGTCAGGAGGCGCTGCGAACGCGACGGTCCGCGACAACGGGTTTGCGGTAGGAACCAACATGGTGGGGCGTCGCCAAGTGGTAAGGCGCGGGTCTTTGGATCCCGTATTCGAAGGTTCGAATCCTTCCGCCCCAGCCAACTCACGAAGGCTGCAGGTTGATGGGTGATCCCTTCATGCCGACCGGGTTTGGCGAACTGAAAATTTTCTCGGGCAGCGCGCATCCCGAGCTGGCGCGCGAGATTGCGGGCGTGCTGGGTGTGGGGCTCGGGCAGGCGCGGCTGCGGCGGTTTCCCGATTCGGAAGTTTCGTTCCAGATCGACGAGAACATCCGCGGCACCGACGTCTTCATCGTCCAGCCGACGAGCAACCCGGTCGATCAGCACCTGGTGGAGCTGATGATCATGATCGATGCGTTCCGCCGCTCGTCGGCGGCGCGCATCACCGCGGTGCTGCCGTATTACGGCTACGCGCGGCAGGACCGCAAGGACAAGCCGCGGGTGCCGATTTCGGCCAAGCTCGTCGCCAACGTGTTGAGCGCGGCGGGCACCAATCGCGTGCTGACGATGGACCTGCACAAGGCGCAGATCCAGGGGTTCTTTGACATCCCGGTCGACCATCTGTTCGCCGCGCCGGTGATCATCGATTACCTGGCGCGCCTCGACTACCCGATGCTGACGATGGTCTCGCCGGATGCCGGCGGCGCAGAGCGCGCGCGCGCGTATGCCAAGCGCCTCGACGCCGAACTGGCGGTCATCGACAAGCGGCGCAGCGACGATGGCACGGCGGAAGTGATGAACGTCATCGGCGACGTCGAAGGGCGCACCTGCATCCTGCAGGACGACATCATCGACACCGCCGGGACGATTACCAAGGGCGCGATGGCGCTGAAGGCCAACGGCGCGACGCGGATCATCGCGTGCGCGGTGCACGGCGTGCTGTCGGGCCCGGCGATCGATCGGATCGAGAAGTCGCCGATCGACAAGCTGATTGTGACCAACACGATCCCGGTGTCGCCCGCCGGGGCCGCGTGCGGAAAGATCGTGGTGTTATCGGTGGCGCGCCTGCTCGGGCAGGCGATCAAGAGCATTCACGAGGAGACATCGGTCTCCTCGCTGTTTGTGTAGTTGCTGGATGCTAGTTGCTAGTTGACTGGATGTCAGGGGCCAGTTGCGGGTGACAGGCGAAGCCGCCTGACGGCCAGCAACCGCAGCATCCTAGCAACTGCACAGAGGACTCATGGAAGCGATACTCGAAGCGACGGCGCGTGACACGTTCGGGAAAAATGAGGCGCGGCGCACCCGCCGCGAGGGCAAGGTGCCGGCCGTGCTCTACGGCGGCGACCGCACGGCGACGCCGATTGCCGTGGCGCCGAAGGCGCTCCTGAAGATCCTCCACTCGGAGGCAGGGCAGAACACGCTGATCTCGCTGAAGCTCGACGGCGCCGGCGACACGCGGGTCCTGGTCAAGGACTTCCAGGTCGACCCGATCACCCACGCGCTGCTGCACGCCGACTTCTACCGCATCGCGATGGACAAGGTGCTGCAGGTCACGATCCCGATTGCGGTGCACGGCGAGCCGAAGGGCGTGAAGCAGCAGGGCGGCGTGCTCGAGTTCATCCGCCGCGAGATCGTCATCGAAGTGCTGCCGGCCGACATCCCCGAGACCATTCCCGTCGACGTCAGCGAGCTGATGCTGCACCAGGGCGTTCGCGTGCGCGACGTCATCACCAACCCGAAGTGGACGGCGGTCAGCGATCCCGACATGATGCTCGTGCACGTGATCATGCCGAAGGCCGAAGAGGCGCCGGCGGCGGCCGAAGGCGCGGCCGCGGCGACGGCGACGGCGGCCGAGCCCGAAGTCATCAAGAAGGGCAAGAAGGACGAGGACGAGGCCAAGGACGACAAGAAGGAACAGAAGAAGGACGAGAAGAAGAAGTAGCTGGCGGCGGGCGGTCGCCCATTGCCGCGTTTTTGAAGGCGGTCGTGAAGGCGGTCGTGAAAGCAATAGTCGGTCTCGGCAATCCGGGCGCGCAGTACAAGGGGACGCGGCACAACGTCGGCTTCGCGGTGCTCGACGAGCTGGCCAGGCGAGCGTCGGTCGAGTTCGAGAGCGCGCCGGCCGACGCGTTGATGGCACGGTGGCGGCGGACCGACGAACCCGTACTGCTCGTGAAGCCGCTCACCTACATGAACCTGAGCGGGCAGGCGGTCGGCGAGCTGTCGCGCTACTTCAAGATCGAGCCGGTCGATCTGTTGATCGTGGTCGACGAGGTTCAGCTCCCGCTCGGTAAGCTCAGGGCGCGGGCGCGCGGATCGGCAGGCGGGCACAACGGCCTGAAGTCGGTGATCGCGCACCTCGGCGACAACTACGGGCGGCTGCGGCTCGGCGTCGGGCGCGGCGACTCGCGGCGCGACCTCGCCGATCACGTGCTGGCGCGGTTCGACAAAGACGAAGCGGCGGACGCCGAGCGCATGATCGCGCGCGCGGCCGACGCGGCGGAAACCTTCATCACCTCCGGGATCGCCGCGGTGATGAATCAGTTCAACGGCGGCGATCCGGCAACAACCGAATAGTCCTTCGCCTCGAAGGACACCCTTGCCACCGTTTTGGTGGCCGTTCGCAATGCGGATTGCGGATTGAGGATTGCGGCAATGCGGAATTCAAATCCGCAATCATCCGCAATCCGCAATCCGCATTGTGAATGTCCTGAAGGAGCACTATGGCAGACCGTCAGTACCAGCTCGTCTACATCCTTCCCCCCGACACCGCGGAGCAACAGGTCACCGAGCTGCAGTCGCAGGTCGACGCCGTCGTCTCGCGCATGCACGGGCAGATCGCGAACACCGAGAACTGGGGCAGAAAGCGCCTCGCCTACGAGATCGGCCACCACAAAGAAGGGCTCTACGTCCTGCAGGTGATCAACGGGACCGGTGAGCTGATGAAGGAACTGGATCGCCGCCTCAAGGTGATGGACCTGGTGATCCGCCACATGGTCGTGCGTGTGGACGAGGAAAAGAAGGTGGTCGAGCGGACGCAGACCAAGCGCCGGACCGAGTCCGAGCGGCGTCGCGTCAAGCGCGGCCTGCCGCCGCAGCGGCAGCCGGGCGAGGGGCGGTCGGCGGCAGACGCTGACGACGCCGAAGACGATCGCTTTGATGGAGTGGAGGTTTAGCGATGCCATTCGGACAGGGACGCTCGGGAGGCGGCCGCGGCCGCGGCGGCGACAAGAAACCGGGCGACAAGGAAAAGGGACAGCGGCGAACACTCTTCCGCCGGCGGAAGGTCTGCAAGTTCTGCGCGGACAAGATCGACGACATCAACTACAAGGACGTGAAGCTGATCGGGCCGTTCGTCCCCGAGCGCGGCAAGATCCTGCCGCGGCGCATCTCGGGGACGTGTGCGAAGCATCAGCGGAAGCTGCAGACCGCGATCAAGCGGGCGCGGCAGATTGCGTTGATTCCTTACGTGACCGACTAGAACGACGTGAACGCGGAACCCGCGGAACACGCAGAGAGAAGTATTTTCTCTGCGGGTTCAGCGCGCTCTGCGTTCGATCGTCGTCGAGGACAGCTATGGAAGTGATACTCAGAGAACACGTCGAACACCTCGGCCGCCGGGGCGATCTGGTGAAGGTCGCCGACGGCTACGCGCGCAACTACCTGCTGCCGCGCAAGCTGGCGCTGCTCGCCACCGACAGCAACAAGAAGCAGATCGAGCGCGAGCGCGCGAAGTTCGAGATCAAGGAGCTCGAGGAGCAGAAATCGGCGCAGGCCGTCGCCGATCGGATGGCCAACGTCGAGCTCGAGATCAGCCGCAAGGTGGGCGAGACCGAGGCGCTCTACGGGTCGGTCACCAGCTCGGACATCGCCGACGCGCTCGCCGCGAAGGGCTTCGAGCTCGATCGCCGCAAGCTCAATCTCGCCGACCCGATCAAGCGGCTGGGCGAATACGAAATTCCCGTGAAGCTGCACCGCGACGTCACGGTCAACCTGAAAGTGCGGGTCGTCGCTGAGGGCGGCGCCGTGGCGCGCAGAGAAAAAGTAGCGGCATCCATCCGCTTGCAACGTCGGTAAAAACAACAGGAGATCGGGAGAACGAGATCAGGAGTTTCGTTTCACGACGCAATCTTTGAGAATCTTCTGGCCTCCTGATCTCCTGAACTCCTGGTCTTCTGTTCTCTACCGAAGCCCCGGTGAGCGCGAGCACTTGGGGCTTTGCCAAAGCCCCCGATGGCGGGCTACGCTTCGACCTCGCCCCGATGCCAGAGACCGCTGTCGCCGAACGAACACTCCCGCACAACCTCGAAGCCGAACGCTCGGTCCTCGGCGCGATCCTGCTGCACAACGACGCCTTCAACCTCGCCGCCGAGGTCATCGACGCCGCCGATTTCTACCGTGACGCGCACCGCCGCATCTTCGACAAGATGGTCCGGCTGTCGGAGCGAGGCGACGCGATCGATCTGGTCACGCTGAAGGAGGAGCTCGGGCGATCGAACGAGCTCGACGAGGTCGGCGGCCCCGCCTACATCACCGCGCTCGTCGACGGCGTGCCGCGCTACACCAACGTCGAGCACTACGCCAAGATCATCAAGGAGAAGGCGACCCTTCGAAACCTGATCTTCTCGGCCAACAAGATCCTCGCGACCGCGTACGCCGGCGAAGAAGAAGCCGATCTCATCCTCGACCAGGCCGAGCACGCGATCTTCGCGATCGCCGACGACAAGGTGCGCGACGGCTTCGTCTCGCTGCGCGACCTGGCGCAGGGCAGCCTCGACACGATCGAGAAGCTGCACTCGCGCAAGGAGCTGATCACCGGCGTCCCGACCGGCTTCACCGATCTGGACGAGATGACCTCGGGCCTGCAGCCGTCGGATCTGGTGATCATCGCCGCGCGCCCGTCGATGGGGAAGACCAGCCTGGTGCTGAACATGGCGCAGCACGTCGGCACGAAAACCGACATGACGGTCGGCATCTTCAGCCTCGAGATGTCGAAGGAGCAGCTGTTCCTGCGTATGCTGACCGGCGAGGCGCGCATCGACGCCCACCGGCTGCGCGGCGGCTTCCTCGGCGAGCGCGACTGGGGGCGGCTGTCGCAGGCGATCGGCACGCTCAGCGAGGCGAAGATCTTCATCGACGACACGCCGTCGATCGGCGTCCTCGAGATGCGCGCGAAGTGCCGGCGGCTCGCGGCCGAGCATGGCCTGCATCTGGTGGTGATTGACTACGTGCAGTTGATGCAGGGGCGCGGCAAGTTCGAGAACCGGACCCTCGAGCTCGGGTCGATTTCGCGGTCGCTCAAGGGGCTGGCGAAAGAGCTGCGGGTGCCGATCGTGCTGCTCTCGCAGTTGAGCCGCGCGCCGGAATCGCGATCCGATCACCGGCCGCAGCTGTCGGACCTGCGCGAGTCCGGCGCCCTCGAACAGGACGCCGACGTCGTCGCGTTCATCTATCGCGAGGACATGTACGGCGACAAGAGCCAGCCGCCGACCGACGCACAGGGCACCGCCGAGATCATCCTCGCCAAGCAGCGCAACGGCCCGACCGGGGTGGTCAAGCTCGCGTTCATACGCGAGTTCACCCGCTTCGAGAACCTCGCCCCCGGCGGCGCGTAGCGGCCCGCTGTTCGCGGCCATAAAAAAGACGCCGCGGTGCCCACGACGATCGAACGCAGAGCCCGCTGAGCCCGCAGAGAAATGCGGCATCCCCGCCGCAATGGGGCATCTCCTGCTGCACGAGCGTGCGTGGGGCCTCCAGGCCGATCGCGCAGCGCAGCGACATTTCAGTCGCCTGCGTCACTCGATTCGACATTCTTGTTGGTTCCACCGATCTGGCCGCCACAAGCCGAGCCATCGCCCGCGATCTCGCCGCGGCAAAACACACGTTCTCGTTGAATCGCGCCGAGCTCACGACATTCGTGTCGCCTCCGGAAAGGCGCGCGTGCGCGCGTTTCCGACGCCAAGTCGCGAGGGAAAAACGAGATCCGCGTGCGCGGGCGGATCGCCGACGCCGGCCCCGCGCTTGCAGCCTCGGCCAGACATCGCGGTTGTGCGTCGCCCGGGCGCCCGACCAGCGGGACTCACGCCTCATTTGGAGATCGCCATGCTGGAACCGATTTCACCCAGACTTCGTCACGCCTTCGGCGCACCGCTGCCGCCGCGGCGCGACAGCGCGCTCGCGACGAAACACCGCATCCTCCTCGTCGAAGACGATGCGGTCATGGCGCGCGTGCTCGCCGACAACCTGACCTATGAAGGGTTCGCGGTCGAGTGGATCCCGGACGGCGAGCTGCTCCTGGAGAAAGTCAGGACCTTCTCACCCGATCTGGTGGTGCTCGACGTGTCGCTGCCACGGCGGGACGGCTTCGAGCTGTGCCGGATGCTGCGTTGTATTGTCCAGATTCCAGTCCTGATGTTGTCTGCCCGATCGCAGAACGCCGACAGGCGTCGCGGGCTCGTTGCCGGGGCGGCCGACTATGTGACAAAGCCGTTCGACCTCGACGACCTGATGACGCGGATTCGCACGCAGCTGCGAC
Source organism: uncultured Acidobacteriota bacterium (assembly GCA_963734375.1). GTDB lineage: Bacteria > Acidobacteriota > Vicinamibacteria > Vicinamibacterales > CAVVIG01 > CAVTHG01. The sequence continues at coordinate 22,940 of CAVTHG010000002.1, read as the reverse complement.
GGCACTCGCACCCGACGACGCTCACGGCGTAGAGCGGGTCGATCTCGCGCGCGTGATGCCGCGGCGTCGCGACGGTATCATGGAGATCGCATGATTCGCCCGACGGTCGCCCGTGTCGATCTCGCCGCGCTGAAGTCCAACTATCGAAGCATCGTCGAGTTCCTGGAGTCGCGGGCGCGAGTCATCGCGGTCGTCAAGGCGAATGCTTACGGCCACGGCGCCGGCCAGGTGGCACGCGCCCTCGAGGACGCCGGAGCGGACCTGCTCGCCTGTGCCGACATCGAGGAAGGTCTCGCGCTGCGGGCGGCCGGCGTGCGCGCCGAGATTCTGGTGTTCGGCGCACTCAGCGTCAGCGACCTCGACGGGTTGTTCGACGGCGAGCTGACGCCGACCATCTCGACGCCGGGCGCGGCGATCGCGGTGCAGGCGGCGGCCGAGCGCTACAAGCGGCGCGTGCGCTATCACCTGAAGATCGACACCGGGATGAACCGGCTCGGTTTCCGGTTCGACAACCTCAGGCGGACGCTGCCGGCGATGCTGGCGAGCCCGAACCTCGAGCTCGCCGCGGTCTACACGCATTTCGCGACCGCCGACGATCCCGAATCGCCGCTCTTCGAGCAGCAGCGCGCGCGGTTCGACCAGGCGCGCGCCGCGATCGCAGCGATGAGCGACGGCGCGCGTGAAGAGCGCAGGAGCGCCGATCGGGCAGACGGCGCCGCCGCCGCGCCGGCTGACGTTGCCGCCCCGTACGTACACGCCGCCAACAGCGCGGCACTGCTGCGCGATGCGCGCGTCTGGTACGATCGCGTGCGCCCGGGCATCCTGCTCTACGGCATCGTGCCGCCGCCGCTTGCGTCGACGCTGTCGTTGACGCCGATCATGACGCTCGGCAGCCGCATCGTCGCAGTGAAGGGGCTGCGGCCAGGGGAAGGCGTCGGCTACGGCGTGAAGTTTTCGAGCGAGCAGCCGGCGACGATCGCGATTGTGCCGGCGGGCTACGCCGACGGGCTCGACCTGCGGCTGGCCGGCCGCGGCGCGGTGCTGATTCGCGGCCGCCGCGCGCCGATCGTCGGCTCGGTGTGCATGGACATGCTGATAGCCGACGTCACCGGGCTCGACGTCTCGCCCGGCGACGAGGTCGTGATCATCGGCTCGCAAGGCGGCGATCGCATCGACGTACGCGAGATGGCTGCACAAATAGGAACCATCCCTTACGAAATCCTGTGTCGAATCGGATCTAGGATCGAGCGGGTCTACGACTGATCGAGTATTGGATAATCTGGTGATCGGGTAATTGGATTGGGGATTGGCTGCCAATGAACCAATCAATTACCAATCAATTACCCGATTACCCGATTACCCGATTACCCGATCCCGTGTGCTATGGCGAAGCGTCCGTCGACGATATTCGTTTGTCAGGAGTGCGGGTCGCAGTCCGCGAAGTGGCTCGGCCGCTGCGGCGATTGCGGCGCGTGGAACTCGTTCGTCGAGGAGCGAGCGCCTGAGCCGTCGGCAGCCGCGGCCGGCGGCACGCACCGCTACGCCGGCGCCGGCGCTGCAGGCGGAGCGCGCCTGTACTCGGAGATCGAGCTCGCACACCACCCGCGGATGACGACCGGGATCGATGAGTTCGATCGCGTGCTCGGTGGCGGCGTCGTGCCTGGATCGCTGGTGCTCCTCGGCGGCGAGCCGGGCATCGGCAAGTCGACGCTGCTGCTGCAGGCGGCGGCGTCGATGGCGAAAAGCGCCGGCACCGTCCTCTACAGCTCGGGTGAGGAATCCGAGCACCAGATCAAGTCGCGCGGCGAACGTCTCGCGGTCGGCAACGCGCCGCTGTACCTGCTCGCCGAGACCTGCCTCGAACGCATCCTCGAGGAGATCACGCGCATCAAGCCGTCGCTCGTGATCGTCGACTCCGTGCAGACGATCTTCTCGCTGAAGTTCCAGTCCGCGCCCGGCAGCATCGGGCAAGTGCGCGAGGCGGCAACGCAGCTGCTCTTCACCGCGAAGGGACAGAACATCCCGATCTTTCTCGTCGGCCACGTGACCAAGGACGGCAGCCTCGCCGGCCCCAAGGCGCTCGAACACGTCGTCGACACGGTGCTGTACTTCGAAGGCGAGCGTCATCACTCGCACCGCGTCATCCGCGCGGTGAAGAATCGCTTCGGCGCGGCGAGCGAGCTCGGCGTGTTCGAGATGACATCGACCGGCCTGCGGCCGGTGCCGAACCCGTCGAAGATGTTCCTCGCCGAGCGGCCGGTCGACGCGCCGGGATCCGCGGTGCTCTGCTCGGTGGAGGGATCGCGGCCGATCCTGGTGGAAATACAGGCGCTCATCAGCTCGAGCTCGTACGGCAACGCGCGGCGGATGGCGAGCGGCATCGATCAGGCGCGGCTGTCGCTCCTGCTTGCCGTGCTCGAGAAGCGCGCCGGCCTCAACCTGATTGGCGACGATGTGTTTGTAAATGTCGCCGGCGGCATGACGATTGACGAACCAGCGTCAGACCTGGGCGTGCTGGCAGCGATCGCATCGAGCGTCCGGAATCGGCCAATTCCCGCAACCACCGCGATGTTCGGCGAGATTGGGCTGGCCGGTGAAGTCCGTGGGGTGACCCAGGCCGGTTTGCGGTTGCGGGAAGCGGCGCAAATGGGCTTCCGGCGCTGCATCGTGCCGCAGGCGAATATTGGCCCGGATTTGCGCGCAAAACGAGCGGATGGCGCCGGTTCAGAGGAAGCCGACTGCGAGCTTCTCGGCGTCCGGACCGTCGGCGAGGCGCTCGACGCCCTCCTGTAGTGAAAGAGAACTGAGGCTCACGCTTGTCTTTGATTGTCTTCAAAACCTTGCGGTGATATGGTTGGCGCTCCTGCGCTGGCGCCGCCAAGCGCTCGGTTTTATAACGGTTATCCGGCGGCGAGCGTTCTCGGACGGGGTCCCTCAATGGCTTGGTTTGCGTTCGCACGATGCTTGTTCGTCGCCGCGGTGGCTTACGCCGCCGCCATCCTTCAGCCGCTGCCAGTCGGAATGTTCGCCAATGTCGGTTTTGCCCTCGCCTTGGCGGGCCTGGTTGTCCTGTTTGAATACTGCCTGCGCGCGACCGCCATCTCGCGGGTGCTCGGCGCGCTCATCGGCTGCGGCATCGGCCTGGCGATCGCCCACGCGATCGGCACCGGTCTTTTCTGGGCCGACACCGGTGACCGCAAGGTCGAGTTTCTCCATAGCTTCACCCTGATCGTGATGCCGTATCTCGGTTTGGTCCTGGGTGCGAAGCACGGGGAATGGCTCGAGCCGGCGCGGCTGATGACGCTCTTCCGCGCCACCGGCCCGCAGCGCCGCTACAAAATCCTCGACACCAGCGTCATCATCGACGGACGCATCGCCGACGTCTGCGAGACCGGGTTCGTCGACGGCACCCTGGTCATCCCGCAGTTCGTGCTGAAGGAGCTGCAGCTGGTCGCCGATTCAGCTGACTCGATGAAGCGCAACCGCGGGCGGCGCGGCCTCGACATCCTGCAGAAGATCCAGAAGATGGCCGGCGTCGAGGTGTCGATCTCGGATCTCGACTTCCCGGACGTGCGCGAAGTCGATCTCAAGTTGATCGAGCTGGCGCGCGCGCTCCAGGGCAAGATCGTGACGAACGATTTCAACTTGAACAAGGTGGCGCAGCTGCGCGGCGTCGACGTGCTCAACGTCAACGAGCTCGCCAACTCGCTCAAGCCGGTCGTCCTGCCCGGCGAGGTGATGAAGGTCTTCATCCTCAAGGAAGGCAAGGAATACAACCAGGGCGTCGCCTACCTGGACGACGGGACGATGGTCGTCGTGGACAACGCGCGCAAGATGATCAGCCGCACCATCGACATCGTCGTCACCAGCGTGCTGCAGACCACCGCGGGCAAGATGATCTTCGGCCGCTATGTCGATGCCGCGGCGACCAACGGCGCGACGCCGATTCCGGTGCCCGAGCGCACCGAGCGTCACACGGAGCGTCCCGAGCGGGTGAGGACCGCAACGGCAGCAGCGCCGCCGACCGTGCAGACGCAAACTTGAGAATTAAGAATTAGGAATTAGGAATTAAGAATTCGCGCGCTGCCGATAGGCGGTACGCGCGTGCCGTATAATTCCCGACTCTGATCACGAATTCTTAATTCCAAATTCTTAATTCTTAATTCACAAGTTGCCTCCGTATCACTGGTGGCGGACGGTCTTCTACCTGATTCCGGCCATCACGCTCTACACCATCGTGCTCGGCGCCGCCTCGATCGCGTCGAGCCTCTTCGATCGACGCGGCTACTTCGCTCACGCCTGCGCCCGCGCCTGGTCGTCGCTGATCCTGAAGACGACCGGCGTGCGCGTGCGGGTCGAGGGGCTCGAGCGCATCACGCCGGGCACGACCTACGTCTTCGTCTCGAATCACCAGAGCATCTACGACACGCCGGTGGTCTTCGCGTCGCTGCCGTACCAGCTGCGGATCATCGCCAAGGAATCGCTGGCGAAGTTTCCCGTGCTCGGCTGGCACCTGCGGCGCGGCGGCCACCTCTTCGTCGATCGGCGTCACCCGGATCGCGCCGGCATCCTGCGTCGCTGGCGGGCGCTGATCTCCGAGGGCCTGTCGCTCATCATCTACGCGGAGGGATCGCGCAGCCCTGACGGGCGCGTCCGCCACTTCAAGGGCGGCAGCTTCCTGCTGGCGATCCAGGCCGGGCTGCCCATCGTGCCGCTTGCGATCATCGGGACCCGGCAGGTGATGCCGAAGGGGCGCCTGCGCACCGAGCCGGCCGACGTCACGCTGATCGTGCACGACCCGATCGTGCCGCCGGCGATCGACCAGCCGACGCCGCGCGACGCCAAGGCGCTCGCCGATCGGATCCACGCAATCGTCGCCGCCGCGGTCGAGGAACGTCAGCCGGCCGCCGTCTGAGCCGGGAGCGGCAGGTATAATCAGGGTTTGCTCACGTGGCGCAGCGCGGGCCTTCAGGCCCGCGATCAGGCGGCGCTGAAGCGCCGCCCTACAAGTTGAACAACTCGACACACCTGATGCACGTCACAGCGATCATCGCAGCGGGCGGCCGCGGCCAGCGGTTCGGCGGCGTCGAGCCGAAGCAGTTGCTGGCGATCGGCGGACGGCCGATTCTCGAGCGGAGCGTCGAGGCCTTCCTCGCGCACCCCTCGATCGACGCGGTCGTGGTTGCGCTGCCGCAGCCGCTCGTAGATGATCCGCCGTCGTATCTTCGTCCGCCGGCGGGCGCCGGGGGCGGCGGCTCAACCAAACCGCTGCGCCTCGTGGCCGGCGGCGATCGCCGTCAGGACTCCGTGGCCAATGCGTTCAGCTCGGTTGACGCGTCGAGCGACATCATCGTGATCCACGATGCCGCGCGCCCGTTCGTCACGAGCGATCTCATCACGCGCACGATCGCGGCCGCCGCTGAGGCTGGCGCTGCGGTCGCCGCGGTGGCGTCGCGCGATACGGTGAAGCGGTCAGCCGCCGCGGCAGGCCCGGGCCGGACCGTGAGCGAAACGCTCCCGCGCGACACGATCTTCCTCGCGCAGACGCCGCAGGCATTCCGGCGTGGCGTATTGGCGCAGGCGCTCGCCACCGCCGCGCGCGAGTCGCTCGACGCAACCGACGAGGCGACACTGGTCGAGCGCGCCGGGCACGCCGTACGCCTCGTCGAGGGCGATGCGTCGAACATCAAGATCACCGTCGCCGGCGATCTGCCGGCCGCGGAGGCGATCGCCGAGACATTGCGGATTGCGGATCGCGGATTGCGGAATGATTGGGGATTGGAGGAATCCGCAATCCGCAATCCGCAATCCGCAATGTCGCTGCCCGCACGGACCGGGCGCGCCGGCACCGGCTACGACCTCCATCGGCTGGTGCCCGGACGACCGCTGGTGCTGGGCGGCGTGACCATTCCCTCCGACCGTGGGGCGTTGGGCCACTCGGACGCGGATGTCGTCTGCCATGCGGTCACCGACGCGATTCTCGGCGGCGCCTGCCTCGGCGACATCGGACGTCACTTTCCCGACTCGGATCCGCAGTGGAAGGACGCGTCGAGCGTCGATCTGTTGCGGCGGGCGGTAGCGCTCGTGGCGGAGCAGGGACTCGAGGTCGGCAACGTGGACGTGACGGTGATTCTCGAAGCGCCGAAAATCCGCGGCCACGTCGACGCGATGCGGGCGGCGGTTGCCGGGGCGATCGGCCTCGACATCGCGCGCGTGAGCATCAAGGGCAAGACCAACGAGGGCATGGACGCCATCGGCCGCGGCGAGGCCATCGCGGCGCACGCGGTTGCGCTGCTGCGCTCGGCCAGCGCAGTAGCCATCAGCCATGTCGATGCGAGTCAGATTCGCTCCGAGCCCCACCGGCCAGCTGCACGTCGGCAACGCGCGCACGGCGCTCTTCAACTGGCTGCTCGCGCGCGGCTCCGGCGGCACGTTCATCCTGCGCATCGAGGACACCGACAGCGAGCGCTCGACGCGCGAGTCCGAAGAGGCGATCCTGCGCGACCTGCGCTGGCTCGGCATCGACTGGGACGAAGGGCCGGACGCCGGCGGCACCTGCGGACCGTACCGGCAATCCGAGCGGCTGCACCTCTATCAGTCGTACGCGAAGGAGCTGCTCAGCGCTGACGCGGCTTACTACTGCTTCTGCTCGACGGCGCAGCTCGAGGCGGAGCGCCAGGAGGCACTGGCAACCGGGCGGCCCGCGCGCTACGCCGGCACCTGCCGCCGGCTGTCGAAGGAGCAGGCCGCCGAGCGGATCGCCGCCGGCGAGCGGCCGGCGATTCGGTTCCGGATTCCCGACGGCCGGGAGGTCGTCTTCGCCGACGTCGTTCGCGGCCCGATCAACTTCGGCACCGACGTGATCGGCGATCCGGTGATCGTGCGCGCCGACGGCCACCCGGCCTACAACTTCGCGGTCGTGATCGACGATGCGCTGATGGAGATCACGCACGTGATCCGCGGCGAGGATCACATCTCGAACACGCCGCGCCAGGTGCTGCTCTACGAGGCGCTCGGGTTCACGCCGCCGGCCTTCGCGCACCTCGCGCTGGTGATGGGACCGGATCACAGCCCGCTGTCGAAGCGGCACGGCGCGACGTCGGTCGCCGAGTTTCGATCGAAGGGATACCTGCCCGAAGCGCTGGTGAACTATCTCGCGCTGATCGGATGGTCTCCGGGCAACGACGACGAGCTCCTGCCGATCGACGAGCTGGCGAAGCGCTTCGCGCTCGAGAACGTCGGCCACAGCGCCGGCATGTTCGACGAGGAGAAGCTGGCGTGGGTCAACCGCCACTACCTCAAGCTCGCCGATCCGATGCGGCTCGCCGAGCTGTCGCTGCCGTACTTCCAGGCGGCTGGCGTGTCGATGACGCCTGATCGCGCCGGCCTCGAGTTCCTCGCCTCGGCGATGCCGATGGCGAGCGCGTCGGTCGACCGGCTCAATCAAGTGCCGGCGCGGCTGGCGTTCCTCTTCGGCTACGACGCGGACAAAGTGCTCGGAGACCGCGGTCTCCTCGAGGAAATGCGCAGCGGCGCCGCGCGCTCCGTCGTCACCGCGCTGGCGGACGTGCTCGCGGAGTCGCCGCGGCTCGACCGCGAGGGCTTCCGGGCGGTGGCGAACCAGGTGAAAGCGCGGAGCGAGCAGAAAGGGCGGGCGCTCTTCCACCCGATTCGGGTCGTCCTGACCGGCCGCGCCGAGGGGCCGGAACTGGATCTGGCCGTGCCGGCGATCGATCGCGGCGCGGACCTGACGCCCTCAGCGGGAATCGCGCCAGTGGTCGGCAATCGCGAGCGCGCCGCCGCGTTCGTCCGCACTCTCGACGCTCTCATCCCCAACCCCTGATCCCTGGCAGTGCTCATCTACGGCATCAACCCCGTGCTCGAAGCGCTCCGGGCCAGGAGGGTCACTTCGCTGCGCATCTCGCCCCGCGCCGACGACCGTCTGACGACGCTGGTCCGCCTGGCTGAGGAACAGGACGTCCCGGTGCGGCGCGTCAGCACCGATGAGCTCGATCGTCTCGCGGGCGGTGCGCGGCATCGGCATCAGGGGGTGATTGCGGAGATGGAGGAGGCCGAGCGCTTCAGCGTCGAGGACCTGGTCACCTCCGCCAACGGGCCCGCGCTCATCGTCGTAATGGATGGGATTGAGGATCCGCACAACGTCGGCGCGATTCTGAGGACCGTCGACGCCGCCGGCGCCCACGGCGTCGTCCGCCAGTCGAGACATGCCGCCCGCCTGGATGGCGCCGCCGCGAAGGCGTCGGCCGGGGCGGTTTCGCACGTGAAAATCGCCGAAGTCGTCAATATCGCGCGCGCGATCGAGGACCTGAAGCAGGCCAATGTCTGGACAATCGGGCTGGTTGGCGACGCGCCGAAGCCCTACGACGAGATCGATTGGACCCTGCCCTCGGCGATGGTGGTTGGCGCGGAGGGGACCGGCCTTCGCCGGCTCGTCCGTGAGCGTTGCGATTGGCTGGCGTCCATCCCGATGGCCGGGCACGTGGGGAGCCTGAACGTGTCGGTGGCGACCGGAATCGCCTTGTTCGAGGCCACTCGGCAGCGGCGGGCAAAGTGAGTACAATGAACGGTTGCGGGAACCGCTACCGGCTCGTCCTTGGCCCTACGTGCGTCTATCTGCAAGGGTTGCACCGGTGGCACAGGACGTGCTAAAGTTCACCTTTTGTCTGGCTGGCGTAGCTCAGCCCGGTAGAGCAGCTGATTTGTAATCAGCCGGTCGGGGGTTCAAATCCCTTCGCCAGCTCCATCGGCATCACAGTGAGAACATCCGGGTCCTTTGAGTAAGACCGAAACATCGCGTTTCCAAACAACACAGCTAGCCGGCGAGGTAGCGAAGCGGTCAAACGCAGCAGACTGTAAATCTGTCGCCCCAGCGGCTTCGAAGGTTCGAGTCCTTCCCTCGCCACCACCCTTCGCTCGCGGTTGTCCACTGTGACGCGAGCTTCGGGTGGCAGGCCGCGCGTCGGTTGCAAGGAAGTTTCGGCAGCAACGGGAAATGTCGGCGGATCGGAATCAGTAGTTTTTTTGAAGAGCAGCGGCGACGGACAGAGCGAAGTGCGAGCGGGTAGCGTGGCGGGCTTGCCCGCCGACGCGCGAAGCAGTGAGACGGAAACAGCGACGTGAGCGAGCGCGTAGGCGGGAGTAACTCAGTGGTAGAGTCACAGCCTTCCAAGCTGTTGGTCGCGGGTTCGATCCCCGTCTCCCGCTCCAGCCTTCGCTCGCGCGAAACGAGAGTGAGCTTCGGCTCGGCAAGCCTTCTACGCGAAGGCTGTCGCGCCGTCGCGCGAAGCGCGAAGGCGGACATCTTCCGCTCACACGAAACGCGAACACGTTACCGCTCGCAGAAGCACTCAGGTACGGCTGCCTTGTCGGCCATATCGGACAAGGGCACAGGAACGGCCGACTTGTCGGCCGAAGCGCCAAAGGCGCGAAGGCCGATGTAGCTCAGTTGGCAGAGCGCGTCCTTGGTAAGGACGAGGTCACCAGTTCAATCCTGGTCATCGGCTCCATCACACGCAGCGCGAGGATCGCAGACATGGCTAAAGAAAAGTTCGATCGCAGCAAGCCGCACGTCAACGTCGGCACCATCGGGCACATCGACCACGGCAAAACCACGCTGACCGCCGCGCTCACCAAGGTGTCGGCCGACAAAGGCTGGGCGAAATTCATCTCCTACGACGAGGTGGCCAAGGCCTCCGAGTCGCAGGGCCGCCGCGACGATTCCAAGGTCATGACGATTGCGACCAGCCACGTCGAGTACCTCGACCGCGAACCGGCACTACGCGCACGTCGACTGCCCGGGCCACGCCGACTACATCAAGAACATGATCACCGGCGCGGCGCAGATGGACGGCGCGATCCTCGTGGTCAGCGCGATCGACGGCCCGATGCCGCAGACCCGCGAGCACGTGCTGCTCGCCAAGCAGGTCAACGTGCCGTACATGGTCGTGGCGCTGAACAAGGTCGACGCGATCGACGATCCCGAACTGCTCGACCTGGTCGAGCTCGAGGTGCGCGAGCTGCTCACCGGCTACGGCTTCCCCGGCAACGACATTCCGGTCGTCCGCCTCTCGGCGCTGAAGGCGATTCAGGGCGATCCCGAGGGTGTCGCCAGCGTGCAGAAGCTGATGGAAGCGCTCGACAACTACATCCCGCTGCCGCAGCGCGACGTCGACAAGCCGTTCATGATGCCGATCGAAGACGTGTTCTCGATCTCGGGCCGCGGCACCGTCGTCACCGGCCGCGTCGAGCGCGGCAAGGTGAAGGTCGGCGAGGAAATCGAGATCGTCGGCTTCAAGCCGACCGAGAAGAAGGTCGTCACCGGCGTCGAGATGTTCCGCAAGCTGCTCGATTCGGGTGAGGCCGGCGACAACATCGGCGTGCTGCTGCGCGGCGTGGAAAAAGACGACGTCGAGCGCGGCCAGGTGCTGGCCAAGCCCGGCTCGATCAAGCCGCACACCAAGTTCAAGGGCGAGGTCTACATCCTGTCGAAGGAAGAGGGCGGCCGTCACACCCCGTTCTTCAACGGCTATCGTCCGCAGTTCTACATCCGCACCACCGACGTCACCGGCACGCTCAACCTGCCGGAAGGGGTCGAGATGGTGATGCCGGGCGACAACACCACCATCAGCGGCGAGCTGATGGCGCCGGTGGCGCTCGAAAAGGGCGCGCGCTTCGCCATCCGCGAAGGCGGCCGCACGGTCGGCGCCGGCACGGTCACGGACATCGTCGAGTAGTGCTGGCGACTTGGAAAATTGGCGACTGGGTGATTTGCAGTTCACCCAGTCACCAACCGACCAACTCACCAACTGTGGGAATGCAGCCATGAGAGACATCGTCACGCTCGCGTGCCTGGAGTGCAAACGGCGCAACTACAGCACGACGAAGAACAAGAAGAAGACGACGGAGCGGCTCGAGTTCAGCAAGTACTGCCGCTTCTGCCGCAAGCACACGGGACACAAAGAGTCGAAGTAATGCGGATTGCGGATTGCGGATTGCGGAAATCCAGACGATTTCGGTCAATCCGCAGTCCGCAATCCTCCATCCGCAATGGAAATAGGCCAGTAGCTCAATTGGCAGAGCACCGGTCTCCAAAACCGGGGGTTGGGGGTTCGATTCCCTCCTGGCCTGCCAGTCCGTCGGGGTGTTTATGGCAGTGAATTCGTCGCCCACGACTATCGACAACGTCAAGGAGGCGGCCGGCGGACGCTTCGAGCGTATGCGCCTCTTCCTGAGCGAGGTGCGCAACGAGCTGAAGCGCGTCACCTGGCCGTCCCAGAAAGAGGTCTACGCCACGACCGTCGTCGTGATTGCGTTCTCCGTGTTCTTCGGCCTTTACCTGTTCGCGCTCGATCAGATCCTGCTGAACGTCTTCCAGTGGATTCTGCGGAGATTTGGTGCGGCATGACGGATCTGGCGACGAAGAACTGGTACATCGTCCACACCTACTCGGGGTTCGAGAAGAAGGTGGCCGAGTCGCTCACCGAGCGCGTCAAGGCGTACGGGCTGCAGAACGACATCGGTGAGGTCCTGATTCCGACCGAGGACGTCGTCGAGATGCGCGGCGGCAAGAAGGTGGTGACCGCGAAGCGGTTCTTCCCGGGCTACATCCTGGTCGAGATGAACATGTCCGACCATGCCTGGCACGTGGTCAAGAACACGCCGAAGGTGACGGGGTTTGTCGGCGCCGGCGCCAAGCCGACGCCGCTCAGCAAGGACGAAGTCGAGCAGATTCTGACCCAGGTGAAGACCGCGGCCGAGAAGCCGAAGCCGAAGTACATGTTCGAGAAGGGCGAGCAGGTCCGGATCAACGAAGGGCCGTTCACCAGCTTCAACGGCGTGGTCGACGAGGTCAATCTCGACAAGAACACGCTGAAGGTGATGGTGACGATCTTCGGCCGCTCGACCCCGGTGGAATTGGACTTTTTGCAGGTGGAGAAGATCTAGACCGCCGGGACCCCGAGCGCCCAGAGAAAGAAGTCTCTGCGGCCTCTGCGGACTCTGCGTTCGACGTCGTGATTTATGGCGAAAAAAGTACAGGCAATGGTGAAGCTCCAGATTGCCGCCGGCAAGGCGACGCCTGCGCCCCCCGTGGGCACGGCGCTCGGCCCGCAGGGCGTCAACATCATGGACTTCTGCAAGAACTTCAACGCGCGGACGGCGAAGGACGAGGGGCTGATCATCCCGGTCGTCGTCACCGTCTACGCGGATCGGTCCTACACCTTCATCACGAAGACGCCGCCGGCTCCGGTGCTCCTGAAGCGCGCGGCGAACATCGCGAAGGGATCGGCCGAACCGAACAAGAACAAGGTCGGCACCGTCACGGCGAAGCAGGTCGAGGAGATCGCCAAGCTGAAGATGCCGGATCTGAACTGCGACACGCTCGAATCGGCAATCAAGACGGTCGCAGGCACGGCCCGTTCGATGGGCCTCGACGTCGTCGGGTAAGAACGAACGGGGTCAGACCCGCACTTCGGGTCTGACCCCTTAGTCAGCAACAACCGTGGGAGAGTGCGCAGCACTCGCTTGGACCACAGGAGTACATCATGCGCAGACACGGCAAGAAATACACCGCCGCCCGCGCGCAGGTCGCTGCCGATCGGAACTACTCGATCGAGGATGCGATCCCGCTCGTGCAGAAAGTCAAGTACGCGAAGTTCGACGAGACCGTCGAGATGTCGCTGCGCCTCGGCGTCGATCCGAAGCACGCCGATCAGATGGTCCGCGGCACGGTCGTCCTGCCGCACGGCCTCGGCAAGAGCAAGCGCGTCCTGGCGATCGCCGGCGGCGAGAAGCAGAAGGAAGCGCAGGAAGCCGGCGCCGATGTCGTCGGCGGCGAAGAGATGGTCGACAAGATTCAGGGCGGCTTCATGGACTTCGACGCCGTCGTCGCCACGCCCGGACATGATGCGCGCGGTCGGCAAGCTCGGCAAGGTGCTCGGCCCGCGCGGCCTGATGCCGAACCCGAAGACCGGCACCGTCACCGTCGACATCGCGAAAGCGGTGAAGGAAATCAAGGCCGGCAAGGTGGAATTCCGCGTCGACAAGACCGGCATCATCCACGCGCCGGTCGGCAAGACCTCGTTCCCGGCGGTGTCGCTCGTGGAAAACGCCCACGCGCTCGTCGACAGCATCGTCAAGGCGAAGCCGTCGGCGGCCAAGGGCAAGTACCTCAAGAGCGTCACGCTGTCGTCGACGATGGGGCCCGGCGTCCGCATCGACACGGCGCACATCGTTGACGTGGTGGTGAAGCACTAGAGGAAGCACTGATGGCTGTCACGAGAGAAGACAAGGCCGCCGAGCTGCAGGCGCTCGAAGCCGCATTCAGGGGATCCGACAGCGCCGTGCTGGTCGACTACAAGGGGATGAACGTCCCCCAGGTCACCGAGCTGCGGCGTCAACTTCGCACCGCGAAGGCGAAGTACAAGGTCGTCAAGAACACCATCGCCAAGCGCGCGCTGAAGGGCACGTCGTTCGAGTCGCTCGAAAAATACTTCGAGGGCACGACCGCGGTGGCCTACACCGAGACCGATCCGGTCGCGCTCGCCAAGACGCTGACGACGTTTGCCAAGACCGCGCCGACGCTGAAGATCAAGGCGGCGGTGGTGCAGGGGCGCGCGGCGCAGCCGGCCGAAGTGACCGAGCTGGCGGCGCTGCCCGGCAAGCCGGAGCTGCTCGCGAAGCTGCTCTTCGTGCTGCAGGCGCCGATGGTGCAGATCGTCAGCGTGCTCAACGCCGCGCCGCGCGATCTGATGAACGTTCTGACGGCGTACGAAAAGAAGAAGTCGGAATCATAGACACGTAGGGCACCGCTTCAGCGGTGCCGCGACATTGGCACGGCTGAAGCCGTGCCCTACGGGACGGACGACAGCTGTAGGACGCCTTAATGTGAGGAGAAGCACAATGGCCGAAGTGACGCAGCAGCAGGTGGTCGAATACATCAAGGGCATTTCCGTCCTCGAGCTGTCGCAGCTCGTGAAAACGCTCGAGTCCGAGCTGGGCGTGTCCGCCGCGGCCGCGATGCCGATGGGGATGCCGATGGGCGGAGGCGGCGGCGCCGCCGCGGCCCCGGCCGAAGAGAAGACCGAGTTCACCGTCACGCTGACGGAAATCGGCACCAACAAGATCAACGTCATCAAGGTCGTCCGCGAAATCACCGCGCTCGGCCTCAAGGAAGCCAAGGACCTCGTCGAGGGCGCGCCCAAGCCGATCAAGGAAGGGATCCCCAAGGAAGAGGCCGCGGCGATCAAGAAGAAGTTCGAGGAAGTCGGCGCCAAGGTCGAAGTCAAGTAGCGGCGCTGGATGCCGGATGCTGGCTGCCGGTTGCTGGCTGTCTTCGATTGACGGCTGGCTCCTGGCACCTGGCATCTCGCACCTGGCAATCGTCTACGAGTTTTACGACTGTGGCCGGACGCGCCATTGGCGCCGTCCGGAGAGCGCGCTCTGATTTCCTCGAGGTCCATACATGTACAGCCTGCCCAAGAACGTTTACCGCGAGCGCATCGATTTCTCGAAGATCAAGACGACCGTTCCCATCCCGAACCTGATTGAGATCCAGAAAAAGTCCTACGAGCGCTTCCTGCAGATGAACCGTCTGCCGAGCGAGCGCGAGGACGCGGGGCTCCAGTCGGTGTTCAAGTCGGTCTTCCCGATCAGCGACTTCCGCGAGAACTCGTCGCTCGAGTTCATCGAGTATTCGATCGGCAACTGGGAGTGCAAGTGCGGCAAGCTGCAGGGGCTGCATCACCTGCGCAAGCCCTGCAGCAACTGCGGCGCGACGCTGATTGCCGATCCCTACGGCGACCGCGAAGTCCTGTGCCCGCGCTGCGGCAAGGCGAACCAGGCGCGCGGCGACGTCTGCGATATCTGCGGCAACACCGTCGGCCTCAAGCTGAAGTACGACGTCGATGAGTGCCAGGAGCGCGGCATGACCTACGCCGTGCCGCTGAAGGTCACCATCCGTCTGGTGGTCTGGAACAAGGACCCCGAGACCGGCGTCAAGACCATCCGCGACATCAAGGAGCAGGAGGTCTACTTCGGCGACATCCCGCTGATGACGGAGAACGGCACCTTCATCATCAACGGCACCGAGCGCGTCATCGTCTCGCAGCTGCACCGGTCGCCGGGCGCCTTCTTCCACTCGGAAGACAAGACGCTCTACGTCGCGCAGATCATCCCGTATCGCGGCTCGTGGGTGGAGTTCGAGTACGACTCGAAGAACCTGCTCTACGTCCGCATCGATCGCAAGCGGAAGTTCCTGGCCACGGTCTTCCTCCGCGCCCTCGGCCTGCGCGGCGCCGACGAGATCATCCGGACCTTCTACGCGTCGACAAGCTGATCCTGCGCGGCGGCACGATGCACTGGGCGGTGAGCGACAGCCTGGTCGGCCTGCGCGCCGCCAAGGACATCGTCGTCCCGGGCGAGAACTTCACCGTTCAGCAGGGCAAGAAGATCACCAAGAACGCCGTCGAGGCGCTGCGGAAGGCGAACGTCGAGGCGGTCGAGATCTCGGACGCCGAGCTCGAAGGCGCCTTCGCCGCCGCCGACGTCGTCGATCCGTCGACCGGCGAAGTGATCCTCGAGGCGAACGAGCCGCTCGAGCCGCGCGTCATCTCGATGGCGCAGGAGAAGAACGTCGATCGCATCGAGATCTTCTTCCCCGAGCGCGACGAGGTCGGGTCGATCATCGGCCAGACGCTGAAGAAGGATCCGATCCACACGCACGAAGAAGCGCTGATCGAAATCTACCGCCGCCTGCGGCCGGGCGATCCGCCGACGCTCGACAGCTCGCGCTCGCTGTTCGAGAACATGTTCTTCAACCCGCAGAAGTACGACTTCTCGCGCGTCGGCCGGCTCAAGCTGAACACCAAGCTCGGGCTGAACACGCCGCTCGACGAGAAGATCCTGCACCCGCAGGACTTCTACGAGGTGATCAAGTACCTGCTCAAGCTGCGGCGCAACCCGGCGAACGTCGACGACATCGACCACCTCGGCAACCGCCGCGTCCGCTCGGTCGGCGAGCTGCTCGAGAACCAGTTCCGCATCGGCCTGGTCCGGATGGAGCGCGCGATCAAGGAGAAGATGTCGGTCTACCAGGAAATGGCGACCGCCATGCCGCACGACCTGATCAACGCGAAGCCGGTGATGGCCGCGATTCGCGAGTTCTTCGGGTCGTCGCAGCTGTCGCAGTTCATGGACCAGACCAACCCGCTCTCCGAGATCACGCACAAGCGGCGTCTCTCGGCGCTCGGGCCGGGCGGGTTGTCGCGCGAGCGCGCCGGGTTCGAGGTCCGCGACGTCCACCCGACGCACTACGGCCGCATCTGCCCGATTGAGACGCCGGAAGGCCCGAACATCGGCCTGATCTCGTCGCTGTCGTGCTACGCGCGGATCAACGAGTTCGGCTTCATCGAGTCGCCCTACCGCAAGGTCAAGGACGCGCGCGTCACCGACTACGTCATCGTCACCAACGCCGCCGGCTCGAAGTACAAGGCCGGCGACATCGTCGAGGCCGACGAGCTGGTGTCGGAGGACGGCCGGCCGAAGAAGAAGGGGGTCGAGTTCGAGCCCTACTCCTTCTACCTGTCGGCGTGGGAAGAGGACCAGTACATCATCGCCCAGGCCAACGCGGCGGTGGACAAGGACGGCAACCTGACGCAGGACCGCGTCAACGCGCGCCAGGCCGGCAACTTCATCCTCGCGCCGAAGGCGAACATCCAGTTCATCGACGTCTCGCCGAAGCAGCTCGTCTCGGTCGCCGCCTCGCTGATCCCGTTCCTCGAGAACGACGACGCGAACCGCGCGCTGATGGGATCGAACATGCAGCGCCAGGCGGTGCCGCTGCTCCGCGCCCGGTCGCCGTTTGTCGGCACCGGCATGGAGTACATCACCGCCCGCGACTCGGGCGCGGTCATCGTCGCGAGGCGGTCGGGGACCATCGACTACGTCGACTCGCAGCGCATCGTCGTGCGCGTGGAGAGCGAGACCGAAGAGCGGCACAAGGAGATGGGCGCCGACATCTACCCGATGACGAAGTTCAAGCGGTCGAACCAGAACACCTGCATCACCCAGAAGCCGATCGTCCGGGTCGGCCAGAAGGTGCACAAGGGGCAGGTGCTGGGCGACGGGCCGTGCACCGAGCTCGGCGAGCTCGCGCTCGGCACGCAACGTGCTGGTCGCGTTCATGCCGTGGCGCGGCTACAACTTCGAGGACGCGATTCTCGTCTCCGAGCGGATGGTGAAGGACGACTACTACACCTCGATCCACATCGAGGAGTTCGAGATCGAGTCGCGCGACACCAAGCTCGGGCCCGAGGAAATCACCCGCGACATCCCGAACGTCTCGGAGAGCTTCCTCAAGGACCTCGACGAGAGCGGCATCATCCGCATCGGCGCCAACGTCAAGCCGGGCGACATCCTGGTCGGCAAGGTCACGCCGAAGGGCGAGACGCAGCTGACGCCGGAAGAGAAGCTGCTGCGCGCGATCTTCGGCGAGAAGGCCGGCGACGTGCGCGACGCCAGCCTCATCTGCCCGCCCGGCATCGAGGGCATCATCGTCGGCGTCAAGATCTTCTCCCGCAAGGGCATCGAAAAGGATGACCGTGCGAAAGCGATCGAGCAGGAAGAGCTCGACATGATGGAGAAGAACCTGCAGGACGAGATCCGCATTCTCCACGAGGAGATCAAGAAGCGGGTGATCGTCATGCTGCGCGGCCAGCAGCTCCGCTCGGATCTGTTCGACGAGTACGGCCGCGAGCGGCTGCTCAAGAAGGGCACCGAGCTGACGCAGGAGATCCTGCAGGAGATGCCCTACGAGACGATGGTCCGGCTGAAGATCGCCACCGACGACTCGCGGCTCGAGGACGACCTGCGCGATCTCGAAGAGCGGACCGAGCGCCAGGTCGAAGTGATCCGCAACCTCTTCGAGGAGAAGAAGGAGAAGATCCGCCGCGGCGACGAGCTGCCGCCGGGCGTCATCAAGCTGGTCAAGGTCTACGTCGCGATGAAGCGCAAGCTGTCGGTCGGCGACAAGATGGCCGGCCGGCACGGCAACAAGGGCGTGATCGCGCGCATCCTCCCCGAGGAGGACATGCCGCACCTGCCGGACGGCACGCCGGTGGAGATCGTGCTCAACCCGCTCGGCGTTCCGTCGCGTATGAACGTCGGCCAGATTCTCGAGACGCATCTCGGCTGGGCCGCGCATGCGCTCGGCCTCTACTTCGCCACGCCGGTGTTCGACGGGGCGACGGAGCTGGAGATCAAGAACTGGCTCGATCGCGCCGGCCTGCCGAAGGGCGGCAAGACGCAGCTCTTCGACGGCATGACCGGCGACAAGTTCGAGCAGGACGTCACCGTCGGCTACATCTACATGCTGAAGCTCTCGCACCTGGTCGACGACAAGATCCACGCGCGTTCGATCGGGCCGTACTCGCTGATCACCCAGCAGCCGCTGGGCGGCAAGGCGCAGTTCGGCGGACAGCGGTTCGGCGAGATGGAGGTCTGGGCGCTCGAGGCCTACGGCTCGGCGCACATCCTCCAGGAGCTGCTCACCGCGAAGTCGGACGACGTCACGGGCGCGCGAAGATTTACGAGGCGATCGTCAAGGGCGACGCGTCGTTCACGGCGGGCCTGCCCGAGTCGTTCAACGTGCTGATTCGCGAGCTGCAGTCGCTCTGTCTGGACGTCGAGCTGATGAAGACCAAGAAGAAGCCGGTGGAAGTCAGCTCCTCAACCCGTATTGGAAGAGGTGTCTAAACTAGATGAGACCTTCATTTCATGAACGCGGCGCGCTGACGAGCGATTTCGACGCGATTCGCATCAGCCTCGCCTCGCCCGAAAAGATCATGTCGTGGTCGCACGGCGAGGTGACCAAGCCGGAGACGATCAACTACCGGACCTTCAAGCCGGAACGGGACGGCCTGTTCTGCGCCAAGATCTTCGGGCCGATCACCGACTGGGAGTGCCTGTGCGGCAAGTACAAGCGCATGAAGCACCGCGGCGTCATCTGCGACAAGTGCGGCGTCGAGGTCACGCAGGCCAAGGTGCGCCGCGAGCGCCTTGGCCACATCACGCTGGCCACGCCGGTCAGCCACGTGTGGTTCTTCAAGGGGCTGCCGAGCCGCATCGGCCACCTGCTCGACATCTCGCTGCGCGATCTCGAGCGCGTCCTCTACTTCGAGGCCTACGTCGTCGTCGATCCGGGCGAGACCGAGCTGAAGCAGAACGGCCTGCTCAACGAAGAGCAGTACCGCAAGGCGCGCGAGGAGCACCAGCACCGCTTCAAGGCGCAGATGGGCGCCGAGGCGATCAAGGAGCTGCTCAAGCGCGTCAACATCGAGCGCCTCGCGGTCGAGCTGCGCGAGAAGATGCGCAGCGAGCAGTCGGCGCAGAAGAAGCTGAAGTACGCCAAGCGCCTCAAGGTCGTCGACTCGTTCAGGAAGTCGAGCAACCGGCCGGAGTGGATGATTCTCGACGTCATCCCGGTGATTCCGCCGGAACTGCGTCCGCTCGTGCCGCTCGACGGCGGCCGCTTCGCGACCTCCGACCTGAACGACCTCTATCGCCGCGTCATCAACCGCAACAACCGGTTGAAGAAGCTGATGGAGCTGAAGGCGCCGGACGTCATCATCCGCAACGAAAAGCGCATGCTCCAGGAAGCGGTGGACGCGCTGTTCGACAACGGCCGCCGCGGCCGCGTGCTGCGCGGCGCCAACAACCGGCCGCTCAAGTCGCTGTCCGACACGCTCAAGGGCAAGCAGGGGCGCTTCCGCCAGAACCTGCTCGGCAAGCGCGTCGACTACTCCGGCCGTTCGGTCATCGTCGTCGGCCCCGAGCTGAAGCTGCACCAGTGCGGGCTGCCGAAGAAGATGGCGCTCGAGCTGTTCAAGCCGTTCATCTACAACAAGCTCGAAGAGCGCGGCCTGGTCCAGACCATCAAGCAGGCGAAGGAGATGGTCGAGCTGCAGCGTCCCGAAGTGTGGGACGTGCTCGAGGAAGTGATTCGCGAGCATCCGGTGCTGCTGAACCGCGCGCCGACGCTGCATCGTCTCGGCATCCAGGCGTTCGAGCCGGTGCTGGTCGAAGGCAAGGCGATCCGGATCCATCCGCTCGTCTGCACGGCGTTCAACGCCGACTTCGACGGCGACCAGATGGCGGTCCACATCCCGCTGTCGCCCGAGGCGCAGATCGAGGCGTCGGTGCTGATGCTGTCGAGCAACAACATCCTGTCGCCGGCGCACGGCGCGCCGATCGCGATTCCGTCGCAGGACATCGTGCTCGGCTGCTACTACCTGACCAAGGCCAAGGCGGGCGCGAAGGGCGAAGGCCGCGCGTTCGGCAACCCCGACGACGTGATGCTGGCGCTCGAAGCGGGCGAGCTCGAAACGCTGTCGCCGATCCGGCTGCGCTACACCGGCGACATCCAGGATCTGACCGCGTCGCGCGACGACCAGGACGTGCTGCGCACCGAAGTGCAGACGGTCAACAACAAGATCATCAACACCACGGTCGGCCGCGTCATCCTCAACCAGTCGATTCCGGTCGAGATGCCGTTCGTCAACGGCCTGCTGAAGAAGAAGGGGCTGCAGCAGCTGGTGCAGAGCTGCTACCTGAAGTTCGGGCTCGAGAAGACGGTCGAGATGCTCGACTCGCTGAAGAACCTCGGCTTCACCTACGCGACCAAGTCGGGGCTGTCGATCGGCATCGACGACCTGGTCATCCCGAAGGAGAAGGTCACGCTGGTCGCGGCGGCCCGCGACGAGGTGATCAAGGTCGAGTCGCAGTACCTCGAAGGCGCGATCACCAACGGCGAGCGCTACAACAAGGTGATCGCGATCTGGTCGGAGGCGACCGAAGACATCGCCAACGCGATGTTCAGCGAGATGGAGCAGATCGACCAGGAAGGCCGGCAGTTCAACCCGGTCTACATCATGGCCGACTCCGGCGCGCGAGGCATCGAAGCAGCAGATCCGGCAGCTCGCCGGGATGCGCGGCCTGATGGCCAAGCCGTCGGGCGAGATCATCGAGACGCCGATCACGTCGAACTTCCGTGAAGGCCTCACGGTGCTGCAGTACTTCATCTCGACGCACGGCGCGCGCAAGGGCCTGGCCGACACGGCGCTCAAGACCGCCGACTCGGGCTACCTGACGCGCCGTCTGGTCGACGTCGCGCAGGACGTCATCATCCACGAGCCGGATTGCGGCACGGTGGACGGCATCGAGGCGCGGGCGATCGTCGAGAGCGGCGAGGTCATCGAGCCGCTGCGCGACCGCATCATCGGCCGCACGACGCTCGAGCGCATCACCGATCCGTTCACCGGCGAGACGATCGTCGACGTCAACGAGATCATGGACGAGGAGACCTCGTCCGCGATTCAGGACGCCGGCATCGAGAAGGTGAAGATCCGCTCGGTGCTCACCTGCACGTCGCGCCGCGGCGTCTGCGCGAAGTGCTACGGCCGCGACCTCGCGACCGGCAAGATGGTCGAGCTCGGCCAGGCGGTCGGCGTCATCGCGGCGCAGTCGATCGGCGAGCCGGGCACGCAGCTGACGATGCGCACGTTCCACATCGGCGGCACGGCGTCGCGCGTCTCCGAGCAGTCGACGCTCGAGGCGCGCAACGCCGGCACCGCCCGCTTCCACGGGCCTGCAGGTCGTCGAGGCGAAGGACGGCAACCTCGTCGTCATGAACCGCAGCGGTTCGCTGGTGGTGCAGGACGCGAAGGGCCGCGACCGCGAGCGCTACCCGATCGTCTACGGCGCGCGCCTCAAGGTGAAGGAAGGGCAGCAGGTCGAGCAGGGCCAGGTGCTGGTCGAGTGGGATCCGTACACCTTCTCGATCCTCACCGAGGAGCCGGGCCAGATCCGCTTCAAGGACATCCTCGAAGGCATCACCGTGCACGAGGAAGTCGACGAGGTCACGGGCCTGTCGCGCCTCATCATCGTCGACTCGCCGGACGAGAAGAAGCAGCCGGCGGTCGAGATCAAGGGCAAGGACGGCAAGGTCAACCGCAAGTACCACATGCCGTCGCACGCGCACCTGATGGTGCAGGACGGCGAGATGGTGTCGGCCGGCGACGTGCTCGCGAAGATTCCGCGCGAGACGACGAAGACCAAGGACATCACCGGCGGTCTGCCGCGCGTGGTCGAGCTGTTCGAGGCGCGCAAGCCGCGCGAGACGGCGGTCATCTCGGAGATCGACGGCTCGTCAAGCACGGCGGCATCGTCAAGGGGCAGCGGAAGATCATCATCGTGCCGGACGAGCCGGGCGCGGAGCCGCGCGAGTACGCGCTGCCGCGCGGCGTCCACGTCAACGTGCAGGAGGGCGAGCGCGTCCGGGCGGGCGAGCCGCTGATGGACGGGCCGTCGAACCCGCACGACATCCTGAACGTGCTCGGCGAGAAGGCGCTGCAGTCCTACCTCGTGAACGAGATTCAGGAGGTCTACCGGCTGCAGGGCGTCAACATCAACGACAAGCACATCGAGATCATCGCGCGGCAGATGATGCGGTGGGTGAAGATCGAGGATGTCGGCGACACCGAGTTCCTGGTCGACGAGCAGGTGGACAAGTTCCGCTTCCTCGAAGAGAACGAGCGCGTGATCACCGGCGGACGGGCGTCCGGCGCAGGGCCGGCCGCTGCTGCTCGGGATCACGAAGGCGTCGCTCTCGACCGACTCGTTCATCTCGGCGGCGTCGTTCCAGGAGACGACGCGCGTGCTGACCGAGGCGTCGATCTCCGGCAAGGTCGATCACCTGCGCGGCCTGAAGGAGAACGTGACGATGGGCCGGCTGATTCCGGCCGGCACCGGGTTCGAGTACTACCGCAACGTGCGGATCCCGGCGGACGAGCCGCCGCCGCCGCCGGCGCTGCCGCAGCCGAGCGACGACGAGCTCGAGCTCGAGCGCGACATGGAGTACTTCGTCG
>CAVTHG010000001.1:0-447985 GCA_963734375.1 uncultured Acidobacteriota bacterium | reverse complement strand
CCGTGAGATGCTTCTCGAGCAGCTTCTCGAGGAAATACCAGTGCGTGGTTGCCCAGCTTGCCGTCCAGCAGGCCAGCTTCGCCTCACGAAAACAGTCCGGTTCAAGCCGAACACTACGAATACAGCCGCGCTCGAGTAGACGAGTTTGATGTCACCGCCTCGGCTGACGCAAAGTCAGGAGTGAGGAGGCGTATCATGGCATGGCCATAGGGACGTGATGTCTCGCCTGCCTGCGCTCGTTCAAGGAGATGTGATGGAGAGGATGTGAACACAGATTCATCAAGTCAAACATGCCAGCGGCACTCGTAGCTCTTCCTGACCGCCGGACTTGCGGGCTGCGAAAACCAGAGACTCGACGGCACCCTCCGAGCGCGCGCTCGTGACGTTTCAGGCCGGCGGGGAACAGTTTCGGGTCCAGTTGACCGGCAAAGATCAGGTCGAAGCGGCCCGTCGAGCGCAGCAAGGCGGCGCAGCGCGCATTCCAAGCGGTCGCATCATCCTGGGCGCGCGCGAGAATGCAGTTGGAGCTGGCATCTCGAGGAAGTTGCGTTCGTCGAGGTCGCCTCGAGCTGTGCGATGGCCGACCGTCAGACGTCGAGCGTGGAGGTTCGCAGTTCGGTGGCGGTCGCTTCTGTCCCTGGAGTGCGAGCATCGTTTCGATCGATGAGAACTAGAGCCCATTTCATACACGAATTCGCGCGGTCAGCCCGCTGCCGGTGGTGAAAGCGACGCCACGTGCGACGCGCGTGAGACCACACGGGCAAATCGCGTCCGCGGTCCGTGGACGGCCGGCATGGCAACCGTGTCCTCCAGCGCCCGTGCTGACGACGCGCACGCCGCCTGGGTAATCCGGGCGACAGTCAGCAATCATCCCGGCTCACAGCCAGTCCCAGCGCCATTGTCGAATCGGGGGCGGCGTGCCCGGACCGCTTACAGACACGGTTGCCGTCTGTCGCCGGTGCATGCCGGGTCCAACGGCCCGCGGCCGCGACTTGCCCGGTGTTCTCGCCGCGACGGGTCACCAGTGCGTCGCCGGACGGCGGCAAGAGGTCTCGCGCAGCGAGCCGTAGAGACGGGGCGTTTCGATCGCACGAAAAACCGCGCGGAGCGAGATTCGCGGCGGTCTGGCGGAATACGGCCGGTCGGTGGCGTTGCCCGAGCCGCGGCTCCTTCGTGCGCGGATGCCGCGACCACGCTGACCGCCGCGGCCGCGCCAGGACGGCGAGCGGCGCGCGGTTTTTCCGGCCGTCGGCCACGGCTCGCGAAGCGAGACCTCTTGCCGTCGTCGCGCCGGCGGACATCTCCGCGCCAGCTATTTATGACATGGGCCTAGTCACGGCGCCGAGCCAACATTTCTCCGGCTTACCCACCCTCAGGCTCGAGATTCAGCAACGCTCTGCCGCTCTCCAGATCGAGCGGCACCGAGACATGGTCGTGCGCGATGAGCCAGCTGCCGTCAATCTTCCGAAAGCACGTCGTCCACCGGAGCCATAAATCGATCCTGCTCCCGTTCTTCAACCCGCCGCTGATTCGATTGAGGCTGTGCCCGCAGGCCACGTCGTCGCCCACAGTGAGCGTGAGGTCGCGAATCTCGTAACCGAGCGGACGCTGGTAGACCGCGAACGCGTCGACCCAGTTCTTCCTTTTTGCCTCCGCTCCCAGGTGCTGCAGCGGCGGCACGATGTGAATGAAACGATGTCCGGAGCGTAAAACGACATCACACGCTCGAGATCCATGGCGCGAACCGCCTCAGTCAACTGATTGATTCGCTGTCGAATGTCGGCTTCGTCAGCCGCGTGTCGTGTAGCCATCGTACCGTTCAGCTCGTTTCAATACGCGTTCGAGGCAGAATGGATCGATAAGTGTCGCTCGGCAAGCTCATCGCATGACGATCGCGTGTACGAATGATTGCCCCAACGACATGCCTCGACTCCTCTCAGTGAACGTTGGCCTCCCGCGCGACATCGCGTGGAAGGGTCGCACGGTGCACACCGCGATCTGGAAGGAGCCGGTGCGTGGCCGCTGTCGGGTCGGCCGGCTGAATCTCGACGGCGACCGTCAGGGCGACGTGGCCGGGCACGGCGGCGAGCAGCGGGCGGTCTTCGCCTACCAGATCGAATCCTATCGATACTGGCAGGAGCAGCTGAAGAGAACCGACTTCGTCCGAGGACAATTCGGCGAGAACTTCACGATCGAAGGACTGCCCGACGATGCCGTGTGCATCGGCGATCGCTATCGGATCGGCAGCGCGCTGTTCGAGGTCACGCAACCGCGTGTCACCTGCTATCGCGTCGGCATTCGGATGAACGAGCCGCGCATGCCCGCCTTGCTGACCTCCAGCGGGCGGCCGGGATTCTACTGCCGCGTCCTGCAACCGGGCGAGGTTGGCGACGGCGACGAGATCGTGAAGGAGGGCGAGGCGACGGAGCGGATGACCGTCGCGGAGATCAACGCGCTCCTCTATTCGCCCGATCATCCGCGCGATCGACTGGAGCGCGCCTTGCGGATCGAGGCGCTGTCGCCCGGATGGCGCTCGTCGTTCGAGGCGTTGCTGCAGAGCCAAACGATTTCCGCGGGGAGCGGCAACGCGGGACTCGCGCCGGCCGCGGCGGCGCATCCAGCGCCGCCGGGTTTTCGGCCGCTCGTGGTGACGGCAATCGATCGCGAGTCCGAGGACGTCCTGTCGTTGACGATGCAGAGCCGCGACAGTCAGCCACTGCCCGCGCCTCTGCCAGGCCAGTTCGTCGTCGTGCGTCTGCAGCCGATCGCCGGCGGTCCGCCGTTGTTTCGCAGCTACTCGCTCTCGGGCCCACCATCGACAGAGCGCTATCGCATCAGCGTGAAGATCGAGGCGAAGGGCGCCGCCGGAACCTACCTCCGCGATCATGTCAGGGTCGGCGACACGCTCGACGTCAGCGCGCCGCGCGGAAGCTTCATCCTGCAGTCCGGCGAGCGGCCGTTGGTGCTGCTCAGCGCCGGCATCGGCGCGACCCCTGTGCTGGCGATGCTGCACGCGCTGGCCGCGGCCGGCTCCACACGACAGGTGTTCTGGCTGCACGGGGCTCGCGATCGGCAGCACCATCCGTTCGCCGCCGAAGTCCGGCGCCTGATGCCGGCGCTCCCGCACGGCCGGAGCTATATCTGTTACAGCCGGCCGGGCGCGGACGACACGATGAGGGAGGATTTCGACGCGACCGGTCACCTCTCGCGAGCGGTCTTCGAGAAGTCGGCATTCCACGAGAGGCGGATGTCTACGTCTGCGGGCCGACTCGTTTCATGGCCGAGATGAAAGAGGCGCTGGCCACGGTCGGCATCGCGCCGGCGCAGATTCACCTCGAGCTCTTCAACGGCAGCGAGTCGATGACGCCAGGTGTCGTCAGCGGCGCAGCGCGAGCGCCACACCTGCCCGCGGACGACGCCGATACCGGTCCGCTGGTGTCGTTCGCGCGCAGCGGCATCGCCGCACACTGGAACGCGTCGTCCTACCAAAGCATCCTGGAGTTGGCCGAAGCGTGCGACGTTCCCGTCCGGTGGTCGTGCCGGACCGGCGTGTGCCACAACTGCGAGAGCGGATTGGTGTCGGGGGAGGTCGTCTACGGACCGGAACCACTCGAGAGGCCCGCCGAGGGCAATCTTCTCGTCTGCTGCTCGCAACCAATTCGTGACGTCGTCATCGATTTGTGACGCCAGACCAGGAGACTGCGAAGAGCCCATCCTACTGAGTCTTCTTCACCTCTGCGAAAACTTCCGCGATCGGCCACCGTGCGCGCCCGATCGCCACGAGCCTGGCGGTCGCCGCGGCCGACGCACGCGGTCGTGCCGCGCCACGCATGGCCCGGGCGAGGGCCATCCGCCGTTGACACGTTCTCTACTTTACATTAGAAAGTATATTACTTTATATTGGAAAGTATGCGTATCATCCGAGCCGCCCACCTCGGCATGTGCTTCGGCGTTCGCGATGCCATCGCGCTCGCGTTCGAGCACGCTGATGCCGGCCCCCTCACGATCCTCGGCGACCTCGTCCACAATCCCACGGTCCTGAGCGCGCTCGAGGCGAAAGGCATCGCGGTCGCGCAGGACGTCGCCCACGTCAAGACGCCGACGCTGATGGTGACCGCCCACGGCGCGTCGGCGCGGACCCTCGCGCGGACGCGCGCCCTGGGTCTGACGGTGGTCGAAGCCACCTGCCCGCTCGTCCACGTCGCGCACCGCGCCGTCGCGGCCCTCGCGCGCGAGGGCTACCACGTCGTCATCGTCGGGCAGCGCGATCATGTCGAAGTGCGCGGCCTCACCGGCGATCTCGATCGGTTCGACGTCGTGCTCGAAGACGATGACGTCCTCGCGCTCGACGAGCATCCACGCTTCGGCGTGGCGGCCCAGACGACGCAGGCGCTGGAGAAAGTGCGGCACCTGGTCGACCTGATCCGGCGGCGATTCCCGCAATCGGAGGTGCGCTTCCTCGACACGGTCTGCAAGCCCACCAAGGAACGGCAGTCCGCGGCGGTCGAGATGGCACGCCAGGCCGACGTCGTCATCGTCGTCGGCGGCCGCTCGAGCAACAACACGCGCGAGCTGGTGAAGACCTGTGCGCGCTACTGCGCCCGCGTCCATCACGTGCAGGCCGAGGCCGACGTCCGCTGGGAGTGGTTTGATCGCGCGCAGGTCGTGGGGCTGACGGCCGGCACCTCGACGCCGGACGAGGTCATCGACCGCGTCGAGGCGCGTATTCGCCTGTGCGACGCGTCCGCGTCCTGGCTTCGGCGGACACGTCGGCGAAAATTCGCCAGGCCGGGTCCGCCGCGCGGACATTGCGCGGGTGGGGAGGCGAGGTGCGGACGCGAAGTGTCACGACGAGGGGGCGATGACCGGCGCGTCCACCCTACCGCGCAGAATCCGCGCGGCCGGGACCGGTCGGAGCGAACGCGCTGGGCGATCGTCGTGGCCTTCGCCATCGCGATGGCCTGGGTCGAGGCCGCCAGCGTGTTTTACATCCGCGCGCTGGTCGATCGGATCGAGCCGTACCAGGCAGACCCGCTGCCGATGAACGGAGCGCTGGGTCGTGTCGAATTGTGGCGCGAGGCGGCGACGCTCGTGATGATCGCCACGCTGGGACTGCTCGCGGGGGGAACATGGCGCCGCCGCGCCGGTTATGCGGCGCTGGCGTTCGGCACCTGGGACATCTGCGTATTACGTATGCCTTCGCCTCATCTCCGGCTGGCCGAGGACGCTGCTCGACTGGGACATCCTGTTCCTGTTGCCGCTTCCATGGTGGGGACCTGTTCTCGCGCCGGTCAGTATCGCGCTGGTGATGATCCTGTGGGGCACGCTCGCGACCCAGTTGGATGATGGTGCGAGCGATTCGCGCTGGGCATGGGCGCTTGGCTCGGTCGGTATCGCGGTGGCGCTCGCCGTCTTCATGATCGACGCGTGGCGGGCGCTGCCGGATGGTCGTGACGCGGTCCTGCGGGCGCTGCCGACGACCTTCAACTGGCCGCTGTTCTGGGTGGCCCTGCTGCTGATGGCGTCACCGGTACCTGATCGGTTGCGTCACCCTCGACCATGACCTTCTCCGCGAGCGCGCCTCGCCGCGGAGGCGATCACGCCGTTCAGAACGTGATCGGCCATCCGCGACGAAGCATTGAAGAAACGCCCTGCTGCGCTATCCGCGCAGCGATCTGAAGCCGGCGCGAACCTCTTCTGAGAAGAGCTGCGGCTGTTCCCAGGCCGCGAAGTGCCCGCCTTTCTCCACCTTGTTGTAGTGGATCAGTTTGGGATACGCCCGCTCCGCCCAGCTCCGCGGCGCTGGATAGAGCTCGTCGGGAAAGACGCTCACGGCAACCGGGATGGAGACGCCTTTGACGCTGAAATACGCCTTTGCCCCAGTTCTCCCAGTAGAGACGGCCGCCAGAAACCGCCGTGTTCGTCAACCAGGTGATCGTGATGTTGTCGAGGATGTCGTCGCGCGTGAGGCCCTCAGACTGCTCCGTCAAAGACGCGCGCGATGAGCGCATAGCTGCGCGCGTCGTGATCGAGGAAATACGCCGCCAGGCCGACGGGTGAATCCGCGATTGCCGTACAGCGTCTGCGGGCGCAACCCCATCTGGTAGCCGTAGCCGATCCCCTTTGCTGATAGACGAACTGCAATCGCTCGTACGCGACCTTCTCGTCGGCTGAGAGACCCGCTGGCGCCGGCGCACCGGAAAAAGCCGCCTTGTCGATGTCGGCCGGAAACGACGCCGGGCATGTTGGTGTGAATGCCGAGCAACTCCGGCGGCGCCTGCACGCCCATCAGTTCCGTGATGACCGCACCCCAATCGCCGCCTTGCGCGACGAATTTCGTGTAGCCAAGGCGCTTCATCAGCACGACCCAGGCACGTGCGATGTGGGCGGGCGTCCCAGCCGGTGGTGGTCGGCTTGCCTGAATATCCGTAGCCCGGCATTGACGGAATCACCACGTGGAAGGCATCTGCCGCGCTTGCCGCCGTGTGCGGTCGGATTGGTCAGCGGATCGATGATCTTCATCTGCTCGATGACCGAGCCGGGCCATCCGTGCGTGACGATGAGCGGCAACGCATTTTCGTGTTTCGAGCGGACGTGAATGAAATGAATGTCCAGCCCATCGATCTCGGTGATGAACTGCGGCAGGGCACTGCAGCTTCGCCTCGACCTTGCGCCAGTCGTAATCGGTCGCCCAATAGCGCGCAAGCGCCTGCAGTCGTCGCGAGCTGCACGCCCTGCGATGCATCCGTGACCGTTTCTCGTTCAGGCCATCTGGTCGCGTTGATGCGCCGGCGCAAGTCGGTCAGTTCGGCGTCCGGAACATTCACCATCTGAAACGGCCGAATCGCAGTTGCTTCCACCACATCTGTGATCTTTGTCATCTTGTGCCTCCTTCGCAGCCATTGATCGACTGCTGTTCAAAAAGCGAGGTTCCCGCCAATAGTCGCGGCCAGCTAGCTGCGGCGTCGCTCTCTCGTCACCCATTCGCGGATGTAGGCTGGACAGTGTCTGAGCTCGATGCCATTCGCTTCGTTGAGGGCCAGCAATTCCACCGCAGCACGGTCGACCAACTCGACCTCCGCGAGCTCGATGGCGACGACACGGCTTTCCGCGAGCGCGGTGCGAAGGACTTCCAGGTCTTCCCCTGCAATCCGCCCACTGATGCGGAGAACGACACGCTGTTCAATCGAAAGCCGGTCGATTCTGCAGGTCATCGTCGCGGGCTGTCGCCGACAGCCTCAGTGGCAAACCGGACGCCACCCGCAATTCACAGAAACGTGCGGCAAAACCTGATGTCTCAGTCGATGGCGAGCTGGTGAATCTGAAGAATCTGGTGGATGTGGTGAATCTGGTGATACTGGCGGGCTTCAGCGAAACTTGAATTGCGCCTTGTTGATGTTCAACGCCTTGATGCGATGGTCGAGCGTGGATGGTGGCACGCCGAGCTTCGCCGCAGCGCCTGACGACCCGGCGACTCGGCCTCGGCACGCGGCGAGCGCGGCTTCGATGGCCTCCCGCTCGCTGCTGGACGCGCCTCGAGCCGCGGCCAACGCCGCCACACGGGGTCGAGGCCGCATCGATTGTTTCGGCAGCCACGACTCGTCGACGGCAAACACCTCACCGGTGCTCAGAATCACGGACCGCTCGATCACGTTCTGCAGCTCACGGATGTTGCCGGGCCAGTCGTAGGCCTGCAACAAGTCGAGCGTCTTCTTGTCGATCGAGCGGATGTTCTTGCCCGCCCGGGTGGCGTAGCGGTGCACGAAGTATTCGACGAGCATCAAGACGTCGTCCTGGCGTTCTCGAAGGGGCGGTACCTCGATGGGGAACACATTGAGCCGATAGAACAGGTCCTGCCGGAAGCTGCCGTTGGCCGCCGCGGCCGCGAGATCACGATTGGTCGCCGCGATGACGCGAACGTCAATCGAGATCGGCTGCGTGCCCCCGACT
Organism: uncultured Acidobacteriota bacterium; assembly: GCA_963734375.1. Lineage (GTDB taxonomy): Bacteria > Acidobacteriota > Vicinamibacteria > Vicinamibacterales > CAVVIG01 > CAVTHG01. Next base: position 440,035 of record CAVTHG010000001.1, on the reverse strand, counting down.
CGCTCGAATTCCCGTTCTTGCAGGACACGCAGCAGCGCGACCTGTGTCTCGGGCAGCAGTTCGCCCACTTCGTCCAGGAAGATCGTGCCGCCGTCAGCCAGTTCGAAACGCCCGAGCCGCCTGTGCGTGGCTCCCGTGAACGCGCCCCGCTCATGGCCGAACAGTTCCGAGGAGATCAGCGTCGGCGCCAGTGCGGCACAGTTCACGCTGACAAAGGCCCGTCCAGAGCGTTGCGAGCGTTTGTGAACAGCGCGGGCTATGAGCTCCTTACCCGTGCCGGTTTCTCCCGCGATCAGGACGGTGGAGTCGGTGGGAGCGACTTTGGCGATCCGCGAGAGCACGATCTGCAGCGCCTCGGAAGAGCCGACAATCTCCTCGAACATCGAGGTGCGATCCACCTCGTCCCGCAATGCCAGGTTTTCGCGATCGAGTCGATCCTTGAGACCGCGGATCTCCGCCTCACGTGCCTGGAGGTCGCGGTACAGGCGGCTCGTCTCGACCAACAGTTCCTGGCTGGCCTGCAATTGTCTGCCGTTCGAGCTCCGCCTCGCTGCGCAGCCGCTCTTCGCGTTCGGCCGTGTCGCGGCGGAGATTCGCCAATTTCAAATGCGCCTCGACCCGCGCCAACAGCTCCCGCGCCGTAAACGGCTTCACCAGATAGTCGTCGGCGCCGGCCTGCAGTCCCTCCACGCGCGACTCTTCGCCCGCCCGCGCGGAGAGCAGGATGACTGGCATGCTGGCGAGGGCCGCGTCGTCGCGAATGGCCCGCAGCAAGCCGAATCCATCCAGCTGCGGCATCATGACGTCCGCCAGCACCAGGGCGGGCCGCAAGAGTCGCGTGGCTTCCAGTGCCTGGCGGCCATCCGACAGCGGCGTGCACCTCATATCGACCGCCCAGCAGGTGCCTGAGGTATTGACGCATGTCCGCGTTGTCATCGGCGACGACGACCACCTCGCGTGTCGCCGCCGGCTCTGGCGTCGATGACGGTGCACGCGACGAGAGCTTTGGAAGCATCGTGACATCCGCCGTGCTCCAGTCGTCCGGCAACCACCGCTGTGCCTCCTCGGCATACGCGTCGGCGGCTATTCCTGTCGACGCGGCCGATCGCGCGGCCTGGATGCGCTCCGCCGGCAGATGCGCCGTGCCGCGCGGAATCGTCACGATGAACGCGCTGCCCTGACCGACCGTGCTCTCCACCCGCACATGGCCGCCATGCAGTTTGATCAGTTCTTGAACCAGCGCCAGTCCGATGCCCGTGCCTTCGTAGGTCCGGGCGTGAGTGCCCTCGATCCGATGAAAGCGCTCGAAGACGCGCTCACGCTGCTCGTCGGGAATTCCCACTCCGGTATCGCGGACCTGCAATTCGACAGCGCCCGTCGACCGAGCGTCAACGTCACCGTCACGGCGCCCTCGAACGTGAACTTGAACGCGTTGGAGAGCAGGTTCGAGACCACCTTCTCCCACATGTCACGGTCCACGTACACCGGTTCGGCGAGCGGCTGGCATTCCACCGAGAATCGCAATCCGGCGTTCTCCATCGCTGAACGGAACACGCTGGCGACCTCCGACGTGACACGGGACAGGTCCGTCGGCTCATAGACCGCCTGCACGCGCCCCGCCTCGATACGCGAGAAATCCAGGAGCGTGTTGACCAGCTTGAGCAATCTGAACGCGTTCCGGCGGACGGTGACCAGCTGCTCGTGCCGTTCGGGGCTGAGCCGCTCGCGTGCTTCCGGCAGCACTTCCTCGAGTGGACCGAGCATCAGTGCGAGAGGCGTGCGGAACTCGTGGCTGACGTTGCTGAAAAACGCGGTCTTGGCGCGATCGATCTCGGCCAGCGCCTCCGCACGCTGGCGCTCCTGCTCGTACGCGCGCGCGCTGGCCAGCCCGATGGCGATTTGTTCGGCGATCCGGCGGACGAACTGCCGGTAGGTGTCGTCGAACGCGCGGCCCGGATGGATTCCCAGCACCAGGAACCCTGCCGCCTCGCTGCGCTCGCGCAACCGGATTGGCAGAACCGTCGCTTCGCGCGGAGGCGACGGCCAGTCCGGGATGGACATCGCCGATCCGCGCTCATCAAGGGCGACGACGAGGCCATCCTGCGCCAATGCCTTCTGGAATCCCCAGGGGCCTTCGATGCTGCAGTCGATGACTGACGGATGCAAGGCGCCGTCGGTCTTCGCGCTGACGCTGGCAAGGCAAGCCTTCTGTTCGCCTGCCCGATACTCGTAGAGAAATGCGAACGGGGCGCTGGAGCGATTCTGGCCGAGGGTTTCCGCGCTGACGCGCCACACTTCTTCCTCGTTTCGTGCTTCAGCCGTTCGCGACGCCAAATCACGGAGGACCTGACGACGCCGGTCTTCGATGACCCGTTCAGTCATGTCCAGGACGTTGGTCAACACGCCCCCCACGCGGCCGTCGTCATCCGGAATCGGGCTGTACGAAAACGCGAAGTAGCATTCCTCGAGGTAGTTGTTGCGGTTGATCGTGAACAACTGGTCGGTCAGGGTGCTGAAGGGCTGACCCTCTGTGAAGACCGTGTCGAACAGCGGTCCGATGAAATCCCACGCCTCCGCAAGCACCTCGCGGCAGCTGCGACCCAACGCCCCCGGGTGCTTTGTTCCGACCACCACGCCGTAGGCATCGTTGTAGAGCATCGTGTAGTCCGGGCCCCAGGAAATGAGCATCGGATACCCGGAGCCCAGCACGATGCGCACGCAGGCTCGCAGCGACTGCGGCCACTGCTCCACCGGGCCCAGCACGGTCGTCGACCAGTCGACGGCGCGCATTCGTGCCCCCATGTCGCCGCCGCCGGCGAATACCGACTCGATCAACTGCGTCTTGTTGAGATCCATGCTGGCATCCCTCGACTCGGCATCCGCACGTCAGACGTGCACGACCGATCGCCACCGGCGCGACGCTCAGGATGGCCCGTCTGCGGAAGGGCCGTCCATCATACCTACGTATCGGGGTCCTGTGATGGGGTCCTGCGTGTCCGGTGCCGGGGCCCTTGCCAGTCGGATTGCTGTGTGAACCCGGCTCCCAGCGGTCAGAGCGGACGTGTCAAGAGTGCGGGGTCGCTGGCGGCGTGGTGAATGGACGACGACGGAAAAGGCGGGACCCAGAGAAGGCCGCGGACGGCGTGGCGGAAGTCCGTCGATTGTGCGATCGGCAACATCTCTGGCGGCCGGCGACAGCTGATCGGCGTCGCGCGCGCGTCACCTGACGCAGCAGGGCAATTGCAACGCCGAGGTCAGAATGACGCTCTCTTGAGGGGCGGCATGATCTGGTTGCGGGCAATCGCCTGGTGCGCTGCGATCGTCACCCACTGAAAGAACCTCATCTCTGCGGGATCGGCGCGCACCGGCGACAACTCCGCGCGCAGCATCGGATCGGTGCCCGCGTCGACCCGATAACACCGCGGAGCGTCATCACCTTGGAGCGTATAGCAGGCGCGATCGCCGGACCGGTAGTGCAGCTGCTCCTCATGCCCGAGCACCCAGGGGGAACCGCCATCCAGCGCGTTTCGACCGACCCACGGCACGTCGTCGGCGAAGCCAGCGATGTCGGCGACGGTCGGCGCGACGTCGATCTGGTGGACTGCGTGCGCGATCGCGCCTGGCGCCGGCAGGTGCTTGGTCACGAGTGCGAAAGGAACACGAGTCATCAGCTCGACCATCTGATGTTGTGCGATTGGCACATGAGGGGTGTACCGCTGGCCGTGATCGCCGAGCATGACAACCAGCGTGCGGTCGCCGAGCGGACCGTCGAACAAGGCGCGGAAGAATTGGTCGAGGCTCTCATCCAGGTACCGCAGGCGCGACAGGTAGCCGACATAGTCCTTCTCCGCCGGCCACTGCGTCGCCGCTGCGCGCAACGCCTCGGGCACGGGACCTTCGGGAATCTCGGTGACCGGATGGTGCGTGGTCAACGTGAGGATGTTCGCGAAGACCGGCCGGCCGTCGCGCGCCTCGCGCTCGCAAATGCGCACGGCTTCCTGCAGCATGAGCTCGTCGGGATAGCCGCACCACTCGTGCGTCGCTTCGAACGGAATCGCGCTGAAGTATTTAAGGCCGAAAAAGCGTTCTGTGCCATGCCGCGACTCGAACCCGCGCTTGTTGAGCAGGTTTTCGCCACTGCCGGAGATCCAGACGGTGTGGTAGCCGTGATCGCGCGCCACCGCGGCCAGCGACTTCACCCGAATGTCGGGATGCGCGCGGTAGACAGCCGGTCCTCTGAAATTGGGCAGCACCGAATTCAGCGTCTCGAACTGCGCTTCGACGGTCTGGGCGCCGCCCCAGGCGGACGAATACGCCGTCGGAAAGCGGAGCCCGTGCTGCGCGAGCAGCGCGCGCGTGCGCGGGAACACGGAAGGCCACAGCGCAGGATGCTCCATCTCGAATGCGCGGACGCTCTCCAGGAACAAGACGATGACGTGGACCGGACCCTCGGTTGGCAAACCCATTCTGGCGCGCAGCGCGCGTGTGTGCGCGGCGGTTGCCTCGCGTCTGCGCACCAGCGGGCGAGCAGCGGCGAAGTCGTCGAGCCCTGGCACCCGCTCACTCTGCGGGTTCCAATCCCTCAGCGCCGCGAGGACGCGCGCCGGCGCCGACGGATCCGCCGCCGCCGCCGCCGCGAGCGTCTGCTCGATGCCGCGGCGTGCGGTTCCCTGCAGCGGGCGCAGTCCGAGCTGGCCTTCGATCCAGATCACGAACACCTGCTCTGCGACAATCGAGCTGCCCTCGACGACACGGTACTTGACGGCGGTCGCGCCCAACACGAGCACAGCCGCAGCGCTCACAAACGCCGCACCGCGTCTGACCGACATTGCGGGCGCGCTCTGGCGCCAACGCACCGATCGCACGACGAGGAGGAGCAGGAGCAGGAGCGGAACCGCGACGACGCAGACGAACAGCGCCGGCGTCGCCAGCAAGTGCCACAGCGAACTCCGAATGTCCTTCAGATCGCGCGCATAGGTCGCGATCACCCATGGTTCGAGCCGCGCATCGAAGTAGCCGAAGTAGGCGACGTTCGCCGTGGTGAAGCCCAGGAGGACCGTCGACAGTGCAACCGCAGTGTAATGGGCGAAGCGCGGCTGCACCGCACCGACGCAGATGGCGCTGCCGACGACGAGCAGTGCCATCGCCAGATCGATCAGGATGCCGCACGGAAGTCCCAGCGCCACGGCCTGCTGGAGCGACACACCGACTTCGGTGACCAGTTGCGCACGCAGCCACCACAGCGCACCGGCCAGAATGACGACGTAAGCCCAGGCGGCGCGACGCGACATGTTCAGTGCCCTCCTGCTAATGCGTGCATCCGGCGCAGCCGCGTCCGCGCGCGCTTCAACAGCCTCTCTGCCAGCGTCGGCAGAGCCGCCGGATCGTAGCGGAACCCTGCCCGCAATTCGCGGGCGTCGGTGAAGTAGAGATTGCCCTTCTCCCCGCGCGATTCGACGCGCCGGGTGGTGACGCGCGCGAGCCAGCGCTCAGGAAACAAGAGGTCGCGCCACCCGCCGGTATATGGCCCGTCCTGGAAGTATCGGCCGGGTCCGACCGGCGCGCGCACGACGTCACGGCTGCCACGCGTCGCCACCAGCGCGCGCGTGTCGGCTATCCACGCGCCGGTGATGACGTTGATGTTCGGATACGGGGCAGGGACGCCCCACTGGATCCGCGGCTTGTTGCCGTTCGGATTGGCCCAGAACGGCAGGCGCGTGCGAAAAAAGCAGGCGAGACCCGCCAGCGCGTCGCGATCATACTGGCGGTCGCGCAGAATGACGACCAGCTCGCGTTTCTGCTCACGAACGCAGCGCCTCACCTCGCGCAGGAAGCGGGCATCGGTGAAGTGTTGGACCGCATCCGGCACGTCGTCGAACAACAGCGAGATCGCATGGAAATGTACCGGACCATGCAACAGGTTGATGGCAGGCGGCATGCGGCTCGGCACCCCGTGTGGCGCGCCCGGCCGCGCGGCCGACTGCTCGGCCCGCCCGCGCATGAAGTCCATGACGCGTTCGACGATCGCGACATCGTCCTCGAGGCCGATCTCCACGGCGCGCGACCGGTACAACAGGTTCTCGCGCCAGACACGACGGCCGGTACGCGGGTCGATGCCCGTGGCGAACGGATGCGTGATATCGATGACGCCGCCGGGCGTGCGTCGCAGCCACACGAGATCGAAGACCGTGACGATGCCGCCCGTGTTGCTCAGGACGTGCGCTGCCCAATGCATCGGAGCGGCCGCAACGTGCCGGAGTTGGGCGCCGGTCATCAGATAATCCGCATGACGCCGCCCCGCGAAGCAGAGTTCGCGCCACGAGCATCGCGGAGGATTCGGAGCAAAGCCGCGGCGGGGCCGCGACAGCATCGGGCCGGACTGCCACACTTCGGGATCGCGTTACCACAAAAAGGCAAACGCGTGCGCGGCGGGTCTCACCCTAGGCTCGCTAGCCGGCTCAGAACGTCAGCATCACGCCGACGCGCGCGATCCGCGGCGCCAGGATGCCGAAGACCTGGTTCGCGTTTGCGGCATTCTGATTGGCGCGCTGCCCCATCACCGTGTTCGCGTTGAACAGGTTGAACATGTCGAACGATGCCAGCAGCTTCGCGCCTCCGACGACCGTGAACGCCCGGTCGACCCGGAAGTCCATGGTCGCGAAGTCCGGAAAGCGCACGTCGCCGACCGGGTCGAGCAGCACGGTCACCGCAGCCGCCCGATTCGGACGCGCGGCGATGTTGATGGCCTGCAGGAAGGGGTATCCCTGGCGCAGGTCGGCCGTCGCGGCCACGTTGACGTCAAATGGCAGCCGGTAGGATCCATTCAGCTTCGCGATCCATTTGGCGTTGATGGGAATGCCGCCGAGGTTGGACCCGCCGCCACCACCGATGCCCGCCGTGGGAGCGTACTGAAACCCGTTGCGCTCGGTGATGCTCGGTCGGATCTTCGTACGCCGCCGGCGAGTCGTAGTCTTCGATGGTGCTGTTGTAGGAATAGCTGCCGGTCAGCATCCAGCCACGCGACGAGCGCTTGCGGACGACCAGCTCGAGTCCGTTGTAGGTGTGAAGGAAGTCCGGGCGGGTCGTCACGGTGTACGCGCTTGGAAGGGTGACGTTCGGGACGTAGTAGGTCGCCGCCTCACACCGCGCGTTGGCGGGGCAGGCACCCGCGGCTGGCGTGAATTGCACGGGCGAATAGTCGGCTGACGTGATGTCGTTGGTGTCGTTCCAGATGAAGCGATCGTACCGGCGCCAGACGTAGCTGGCGTTGATGCCGAAGTCGCCGGCCATTTCTTTTCCGAACCCGACGACGACTTCGTGCGTGCGCGGCGCCTTCACATTGGGGTCGACGCTGTTGGTGCTCACGAGCAGCGCCGGATTCGCGGGGTCGAATCCGGTCACCGATCGGATCAGGTTCTGGTTGATCTCATTCGGCTGCACGGTTTGATCGCCGTTGAGATCACTCCAGCCCAGGTCGATTCGCGCCGAGCCCGCTGGATTGAGCGCCCTCGAGAGCTGCCCGCCGAAACGCTGATCGAAGTAGATCGCGTACGAGCCTTTGATGACGTTGGTGGCATTGCCGGTCAGATCGTAGGTCAGGCCGATCCGGGGAGCCACGGTGTTCCAGACCGCTCCGGCGCGGACTTCCGGGACGTCGAGCGCCGGAAACAGGTTGAACGGTGTGCCGTCGATCGTCGCCTGGCCCTGGAAGGCGTGTGCCGCGATGTTCACCGCAGCCACGTAGTCTTCCTGGCGGTCCCATCTGAGGCCGACGATGGCCGTCACCCGCTTCCGCGAATACGTATCCTGCAGGTAAAGAGAGTGCTGGTCGAAGAAGGCCGGCGTGATGAAGTCGCGGATGACACGCGCGGTGAAGGGCGTGCTGAAGATCGGCAGCGGCCGTGCACTGTTGAATACCGCCTGTGCGTGTCCGCTGTAGGTCCGGTCGTACACTTCGCCGTAATGGCCGTACTTGTAGCCGGCCTTGAACGAGTGATCGCCGCCCCACTTGCCGGGCTGGAAGTAGGTGCTGTTGGCGTCGACCGTGTTGTTCGTGACGAGCATGATGGTCGAGTCGGACCACGACCGTCCCCAGGTGCCGGTGGTCAACTCCAGCATGGGCTGCAGCTGTCGAAGTTCCAGCGTCTGCGGAACGATCGAGTTGCACCAGCAGTGGTGGCCGAAGGACACGTCCACCAGCCAGCGGTCGCTGAACGTGTGCTGATCGCCGAACTTCCAGCTCGGATCCCAGATGCCCGTATTCCAGAAGCGAGGGCCGAGGTCGTAGGTGCTGTCGCTCTTGACCATGTACGCCATCTTGTTCGTCGTCTCGAACGTCGGATGGAGATCGTCGGCGCTTCGGATGCTCTCCACGCGCTGACCGAAGGAGTTGGCGACCGTGAACAGGTTCCCCGCGAAGGGGCGGACGTTGAACTTGGACCCGAGGGCCGGCACGTCCTGCTTGTTCAGCGTCAGGCAATCGACGACATCCGAGAACGCAAAGCTCAGCGGATTCGCCTGCACCGGTGCGCAGTCGCTGGTGTTCTTGTAGACGTTCAAGACACCCAGCCGCACGTTCTGCATGCCGTAGGTCGCCCAGAACCACGCCCGGCCGGTCCTGATCGGGCCGCCGAGCTGTCCGCCGTAATCGTTGGTGTAATCCAGCGGATTGCCCGAGTTGGCACCCTGCGCGCGCAGGTCGTCGGTGACGTTGGTCGATCCGAGGTGGCGATCGGTTCGAAGCAACCACGAGGCGCCGTGAAACGCGTCCGATCCGCTCTTGGTGACCACGCTGACGAACACGCCGGGCGTCTGCATGGTGACGTCGGCGCCGCCGGTCGATACCTGGACCTCTTCGACGGAATTGAAGTCGACGACGAACGGACGCCCGTTGGCGAGGTCGTTGCGATCGACGCCGTCGACGAACCATCGTCCCTGCCCGTTCCCGCGCCTCTCGAGAACATGCCGGTCTGCTGGCCGTTGTGGGTTCCACCAACGTTCTGGCGGTCGCCGGCGATGCCCGGCGTCTGCGTCAGCACCTGGAACACGTCCCGAGCCGAGGGGATCGCCTGCAATTCCTCGACGTTGAATCGGGTCCCTTGCGTCGTGCTCCGGACGTCGACGATCGGGGTGACGCCGGTGACGACGATGTTCTCCTCCAGTGCGCCGACGGTGAGCTCGCCGTTGACCTGGGCGTTGAAGCCGGACTGCAGCTGCAGCCCGTCGCGCACCAGCGTCGTAAAGCCCGAGAGCTCGAACCTGACGGCGTAGACGCCGATCGGAAGCCCGGAGAACTCGTAGGTGCCGGTCGCACCGGTCACCGCCACACGCGGTTCGAGCAGCGCCTGACTCGAGAGGGTGACGGTGACGCCAGGCAGCACGGCGCCGGAGGCATCGGTGGCGCGGCCGAACACCTGGCTGGTGTTCTGCGCTTCGACGGGATGAGGCGCGATGAGGACGACGACCAACATGGCGAGCGCGGAACGACGGAGTCTCAGCATGGAGCCCCCTCTGGTGATACCGCGGCGATGTCGGACCGATCCTCTACCTGCATCAATGCGAAGTCAATCGCACTTCGCACCGATGTCGAGACTTGTGAGCAATGTCCAGGGTGGACAACAGGGCGATCGAATCGTCGCGTTTGCAGCTCGCGCGATCCCCCATGCGATGAGCTTGCCGAGCGACGCTGGTCGATCCATTCTGCAATTTGATCGCCCATGAGAGGAGTTGAACCGCGCGAACGGCATCTCTCGTGGTAATCGACCGATCGGCCCTCGCACTAATCAGGAGGAGAAGAAATGACGACTGGAACTGACAGAGGCCAGGCAGCTGACGAGAGGCACAGCGACAGGCACGCGTTCGTGCAAGGCGTTCACGGTGTCCGATATCAGGTCAAGGATGTCGCTCGCGCGGTAGCGTTCTACACGACACATCTGGGCTTCACCCTCGAACATCAACAGCTTCCGGCCTTTGCGAGCGTCTCGCTCGGTAGCGCGCAGATTCTGCTCAGCGGTCCGGGAGCCTCCGGATCCCGGCCGATGCCGAGCGGTCAGCAGCAGGAGCCTGGCGGTTGGAACCGTGTCGTGCTTCGAGTGATGGATCTTCCCGCGTTCATCGACACCCTGAAGAACGCAGGCCTTCACTTCCGCAACGACATGGAGACCGGCCCTGGCGGCAAGCAAATCCAGATCGAGGATCCCGATGGCAACCCGATCGAGCTGTTCGAACCGGCGCGATAGCTGAACGCAGCCGGCAGGGCTGCATCATCCGTCGAATGCAGCCAGGCTTTTGCCAGGGGCTGCTAGCATGTGCGGACCCGATCGACGGGCGCAAAACGCGAGGCGTGCACCATGAGGAACAACGCGGCTCGGATGTCCCTGGCTGGCTCTTCCTTCGGCGACACGCGCGGCGCTACGGCGGTGTGACATGGACGCGCCACGCGAATCGTCCGAGGCAAGCCTCCTGCGCGAAAGCGAGCGCAATTCGCGCCTGCTGGTCGACAACATTCCAGGCCTGGTGGCGCTCTTGACGTCGGCCGGCGAGGTCGAATTCGTCAATCGCCAGATCGTCGAATACACCGGAAGGACCCTCGAGGAGCTGAAACAATGGGGCACGGACGACACCGTTCACGCTGAGGACCTTCCTCACGTCGTCCAGGCCTTCACGCAATCGATCGCCTCAGGCACCCCATACGAGATCGCGCAGCGGCTCCGGCGGTCGGACGGCACCTATCGTTGGTTCCAGAACAGCGGGTTTCCGCTTCGCGATGCCACCGGGCACATCCTTCGCTGGTGCGTGCTGTTGACGGACATCGACGAGCGCAAGCGCGCCGAGGACGCGCTCGCGGCGAGCGAGCGGAGTCTCAAGCTGATCATCGACACGATTCCGGCGCTGGCCTGGTCGGCGCGTCCGGATGGATCCGCCGAGTTCTTCAACCAGCACTATCTGGACTTCATCGGTCTCTCGGCGGAAGACGCCAGCGGTTGGGGCTGGACGGCTGCTGTCCACCCTGACGATGTGAACGGGTTGGCGGCGATCGTGGCAGCGAATCATGGCTTCGGAAGCGGCGGGAGACGCCGAAGCACGCCTGCGCCGCTACGACGGGAAATATCGGTGGTTCCTCTTCCGGGCGAATCCGCTGCGCGACGAGACAGGCACCCTCATCAAATGGTACGGCGTCAACACCGACATCGAAGACCGGAAGCGGGCCGAGGCCGAGCTCAGGCGGGCCTACGACAGTTTCGCCGACGCCCAGCGGCTGAGCAAAACCGGCAGCTTCATCACCGACCTGGTGGGGGACGAGCACAATTGGTCCGTGGAGGCGTACCGCATCTTCGAGTTCGATCCGGGGACGACAGTCACGGTGCAGAGGATTCGAGACATCATCCACCCGGACGACCTGCCGTCGTTCGACTCCGTGATCGGGCGCGGCATGTCCGGGGTGGACGTCAATTTTGCGTTTCGGATCGTGACCGACCGCGGCGCCGTGAAGCATGTGCGCGGCGTCGCCCACGTCATCGAGCAGATCGAGGGTCGGCCCATGTTCGTCGGCGCCCTTCAGGACGTGACCGAGCGCATGGTCGCCGAGGAGGCTCTGAACAGGGCCCGCTCCGACCTCGCCCATGTGGCGCGGGCCACGACGCTGAGCACGTTGACCGCCTCGATCGCTCATGAGGTCAACCAGCCGCTCTCGGGAATCATCACCAACGCCAGCACGTGCCTCCGGATGCTGGATGCCGATCCTGCGAACGTCGAAGGCGCGCGCGAGACCGCGAGGCGGACCATCCGCGACGGCAACCGCGCCTCGGATGTGATCGCGCGGCTGCGTGCTCTATTCAGCAAGAAAGAGTCGACGCTCGAGTTGCTGGATCTGAACGAGGCCACCCGCGAGCTGATCGCGCTGTCACTGAGTGAGCTGCAGCGGAACCGCGTCGTGCTTCACTCGGAACTTGCGGACGACCTGCCGCACGTCACCGGCGATCGTATCCAGCTGCAGCAGGTCATCCTCAACCTGCTTCGCAACGCCTCGGACGCGATGGTTGACGTGCACGACCGGCCGCGGCACCTGGTGATCAAGACCGAACGGGAGGGCGGCGATCGGGTCCGTGTGACCGTGCGGGACGCCGGGGTCGGCGTCGATCCTCAGGGCATGGACAAGCTGTTCGGCGCCTTCTACACCACGAAAAGCGACGGCATGGGTATCGGACTGTCGATCAGCCGCTCCATCATCGAAAGACATCATGGCCGTCTCTGGGCAGAGCCGAACGACGGACCAGGTGCCACCTTCTCCTTTTCGATTCCCCGAATTCCAGAGAGCGCCATGGACCGGCATCGGTGAGGCGCCGCGACGTTTATCACCTTGACGCCGTCGGCCGCTTGCGCGAGGCTTGCGCGTACTTTGCTTCCACCCATCAGGGAGGCTCCATGTACCGCCTGGTCCCACCATCGCGTTCACCGTTGACGTTCGGTCTCGTCGTCATTGCCGCCTGTGCAATCGCCGCCGCCAACCCCGGCCCGTCCGCGCAGGCGCGCCTGCCTGTCTCCGCCGACGCGGAAGTCGCCGCCGTCCGACAAGCTCAGGGCGGCCCTGAGCAACGTCGAAGCGCCGACGATCCCGACGTGCTCGGCGCCGAGCGGATGTTTTCCGCGTGGATGGAAGGGCAGATTGCCTATCGAGGCCTCCCCGGGATTGTGGCCGGTGTCGTCAGCGATCAGGAACTCGTCTGGGGCAAGGGCTTCGGATTCGCCGACATCAACGCGAAGCTGCCGATGACGCCGACGACGAAGTTCCGCATGGCCTCGCACAGCAAGATGTTCACCGCCATCGCGATCATGCAGCTGCGCGAGGAGGGCAAGCTGCGCCTCGACGATCCGGTCGCCAAGTACCTCACATGGTTCAAGGCCAAACCCGCCGGAGACGACGACGGGCCGATCACGATCGAGCAGCTGCTCTCACACAGCTCGGGCCTGCAGCGTGAAGCCGGAGACCATTGGACCTCGTACGAGTTCCCGACCTCCGACGAGCTCCATCGCCTCTACGCCGATCGGCAGGCGGCGTTCGCGCCGTCGGTGCGGTGGAAATACTCCAACCTGGCCTACGCGGTCGCCGGGATGATCATCGAGCAGGTGAGCGGCGAGCGGTGGGCCGACTACGTCGATCGCAACATCTTCAAGCCGTTGGGCATGCACGCCTCCGAGCGTGGACAAGAAGGTGGCGGGGCTCGCCGTGCCGTACGGGCGACGCATGCCGGATGGAACGCCGCGAGGTGCTGCCGTTCGTCGACGCGCGCGGAATGGCGGCGGCCACCGGCGTGACGTCGAACCTGGAGGACATGGCGAAGTTCGTGTCCGCGCAGTTCCGCAGAGGTCCGCGCGGCGGCGCGCAGATCGTGAGCACCGGGTCGCTGCGCGAGATGCACCGCGTCCGCTCGGTGGAGGAGAACTGGACCTCAGGGACCGGCCTCGGCTTCGACATCAATCGCATCAAGGACAGGACCTATGTCGGCCATGGCGGCGGCTATCCCGGCAACACGACGCAGACGCTGATTCAGCTCGACGACAAGGTGGGCGTCATCGTGCTCACCAACACGAACGACTCCAACCCGTCGGAGATCGCGCGGCAGTTGATGGCCACGGTCGGGCAAGCCGTCGCCAAGGCGTCAGCGAAAAAGCCGGCGACGGTCACGTGGGACCCGGCGTGGGCGCGGTTCGCGGGGCTCTATCGCGGGCGCGGCGGAGATTCGCACGTCGTGCTGCTCAATCAGAAGCTCGTGATCATCACGCCGAACGCGCCGAATCTGGACAACCCGATCACGCTCGAACCGCTCGGCGGCGGGCGGTTCCGATTCGTCGCGCCCACCGGCGGCGGCGCCGTAGGCGAAGTGGTGCATTTCGTGGAGCAGCCCGGCCGCCCGATGCGGATGTACATCGGCGACGGCTGGATCGATCGCGTACCGTAGCGCACGGCGAGGGAGACAGCATGGAGCCTTCACGCAGGCGACGCCCGTGCGTGGCGTTGGTCGTCTTGATCGGATTGCTGCCTGGTTGCAGTGCCCCAAGCGCCCAACCTGCGCAATCGTCACGCCAGCCGCCTGCTGCTGCCGCCGTGAATCCGATCACCGTCGATTCCACCGAGGAGCAGATTCGCCAAGCGGTCGGGACCGCGAGGGTCGGCAGGAAGCTCACGCCCAAGTCCTGGCCGAACGGGGCGCGCGTCGCCGTCTGTCTTTCCTTCGATGTCGACAATGAATTGCTGCAACGGGCGAATCCTCTTCCCGTGCCCTTGTCGGTCGGCGAATACGGCGCGACGACGTCCGTGCCGAGGATTCTCGACCTCCTCGATCGGCACCAGGTGCCGGCCACGTTCTTCATCCCCGCGATGGGCATCATGCTCCATCCCGAGATGGTGCCGGCGATTCTGGCGCGGCGACGTCATGAAATCGGCGTTCACGGATGGGTCCACGAGTTCTGGCCGGGCATCGGAGACACGGCGAAGGAGCAGCGGTTGCTCGCCCAGTCGATCGAGTATCTGACCAAGGCGACCGGAAAGCGTCCGGTGGGAGTCCGTGCGCCGAGCTCGGGATTCGGGCCGCAGACCTTCGATCTGATCCGCAGGGCCGGCTTCCTCTACGACAGCAGCCTGCTTGCGGCAGACGAACCCTACGAGATCGTCTCGAACGGGCAGCCGAGCGGTGTGATCGAGCTCCCGATCAGCGAGGTCGGCAACGACTACGTGTACTACGGCGAGACCGCGAACGGGTCGCTCCCGTCGCCGGATTCGGTGTTCGAGATTTACAAGGCCGAGTTCGATCTCGCCTTTCAGGAACGGACGATGTTCATCCTCACGCAGCATCCGCATGTCGGCGGACGCCGATCGCGGATCGTGCAGCTCGATCGGCTGATCACCTACATCAAGTCCAAAGGCGACGTCTGGTTCGCGACCATGGAGCAGGTCGCCACCTACGTCAAACAGCCGCGCTCTTGAACCTCCGGTACGTGAGCACGATCACCACACATGGAACGCATTCGCGAGAGCTTTGACCGACAGGGGTTCATGCGCACGCTCGGCGCCGTTCTCGAATCGGTCGAGCCCGGAACCGTGACGATCACGTGCGGCTTCGACGAACGGCTGACGCAGCAGCATGGCCTGCTTCACGGGGGCGTCGTCGCGAGCCTGGTCGATGTCGCGTGCGGCTATGCCGCGTTGTCGGTGATGCCCGCCGGGCAAGAGGTGCTGACGGTCGAGTTCAAGGTCCACTTCCTGAAGCCGGCGAAGACGGATCGGCTGATCGCCGTGGGGCAGGTCATCCAGGCGGGGCGAACGCTGACCGTGTGCGAGGGCTCTGTCTTCGATGCGACTCGGACGCGCGTTCTTGCGCGAATGACCGCCACGATGATGGCGGTTGCCGCGCCGGCGAAATGACGAAGGCCTCAACTGGACGGCACGATTACGAACTATCGGCCATCCCTTCGTATCAGGCGACCGCCACCAATACCAAGGTCTGATGGACGATTCGGCGAGACAGGGGCATGCTCCGTAGCCGCGGCCCTTGCGGCGGTGCGTCACGGAGGCACGGAGTTGTTCCAGGAGTTTGATGTCGTCTGTCTCGGCGGTGGCGTCGCCGGGGAAGCGATCGCGGTCGGCCTTCAGGGCAGCGGGCTGACGCTGGCGGTTGTCGAGCGGGAGCTCGTCGGCGGCGAGTGCCCGTACTGGGGGTGCATCCCGTCCAAGACCCTGCTGCGCTCGGGCGAAACGCTGGCCGAAGCCGCTCGCGCTCGTGTCCTCGCGGCCTCACGCGTGGAATGGACCGTCGATTTTCCCAAGGCGTCGACCCGCGCGCGATGGATGGCACGCAACCTCGACGACAGCCGGCCGGCCGCCGCGATGCAGGCGACCGGCGCGACGCTCTTTCGCGGCGAAGGGACCCTGACGGACCTGCGCACGGTCTCGGTTGGAAGCGAGCAGCTCGTTGCGCGCCGCGCGGTGGTGATCGCCAACGGCAGCACGGCGGCGATCCCGCCAATCCCCGGACTGAACACCGTCGAGCTCTGGACCAACCGCCAGGCGGTGATTCCGGGGGAGCTGCCGGTCTCGCTGGCGATCCTCGGCGGCGGGCCGATCGGCGTCGAATTGGGGCAGGCCTTCGCACGCCTCGGCTCCCGGGTGACCGTGATCGAAGCCGGGCCGACATTGCTCGGCCTCGAGGAACCAGAGGCCGGAGCTGCGCTGCGGCCGCATCTGGAGGCAGACGGCATGATGCTGGTGATCGGGGACCCGTGCATCGCCGTCGAACCGCAAATCATGGGTCCCCCGGTCAAGGGCTCGGCCGTCGCCCTCCACTTGAAATCGGGAGCCGTGGTACGCGCCGACCGGTTACTGGTGGCCACAGGCCGCCGTCCCAACGTGGAGGCATGGCGCGCGACCGGGCTCGCACAGACGGAGCGCGGCTGGCTGAAGGTGGATCCGGCGACGCTCGAAGCGCAGCCCGGCGTGTTCGGCGCCGGCGACGTGACCGGACTCGGTGGCTTCACCCACCTCGCCTACTACCACGGGCAGGTGATCGCGCGGCGGCTGCGCGGCCTCGATGCGAAGGCCGATCACACGGCAGTCCCTCGCGTGACATTCACGGATCCGGAAGTCGCGTCGGTCGGACTGTCGGAAGCTGCCGCGCGCGCGAAGGGCATCGACGTCGTCGTCGCCAGCGCCGATCCGGCCGAGACCGCGCGAGGCTACATCCACGACTTTCACCGGGGCGCGCTCAAGCTGGTCGCCGACCGCGCGCGCGGGGTGCTGATCGGCGCGACCCTGGTCACGCCGCGTGCAGGCGAGATCCTGGGCGAGCTCGTCCTCGCGATCAAACTGGGCACGCCGCTGAAAACGCTCGCCGACGTCATCCACCCGTTTCCAGCCTTCAACCGGGTGCTTGGGGGAAGCCTGCAGGAGCTCGCCGCAAAAATGGAGCAGCAACACGGAGGTCAGAATGAGCAGCATAGAAACGAGCCGTGAACACGCAACCCGGAACACCCCGCCAGTCGATCTGAAGCTCGAGGTCGTCGCCATCCCGGTAGCCGACATCGATCGCGCCAAGGCCTTCTACGGGAAGTTGGGGTGGACTGTCGACGCCGATTTCATGGTCGGGAAGGACTTTCGAGCGGTGCAGCTGACACCTCCCGGATCGCCATCGTCGATCCATCTGGACCCGACGGGCGTGCCGGGTTCTGCTCACGGCATGTTCCTCGTCGTCTCTGACATCGAGGCGGCGCGCCGGGAGCTCATCGCCCGCGGGGCCGATGTGAGTGACGTCTTCCATTTCGACGGTGAGCATCACCCGGTGCCTGGTCCGGACCCGCAAGGTCCGTCCTATCGCTCATTCGCCTCGTTCAGCGATCCAGACGGCAACCGCTGGGTGCTCCAGCAGGTCAACGCGCGGCTTCCCGGCCGCGGTCTCAGCAACGATCTCGCAACGCTCACCGACCTGCTGCGAGACGCAGAAGAGCACCATGGCCAGTACGAACCGACCGCTCCCAAGCACCATTGGTCCGGGTGGTACGCCGCGTATGTCCTTGCGCGCGAGCAGGGAAAGACCCCCGAGGAGGCGGTCAAGGTTGCCACGCTCCACATCGAAGGCACCCAGGACCTCGCGCACACGTAGAGAGTGGCATGAGGCCCGACATCGTTCCCGGTGCAGTCTTTCCCGACTACGAGCTTTCGGACCACCGCGGCATGCACCGCAGGCTCTCGGAGCTGCAGGGAGGGGATCCGCTGGTGCTGGTCCTCTCCCGCGGAGGCTTCTGTCCGAAAGACAGGAGACAACACGAAGGGCTCCTGCAACTCCATCGCGAGATGCAGGTCGGCTACTGCCGTCTCGTGACCGTCTCGACCGACAACCTGATCGAGACGAACGAGTTTCGCAACGGCGTCGGCGCCCACTGGCCGTTTCTCTCGGACCCCGGGCGGAAGCTGCAAACGGATCTCGACATCGCGGAATACACCGATCCGGATCACAATCCGATGATCCCTCACACGCTGGTGCTCGAGCCCGGCCTGCGCGTCTACAAGATTTACAGCGGCTACTGGTTCTTCGGCCGGCCGACCGTCGAGGAGCTGCGTCTCGATTTGCGCGCCGTGCTGCAGCGCTGCCGTCCCGATTGGGACATCAGCAGCGCGGAGCAGCGAACGGCCTGGGCTAAAGGCGAGAAGGCAAGTTTCTATCCGTACGGAAAAACGCGCGCGGAGGTGCTGGCCGAACAAGACTGATCCGATCCCTGGAGGGGTCTTCGTCAGCCGCTCGATCGTCGAGAGCATCCTTCACATGGTTGTGAACACCCACGGACGCATAGCGGTAGCGAGGAATCCGATGATGGGCAAGCGCTCACTGGTGACGGTCGTCGACGACGATGAGTCCGTGCGCGAGTCGCTGCCAGACTTGATCCGGCAGTTCGGCTTTAACGCCCAGGCGTTCTCCTCGGCTGAAGCGTTCCTCGCGTCCGGCAGTTGTCGGCGAGACGAGCTGTCTCGTTCTCGACATCGCGATGCCCGGCATGTCGGGCCCCGATCTGCAGCAGGAACTGATGCGCCGGCGGCAGGAGATCCCGATTGTGTTCATCACCGCTCGGGGCGACGAGATGATCCGTCCGCGCCTGCTCGCGCATGGGGCGATCGCGTGCCTGTTCAAGCCGTTCAGCGACATCGCTTTACTCGATGCGCTCAACGCCGCGCTTCGGATGAGGTAACGATGGCAACGATGGGCACGGTGAACATCGGGTCCGGGCCCTATACTGTGGGTTCGCCGATCGCGCGCCGTCTGATCGAGGCCGTCACCATGCCCGTCGCCACGTCCATCGTCTTTGTCGTCGACGACGATGTGTCGGTGCGCGAATCGCTGGAGCTGTTGATCAGAACCGCCGGCTGGCAGCCCGAAACGTTCGCATCCGCACAGGAATTTCTGTCCCGCGCCCGCTCACCCGTTCCCTGCTGCCTGGTGCTCGATGTCTCGTTGCCAGGTCTCAACGGTCTCGAGTTGCAGCAACAGCTCGCCGAGCGGACGGACATGCCAATCATCTTCATCACCGGCCATGCTGACGTGCCGATGAGCGTGCGGGCGATGAAGGCGGGAGCGGTCGAGTTCCTGACCAAGCCGTTCAACGACGACGTGCTGCTGGACGCCATCCACAGTGCCATCGAGCGCAGTCGCGCCGCGCTCCGTCACGACTCGGAGATGCGGGTGCTGCAGGAATGCTACGCGTCGCTGACGCCTCGCGAGCGCGAGGTCATGGTCCTGGTCGTCTCCGGCCTGTTGAACAAACAGGTCGGCGGCGTCCTCGGCATCAGCGAGATCACGGTGAAGGCGCACCGAGGCCAGGTGATGCGCAAGATGAAGGCGGACTCCCTTCCCGGCCTGGTGACCATGGCCGCGAGACTCGGCCTGCAAGCGGCACCGACAGCCTGACACGCGGCCGACCGGCACCGGCGCCACCGGTGTCACCTGCTCTTTCCGCGACGCTTGCTTCGCGCCTTGGTCGCGATACCAATAGCCGCTCTCGAAGTCGCGCACCGTCATCGTCGGCGAGAGGGCATTGGCCATGCTGCGACAGCTTACCTCCCCGGCGATGGCGTTCGGGCGCCTGGGCGCTCGCGCCGCGAGTATCATGACCCCGCGCGCCCATCACCGAAGGCGAAGCGCGCCAGGTGCGGCTCGACATGAAGTCAACACGAGACGGAAGTCCGGCCGCTGAGGAGAGAGTCATGCGACGACCGTCGATGCGCGGGATCGCGCTCTGGTGCGGGCTGGCCGTGTCCATCGCTTCCGGCCAGGGCAGCACTGCGCAACAGGCGTCCCTCACACCGCAACCCGGAGCCGTCACGCCGCGCGCGGAGCTCTATCCAAAGCTCGAGGAGGCATTCCTGCGATGGCCGCTGCCCGAGGGCGCTGAGCGCTACGTCGCACTCGACGGCAAGCGCATGCACCGGGATGTCGTCGAGCAGGCGCTCATCTCGCGGCGCTATCGCGACAACGTTCATCCGAAGTTCTGGGGCCGCATCACCGGCACCTCGTCCGATCAGGAAAGTGCACAGTGGCTGGCGGCGAAGTTCGAGACGATCGGCATGTCCGCCGTCAGAATCCAACCGCTGGATCTCGAACCGCAGTGGATGCCGCAGACCTGGGAGGTGGTCGTGACTGGCGCTGGAAAAACCGTGCGGCTCGAAAGCGCGCAGCCGTTCTACGGCGCCAATGCACTGCCCGCCGGCGGCATCGACGTTGAAGCGGTGTACGCCGGGCTCGGCAGCGAGGCTGATTTCGCCGGCAAGGACGTGAGCGGCAAAGCCGTGTTCGTGTTCAACCAGACCGGACTGAGAGATGAGGGCGCCGTCCGCCGCGCCGATGCCAAGGGGGCCGTCGTCGTATTCGAAGTCGACATGCTGCCAGGCAACATGCGGTATCAGGCGTATCCCTCGGGTACGCAGGCACCGGCGTTCACTGTCGGGAGCGACGACGGCTATGCGGCGCGCGATGTCATCGCGGCGATGCCGGCCGGCCAGGCCGCACGCGTCAAGGCGAGCTTCGAGATGCGCCGGGTGCCGGACCTCAAAACGTCGCTCGTGTGGGGCGCGCTGCGCGGGCGTGACCGATGAAACGATCTACCTCGTCGCGCACCGCGACGGCTGGTTCGACGCGGCCGGCGACAACGCATCAGGCGTGGCTTCGATTGTGGCGCTGGCCGAGTACTACGCGAAGGTGCCTCAGACCGATCGCCGCCGCACCATGATCTTCGTTGGCCTCGACGGCCATCACAACTCCGGCACCGGAGCCGGCGTCGGACGGCGGTGGATGTGGGACAACCGCGCGAGGCTGTTCCCGAAGACCGCGCTGGTGATCAACGCCGAGCATCCGTCGACGATTCAGACCACCGTCCGGCCGCGCTATTACCAGAGCGGCGACACGATTGTGTGGAGCAACACCTACATGCCGCAGCAGTGGTATGCGGGCGGCCCGTCGCGGCGCACGCTGGAAACGATCGCCGTGCACGCGTTCCGCGCGTTCGGCGCGAGCATGTACCTCGACCCCAACCCGCGGCCGCCGGCCGGCGACCTCGGTGCGCTCTTCCGCGGCGTGCCGGGCGTCGCGACGAGCGAGTTCTACCATTACTTCCACACCGACCAGGAGACACCGGACGCGGTGCCGTGGACCGGCCTCGAGGCGACCACGCGCGTCGTACGCGAGGATCATCGACGAGGTCAACAAGGTGCCGCTGACCGAGCTGCAACGCCCCGAGGAGCCGTTGCCCGGACCGCCACGGTAGGCTACAGCCGTTCAAAGGCGCGTACGCCTTCCAGCCAGGATCGGCGGGCCACTCCCGGATCCGCTCAACGCCGTACTCCGAAAAGCTACTGCCGGATCTGCATAGCTCCGCATCCTCGACGTGCAGCTACAAGCTAAGCGATCGTGCAGGTGGTCTGATCAAGAGGAGCGCGCATGGCTGGAAAATTCAAGGGCACCATCGATCTCGACATTCGTGACTCGAAGCCGGACTGGGACGCGTTCCTGGCGTCGAAAGCGCCGAAGGACGCGCCGAACGTGCTCGTCATCCTCTACGACGACACCGGCTGCGCGGCATGGTCGCCGTACGGCGGGCGGATCAAGATGCCGACGCTGGACCGGCTCGCCAAGAACGGGCTGACCTACTCGCAGTGGCACACCACCTCGGTGTGCTCGCCGACGCGCTCGTGCTTCCTCACCGGCCGCAATCATCATCAGAACGGCTTCGGCACCATCGCCGAGTCGGCGGCGGGGTTCCCCGGCTACGCCGGCCACATCCCGCCGGAGAACGCGACCATCGCGACCGTGCTGCGGAGGCGGGCTGGAGCACGTTCTGGATCGGCAAGAACCACAACGTGCCGGTCGACGCCTTCGACATCGGCGCCAACCGGGAAGTACTGGCCGCTCGGCCTCGGCTACGACCGCTTCTACGGCTTCATCGGCGGCGAGACCAATCAGTGGTATCCCGAACTGATCGAGGACAATCATTTCGTCGAGCAGCCGTACCAGGCCTGAGGACGGCTATCACTTCTCGAAGGACATCGCCGACAAGGCGATCGGCTTCATCCGCGACACCAAGCAGTCGCGGCCCGACAAGCCCTGGTACCTGTGGTACTGCCCCGGCGCCAACCATGCGCCGCATCACGCGCCGAAGGAGTACATCGACAAGTACAAGGGCAAGTTCGACGACGGCTACGAGGCCTATCGCGAATGGGTGCTGGCGCGGATGATCGAGAGAGGCATCCTGCCGGAAGACACGGAGCTGACGCCGATCAATCCGATGACGGAGGGCACCTTCATCGAAGGCGACAGCGTGCGGCCGTGGGACACGCTGTCCGCCGACGAGAAGAAGCTGTTCAGCCGCATGGCCGAGGTCTATGCCGGCTTCTCCGAGTACACCGACGTGCAGATCGGCCGCCTGATCGACTACCTCGAGGAGTCGGGACAGCTCGACAACACGCTGATCTTCTACTGCGCCGACAACGGCGCGTCGGGCGAAGGCAGCCCGAACGGGTCGGTCAACGAGAACCGCTTCTTCAACGGCTATCCCGACGACATCAAGGACAACCTGGCGATGATCGACAAGCTCGGCTCGCCCGACACCTACAACCACTATCCGACCGGCTGGGCGGTCGCGTTCTGCACGCCGTACCGGATGTTCAAGCGCTACTCGCAGTACGCCGGCGGCACCGCCGATCCGCTGGTCATCCACTGGCCGAAGGGCATCAAGGCGAGGGGCGAGGTGCGGCATCAGTACCATCACTGCACCGACATCGTGCCGACGATCCTCGAGTGCTGCGGCCTGACGATGCCCGACGTCGTCGACGGCGTGAAGCAGGCGCCGCTGGCCGGCGTGTCGATGCGCTACAGCTTCGACGACGCCAAGGCGCCGACCCGCAAGGAAACGCAGTACTACGAGATGCTGAGCACGCGCGGCATCTGGCACAAGGGCTGGAAGGCGGCGACCGAGCACGGGCCGATGCTCGAACAAGGGGAAGTTCGACCAGGACCGCTGGCAGCTGTTCCACACCGACGTGGATCGCGCCGAGGCGCACGACCTTGCGGACAAGCATCCCGAGAAGGTGAAGGAGCTGGCGGCGCTCTGGCTGGCCGAGGCGAAGAAGAACAACGTCCTGCCGCTCAACGACTTCGGCGTCGAAGGCATCCACGCGCTCGAATACAAGGTCGGCGCCGCCGGAGGACGGCCGCTACGTCTACTACCCCGGCACGACCGAAGTTCCGGAAGCGTCGGCCGCGCGCACGCTCGGCGTGTCGTTCAAGATCCTCGCCGAGGTCGAGTTCACCAAGGACTCGCAGGGCGTGATCGTGTCGCAGGGCTCGCGCTTCGGCGGCTACACGATGTTCGTGAAGGGCGGCCAGCTGAACTTCGTCTACAACTTCCTCGGCATCCCGCCCGAGCAGAAGCTGTCGTGCCCGGCGCCGGCATCGGGCAAGCACATCGTCGGCGTCGAGTTCAAGAAGAAGTCGATGAGCAAGAACCTCGAGACGCTCGGCACGATGACGCTGTACGTCGGACGACAAGGCAGTCGGCAGCGGCGAGTTCCGGACGCAGAGCGGGCACTACGCGCTGGCCGGCGAGGGGCTGGCGGTCGGCTACGACAGCGGCGACCGCGTCTCGGCCGAGTACGAGTCGAAGTTCCCGTTCACCGGCGGCCGGATCATCAAGGTGATCTACGACATCGCCGACGATGTCTACGTGGACATGGAACGGGAGCTCGCGGCGGCCATGGCGCGCGACTGACACCGTCATCAATGGTGCTCGTGCGGCGTGCTCGTAGAGAGAAACGGACTGATGGCCATGACCACGACGACAGCGACGCCCAATTACAACACCTCCATCCCCGAGAAGATCCATGACGCCCGACACGGTGCAGACCCGCATCGGGACGCTCAACTTCGTCGACGGCGTGCCGACCGCCGAGACGACGCAGAAGCGTCTACGACAATCTCGACTTCCTGCGCGGCGTGGAAGTCTTCCTCAACTTCATTCCCGCCACGTCGATCGAAGCGATGCGCCTGCGGCAACGCCGAGCTGCGGCGCGACAAGCAGCACACCAGGCCATCATCTTCGATCAGTTGATCGATTCCAATCCGCTGTTGCTCACGCGGCAACACCGACACCGTGTACTGCTTCGGTCGTTCCTCGACCTCGAGACGCGATGGTCCGACCGTCGTCGAGATTCCGCCGGGCTGCGGGCCGGGCACGGTCAACGACGCGTTCTTCCGCTTCGTCATCGACATGGGCATGCCCGGCCCCGATGCGCGGCAAGGGCGGCAAGTACCTGATCGTGCCCGCCGGCTACAAGGGTGACGCTGCCGAAGGACGTGAAGGACGGCGGCGAGTACTTCGTCGCGCGTTCGCCGTCGTACGTGAACTGGCTGATCCTGCGCGGCTTCCTCGTCGACGGCAAGCCGGACGCGGCGTCGAAGATGTTCCGCGAAAGGCTTCAAGGTCTATCCGCTCAGCAAGGCGGCGAATCCGCCGGCGATGGAGTTCATCAACTGCTCGAAGGTGCCGTTCAACACGGTCCACGCCAACAACTTCGAGTTCTACGAAGAGCTCGACCACGTGATCCAGAAGGAGCCGATCGATTTGCATCGATCCGGAGCTGCGCGGGCTGGCGGCCGCGCATCGGCATCCGCAAGGGAAAGCCGTTCGCGCCCGACGAGCGGATGAAGAAGATCGCTGACCGAGGCCGTCGCCGTCGGCAACGCCACCGCCCGCGCGCTCTCGCTTCCGCAACCGCGATCCGCGCGCGCCGATCTACCCGAGCACAGCCAATGGAAGACCGGCTTCATCGGCGGCGATTACCGCTGGCTCGACGGCGACGGCATCGGCCGGCCGCAACCTCGACGCGCGCACGATGTTCTTCTACATGGCGACCGTGAACACGCCGGCGATGGCGGTGAAGATGGTCGGGCAAGGGCTCGCAATACGCGATCATCTTCGCCGACAAGGACGGCAACAACCCTTCGAGCGGCGCGCAAGACCTATACAGCTCAACATCCCCGCGAACGCCCCGGCGAAGGACTTCTGGTCGGTGGTGCTCTACGACCCGCAGACGCGCTCCGAGCTGCAGACCGGCCAGCCGTTTCCCGAGCAAGAACAACAAGCGCGACAAACTGGTCGTCAACGCCGACGGCTCCGTCGATCTCTACTTCGGCCCCGAGCGCGCCCGCCGGCAAGAGAAGCAACTGGACTCCAGACCGTCCCGGGCAAGGGCTGGTTCGCGCTGCTGCGTCTCTATGGCCCGCTCGCACCGTGGTTCGACAAGACCTGGCGGCCCGGTGAGATCGAAGAAGTGAGATGAACGGGGTTGAGACGTCCCTCTGATGACGATTGCCAAACGCCTCGTCCTGCTGCTGGCCGTGCCGCTCCTGGCGCTGGTGGGCCTTGGCGTCTTCACCCGGTTGCAGCTGACGGCAATCGAGACGCCGGAGCCGGTTCGTGGCGGACTTGCAGGTCCCCAGCCTCGCCGCGCTCGGAAACATCTCGCGGACGTTCACCGAGCTGCGAGTCCTGGTCAGGAATCATTTGCTCGCTACGAGCGAGGCCGAGCGCTCGAGCATTCGCTCGACGTTCGAGCGGGAAGAGGTGGAGCTGGGCCGGCTGCTCGATCAGTACGAGCGCCACCTCGTCTCCGACGAGCGGGATCGCGGCCTGCTGAACGAATATCGCAATCGATACCGGGAGTGGCTCGACCGGGTGAAGCAGGTCATGTCGCTGTCGGCCGCGGGACGCGGTGAAGAAGCCAGCGAGGTGCTGCGAGGCACGGCGCTCAAGGACCTGGGCGAGCGGCTGAGCATCACTTCCGCCGACTGGATTCGGCTCAACGAAGACCTCGCACGTTCCGCGAGCCAGACGGTCGTCGACTCCATCACCGCCGCGCGATGGCGGATCCTGGCGGCGAACTCCGCGGCCATCGTGCTCGCCGGCCTGCTCGGGTTTCTCACCTTCCTGCGGATCGTGAAGCCAATTCAGGCGCTCGATGCCTCGGTCAGCGCGATTGCCGCGGGCGACTATGGCAAAGAGGTTCCGTTCACGCGTGCGACCGACGAAACCGGCGGCCTGGCGCGCTCGGTCGCCACCCTCAAACAGGGCGCCGCGGCGATGGACGAACAGCGCTGGGTGAAGGCGAACGTGTCGCGCCTCACCGGAGAGCTGCAGGTCGCCGCCTCGCTGGCGGAGTTTGGCCAGCGCCTCCTGTCGCACCTCGTGCCGATGCTCGGCGGCGGCGCCGCCGGATTCTACGTGCTCGACGAGGGTACACTCCGAGCTGCGGCGCGTCGCGACCTACGGCATCGCCGATGGTTCCGACATCCCCACGGTCATCCGGCGCGGCGTGGGCCTCGTGGGTCAATGCGCGCAGGAACGTCGAACGCTGGCGCTGACGAATCTCCCGCCCGACTACCTGCGCCTCTCCTCCGGTCTCGGCCAGGCGGCGCCCGCGCAGGCGACGGCCATGCCGGCGATATCCGCCGATACGCTGCTCGGCGTCCTCGAAGTGGCATCGTTCAGGACGCTCACCGCGAGAGAGCAGGCACTGCTCGACGAATTGCTGCCGATCGTCGCCATGAGCCTGGAGGTCCTGCAGCGCAACCTTCGCACCGCGGAGCTGCTCGAGCAGACGCGGGAGCAGGCGCGGCAACTCGAGACCCAGGCGGTGGAGCTCGCCGGCGCCAAGCGCAAGGCCGAAGAAGCCACCGAGATGAAGTCGATGTTCCTCGCGAACATGAGCCACGAGATCCGGACGCCGATGAACGCCATCATCGGCCTGTCGCACCTGGCGCTCAGGACATCGCTCTCGCCGAAGCAGCGCGACTACGTGAGCA
This sequence comes from uncultured Acidobacteriota bacterium, assembly GCA_963734375.1. Lineage (GTDB taxonomy): Bacteria > Acidobacteriota > Vicinamibacteria > Vicinamibacterales > CAVVIG01 > CAVTHG01. Next base: position 413,144 of record CAVTHG010000001.1, on the reverse strand, counting down.
AGGTCCACAACGCCGGCACGTCGCTGCTCGCCGTGATCAACGACATCCTCGACTTCTCGAAGATCGAGGCCGGCCGGCTCGATATCGAGACCACGGACTTCAGGCTGGACGAGGTGATCAGCTCGGTCACGACGCTGACGGCGCAGAAGGCGCACGACAAGGGGCTGGAGTTCCTGGCGCACGTCGCGCCGGGGATCCCGGAACATCTGCTCGGCGATCCGCTGCGCCTCGGGCAGATCCTGACCAACCTGGTCAACAACGCCGTGAAGTTCACCGAGCGCGGCGAGATTCGGCTCGACATCGAGCTCGTCGAGCGCACCGGCGAGAAGGTGCAACTGAAATGCTCGGTGCGCGACACCGGGATCGGCATGACGCCCGAGCAATCGGCGCGGCTGTTTCAGCCGTTCATGCAGGCCGACATGTCGACGACGCGCAAGCATGGCGGCACCGGTCTCGGCCTGACGATTTGCCGCCGCCTGGTCGACCTGATGGGCGGCCGCATCTGGCTCGAAAGCGAGCCCGGCACCGGGACGACGTTCGCCTTCACGGTGTGGCTCGGCGTCGGCTCGGCGACGGGCACAGGCACGGATCGTTCCCGAGAAGCTTGGCCGGCTCCGCGTCCTCGTCGTCGACGACAACGCCGCCGCGCGCGAGATCCTGCAGGAGCCGCTGAGCACGCTCGCCAGCCGTGTCGATGTCGTTGCATCGGGGAAGGAGGCGATCGCGGCGGTCCAGGAGCGCGACGCCACCGAGCCCTATGACATCGTCTTCATGGACTGGCGGATGCCCGGCATGGACGGACTCCAGGCCAGCCGGCACATCAAGAGCGACGAGACGCTGAAGCATCGACCCGCGATTGTGCTGGTGACGGCATTCGGGCGCGAAGAAGTGCGGGAGGAAGCCGAGCGGCTGCAGCTTGACGGCTTCCTGCTGAAACCGGTGACCAAGTCGATGATCGTCGACACGCTCGTGAACGTGTTTGCCGACGGCGGCGAGGACCTGCGCAGCGCCGCCGACGGCGAGCAGCCCTCGCGCCTGCGCGGCGCGCGAATCCTGGTGACCGAGGACAACGAGATCAATCAGCAGATCGCCGTCGAGCTGCTGGAGGGAGCCGGCGCGACCGTCACCATCGCCAACAACGGCCGCGAGGCGGTCGAGATGCTGTCGCGTCCAGGGCCCGCTGCGTTCGACGTCGTGATGATGGATCTCCAGATGCCGGAGATGGACGGCTATCAGGCGACCGCGAAGCTGCGCGCCGATTCGCGCTTCGCGGCGCTTCCGATCATCGCGATGACGGCGCACGCCACGGTGGAGGAGCGCCAGCGGTGTCTCGCCGCGGGCATGAACGATCACGTCGCCAAACCGATCGATCCGGCGGCGCTGTTCGAGGCTGTCAGCCGCTTCTACAAGCCGGCTGAGGACGCACCTGCACTCGTTCAGCCTTCGAGTCCGCCGCCGCAGGAGGCGTTGCCGTCGATTGCCGGCCTCGACACCGACGATGGTCTGGCCCGGGTCGGAGGCAACCGGAAACTCTACGTCGAAGATCCTTCGCCAGTTCGCCGAGCAACAGGGCCCCGCGCTCGATCAGGCCGCCGATGCCTTCGCGACGGGGGACCACGCGCTTGCAGAGCGCCTGGCCCACACGCTCAAGGGCGTCGCCGGCAGCATCGGCGCCGGCGGCGTTCAGTCGGCCGCGGCCGCACTGGAACGCGTGCTTCGCGACCGGTCGAACGCCGACGACGTCGAGCGCGCGCGACAGCGCGTCCGGGTGGTGCTCGAACCGCTGACGACGGGAATCAGGGCAGCGCTCGGGACGGCTGCGTCCGACGTGTCGGCACCGGTTCCACTCGCGGCGCCGACCACTCCGGGCCGGTCTCGTGAGGCGGCGGCGCAGCTCACCGCGCTGTTGTCGGACTCGGATCCAGCGGCCGGCGAGTTCATCGACGCCAATCGCGATGCGCTCAGCGCGCTGTTCGATGCCGCGGGCTGGTCGGAGTTCGACCTGCTCGTCCAGGGCTACGCGTTTGCCGATGCCCAGGCGCGACTGAAGCACGCGCTCGAAACCTCTGCCTGGGAGCCGCTGACGTGAAGGATCTTTCCGAGAGCCGCATTCTCATCGTCGATGACGCGAAGACGAATATCGACATCCTGGTCGAGGCGCTGCGCGGCGAGTACAAGCTGAGCGTCGCGCTCGATGGCACGGCCGCTCTTCGCAGCGTCGAGAAGAGCCCGCCGGATCTCGTGCTCCTCGATATCATGATGCCGGGCATCGACGGCTACGAAGTCTGCCGCCAGCTTCGCGCGCAGGAGTCGACGCGCGAGCTGCCGGTCATGTTCTTGAGCTCGCTCGAGGACGTCAAGGACAAGACGCGCGGGTTCGAGGTCGGCGGCAACGACTACCTGACGAAGCCGTTCGAGGTGCTCGAGGTCAAGGCTCGCGTCCGGTCGCTGCTCAAGGCCAAGGCGTATGCCGACGCCGTTCGCGAGGCGATGGCCCGCGACCTGCGAATCGCCCGCGAGATCCAGATGGGCATCCTGCCCGCCGATCTCCAGGCGGCAACCAGCCACACCGATCTGGACGTGCACGCGATCATCGAGCCGGCACAGCAGGTTGGCGGCGACCTCTATGAAGTTCTCCGCGCGTCCGACGACCGCCTCGTCGTCGCGCTGGGCGACGTGTCGGGGAAGGGGATCCCAGCCGCGCTGTTCATGGCCGTCGCCGTGACGGTCCTGCGCACGCTCGCTCGGCACATCGTCGACCCCGCCGAGATTCTGTGTCGCCTCAACGCCGAGCTCGCCGAACGGAACCCGCGCGGCATGTTCGTCACGATGCAGTGCCTCATTTTCGATCTGGCACAGGGCCGCGTGTCGTGCGCGGGCGCCGGACACCACCAGCTCGCGATCCTCTCGCCTGGCCGGCCGCCACGGCTCGCGTGTCCTTCTTCTGGACGGCCGGCCGGGCTGATGGCGTTCAATCCAATCGAGTGCGAGACCCTGCCGCTCGAGGCGGGCGACACCTTTGTCCTGTTCTCCGACGGCGTGTCCGAGGCGATGAACGCCGCCGAGGATTTCTACGGCGAAGAACGGCTGTTGGCGGCGCTGTCGGCGAGCGCAGGCACGCCGGCGGCAGACACGGTCACGAAAGTCGTGGCGGACGTCCGCGCATTCGTCGCCGGCGCGAAGCAATCGGATGACATCACCGTCCTCGCAGCTCGCTATGCGCCGGCGAAAGGGTGAAGTGAGCCTGCCGTCTGAACGGGGCGGAACGCTTCAGCGTTGCGCAGGCTGTCGCTCGTCCTTGAGCGCCGGACACAACCGCAAGCCGTCGAGGCGGGCTCCGGGGTCGGCCCTGGTCAGAACAACCGTTGGCGCTGTCCCGAGATCGACCGGCAGCATCGCGGGAGCGCCGGGCGTTCGCCAGAGAACGATGCGCGCGACATGCGGCATGTGGAGCAGCGACGCTCGTTTCCGGTACCCCTTCTGCGCGCAATGCATCGGGAAGGTCGGGCCTTTCGGCGCGCGCATACGTTCGCAACACGAAGCCTCGCGTGGTTCGGAGCGGCCACGCGACAGGCGCGGCCGTCATGGGGCGTTCGGTGCCCGTGTAGACGGCGACCGGACCACGCGCGTCGGACGCAGACGCGACGAGCGCGAACCTCTCGACCCCCTGCAGTTCGGGAGCGAGGGTCCAGGAGCTCTGGATCGCAGAGCACGGGACGATCGCTTTCACTTCCGACAGGCCGGGCAGATTCCGCGCCCGCGGCGGCGAAGGAAACACCTTGATACTGCAGGACCGATCGCGCGTGAGGATACGCGAAGACGCGGCCTGATTCGGTCGCCGCCATGACAGCCGCCGGCGTCGGCGCGACGATCTCCAGCGGCTTCCCGATCGCATCGAGGTGAGGGCGCAGCCGCACGCAGCAGAAGATTCACCGACGCGTCCTCCGCGACGATGGCAGCGGTCGGGAGCGCACGAAGCGCACGACGGACGGCCGACGCAGGTGAGGCTCGCGTGCGCCGCATCCGCCGGCGCCGGCGCGAGCGCCGCCTCGCGCTGGTTGAATCGATGCACCTCCAGCAGGATCAGCAGAATCGCGATCAGGACGCCCAGGAGACGACGGTTTTCAGCCGCCCATGCGATCCGCGAAACAGTTCCGACAGACCGATCGCGCTGAGGCACCACACGCCAGCCCACACCGGCGCCAGCATTCCCGGATCGGCGAAGCCATCGATTATCGGCGCCGCGGCGAGCGCGACGGCCCACCACGTCCGCCACTGACGACGGCGTTCGAGGTATGCGAACGCTCCCAGGCACGGCGAGCCCGAGCGGCAGCGGTCCGGGCGACTGCAGACGTCAATGGGTTTTCTGAACCGCAGCAGTCCAGCAGCGCCGCTCGATGGCAGGACGCACGACGCCAGCGTCGCCATGCCCCATTGGCGCGTCGCGCTGGAGACGACCGCCGTTGTTGCCGCGGCCATCCCCAGCGTGGCGGCGAAGACGACGAGAAGACGGCGGCGCGCGGAGCCGCCGTCGCCCATCCAGATAGCCGACGCGACCAATGCCACGCACGGCAGGAGGAGCGCCGGGGAGATGAGCGCGATGATTGCGGCCAGTGCCGCCGCCCGGCGCGCGCTGGCTCGCGAATCGAGCGAGTCAGAAAACAGCGCGTGCCACGCGAGGCTGACGCATGCGACGAGCGAGAGTCCCGCCGCCGCTGCGAGCGTGCGGTCGAATGATTGCGTCGCGAAGAATGCGAAGAGCGCGACGATCGCCGCCAGCGATTCCGGCCGCCCTCGCATCGCCATCGACAGCGAGGCGAGCGCGACGACGACGATGATGCCGTTCGACCAGGCCAGCAGATTGCCGACAGGCGTTTCAGGCAGGGCTCGCAGCGCGACGACCGCGGCGAGGTCGACGATGCCCGAGCACATGGCCGCGTCTGCGAGCACGATCGGCCTTCGCGTCCAGACGATCGCGAGTGTGGCGGCGATCGCGATCGAAACCGCCGCGGCGACGCCGGCCTCGCGGCCCCAGACCGAACGTCGCGCACGCTGCAGGAACGCTCGCAATTCGGTGTTAGGATACGCCGTCTGGCGCATGGACCCGCATTGATGTCCTCGTTTTCGCGCCGGCGCGAGCGTGCGGTCGCGCTCGTTCTCGCCGCGCTCCTCGTCCTGTTCCGCAGCCTTCCGTTCGCGCTGTTCGAGCAGATCCAGTTCGATTCCGATCAGGCAATCTTCGGCCTGATGGCGAAGCATGTCAGCGAAGGACGGGCGCTGCCGCTCTTCATGTACGGGCAGCCGTATCTGCTCGCCGTCGATTCCTGGCTCGCCGCGCCCTGGTTCGTCGTCGCGCCGCCGGGTCTGGCGACGCTGAGCGTGTCGATCGTGCTCGTGAACGTCCTGACCGGGCTCGCGATTGTCGTGGCGCTCGAACGGTGGGGCGGGCTGCGTCCGCTGGCCGCGCTCGTTGTCATCGCTGCCGTTTCTGCTGGTGCCGCCGCCGGTCAGCGGCGATCTCGTCTCGACATCGGGCGCCAACGTCTACCCGTTCCTGTACGTCGTCCTCCTGTGGATGCTGCGCGATCGGCCGTTCTGGTTCGGATCGCTGCTCGCCGTCGGATTCCTGCAGCGCGAGTTCACCGTCTACGGCGCGGTGATCATCGTCGGCGCGGAGCTGCTGGACTGCCCGCGGTTCTCGCGGCCGGTCGTGCGGAAGTGGCTGCTCGCGCTCGTCGCGTTTCTCGCCGTGCGTGAAGGGATCCTTGCGCTGCAGCCGCACGCCGACCTGCTGGGCCCGGGCACGAGGGGACAGCTGTACGGCGGGTTCGAGGGCTCGCAGATCGGCAACTTGACGGCGCGCGTGGACCTGCGGTCTTCGGACCTGGCGCCGCGGCTCGACGCGATGCTGCGCGTGCATCTGGCCCGCCTGATGGGTGTCACCTCACCGGACGAATTGAAGCGCCCACGGCCGGTGGTGGCGTGGATCGTTGTGCTGTTGTTTGCCGCCGCGCTATTCCGGATCATCGCGATCGGATGGGGCATCGTGCGCGCGCGCGCGTGGCCGGATCTCCGCCACGCGGCATTCGGCTGGTACCTCCTCGGGGTGGGGTGTCTGGCGGCGTTGGTCTACGCCGGCGCTCGTCCGGTCAGGCTCGAATACACGCGGTACGGGCTGCTGGTGCTGTTCATCCCTGTCGGTCTGCTGGCGGTGACGCTCGCACTCGACCGCAGCCGGTGGGCGCGTCGAGCCGTTGCTGCCGCGGCGGTGTTGTGGGCGATGGTGCCGGTCGTCGACGCCTGGCGTCTCTATCGCCACTACTCCGCGGCCGCACCGGCGGAGCTACGAATCCTGGCCGATGCCCTCGACGCGCGCGGAGTCCGCAGTGGCTGGGCGCGGTACTGGACCGCCTACGCCGTGACCTTCCTGACTGACGAGCGTGTGATCATCGCCTCGACCGACCTCGCCCGCATCGACCAATATCAATCGTTCGCGCTGTCGCGGGGCGATTCGGTCCGCATCAGCGAGCAGCCGTGTGGCCCGGGCGAGAAGATCGCGAGGTGGTACGTGTGCCCGCAGAAGCAGCCCTGAAGGGCTGCGCTACGAAGGCGCGTCGACGGCGATGCCGGTGCCCAGGCGCTCGAGCGCGTACCGCATCAGCTCCTCCACAGCACCAGGCTCGCGCAGCTGGCCATCGATGCCGAGCATGGCCACGCCATGCACGACGGCCCAGACGAACCTCGCCATCTTCACCGTGTCCTCGGCGCGCATGATGCCGTCGTGTTGCAGCGCGGCGAGCGCATCGACGAGTGCCTGGAAGGCGCCCGCTGCCTCGGCGGCCAGCTCGGGGTCGCACGCGTCCGGGTTGACGAAACCGCCGAACATCACGCGATAGTGCGACGGGTTGGCGACGGCGAAGCGGACGTAGGCAACCCCCATCGACTCGAACGCCGCGTGTCCGCGGCCCCCGTCCTCCCACGCGGTGACCAGCTGCTGACGCAGCGTGCGGAACCCTTCGGTGGCGACGGCGGCGAGCAGCGCACGCTTGTCGGCGAAGTGCCGGTAGAGCGCGGTGCGCGAGACGCCCAGCCGGGCGCCGATTTCGCGCAGCGTCAGCCCGTCGACGCCTTCGGCGCGGATGGTCGTGACCGCTTCATCGAGCAGGGCGCGGCGCAGGTTGCCGTGATGGTAGGGGCGGTTCGGCTTGCGGGCCGGCCGCGTCGCTCGAGGCATGCGACCTCATCTTAAAAGATCGTGTTGACATCGTCAACATTGTGGGTTATTCATATGTTGACAAGGACAACATCGGAGGAGCACATGAGTGGGACATCACGCGCCGTCCAGCCTGCTGAGGGGATTCGAGCCGGCGCTTTCTTCGAACGCCTGTGGCGCACGAGCCCGCCGCTCACCGCGGTGGGAGCGGTGATGATCGTCGCGGCGGCCGCGTCAGTGGTGGGGATGCTCGTCGATCCACGGATCATCACCGGCGCACCCGCCTGGCTCAAGCCGTTCAAGTTCGCGGTCTCGACCGCCGTCTACAGCCTCACGCTCGCGTGGATCTTCGGATTGCTGCCGGACTGGCCGCGCGTCCGCCGCGTCGTCGGCTGGACCACCGCGATCGTCTTCGTGCTGGAGGTGGTGATCATCGACGCCCAGGCCTGGCGCGGAACGACCAGCCATTTCAACGTGTCGACGCCGGTCAATGCCACGCTGTTCGCGGTGATGGGCGCCGCGATCCTGATCCAGACGCTGGTGAGCGTGGCGGTCGCCGTCGCGCTGTGGCGGCATCGGTTCGCTGACAAGGCGCTTGGATGGGCCCTGCGTCTGGGCATGACGCTCACCATCGTCGGCGCGCTGACCGGGCCGCTGATGACGCGCCCAACGGCGGCGCAACTGGCGGACGCCCGCGCCGGAGTGCGGATGACGATTGCGGGCGCGCACTCGGTCGGCGGAATCGATGGCGGTCCCGGCGTACCGGTAACGGGGTGGAGCCGGGAGCATGGTGATGTGCGCGTTCCGCACTTCATCGGCCTGCACGCCATCCAGGTGCTCGCACTGATCGCGATCGGCCTGCGGCGGTGGCGCGCGCCCGAAGCCGTTCGCGTCAAGGCCGTCCTGGCTGCCGCGGCGAGCTATGCCTCGTTGTTTCTCGTGCTGCTCTGGGGCGGCGCTGCGTGGGCAGAGCCTCGTCGCGCCCGACGCGGCGGCGCTCGGATCGATCCTGATCTGGGCTGTGGTCACCATCCTCGTCCTCGGATGGATCGCCGTTGGTTCGCGCCGCGCCTCGCGCGAGAGTGCGCACTGGATCGCCGTATGACAGCCGATCAGCTTTTCTCCGTGCTGAACCTGGTGACGATGGCAGCGTGGCTGCCGCTGGTGTTCCTGCCGCGGGTGCGCTGGACGGCGACGCTCCTGCCGGTGGTGGTGCCGTCGCTGCTCGCGGTCGTCTACGCCGTGCTGGTGGCCGCGACGCTGTCGCAAAGCGAGGGCGGTTTTTCCTCACTGGCCGGCGTGAGGATGCTGTTCGACAATCCCTGGATGCTGCTGGCCGGCTGGACGCACTACCTGGCGTTCGACCTGTTCATCGGCGGGTGGGAGGTGCGCGACGCGCAGCGGCGCGGCGTCCCGCACCTGCTCATCGTGCCGGCGCTGGTGCTCACGTTCCTGCTGGGGCCGGCCGGTTTGTTGCTGTATCTGATCACCCGATTCGGGGTCGCCCGTAGAGTCCGGCTTTAGCCGGACTCTGCGAGCTCCGCCAGGTGGCGACCGGCGCAGCGTGACGACGATCGAACGCAGAGCCCGCAAAGCACGCAGAGCAGCGTCACGCTGCAATCGCGACCCGGAAAGAACCACGGAGGCACAGAGCCACAGAGACCGATGACGCAGCCGGGCATCGCAGCAACGCGCCGCATTGCCGCCGCTTCGCGGCGGCGTGCGGCGGGTTCGCAGTTCGGGAGCGTCGCATTCTGTGCGGCCTGCTGACCTCCTGATCTCCTGACCTCTTGTTGGAATTCCCGGAGCGCCGCGAGTCACGCTCTCCCCCGAACGGTAGTCCGTCCGCGAAGGAAGGCTTCTTCGGGCGTTTAACGCTCACGCCACCGAGACATGATTGCGGCCGCAGGCCTTGGCGCGATAGAGCGCCGCATCGGCGGCACGGAACAGCGCTTCGCCGGCTTCGTCTTCGCGCCCGTTCGCGTCGATGCTGTCGCCAGACCGGGACGCGATGCCGATGCTGATCGACAGCGAGGCCTCCGGAAACGTGATGCCCGCGAGCACTGGTGCCGTGTCGTGCACCGCCTGCCGGATGTCGTCGGCGATCTCGTTGGCGCGCGCCGACGTGCATCGAGGGATCGCGACCACGAACTCGTCGCCGCCGTAGCGGCAGGCCACCGCCTCCGCCGGCAGCCGCGCCGCCAGGATGTGGCCCACCATGCGCACTGATTCGGCGCCGGCGAGGTGGCCGTATCGATCGTTCATCGACTTCAGGCGATCGACGTCGAGCACCAGCATCGCAAACGGCGCGCGCGACAGCGCACGCATCGCGGAACATCGGCGCCAGCCGCGCTTCGAACGAGCGCAGGTTGTGCAGGCCGGTCAAATCGTCGGTCATCGCCAGCGCGCGCAAATGCTCCGCATCGTCCGCCAGCTTCGCCGCGGTGATGCCGGCCGCGACGAACAGGGCGATGACCACCGCATCCGACTCTTCGTAGCGATACGTGAGCAGGTGCGGGTTGGCGAGGTGATACAGCACCGTCGCGGCCACGGCGGCCGCCGCGCCGCCGCGGCGCCTGAACCTGATGCCGGCGAAGATGATCGGCAGGTAGTAGAGGTGCTGAAACGGCGCGGAGCCGGTGGCGCGATCCAGCCAGAAGATCAGCAGCAGGGCAGCCGTTGCGGCGACGATCGCCGACAAGGCCGGCCATCGTCGAATCGCCGCGAACTGCCCGCCGCCATCGATCCGATTGGTGCTGGTCAGACGCACAGTCGCCTCATGAAGTTAATTTTCCTTCGCACCGCGCGTAATTTTCATAAGCAGTGCGAAAGCGATCGTCGTGATACGTGCAGGATGCGCGCTGGCGATGACGATCGTTTACGTCGCGGTGCCGACTGCCGGAAGGGGTTGGCGGCAACCGCGGTGCCAGCTCGCCGCCGGGCGCGGCGGAAGAAGCGGCGTGCGGACGCTGTTGTCGAAGGAGGTCAGCGTGTCCCCGTTCGAGCACGTCGCCGCATCTCTTGAAGATGGAAAGGCGCGAACGCCGGAGACCAACGCAGATAAAGTTTTTGCGAGTGCGGCCAGCTCACACGACGAGACGCAGCAGATACCACGCGAGCAGCAACGCCACGACGACGCCGGTGACGGCGCCGGCCTTGATCAGGAGACGCCGTCGCCGCGCGCGCCGCTCTTCCGCGAGTCTCAGGTCGGCGATATTCGTCCAGAGGACTTTCTGAAGGTTGAGGTCGGTGCCCGGCGGCACGAACGGCTCTTCGTCGGTCGTGATCGCATCGACCGGCGCCACGAACCTGTAGCCGCGCCGCGGCACGGTCTGGATATAGATCGGATGGTCGGCGTCCTCGCCGAGCGCGTCGCGCACCTGCTTGATGGCGAAGTTGACGCCCTGCTCGACGTCGACGAACGTGTCGCCGCTCCAGAGCGCGCCGCGAATCTGCTCGCGCGTCACCAGCTGGCCTCGGAGGCCGACGAGGAAGCAGAGCAGCTTGAAGGGCTGAGGCTGAAGGCGGACCGTCCGCCCGTTTTTCAGCAGCTGCTCTGATTCCAGATCGAGCTCGAACGCGCCGAAGCGGAACAACTTCGGCTGCGCGCCCGGGCTCGCCGATGTTCTTGACACATCAAAATCCTACCATTTCCCCGGCGGCGTTCTTCCCGACGCTTTTGTAACCCTTTGTCTGGTCAGCGCTTCGCTGCTCAGACAATCATCCGCCGCCGCAAATGTTCCGCGAATGGTCAGGCTGGCGCGGACGCGATATATCCGTCCGCCATGCAGCAACGATTCAAGCAGACAAGCAAGTGGGTCTGGTGCGCGAAAGGAGTCGGCCGACGCCGAGCGCGGGCTCTATGACTGGCGGATCCAATTGGGGGCAGTTGGCCTTCGACATCCACGTGGCGGCGCGGACCCGTGCGCCGGTTCTGATCTCGGCGCCGGCTTCGTGCGCTGAAAGCGTTGCCCGCGCGATCGCGGCGTATTCCAGCGCCTGGACTCCTCCCGAGCTCGTCGTCTGCGACTGCGCGGAAGGCGTCAACCTCGCCGAAGCGGTTGCCAGCGCGCGGGCGCGCGGCATCGACCCCGACAAGGTGACGCTGCTGCTCCGCGAAGTGCACGCGCTCGGCGAAGCCGAGCAGGCGGAGATCGCGCGCGTCGTCGGCGGACCGGACAGCCCGCGCGTCAACACGCCACGGATCATCTCGACCTCATCCGTATCCCTGTTCGATCGAGTGCGGAAGGGCGCCTTCGATGAGCGCCTGTTCTACCGCCTGAACGTCATGCACATCGTCGTCAAGGAGAAGACGGATGGACCGGACGAAGCTTGACGACGCGCTTCGTGCGCGTTTCGGCGATGTAGATCGAGCCGTCGAGACCGATCGCGAGGTCGTGCACTGCGTTGAACACCGGATCGTCCTTGGCACCGAACCCGACCGAGGCCGTCACGTTCCACTCGCGATCCAGCTTCAGCACACCGTTCGACGGCGGATCGTAGTCCGCCCGCCGCACGCCGACATACATCGCGCCGGCTGCATCGACAGCGACTGAAAACACCCGGCCGGTGGCTTTGGCGCCGAGCCATTGCCGCTTGAACGTGCCAGCGCGATCGAACAGCTGGATGCGGGAGTTCTCGCGATCGGCCACCAGCACGTCGCCGTTCGGCGCGAACGCCAGGCCGTGCGGGTTGCTGAACTGGCTCTCGCCCGCGCCCTTCTTGCCCCACTCGCCGAGGAAGCGTCCGCTCGGGTCGAACCGCGCGACGCGACTGTTGACGTAGCCATCCGACACGAAAAATGTCCCGTCGCTCTCGATCGCGATGTCGGTCGGCTGGTTGAAGTGCGTCGCGTCCCAGCCGCCGACGCGCGGCGTGCCGAGCGACAGCAGCAGGCGTCCGTCGTGGGAAAACTTGAAGACCTGGTGGAGGCCGACGTCGGTCACCCAGACGTTGCCGCCGCCATCGACGGTGATGCCGTGCGGGACGAGGAAGGTTCGCGCGCCCCACGCGGCGATGAACTCGCCGCTCTTCTCGTCGAACTCGAGGACGGCTGGCTGGTCGAGCAGTTCGGTGGCGCCCGGCTCGAAGCCGCGGCCGGGCCGGTGGAAGACGAACACGTGGCCGCGCCGGTCGACGTCGACGCCGGCGACTTCGCCGAGCTGCACGCCCGGCGGCAGGCGCGGCCAGTCCTTGACTTCCTGATACGCGGACGACGGTGCGCCGTCGGCCCCTCGGCTTTGCTCGGGGCAGGCCAACCAGGCGGTGAGCGCGACGACGGCTGAAAGCAGAATGCGCTTCATCGTGTGTTCTCCGACTGAAGCGCATTCTACGTCGCGGCACCCCTGAAGGGGTGCCCTACGTGCGCGCTGCGGCCTTCTCTGCGGCTCCGCCTTCTCTGCGGGTCTCTGCGCTATTGCACGTTCGCGTTCACGGTCGCGTTCGCGGTCGGCGTGAAGCGGCACGTCTTCGCCTTGCTGCCGCCGCTCGAGCACGCGCCCGACCAGATCGCGTCGCGCCCGCTCGAGACGCTCAGTGTGATCTGCGTGCCGCTCGTGAACGCCGCCACGCCTGTGCTGCCCACGTTGACGTTGATGCCGGCCGGACTCGACGTAATCCGGTTGCCACTGCGTCCCGACGCGACGACGGTGACGCTCACCTGACCGCCGCCGCCACCGGCCTGCGGCGTGAAGCTGCGCACGCTCGACCACGCCCCGGCCGTGCCCGACGAGTTCACGCCGCGCACGCGCCACCAATGCTGCTGTGAGGCGAGCGACGCTGCGCTGAACTGAGAGGTCGCGACCGTCTGATCGACTACGAGAGGAGCCGAGAAGCTGCTCGAATTGTCGATCTGAATCTGGTACGACGCCGCTCCCGTCACGTCGCTCCAGTCGAGCGTCACTGGCAACGTCACCGTCGTGCCGTTTGCCGGGCTGACGAGCGAGGGTGCCGCGGGCGGCGACGTCGACGGCGGCGTGACGCTCAACGCTGCGGTACGCGTCGCGCCTGCCGATCCGGTGATCGTCACCGGCGTTGACGACGACACCGACGACGTCGTGACGGTGAACGTGCGGCTCGTGCTGCCGGCAGAGACAGTGACACTTGCCGGCACGGTGGCCACCGAGCGTGTTGCTGCTCGACAGCGACACCACCGTTCCGCCGGACGGCGCCGCGCTCGTCAGCGTCACCGTACCTTGCGACGTGTTGCCGCCGACAACCGTGGCCGGGCTCAACGAGATCGCCGAGAGTGTCGGCGCGCTGGTGCCGGCCGTCACGGTCAGGACCGCGCCCCACGTCGTGTTCAGCAGCGCATACACCGTTGCCTGTCTGGTCGACGATGTGGACGTCGTGCCGATGTTGAAACTGGCGCTGGTTGCGCCCGCCGGCACGGTGACGGTCGATGGAACGGTGGCCGGGCTCACGGTCGACAGCTGCACCACCGCACCGCCGGTGGGCGCCGGGCCACTCAGCGTCACCGTGCCGGTCGACGATCCGCCCGCGGCCACAGTGGACGGGCTGAGGGCGAGCGACGTGACGCCGACAGTCACGCCCGGATTGATCGTGACGTTCGCGCTCCGCGTCGACGCACCGTACGCGGCCGTGATCGTTGCCGCGGTCGTCGACGTCACCGGGAACGCACCGAACGAGAACAGGCCCTGCGTCGAGCCGGCCGACACCATCACGTTCGCCGGCAGGCTGATCGCCGGATTGTTCGCCGACAGCGTCACCAGCACGTGTCCCGCTGGAGCAGGCGCTGTCAGGTTCACGAACCCGACGCCGCCCTGATTTCCTGTCAACGTGCTGACGTTGAGTGTCAGCGACGACAACGACACCGACGAGCCGCTGATCGTCAACGTCTTCGACAACACCGCGTCGTCGTACGCAGGCGACGACGCTCACCGGCGTTGTCGTCGGCACGTTCTGGACGTTCATGCCAAACGTCATGCTCGATGCGCCGACGGGGACGACGATGAGCGGCGAGAGGCCGACCGCGGGGCTGCTGGTCGTCAGCTTCACGGTCGCGCCGGCGGTGGACGGAGCGGGCGTCGCCGGGATGGGACCGCTGAAGGTGACGGTGCCGGTGACGTTGGCGCCGCCAGTCACGTTGGTCGCGCTCAGTGTCAGGCCGGTCATCCGCACACCCGGCGTCTTCAGGCTGAGGACCGCGCTGGCGGGCACGCCGGTGGCGGCGATGATCGAATTCAGGGCGAACGGTACCGGCGACGTGTTGATCGTGAAGCTTCCGGTCGTTGCGCCGGCAGGAATGGTGATGCTTGCGGGAACCGGCGCGAACTCCGGGTACTGGGTGAACAGCGGCACGATTGTGCCGCCGGCCGGCGCCGGGCCCGAGAGCGTAATCGTGCCGGTCACCGGGTTTCCGCCGGTGACCGTCAGCGGCGTCAGCGACAACGAGGTGGGCTTGACCGCTGTTGGCGGTGGCTCGACGGTGATGCCCCCTTTCTGGCCGATGCCGGCGATCGTCGCGTAGATGTTCACGGGTGTTGAAACCGACACCGGGCTGGTATTGATCGGGAAGTTCGCGCTGATCGCCCCCTCCGGCACGGTGACGGTCTCGGGAACCGCGAGAGGTACTGTCGTCCTGGTGAAGCCGCGTCCATCTTTCGCCGACATCGTGACCACGACGCCCCCGGCCGGCGCGGCCTTCGTCAAGTGCAGCACACCCATCGGCGATTGCCCGCCCGTCACCGTCGTCGGATAGATCTGGACCATGCTGAGGCTGGGTAGTGACGGCGCCACGCCGGTCGTGAACGTGCTCGTCGCCGACCAGTCGCTCAGGTTGCCGGCTCGATCGGCTGTCCGCACGCGCCAATACCAGGGGATGGTCGTCGCGAGCGCTTCGATGATCTGCTCGCTGCCGGGCATCGAGACGCGGTACTGCGTGAAGTTCGCCGGGAAGTCCGGCTTGGTGCTGACCTCGATGACGTAGGACTCGATCCCCGACGGATCGGGCACGTCGCTCCAGGCGAACCGCGTGACGCTGCCGTAGTCGGTGGAGCCGCCGTTCGGCGGGCTCAGGAGGGCTGGCGGTTGTGCCGTCAAGTCGCCGCTCGCGTCGGCCGCCGGCGTCAGCTTGCTCACGAAGAGGTTGGCGGTGTTGGTCTCCTCATCGACCACCGGCCGCAGCGATCCAGCCGTTGTCGGGAAGTCGGGCGACCCGGTGTAGCCGGCGATCGCGAACGTGTTGCTGCCGGTGTAGACGAGGCGCCCGTGCGAGAAGAAATCGCAGTCGTCGTTGCGGCCGCCGAGATAGGTCGAATAGAGCAGCTGCGACCCGTTGCCGCTGATCTTCCAGACGAAGCAGTCGTAAGCGACGCCTGAGACGCCGTTCATCGTCCGATCGACGGCGCCGCGCGTGGTCTGGAGATCGTAGGACCTCGTGCCGCCGAGAACCGTGACCGCGCCGGTCTCGTCCACCGCGACGTCGCTGAGGAAGTCGTCGAAGTTGCCGCCGGCAAACGACGACCAGACCATGCTGCCGCCGCCCGTGGAGGGGAACCGGAACTGGGTGACGAAGCCCGACTTCACCTCGGGGAAGAGCGGCGTGGCCGGTGGATTCGGCGTCAGCGCCGGCTTCACGCTCCCGGCCGTCGTTGGCACCCTGGTCCCCGAAATCAGGTTGACCCAGCTGAAGCCCGCGACGGTCACGATCTCCGGATTGGCGGGATTCAGCGCCACCGCGAACAGGTTGTCCCAGTTCACGCCGCCGATGAAGGTCGAGTACTTCAAGTCGGCCGTGCCCGCGCCATCGAGCTTGAAACGCGCGACGAATCCGTCCTCGGATCCGTTCCACGTCGTATCCAGCGCTCCGGCCGTGACCGGCATGTCGACGCCGCTCGCCGACGAGGTCGTGTAGCCGACGACGGTGAGGAAGCCCTGCGGGTCGACGACCATGTCCGTGACTGCTTCATAGGTCACGCCGCCGAAGAGCGTCGAGTAGGTGACCTGAGAACCGGTTGGATCCAGCCGGGTGATGAAGACGTCCTGGGCAAGCGCGGTGTTGTCGCCCGCCGGCGGCCGGTTGAACGTCGTATCGAACGCCCCGGGGGTAACCGGGAAGTTCAACGAGCGGGTCGAACCGGCGACGATGATCGAGCCTGACGGATCGATCCGCGCATTGGTTGCGCCGTCGTTCAGGGCGCCGCCAAGGTAGGTCGAAAAGACGATGCTGCCGAAGCGGTCGAGGCGGATGACGAAGCCGTCGCCGTCCAGCGCCTCCAGGTTGGTGTTGGCGTTGGTTCGCTGGAACGCCCCGGGCGTCGTCGGAAGATCGCGGTCGGCCGTCGATCCGACGACGATGACGCCGCCGTTCGAGTCGGGCTCCAAATCGCCGGCGAAAGTCTGGCCGGCAAGTCCCGAGAAGAAGGTCACGTACACGAGTTGTGTCCCGTCCGCGGTGATGCGCGCGACATACAATCGCTGCCGCGCTGTCGACGGCGGCGTCGAGGACACAGAGAAATCGGCCGACGAGCCGAAGCCGGAGATGAAGATGTCGCCGGTGCCGTCGCGCGCCATCTGGACGCCGTTGAGCGTTTCGCCGCCGGTGCCGCCGGTGAACGTGGACCAGACGAGGCCGGGGTCGACGACCAGCGGCAGCGTTGTGTCGCGCTCGGGCACCTCGAAGCCGTAGCGATGCTCGTCGATGATGCGGAACCGGCTGGCGATCGGCCGCGATCCACCGCCAGGCAGCACTTCGGAGGTTGATGGCGGCGTCTGGGTGAGCGGGCCATCCGGCGTCTGGAGGACGAGCGCGCCATCCGGGCTCAGTTCGATCCGCGTCACCCCTTCCGCGCGCATCACGACCCGGCTCAGATCGGTGCCGGGCGCAACCAGCAGGTCGTACTCGAAGCGCTCGGCGCCTTCGCGGACGCGCACGTCGACGCCCTCGTAGATGCCGCGATAGAGCACGTTCGCGTACGCGGGCACTGCGGCGCGCCACTGCGAGGCGTCGCTGCCGATGAAGTAGTTGTAGACGCTGGCTCGCTTCTCCTCGCCGACCAGCGCGACGGCGCTCGACGCGTTTTCGAAGACGAGTCCGACCGGCGCCAACGACGGCCCGAGCTGGAGCCTGATCGCGTGCGGCTCGAACGCGGCGGCAATCTCGCCTTTTCGCGCCGAAAACCTGGCCGCAGTCTGCCACTGGCCGCGGTTCTCGATGAAGTCGATCGGCAGCCGTCCGAGGATTGTCGAGGCGCCGGCGCGTGTTGGCCGAGAAGCCGGCGCGCGCGAGGTGCCGCCAAGCTCGACGGCCCCGCCGATCACGCACGCGCACACGACGGCCCGCAAAACCCGAGAGGAGCTGAAACTCATCGACGAACTCCTTTTAGTCGTTGATTAGTCCGATGCAGAAACCAAAGGTCCGCAGACACGGGCAAAGAAAGGGCCGCCTTCATCCCGGAGTGAAGCGCGCAGATTGGCAGCCAAAATGACTTTTTTATGCACCAGGGGTGGGTCTGGCCACGACTTGATCTGTTACGGCCACCGAAAAGCGTTTACGTGCCCTGAAACGCGCCATGAGGATCGACATTGACGAGCTCCGCGCCGGCCACGGAGAATCGCACCGCGAACCGAATCATGAAACTCAACATCGTTGCGCTCTCTTTCTGTGTGAGTTCGATCCTTGTGCTGGCCGGTCAGGAGCCGCGGCCGGGCGAGCGGAATCCGCTCGCGGGCAACGCCGCGGCGATTGCCGCCGGCGCCGAACGCTACGCGCGCAGCTGCGCGTCGTGTCACGGCGTCGACAACCGTGCGCCGTCGCTCGCGACCGGCGTCTTCGCGCGAGGAGGCGACGACGATCAGATTGCGCAGCACGATTCGCGCCGGCGTCCCCGGCACGCAGATGCCGCCGTTTCCGGCGTTGTCGGCCGACGAAGTCTGGCAGCTGGTCGCCTACATCAGGAGCTTGTCGAACGCGCCCGCGGTGGCAGCCGCCGGCGCCGCCGGGCAACGCCGCAGCGGGTGAAGCCGTCTTCACCGGCAAAGGCGGCTGTGCGGCCTGCCATCAGGTCAACGCGCGCGGCGGGTTGATCGGCCCCGACCTCTCGACGGCAGGAACCCGATCGCCAGACGTGCTGCGTCACGTGATCCTGAACCCCGGAGCGCCGCTGCCCGGCGGAGGCCGCGGAGGCCCGGCTCGGCCTGCAGGTCGTGTCGGCGCGGACGCGCGACGGCCGTGACGCTTCGCGGCGTTCGCCGCAGCGAGGACACGTTCTCGCTGCACCTGATGGACGTGTCCGGGCAGCTGCATCTGCTCGACAAGGCGACGCTGTCCGACGTCCAGTACGAGGACAAGTCGCTGATGCCGGGCGACTACGCCACGCGCTTGTCGGACGACCGAGCTTCGCGATCTGATTGCGTACCTGCGCACGCTGCAGGCACGCGACACCGAGCAAGACGGCGGTCGCGTCGATCCCCGGCGGGCTGACCTACGAGCGGCTCCAGAAGGCGGGGAGCGAGCCGCACAACTGGCTCACCTACTGGGGCGACTATCAGGGAACGCACTATTCTCGGCCTGAAGGAGATCGACACGTCCAACGTGCGGCAGCTCCAGGCGAAGTGGGCGCTGCAGCTGCCGGGCAGCTCGACGATCGAAGCGACGCCGCTGGTCGTCGACGGCGTCATGTACACGAGCGGGCCGCCCGGAACCGTCGTCGCGCTGGACGCGCGCACCGGCCGGCAGATCTGGCGCTACCAGCGGGCGCAGAAGGTCCGCAACCCGAACGAGATCAACCCGTTCAACCGCGGCGTCGCCATCCTCGGCAACCGCGTGTTCGTCGGCACGCTGGACGCGGCGCTGATCGCGCTCGACGCGCGCAACGGGCTGCCGCTGTGGGAAGTGCAGATGGCGGACACGATGCAGGGGTTCAGCATCACCAGCCCGCCGCTGCCGATCAAGGACAAGATCATCGCCGGCATCGCCGGCGGCGAGTTCGGCATCCGCGGCTTCATCGACGCCTACGATGCGGCCACCGGCAAGCGGCTGTGGCGCTTCTCGACCATTCCCGGGCCCGGCGAATTCGGGCACGACACGTGGAAGGGCGACTCGTGGAAGCTCGGCTGCGGCGCGACCTGGCTGCCCGGCTCCTACGACCCCGATCTCGATCTCGTCTACTGGGCGATCGGCAATCCGTGCCCGCTCTACAACGGCGCCGTGCGCGAGGGCGACAACCTCTTCACCAGCTCGGTGGTCGCGCTCGATCCGGCGACCGGCCAGCGCCGCTGGCACTACCAGTTCACGCCGCACGACACGCACGACTGGGACTCGAACCAGGACATGATGCTCGTCGACCGCGTGCTACAAGGGCCAGCCGCGCAAGCTGCTGATGCACGCCGATCGCAACGGGCACTTCTACGTGCTCGATCGCACCAACGGCACGTTTCTCGTCGGGCACGCCGTTCGTCCGCCAGACGTGGAACACCGGCTTCGACGCGAAAGGCCGGCCGATGCTGACGCCAGGATCCGACGCCAGCCCCGAGGGCGCCGTCGTCGCGCCGACCATCGGCGGCGCGACGAATTTCCAGGCGCCGTCCTACAGCCCGGCGACCGGCTGGGTGTACCTCGCGTTCTCGGAGGTCGAGGCAGCGCTATTTCAGCGACACGCAGCCCTTCGAGCTGGGGCGGCAGTATCCGGGAGGGCGCGGCGCGTCGACCGGCGCAGCGCGGCGCCGCCGGCATCAAGGCGATCGATCCCGACGACGGGAAGACGATGTGGGAGTTTGCGCTGAACCAGGGATCGCTGACGGCCGGCGTGCTCGCGACCGCGGGCGGCGTCGTGTTCGCCGCGAGCCGTGAGGGCCACCTGATCGCGCTCGACGCGAAGACGGGAACGTTCCTCTGGCGATTCCAGACCGGCGCGGCGATTGAAGCGTCGCCGATCAGCTACGCGGTCGGCGGCAAGCAGTTCGTCGCCGTCTCGTCCGGCAACGCGCGTCTACAGCTTCGCGCTGCCAGACTGACGCGTTCGACGGATCGGATTACGAGCGCACCTGTGGCCGTCTAGACGTCGTACGCGCCTCTGTGTCTCTGTGCCTTTGTGGTTAAATTCGTCGACACGATGGCAGCGTGACATGAACTTACACCTGACGCTGACGCTCATTACCGCGCTGCTCGTCTCGTCGCCGGTCGCGGCGCAGTACTCGGTGCGGCGCAGCGCCGACCCGCGTCGAGCTCGAAGACGCGGCGCACCAGACCGTCGTGTCGATCGCTCCGGCGGCCGGCAACCTCACCCGCGAGATGACCGTCAAGGGGCGCAACGTCCTCGGGCCACGCAGGGCATCCCGTTCATGGCGCCGTGGGCGAACCGGCTCGACGAGCAGGCGTTCTACGCCAACGGCCGCAAGTACGCCTTCAACATGGAACTGGGCAACGTGCGAGGCGCGCATCCGATCCACGGCTTCCTTGGCGCGGCGAGCCAGTGGGAGGTCGTCGAGGCGCAGCGCCGACGGCGCGTCGGCGTGGGTGACGAGCCGGCTCGAGTTCTTCCGGCAGCCGGAGTGGATGGCGCAGTTTCCGTTCGCCCACACGATCGAGATGACGCATCGCCTGCAGAACGGCGCGCTGGAGATCGCCGCCTCGCTGCACAACCTCAGCGCCGAGCCGATGCCGGTCGCGATCGGATTCCATCCCTACTTCACGCTGTCCGACGCGCCGCGCGACGAGTGGACGATCGCCATCGGCGCCCGCACCGAGTGGGTGCTCGTCGCCAGACAAGATCCCGACCGGCGAGACGCGTGCCGATCGAACGGCGGTTTCCGGATCCGCGCGGCGCCGGCTCGCGCGATCACGATCTCGATCACGTGTTCGGCGATCTCATTCGCGACGCGTCCGGCGGCGCGGTGATGTCGGTTGCCGGCAAGCGTCGCAGAAGCTCGAGTCGTCTTCGGCCCGAACTATCGTGCGGCGGTCGTGTACGCGCCGAAGGGGCGCGAGTTCATCTGCTTCGAGCCGATGGCCGGGATCACCAACGCGCTCAACCTCGCGCAGCGCGGCGTCTACAAGGAACTGCAGTACATTCCGCCCGGCCAGACCTGGCGGGAGAGCTTCTGGATCCGCCCGAGCGGGTTCTAATCCGTCATGAGCAGGGCGCCGCTTCAGCGGCGCCTCGCGGCACGGCTGAAGCCGTGCCCTACGTACGCACAAGCGGGAGAACGATGAAGTCGAGCATTCGAAGCGGTGCGGTTGTGATTGCGCTGGCGCTGCTGGCGCCGCACATGTTCGCGCAGACGCCCGCTCGCGCGGTGACCATTGTCGGCGCCGACGTCGCCGACGGCACCGGCGCGGCGCTCCGCCGCGCCAACGTCCGCGTCGCCGGCGATCGCATCGCCTCGGTCGGCAACGCCGCGCCGGAGAACGGCGACACCGTCGTCGACGGCGCCGGGCCTGGTCGTCGCGCCCGGGCTTCATCGACATCCACAACCACTCGGCCGAGGGGCTCGCCGAGCGAACCGGCGGCGGCGTCGCAGGTCGCGCAGGGCATCACGACGCTGGTCGTCGGGCCCGACGGCGGGTCGCCGTGGCCAATCGGCGAGTACCTCGCCGAGCGGCGTCGCAATCCCGCCGCCGTCAACGTCGCGACGTTCGTCGGCCACGCCACCGTCCGGCGACAGGTGATGGGCGACGACTTCAAGCGCGCCGCGCGGCCCGACGAGGTCGCGCAGATGGCGGCGCTGGTCGATCAGGGGATGCGCGAAGGCGCGTTCGGCTTGTCGAGCGGCCTCGAGTACGAAGTCGGCGGCTACGGCGAAACCAGCGAGCTGGTCGAGCTGTCGAAGGTGGCCGCGCGCCACGGCGGCATCTACATGTCGCACATCCGCGACGAGGCGGACAAGAGCTTCGAGGCGCTGCGCGAGGCGATCGCGATCGGCGAGCGCGCACGCATCCCGGTGCAGATCTCGCACATCAAGCTCGGAACGGTCGGCGTGTGGCACAAGGCGGCGGAGGCGATCGCGCTCGATCGAGTCGGCGCAGAAGCGCGGCGTCGACGTCACCGCCGACGAGTACCCGTACAACGCGTGGAGCTCGACGATCACGGTGCTGGTCCCCGACAAGCGGTACGACTATCCGCCGAGCGTCGAGCGAGCGCTCGCCGATGTCGGCGGCGCGGAGAACGTCCTGATCGTCCGCCACGCGGCGCATCCGGAGTACGAGTTCAAGACGCTCGACGCGGTGGCGAAGGACCGCAAGACGACGCGCGGTCGAGCAGTTCATCCAGATCGTCAAGGACGGCGGCGCCGGCGTCGTCTGCACCTCGATGGTGGACGACGACATGCGGGCGTTCTACGAGCAGCCGTGGGTGATGGTGGCGAGCGACGGCGGCATCGGCGTCCGCCACCCGCGCGGCGCCGGGACGTTTCCGCGCGTGCTCGGCAAGTACGTCCGCGAGGATCGCTGGCTGACGCTGCCGGAAGCGATCCGGAAGATGACCAGCGCCCCCGCCGACCGCCTGAAGCTCGCGGGCCGCGGACGGATCGCGGCCGGCGCGATCGCCGACCTGGTGCTGTTCAACCCGAAGACCGTGATCGACCGCTCGACGTTCAGCGATCCCGGTATCCTCGCGACCGGGATCGAGAAAGTATGGGTCGGCGGCGAGCTGGTGTGGGACGGCGGGAAGGTGCTCGACGCTCGTCCGGGCAGGTTTTGAGCGCTAGCGAATCATACAGACGCTTGTGCAGTTTATCGGACGGTTTTTAGACACACTCGCGATGTTGTATTGAATTGCGATTCGGCCTGAATCGCACGGCGAGTGAGGCTGTTTGCACCCGTGCCGGAGGCGACATGGATCGACCGACCTGCAGCGAATGGCTGATTCGGTTCTGCGGGATTACGGTGTGCCGCTGAAGGTGTCGCAGATCTCGGGTCGAAGCCGGCTGGACCATTGCCTTCGCACGGCGCGCCCGGGCGGCTGTCGAGCAGGTGAGCCTCCGCTGCGGCGAGCGCAGCTCGATGCACCACGTTCGCGAGTCGTTGAAGCGCAGCCTCGACTTTCGACTAGAACGTACGTAGCGTCCGCTTTCAGGCGGCAATAAGGTCCGGCTGAAGCCGGACACTACGTACGTCCTGCCGTTACGCCGGCATCTTCAGAACCTGCCCCGGCTTGATCTTGTCCGGATCCGCCAGCTGGTCCTTGTTTGCGTTGAAAATCTTCATGTATGCGTTCGCGTCACCCAGGTGTTCCTTGGCGATCTTGCTGAGGGTGTCGCCCGCTTTCACGGTGTAGGTCTGCGCGCTGGCTCCGGCACCGGCGCTTGCGCCACCGCCTGTCGCCTTGATATCGGCGACGATGTCGGTCGACCAGTCCGGTATGGTCTTGATAGCGTCCCAGATCTGGTTCGCCTCCTCCTGCGTCTGCGTCGTCCCCTTGAAGTAAAGCTTGCCGTCGCGCTCCTCCGCCGAGCCCTGCATCCTCAGGTTTTTGGCTGTCAGGATTGCGTGGCTGTACTTGTCTCGTAGTCCCATGTTGCCTCCTTCGCGCGAAGATGCAGCAACGCGGTTGCCATCGCCGTGCCGAAGGTGAGGCATTCCGCGGAGGCGAGCTGGTCAGGCGCGTTCTTCGGTGGCGGCCAGCGGCGGCACCGGAGTGTCGGGCGTGATCGGCGGCTTGCGCTTGTGGAATTCGGTCGCCTGCTCGAACGCGCGCGCGAGCGCGAGCACCTTGCCCTCCGAGAAGCGCGGGCCGGCGATCATCAGCCCGACCGGCAGCCCCGCCGAGGTGAACCCGCACGGCACCGAGATGCACGGGATGCCGTAACTGTTGAACGCACCGGTGTTTTCGAGCTCGGGGTTGCGCGGCACGTCGGTCTCTTCCCGCTTGATCGACGCGTCCACGGTGCGCGGTGTCCGCCGGCGGGTCGGCAGCACCACGAGGTCGACGTCGCGGAACGCGTCGTCGATCGTCCGGCGCAGCAGCTCCAGGCGCCAGTGCGCGCGGATGTATTCGCCCGCCTTGGCGCTCGAGCCGTTCTGCAGCGACCGGCGCGTCGGAATCATGTAGCGTCCAGGGACCCGGCCGACGATCTCCTCGTGGTAGGCGAAGGTCTCGGCGCCGACACCGATGTCGCGCGTTGACGGCAGCGTCGCGTCGGTCATTCGTCGCGTCAGCTTGCCGACGACCCGAAGCGCGTCTTCGATGATGCGCGACACGTCGGCGTCGAGGAGATCGAAGAACGGCGCGCGCGCGACGCCAATCCGGAACGCGTTCACCGGCTGCTTCAGCGCCGCGACGTAATCCTCCGCCGGATGCTCGACGCTGGCGATGTCGAGCCGGTCGTAGCCGGCGAGCACGTTCAGCATCATCGCCGCGTCGGTGACGCTGCGCGTGATCGGCCCGCAGTGATCGAGCGAGACGACCAGCGGCACGATGCCGCGGATCGAAACCAGGCCGTAGGTCGGCTTCAAGCCGACGACGCTGCAATAGGAAGCGGGGGTGCGAATGGAGCCGCCGGTGTCGGTGCCGAGCGCGCCGTAGCACAGCTCGGTGGCGACAGCCGCGGCCGATCCGCCCGACGATCCGCCCGGGTTGCGCTCGAGTGCCCACGGGTTGCGCACCGGCCCGTAGTAGCTCGTCGCCGACGTCCCGCCGAAGGCGAACTCGTGGAGATTGGCCTTGCCGACGACCACCGCGCCGGCAGCCGACAGGCGCCGCGCGACCTCGGCGTCCGCGTCGGGGACCCGCTCGTCGAAGACCGCGCTCGCGGCGGTCGTGCGCACGCCGGCGGTGTCGATGTTGTCCTTGAGCGCGATCGGGATGCCGTGCAGCGGGCCGCGCAGCTTGCCGGCGCTGCGCTCGGCGTCGAGCGCCTTCGCCTGTGCCAGCGCGGCGTCGCGCGTCACCGTGATGAAGGCGTTGATCTTCGGGTTGTAGATCTCGATCCGCGCCAGACACGCCTGCACGAGATCGACCGACGACACGGTGCCTGCCTTGATGCGCGCCGACGCTTCCTCGAGCGTCAGCGCGGCGAGCGCATCGGACGCGCCGGTCGAAGGCGCGGCTTTCGCGCTCCCTGGCTGCGGCGCGCGCGCTGCCGCGGCGTCCAGCGTTGCGCGCAGTGGAAGCGCCGCGCCGACCATCGTCGCCGTGAATTCCCGCCGCGAAACTGTGCTCATGGGCGGTAACGATATGCGCTTTTTCCGCGCGGCGGAAGAGCACAAGGAGCGGCCCTTCAGGTCGCCGTTTCTTGTGGGGCGGCCCGTCTCAACGTGGGGCGCCCGTCTACGTGGGGCGGCCGTCTACGTGGGGCGGCCGTCTACGTGGGGCGGCCCTTCAGGGCCGCCATCATCGCTCGAAGGCGCGCCGCAGCAGCGCGATCGCGCGTGGCGCTTCAGACGGCAGGTCTTTCGGCGTCGCTTCGACGCTGATTCGGCCGCTGTAGCCGATGGCGCGCAGGTTCGCGAAGAAAGGCGCGTAGTCGAATTCGTCCCACGCCAGGGGGAAGACGCGTCCACGCGGGTTGGCCATATGCAGGTGGCGGATATGCTCGGGCGCGCGCAGCACAACGGCCGGATCCTCGCCTTCGCTGGCGAGGTGATAGAAATCGATCATCAGCTCGAAGTTCGGGTGGTTGACGGCCTTGACCAGGTCGAGCCCCTCGGCCGCGGAGTTGATGATGTTGGTCTCCTGCCGGCGCAGCGGCTCGATCGCGATCGTGATGTCGTGGCCCTTCGCCTCGACCGCGGCGCGGCGGCTGAAGTCGACGAGTTGCGCGAACGCCTCATCCTTCCCGAAGCCGTCGGGCACGCGCCGTGCGCCGCCGCTGCCGAAGACGACGAGGTGGATGCCGATTCGCGAGAGCCGTTCGAATGCCCTCCGCACGTATCGCGTCTGTTCGTCCCGGTTGACGTCGGGACCGGTGACTTTCAGGGTTGCGGGCAAAAACAGGTTGGCGACTGGAGTGGGAAGCCCGAGCTGCGCGACGCGCGCGACAGCCGCCTCGTAGTCGGTGTCGGACAGCGCGGCGATTTCCGACGTGGCGAGCTCGACGTACTCGAAGCCTGCCGCTTTGGCGGCGTCGATCCCTTTGAGCCCGGTACAGAAGCCGACCTGAACGCGGTGATCCTGTCCGGCAGGATGCGCGAGGGAGAGGATGACGAGAAGACCAGCCAACGCCGTCGCGGGGACGCGTGTCATCGCGCGGTGGCAATTATAAGGCGGCCCTGAAGGGCCGCCCCACATCGCCTAAGGCCGCCCCGCATTGTCTGAAGGGCCGCCCCACATCGCCTAAGGGCCGCCCCACATTGGTGAATCGCCGCCCCACATCGCCTGACGAGCCTCCGACAGGACAATTGCCACGCCGCCGGCGACGCTGCTAGATTGATCCGCGACGGGAGAAAACGCATGGCGTATACCTATCACGAGCTCAAGGGCAAGACGATTCAGGAGCTGCGCGACATCGCCAAGGACGTGCAGCACGACGCGGTGCAGGGCTACTCGCAGATGAACAAGGAACATCTGCTGCCCGCCCTCTGCAACGCGCTCGGTGTCCCGATCCATGAACACCACGAGGTTGTCGGCATCGACAAGCCCGCGATCAAGGCAAAGATGCGCGAGCTGAAGAAGAAGCGCGACGAGGCGACCGAATCCGGCGACCACGCGCTGCTCAAGAGCGTGCGCCGGCAAATCCACGGCCTCAACCGGCAGATTCGCAGCCACGTCGCGCATTCGTAGGGAGTGGCGCCGCTAAAGCGGCGCCCTACGTACGTGGGGCGGGGCTTCAGCCCCGCCCGAGGCCCCTACCTCGGCCCGATGCTGCGCAGGAAGACGATGACCGTCCAGATCTCGGTGTCGGTCATCTGCTCGGCGTAGCTCTCCATGTCGGCGGACGTGCCGTCGTGGATCACCGAGAAGATCTCGCCGTCGCTCGAACCGAAGTCCCACGTCGCATCCGTGAGATCGGACGGCTGCCCGCCCGCGCCGGCGCCGCCGCCGTCGCCCTTGCCGAGCGGGCCGTGGCAGCGCACGCACAGCCGCGAGTAGAGGCGCTTGCCCGCCGCGATCGACTCGGCGTTGGACGCCACCGGGTTCGTGAGCTTGCGCGCCTCAGGGTTGCCGCCGCGCCGCGGTGCGGTGGGGGAGACCTTCACCTGGCCGGTCGCCTTCTCGTGAGAAACGTCGTGTCCGCCTCGAGGCGGACCAGCAGGTTGGTCCGGCTTTTCGAGAGCCTCAAGGCCGCCCTGAGCAGCGCCGAAGGGCGGCTGAAGCCGGACATTGCGTACGTCGCTGCTGCTGAGCAGCGCCACGAGCGCCATGACGATCGATCCGCGCATGTCCTATTCTGCAGAGAACCCGAATTGCTCGATCAGATATTCGGGATAGCTGGCCTGCAGCAGCAGGAACAGCTGGTTAATCAAATTCAGCCCGCGCTGCACCGCGTACTCGTGGTGCTTCCCGCGCACCTGCAGCGACAGCGTCATGTTGCCGCCCCGCACCGAGCACGCCGCGCGCAACCGCCGTGCGTCGATCCGCCGGTGCGCCGGCACGGCGCGGCCGCCGTGGTCGTCGACGATCGCCTTCAGGTCGGACACGAGGGCGCGGTTCGCGCCGACGCCGGGGAGCAGATCCTTGAACACGAGCGCGCCGCTCTTCGGCTCGAAGGTGAGCGCCATCGGACGCCGCGTGAGCCAGGTGAAGGAGATGTTCTGGCGTCCGCCGCGGCCGGCGGCGATGCTGAGGCCGCGAAACACGCCGCGGTCGGCGTAGCGCTGCAGCGCGAGCGCGACGCCGTCCGCGGCACGTCCGTTGGTCCGCCGCATCAGTGGTAGTAGGACATCACGCCGGGCTCGATCTTGCCGAGCTGCCCGGGCGGGAACTTCTCGCGGTCCCAGAATTCCTTCTTGCCCTGGCAATTCACGACTGAAGGCCGGCTCTCTTTCACCGCGATCTGGTAGGCGCGCTCGAGCGCCGGCTTGAACTCCGCAGGCTTGGTCACGTACTCGCCATGCCCGCCGAGCGCCTCGGCGACTTTGTCGTAGCGGAGGTTCTCCTGGAACAGGTGAATCGGCAGCGCCCACGGCTCGCGCGACGCCTGCGTCCACGTTCCCCACGCGTTGTTGTTGTAGACGATGACGATGGCCGGCAGCTTGTGCTTCGCCATCGTGTCGATCTCCATCAGCGTGTAGCCGATGCCGGCGTCGCCGGTGACGCAGACGATCGGATGTCCCTTGTACGCCGCCTGCACGCCCGACCCGAGCTGCACGCCGGCGGCGACGCCAACCGCGTAGGCGACATCCGGACCGATCGCGCCGTATTGATAGGCGCCGTTCATGATCTGTCCCGGCCGGTAGCCGCGCAGCGCGCGGCGCGTGTAGCGCGCGATTCCGTATCCACCCGACGCGATCGTCGTCTCCTCGCGCGGGATCTTGCCGCCGTAGAGGAACTCGCCGAGCTCGGTGGCGATCACCGCCGGGTGGACGGCGTCGGTGTAGGTCAGCGCGGTCTTGTAGTAGTCGAGGTTCTGATCCTCGAACTTCTTCCGCGCCGCCGCGATCTCCGCCAGCCACGAATCGTGCGTCATCTTCGGCACGGCGTCGGCGAGCGCCTCGAGCGCCGCCTTCTCGCAGCTGACGATGCCGAGGTCGATCGGCATGTTGCGGCCGATGTCCTCCGCCGCCTGATCGATGCGGATGTACTTCGCATCCGGGCCGAAGGCGAACTCGCCGACGATCGGCATGCAGTGCTGGCCGACCATGATGACCAGATCCGCGCTGGCGAGCGCCGACGGCGCCGCGTTGGCCGAGAGCGGGCTCGCGTCCGAGATCTGCCCCTTCATCGCGCCCGACTCGACCACCGGAATCTGCGCCTTCTCGGCGACGCGCTTCAGCGCATCCCACGCCTTGGCGTAGAAGACGCCGTTGCTCGAGACGATCATCGGGCGTCGCGCGGTCTTGATCAGCGCGACCGCCTTGGTGATGTCGGCGGGCGAGGGATGCGGCCGCGACTCGGTGCGATAGCGCGACTTGTCGTGGTAGAACTCGAGGTCGCTCGCGTCCTTGAACTTCGCCGACGCGACTTCGGCGGGGAAGTCGATGTGCACCGGCTTCGGCACGCCGCTCTTCAACTGCCGGAACGCGTAGCCGGCGTACTCGTGCACCCGCTTCGGGTTGATCAACCGCTTCCCGTACTTCTTCAACCCTTCCGTCGTCGGCTGCTGATAGCCGAGCTGAATGCCGGCCTCGGTGTCTTCCTGGTAGATCGACATGTTGCTCGCCAGCACCAGCAGCGGCGTACGCGCGGCGTTGGCGCAGGCGATGGCGCAGATCATGTCGGTGAAGCCGGGACCCTCGGTGCCGGAGCAGGCCGCGATCTCGCCGGTGCTGCGGATGAAGGCGTCGGCCGCGTGCGCCATCGAACCCTCGTGGCGCCCGCCGTAGGCCGGGATGCCGGTGGAGGCGATGGCGTGGATGACCGGGTAGTTGCCGGGGCAGGTGAAGAGCGCGGCGACGCCTTCTTCCTTGCAGGCGCGCGCGAAGACCTGCGCGCCGGTCATCGGGAAGTCGATCGCCGGCAGCGTCGCGGTGCGCGCGGCCGCGAATTCCGCGGGAATCCGGATCGCCGGCGTGGCGACGTCGGCCTCGGCGGCGACGGCGGTTGCACCGACGGCCGCGGCGGCGGTCGCGCCGGCGCCCGTCACGGCGTGCTGCAGGAACGTTCGCCGGCTCACCCCGGGCTGCCGGCCCTGGCCTTTACTCATGATGCCTCCACGGTGATGGGAACGCCGAATGGCGGAGCTCAGTCTAGATCAGCCGGAAAGACCCCTTCCACCCTTTCCGCCTTGAACCTTCCCGCCCTTTCGCCTTTCAGCCTTCCGACCTTGGTCGTCAGTGCGGCTGAAGACCTGGACGCTGAAGACGGTCCTCTACCAGGTGTCGTTCCCAACCCTGTGATAGCCTCGGGATTTGATGTCGGAACCGCTGATTCGTGACGTGTCGGACACCGCACGGTGGATGGCCGTGTACCGCGCTCGCGAAACGGAACGGCCCGACGCCGTCTTCCGCGATCCGTTCGCGCGCGCGCTCGCCGGCGATCGCGGGGAGCGCATCGCGGCGGCGGTACCGTTTGCCGACGACAACGCCTGGTCGTTTGTCGCGCGCACCTATCTCTTCGATCGCATCGTCGCCAGGCAGGTGCACGAAGGGTGCGACCTCGTGCTGAACCTCGCCGCCGGCCTCGACACGCGGCCGTACCGGTTGGACCTGCCGCCCTCGCTGCGCTGGGTCGAGGTCGATCTGCCGGAGATCCTCGACTACAAGGAGCAGGTGCTCGGCGACGCTGCGCCGCGTTGCGCGCTCGAGCGCGTCCGCCTCGATCTCTCCAACCCCGACGCGCGCCGCGGACTGTTCAACCGCATCGGCCGCACGGCGACGCGCGCGCTCGTCATCTCCGAAGGGCTGCTCATCTACCTGATGCGCGCACGAGGTCGGCGAGCTCGCGCGGGATCTCGCCGCGCCGCCAGGGATCCAGCGCTGGGCGGTGGACATCGTGTCACCCGGCTTGCTCGAGATGATGCGCGAGCACATGGACAAGATCGTCGCCGAAGCGGGCGCGCCGTTTCTCTTCGCGCCGCCGGAAGGGCCCGACTACTTCGCGCCCTACGGATGGAGTCCGGTCAAGGTGCGATCGCTGATGAAGGCCGCCGCGAAGCTCGAACGTCTGCCGCTGGCGTTGCGCATGCTGTCGTTGTTGCAAGACTCAAATGGCCCGCAGGGCAACCGTCCGTGGTCCGCCGTCTGCCTCCTTGCTAAAAGCTCAGCCAACAGCTGACCGGCACATCGCTCAGCGCGAATGCTACGCTGATCCCGCAGCCGGAGGTCGAGCGGTGTGTATGCGCGTGGCGATGTGGGGTTGGGTCCTGGTCATGGTGGTTTCCTTGCCGGCGCGCGCGCAGCAGCAACAGGCGGCAGCCAACGAGAACGATCAGACACTCAAGCGTCTGTCGATTGAAGATCTCTCGAGCATCGACGTCACCTCGACGCTGAAGCATGCCGAGCCGATCAGCGGATCCGCCGCGGCGATCGAGGTGATCACCGGCGACGACATCCGCCGCGCCGGCATCACGACGCTGCCCGAGGCGCTGCGGCTCGCCACCGGTGTCCAGGTGGCGCGCTTCGACGGCCGCACCTGGGCGATCACCGCCCGCGGCTTCAACATCAGCACGGCGAACAAGCTGGTCGTGATGATCGACGGGCGGAGCGTCTACACGCCGCTCTTTTCCGGCGTCTTCTGGGACGTTCAGGATCTCATCCTCGAGGACGTCGATCGGATCGAAGTGATTCGCGGTCCGGGCGCGACGCTGTGGGGCGCCAACGCCGTCAACGGCGTCATCAACATCGTCACGAAGCACGCGTCGCAGACCGAGGGCACGCTGGTGCAGATCGGCGGCGGAACCGATCTCGGACAGACCGGCGTCCGCTACGGGCGCAGGCTTGGCAGCGACGGCGGCATCCGCGTCTACGGCAAGTATCGTTATCGCGGCAGCCAGGTGTTCGAGACCGGCGAGAGCGCGCAGGATCCGCTGCGCTCGGGCCAGGCGGGCTTCCGCCTCGATCATGGCGCGTCGGGGCGCACGCTGATGACGCTGCAGGGCGACATCTACAAGGGCGCGATCGGCATCTTCGATCGCCCGGACAGCGATGTCGCCGGCGGAAATCTTCTCGGCCGCGTCGCCCACACCTTCCCGTCGGGTTCGCAGCTGCAGTTTCAGGCGTACTACGACGGCACCTACCGCCGCGTCCCGCGGCAGTTCGCCGAGCACCGCGACACGATGGACCTCGACCTCCAGTACCGGACGCGGGCCGGCAGCCGCCACGATCTGGTCACCGGCATCGGCTACCAGCTGACGCACGGCCACGCGGCGCCGAGCCCGGTGCTGTTCTTCTCGCCGGAAACGCGCACGTCGCCGCTGTGGAACCTGTTCGCGCAGGATGAGATCACGATCGCGCCGAACCGCGTCGCCGTGATCGTCGGGTCGAAGTTCGAGCACAACGACTACACCGGCTTCGAGTTCCAGCCGACCGTGCGCGCGCGGTGGACGCCGGGCGGCCGCGACACGCTGTGGGGCGCGGTGTCGAGGGCCGTCAGGATGCCGACGCGGTTCGACAGCGACTTGCGCTTCACCGGCCCGGCGCCGTTCGTGGTCCTGCGCGGCGATCCCGGATTCCTGTCCGAGACCGTCCTGTCGCGGGAGATTGGCTACCGCCGGCGGTTCGGCGCGGCGGCGTCGATCGATCTCGTCGCCTTCTACAACACCTACGACGATCTGCGGACGCAGGAGCCGACGCTGCCGCTCGGCATCCCGATCGTGCTCTCGAACCTGATGCAGGCGCGGACGTCGGGACTCGAGATGTCTGCCGAGTACGAGCCGGCCGCGACCGTGCGGCTGCACGTCGGCTACACCTACCTGTCGGAGGATTTTCAGCTGGAGCCAGGCAGTCGCGACCAGACCGGCGGCACGTCGGAGTACAACGACCCGGCGCACCAGGTCTGGGCGAGATCCAACGTCAACCTGCCGCACGACGTCGAAGCCGATGCGGTCTTCCGGTTCGTCGGCGAGCTGCCGCATCCGCTCGTGCCGGGCTACGCCGAGCTCACGCTTCGCCTCGGCTGGCGGCGCGGCAACACCGAGCTGTCGATCGTCGGCGACAACCTGCTCCACGATCACCACCCGGAGTTCGGCAACCTGACTCCGCGCGAAGAATATCCGCGCAGCGTGTTCGGCCAGGTGACGTGGCGCTTCTGACTCGTCCTTCGACTCGGCGCGGGGCAAGCCGTTCGACTCGGCTCGGGGCAGGCCCGTCGACTTGGCTGAGGGCGGGCCGCGTGCTCGGGACGGCCGTCTTCATCGCGATTCTCGCGGCCGGGCCGATCGACCTGCACGCCCAGCGCAGCCTCGAATACGAGGTGAAGGCTGCGTTCCTCTACAACTTCGTCCAGTTCGTCGAGTGGCCGGCGGAAGCGCTGCGCGCGGGCGAGCCATTCCGCCTCTGCCTGGCGGGCGAGAATCCGTTCGGCGGCGTGCTCGAGCGCACGGTAGCCGGCGAGCAGGCGGCCGGCCGTCCGATCGCGGTCGAAGTGCTTGCCGCGAATGCCGCGCCGTCGCTCTGCCAGGTGTTGTTCGTGCCGCGGTCGCAGTCGTCGCGCACGGCGGCGCTGCTCCGCGCCGCCGGCGACGCGGCCGTGCTCACCGTCGGCGAGTCGCCCCGTTTTCTCGATGCGGGCGGCCTGATCAATTTCGTCGTCGAAGGCGGGCACGTCCGGTTCGACATCAATGCAGATGCCGCCACCGCCCGCGATCTGCGAATCAGCTCGAAGCTGCTGCGCGTGGCGCGCACGACCGGCAGCTCGGACCGGCGGGAAGACCGGTGATGCGAAGCCTTCGCGACGTGCCGATCCGGCGCAAGCTGACGACGATCGGCATTGCCACCAGCGGCTGCGCGCTGCTGATCATCACCGGCGTCTTCCTCGCGACCACCTACCTCGTCGTCCGCCGCTCGGTGCGAAGCGACATGATCACGCAGGCGGCGATCGTCGCCGACAACACGACCGCCGCCCTGGCGTTCGCCGACGCCGATGCGGCCACCGAGACACTGCAGGCGCTGCGCGCCAAGCGATCGATCGATCTGGCGTGCGTCTACGATAGCGGTGGCGCCCTCTTCGCGCAGTCGCGGCGCGTCGAGACCGGCCCGCCGTGTCCGGGCGAGCCGCCAGCCGACGTCGACGAAATCACGTTCGACATCGTGCGTGAGGCGCGCGCGATCAGGCTCGGCGCACGGCGTATCGGCACCTTGTACCTCGTCGGGAACCTCGACGAGGTCTGGCAGCGGATGGCGATCCAGACGGCGGCCTCGCTCGTCGGCATCGTGCTCGCGTCGCTGGCCGCGTTCTTCATCGCGCGCCGGCTGCAGGATGTGATCGCCGGCCCGGTTGTGACCCTGGCCGAGACGGCGGGGAAGATCTCGTCCCGCGGTGACTACTCACTGCGTGCGGAGAAGCAGAGCGCCGACGAAGTCGGCTCGCTGGTCGACGCCTTCAACGAGATGGTCGGCCAGGTGCAGCGGCGCGAAACCGAGCGGACCGCGCTCCTGCGGCGCGAACAGGAGGCCAACCGCCTCAAGGACGAATTCCTCGCCGCGC
The DNA here is from genome assembly GCA_963734375.1 of uncultured Acidobacteriota bacterium. Taxonomy (GTDB): domain Bacteria; phylum Acidobacteriota; class Vicinamibacteria; order Vicinamibacterales; family CAVVIG01; genus CAVTHG01. The sequence continues at coordinate 378,791 of CAVTHG010000001.1, read as the reverse complement.
TGTCGCACGAGCTGCGGACGCCGCTGAACGCGATTCTCGGCTGGATTCAGATTCTCCGCGCCGCGCCGCCGTCGGCCGAGACCTACGAGCGGGCGCTCGGCAGCCTCGAGCGGAACGCGCGCGCGCAGACGCGGTTGATCGAGGATCTGCTCGACGTCTCGCGCATCATCAGCGGCAAGCTGCATTTGAATTTCACCGCGCTCGATTTCGGTGCGGTCGTCGAGTCGTCGATCGACGTGATCCGGCCCGCCGCGCAGGCCAAGCAGATCGAGATCGGGATGACGCGGGGCAGCGCGGTCTGCCGGGTCAACGGCGACGTCGATCGCCTGCGTCAGGTGGTCTGGAACCTGCTGTCGAACGCGGTCAAGTTCACGCCGCATGGCGGCCGGATTGACGTGACCATCAATGCCTCGGCCAGCGGCTGCGAGCTCGCCGTGCACGACAACGGCATCGGCATCGCGCCCGAGTTCCTGCCCTACGTCTTCGATCGGTTCCGCCAGGCCGACGGCTCGATGACGCGCCAGCACGGCGGCCTCGGCCTCGGGCTCGCAATCGTGCGGGAGATCACACTGGCGCACAACGGGCAGGTGCGGGTCGAGAGCGCCGGCACCGGCGAGGGCACGACGTTCATCTTGTCGCTTCCGGCGTTTGTTCCGGCCGCTGCGCCCGCACCCGCGGCTGCGTCCGACGACGGGGCCGGCGGCACGCCGCGGCTCGACGCCCTGTCGGTGCTGGTGATCGACGACGACCCGGATGCGCGTGAGGTGGCGCGGCTGGCGCTCGGTGGCGCTGGTGCGGTGATCGAGGTCGCGGAAGGGGCGGAGGCGGCGATCGCGCGGTGCGCCGAGCGGCGGTTCGACGTCCTCGTCTGCGACATCGCCATGCCGGGACTCGACGGCTACGCGCTGCTGCGCGAGATCCGCGCGCGCGACGTCCACGGCCGTTTTACGCCGGCGGTCGCCGTGAGCGCGTTCGCCGATCGCGACGCGGCCGCTCGAGCGCGGGATGCCGGCTACCAGCGGTTCGTGACGAAGCCGTACGAGTTCGGCGACCTGGTCACGGCTGTCAACGACGTATCACGGCTGAGCGTGTGAGCCGCGCGGCTGATCAGCCGTTCAGCAGCGTGTCCTCACACGGGCACAGGACACAGAGAAACAAACCTTCGTGTCCTCTGTGTCCTCCGTGTCGAATACAACCCGCGGATGCTTGGCCGACAGGCCCTAGCCCCGGTTCTTGAACACCGTGTACGGATCGAGCGCCTTGCCTTTCCACCATCGGCCGGTGTCGTCGAGCTCGAAGACGGCGAAATGGAGGTGCGGCGTGTTCGGCGGCGCATTGCCGGACGTGCCGACATAGCCGAGGACGTCGCCCTGCTTCACGACCTGGCCGTCGTGCAGTCCCTGCGGCGTACTTTTCGAGGTGCGCGTAGTAGTAGGCCACGCGGCCGGTCGCATCGAACTGGTAGATGGTGTGCCCGCCAGCCTTGCTGTCGAACAGCTTGGCGATCGTGCCGTTGTCGACCGCGAGGATCGGCGTGTTGCGCGGCGAGAGGATGTCGACCGCTTCATGCGGCCGGCTGCCGCGCCGCTCCACGAACCCGCCCTTGAACGATTCGATCTCGACGCCGTCGATCGGCACGCGCAGGCGCTCGGCCGGCACCACGCCGGTTGTTGCGGCGACACGCGGAACCGCCGCGCGATCCGACGCGGTCCGCGCCACGTCGCTTCGCGGAGCGGCGGAGATTCGCGGCTCGTTGGCCGCCGTGCCTGCGGTCGCGACGTTGCGGACACCGGGTTCGACGCGGACGTATTTCATCCGCAGCAGGCCGTCGGCGAGCGCGCCGGCGCAGAAGCAGGCCATCAGCGCGCAGCCCGCGCGGATCCGCCAGTCCCAATCCCACCGGTGGGTCGTCATTGGAAGTGCACCGGCGTGCCGGGCTTCACGAGCGCGGCGACGCGCGCGGCGTCCCAGTTGGTGAGCCGCACGCAGCCGTGCGACTCGGTGTGGCCGACGTGCCCCGGCTCGGGGGTGCCGTGGATGCCGTAGTGGTCGAGGTCGAGATCGATCCACACGACGCCGATCGGGTTGTTGGGGCCGGCGGGGATCCGGGCCTTGCTGTCGGCCGGCTTCGCGTCCCAGAACAGCTGCGGGTTGTAGTGAAACGGCGGCCGCCACGCGACCCCGCGCACCTTGAAATCGCCCGGCGGCAGCGGATCGTGCAGGCTGCCGCTCGAGGCCGGCGCATAGAAGAGGAGCGTGCCGTCGGCGCGCGTCGCGCGCAGCGCCGATTCCGCCTTCGACACCTCGATCCTGACGTCGTTGAACGCGGCGTCAGGCTGCGGCCTGGTGTCCGGATCGAATGGGGCAACCGCGGGCACCGTGATCGGCCTGGCCGGCCGTCATCGCCACGCCGCGATTCAACTGCGCCAGCAGCGCCGGCGAGGCGTGAAACCGCTCGGCGAGGAGCTCGGTTGGCGAGCGGTAGTTGAGCGTCGCGAGTCTGGCCTGATTCGCCAGCTGCGGCGGGATCGTTTTCTCGAATGGTCCCTGCATGTCAGCATCGGTGATCGTGTAGGTCGTCAGCGTCGCCTCGGCGCCGCCGAGCGCCTCCCATGTCGGGCAATCCGGAGATCCCGGCGTCAGCTGACGCGCGGTCTGAAATGCGGAGAGCGCGCGCGAGAAGTTCGCTCCCGGCTTGCCGTCGATCTCGCCGGTCGAGAAGTTCTGCCGATCGAGGAGGACCTGAAAACCGACGAGATCGCCGCACGGCAGAGGTGCCGGCTGGGCAACCGGCTTCTTCTTCCTCGCCTGGGCGCCGGCGATGCTGCCAATTGCCAGGAAAATTGCGACGGCGGCGCTCAGCTGAGCGGCACGGAGCCTCATGCGGGTCGAAACTGCACGACCCATACCGGCTCCGCTGGGTTGTAGGGCGGCCCCTTATAGGGCTGCCGGCGCGAGCGCGACGGAGGGCGGCCCTTTAGGGCTCCCGCGTCCGCGCTGCGCTCAATCGCGGACCGCCTTGATGATGGCTTCCATGTGGCTCAGGTATTTCTCGAACGCACGTCGGCCGGCGCTGGTCAGCCGGTATTCGGTCTGGACGCGGGCATCCGCTGTCTCGTGGCAGGCGATGTACTGGGCTTCTTCCAGCTTGCGCGCGTGGACGCTCAGGTTGCCGTCTGTCGTCTGCAGCAGCCGTTTGAGATCGTTGAATGTCAGCCGCTCGTTGACCGCCAGCGCTCCGATGATCCCAAGCCGTAAGCGCTCGTGGATGAGACGATCGAGCTCCAGCGGACTACGCCGCCGGCGATCGACGCTTGCCTTCGCCTTCACCTCCGCTTTCGGAGTGACCTTGAAATAGCCTGCGCTCGCGCCCTTAGCCACCGTATCTCCTCGCGATCACGAAGCCGAAGATCATGTGCAGGCCGCCGAAGCCGGCAGCCATCATCCAGTTCCCCCAGGCCGCCGGCGCCGCGAACGCCGCGACGCCGAGCGCCATGAACGACAGCCCCATCACCGGCACGACGCGCACCGAGAACGCGCCGCCGCTCGCGACCGCCGCACCATAGAGCAGCAGCCAGCATCCCGGCAGCCGCGAGATCAGCCCCGCGGCGACGAACACCGGCGTGAGCGCGATCCCCGCCGTCATCGGCGGCGCGAACGCCAGCGCGAAGCGCAGCGCCGGACTCCCGGCCGAGAGCGGTGCGCCGGAGCGCCGTGCCTTCAGCACGATGGCCGTCATGGCAATCGCGCACGCGACCACGGCGTCGGCGATCCAGACGAGCACCCACCGCACGGTGTGATCCCCCGCCCCGGCAACGACCGAGGTGACGATCGCGGTGACGCCCATCAGCACGCCGCCCCACCCCGGGACGGCGGTGAACTCGGTTGCCCGCGCCATCGCGTCGCGGATGAAGCGCAGATCGGCCGCCGCGTGCGCGTGCATGGGATAGACTCGTGCGGGCATGGGCACTTTATAGCACAGAGACTGAGAGGATGAGAGACTCGGAGATCAGGCGTGCGGCGGCTGCTGCGCGCGCAGCAGGAGCACCGGCACCTTCACGAGGTGGCGGACCCGGTCGGCGGTCGCGCCGAGCAGGATGTCCTTGACGAACCGGTGGCCGTGCGTCGACATCGCAATCAGGTCGACACCCTGTTCTTCGGTGGCCTTGATCAGCTCGGTCGCCGGGTCGCCCATCGCCAGCCGCGTCTCGACCTTGTGCCCGCGCGCCGTCGAGATCGGCGTGGAGCTGATCGAGGTACCGTCGATCCGACTGCATCTCTTCCGACTCGCGCAGCTTCAGCTGATCGAAATTGCGCGCCGCCCAGCCGTCGGCGACGTGCACGAGCAGCAGTTCCGCGCCGGTCAGCCGCGCCAGCTCCGACACGTGCGTCAGGATCGTGTTGTCGGCGGGTGAGTTTTCGATCGCGACCAGGATTCGGCGATACATCTATACGCTCACGAACGTCTGGTACAGCAGGTAGATGTTCAGCGAGCCGATGATCACCGCGACGGTCCACGCCAGCGCCTTCACCCACGGCGGGTTGACGAAGCGGCCCATCTTGTGCGGGTCGCTCGTGAACATCACCAGCGGGAACACCGCGAACGGCAGCTGCAGGCTGAGGATCACCTGGCTGAGGATCAGCAGCGGCCCGGCGCCGCGATCGCCGTAGATGTAGACCACGATCACCGCCGGGATGATGGCGATGAGCCGCGTCACCAGCCGCCGCAGCCACGGCCGGAGGCGCAGGTTGATGAACCCTTCCATCACGATCTGGCCGGCGAGCGTGCCGGTCAGCGTCGCGTTCTGGCCCGAGCAGAGCAGCGCCACCGCGAACAGCACGCTCGCCATCGTCGTGCCGAGCAGCGGCGAGAGCAGCACGTAGGCGTCGTTGATGTCGGCGACGTCTTCGTTGCCGCTGCCGTGGAACACCGCCGCCGACATGACCAGGATCGCGGCGTTGATGAACAGCGCGAACATCAGCGCGACCGCCGAGTCGATCGAGGCGAAGCGGATCGCCTCGCCCCTGCTCGCGCGGCGAGTCGCCGTACTTGCGCGTCTGGACGATCGACGAGTGCAGATACAGGTTGTGCGGCATCACCGTCGCGCCGAGGATGCCGATGGCGATGTAGAGCATGTCGGGATTCAGCAGGATCTCGGTCCGCGGGATGAACCCGGCCGCGACCGCGGTCCATGTCCGGACGCGCCAGCCACAGCTCGACCGCAAACGAGCCGGCGATCAGCAGGATCAGCGCGACGACGAGCGCTTCGACGTAGCGGAAGCCTTTGTGCTGCAGGAACAGCACGATCAGCACGTCGAGCGCGGTGAGGCAGACGCCCCAGATGAGCGGCAGGCCGAACAGCAGATTGAGCGCGATCGCGGCGCCGATCACCTCCGCCAGGTCGCACGCGGCGATGGCGATCTCGCAGAGCACCCAGAGGACGAGCGTCACCGGCCTCGAGAAGCTGTCGCGGCACGCCTGCGCCAGATCGCGGCCGCTGGCGATCCCCAGGCGGGCCGCGAGCGCCTGGAGCAGGATCGCCATCAGGTTGGAGATCATGATGACGCTGAGCAGCGTGTAGCCGTAGCGAGCGCCGCCGGCAAGGTCAGTCGCCCAATTGCCGGGGTCCATGTAGCCGACTGCGACCAGATAGCCAGGGCCGGCGAAGGCGAACAGCTTGCGCCAGAATCCAGCGTCTTCGGGAACCGCCACCGAGCCATGCACTTCCGGCAGGCTTCTTGTGCTGGATGGCAGGCGCCAGCCGCCTTGAGTCGGGATTTCAGATTCCATGAGTTCTAATTTTGATTACTCAAAACAACTGAACTATACCATGGAATGCGCCGGCGGCGGTCGCCTCATTTGGACCGTCGCCTGGACACCGGGCCGCTCTATTCAGCAGCGCGGTAGTCCTTGAACCGCTCGCGCAGCTCGCTCTTCTTGAACTTTCCGGCCGACGTGCGCGGGATCGCCTCGACGAACTCGAAGGCGTCGGGCAGCCAGAACTTCGAGAAGCTGGGCGCGAGGAACGCTTTCAGCTCGGCCGGCGACGCCGTCGCGCCCGGCTTCAGCACCACGGCCGCCAGCGGCCGCTCGCTCCACTTCGCGCTCGTCACCGGGATCACCGCCGCTTCGGCCACGGCAGGGTGCCCCATCAGCGCGCACTCGAGCGCGACCGAGCTGATCCACTCGCCGCCCGACTTGATCAGGTCCTTCGATCGATCCTGCACCTGGATGGTCGCGTCGCGATCGATCGTCACGATGTCGCCGGTCCTGAACCAGCCGTCGTCGGTGAAGCGATCGCCGGAGTCGGGGCGATTGTAGTACGCGCTGGCGATCCACGGCCCGCGCACCTCGAGCTCGCCCATCGTCTTGCCGTCCCAGGCGACGAAGCCGTCCTCGTTGCGCGCGCGGATTTCGACGAACGGCGCCGGCCGCCCCTGCTTCGCGCGGTAGCCGAACTTGACCGCGTCGGTCGCGCCGGCCATCGACGGCGGGCAGTGCGCCACCGTTCCGAGCGGCGCCATCTCGGTCATGCCCCAGGCCTGGAAGATCGTGCAGGCCGTAGCGGTTCTCGAACGCCTCGATCAGCGCCTGCGGGACAGCGGAGCCGCCGACATACATCGCGCGGATCGACGAGAGGTCGAACTTGCCGGGGTTCGCGTCGAGGTATTGCAGCACGCCCATCCAGATCGTCGGCACGCCGCCGGTCAGCGTGACGCGCTCGGTGTGGAACAGATCGACCAGGCTCGCGGGATCGAGGTGCGGCCCCGGCATCACCAGCTTGGCGCCGACCATCACCGCCGAGAACGGCATCCCCCAGGCGTTGGCGTGGAACATCGGCACCACCGGCAGGACGATGTCGTGCTCGCGGATGCCCATGCAGTGATCGAGCGAGAGGCCGAGGGTGTGCAGCACGAGCGCGCGGTGCGAGTAGAGGACGCCCTTCGGGTTGCCGGTCGTGCCGGTCGTGTAGCACATCGCGGCGGCGGCGCGCTCGTCGGGGTCGGCGAGATCCTGCGCCGGCTCGGACCGGGCGATCAGCGCCTCGTATTCGAGCGTAGCCGTCGGCCACCGGCTTGGTCGCGCCGACGACGATCGTCGACCGGCACCTTGACGCGTCGGGCGCACCTGTTCCCACAGCGGCAGCAGGCTCTCGTCGACGAGGATGGCGCGGTCCTCCGCGTGGTTGACGATGTAGGCGAGCTCGTCGGGGTGGAGGCGCAGGTTGAGCGTGTGCAGCACGCCGCCCATCAGCGGGATGCCGAAGTAGGCCTCGAGGTGCGGACCGTGGTTCCAGCCGAGCGTGGCGACGCGGTCGCCGGGCTTGACGCCGAGATCGAGCAGCGCGCGGGCGAGGCGGCGCGCGCGGATCGGCGAAGTCGCCGTAGGTGTAGCGGCGGATCGGACTTGTCGGCGGTGCGCCAGACGATCTCGTGGCGCGGATAGATCGATTCGGCGCGGCGGAAGATGGTCGACAGCGTGAGCGGGTAGTCCATCATCAGGCCGTTCATGCGGCGGATTGTATGCGCAAAGGGCGGGCGCGAGGGAAGACCGTGAGAACTGCCGCGAGCGCGCGGGCTCGCGCCCGGTCGTCGAGAACGCGCTACCCGCCGGGTAACCGTTTCCGCGAAGTCGTCGCCGTTTGGCGGGAAATCGCGCGCAAAACCGCGCAACGGCGACGCGCATCCGCTGAGGCACCGTTCGTGCGCTCCCGAGCTCGCATGGCGCAGTCGCTTCTCCTCGATCAGGCGGCGGAACTTCTTGGCGTGTCGCGGCGGACGGTTTACTACCGGATTCGAGACGGTCGCCTGCGGACGATCCGCGCCCGGTGCGGATCGCAGCGGGTGTTGGTGGAGTCGATCGAGGAGTTGCTGCGGCAGGAGGCGGCGCGCCTCAGGGCGCGGCGCGCGCGCGGGGCAACAACCGCGCGGCGAGTGGGGGCGGCGGAGTCCTGCGCTGAGGGAGTCGTGCGGGGGTTCGGTGCGGCGCGCGCCCCGCTCGACGGAGGGCCACCCGTGATCATGTGCGTGCCGCCTCGATCGAAGAGTTGCTGCGACAGGGGCCGGAGCAGTTCAGGGCGCCGTGCGGGAGGACGGCGACCGCGCCAGGGTGTGGGGCACGGGGAGCCCGGCGCTGGGAGAGTCGTCTGGGAGTTCGCTGCGGCATGAGTGCCGCTCGACCTCTGCCGCCCATGATGGCGGCCCTGGAGTCGCGCTGCCGCCGGCGGGTCGGGCGGCGGCCTGGTGCCGTGGCGCTCGCTGAGTATGGAGCTGCGGCGCAACCAAGATGCGCGAGCCGACGGCCGACACGTCGCGACTGGCGACGAGGCTATTCGCCTCGAACCTGAACCGAAGTCGCCTCTGCCAGCCGCTCGGCGATTCTGATCACGCTTGGCGGAGCGTTCAGCTCGCGAAGAATCGCCAGGTGGGCGTTCACTGTCGTCGCGTCCAACCTGATTGTGATGTGCGCAACGCCTCCCGGTGGCTTGTTCACCCGTGGCTTCCACATAGGCGATCTGACTAGCTCTCCAGGGCCACGCTCACAAGTTGTGCCGTCGTCGCCAGCGACGCCTGAATCGCCGCGCGGGAAATCCCACGCGCGGCAGCACTTTGTGGCATGTCCGCAGTGACGCAGCCAACATAGCGGTCCCGCTGATCGATGATCGGCGCCGCCGCGACGATGCTGTACTTGTCCTTCACCGGTTGAAAATCCTCGTAGGTCAGCCCGAACCGCGCCGCTGGCGCGAGCTGTTCCCAATCGACACGGCTCAGGTGCTTGTAACGAGCAAAATGAGTTTCGACGTCTTCATACTGCGCCGCCCTTTCCGTCCAGCACTTGCCGATGACACCCTTGTCTGCGTACCAGACAATCCCCGACGTCGGCACCGCCCCGAGCCTGATCTTGGCCAGCCTGACGTGCCGTGGCCGAAACTTGCCCCGGACCATGAACGCCTGGATTCCCGTGTGCTCGAAATCCGCACCCGCGTTCCGCACGACGTAGACGAGGCACGCGGCGAGGAACACTTCGAGTTTCTGCTCACGCTCCAGCGCCTTCCGGCGAGCCCGTTCGCCGCGCTCGGAAATCCCGTACTGCAGCAGCGGAATGGCCGCCGTTACGGCCAGCGCGGCGACGACCCATCCCGGCCGGCTCGTCCAGAACCCCGGGGGCCAGTCCTGTCTCGACGTCCCCAGGACCAGGACCGCGGCGCTGTTCAGGACCGCCGTGACCGCGACGAGCTTGGATAACCTCCGCGAATCGTTGCACCCGAATAGTCTGACGCGAGGGTGTGACAGGGCAGGTCACACGAATTCCTGCCCCACACAGCCCGCCGCGTTCTGTTCTTTTCGGCTGCGCACTCGCGCGCCCCGTCACCGGCGTCTTTGCGCGCAATCGCGGCGCCGAATCGATCCCGGAACCATCGGCCGACGTGCACGCGCTACCCGCCGGGTAGGCGCTTCCCGTCGGATCAGCGCGCTCTTTGCTCCATTAGCGCGCAAAGTGGGAGGAATTAGCACGCAAATCAGCGGGCACTAATCGTGCGCTTTCACGCCGCATGGTCAGCTCTGTACCTCCTCGAGCAAGCCGCGGAACTGCTCGGCGTGTCGCGTCGAACCGTGTACTACCGGATTCGCGACGGGCGCCTGCGGACGATTCGCACTCGGTGCGGGTCGCAGCGGGTGTTGATCGAGTCGATTGAGGAACTGCTCCGGGACCGCAAGGAGCGTGTCAGAGACCGAGGCGCTGACGTTTCAGATACAGGCCTTTGCGAGAGATCCCCAGCGCCTTAGCGACGGCGTCGACCTTTCCCTGGTGCTGCGACCAGCGCGGCCTTGATCATCTCGCCCTCGACGCGGGCGAGCGTTGGCACCAGCTTGTCGTGGAGCGGCACCGCAATCTCGTGGTCGTTCCCGCGCGTCGGCCGGGCGAACGGCAGCGCGTCGAGGATTGGCCGGCGATCAGGTCGGGCGTCAGGACCGAGTCGGGCTCGGCGAGCGCGACCATGCGCCGCATCTCGTTCTGCAGCTGCCGGACGTTGCCCGGCCAGCGATAGAGCATGCAGGCGCTCCATGGTTTCTTCGGCGACGCCGAGGCGCCCCTTCTTGAACTCCTCGGCGGCGCGGGCGACGAAATGGTTGACGAGGGCCGGAATCTCGTCGCGGCGCTCGCGCAGCGGCGGGATCGTCAGGCGGACGACGTTCAGGCGGTAGAAGAGATCCTCGCGGAACCGGCCGGCGCGCACCGCGTCTTCGAGGTTGGTGTTGGTGGCGGCGACGATGCGGACGTCGACGGTCAGCGGGCCCGGCTCGCCGAGCGGCGCAGATTTCGCCGGACTCGAGGAAGCGCAGCAGCTTCGGCTGCAGGTCGAGGCCGAGCTCGCCGATTTCGTCGAGGAACAGCGTGCCGTCCTTGGCGGCGCGGATGAGGCCCGAGCTGATCGCGGTCGGCGCCGGTGAACGCGCCGCGGCGGTGGCCGAACAGCTGGCTTTCGAGCAGGTCGCGCGGGATGGCCGCGCAGTTGAAGGGCACGAACGGCTTCTGCGCGCGGTCCGAGAAGTCGTGGATGGCGCGCGCGAGGATTTCCTTGCCGGTGCCGCTCTCGCCGGTGATCAACACGTTGACGTTGGTCGTGGCGATCTTCCGCACTTGGCCCATGAGGGCGCGCAGATGCCCCGTGATTACGAAGCGATCAGGACCAGCTGGCCCATCGTCGACCGGCCAAAGCGCAGCCCTCTGGTCACGATCAACTTTTGCTCGAGCCACCTCATGAAAGACCTCGATCAGCTGTCGCAACGAGTCAAATGTCGCGATCGCTTCCACGCTCGGCCGCAACAAAGCGACGATCTCTCACAGTTCCGCCGCGAAATGATCCGAGTGCCAAACAACGTTTTTCGACAGAACTGTCTGATTCTTCGCAGCCCGCGTGTGCGTAGATCTCATCCGGTCCATCAGCTTTCCGATGGATCGCCGTCGCCGTGAGCACGCTACGGGTGCTCCACAAAAGGTCAACCAGTTCACGAGCCAGTAGTTCGGGTCGCTGTGCGTGCAGAATCAGAGCGGCAAGTTGCTGAACAATATGGCCACCTGATCCGTGTTGCTGCGGTTCGACCGCGACATGCGCCGCATTAGGATCCGGTGTCGCCGCCTCGACGGACCGTTCAAGCTCAGCGAGGGCGCTCTTGTAGTTCAAGACGCTATAAATTCGTCGCGCTCGTTCGAAATGTCGTTTCGCGTCGGTCGAATTGCCCTCCCTCGACACGGCGCGTGCAATTACCCTTTGGTACAAGGCGTACACATCTGGTGGCTGCGAGCCGATGGTTACAGCGATCGGGTCAATTGTTGCTGCAACGTCCTTCATTCCTCCAGTCGCCACAAGTAGTTCAGCCTTCGTTAGCACTCCGGTGTGAAACAACATCGAGTCGGCCGATTCTTCGGCCAATTCGATCACGGTCTCAACATGTCTCAAGGCTTCATCGAGTCGACCCAAACGGGACAAGAAATCGACCCGCGTTAAGAGAGCATGCCTATAGACAAAACTTGTCTTACTGCCGAGAAAATTGCTTTCGAGATCGATGGTCGCTAGTAGCGTTGCGCATTCGTCAAATTGCTCTTGCGCCAATTTTGTTCGCGCCAGATTATCAAGCGACCCGATATAGTTGTCGCTATGCTGCGGAAACGCCTTCGCTGCTTGTTCCTGCTGATGTAGCGCGTTCTGGTAATCTCCAGTGAGAAACAATAAAGTGCCGAAGTTGCCTTGTGCCGTCGCGAGTAAATATTTAGCTCCAGAACGCAACGCGAGATCTATGACCGTCGGAGACCGCGCCAATGCGTCGGTGAAATCGGCCCGTAAGGTGGCTAGGGCAACTTCGATGTTTTCGGCGATCGCAGAAAGCCAGCAATTGGGTACGCTTTTGAGCGTCTCCTGTGCGAGCCGGACGTGCCGGTGCGCACCCGCAGTCAGCTTTCGCATCGCTTCCATCTGGGCGACAAAAAGGTGCAGCGCAGCGAGAATTAGCGGATCGGCCGCACGGGCCGCATTCGTCCGCAGTTCAGCCAGAAGGGAGACGGTCGCGTTCGGCCCTGAGCGATCTGATATCGCGACTAGGAGCCACATTTGGGCCCAACACGCCCTAGAAAAATCATTGGCCGCGGCAGCAACCACAGCGGCGCGTTGCAGACAGGTAACCGCGGAGGTGTACCTGCCACTCATCATGTGAGCGCGCCCTACGACTTGGTCGCATGCACTGCGCTCGCTGGGCGTCAAGTGTCGAGCCTTGAGTAATTCCTCGGCCTGCGCCTGTGCGGCTGAGTAGGAGCCAATTCGCTCAAGCATCTCAGCACGCAGGACATCGGCTTCGGTCCGCCGAGTTCGCTCGATCGCTCCACCGTTTAACGCGGACAGAGCGTCCTGAAAACGGCCAGCACGAACCAATAGTTTTGCTTCGTCAAGAGAGTTCATCACAGACCCTCAGGTTCACTTTCCAAGTCTGCACAGATTGCCGCCCACCACCATTTCGGTGACAGCCCGGTAGACCGCAGCCTGGCTAAAGCCGCACGATCGTCGAACCGACCGCGGGAATTTGAACATTCGCGCGGCCGGTTGGGGAAGGGTGGCGCACGCGAGTCGAGTTTTTTTGTGCAGTTGCTGGCCGGCCGGCCAGTTCACCGGTCGGGCTACTAGTGCACCGCCGAGACGTTGCGATGCCTCGTTGGAGATTTGCTCCGATTTCTAGCAACTGTCAACAGATCGTGCAGGGACGTTCCATCCTGAGGGCTGGATACCGCGGTAACCTCTGTGCGGACAGAAATTCTGTGCCCGCCAGATACGTCTAAAGGCACACGACCGATCGCATCCCGGACCCGATTGGCGACAAGGTCGGTTGTCGTAGAATCCTCGATCTCGAGCAGCGCGACAAACTTATCACCACCGTTTCGGAAAAGAATGTCCGCTGATCTCAGGCCCGCCACGCGTTCGACGCGCAACGTTGTCAAGAATCTCATCTGCCGTCGATGGACCGTATTCTCGACTAATCTGATTGAGTCCAACGACATCGATGATCAACAAGCCATGGTGGCCCCTGAGGCCCAGACCATTCTGGTTTGTAGAGTCAATCAAACTGGTCAACTGATCTAGATGTGGCAGCGTTGAGACTGAAGCAATACCAGGAGATGAATCGAATTCAATCGCACGATCAAGCGCTTGAGCGATGTGAGTGGCCGCGAGATCTAATACGCGACGATTGTCATCACTGAACCCACTTGACGTGACAGAGTAAAGTGAAAGGACGCCTATTAGCTTGTCATTCGACACCAGCGGAGTACTGAGGCAGCTCCTTAAGTTGAGCGTGTGCGCGACATTGTCACCCAAATCAAGGGCCGGATCCGAGTTTAGGATGGTATGACGATTTGCGGCGACCCAGCCGCTCAACCGTTGCCCCAACGACATCCTCAGGCCTTTGACACTTTCGGCACCTTCACCAAAAGGATACCGAGCCTCGAGTTCGTCCGAACTCGCGTCGTACATGTAGAACACGAAGAGCGAACACGGTATCAGTTGTCGCAAGTGCTTCGAGATAATGTCGCCGACGTCCGCCACGCTGACCTGCCCAGCAAGCGCCCGCGCCAATGTGTATGCAGTAAGCATCTCGTCGGCGCTCGCGCGCGCGTCATTGGGTAGTTCGACAGGCGGTGTCCGCTGGGAGTGTGCGATCGTTTTTAAGACCGAACTGGCAGGGCCATTTCGAACGATTTCTGGCGTTTTCGCATGAACCCGCATGAACGTATCGACAACGAGTGGGTCGTACATCGAACCACGACGTTGCATCAGGATCGCCAAGGCCTCCTCGTCTGAGAGTTTCGGGCGATAAGGCCGATCGGACGTGAGCGCGTCGAAGCAGTCGACGACCGAGAGTACGCGAGCGCCAATCGGGATATCAGTTCCGCGAAGTCCGCTAGGATAGCCCGTGCCGTCCCAGTTCTCATGATGGTGGCGAACAATCGGCACTACCGGGTATGGGAAATCGATCGCCGAGAGAATATCCGCACCGACGCTCGGCGTGGAGCTTCATCTTGGCGAACTCGGTTTCAGTGAGCTTGCCTGGCTTATTGAGAATGTATTCCGGAACGGCCAGTTTTCCCATGTCATGAAGCAATGCGGCGGCTTCGATCGCTTTAAGCATCGATTCATCGCGAACGCCGACCTCGCGAGCGAGGCTGGTGGCGTGCGCTTGGACTCGCCGAATATGCCCGTGGGTGACTTGGTCTTTTGCGTCGATCGCCATCGCTAGCGTCTCGATCGTCGACATGTAGAGCCGATTTATTTGCTCAACGTGTTTGTCCGCATCCTCCACCCGTCCCATCGTGGTCTTGAACGTGAAGTAGAGAACGAGCAGCAACGGCACGATAACGCCAACGTAGCCCAAGTCGATCGTTCGGTTGAAGCCAACGAACAAGAAGGCTACAGAGGCGCCTCCGAAATAGTTCAGCGACAACCAAACGAAGTTATTCGTCCAAATCTTGACGGGATCTAGACGGCGCTCCAGCGCAATTACGAGCGTGATCAGCCAGCTGTTCAGGGCGAAGTAGGTCAGGGCGAACAGCACGAGCCCCGGCAGAATTGCATCTGTGGTCGACGGCCCCTGAACTAGGGGCTTGATATGCGCGACGCGAAAGAACAGATTTGCGGAAACCCAGGCCGAAATGGCGGGCGCAGACATGTTGAAAAGCGCCCGGTGAGGTTCGTCATACCGCTTCGAGATCCAGAACGATATGACGAGGCCGTCTAGGCCTACGATGACCGTGCCTGCAGCCGGTCCGTAGAGCAGAACCGCGGTGAAGACGAATGTTTCCGAGATGGAAATCGAGGCGGACGAAGACGGAAGCCTGACTGTCGCTGATCCGCTGATCAGCGTGAGCGCCGCCAAGATGAACCACTGGGGGCTGATCGGTTCCGTAACCAGCTGGTAGATCGAGGCGCCAAGAACCAGAAATCCAGCCCCGATGACCGACCAGAGGTAAAACTTCCCGAATCTCGTGAAACCCGTCGTGGACACCATCGGCGTCCATATTTATCGGTCGGATTAGTCCCAAACAATGATGCGGTTCATGATGTCCTCTAAATTATTGATTTTAAAGAAGTAATGTGGCAATTTCAGAAAAGATCAGCGGTGCCCCAAACGATTGAATCGCCCGTAGCAGTTCCCCAGACGATGGAATCCCCTACAGAGGTGCCCCAAACGATGGAGTCCCCAGTTGAGGTCCCCCAGACAATTGAATCCCCTGCCGAAGTGCCCCAGACGATTGAATCGCCGGCTGAGGTGCCCCAGACAATCGAGTCACCCGACGTGCCCCAGACGATGGAATCGCCGGTGGACGTTCCCCAGACAATCGAGTCGCCGTTTGCGGTCCCCCATACGATCGAGTCACCGGAGGTGCCCCAAACGATCGAGTCACCAGAGGCCGGCCATACCGACCGCCGTGAGCCCAGACGCCACGAGTTGCGCGGACTGGGCAACAGCGTCCGAAGAAAGGTCTGATCTGCCGCGGTTTGTAATCAGGATTCCGGACGCCGTCTCGCGTTCCCCACCGATCACGGTACGTGTTGATCCTGAAGGGTTTGTCGCAAACGCAATCGCCGCGACCAAGTTCATGCTGCCAGCGCCAGCGCCCACGATGCCTGGTGCAGGTAAGAACGAACTCGTTACTTCAAGGATCGCCTTTGCATCAGCGGGTTTGAGATGGCTCCGGTGCTCGAGAAGCAGCGCCGACGCTGCCGCTGACCACCCCGGCAGCCATGCTGGTGCCGGACAGCGCGATGTACGCGTTGGCGCCCGTCCCGGCGACGTGCCGCGTCGCGTAGGTCCTCGCCAGGTAGGAATCCGCCGCTTCGGCCGAGACCACCCGGGTGCCGGGGGCGACGACGTCAGGTTTCAAATTGAGGTCGTAGCGGGTCGGGCCCTTGGCGCTGTAGGGCGCGAGGGTGTCGTCCGACCGCTTCGCCGTACCGTGCGTGTCGAGCGCGCCGACGGTGATGGCGAACGGGCTGTTGCCCGGCGTCGCGATCCCGCCGATCACGTCCTGGCCTTCGGCGGTCCGCCCGTAGTTGCCCGCGGCGACGACGACGACCAGCCCCGCCCGGACCGCGCGCTCGACCGCCTCGCAGAGGGGATCGTCGCGATACGGCTGCATCACCGGCGCGCCGAGCGAGAGGTTGATGATCCGGACGTTGTATTCGTGGCGGTGCTCGATCGTCCAGTCGATCGCCTCAATCACATCGCTCGCCGACCCGGACCCATCGTCGCCGAGGACGCGCAGGTTGAGGAGGTAGGCGCCCGGCGCGATGCCGCGCTGGTCGCGCGTGTCCACCGTCCGGCCGGCGCGCCCGGCGATGATCGCCGCCACGTGCGTGCCGTGCCCGAAGCGGTCCATGCCGTCGCCGCCGGTGAAATCGCGGGTCACCAGCACGCGACGCTTCAGCGCCGCATGCCGCGTGTCGATGCCCGAATCAATCACCGCAACCGAGATGCCCTCACCCGACAGCGCCGGCAGGTCGTCGGAGCCCGCCCAGACCTGGTCGGCGCCGATCGACTCCGCCATCATCGCGTCGACCGAGGATTTCAGCCGGATGTCGCCCGACAGGTGCTCCTGGGTCTCGTCCTGCCGCAGCGCCTCGAGCTGACCGGCGTTGACGATGAACACGGCGCCGCTCTTGAGATAGCGGGCGACGCGCAGGTTGTAGCGCGCCGCGAGCGCGTCGATTTCCGACCGCTCGCCGTGGACGATCACGCGGATGCTCTGGGAGCCGACGTTCAGGTGGTCGGCCAGGTCGGCGCTGACGCGCGCACGATGGCCACCGCCTGCCGCCGCGGCCGGCGCGACGACGCCGAACACGAACGCCGCGAAAAGACCGAGCAACGACCGACTACGCGCGCGATAGCTGGATTGGGCCATGGTGGCTGATGTCACGTCGCGCTGAGGTTTAGTTACGAATGCCGGGGAGGCATGTCCGCGGCAAGGCTGCGGTCCTCCTGCACCGAATCAATGAGCACACGCTGCGAGCCGCCAATGGTGCGAATGGTCTGAAGACGTCCCTCGCGGATGCGGTTGTAAATGGTCCGACGGGAGACGCCGAGCAGCTCAGCGGCATGGTCCAGGGAAACGCTGCGGCCGATACGGGGCTCAAAGCCAACTTCGCGGGCTGTTTCGTGAGGTGCCATTTCTGTCCTCCGGATGGCGGATATAAGCGCACGGCGAGTGCCAGCGCGCGGACAGGAATGGCCGACGACCCTAAGTCGTTTGAAATGAGTCTGTTGTTGGTATGATTGGCGTGGCGATGCGGGGTGGGGCGGACGAGGCGTTGGCCAAAAACCTAGCCAACGATTCGAGCCAGCTTCGTAATCATGCTGGTTTTGCACGCAGAAACAAAGCCGAGCTAGTCGGTTGCACACAGTTTTGATCGGCCAATTTTTTGGCCGCTGAGCTAGTTTTTGACCAGACACATGCGACGTCTTGCGATCTCGCTCGCCAGCGCGCCCGGTCCGATGGCCGTCAGTGCGGCGCGGACGGCGTTCACCCCCGCCGCGACCGACGGCGAGTCGGGGGTAAAAGACGCTCGGTCCCGCGGTGGATGCCGGTTCGCGGGGGGACGTCTCGGGACGCCGCCGGCGGATGCCGGTGGGATCGCGGGCGGTTGGTCGTCGGGCGAATCTTCGAGCGGAGTCGCCGGTGTCCGGCGCCCGGAACAACTGCAAGGGCCAGGCATTCGCGATGGCGGGTCGGTCAGCACAGTCGCCGGCCTGCGTGGGGTCGCACGGGTCGTGCGGTGGCAGGAGCGCCAGCCGGCCTCAGCTGGGGGTCACCGGGCGCGGCGCGACTGCCTGGCCCCCCGGTCGGCCGCACGTGCCAGGCCGGGCGGCTTGCCTCCGCGTCTCGCACCCTCTGAGAGACGCTTTGCGTGCAAAATTGGCCGGCGGCCCAGCCGTGCGAACCAGCGCCAGCAGCCGCGCTGATTCGCTGACCTCGGTCGAGTCGCCAGCTCGCGGCTGTGTCGCAGGTAACCGAATCGGTGCCGCCTCACCCGGCAACGGCGGCTGGTTCGACCGCACGCGCAGAACCGGCGGAACGCTGAACTCCATCGCGGCCAGCCGCAGCCCCTCTTGCGGCCCAACCGCGCGCTCCCCGCCAATTGACTCGCTATCTCGCCCGGCGCCTCGCGTTCGCGGTGTTCCTGGTCCTGGCGGTGTCGTCGGCGTCGCTGGTCCTGACCCGCCTCGCCCCCGGCGACTACGTCACCGAATCGCTCGGCGCCAAGGCCAACCGCGAGACGCTCGAGCGCGAGCGGGCGCGCTTCGGCCTCAACAAGTCGATTCGTCGTGCAGTACCGCGACTGGCTCGCCGCGGCGGTTCGGCTCGACTTCGGCTACTCGATGCAATACGACCGGCCGGTCCGCGACCTGATCCCGGAGCGCGCGGCGAACACCGCCATCCTCTCGGTGACCGCGCTGGTTCTCGCGACCCTGGTCGGCCTGCCGCTCGGCATCGTCACCGGCAGCCGCCGCCGCGGCGTCCTGACCAACTCCATTCGCGCGGTGTCGCTGGTGCTGCTCTCGATGCCGCCGCTGCTGACCTCGCTCTTCCTCGTGTTCGTCGCGGCGCGCACCGGATGGTTTCCGATTGCGGGCATGCGCTCGGCCGGCGTGCCGGCAGAAGGCGCGCTGCTCGATCTCCTGCATCACCTCGTGATGCCGGCGGCTGCGCTCGGCCTGCCGCTCGCCGCGATGCTCGAGCGGCTGCAGTCGCAGGCGATGACCGAAGTCGATCGACGAGCCGTTCGTGCTCGCGACGCTCGCCCGCGGCGTGCCGCGCGCGCGCGTCGTCTGGCGCGACGCGCTGAAGGCGGCGCTGCGTCCCGATCGCCGCGGTCTACGGGCTGATCATCGGCACGCTGCTCAGCGGCTCGTTCGCGGTCGAAGTGATCAGCGCGTGGCCGGGCCTCGGCACGCTGATGCTCGGCGCGCTGCGGACGCGCGACATCTACCTGGTCGCCGGCTGCGCCGGCGCCGGCGCGCTGTTCCTCGCCTTCGGCACGCTCTTCTCGGACGTGGCGCTGGCGTTCGTCGATCCGCGCGCCAGCGACACCTCGCACGAAAGGCGCATCCGCGGCGTGACGCGGCGCCTCGGCCTCGTGCATCGTGTCGCTGGCGCTGGCGGCGGCGGTCGCTGCGCCGCTGCTCGCGCCGCACGCGATCAACGATCACTTCGACGGCCTGCTCAACGCGCCGCCGACGATTCCGCGCATCGTCGACGACGCACGGCTCGCTGCGCGCGCCGTTCATCTATCCGCTGGCGGCGCGTCAGCCAGCTCGAACAGCGGTACGAGGAAGATCGATCGGCTCGCGTGCCGCTCGTCGTGGGTCGGCAGGCGGCCGCCTGGTGCAATCGGCGAACGAGCCGGAGGCGCCGCTGCTGCTGCTCGGCGCCGACAGCTTCGGCCGCGACGTCTTCGCGCGCCTGCGTCTTCGGCGCGCGCCTCTCGCTCGGCCTTGCGGTCGCCGCGGCGCTCGGCGCGATGCTGCTCGGCGCGTTCGCTCGGCACCGTCGCCGGCTACTACGGCGGCGCGCTCGACGACGTGCTGATGCGGACGACCGACTTCGTGATGGTGCTGCCGGCGATGTACGTCGCGCTGGCGCTGCGGTCGGTGCTGCCGCTGGTGCTGTCGGCGACGCAGGTCTTCGCGCTGCTCGCGCGCGATCTTCGCCGTCGTCGGCGCGCCGTTCATCGCGCGCGGCGTGCGCGCCATCGTGCGCTCCGAGCGGCGGCTCGACTACGCCGCCGCGGCGCAGGCGCTCGGCGCCAGCGACCTGCGGCTGCTCGCGCGGCACCTGCTGCCCGCCGCGCGCGGCTTCCTCGCCGTGCAGATCACGCTGCTCGTCCCGGCGTTCATCGTCGCCGAAGCGACGCTGTCGTATGTCGGCCTCGGGTTTCCCGATCAGATGGCGAGCTGGGGGACGATGCTGCACGACGCGTCGACGAACATCCGCGTGTTCGCCGACTTTCCGTGGCTGCTCAGCCCGGCGGCGGCGATGTTCCTCGTCGTGCTCGGGCTGAACCTGGTGCTGCAGGGCGATCGGTCCGGCGAGACTGCACGGCGCGGCGCCGACGCCGGGCTTCTCGGCTGAAAACTGCTCGCGCCGTCGAGGCGCGGCTGAGTAGAATCGTCGGATGAATCTCGCCGGAATCTTCGCCCCGATCCCGACGCCCTTCGACGACCGCGACCGGGTCGACACCGGGCGCCTGAAAGCGGCGCTGGCGCAGTGGCTGAAGCGTCCGCTCACCGGCTTCGTCGTCCTCGGATCGAACGGCGAAGCGGCGCTGATGGACGACTACGAATCCGACCAGGCGATTGTCGCCGCGCGCGAAGCGATCCCGCACGACCGCGGCTTCATCGTCGGCACCGGCCGCGAGTCGACGCAGGCGACGATCAAGGCGACCAAGCGCGCCGCGGAGCACGGCGCCGACGCGGTGCTGGTGCGGACGCCCGGCTTCTTCAAGAGCCAGATGACCAACGACGTGTTCGTCCGCCACTACACGGCGGTGGCCGACGCGTCGCCGGTGCCGGTGCTGCTCTACAACTTCACCGCGGTCACCGGCGTCAACCTGCTGCCGGCGGCGGTCGCGCGCCTGGCGACGCACCCGAACATCGTCGGCATGAAGGAATCGGGCGGCGACGTCGCGCAGGTCGCGGACCTCGTCTCGCAGACGCCGGACGACTTCACGCGTGCTCGCCGGCGCGGCCGCGACGTTCTATCCGATGATGTGCGTCGGCGCGGCCGGCGGCATCCTCGCGCTCGCGGGCGCGCTGCCGGAGCCGTGCGTGCACCTCTTCGAGCTGACGAAGGCGGGCCGGCACGAGGAGGCGATCGCGCTGCAGCGGCAGCTCGTGCCGGTGGCGCGCCTGCTCGGCGCGACGCACGGCGTGCCCGGACTGAAAGCGGCGCTGAACCTGCTCGGCTACGACGTCGGCCTGCCGCGCCCGCCGCTCGCAGCCGCTGCCCGAGTCGATCATCCCCACGCTGCGCGACGCGCTGGCGCAATTCGAGGAAATCCCCGCATGAGCCTGCTTCCCGATACCGATCGCATCCTGCTCGGCCCCGGCCCGAGCCTGACCGCGCCGCGCGTGATGCGCGCGATGGCGTCGCCGACGGTCAGCCATCTCGATCCGCTGATGCTGCGCCTGCTCGACGACGTGCGCGAGCGGCTGGCGCGCGTGTTCCGCGCCGGCGACGGCTCGTTCGCGTTCGCGGTGTCGGGCACCGGCACGTCGGGCATGGAAACGGCGGTCGCGAACCTGGTCAAGGAGGGCACGCGCGCCACCGTCGTCGTCACCGGCTACTTCGGCGATCGGCTCGCGCAGATGTGCGAGCGCTACGGCGCGACGGTGACGCGGCTCGACGTCGAGTGGGGCACGGCGTGCGATCCCGACGCGCTGCGCGCGCAGCTGAAGGCGACGCCGGCCGACGTCGTCGCGATGGTCCACGCGGAAACCTCCACCGGCGTGCTGAACCCGGTGCGCGAGCTCGCGGCGATCGCGCGCGAGCACGGCGCGCTGACGATCGTCGACGCGGTGACGTCGCTCGGCGGCATGCCGCTCGACGTCGGCGCGTGGGGCATCGACGCCGCGTACTCGCTGCACGCAGAAGTGCCTGGGCGGGCCGTCCGGGCTGGCGCCGGTCGTCTTCGGCCCGCGCGCGCTCGAGCAGCGCGTCAAGTGCCGCAGCTTCTACTTCGATCTCGACGCTGCTCGAGGACTACTGGCTGCGGCGGAAGTATCACCACACGATGTCGTCGACGCTCGTCTACGCGCTGTACGAGGCGCTGTCGATCGTCGAGGAAGAGGGGCTCGACGCGCGCTGGGCGCGGCACGAGCGCAACCACCGCGCGCTGGTCGACGTCGCTCGCGGCGCTCGGGCTCTCGCGTGCTGCCGCGCGAAGCCGAGCGGCTGTGGACGCTGAACGCGGTCCGCGTGCCCGACGGCGTGGACGAAGCGGCGGTGCGCAAGCACCTGCTCGACGAGTTCAACATCGAGATCGGCGCCGGCCTCGGCCCGCTGGCCGGCAAGATCTGGCGCGTCGGCCTGATGGGCGCGAGCTCGTCGCCGCGGCTGATCGTGCTCCTGCGCGGCGCGCTCGAGAGCGCGCTCGCGAAGCAGGGACGCACGCTGCACGTGTAGGGATGGCCGACTCGGCGCCGACGTCCGGAAGCCCACCCAGGTCGAAAGCGGGACGCAGCTCGCGGGGACGACTGGTGCGCCGCGCCCTCATCGCCGCGCCAGCGATCGCGTTTGCCCTGCTCGCGTACGCGTACCTCACGCTGCCCGACGTCCGTCCGCTCAAGACAGCCAACCCGTCGACCACCGCGTTCATCGAGCTGCGCGCGCGCGAGGCGCGCGCGAAAGGGCAGCACGCCGCGGCGCGTGCAGCGGTGGGTCGGCTACAACCGCATCTCGCCCGAGCTGAAGCGCGCGGTGCTCGTCGCCGAAGACGCAGCGTTCTGGCAGCACGAAGGCGTCGACCTCGAGCAGCTGCAGGAATCGCTCGAGGCCGACTGGGCGCGCGGGCAGCTCGTGCGCGGCGGCAGCACGATCACGCAGCAGCTCGCGAAGAACCTCTACCTCTCGCCGTCGAAGAACCCGCTGCGCAAGCTGCGCGAGCTGATCATCGCGCGGCGGCTCGAAGCCGAGCTGAAGAAGTCGCGGATTCTCGAGCTGTATCTCAACGTGATCGAGTGGGGCGACGGCATCTACGGCGTCGAGGCGGCGGCGCGCACATATTTTCAGCAAATCGGCAGCCGAGCTGGGCTCGGCCGAAGCCGCGCTCTCGCCGCGGCCATCATCAACCCGCGCGTGCTCAACCCTGCACGTCCGACCGCGCGTCTCATCCGGCGACAGCAGCTGATCCTGCGTCGGATGGGCGCCGTCACGCCACCTCAGGAGTCAGCTCAACTTGAACGGTAGCAACAAATTAACTCGCTCTTCAGCTTGATTTCCGTACCTGCGGTTGTTACTATTTGCGAGCTTCGGCTCGAAGCACCGATAACAACTGAAAACGTCTGACCACGTTCGCTCCCCCAGCGACGTAAGGTCGCATGATTAACTACACGGAACGGCTCTCGCTGTTGATGCAGGACGTCGTGTCCCGCGTCCCGCAGCTGTCCTTCATCGACATGGCGGACGTGCTCGTCTTCGCGCGATCCGGCCGATCGAACGCAGAAGGCGCGTTCGCGACCTGCCACTGCCTCACGCTGCCCGCGAGCGAACCTGGCTACTACTTCTGGCGCGATCGCACGACGCATGAAGCTGACGCGCCGCTCCGAGTGGTTCGTCACCAAGTCGCCGACGGTCACGATCGGTCGCGCGCCAGGTGAAGTACATGCTCTCGTTCACGCTGCCGCGCTTCTGCGATCAGTCGCTCGACCGTTCGCGCAAGGAGCGTTTCTATCCCGGCGCCGAGCCGTGGATCGCGAAGCTCGATACGGTCGTGCACGAGCTGTATCACATCGATCCCGAGCTCGCCGGCATCCGCCGCATCGAGAAAGAAGACGGCACCTACTCGGCGAACTGCCACGGTCATCGGTTCTTCGAGCAGGTCGCCGAGATGGTGCACGCCTACCTCGAGCACCAATCCGTCGCCGGCGGTCTACGATTTCCTGCGCGACGACTTCGCCGGCGCTCGACACGCGACTACGGCGGCATCGTCGGCACCAGCTTCCGCACCTTCCCGTCGTTTCCGCAGCGCTACATCGAGCGGCTCGCCGAGCAGCTGCCGTGCGAGTCGGACGCCGAGGGCGTCAAGGTCGAGCCGCTGCGCGTGCCGCAGCAGCCGACGCGCTACACGCAGGACGATCTGCACGTCCGCCAGTTCATGAAGCGACACGTCGCGCCGCCTGATTCGAAAGGGCGCGTTCCGAGCCGCGTAGAATTCAGCGAATTCAGATTCGTGTACGAATTTCAATTCATTCAATTCGACGCGCCGTGCGCCGAGGAAGCGCGGCGACCAGTAGCTCGAGCTGAGGCGCTCGACGCGCACGACGCCGGTCGAGCTCGGCGCGTGGACGAACTGATCGCCGCCGATCGCGATCGCGACGTGCGTCGGCCCCGGGCGCGGTCGTCGTGAAGAAGATCATGTCGCCCGGCGCCAGCTCCTCCGGCTTCACCGACTTGTCCCACCCGAAACTGATCGCGGACTTCGCGCGGCAGCGCCACGCCGTGCTGCGCGAACACGTACTGCGTGAAGCCGCTGCAGTCGAACCCGGACGGGTCGGTGCCGCCGTCGCGATAGGGCGTGCCGCGCAGCGCGAGCGCCGTGCCGACCAGCGCGTAGCCGTCGATCGCGGAGCGCGGCCCTCGAGGTGGCGCGGGCGCGGGTGTGGGCGTGACGGCCCCGGGCCGGGGCGCTGCGTCGGTTGGCGCGTGCCGGCGCCGGAGCGGAGCCGCCAGGCATCGGGAACGGTTTGGGAACCGCGCCGGTCGACGCGCACGCCGCCGAGCCGGCGGCAAGGGCGAGCGCCCAAATCACGGGCCACGGCGAAGCGATCGACCGCCTCGCATCACAAGCATTCGTATCGGCCGCAGCCGCTACCGTACCACAGACGGCGCTAACCGCTCTGGTACAAGTGAGTTGCGGCGTCGGACGGCTTGACACCTCGGCAGGGGTCGGGCAAAATTCAAACGACGTTGCCGGGCTCGCCCGGATGACAAATGGAACAGACGCTTCTCCTGAACGCGTCGTACGAGCCGCTCAAGATCGTCCACTGGCAGAAGGCGGTGACGCTCTGGTGCCAGGGGAAGGTCGAGGTCATCTCTGTCTACGACCGCGAAATCCGGGCGGTTTCGTTCAGCTTCAAGCTGCCGTCGGTCATCCGGCTGCTCCGCTACATCAAGATCAAGCGCCGCTTCGACTACGTGCCGTTCTCGCGCGCGAACATCTACGCGCGCGACGATCATCAGTGCCAGTACTGCGGCGACGGGTTCCCGACAAGCGAGCTGACCTTCGACCATGTGGTGCCGGTCGCCCAGGGCGGCCGGAAAGACTGGGAAAACATCGTCACCTGCTGCGTGACGTGCAATCGCAGGAAAGGCGGGCGCACGCCGGCTGAAGCCGGCATGCACCTCAAGCGGATGCCGAAGCGGCCCGAATCGGCGCCGGCCATCCGCATTACCGTCGGCCTCCGCAACGCGCCGGAAAGCTGGCGCGACTACCTCTACTGGAACGTCGAGCTCGACGACACCTAATCACGTCTCCGCTCAACGTTCGGCTCTCGAGGTTCAACTCTCGACTCGACCGCGGAGCGTTGAGATTCAGACTTGAGATTTGAGAGCCATGCCCGCTACCGGCACATCCGCCGTTCATCCCCTGCGCGCCATCGAAGGCGGCCGCATCAACATCGAAGGGACAGCGTTTCCTGTCGACCAGGACTTCCTGCCCGAGGTGCGCGTCGGCGAGCAGCGCGCGCGGGTCGTGTTCGCCTCGCCGACGCGCCTCGGCGTCGTCGTCCCGCCCGGCCTCGACGGCGGCCGCGCGCCGGTGCGAGGTCGCGCCGTTTGCCGGCGCGCCGGCGGCCGGCTTCGTCGACATCGCGGCGCCATTCGCCACCGGGCTCCACCAGGTCGACAACCCGGTGTTCGATCGCGACGGCAACCTCTACGTCACCTACAGCGGCACGCGCGGCCAGCAGGTGCCGGTGTCGATCTTCCGCGTCCGGCCGAACGGCACGCGCGAGACGTTCTCGTCCGGCATCGTCAACCCGACGTCGATGGCGATCGATCCGACGGGGCGGCTGTTACGTCTCGAGCCGCTTCGAAGGCACGGTCTACCGCGTGATGCCGGACGGATCGACGGAAGCCGTTCGCGCACGATCTCGGCGTCGCCTGCGGCCTCGCGTTCGCGCCCGACGGCATGCTGTTTGTCGGCGATCGATCGGGCACGATCTTCCGCGTCGACCCGACGGGGCATGCGACGACGTTCGCGACGCTGCCGGCGAGCGTGGCGGCGTTCCATCTGGCGATCGGGCCGGACGGCGCGCTCTACGTCACCGGCCCGACGCTGTCGTCCTACGATCCGCTCTATCGCATCGAGCCTGACGGCGCGGTCACGACCGCGCTACGCGCGCTTCGGGCGGCCGCAGGGCCTGGCGTTCGATCCGGCCGGCGTCGCTGTTCGTCGTCGAGGCGCTCGCCGGCGCGAGCGGGCTCTATCGCGTCGCCGACGGGCAGCGAGCCGGAGCTGGTGCTCGCCGGGTCCGGCCTGGTCGGCGTCGCGTTCGATGCCGACGGCACGCATCGTCGTCGCGTCGAACGAAACGGCCTACCGGCTTCGACGGTAATCGGTAATCGGGAACTGATTCGATCGGTGATCGAGATCAATCTCGATAGTACCCGATTACCCGACCGGTACAATCCCGCTCATGTCGCAGCTGTTCCAGCGCAAACCGATCGCGGCGCTGGTCGAAGACGCGCACGGGCCCGAACAGTCTGAAGCGGATCGCTCGGCGCCGGCGATCTGATCATGCTGGCGATCGGCGCCGTGATCGGCGCCGGGCATCTTCGGCGCGATCGGCACGGCCGCCGCCGGCCAGATCGGTCCCAACGGCGAAGTGATCCGGTACGGCGCGGGCCCGGCGCTGGTGTTCTCGTTCATCCTCCTCGGCGGCGCCTGCGCGCTCGCGGGCCTCTGCTACGCGGAGCTCGCGGCGATGATCCCGCAGGCCGGCAGCGCCTACGCCTATTCGTACGCGACGCTCGGCGAGCTGGTCGCGTGGATCATCGGCTGGGACCTGATCCTCGAGTACGCGGTCGGCAACGTCGCGGTCGCGATCTCGTGGGGCGACTACTTCACCACGCTGCTGCGCGGGTTCGGCATCGAGCTGCCGGTCTACCTGACGACCGGCTACCGCACGGCGCTGCTCAGCTCCGATCCCGCAGATCCACGGCCTGCTCGACACGGCGCCGCGCGTGCTCGGCATGCCCGTTCCTCGTTGCACGTGCCGGCGTTCGCGATCGTGATGCTGATCACCTGGCTGCTGCTGCGCGGCGCGCGCGAGAGCGCGACGGCCAACAACATCATGGTCGTGATCAAGCTGATGGCGCTCGGCGCTCTTCGTCGCCGTCGGCGCGACGCACCTCAACGCGGACGAACTACCGTCCGTTCGCGCCGAACGGCTTCACGCGGCATCCATCAGGGCGCGGCGATCGTGTTCTTCGCCTACATCGGCTTCGACGCGATCTCGACCGCGGCCGAGGAAACGAAGAACCCGCAGCGCAACCTGCCGATCGGCATCCTCGGCGGCCTGGCCGATCTGCACGCTGATCTACGTCATCGTCGGCGTCGTGCTGACCGGCATGGTGCCGTACACCGAGCTGGCGGTCGCCGATCCGCTGGCGCGCGCGCTGGAGCTCGCCGGCTTCACGACGGTCGGCTGGTTCGTCGCGCTCGGCGCGGTGGTGTCGATGTCGGCGGTGCTGCTGGTGTTTCAGTACGGCCAGCCGCGCATCTTCTTCGCGATGGCGCGCGACGGCCTGCTGCCGCAGTGGGCGGCACGCCTGAACCCGGTGACCGCGCGTCCCGGCGGTCGACGACCGTCATTCACCGGGCTGTTCGTGGCGTCGTGGGCGCTGATCGGCGACGCCGCCGAAACCTACGACCTGACCAACATCGGCACGCTGTTCGCCTTCATGCTCGTCAGCATCGGCGTGCTGGTGCTGCGCTACAAGGAGCCGGAGCGGCCGCGGCCGTTCCGCGTGCCGTTTGTCTGGCCGGTCTGCGTGCTGTCGGCGGCCGGCTGCCTGTTCATCATGTACGGCCTGCCGCGCACCGCCTGGGAGCGGTTCGGCTGCGTGGCTGGCGATCGGCCTGGTGCTCTACTTCTGCTACGGCTACAGGCACAGCAAGCTGCGCGCGCCGGGCGTAGCCGGCGGCCAGTAGACATTCGACAGGTCGAGAGTTCCAGGCCATTGACCGACGGTCCGACCGCCTCGACGGCGTCCGCGTGCTCGACCTGACGCGCCTCCTGCCGGGCGCGTACGCGACGCTGCTGCTCGCCGACCTCGGCGCGGAGGTCGTGAAGATCGAAGATCCGCGCGGCGGCGACGGGATGCGCTCGCTGCCGACGGCGGGGTCGCCGCAACTACTTCGAGCTGCTCAACCGCAACAAGCGCAGCGTGACGCTCGACCTGCGATCGCCGGACGCGGCGCGCGTGCTCGACGCGCTCTGCGCGCACGCCGACGTCGTCGTCGACAGCTTCCGGCCGTCGACGGCGCGGCGGCTCGGCGTCGATGGCGAGACGCTGCTGCGCACGCCATCCGCGCCTGGTGTGCGCGTCGATCAGCGGGTTCGGCCAGACCGGCCCGTACGCCGAGCGCGCCGCGCACGACATCAACTACCAGGCGCTCGCGGGGCTGCTCGTGCAGTCGCGCAGGCCGGCCAGCTGCCCGGGCCCGCTCGTCGGCGACATCGGCGCGGCGACGCAGGCGGCGATCCGGATTCTCGCCGCGCTGCTGCTGCGCGATCGCACCGGCACTGGCAGCGTGGTCGATGTCTCGATTCACGATGCGGCGATGGCGTGGGCGATGTTTCCGACGACCGCCGAGCTCGCGAACGCCTGCTACAACATCTACGAAACAGTCGGACGGGCAGTGGCTCGCGCTCGGCGCGCTCGAGCCGAAGTTCTGGAAGGGGTTCTGCGAGCGGATCGGGCGGCCGGATCTCATAGCGCTGCAGCACGCCCACGGCGACGAGCGGACGTGGGTCGAGAGCGAGGTGCGCCGCGTGATGCTCGGCCTGACGCGCGATGAATGGCTGGCGCGCTTCGCCGACGCGGATGTCTGCCTGACGCCGATTTACACGCCCGAGGAGGTTGCCGCGGATCCGCACGTGAAGGTCGCGCCTGAAGGCGGACACGACGCACGCGTCCGCGCCGGCGCTGGGTGCGGACACCGACGCCGTGCTCGAAGCCGCCGGCATCGACGCTGCGGAACGCACGCGCCTGCGCGCGGCGGGCGTCGCTGTAGAGCGACGCTTCAGCCGAGCGCGAGACGCTTGGCTAAAGCCTGCGCGCTACGGAGCTGCCTGACGCGCTACGGACTGCCTGCGCGCTACGGCCTGCGCGCCACGGTTGCGGATGCAAGAACCGCCTGCATCGGCACGACGAACCCCGCATCGGTCGCGTACTTGTCCATCACTTCCTGCCGCACAGCGGCGCGAATGGCTTCGAGCGCGGCCGGCGTCTGCGCCCGCAGCACCGCGGCCGTGCGGACGCCGCCGCGCGCCATCGCCTCGAACAGCGCGTCCGGCGACGACAACGGCCACGTCAGCGCGAGCGGTGTCACCTCGACGTCCGCGAAGCCGGCGCGACCGAGCGTCCGCCGCGCTTCATCCGCATCGCTGAACCGGAAGAACGACGGACCCTCGGGCAGCGGGACGCGGGTATTGCCAAGCGCCTCAATCGCGCGCAGCACCATGCCGAAGCCAACGGCGAGTTCCGGGCTCGCCCAGACGGTGAAGCCGTAGTGTCCTCCCGGCCGCAGCACACGGTGCGCCTCGGCGATCGCCTTGTCGGGCTGCGCCAGGTGGAGCATGCCGAAG
The DNA here is from genome assembly GCA_963734375.1 of uncultured Acidobacteriota bacterium. Taxonomy (GTDB): domain Bacteria; phylum Acidobacteriota; class Vicinamibacteria; order Vicinamibacterales; family CAVVIG01; genus CAVTHG01. The sequence goes on along the minus strand of CAVTHG010000001.1, from coordinate 349,154 downwards.
TTCATCACCACCGCGTCGAAGCTGCCGGCGTCGAACCGCAGCGCGGTGGCGTCGCCTTCGTCGAAGCGAATCTCGGGATGCCGCCGGCGCGCGTCCGCGATCATCGCGGCGGAGAAGTCGATGCCGATCGGCGCCGCGCCGCGCCGGGCCGCCGCCGCGGCGACGAAGCCGGGGCCGCAGGCGACGTCGAGCAGACGCGTGCCAGACGCCGCGCCGACCGCGTCGAGCAGCGTGTCGTCGGTCTGGATCGTGACGATGCCGAACGCGTCGGCGTAGTGAGCCGCGGCGACTTCCCAGCCGCTCTGTTCGAACTGATGAAATGGCGCCGGATCGAACGGTCGAGCTGAGGTCATCGTGCTACGATACTTGTTTCAGACCTTCCAGAGAATCGCGACAGTATGGCTCACGACTGGATCTCGGTCCGCGGCGCGCGCGTCCACAATCTGAAGAACATCGACGTCGACATCCCGCGGCACAAGCTCGTGGTGATCACCGGCCTGTCCGGCTCGGGCAAGTCGTCGCTGGCCTTCGACACGATCTACGCCGAAGGGCAGCGGCGCTATGTCGAGTCGCTGTCGGCGTACGCCCGGCAGTTCCTCGAGCAGATGGAGAAGCCCGACGTCGATCTGATCGAAGGGCTCTCGCCGGCGATCTCGATCGAGCAGAAGACGACCGGCTCGAATCCGCGCTCGACCGTCGGCACGGTCACCGAGATCTACGACTACCTGCGGCTGCTGTTCGCCAACATCGGCGTGCCGCACTGCCCGAACTGCGGCAAGGAGATCGCCAGCCAGTCGCTCGAGCGCATCGTCGACATGGTGATGCTCTACCCGCAGGACGAGCGCATCAACGTGCTCGCGCCGATCGTGCGCGGCCGCAAGGGCGAGTTCAAGAAGGAGCTGGCGGCGCTGCGGCAGCGCGGCTACACCAAGGCGCGCATCGACGGCCAGTTCCGGTCGCTCGAAGAGGACATCACGCTCGATCGGCGGCGCAACCACACGATCGAGGTCGTCGTCGATCGCCTGATCGTGCGCGGCGGCATCGAGCGGCGGCTGACCGAATCGGTCGACGTCGCGCTCGGCCTCGCCGACGACATCGTCGTCATCAACACCTACGAAGGCGGCGACCGGCTGTTCTCGCGCCGGCTGGCGTGCGTCGACTGCGGCCTGAGCATGCCCGAGATGACGCCGCGCGCCTTCTCGTTCAACTCGCCGCACGGCGCCTGCGCCGATTGCCAGGGGCTCGGCGCGATGGTCGATTTCGATCCGCACCGCGTCGTGCCGGACGAGTCGAAGTCGCTCGCCGACGGCGCGATTGCGCCGTGGGGCCGCGGCGATCGCAAGCTGGTGCGCGAGGCGCTGCAGGCGCTGTCGCGCGACTTCGGCATCGACCTCACGGTGCCGTTCTCCCGCCTGCCGAGGAAGTCGCGCGAGGTGCTGCTGTTCGGCGCCGGCAAGGGCGCCGGCAGCTTCGAAGGGCTGATCCCGAACCTGCGCCGCCGCTACGACGAGGGCAGCTGGGCGTAGCAGGCAGAGCTCGAGCCGTACCGGTCGCTGCGTCCGTGCCCGACCTGCCGCGGCCAGCGGCTCAAGCAGCAGAGCCTGTCGGTGAAGGTGAAGGGGCGGACCGATCTCCGACTACGTGAACCTGCCGATTGCCGAGGCGCTCGAGGTCTTCGACGGCCTGGTGCTGACCGATCGCGAAGCGATCATCGCCGAGCGGATCCTCAAGGAGATTCAGGAGCGGCTGCGCTTCCTGCACGACGTCGGCGTCGGCTACCTGACGCTCGGACGCAGCGCGGCGACGCTGTCCGGCGGCGAAGGGCAGCGCATCCGCCTGGCGACGCAGATCGGCGCGAACCTGACCGGCGTGCTCTACGTGCTCGACGAGCCGTCGATCGGCCTGCACCAGCGCGACAACCGGAAGCTGCTGGCGACGCTGTCGCGGCTGCGCGACCTCGGCAACACGGTCATCGTCGTCGAGCACGACGAGGAGACGATTCGCGTCGCCGACTACGTCGTCGACCTCGGGCCGGGCGCGGGCGATCTCGGCGGCCACGTGATCTTCCAGGGCACGCCGAAGCAGCTGCTGGAGATGGGGTCGCAAGCCGCTTCCGGGCACGGAGCGGACGCGACTGTGGAACCTGTGTCGCTGACCGGCGCGTATCTCACCGGCGAGCGCTCGATTCCGACGCCGAAGGCGCGCCGGCCGGCGCTCAAGGGCGACATCGTCATCCGCGGCGCGCGCGCGAACAACCTGAAGAACATCGACGTCAAGATTCCGCTCGGCGTGCTGACGGCGGTCACCGGCGTCAGCGGCTCGGGCAAGTCGACGCTCGTCAACGACATCCTCTACAAGTCGCTCGCGCAAGACGCTCTACAAGGCCGGCGACGATCCCGGGCGCGCACGACCGCATCGAGGGGATCGAGCTCATCGACAAGGTGATCGAGATCGATCAGTCGCCGATCGGCCGCACGCCGCGCTCGAACCCGGCGACCTACACCGGCCTGTTCACCTTCATCCGCGATCTGTTCGCGTGGATGCCGGATGCGAAGGCGCGCGGGTTCAAGGCCGGGCCGCTTCTCGTTCAACGTCAAGGGCGGCCGCTGCGAGGCGTGCCAGGGCGACGGCGTCATCGCGATCGAGATGCACTTCCTGCCCGACGTCTACGTGACGTGCGAGCAGTGCAAGGGACGCCGCTACAACCGCGAGACGCTCGAGATCAAGTACCGCGGCAAGTCGATCGCCGACGTCCTCGAGCTGACCGTCGACCAGGCGCTGCCGCTGATGGAGAACCTGCCGGCGATCGCCAACAAGCTGCGCACGCTGCAGAGCGTCGGCCTCGGCTACGTCGCGCTCGGCCAGTCGGCGACGACGCTGTCGGGCGGAGAGGCGCAGCGGGTGAAGCTGGCGAAGGAGCTGTCGAAGCGCGGCACCGGCCGCACGCTCTACATCCTCGACGAGCCGACGACCGGCCTGCACTTCGAGGACACGCGCAAGCTGCTCGACGTGCTGACCAAGCTCGTCGATCAGGGCAACACGATCGTCGTCATCGAGCACAACCTCGACGTGATCAAGTCGGCCGATTACGTTATCGACCTGGGCCCCGAGGGCGGCGTCGGCGGCGGCCGCATCGTCGCCGCGGGCACGCCTGAAGAGGTCGCGCAGACAATGCTCAGTCGGCGACCGGACGTTTCCTCGTCGACCTGTTCCGCCACGAACAGCAACGTCCGATACGTTCATTGGCAGGGTGATCGTTGTGGTAAGACTGGCCACAATTTTGGCGGGAATGGCTGTGGTCCTCGTACCACAAAAGTGAGATCGCCAGAGCGCGTTCGACCGTGTCGTCGTCCGCTATCCTGTCAGAAAACCAAGGACATCAGCGAGACACATTGCGAGCTTGTTCTGCGGGCATCGTCTTTGCTGAGTTGCCTGTGATCGTCCCCCACTGCCCGAGAGGCTAATGGACGCACAGCGCACACTTCGTCGTCACATTTCCTGCGTCGGAATCGGACTTCACTCCGGCAACAAGGTCAATCTTACCCTCAAACCCGCTCCGGCCGATTTCGGCATCCGGTTTCGGCGGACCGATCTGGGCGATCACGAGGTGCCGGCGACCGTTCACAACCTCGCCGGGATCCAGCTCGCCACCGGTCTTGCGCGAAACGAAGTGTCGGTCGAAACCGTCGAGCACCTGCTGGCGGCGCTCGTCAGCATCGGCATCGACAACGTCATCGTCGAGCTGAACTCGCCCGAAGTGCCGATCATGGACGGCAGCGCGGCGCCGTTCATCTACCTGATTCACGAAGCGGGCGTGAAGCGGCTGCAGTCGCCCCGCAAGTATCTGAAGATCGTCGCGGCCGATCGCGATCTCGCGCGGCGACAAGCGGATCGCGCTCTACCCGTCGGATCACTTCAAGGTCACCTACAGCATCAGCTACGACCATCCGCTGCTGCGGCATCAGTCGCGGACGCTGCGCATCACCGAAGAGTCGTTCGTCGAAGAGATCGCGCCGGCGCGCACCTTCACGTTCCTGAAGGACGTCGAGATGCTGCGGCAGAACGGCCTGGCGCTCGGCGGCTCGCTCGACAACGCGATCGTGCTCGGCGAGACCGGCGTGCTCAACAACGCGCTGCGCTTCGAGGACGAGTTCGTCCGCCACAAGATCCTCGACGCGATCGGCGATCTCGCGCTCGTCGGCTATCCGGTGATCGGCCACCTCGTCGCGCACCGCGCCGGCCACGCGCTGCACACCGAGTTCGCGGCGAAGATCCTCGAAGAGACGCAGTCGTGGCGCCTGGTCGAGGCGCCGCTCGAGTCGCCGGCGCTTCCGCTGGCGGCGGTCGGCCCGCGCCACGCGCACTCGCGAATCAGCCCGTCAGCGACAGTCTAGCCGTCTCTCAGCGTCGCGTACCGTGATCGCTACCTCACCCACAGGCTGCGCGTCGTCGTCTGCGATCCGCATTGCTCGAACCAGTCGATCCCTTCGCTGACCAGATCGAACTTCAGCGCGTAGCGCCCGCGCTCGGCCGGCGCGGGAATCTCGATCGCGACGTCGGCCTGCTCGCCCGGGCCGAGCGCCTGCGGCAGCCACGCGCGCGCGAAGTCGCGGTTGATCATCGTGCCGTCGGCGGCGCACAGCTGCGCGCCGAGGCGGACGAGGCGGCGGCCGTAGGTCGCCTGCGCCGGGAACGGCGCGCGTCGAGAGGTTGTGGACGCGCGTGCGGACGCGCAGCGGCCGGCCGGCCCGCGCGATGAGCGGCACCGGCGTGCCCGGCACGAGCGTGCGCACGTCGATGCGCGCGTTCGGCGTCGCGCCGGGAATCGCGTTGCCGAGGTTGTTGTCGTCCCAGATCTCGTGGCGGATCGCGTCGAGGTCGGGCGAGCCGGGCACGAACCGCCGCGAGTACGCGTTCTCGGGATGGTCGGTCATCTCCCAGCACAGGCGATCGACGCCGATCTCGGCGGCCAGCCGCGCGCGCCAGCGCCATCTCCTCGTCGCTGTCGTTCCAGTTGAAGAGGATGTAGCGCCAGTTGAGGAACGGGCAGGTCGCGGCCCGCCCTGCGCTTCTCGTCGGCCATCGCGCGCAGGTTCGCGATGCGCGACGTCGAAGCGGCCGCGCTGGCGGTACTTCGACGTAGCTCTCCGGCGTCGCGCCGTCGATGGAGAACGTCACCTCGTCGATGCCCGAGTGCACGAGCCGCCGCGCCTGCGCCTCGGTGAGCGCCAGGCCGTTGGTGCTCGTGTAGAGGTAGATGTGCGGGAAGTTCGACTTGATGTACTCGCACATCTCCACGGCGCGCTTGTGCAGGAACGCTTCGCCGTAGTTGAAGAAGTCGATGCGGCCGAGCGACGGGCCCGCCTCGTCGACGACCCGGCGGAACAGATCGAAGTCGAGCATGCCCGGCCTGGCGCGTCCGCGTGATGCCGGTTTCCGGCGCGCAGCACGCCTCGGTGCACGAGATGTTGCAGGCCGCCGTGCACTCGATGTACATGCGCGAGGGCAGCGGCCCGGCGTCGATCGGCCGCGCCGGCGGCGCCTCGTCCTTCTTCAGCGGCAGCTTCAGCGGGCAGTCGCCGCAGAACTTCGAGCCGCCGGCGTTCAGATCGGCGCGGAGCTGCGAGACGGTCGGGCCGGTCCAGACGTCGTGCACGCGTCGAGCGTGCGCGCATCGCCGAGCACGCGCTTGCCGTAGGGATCGGCGCAGCCGCAGACGATGCGGCCGTCGCAGAGCATCACGAGCGTGGTCCACGGCCACGAGCACTGGAAGCGGGTCGCGAGGAAGTTCAGCGACATTCACCAATCACCAATTCACCTTACTTCTTGGTGAGCTTCTTCATGTACGCCTCGAGCTTGTCGTTCTCGTACTTCACGGTGTTGAGGAACAGGCTCTCGGCCAGGTAGGTGCGGCGCTCGGCGTCGTCCATCTGGTCGATGAGGTGCTGGATCTCCTTGACCATGTCCTCGAACGACCGCTCCAGCTCCTGGCGGGCGGTGACTTCCTGATAGAGCGCTTCCATGACGGCCAGCAGGTCGCCGTCCAGGGTGATGGATGCCCCGCTGAGTGTCTTGATGGTGCGCATCGCTAAGCCCCGAAGCTTTTGACGGCGCTCGGCTCGTCCGCGTGGATCTCGATGAAGTTCTGGGCGCCGGTCATCGTCAGCATCGTCTCGACGCGCTTCTGCACGCCGGACAGCTTCAGGTGGCCGCCGGCGTTGTGCACCTGGCGGTAGAGGTCCATCAGGCAGCCGATCGTCGCGCTGTCGACGTAGGTGACCGGCGTGAGGTCGATGAGGATGTCCCGCTGGCCCGCCGCGACCAGGCCGCTGACGGCGGTCGCGAAGTCGGACAGGATCGGATACATCAGCCTGCGTCTCGCCGACGCGGACGATCGAGATGCTGCCGCCTGCTCGGTTTTCACATTCATCAGTTGGCTCCCGTGCGCTTAAGCACCGCTCCGCTCGGCCCGAAATCGTCGGCGCGCAGCTTCCGGATCTGCCGCGCCAGCTCGGTGCGGCCGCGGTTGATCCGCGACTTGACCGTGCCTTCCGGCAGCCGCAGCTTGTCGGCGATCTCCTGGTAGGACAGCTCCTGGATGTCGCGCATCAGGACGGCGGTCCGCAGCGTGTCGGGCAGCGCCGCCATCGCCTGCTGCAGCAGCGCGACGCGGTCCTGCTGCTCGAGCGCCGCCACCGGGCCCGGGTCGTGCGACAGCGGCGACAGCTCGTTGGCGTCGACGTCGCGGTCGATCGTCTCGCGCTCCTTGCGGACGCTGCGGTAGTGATCGATGCACAGGTTGCGGCTGATGCTGATCAGCCAGGTCTGGAAGTTCGCGCGCCGGTCGAAGGTGTCGAGCGACTTGAAAATCTTGAGGAAGATGTCCTGCGTCAGGTCCTCGGCCTCGTCGTGCTTGCCGACGAACTTGTAGGCGACGTTGAACACCTTCCGCCAGTACTGGCGGACGATCTGCTCCCACGCGACCTGATCGCCCTGCAGGCAGCGCTGAATCAGCGTCCTCGACCGCGTCTCCCGGTTCCGGCGTCATGAGGGTTGAGTAGAATAGCGTATCACGTTGGCCCAAGCGCTCCGGCCCGACCGGCTTCTACCGCCAAGCCCTCGGAAATGACGCACGCCCTGGTCTGCGACGGCGTCCCGCTGGCCGCGATCGCCGCCGCCGAAGGCACGCCGCTCTACGTCTACAGCGCGCGCACGCTCGCGCGAGCGCTACCGCGCGATCGACGAGGCGTTCGGCGGCTATCCGCACGCGCTGCACTACGCGCTGAAGGCGAACTCGACGCTCGGCGATCGCGCGGCTGCTGCGCGAGCTCGGCAGCGCCGTCGACGCCAACTCGGTCTGGGAGATCGAGGTCGCGCGGCGCGCCGGCTTCGAGCCGTCGCAGATCGTCTTCACCGGCGTCGGCAAGTCGCCCGAGGAGCTCGAGCGCGCCGTCGCCCTCGGCGCTGAAGGCGATCAACGTCGAGTCGGCGGGCGAGCTGGCGCGGCTCGAGGCGATCGCCGCGCGGCTCGGACGCGTCGCGCGCGTCGCCGTCCGCGTCAACCCGGACATCGACGCGAAGAGCCATCCGCACATCTCGACCGGCCTCAAGATCAACAAGTTCGGCGTCCCGCTCGACGATGCGCGCGCGCTGGTGCAGACGCTGCCGGCAGCGGCCGGCGCTGAAGCTGGTGGCGATTCACGTCCACGTCGGCTCGCAGATTACCTCGATCGATCCGCTGCGGCGCGCGGCGGCGGCTGGCCGCCGACGTCAGCCTCGAGCTGCAGCAGCAGGGCTTCGCGCTCGAGTACGTCGACCTCGGCGGCGGCCTCGGCATCTCGTACGACGGCAGCCGCCGTGCCGTCCGCGGCGGACTACGTCGGCGCGCTGGTCGGCGAAGTGCGCCGCACCTCGCTGCCGATCGTCCTCGAGCCGGGCCGCTCGATCGCGGCGCCGGCCGGCGCGCTGGTCGCGCGCGTCATCGACGTCAAGCCGCGGACGGCGACGAGCGACTTCGTCATCATCGACGCCGGCATGACCGAGCTGCTGCGGCCGGCGCTCTACGGCGCGTTTCACCGCATCGAGCCGGTGTCGGGCGCGGCGACCGGCGACTCGCCACTACGAGATCGTCGGCCCGGTCTGCGAAAGCAGCGACGTCGTCGGCCGCGATCGCATGCTGCCGCCGCTCGCGGCCGGCGATCTCGTCGCGATTCGCGATGCCGGCGCCTACGGCTCGGTGATGGCGTCGAACTACAATCGCCGTCCGCTGCCGGCCGAAGTGCTGGTCGACGAGGGCACGTGGCGCGTCATCCGCCGGCGGCAGACGGTCGACGATCAGCTGGCGCTGGAGACGTAACGTCAGCGTTCGCGGTTCGAGGTTCGACGTCGGAGGTTCAGGAGAGTGAGAACGAGAAGCGACGTCGAACGCGAACGTAGAACGTGAGAACGAGTCGAACGCACGAACGTAGAACGATGTCCGGACTCTTGATCGCTTTCGAAGGGCTCGATCAGAGCGGCAAGCAGACGCAGGCCGAGCTGCTGCGCGATCGCCTCAAGCAGGACGGCCACAAGGCGCGGCTCGTGTCGTTTCCCGACTACGGCACCTCGATCGGCGAGGAGATCGCGCGCGCGCTCGCCGGCGAGCGCGAGTACGGCCCCGACGTGATGCAGCTGCTCTACGTCGCCAACCGCTACGAGCGGAAGCCGGACCTCCAGCGCTGGCTCGAGGGTGGGCTGGTGCTCGTCTGCGACCGCTACATCGGCGTCGAGCGTCGCCTACGGCGAGGCGCTCGGTCTCGATCCCGTCTGGCTGACCGAGATGCAGCGGTTCCTGCCGCCGGCGGCGCTGACCATCCTGCTCGACATCGCGCCGGAGACGGCGGTCAAGCGCAAGGCGGTCGATCGCGATCGCTACGAGCGCGATCTCGCGCTGCAGGCGCGCGTCCGCGACAGCTATCGGCGCCAGGCGGCGGAGCAGGGCTGGGTCGTCCTCGACGGCGAGCGTCCGAAGGACGAGATCGCCGCCGATGTCTTCACCGCCGCCGCGAGGATTGTCGGCGGCGGAGTAGATGTGGTTGTAGATGTAGATGCTCGATGCCGCTGAAAGTCCAGCAGCAATAGCAAGAGCAACGACTCGCGCAGCTGTCAGCGCGCGCACCTCGCGGACGCCGCTTCCTTCAGCACTCGCGCGCACGCTTCGAGCGTCGCGCCGGTCGTGCTCACATCGTCGATCAGCACCACAATCGCGCCTGCCGAGCGCTGCGGCGTGCGCGCGTGGCGGCGAACGCGTCGCGCACGTTGCGATGGCGCCGGGCGGCGGGCAGGCCGGTCTGGCGTCGGTGTCGCGCGCACGCGGCGCAGCGCCGCAACCATCGGCATCCCGATGTGACGCGCGAGATCGGCCGCCTGATTGAACCCGCGCTGGCGGCGGCGCGAGGGGTGGAGCGGCACCGGGACGGCGCACGCGGCGCCGTCGAGGACATCGGCGCCGCGCTGCCGCATCAGCGCGCCGAGCGGCCGCGCCAGCGAGCGGCGTCCTTCGTACTTGAGCGCGTGGACGATCGCGCGCAGCGCGCCGTCGTAGGCGCCGATGGCGCGGCCGCGGTCGACGAATCGGGCGGCGCGGCGGCAGCGCGGGACAGCAGGGCGATCGGCAGGCTGACGACGCGCCACGAGGGCAGCGGATCGCCGCATCGATCGCAGAGCGGCGGCGTCAGCGGGCAGGATCGACTGCCAGCAGGCGCCGCAGACCGGACCGTGCGTCGGCTGCTCGAGCGGCCGGTCGCAGGCGGCGCAGGCCGGCGCCAGCACGACGCTGACGAGCGCGTCGGCGAGCCGACGGCCGCAGTCGGCAATCCGCAATCCGCAATCCTCAATCCGCAATCGGGAATCCGCATTGGCTAGTGACCGGCGGCGACTTCGATGCGCTCAGCGTTCCCCCACAGCCGCTCGAGGCTGTAGAAGACGCGCGTCTCGGGCGCGAAGATGTGGACGATGAAGTCGAAGTAGTCGAGCAGAATCCATTCCGACCGGTCGTAGCCCTCGACGTGCGCCGGCTTGACGCCGTCGGCGGCCAGCGCCTCCATCACGCCGTCGGCGATCGCGCGCACCTGCCGCGCGTTGGTGCCCGAGCGATCACGAAGAAGTCGGTGAAGCCGGCCGCCTTGCGCAGGTCGAGCACCACGAGGTCCACCGCCTTCTTGTCTTCCGCGGCGGCGATCGCCCGATCGATCTGCGACGGGAGCCGCGGCGCTTTCTGTCGTTTGTCACTCTTGACCATGCAACCTGCCTGCCGGGGACTCCCGCGGCGCATCGATCGCGCGGCGTCCCGGAGTCATCGAAGTGTAAAGTCCGTGCTGCTCAATATGTTGCTGCACGCGCGGCCGGCACCAGCCCGGCGATCGACTCGCCCGCCGCCAGCCGCTCGCGGATCGCAGTCGATGACACGTCCGCGGTCGGCGCGTCGATCAAAATAATCAACGGGATCGCCGACGCCAGCGCATCGACCGGGATTGGTCACCATCCGCGCGCGCAGCTGCGGCAGCCGCTCGGATACCTGCGCGACCGGATAGCCCGGCCGCGACACCACGGCGAAATGCGCCGCCTCCAGGATGTCCGGGTAGTCGCTCCACGCTGCGATCTCGGCGAACGCGTCGGCGCCGATGACGAAGAACAGCTCCGCGGCGTCGTAGCCGCGGTCGTGGAAGCGTTCGAGCGTCCGCGACGTGTACGACGGCGCGTCGGAGCGCAGCTCGAGATCGGACGCGCGCCAGTCCGGGCGTCCTGGCACGGCGATCGCCACCATCGCGAACCGGTGATAGGCCGAGGTCAGCGGCTGCGGACGATGCGGCGGCACGTTGGAGGTGACCAGCACCATGTCGGTCAGCTGCAGCGCCGCATGCGCCGCGTCGCCCACGTCGATGTGCCCGACGTGCACGGGATCGAAGGTGCCGCCGAGGATGCCGAGGCGACGCGCTGGCATCAGGCGGTCATGCAGCCGTTTGGCGTGCCGCGGCGAGGCCGCGCCACATCGCTTCGAGCAGCTCCGGAACGCCCTCGCCGCTGACGCCAGACACGCGCAGGAACGGCAGATCCAGCTCCGCCGCGCGCTGCTCCAGCGCCGCGGTGGCGTCCTCGTGCTCGGGATCGAGCGCGTCGATCTTGTTGGCGACGACGATCTGCGGCTTGCGCCGCGAGCGCCGGCTGGAACAGCTCGAGCTCCTTGCGCACCGTGTCGAGATCCTCGACCGGGTCGCGGCCGCTGGCGCCCGACACGTCCACCAGGTGCACGAGCACCTTCGTCCGCTCGAGGTGCCGCAGGAACTGGTGGCCGAGCCCCTGGCCGCGATGCGCGCCTTCGATCAGGCCGGGCACGTCGGCGACGACGAAGCTGCGATCGTCGCTCAGCCGCACGACGCCGAGATTCGGCGTCAGCGTGGTGAACGGATAGTCGGCAATCTTCGGCCGCGCCGCCGAGATGCGCGCGATCATCGTCGACTTGCCGGCGTTGGGGAAGCCGACCAGCCCGACGTCGGCGAGCAGCTTCAGCTCGAGGCGCAGATCCTTGATCTCGCCCGGCTCGCCCGGCTGCACCTTGCGCGGCGCGCGGTTGGTGGAGGTAGCGAATCGCGCGTTGCCCAGGCCGCCGCGTCCGCCCTTCGCGACCAGCACGCGCTGGCCCTCCTCGGCCAGGTCGGCGAGCAGGCGTATAGCCCGGCTCGCCGCTCGCCTGCGGTCTTCTCGTAGACCAGCGTGCCGATCGGCACCGGCGAGCTCGAGATCGGCGCCGCCGTGGCCGGTGCAGTTGGAGCCCATGCCGTGCTCGCCGCGCTCGGCCGCGAACTCGGGATGGAAGCGGAAGTTGATGAGGGTGTTGATGTGCGGGCTGGCGACGACGTAGACCGAGCCGCCGTGTCCGCCGTCGCCGCCGCTCGGGCCGCCGCGCGGGACGAACTTCTCGCGGCGGAACGCGAGACAGCCGCGCCCGCCGTGTCCGGCTTCGACGTGAATGTCGACTTCGTCTACGAACATGGGTGATTCGGCGCTCCAGCCAGCCGGCGAGTGAGTCGCCAGCTACCGGCTCGCCAACTCACCAGGTATTTATGATTCCAGCGGCAGAACGCTGATGACGCGGCCGCGTGCGCCGTGGTCCTCGAACCGGACGCGCCCGGCGATCTTCGCGAAGATCGTGTCGTCCTTGCCGAGGCCGGCGTTGATGCCGGGGCGGAACCGGCGGCCGCGCTGCCGCACGATGATCGTGCCGCCGGTGACGAGGTTGCCGTCGTGCGCTTTCACGCCGAGCCGCTGCGAGTTCGAGTCGCGGCCGTTGCGTGAACTGCCTTGTCCTTTTTTATGAGCCATTGCTGCCGTCCAGTTGTAGTAGCTCGTTGCTGGATGCTAGTGCCCTTTTCCAGCAACCAGCCTCTAGCAACCAGCATCTACAGAAGGATGTCTTTGATGCGCACCTGCGTGTAGACCGCGCGGTGGCCCTTGGTCCGGCGCATGCCCTTGCGGCGCTTCTTCTTGAACACGCGGATTTTCGGGCCGCGGGTCTCGCCGTCGACCACCGCAATCACGCGCGCGTTGGCGACAAACGGGGCGCCGGCGAGGACCTCGCCGCCGTCTTTCTCGACGAGCAGCACCTGGTCGAGCGTCAGCTCGGCGCCCGGCTCACCGGCCGTGCCGAGAGGGTCGCGACGCCGCCCGGCGTCACCTTGACCTGATGCCCGCCCGTCTGGATGATTGTGTACATGATCGGCACCTGTGCAAAACGGAAATATTAACACCGAACTCGCTGGAGTGTAAAGAGTTACACGAGGCGGGACGGTCGAATCACGGCGGGATGCCTTGAAGGCCGCGGTCATGGGACGGCCTGAAGGCCGTCCCCTACTTCAAGTTCCCTACTTCAAGAGGACCCGGGTGCCGCGGATTTTCTGGCTGCTGAGCGCGCTGAGGAAGTTCGGGACCAGCCGGTCCATCAGCTCGAAGTACGACGACAGCGCCGGCGTGTTCTGCTGAGCGTTGTAGAGGATTTCTTCGCGATAGCTCTCCGAATACATCGTCGCGCCGGTGCGGCCGTCGATGAATACGAACTTCGGCCGCAGGATGAAGCCCTTGCGCTCCATGTAGGTGCGCGTCGGCACGACGCGGCGGCGGCCGAGGCTGTCGAACGTTTCCTGATCGCGCTGCACGAAGCCCGAGGTCGAGCGGTTGGTGAACAGCACCGTGCCGGTGACGATCAGCGGGTTCTGGAATTCCTCGCCGATCCGCTTCCAGTAGGCGGTGTTGGCGAAGAGCCGCTCGTAGGGCTCCAGATCTTTTTCTTCCTTGATGTTCTGCGGCAGCGGCACGGTCTGGCTGGCGCTGCCACCGGTCGCCGGGCGGGTGGAGATCTCGCGCGTCGGCGGCGCATCGTCGGCCGGCGGCGTCGCGGTGTTGGTCTGGCTCTGGTCCTGCGCGATCTCGATGAGCGGCAGCGGGTCGGCGTCGATGACGCGCAGCGACGACTTCGTACGCAGCTGGCTGCGCAGCAGCCGCACCGTTTCCTGGTTCGCGTCCACGTCTTCGCTGCCGCCGGCGACGAAGCCGACGACGAGCACGCGCTGGAACGGCGTGACGTCGAGCTTGGGCTGAATCGGCGTCTCGATCGGAATTTCGTAGTAGCTCGTACCGCAGGCGAGCGCGAACGCGGCGGCCGCGCATGCGATCAGCGCGAGCGCGTGGCTACTTCTCTTTGCCCTGGCTGGTCCGGTCATTGATTTCCTTGAACAGCTCGTAGTTCTGTCGGACCTGAGTGTTGTTCGGATCGAGCTCGAGCGCTTTCTCGTACGCCTTGCGCGCCTTGTCGAGCTGTCCTTCGTGCTCGTAGGCGATCGCCAGGTCGTTGAAGGCGGCGGCGTAGGTCGGGTCGAGCTCGGTCGCCTTCTCCCAGCGGTAGATCGCCTCGCGCCACAGGCCGCGCTGCGCGACGCTGATGCCGAATTCGACCTGCGCGCGCGCGTCGCTTCTCGCGTCGGCGAACAATGGGGACGCCGACACGGTCGCGAAACACGCGACGAAAGCCGCGACCGGCATTTTCATAGGTGGACCTTGCCCACTATACCGTACTCCTGAGCAAGCTCGAGCAAGGCATATGCCACAGCTGGTTATGAGAAACCTGAGGTAATCGATGGTTTGCATCAATCGGCCCATAAAAAAGGTGGTCGGTTGCGTCCTCCTAATGGCGCAGTGCGCTCGGCCCGCCGAGCGCGCATCGCTATAATGAATGACGAGAGGTCGAGCTCAGCGCCGCGTGTCGAGGTGCGGCCATGCCCGATCTGATCGAGCTCATCGCGATCTCTCTCCTCCCGCCGACATACGGCCTGCCCGCCGCCGATCGACTCAGGCGCGGCGACTGTCCTGAACACGTTCTCACCGATCTGGCGGAGCAGGCCGCACGAGACGAGCCCGGCAAGGCGTCCGGGTTGCGCTCGCGCGCCAGGGACGCGATCGCGCGCGCCGCGGCTTCCGGCATCCGGGCGATTGCGTGGACCGATCCGGCATATCCGGAAGCGCTGACGGCGATCGCCGATCCTCCGCTGGTGCTGTGGGTGCGCGGCGATCCGGCGGCGCTGCGCGCGCCCTGTGTCGCGATTGTCGGATCGCGCGCGGCGTCGCCGCACGGTCTCGCCGTGTCGACGCAGCTTGCGAGCGATCTCGCGGCGTGCGATCTGGTCGTCGTCAGCGGGCTGGCGCGCGGCATCGACTCCGCGGCGCATCGCGGCGCGCTCGGCGGCGGCGGCGCGACGGTGGCCGTGCTCGGATCCGCGGTCGACGTCATTTATCCGGGCGAGCACAAGGCGCTGGCGAAGGAGATCGAGAAGAAGGGCGCCGTGGTCAGCGAGCTCGTGCCGGGGACGCCGCCGCTGGCGATGTTCTTCCCGCGGCGCAACCGCATCATCAGCGGCCTCTCGCGCGCGCTCGTCGTCGTCGAGGCGAACGAGAAGAGCGGCTCGCTGATCACGGCGCGCTGCGCGCTCGACCAGGGACGCGACGTGCTCGCGGTGCCCGGCAACGTGTTGAGCGGCCGCAATCGCGGCGCGCACGGGCTGCTGCGCGACGGCGCGAGGATTGTGGAGTCGGCTGACGATATCCTTGAAGAGCTTGGGATGGCGAGGCGGGACGTTCCCGCCAGCCGCGCGAGTGCGCGAGCCGCGAATCACGACCCGGTTCTCGCGTGTCTGACGCCCGGCGAAGCGTGCGATCTCGATGCGATTTCCGAGCGATCGGGCCTGAAAACGCCGCGTCTGCTCCCTCGCCTCTTCGATCTCGAATTGCAAGGTTTGGTGCAGCGTCTGGGCGGCGGGCGGTTCGTACGGATCGACAGAACGTGTTAGGGTGTTCGAGGGTTATGGCGAAGACGCTTGTGATTGTGGAGTCGCCGGCGAAGGCGCAGACGCTGTCGCGCTTTCTCGGCAACGAGTACCAGGTGAAGGCCAGTTACGGGCACGTCCGCGACCTGCCCGAGTCGGCCAGCCAGGTCCCCGACGAGATCCGACGGAAGAAGTGGGGCAGGCTCGGCGTCGATACCGAGGGCGACTTCAAGCCGTACTACGTCGTGCCCGAAGACAAGCGGCAGCGCGTCAGCGAGCTCAAGACGGCACTCAAGGACGCAACCGAGGTCATGCTCGCGACCGACCCCGACCGGGAAGGCGAGTCGATCAGCTGGCACCTGCTCCAGGTGCTGAAGCCGAAAGTCCCGGTCAAGCGCATCGTCTTTCACGAGATCACGAAGAAAGCGATCGACCAGGCGGTGCGCGAGGCGCACGACGTCGACGACAACCTTGTCCGCGCGCAGGAGAGTCGCCGCATCCTCGATCGTCTGTACGGTTACACGCTCTCGCCGGTGCTGTGGAAGAAGGTCCAGACCGGCCTGAGCGCGGGCCGTGTGCAGAGCGTCGCGGTCCGGCTGATTGTCGATCGCGAGGAAGAGCGGCTCGCCTTCCGCACCGCCCGCTACTCGGACCTCGACGCGCAGTTCTCGGCCGATGGGCGCGCCTTTGGCGCGACGCTGACCCGCGTTGGCGACGTCCGCGTCGCCAGCGGGAAGGACTTCGACGCGAACGGCGTCCTCATCGGCAAGAACGTGCGGCTCCTGTCGGACAGCGATGCCGCCGCGCTGGCGGGCACGCTCGAGCAGCATCTGCCCTGGAGCGTGACCAGCGTCGAAGCCAGGCCCGGCGTCGAGCGGCCTGCCGCGCCGTTCACGACGTCGACGCTGACGCAGGAGGCGAGCCGCAAGCTCGGTTTCTCCACGCAGCGCACCATGCAGTCGGCGCAGCGGCTGTTCCAGGACGGCCACATCTCCTACCACCGCACCGATTCGACGACGTTGAGTGATGAGGCGCTCACCGAGGCGGCGACCGCGATTCGCGAGCTGTTCGGCGACGAGTACTACACCGCGCCGCGCCGCTACACGACCAAGGTCAAGAACGCGCAGGAAGCGCACGAGGCGATCCGCCCGACGAATTTCGGCGTCGCGCCGCAGGCATTGGACGCCGCGGGCGACGACCTGCGCGTCTACGAGCTGATCTGGAAGCGGACGATGGCGTCGCAGATGCCCGACGCGCGCGTGCTGCGGACGACGGTCGAAATCGCCGGCACCGGCGACAACGGCGAGCAGGCGATCTTCACGGCCTCGGGCAAGGCGATCGAATTTGCCGGCTTCCGGCGCGCCTACGTCGAGGGCAGCGACGATGTCGAGGCGGAGCTGCAGGAGCAGGAAACCGTCCTCCCGACGCTCACCGTCGGCGAGCGCGTCGATCGCAACGGCACCCGGGTGCAGCTCCTCGGCCTCGAGGCGAAAGGGCACGATACCAGCCCGCCGGCGCGCTACACCGAGGCATCGCTGATCAAAGAGCTCGAGCGGATCGGCGTCGGCCGGCCGTCGACCTTCGCGGCCACGATCGGCACGATCGAACGCCGCGGCTACGTCTTCCGCCAGGGGAAGGCACTGGTGCCGAGCTACACCGCCTTCGCGGTGACGCGCCTGCTGCGCGAGCACTTCGGCGACCTGATCGACACCGAGTTCACCGCGGAGATGGAAGAAGACCTCGACCAGATCTCACGCGGCGAGCGCGAGTGGCTCGACTTCATCCGGCAGTTCTACCGGGGCGACCGGCACCATCGCGGCCTCGAGGAAGCGGTCAAGCAGGCGGAGGAGCGCGCCGAGTACCCGCTCATCGACGTCGGCCCCGATCCGGAGTCGGGTGAGGTGATTCGCGTCCGCATCGGACGTTACGGCCCGTTCCTTCAGCTCGGCGAGGGCGGTCCGGGCAAGACGGCCGGCGTGCCGCCGATGACGCCGCCGGCCGATCTCACCGTCGCCAAGGCGATGGCGCTGATTCGCGCCAAGGCGGAAGGGCCGCGGCTGCTCGGCGTCGATCCGAAGAGCGGCCAGAACGTCTACGCGATTCACGGCCGGTTCGGTGCCTACGTGCAGCTCGGCGAAACCCCTGAGAAAGGGGTGAAGGAGAAGCCGAAGCGATCGTCGCTGACCGGCGGGCTCACCGAATCGTCGGTGACCCTCGATGATGCGCTGAAGCTGCTGGAGCTGCCGCGCGAGCTCGGCACGCACCCGGAGTCGAAGGATTCGATTGTCGCCGGGCTCGGGCGCTTTGGCCCGTACATCAAGCACGGCGACGACTACCGGTCGCTGGAGGCATCGGACGATCTCTTCACCGTCGGCCTCGAGCGGGCGCTGGAGCTGCTTGCGGCGCCGAAGCGCTCGGCGCGTCAGGCGCAGAAACGCGTCATCCGCAAGATCGACGTTCCCGACGGCACGGCGCTTCAGGTGCTCGAAGGACGCTATGGCCCGTACGTCACCGACGGTGAGCTGAACGCGTCGATCCCGAAAGGGATCGATCCGATGACGGTGTCGCTCGAAGAAGCGCGCGCGCTGCTCGAAGCGCGCCGTGGCGCACCACCGTCACCACGCCGTGGCCGCCGTGCGGCAGCCGCAGCCGGTGCGCCCGCTCGCGGACGCCGTCGCGCGCCGCGTCCGGTCGAGGAAGGCCTCGCGGCGCCCGCCGCAGGCGGTTCGAAAGCGAAATCCACCAAGGGCCCGGCCAAGGCTGCGTCGAAAGCAAAGCCGAAGGCCGCCGCGAAGCGCGCGGTCCGCAAGCGCGCCAGCTGATGGGCGTCCGGATCGTCGGCGGCGGCCTCGCCGGATCGGAGGCTGCCTGGCAGGCGGCGTCGCGCGGCGTGCGCGTCACGCTGTACGAGATGCGGCCGGTGCGCCCCACTGCGGTACACAAGACCGATCGCCTCGCCGAACTCGTCTGCAGCAACTCCTTCCGCGGCGACAAGCTCGATAACGCGGTCGGCCTGCTGAAGGAAGAGATGCGGCGGCTCGGCTCGCTGGTGATGCGCGCCGCCGAGCAGAGCCGCGTGCCGGCCGGTGCCGCGCTGGCCGTCGATCGCGAGCACTTTGCCGGCCTGATTACCCAGGCGCTCTCCGAACACCCGCTCGTCACCATCGTCCGCGAAGAAGTCGCGTCGATCCCCGCTTCGAGCGACGGCGAGCCGGTGATCATCGCGACCGGTCCGCTCACCTCGGATGCGCTGTCGGCGCAGCTCGCCGCGGTCGTCGGACAGGATCACCTGTATTTCTACGACGCCATCAGTCCGATCGTGCTCGCCGAGACGATCGATCGCGCGAAGGTCTTCCGCGCGTCGAGGTGGGATCGGAGCCTGCGACGCGGCGAGGTGCAGGGTGGGCAGGTGCAGGGTGCAGAGGTGCCGGGTGCAGAGGTGCAGGTGCACGGTGCACAGGTGCAAGGTGCGGCGTGCGGTGTGGATGATGGTCAGGGCGACTACCTGAACTGCCCGATGACGCGCGACGAGTACGAGCGCTTCTACGATGCGCTCGTCGCCGCCGAATCGGCGACGGTGCACGACTTCGACAAGGAGCGCTTCTTCGAGGGGTGCCTGCCGATCGAGGTGATGGCGCACCGCGGCCGCGACACGCTGCGCTTCGGACCGATGAAGCCGGTCGGGCTCGTCGATCCGCGCACCGGCCGCGAGCCGTACGCCGCCGTGCAGTTGCGGCAGGACAACCTTGCCGGCGACCATTTCAGCCTGGTCGGCTTCCAGACGCAGATCAAGTGGGGCGATCAGGCACGCGTGCTGCGGCTGATTCCCGGGCTCGAGAACGCCGAGTTCGTCCGCTTCGGCATGGTCCACCGCAACACCTACGTCAACGGGCCGACCGTGCTGGCCGAGACCTGGCAGGTGCGCGCGCGGCCGTCGCTGTTCTTCGCCGGCCAGATGTCAGGGGTGGAGGGCTATGTCGAATCGGCGGCGTCGGGCCTCCTCGCCGGGATGAACGCGGCATCGATGGCGCGCGGCGAGCACGTATCGGCGCTGCCGCGGACGACAGCGATCGGCGCGCTGGCGTACTACGTGTCGCACGCCAACCCGGCGCACTACGAGCCGTCGAACATCACCTTCGGGATCATGCCGCCGCTGGATCGGCCGCCCAGGGGAAAGAAGCTCCGCAACGAAGCACTGTCGGCGCGCGCGCTCGCCGATCTGCAGGCGTGGATCAATGATCGAACATCTCCGGGCCTTCCTCAAGTTTCTCGCGCTTAACCGCAACGCCTCGGCGCACACGGTTCGCGCCTACGAGAGCGACCTGTCGCAGTTCATCGGCTATCTGGCCGCGGACGCCGATCTCAAGAAGCGCGATCTCCAGCCATCGCATTGCACGCGCGATGCGCTGCGCGGCTTTCTCGGGCAGCTGCACAAGCAGGGTCTCTCGCGCGCGTCGGCGGCGCGCAAGCTGGCCGCGGTGCGGACGTTCCTGCGCTACCTGCGGCGTGAAGGGGTGATTGACGAGGACCCCGGCGGACTCGTCTCCACGCCGAAGCGCGCCGTGCGCATGCCGGCGCACCTCTCCGAGAACGAGATGACCGCGCTGCTCGAAGCGCCCGCCGGCGACACGGCGCTCTCGCGCCGCGACCGGGCGATTCTCGAACTGTTCTACGCCTCCGGGCTGCGCCTCAGCGAGCTGACCGGGCTGGACGTCGACGATGTGAACCTGAGCGCGCGGATGGTGCGTGTGCTGGGGAAGGGGCGGAAAGAGCGGATCGTGCCGTTCAACGGGACGACCGCGGCCGCGGTTCGCGCTTACCTGAAGGATCGCCAGCAGCTCATCGCCGCCACCAAATCGCTGCCTTCGGCGCAGGCGTCAGCGAGCCGCAGCGCCCGGGCCGAGCGCCATGGCCGCAGTCGGGAGCCGCTGTTCGTCAACTACCGCGGCGGGCGGCTGACGGTGCGCAGCGTCGACCGCGTGGTGCGGCGGTACGCGGCGGCAAGCACCCCTCGAACCGGCATCAGCCCTCACGCCCTGCGCCATTCGTTCGCCACGCACCTGCTGCAGCGCGGCGCCGACCTGCGCACGATTCAGGAGCTTCTCGGGCACGCGCGCCTCAGCACCACCCAGCGCTACACGCACGTCAACACGACGCAGCTGCTCGACGTCTACCGCAAAACCCACCCGCGCGCGCTCAAGTCCTAACGACACCCAACATATTTCTTTTACTGGTCAAAACTCGGCCGCGGCAGTAGGATGCGCAGGCTCGACTCCAGCGGGTAGCCATCAGGGTGCTGCCGGATTCTTCGAAGTCTCGGTCCGCGACCTTCCGTCTTTCCGCGGCAGGCCGGTCAGGCTGCGAAGACTACAACTACGTCGCGAACCCCTCCCCCGGGTCCGTGCACGAGCGTCGGCGGTGCGTCGTCCACGGATGACGCGCCGAGTGACGATTCTTCCCCCCGGGGAACGGAACAAAAGGAGTTCGGAGATGAAACACCTCAAAGCATTGGCGGTCGTCGTTTCGATTCTCGCGCTCGCTCTGTCGCACGGTCCGACCGTGAAAGCCAAGGACAAGACCCCGGCCAGAATCACGGTGCCTTCGGCACCGGCAACAACAACGCCCAGGCCGGCAACAAGCCGAATCACCACATCCTCCCGCAGGAGTTCAAAGTTCGCATCAGCAAGGCCAGGAAGCTGCAGACGGGACCGTGGTCGTCCGTGCCGGCCACGTGAACTTCATCGTGTCCGGCTTCCACTGGCTGTGGGTCTACCAGCCGGGAGTGCACTCTGGACGACGTCGTGGCCAACATTCCTGCCGCCGGAACATTCGTCAACTATGAGGTGATCGTTGGCGACGTCAGCAACGTGATTGCGAAGGGCTTTTCCCAGGCACTCCGGCAGGCGGTTCCGCCCTTCAGTGACGGCGGTCAATTCCCGCTGAGCGCGGACGCAGAACCGAACCGACTCGATCGCGTTTTCGGCGCCGGGGAAGTATCCTCGTCATCTGCAACGTCCGCGGCCATTTCATCGACGGCATGTACGCATGGGTCAGGGTTGTCGATGATGACGACGATGACGACGACCATGGGGGACACGGAGAGTAAGGCCGGAAGGCTGAAAGGCTGGAAGGCTGGAAGGCCTGAAGGCTAAGGGACAGACTTCGCCAGCGCGTCCGGGGAAGAGCAGGAGGGCGGATCGTGCCGCGTTCGACGGCACCATCAGGGTGCGGTCCGCTCCTACTTTTGAAGCCATTCCGCAAAAAACAAACCATAAAAAATTCCTAGCCCATCTTTTTACTGGCCCTCGGCCCGCCGCGGCAGTAGGATTCGCCGGTTCGAGCTCAACTACAAGGCTGGACCCGAGCGGGGCGCGCCCGCGATGGTCGGTTCGAATTTGGGAGGGCCCTATGGCACGTTGCGAGCCGGCTCATTGAAGACGCTCGCAAGGACTAGAGAGACCGTCGACATCATCGGTACTCGCGCTCGTCGAGCTGCACACCCCACGCGCCGCTGATTTCGCGGCGTCACCACACCTCACAACGCCAGGAACTCGAGCGGTTGTTTGCTCCGCTGTGTTCCCGCCGTGCTTCGAACGCCGTCGGAGGGCTGGCGATGCGCCAGTTCCCTGCCGCGGCGCATCGCGTCCGACGCGAGAGCGTCAAACCTCGGATTCGGAGGAGTATCGACATGAAGAGAGGACGAACGAGCATCGTCGTCGCCGCCATGGCGGCCCTGGCATTCACCGCTGTGGGCAGGGCCGACGACAAGGGCAAGGACAAGGCCGTGCAGGACGCCACCGTCCAATTCGCGATGCCGCAGCCGCAACCACCGCAGGCGGGAGTGCCGGGCAGCCCGGACAACGCCTCCACGCATTTCCTGTTGCCGGATGACGTCAGCATCCGGAAAGGCGGGACGGTCACCTTCGTCGTCAACGGCGGTGGTCACGGGATCGCGATTCACGAGGTCAACAAGAAGACCACTCGCGACGACATCGCCGGGGATCTCTGCCAGGGCCCGGCGGGGGCACCCGAGTCGGATCGACGAGCGCGAAATGCGGTCTGCAACGGCACGATTCAGAACCAGGTGATGGTGGGCGGCTCCACGATTCTCCTCAACGGCACCGAGAACCTGAACTACCGGATCAGGGATGGGAAAGGCCGGCTGGTCGTCGAGCCGGGGTTCAATATCAACGCCGCCAACTCGGGCCAGACGGCGGTCGTGATCGTCAACCCGCGTGTTGACGACCCGGACCACAGCGACCGGCTCCTCGCCACGTCCGGCGCGTCGCCGGGCGACGTCAACAACCCGGCGGCGATCGCCACCAACCGTGCCGGCGCGTTCCTGACCGGAACGGCGTTCAACCCGGCCGCGACCCCGCCGGTGGCGACGGCAGGCAATCGCGTCCAGGTTCAGTTCAACCGGAGCGGGCGGTATCTCGTTATCTGCATGAACCGCGGGCACCTGCTGAACGATCACATGTTCGGGTTCGTCAACGTCGGCGACGACGACGACGATCACTAATCCGCGGCTGAAAAAGAAAAGGCGGACAGGCCTGCCAGCCTGTCCGCCTTTTTTCGTGGAACAGCCGATGGTTACGACGCCTGCGCGACGAGCGGGGCCGCGCGCCGGCCGCGCGGGAACTCGATGTTGAGCGTCTTGATTTTGTAGTTCATCACGCGCGGGCTGATCGACAGCAGCTCCGCCGCGTCCTTCTGCACCCAGTTCGACATCTTCAGCGCCTCGGTCAGCGCGTGCCGCTCGATCTCCTCGAGCGGGATGCCGGTCGGCGGAATCTTCACGACCGCCGCGTGGTCGCGGCTGCCGCCGCCCGCGGTCGGCACTTCGCCGAGCCGCAGGTCGCCCGGAGCGATGGCGCGCCCCTCGGCCAGCAGGATGGCGCGCTCGATCGTGTTCTCGAGCTCGCGGATGTTGCCCGGCCAGTTGTAGCGCATCAACAGCTTCTGCGCTTCCGGCTCGAGCCCGTCGATCTTCTTCTTCAGCTCGCCGGCGAACCGGCGGATGAAGGACATCGCCAGCGGCACGATGTCGTCCTTGCGCTCGCGCAGCGGCGGCATCTCGATCGAGACGACGTTCAGGCGGTAGTACAGGTCCTCGCGGAACTGGCCGGCCTGCACCATCGCCGGCAGGTCGCGGTTGGTCGCCGCGATCAGCCGCACGTCGACGCGCAGCGTGCGGGTGCCACCCAGGCGCTCGAACTCGTGCTCCTGCAGGACGCGCAGGATCTTGGCCTGCGTGCTCGGGCTCATGTCGCCGATTTCGTCCAGGAACAGCGTGCCGCCGTCGGCCTGCTCGAAGCGGCCGATGCGCTGCTTGTCGGCGCCGGTGAAGGCGCCCTTCTCGTGGCCGAAGAGCTCCGATTCGAGCAGGTTCTCCTGCAGCGCCGCGCAGTTCACCTTGACGAAGTTGCGGTTGTTGCGCAGCGAGTTGTGGTGCGTCGCGCCGGCGATCAGCTCCTTGCCGGTGCCCGTTTCGCCGCGGATCAACACCGTCGTATTGCTCTTCGCCACCTTCTTGACGATGTCGAGCACGTGCTGGAGCGCGGGGCTCTGGCCGACGATCTTGTCGAATTCGTAGATGTCCTGCTGGGTGCCGCGGAGGTAATCGAGCTCGTGCTTCAGGCGCTTCACTTCGAGCGCCTTCTCGATCTTGACCTCCATCTCCTCGATCTCGAACGGCTTCTGCACGTAGTCGAAGGCGCCGATCTTCATCGCCTCGACCGCGGTATTGACCGATCCGAACGCCGTCATCAGGATGACCGCTGTCGTCGGATGCATGGCGCGCGTCGTCCGCAACACGTCCATGCCGTCGCTGCCGCCCATCTTGAGATCGCTCAGGACCACATCGAAATAGCTGTCGTGAAGCCGTTCGATCGCGGCGTTGCCGTTCGAGGCCTCTTCGACATCGTGCCCCGCTTCGGTGAGGCCGCGAACCAGCCCGCGGCGCAACGCATCATGATCATCGGCGACAAGAATTCGACCCATCGTTATCTCCTCAACTGACGTACCCGGATCCGACCGAACGACGCTCGGCTGAAGCCTTCGCGCTACCCGAACCTCCGAAGCCTTCGCGCTACCTCACTTGAACCAACTCGACGCGCTCGTCACCGGCAGCGTGACGCGGAACCGCGTCCCGGCCGCCGCTGAGCTGTTGACGTCGATGCGCCCGTCATGCGCATCTACAATCTTTCGGACGATCGCCAGTCCAAGACCTGTCCCGGTGACCTTGGTCGTGAAAAAAGGATTGAAAATGCGATCGGTCAGCTCAGCCGAAATCCCGGGCCCGTCGTCGGCCACTTCCACGACCACCGCCGGCGTCGGCGGGTGCACGCCGGCAAACGCCGGATCCGCGTCGATCGTGCTGGTCGTCGCCGAGATGTTGATGTGCCCCTTGCCGTCGAGCGCCTCGAACGCGTTCGCAATCAGGTTGGTGAACACCTGCGACAGCTGGTGGTGATCGCCGTCGATCAGCGGCAACCCCGCTTCGACATGGGTGGCGACGGCCACCTTCCCGCGCGGCGCCTTCGATTCCGCCATCGTCACCGACTGCTGCAGGACGTCGGTGAGGTCGGTGCGCTCCACCTGCAGCCGCACCGGCCGCACGAACTCGAGCATCTCGACGACGATCGCGTTGGCGAGCTTCGCTTCGCTCAGGATGTCGGCGAGCAGCGACTGCGCGTCCTTCGAGTCGGGCACCTGGCGGCGCAGCAGCCCCGCCATCACTTCGATCCCGGCGAGCGGGTTCTTCAGCTCGTGCGCGATCCCGGCGGCCATCTCGCCGAGCGAGGCGAGCCGATCGCGAAGGCGCTCCTGCTCCTCGAGCTGCTCGACGCGGGTCAGATCCTTGAAGAACAGCACCGCGCCAATCGGTCCGGCGCCGGTTTCGTCCTTGACGTGCGAAATCGTGTAGCCGATTACGCGATCGAGATCCTTCAGCCGGAGCTCGGCGCGGTTCGGCAGGTAGCTCAGTTCGAACGCGCTCATCATCAAACGGATGATCTCGGGGCGCTCGCGCAGCACGTCGGCGAAGGGGCGTCCGATATCGCCCGTCGCCGGCGTCAAGCCGAAGATCCGGTACGCCTCGTCGTTCATCAGCGCCAGCGTGCCGTCACGCCTGAACGCGATGACGCCGTTCCGCATGCTGCTGACCAGATGCCGGAAAAACCGGTCGTCAGCCGTTTGCGGCGGCCGCACACGCGCGCGCCGTTCGGGCATCGCCGAAGGCGCCGCAGCGGCGGCTGGACGGCGCCGGGACCGGGCGCCGGGTCGCGGATTGGTGTCGGGCATCGCAGTGAACACTAGAGCTCATGGGCTTATTGGGCAAACCGTATGCCCGGCTCCTGAAGCCGCCGCCCCCATGAAAGACGAACAAATTCAGTCGGTTACAGACGGGAATGCATTCCCAGCCGTAACAGAATCTGTAATGCAATTACGATTCCGTCAGGCTTCGGTGGAGAGGTCGGTGAGGGATTGGAGCTCTTCCCACTGGTGCATCAGATCGCCGACCTGCCACATCAGCGACTGATGGCGATCGATCACCGGCTGGGCGGCGGCGCGATCGTCGTAGAAACCGGGAGCTGACATCTGCTGCTCGACCTCGCGGATGGCCGATTCCGTCTCGGCGATCCGAGTTTCGAGCGATTCGATCCGCGCCTGCCGCGCCTGCAGCTCGCGTGAGCGCTTGCGGCTCTCGGCGTCGGCCCGTTTCTTCTCTTCGCGCAGACGCTGTTTCTCGTCGGGCGCGCCACGCTCTGCCGGGCGCGACGGGGGAGCGCCCTTTGTCTGCGATTGTGGCGGTGTAGCTTTCTGAGGCAACGATGACTTTTTGGGTTCACGGTCGCCGTCGCGCGCGCCGCGCTCCGGCTGCCGGTCGAGTCCAGGGCGCCCTTCCTTGACGCCGTGTTCCTTGTGATAGAGGAACTCGCGATAGGTTCCCGGGAAGCTGATCGCGGTGCCGTCGCCGACCTCGATGATCTTCGTCGCCAGCCGCTCGACGAAGTAGCGATCGTGGGAGACGAACATCAGCGTCCCGCCGTAGTCGACCAGCGCATCGAGCAGCACTTCCTTCGAGTCGAGATCGAGGTGGTTGGTCGGCTCGTCGAGCAGCAGCGTGTTCGACGGCCGCAGCAGCATGCGCGCGACCGCCAGCCGCGTCCGCTCGCCGCCCGACAGCACGCGCACGTGCTTGTAGACGTCGTCGCCGGAGAAGAGGAAGCCGCCGAGGATGTTGCGGATCATCGGCACCATCTGCATCGGCGATCCGGACGAGAGCGTCTCGTAGACCGTCGGCGCCGGGTCCATCCGCGTCGCTTCGTCCTGCGCGAAATACTGCATCACCACGTTGTGGCCGAGGATGCGCTCGCCGCTGTCGGGCGACTCCTCGCCGGAGAGCATCCGCATCAGCGTCGACTTGCCGGCGCCGTTGGGACCGACGAGCGCGATGCGATCGCCGCGCTCGATGTGCAGGTCGAGGTCCTTGAAGACCGTCAGGCCGCCATACGATTTGCTCGCGCGCTTCAGCTCGATCACCATCCGGCCGCTCTTCGCGCACGCCGGGAAGTTGAAGTTGATCTTCTTGCGCTCCGGCGGCACCTCGATCGGCACCACCTTCTCGAGCTGCTTGATGCGGCTCTGGACCTGCGCCGCCTTGGTCGCCTGATAGCGGAAACGATCGATGAACATCTTGACCCGCGCGACCTCCTCGTCCTGCTCGCGCTTGGCCTTGCGCATCGCCTCGATCCGCTCGTGGTGCTCGGCGAGGTAGCCGCTGTAGTTGGTGTGGTAGTCGGTCAGCGTCCGCAGCGTCAGGTCGGCGATCCGGGTGACCACCGAGTCGAGGAAGAAGCGATCGTGCGACACCAGGATGACCGCGTGCGGATACGCGTTCAGATATTCCTCGAGCCAGTTGCGCGCTTCCAGATCGAGATGGTTGGTCGGCTCGTCGAGCAGCAGCAGATCGGGCTGGCCGAGCAGGAGCTTGCCGAGCGCGATGCGCATCTGCCAGCCGCCCGAGAACGTCTCGGTCGGCCGCGGGAAGTCCGCGGTCTTGAAGCCCAGGCCCTGGAGCACCGTCGCCGTCTTGAGCTCGATGCTGTAGCCGTCGTGCAGGCGAAACTGGTCCTGCAGGTCGCTGTAGCGGTGCAGCATCCCGTCGTGCTCCGGCTCGGGGATCGCCGGATCGCCGAGCCGCTCCTCGAGCGCGTGCATCTCGGCCTTCATCGCCAGCAGCTCGCCGAATGCGCTCGACGCTTCGTCGAAGAGCGTCCGGCCGGCGTGGCTCAGCCCGTCCTGCGGCAGGTAGCCGACGGTCATCGCGGTCGGCTTGAGGATCGCCCCCGAGTCGGGCTCGTCGAACCCGGCCATCATCTTCAGGAGCGTCGTCTTGCCGGCGCCGTTGGGACCGCACAGACCGACACGTTCACGGTCCGTGATCTGCCACGTCACATGGTCGAAGAGGACGCGATCGCCGAAGGTCTTGGTGAGCTCGGAAAGCTGGATCATGCTGACAGGGAAAGAGATCTAGTGTAGCAGCAAGGCGGGAAGGCTAGAAGGCGCGAAGGTCGGAAGGCGCGAAGGCTGGAAGGCGGAACGGCGACGAGGAAAGAAAGGGGAAGGTCCAAAGGCCTTTGAGCCTTTGAGCCTTCAGCCCCTTCAGCCTTGCGTTTACTCGCCGAGCGCTTTAGCCGCAGCCGCGAGCACCTGCGGCACGCGGAACGGCTTGGTGAGGTATCCGGCCACGCCGAGGTTGACGGCGTCGATCGCGCTCGACTCGGTGGAGAAGCCGGTGATGATGATCACCGGCAGGTCGGCCTTGTAGCGCTTCGCCTCGCGAATCACCGTCAGGCCGTCCATCCCCGGCATCTTCAGGTCGGCGATCAGCAGATCGTAGGGATACAGCCGCATGCGCTCGAGCGCCGATCGCCCGTCGGGGGCGACGTCGACGTCGTATTCCGCGAGCGCCAGCGTCTTCGACAGCAGATCGCGGATGCTCGCCTCGTCGTCGACGACGAGGACGCGCGGGCGCGTCGCGCCGGTGGCCTGGCGCACCGGCGCCGTCGCGGCCGGAGCCGGCCGGGCGCCGCCGCCACGTGGCCGCTGGCTGTCGAGCCAGGCATCGATGTCCCGCTTGCGGAAGCGCCACTGGCGCCCGACGCGAACCGCGGGAATCTTGCCGGCTTTGATCAGCCGGTACACCGTGCGGAGGTTGACCTGGAGGTACTCCAGGACTTCTTCCGTCGTCAGAAACGTTTCGTCAATCATCTCGTCAGCGTCCTGGTGACGGCGCGATTGGCAATTCGACGGTGAATACCGCGCCACCGTCGCGATGGTTGGCGGCGAGAATCTGGCCGCCATGCTCCTGCACGATGCCGTATGCGATGGCCAGGCCCAGGCCTGTGCCTTTGCCGACTTCCTTGGTCGTGTAGAAGGGCTCGAAAATGCGTGACAACGTGTCCTCGGGAATGCCGACGCCGGTATCTCGCACTGTCGCGATGATCCGGTCGCCGGAGGGTGCTACCGACGTCGAGATTTCGAGGCGTCCAGTCTCGCCGGCCGCCGCGATGGCATGCTCCGCATTCATCACCATGTTCAGGAAGACCTGGTGCAGGAGCAGCGGGTCGCTCTTCACGCGCGGCAATCTATCATCATAGTGTCGCACGACTTCAATACCCGACGCACGATGCATTGGAGCGCGCAACGATAGTACTTTCTGCAGCACGACATTCAAGCTCACCGAACGCAGCGCCAGACGGCGGGATCCGGCGAACACCAGCAGGTTCCGGACGATTTTCGCGGCGCGGTCTGCTTCACGATAAATTACCTGCACCTCACGGCGGAGCTGTTTCGGAAAGGCCCCGGTGGTCCGCAAGAGCTCGAGATGGCCGAGCACGCCCTGCAGCGGGTTGTTCAACTCGTGCGCGATGCCGGCGACGAACTGCCCGAGGGCCGCGAGCTTCTCGCTCTGGGTCAGCCGCTTCCTCAGCTCTTCCCGTTCAGCCTCGAGCCGCGTCTGCGGCGTCAGGTCGCGCGCGACGATGACGTTGCCGACCGGCTCGCGATCCTGGTTGAGCAGGTCGGTGACCGTCACCATGAACGGCCCCTTCAGGACCGGGTCGAAGATCTCGCACGTCACCGCCGATTCGCCCGGCGGCCGCGGCGGTAGCGCCTTGTGTCTGGCCAGCCACTCGGCGAGCTCCGGGCCGAGGTGGTCGGCCAGCGGCCGGTTCAGCAGGTCGTCGCGCTTCTGCCCGACGCGCGTGGCGAACGCCTGGTTCACGTGGACGATGTGGCCGCGCGTGTCGGCGACGGCAACCAGGTGCGAGATCGAATCGAACGTGTTCTCCAGCTCCCGACGCGACCGCATCACGTCGTCGATCAGCTGCATGTTCTCGACGGCGCTCGAGAGCTGACGCCCGAGCTCGTCGGCGCGATCGAGCAGATCGAGCTCGCCGCCCGTCTCGACGCGCACGCCTTCGAAGACGATCGTGCCGAGGGCGCGTCGGGTGCCGCGTAGAGGAACCGTCAGCAGCGCGGTGAAGTCGTCGTCCGAGAGCGAGACGATCTCGGCCCGGGTGCTGCGCATCGCCATCGCCGCGGGCGCCGACGCGTCGTCGGTGCCGACACGGATGCCGCGCGCGACGCCGGCCGGGTCGGACGATGCCTGCAGGACCAGATGCCGCGCGCGCCGCTCGTGGATCCACACCGAGGTTCGGTCCGCTCCGAACAGGCGATTCGCGCCGTGGCAGAAGATATCGAGTCCGGCGGCGAGGCTGAGCGTCGCCGACAGCGTGTTGCTGAACTCCTCGAGCAGCGCACGGACGTCGCGCTGCAGCTCCGAGCCCTGACGGAGGCTGAACAGCTCCAGCGCGGTCATGAACACGTCGGCGGCCTCGACGACCTCGCCGTCGACGCTCGATGCGGTGGGCGGCGTCTCGAAGCCGACGACCAGGAGCCCGACGCGTTCGGTCCCGCGGACGAGCGGCAGGAGCAGCACCGCGCGCGCGTCGAGTCTGGCCGCGAGGTCCGGCGACTGGTGGGGCGCGTCGGCGATGAGCGTCGGCAGCCCTCGCGAGAACGCGTCGCCGACGACGGTCGCCTCGTCCGGCCCTGGCATCCACGGGTCGGTCCGCAGTGTTTCGAGGCCGAATCCCGACGTCGCCTGCAGCGCCCCGTTGCGCGGGTTGTGCTGGAACAGGAGCGAGCGGGATCCGCCAGTGAGGTCCAGCGCGTGCTGGTGCAGATGCGGCAGCAGATCGTTTGGAGTCGCACTGTGCGCCAGCAGCGAGGTCAGAGGCCGCGGGGCAGTGCCGGCACCGCCCGAATCCGGACCGGAGGCCGGGCGCGTCAACCGCGTGGTTCGTGGTTCTTGGGACATCCTGTTCTGTAGGGTTCCCCGAAAGACTAGGCCGCGATTCTACTGCGATCGCTCGATTTGCACGGCGATCGATCGGTCGGAATCTTTGTCGCCCTCAGCCGGACCGTGACGGGGCCGTTACTATAACCCTTCTCGGCTCAGGTGCTTAGCGCGCTACACGTTATAATTGAGGAACCTGGCTCCAGGGGCCGACTGTCCCACACCGTTCGCCGTCTTAGTACGCAAGAGAAGAAAGGATCCTCCGCGCACCCGCAATGCCGTGGACGGACGAAGAACTCGTCGCGAAGTCGATCAGCGGCGACGCCGACAGTTTCAATGAGCTTGTACTCCGATGGGAGCGTCCCATCTACGCTCTCGCGTACCGCACGATCGGGCGCGAAGAGGATGCGCGAGACGTGTGCCAGGAGACGTTCCTCCGTGCGTTTCGCGCCCTCCCGGGCTTCCGCGGCCAGGCCAAATTCTCGTCGTGGCTGTACCGGATTGCCCTTAACCTGTGCCGCGACTGGGTGCGGCGCGAACGGCGCACGCCGGTCGTCCAGCCGCCGGAAGACGTCGATCTCATCGAGATGGCGGCGGCGGCCGAGCCGTCCGAGTCGATCGAAGACCTTGTCGCGCGCAAGGATCTCAGCCGGCTGGTCGAGCGCGCGATGGCACTCCTGCCGGAAGAACAGCGGACAGCGATTGTTTTGAAGGAATATCACGGGCTGACGTTTCAGGAAATCGCGGAGTTGGTCGGTTGCCCGCTGAGCACCGTCAAGACCCGGTTGTACCAGGGCCTGACGGTCCTGCGGCGTGAACTGGCCAAGAACCATAAAGCACAGCTATGACTGATTCCTCGTTCTGTGGATACGACGGCGATCGCGAAGATGCACTGATTGCGTGCTTGTACGACGATGGGACCGATGGGCCCGAGCGCGCGCTGTTCGAGGCGCACCTCTTCACCTGCGCGAGCTGCCGCGAGGAGCTCGCCGCGTTGCGCGGCGTCCGCTCCCAGCTGGCACGGTGGGCGCCGCCGGAGCCGGCGATCGGCACCATCCGCAATCCGCCAGCCGCAATCCGCAATCCGCAATCCGCAATCCGCAATGCCCTGGTGGCGCCAGGTGCCGGCCTGGGCGCAGGTCGCAGCGGCGCTCCTGTTCCTTGGCGTCTCGGCGGCCATTGCGAACCTCGACGTGCGATACGACGCCAGCGGCCTCAACGTTCGCACCGGCTGGATGCAGACGCCGGCGGCCGCTCCCATCGAAGGCGCGCCAGCCGGCAGGCGGGACAGCGGCGTTGACGTCGACAGACGCGGCGACGCCGTGGCGTGCGGAACTGGCCGCGCTCGAGCAGCAGCTCAGAACGGAAATGCGCTCGGTTCGAACGGCTGCGGCACAGCCGCCGGCGGCGATGCGCGCTGCGGCGCCGATGTCTGATGCCGATCTCGTGAAACGCGTGCGCGCGCTCGTCGACGAAAGCGAAAAGCGGCAGCAGCGCGAGCTCGCGCTGCGCGTCGCCGAAGTGGTGCGCGACGTCGCCACGCAGCGCCAGGCCGATCTCGTGAAGATCGACCGGACGCTCGGCGTCGTGCAGAACAACCTCGGAGTTGAAGTGCTGCGAGACCGGCAACGGCTCGACATCCTTTATCGCGCATCACAGAGGCAGTAGGGGGAATCGTGAGAGGGTTAGTCACCATCGTCATCGCGGGAACCGTCGCGGCCGCGCCGGCCTCGGCGCAGCAGACCGTGGCGCCACAGCCGGCACAGCAGGCCGCGCGTCTCGCCACGCAGCAGCGGTATGAAATCGGCCAGATGGAACGTGTGCTCGAAGGCGCAATCGAGCACGGCGTGGCGGTGACGCGCGACCGCGTCCAGGCGCTCGCGCAGGTCCCCGCCGATCTTCTCGTCAGTGACAACGCGCACGCGCGCGGCTTCCGGCTCGAGGGCTACGGCGTCTTCTTCGACGTCATCGTCCCGTCGTTCCTGACGACGCTGACGTGGAGCCTGCGGACGCTCGACCAGAACGATCTCGGCCTCGACAGCGCGCTGCGGACGCTGCAGACGCACGTCAAGACGTCGGGCGATCCCGACCTCGAACAGGCGATGAAGCGCATCGAGCTGCAGGTGAACCCCTCCTCGCTCGGCCTTCCGACGCAGGCGAGCCTCGCGAGCAGCAGCGTCAGCAGTGTCGCCGGCGCACGGACCGTCACCGGCTCGGCGGCGTCGACCAACGACACCGCGAGCGCCGGCACCATCGATCCGGTGCTGGCCGACCCGAACGAGGCTTATCGCACCGAGGTCATCCAGGCGCTGAAGGATGCGATGTTGTCGCATAGCAGCGCGCTCGGAATCGGCCCGTCCGAGTGGCTGACGATCGCCGCGAAAGGGAACGACGACCGGCCGCGGCTCGCGCCCGCCGACAGCGACGCGCGCACCCGAATCATCCGGCTCAAGGGCTCGGATCTGGCCGATTTCCTGGCCGGAAAGCTGTCGCGCGAAGAGGCGCTGACGCGAATTGAAGTGAAGGTCTTCTAAATCGGCAATCCGGAATTCGCAATCCGCAATCCGCAGGCCGCATTCCGCAATCCGAGATCCGCAATGTAGAATGGCGCGCATGCGCGCGCCCGTCCGGCTCCTCCTGATCGGCCTGTTCGCTTCGTCGACAGCCTGCGGACCCACGGTCGACCTGACCAAGGGGCTGCAGGTCGAGGTGCAGGATACCGGCTGGTTCGACCGCGGCATCGTCAACGGTCAGACCAAGCTCGTCCCTTCAGCCACTTTCACGCTCAAGAACGTGTCGGATCAGAAGCTGGTCACGATGCAGGTCAACGCGCTGTTCCGGCGCGTCTCCGAGAACGAGGAGTGGGGCAGCGGCTTCAAGACCGTCGTCGGCTCGGAAGGGCTGCCGGCTGGCGCCACCACCCCGCCGATCGTCATCAGATCCGAGCTCGGCTACACGGGCAGCGATCAGTCGAGGCAGGAGATGCTGCAGAACAGCCACTTCGTCGATGCGAAGATGGAGCTGTTCGCGAAGTACGCGTCAACTCAGTGGGTCCTCATCGGCACCTATCCGATCGAGCGCAAGCTCCTCACGAAATAGCCGTCCCAGCGGACGGCCTGAAGGCAGTCCCCTACCGATTTTTTCGCGGCGCGCTCATCAACGCCCACAACGTGATCAGCGCGAGGGCGCCGTCGCTGAACGCAAACAGCAGGAACGACACGGGCGAGCCGCGAAGGAAGTGATCGAGCAGGAACGTCGCCGCGCCCGCCCCTTTCAGAAGCGGTCCCATCACCCACAGATAGCCGCGTCCGCCGGCCGAGTCGGGCTCGCGGTAAGGAATCAGATAGCCGGCGGCAATCGATAGCAGGAAGATGCCGTTCAGGTCGGCGTGGATAGGCGGTTCGGGGAGGGCGACGTTGAAGAGCGATGCGAGAAGCGGCCGCCCCGCCAGCATCGTGACGCCGACAATCGCGTCGTAGATGCCCGAGACGGCCGCAACAGTTCGAAGACGATTCACGAGAGCACCGTGCGCGGTGCACCGTGCGCACTGCGCGTCACGGAACGGGTTTCATCACCGCTTCGTAGGTCGTGGTCCGATCGACGCTGATCATCACGTCGAAGTTCAGCGTCTCGTAGCCGAGCGCGCGAATCTCGATGCGATGCGGCCCCGACTCGAGGTGCAGCCGCTGGAAGATCCCGTCGAAGTCGTCGACCGTGCCGGCGTAGTAGCCGTCGACGTAGACCTCCGCGTTGCGCGGCTTGATCTTCAGGCGCAGCCGCCCTTCGTCGAAGCCGTAGCCCGCTGACGGTTCCTGATAAGCCGGATAGCCGCCGTACCACGGATCGTAGTAGCCACCGTAGTAGCCGCCGAAACCGCCGTAGCCGGCCCACGGATCGTAGTAGCCGTAGCCCGCGCCGTAGTAGCCGCCGTAGTACCCGCCCGGTCCGTAGAACCCGCCCGGAATGTAGGTGCCGCCGCCGCCGCCCGTCGCCGGCGGGCCCGAGCGGCGCGGGACCGCGGTGCCGACCGCCGGACGCCCTTCGCGCGGGCGCGCGTACGAGGGCACGTCCTGGCTGCCGTCGCGCCGCTCGCCGCCGTCCGCGCTGCGCGTGCCGCGCTCGCGCTCCGCCGGAGCGCTGGCCGCCGTGCTGCCGGTCGATCCGCTGTTCGATCCGCCGCTGTTCGATCCGCCGCTGGCGCGGCCGCCGCCGTTGCTGTCGCCGCCACCGCTGTTGCGCGGCACCGCGTATCCGGCGCTGCCGCCCGAGTCACGACGGCTGCCGCCGTCGGAGTCGCGCATGCGGCTGCCGCCCGAGTACCCGCCGGTCGAGCCGCCCGAGGACTGGCCGCCGCCTCCGCCAGAGGACTGCCGGCCGCCACCGCCCGAGGCCTGGCCGCCGGACACTGCCGGAGGACTGGCCGCCGCCACCACCGGAGGACTGGCGCCGCCGCCTCCACCGCTCGGACCCTGGCCCGAGTGGGGCGTCGCACGCCCCTCGCCGCCGCCGCGGCTTTCGCCACGCGGCTGACTCTGCTGCTGTTGCTGTTGCTGCTGTGCTGAAACCGGCACGACCAGGAGCCACGCGGGGACGAGCAGGCTCAGCGCGCCGCCGGCCAATGTTGTAAGAGTGGACTTCATGACGAGGACCCCCGAGCTTCAGTAGAGCAACCGACCTGCCAGCGCAACAAGTTCAGTATCGGCCCAAAACGACTTCTTTGCACGTACTACCGCCCTTGCGCTGTCCTCGCCACAGTCCGTCCGTCCCGTTTTCTTGACACCCCGATCGTCCGGCCGATACAGTCAGAAAATCGAATGTTTCACAGCACAACCATCCTCGCGGTGCGGGCCCGCGACCGCGCGGTCCTCGCCGGCGATGGCCAGGTGACCTTTGGCCAGACCGTCGTCAAGCAGAGCGCGAAAAAGATCCGGCGGCTCTACAACGACCGCATCCTGGCCGGGTTCGCCGGCTCGGCGGCGGACTCCTTCGCGCTGTTCTCCCGGTTCGAATCGAAACTGGAGCAGTATCGCGGTAACCTCGAACGATCGGCCGTGGAGCTGGCCAAGGACTGGCGGACCGACCGCATCCTGCGGCGGCTCGAGGCGATGCTGATCGTGCTCGACAAGACGACCACGTTTCTCCTGTCGGGCAACGGCGACCTGATCGAGCCCGACGATGGCATCGTGGCGATCGGATCGGGCGGGCCGTTTGCGCTGGCCGCGGCCAAGGCCCTGGCCAACAACACCGATCTCGACGCCCGCGCGATCGCCGAGAAGTCGATGGCGATCGCCAGCGAGATCTGCATTTATACGAACGCCCAGATCGTGGTGGAAGAACTGTAGTGGCGATTTATCTCCCGGAAACGACCCAGACCTCCTCCAGTTCGCTGACGCCGCGGCAGATCGTCGCCGAGCTCGATAAACATGTCGTCGGCCAGTCGGCGGCCAAGCGGGCCGTCGCGATCGCGCTCCGCAACCGCATGCGGCGGCAGAAGCTCGCGCCCGAGCTCGCCGAGGAAATCGCGCCGAAGAACATCCTGATGATCGGCCCGACCGGCGTCGGCAAGACCGAGATTGCGCGCCGGCTCGCGCGGCTGGCGCAGTCGCCGTTCCTGAAGGTCGAGGCGTCGAAGTTCACCGAAGTCGGCTACGTCGGCCGCGACGTCGAGTCGATGGTGCGCGATCTCGTCGAGCTCGGCGTCGAGATGGTGCGCGCCGAGCGGATCGAGGAAGTGCGCGGGAAGGCGGCGCAGAACGCGGAAGATCGGCTGCTCGACATCCTGCTGCCGCCGCCGCGGCCGCTGGCGCCGGACGAAGAGCCGGGCGGGCGCGACGGCCTCAACCAGACGCGCGATCGCTTCCGCGAGCAGCTGCGCGCCGGCCGTCTCGACAGCCGCGTCGTCGAAATCGAAGTGCGCGAGAAGAGTTTCCCCTCCTTCGAGATCATCGCGGGCTCCTCGGTCGAGGAAGTCGACATCAACCTGAAGGACATGCTTCCTGGCCTCT
Organism: uncultured Acidobacteriota bacterium; assembly: GCA_963734375.1. Lineage (GTDB taxonomy): Bacteria > Acidobacteriota > Vicinamibacteria > Vicinamibacterales > CAVVIG01 > CAVTHG01. The sequence goes on along the minus strand of CAVTHG010000001.1, from coordinate 312,429 downwards.
TCCAGGGGAAGACGAAGAAGCGCCGGCTGAAGGTGCCCGAGGCGCTCGAGTACCTGACGCAGGAAGAAGAGCAGAAGCTGATCGACATGGACAGCGTTGCCCGCGCCGCGGTCGAGCGGGTCGAGCAGGCGGGCATCATCTTCATCGACGAGATCGACAAGATCGCCGGCCGCGAAGGATCGCACGGGCCCGAGGTCAGCCGCGAGGGCGTGCAGCGCGACATCCTGCCGATTGTCGAAGGCACGACCGTCAACTCGAAGTACGGGATGGTGCGGACCGATCACATCCTGTTCATCGCCGCCGGCGCCTTCCACGTCTCGAAGCCGTCCGACCTCATCCCCGAGCTGCAGGGACGGTTTCCGATTCGCGTCGAGCTCGAGGCGCTCGGCAAGGACGAGTTCGTCCGGATCCTCACCGAGCCGAAGAGCGCCCTGATCAAGCAGTACATCGCGCTGATGGAAACCGAGGGCATCGACCTGACGTTCACCGACGATGCGATCCGGCAGATCGCCGACTTCGCGCAGACCGTGAACGAGCACACCGAGAACATCGGCGCCCGCCGCCTGCACACCGTGCTCGAGAAGCTGCTGGACGAGATCTCCTTCGAAGGTCCCGATCTCGAGAACAAGATCGTCACGATTGACGAAGCCTACGTGACGAAGATGCTCGCCGACATCGTCAAGAACGAGGACCTGTCGCGGTACATTCTGTGAGGCGTTCACGACCGTCAACGCAGAACCGACGGAGCACGCAGCGGCAGGTTTTTTCTCGTCGCATGCGTCTCGCGCGAGCTTCGCGCACGTCTGATCGTCGTGATCGTCGCGGTGATGCTGGAGGTCAGCTGTGGCAAGAAAGGGCCGCCGCTGCCGCCGCTCGTCAAGCTGCCGTTGGCCCCCGAGAGGGTGCTCGCCGAGCGGCGCGGCAACACCGTCGATCTGCAGTTCACCGTGCCGACCACGAATACCGACGGCACGCGTCCGGCCAACCTGTCGCGCGCCGAGGTCTACGCGATCACGGCGCCGCCGACGGCAACGCCGCTCACCGACGATCAACTGCTGAAGCTGGGGACGAAAGTCGGCGAGGTCGAGGTGAAGGCGCCGCGCGATCCCAACCGCACGGCGGACGCCGACGATCCCGCCGACGAGGTCGAGCCGCCGGAAGGCCCGGGGTTGGATCAGGGCTCGGTCGTCCGGCTGCAGGAGCCGCTCACGGAGGCGATGCTGACGCCAGTGGAAGTGCCGAACGAGGAGAACGAGCCGGAGGACCTCGATGGCAACGGCGCCTCGCACCCGCTGCTGGCGCCGCAGCCGATGGCGCTGACCCGCACCTACGTCGCCTACGGCACCACGACGCGCGGGCGGAAGGGGCCGCTGTCGCCGCGGACCGAGGTGCCGCTCGTGCCGTCGCCAACGCCGCCTTCGACGCCCGCGATCGCCTACGACGAAACCAAGGTCACGCTGACGTGGCCCGAGATTGGCGCGCCTCGCGAGGTTGCGCCACCGCCGGACGCCGCCGACGTGCTGCCGTCGACGCCAATCGGCAACACGCGGCCGGCCATCGCCTACAACGTCTACGACGCGACCAACGCCGCATCGCCGGTGAAGCTGACGGCCTCGCCGATCGCCGAAGCCGACGTTTGCCGACAACCGGATGACGTGGGGCCAGAACCGGTGCTACACGGTGCGGACCGTCGAGACGATCGGCGCCTTCACGATCGAGAGCGACGCGCCGGAACCGCGCTGCGAGGTCCTCACCGACACGTTCGGGCCGGCGGCGCCGCAAGGTGTCCAGGGCATTCCGAGCGAGGGCGCGATCAATCTCATCTGGCAGGCGAGCCCCGAGAAAGATCTTGCCGGTTACATCGTGCTGCGCGCCGCGCCGCCGAGCGAGCAGTTCGAGCCGCTCACGCCGGCGCCGATCCAGGAAACGCTCTTCAAGGACGAAGTGCCGCGCGGCGTGTCGTACGTCTACACCGTCAAGGCCGTGGACCGCGCCGGCAACACCAGCCCGGCATCGGCGCGCGTGACCGAGACCGCGCGCTGAAGACGAATGTAGTGGCCCGGCTTCAGGCGGACCGCGACGGTCCCGCCTAAAAGGCGGACACGACGGATGCCAGACAGCCACTGCGCTAAAATGCCCCGGATGGATCGCATCTACCGTGTCGAGCAGGACGGTCAAACCTTTTTCGCCGTCGAACGCGACGGCGAACTCCGGCGCGCGAGCGGCGATCCGTTCTCAGGCGGCGGCGAGTTTCGGGGCAGCACGCCGGTGCGCGGCGGCCTCGGCGGCGTGCGTGTTCTCGCGCCGGTGCGGCCGTCGAAGATCGTCTGCGTCGGCCTGAACTACAAGGATCACGCGGGCGAGGTCGGCAAGGCGCTGCCGGCCGAGCCGCTCCTGTTCATCAAGCCGACCAGCGCCGTCATCGGCCCTGGCGAGGCCATCCGCATCCCGCCGGGCGTGGGCCGTGTCGATCACGAGGCCGAACTGGGCATCGTCATCGGCCGGCGCGCGCACCGGGTGAAGGCGGCCGACGCGTGGGATTACGTCCTCGGCTTGACCTGCGTCAACGACGTGACCGCGCGCGACCTGCAGAAAAAGGAATCGCAGTACACGCGCTGCAAGGGCTTCGACACGTTCGCGCCGATCGGCCCGGCGATCGCCACCGGGCTCAACGGCGAGCCGCGCGGCGTCGAGGGATGGGTCAACGACGAGCGCCGGCAGGCGTCGAGCACCAGGCACCTGATTTTTCCGATCGAGCACCTGATCGAGTTCATCACTTTCGTGATGACGCTCGAGCCGGGCGACATCATCTCGACCGGGACGCCGGAAGGCATCGGCCCGGTCAAGCACGGCGACACGGTGACGATCAAGGTCGAGGGTGTGGGCGAGCTCACCAACCCGGTTCAGGACGAGTAGAGGGTGTTATGAAAATCTTCATCGACTCCGGCAACATCAAGGACATCGAGACACTGGCCGCGCTCGGCATCATCGACGGCGTGACGACGAACCCGTCGCTGCTGGCGAAGGAACCGGGCGATTTTCGCGACAACCTGAAGAAGATCTGCCAGATCGTCAAGGGCCCGGTGAGCGGCGAGGTGACGGCGACCGATTTCGCCGGCATGCTGCACGCAGGGGCGCGACATCGCGAAGATCGACTCGCTACATGATCGTCAAGGTGCCGCTGACGCGCGACGGCATCAAGGCGTGCAAGACGCTGTCGGGCGAAGGCATCCGCGTCAACGTGACGCTGTGCTTCTCGGCGGCGCAGGCGCTGCTCGCCGCCAAGGCCGGCGCGACCTTCGTCAGCCCGTTCGTCGGCCGCCTGGACGATGTCGGCACCAACGGCATGGAGCTGATTCGCGAGATCGTCGAGATCTACAACAACTACGACTTCGGCACCGAGATCCTCGTCGCCAGCTGCCGCCACCCGATTCACGTGATCGAGGCGGCGCGCATGGGCGCCGACATCGCGACCTGCCCGCCGGCGGTCATCGATCAGATGTTCAACCATCCGCTCACCAACATCGGCCTCGAGAAGTTCCTCAAGGACTGGGAAAAGTCGCAGACGGTAAAAGCGTGATGCGCGAGCAGATGCTGGGTGCTGGATGCTAGTTGCTGGACGCTCTCGCCGGACATCTCGCAACTAGCCACCAGCAACTAGCAACCGCCAATGGACCCACTACACACACTCGCCGATCTCGAGCGCCGGGCCGAACTCGGCGGCGGCGAGGAACGCCAGAAGCGGCAGCACGCGGCGGGCAAGCTCACCGCGCGCGAGCGGATCGAGCTGCTCTTCGATCCCGGCACCTTCGAGGAGCTCGACAAGCTCGTCACCCACCGTTGCCAGCGACTTCGGCATGGCACAGCACGCGGTGCCGGGCGACGGCGTCGTCAGCGGCCACGGGCTGGTCGATGGCCGGCAGGTGTTCGCGTTCGCGCAGGACTTCACCGTCTTCGGCGGATCGACCTCCGAGACCAACGCCGCGAAGATCGTGAAGATCATGGATCTGGCGATGAAGCTCGGCGCGCCGATCGTCGGGTTGAACGACTCGGGCGGCGCGCGCATCCAGGAGGGCGTCCTCTCGCTCGGCGGCTACGCCGACATCTTCCTGCGCAACACGCTCGCCTCGGGCGTGGTGCCGCAGATTTCCGCGATCATGGGGCCGTGCGCCGGCGGCGCCGTCTACTCGCCGGCGATCACCGACTTCATCGTCATGGTCAAGGACACGAGCTACATGTTCGTGACCGGCCCCGACGTGCTGAAGACGGTGACGCACGAGGAAGTGTCCAAGGAGGAGCTCGGCGGCGCGATGACGCACAACGCGACCAGCGGCGTGGCGCATTTCGTGGCCGACGACGATCGCGAGTGCCTGGCGCTGATTCGCGACCTGCTGTCGTTCATGCCGGGGAACAACCTCGACGATCCGCCGCGCCGCGCGCCACGGGGTCAGACCCGGAGTTCGGCGGGTCGACCCGCGGAGGACGCGGCGCTCGACCGGATCGTCCCGGCGTCGCCCAACCAGCCCTACGACATGCTCGACGTCATCCACGCGGTGGTCGACGAGCGCTATTTCCTCGAAGTGCACCAGCACTTCGCGAGGAACATCCTTGTCGGTTTCGCGCGGCTCGACGGCCGGCCGGTCGGCATCGTCGCCAACCAGCCGGCGGTGCTTGCCGGCACGCTCGACATCGACGCGTCGGTGAAAGGGGCGCGGTTCGTGCGCTTCTGCGACGCCTTCAACATCCCGCTCGTCACCTTCGAGGACGTGCCGGGGTTCCTGCCGGGCACGGTGCAGGAGTACGGCGGCATCATCCGCCACGGCGCGAAGCTGCTGTTCGCGTTCGCCGAAGCGACGGTGCCGAAGGTGACCGTGATCACGCGCAAGGCCTACGGCGGCGCCTACTGCGTCATGTCGAGCAAGCACATTCGCACCGACTTCAACTACGCGTGGCCGACGGCCGAAATCGCGGTGATGGGGCCGGAGGGCGCGGTCAACATCCTCTACAAGCGCGAGCTCGACGCGGCGGCCGACCCGGCCGCGGCGCGCGCCGAGAAAGTGAAGGAGTTCCGCGAAAAGTTCGCGAATCCTTACATCGCCGCCGGCCGCGGGTTCGTCGACGAGGTGATCCGCCCGCGCGAAACGCGCCGCAAGCTCATCGCGGCGCTCAAGAATTTGGATAACAAGCGCGATAAGAACCCGCCGAAGAAGCACGGCAACATTCCGCTCTAGCACGTCCTCCGCCGGGATTTTGGATCGCGCGACGTCAAGAACGTTAAAAGCGCCGATCTTGTCGTTGACAACCGTGGGTGGCGTCGTATTGCGTCACCCTCACGGCACGCGATCGCATCGCGCGCGACTCGTCCGTCGCAACCGCTCTTCAACGCGATTCACGGAGGATGGATTCATGCAGCGACTCGATTCCTGTCGCTGTCGCTGTCGCGTGCGTGCATTCTCGGCGCGCGTCGCCGGCGTGCGGCGCAGTCCACGGCCACGCTCCAGGGCACGGTCACCGACGCGCAGAGCGCCGTCATGCCCGGCGTGTCGATCGCGATCCGCAACATCGCCGACCGGCAGCGAGCGCGACGGTGGTCACCGACGCCGCCGGCCAGTACGTCGCGGCGTCGCTGGCGCCGGGCCACTACGCGGTCATCGCGCACATCGAAGGGTTCAAGGATCAGACGCGCGAGCTCGAGCTCGGGCCGGCGCAGACGGCGGTCGCTCAACCTGAAGCTCGAGCGTCGGCACGCATCGCCGAGAACGTGACGGTGACCGGTGCGTCGCCGCTCATCGAGACGGCGACGGTCTCGGTCGGCCAGGTGATGGCGGAGCGGACGGTGCAGGAGATTCCGCTGAACGGCCGGCACTTCGTCGACCTCGGGCCGCTGATGCCCGGCGGCGTCACGTCGCCGCAGAACGCCGGCCTGAGCGCGCCGCTGCGCGGCCAGGGCGCGTTCTCGTTCTTTTCCGCCGGCAACCGCGAGACCGTCGGTCAACTTCATGGTCAACGGCATCAACCTGAACGACCTGTCGAACAGCCAGGTGACGTTCCAGCCGTCGATCAACACGGTCTCCGAGTTCAAGGTCGACAACTCGACCTTCAGCGCCGAGTACGGCCGCAACTCCGGCGCGATCGTCAACGTCGCGACGCGGTCGGGCGCCAACCAGATGCACGGCGAAGGCGTTCGACTTCTACCGCGACGACAAGTTCGACTCGCGCAACTACTTCAACCCCGAGCCGAACGCGAAGTCGCCGTTCAACCGCAAGCAGTTCGGCTTCAATCTCGGCGGGCCGATCGTCAAGAACAAGACGTTCTACTTCTTCAGCTACGAAGGGCTGCGCCATCTCCAGGGCGTCGACCTCAACGCCGGCGTCGCTGACCGAGGCGCAGCGCGCGGCGGTCACCGATCCGCTGTCGCAGGAGTCTGCTGCCGTACATCCCGCTCGGCAACACCACCGACGCCGGCGGACAGGCGCGGCTGCTGGCGTCGGGCATCGCGCCGGTCAACATCGACCAGTACACGATCGACGTCCGGCACAACCTCGGCAAGAACGACGACCTGCACGGCTACTACGCGTTTCCAGAAGGATCTCCGGCAGGAGCCGAACGCGCAGGGCAACACCGTGCCCGGCTTCGGCGACACGCGCGGCGGCAAGCGGCAGGTGATGACGCTCAACGAGACGCACATCTTCAGCCAGGCGCTGGTCAACGAAGCGCGCGTCGGCTTCAACCGCATCAACATCAACTTCAACCCGACTGACCGTCGTCAACCCGGCGGATCTCGGCATCAACAACGGCATCGACTTGCCGATCGCGCTGCCGCAGATCACGATCACCAGCCTCGGGCTGAACTTCGGCGGGCCGGCGGACTTCCCGCAGGGGCGCACGGTGACGACGTTCGTCGCGTCGCGACACCGCGACCTACCTGCGCGGCAACCACATCGTCAAGTTCGGCGGCGAGTTCCGGCGCGTCAAGGTCGCGACCTTCACCAACGATCCCGGGCACGTTCACGCTATCCGAGCGTCGCGGCGTTTCAGGCCGGGCTCGGCAACGCGTTCAACGATCACGCTCGGCGACCGGTCGGCGCAACTGCTACATCACCGCGGTCGGCGGGTTCGTGCAGGACAGCATCTCGCTCGGCTCGAGCGTCAAGCTGGATCTCGGGCTGCGCTACGACTACATCGGCGTCGCCGACCGAGCCGGACAACAAGCTCGTCGTCTTCGACGCCGCCACCGACGTCGCTCGTCCAGGTCGGCTCGCGGCATCGACCAGGTGCACGAAGAACGGCAGCGACTTCCAGCCGCGCCTCGGCGTCATCTGGAATCCGACCGGTGACGGCAAGCTCGCGGTCCGCGGCGCGTACGCGGTGATGGTCAACCAGACCAACACCGGCTACATCGGCGGCGCGACGTCCAATCCGCCGCTCGCGACGCCGCTCGCAGCGTCGGCCGGCGACGAGCAGCCTCGACAGCGCCCTCGCCACCGCGCAGGCGCTCCGGCCTCGCGCCGACGATCGACCAGCCCCGAGCTTCCAGCCGGGCCGGATGCAGACCTGGAACGTCAACGTCGAGCGCGAGATCGGCGCGACTCGGCCTGATGGTCGGCTACTTCGGATCGCACGGCGATCGCCTGCGCATTCCGGTCAACCTCAATCAGTTCGATCAACGGCGTGCGTCCGTTCCCGCGCGCTCTCGGCGACCAGCCCGATCTCGCCGGGCGCGACGCTCGGCAACATCACCGAGGTGCAGAGCCTCGGCTGGTCGCAACTACAAGGGCCTGTGGGTGACCGGCGAACCGCCGGATGTCGAAGGGGCTGCAGCTCAGCACGTCGTACACGCTGTCGAAATCGACCGACACGCAACTCGTACGACGGCACCGGCGCCAACGCCAACGGCTCGCTGCAGAACAGCCTCGACCTCGCCGACAGCGAGGGGCCGTCGGACTTCGACGTCCGGCATCGCTTCAGCCTCAACGGCACCTACGAGCTGCCGTTCACGGGCAACCGGTTCGAAGGAAGGGTGGCAGGTCATCGGCGTGCGTGCAGCTGCAGTCGGGGAACCCGTTCAACGTGATCACCAACATCAACACGTTCACCGGCGTCGCCTCGCTGCGGCCCGATCTCGTCGGCGATCCGTCGGTCATCGGCGACGCAGACGCAGTGGTTCGACAACACGCGTCTGCGATCCGCGCATCGCCGCGCCGGCCGCCGGCTCGTGCAACGCCGTCATCGGTGTTCGCGCTGCCGGTCTCGGCGAGCGGCGTGTTCCACTTCGGCAACCTGCCGCGCAACTCGATCCTCGGGCCGGGCTTCAGCAACACCGACCTGTCGCTGATCAAGAACCTCAAGCTGACCGGGCCGGCGCGCGTGCAGCTGCGCCTCGAGGTCTTCAACCTGTTCAACGCGGCGAACCTCGGGCAGCCGGGCCGCATCGCGATCGTCGGCAGCACCGCGTTCGGCGTGATCACCAACACGCGGTTCCCGACCGGCGACTCCGGCTCGTCGCGGCAGGTGCAGTTCGCGGCGAAGTTCCTGTTCTGAGTCGATCAGGTGCGCCGCTCAGGCAGGTTGGGCGGATGTGGCTTCCCGAGGTAGGTCCGACCGTACTAACCAGCCCGATCTGCTTGACCGGATCCGGCAGAAGAGCGGCTATTTGCCGGGATCGAAAGAATTGCCGGGATCGCACACCAACCAAAAACTTGAACCGCCTGCAGCATTTTGCGCCGGCTTCCCTGAGATTCGTCGTTGTAATTCGCACCGGCCGCTCCGTAAGATGCCCGGATACATCCGCCGTTTCGCCTCCGGCACTCAAAACAAGGGAGGAGACGTTCATGGTCCCGTAGTCTCTCGGTGGCGGCTGCAGTCCTCGGCGTTTGGGTGTTCGGCGCGGCCCATCCGCTACGCGCAACAAGGCACGGGGGAGCTTCGCGGGCGCATCCTCGATGCGCAAGGCGCGGTGCTGCCCGGTGTGACCGTGGTGGCGAAAAACGAGGCGACCGGCCAGGTTCGCGAGATCGTCAGCTGGCGGCGACGGCTCGTTCTTCATGAGCGCGTTGACGCCGGGCGTGTACGAGCATCACGGCGCAGCTCGCAGGCTTCAGGAGGTATGAGCGCAGCGGCGTGCGCGTCGAGGTCGGAAAAACCTTCGCGCTCGACATCCAGCTCGAGGTGGGCGCGATCGAGCAGGCGGTGACTGTCACCGGCGAGTCGCCGCTGGTCGATACGAGCACGAAGCAGATCGGCGGCCACGTGACCTCCCAGGAGTTGAACGACATCCCGTCGATCAACCGAAACTTCACCACCTACCTCAGCACGCTTGCCGGGCGTCACCGCACTCATCTCCACCGATTCGTTCGGCGCCGATTCGATCCGGGTGAACGGCCAGGGCACCCAGAATGTGAACTACACGCTGGACGGCGCCGGCAACAACGACACCTTCAACGGCGGCAACGGCGGCGCGCAAGCCCGGACCCCGGTCGAGGCGGTGCAGGAGTTCCAGCTCCTGACCAGCCAGTTCGACGCCGAGTTTGGCGCCTCCTCGGGCGGCGTCGTCAACGCGGTGTCGAAGCAGGGCACCAACGCGCTCCACGGCACGGCGTTCTTCTTCAACGCCAACGACAGCCTGACGGTGCGCGACTACTTCGCCGAGAAGCGGAACCTGGACAAGCCCGAGACCCAACAGCTGCAGTGGGGCGGCAACGTCGGCGGGCCGATCATCAAGGACAAGCTCCATTTCTTCGCCAATCTCGAACGCATCGACCAGAATCGCGGCATCACGATCAACATTCCCGCCCGGCCCGACCTCAACTTCACCGACTTCACGCATGACAACGTCTGGAACTGGATGGTGCGGGTCGACCACCAGATCAACACCGCCAACACATGGGCGGTGCGCTGGCTGCGCGAGACCTCGCCGCAGAGCAACCAGTTCCCTGGCGTGACCAACTGGACGCGGTCGCGCGCCGAGAAGGAAACCGACACCGACTGGACCGTCGTCGGGACGCTGAACTCGGTGATCCAGAACACCAAGGTCAACACGCTCAAGCTCTCGTACACGAACGAGAACGTGTTCTTCGGCAACCCCGGCTACTTCGACACTCTGGACCAGGCGTCGCTCGCGCCGCGCCTCAGCCTTCCAGACCCACCAGGACGGTTTCAGCGATCGCGCCAACCAGCGCATGGACGCCGCCTATCAACTCGACGAGACCTTCGCGTGGTTCGTGCCAAACAAGAAGGGCGATCACGACCTGAAGTTCGGGACGAACGTGGTCTACACGCCGCTCCACATTTTCGACGTCAGCACCCTGAACGGAAACTTCACCTTCTCGTCGACCGACCTGGATTTCGACCCGGCAAACCCGCGCACCTACCCGGATCGGCTTTCGGTTCGCGTCCCGAGCGCGTCCGACTTCGAGGTCCCGGGGACATTCCTGGGCTTCTTCGCGCAGGACAAGTGGAAGCTCAATAACCGCGTCACCGCGAGCATCGGCCTGCGCTACGACCTCGAGGTGATGCCGCTCGAGGAAAAGGACAACCCGAAGTTCTCGAGCGTCGACGCGTATCCAGTCGACAAGAACAATCTCTCGCCGCGAATCGGCCTCACCGTCGGCCTCGACGACGCCGGCACGTCGGTCGTTCGCGGAGGGTGGGGACGCTTCTATCAGAAGACGCCGTTCACCTTCGTCACCGGCGTGGTCTCGGCCGGCGTGTTCTCGGACTCGTTCATCGCCCAGCTCTGTGGCCCCGCGACGGCGCCGATCTGCCCGTCGGCGACCCAGGTCGATCCCGGCCCGTCGGCGGGTCGCCTGCCGACGAGCCCGTTCCTGATCAACGGCCCGGTCGTGAACCGGGCGCTGCTGAATGCGCTGTTCCCCCCGGGGACGCTGGCGAAGAACACGGGCACCGTGCAGTTTGACAATCCGGATCGCCATCTGCCGTACTCGCGCCAGGCGAGCATCGGATTCGAGCGCCAGCTCTCACCCACAATGGCCGTAAGCGCCGACTACATCCGCACCGAATTGCGGGATCTGTACATGCGCGCTGACCTGAACCCGACGACCCGCGTTTCCACGGCGCGCACCGCGGCGGTGACGCGGCCGAACCCGAACTTTACCGGCTCCGTGCTGGAGATTGGCAATTACGGTTGGGCGGATACCGACTCCATGCTGGTGAGTTTGACCAGGCGCTTCAGTCGCGGCTACCAGTACCGGGTTGCGTACACACTGTCGAGGTCGTTCGGCAACACCGCGAACCCCGGAAACATCGAGACGATCACCACTCAGATCGGAGACGACTTGAACCTGGACGAGGGCGAGGCGCTGACGGCCCAGGATCGTCCGCACGTCCTGTCGCTGAGCGGCTCGGTTGAGGTGCCGCGCACGCGTGGCCTCATCATCGGCTCGGGACTGTCGTTCCAGAGCGGCACGCCGTTCACGATCATCGACAGCAGTCTGGATCCGGACCGCAACGGCCAGTTCCAGGACGCGCTGCCCGCCGGCACCTACACCGGCGCGGCTTCGAACCCCGAAGCGTTTACGGTCGATTACGAGGGCGGCTTCCGCGGCGCGCGCGGTCCGAGCCAGTTCCTCCTGAACATGCGCGCGGGGTACCGCTTCAAGCTACGCGGCAGCCAGACGCTGCAGGCGCATCTCGATATCTTCAACGTGACGAACCGCGCCAACTTCGTCATCGCCACCCAGAACATCGGCAACGTGCTCAACGTCGTCGATCGGCGCGATGCGGCGACGTTCCTCAGCTACGGATCGACCATCGCCCCGACGCGGACCGCGCAGTTCAATCTGAAGTACACCTTCTGACGCTCAGGCGGGGAGGGCAGGTCGCGCAGGTGGGGAGGGTCTCTCGAGGCTCCCCACCTGCCTGACCGCCCCACCTGCCCTACACTAACGGCGCATGCGCATCGCCGCCGCCTCCGCCCTCACTGTTCTTCTCGCCGCCATCCTGGCGGCGCAGACCCCCAGGCCGTTTCAGCTCGACGAAGCGACGATCGCCGACATCCACGCGGCATTCCGCGGCGGCTCGCTGACGTGCCGTTCGCTGGTCGAGCAATACCTCAAACGGATTGAGGCCGACGACAAGCAGGGCGCCGCGCTCAACGCCATCGTCATGGTGAACCCGCGCGCGCTCGATGTCGCGGACGATCTCGATCGCCGCTTCCGCCAGTCCGGGCCGGTCGGTCCGATGCACTGCGTGCCGGTGATCGTGAAGGACAACTTCGAAACGGTCGAGATGCCGACGACGGCCGGGTCGCTGTCGCTCAAAGGCATGATGACCGGCAAGGACGCCTTCGTGGTGAAGCGCCTGCGCGACGCCGGCGCGGTGATGATCGCGAAGTCCAACATGGCGGAGTTCGCGTTCAGCCCGGTCGAGACGGTGAACTCGATCCTGCCGGGCTACTCGCGCAACCCGTACGACCGGAGCCGTGTCACCGCCGGCTCGAGCGGCGGCTCGGCGGCCGCGGCGGCGGCGAACTTCGGCGCGATTGCGCTCGCGAGCGATACCGGCGACTCGATCCGCGGGCCGGCGGCGCACCAGGCGCTCGTCGGCCTGCGATCGACGATGGGGCTCGTCAGCCGCGCCGGGCGTCGTGCCGCTGAACCTCGGCGCCGACATCGCCGGCGCCGTGACCCGAACCGTCGCCGACACCGCAGCGGTACTGCAGGTGATTGCCGGAGAAGATCCGGACGATCCGGCGACCGCGGCCGGCGCGCGGCAAGGTGGACCCGAACTACGCGGCGGCGCTGCGCCGCGACGGTCTCAAGGGCGCGCGGCTCGGCGTGCTGCATCAGGCCTACGACACGCCGACGCTCGATCGCGACGTCGACGCGGTATTTCGCGGCGTGCTCGGCGAGCTGCGAAATCTGGGCGCCGAGGTCATCGACCCGGTGGCGGTCGAGGGGCTGGAGGAAATGCGCGCCGCGCAGACCGGCACGCTGCAACCAGTTCAAGTACGACCTCAACCGTTACCTGGCCGGGCTCGGCAGATAAGGCGCCGCATGCACTCGCTCGACGAGATCATCAAGTCGCGCCAGTTTCACCCGTCGATTCAAGTGCGCCTCGAGTCGGCGCAGGCGGCAGACGATGTGCCCGGGGAGTCGGCCGGTTGCCGCAGCCGCGAGGAGTTCCGCGGGAAGCTGCGGGCCGCGGTCCTGAAGCTGATGGACTCGGCGCAGCTCGACGCGCTGCTCTACCCGACGTGGAGCAATCCGCCGCGCCTCATCGGCGACCTCAACACGCCAGGCGGCGACAACAGCCAGCTGTTTGCGCCGAGCACCGGGTTCCCGGCGATCACCGTACCGATGGGGTATACGCACGGGACGCTGCCGGCCGGGCTGCAGATGTTCGGCCGGCCGTGGAGCGAAGCGACGCTGCTGCGCCTCGCGTACGCGTACGAGCAGGCGACGCATCACCGCCGGCCGCCGGTGCTGCGGTAGCGCCAGCGTAGTGGGACGCCTGCAGGCCGCGCCTCCACTCGGTGGGTCGTCGACCGACCCATGTAGGACGGTTCACGCGAAGGCGGAAGGCCGTCCCCGCCTTCTGCCGGAAGTACAATCGTCACGATTTGAAGAAGATGCTCATCGCCAACCGCGGCGAGATCGCGGTCCGGGTGGCTCCGCGCCTGCCGGGAGCTCGGGCTGTCGCCCGTCGCGGTCTACTCGGAGTGCGACCGCACCGCGCTGCATGTCCGCTACGCCGACGAAGCGTATCCGATCGGTCCGAGCGCCCCGCGTGAAAGCTACCTGCGCATCGATCGCCTGATCGACGCGGCGAAAAAATCCGGCGCCGACGCGGTGCACCCCGGCTACGGCTTCCTCGCCGAGAACGAAGCGTTCGCCGCGGCCGTCGGCGACGCGGGGCTGACCTTCATCGGCCCCTCGCCTGAGGCGATCAGGACGATGGGCAGCAAGACCGCCGCGCGCGCGGCGGCCATCCGCGCCGGCGTGCCGGTCGTGCCCGGCACCGAAGAGGCGCTCGCACCGAGTGCCGACGCGACATTGCCGGAGTCGCCGCGTCGATTGGCTACCCGCTGCTCGTCAAGGCGGTCGCTGGCGGCGGCGGCAAGGGGATGCGGACGGTTGCCGATCGCGGCCGACCTCGCCGACGCCGTGCGCGCGGCGCGTTCGGAAGCGGGCGCCGCGTTCGGCGACGCGTCGGTCTATCTCGAGCGCCGGCTGACGCGGCCGCGCCACATCGAAGTGCAGCTTCTCGGCGACGCCCACGGCACGGTGCTGCCGTTCGTCGAGCGCGAGTGCTCGATCCAGCGCCGCCATCAGAAAGTCGTCGAGGAGACGCCGTCGCTCGCCGTCTCGCCGGCGCTGCGCGCGGAGATGACGTCGGCGGCCGCCGCCGATCGCCAAGGCGGTCGGCTACACCAACGCCGGCACGATCGAGTTCCTCGCTCGACGAGGACGGCCGCTTCTACTTCCTCGAGATGAACACGCGGCTGCAGGTCGAGCATCCGATCACCGAGATGGTGACCGGCCTCGATCTGGTGCGCTGGCAGATCCGGATCGCGCGCGGCGAACGGCTCGACATCGATCCCGGCCCGCGCTGCTGCGTCCCGAACGGCCACGCCATCGAGTGCCGCATCTACGCCGAGGATCCCGACAACAACTTCCTGCCGTCGCCCGGCCGCATCCTGCAGCTGCGCGCGCCGGCGGGGCCCGGGCATCCGCGACGACAGCGGCGCCGCCGCCGGGCTCGACGTGCCGATCTTCTACGACCCGATGATCTCGAAGCTCGTCGGCGTGGGCGGAGGATCGGCCGCTCGCGATCGCGCGCATGCGGCGCGCGCTCGGCGAATACCTCGTCGCCGGCATCAAGACGACGCTGCCGTTCTTCACCTGGCTGCTCGCGCAGCCGGAGTTCCTCGACGGGCGGTTTCACACCACCTATCTCGACGAGGTGCTGCAGGCGCGCAACGGCGTGCCGTTCGTCGAGCCGGCGCCGACGTCGAGGAGATCGCGGCGATTGGCGCCGCGCTGCAGGCGGTGCTGTCGCCGTCGACCTCCAGTGCGGCGGCGAACGGTTCGGCGGCGAACGGTCCGGCCCCTGGCGCGCAGACGTGGCGGGCACGCGCGCGCGTCGAAGGGCTGCGCGGGGCGTAGGGCGGCGTCGCAATGCAGTACGAGGTCGAAATCGGCGGGAAAGTTCGCCAGGTCGTGGTGACACGGACGGGCGGCGCTTTTGCAGTCAGCGTCGACGGACGCACCCGGCAGGTCGACGCGGCGCGGGTCGACGCGCACACGCTGTCGCTCCTCGTGGACAGTGTGTTGCCCGCGGAGCACAGCCCCGCAGGACAGCAGGACGCCCGAGCCAATCGCGTCTACGAAGTGAGCAGCGCCCCGGGGCTTGGGGCCGGCGAGCTTCAGGTGCACGTCGGCTCAGCTCCGGTCGCGGTCACCTTGAACGGCCGGCGCCGCTGGGGGCAGAAACAGGACGGCCGCGGCGCGGGTTCGGGTCCGCAGCGCGTGATCGCGCCGATGCCAGGGAAAATCGTGCGGGTGCTGGTCAAGGCGGGCGACCGGGTCAGCCCGCGCCAGCCGGTCGTCGTGGTCGAAGCGATGAAAATGGAGAACGAGCTGCGCGCGAGCCGCGAGGGGACGGTCGCCGAGATCCACGCCCGTCGAAGGGATGTCGGTCGACGCCGGCGCGCTGCTCCTCGTGATTCAGTGAAGCTGCTCAAGCGCCTTCGCCAGCTCAAGCCGCTCCGCTACGTCGGATTCTGCCTGTCGCTGGTCGTCGCGCTCCTCGCCGCCGCGATCGTCGCGTCGGTCACCGTCGATCTCGGGCCGGCCGTCAGACATCGCGCGGAAACCGAGGGGTCGAAGTACATCGAGCGCCCGCTTCGCATCGGCGCGCTGCGAATCCACCTGCTCACCGGCAGGGTGCTCGTCGAGGACCTGATCATCGACGGCCTGCACGCGGGCGATCGCCCGTTCTTCACCGCCAAGCGCCTGTCGGTGTCGATCGACTGGCTGCCGGCGATCGCGCGGAAGCCCGACATCCGGATCACCTCGGTCGAGATGACCGACTGGCAGCATGCTGGTCGAGAAGTGGGACGGCGGCGCACAACTTCCCGCGCTTCACCCGCGACAACCAGAAACCAAAAGGTCCGAGCCGGATCACGACGACCATGCAGTGGCTGCGCGCGTCGCGCGGGCAGTTCACGTTCGAGGATCACGACACGCCGTGGAGCATCGTCTGCCCCAACCTCGACGTCGACATCGGCAACCTGCCGAAGTACCACGGCACGGCGACCTTCACCGGCGGCACGGTCGCGAATCCAGAACTACCTGCCGATGTGGGCGAACATGAAAGCGGCGTTCGTCATCGACGGGCCGCGCATTCATCTCGAGCGCATCGACCTGCGAGACCGACGGCGCGACGACCGTCGCGCGCGGCGATGTCGACACGGCGCACTGGCCGAACCAGACCTACCAGGTGCAGTCGCGCGTCCAGTTTCCGCGCATGCGCGAGCTGTTCTTCACGAACGAGAAGTGGCAGGTCGCCGGCGACGGCGACTTCAACGGCGTCTTCAAGCTGTTCAAGGACCGGCGGCGGCACCACCGCGATCTGACCGGCACCTTCACGAGCGCTGTCGCGAGCGTCAACGACTATCGGTTCCCGTCGCTCTTCGGATCGCTGCGCTGGACGCAGCACGGCGTTCGAGGTCTGGAACGCCGGGTCGCAGTTCTACGGCGGCGACGCGCGCTTCGTCTACTCGATCAAGCCGTTCGGCCAGAAGACGAAGCCGAACCATCACTTCGACGCCACGCGTGACCGGCATGGACCTGGCGCAGTTCACCGACTTCCAGGAGTTGCCCGGCCTGCGGTTCGCCGGCGCCGCCACGGTGCACAACGTGCTCGAACTGGCCGTCGGGCCGCTTCTCCGAGCATCGCGGCGAGGGCCAGCTCGTCGTGACGCCGCCGCCCGGCGTGACGACGATGTCGGCGTCGCTCGGCGACGCGCGGGCGGCCGACCCGGAGCACTCGCGGCACGAGTGGGGGCCGTTCGCGCCGCAGCCGCTGCCGAGCGCACCTGCCGATCGCCGCCGAGCTGACCTACCGCTACACGCCCGACGAAGTGATCGTCGATCACGGGCGCTTCGCGACCGAGCGCACGCACGTCACCGTTCAGCGGCACGACGGAGTACGGCGATCGATCGCGGCTGCCGTTTCACGTGACCAGCAGCGACTGGCAGGAAAGCGATCAGGTGCTCGCCGGCATCATCACCGACTTCGGATCGCCGACCGGCGCGGTGGAGTTCGGCGGCCGCGGCGAGTTCGACGGCGTGATGACCGGCGCCTTCCGGAGCCCGCGCGTCGAAGGGCTCTTCACCGGCGAGGATCTGCGCGCGTTCGACACCCTCTGGGGCGACGGCAGCGCGCGAATCGTGGTCGAGAACCGCTACGTCGACGTGCGCGACGGCGTCGTCCGGCAGGGCGACTCGGAGATTCGCGCCGACGGCCTGTTCTCGCTCGGCTACCCGCGCGAGGACGGCGGCGAGCAGATCAACGCGCGCATTCGCGTCGCGCGGCGCGATCTCGACAGCCTGCGCCACGCCTTCGGCATCGACGAGTATCCGGTGTCGGGCCTGCTGTCCGGCGACTTCCACCTGACCGGCGAGTACGAGCGGCCGATCGGCTTCGGCGCGATGACGATCGACGAAGGGGTCGGCTACGGCGAGCCGTTCCAGAAGCGCGACGTCGTCGCTGCGGTTCGACGGCAGCGGCGTGCGGCTCGACAACCTGCGAGCTGGCGAAGGGCACGGGCGCGGTCACCGGCGCGGCCTACGTCGGCTGGGATTCGACCTACTCGTTCAACGCCGACGGGCGCCGCATCCCGGTCGAGCGGCTCGCGTTTCTCGCGTTCCGCGACGCGCCGCTGTCCGGCATCGCCGAGTGTCACCGCGAGCGGCAGCGGCACGTTCGACGTGCCGCGCAACGACTTACCGGTTCCGCGTCAACGATCTGTTCGTCGGCGAGGAGGGCGTCGGGCAGGTCACCGGCACGGCTGGCGCTGCGCGGCACCGAGCTGAGCGGCGAGATCGACGCCGCGTCGCCGCGCCTGGCGATGACCGGCACCGGCCGCATCGCGCTGACGCTCGCAGTACGACTCGGATCTGACGTTCCGCTTCCACGACACGTCGCTCGATCCGTACGTCCGGCTGTTCGTGCCGCGGCTCTCGCCGTTCACCACCGCCGTCGTCAGCGGCGCGATTCGCGTCGTCGGCGAGCTGGCCGACTTCGATCACCTGCTCGTCGATGGCACGGTCGACTCGCTCGAGATGCGGCTGCTCGACTACGCGGTGAAGAACGACGGCGCCGATCCGGATCGCGCTCGATCGGCAGCAGGTGAAGGTCGACGAGCTGCGGCTGGTCGGCGAGGACACGCGGCTGCGCGTCTCGGGCACCGTCGGCCTGCGCGAGCGAGCGCATCGCGCTCAAGGCGGCGGGCGACGCCAACCTCGGCATCCTCCAGGGCTTCTTCCGCGACGTCCGCGGCTCGGGCCGGGCCGAGCTGACCGCGGCGATCGACGGTCCGCTCGCGCCAGCCGGAGTTCTCGGGCAGCGCGACGATCACCGACGGCCGCGTCCGCCACTTCTCGGCTCCCGAACGCGCTCGACGCGATCAACGGCACGATCCGCTTCGACCCCGGCGGCATCCGCCTCGACGACGTGGCGGCGACGATGGGCGGCGGGCGGGTGCAGTTCGGCGGCCGCATCGGGTTCGACGGCTACGTGCCGGCAGACCTCGACGTCACTGCGCGCGGCGAGGAGATGCATCTGCGCTTCCCCGAGGGCATCCGCTCGGTCGTCGACGCCGACCTCGCGCTGCGCGGCAACTACAGGTCGCCGACGCTTGGCGGCGTGGTCACGGTGAAGAGCGCGATCTGGAGCCGGCGCATCGACACGCCGGGCAGCATCTTCGATCTGGCGTCGCGGCGATCCCCGGCCGGTCGGCGGCGGCGCCGCCGGAGAGCCGGCCGCGGCGGTGCCGCTGAAGTTCGACGTGCAGCTGCTCGTGCCGTCGACGCTGCGGGTCGACAACAACCTGGCGCGGCTGGTGGCCAACGCCGATCTGACGCTGCGGGGCACCTACGATCGGCCGGTCGTCGTCGGTCACGCCGACATCGAGCGCGGCGAGGTGACGTTCGAAGGGCGGCGCTACCGCATCACGCGCGGCGTCGATGGACTTCACCAACCCGGCGCGCATCGAGCCGTTCTTCGACGTCGAGGCCGAGACCAACGTGCGCGTGCCGGGGCAGACCTATCGCGTGACGGTGGCCTTTGCCGGCACCAGCGAGCAGCTGCGGCCGACGCTCAGCTCGGATCCGCCGCTGCCCACCGCCGACGTGCTGGCGCTGCTCTTCAGCGACGTCCGCCGCGGTGCCGCCGAAGGCGTGGCGCCCGAGCTGCGCGCGCTGCAGAATCCCAACCAGGCGCAGACCGACATCCTCACCGCGCGCGCGACGCAGGCGCTGACCGCGCCGATCTCAGCCGAGGTCGGCAAGGTCGTCGAGCAGACCTTCGGCGTCGACACGTTCCAGCTCTCGCCGTCGTTCGTCGACCCGACCAGCATCCAGCCGTCGGCGCGTCTCAACCCGACGGCGCGTCTGACGATCGGCAAGCGCATCTCGGATCGCGTCTACCTCACCTTCTCGCGCAGCCTCGGCACCGATCGGCAACGACCAGATCGTGCTGCTCGAGATCGACGGCAGCGATCGCGTGTCGTGGATTCTGTCGCGCAACGAGGACTCGCAGACCTACGCGCTCGAGTTCCGCGTGAGGCACGTCTTCTGATGGCTCCGCGGCGCTGCTGCCGCGCGCTGGCGCGAGCGCTCCTGTGCGCTGCGGCATGGCTTGGCGCCGGCGGGGCGGCCGACGCGGACGTCGCCGCGTACCTCGGCAAGCCGGTCGCGTCGGTGCGGCTGGTGATCGAGGGGACGGAGACCGACGAGCCGCTGCTGCGGCAGATCGTCGCCACCGCTCCAGGGCAGCCGCTGTCGATGGTGCAGGTGCGCGAGACGGTCGCGCACCTCTTCAGCCTCGGACGCTTCGAGGGCGTCAGCGTCGACGCGACGCTCGAGGGTGGACGCGTCGCGCTGCGCTACGAGCTGGTGCCGATCCACCCGGTGTCGCGCATCCGCTTCACCCTGCCGCCCGGAGCGCATGGCATCGACGAGGACGCGCTGCGCCGCGCCGTCATCGACCGCTACGGCGCGTCGCCGCCGCTCAGCCGGGTCGCCGACATGACGCGGATCCTCGCCGACGCGCTGCGCGAGCGCGGCTACCTGCACCCGGCGATCACGCCGCGGCCGGAGATCGAGCACGACCCCGGAGCGCGCGACGCTGGTGTTCGCGATCGATCCGGGTGCGCGAACGACGATCGGCACCGTGGAGGTGGCCGGCGCCGCCGACAGAGCGCGCCGAGATCCTCTCGCGGCTCGACCTGTCGCCGGGTGCGCCGTACCAGCGCGAGGCGCTGAACGCGCGGATCGAGCGCTACATCGAGGAGCGTCGCACGCCGCGGCTACTACGAAGCGAAGATTGCCCCGGTCGTCACGTTGAGCGAGGACGATCGGGTCGCCAACCTGACGCGTGTCGTTCACGCCGGGCCCGCGCGTCCGCGTCGTCTTCACCGGCGATCCGCTGCCGTCCGATCGCCGCGCCGAGCTGGTGCCGGTCGAGCGCGAAGGCTCGGTGGACGAGGATCTGCTCGAGGACTCGAGCAACCGGATCGAGGAATACCTGCGCGCGCAGGGCTACCGCGATGCCGCGGCGCCGCATACGCGCGAGGACGGTGAACGGCGAGCTGGTGATCACCTTCGCGGTGAAGCGCGGGCAGCAGTTCGCGCGTCGCGACGTTCGAGATCTCCGGCAACGCCTCGATGCCGCTGACCGAGTTCGCGCCGGCGCTCCGCGTGCGCGACGGGCAGCCGTTCTCGGCCGCGCTCTCGACGCCGACGTCGCAGATGATCGAGGACCTCTATCACCGGCGCGGGTTCGCGTCGGCAAAGGTGCAGTCGGCGGTCGAGGTCGTCACGCCGACGCCGCCGCCGGCGCAGGTCCCGGTCGCGGTGCGGGCGGTCATCACCGAAGGGGTGCGGACGACGGTCGTCGCGTGACCTTCGCCGGCAACCAGGCGATCGCGGAAGCGACGCTGCGCGCGGCACGTGGCGCTGCAGCCGGGCGCGCCGTACGTGCCGGCGCAGCTGGCCGTCGACCGCGATGCGATCCAGCTGGCGTACCAGGATCTCGGCTACGAGAGCGCGACTGTCGAGGCCAGGCCCGACGTTCACCGACGACGGCACGCGACGCGCAGATCGCGTTCGCCGTCCGCGAGGGGCCGCAGGTGTTCGTCGACCACGTGCTGATCGTCGGCAACGTCCGGACCAGCACGGAGACGATCGAGCGCGAGCTGCAGGTCAAGGCCGGCGATCCGTTCAGCCTCGAGCGCAATCAACGACAGCCAGCGGCGGCTGACGGCGCTCGGGCTGTTCCGCCGCGCGCGGATCACCGAGCTGCGCCACGGCGGCGAGACGCACGCGCGATCTGCTGGTCACGATCGAGGAAGCGCCGGCGACGACGCTCGGCTACGGCGGCGGCCTGGAAGGCAGGCTCCGGGTCGTCGGCAACTCGACCGATGGCGACGTCGAAGAGACGCTTCGAGGTCGCGCCGCGGGCGTTCTTCGAGGTCGGCCGCCGGAACGTGTTCGGCAAGAACCGATCGGTGAACTTCTTCTCGAGCCTGTCGCTGCACCCGCCGCGCGACGACGGCACCTCGATTACCGAGTATCGAGTCGTCGGCACGTTCCGCGAGCCGCGCGTGTTCAATACCAGCGCCGACGCGTTCCTGAACGCGACGTTCGAGCAGCAGATGCGATCGAGCTTCAACTTCGCGCGGCGCAGCTTCAGCGCCGACGTCGCACGCCACCTCACGCCCCAGGTCAGCGTCACCGGCAGTATCAGCTGCAGCGCACGAGGGTGTTCGACGAGCGGTTGACCGAGGAAGATCAGCTGGCTGATCGACCGGCTTTTTCCGCAGTTCCGCCTGTCGTCGTTCTCCGGCGCGATCATCCGCGACACGCGCGACGACGCGGTCGATCCGTCGCGCGGCGAGTATGCGAGCGCCAACGGCCAGCTGGCGGCGCGAGCGATCGGCTCGGAGATCGGCTTCGTCAAGTCGTTCTTCACCGCGCAGGTGTTCCGCGTCGTGCCGGGCACCAACCGCCTCGTGTTCGCCGGCAACGCGCGGCTCGGGCTCGCGACCGGCTTTCCTGGTGAGCTGTTCGACGCCTCGGACAGCGGCTTCCCGACGTGGAAACCCACGCCCTGCCGCAGAGCGAGCGCTTCTTCGCCGGCGGCGACACCACGATTCGCGGCTTCGCGCTCGATCGCGTCGGCACGCCAGGCAAGACGCTCAACGACGACCTCCTGCCGATCGGCGGCAACGGGCTGGTGATCTTCAACGCCGAGCTGCGCGCGCCGGTGACGCGGGCGCTTGGCGTCGTCGGCTTCGTCGACACCGGCAACTGTTCGTCGACGCGTCAGCGACATCGACCTCGCCGAGCTGCGCACCGCGGTCGGCGGCGGCGTCCGCTACAAGTCGCCGTTCGGGCCGATCCGGTTCGACCTCGGGTTCAAGGTCAACCGGTAGCCGGGCGAGCGACTCACGGCATGGTTCGTGTCAGTTCGGACAGGCGTTCTGAGGACAGGCTTGCAGGTGCACGGTGCAGCGGACAGGCGTTCGCATGATGCATGGTGCAGGTGCAAAGTGCGAATTGCGATTGCTGATGGCGTGATGGCGTCGGCCGTCTGATCGTGCTGTGCGCGTCGCTGCTGGCGAGCGTCGCTCGCGCCGAGACGATCGACCGCGTGCTCGCGGTGGTGGCGGGGCAGCTGATCACGCTGACCGACGTCAGCGCGGCGATCGATCTGCGGCCTGCAGCGAACCGATGACGCCGCCGATCCGGTGCGGGCGGTGCTGACGAAGCTGATCGATCGCGAGCTGATCCTCGCCGAAGTCGACCGCTACGCGCCGCCCGAGCCGACCGCCGAGGCGGTCGACCGCGAGGTGCAGCCGCGTGCGCGCGCGCTTCGCGTCGCAGGAGGCGCTCGACGCGGCGCTGGCGCGATCGGGCATCGACGAGAAGCACCTGCGCGAGACGCTGCGCCAGGATCTGCGGATCCGCGCGTATCTCGATCAGCGCTTCACGCTCGGCAGCCGACCGCCGGCGAGGCGGTCATGGACGACTGGCTGGCCGGCCTGCGGCGCCGCGCCGAGATCATCGACCTCTATCTGTCCGGCGCCGATGACCTCGGCGCATCGAGGCCGTCCTTTGCTCCTAGTTTCCCAATCGCCGAGAAACTGCACGATCTGCAGCAGGTCGAACCCGGCGTGGCTCACCATCGGCGCCACCGCCGATCGCCGCCGCAGGTAGACGACGCCCCAGAACGCGCCGAGCAGCACCGGTCGCAATCGCCGCGTCGACGCCCTGCATCAGGTGGCCGGCGCCGAACGCGGCGCTCGTCACGACCACGCCCACGGTCGGCGCCGCCGAGCCACACTCGAAGCGGTGCAGCAGGAACGCGCGCTGGATCTCCTCGCGGACGCCGCCGGCGACGAGCACGACCAGCGCGAACAGCCACGCGTCGCGCGGCGAGCGCAGCAGTTCCTGCAGCGGGTTGTTGGTCGACCGTGTGCAGCGACGGCGCGAAGCGCTGGATCGAGAGCAGCACGCCGACGCCGATCGCCAGCGCGACGAAGATCAGCGGCAGCGCCGAGGCCGATCTCCCGGACGAGCGGCCGCGGCCCGAACAGCACGTCGCGCGGACGCTCGCCGTGGGCGTGGAGCAACAGCAGGATGAGCCCGACGAGCAGGACGGCGTCGCCGAGCGAGAGGCTGACGACGTAGCCGATGTTCAGGCGGCCGTTGACGGAGCGGCTGGTAGCCGAGCGCGGCGAGCGTGCCGCCGAGCGCGATCTGGGTGAGGAAGTCGGAGCAGATGAGGACTTCGATGAGCGCGACCAGGCGGCTGCGACGCGGATGTCGGGGTCGACGCGACGGCTGAGATCGTCGGACGGCTGGGGTCGGGACGGGTCGACTGGGGAGCCTGGATTCGCGGGTCGGAGGACTGGGAGTCGGATGACAGCGCTGAGTGAGTGCGATCAGTCGGTCGAGTGACACGCGGGCCTGTCAGCGCATCTGAGCCGATCCCGAGCCACGTAGTCAGCTAGTCGCAGTAATCCGGCCCTTAGCCCTTGATGCGAACGGTGAGCGGCTCCGAGAGCCGAGCGTCAGCGGCGCGCCCTTCGGCAGTTGCACTTCCTTGCCGCGCGTCGACAGCACGACGGCCGTGCCGGCGCCGCCGCCGACCGCCGTGCCGATGAGCGCGCCCTTCTTGCCGCCGACGATCGCGCCGATGATCGCGCCGCCCGCCGCCGGCGCGCCGATCTTCACCGCGTCCTCTTTCTTCGTCGCCGCCGCCGTGCGGCCGACCGCCGCCGTCCTGATCTCGTAGCGCTCGTCGTCGCCGCTCGGCGTCAGCGAGTCGAAGCGCACGGCGACGTGCGCGCGTCCCTTGACCTTGGCGGAGCGCGTCGCGTCGGTGACCACGCCGCTGACACGCGCGAGCCTGCGGGCAGCACCGTCATGCCCGCCGACCGTGACGGCGCGCGAGCAGATGCGCGCGCGACCGGCTCTTCGACGCGGCTGGTGTCGGAGCCGACGGTCGTGTCGAGGACGATCGGCAAGGTCGTTCCCGCCGGAATCGTGACCTCGCGCCAGGCAGGCGGTGTCGGCGTCGCCGCTTCGGGGCGGCTCGCATCGGCGCGGCCGACGGTGGCGACTGGCGCGCCGCTCGCATCCGCAGGAGTTGAGGCTGAGGATGGCGTCGCGAGAGCATTGCCGCGCGCCGGCGGTTCGCCGTTGCACGCGCCGGCCGCGACGCTCGCAGCGACGATCCCAACTGTGATCAAATGCATGCGCATCTTCATGGCGATCCTTGCTGGTGCAAATCCTCCGCCAGCTGCTGAGGTCGGTTAAAAACCGTTAAAGTTGAGCTTGCATCGGCCGTGTTGGGAGACCAGAATGTAAAAATGACATGGTCGAGGTGATGCGTGACGACAACGACAACAACTGACGGAATTGATGTCGTTGACGAAGAACCGAAAGTCACTTCCGAGCGTGTGCTGATTGTCGAAGACGACGCGGCCGCGCGCGTCGGCCTCGAGCAACTCGTCAAGAGCTGGGGCTTCATTGCCGAGTCGGCGTGCGACGGCGAAGAGGCGCTCGAGAAAGTCACCTCCTTCCGGCCGGCCATCGTCATCACCGACCTGGTGATGCCGCGAATGGACGGGCTCGCGCTGCTGCGCGCGCTGCAGCAGCAGGGCGCCGACGTGACGACGCTGCTGCTGACCGCGCAGGGCACGGTCGAGACCGCCGTCGAGGCGATGAAGGAAGGCGCGTACGACTACCTGACCAAGCCGGTCGACATCCAGCGGCTGAAGATCCTGCTCGACAAGATCGTCGAGCGGCTCGAGACGATGCGCGAGGTGAAGGCGCTGCGCCGGCAGCTGCGCGAGCACGGCGCGTTCGGCTCGCTCATCGGCAACAGTCCCGAGATGCGGAAGATCTATCAGGTGATCGAGCAGGCGGCGCCGACCGCGCGCGTCGGTGCTGATCACCGGCGAGTCGGGCACCGGCAAGGAGCTGGTCGCGCAGACGATCCACCAGCTCAGCCCGCGCGCGACGTTTCCGTTCGTCGCCATCAACTGCGCGGCCATTCCCGAGACGCTGCTCGAGAGCGAGATCTTCGGCCACGAGAAAGGGCGCGTTCACCGGCGCCGCCGATCGCCGGCAGGGCTGCTTCGAGCTGGCCGATCGCGGCACGCTGTTCCTCGACGAGATCGGCGAGATGACGCCGGCCACGCAGGTGAAGCTGCTGCGCGTGCTGCAGGAGCGCACGCTTCCGCCGGCTCGGCGGCCGCACCGAGCAGTCGGTCGACGTCCGCGTGATCGCGGCGACCAACATCGATCCGGTCGAAGCGGTGCAAGACAGGGCAAGCTGCGCGAGGACCTCTACTACCGGCTGAACGTGTTCGCGTTCCGGCTGCCGACGCTGCGCGAGCGCAAGGAAGACCTGCCGCTGCTCGTCCAGGCGTTCATCAACGAGTTCAACACGCGGAACCAGAAGTCGATCGCCGGGCGTCGATCAGCAGGCGATGCGGATGCTCGAGCAGCTACGCGTGGCCCGGCAACGTGCGCGAGCTGCGCAACGTCATCGAGCGCGCGACGATTCTCGCGCCGGGGCCGTTCATCGAGGCGAAGCACCTGCCGCCGGTCGCTGGCGGAGGAGCCGCAGGCGCCGCACCAGCCGCAGGTGGCGCTCGCGCCCGGCACCACGGTCGAAGAGGCCGAGCGGCGGCTGATCATGATGACGCTCGCAGCACACGCGCGACAACAAGACGCGCGCCGCGGAAATCCTCGGCATCAGCCTGAAGACGCTGCACAACAAGTTGAACAAGCTGCGGCTGCGACCGAAAAAGACGGAGTAGCAGGCTCCGGCTCAGGCTAGCCAGTCAGCCTAGTCCACAGCCATGCATGCGTCTAGGCATCAAAGGCAAGCAGGTCCTCGGCGTCACGTCGATCGTCGGCGCCGTCGTCGTCCTGCTGAGCGTGCTGCACCTGGCGCGGCTGGCGCGCGTCAGCCTCGACGAAAGCCGCGCGCGCGCCGAGCTGCTGGCCAACGCGATCTTTCATCGCGCGCGGAAGGTCGTCGGCGGCGGCGCCGAGCCGCTCGCGGCGCTGCGCGACGATCCCGGCCTGCGATCGATTCTCGAGTCGAGCCTCTACTCGAAGAACGTCACCTTCGCGGCGATCGTCGACGTCCGCGGGCTCGCGGTCGCGCACGCCGATCCCGTCGCTCGAAGGGCAGGTGCTGCCGGCCGGCGGCGATCTCGACGAGCTGCTCGCGCAGCTCGCCGCTCTCGCAGCTGCTCGCGATCTACTCGAGCCAGGGGCAGAACCTCGAGTTCCGCCAGCCGCTGCTGCTCGGCGACACCGAAATCGGATCGATCCGGATCGGCGTCTCGACGCTGCTGATCCGGCAGGATCTCGACGCGCTCGCTGCGGCCCGGCGCTGGCCACCGCGGTCGCCGCGCTCGCGCTGTCGGTGATCGGTCGCGATGCTGCTGGCGCAGCTGCTGCTGCGGCCGATCCACGTCATCCGCAGCGGCCTGACGCGCCTCGGGCAAGGGCGAGTTCGGCGTGCAGCTCGACCTGACGCAGCACGACGAGTTCGGCGAGCTCGGCACCTTCTTCAACGCGGTCAGCGCGCAGCTGTCGGCCGATCGATCGCAGATGGCCGGCCAGGTGGCCAACCTCGAGTCGGCGGTCGAGCAGCTCGAGGACGCGGTCGCGATCGTCAACCCGCGCGGCGAGCTGCTGTTCGCCAACCCGGCGATGCGCGCGCTGCTGCCCGACGCCGCGCCGGGCGCGTCGCTCGACGACGCTGGTCGGACCGGATCATCCGCTGCGGCGGCTGTCCGAGCAGACGCTCGTCAGCCGGCAGTCGCGCGGGCCGCTGTCGGCGCCGTTCGGCGACAGCGGCGAGCGCCTGGTGATGACGCACGCGATCAACGATCCGAACGGCGATCTCGTCGGCATCATGCTGATCGCGCGCAACCTCGAGTACCTGAGCCAGGTGCAGTCGACGATCCGCTACTCGCGGAAGCTGGCGGCGCTCGGCCGGCTGTCGGCCGGCGTCGCGCACGAAGTCAAGAACCCGCTGAACGCGATGATGATTCACCTCGAGCTGCTGCGGCAGCAGTTCGCGCCGCGCGCGCGGCCGGCCGCGTCGCGCGGCGCGAGGCGCGGGCGCGGTCGGCGGCGCCGACGGCGCGGTCGCCGTCGCCGAGTCGCCTGCCGGTCGATACGCGACCGAGGCGCTCGCAGCACGTCGACGTGATCGCCAACGAGATCCGCCGGCTCGACGAGGTCGTGCAGGGGTTCCTGAAGTTCACGCGGCCCGAGGATCTGAAGCTGCAGCCGGTCGCCTCGGCCGCGCTGCTCGACGAGGTCGTGCCGATCGTCCGGCCGGAAGCCGATCGCGCCGGCGTCGACGCTCGTCGTCGAGCTGCGACGACGTGCCCGACGTCAACGGCGATCCGGCGATGCTGCGGCAGGCGTTCCTGAACCTGGCGCTGAACGCCTGTCAGGCGATGCCCAACGGCGGCACGCTGCGGATTCGCTGCGAGTCGGCGCGCGGCCGCCGCGTGTCGATCTCGTTCACCGACACCGGCGTCGGCATCAAGCCGGAGCACCTGCAGCGGATCTTCGATCTGTATTTCACGACGAAGGAGAAGGGCAGCGGCATCGGCCTGTCGATGGTGTATCGCACGGTGCAGATGCACGACGGCGAGATTGAGGTACAGTCGACGCCAGGCGCCGGCACGACGTTCCGCGTGCTGCTGCCGCAGGCATGAACGATGATGAAAGCTCTACCGCGCCGCTGCGCGTTCTGCTGTTCTGCTGTCGGCCGTGCCGCTGGCCGGGCTGCACGCGCGCGCAGGCGAAGACGACGCCCGACGCGCCGCCGCTCGACATGCCGGCGCCGCCGCCGCGCGACGTCGAGCCGACCGAGACGGAAACGCCGCAGCCGGTGCCGCTGCGTGACCGAGCCGGCGCGCAATGCGCCGCCGCGCGTACGGCCGGCGCCGCGCGAGCCCGCCGCGGCCGGCAGAGCCGGCCAAGCCGGTCGAGCCGCCGAAGATCGAAGCCGCCGATCGAGACCGCCTAAGCCGGTCGAGGAGCCGCCGAGGCCGCCGTCGACGCTGCAGACCACGCCGGCCACGGCGGAGGGCGAAGTCGAGCGCGGCGATTCGCGCGTCGCTGTCGCGCGCGAACGCCGATCTCAACCGCATCGACTACCGCGCGCTGAACGCCGACGCGCGAACGCAGTACGACACCGCGAAGCGGTTCATCCGGCAGGCCGAGGACGCGATGCGGGCGAAGAATCTGGTGTTTGCGAAGAACCTCGCCGACAAGGCGGCGGCGCTCGCCGCTCAGCTGCGGCGGAAAGTAGCCCGCTACCTACGCGCACGGCAATCCGGTTGCTCACCACGACCGTTCTGCACGCGTCCCATTCCTTCGTATTTCACAGCAATTCGATCGATCGTGCGTCGTGGCATTTCGCTTGCTCAATCGATGGACAACTTCGTTCTTCCCGCACCCTGCGGGAGGACAGACAACCTTCCCAACAATCTGCCTGTGCATCGGGAGGCGCCGAAAGCGGCCTCCCACCTGCCTTCCGGCCTACTCATCAGTGCACGCGACACGGCCGTTCATGAGTTTCGAACAGATCCACAGGCGTCAACATCTTGCGACTGACCTAAAAGAAAGGCACAATATATGGTGTTTACACGCTTGACAAACCGATCGTGCCGAGCGCATATTGGTCCGCCGTAACGCACGACAGAGCGAACGAGCGAGAAACTCCCAGCTTCTCGTCAGGTCGACAAGGGTTTCAGGGTCTGAAACGGTCGGACATTTCCAACACACCATCGACGATCGCCCTGGGGCGGGATGCGATCGCCGCGATGCCGGGGCAGGAACCCCGGAGTGAACGGAGCGGAGAGCATGAAAGAGGGCGCTGCCTACCAGGCCGCAAGTGCCGGCCAGCAGTCGGTCGAAAGCAGTGGAACGGCTGCCGTGCCGCCGTTCGTCGAGGCGCGAGACAGCCGCGCGCGAAAGCGCCGAAGGCGGCCTGCCGCGCCCGGGCTGACGTTCCCGCGCTTCTTCACCGAAGCCGGCGTCGATCCGTTCGACGAGGTCGAATGGGAGCTCCGCGCGGCGCTCATCGGCAACGAACGCGGCGAGGTGGTGTTCGAGCAGCGCGACGTCGAGATCCCGAAGTCCTGGTCGCAGCAGGCGACCAACATCGTCGTCTCGAAATATTTCCGCGGCCAGATCGGCACGCCCGAGCGCGAGCGCAGCGTCAAGCAGCTGATCGGCCGCGTCGTCGACACGATCACGGCGTGGGCGCGCGGCGAACAAGTACTTCGCGAGCGACGAGGATCTGCAGGCGTTCAGCGACGACCTGAAGCACATCCTCGTCTACCAGAAGGCGGCGTTCAACAGCCCGGTCTGGTTCAACTGCGGCTTCGAGAAGGCGCCGCAGTGCTCGGCCTGCTTCATCAACTCGGTCGCAGGACACGATGGACTCGATCCTGACGCTGGCGCGGACCGAGGGCATGCTGTTCAAGTTCGGATCGGGCACCGGCACCAACCTGTCGCCGATCCGCTCGTCGAAGGAGCTGCTCGCCGGCGGCGGCACGGCGTCGGGCCCGGTGTCGTTCATGAAGGGCTACGACGCGTTCGCCGGCGTCATCAAGTCGGGCGGCAAGACGCGCCGCGCCGCGAAGATGGTGATCCTCAACGCCGATCATCCGGACATCGTCGAGTTCATCAACTGCAAGGTCGAGGAAGAGAAGAAGGCGTGGGCGCTGATCGACGCCGGCTACGACGGCTCGTTCACCGGCCCGGCGTATTCGTCGGTGTTCTTCCAGAACTCGAACAACAGCGTCCGCGTCACCGACGAGTTCATGCGCGCGGTGCTCGACGACAGCACGTGGGAGACCCAGGCGGTGCGCGACGGCGCGGTGATGGACACCTACAAGGCGCGCGAGCTGATGACGCTGATCGCCGAAGGGACGCACGTCTGCGGCGATCCGGGCATGCAGTTCGACACGACGATCAACGAGTGGCACACCTGCCCGGAGACCGATCGCATCCACGCGAGCAACCCGTGCTCCGAGTACATGTTCCTGAACGACTCGGCGTGCAACCTGGCGTCGATCAACCTGATGAAGTTCGTCAAGGCCGACGGCGAGTTCGACACGGTCGGCTACAAGGCGGCGATCCGCACGCTGATCACCGCGCAGGAGATCATCGTCGACAACGCCAGCTACCCGACGCGAGGCGATCGGGAAGAACAGCCACGCCTACCGGCCGCTCGGCCTCGGCTACGCCAACCTCGGCGCGCTGCTGATGTCGCGCGGCCTGCCCTACGACAGCGACGGCGGCCGCGACTACGCCGGCGGCGCTGACCGCGCTGATGACCGGCGAGGCCTACGCGCAGTCGGCGCGGATCGCGCGCGACCACGGCGGCCCGTTCACCGGCTACGAGAAGAACCGCGAGCCGTTCCTGCGCGTGATGCGGAAGCACCGCGACGCGATGCGCGACGTCAACGGCCGCAACGTGCCGTCCGATCTCTACGACGCGGCGAAGACGGTCGTGGGACGATGCGGTGGAGCTCGGCGAGCAGTTCGGCTACCGGAACGCGCAGGCGACCGTGCTCGCGCCGACCGGCACGATCGGCTTCATGATGGACTGCGACACCACCGGCGTCGAGCCGGACATCGCGCTGGTCAAGTACAAGAAGCTGGTCGGCGGCGGGTTGATGAAGATCGTCAACCAGACGGTGCCGATGGCGCTGCGGAAGCTCGGCTACACGCCGCCGCAGGTCGACGCGATCGTCGACTACATCGACAAGAACGAGACGATCGAAGGGCGCGCCCGGCGCTGAAGGAATCGCACCTGCCGGTGTTCGACTGCGCGTTCAAGGCGGCGAAGGGACAGCGGTCGATCCACTACATGGGCCACATCAAGATGATGGGCGCGACGCAGCCGTTCATCTCGGGCGCGATCTCGCAAGACGGTCAACGTGCCGAAGGAAGCGACCGTCGAGGAGATCATGCAGGCCTACATCCAGTCGTGGAAGCTCGGGCGCCAAGGCGATCTCGATCTACCGCGACGGCAGCAAGCGGACGCAGCCGCTCAACACGTCGAAGGACAAGACGGCGGCGGAGCTGGCGCAGGCGGCGGCCGCGGCGCTGGTCACGCAGCCGATCGCGGCGCAAGCTGCCGGACGAGCGGCAGGCGATCACGCACAAGTTCGACATCGCCGGGCACGAGGGCTACATCACCGTCGGCCTGTTCGAGAACGGGCAGCCGGGCGAGATCTTCCTGGTGATGGCGAAGGAAGGCTCGACGATTTCGGGCTTCGCCGACGCGTTCGCGCAGGCGATCTCCTACGCGCTGCAGTACGGCGTGCCGCTCCAGGCGCTGGTCGACAAGTTCAGCCACGTCCGGTTCGAGCCGTCGGGGATGACGCGCAACCCGGAGATCCGCTTCGCCAAGTCGATCGTCGACTACATCTTCCGCTGGCTGGCGTCGAAGTTCCTGTCGAACGAGGCGCAGTTCCACGCCGGCGTCAACGGCCGCGAGCTCGAGACACGGCAGCGGCCACACGCTGACGCCGACCGCGCCGGCGGCCGCAGCCGGCGGCGGCCGCGGCCGCGTCGGCCAACCCGCACTCGACGATTCAGAACCAGGAAGACGCGCCGCCGTGCTCGACCTGCGGCTCGATCATGATCCGCAGCGGCGCCTGCTACAAGTGCGTCAACTGCGGCAACACGTCCGGCTGCGCGTGAGAAGTAAGAATTAAGAATTAAGAATTAAGAATTGAGAATTCGTCGAAGGGCGGCCGTCTCATGGCCGCCCTTTTTCTGTCCCGAGCCCCCAGACCCGTCGCGACTCTGGTCAGAACCCGATCTGCACGCCCGCACCAATTCTCACGACCATCGACGACACCCCTCGGCGCACGACGCCGTCCTCTCGTCGATCGTTGTCGACGAGAAAGTGCACGCGCCCGGTGGCGAGGATCGCCACTCGTTCGGCGACATGCACCGCGACGTCGCCGCCGCCGGTGATCGCTGGAACCCAGGTGTTCAGTGTCTCGGAAAATGGCGAGGCGCCGGGTGCCGTCGAGAAGGATCGGCCGACAATGCCGGCGCGCGACGTATGACGCCGCGCGGCGCCGAAACCGCCGACCGCCGCCGCCCGAACGCGGCCGGCGAAGGATCCGACTTTGACGTCTGCCGAGACGATCGTGTCGCGGTGAGTGCTGACGAACTGCGCCGATCCCTCTGCAACCCGCGCGCTCTGCTCGCCGCTGATCGAAGACGCGAGACTCGCTTCGCCGCCGACGCTCACCGTCCGGCCGACCGGAACGTCCAGCATCAGAATCGACGTCAGGCTCGTGCCCCCGAACGGCGGGCCCAGGTACGGCATGTCGCTGTCGCCTGCGCCCTGCGTCGAGATGCCGACGGTCGCGCCGACGAGCGGCTGAGCGCGACCCTCCGCGGCGACGCCGGCGAGCGCGATCAGTGCGGCAATGACGATTTTCGTGCGGCTCAGACCCATCGTTTCGACGATAGCATCGATACCGTTCGGGCCCCAACAACACCGCATCAGCTGCCACCAACCGCCGCGATCGGCGTTGCGCGGCGCGTAATGCACTCGTAAAATCGACTGATGGAATTACTGCTTGGATCGCACGTCCGCGAGGCGGGGCGCCGCGTCGGACGGCTGGCCGGATTCGAGCTCGAGCCTGCCAGTCGCTGCATTCGGCGCATCATCTTCAGCCCCGACGGCGAGCTCGGGCCGCAAGCCATGACCCGGCCGCTTGCCGCGATCTCCTCCGTGCACGACGACGGAGAAGTCGATCTGCATCCCGAAACCGACACGACGCCGATGCCGGTGGTGCGGGACGTCATCCTGTTGAGCCGCGCCACCCGGATCAGCCGGGGCGGCCGCCAGCTCGGTCGATTCTGCGGCGTCGCGGTGGACGCGGCCAATCGTACGGTTGTGTCCGTATTCGGACGGCCGCACTGGTGGTCGCGCCGCTTCACGATGGCCGCGGCGGATCTCGACTGCTCGACGCCGGGTGAAATCCGCGGCGGCAGCGTCCGCGCGGCTTGAACGCCGGTGCGAACGTGACATACAGTTCGCTGTTGCCGTCCTCACTTTCAAGGAGCACCTGAATGAAGCGCGTCCCTTGCTTTCACGTCGGTCGCCGTTCTGTTCTTCGCCGCGACGACGTTCGCGCAGCAGCCGCCCGCAGCCGGTCAGAAGATCGGCATCGCGACCAGCCTGCAGCGCGGGTATGCCAGCATGAAGATGAACCTCACGCAGGAAGCCGAGAAGATGTCGGAGGCCGACTACAGCTTCAAGCCCGGCTCGACGCCCGAGGCGCGCACCTTCGCGCAGGTGATCGCGCACGTCGCCCAGGCGCAGTTCGGCCAGTGCTCCGGCGTCAAGGGCGTGCCCAACCCGATGCAGGGCAAGAACCTCGAGCAGGAGCTGAAGACGAAGGCGGAGGTCACCAAGGCGCTTGCCGATTCCTTCGCGCATCTGCGACGACGCGTTCGCGTCGACGACCGATGAGAACGCGATGCAGTTCGTCAAGCCAGGGGCCGAACGAAGCGACCCGCGCCGCGGCGCTCTACGGCGTGCTCGTGCACGGCAACGAGATGGCCGGCACGGCCGCGGTCTATCTGCGCTCGAAGAACCTCGTCCCGCCGTCGACCGAGCGCGCGTCGCAGGGCCGCGGACGCGGACAGAACTAGGAATTAAGAATTAGGAATTAGGAATTGAGAATTCGTGAGGGGCGGGTTGCTTCGGCGACCCGCCTTTTTCATTTCTGATCGTCCTTCTCGGCCTTTCGACCATCCGCCTTTCGACCTTCCGACCTTCCGACCTTCCGACCTCCACACCTTCCAGCCTTTCCGCCTTCCAGCCTTCCGACCTTCCTCGCTGTTGACGCCAGATTGCTTACTATGTCAGCATTTGAACTCCATGGCCCCGACCGACGTCTCAGCACTTGGAGAGTTTGAACAGGTCGTGCTGCTGTCCATCCTGCGCCTCGGCGACGACGCCTACGCGGTGTCGGTGCGCGACGAGATCGCGCGCTGCACCGGGCGCGAGGTCTCGCGCGGGTCGATCTACATCACGCTCGATCGTCTCGAGACCAAGGGCTACCTGAAATCGCGGCTTGCGGATCCGACGCCCGAGCGCGGCGGGCGCGCCAAGCGCTACTACGCGCTCCGGCCGCGCGCGATCGAGGCGCTGCAGGACAGCCGCCGCGCGCTGGTCGCGCTGTGGCGCGGCCTGGAAGGCGTGCTGGGGCCCGCATGACGCCCGGCCTGCCGCTCGCGCTCCGGCTCTTCGCGCGGTTCGTGCCGGGCGATCTGCGCGAGCCGATCGCGGGCGATCTGGCCGAGGAATATCTCGAGATGCGCGATCGCCGCGGCGCCGCTCGCGCGACGTTGTGGCTGTGGGGGCAGGCGGTGCGCCTCGCCTGGACGTTCCGCTGGGAGCGCGCGACCCGCGGCCGCGGCGTTGCCGCCGATTGGCGAAGAGCTTCGGAGCACCAGTCACATGTGGGATGCATTGCGGCAGGACGTCGGCTTCGGTTTCAGGATGCTGCGGCGGCAGCCGGGGTTTACGGCCGTCGCCATCTTCGCGCTCGCGCTCGGCATCGGCGCCAACACCGCGATCTTCAGCGTCGTCGACGCGGTGCTGTGGCGTCCGCTCCCGTATCCGGCCGCCGATCGCGTGATGTCGATCGCCGAGCAGCGCCCGCGCGAGAGCCGCTGGTTCGGGCCGGTCGCGCCGGCCGACTACTTCGACTGGCGCCGCGACAACCAGTCGTTCGCCGTCGATGGCGGCGGTCACGTTGAATGCGGCGTCGGGCGCCTACAACCTGACCGGCGCGGGCGAGCCCGAGCGGGTTACGCCGCTCGAGGTCTCGCCGGCGTTTCTCGGCGTGATCGGCGTCACGCCGGCGCTTCGGCCGCGACTTCCTGCGCCGAGGAGGAAACCGTCGGCCGCGACCGCGTCGTGCTGCTCAGCGATGGCTTCTGGCGCCGGCGCTTCGGCGCGCGATCCATCGGTGGTCGGCCGGACCGTCTCGCTTCAACGGCAACGCCGTTCGAGATCATCGGCGTGCTGCCAGCGCATTTCTGGTGGCCGTCGCGCCCCGACGTCGTCGTGCCGCTGGCGCTCGACGATCACGACCGCACGCTGCGCGCCGCGCACTTCCTCGACGTCGTCGGCCGCCTGCGCGACGGCGTCTCGCCGGAACAGGCGCGTGAAGATCTGCGGCTCATCGGCAGCCGCCTGTCGCAGGCGTATCCGGCCGAGAACGCGAATCACGCGCCCAATCTGCGGCCGCTCCGCGACGCGCTTCGTCGGCGACGTTCGTCCGGCGCTGCTCGTGCTGCTTGGCGCGGTCGTCTTCGTGATGTTCATCGCCTGCGCGAACGTCGCGACGCTGCTGCTCGCGCGCGCGGCGAGCCGCCAGAAGGAGCTGTCGGTGCGGCGTGCGGTCGGCGCGACACGCTCGCGCGTCGTCCAGCAGATGCTGACCGAGAGCCTCGTCGTCGCATTCGCCGGCGGCGTGGCCGGGTTGTTCGTGGCGGCGTGGGGGCTCGCGGCGTTCCGCACCATCGTGCCGGCGCAGTTCGCCGAACCTGCCCGGCATCGCCGGCGTCGGCATCGACGCGCGCGTGCTGGCGGCAGCGTTCGCCCTGTCGGCCGTCACCGGCATGATCTTCGGCATCGTGCCGGCGCTCGTCGCCTCGGATTCGCGCATCGGCACGGCGCTGACCGAGGAGGCACGGGGCAGCAGCGGCGGCGTGCGCGCCGGAAGATTCCGCGCCGCGCTGGTCGTCGCCGAGCTGGCGCTGTCGCTCGTGCTGCTCGCCGGCGCGGCGCTCCTGATCGTCAGCTTCCGGAACCTGATCAACGTCTCGCCTGGCTTCCAGCCTGACCAGCTCGTGATCACCCGCGTCACGCTTGCCGGCGACGCGGTACGGCGAGCACGCGCGCACGGTCGCGTTCTTCGACGCGCTGTACGAGCGGCTGCAGGGCGCGCCCGGTCTCCACCGCGTCGGCGCGACGACCTCGCTGCCATTCGATGGGCCCGACTCGCGGCTGAACCTGATCATCGAACACAAGACGACGCAGTTTCCGTTTCCGGTACGCCTGCACCCGCGCATCGTCTCGACCGGCTATTTCCAGACGATGGGGATTCCGCTGGTTCGCGGCCGCGCATTCACCGAGCGCGACATCGGAGTCGTCCGGCGAATGTGGTCGTGATCAACGAAGCGGCGGCGCGGCGATACTGGCCGAACGAGAACCCGATCGGCCAGCGGATCAGCCTCGGCGCCGAATCAGACTGGCGCGAGATCGTCGGCGTCGTCGGCGACACCAGGCATGAGGGCCTCGACGCCGAAACCGACCCGGCCGGCTACCTGCCGCAACATCAGGTGTTCCTGAGCCTCGGCAACGGCTTCGCGCGGACGATGACGGTGGTAGCGCGGACGGCGGGAGACGCCGCGTCGATGACGTCGATCCTGCGCACTGCGGTCGCGAGCATCGATCCGCAGCTGCCGATCGGTCTGGTCCGGCCGATGGACGACTTGATCGGCGATTCGATCGCGCCGCGGCGCCTGAACTTCCTGCTCGTCTCCGCGTTCGCGTTCGTGGCGCTGGTGCTGACCGCCGCGGGGCTGTACGGGGTGATGGCCTACGTCGTTGCGCAGCGGACGCGCGAGATCGGCGTGCGGATGGCGCTCGGCGCGACGCGCCAGCAGGTGCTCGGCGATGATGTTCCGCCAGGCCGGCGCGATGACCGGCGTCGGCATCGGCCTCGGCGTTGGCGGCGCGCTGCTGCTGACCCGGTCGATGCGATCGCTGCTGTTCGGCGTCAGCGCCGCGGATCCGCTCGTCTATCTGGGCGTGTCAGCGCTGCTGGCCGCCGTCGCGATCGTCGCGATCGCCGTTCCCTCGTCGCGCGCGACGCGAATCGACCCGCTGCTCGCGCTTCGCGATTCCTGATTCTCAGGGTTGCGCTCGCGTCAACGGCCGGACGCTGTCAGGCGTTGCCGATCGAGCGCCCTGGATGATGTGCACGAGAAACAACACGATCGCGACGACGAGCAGAACGTGAAGCACGCCGCCCAGCGTGTAGCGGTCATCAGGCCGAGGAACCAGAGCAGCAGGCAAACAAAAACGAGCGTCAGAATCATGGGGCCCTCCGCGCGAGCGATGCAGGCCGCTGCCACGACGGGCACGAACGCACGCGAGCAGAATCTCTGAACCGAAATCCGACGACCGGACCGGCTCAGGAACCCGGTTCTACGACGAGTTTCGTATTGACGCTACGAAGGGCGTCGTAGATAATTCTGACCATGAAGGAGCCGCGCCGCAAACCGACCGATGCCGAGCTGGGCATCCTCCGCGTCCTCTGGAGCCGCGGCCCGAGCACGGTGCGCCAGATTGCCGAGGTAATGGACCGCGACGGCCGGCTACACGACGATCCTGAAGCTGCTGCAGATCATGACGGAGAAGCGCCTGGTGGTTCGCGACGAGACGGCGCGAACCCACGTCTACGAAGCGGCGTATACCGAGGATCAGACGCAGCGGCAGCTGGTGACCGATCTGGTGGACCGGCTCTTCGACGGCTCGGCGGCCAAGCTGGTCCTTCAGGCGCTCGCGTCCACCAAGGCATCCCCGGAAGAGCTCGATGAGATCCGGAAATTGATCGCTGCGAAAGCGGGAGGCCCGCGATGACCCCGTTTCTCGAGAGCGCCGGCTGGGCGCTGATGCATTTCGTGTGGCAGGGCGCGGCGATCGCCGTCCTCGCCGCCGCCGCGCTGCGGCTCACCTCGCGCCGTTCCGCGAACGTGCGCTACGTCATCGGCTGCGTCGCGCTCGCGCTGATGCTCGCCGCCCCGGCCGTCACGATGCGCCTGCTCTGGCGCGCGAACGATGCGGTGGCACCTGGCGCCACCTCTGATGAAATCACGGCGCCAGCCGGAGAGCGATCCCGGGTCGCCGACGGCACGAACGCAGTGTCAGCCTCGAATCGATGCGCGGCCGAGCACTCGTGCCGGTGCGCATCACTGCCGGCTTCAGGCTTGCGCAGCTCGATCGGCTCGCGCCGGCCGTCGCCCTCGCGTGGCTGGCCGGCGTCGTGATGCTTGCTCGGACGGATGGCCGGCGGCTGGTGGCACGTCCGCCGCCTGCACCGCGCCGCGCTGGCAACCGCATCGTCTCGGTGGCAGACGGCCTGCCGCCGACTCGCATACCGCCTCGGCCTCCCGGCGGCCGCGCACGTCGTCGAATCGGCGCTCGTCGACGTGCCGACCGTCGTCGGCTGGCTGCGGCCGGCGATCCTGCTGCCGGTCGCGGCGATGGCCTCGCTGACGCCGTCGCAGGTCGAAGCGATCCTCGCCCACGAGCTGGCGCACATCCGGCGGCACGACTACGCGATCAACGTGCTGCAGACGATCGCCGAGACGCTGCTGTTCTATCACCCGGCCGTGTGGTGGGTGTCGAATCGGATTCGCGCCGAGCGCGAGCACTGCTGCGACGAAATCGCAGTCGCCGTGTGCGGCGATCCGGTGGGCTACGCGCAGGCGCTTGCCGAGCTCGAGAGCTGGCGCACGGTGTCCGCGAGCATGGCGATGGCGGCGACCGGCGGGTCGTTGAGCCATCGTGTTCGCCGGATCCTGCAATTGCCGTTGTCGGAGGAACCGCGCTCGCCGAGCTGGGCGATCACGCTCGCGCTGACGATGGTGTTCACGGCCGGAGCCGGCAGTGTCCAGCACCTGACCGTGGTCGGCGCTGGCGCGCGGACGCGCGCGCCGCCAGCGCGACGCCTGCGGCCGTGGCGGCAGGAGAGCAGCAGCGCGTCCCGCCTGTTCCCGCCGCCGCCGGCACCCCCGGCCATTCCTCGAGCCGCCGCTGCCGCCCACGCCACCCGAAGCCGTGTTGCCGGCGTGGGAACCGGTGCTCGTTCCGCCAGTGCCGCCAGTTCCACCAATACCCCCGGTTCCTCCGGTTCCGCCGGCCGTTGGAGACGTCGCGGAGCCGCTCGCATTCCCGGCACCTCCCGTACCCCCGGTCCCGCCGGTTCCTCCGGTTCCGCCAGTTCCACCGGCGCCGCCTGCGCCGGTTGCATCACCGGCTCCGCCCGCACCTCCGGCGCCGCCAGCACCTCCGGCTCCGCCCGCGCCGCCGGCTCCGCCCGCACCGCCCGCGCCGTCAGGCTCTTTTTCTTCGTCGGGTGACCGCCACGAATGGCGGATGCAGTTCAGCGACAACGGCGTGCGATTCGACGTCACGCTGCGCGGGACGATCACGTTCACCGACGATCTGACCGACGTGCAGAGCCTGTCCGACGGCGGCTCGCTGACGATGCGCGACTGGAGCCGCGTCATCCCGCGTACGGTCGAAATCAAATCAGCCGCCGGCAAGCTCACGCGCGCCTACTTCGTCGGCGGGCTGAGCCGGCCGTGGGACGAGGAAGCGCAGCGTTTCCTGGCGACGCAGCTGCCGATGCTGGTGCGCCGCTCCGGGCTCGGCGCGGAATCGCGGGTGCAG
Organism: uncultured Acidobacteriota bacterium; assembly: GCA_963734375.1. Lineage (GTDB taxonomy): Bacteria > Acidobacteriota > Vicinamibacteria > Vicinamibacterales > CAVVIG01 > CAVTHG01. Next base: position 272,108 of record CAVTHG010000001.1, on the reverse strand, counting down.
ATCGATCTTCGAGAAGAAGGGCGTCAACGGCGTGCTCGAGGAGATCGACCTGCTCGGCGGCGACTACGCGCGGCGCCTCTATTTCGTCGCGCTCGTCGACCGCGCACGGTTCGACTCGAACGGCGTCAAGCCGGTGCTGGCGCGGGTCGGTGAGCGCATGACCTCGGACTACGATCGCCGGCAGGTGCTGCAGCACATCGCGTCGCGCGTGACGCTCGATGAATCGGGCGCGGCCGCCTACATTCAGGCGATGGCGACGATGAAGTCTGATTACGACCAGCGGCAGGCGCTCGAAGCGCTGATGCAGTCCGGCGCCAGCGTCGACGGCAACGCCATCGCCGGCGCGGTCGACCACATCAAGTCGAGCTACGACAAGCGAATGGTGCTCGATCAGGCGATCGGCCGCGGGTCGCTCACCGTCGAGTCGAAGCGCAGCCTGCTCGCCGGCGCCGCAGGCATGAAGTCGGACTACGACCGCGGCCAGGTGCTGCACGTCCTACGTGCAGCGCTACGGGGTCGAGCCGGCGGTGCGCGAGCCGTTCTTTGCCGCGGTGAAGGCGATCAAGTCCGACTACGAGCGGCGCCGGGTGCTGACCGAGGTTGCGAAGAAGGATGGCGGCAACCGCGAGATCCAGCAGGCCGCGTTCGACACCGTGTCGCAGATGTCGTCCGACTACGACCGGGCGGAGATCCTGCTGGCGTTCGTGTCGGCGCAGGGCGTCGATTCCGCGAGCCGGCCGGCGTTCGTCTCCGCCGCCGAGCGGCTCAAGTCGTCGTACGACCAGAATCGCGTTCTCGCCGCGCTGGTCCGGGCCGAGCGTCGGTAACGACTTCCGGCGTACGCGAGCCGCCACGACCGCCAGGCTGAACACGCCCGCCGCCAGTTGCGGTCGGACGCCGGTGCCCAGGTGCACGGCGTCGTGCACCGCCAGCGCCTGCAGCCCCAGCATCGCGCCGACGGCGAACGCCAGCCCGCCCGGGCAGGCGCACCCGTACGAAGGCGGCGGCCAGACTGAGCAGCACGCCGAACAGCATCAAGCCGAGCTCGGCCCATAGCTCGAGCCGCGCACCGCGCATCAGATCGACCGCGGCCCAGCCGGCGGAGTAGATCCCGTAGGCGAACATTCCAATTGAAGCCGCAGTCAGCATCTGCCGTCCACGCCCGACTATACCGCGAGGGTCCGCGGACGCCAAGCCACGCTCGACGCGCGCGCGCGATGTGTAGAGAATGTGTCCGTGCCTGCCATTGGACGATTGCGTTATCTCGAAGCGATGCCGCCTGCTTCGCAGCGGCGGCGTGGCGTTCTTGTTCTGCTTCATGCCTTTCCGCTCAACGCGAGGATGTGGGAAGGGCAGCTGGTCCTCGCCGACGGCGGCTGGCGCGTCATCGCGCCGCACTTCCGCGGCGTCGACGCCGGCACGGGCGATCCGCCGACGGTCTCGATCGACGACTACGCCGCCGACGTCATCGATCTGCTCGACGCGCTGCACATCGACCAGGCGGTCATCGGCGGGCTCTCGATGGGCGGCTACACCGCGTTTGCGATCCTGCGCCACGCCGCCCGCTACGTGCAGGGACTGATCCTCGCCGACACGCGCGCCGAGGCCGACGCGCCCGAGGGGCTCGAGGGGCGGCGCAAGATGCTGCGATCTCGTGCAGTCGAAAGGCGCGGCGGCGGTGGCGGAGGAAATGATCCCGAAGCTGCTCGGCGAGACGACGCGGCGCTCGCGAGCCGGACGTCATCGACCACGTCAGATCGCTCGTCCTCTCGAACTCGCCCGATGCGATTGCCGGTTCGGTGCGCGCGCTGATGTCGCGGCCCGATTCGACGCCGCTGTTGCCGACCATCCATGTGCCGACGCTGATTCTCGTCGGCGACGAGGACACGGTGACGCCGCCGCCGCTCTCGGAAAAGATGCATCACGCGCATCGCGGGGTCGGAGCTGACCGTCATCCCCGGCGCCGGCCACCTGAGCGAATCTCGAGCAGCCGGATCTCTTCAATGCGGCGCTCGCGCGATTCATCAACCATCGGCTATAGTCCACCGATGCGGGTTTTACGCTCGTTGCTCCTGATTTGCGCGTCGACGCTGCTCGTTGTCCCGGCCACCCACGCACAGGAATCGCCCGCCGAAAGCGCCCGTCGAAAGAATTTCGATCAGCTGCTCGATCTGTACGTGCGCAACGGCGACGTCTATTACCGCGCGTTGAAGTCGGACCGCGCCAAGCTCGACGGTTTCGTCACCTCACAAGCGGCCGCAGCGGTGGACAAGCTCTCGCGGCGAGGAGCAGATGGCGTTCTGGCTGAACGCCTACAACGCGCTCGTGCTCAAAACGGTGATCGATCACTACCCGATTGCCGGCCGGTCGGCCGAGTATCCGGGGAAGAGCATCCGGCAGATTCCCGGCGCCTTCGAACGCCTGCCGCATCGCGTCGCGGGACGCACGGTGACGCTCGATCGAGATCGAGCAGACAATCCTCGCCGGCTTCGACGATCCGCGCGTCTTCTTCGCCATCGGCCGCGGCGCCACCGGCAGCGGCCGACTGCGCAGCGAAGCGTTCGACGCGTCGCGCCTCGAGGAGCAGCTCGCCGAAGCGGCTGCCGAGTGTCCGACCCGCGCGCAGTGCATCACCATCGATCGCGAGGGCGGGAAGCTGCACGCCAGCTCGATTTTCTCGTGGCGCGAGAAGGAATTCACCGCCGCTTACGCCGACAAGGCGCCGGCGGCGTTCGCGAACCGCAGCCCGATCGAGCGCGCGATTGTCGCCTACGTCCTGCCGAAGCTGCTGCCGAGCGAGAAGGAATACCTGGAGAAGAACAGCTTCCAGGTGGCCTACGACCCGTTCGACTGGACGCTGAACGACCTCACCGGCCGCGGCGGACGCTGACCGCGGCATGGACCTCGGCCTCGCCGGCAAAATCGCCATCGTCACCGGCTCGACCCGAGGGCTCGGACTGGCCATCGCCACCGAGCTCGTCCAGGAAGGGTGTCAGCGTCACCATCTGCGCGCGCGGCGAAACCGGCATCGCCGACGCAGTCGAGCATCTGCGGACGCTGCCGGGCGGCGCCGAGCGGGTGCTCGCGGTGCAGGCTGACGTCTCGACCGACAAGGGCGTTGCCGACGTCATCCTGCGCACGGTCGAGACCTTCGGCGGCCTGGACATCCTCGTCAACAACGTCGGCCTCGCCAAGGGCAGCGACATCGTCAACACCACCGACGCCGAGTGGCAGGAGGCGTTCGACCAGACCCTGTTTCCGGCGGTGCGCGCGTCGCGGATGGCCGTCCCGCAGATGCGCAAGCGCGGCGGCGGCGCGATCGTGATGATTGCGTCGATCTGGGGCCGCGAATCGGGCGGCCGGATGACCTACAACGCCGTCAAAGCCGCCGAGATCAGCCTCGCCAAGGCGATGGCGCAGCAGCTCGCGAGGGACAACATCCGCGTCAACAGCGTCGCGCCCGGCTCGATCCGCTTTCCGGGCGGGTCGTGGGACAAGCGGGTGAAGGAAGATCCCGAAGGGATGAGCGAGTTCGTCCGGCGGGAGCTGCCGTTCGGAAGATTTGGCCGCCCCGAAGAGGTCGGGGCGGTCGTCGCGTTCCTCGTGTCGGCCCGCGCGAGCTGGATCAGCGGGGCAAGTGTGCCCGTTGACGGCTGCCAGTCACGCTCCCTGATCTGATTTCGGGCCGGCTTTGGCTGGGATGGGAATCGGTTCGGTGCGATCGGCCACCGAATTGCGCGCCTCGCGCGCCCCGACGGGCGCTGGTGAACGCTCGCGGCTTCTGGTGTCCCGGTGTGCGGACGCGAACCGCGAACCCCTCGGGGTTTTCGTGTTCGCCGCTGTCCGGTTCGTCGGACGAGTGAAGGAAGAATCCTCGGTGCCGCATTCGCGGCTCGTGTGCTTCCATCTTCAGAGCTCCTCTCGCAGTTCTCTCAGGACGCGAAAGCGAGAGTAACAGCGCATGCCGGGTGCGTCAACGAAATCTGTTGTAAGCGCGCGAAAAAAATCGCGCGGCGGCGTGTCAGCCGCGCCGCGCGCGCTTCGCGAACGCGAAGTTGTAGACGGGAATGCCCGCGAGGATGAGCGCGAAGGTGATGCCGGTCGACACCGGCTGGTTGATGAGCGCGTTGATGACGAACGCGGCGACCGAGAGGATGAAGATCGCGGGCACGACCGGGTAGCCGATCGCTTTGTAGGGCCGCTCCAGCTCGGGCCGCAGCCGGCGCAGGCGGTAAATGGCCGCGATGCCGAGCGCGTAGAACGGCCAGATGGCGAGGACGAAGGTTTCGGTCAGCGCCTCGAAGCTGCGGCTCATCACCAGCGCAATTCCGAGCACCGCCGCCAGGAGGATCGCCACGTAGGGCGTCTTGAAGCGCGGGTGCACCTTCGCAATCGACTCGAAGAACAGCCCGTCGTCAGCCATCGCGAAGAAGACCCGCGGCGACGCCAGCATGCTGCCGTTCAGCGAGCTGAACGATGAAATCATGACGAAGACCGACACCAGCACCACGCCCGCCCGGCCGAAGAGCGCCATCATCGTGTCGGCGGCGACCAGCGGGTTCCGCGGATCGGCAATCGACTCGATCGGGCTGACGTACAGGTAGGCGAGGTTGGTGAGGACGTAGATGCCGATGAGCGCCAGCGTGCCGAGGATGATCGCCCGCGGCAGGTTCCGCTGCGGATTCTTCACCTCGCCGGCGGCAAACGACAGGTCGCCCCAGCCGTCGTAGGCCCAGAGCACGCTGACGAGCGCGAGGCCGATGGCGCCGACGGTCATCGGCGCGGCCGCCGGCGCGGTCAGATGGCTGAAGCTCGCGCCGTGGCCGCCGCCGAGCACGAACGAAGCGCCGACGAGCACGACCAGCGCCGAGAACTTCGCCAGCGTCGACACGCCGACGATAGCGGCGCCGACGTTGGCGCCGATGATGTTGGCGGTGGCGGCAAAGGCTATGGCGGTGGCTGAAAGCGCCCGCGCGACCACGTAGTGCTCGACCGGGTCGATGCCGATGCTCCGCAGGAGATATTCGCCGAAGACCACGGCGATTCCGCCGAGCGCCGAGGCACGGATCAGAATCAGCTCGGCCCAGCCGAAGAGAAACGCCGTCCGCCGTCCCCATCCTTCGCGCAGGTAGGCGTAGAAGCCGCCCGTCTCCGGCAGCGCTGCGGCAAGCTCGGCCAGGGAGAGCGCCCCGCACAACGTGATCAACCCGCCGACCACCCACAGCGCGATCATCAGCGTCGGACTGGGCACCTTCTGCGCGATTCCCGCCGGTGACCGGAAGATCCCCGATCCGATCGTGATCCCGACCACGAGCGCGACAGCGCTCCAGAGCCCGAGCGTTCGGGGCAGCTTCTGTGCGCGCGCGGTGGCTTCAATCATGAGCGGCGTCAGCCTAACACGGCGCCGGGCCTCTCCCGACGGCATGTTTGATGTAGCAGCGGAAGGCACAAAGGAGCAAACAGATGACGTCGACTATCAACGTTGCGGATGTCGAGCGCTGGGCGTCAGCGCTTGGCGGCGCCGCCTTAACGGCTTACGGAATCAAGCAGCTGAAGGATCGGTCGCCCGCCGGTGCCGCGCTGACGGCAGCGGGCGGCGCGCTCATGTTCCGAGGCGCCACCGGGCACTGCCCGATGTATGCCGCGGCCGGTATTAATACAGCCGACGACGCGCGAAGGCACGCGCGAGGCGCTGGGCGGCGCGCGCGGGACAGCCGTGGAAGAGGTCGTCACGATCAACGCCACGGCCGACCGGCTCTTCACGTTCTGGCGGAAACTCGACCAGTTGCCGAGGTTCATGGACCACCTGGTCTCGGTCCATCAGGTCGACGAACGCCGATCGCACTGGGTCGCGAAGGCTCCCGGCCGGCGAACGGTGGAGTGGGACGCCGAGATCATCAACGAAGTTCCGGGAGAGCTCATCGGCTGGCGCACGCTCGATGGCGCGGACGTGGTCAGCGCCGGCTCCGTGCGCTTCACAGCCTGCGACGGGAAACCGCGGAACGGAGGTGCGCGTTCGCCTTCAGTACGACCCGCCTGCCGGCAAGGTTGGCGCGACGGTCGCGTGGCTGCTCGGGCACGAGCCGTCGCAAACGATTCGCGAGGACCTGCGCCGCTTCAAGCAGCTGATGGAAACCGGCGAGATCGCGACCACCGCCGGACAGCCGCGCGGCAAACAATCCATTCTCAACTACGACTGAGCGACAGGTGGTGACATGAAGGCATTAGTCTGGCACGCGACCAACGACGTCCGAGTAGAACGCGTCCCCGATCCGACGATCCTCAACGGGCGCGACGCGATCATCAAGATCACGACGACCGCGATCTGCGGCTCCGACCTGCACCTGCTCGACGGCTACATCCCGACGATGCAGGCGGGCGACATCCTCGGGCACGAGTTCATGGGAGAAGTGGTCGAGGTCGGCAAGGAAAACAAGAAGCTGAAGGTCGGCGATCGCGTCGTCGTGCCGTTCACGATTGCGTGCGGCGGCTGCTTCTTCTGCAACAAGCAGCTGTGGTCGCTGTGCGACAACTCGAACCCGAACGCGTGGATGGCCGAGAAGATTTACGGCTACACGACGTCGGGCCTGTTCGGCTATTCGCACATGACCGGGGGCTACGCCGGCGGCCAGGCGCAGTACGCGCGCGTGCCGTTCGCCGATGTCGGGCCGCTCAAGATTCCCGACGGCCTGCGCGACGAACAGGTGCTGTTCCTCTCCGACATCTTCCCGACCGGATACATGGCCGCCGAGAACTGCGACATCCAGCGCGGCGACACGATCGCGGTGTGGGGATGCGGGCCGGTCGGGCAGATGGCGATCCGGAGCGCGTTCCTGCTCGGCGCCGAGCGCGTGATCGCGATCGACGATGTGCCCGAGCGCCTGCGCCTGGCGGCCGACGGCGGCGCCGAGGTGCTGAACTTCGACGACGGCGAGGTCTTCGATCGGCTGCGATCGATGACCGGCGGCCGCGGTCCGGACGCGTGCATCGATGCCGTCGGCCTCGAGGCGCACGGCCCGACGCTCGATGCGTACATCGATCAGGGCGAAAGCGGCGGCGTTTCTGGCCACCGATCGGCCGAGCGCGCTGCGGCAGGCGATCAACGCGTGCCGCAAGGGAGGCGTCGTCTCGATTCCGGGCGTCTACGGCGGGTTCCTCGACAAGATCCCGTTCGGCGCCGCGTTCCAGAAGGGGCTGACCTTCAAGATGGGGCAGACCCACATGATGAAGTACATGCAGCCGCTGCTGCGACCGCATCGAGCGCGGCGAGATCGATCCGTCATTCGTGATCACGCATCGCATGCCGCTCGACGACGCGCCGCAAGGCTACAAGATGTTCCGCGATCAAGCAAGGATCAGTGCATCAAGGTCGTCCTGAAGCCGCACGGCGAAACGGTGCACTGATATCTGGTGAGCGTCGGAGTTGGTGAGTTGGTGATTCGAATTCACCAATTCACCAACTCGCCAATTAGTGCGGCAGCTCGTTGTTCTCCTTTGCCGCCCGCTCAGTCAGCGTCGTCAGCTTCGACGGCGCCCGGTCCGACAGGCTCTGCCAGCCGCTGCGCGAGCGGTTGCCGGCCTCACCGGTCGGCTGCGGCAGCAGCATGCGGTTGGCGATATCCATCCCGAGCGCGACGCTTTGCGGCATCACCGCATTCGCGATCGACGGCGAGCTTTGCCGGCCAGGAGATCACCAGCTCGGCGTCGCCGTGGCGGCACGCATCGACGATCTGCGACGCGGCTCGGGCGGCGTCGATCGACCCGACCGGCAGCGAGTCGGCGATCGCGAACCATGCGAACTCCTCGCGATGGCGTCCCTTGAACCAGGCGTTGAACGGCGAGCCGGTGCGCATCATCCCCGGGCAGACGGTGGTGACGTGGATGCCGTCCTTCGCGATCTCGGCGCGCATCGAGTCCGACAGGCCGGTGAGCGCGAACTTGCTGGCGCAGTACGGCGTCAGGTGCGGCACGCCGATCTTCCCGCCGATTGACGACACGTTGACGATGCGGCCGAAGCGCTGACGGCGCATCACCGGGATCGCCGCGGTCATCGTCTGCAGCGGTCCCCAGAAGTGCACCGCCATCGCCTGTTCGAAGTCGGCGCGCTCCATGTGCTCCAGCGGTCCGACCTGGATGATCGCCGGCGTTGTTGATCAGCACATCGATGCGGCCGGTTCGCTCGACGACGTCGTCGATCAGCTTGTCCGCCTCGTCGCGGTTGCCGACGTCGCAGACGACGATGGTCGCGTCGATGCCGCGCTCGGCGAGATCTTCGCGCGCCCGCTGCAGCTCCGCCTCGTCGCGCGCGGCGATCGTGATGCGTGCGCCCTGACGACCAAGCTCGCGCGCGACCACCAGGCCGAGGCCGCGCGAGCCGCCGGTGATGACGGTCGAGCAGCCGCTGAAATCCATCCGCCGCGAGGCACGCAGGCCTCGGGTGAGAAGCGCGGCGCCGACGGTCAATGCACTAGCCGCCAGCACGGTTTCCTGTGTCTTTGTCATGCCCGTGGCCCAGCAAGCGGCGTACCCCGGGAGCAGTCTTCAGTCGCAGTCACAACTCTTCCTGAACAGTCGCCAGTCGCGGTCATGAGTCGACTGCGACTGTTGACTGCATTGGGTTTGCCATTTGTTCGCCTCGCTGGTACGATGCTCGACCGATGGTGCCCGCGACCACTTCCCGCGCCGACGGCGCCCTGGATGCGGCGCTCGAACGGCTCGGCGGCCGCGACCTCGACCGGCCCGACACGCCCGATCTTCACGTCACCGCCGTCCGGCGGATTCCTGCGCAAACCGCACGCTACGCACCGTTTCCGGATGCGCTCGACGATCGGTTGAAGCAGGCGCTGCAGGCGCGCGGCATCGATCAGCTCTATACGCATCAGGCGGAAGCGATCGAGCATGCGCTCGCCGGCCGCCACGCGGTCGTCATCACCCCGACCGCGTCGGGCAAGACGCTGTGTTACAACGCGCCGGTTCTGCACGCGATCCTTCAGGACTCCGTCGAGCCGCGCGCTGTATCTGTTTCCGACCAAGGCGCTGGCGCAGGATCAGCTCGCCGAGCTCCAGGCGATGTGCGAGACGATTGAGCGTCAGGCTGGGGAACGCATCGGCGTCTTCACGTACGACGGCGATACGCCGCAGGACGCGCGCCGCACGATTCGGTCGCGTGCCCACCTCGTGCTCAGCAATCCCGACATGGTGCATTCGGGCATCCTCCCGCACCATCCGCGCTGGGCGAAGCTGTTCGAGAACCTGCGCTACGTGATCATCGACGAGCTGCACGCCTACCGCGGCGTCTTCGGCAGCCACCTGTGCAACGTGCTGCGGCGGCTGCGCCGCATCTGCCGGCACTACGGATCGAACCCGGTCTTTCTCTGCTCGTCGGCGACGATTGCGAACCCGCGCGAGCTCGCCGAGCGGCTCACCGAGCAGCCGTTCGAGCTCGTCGACAAGAGCGGCGCGCCGCGCGGCGAGAAGTTCTTCGTCTTCGTCAACCCGCCGGTCGTCAACCATCAGCTCGGCATCCGCCGTTCGTATCTCGGCGAAGACGCGTCGCGTCGCGTCGGAGTTCCTCAAGCGGAATCTGCAGCTGATCGTGTTCGCGCAGAGCCGCCTCGCGACCGAGATCCTGACGACGTATCTGAAGGACGACTTCGAAGGCATTCCCGGCGCGCCCGAGCGGATTCGCGGTTATCGCGGCGGCTATCTGCCGCTGCGGCGGCGCGAGATCGAGAAAGGGCTGCGCGACGGCGCTGTCCGCGCGGTGGTGTCGACCAACGCGCTCGAGCTCGGCATCGACATCGGCGCGCTCGACGTCTCGGTGATGGCCGGCTATCCGGGAACGATTGCCGCAACCTGGCAGCGCGCCGGGCGCGCCGGGCGGCGCAGCGGCCGGTCGGCGGCGGTGATGGTCGCCAGCAGCGCGCCGCTCGATCAGTTCGTCGTCCGCAACCCGTCGTACTTCTTCGACGCCTCGCCCGAGCGCGCGCTGATCGATCCCGACAACCTCCACATCCTCGTCGATCACATCAAGTGCGCGGCCTTCGAGCTGCCGTTTGCGCCGCGACGAGCAGTTCGGCCGCCTCGAACGTGCAGGAGATCCTCGGCGTGCTCAGCGAGCAGGGGCTCGTCCACCGCGCCGACGAGCAGTCGCCGTGGACGTGGACGAACGAGTCGTATCCGGCCGACGCGGTCAGCCTGCGGTCGATCTCCTCGGACAACTTCGTGATCGTCGACACGACGCGCGAGACGCGGGTCATCGGCGAAACCGATTTCACGAGCGGGCCGTCGACGCTGCACCCCAAGGCGATCTACATCGTCGAAGGGCACGCTCTATCAGGTGGAGCGGCTCGACTTCGAGGGGCGCAAGGCGTACGTGCGCGAGATCGACTGCGACTACTACACGACGGCGATCAGCTACACGAAGGTGACGCCGATCGACACGTTTGCGGGGTCGGACCTGGAGTCCGGGTCCGACCCGCGTCCGCCGACGCTCGCACGGCGAAGTCCACGTCGTCTCGCGCGTGGTCGGCTTCAAGAAGATCAAGTTCTACACGAACGAGAACGTCGGCTCCGGCGAGCTCGACCTGCCGGAGCAGCAGATGCACACCACCTCGTACTGGCTGACGATTCCGGCGGAGGTGATGGCGCAGCTGCCGTTTGCGTCCGACGATCGGCGCGACGGCGTCGTCGGCCTGGCGTTCGCGCTGAAGCAGGTGGCGCAGCTGCTGCTGATGTGCGACGGCCACGACATCGGCATCTCGATCGACAGCGGCGACGGCGAGGTTGCAGCGCCTGGCGTGCTCAAGCCGCAGAAGATCTTCGTCTACGACAACTATCCCGGCGGCATCGGGTTCAGCGCGCCGCTGTACCAGATGCACGACGAGCTGCTGGACGCCACGCGCAAGCTGATCGCCGAGTGCCCGTGCGAGCAGCGGCTGCCCGGGATGTGTCGGGCCGCTCGGGGACACCGGGCCCGCTCGCGAAGGTTGCTGCGCTTCGCATCCTCGACCTGATGCTGCGCACGGACGCACGCTCGGGCCGGCAGGAGCAGCCGTTTTGAGCACGCTCGCCGATCGCATCCGCGGGATCGTCAGACCGCCAGCTGCGAGCGGCAACCATCTGCCGCTCTTGTCCGATCCGACCGACGCACTCGATCTATCCGATCCCCCCGACCGATGCGCGGTCCCGATCATCGAGAGCACCCTCGGCGGCGAGTGGCGCGACGGCTGTTTCGTCATCGAGCATCGCCGCGCGGCCTCTTCGCGCCACGGCAGGGAACCGATCGGCGACGTTGCAGCGCGGCTGGGTGAGACGGCAGACGACGCGGCGCTCTTCACGAACGGCGCGCCGGCGCGGCCGCCGTTCTTGTTCCTCGATCTCGAAACGACCGGGCTCAGCGGCGGCGCGGGGACGCTGGCGTTCCTGGTGGGCTGCGGCTGGTTCGACGATGACGGCTCGTTCGTGACGCGGCAGTTCCTGCTGACGCGCTATCCAGGACGAGCGGCCGCTGCTCGCGCGCGTCGCCGCCGAGCTCGGGTCGCGCCGGCGCGCTGGTCAGCTTCAACGGCAAGTCGTTCGACGCGCCGCTGCTCGAAACGCGCTTCCTGTTTCACCGGCTGGAGTGGGTGGGCGCGCGGCTGCCGCACGTCGACGTCCTGCACCCGGCGCGGCGGTTCTGGAAAGCGCCGAGTAGGGCGGCCCTTCAGGGCTGCGATACCGTAGGGCGGCCTTCAGGGCCGCCGATACCGCCTTCAGGGCCGCCGAGCCCGACGCCTCGAGCTGCTCGCTGCAAACCCTCGAACGCCAGATCATCGGCGCCCGCCGCGTCGGCGACGTTCCCGGCTTCCAGATTCCGGGGCGCTACTTCCAGTTCGTGCGCTCGGGCGATGCCGCGTCCGCTCGAGGACGTCCTCGAGCACAATCGCCTCGATCTGCTGACGCTGGCGGCGCTGACCGCGCGCCTCCTGCACCTGACGCGCACCGGCCCGGACGGCGCCCGCGACGCGCGCGAGGTGCTCGCGCTCGGCCACGTCTACGCCTGCGCCGGGCTCGACGATCGCGCGCGCGCCGCGTTTCGCCACGCCATCGACCGCTGCCGCTCGCCGCGCGGCGCCTACGACATCGTCAGGATCGAAGCGCTGCGGCGGCTCGCGCTCGCATGCCGGCGCGCGCGCCTGTTCGAGGAAGCGGCGGATTGCTGGTCGGAGCTGGTCGAGATCAGGGGCTGCCCGCCGCTCGTGGAGCGCGAGGCGACCGCGGCGCTCGCGATCCACAGCGAGCACCGCCGGCGGGATCTGACTGCGGCGAAAGCGTTTGCGTTGCGGACGCTGGAGATCGAACCCGGCCCGGTCTGGGAAGCAGCCGCGCGGCACCGGCTCGCGCGGCTGGACCGGAAGATGACCTTGGCAGAAGTCGGAAGCTCGAAGCCTGAAGTTCGAGGCGTAGCGAGCGGCTAACGCGCGGCGACCGTTTCCTTCTTCTTTGCTTCCTTCTTGGTCGCCGCGGCCTTCTTGCGGCTCTCGGATCGTCTGCGCGCCGTATTTCTTCGTGAACCGCTCGACGCGGCCCTCGGTATCCATCAGCTTCTGCTTGCCGGTGAAGAACGGGTGGCAGCTCGAGCAGATTTCAAGGTGCAGCTCGGGCTTGGTGGAATGCGTCTTCCAGGTCGCGCCGCACGCGCACCGCGCCTCGACCTCGAAGTACTTAGGGTGAATCGCTTCCTTCACGGCGTACTCCTTGCCCAATGGGCAAACCTTGATTATAGCACGGCGGTAGGGCCCTGACGTAGGGCGGCCCTTGCAGGGCCGCCGGCCTTGACGCAGGCCTAAAGGCCTGCGCTACGAGACGTTAGACGCGCGATCCCAGCGGTGCGCCCCCAGCGCCTCGACCAGCCGCGGCGGCAGCGGCTCGCCGTCGCTGGCCGCCAGGTTGCGCTCGACGTGCGCCGGCCGGCGCATGCCGGGAATGGTCGTGCTCACGGCCGGGTGCTCGAGGATGAAGCGCAGCGCCAGCTCCGGCAGGTCCATCCCCTCGGGAACGAGCGGCGCCAGCCGGTCGACGCGCGCCAGCGTCGCCTCGAGGTTGTCGCGGGTGAAGTACAGGTTCCGCCAGTCGCCTTCGGGCCAGGTCGAGTCGAGCGTCAGCGTGCCGGTCAGGCTGCCCTCGTCGAACGGCACGCGCGCGATGATCGCGATGTCGTGCGCCTGGCAGTACGGGAACAGCTCGTCCTCGCGGCGCCTGGTCGAAGACGTTGTAGACCACCTGCACGCTGTCGACGAGGCCGGTCTCGAGCGCGCGCAGCACGTTGGCCGGCTCCCAGCGGTTGACGCTGATGCCGAACGCGCGAACCAGCTTCTCGCGCTTCAGGTCGTCGACGGCGCGCTGCCAGCCCGGCGTCGTCCGCCCACGCGTCGCTCCAGACGTGGAACTGCTGCAGGTCGATCGCCGGCACGCCGAGGTTCCGCAGGCTCTTCTCGGTGTATTCGCGGATGTGATCGGCAGGGAAGGTGTCGGCGACCGGGTACTCGGCCTTGCCCGGCCACTTCATGTTCTTCGGCGGGATCTTGGTGGCGACGATCGCCTTGGCGCCCGGATGCGCGCGCAGCGCCTCGCCGAGGAGTGTCTCGCTCTTGCCCTGGCCGTAGGCCCAGGCGGTGTCGAAGAAGTTGCAGCCGAGCGCGAACGCCCGATCCAGCGCCCGCAGCGACTCCTCGTCGTCGGAGCCGGTCCAGCCGCCCATGCCCCACATGCCGTAGCCGACTTCAGAGACCTGCCAGCCGGTGCGGCCGAACCTGCGGTAGCGCATGGCGCGAATTCTAAATTCTTAATTCCTAATTCTTAATTCTTAATCTCAGGGTTTGCCGCCGTTGGACATCGACGCCAGGAAATCCTGGTTCGTCTTGGTCTTCGACATGCGCGACAGCAGCAGCTCCATCGCCTCGACCGGCGACAGCGGCGTCAGCACCTTGCGCAGCACCCAGACGCGGTTCAGGTCTTCCTTCGGGATGAGCAGCTCTTCCTTCCGCGTGCCGCTCTTCTGGATGTCGATCGACGGGAACACGCGGCGGTCGGTGAGCTTGCGATCGAGGTGGATCTCGAGGTTGCCGGTGCCCTTGAACTCCTCGAAGATCACTTCGTCCATGCGCGAGCCGGTGTCGACCAGCGCGGTCGAGATGATCGTCAGCGATCCGCCCTCTTCGATGTTGCGCGCCGCGCCGAAGAACCGCTTCGGCCGCTGCAGCGCGTTGCTGTCGACGCCGCCCGAGAGCACCTTGCCCGACGGCGGCACGATGGTGTTGTAGGCGCGCGCCAGCCTGGTAATCGAATCGAGCAGGATGACGACGTCCTTCTTGTGCTCGACCAGGCGCTTCGCCTTCTCGATCACCATCTCGGCGACCTGCACGTGGCGCTGCGCCGGCTCGTCGAAGGTCGACGAGATCACCTCGCCGCGGACCGAGCGCTGCATGTCGGTGACTTCTTCCGGCCGCTCGTCGATCAGCAGGACGATCAGGTAGACCTCGGGATGGTTGTGGGTGATGCTGTTGGCGATGTTCTGCAGCAGCATCGTCTTGCCGGTGCGCGGCGGCGCGACGATCAGGCCGCGCTGCCCCTTGCCGATCGGCACCATCATGTCGAGCACGCGCGCCGACAGGTTCTCCTGCGTCGGTCTCGAGCGCGATCTTCGACTGCGGATAGAGCGGCGTCAGGTTCTCGAAGAACACCTTCTCGCGCGCCCGTTCCGGCGGCTCGAAGTTCACCGCTTCGACCTTGATCAGCGCGAAGTAGCGCTCGCCGTCCTTCGGCGGCCGGATCTGGCCCGACACGGTGTCGCCGGTGTGCAGGTCGAACTTGCGGATCTGCGACGGCGAGACGTAGATGTCGTCCGGGCCCGGCAGGTAGTTGTAGTCGGGAGCCCGCAGGAAACCGAAGCCGTCGGGCAGCACTTCGAGCACGCCCTCGGAGAAGATCAGCCCGCTCTTCTCGGCCCGCGCCTTCAGGATCTCGAAGATGAGCTCCTGCTTGCGCATGCCGGTCGCGCCCGGCACGTCCAGCCCCTTCGCGATCTTGGTGAGCGCGCCGACGCTCATGTCCTTCAGCGTCGAGAGCTCGAGTTTTTCAGGGGGTGTCGCGGGGGCGGGTTTGGCGGCGGGAGGCGGCGGTGCCGGTGTCTCCCCGGTTTCAGGCTTCACCCGGACGTCTTGAGTTGGTCGATCAGTTTCCACAGTTGATCCAGTCCTTCGCCCGTCACCGCCGAGACCGGCAGGACGGAAGTTTCAAACACGGATTCGAGTTCCCTCAGCGCGCGGATCCGTTCGCCGCGTCCGAGCTTGTCGATCTTGGTCGCGACCACGGCGGCGCGTTCCGCCGCGGCGCCGACCCATTGCCACGCCGCCCGATCGCTCGCCAGCCCCGGGTGCCGCGCGTCGACCAGCAGCAGGCCCGGCCGGCCGCCGCTCGAACACCACCCGGACGATGGCTTCGAACTCGGCCTGGCTGGCGCGCCGCGCATCCTCGGGGCTCGCCGCGCCCCCGGTCTCAACCCCGACGCGCCCGCTCCGTCGAGGGGCGCGTGCATAGCCGTAGCCCGGGAGATCCAGCAGGTAGAACGGCGCGGCGGCGCCACGCGTCACGAGGTAGACGTTGGCGAGCCGGGTCTTGCCGGGGGCGCCGCTGGTGCGGGCCACCCGCTGGCGGACCAGCGCGTTAATCAGGCTCGACTTGCCGACATTCGAGCGGCCCACGAGGGCCACCTCTGGGCGACCATCTCGCGGAAGGTCGCTCGCGCCGGCGGCGCTTGCGAACGAAAGCGGCTTCGATCTTCAGTGAGTAATCGTGTCGTCGACGACGTCGACTGGTTCCACCTGAACTTCGGCGGCGATGCGGCCGGCCAGCGGCTCCGCCAGCGCGACTTTCAGAACCTCGTCCATCGTCTGGACCATGTAGACGTTCATCGTGTCCAGCACGTTCTTGGGAATGTCCGCCAGGTCCTTCTCGTTGTCCTTCGGCAGGATCAGGTTCTTGATGCCGGCGCGGTGCGCCGCCAGCACCTTCTCCTTCACGCCGCCGATCGGCAGCACCTTGCCGCGCAGCGTGATCTCGCCCGTCATCGCGACGTCCTTGCGGATCGGCACCCGCGCCAGCGCCGAGACCAGCGCGGTGGCGAGCGTGATGCCGGCCGACGGCCCGTCCTTCGGGATCGCGCCTTCCGGCACGTGGACGTGGACGTCGGTGCGCTTGTTGAAGTCCTTCGGCGATGCCGAACTCCTCGGCCTTCGAGCGCACGTAGCTCATCGCCGCCTGCGCCGACTCCTGCATCACGTCGCCGAGCTTGCCGGTGAGCGTGAGGTGCCCCTTGCCGGACATCAGCGTCGCTTCGGTGACGAGAATCTCGCCGCCGACCTCGGTCCACGCCAGCCCGGTCGCGACGCCGATCTCGTTCGACTCCTCCGCCATCGTGTTGCGGAAGCGCGGCACGCCGAGATACTGCGTCACCTTGTCGGGCGTGATCTCTTCGCTGAAGGCCTTGCCTTCGACCACGACCTTGCGCGCGATCTTGCGGCAGATCGACGAGATCTCGCGCTCGAGGTTTCTCACCCCGGCCTCGCGCGTATAGCGCTGGACGATGGTGGAGAAGGCCCCTTCGTTGAAGGTGATGTTCTCGGGCGTCAGACCGGCGCCCTCGACCGCTTTCGGGGCGAGGAACTTCTGGGCGATCTGGATCTTCTCGAGCTCGGTGTAGCCGGCAAGCTGCAGCACTTCCATGCGGTCGCGCAGCGCCTGCGGAATCGTGTGCAGGACGTTGGCGGTGCAGATGAACATCACGTTCGACAGGTCGTACTCGACGTCGAGGTAGTGATCGAGGAACGTGTGGTTCTGCTCCGGGTCGAGCACCTCGAGCAGCGCCGCCGACGGGTCGCCGCGGAAGTCCATCGACATCTTGTCGACTTCGTCGAGCAGGAAGACCGGGTTCATCGTCCCGGCCTTCTTCATCATCTGGATG
Source organism: uncultured Acidobacteriota bacterium (assembly GCA_963734375.1). Lineage (GTDB taxonomy): Bacteria > Acidobacteriota > Vicinamibacteria > Vicinamibacterales > CAVVIG01 > CAVTHG01. The sequence continues at coordinate 255,106 of CAVTHG010000001.1, read as the reverse complement.
ACCTGGCCGGGGAAGGCGCCGATGTAGGTGCGGCGGTGGCCGCGGATCTCGGCCTCGTCGCGCACGCCGCCGAGCGACAGGCGCACGAACTGCCGGTTCATCGCGCGCGCGATCGACTTCGCCAGCGAGGTCTTGCCGACTCCGGGAGGCCCGGAGAAGGTGAGGATCGTCGCCTTCGGCTTCTTCACCAGCGCGCGGACGGCGAGGAACTCGAGGATGCGCTCCTTGATCTTCTCCAGCCCGTAGTGATCCTCGTTGAGAATCTCCTCGGCGCGCTTGAGGTCGCGGCTCTCGCGGCTCTTCTTGTGCCACGGCACCGCGATCAGCCAGTCGAGATAGTTGCGCGAGACGGTGGCCTCGGCGGACATCGGCGGCATCGCTTCCAGGCGCTTCAGCTCCTGGATGGCCTTCTCCTCGACGTCCTTCGGCATCTTCGCCGTTTCGATCTTCTTCTTCAGCTCGTCGACCTCGTTGCCCTTCTCGTCCTTGCGGCCCAGTTCCTTCTGGATCGCCTTCATCTTCTCGTTGAGGTAGTACTCCTTCTGCGCCTTCTCCATCTGCTTCTTGACGCGAGACTGGATCTTGCGGTCGACCTGGAGCTTGTCTACCTCGATTTCGAGGATGCCGGCGATGCGGTTGAGGCGTTCGAGCGGCGAGATGATCTCGAGCAGGTTCTGCTTCTCGTCGACGCCGATGAGCAGATGCGCGGCGATCGTGTCGGCCAGCTTGCCCGGGTCGTCGACCCGGACGGCGGCAATCATCGCGTCGTAGTGCAGGTTGTTCGACAGCTTCACGTACTGCTCGAACAGCGCGACGACCCGGCTCATCGTCTGCTCGGCGTCGGCGGTCGCCTCGCGCTGCTTCGCCAGCACCTTGACGACGACGCGGTAGAAGCCCTTGTCTTCCTTCCACTCGACCGCACGCGCGCGATCGACCCCCTCGACCAGCACCTTGATGTTGCCGTCGGGCAGCTTCAGGCTCTGGACGACGTTGGCGACGCAGCCCATGGTGAAGATGTCCTCGGGACGCGGATCGTCAACCGAGGCATCGTGCTGCGCGGCGAGGAAGATGCGCTTGTCCTTGAGCAGCGCGTGCTCGAGCGCGCGCGTCGACGACGGCCGCCCGATCACGAACGGCATCATCATGTGCGGGAAGACGACGACATCCCGCAGCGGGACGATCGGGAGGGTCTCGTACACTTCCAACGGGTTCTCCATGACGTATCGGGTAATCGGGTAATCGGGTAATCGAATTGGGTAATGCGATTACTCGACTACCCGATTCCCCAATTGCTCGATCCCGCTATCCGGCTTTTTCGATCAGCGTGATCGGCTTGTCCTTGGCCATCACGACCTCGCGGGTGATCGTGACCTCGCGGACCTTCTTCTGGTTCGGCACCTGATACATCAGGTCGAGCATCAGGTCCTCGATGATCATCCGGAGCCCGCGCGCGCCGATCTTGCGCTCGAGCGCCGATTCCGCGATCGCTTCGAGGGCGTCGTCGGTAAAGCGCAGCTTCACGTTCTCGTACTCGAACAGCTTCATGTACTGGCGCGTGATCGCGTTGCGCGGCTGGGTGAGGATCTGGATGAGCGCCGGCTTGTCGAGCTCGTGCAGCGTGCCGACGACCGGCAGGCGGCCGACGAACTCGGGGATGAGCCCGTACTTGATCAGGTCCTGCGGCTCGAGCTGCTCGAGCGTGGCGCCGATGTCGCGCCCGCGCATCGACTTCACGTCGGCGCGGAAGCCGAGCGTCTTCTTGCCGACGCGCCGCTCGATGGCCTTGTCGAGGCCGACGAAGGCGCCGCCGCAGATGAAGAGGATGTTGCTGGTGTCGACCTGGAAGAACTCCTGGTGCGGGTGCTTGCGGCCGCCCTGGGGCGGCACGTTGGCGACCGTGCCCTCGAGAATCTTCAGGAGCGCCTGCTGCACGCCTTCACCCGACACGTCGCGGGTGATCGACGGGTTCTCGTCCTTGCGGCAGATCTTGTCGACTTCGTCGATGTAGATGATCCCCTGCTGGCACTTCTCGATGTCGCCGCCGGCGGCCTGCAGCAGCTTGAGGATGATGTTCTCGACGTCCTCGCCGACGTAGCCGGCCTCGGTCAGGGTCGTCGCGTCGACGATCGTGAAGGGGACCGACAGGAGCTTGGCGAGGGTCTGGGCGAGCAGCGTCTTGCCGGTGCCGGTCGGGCCGATGAGCAGGATGTTGCTCTTGGTCAGCTCGATGTCGTTGCGGCTGCGCGGCTGCTTCTGGATCTCGATGCGCTTGTAGTGGTTATAGACGGCGACAGCCAGCTTCTTCTTGGTGCGCTCCTGGCCGATGACGTACTCGTCCAGGAACTTCTTGATTTCCTGCGGCGTCGGCAGGGACGAGCGGCTGCCTCGGTTCTCGAAGCGGTTGTCGTCCGCAATGATGTCGTTGCAGACCTCGACGCACTCGTCGCAGATGAAGACGGTCGGCCCGGCGATGAGCTTGCGAACGTCGTTCTGGTCCTTGTTACAGAAGGAGCACCGCAGGACCTCGGTTTCCCCAGCCTTTTTCACCATGCTGTCAGCCCTGCCCTCACCCTGTCGCCCCTCGTCCCAAGGCGGTTAACCTCAAGGCCGCTAAGCTCTTTTCCGGATGACATCGTCAATAATACCGTATTCCTTGCCCTGGTCGGCCGACATGATGTAGTCGCGTTCCGTGTCATCCTGGATGCGCTTCACGTTCTGGCCCGTGTGATAGACCAGGATCTCGTTGATCCGCTCGCGCATCCGCAGGATTTCGCGGGCCGCAATATCAATATCGGTCGCTTGGCCCGCCAAACCAGACATCAGGGGCTGGTGAATCACGATCCGGGAGTTCGGGAGCGAAAACCGCTTGCCTTTGGCCCCTGCAGCCAGCAAAACCGCCGCCATCGAGGCTGCCTGGCCGATACAGGTGGTCTGGACGTCCGGCTTGATGAACTGCATCGTGTCGTAGATCGCCATCCCGGCGGTAATCGAACCGCCCGGGCTGTTGATGTACAGCATGATGTCCTTGTCGGGGTCCTCGGCCTCGAGGAAGAGCATCTGGGCGATGGCGAGGTTCGCGATTTGATCGTCTATCGGGGTGCCGATGAAGATGATGCTGTCTTTGAGCAGGCGCGAGAAGATGTCGTAGGCGCGCTCGCCCCGGTTGGTCTGTTCGACGACCATGGGAACCAGTTGGTTACGAGCGTCAAACGGATAGCGCATAGGAGTGATCTGCTGAGTTGTCGGGGAAGAATTCTGAGCGGGGTGTCTTACGCTTCGGAAATTGTAGCACGCGCCAAGACGAAGTCAATCGACTTCTCCCTCCGTAACCCCGCATAAACACGCGACAAGCCGCCTTCCTTCTCGAGCGCGGCGCGCACCGCGGCGCTGGTCCGGCCGCTGCGTTCCGCGAAGCGATCGATCTCGCGCGCGGCCTCTTCGTCGGTGACCTCGATGTTCTCGCGCCGCGTGATCTCATCCAGGACCAGCGCCGCCGCCACCGTCTCCTTCGACACGTCGCGCTGGCTCTCGCGGAAGGCGTTCCAGTCGATGCCGGCCTGCCGCGGGTCGATGTTCTGGTCCATCAGCCGGCGGGCGAACTCTTCGATTCGGCGATCGACCTCGCGCTCGACCATCGACCCCGGCACGTCGAAGGGGAGCCGCCCGGCGAGCTGCTTCATCAGCGTCGCCCGATCCTCGCGCTCGGCGGCGTGCTTCGCCTCGTGCTCCAGGTCTTCCCGCACCTTCGCCTTCAGCGCGTCGAGCGTGTCGAACTCCCCGAGATCCTTGGCGAACTCGTCGTCGAGCTCCGGCACGACGCGCCGCTTCAGCCCTTTCACCGTCACTGTATACGAGACGTCGGTGTTGGCGAGCTCCCCAATCGGGTAGTCGGACGGGTAGTGGATGGTGAACTGCTTGGTCGCGCCGGTCTCGAGGCCGAGCAGCTGCTCGTCGAACCCGGGCGGGTTCGCCTTCGCGCCGAGCTCGACGTTCACGTCCTTGTGCACGTCGGGCGGCCGGGTGCTGTCCGCGCCGCCGTCGCGACGCTCCAGATCGACGACCAGCGTGTCGCCGTGATCGACGCCGCGCCCTTCGACCGGCTCGAAGCGCGCCGCGCGATCGCGCAGCCGCTGCAGCGCCGAGTCCATCGCGTCGTCGTTGATCGCGCTCGACGCGCGCCGGAAGGCGATGGTGGCGAGATCGCCGGGGTCGAACGACGGCACGGTGTCGAACGACGCGGTGAAGGTGAGCGGATGCCCCTCTTCGATCTTCACGTCGCGGACATCGGGCGTGTCGACCGCCTCGAAGCCGCCTTCGTGCAGCGCCTCGTCGACCGCGCGCGGGATCAGGTCGTGCGCGACGTCGTGCAGGATCTGCTCCTTGAAGCGCTGCTTGATGACGCGCGGCGGCGTCTTGCCCGGCCGGAACCCGGGGACGCGCGCCTTGCGCGCGAAGTCGCGCGCCACCCGATCGATCTCGGTATCGACGACGTCAGTGGGAATTTCGACGCGCACCGTCTTGCGCGTCGCGTTGACTTCTTCAAACTCGGTTTTCATGTGAGTTCAATTGTGGGAGCCCTTCGACTCGCTGCGCCCCTCGACTCGCTGCGCTCGCTCAGGGCAGGCTTGTGCGCTCGCCATGAGCGAGGCCGCGGCGTGAGCCGCGGCCGAGTCGAATGGTGCGAAAGGGGGGAGTCGAACCCCCATAGCCTTTCGGCTACCGGATCCTAAGTCCGGCGCGTCTGCCAGTTCCGCCACTCTCGCGTACGTCGTGCTGGCGTCCCCGCTCGATAACAGCCTGAGAGTAGCATGCGAATTCTGCCGATGCGAGCGTGCAAACGCGTGCTACCATCCCGCCGCTCAAAACATGTCCCTCAACGCGACGCTCTACCACGGTCTGTTCCACCGGCATGCCGACAGCGACCGTCCGGCGCGGCTGTCCCGGCACGAAGCCGCCCCGGCCGCGATCCCGTGTCCGAAGACCGGCCGGCCGCTGCGAATCGCCACCATCGATGCCAACACGCTCGCCATCTGTCCGTCCTGCGCCGTGCACGGCTTGGGCGGCTTTGTCTCCTTCGTCGGCGACCTGCGGATGGCGTACGCCTGCCCCGAGTGCCGGCAGCTCGTCTGGGTGCAGGGCGTCTGACGAGGCGCGCAAATGCCCTGCCGACGGCAGGACGCCGCACGGTAACAGGTACGCGATGTGATCGATCCCTGGCTTCTCGAACGGCTCGCGTGTCCGCGCTGTCACGGTGCGCTCATCGCACAATCCATCGAGTTGATCTGCGCGCAGGGGCATCGCTATCCGGTCACCGACGGCATCCCCGTCATGCTGCTCGACGATGTACCGCAGACCCACTGGGTGGCGGCGCACGCGCTCGAGCACTACCGCGAACCTGTGGCCGATTCGGCGCACTCCGAGACCGAGATCGATCCCGTCGTGCAGGAGGCAGTCGGTGCCACCGGCGGAAATCTGTATCGGCATCTTCTCGGCCGCTTGCCGCGCTATCCGATTCCCGATCTGCCATTCGATGCGCCGGCTGGCACGACGTTCCTCGACGTCGGTTGCCACTGGGGCCGCTGGTGCGTCAGCGCCGCGCGCAAAGGGTGGCGCGTCGTCGGCATCGATCCCTCGCTGAACGGCATCCGGGCGGCCAGGCGCGTCGCGCGCGCGACCGGCGTCCAGATCCTGCTCGTCCTCGGCGATGGGCGCTACCTGCCGTTCGCGCCGTCGACGTTCCAGATGGTGCATTCCTACAGCGTGCTGCAGCACTTTTCCGAAGGCGACGTCCTCCGGTGCGCGCAGGAGATCGGCCGCGTGCTCGACGCCGGCGGCGAGTCGCATATCCAGATGGCGCAGCGGTTCGGTGCATTGAACATGCTGCAGCAGCTGCGCCGCGGCTTCCGGCGTCCGCAACTGTTCGACGTTCGATACTGGCCGCTCGACGCCCTCCGGCAGGCGTTCTCGGAGGCGATTGGTCCGACGACGCTGTCGGTGGACGGTTTCTTCAGCCTCAACGCGCAGCTCGCCGACCTCGATCTGCTGCGGCCCGGCCATCGCCGGCTGGTCACGGTCTCGCACGCGCTCCGGCGCCTCAGCCAGCGGCACCCGTCGCTCGTTCGCGCGGCGCGACAGCGTCTACGTGAACTCAGCCGCCGATCAGCGCGCGCCGTCCAGATTCACGCGCAGCCGGTGCCCGGCGATGTTCGTGATCAGGGATACTCATCGATGGCGCCGCGGCGTGAGGCGTCGCTGTTGATCGAGCGGCGCGCGGGCACACGATGCACGCGCAGGCCGGCGCGCTTCGCGTCCGCGCTCTGCTCGTAGAGCGCCGCGATCTCGCCGGCGGTGGAGTTGCTGAGGAGCACGTGGCAGCCGCGCCGCGCAAGGTCGATGGCGACCTCCTGCAGCCGCTTCTGATCCGCGGCATCGAACCGTAGCGCCGTATACGACGTGAAGGCCGCGGTCCGGCTGAGCGGCGCGTACGGCGGATCGAAGTAGACGAAATCGCCGGCCGCCGCCTCGTCGCGCACCACCTCGAACGACCCGCAGAGCAGCTCGGCGCCGGACAGCGCGCCGGCGACACGCGTGAGCCTGGCGCGGTCGGCAATCTTCGGCCGAGCGTAGCGTCCGGCCGGCACGTTGAACGCCGCCGCGCGCGTTGACCCGGAACAGTCCGTTGAAGCCGGTGCGATTGAGATAGATCAGCATTGCCGCGAGCGCCGGCGTGTAGGCAATCCGGCCGCTGCGGTCGCGCAGCCGATCGCGCGCCGGGTTGAACTCACCGTCGCGCACCGCGTAGTACTGCGCGTCGCCGCCGCGGGCGTGCGCCGCGGCGAGCCGATCGAGCTCGTCGGCCACCGCGTCCGGCTGCGCGCGCACCGTCTCGTAGCAGCCGATCAAGTCGGCGTTCGAATCGACCAGCAGCACGTCGTGGCCGTCGAGACGGCGGGACGCCTGGAGATCGAAGAACACCGCGCCGCTGCCGAAGAACGGTTCGATGTAGCGATTGAAGGTGCGCGGGTAGAAGCGGCGGAGCTGCGGCAGGAGCTGGCGTTTGCCGCCCGCCCACTTCAGGAGCGGCGACATTGCGGATTGCGGATTGCGGATTGCGGATGATGTGGATTGCGGATTGCGGATTGCGGATTGATTGGGCGGAAGGGGCGCCTATCCTTGCATGCACGCATTCCGCAATCCCAATCCGCAATGAATCCGCATTCCGCAATCCGCAATCCGCATTGTCAGAGCGCAGCATCCCGCTCCGCCCACCACCAGATGCCGAGCGCGGTGGCGAGCACCGCCGTCGCGCCGGCGTAGAGCGGCAGCGACGGCGTGACGCGGCGGAAGAAGGTGACGAGCCCGGTGCCGAGGAGATCGACGGCGTCGTTGCTGACGACGGCGAGGCCGCTGCGGTTCAGCAGCATCCACACGCCGACAACCACGGTGAAGACCACGAGGCCGACGGCGACGTTGAAGCCGACGTCGAGGAACTGGTCGTTCCGCCACCGCGCCCGCCGCACCCGCGCCATCGTCCGCGACGTGAACTGCGACGGCGTGGCCGGCACGACGCGCCGCTGCAGCATCTGCTCGAGCGCGCGCGCGCTGACCAGCGCGGCGGCGCAGTTCGGGCACGACGCGAGGTGCGCCGCGACCCGGCCGTCGGGCATCAACTCGTCGGCGGCAATCGCTTCGATGGCGTCGAGCGCCTCATCGCAGAACATACGTCTTTCGCTCGCGGTTCTGGGTTCAGGGTTCTTGGTTCAGCGTTCGCTCGCGGTTCTGGGTTCGGTCGTGGGTTCTGGGTTCTCGGTTCTCGGTTCAGCGCGTGAACCTGAAACAGAACCTCGAACCTCGAACCTCAGAACCGTAAGCGAACCCGGCGCCCAGAACCATGAACCCCGAACCCTTTCACCGTAAGTCCGTCTCGAGCAACCGCCGCAGCTGCTGCTTGGCGCGATACAGCTGCGTCTTCACCGTGCCGAGCGGCAGTTGCAGCGCTTCGGCCAGTTCCTCGTACTGCACGCCGCGCAGGTAATGCGCGGCGATCAGCAGCCGGTAATTCGCCGGCAGCCGCGCGATTGCTTTCTCCAGCCGATCGCGCACCTCGAGATCGGTGAACTGACGATCGGCGGTCGACAACGCCTCGGCGTTGTGCGCCTCGTCGAGCGGCGCCGTGCGCGGCGCACGCCCGTGATCCTGCAGGCAGACGTTGGCGACGATGCGGTAGATCCATGTCGAGAGGCGCGCCTCGCCGCGAAAGTACGGCAGCCCGCGGTGGACGCGCAGGAACACGTCCTGCGCAAGATCTTCGGCGCGCGATCGGTCCTGCACCGTGCGCGCGATCAAGGCGAACACGAGATCTTTGTATCGATCGACCAGCTCCTGAAATGCCCGTTCGTCCCCGGAGCGGCAGCGCTCGACGAGCTCGCGCTCGTGGACATCTTCCATCCGCCACCGTATTAGAGCATGCGGATCGCCGAATTGTTTCAGGCAACAGCAGTGAAACAATTCACGATGCGTTCCAGTCTAATCAGTTCGAGCAAGTCACCCGGAGGCTGAATGGACGACTTTCACTTTGCCTGGCCGTTTCTCATCCCGATCGTCGCGATTATCGGCGCCTTCACCTACGCCGTGGTGCAGACGCTCGCCCGCGCCCGGGTGCGCGAGCTGGAAGTGCGCGAGCGGATCGCGATGATCGAGCGCGGCCTGGTGCCGCCGCCCGAGGTCGACCCGCGCGGCTTCGATCGGGCGATGGACCGCTACGAGCGCTACCGCGAGCGGTCGCCGGGGCGGCATCGCCGGGCGGGCGTCACGCTGATGGGCGTCGGCTTCGGCCTCATGCTGCTCATCGGCGTGGCCGGCGACAGCATGTCGTCCGGGATTGGCGTCGGCGGCTTCCTCGTCATCATGGGCTTCGCGTTTTTCATCAACGGCCTGTTCGACAACCGCCGCGATGACTACCCGGCGACCGCGTCCAGGTCCCGCAGGCCCGCTCCCGGAGCCGCCGCGAAGGGACTGAAGAAAGAGGTCGTGCAGGCTCGTCCGGCCTTCCCGAGTTTCGCGGCGGATACAACGCCCGCATCCGTATAGATACAACCCGCCGCGCGCCGATACATCCTATCGAGGCGCGCCTCGTCGCCCTCCGCGCGCAGGACCTTTGAATTCAGGCGGTTAGCAGCAACTCTGCCGGAAAACCTCTATCGCTCCGGCTGTATCGGCCAAGAATCTCAGAAGTATCTGCCTTGACACAGCTCGTCTTTGATGTCATTTTAAGTCATATGATGTCACTTGACGTGCCCGCGCTCGTCCGACACCCTGTCTGCGTCGCTCTGTGAGTGACGGGGCGAAGCTGTATCCGGTACATTTCACGGGTTCCTGAGTATGCGAAATCCCTTGCAGTTGGCAGACGCGCGCGCGCGAGCGTCGCGCCCGGGCACCGGCGCCGTCGAGCTCGTCGGACGCTCGGCCGCAATCACTCGCGTCCAGGAACTGATTCGCCGTGGCGCGCCGCTCGATGGCGGCGCGCTCATCACCGCGGAGTCGGGCTGCGGCGTCGAAGCAGTCGCGCGCGAGATGCACCAGCGCGGCCGGCCCTCTTCATCGCCCTACGTCGCGATTGACTGCGCCGACGGCGACGCGGCGGCGGTCGATCGCATGCTGTTCGGCCAGCCTGCCGGCGTGCTGCCCACCGACCTCGAATCCGTCACCGCCGACAGCTGCATCGCCGCCGCACGCGGCGGCACGCTCTTCCTGCACAACGTCACCGAACTGCGTGCCTCCGCGCAGGCGCAGTTGGCGCGCATCGCGCGCGACGGCGAAGTCCGCATCGACGGCGCGCCGGTCGCCACCGCGATTCGCATGATTGCGAGCGCGTCGCCCGACGTCGACGCCGACGTCCACGCCCATCGCTTTCGCAGCGATCTCTATCGCCGCCTCTCGACGGTGCGGATCGATCTCCCGTCGCTGCGCGAACGCCCCGACGATGTCCCGGCGCTCGCCATTCGGCTGGTGGAGGACAAGTGCGCGGCCGAAGGGCGCCCCGCGCCGAGCTTCACGCAGGCGGCGCTGGCGTTGGTCGGCGCGCTGACCTGGCCCGGCAATCTCGCCGAGCTGCGCGACGCGGTCGACCGCGTCGTCTCCGAAGACCACGGCGATGTGATTCAGGTCGAGCACCTGCTGCCGGCGCTCCAGCTGCGGCGCGTGCCGAAAGCGTTCGTGCCGAGCGGAAACCTCCGGGACGCTCGTCTGCGGTTCGAGCGTGAATACATCGCCTCGGTCCTGCAACATCATGAATGGCGCATGGCCGAAGCTGCCGAGGCGCTGGGCATTCAACGTCCTAATCTCTATCGAAAGGCGCGCCAGCTCGGGATTCCGCTGGTTCGCTTGTCGGAATAGCGTCGGGTCACATCATGAGAACGAACATCCTGTCGTCATTCTCTTTCGCGCTGATGCTCACGGGCGCCCTGCACGCGCAGCCGCCGCAGAGTCAGCCGCACCAGCAGCCGACCCCGCCGGCGACCCAGCAGCCGCAGCCGCAGCCGCCCGCAACGCAGCAGCCGCCCTACAAGCCCGAGTTCGAGATCCCGCGCGAAGGCGCGGCCCGTCCGGCCCTCGACCGAAGGGTATGTGATTGGCGCGCAGGACAACCTGTCGATCATCGTCAGCGACGAAGCCGAGTTGACCGGCAAGTTCCGCGTCGACACTGACGGGACGATCTCGATGCCGTATCTCAGTCGCGTGCCGCTCGCCGGTCTGTCGCTCGCAGAGGCGCAGGTGAAGATCGCCACCATGCTGCGCGACGGACAGTTCATCCGGAACCCGCAGGTGCGCATCGAAGTCGATCAGTTCAAGTCGCGCAACGTGCTGGTCACCGGCGAAGTACGGACGCCCGGCAAGGTCACGCTGCCTGGCTCGGCGATGTCGGTGCTCGAAGCGCTGGCGCTCGCTGGCTCGCCGACCAACAACGCGAGCAACGAGGTCATCGTCATCCACCCGCCGAAGCCGGGTGAGCAGTCGCCTGAACCGATCACGATCAACCGCCGCGATCTCGAGCTCGGGCGCGCCGGCCGCGACATCACGCTGCAGGACGGCGACATCGTCAACGTGCCGGTAGCCAAGCGGTTCTACATCTCCGGCTTCGTCAAGAATCCCGGCTCGTACGTGCTCGACACCGGCGGCACCACGGTCTCGCAGGCGATCGTCCTCGCCGGCGGCCTCGCCGAGCGCGGCACCGATCGGCGGATCCGGATCGGCCGCGTCGTGAATGGCCAGACCGTCGACCTGCCGGCGGAACTGGGCGACAAGGTCCAGGCGAACGACGAAATCAAGATCCGCGCGCGCTTCTTCTGATGTGCGGCATCGCCGGCGTTGTGCGCCATGGCGGCGCGGTCGGGGCAGACCCGGCTGCGGCGCTTGACGCCGCGCTTGCGCACCGCGGCCCCGACGGCAGCGGCGCGTGGCGCTCGCCGGCGGGCGACGCGCTCCTGGTCCACCGGCGCCTCGCAATCATCGACCCCGGGCCATCGGGCGCGCAGCCGATGGCCACGCCCGACGGCCGACACCTCCTCGTGTTCAACGGCGAGATCTACAACTACCGCGAGCTGCGGCGATCGCTCGAAGGGCGCGGCGAGGTCTTCACCACCGGCAGCGACACCGAGGTGCTGCTGCGGCTGCTCGCATGCGACGGCCCGGATGCGCTCGCCGGTGTTCGCGGCATGTTCGCGCTCGCCTGGTGGGCCACCGCATCGCGATCGCTCCTCGTCGCGCGCGATCGGTTCGGCGAGACGCTCGCCCGGCCGCTGCCGCGGGCGGCGGTCGATCGGCCGAAGCAGGGTTTCACGCTGCCGTTCGCGAAGTGGATGTCGGGAGAACTCCAGCCCTTCGTGCGCTCCGGCATGGCGCACCTCGCTTCGTCCGGCTGGATTGCGCCGGCCGTTCCGGACGAAACCTGGCGTGCGTGGCAGTCGGGCGTCGCGCACTGGAGCCGCCCCTGGGCGCTCGGCGTCCTCGGCGAGTTCCTGAGGCAGATGTGATCGACGCCGTGAAGACCACCGCCCTTGGAACATTCCGCCACAGGCGGGACTATCGCGACGTGTCCGGCCGCGATCGCTGGACGGTCCGCGTCGTGAATGAATGGGTGTCGTCGGTCCTGCCGCCGCTGCTCGACGCAGGTAGAGTTCCGGGAGCGGTCCTCGACGTCGGATGTGGGGAACAGCCGTTTCGGCCGCTCGTCGAAGCGAGCGCCCGGCGGTATGTCGGGATGGACGTCGTTCAGAACAGCACCGGCTCGGTGGAGATCGTCAGCACGCTCGAACAGGCGCCGTCGCCAACCGTGGCTTTTCCCGTCATCCTGTGCACGGAGGTGCTGGAGCACGTCGAAGACATCGACGCGGCGTTTGCCGGCCTGCGCCGGCTGATCGCGGACGATGGCGTCGTCGTGCTGACCGTCCCGTTCATGTTTCCGCTGCACATGGAACCGTACCGATTTCCGTCGACTGACGCTGCACGGGATACAGCGGCTGGCCGGCGATCATGGCTTTCAAGTCGAACGCGCGACACCGCTCGGCGCGCTGCCCCATGTAGTGGCGACGCTGGTCGCGGACGCGTCCATCCTGCCGGCGTCGCGGTCGCTGTACTCCAAGGTGAAGGTCGGCGCACTGCGGGCGGCCTCCGCCGGGCTCGTCGCGCCTGCTCGACTCCGAGATGTTGTCGCGGAGCGTCGTCATCAACTCGAACTGCTATTTGAGCAACGGCGTCGTGCTGAGGGCTGCGTGAAGGCCGCGTTTCGCCGGGCGCGGCGGAACGTCGGTGCGATCCGCCGCCGTGTCTTCGAACCCGCGGAGCAGGCCGCGTGGCGCCGCGCGTGGCATCGGGCCGAGACGACTCCGCGGTTCACACCGGGCGTGATCCGGATGATGGACTACAACCTTCGGTACTCGGACCTTCTGAGCTTTTGCCCGCAGTGGCAGGACATCTTCGTCAAGCGGACGCTCGCCTTCGAGAGCGCCGGCACGTCGCCGCGGATCCTCGACTGCGGCGCCAATGTCGGACTGGCGAGCCTGTTCTTCCACCGTTTGTATCCGGCCGCGCGCATCACGGCCTTCGAAGCGGATCCCGCGCTCTTCGAGATCCTCGACGCCAACTTGAAAGCCAACGGCGCCGCCGCGGTCGAGACCCGGCACGCGGCGATCTGGACGTCCACCGGCACGCTGACCTTTCAGTGCGAAGGCGGCGACTCGGGGATGATCGAATCGCTGCCAGGTGCCGTCGCCGGCCGCTCGACCACGGTTCCGAGCCTCCGCCTGCGCGATCTGCTCGAGGAGGGGCCGGTCGACCTGCTCAAGCTCGACGTCGAGGGCGCCGAGGACCTGGTCCTCGCCGACTGCGAGCCGGTCCTGCATCAGGTCAAGGCGCTGGTCATGGACCTTCATGAATTCGATCCCGCCGCCCGCCAGGCGCCGCGCGTGCTCGAACGGCTGACGCGCGCCGGGTTCACCTACGCGGTCGACGACTTCGTCGCGCTGACGTGGCGAGAGCCGAGGGCGGCCGCCGATTCGCCGTTTCCGGGCAAGGCGCTGCAATGGGCGATGACCGTTCGCGCCTGGCGCCGATCGATGAGCCAGCATCCCAGCGTCGTCTACGTCGTCCCCGACAAGATGGGCGGGATGATGAACATCGTCGCCAACCTGCTCGCGCACCGGCAGCCGGACGGGTTCACCTACCACGCGGTGCTGACCCACAACCATCTGGACGTCGCCGCGCGTTTTCAGACCGCCCTCGCCGCGGATTCGCAGACGACGATCGAGTACACGCTGCCGATCGAGAACCTGCACGCGGTGATGCGTCGTGTCGCGCGCGCAATCCCGCCTGGCGGCGGCGTTTACGTCGCGGGGGACCTTCTCGACCTGGCCGTCGCGTCCGCGCACGATCTCGGCCGCGCGGTCATCTACATGCTGCACGGCGACACCGAGTACTACTACGACCTCGCCGCCAGACACGATCCGATCGTGCACGCCTTCATCGCCTACTCGCGCCGCATGTATGACGAGCTCCTCGCGCGCCTGCCGCATCGTGCCGCGACGATCTTCCATCTCCCGTACGGAATTCCGCTGCCGCCGGCAGTCCGGCGTCCCGCCGAAGGTCCGCTCAGGGCGATTTTTGCCGGCCGCCTCGATCAGGTACAGAAGGGCGTGTTCGACCTCCCCGAGATCGATCGTCGTCTGCAGGCGCAGGGGCTCGAAGTTCAATGGTCGGTCGCGGGCTCCGGCCCGGACGAAGCCGCCCTCAAACGCCAGTGGGAATTCAATCCGCGGGTGCAATGGCTCGGGCGCCTCTCGACCCCGGCGCTGCTCGATGCATATGCCGCGCAGGACGTCTTCGTTCTGCCGACGCGCTTCGAGGGTTTTCCAGTCGCGCTGGTCGAAGCGATGGGCGCCGGGCTCGTGCCGGTCGTCAGCGACATCGCCAGCGGTGTCCCCGAGGTGGTCGTCAAGGGACGCTCGGGCGAGTGCCCACCGCCCGGCGACGTCGAGGCGTTCGCGGCCGCGATGGCCGGACTCGATCGTGATCGGCGCCGTCTCGAGGCGATGAGCGCCGCCGCCAGGCAGACGATCGTCGATCGCTACGACATCCGCGATCGCGTCGCCGACTATCAGGCGCTCTACTCACGCTGGCAGGAGTTGTATCGGCCGGTCGCCGGCGCGGAGCACCTGCAGTACGGCAGCCGTCTGGATCAGCCGTGGATCCCGAACCCGCTGGTGCGTTTCGTCCGCACCGCGTTGCGAGCGGCGCGTTGACGACGCCTGCCAGCAGCCCGCGGGTCAGCGTTCTGGTTACCGCGTATAACCGCGAGACCTACATCGCCGAAGCGCTGGAGAGCGTGCTCGCACAAACGATGACCGATTTCGAGGTGATCGTCTGCGACGACCAGTCAACCGACGGCACCGTCCGGGTTGTCGAGCAGATTGCGCGACGCGATTCGCGCGTCCGCCTCTCGGTGAACCCGCGCAATCTCGGCGACTACGGCAACCGCCGTCACGCCGCGTCGCTGGCGCGAGGCACCTACCTCAAGTACCACGACTCGGACGACGTGATGTATCCGCACTGCCTCGAGGTGATGCTGGAGGCGCTCGAGAAGGAACCGACGGCCGCGTGCGCACTGTCGGCGTCGCACGCGTGGCCCGGCGGCGCGTGTCCGATGCTGCTGACGCCGCGCCTCGCTTACGAGCGCGAGTACCTCGGCTACGGGTTGTTCCAGATCGGGCCGGCCGCGGCGCTGTTTCGCACCGAGGCCTTCCGCGCGCTTGGCGGATTCGACGACACGATGCATGTGGCCGATTACCTCTTCTGGATTCGCGCCTGCGCGCAGGTAAACGTGCTGCTGGTGCCCGGCGACCTGTTCTATTACCGCCTCCATGGGGATCAGGAATTGGGCAAGCCGACAAACACGCTTGCCTTGGCTCATGCAACGGGCGTCGCCTGGCGGATGCTCAATTCATCCGAGTGTCCGCTGACTGGCGACGCGCTCATCCGCGCGAGACGAAACTTCACCTATGTTCAGGCGCGTGGGATTTATCGCCTGCTGAAACGTCGGCAGTTCAGCGGCGCGGCGGCGGTCATCAAGCACAGCGGATTCCGCGCTGCCGATTGGATTCGATACCTGAGGCCGCCCAGACGGCGCGCCGATGCCGGGACGCCGCAACAACGGCGCGAGGTACCCGCGTGAAGATGACGAGCGAGCGGTTGGCGATTGAAGGCGCAGAGCCCGTCCGGCCAGGCCAGGTGCCGCTGCACCGGCCGTGGTTCGACGAGCGCGAGCAGGCGGCACTTCTCCGCGTTCTCGCGACCGCACGCGTGGCCGGCGATAACACGCAGTGTCGCGAGCTCGAGCGGCAGCTCGCGGCATTCCTTGGCGCCCGCGCGGTGCTCGCGGTCAACTCGTGCACGGCGGCGCTCGAGATCGCGATCCGGATTGCCGGGCTCGGCGCCGGCGACGAAGTGATCCTCCCGAGCTTCACCTTCGTCTCGACCGCCAACGCGGTTCTCAACGGCGGCGCACGGCCGGTGTTCGCCGACATCGATCCGACGACGTTCGGCCTCGATCCGGCGGACGTCGAGCGCCGCATCACCGCCGAGGACGCGCGCGATTCTGCCGATGCATTACGCCGGCATGGCGTGCGACATGGCTGCGCTCGAAGCGATTGCCGCGCGGCACGACCTCGTCGTGATCGAGGACGCCGCTCACGCGCTGAACGCGACCTGCAAGACCCGGGCGCTTGGCGCCTGTGGGGCGCTCGGCACGCTGTCGTTTCACGAAACGAAGGATCTCGTCTGCGGCGAGGGCGGCGCGCTGGTCGTGCGCGATGACGATGCGATGACGCACGCGGCCGAGATCTTGCGCGAGAAGGGCACCGATCGCACGGCCTTCCTCCGCGGCGACCGCGACAAGTACACCTGGGTAGGCGCCGGCAGCAGCTATGTGCTGTCGGACCTGCTCGCCTCGGTCGCCGTCGTCCAGTTCGAGAAGCTGAACGAGATCACGCGCCGCAAGACCGTGCAGGCCGAACGGCTGATCGAGGCGCTCACGCCGTACCGCGACGCCGTCCAGCTGCCGGTCGTGCCGGAGGGATGCCGTCCCAACTGGCACGTCTTTGCCGTGCTCGTCGATCCGGCGCAGCGCGCCTGGACGTTACAGGCGCTGCGCGCTGAAGGCGTGTCGGCCGCCTTCCACTACGTGCCGCTGCACTCGGCGCCCTACGCGCAGAGCTCGCCCGAAATCGCCGCAGTCGATTTACCGGTGACCGATCGCGTGGCGGCTTCTCTCATTCGGCTGCCGATCTCGGCCGCGTTCAGCGACGCGGAATGCGAGCACGTGATCGAGGGATGCGTGAGAGTGTTCAATCGGCTGGCGAACCGCGCGTGAAGATCGTTCACCTGCTCGGCTGGTATTTTCCCGACAGCGTCGGCGGCACCGAGGTGTACGTCGAGGCGCTCTGCCGCCGACTTCGCGCGGCCGGCCACGACGTGCTGGTCGCCGCGCCCGACGCGCATCACGCCGCGCCCGAGCGATACGAACACGACGGCGTTCGCGTATTCCGCTACCAGATCGCCGGGGCGCCGACGAGAGACGAGGCGCAGCACCGCGTTCCGGTTCGTGGCGTGGATCGGCTCTACCGCTTTCTCGCCGAGGAGCGTCCCGACATCCTGCACGTGCACAGTTTCACCACCGGCGTCGGCCTTCCCGAGATCCGTGAGGCAGGCCGCCTCGGTATCCGCGTCATCGTCACCTGCCACTTGCCGAGTTTTGCCTACATGTGCCGGAGCGGCGAGTTGATGCAGTGGGGCCGCGTGCCCTGCGACGGCATCGTCGAGGCCCGCAAATGCGCCGCCTGCAACCTGACGCGGCTCGGCATGCCGCAGCCGCTCGCGCGGCTCGCGGGCGCGCTGCCCGTGCCGCTGAGTGCCGCGCTGCAAGCGCCTGCCGGGGCGCGCCGGCACTGCACTCGGAATGCCGGCATCGGTTCGCGAATATGAAGCGATGCAGCGCGAGCTGTTCACGCTCGTCGATCGGTTCGTCGTGTTGAACGAGACCGGGCGGCGGATGCTGATCTCGAATGGCGCGCCGGCGGACAAGATTGTGCTGAACCGTCTTGGCGTCAGCCATGCCGCGGCTGCATCGAAAACGGCGGTTGATTCGCCTGCGGCCGGCGCACCCGTTCGATTCGGCTATGTCGGCCGGATTCACCCGACCAAGGGCCTGACCGAGCTGATGCACGCGGTGGCCGCGATCTCGCCGACGGTGCCGTTCCAGCTCGAGGTTCGCGGTCCGATCCTGGACGACGCGACACGCCGCTACGCCAGCGAGCTGCAGGTGATTGCCGGCGGCGATCCCCGTGTTGAGTTTGGTGCCGGCGTCGCTGCGGAGGACGTGCCTGCGCTGCTCGCGGGATTCGACGCGCTGCTGTGTCCGTCGATCTGGTTCGAAAACGGGCCCACCGTCGCGCTCGAAGCGATTGCCGCCGGCACGCCGATCGTCGCCAGTCGTGTTGGCAACCTCGCCGAGCTGATCACCGACGACGTGAATGGCCTCCTGGTGGCGCCTGGCGACGTCGACGCCTGGAGCCACGCGCTGACCTCGATCGTCACCTCGCCGGCAGAGACCGTGAACCGCTGGCGCCGCGCGCTGACGCCCCCGCGGACGATGGATCAGGTCGCGACGGGATATCTGTCGCTCTACGCCGCTTGAGTACGCTGCGATGTCCAGGCCCTCGCTGAGCGCACGCGCAACCTACGGCTTCAAGGTGCTCGGCCGGGCGTCCGGCGTGCTGATGGCGAGGCTGCATCCGCGCGCAGCGGACACGTCTCGCGCCACCCTGCCGTTCAACGGCATGTTCGACACCGCGGTCCTGCCGGCGCTCGAAGGCGAGCGAGCGGCGCTCGAGCAATTCGATCTCTACCTGTTCGATGTCATGAACGCGGCGCGGCTGCGCGGCCAGATCGTCTTCGAGTACGGCACGCTGCTCCGCGCGATCGGATCGTGGAAGGCGCTCCGCGTGGTCGATGTCGGCACCGGCCGAAGCACACTCCCGGGCTGGATGAGCCGCGCCGGCGCCAGCGTGACCCCGTTCGACCTCGGCAGGCCGGCCGAACAGCCTGCAGGCGGTTTCCTCGAACGCGTCGATCAGATGGTCAGGAAGAATGCCGCGGCCCTGCACCCGGTCGTCGGCTCGATGCGCTCGCTGCCGTTCGCCGACGGCAGCGTCGATCTGGTGACGTCGTTGTCGGTCGTCGAGCACCTCGACACCGATCTGCCGGCGCGCACCTACGTGCCGTACGACGAACAGCAGCGGCGGCTCGCCGAAGTGCTGGACGAGATGATTCGCGTCACGCGGCCTGGCGGCAGCTTTTACCTGACCTCCGAGTGCTGCGACTACGACCGCGCCACGACGGACAACTGGCGGGGTGCCTACTACTACGATGACGGGCCCGCACTGTCGGCGGCCTGGCCGGTCCGCGATGTGCCGCGCCTGTTCTACGACTACGTGGCGCAGCGCGGATGCACGCTCGTCGGCGGCGTGCAGTTCCACCCGGATGACATCGCGGATCCGCGGCGCTGGACGTCGCGCGGCGCCTACTTCAGCGGCTTCTCGCTGCTCGCGCGGAAGCGGGCCGCATGACCACCACTGGTCCGGATGAAGCGAGGCTGCGCGAGTTCTGGGACAAGCGCTACTCGAGCTTCACCCTGTCGGAATCGGGTTGGTTCGGCGCGGGCGAAGAGCTCAACCGGCGGATATACCTGTGCAAGCTGCAGGCGCTCGGTCGATCGCTGGCGTCACTCGGATTCGATCGGCGCGGCCGCCGGTCGGTGCTCGACGCCGGCTGCGGACAAGGGCACTTCGCGCGGTTCTACCGGCGTGAATTTCCGGCAGCCGCCTACGTTGGTATCGACATCTCGGCACGCGCCATCGCGCACCTGCGCGGTTCGATCGAGGGCGCAGAATTCCATGTCGCGGATCTCTGCCAGTGGGCCGATCCGCAACAGCGCACCTTCGACATCGTTCAGAGCTTCGAGGTGCTGCACCTCATCCTCGACGACGCCGTGGTGGCGCGCGCGATCGAGGCACTGGCTTCGCGTCTCACCGCGAACGGCGCGCTGCTCGTCACCGCCGCGCTGCCCGAGACCACGTTCCACCCGAGTGACTACCTTCGCTATCGCAGCCGGTCGTTCTGGGAATCGACGCTCGCGTCGCTCGGGCTGCGAATCGTGAGCGAGCGTCCGATGTACTACTGGCTGCCGAGTGGCGGCCCCGCCAACAGGTATCTCCGGTACGGGATGAACCAACTCGGGCCCGGCGCCTTGTATGCCGTCGATCGTGCGGCGCTGGCGCTTGGACTTCCGAGACCGAAATCGGTCGGCATCGACTCGCGGATGCGCCTGCTCACGGTGCAGCACCGATGACGCTGCGCGTCGGCATCATCGGGTTTGGCGGCTCCGGTCAGGCGCACGCGTTCTACTGGTCCTGCGTCGCCGATTGCCGGGTGACGAAGGTCTACGATCCGAAGCCCGACGCCGCGCATCGCGCCGCGTCGCACGCGCCCTCGGCGACGTTCTGCTCCGACCTGGACCGCTTCTGGTCCGACCTCGACGCCGTCGTCGTCTGCACGCCCGACGCGACGCACGCCGAGTACATTGTCGCCGCGCTCGCGCGCGGCCTTCACGTGCTGGTCGAGAAGCCGCTGACCGATTCGATTGAAGGGCTGTGCGCGATTCGACATGCGGCCGCGGCGGCATCGACACAAGTCGTCGCGGTCGTCCATCAGATGCGTTTCATCCCGCTGCACCGCCGGATGAAAGCCCTGGTCAGCGACGGCGCGCTCGGCACGCTGTCGTACCTCGAAGGCTACTACGTGCACGATCTGACGACGCGTGCGTTCCAGACTGATCGGTGGCGCGAGACCGACAACGCGACGCCGCTCGTCTACTCCGGCTGCCACTTCGTCGACCTATTGCGCTGGATTGCTGGCGAGGAGATCGTCGAGGTGTTCGCGGCCGCCAACCATCGCGCCTTCCCCGAGTACCCGGAATCGGATCTCAACATCATCACGATGCGCTTTGCGTCGGGCGCCATCGGCAAGGTCCTCGTCGCATTCGGCGAGCCCGGGCCGCAGGATCACACGGTGCGCCTGGCGGGCAGCGACGCCGCGGTGCGCGGCAACCTTCTCTACCGCCGCGACGGCGCGCTCGGCGAAGTGCTCCACCGCCCGATGCTGTTCCAGCCGCCGCTGCTCAAGGGCCCCGGAAAAACCGGCGGCCAGAGCCGCTATCGCCAGCTGCGGACGAATTTGCCGCCGTACATGTTCGCGCGAGCGTTCGAGGCGCTGCGGCTATTGGCACGGCGGCCCAACGCCGAGTACGGCGCGGCGGGATACCCGGTGCGCCTGTACGAGCACTCGCTGGCGTGCGTCGGCGCGATCGAGGACTTCGTTGGCGCGATCCGCGACCAGCGGCCGCCGCTCTGCTCGATCGACGAAGCCGCGCAAACGGTGCTGGCCTGCCTCGCGGGTGTCGAATCGTACCGGACCAACACGCCCGTGCAGGTCGGAGTGCTGCCCGCCCTGAGCGACGCTCGAGAATCTTGCGGAGTCGAAGGGCAGCCGTGATGCGCCGCGTCGTCCATGCCGTCGAACGCTTTCTGCCGCGCAGCGAGACGTTCATCAACACGATCGTCAACGGGCACCAGCGCTACGAAGCCTCGGTCGTCTGCCGCCTGCGGGAGCACGAAGACGAGTTCCCGTTTCCGCGCGTCCACGTCACCGGGAAGGCGCTGTCGCGCCGGAATGTCGGCTGGTGGATCGACGAGTCGGTCAGACGCGCAACCGGCCGGTCGAGGTGGCAGCGGCTCGTAGAGTCCAGGCTGCGGGAATTGCAGCCAGACGTCGTCCACGCGCATTTCGGGCCGGTGGGTTGCGACTACGTCGACATTGCTCGCGGATTGGGCATTCCGATTGTCACCAGCCTGTACGGCGTCGATGCGGCTGTGCTCCCGTACCTGCCGCGGTGGCGCGATCGCTACGCGCGCCTTTTCGAGCGGGGCGAGCTGTTCCTGGCCGAAGGGCCGGAGATGCGGAAAAAGATCATCGCCGCCGGCGCGCCCGCGGATCGCACGGTCATCCAGCCGATCGCGATCAGGCTGGACAAGTACCCGCGCTGGGCGCCCGACGCGTCGACGACGGTGCTGTTTGCCGGGCGCTTCGTCGAGAAAAAGGGACTGTGCGACGCGATTGCCGCATTTGCACGGGCGCGAGCCGAGGTACCGGCCGCGCGCATGACGATTGTCGGTTTCGGCCCCGATGAATCGGATGCGCGCGCGCTGACCGCGCGGCTCGGCCTGGCAACGGTCGTGGAGTTTGTCGGCGCGAAGCCGCACGGCGATTTGATCCGGCGCCTCGCCGCGGCGACGGTGCTGATTCACCCGAGCCGCACCGCGGTCGACGGAGATTCCGAAGGCGGCGCACCCACGATCCTGCTCGAAGCCCAGGCGATCGGGACGCCAATCGTATCGACACGGCATGCCGACATCCCGCATGTCGCGCCCGAAGGGCCGGGCGTATATCTCTGCCGGGAGCGCGACGTCGAGGCGCTCGGCGCCGCGCTCGTCGCCGCCATCACCGGCCGGCACGCGTCGAGTCCGGCGCACGTTGTCGCGCACCATGCGGTTGGTCTCGCCGTCGATCGCCTGGAACGCGTGTACGAAGAAGTCTGCGGCCGCCGCGATCTCGAAGCCGCAGCGCTCTGACATGCCGCGGCCCGCACGTATCACCGTCGTGACTTCCGGGCACCTCTCGACCTGTCCTCGAATGCTGAAAGCCGCCGACGCATTCGCCGCCGCCGGCTACGACGTCACCGCGGTCGCGACGCGTCACGAGCCGTGGGCGACGAACGCCGATGCCGACGTGCGCTCGCGCCGGGCCTGGCCGGTGCGCATCGTCGATTACCGGCGGCACGGCGGCGCCGCGACCTACTGGGGCACCGGGGTTGAGTATCGGGCCGCGCGTGCGGTCATCGCAGCCGTCGGCTCCGCGCGGGCGCCGCAGCCGATCGTCGCGCGCGCGTTCGGCCGCGTGCACTCGTCGATGGTGCGCGCGATCGCGGCAGCGCCGGCGGACCTCATCTACGGCGGCACCACTGGCGCGCTGGCGGCGATCGCCGAAGCCGGGCGTCGGACGCAGACGCCGTACGCGCTGGATCTCGAGGACTATCACAGCGGCGAAACGATTGGAGCGGAAGCGCCCCTCGTCGACGCGCTGGCCGCGCGGATCGAAGAGGACGTCTTCCGCGACGCCACGTTCCTGACGACTTCGAGCGAGGCGATCGCCGACGCGTATCGCCAGCAGTATGGCGTCCGCCCATCCGTCGTCCACAACACGTTTCCGCTGCCGGCGCAGACACCGTCCTTCAGCCGCGAAAATCCCGATGTCCTCCGCGTCTATTGGTTCAGTCAGACAATCGGCGAGGGACGTGGTCTGGACGAGGCAATCGCGGCGTTCGGGCGATCCGGCATCCGCGCGGAGCTCGCGCTGCGAGGTCGCCCGAACGATGGCTACCTCGACGCGTTGAAGAGCCTGGCAGCGGCGCACGCACCCCGGCTCGACGTGATTCACCATCCGCCCGCACCGCCCGACGCCATGATCGATCTCGCGCGTGCGCACGATGTCGGTCTGGTTCTCGAGCACGGCGTCTCGCGCAACCGCGAGCTATGCGTGACCAACAAGGGATTCACCTACATCCTCGCTGGGCTGGCGGTCGCAGGATTCGACACTCCCGGGCAGCACGACATCGGCGTCGATCTCGGCCGCGCGGCGCAGCTTGTTCCGCCGGGCGACGTCGACGCGCTGGCCGCGGCGTTTGCGCGCTGGGGATCGGACCCCGCCGCGCTCGACTGCGCCAGGCGGACTGCGTGGCAGGCGGCCAACAGACGATGGCACTGGGAGCACGACGCCGAACGCGGCGCGCTCTACCGGCTCGTGCAGGAGGCGCTGTCGTGAAGGTCCTGCTGGTGATGGATCCGTTCATCAAGGTGCCGCCGGCGCATTACGGCGGCATCGAACGGGTCGTCGCCGATCTCGCGGACGGCCTGGCGAAACTGGGCCACGACATCACGCTGTGGGCCGCGCCGGGCTCGCGGGTGAACGGCCGCGTCGACGCCTTCGGCAAGGAAGGCGAATGGACGCGGTGGAGCAACCTCCGCAACACGATGACGCTCGCGGGGCGGTTCCTGGCGAAGGGTTCGCGCTTCGACGTCATCCACAACTTCGGCCGTCTCGCCTACCTGGCGCCGATGCTGGCGATGGACGTGCCGAAGGTTCAGACCTACATGCGGACGGTGAACCCGCAGAACATGGTCACCGCCCGCCGGCTCGGGGCGCGGCGGCTGCACTACACGGCGGTGAGCGCCGCGATCCGCGACACCGGGCGGCCCGGCGGCGGCGACTGGTCGGTCATCTACAACTGCGCCGCGCCCGAGCGCTATCCGTTCGTGGCCGGCACCGATCCGGCAACCGCGCCGCTCGTGTTCCTCGGCCGCCTCGATCGCTGCAAGGGCGCGCACCATGCCATCACGGTCGCCCAGCGGCTGCAGCGCCGCCTGATCATCGCCGGCAACATCTCGCCGCTGCCGCATGAGGAAGAGTACTTCCGCGCCGAGATCGCGCCGCGCGTCGACGGCAAGCTCGTCACCTACATCGGGCCGGTCGGCGACGAGCAGAAGCGTACGCTGCTCGGGCAGGCGGCGGCCATGCTGCTGCCGATCGAATGGGAGGAGCCGTTCCCGGTCGTGCTGCCGGAGGCGATGCTCTGCGGTACGCCGCTCATCGCGTTCCGTCGCGGCGGCGTGCCCGAGGGGATCGACCACGGGCGCACTGGCTTCCTGTGCGACAACGCCGAGCAGATGGCAGATGAAGTCGGCCGACTCGGGACGATCAATCGCGCGGTCGTGAGAGCCGAGGCGAGCCGGCGCTTCAGCGACGCCGCGATCGTCGCCGAGTACGCGCGGCTCTATCGCGAGATGGCCGTCGCATGACCACGAAGACGATGCGCGAGGCTGGCGAGAAAACTCGCGCGCCTTCGACAGCCGTCCATTCGCCGGTGCCGGACGGCCCGATGCTGAACGTCGGATCCGGTCCTGCCGCCGCTGCCGGGTGGATCAACATGGACGGCTCCTGGCAGGCACGGCTAGCGGGTCATCCGCTGGCGGCGCGGCTGATCTCGGCGATGCTCGGCGTCGAAGTCGGACATTGGCCCGCGGCGGTCCAGGTACCGCAACGTGAAGCGCGGGCTTGGATACGGCGACGGATCAGTCGCGGTCGTCTACGCGTCGCACCTCATCGAGCACCTGTATCGCGACGAAGCGCTGGCGCTGCTGCTCGACGCGCGACGGGCGCTCAAGCCCGGCGGCGTCTGCCGCGTCGTCGTGCCGGATGTCGCCGCGATCGTCGGCTGGTATCTCGCGAACCAGCGCGAGCCCGCCGCTCAGAAAAAGCAACCGAGCAGCGATCTGCTGATGGGGATGATGCTGCTGCGCCCGCCGCGTTCGCGGGGCCGCGGCCTCCTCGGTTTCGTGCGGCAGTGGACCGATCTGCACGAGCACAAGTGGATGTACGACGAGGAAGGTCTCGCGGCGCTCTTCGCCGAGGCGGGATTCGGCGACCCATCGCCGCGCGCGTACCTCGAGAGCGCGATCGACCGCGACCTGCTCGCGCAGGTGGAGCAGGCGGATCGCGTCTGCAACGGCGCCGGCGTGTGCGTCGAGGCGCGGCGGTAGACGATGCGTCGCGTGCTGATGGTGACGCCGCACTTTCCGCCCGATTCGAGCGCGGCGTCTCATCGCGTGCGCCTGCTGGCGCCGCACCTGCCGGCGGCTGGATGGCGTCCTACCATCGTCACCCTCGAGCCGTCGGGGTACGAAGGACGACTCGATCGCGAGCTCGATGCGCTCGTGCCGCCGGCGCTCGAGATCGTGCGCGCGCCCGTCTGGTCGCCGTCGGCGACACGGTGGATCGGCCTCGGCGATCTGGGGCTGCGCGCCTACACCGGCTTGCGCCGTGTCTGCCGTGAGTTGCTCGCGCGCGAGCGCTTCGACGCGCTGTTCATCACCATCTACCCGACCTATCCCGCGCTGCTCGGCCCGGCGCTGAAGTCCGAGTTCGGTGTGCCGTTCGTCCTCGACTACCAGGATCCATGGGTTGGCGCATGGGGACAGTCGGTCGGCGGCGGCGCCAACGGCGCGCCCGACCTGAAGAGCCGCGCCTCGCGAGCGCTGAGCACGTGGCTCGAGCCGCGCGCCGTGGCCGGCGCCGACGCGCTCGTCGCGGTGTCGCAAGGGACGCTCGACGGCGTCACCGGGCGGATGCCGTTGGCCGCGCGCCTGCCGCAGGCCGTCGTGCCGCTCGGGTTCGAGCCGGACGACTTCGCGGCCGTGATGCGGCGGAACAGCGCCTCGCACTTCGATCCGGCCGACGGCCTCGTGCACCTCTGTTATGTCGGCACGCTGCTGCCCACGGGCATTGGCACGCTGCGACTCCTGTTGCGCGCCCTCGACCGCGCGCGCCGGGAAGACCCGGCGGCCGCGCGGCTGCGGCTCCACTTCTTCGGCACCAGCAATCAGTCGGCGTCGAGCTCGTTTCGGGTCCTGCCGGTTGCGCGCGAATGCGGCGTCGAGGACGCGGTGACAGAAACGCCTGGCCGGCTCGACTACCTCGATGCGCTGTCGGTGCTGACGCAGGCCTCGGCGATCGTGCTGCTCGGCAGCTCCGAGCCGCACTACACGGCGAGCAAGCTCTACCCGGCGCTGCTGGCGCGGCGTCCTGTCCTGGCGCTGTTCCACGAAGCGAGCAGCGTCGTCTCGATCCTGCGGTCGATCGGATCCGAGCCAACGGTGCGCGTCGTCGCGTACGGCAGTGAGAATGCGCTCGACAGCCGGGTGGGCGAGGTCGCCTGTCACCTGCGCGCGCTCGCGGCGCGCGCGCTCTACGATCCAGCCGACGTGTCGCTGGCACAGGCCGAGGCGTTCTCGGCCCGAAGTCTGGCGCAGCGGCTCGCCACCGTATTCGATCGGGTGGCCGCATGAGCACGCCGGTGAGGCTCACGGCGGTGCTGACGCACCCGATTCAGTACTACGCGCCGTGGTTTCGCCACATTCACGCGCATGCGCCGGGGATCGCGCTGACCGTGGTTTACGCGACCCAGCCAAACGCCGAGCAGCAGGGCGTCGGCTTCGACCGCTCGTTCGAATGGGATGTGCCGCTGGTCGACGGCTATCGCTCGCTCACCGTGCGCCGCGCGCAGTCCGGAGATCGAATCGACACCGCGCGCTTCATGGGTCTCGACGCGCCCGGGATCGGCGACGCGATCCTCAACACCGAGCCGGACGTGGTGCTGATCGCCGGCTGGTATTCGATCAGCCTCGTCCGCGCGCTCGTCACGTGCCGGCGGCATGGCATCCCGACGCTCTATCGCGGCGATTCGAACCTGCTGAGCGGCCCGCACGGCTGGAGGCGCGCGCTGTGGAGTGTCAAGACCAGGCTGCTGCTACGGCAGTTCGACGGTTACCTCTCGCCGGGCCGCCGCGCCGATGCGTATCTGAAACATTTCGGCGCGCCCGACTACCGGATCTTTCGCGTCCCTCATGGCGTTGACAACGCGCTGTTTGCCGGAGTTGCAGCGACCAACGG
Organism: uncultured Acidobacteriota bacterium; assembly: GCA_963734375.1. Taxonomy (GTDB): domain Bacteria; phylum Acidobacteriota; class Vicinamibacteria; order Vicinamibacterales; family CAVVIG01; genus CAVTHG01. Next base: position 227,878 of record CAVTHG010000001.1, on the reverse strand, counting down.
CGGCGCCAGCGCGAGAGCAGAGGCGCGGGCCCGGCTCGGCATCGCGCCGGACGCGTTCGTGCCGCTCTTCGCCGGCAAGATGGTGGAACGGAAGCACCCGCTCGATCTCGTTCGTGCGGCAGCGACGCTGGGCGGCGGCGTTTCCGTGTTGACCGCGGGATCGGGCCCGCTCGACGCCGACATGCGAGCCGAGGCGGCGAAGCTCGGTGTCGATCTGAAGGCGATGGGCTTCGTGAATCAGAGCGGGCTCAGCGATGCGTATGGCATCGCCGACTGCCTGGTGCTGCCGAGCGACGCGTCGGAAACCTGGGGACTGGTCGTCAACGAAGCGCTCGCCGCCGGCCGTCCAGTTGTCGTCAGCGATGAAGTCGGGTGCGCACCCGACCTCGCGGCGAGCGGCGAAACCGGCGCGGTCTTTGCGCGCGGAAACGCCGCGGAACTGGCCGATGCGCTCGACGCGATTCGCGCTCGCAAGGCGGCCGGTCACGACTGGGCTCCTGCGTGCCGCGCGCTGGCCGGCGCGTTCGATTTCGAGGCGATGACGGCCGGGCTGGTTCGCGCGTGCCGATCGGTTCTTCGGCACTCGCCTGGCGCCGAGCCCGATTGGAGCGCGTCGCCCCAGCGGATTGTCGCCCCTTGCGGGCAAATGGTGCTGGCTGGCGGGCTCGAGCGCATGACATTCGAGGTGCTGCGGGTGCTGCGCGATCAGGGGATGGCGACGCACGCGATTGTCAACGGCTGGGAAAACTTCCGGATCACACCGCTGGCAGAAGCAAGCGGCGCGAGCTGGTCGGTGGGACCATACTGGTACTCCTTGACGCGACGGGCCATGACGCCTGCGGTCCTCCTGAAGATGCTGGTCGAGATCGTCCGTGTGAGCGGCGACTTGCTGCGCGTCTCGCGTCGCGTACGGCCGACGCATGTGCTGGTGCCCGACTTCATCGCCGTGCTGCGGAATGTGCTCGGCCTCGCGTGGCTGCGCGCGCGCGGCGTTCGTGTTGTCGCGCGCCTCGGCACCGCGCCACCGCCAGGCCGGTTCTACCGCCACCTCTGGCGCCGCCTGATCGATCCGGTGGTGGATGTGTTCGTCGCCAACTCCGACTTCACACGCCGCGAGCTCCTGGCCCACGGCATCAGCGCCGACAAGGTCGTCACGATTGAGAACATCGCGCCGCCGCGACGCCGTCCGGCTGCGGTCGAGACAGCGAAGATCCCGGGGCGCATCGTGTTCGTCGGCCAGATCATCCCCGACAAGGGGCTCGATCTGCTGCTCGACGCGATCGGGTTGCTTCGCGCTCGCGGCCTCGACGCCACGCTCGACGTGGTCGGGCAGATCGACGGCTGGGAAGCGCCCGAGCATCGCGGCTATCGTGCCGCCGTTCTCGACCGCGCGCGTCAACCGGATCTCGACTCCGCGGTGCAGTTCCTCGGATTCCGCGAGGACGTCCCTGAGTTGCTGACGCGGGCGAGCGTGCACTGCTGCCCGAGCCGTCTGGAACATCGCGAAGGCTTCGGCATCGTCGTCCTCGAGTCGAAGATCGCCGGGCTTCCGTCGGTGGTCACGCGGAGCGGCAACCTGCCCGAGCTCATCGAACACCAGACCGACGGCTGGGTCTGCCCGGAACCGGATGCGGCGTCAATTGCTGAGGGGCTCGACTATTTCCTGACCCGCCCGGATGAGCTCGCCGCCGCTGGCCGTGCGGCGCGGGCCTCCGCCGGCCGATACAACGAGAGTCGGTTTGCCGCCGCCTGGAGGCGGATATTTGCGGGCGGACAGATCGAGCACGCACATGCGACTTAGCGATTTGGAGCTCATCGGGGTCGGCGTGACGGCGTTCGTCCTTTTCGTCTGGGCAGGCGACTGGCTGATGCCGGCGTGCGCGGTTACGCTGTGGGCCGGTCTCAGGCTGACGCAGACGCACGACCGCCTCTACGTCCTGCCGGCAGCGATCGCGTTTCAGTGGTCGCAGACCAGTCTAGGCGTCTTCTACAACGGGTTCACGGGACGTAAGCTGCTGGCGATCAGCGGCAGCGACTATCGGCCGATGGTCGTGATCGGGCTCGGCTGTGTGCTGGCGCTCGCCGCTGGCGTGCACCTCGGCCTGAAGACCCGGAAAGCGCCAGACCCTGAGGAGGCGCGCCCCGATTTCGCGTTCACCTTCCCGCCGCTCATCGCTGCGTACGTCGGCGGCGTGCTCGTCGAAGGAACGCTGCTCGCGATCGCGCCGAGCTATCCGTCGCTGCGCCAGATCATCACCACCTTCGACACCGCCCGCCTCGGCGTGCTGTTCCTCATCATGCGGCGGCTGTGCAGCCCGACGCCGCGATGGGGCATGCTCGCGCTCGTCGTCGGCGTCGAGATCGTCATGGGCATCACCGGGTTCTTCGCCGGGTTCCGCGAGCCGATCGTGCTTGGGGTGCTCGCCGTGCTCGAAGTCTTCGACCGGCGCAACAAGCAGCATTGGGTCGCCGTCGGGGTGGCCGTTGTCGGTGTCAGCGTGCTCGGACTGGTGTGGATGGGCATCCGCCGCGACTACCGCCGCGAGTACGTCGAGATGGACAAGTTCCAGACCTCGCGCAGCGCCCGCGTGGAGCGCGTGCGCGACCTGTCGTCTGCGTTCTTCCAAGGCGATCCGAACGACGTCTGGGCGACCGCCGACTCGCTCGTCGACCGGATGTGGACGGTCTACTATCCGGCGCTCGCGATCGAGCGCGTGCCCAAGGTCCTCGACTACACCAACGGGTCCACCCTGCGCGACGCGCTCGTCCACATCGTCACGCCGCGCGTGTTCTTCCCCAACAAGCCTGAGTTGATGTCGGACAGCGACAAGGTGCGGAAGTACTCCGGCGTGCGCGTCGCCGGGCGCGAGTCGGGCACCAGTATCGCATTCGGCTACGCGGCGGAAGCGTTCATCGATTTCGGCATTCCGCTGATGTTCGTGCCGGTGTTCGCGTTCGGCCTGTTCCTCGGCGCGATGTACGCGCTCTTCCGCTCGATCATCTGGCATCGTGAGCTGTTCGTCGCCTTTGGCACAGTGGCGTTCTGGTTGTCGGCTTATCTCTTCGAGCGCTCGTGGGCGACGATGCTCGGCGTGTCGGTCGGATTCATGGTCTACCTGGGCACGCCGACTGTGCTCCTCGACCGCTTCCTGCTGGTCCGATTCGCGCGCGACCAGGCGGCCGCGGCCGGGAACGAGATCATGTTCGACACGCTCAAGGACCGGGCGTAGCCGCCCGAACCCGACGTGCGCGTCCTTCACGTGTCTCCCTACTTCGCTCCGGCGCATCAATACGGCGGCCCGCCTGCCTCGATTCTCGGATTGTGCAAGGGGCTGCAGCGCTCGGGCGTCGACGTCGAGGTGGTGACGACGACGGCCAATGGGCGGACGCCGCTGCCGGCGTCGTCGGCCGCGGGCAGCGAGTACGAGGGCGTGCCGGTTCGACTATGTCCCGGCCGCGTTCCCGCGGCGCTTCTTCGGCGCGAAGATCCGGCGTCCGCTCGCCGATGCGATCGGGCGCGCCGACGTCTGTCACATCCACGGCGTCTGGAACGTGCCGGAGTGGTGGGCGTCGTATCTCGCGCGCGCGGCGCGCGTGCCGTACGTCGTCTCGCCGCGCGGCATGCTGCAGCCGCAGGCGATGCAGCGCGGGCGTGCGCGCAAAGCGGTCGCGTATTCGCTGCTCGAGCGTCGCAATCTCTCTCATGCGGCGCTGCTGCACGCAACCTCAGATCAGGAAGCTGTCGCGATCGGCGAGCTGCAGCTGGGTGTCAAGGTCGCGGTCGTGCCGAACGGCGTCGACGTCTGTCCGGCCCAACAGGCGGTGAAAGGATATCGCGCGCAGCTTGGCATCCCGCGCGACGCGTTCGTCGTGTTGTTCCTCGGCCGGATGCATCGCATCAAGCGGCTCGATCTCGTTGCCGGCGCCTTCGCCGAGTTGCGCGCAACGCATCCTTCGGCGCATCTCGTGCTGGCTGGACCCGACGAACACGCCCTGCTGCCCGATCTGATGCGCCGCCTGGCGCCGCACGTAAATGCTGTTCACACCACTGGCGAGGTCAGCGGCGACGGGAAATGGGCGCTGCTGAAAGACGCGGATGTCATGGTGCAGGCATCCGACTCCGAGAGCTTCGGCGTCTCCGTCGTCGAATCCCTGGCTTCTGGCGTGCCGGTCGTCGCAACGAAGACCACGCCGTGGTCCGGGCTCGAAAAGCACGACTGCGGGTTCTGGGTCGAACAGACCGCGCCGGCGATCGCCAACGCGCTGCGCGTGCTCGCGTCGGACGCTGAGCGACGCCGACAAATGGGCGAGCGCGGCGCCGTGTTCGCGCGCGACGCCTTCGGCTGGGATGCGGTCGCTCCGGCGATGGCTCGCCTCTACGCGGACTTGAAGTAACGTGCCTGCCCCTGTGGTCGTCTTGACACCCAACATCGCCGGCCGCGACGGCATCTCCAGGCTGGCGCGCCTGGTCGCCGACACGTTTGCCGACGCGAGCGTGCTGGCGCTGCACGAGCCGGCCGATTCAGCCCGGGTCGGCCGGGTCATGCGAGGCACCGACGGGAGCCCCTCACGGTTCGTCGCCGCCGCGGTTGGGGCCGCCGTCTCGTGCGATTCGCGGACGACCGTGATTGTGGTGCACCTGCACCTGGCGCCAGCCGCGCTCGCATTCGCCGCGCGCGGCGCATCGATCGTCGCGTTTCTGTGCGGCATCGAGGCCTGGAAGCCGCTCACCTGGATTCAGCGAGCCGCGCTCGATCGTGCCGACCGGCTCGTGGCCATCTCCGCGTACACGCGCGACCGTTTCCTGAAGAGCAATCCGCACTTCAGCCGCCGGGCGATCGAGGTATGCCATCTCGGCGTGGAAAATGCCGCCACCATCGTGCGCGCCGATGGCGCGCCTCCCGCGGCGCTGATCGTCGGCCGGATGGCCGCCGACGAGCAGTACAAGGGCCACGACCAGCTGATCGAAACGTGGGCGGAGGTTGCGGCTGCCGTTCCCGGTGCGCTCCTGCGGATCGTCGGCGAGGGCAACGATCGCATGCGCCTCGAGCAGAAGGCGGCCGCGCTCGGGCTCGAGGGGAAGATTCTCTTCCTCGGCCGTCTCGACGAGATGTCGCTGCGGCGGGAATATGCGACCTGCCGCGTGTTTGCCATGCCGAGCCGCGACGAAGGCTTCGGCTTCGTGTTCGTCGAAGCGATGCGCGCCAGTCGGCCCTGTGTGGGCGCGCGCGGCGCGGCGAGCGAAATCATCGCCGACGGCGAAACCGGTTTCGTCGTGCCCCCCGGCGACAGCGATCAACTCCGCGAGCGCATCGTGCAGTTGCTGCGCGATCCTGCCGGCGCCGACGCCATGGGCGCCCGCGGCCGCGCCCGCTTCCTCCAGCTCTTCACCGAAGAGCGGTTCCGCGATCGCTTCAGCGCTCTCGTCCCGCTCGCCGCTCCGGCGCTCACCGCATGACGCCTCGGGACTAGACGCGTGAACATCCTCGGCATCAACGCCTACCACGGCGACGTCTCCGCAGCGCTCGTCCGCGACGGTCAGCTCATTGCGGCCGTCGAAGAGGAGCGCTATCGCCGCATCAAGCACTACGCCGGCGTCCCGCAGCACGCGATGCACGCGTGCCTCGAGATGGGTGGCCTCACCCCCGCCGACGTCGACCTCTTCGCGGTGTCGCGCGATCCGCGCGCGCACCTGTGGCGGAAGGCGCTGTTTCTCCTGCGCCATCGCCCGTCGGGTACTGTCTCGTCGCGCGCCCGCAACATGGCCAGCGTCCGCGCCCTGCCCGACGCGGTTGCCAACGCACTCGGTCTCCCGGCGGCGCACGTGCGGCCGCGCACCCGGTTCGTCGAGCACCATCCCGCCCACCTGGCGAGCGCCGCGTTCGTGTCGCCGTTCGACGAGGCGGCCGTGTGCGCGATCGATGGCTTCGGCGATTTCGTCAGCACATCCTGGGGCCGCGTTGCCGGCACCCGGCTGCAGGTCGATGGCCACGTCTTCTACCCGCACTCGCTCGGGATGCTGTACCTCGCGATCACGCAGTACCTCGGCTTCCCGAACTACGGCGACGAGTTCAAGGTGATGGGCCTCGCGCCGTACGGCGAGCCGCGCTTCACGCGTGAGATTGGCTCGCTCGTACACCTCGCAGACGATGGCCGGTTCGAGCTGGATCTCTCGTACTTCCGCCACGCGTCCGAAGGCGTGCAGATGACGTGGGAAGACGGGGAGCCGACCATCGGCACCGTGTTCACGCCGAAGCTCGAGTCGCTGCTCGGGACGGCACGCCGGCGCGACCAGCCGGTCGACACGCGCCACGAAGCGATTGCCGCGTCGCTGCAAGCCGTCTTCGAGCAGGCGGCCATCCACGTGCTCCGCCACGTGCGCACGTCGACCGGACTCCCGGCCGTGTGCCTCGCCGGCGGTTGCGCGATGAACAGCGTCGCCAACGGCAAGATTCGCGAGGCAACCGGCTTCCGCGACGTCTTCATCCAGCCGGCGGCCGGCGACAACGGCACCGCGCTCGGCGCTGCCTTCTACGCGCTTCAACAAACGGAGGGGCGTGGACGCGGCTTCGTCATGGAGCACGGCTACTGGGGGCCGTCGTTCGACGACGGGGCGATTGCCGCGGCGCTGGATGCGGAGCAGCCGGCGATCGCCGAGCGTGGGTGCAAGCGGCGCGTGTGGGACGACGAGGCCGCGCTCGACAACTGGACGGCCACGCAGATCGCCGACGGACGAGTCGTCGGCTGGTTCCAGGGGCGGATGGAGTGGGGCGCTCGTGCCCTCGGCAACCGCAGCATCGTCGCCGACCCGCGCCGCGCCGACATGCGCGACATCATCAACACGCGGATCAAGTTTCGCGAGCGGTTCCGTCCGTTCGCGCCTTCAGTGCTCGAGGAAGCGCTCGACGAGTACTTCGTCGGCGCGGTGGCCGACCCGTTCATGCTGCAGGTCTACCCGGTCCGGCCGGAGAAGCGCGCCGTGGTGCCGGCGATAACGCACGTCGACGGCTCCGGGCGCCTGCAGACGGTCAGCCCGAGGTCGAACGCGCGCTACTGCAACCTGATTCGTGCGTTCGCGCGCCAGACCGGCGTGCCGATGCTGCTCAATACGTCGTTCAACGAAAACGAGCCGATCGTGCTGACGCCGGCGCAGGCGCTCGACTGCTTCCTGCGGACGAGCATGGACGTGCTGGTGATCGGGCGCCATGTGCTCGAGAGGACGCCGGTGCGGGCGCTGCCGACGGCGGCGCCCGGTGAATTGGGTGATCGGGTAATCGGGTAATTTGATTGGGGATTGGGGATTGGGGATTGGGATTGGGTGATTGGATTGGGGGGTTGGGGATGATCGACGATCAAGAAATCCGGCGTGAGCGGCTGCCGGGGCCAATCCATTCCCCAATCAATTCCCCAATCAATTTCACAATCAATTACCCAATTACCCAATTACCCGATCGCGAGGGTCTCTCTTGACCAGTCTTGCAGGCAAACGCGTTATCGTGACCGGTGGCCATGGCTTCCTCGGCCGCCACGTCGTGGCGGCGCTCGAGCCGCGCGGCGCCACCGTCTTCGCGCCGCGCAAGGCGCAGTACGATCTGACGCGCGAAGCGGACGTGACGCGGATGTACGGCGATCTCGAGCCCGACGTCGTCATTCATCTCGCGGCGGTGGTTGGCGGCATCGGCGCGAACCGCGACTCCCCTGGCCTCTTCTTCTTCGAGAACGTGATGCTCGGCGCGCTGACGCTGGAGCACGCGCGCCGCACCGGCGTCGAGAAGTTCGTCGGCGTCGGCACCATCTGCGCCTATCCGAAGCTGGCGCCGGTGCCGTTCATGGAACGCGACCTGTGGAACGGCTATCCCGAGGAGACCAATGCGCCCTACGGCATCGCGAAGAAGATGCTGCTGGTGCAGGGGCAGGCCTACCGGCAGCAGTACAACTTCAACGCCATTCACCTGCTGCCGGTGAACCTCTACGGGCCGCACGACAACTTCAATCCGAAGTCGTCGCACGTCATCCCGGCGCTCGATCCGCAAGTGTCTCGAGGCAGCCGAGAAGGGCGCGGCGGAAGTCGTCATCTGGGGCAGCGGCACGGCGACGCGCGAGTTCCTGTTCGTCGAGGACTGCGCCGAGGGAATCGTGCTCGCGACCGAGCGCTACGACGGCGACGAGCCGGTGAACATCGGTGCGGGGTTCGAGATTGGCATCCGCGATCTCGCGGAGCTGATCGCCGAGCTGACCGGCTTCAACGGCCGCTTGACGTTCGACCGTACCAAGCCGGACGGCCAGCCGCGCCGCATGCTCGACGTCTCGCGCGCCGAGTCGCGTTTCGGCTTCAAGGCGACGACCGATTTCCGCGACGGCCTGCGCCGGACGATCGACTGGTACCGCGCGCACCGCGGTGACGCTGCGTGAAGATCTGCTTCTTCAACCGCTCCTACTGGCCCGACCAGGCGGCGACCGGCCAGCTCCTCACCGAGCTGGCGGGCGATCTGGTCAACCGCTACGGCCATGAGGTGACGGTGGTCGCCGGGCGGCCGCTGATGGCCGCCGCCGGCCACGTCGCGGCCGGCGGGCGCGGGCTGGTGACGCGCGAGCGGCACGAAGGGGTCGACATCCGGCGCGCCAACGGATCGCGGATGCGGCCGCGGCGGTTCGCCGCGCGCGCGACCAACTACGTCACCTACTTCGCCGCCGCCACCGTCGCCGGCGTTCGGCGTCGGCCGGCCGGACGTGGTGGTGTCGCTGACCGATCCGCCGATTGTCGGGCTCGCCGCGCTCTGGACCGCGCGCCGCGCCGGCGCGCGCTTCGTCTATCTCTGCGAGGACATCTTTCCGGAAGTCGCGGTGCTGCTCGAGGATTTCAGGAGCGGCACGATGAACGCGTCGCTCGATCGCATGAACCGGTATCTGTTCCGCCAGGCCGACGCGATCGTCGCGCTCGGCGAGCGCATGCGCCGGCGGCTGGTCGAGGAAAAAGGCGCCGATCCGGCGCGGGTGCACATCATCCACAACTGGGCCGACTGCGAGGCGATTGTGCCCGGGCCGAAGGACAACGCCTTCGCGCGCGCGCATGGACTCGTCGATCGGTTCGTGGTGATGCACTCCGGCAATGTCGGCCTGTCGCAGAACCTCGAGGTGCTGATCGAAGCGGCCGATCGACTGCGATCGCGAGAGCGGCTGACGATTGCCGTGGTCGGCGACGGCTCCAAGCGTCCGGCGCTCGAGGCGATGGTGGCGGCCCGCGGCCTCACCAACGTGCGTTTCTTCCCGTACCAGCCGAAGGCGCTGCTCCACGATTCATTCGCGGCCGCGGACACGTTCGTCGTCTCGCTGAAGAGCGGCATCGAAGGCTTCATCGTGCCGAGCAAGGTCTACGGCATCCTCGCCGCGGGGCGGCCGTACATTGCCGCGACCGATCCGAGCGCCGAACCGGCGACGATCGCGCGCGAGGCCGGCTGCGGCCTGGTCGCGGCGGCCGGCGACGCCGGCGCGCTCGCCGACGCGATCGTCGCGATGTACGACGATCCTCGCGCCACCGAGGAGATGGGCACGCGGGCCCGCCGCGCGGCGCGGCAGTTCGATCGCCGCGTCGCCGTTCAGTCGTATCACGCGCTCTTCGAGCGCGTTGCCGCCGGCATCGAGCGCGCCGCATGATCAAGCGCACCTTCGATTGTCTGCTGGCTGGTGTCGGCCTGGTCGTGTCGGCGCCGTTGTGGGCGGCGATCGCGGTCGCGATCAAGGCGCAGGACGGCGGCACGGTGCTCTACCGGCAGCAGCGCGTCGGCCTCGGCGGCCGCGTCTTCGATGCGCTCAAGTTCCGATCGATGGTGCCCGACGCCGAGGCAAAGACCGGCCCGGTGCAGGCGACCGAGAACGATCCGCGCGTGACGCCGGTCGGCCGGCTGCTGCGCGCCACCGCGATGGACGAACTGCCGCAGCTGTGGAACATCTTCGCCGGCGACATGAGCTTCGTCGGCCCGCGGCCGCTGCGGCCGGGCGAGGTCGACGCCCGCGGTGACGGGCAGCTCGTTCGACTGGATGAGATCCCCGGCTACGAAGCGCGCCACCAGGTGAGGCCGGGGTTGACCGGGCTCACCCAGGTCTACGCGCCGCGCGACATCAGCCGCACCAGCAAGTTCCGCCTCGATCGCGTCTACCTCAAGCGAGCGAGCTTCTGGCTCGACCTGAAGTTGATCCTGCTGTCGTTCTGGATCACCGGGCGCGGGGACTGGGAGAAGCGGAACCGGCGTATCTGACTTCATATCGTACGTAGGGCACGGCTTCAGCCGTGCCGGGGAGGCGCCGCTGAAGCGGCGCCCCACGTTGGCGCGTGGCCGCCGGGCAACCGGCGGCCTTTTTTTTCGCCAACGAATCCCGCCTGACTCTCGTCTAAGCGTCACGATGGGCACTCTTCTCGGCGAAATCCGCTACGCGCTGCGGCAGTTCTGGGTTGCACGCGTCTTCACGACAACCGCGATCCTCACGCTGGCGCTCGGCATCGGCGGCACCACCGCCATCTTCACGCTGATCCACGCCGTGATGCTGCGGTCGCTCCCGGTCGGCGACCCGTCGCGCCTCTACCGGGTCGGCGACGGCACCAACTGCTGCGTGCAGGGCGGCCCGCAGGAACGCTGGGGGATGTTCTCGTATCCGCTGTACGAGCGGCTGAAAAGCGAGATGCCCGAGTTCGAGGAGGTCACGGCGTTTCAGGCCGGCATCTGGCGCGTCAGCGCCCGCCGGCAGGACGTCGACACGACCGCGAGGCCGCTGCGCTCGGAGTACGTCGCCGGCAATTACTTCGCGACCCTCGGCGTCGGCGCATTCGGCGGCCGCGTCTTCACCGCCGCGGACGACACGCCGGCGTCGCCGCCGGTCCTCGTGCTGAGCCATCACACCTGGCAGGGCACCTACGGCGGCGATCCGGCGGTCGTCGGCTCCACGCTCTTCATCGAGGGGCGTCCGTTCACCGTCGCCGGCGTCACGCCGCCGGGATTCTTCGGCGAGACGCTGCGCGGCGACCCGCCGGATGTGTTCATCCCGCTCCAGCAGGAACCGCTCATCAACGGCGACACCTCGCTGCTCCGCCAGCCGGTCTCCGCGTGGCTGCGCGTGATTGGCCGCCTGCGTCCAGGGGCGACGACAGACGCGATCGGCCCGCGGCTCACCGGCATCCTCCGCCAGTGGATGCAGCACGACTCAGGCTATCCGTCGAACTGGATGCCCGACATCGTCCAGGGTCTGTCCAAGCAGGTCATCACCATCGTCCCGGCCGGCGCCGGCGTCGGCGTGATGAAAGAGCAGTACGGCCGGAGCCTGCAGATTCTCCTCGGCGTCTGCGGCCTCGTGCTGCTCATCGCCTGCGCCAACGTCGCCAACCTGCTGCTCGCGCGCGCGGTCGCGCGGCGCGGGCAGACCGCCGTGCGGCTCGCGATGGGCGCGTCGCGCCGGCAGCTGGTGACGCAGGCGTTGATCGAGAGCGTGGTGCTCGCGGTCGGCGGCGGGATTGCCGGGCTCGCAGTCGCGGTCGGGGCGGCGCGGCTGCTGCTCGCGCTCGCGTTCGCCGGGACGACGTTCCTGCCGATCGACACGAATCCGTCGCCGATCGTGCTGGCCTTTGCCTTCGGCCTCGCCCTCGTCACCGGCGTCGTCTTCGGCGCGGCGCCGGCGTGGTTCGCCACCGGCACCAACCCGATCGACGCGCTTGCGCGGTGCGGGTCGCTCGACCGGCGATCACTCGTCGCTCGCGCGCCGGGCGCTGCTGATCGTGCAAGCCACGCTGTCGGTCGTGCTCGTCGCCGGCTCGACGATGCTCGCACGCAGCCTGGCGAACCTGGAGAACCAGGACCTGGGCTTCGAGGTGCCAAAGCGCGTGCTGGTGTCGCTCAACCGGCCGCCGTCGAACTACGCAACCGAGAAGCTCGTCGCGCTCTACCGCGATGTCGAAGAGCGGCTCAATCGCGTGCCAGGCGTCGAGGGGTCGGGCCTCGCGCTCTACAACCCGCTGACCGACAACTGGGGTGAGCTCGTGCTGGTGGCCGGCCATCCGCTGCCGAAGCCCGGCGAGCAGGCCGGCGCGTCGTGGGATCGCGTCAGCGCGAACTACCTCCAGAACCTCGGGGTGAAGCTGGTGCGCGGCCGGCATTTCAGCGCCGCCGACGTCGACACGACCGAGGACGTCGCGGTGGTGAACGAAGCGTTCGTGCGGCGCTTCTTCAAGAGCGACGAGGATCCGATCGGACAGCACTTCGGCCTCGACCTGCCGGAGAACGTCAACACCTATCGGATCGTCGGCATCGTCCGCGACGCGAAGTTCGCCGGGTTTGCGCTCGACCGGCCGGCGCGGCCGATGTTCTTCGTCGCGCTCGCGCAGAGCGTCGACTACAAGCACGCGCTGATGAAGCGTCTCGAGACCCAGTCGCACAACGTCGGCGGCATCCTGCTGGTGACGAGCACGCCGCCGGGGGCACTCGAGCCGATGGTGAAGCGCGCGCTGGCGGAGGCCGATCCGAACCTGACGGTGACGAGCGTCAGGACGCTGCAGCAGCAGATCGATCGCTCGTTCGATCAGCAGCGCGCGGTGGCGAGCCTCGCCGGCCTGTTCGGCGTCGTGGCGCTGCTGCTCGCCGCGATCGGGCTCTACGGCGTGACCGCCTACACGGTGGCGCAGCGCACCAACGAGATCGGCATCCGGATGGCGCTCGGCGCCGATCGCGGCAGCGTCGTCGGCATGGTGCTGCAGGGCGCGTTCCGCCGCGTCATCGTCGGCCTGGTGCTGGGGCTGCCGCTCGCGGTCGGTGCGGGCCGTCTGCTGTCGGCGCAGCTCTACGGCGTGAAGTTCTGGGATCCGATGGCGCTCGGCGTCGCCGCGGTGTCGCTCGGCGCGTGCGCATTCTTCGCGGCGATCATCCCCGCCGCGCGCGCGGCGTCGATCTCGCCGATGAATGCTCTTCGCTCGGAGTGACGTTTTCAGTGCCCTCGCTGCTTTCCGGGGCTCACATCTTTTCTGAGCGCCGGCCAGCTAAAACAGAAGAACACGAGATCCAGAGGTCAGGCGGCCTGTCCAAAAACTCTTGAATCTCTACCCAGATCTGGGTGGACAACGAGATCGACAGCCAGCGGGCTTCCCGGGCTCTCCGCCGGCTAGCCGCGCCCGAGCGGAACCCGTCAAAACGAATCGCTCACCGATCGAGTGCGACTCGTTTTCACGCGTTCCGTTCAGGCCGCGCGGCGCGCAGCGCCGCCCGTCGAATCGGACAAGCCTCCTGATCTCCTGATCTCCTGTTCCATTCCAGTCGGTCGAAGGCTTTCGGCGATAGCGGCACCGCCATCATTTCAGACCTTCGCTGGCGGTTAGCGATCTGTTGGCGCATCGCGACCGATCTCAACTGAAGGGAGGTGCCGGAGGACGACTACAATCGAGCCATGAAGCTTCACAGATTTGTGCTCGCCGCACTGGCGCTGGCCATGGTCGCGACGCCGATGCGGGCGCAGCAGAAGTACGTCGACGCGTCAGGCAAGCTTCGCGTCGCACTCGCCAAACAGCCGCTCTCGCCGACCGGCCCTTCGAAGGGTCCGGCGACGATGGCGGAGGGAGGCATCCAACCGCTGCTCGAACGCATGGGCGCGGTGGTGCGCGTGGAGGAGGCGCGGCTGACCGCCGACGAAGACACCGAGTACGGCGGCTGGAAACGGCTCGGCATGTCGCTCGGCCACTTCGCCGATATCGTCGCCAGAAACGAGCGCGACGGCTATTTCACCGTCGGCCTGCTGGCGACGTGTCCGTCGATGCCCGGCCTGGTCGCCGGCCTCCAGCATTCGGGGCCGACGCGCGAGCCGCTCAAGATCGGCATGCTGTGGCTCGACGCCCATCCCGACTTCAACACGCCGGAAACGACGCGCAGCGGATCGCTCGGCGGCATGCCGGTCGCAGTGGCGACTGGCCGCGCGCTGCAGGTGATGCGGCTCGACGCGAAGCTCGATCCGCCGCTGCCCGATCGTCACGTGGTGATGGGTGGCGTCCGGCTGACCGATCCGCTGGAGCAGCACCTGCTCGACAACTCCCTGATCGAGCAATTGAGCGTCGAGGATCTGCGCAACATCACGCCGGCCGTGTGGGCGCAGCTCGATCGGCTCAATCGTCTGACCGACAAGATCTACATCCACATCGACATGGACGTCCTCGATCCGCGCGAAGTGATGAGCCATGGCAACAAGGTGCCGAACGGGCCGTCGAGCGAGCAGCTCGCGAAGCTGTTCGAGCAGATCTTCGCAAGGTATCCGAAGGCGTCGGCAATCGGGTTTGCGACGATTCCGCCGACCGACGAGGGTGGATTGTCGATTGCGGCGGTCAACCGGATGATTGCCGCGGCGGTGAGCGGCGTGAAAGCGCGGACGAACTGAGAATGCGGCTGCGCTATTGTGAAGGGGTGCAGAAACGATCGTTGATGCTCGCTGTTTTTCTGCTGGCAACATCTGCCTGCGCGAAGACGGTGCCGAGGCCGGCCGATGTGGCGCCGGGCACGCCCTACATCACGTGGATCATCATGCACGGCGACAGCGACAACCCCGATCGGGAGTTCGCCTGCCAGTCGACCCCGCGCAACGATTGCGTGCTGCCGGCCAGCACACAGGATGAGCAGGTCTTTTCGCACGTCTACCTCTACTATCACGGCGCCGGCGCCGAGACGGCCTACACAGGAACCGTGCAGATTGGCTTCTTTCGCGGCGCCGCCCCTGCGAGCGGCAGCAAGACCAACATCACCGTGAAGAAGAACGAGTCGATCACCAACCAGAGCACGACCGGCATCGTGACCAATACGCCGGGGACCTACGCACTGACGATTGCGTTCGACGCGACGGTCGACAAGGGCAGCACTCGTCCCGTCCGCGAGGACGTGAACGTGTCAGTGAAGTAGCTCTGTTGCGTCCGTCGCACGGTCGTGCCGATGTTGCTGTCCAGGTAACATCAGGCGGCGCGCGCTCCGCTCAGCCACCGACCTTGTGCATATAATGTCGGCGACGAATGCAGTCCGTTGACGCGCTCATCGTGGGCGGCGGTCCGGGCGGCCTGTTCATGGCGGCCCGCCTCGCCGAGCGAGGGCTCAGGACGCTGGTTTGCGAGGAGCATCCGCGAGTCGGCGATCCGGTGCACTGCACCGGCGTGCTCTCGGCCGACACGTTCCCGCGCTTCGATCTTCCGTGCAACGCGACGCTGAATGAACTGACCACCGTACGCTTCCAGTCGCCCGGCGGCATCCATGTCGACTACATGACGCCGTCGCCGCTGGCGACGGTGATCGATCGGCCGGCTTTCGATCGCGCGCTCGCGGATCGCGCGGTGGCCGCTGGCGCCGAAGTCCGCGCCGGCACTCGAGTCACGGCACTCGATGTCGATAGCCATGGCGTCACCGCCAGCCTCGGCGACGCGTTCGTGCGCGCGCGCCTCATCGTGCTCGCCTGCGGCGCCAGCTACGCCTTTCAACGCCGCTTCGGATTCGGCCTGCCGCGCACGTATCTGCATACAGCTCAGCGGGAGCTTCGCGCCAGCCGTCTCTCTGACGTCGAGCTGCACTTCGGCCAGAACGTCGCGCCGGGCGGTTTCGCCTGGGCCGTGCCGGTGCAGCGTCCCGACGGCCCGTACGTCCGCGTCGGGGTGATGGCGTCGCGCGATGTGCTGCCGTGCTACGCGCGGATGATCGAGCGCGTCCGTGAGCGGTGGGGTGTCGTCGATGCCGACGTGCCGCCGCGCCAGAAAATCCTGCCGCTCGGCGCGATCGACCGCACCTTCGGCGATCGCGTGCTGGTCATCGGCGATGCCGCGGGGCTGGTGAAGCCGACCACCGGCGGCGGCATTCACTACAGCATCGTCAGCGCCGCGCTGGCCGCGAAGGTCGCAGTCGACGCCCTCGGAAGGGACCGTCTCGACGCCGGGACGCTCTCAGCCTACGAACGCAGCTGGCGCGAGGAGCTCGCCGACGAGTTCGAGGCGCAGCACGAACTGCGCGACGTCGTCACCAAGCTCAGCGATCGGGCGATCGACAGTTTCTTCGAGCTCGCCCACACCGACGGCATCATGCCGATCGTGCGCGCCACGGCGCGCTTCAATCAGCACCGCCCGCTCATCCGCGCCCTCTTCAAGCATCCGCCGGCGCGCAAGATCCTCTTTCGCTCGCTGGTCGGATAGCGCGCTGCGCGCGCCCGTGCGGCGGAGCTGACGCTCCTCGTGCACGACGCTGTTTAGCGGCGGCTCTCCCGGGTTTCGTGGCAGGCGATCGCCGCCACGATCGCGAACAGCACGCCATTGGCCGGCGTGCGCAGGCCGGTGTCGAAGACGCTCTGCACCGCGACTGCGACCATGCCGGCGATGGCGCCGGCGCGGATCCAGAAGATCGGCGTGCGATCGACACGAAGCCGGCTGGCGATGAGGAGCGCGCCAGCGATCGCTGCGATCGCGGCGGGCACAGCCAGCAGCAGCCCGCCTTCGGCGAGAATCTGCAGGTACTCGTCGTGCGCGTGGTTGAAGAAGAACACGCGCGACCCCTGCTGGTAGAGGAGCATCCCCCGCTCGAACGCCCCGGCGCCGACGCCGGCCACCCAGAAGTCCTGCGTCATCCGCCAGGTATCGCGCCAGATCGCGCGGCGCCCCCAGTCGCCCGCTTCCGTCGTTCCCTGCAGCCGCATCGCCAGCGCGCCGAAGTTCGCGAACATCAGGCCGATGAGCGCGAGGCCGCCGAGCCCCACTCCTGTCCAGACCATGGCACGCCCGCGGTGGATGCGGCTGCGCGCCACGGCGACGAACGCCAGCACGCCGGCGCCGATCGCGAGGATTCCCGCGCGCGACATCGAGGCGAACACCGCGCCGGTCATCAGGCACGCCGCGCCGGCCAGCCACAGCTGGGTCGAATCCATCGCCGCGATCTTCGCGGCGATGCCGACATTCGATCGCCGATCCGACTGATCGCGCGCCACCGCGTAGCCGACCGCGATCGGCACGGCCATCGCCAGCCAGGTGGCGAGCGCGTTCCGGTTGACGAACGGCCCGTACGGCGAGGCGCCGGCATCGAGCGGCTTGAAGTACCAGTAGAGCATCGACGGCGAGGTCGCGCGCTGCACCGCCACGAGCACCGACAGCCACAGGCCGAGCCAGGTGATGCCGCGCGACACGGTGCGGACGCCGCCTCGCCCGAAGATCGAGCGGGCGCAGAAGAAGAGGCCGACATACGCGGCCCCGAGCGCGAACGCCCACGCGGTCGATTCAGCGTCGATGGAGAGTGCCCGCATCGGCGAGGCACTGGAGGTGGGATCGAGCCGCAGCGCGGAATCGATCTGGACCGCGTGCGGCGAGACGCGATTCCGGGCCGACGCGGTCAGCGGCAGCAGCTGCGCGCCGACGACGGCGAGGCAGGCGAGGAGCGACCCGTCGAGAAGCCAGAGTCCGCCGCGGCCGACGCGCGGCCGTTCGAGCGCGAGCAGCACCGCGACGCCGGCGCACAACGGCACCGTCGTCCAGCGGTAGGAGCCCGCGAACGCGATCAGGCTCCAGCCGGTTAGAAGGAGAAGGAGAGGGGCGGCAAACGACGCATCAGAGCGCCGCTTCGGCGTAGTAGTTCTTGTACTGATGGCCGTAGTACCGCGAGTAGTAGTACTTGTTCCTCGCGAAGTTGACCTTGTTCAGCACGACAGCGGCGTAGCGCGGCCGCGACTGCATCACGATTTCGATCGCGCGCTCGGCCAGCCGGCGGCGCGTCATCTCGGCGCCGACGACGAAGGTCACGCCGGTCACCATCGGCGCCAGGATGACGGCGTCGGTGACGGCGAGGACTGGCGGCGTATCGATGATGATCCAGTTGAACGGCCCGTGCGCCAGGTTCGTCAGCAGCGTCTTCATCCGCTCGGACGACAGCAGCTCCGACGGGTTCGGCGGTGTTCGGCCGGCGGTAATTGCCAGCAGGTTCGGATCGACCGTGCGCTGGATGACGTCGCGCACGCGGGCCTGGCCGGTGAGCACCTGCGAGAGGCCGCGCTCGTTGGTCAGGCGCAGCGGCCGGTGCAGGCCGGGGCGGCGCATGTCGGCGTCGATGAGCAGCACCCGCGAGCCGCCGTAGGCCAGCGCCATCGCGATGTTCGCCGCCGTCGTCGTCTTGCCCTCGAGCGGCTGCGCGCTGGTGACGATCAGGAGCTTGGTGCCTTCGTCCGGATACTTCGACAGCAGCGACGTCCTGAGCGATCGGAACGATTCGCCGAAGTCGTGCGGCACCTGCGACGACGCCAGCAGCGGATGCTTGTCGCCGCGCACCGCCGGCACCAGGCCGAGGAACGGCAGCTTCAGGCGCCGGGTCACGTCTTCCGGCGTCTTGATCGTGTCGTTCATGTAGTCGAGGCTGAGCGCGACCGCGACCGACAGCGTCAGGCCGACGAGCACCGACATCAGCCAGGTGCGGCGTCCACCAGGCGTGATCGGCGACCGCGGAATCTCCGCGCGATCGACGATGCGGATGTTGTTGGTGCGGCTGTTGGCGGCAACGCGCAGCTCTTTCTCGCGGGTGAGCAGCGCCTCGTAGACCTGGCGGTTGCTCTGCGCCTCGCGCTCCATCACGCCGTAGCCGATCCCCTTGCGGTTCAGCTCGGTCGCTTCGGACTTCGCGCCATCGAGGTTCTTCGAGAGCGTCTGCTCTTCGAGCCGCGCGGTTTCGTACTCGTTCTTCACCGACTGTACCGCCAGCGCGAGCTCCATATCGAGCTGCCGCTGCGCGTCGGCCAGGCTGGCGTTGATGTTGACGACCTGCGGATGGCGCTCGCCGTAGCGTTCGAGCAGCTTGACCTTCTCGCGCTGCAGCTCGACCAGCTTGGTCTTGCGATCCTGCACCGTCGGGTTCTGTGCGATCACCGGGATGGCGTCGGGCGCCGTGCCGCTGGAGATCGACTTCACCTGGTTGTAGAGCGACTCTTTCTGGACGCGAGCCGTCCGCGCCTTGGTCGCCGCGTCGTTCAGCTGGTTGAGCCGCGAGAGGACGATGTTCTGCTTGTCGTCGAGCGAGAGCGCGTTTTCCTTCTCGCGATACTCGGCGAGCGCCTTCTCGCTCTCCTCGACCCGCTTCTGCTGGTTCGCGAGCTCCTTGTCGAGCCAGTCGAGCATGCCCTGCGTCGAGCGGAGCTTGATCTCGAGGTTCTCGCTGACGTACTCGTCGATCAGCGTGTTCACCGCTTCGGCCGCGAACTTCGGATCCTCGGCCGTGAAGGTGACGTCGACAAGATGGCTGCCGCGGACCGGTTCGACGCCGACCCGGCCGACGAACGCGCCAATCAGTCCGGACTCGTCGGCGGTTTCGTCCGGCTTCGGCGGCTCGGGCGGGGCTTCCGGTGCGCCCTTGATCCTGGTGACAATCGCGGTCTTGAGATCGCGGAGTGCGGAAACCGGCGTCGGCGGCGGCGGCTTCGTGCCGTTGAACTCCGGCACCGTTTCGAGATGCAGCCGGCGCACGACGCGGCGGGTGAGGTCGCGGCCCTTCAGGATCTTGTACTGAGTCTGGTAATACGGCTCGGGATCTTCGTAGTAGGTGTTCGCGTCGTTTTCGAGCCCGGGCACCGCCGTCGAACGCTCATCTTCGATGAGGATGCGTCCCTGCGCCACGTACACCTGGACGTTGCTGTACCCCTGGATCATCATCGCCGCGGTCACGAGCACGAAGACCGTGATGCAGAGATGACGGTACCGGTAGAGCACCGCCAGGCGATCGAGCAGGTGGACGTCGGTCTCCGGGGCGAAATGGGGAGATCCCGGCGCAGCCGGGCCGCCGCCCTGGGCAGACGCCGCCGCAGCCGTCTTCGACGGCTTCGCGGCTGCTTGAGAAGTCGGGTCAGCCATCGCGAGTCTTACTTGTTCGGGCTGATCGGCGCCGTCGGCACCAGCGCCGTGATGCCGGACGCCGCGGCCTGGAGCACGAGCAGGGCTGCGGACTGCGTTGTCATCGTACCTACCGGCTCCCGCGAACGGCGGAACGCTGAACGGCAGTTTGACGACGGCGAGCACCGCCTCGCCCGCGTTGACGTTGAGCAGCTGGCTCGCCGCGAGAATCGACTCGTCCTTGCCCAGGATCTCGACAATGTAGGTCCCGGGCTGAATCGACTTGAAGGCGAACATGCCCGACTGGTCAGTGTACTGTGTGTCGACGATGCGACCGAAGCGCGCGTCGCGCAGGCGCACGAGAACGTTGGGCAGCTGGCCGTCGGTCGAATCGAGCGCATTGCCTTTGATCACGGTCGATGCGGTGAGCTTGTCGGCGGCAACCTTGACCGATGCAATCGGCACGTCGCCGGCAGGCGGCACCGAGATGCCGGGCTCCCGGGCGAGGCTCGTCTGTCCTGCATGGATCGGCGGGGTGGCAATCACCACCAGCAACACCGCAACAGCTGACAGCAAACGGGTCATGGCTCTCCTTGACCTACTTATCGGCCGGAACCTGGAAACCGGGAGGGGGTTCTGAACGTATAGTAACAGACTTTATAAGACAGTAGATACTCTTGATGCGCGCTGTTAAATACTACCGTTCTCAGGAGTGCGACCCCGTATCGATCTCCCGATTCCTGACCACCAAGTTCGAGGGGATTGCCCCCGTAAACCGTTGAGCAAGTGCCGGTTGACAGTAAATTGTATCGCGAAATGACGGAGCCGCCGGTAATCAATCGTCTGGACGAATGGCGCCTGCCGTTGGCGCTTGTCACGACCGCGATTGTCGCCGCCCTCGTCCCCGTACCGTCCTCCACGGTCGAAAGGTTCTATTCCGCAGGCTTTTACCAGGCGATTCAACCGGCGCTGACGTCGCTGTCGAACCGCTTCCAATTCCCCCTCTTTGACGCGGCTCTGGTGGCACTGGTCGCGGCGTGGGCCGGCCTCGCTGCACACGATTTCGCGCGCCAGCCAAAAGCGTCGCATGTGGCGCGGCGTCTGGTCATCCGCACCGCCACGTGGGCGGCGGCCGGCTACCTGATCTTCCTGGTCGCCTGGGGGCTCAACTATCGGCGTCTGCGGCTGATCGAGACGCTCCCATTCGACGCCTCGCGGATGACGGCCGAATCGGTGGAACAGGCGATGACGACCGCGGCTCGACGGCTCAATGCGCTGTATCAACCCGGGCGCGACGGCGAACAGCCGGGAGGAGCGATCGACCCGACCCTCACCGCCGCGATGCAACAGGCCCTGACCGACATCGGCCGCACGCACCGGCTGGTGCCCGGCCGGCCGAAACGGACGATTCTCGATCCGTATTTCCGGCGCGCCGGCGTCGACGGCATGACCGACCCCTTCTTTCTCGAGACGCTGATCGCGACCGACGTCCTCCCGTTCGAGCGTCCGCAGGTCATCGCGCACGAATGGGCGCACCTGGCCGGGATCAACGACGAGGGCGAGGCGAACTTCGTCGGCTGGCTCGCGTGCCTGCGCGCGTCGCCGGCGGCGCAGTACAGCGGCTGGCTGTTCATCTTCCGCGAACTGGGGCAGTCGGTGCCCGGGGACGCACGCAAGTTGATCACCGCGTCTCTTGGGCCGGGTCCGCGTGCCGACCTTCGCGCCATCAACGATCGGATCATCCGCAACGTCAATCCGCGCATCTCCGCGGTCGGCTGGAGCGTGTACGACTCGTACTTGAAAGCGAATCGCGTCGAGGCCGGCGCCGCGAGCTATGGCGAGGTCGTACGACTGGTGGTCGGAACACGCCTGGCGTCAGGTTGGGATCCGTTGGCGCCGACAAGTCTCGAGCCTTGAGAATATTCGTGTGGAGATACCAGCTGCGCTGCGACCACGACCGAACCCGCCCAACCTGCTTCGACCACTTGCCCCACTTGCCCCACCCGGCCCACCCTGCCCCACCTGCCCCACCTGCCGACACCGCGCGTCACCGATGCCGCGCGCGTTACGTAAGCGGCGTCGCGGCGCGCAGCGCCACGTCGCGCGCGTCATTGCGATAGAACACGCGATCGAGAAAGAGTCCCGACGGCGGCGCGGTCAGCCTGGCGGGCGCGTCGGACGACTCGGCGAGAAAGCGCGCGGCGTCGGCCGGCTTCAGCCCGCCGCGCCCGATCTCCACCAGCACGCCGATCATGCGGCGCACCATCTTCCACAGGAAATGCGATCCTTCGACGCCGACGAGCAGCAGATCGCCGTCCTCGACGAGGTCGAGGCGATCGACGAGCACGAGCGTCGATCGCGCCGGTTCGCCTGCCTCGTCGCGCTCGTCGATCGCGGCGAACGAGCGGAAGTCGCGCATGCCGAGAAATGCGTCCGCGCCGCCGCGCATCGCGGTGAGATCGAGCTCCTCCCGCACCCACCAGACGTACGCCTTCGCGAACGCCGTGCGGCGCCGCGCAATCTGATAGAGATAGCGCCGCGCGACAGCGTCGTGCCGCGCGTGAAACCGGTGCGGCACCTGGACGGCGGCGAGGATGTTGATGTCCGCGGGCAACTCGTCATTCAGGCGGCGCCGCAGCGCCTCTCCGGGCAGCGTGGTGACGACGTCGAGGTGCGCGACCTGGCCGAGCGCGTGGACGCCGGCGTCGGTGCGGCCCGACCCGTACAGCTCGAAGTCGCGCCGCGACGTCACCGTACGGACCGCCGCGTCGATCTCGCCCTGAATCGTCCGCGCGTTCTTCTGAATCTGCCAGCCGCTGTAGCGGGTGCCGGCGTACTCAATCGTCAGTTTGAATCGTGGCATGTCGTTGATGATGAGGACGGTCTGAAGACCGTCCGCTACCCGTTCGGCGTTCGGTCGTTCTTCGTCGCCGCGGCGCCGCTGCGAATGATGTCGTAGAGCGCGCGCGCGCAGATCTCGTCGGTCATGTGCGCGAGCACCCAGGCGCGCGGTTGAAACGCGGCCCGGTCCGCGAGCATGCCGTGCAGGACCGGTTCGAGCTCGTCGAGCGATCGCCAGCGCCGGCCGGTTACCGGGGTCAGATACGGCGCGGACGAGCCGGCCTGGAACGTCTTCCCGCGCCACTCGGCCTCGCCCTGCGGATCCCACACCGCCGTCGGCACGTCCATCGACCACGCCTCGACCAGTGCCAGACCCTGGGTTTCGAACGCGCTCAGGAACACGGCGAGCTGCGACTCGTCGAGCAGTTGCCGGTACTCGTCGGGCCCGAACAGCGCGTGCTCGCCCGCCGCCGCCCGCAGGCGGCGCGGCTCCAGGCCGCAGGCGCGCACGATCCGCTCGACCTGCTCGCAGAACGCTTCGTCGCCGCTCTTCCAGTAGACGAGCGCCGTCTTCATGCGCGGCTGACCCGACCGATGCCAGTAGCGGGCATCGATGCCGCAGGGGCACGCCACGCTTTTCTCGAGCAGCTTCGGCGTTTCGCCGTACAGCCCGTGCACCCATTCGGACGCGACGATCAGCCGGTCGATTTCCGGCAGCTGCAGCACGCTATCGGCCTCATCCGGAAAGAGCGCGTTCACCGGGCCGGCCACGAGGTAGTCGATTCGCCCGCGGCGCTTGAGCGCCGCCGCCTGCCGCAGCGACGCATTCTCCGGCGCGTAGACGACGCGCGCGAGATCGGCGGTGCGGCGCGGGTTGAAGTTGAAGTCGGCGTCGATCGCGCGCAGCCCCTCGACGAGGCTGCGCACGACCGCGTAGTGGCCGGGATACGGCGACATCTTCGGCAGCGGCACTCCCGGCTTGACGAGCGGCCGCACCCGCCGCCTCACTCCCTGGTACAGCCGTCGTCCGGTGGTGGGAATCGGCGCTGTAAGGACGGTCAGAAAAGGCCGCGCCATCTCAGAGCCGCCGCCGCACCGCCGCCGCGAGCCGGCGCCCGAACCGCGCCGCGCGCACCGGCCACGGCGGGCGGTACGAACGATCGGGACGAGGCCGCCGGCCGACGCGGCGCACGAACGCCTGGCGCAGCACCGGGATGTGCCAGATCTCCAGCCGCTCGAAGAACGCCGGGCCATGCTGGTCGAACCACGCGAGGATGTCGCGCTCGTTCCACGACTGCTCGCGATCGATCGCCAGGTCGGGAAAGGTCAGCCCCTCGCCCCACGAGGCCGGCATTTCAACAGTGTGGATGCCGGAGTCGGGCAGGGTCGTGGCGTAGGACTCGTTGATCGCCAACGCCGGCCTGCCGTCGAGCAGCTCGCGGCACCGGTACCATGCCTGCCGCATCTGCGTGCGGCCGGCGAGCAGCCACTGCAGGTGCAGCACGTGCAGCTCGCCCGCGCGCAGGACGCTGCGCGCGCTGTCGATCGGCACCCGCGGCTCGTGAATCGAGTTCGGGCGCGAGCGGTCGTAGTCCATCCGCCGATCGTCGACGAACGCGAGCGCCTTGAAATGCGGCGCGTAGCCCCAGTGGTACTCGCGATAACGGGTCGGGCTGTGCCACGGGTGGATGAACAGGCACTCGACGATCGTCCCCGGCGTCAGGTCGTCCCGGCGCGCGGCGAAGAACTCGCGCGACGCCGCCGGCGCGACCAGCTCGTCGGCATCGGTGCACCACATCAGGTTGCAGCCGTCGTAGCCGCGCGCCGCGTCGAACAGCTGCCAGCGCACCTGCGTGCTGATGCGGCACTCGGTGGATTCGAGCAGCACGACTTTGGGGAACCTGCGGCAAATCTCGCGCGACTCATCATCCGAGTTCTGATCGCTGACGATGATGATGTCGCAGAAGCCGGAGAGCGACGCCAGCGAGTGAGGCAGTACCCACGCTTCGTTGCGCACCGGGACGAGTCCGATGATTTTCACGTTTTGCGTCGCTTGGCGTTTCGGCGTCTGTCGCTCGTCGTTTAACGTCTGGCGATTGTCGTTCTAACGTCTATCGCTTGTCGTTCTTCGTTCTTCGTTCGTCGTTCTTCGTTCTTCGTTCTTTGTTCGTCGTTCGTCAGAACGTCGAACGACGAGCGCCAGACGCCAGAACGTCGAACGACAGACGTCCGAACGACGCGATCTCCGCGCTTATTTTCCCTTCAGCATCAACCCGATCAACCGTTTCCGCCCGAGCCCGCTCGACCACCGCGGATTGTAGAGACCCTCGCGCCACGCGCGGAAGGCGAAACGCCCCAGCGGCGGCTTCGCCTCCGGAGGTAACAGGCGATAGAGCGTGAACAGCCAGTAACCAGTGTAGCCGTAGAAGAGCGCTCGATCCTCCGGCGACAGCCGCTCGGGAAGCGCGGCGCGGTATAGCTTCAACAGGCGAACGATGTTGTCAGCGTTCATCGCCAGGTGCCGGTCGTCGCTGTCGCCATGCTTGCGGTACCAGACCAGCGGATCGCGAACGATCGCGCCCGACCACTTGTCGAGGATGCGCAGCAGGAACGGCCGATCGACCAGCGTCGCAAACGCATCGTGCGGCGCCGTCACGCCGGCCAGCGCCGACCGCCGGTAGACGATCGATCCGAACATCGGCTCGACGCCGCGAAAGATCTCGCGCAGGAAGCCCGCCGGCGAGTCGAAGGCGACGACGGCTGGATGCTCGGCGGGCGCCGCCAGCGCCGCCGCGGGCGGTTCGGTTTCGAACTGCCGCAGCTCTCCCGCGACGAAGCCGCAGCGCGGATTGCTCTCCAGAATCGCCACCGCCGTCGCCAGGTAGTGGGCGCCGACCAGATCGTCCTCGTGGAACGCCATCGAGTACTTGCCGCGGCCGGCCGAGATCGCCTGAAACATGTTGCGCATCGCGCCGAGCCGCTGCGGATTGCGATGGTAGCGGACGCGCGGATCGCCGAGCGCGGCGACGTAGTCGCGATACGCGTCCGACGCGCCATCGTCGAGCAGCGTGATCTCGATGTCGTCGAGGGTCTGTGCGCGCAGGCAGTCGAGCAGGCGGCGCGCCTGATCGAGCTGGTGATAGCAGGGGATGTTGACCGAGACGAGCGGCTCCGTCAGTTGCCGGTCAGCCATTCCTGCGGGATCACAAAGTCGCCGTCATTGACGTTCGAGATGCCGTGGCCGGTGCCGAACGGGTCGCACCGGCCGATGGTAAAGCGCACCGCCTTCTGCCAGAAGTCCCAGCGCTCCTTGTTCCAGACGCCGACGGTGAAGCTGAAGGCGTAGTTGCCCTCGGTCAACGGCAGCGGCCCGAGGCGGCACACGAAATGTTCCTGTTCGGCCAGGTAGTAAGTGGATTGCACCGGGTTTGCCGCGCCGAAGCTGATCACCTCGTCGTCGCTGTTGAGCAGCTTGAATTCGACGGTGTACGAGTTCTCCGGCGCCTTGCCGCTCGCCCAGAGGTGGATCTCCATGATCTCGCCGGCGTCGAAGCGCGATTCGATCGCGCCGCCGGCGGTCCGAAGCTCCACTCGCTTCAGGTGGTAGCTGTGCGGCGGATGCAGCCGCTCGGCGGCGCCGGTGCTGTTGCCGCCGGCGTCGTGATACGTGCGCTCGTACTTCCGCGTCACCTCGCCCGGCGGACCGTCATCGACGATCCGGCCGTGCTGCAGCATCACCGCGCGCGAGCAGAGCTGGCGCACGCTCGTCAGGTCGTGGCTGACGAACAGCACGGTCCGCCCTTCCGTCCGCAGGTCCTGCATCCGTCCGAGGCACTTGTTGCGGAAGTGGAGGTCGCCGACCGAGAGCACCTCGTCGATGATCAGGATCTCCGGCTCGAGGTGCGCCGCCACCGAGAAGGCCAGCCGCACATACATGCCGCTCGAATAGTGCTTCACCGGCGTGTCGATGAACTGCTCGAGCTCGGCGAAGGCGACAATCGCGTCGAGCTTGCGGACGATCTCGGCGCGAAACATGCCGAGGATGGCGCCGTTGAGGAAGATGTTCTCGCGGCCGGTCAGGTCGGGGTGGAACCCGGTGCCGACCTCGAGCAGGCTCGACACGCGGCCGTGCAGATCGATGTAGCCTTCGGTCGGCGCCGTGATGCGCGAGAGGATCTTGAGCAGCGTGCTCTTGCCGGCGCCGTTCGGGCCGATGATGCCGACGACTTCGCCGACTTCGACCTTCAGCGTCACGTCCTTCAGCGCCCAGAACTGCGATGCCTCGTTGTCCGGACCGGTGAGAGCGCGGAAACGGCGCCAGGGCCCTGCCACCCAGTTGGTCAGCGACTCGCCGAGCGTGGCCCGGCCGATCGGCGTGATACCAATCGTGTAGCGCTTGCCGAGCCGGTGGATGTCAATCGCGTCAGATGACATCGGCGAACCGGCGCTCGACCTGGACGAAGTAGCGGACGGCGACGAGAAACAGCACCACCGCGCTGGCGCTGGACACGAGGATCACGTCGGACGGCGCCGGCCCGCCGACAACGCAGGCGCGGAAGCCGGTGACCAGGCCGGCCATCGGGTTGATCGCATAGAGCAGGCGCCAGCGCGCCGGGATCATCTCGATCGAGTACAGCACCGGCGAGGCGAAGAGCCACAGCTGCATCGCGAAGGTGATGATGTAGCGGACGTCGCGGAAGGTCACGACCAGCGCCGCGAAGAGGATACCGACGCCGGCCGACGCGATGATCGTTCCGGCGAGGAACAGCGGTGCCGCCAGGATCGACGGCGTCGGCGCGACGCCGTAGATCGCCATCATGATCAGCAGCACGACGAACGAGATCGCGAAGTCGATCAGTCCCGATGCGATCGCCGAGAGCGGCACCAGCAGGCGCGGGAAGTAGACCTTGCTGATGAGATGGCCGCTGCCGACCAGGCTGTTCGCGGCGACGGTCACCGAGTTGGCTG
This sequence comes from uncultured Acidobacteriota bacterium, assembly GCA_963734375.1. Classification (GTDB taxonomy): domain Bacteria; phylum Acidobacteriota; class Vicinamibacteria; order Vicinamibacterales; family CAVVIG01; genus CAVTHG01. The sequence continues at coordinate 200,226 of CAVTHG010000001.1, read as the reverse complement.
AAGAAAGTCCATGGCAGCATCCCCGCGAAGACGTGCAGCGCGTAGGGGCCGTCGACGTGCTGCGACATCCCGCCGAGGCGGCCGAACAGGATCGCGAAGGCAAAGGTAGTGGTGAGCGGCTGGATGATGGCCCACAGCGCGCCGAGTACCGTCTGCTTGTAGCGGACCTTGACGTCGCGCCAGACGAAGAAGAAGAGCAGCTCGCGGTATTCCCAGAGCTCCGCGAGATTCAGCGTCTGCCACGAGCGGGGAGCTTCGAGTCTGAGCGTTCGCCTCTGCGGATAAGCCACAGGATTTCGAACATCTTACCCGGACGGCCTGAAGGCCGTCCCCTACAAGCGGCTCCCGCAAGCCGTCCCCTACGAATCGGCGCGCAGCGCGCTCAGCGGATCGACGGCCGCGGCTCGCCGCGCCGGCACGAGGCACGCGATCGATGCGGCGGCCGCCAGCGCCGCAAGCGCCGCGGCATAGGTGAGCGGGTCGGTCGGCTCGATGCCGAAGAGCAGCTGACGCGACACCCGCGTCATCGCCAGCGCGGCGATGAGCCCGCCGGCGAGGCCGACGGCCACCGGCGTCAGCCCCTCGCGCACGATCATGCGCCGTCACGCCCCGCGCGGCGCGCCGAGCGCCATCCGCACGCCAATCTCAGCCGTCCGCCGCGTCACCGAAAACGAGGCGACCCCGGCGATGCCGATCGCGGTGAGGACGAGCGCGACGACCGCGAAGAGCGCGACCAGCATCGCCGTCAGCCGCGGCGGCGCGAGCGATCGGCCGCGAATCGCCTGCAGCGTCTGCATGCGGCTGACCGCCTGGCGCGGATCGATCTGGCGGACGACCGCCGGAATCCGCTGCGCGAACTCTTCGGGATCGCGCGGCGTGCCGACGAGCAGCGTCGCGCTCAGCGCGCCGGTGCGCGCGAACGGCTGGTACAGCTCGTCGCTCGCGCTCAGCGCGAGATCGTGCTGGCGCACGTCGTTGACGACCCCGACGATGGTGATCCAGGTCGTGCCGTCATCGAGCGAGACGCGGCGGCCGATTGGATCGGCATCGGGAAAGTAATGCCGCGCCAAGGCAAGGTTGACGACGGCGACGCGCGGCGTCTCTGCCGTGTCGGCGCCGGTGAACAGGCGGCCGCTCAGCCGCGACATGCCGATCGTCTCGAAGTAGGCCGGCGAGGTGAACTTCAAATCCGCCGGCGCACGCCGCGGCGGCGACGAGTCGCCCTCGACCAGCAGCTCGCGCCGCATCGTGTGTGTGATGTCGAGCGGGACGTCGAAGGAGAGCGCGGCCGTCCTGACGCCAGGCTCGGCCTGCACGCGCTCCAGCACGGAGCGGAAGAAGCGCGCGGCGGCGGGCTTGCGTGTCGTACTTCACGAAGTCCAGATCGATCCGCATCGTCAGCACGCGGTCGGCGTGGAAGCCGGCGTCGACGTCCTGCAGCGCGATTGACGCTGCGGACGAGCAGCCCTGCCCCGGCGAGGAGGACGAACGAGACGGCGACCTGCACCGCGATGAGGGCGTTGCGCGACGCTCATGTCGGCGTGCGTGCCGCCGTCCGAGGCCGGCATCCTTCGACCGTGTCGCGGCTCGAAGCGGGAAGCGCCGGCAGCAGCCCCGACGCAAGGCCGGTAACGACCGACACGGCGAGCGCGAATGCGAACACCGCCGCCGCCGATCGCGATTTCTTCCGCGCGCGGCGTGAAGCGCACGGTGAAGGCGACGAGCAGGTCGCGCACGAGCCAGGCGACGAGCAGCCCCAGGCCGCCGCCCGCGACGGCGAGGATCGTGCTTTCCGTCAGCAGCTGCCGCGCGATCCGTCGCGGCCCCGCGCCGAGCGCCGCGCGGACGGCGAGCTCGCGCTCGCGCCCGAGCACGCGCGCGAGCGCCAGGTTCGCGACGTTGGCAGCAACGAGCAGCAGCACGAAGCCGGTTGCGGCGAGCAGCATCGAGCAGTGTCGGGCGCGCGCGGCGGGTCAGCTCGTCGCGCACCATCAGCGCCGCGGTCCGAAAGCCGGTTCGCGGCGGGTCGTACTCGGCGGGGTCGGCGGCGACCAGCCGGCTGCGAGACCGCGTCGAGGTCGCCTTGCACCTGCTCGAGCGTCGCGCCCGGACGCAGCCGGCCGATTGCGGTCAGCATCCGCGCGTTCCGGTTGGCGATCGTTTCCGGGTTCGACCGGAAGGGGCAGGCCGACGGCGGCATGTAGACGTCGTTGGCCGCCGGGAACTGCGGCATCGGCGGCAGCACGCCGATCGCGGTGTGCACGCGACCGTTCATCTCGAACGTGCGGCCGACCACGGCAGGATCGCCGCCGAGCGCGCGCCGCCAGTACGCGTCGCTCAGGACGAGCACCGCCGGTGCATCCGGCGAATCGTCCTCGGCCCGGAACGTGCGGCCCAGCAGCCGGCTGCACGCCGAGGACGTCGAAGAAATTCGGTCGAGACGACGCCGGTCTGCACGCGCGACGGCTCGCCCCGGCCGAGAGGTTGAACGACATCTGGTGGTACTCGACCACCGCATCGAGCGAACCGGCTGCGCGCGATATTCAGCCAGCTCCTTCACCGACACGCCGACGTCGGCGACGCCGAGCCGGGGGCTTCCTGGCGGATCTCGACCAGGCGCTCGCCGTGCGCATAGGGAAGCGGCCGCAGCAGCACGGCGTAGACGACGCTGAAGATCGCGGTGTTGGCGCCGATGCCGAGCGCGAGCGTCAGCAGTGACGACCGCGGCGTAGGCCGGATGTTTGCGCAGGCCTCGAAGCGCATCGCGCGCGTCCTGCGAGCAGCGTGTCGATCGCGCGCAGGCCCCACGAGTCGCGGCACTCGTCCTTGACCTGCGAGACGCTGCCGAAGCGGCGGCAGCGCGAGCGTCGCGCGCCTCGCCGGCTGCTCATGCCGCGTGCGGCCAGCATCTCGGCCTCGAGCTCGAGGTGGTGGCGCAGCTCCGCCTCCATGATTCCTCGAAGGCGTTGTCGCGGAACGAACCGCGAAGCCGGCGAAGCCGCGGAGCCGAGCGACATGACGTCGGTTCTAGGCCTGCTGCAGCACGCGCGTGACCGCGGTGGCGATGCGCTCCCAGCTCGCCGTTTCCTCGGCCAGCTGCTTGCGGCCCGACTTGGTGAGGCTGTAGAACTTCGCGCGCCGGTTGTTCTCGGAGTCGCCCCACGCGGCCTCAATCCACCCTTGCTGCTCGAGCCGATAGAGCGCCGGATAGAGCGAGCCCTGATTCACCTGGAGCACGTCCTGCGAAATCTGCTGGAGGCGCTGCGAGATGCCCCAGCCGTGCATGTCGCCCGCGGCCAGCGTGCGGAGGATCAGGAGGTCGAGGGTACCCTGCAGAAGGTCGCTCTTGGTCTGCTTCATGGGTTCCGTCGACCTATAATCCCTTTCTTCATGCCGGACGCCCCATCGCCCCGCCTGGTCGTCACCGACGCGCTCGGCCGCCGGATCGTCAACATCGACAAGCCGCTGTTCACAATCGGACGGCGGAGCGAAACCGATCTGCGCCTGCCGGGCGCGGACATCTCACGCGTGCATGCCGAGATCTCGCATCGAGAACGGCAACTGCATCATCCGCGACAAGCAGTCGCGGTTCGGCACCTACGTCAACGGCGTGAAGGTCACCGCCGACAAGGTGCTCGGCCACGGCGACCAGATCCAGCTGGGCGAACTCCGGCGACACCGAGATCGTGTTCTTCGTCGACGACGAGGCGCCGTCGGTGGAGAAGAGCGCGATCTCGGCGGCGACCGAGCTGCGCCAGATGGCGGCGCTGCTCGAAGGGCTGCGGGCGCTGGGCTCGGGCCGGGTGCTCGACGAAGTGCTGGCGATGGTGCTCGACTCGGCGATCGAGGTGACCGGCGCCGAGCGCGGCTTCATCATGCTGGCGAACCGCGAGAAGATGCTCGAGTTCAAGCTGGCGCGCGCGCGCGGCAAGGTGACGCTCTCGGGCCGCACCTTCGAGACCAGCCGCAAGATTCCGGAAACGGTGTTCGCCACCGGCCAGCAGACGATTGTCGAGGATCTGCTCGACGGCGATCTCGCCCAGCTGCACACCGGCACCGTCGCGCTCGGCATCCGCCACGTGCTCTGCACGCCGCTGCGCCTGGTGCGCTACGTCGAGCGCGCGGAGCATGAAGGGCGCCGACGAGATCATCGGCGTCCTCTATCTCGACAGCCGCGAGCGCGGCGCCCTGCGCTCCGCGCACGCGCAATCGGCGCTGGAGACGCTCTCCGCCGAAGCGGCGCTGGCGATCGAGAACGCGCGGCTGTACCGCGAAGCGCTCGACAAGGCGAAGTTCGAGCAGGAGCTGAAGGTCGCGGCGGCGATTCAGCAGTCGCTGCTGCCGGTCGCCAACCGCGAGGGTGCGTTCTTTTCGACCGCCGCCGCGTCAATCGCCTGCCGCGCGGTCGGCGGCGACTTCTACGACTACGTCGATCTCCCGACCGATCAGTTCGGCTTCATCGTCGGAGACGTGGCGGGGAAGGGATCGCCGGCGGCGCTGCTCGCCGCGGCGGTGCTCGGGATGTTCAGCGCCGAGGCGACCTACCAGGCCGGCGCCGCGCCGCTGATGACGCGGTTGAACACCGGGCTGTTCCGCCGCGCGATCGAGGCGCGCTTCCTCACCAGCTTCTACGGCATCCTCGCGCCGGACGGATCGCTGACCTACTGCAATGCCGGCCACAACGCGCCGCTGCTGGGTCGGCAAAGACGGCATCCGCCGGCTGGAATGCGGCGGCGTCGTCCTCGGCCTGTTCGAGCACGCCAAGTTCGAGCAGGAGACGGTGCAGCTGCAGCCCGGCGACCTCGTCATCCTGTTCAGCGACGGCGTCACCGAGGCGATGAACCCGGCGATGGACGAGTTCACCGACGATCGGCTGCTCGACTGCGCCAACACCCATCGCGGCCAGACGCCGCAGGAAGTGCTCGACGCGCTGCTCGCCGACGTCCACGAGTTCTGCGCCGGCGCGACCCAGAGCGACGACATCACGGTCGTCATGGTCCGGTACAACGGTGCCTAGCCGGCCATGAACCGAGGGCCGGCGAGGAACCCCGACCTTCACGGCAACGTCCCCGAGAGCTCGCCGGTCGCGCTCCTGCTGATCGACGTCATCAACGACATGGCCTTCGAGGGGGCCGAGTCGCTGGTGCGCCAGGCGGTGCCGATGGCGCACCGGATCGCGGCGCTGAAGAAGCGCGCCCGCGCCGCGAAGATTCCCGCCGTCTACATCAACGACAACTTCGGCCGCTGGCAGTCTGATTTCCGCAAGCTGGTCGATCACGTGCTCCACGACGGCGTGCCGGGCGAAGAGGTGGCGCGGCTCCTGGAGCCGGCCGAAGACGATTACTTCGTCCTCAAGCCGAAGCACTCGGCCTTCTTCGAGACGACGCTCGACACGCTGCTCGCCTACCTCGGCGCGACGACGCTGATCCTGACCGGTGTCGCAGGCAACATCTGCATCCTCTTCAGCGCCAACGACGCCTACATGCGCGACTACGTGCTCTGGGTGCCGTCGGACTGCACGGTGTCGAACACGGAGGAGGAAAACGCCTACGCGCTGCAGCAGATCGAGAGGGTGCTGAAAGGCAATGTCACGGCCTCGAGCGAGCTCGACCTCGAGGCGCTGGTCAGGCAGCCGTCAGCAGCATCACACCAATCGAACGAGGCTGGCCGGTCATGATCGAGTATTCGACGCTTGGCGTCTTCTTCGCCGCGGGCTTCCTGCTGCTGATTACGCCCGGTCCCGCCGTCCTGTACATCGTGACCCGCAGCGTCGAGCAGGGGCGCCGCGCCGGTCTCGTCTCGGTGATGGGCATCTGCACCGGCACGCTTGCGCACGTCGCGGCGGCCGCGCTTGGCATCTCGGCGCTGCTCGTCACCTCCGCGCGGGCGTTCGACGTGCTGCGCTATCTCGGCGCCGTCTACCTGATCGTGCTCGGCATTCGTACGCTCGCGAAGCGCGACGCCGATCTGGATCCGGCCGCGATCGCCAGGAGCAGCCTGCGGCGGATTTTCGCGCAGGGCGTGATCGTCAACCTGCTGAACCCGCACACGGCGCTCTTCTTCTTCGCGTTCCTGCCGCAGTTCGTCAACCCGGCGAGGGGAGCGGTGCCGCTGCAGATCGTGACGCTGGGGCTGCTGTTCATCCTGATGTCGGCAACCACAGACGCCGTGTGGGCGATCGGCGCCGGCACCGCCGGCAACTGGATCCGGCGTAACCGCCGCTTCGGTCGCGTGCAGCGCTATGTCACCGGCGGCGCGCTGATCGGTCTCGGGGCGGCCGCGGCGGTGAGCGGACGACGCACCTGATCGCCGAGCCTCCCTCGCGGCCGCCGAGCCACCCCGTCAACCTCGTCTGTTTCGCACTTTTTTTGTCCGGGCCCTTGAGAAGCGCCGGCGTTTGCGCGTAGCTTGCACCCCTCCCCCAACTAACTGAAAACAGGAGACGGCTGCCATGACAGGAGTCCGGAGAATTGCGGGCCTCGTCGCTTTCGGATGTCTCGTGTGGGCGGGCCCGGCGGCCGCCGACCCGGTTACCGATTGGAACGCGATCACGTTGCAGGTGATTGGTGCGGCCGTGCCGCCGCGTCCAGGTCCATCAGGCGTCCTGGATCTGGCCACCGTCCATGTCGCGGTGCACGATGCCGTCCAGGCCTTCGAGCATCGCTTCAAGCCGTACGGCAGCCACATCCGCCATGCGAGCGGTTCTCGTACCGCCGCTGTCGCGACGGCCGCCCGCGATGTGCTGCTCGCGCGGTTTGCCGCGCAAGCGACATTCATCAACGACACCTACGATGCCTATCTCAGCAGCCGCGGTCTTGCGTCGAACAATCCAGGCGTCTTCGTCGGACAGGCGGCAGCGGCCGACATCCTGGCGCTGCGCGCGAACGACGGCAGCTTCCCCGTGCCCTCGGAGATCTTCGTTGGCGGCACCGGCGCTGGCGAATGGCGTCCGACCCCGAGCTTCCAGGCAGGACCGCCGCCGAGCTTCGCGCCGATGGCGGCGCCGTGGCTGGGTGCGGTCGAGCCTTTCACCAAGAAGTTTGCCGAGCAGTTCCGCCCCGGGCCGCCGCCGCCGTTGACGAGCAACCGGTACGCCCGCGACTACAACGAGGTCAAAGGGCTCGGCGCTCGTTTCGATACCGCACTGACCACGGTGACCCGAACACCCGGGCAGACCGATCTCGCCAACTTCTACAACGACAACCTGGTGGCGCTCTGGCACCGCACGCTTCAAGGCATTGTCCTCGAGCGGGGATTGAACCTCGGGGACAGCGCGCGGCTCTTCGCGCTCGCCTCGATCGCCAGCGCGGATGCGGTGATGACAGCGTGGGACAGCAAGAAGTTTTTCAACTTCTGGCGCCCGCTGACGGCGATCCAGGAGGGGAACAACGATGGCAACCCCAGAACCGCCGGCGATCCGGCGTGGCAGCCATTCATCAACACCCCGCCGTATTCGGATTACACCTCCGGCGCCAACAACCTGTCCGGCTCGATGACCCGCGTGCTACAGCTGTTCTTTCGGACCGACAGGATGACGTTCTCGGTGACGAGCAGCAACGCCAGCGCAGTGCTGAACCCGCGTCTCTACCGGCGGTTCTCCGATATTGCCGACGACATGGTGGAAGTGCGGATCTACCAGGGCATCCACTTCCGCACCGCCGATGTGCTGGGTCGCCGGCAGGGGAGGCTGGTTGCGACCCAGGCCTTCAGGCATTTCCTCCGGCCCGTGCACGACCATGATCGCGACGACGACGATGATGACGACGATCACGGTGATGACGACGATCACGGCGATGGCGGACATCGCGGCCGCGATCGCCGCAACTAGCAACTAGCAACAAGCAACCAGCAACCAGCACCGGACCCGCCGCCGGCCGCGAGCGAGTGGCGGGTCCGAACGATTACCGGAATTTTGCGAGGATCGCCTGGTCGACGGCGCACGAAATCGTGCGCGTCTTCCCGGTCATCTCGAGAGTAATCGCCGCAGTCGGGGCAAAGGCCGGGAAGTCGAAGATGAAGCGGCCGCCGCCGGCGTCGAACGACTGGGTGGCCGGCTTGACCACCTGGGCGCCGCGCTTGATCGCCAGGGCGGTGATCGCGTTTTTCGAGCCGGCCGCCGGCGTCACGCCGACCGTGATCCGCGTCCGCTGGGCGTCGCCGTAGCTCGGCGTCGGCGGCTCCTGCTTCGCGCGGACCGCCTGCCACACCTCATACGCGACCTGCTTGTAGGGCGTGAACAGCGCCAGCGTGAAGTCGTCGTTCTTGCACAGGTCGGCGTCGTAGAAGACGCAGAGCGGACGCTGGCCGCCCTGCTTGCCGCACTCGACCGCGTTCCAGTAGCTCGCCTGGCTGATCGGCTGGATCCCCTTGTCCCACGCCGGGGTCATCGGCCCCTTGGGGAGCGTGGCCTTGATTTGAGCCGCCGCGCCAGCCGGCAGCAGCGCGGTGAACACCAGGCATGCAAACGTGAGGCGCGATCGCATGCGCGCAGTATACCGGCGCCGGAGACCGGCCATCCACCGTCGCTCACGGTCGCCCGGGAGCGGAGGGTAGACAGGCGGTCTCCGGCACCTCGATCAGTCGCGATGCGGGGCGCAGAGCATCCCGTTGTTGTAGTTGTCCATCAGGCGGTGCATTGGCTCGCCGATCTTCCAGGCGTAGCTCGACGCCGCCACCTTGCTGCCCAGCGGATACGTCGTCAGCCAGTTGTCCGCCGCGGTAATCGTGCTCGAAACACAGCTCGAGTTGTTGCCGACCATGACGCTCAGCATGGCCGACACCAGCGAGCTGAACATCGTCGTCGTCTTGTCCTTGCCGACCTGTTCGAGGTACGCGATCGCCTGGGCGATCGTATAGGTTTTGCCGGCGACCGTGATCTGCGGAACCGGCCATGCTTCCGGATGATTCTTCCAGTAACCGGGCGTGCCGGTGCCCGGCGCCGATACCGGTATCTGCCAGAAGCCGAAATCGACATTCGGGTCGGAGTAGGTGTAGGTCACGGTCGCGACGCTGCTCACGCCATCAGCGCTCTTGGAGCCGTCGCTGTCCACGTACTCGTTGTCGCCGGCGTTTGGCGTTGTCGTTTCGGTCCCCGGTGGGATCTGCACGGACACCGTATAGTCACCGGGCGGCTGGTTTCCGAAGTTGTACACTCCGTCTGGTCCCGTCGGTACCACCAGGTTAATCGTTTCTCCGCTGTCGTTGTTGGTGCTGAAACTGTAAAGAGTGACGCTGGCGCCGCCGATCACCGGTTCGTCGGCATCGTGAATGCCGTCGTGGTCTGTGTCGTTCCAGACAAAGCCGCAGAACCCCCCTGAGGCGCATACCCCCTGCGCCGACGCCGGCGTCGCCATCACCGACGCCAGCGGTACCAGCGCCGCCGCCAGCGCGGCCGCCCGCACGTGCTTCAACGGGCCCTGCAGCATCTGCTGCGTCTTCTCTGCAACCTGCACCTGTTCCTGAGACATTCCAAACTCCCTGAGGTTAGTGACGATTCCGTGTCTGTTGACGTGCTTCCGGTCCGGTCGGTACGCTCGGTCGTGCGATTTCTGCTGGTGAACAACCACTGCATCAGCGACCCGACCGCGGGCGTGACGCAGAGCCTGCGAACAATCGTCGAGTGGCTGAAAGACGCGGGTCATGAGTGCCAGGTGCTGACGACGGCCCGCTTCGAGAGCGACGTCACCTTCACCATCGAGAACCACCTGCGAGATCAGGGGGTCGAGCTGCCGTCCGGCGCGTCGCACCGGCGCGCGGCGCCCAAGATCGGCGGCAAGCGCGCATCCGATCGTCCCGTCGTGCACTACGCCGTCCGCGACGTCCCGGTGACGCTGCTCATGACCCGCCACAACGACGAGTCGCGGCCGGATCGGGCGGAAGGCGCACAGTTTCTTGGCTTGTTCGATCGGCTGGTCGACGACTTCAAGCCCGACCAGCTGATCGCCTGCAACGGCCACGCGATGATCTTCGAGGCGATGAAGCGAGCCCGCGGCCGCGGCATCACGACTGCGTTTGCCGTCCGCGGCTTCGGCTACTACGAGCCGAAACATTTCGCCGACGTCGACCACGCCTTCACCTGCAGCCAGTACCTGACCGACGTCTACCGCGACAAGGTGCGCCTCGTCAGCACGCCGCTCGAGCCGCCGATCGACTGGTCCACCGTCGTCGCGCCAGCCGAGTCGCGCGCCTTCGTCACCTTCGTGCACCCCGCGCCACACAAGGGCCTGCTGCTGTTCGCGCGCCTGGCGGACATGCTCGGCTCGCGCCGGCCCGACGTTCCGATCCTCGTCGTCCAGTCCGGCCGCAGCGGCGGCGCGCTGAACGCCATTCCGGGCATCGACTTCGGCAAGTACCCGCAGATCATGGCGGCGCCCGCCGTGCCGGCGCCCGCCGACTACTTCGCGCTCACGCGCATCCTGCTCGTTCCCTCGGTGTGGGACGAACCGTTCGGCCGCGTCGCCGCCGAAGCGATGATCAATTCGATTCCCGCGATCGTCAGCGACCGCGGCTCGCTGCCCGACGTCGTCGGCGGCGACTTCTCGTCTGGCGGCGGTGGCCGCGTGGTGCCGTTGCCAGGCTGGCTGACAGCCGACAGCACGCGCCTGCCGGCCGAACACGAAGTCGAACCGTGGTTCGACGCGGTGTGCGCACTCTGGGACGATGCGGCGCTCTATCACGCGGTGGCAACGCGCGCGCATGCGATCGCTCAGGAGCGGTACAGCGAAGCGGTCTCGCGTCGAAAACATCTCGACTACTTCACCTCGCTCACTCCGGGAAACAATCCAATCGCGCGATCGATTTCGCACGTGTCATGAAAAGGCACAGAGAGTGCCAGGCGGGGAACGGAGCTAAGTCGTAGACTGGCGGGAGTGCGACGGCGTCATGCGTTCGCGACGTGCTCGCAAAAGCGTTACGCGTAGCACCAAATCGGAATCAGCAAGCGGCATCCAGCATCAAGCAACCAGCCATTCAGCGACCAGCAGCTACCAGCAACCAGCAACTAGCAACTACTTCGCAGCCATCGCCGCCGTCACTTCGTTCAGCGCGGCGGCGAGCGCGTCCGACGTATGGCTGTCCCTGAGCAGCTTTCCCGCAGCGCACAGGACCGCGAGCGCCTTCGGCGTCGTCCCGTCGCGCGAGTCGAAGCCGGCGACTTCCGGGTCGAAGCGCACCAGCGTTGTCAGCACCTCCGCATCGGCGGCGCCGAGGTCCATCCGCAGCTGGTTGCAGGTGGACGCGACGTTGGCGATCGGGAGCGCCAGCTCTTGATCGACCGAGCCGAGGACGTTGCCGGCGGAATCAGCGAGCGCGCCGACGATCGCGCCAATCGCCATCACTGCGCCGTTCCGCACTTCGAAGCGGACGACGGTCATGTCGCCGGCCAGGACACCGAGGCCGCCGGCCTGGTCGACAAATGTGCCGTGGACTCGAGCGGTGATCGCGTTTGGATCGTCGTGGTCCTGCGCGCCCGCGGCGGTGGCGCTACCGCACAGCGCGACGACCGTCGAAGCCAGCGTCAGCAGTTGTTTCATCTTCATCAGCGTCATCCTTTTCGCGCCGCTCACTGGAACAGCCGCGACGCCGGAATGACCTGCGTCGCCTGGTTCGGGTACGACCACTGCAGCTGCGCCGTTGCCGACCCGGTGCGCTCGTAGTACTCGACCGTGATCGAATACCGGACGCCCGCGGTCAGCGCGATCGCCGCGCTGGTGTTGGTGGCGGTGTTGTGATCGGTCCAGTTGTTGATCACCAGCTGACCGTTGACCCAGACGCGAATCCCGTCCGACGACACCGTGGTGAAGCGGTAGTTGCCGCTGACCGGCGCCTCGACGCGGCCGGCCCAGCGGACCGAGAAATTGTCGGCGGTGACGCCGGACATCGGCGCCGCCGTCCCCCAGTTGAAGTTCACCGTCGAATCGACGCGGGTCGTGACCAGCGTGGCGAAGTGGGTGCCGTTGCCCGGGTCCTTGTAGTACTGCCCCTTCAACCCGGCGGCGCTGACGACGACAGTCATGGTGTCTGTCGAGGTGAGGGCGCCATCCGAAACGCTCAGGCGGAGCACGTAGGTCCCCGCGCTCTGGAACGATGCGGTCGTGTTGAGCGCGCTGGTGTTCGCGAACGTCACCGTGCCCGGCCCGCTCACCTTGGCCCAGCTGATCGACAGCTGCGCCGGGGGCGCCGGCAGGCCGTCGTCGATCGCGACGCCGGCGAGCGTCGCCGTCGCCGGCAGCGTGACGTTGCGATCGGCGCCCGCGTTGACCGATGGCGCGCGATTGGCCGGCGGGTAGAGCTGCGATTTCGGGATGACCGCCTGCGCCTGCCCCGGATAGGTCCAGAGCAGTTTCGCGGTCGCCAGCCCGCCATGCTCGTAGTATTCGAGCTTCAGATCGTAGAGTGCCCCCGCCACGAGAGCGACCGCGGGACTGGTGCGTGTCGATGCCGCTTGATCGATCCAGTTATCGATCACCAGCTGGCCGTTGACCCACAGCCGCACGCCGTCGTCCGCGATCGTCGTGAACGTGTAGTTGCCGCTGACCGGCGCCTGCACCCGGCCGGTCCATCGCACCGAGAAGTTGTCGACCGTCACGCCCGTCACAGGCGACGCTGACGCCCAGTCGAAATTCACCGTCGCGTCCAGCCGTCCGCGCACCGCGGTGACGAAATGCGATCCGTTGTTCGGATCGTTGAAGTAGTCGCCGACGAGCCCGATGCCAGTGCCAATCACCTGCGGCGGATTGACCGTGATGGTGACGTCGTCGCTCACCGTCACCGCGCCGTCGCTCACCGTGAGGCGAAGCACGTAGATCCCGTCGGCGCCAAACGTGACTGTCGTGGACGGGGCGTTCGGATCCGCAAACACCACGGTGCCGCCCGCGGAATCCTCGCGGCCGCTGATCTTGCTCCACGTCGTCGTCATCGCTCCCGGGCCGGGCAGGCCGTCGTCGCGCGCGGTGCCGGAGAGTACGGCGACGGCGGGAAGGGCAATCACCTGGTCGTTGCCGGCGTTGACGGCCGGCGGCAGGTTGACGGCCGGCGCGGGATAGAGCGCCCACTGCGGAATGATCTGTGTGTTCTGTCCCGGATACGCCCACGACAGCCTGGCCGTGGCGAGCATCCCGCGCTCGTAGTAGTCCATCCGGATGTCGTACTTCACGCCCGCGGTCAGCGCGACGGTGCCGCTGTTCTGCGTCACGCCGTGATCGGTCCAGTTGTCGACGACCAGTTGGCCGTTCACATACAACCGCACGCCGTCGTCAGACGATGTGGTGAAAGAGTAGGTGCCGGTGACCGGCGCCATCACCTGGCCGCTCCACCGTGCGGAGAAGTTGTCGGCCTGCACGGCCGGATCGGGAGAGAGATCGGCCCAGTCGAAGTCCACCGTTGCATCGGTGCGGGTCAGCGCCAGCGCGGTGAAGTAGATGTTGCTGCCGGCGTCGTTGAAGTACTGCGCCAGAAGACCCGTGCCCGATCCGGCGGCCGGGCTCACCGTCACCAGCACATCGTCGCTCGTCGTGACCTGTCCGTCGAACGCGCTGAGCCTGATCGCGTACACGCCGGGCGTGCTGAAGGTGGCGGTTGTCGACAGCGCATTCGGCGCGCTGAAGACGACCGCGCCCGGCCCGCCCGCGACGCTCCACGTCGTCGTCATCAGTCCGGGCGGCGCCGGATTGCCGTCGTCGCTCGCGATGCCGGTCAGCGTCAGCGTCGCCGGCAGCGTAATGTCCGCGTCGGCGCCGGCGTTCGCGATCGGCGGCAGATTTCCGGCTGTGGGTCCGATGAGGCCGTAGGCCACGAGCTTGTTCGAGAGGCTGGCGACGAACACCTTGCCGTTCGCCACCGTCGGCGGGCTGAACTTCGAGAAGTTGCCGAGCGCGTCCCGGGACGCATTCTGCTGGCTGTTCCAGAGCTCGCGCGTGACGTTGCCGGCATCGTAGGCGCGCAGGATTCCAGGCTGCGGCGCATGGTTCGCGTCGCCGGCGCGCGAGAGCGCCGCCCACAGGATGCCGGTGCCGGGGGTGCTGCCGTTGGCCGAAATCGAAAGCATGCCGCCGGGCATCCCGCCGGGCGCGAGCGCGGTGCTCTGCGCGCTGGCCGGCGTCGCAAAGAGGCCGTTGACGAGGCGGAACACCTTCAAGGGATCGCCGGCGGCCCAGTTGTAGATCGCCGGCCCGTAGGTCGAGCTGTTCCAGAACACCGGCGACCCGTTCATGCGGCCGGACGAAGAGGCCTGGAAGCTCTGGACGATCTGGCCGTTGTTGCCGGAACGGAAGCGTCCCATGTTGTTGCGATCGAGCACATACATGACGCCTTCCTTGCCGCCGCCGACGAGCAGGTTGGTGTTCGGCACGAGCAGCGCGTTCTGGATGCCGAGGTCCTCGTCGGTCGCGTTCAGGAACGACCAGTTGTACGGCGTGAACCAGTCGAGCAGCGTCCCGGTCGGACTCACTTTGAGGAAGGTGTTCCCGAAGTTGCGGCCGCCGGCCGCGTTGCCGTTGAACGACCCGTTGCCGGTCAGCCCGTACAAGTTGCCGGTGTCATCGGCTGCGAGGCCGCCGCCCGAATGCCAGAAGCCGCCGAGGCCGCCGTCAGGGCTGGTGTTGAACACCATCACCTGCTGCAGCGTCGCGGCGTCGTAGCCCAGGATCCAGCCGTGATAGGGACCCTGGTCGCAGTACGACGCCCACGAGATATAGACGGTGCCGTGATCGAGCAGCAGTGCGGCGCGTTGATTCTGCGTCCGTGCGTTGAAGGCGATGTTGCCCTGCGCATCGCGGCCGTCACCGGACCCGAAGACGCTCGCCTGGACGACGATTGGACTCCCCGGAACTTCGCTGCCGTTGCGGATGTCGACCGCGTGCAGCCGCTGGACGAACGAGCCCGCTTCCTTGGTGCGGGTGACGAAATACATCGTCTGCGTGCCGGGATCGATCGTCGGCGTGCCGCCGATGCCGATGTTCCCGGCGAAGTCGACGTAGGTGCCGCACGCCTGGCCGACGTCGGTGCGAAACACCGGCACGGCGCCGGCCGGCATGTAGGTGACGCTCCACAGCGGCGCGGTTGCGCTCGCGTTGTCGGCGTCGAATGCGTAGACGCTGTTCCGGTTGGTGGCGACGTAGACGATGTTGCGGACGCCGAGGCCCGGAATCGTCACGCCCTCGACATACAGCGGCTGCACGTAGATCTCGTCGTCGACCGTCCGCTCGAACAGCTTGCCGAACTCGCTGACGTTGACATTGGTCGTCGTCAGCACGGTCTCGTTGAGATTGGCGCCCGTCCGCGCGGCGTCGTTGTGGTGAGTGGTGACGTGGGCCTGCCCGAACGCCGTCGACGGCATCAGCAGGGCGCCGATGACGACGGCGGATTTCACGACACGACCACACACCCGATCCAGACAGTCACGCATGCGGCGCGACCAGAACAAGATGCGAGCCAGCCTGCGAACCGCGCAGCGTTCGCGCTTAAACGCGATCGGTGGTCAACGATGGTCAGTGGCGTCGGACGACATCTGCAATCGAAATGGCGAAATCTGTTTGACGCGACTTTTCAAAGCCGCGGCGACAGCGGCGAACAGAAGCTCAGGAGATCAGGAGGGAACGAAGCTCAGGAGGGCGGAGGCTCGTCTCGCATCGGAATCGATTCGGCGGGCGCCGCGTCGCGGCGCGCACGGCCGGACTCGGATCGGTACACGAGCCGACGCGGCCGCGTTCTAGTCGGCTCGTGTACCGATCCGATCCGGTCGTGCCATCGGCCTGCCACGCAGGCCGCGCCGCCGAATCGACGGAGCTGCGAGACGAGCCTCCGCCTCTGCCCTTCGCCGCTGCCGCCGCGGGTGTGATCGCAAGGCTTGTGACAAGCCTCCTGATCTTCTGACCTCCTGATCTTCTGTTTTCCGCAGGCGCCGCTAGCGAGCAACTCGCCGCGAGCCGACAGGTGGAGGGTGAGGGGTCGCAATCGAGCTCGGCGTTACAACTCCACGTAGCCCTCTTCGATCGCCTCGCCCGGCCGCGCGCCGAGGAGCTCCATGAGCTCGGTGACGATCGCCGCCTTGTCCTGCGCGTCGCGGCGCGACCAGGTGCGCGACTTCACTTCCAGGAAGTAGGCGCCGGCATGGGGGTGCTTCATGTGGTCGACATGGACGTAGAACTGGACGCCGCGGAACGCGACCAGCCAGCGCCAGCGGTTCTTGTCGACCTCGCGCTCTGAGGTCGGCTTGAAGTACTCGCGGTAGAAGCGCGGGGTGTGGGTGGCGGGCGCGATGAAACGCGAGCGGAAGAGCAGCACCGACCCGAACGCGGCCTCGCGCGACGGCCCGGTCAAGGTCAGCCGCGCCCGGGCGTTGACGACATTGTGCTGCTCGTCGAGGAATTCGTCCTCGCGGTAGCGCAGTCGTCCCTGCGTCGGATCGTCGAAGAAAAAATAGCTGTCGTACTGATGGTAGTGAACCGACCGGATGATCGTGATCCGGTCGCCGGCGAGCGCCTGCCGCACCGTCTCCTCCGAGTCGATCCGCGCCTTCATCTGCACTTCGAAGCTCTCGCCTTCCGCCGCGCCGCCAATCGCGATCAGCTTCTGCAGCACGCTCTGCTCGCGCTCGACGAGGAACGCATCGATCCGCCGCGCCACGTCTCTCGAGCCGGCGCGAAGCGTGTCTTCGTCGAGCGTCAGCAGGCGGCGGTCGCGCATCAGCCACTTGCCGTCGCACATCACGTCGACGACGTCGGTCGACTTGGCGGCGTAGACCAGCTGCGAGTAGATGGCGTTGTGATCGCGGGCGAACCCAGGGACGTTGTGGACCTGATCGAGGTCGACCACGATCAGGTCGGCGCGCTTGCCGGGCTCGAGCGATCCGGTGATCGCGCCGAGGTGCACGGCCCGTGCCCCGATGCGCGTCGCCATCGCCAGCGCCTCGCGGGCCGGCAGCGCCGTCGGATCGCTGTTGACGCCCTTGGCGAGCAGGGCGGCGAGCCGCACTTCCTCGAACATGTCGAGGTCGTTGTTCGAGGCGGCGCCGTCGGTGCCGATTCCGACCGTGACGCCAAGCGACAGCATCTTCGCCACCGGCGCCACGCCCGATCCCAGCTTCAGGTTGCTGGTCGGATTGTGCGCGACGCCGACGCGAGGGCTCTTCAGCGCGCGGATCTCGCCCTCGTCGACATGGACGCAATGCGCCGCGATGACGCGGGCGCCGAACAGCCCCTGCTTGATCACCCAGGGGATCACCGGCATCCCGTGCTCACGCCGCGACTGGTCGACTTCGAAGACGGTTTCGGCGAGGTGCGTCAGCAGCGGCACGTCGAGCTCGGTCGCGAGCTCGGCGCACGACCGGAGAATTTCCACCGTGCAGGTATAGGGAGCGTGCGGTGCAATCGCCGGCACGACCAGCGGATGATCCTTCCAGCGGACGATGAAATCGCGCGCGCGCGCGAGCGAGTCCTCGAAGCTGGTCGCGTCCGGCGTCGGAAACTTGAGCACGGTCTGCCCGCACACCGCGCGGATGCCCGCTTCCGCTGCCGCCCCGGCGACCGATTCCTCGAAGTAGTACATGTCGGCGAAGCAGGTCGTGCCCGACTTGATCATCTCCGCGCAGGCCAGCCTGGTCCCGAGCGCGACGAAGTCGGGGCGGACGAACGCGCGCTCGACCGGCATCATGTAGCCGAGCAGCCAGACGTCGAGCCGCAGATCGTCGGCGAGCCCGCGCAGCATCGTCATCGGCGCGTGCGTGTGCGCGTTCACCAGGCCCGGCATGACGACGCGGCCGCGGCAGTCGATGGTCTCGACCGCGTCGTACTCGGGGCCGAGGCGGCCGACGGCGAGAATCGCGCCGCCGCCGATGGCGATCGACCCGGACGGGTAGACCGTGTAGTGATCGTCCATCGTCACGACGTGGGCGTTGGTGAGGACGAGGTCGCAGGTGGTCGGCATCGATGTCAGTGCTGCGAGGTGGGCCGGCGCTGACGCCAGGCGGCCGGAGCGACGCCGGTCAGCTTCTTGAAGGCGCGGCTGAAGGCGGCGTCCGAGTCGTAGCCGACCTGGCGCGCGACAGCGGAGACTTTTGCGCCGTTGCTGGTCAGTAGTGTCGCAGCCAGGTGGATCCGCCAGCGCGTGAGGTAGTGCATCGGCGGCTCGCCGACCAGATGCGTGAAGCGTTCGGTGAGCACGGTGCGTGATGAGGCGGCCTCGCGGGCGAGATCCTCGATCGTCCACGCGCGCCCGGGCTCGGCGTGGAGCCGCGCCAGCGCGCGCCCGACCAGCGGATCGCGCAGCCCCGCGAGCCAGCCGCGCTCCGCCTCCGGCACCGTCATCAGATAGCGGCGCACCACCTCGACGAACATCAGCTCGCTCAACCGCAGCAGGATCGACCTGCGCCCCGCGCGTTGCCCTTGCGCTTCGCCGACGGCAAAGTCGATGAGGGTCGCGAGACGATCGCGGCCCATCGACACCGTACGCCGCAGCGGCAGGAGCCGCGGCAGCGCCGACAGCACCGGATTGAAGGGCAGCGCGTCGCAGCCGAGGAATCCGCAGACGACTCCGACACGCTGTGGCAGGTCGCCGCCTTCTTCGACGACGAACGGCAGCCGGCCCGCCGCCATCATCTGGAACCACTCGAGGATCTGCGCGAGCGACAGGCCTGTGCTCGATGGCGCCGGATGACTCGACAGCTGATAGGCGTCTCCATGCGGAACGACGACGATGTCGCCGGCGTCGAGGCGCACCGGTGCGAGCCCGTCCATGTGGCACCAGCAGGTGCCTTCCGTGATCAGATGGTAGGAGACGACATGTTGCGCCCGCGGCAGGATGACCGGGGCGAGCGTCGCCGCGTCGGGGGCTTCCGCGATCCAAGGCTCGTGCGCATCGACGAGGAAGAACAGCGCGCCGGTGAGCCGCACCGCTTCGAGGACATCTGACAACGCGTCGGCGCCAGCCGCGGGGAGATCGCCCGGTGCATTCGCGTCGCCAACACTTCCGGCGGCGAAAGCATGAGATCCGGACGCCAGGTCATGGTCGCGGGCCATCGCGCCATCCTACACTGCGCCTGCAATCAGGGAGGACGCGATGACCGTTCAGAGTGCACGCGCCGAGGGATGGCAGCTCGAGAACGACAGCGCCGAAGCGTACGAACGGTATCTCGCCACCGCGTTCAGTCCGTGGGCGGATGCGCTGACCGCGGCAGCCGGCCTGAAGGCCGGCGAGCGCGCCCTCGACGTCGCGTGCGGCACCGGCATCGTCGCGAGGCACGCGGCGCGCCGGGTTGGCGCCGGCGGCACGGTCGCCGGCCTCGATGTCAACGACGCGATGCTGACCGTCGCGCGCGCCGCCACCGCTGGCTCGCAGCCGCCGATCGAATGGCGGCAAGGCGACGCGGCCAGCCTGCCGTTTCCCGATCGGTATTTCGACGCGGTGTTCTGCGAGCAGGCGATGCAGTTCTTTCCGGAGCCGCTGAAGGCGCTGCGCGAGATGCGCCGCGTGCTCGCCGACAAAGGACGCGCGGCGATCAGCGTCTGCCGTCCGATCGAGTTTTGCCCGGCATATGTGACGCTCGCGGATGCGCTCGGTCGGTTCGCCGGCGCCGAGGCCGCCGCGATGATGCGCTCGCCGTTCAGCCGATGGAGCGTGGCGGAGCTGAACGCACTCGCCGTGGAGGCCGGGTTCGCGCGCGTCGGCGTGCGCATCGAGGTGGCGAGCCTGCGCTATCCGTCGGCGGGCGAATTCCTGCGACGCGAGGCGGCGAGCTCGCCGCTGGCGCCGCTGGTGAGCAAGCTGGATGCGAACGTCCGCGCCGAGCTGGTACGAGAGCTCGAGTCAGCGCTCGCCGATCACACCGACGACGAGGGCGTCGTGTGCGGCGTCGAGAGCTACGTCGTGCTGTGTCGGTCGTCGTGTCCGGCTTCAGCCGGACCGTGACGTCGACCCTTACGTCCGCGCCACCGCCAGGATCCGCTGCGCGTTGCCGGAGAAGATCAACGCCTTTTCGTCCGCGGTGAGCGACGCCTGCTTGACCGACTCCACCGTCGGCACGATCGATTCGGTCGGGCCGCTGTCGGATCCGAAGAGGATGCGATCGGCGCCGAACACCTTCGCGGCCATCGCGATCCCACGCGGGCCGCGGCCGCTCTGGCCGGTGTCGAGGTAGACGCTCTTGAAGCGCTTGGCCGCCACCGGCTTCCCCGCCTCCTCGGCGGCCATCTGAATCTGCTCGGACACGTACGAGATCGCGCCACCCATCATCGCCACCTGCACCGTCACGTCCGGGTACTGATCGAGAAAGTCGGTGAGCGCGAGCGTGATGACGCCGGTTGCCAGATGCGCGGCGGTGATGAGCAGCGTGCGCGCCTGGATGTTGTCGCCGGGTTCGGCGGCCGCCGCGGCATTCGCGCCACCCTGACCTGCGAGGCCGAAGTAGCTGTTGGTCGCACCCGCCTCCGGGTGCTGACCGGGAACGCCCGGCGCCGCCGCGCCGCGGTGCACGTAGATGTGGCTGCGGCGCTTTTGCGCCACGGCGAAGATTGGCGCGAGCGAACGCGCGCCGGCGAGCGTGACGAACGCATCGAGCGGCAGCACCGCGCCGATGAGGCCGTCGCCGTGCGCGCGCTCGAGCTCTTCCGCGGCCCAGGCCACGTTCGCCGTCGGCAGCGTCGCCAGCCCGGAGAAGCGCGCCGGGTGCTTCTTCACCACCGCCGCGACGTTCTCGTTCTGTGCGCGCCAGATCGGGCGCGCCTCATCCGGCGACAGCACGCCGTCGTATGACGCGCCGACCCACGAGAGCACCTGCCGCTGCACGCCGGCCTCGTCCATCCGCTTCAGGCGCGCGTCGATGTCGAACCAGCCGGCGCCCTGCGGCGGCCGCGGTGACGGTCGCGCCGCCAGCAGTTCGACGACCTTCGGGCCGACCCAGTGCGCATGGAAGTCGATGATCCCGACCGCTCTTGGCGCCTGGCTGGTCTCGAGCGCGGCTCCCCGTGTGAACGACGGAAGCGCGCTCGCGGCGACGCCCAGCGTGGCGGTCTCGAGAAATTTTCGTCGCGTCGTCATTTGGTTCTCCTTCGGCGGCTATCTGCTTCCGGGGACGCGCCCCATGGTGTAGAACTCTGCATTCGGTTTCAGCGCCATCAGGTTGGCGACGCGGTTCGAGAGCGCGAAGAGCGCTGTGATCGAACCGATGTCCCAGATCTCGTCGTCGGTCAGGCCGTGGCTCTTGAGCCGCGCGAAGTCCTCTTCGTTGACGGTGTGGGATTCACCGGCGACCTTCATCGCGAAGTCGAGCATCGCGCGCTGGCGCGGCGTCAGATCCGCGTTGAGATAGTTGATGGCGACCTGGTCGGCGATGAGCGGATGCTTCGCGCGGACGCGCAGGATCGCGCCGTGCGCGATCACGCAGTAATGGCAATGGTTGAGGCTCGAGGTCGCGACGACGATCATCTCGCGCTCGGCCTTGGTGAGGCCGCCTTCCTTCTCGAGCAGCGCGTCGTGGTAGGCGAAGAACGCCCTGAATTCCTCCGGCCGGTACGCCCACGCCAGGAACACGTTGGGGATGAATCCAGCCTTGTCGTGGACCGCGACGATGCGGCTGCGGACGTCTTCGGGCAGCGAGTCGAGGTCGGGGATGGGGAAGCGGCTGACGGCGTCCATCGCGCCAGTTTACCCGCGTACGCTCCAGCTTCGAGTGCGCGAGGTGAAGGAGCGCAGGCCTTTCACGCCTGCCAAAAAGGTAGCCGTACAAGAGAACGGCCGGAGTTTCCTCCGGCCGTTCGGTCGAACTGGAGGGTCGTCTTACTGACGACCCCCAATAGTGTCTGCCATGCATGCACCTCCCGGCCGCGACCAATTTGGCAGTGCCCCGCGGACGGGCGGAGCGTGGTCGCTAATGGGCCTTTTCAAGCGGCCGCTCGTTGACGCTGCGACCGATGATCAAATGTAACACACCGAACGTGAATTGGGGAGTTGGGGAATTGGTGAGTTGGTGACCTTGCCAACGTGCGCAGTCATTCACCAACTCTCCAATTCCCCCATTCACCAAGTGCACCGGTCAGAACCAGAATTGCAGCTGTGTCGCGAACAGTCCCGACCTGCGCACGGCGCCGGCGTCGCGGATGTTGTACTGATACGCGAGTTTGAGCAGCAGGTTGCGCTGCAGCGAATAGCCGCCGCCGATCTCGGCGCGCGTCACCGGCGCGTCCCACGTCTCGCTGCCGTGCGAGCCGACGATCTCGCTGAAGCCGAGACGATCGAAGCGCGCCGCGGCGTAGAGGCCCGGCCCGATCTTGTACTTGCCCTCGATCGAGGTTGCCATCGCGCCGAGCGGCATCCCCACCTCCGGCGCGCCGGCCATCGGGATCGTCCAGTCGCTGAAGAGCGTCTCGGCGCGCAGGACGTAGTAGCCGCGCGAGTACTCGATGTCGGCGCCCCACGCGGTCTGGGTGAATTCGCCTTCGCGATCCGCGCCGAGCGCGCTGTGCGCAGCCGTGCGGCTCAGAAACGGCCCGCGCGACCCTGACGCGCCGACGACGAGCCCGATCGCCGGATGGAAGGCGAGGCGTCCCGCCACCCGCTTGCGATCGTTGTCGTCGCGCCAGAGCGGATACGACAGCGCGCCCGCGGTCACCGACAGCGTCGCATCCACGAGCTCGCTCGACGAGTGCACCTGCACGCCGGTGTCCCAGCTCGAGGGGCTGGCGATTGCGACGCCGTGCTCGAGCTCGTCGCTGCCGATCGAGAAGCGGAGGTGCGACCCCTGGCCGCGCATCTGCAGCAGTTCGTCGGCGCTCGCCGGGAGCGAGTCGCCGCGCAGCGAGGTCAGATACTGATAGGCGATCGGCATGCCGATGAGCGGGTTGTCGGTGCTGTAGGCGCGCCGCGAGAAGGCGCCGAAGGTCGGCGGAATGCGTCCCGCCTGGATGTCGATCGCCCGGTCGATCCACGGCTTCACGCGCACGTAGATCGCGTGCGGGCGCACGCCGCCGTTCTCGGTGCGCAGCGCGCCGAGAAACGTGACGCGGCCGCCCGCCTTCACGGCGGCGGTCAGGTCGCCGCGGAACAGCCGCAGCGTCGACTGCTCGTAGTCGGTGTAGTTGAAGGAGCCGGGATCCTGCGGGCCCATCGTCATCGACAGGTCGCCGCCCAGTGTGACCCGCCCGTCAGCGAGGGCGATCGGCCGGGACGGCAGCGTCTGCGCGTCGGCGGCGACGGCTGCCGACAGGACGATAACGAACGCAATGGCGGCGCAGCCGCTGCGATAGAGTCGAGTGCTCATCACTGGTGAGAGACAGAATCACCCAGACGCGAACACCTTGATAGGCACTTCGGTGGGGGGTGCCATCATACTTTCGCCGGCGAAACGGCCGCCAGGGGTTTTGATAGCCGCACTCTTCGTGCAGGCTGTGCAGTTTCGTAAATCGGCCAGCCTTTCCGGAGCGAGGCGGCCGATCGGTGTCGAGTGCTCGTCCAGGCAACGCGCTGGCGCGGGCTTTGCTCGGGGCTTCTGCGTCTGGTCACGCGTTGTTTCTCGAATCACCCGAGATCGTCAACATTCGCGCGCGTTTCCCGCGCGGCGCCGCTTGACAGGAGGGTCGATGTTCCGGATCAGCGTGGTCGATCACATCCGTCTCAATTTCGATCGGACGAGCCAGAATTACACGCTGCACGCCAGGGCCGCGGAGCGTCTCGCGGTCACGACCGCCCGGATCCGCATCGGCGTGCTGATCCTGCTCGCGATCGCGGCGGTGAGCGCTGCGACGAGCCTGGCTGAATCGGGACGTGCCTTTCAGATCGCCGCCGCGATCACTGCCGGCATCGCCTTCACCGCTCACGCCGCCTATCTCGCCGTCGGCGTCGAGGGACGCGTGCACGCGCACCGCGCCTGCGCGCAGCGTCTGTGGCAGGTCTGCGATCGCTATCAGTCGCTGCTCAGCGAGATCGAGGACGGCCTGCTCGATCGCGCGAGCATCCTCCAGCGGCGCGACGAGCTGAGCGCGCAGGAACACGCCGCCTACGATCAGCCGTTCGGCCTCGATCAGAAGGCCTACGAGAGCGCGCGCCAGGCGGCCACCGCCAAGACGCAACCGGCGGGTGTCAGCAGCGACGTGCCGGAGCCGGTGTTGCCCGCGCCGATGCCGCCGGCGACCGAGGTGGCGACGCAGAACCGGCCGCCGCACTAAGAACGGGTTCTGGGTTCTGGGTTCTGGGTTCTGGGTTCTGGGTTCGGGTTCGGCGCCCGGCCGGGTCCGAACCCAGAACCCAGCACCGAACCCAGAACCCGACCCTGAACCCAGAACCTTGCCGCGCGCGCCGCGCTTCCCGCGCGCGCGCTACTGCCGCGAGAAGTCGATGTGCAGCGCGAACGGGTTCGCCGTCACCGTAACCGTCAAACGCCGCTCGCCACCGTTCGCGCGGCGCACGAGCAAGTCGTGCGTGCCGAGCGCCGCGGGCACCGCCGTCAGCGGCGTGTCGCCCACCTTTTCTCCATCGAGCCATACGCCGACGGTCTCGCTCGCGGTCAGCGTCAGCGTCGACGGCGCCGGGTTCACGGTCAGGTGAGTCGTATCGCCCGGCTTCAGATCCACCGGGTGCACGACGTCGTATGCGAGCGCGCGGTTGACCACGCGCACCTGATGGCGCCCTGGCGGCAGCATCACCTGGTTGCGATCGTCGAGCGTCAGCGCGCGATTGCCTTCGCTGATGACGACGTCGAACGGCGAGTGGACGGCGAGCCAGCCGGAGAAGATCGACTCTTCGAGCTGCGCCGTCTGATCGGCGGCGATGGTCACCGTGCGCTCCACCGTGCCGGCACTGCTCTTGAGCTCCACGGTGTGGCGTCCGGCCGCGAGATCGGCGAGCGTCAGCGGGGTCACGCCACGCGGCTTGCCGTCGACGATGACCTGCGCGCCGGGCGGGGTCGTCGTGATTTCCAGCGAGCCCGTCGTCCGGCGCCTCGCCACCGGCGTCGACGGCGGACGCGCGGCTGCCGTCGCCGGCTGCGTCTGCTGCGGTTGCCGCGCGACCGGTTCCGGTTTCTTCGGCCTGTTCGCGATCATGTTCCAGACGTAGGGGCCGCCGAACATCACCGCTGCACCGAGCGCGAGCACGGCGGCGACGCGCGGCAGCCACGGCAGCACGGAGTCGCTGAATGAGCGCGCGCTGGCCGCGGCACGGGTGCCGGCCGATGGCCCCGCATGAACCGGAGCGCTCGCGGCCGGAATTCCCGGCGTTGGCGGCAGCGCTTGAGCCGGCGGGGTATAGGTCGGCGGCGGCGTGTAAGTCGGCGGCGGTGTGTAAGTCGGCGGTGGTGTGTAGGTCGGCGGCGGCGTATATGCCGGCGTCGGCGGAGCGACCTGTACGGCCGGCGGCGGTGGCGGCGGCGGCGGTGGCGGTGGCGGCGGTGGCGGCGGTGCCGCGACCGCCGGTGTGTCGCCACGCCCGCGGCGGCGTCTGGCCTTGGCGCCGACCGCGGGGAGCGGCGCGTTGGTCCACGTCGCGCGCCGTGCGCGTGCCCAGCTGGCCGCGGCACGGGCCGCGGCGATCACATCGTCGCGCTCTTCGGGCAATGTGTCGTTCGGCGCCACTGACAAAAACTATAATCGCTCCCGGGCCAGCCCGATGAGTAAACCCCACGCCGTCCCTCCCGGATCCGAGCTGTCGCCCGGTGCGCGCCGGCGGTTTCTGGCTGACGCCGCCCGTCGCGAGCTCGACGACCTGCGTGCGTCGCTCGACGCGCGGCTGGCCGAGCTCGAGGACGCCCTCGCCAACCCCGACCCGAACACGTCGCTCGAGGAATTGGTGCTCGAGCTTGCGCGCGTTGCTACCTCGGAGGCGGACGCGGCCGCGTCGCGCGCGTGCCTCGAAGCGCAGATCGAGGCGCAGGATCGCGCGGACGCCGCCACCGCGGACGCGATGCGCCAGCTCGAGGCCGAGCGAGCCGAAGGCGGTTCGCTGAGGCGGGAGCTGGAGCAGGCGCAGGTCGCGGTCGAGACCGAACGCGAGGCGGCCGTCCGGCTGCGCCGTGAGATTGCCGATGTGCGCAAATCCGTGGAGGCGGAGCGAGCGGCAGCGGTGGCGCGCGACCGCGAGCTCGAGCGTGTCGGCGCCGCGCTGTTGGCCGAGCAGGAAGCCGCCGCGGCGCGCGGGCGCGACGCGGAAGATGCCGAGCGCGCGCTCGAAGCGGAGCGCGCGAGAACCGCCGCTCGCGAAGCGGAGGTGGCGCAGCATCGCGATGCGCGGAACGAGCTGCAGAAGAAGGTGGCGGCGCTCCAGCGCGATCTGACCGCGGCGCAGCGCTCGGCGGAGGCTCTCGACGCCGACGCCCAGGCGCGGCAGGCGGAAGCGGACGCGCACGAACGCGTGCGTGCGGACCTCGATCGCGCACGCGCCGATGCGATCGCGCGCGCGGACGCAGCGGCAGAAGAGAGTGAGGCGCTGGCGTCGCAGCTCGACGCGGTGAAGAAATCCGCCGAGGAAGCGCGCCAGCAGGCGCAGGCCGCGCAGGTCGAGATCGAAGCGGCGCGGCAGCAGACAGGAGCGGCAAGAAAAGAGGCGGAGGCGGCGAGGAAAGAGGCGGAAGCCGCACAGACCGCGGCCAAGGAGGCGCGAGCGGCAACCGACGCGCAGAAGGCGCACCTTGCCGGCGAGTCTGCCGAGGCAGAGCGGAGAGTGGCGGAAGCCAACGCCCGCGCCGAGGACGCGATCGGTGAACGCGATCGGCTTGCCGCCGAACTGCGGACCGCGCGCGAGGCCGCGGCCGCGCTCCAGGCCGAGTCGGATACCGCCAAGAACGAGGCGTTGGCCGCGCAGGTCGCGGCCGATGCGGCACAAGCGACCGCCGACGATCTGCAGGCCGCGGCGGATGCGGCGCGCGCGGCGGTCGAATCGGCCACGGCGGCGCATGGCGAGGAGCGCGAAGTCGCCGAGCGCGCACGGAAAGAGGTCGAGGCTCGCGCGGAGCAGGCGATCGCGGAACGCGATCGCGCCGTCGCGCAGCTCGAGGAAGCGCGTCAATCGGCCGCCGATCGCGAGCGCGTTCACGCCGGCGAGCTCGAAGAAGCACGGGCCGCGCTCGACGACGCGCGCAACGCGGTTGCGGATCGCGAAGCGCTGACCGGCGAGCTCGAGGAAACGCGGAAGGCCGTGGCCGATCGCGAGGAGCTGGCGCGCGCGCTGGAAGAAGCCGGTCACGCCGCGGCCGACCGCGATCGGCTCGCCGCCGAGCTCGCGAGCCTGCGTCAGGAGCTGCAGGCGGCGGGAGGCGCGATTGACGCGCGCGTCGAGTCGCTCGAGGCGGCGCGCGTCGAAGCCGATCGGCTGCGCGAAGAGGCGGAGGCGCGCGCCGACGAGGCGCTCGACGAACGCGACGCGCTTCTCGAGCAGCTCGAGGCGGCGAAACAGGCGGTGCAGGGGATGCAGGCCGCTGTCGACGCGCGGCTCGAGGTCATCGACGCCAAGCGCAACCGCAACGTGCAGGCCTTGAAAGAATCGGTGGAGGCGATCACGATCGAACGCGACGCGCTCGCCGAAGAGCTGTCGGGGACGCGCCGCCTGCTCGAAGACGCGGCGCAGGCCCGCCACTGGCTCGAAGTGGCGGAGGAGCGCGTCCGTGCGCTGGAGCTGCAGCTGTTCGAGCGCGATCGCGAGCTGCAGGATCGCGACGTCGAGCTCTCATCGCTGCTCGATGCGCCGACGCCGCCGAGCGAGAAGGCGACGCGGCGTGCGACGCGGCACCGGATGTCGAAGACGACGAAGGTGCAGCTCAATGGCGCTGCGGGCGAGCTCGTCGATCTCTCAATCGGCGGCGCGCAGTTGCTTTGCTCGAAGCAGCCCGAGGTCAACAGCGTCGTCACGCTCTCGCTGCCGTCGGATGCGGCGCCGCTGTCGTGCCAGGGCCGGATCGTGTGGGCATGGCTTGAGCCGCATTCCAAGGGACGGCCGCTGCGCTATCGCACGGGCATACGATTCACCGCCGTCGACGAAGCCGCGATCGAAGCCTACATCGCCAAATACGCAGCCAGTTGAACCCGGCCCGGCTTTTGCCTCGCTTCCATCCAGGAAGCTGTAAATGGCGGCAATGGCGAACCCTTCGACCTCCGTCGATTACGAACGTGGCCAGCGGCTGGACAAGACTGCACGTCCGGTAACGGCAAACGGACCACGCGCCGACGCTCGGGCAGCGGCGCGGCTCGCGGCGGCGCCGGACGATGCCGGACTGCGGTCGCCGGACTTTGCCGCGGTCGAAGACTTCCTGCAGCTCCTGGCGCGCGCCGTGCGCCAATTCCACACGTATCCCGCGACCAGCCCGCTGTGCACCGATGCGATCGCCGCGAGTCAGAAGGTACTGGCGTCGCTCGACACACGCGATCGGCTCTCGTTCCGCGTCACGCCACGCGAGGTCGTCGTCGATCACGTCGCCACCGGAGGCGGGACGGTCGTCGAGCAGGAGCTCGTGCGCCGGCTGCACCGCGCGCACGTCTCGACGCTCGACATCGATCGCGGCGCCTCGACCCGCGACCTGTCACGCTTCTGCACCGACGTCCTCCGCTGCGACGATCTGGCGAAGTCGAAGACGACGTTGTCGGAGCTGCTGGCCGAGCACGGCGTGGACACGATTGCGGTGCAGGTCGCGCATCGGCCCGAGGTGCTCCAGGTGGGCGCGCCGCCGGCCGCACGCTGCCATCTCGTCAGCCGCGAGCGGCGCCGCCGAGAGACCGCCGCGGTCAGCGGCCCGCCCAGTTATCTCTATCCTCCGGACAAGGGATGGGTGCGGCTCGATCCGGCGGCGACGCTCGACACCGTCTCGCTCGTCGACCTTGCGATCCTGGTCGACGATCCGGCGGAAATCGCGTCGATGCTGCTGCGGCTCACCGACGACGAGGGCGCGGCCGAGTCGCGCGACGGCGCGCTGCAGCAGAAATTCAGCGACGTCGCGACGTTGCTCGGCTCGCTCGATCCGCACCTGGCCCGGGTGATGTTCTCGAAGCTGGCGCGCGCGGTGCTCGATCTCAGCACCGATCGCCGCACCGATCTGCTGCGCCGCACCATCCTGCCCGGGCTGCTCGACGGCCGCGCCGACGGCACGGTGCTGCGCGATTTCCCGAACGTCGACCTGGCCGAATCGCTCTGCCTGCTGATGGATCTCGAGACCGCCGCGCCCGAACTGTTGACGACGGCGATGGATCGGCTGGAGCTGACGCCGGAGCGCCGCGAGCTGGTGGCGCCGATGATGGAAGCGCGGCTGCGCGAGGGTGCGAGCGCGAAGGCCGGATGCGACGGCCGCGATTCGGATGTCGATCGCCACGCGCGCCGGTTGATCCAGGTGACGGCGGCCGCGGGCAAGAGCTTTGCCGAGTTCGCCGCCTTCGATCTGTCGATCGACGACCAGACGACCGCGGCGCTCGACGATGTCCGGTACGGCGTCGGCACGACCGACGTGCCGGTGGTCCAGCTCCGGTTTCTCTTCAACCTGGTGCGGCTCGAACCGAACCCGGCGATTGTCGAGGCGTTCCTGCGCCGAAGCATGTTCGCGTTCGCGGAGCTCGAACGTGCCGCGCGGCCGGCGGAGCTCGCGGCCTGGGCTGGCGAATACCGGCGGCTCGCGGATGCGCTGCGTCCGTCCCGCCCCGACGTCGCCGACGCGATCGTCGCGTCGCTGACCTCGTTCTGCACCGCCGCGCGCGCGTTGGCGCTCTCCGAGCGTTACGCGTCTGACGCCGCCGGGCGTGCGCGCGCCAACCAGGTGGTCGAAGCGTTCGGCGCTGCGTTCGCGCCCGCCTTCATCGCCTTGCTCGACGATCCGGCGATGCGCACGAGCGCACGCGCGCTCGTCCCGCTGATGTGCGAGCATGGCCGGCTGCTGGCGCCGACGCTGGTGTCCCTGCTCGGCCAGGTGGGCGTCGGCGCCGCGCGCGCGATCATCAAGGTGATCGGCTTTGCCGGCTCCGGCTACGAGAGCGTGCTCGCCGATCAGCTCGAGCACGGCGACGAGCAGACCGGGCGGGAAGCGGTGCAGGCGCTGACACACATC
This sequence comes from uncultured Acidobacteriota bacterium, assembly GCA_963734375.1. Taxonomy (GTDB): domain Bacteria; phylum Acidobacteriota; class Vicinamibacteria; order Vicinamibacterales; family CAVVIG01; genus CAVTHG01. The sequence goes on along the minus strand of CAVTHG010000001.1, from coordinate 170,225 downwards.
GGCAGCAGCCGCGCGGCCGCGATCGTCGGCGTGCACCTGCACAAAGGGAACAACGCGGTGCGCGCCGCCGCCGAGGAGGCGCTGCGGCACTTTCCGCCGGCGGCCGCGGGCATGGCGATGCGCGATCTGCTCGGCAACCGCGAGTTCGTGCTGCAGCATCCGCAGATCGCGGTCCGGCTGATCGATCGCGCGGAGCAGGCCGGGACGACCAACCTCGAGCCGGCGCTGCGCGCGCTGATGCCGTTCAGGTATCGCTTCTGGAATCCGGCGCTCGTCCGCGTCGCGCGCCGGGCGGGCACGCTCGTGGGACGGCGATGACCGCGTCAACCGCCACGCCGCCGACCGCGCCGGCCGCGCCGCCGGATCCGGTCAACGTCCTGAAGGCGTTCGCCAGCCTGCGGCGGCTGCTGGGGACGTATCCGTCGGGCCACCCGATGATCGCGCAGAAGCTGCGCGAGCTCGACGAGCTCGTGCGCCACCACCTGCGGCGCGGGCCCGTGCTCGAAATCGACGTCATCGACGGCGAGGTGCGCCTCGACGGCGTCTCGTTCGGCACCGACCGGCAGGCCAACGCGCAGGCGATCCGCGAGCTGTCGGACCTGGGCATCGACAGCATCCACATCCGCGAGGGCGTCGAGGCCGAAGAGCTCCGCGCCGTCGCCGAGTTCCTCTGGCAGTTCAAGGACACGTCATCCGGCGATTCGCTGGAGTCGCAGCTGTCGCGCCGCGGCATCCGCCACGTCAGCCTCGCCCGGCTGGTGCGGCTCGATACGCGCTGGCGTTCGCAGCAGTGGCCGGACGCGCCGACCGGTCCGCTCGATCCCGCATACGCCGAATCGCTCGCGCTCGCGGAGCAGACCTTCGAGACGGTCGCGTCGGGACGGCGGCTCGATGCGATGACGGTTCGCGGTCTCGTCGAGCTGCTGATCTATCGCGTCGCGCGCAGCAACGCGGCGCTCGGCCAGATTCTCGCCGTCAAGCAGTACGAGAACCTCACCTACTGCCATTCGGTGAACGTCGCCATGCTCAGCCTGCTCATCGGCAAGCAGATCGGGCTCGACGATGCGGCGCTGGCGTCGCTGGTCGAGGCGGCGCTGCTGCACGACATCGGCAAGACGAAGATTCCGCTGGACGTGGTGAAGAAGCCGGGCGCGCTCGAGAAGCGCGAGCGGAAGATGATGGAGGCGCACACCACCTTCGGCGCCGAGATCCTGGTGCAGACCGAGGGGCTGCGGCCGATGACGCCGATCGTCGCGCTCGAGCACCACCGCAGCGTCAAGGGCACCGGCTATCCCGATCTCGGTGACGCGGTGCCGCACGTGATGAGCCAGATCGTCTCGGTGGCCGACATCTACGAGGCGATCACCGGCGCGCGGACCTATCAGGCGCCGACGCTGCCCGAGCGCGCGTGCCTGGTGCTGGCGCGGCTCGCCGGCGAGAAACTGAACAGCGCGATCGTCAAGGCGTTCGTCAACGCGATCACCTTCTTCCCGCTCGGGTCGATGGTGCGCACCACCCGCGACGAGATCGCGATCGTCGTCGGCATCAACCCGTGCGATCCGCTGCATCCGCAGCTGGCGCTGGTCAATGCGTCAGGCGATGGCCCCGGGAACCGGATCGACTGCAGCGCGCGCGATCTCACCGGCGCGTACGAGCGCCACATCGTCGAGACGGTGCTGCCGCAGGGGAACGCGCCGGACATGACGCAGTTCTTCGGTGGCTCGCCTGCGTAGACTCCTCGCCTGTCTAGAACGGTGGCTCGGCGCCTGTTGCTGGTTGCTAGTTGCTAGTAGTGGCTGGTTGGTAAGGTGCTGGTTCGCCCTTCTCCCTTGCCACTGGTCACTTCCAGCAACCGGCGACTAGCATCTAGCAACAGTTCCGCGTCAGATATCCACCACCGTGAAGCCGTCGGCGCGCAGGCGGTCGACGAAATCGTCGATGTAGCCGTGCTCGACGACCAGCGCGCGGCCGAACCAGTGCGCGTCGGGATCGGTGTGCGTCACCAGCCAGTCGTAGGCGCGCCCGTTCGAGCTGCGCAGCAGCAGCAGCGTCCCCTTGTTCTCGACCGTGTAATCGGCAGACGCGAGCGGCTGCTCGACGACCATGTCGGGCATCGGCTGCGCGGCGCTGCGATGCACGCTCATCGGTCCGGCAAAGGCGTGGGCGGGCTGGCGGGCGACGAAAGCGAGAACTCTACACATGGTCTTGAGAAGACGCGCTCACGCGCGCGAAAAACATCCCTGACGGCACGTCGTTCACTCCGTCAGCAGGGAATGCGCCCACAGGGCTCGCGAGGCGGAATGCCACACGAGGCTCTCGAACAGATTGGTCGCGTAGGGCCCGCCGCGCTGGAACACCAGCGCCGGCAGGAAGGTGACGAACGCCAGCCCCCAGTCGGCGCGATGACACCAGGCGCCGAGCTGATGGCAATCGGGAGAAACCGTTTCGGCGACGTTGAGAAAATTGGCCGTGCGCGCGTCGAACTCGCCCGGCACCCGCAGGAGCATCAGCGCGCCGATGCCGAACAGCGGGCTCGGCTTGTCGGTCCACGTCTGGAAGCGCGCGCGCGGATGCTCTTCGCCGGGGCGGCCGATGTCGTCCGGCATGAACGGCAGCTCCGCGGTGAACGAATGCGTCCCCGCCGTCGCCGCCAGCCAGCAGCGGTTCGACGACGTCGCGACGCTGATGAAATCGATCGGCGGCGTCCAGACGCTCTCCTGCCGCTTGCGCTTGTAGAGGAGCGCGACGCCGAGCATCTCGTCGGGCGCGGTGCGCAATCCGTTGACCGGATGCTCCGACACGTCTTCCTCCGCGCCGAGACGCTCGCTGAGCCACCGCGCCACCGGCAGCGCATCGGCTGCCTGCAGCGACATCGCGTGGATCGCCAGCTCCTTCGCGAACGGCAGGTTGTTCTCCGTGACGCTGACGCTGGCGTGCAGGCGGATGCGGCTGTCCTCGAGCACGCAGGCGCTGAAGGTCGCGAGCCGGTTCAGTTCCGCCAGCACCGGAAAAGGGTCTGGCGTGAGACGCACCTCCTTTACGAGATCGGTGACGATGTGCACCTGCCACACCGAGTCGCCGCAGCGCTGTTCGCTCGCTGACGCCCAGACGCGCTGCGCCAGGCGTGCGCCCCACCAGGTGAAGCCGCGCTCGCGCCGGACGGCCCACTTCGGATCGATCTGCATCTGATCGAAGAGGTGCGCCACGACGGCGAGGCCGGGGTCACGGACCGATAGTCGTGCCTTCGAGATATCGGTCATGGCCTGGGGCATTGACCATTTCGCAAGCTCCGAGCCGTGATGAGGCAAGACGCGTTAGTTGATGACGTATTAGGACTTAGTGACCAATGAAGGACGATCGTGACGTCGACAAGTCGCCGCCCGCGGAGACTTAATCGACGTGTGGGTGCGACTTCGCGGTGCGGTGGGTGGTGGGCGCGGGGCGTGGCACGATCGCGCGCGTCCTTGGCGCCGCGCCGGTGAGCGCGCTGACCCTTCCGGAAAGTATTCCCGACTTCTCACTCGATACCAGCCGGGCGGCGGTGCGCTCGGTCCAGAGCGGCGCGTGGTCGAATCCGGCGACGTGGCAGGGTGGCCAGGTCCCGACCTCGAATCACGTCGTCCGCATCGTGGTGGGCCATACCGTGACGATCGACGATACGTCGGCCGTTGCGTACACGGTGGCGGTCGACGGAAGCTCACATTCGCGCCCAGCGTCAACACGCGCCTGAGAGTGACGAACCTCCAGCACCTATCCGCGCGTGCTCAACCTGCGCACCATGCTCGCGGCGCTGCCGAAGGCGCAGTTTGCGATCCCCGAAGTGAATCTCGAAGCGGGTAACCCCGAGGTCTTCACCGATCTCGCGCGGATGGTCGACCTGATGATCGCGAATCACATCGTCCCGGTCATCCTCACCTACACATTCCGGACCGATGCGGCGTTCAACCTCCTGGTCGATCGCTACAACACCGCGCTGATCCAGTACGCGCAGGCCAAGAATCTCCCGTTGATCGATCTGAACCGGGAGATGCGTCCGACGGCGTTCACTACAACGGCGACAGCGCTCCGGATCTCGTGTGGCAGAACGACGCGACGCGCCAGGTATCCGTGTGGTATCTCGGCGGCGTGGATGGAACCACGTTCGCGGGTTGGACCTGGTTGAGCGCGTCGCCTGTGCCGGGATGGCGGGTGGTCGGCGTCAACGACTTCAACGGCGACCGCACGTTGGATCTCGTCTGGCAGAACGATGCGGATCGCAGCGCATCCGTCTGGTTCATGGGTGGCCCGCAGGGAACCGCCCTGCAGGGCTTTGCGATGCTGACGACGTTCAATGTGAGCGGGTGGATGCTGCGCTAGACCAACGTCGCGATCGAGCAGGCTTTGCGACCGAGGTCGCAGGCCTGCACCGACGATTCACGATCACTCCTAACAGTTTCGGTTTCTGTCCGGCTGAGCTTTCTCAATCGGCGCGAAGACATTCGTACGCAGCGCGAGAATCGTCAGCTCGATCTCAAAATCGCAATCCGCCTACGCATTTGTGATGCGCGCGCGAACGCGCGACGGATCGCGTGAACTCTATGAGGAGAAATCACGTTCGCTGATCGCGAGCACTGGTGGCGGGAGCTTTGCGATTTCCCGCGACCATGTGTACTTCACGACGCGCTCGAACCCGCGGGTTCGGCATTCTTCATCATCGGCTGAGCTCGATCGCCTCGCTGCTCGTGATCATCGCCGCCATCGGCGCGGCCCCGGCAGCGGCGACGACGCTCCCCGAGAGCATTCCTGATTTTTCTCTCGACACGACGCGCGCGGCCGTGCGGTCCGCACAGAGCGGCGCATGGTCGAACCCGGCGACATGGCAGGGCGGACAGATCCCGACGTCGAACAACGTCGTCCGCATCCTGACAGGACATACGGTGACTATCGACGACACTTCCGCCACTGCGTATACGGTGGCGGTTGACGGCAAGCTCGCGTTCGCGACCAGCGTCAACACGCGCTTGAAGGTGACGAACCTGCAGGTGATGGCGGGCGAGATGGGCATGGGCACGCCCGGCATCCTGGAAGTCGGCACCGCCGCGGCGCCGGTCGCCGCGGGCGTGACGGCGGAGATTCTGATCGCCAATTCGCCGCTCGGCGGCAGCGTGGCCGACCCGCTCGGGTTCGGCACCGGCATCAACATCATCGGCAAGGCGACGATGCACGGCACGCTGCGGACGCCGACCTTCGCCCGCCTCGCGTCGGAGCCGCGCGTCGGACACACGATGCTGACCCTCTCGCAGGCGTCGTCAGGGTGGCAGGTCGGCGATCGCATCGTCCTGCCGGACACGCGCCACATCAAGGAAAGCGAAGTCACCGGCAGCGGCTGGATGAACACGGTCAACCAGTGGGAGGAGCGGACGGTCACGGCGATCTCCGCTGACGGCCGCACGGTCACGCTCAACAGCGCGCTGCAGTACGACCACCTTGGCGCGCGCGACCTGAACGGCGTCCTCGACTTCCTGCCGCACGTCGGCAACCTCACGCGCAACGTGATCGTTCGCTCGGAGAGCGCGACCGGCACGCGCGGTCACGTGATTGCGACACACATGGCGGATGTCGACATCCGCTATGCGCTCTTCCGCGATCTCGGCCGTACCACGTATCTGCCGCTGAACACGACGACCAACTTGATCGGCCGCTATCCAATCCACATGCATCATCTCGGCGGGCCGATGACGACGCCGGCCAACGGCTACCAGTTCACGCTGGTCGGTAACGCGGTCGATGGCGGCTCGGCCGAGACGAAGTTCAAGTGGGGCATCACGGTTCACGCCAGCCACTACGGGCTCGTCCGGGACAACGTCGTCTACAACTACAACGGCGCCAGCTTCGCGACCGAAGACGGATCGGAGAGCTTCAACACGTTCGACCACAACTTTGCGCTGCGCGGCATCGGCGAGCCGAACGACTCGGTCTCCGAGGCGCGCATGGCGATGGGCACCGAGGGCGTCGGCTTCTGGTTCCGCGGGCCGAACAACTACGTCCGCAACAACGTCGCCGCCAACTTCCAGAACCCGACCACCGAGGGCGCATACGGCTACGCGTACCAGCTGCGGTTCCTCGGCAACATCGCCGTGCCGAACTACAAGGGCGCGATGGACGCGTCGCAGTTCACGACCCGGAACGGCAACAACATGCCGGTTCTGCAGTTCGAGAACAACGAAGCTTACGGCGCGATGCAGGGCGGCTTCACGCTCTGGTGGGTGAGCTCGCAGGATCCGCAGCCGGCGAGCAACGCGCAGGAAAGCCTGATCAAGGATCTGAAGCTCTGGAACATCTACAACAAGACCGTCTACATGTATCCGAGCCAGAAGATCACCTTCGACGGCTTGAAGATTCGTGGCAGCTTCAACTCGGCGAGCCGCTGCTGCGGCAACGGCGTCTACTTCGCGGACTACTCCTCGAAGGGCATCGTCATCCGCAACTCCGACATCCAGGGGATGGAAGAGGGGATCACCGCTCCCGAGGCCGGCTTCGGCCCCGAGCCGAACCTCACGATTGAGAATACGTATCTTCGGAACTACGTCAACCTGGCGATTCCGACCAACGGTTCGGTCAACGGCTGCTGGATGAACAACAAGCTGGTGGTCGCAACCAACACGCATTTCGAAGCGCCGGCGGGCCGCAGCCTCAGCGCGATCTCGATGGTGCGCGACGTCGCCTACGCGCCCGAGTGCCTGAGCAAGCTGGACGAGATGCGCGTCTACGCCTACAACGGCGTGGCCAGCGATAATTTCCAGGTCTACCACTCGAACACGTCGGTGCTGCCGCGGCCGCCGGCGGGCTGCACGCCGGCGACGCGCGCCGGCATCAACGGCCTGGTCTGCCCGATTGCGCCGCTCGGAAGCCCGGTTCCGCCGCCGACTCCTCCGCCCACGCCCGTGCCGACGGCCACCTTGACCGCCGCGCCGTCATCGGTGCCGGCAGGACAGGCCGCGGTGTTGAGCTGGAGTACGACCAACGCCACGTCGGTATCGATCAATCAGGGCGTCGGCGCGGTCGCGGCGTCCGGCACGAAGAGCGTGTCGCCCGCGGCGACGACGACCTACACGCTGACGGCGACCAACTCCGCCGGTTCGGTTACGGCCACGGCGGCGGTGACGGTCACGGCGCCGACGCGCACGACGCCGGTGATCACCTGGCCCGCACCCGCCAGCATCGTCTACGGCACGGCGTTGACCGGCGCGCAGTTGAACGCCGCGACGACGGTTCCCGGATCGTGGGCGTACTCGCCGGCGGCCGGCACCGTGCTGGCCGCGGGTTCGGGTCAGACGTTGTCGGTGACGTTCACCCCGACCAATACGGCCGCGTACAACAGCGCGGCCGCGACCGTCGCGATCAGCGTCCTGAAGGCGACGCCGCTCATCACGTGGGCGACGCCGGCCGACATCACGGCCGGGACGGCGCTCGGCGCGGCCCAGCTGAACGCGGTGGCGAACGTGCCTGGCAGCTTCACCTATACGCCGGCGAGCGGAACGGTGCTGGGCGTCGGCGCCGGGCAGGTGCTCTCGGCCTCGTTCACGCCGTCGTCTTCCGCGAACTACAACACCGCGAGCAAGACGGTGTCGATCACCGTGACCGGCACGCCGACGACCGCGCACAACGCGGCGCGCGCCAACGCCTACGACGACGCCTGGCAGGACGAGACCAGCGGCTGGGTTGCCAACGCGAAGGCCATTCTCGCCGGCGGCTCCGGCCAGAGCGGCATGGTGATGTGGATCGGCGATTCGCTGACGCGCGACGCCGCGCTCGGCGCGTGGGCGCAGAACGGCGCCGGCAAGACCGCGGACGACCAGGCGATCACCACCTGGATGCACGCGGGATCATCGCCGCAAGGCGTCGACAGCATCGACGGCTTCGCGCTGGCGGCGCCGTACTTCTGCTCGGCGCGCAGCTACACGGTCGGCGACAGCCTCGGATCGTGGGACTTCATGGGCGGCAGCATGCCGGCCGACACCAACGCGGCGACGGCGCGGCAGAAGCTGCAGGATTGCACGACGTATCCCCGCGCGCTCAACCTCTACACGATGCTCGCGGCGCTGCCGAAGGCGCAGTTCGCGATCCCCGAGGTCAACCTCGAGGCGAGCAACCCCGAAGTCTTCACCGACCTCGAGCGGATGGTGGACCTGATGATCTCGAACCACATCGTGCCGATCATCATCACCTACACCTACCGCACGGATGCGGCGTTCAATCTCCTCGTCGACCGCTACAACACGGCGCTCGTCCGCTACGCGCAGACCAAGAAGCTGCCGCTCATCGACTTGAACAAGGAGATGCTGGCGCGGCTGCCGTTCTCGCAGTGGCCGGGACGCTTCCTCTCCGACGGCGTCCACTACACGCACGGCACGACGCAGTACCCGGCGACGAGCGACCCATACGCGAACGGCGGCGACCCGGCGACGCACACGACCGGCCTGGCGCTCACCTACAACGGCTACGGGCTCAAGGGCTGGCTTGGCGTCCAGAAGATGAAGGAGATCAAGCAGCTCGTGATCGACGGCGGCGTCACGCCGGCGCCGGCGCCGGTCACCGTTCCGAACGTGATCGGCATGGCCGAGCAGGCGGCACGCAGCGCGATCGTGGCCGCGCAGCTGGTCGTCGGCACGGTGACGACGGCGTCGAGCACGACAGTGCCAGCGGGCACGACGATGAGCCAGACTCCTGCGGCCGGCACGTCGGCCGCGGTTGGCAGCGTCGTGACCCTGGTGACCTCGTCGGGTGCGCCGGCTGATACGACGCCGCCATCGCTGAGCGGCATGTCACCGGCCGTCGGCGCAACCGGCGTCAGCACCTCGACGAAGGTGGCGGCAACCTTCAGCGAAGCGATGAACGCGGCGTCGATCAGCGCGTCCACCTTCGTCCTTCGCGACTCGGCGAACGTCGTGGTTCCGGCGACGATCAGCTACAACGCGTCGACGCGCGTGGCGACGCTCACGCCGTCGCAGGCGCTCGGCGGGTCGAAGAGCTACACCTCGACGATCGTCGGCGGCAGCGCCGGCGTGAGGGACGCCGCCGGCAACGCGATGATCGGCAACTACGTCGCGTCGTTCACGACCGCCGCGGCGCCGGTGCCGCCGCCGCCCACTCCGACGCCAGGGGCGACGAGCATCTTCTCCGCGTCGGCGGCGCCGACGACGTTTGCGACCTCGGATACGAGCTCGGTCGAGCTCGGCGTCAAGTTCCGCTCCGATGTCGCCGGCAATGTCACCGGCGTTCGCTTCTACAAGGGAACGGGCACGACCGGGACGCATACCGGTACGCTCTGGAGCAGCAACGGCACCAAGCTCGCGACGGCGACTTTCACGTCGGAGACCGCGTCGGGCTGGCAGCAGGTGTTGTTCTCGACGCCGGTCGCAATCACCGCGAACACCGTCTACGTCGTGTCGTATCACGCGAAGGTCGGCCGCTACGCGTATACGCACAACACGTTCGCGAACGCCGGCGTCGACAACGGTCCTCTGCACGCGCTCAAGGCGGGCGTCAGCGGCGGGAATGGCGTCTACCGCTACGGCAGCGGCGTCGTCTTCCCGAACTCCAGCTTCAACTCGAGCAACTACTGGGTCGACGTCGTGTTCGTGGCGAAGTAAGCAAGCGACCACAGACGTGGCGGCCGTAAGTGCGGCCGCCACGTGCCGTGCTTCCGACCCGACCGTCCGGACGCGTCAGTTGCGCAGAGTCCCTTGGGGGTCCAGTCGGGCGCCGCAGTTGTCGCCGGCTTGGTTGAATCGTGGAGGATGAGGACCAGCGCCCGGCGGATCGCGGTGCCTGTCGCGGTCAGATGCATAGGCGGGCCGCCCGGGACGATGACGTGCGCGCCTCCCGCTCTCCCGACCATCTTGCCGTCGGGCGTCTCCAGGCACGTCTCTCCAGTCAGCGTGTACCACGCCTCCGAGCCCGAGTGGCGATGGGCAGGGGCGGTCATGCCCGGCGTAAAAATCGCCTCCATGTACTGCGCCGCATAGCTCAAGCCGGGCGTCACCGGCAGGGGACCAATTTCCGCGACGCGATCGCCGCCGGCCGGCCGCCAGCCCGCGATCTCGATCGTGAGCAGCCACACCTTCCCGAGCGATTCCACGACCGTGCCGCGCGGCCCCTTCGCGGGTTCCGCCTCGGCGCGTGAGGGATAGCTGTCGATGTGCCAGAAGATCGGCTGCGATGGCAACTGCCCGATGGTCGCGTTGCTGGTGATCCAGCACCCCGCTTCGCCGGTCCGCTCGCTCACGGGCTTGCACACTGGCACGAACGCTTTTTCGCAGGCGGAGAGCGTCACGAGAACGAACGCGTGTCGATCGACAGGCGGTGTGTGGACGGCGATGTCACCGCAAGCTCCCGATGGCCGGTCATGCTACGCGCGACGGCTCGGCGGACCAGCGCGCGGTCGTTTCGCGGAATGATGCGCGCGCTCGATTTCGCGCTTGAACTCGGCACCCGAGTCGGCCACGATTACGCGGAAATTCCGAGCCGCCAGGAGGCGAACGATGCCGTCTCACAGCCCGCGTGCCGAGCGCCTCAACTTCCCGATTCCCATCATGTATCGACGCCGCGGCGACGTGGATTGGTTCCCCAGCCGCGTGCTCAACCTGAGCGACTCTGGCGTCCTGTTCGGGCCCACCGAACTGAAGCTCGGGACAACGGTGGAGATCATCCTGACGACCCCGACGCAGCTGGCGTGGTTCAGCCCCGGCAAGCAGGTCTGCCCGGCCGAGATCGTCCGCGCAACCGAGGACGGCGCCGTGGCGGCGCGCTTCGTCGGCGGGCGAAAGTGCTTCGAGTCGTGACCACCCGGTCGTCACGCGCCTTCTGACCATTTCCGTTGCTGCTCGGCTGAGAACGCGAGCGCTTCGTCGCTCGACGCGAACGTGCGGCCGATGTGCGGCGTGTTGTCGATCAGGATCTCGATGTCGATGCCCGATACGAACAGCCTGACGATGCATTCGATCTGGCGCCCTTTGTTGCGCGCCGTCCAGAGCGTTGAGGGCGGATGAGGGTCCAAGGAATCTAGCTTAGCAGCCACGGATTCACGACGGTCGAAGGCAGAGCTCGCAGTGATAGGGTGATGTTCGTTGTGACTGATAGCGCGATTCGCGCGGCGTTCGTCAAGGCAGCGTGCGTGCCGCGCGACGACAGCCACGTATCCGGAACCCTCGACCAAGCCCAGGCGATCCTCGCCGCGAACCCTGAGGTCGCCGGCTGCGACGTTCACACCGCGGCGATCCTTGGCGACGACGCTGGCGTCCGCCGATTCCTCGACCTCGATCGTGCACGTCGCGACCGCGACCAGCGAGCCGTACGGCTGGGATGCGCTGACCCACCTCTGCTTCTCGCGCTATCTCCGGCTCGATCCGGCCCGCTCCACGGGCTTCGTCCGCGCCGCCGAAGCGCTGCTCGACGCCGGCGCCAGCGCCAACACCGGCTTTTTCGAAAGCGGTCACCAGCCCAGCCCGGTTCGGGAAAGCGTCCTCTACGGCGCCGCGGGCATCGCGCACCATCCCGAGTTGACGCGGGTCCTGCTCGCCCACGGCGCCGACCCGAACGACGACGAGGTCCCGTACCACTCGCCGGAAACCTACGACAACCGCGCGCTGACGCTGCTCGTCGACAGCGGACGGCTGACCGCCGACAGCCTGGCGACGATGCTGCTGCGCAAGGCCGACTGGCACGACTACGACGGCCTCGAGCTGCTGCTGAAGCGAGGCGTCGATCCGAACCTGATGACGAGATGGCGGCGCACGGCGCTTCACCAGGCCGTCTTGCGCGACAACTCGATCGACCACATCGATCTGCTCCTCGACCACGGCGCCGACGCGACGCTCGCCGCCGACGGACAGACCGCCGTCGCCCTGGCCGCGCGCCGAGGCCGGCGCGACGTCCTCGAGTCGTTGACGCGACGCGGCGTCGCGATCGATCTGCAAGGCCTGGACCTTCTGGCGGCCGCGTGCGCGCGCAACGACACAGTTACGGTGCGTGCATTCGCCGAGCGCGAGCCACAGATCGTCACAGCGCTGATCGAGCACGGAGGCGACCTGCTCGCGGAGTTCGCCGGCGTCGGCAACACCGACGGCGTGCGCCAGTTGCTCGATCTCGGTGTGCCCGCCGACGCGCCATACGCGAAGGGCGATCCGTACTACGGCGTGCCAAGGAACAGCACGCCGCTGCAGGTCGCGGCCTGGCGCGGGCGGCACGAGACGGTGACGCTCCTCATCGAGCGCGGCGCAGACGTGAATGCGGTGGATGCAAACGGGCGGACGCCGCTCGCCCTGGCCGTGCGCGCGTGCGTCGATTCGTACTGGTCGGATCGTCGCTCGCCGGAGTCGGTGCGAGCACTCCTGGCCGCGGGGGCATCAGTCGGTGATGTGGTGGTGCCGTGCGGGTACGCTGCCGTGGATAGCTTGCTGCGCGAGCAGAGATAAAGAGGGGAGATCTCTTCCCACGCTGGTTTCACAGGAGATCAGGAGGTCAGGAGGCTTGCCCGCGCTGTTAGTTCGGCGGCCACAGCCTGCGAAGCAGGCCGCTGTAACGCCGCCACGCGGCGTCCGCCGAATCGAAGAGCGCGCGTGGACCCGGATGCTCGCACCGTGGCCCCAAGGTCGTGGAGCCTCCTGATCTCCTGACCTCCTGTAGAACAGGCGCAGGAAGAGATTTCCCTCCTCATCTCGCTACCGATCTTAGTCGTCCGCCAACGCCTCCATGGGCGAGATCCGTGCGGCCCGGCCCGACGGGATCAGGCACGCCGCGAGGCACACCGCGCTCATCACCATCAGCGTGCCGGCGAGCGTCACGACGTGCAGCGCCGGCACATCGAAGAGCAGCGACTGCATCGCCCGCCCCGCCAGCCACGCGCCGGCGACGCCGATGCCGGCACCGATTGCTATCAGCCTCAGAGAGACCGACACGAACTGACGCCGGATCTGGCCGGGCCTCGCACCGAGCGCCATGCGCACGCCGATCTCGCGCCGCCGCTGGGCGACGCCGTAGCTGACCACGCCGTAGGTACCGATCGCGGTGAGCAGCACGGCGAGCCCGGCAAACAGCGCCGCCAGCACCGCGGGCGAGCGGCGCTCGACGACGCTGGCGGCAATGCGGGCGTCCATCGGCTGCACGTCGTTGACGGGCAGGTCCGCGTCGATCGTCCGCGTCACCTGCCGCAGCGTGGCCGCGAACCTTTGTGGCGCCGCGGTCGTGCGCGTGACGACGAAGATGTCGCGGTCGAGGCGGTGACCGTATGGGTAGAAGATCGCGCCCTGCGCATCGCGATCGGTCAGCCCTGCCTGCTTCGCCGCGCGAACGACCCCGACGATCGTGAACGCGTCGGCGTCGGCGCCCTCCTCGCCGCCCTGGAAGAGTTGTTGCCCGACTGCACCGCCGCGCGGCCAGTACACGCGTGCGAAGTCGTCGTCCACTACGCAGACGCGCATCGCGGCCCGCGAGTCGGCCGAGGTCAGCAACCGTCCCTCGACCAGCCCGACGCCGAGCGCGCGAAAGTAGTCCCCGGTGACACCGTACGAGTAGTGGCCGCGCAGCGATTCGCCCGGCCGCATCACATATCCTTTGACCCGCGCCGCGCTCTTGATCGTGATGCCGCTGAACGGGATGTTGGTGACGACGCCGGCGGCGACCACACCCGGCTGCTGGCTGATGGCGTCGACGAGCCGATCGGTGAACGCGATCCGCGCGGCGCCGGTCCGGTACGGCGCGCCGGGCAGCGAGATCTGCCCGGTCAGGATGTTCTCCGCCTGGAATCCCGGCGACACCGCGAGCGCGCGCTGCAGGCTCACGCCGAGCAGCCCCGCGCCCGACAGCAGGACGAAGGCGAGCGCGATCTGCGCGACGAGGAACGCGTGGCGCATCTGCTGGGCGGCGCGGTTCGCGGTGCCGCCGCGCGATTCGCCGGTCAGCATGCCCGCTTCGTGCGCACGCAGGCTGTACCACGCGATCGGGATCGCCAGCGCGATGCCGACCGCGATCGCGGCAGCAAACGCGATCCCAGCGACTCGGGCGTCGAACGCGACCTGCGTCCCGAGCGGCAGCCGTCCGGTGCCGAGCACATCGAGCAGGCGGATCCCGGCGGCGCCCGTGCCGAGCCCGAGGGTCGCGCCCGCCAGTGCGAGCAGCATCGTATCGACCACCACCTCGCCGACAACGTGATGGCGGCTCGCGCCGATCGCGTGGCGCACGGCCAGCTCACGAAGGCGCCCGCTCGCCCGGATGAGCAGCAGGTTGACGAGATTGACCGCGCCGATTGCCAGCAGGACGAGCGCCCCGGCCTGGATGAGCAGCAGCGTCGGACGGATCGCGGCGACGTGATCGGCGCGCAGCGGCACGACCACCGAACGGAACCCGGCGTCGGCCATCATCTTCGCTTCGGGGCTGTCGGCGCCCACGGCCGCGTTGTGCGCATCGACCTGCGACTGCGCTTCGGCCGCCGACACGCCGTCCGCAAGACGCGCGACCATCTGCGACAAGCTGCCCGAATGTCTTCGCGCGGGACTTCGAGCCTCGGCATCGGACGCACGCGGGAAGTACAGACGCGCGCGGCTGGACAGGAAGCGGAAGTCGGGCGGCAGCACGCCGACCACCGTCGTCTCGGCGCCGTCAACGCGGATGCGCCTGCCGATCGCATTCGGATCGGCGCCCAGCCGCTGGCGCCAGTACGCGTCGGTCAGGATCACGACGTCGTCGGTCTCGAACGTTGTTTCCTCGTCGGTGAACGCGCGGCCGATTACCGGACCGCGTCCGAGCGTGGCGAAAAAGTCGGGCGACACGCGCACCACCTGTTCGCGCTCCGTCGACCCGGTGTCGCCGACGATAGCGGTGCCTTCCCGATAGAGGGCAAGCGAGGACAAGGCCGCGATGCGCCCGCGGCGCTCGTAGTAGTTGGTGACCGATGCGCCATCGTCCATGACGCCGGCGCGCGGGTAGGTGTTGAAGATGCGAACCAGCCGGTCGGCGTCGGGGAACGGCAGCGGGCGGAGCAGGATGGCGTCGACGACCGCGAAGATGGTGAGGTTGGCACCGAGGCACAGAGCCAGCGTGGCCAGCGCCGTGGCGGTAAAGCCCGGCGACTTGCGCATCAGCCGGAGGGAATGCCGCAGCTGCTGGCGCAGTTCGTCCGAGGACACAAGGACCAAGACGATGGAATGATGCCTGATGTTTCAGGCGAGCAGCGTCCCACCCACGGTTTACTTCGAAACGCCACGTTTCCGTTCGCGATGAGACGACAGGAACGACATGATGCGCTCGGCATAGCCGGCGCCGGCAGAACGCTGGATGCTCTCATGGCCGCCGGGCACGAGCCACAGCGAGACACGCGACGGGTTTGCGGCGGCCATCAACTCCGCATGACGCTTCGGCGTGTTGTCATCCTGCACGCCGTGGATGAGCAGGATTGGCGCGCCGGGCTGCGCGACGGTTCTGAGTGCCGATGCCTGTCCAAGGTCGGCACCGAACCTCAGCCGCGCGTAGGCGAACGCGACCTCGATGCCCGGACGGAGCAGAACGCGGCCCACCCACGGCCCGGCCCCGAACTGCTGCCCGGCGCGGTCGAACGCGATCTCACGCACGTCGGCAAACGCCGCTTCAGCCACCACCGCGCACAACTCGGGTGCATCCGATGCCTGCAGCGCAAACGAGCCGCCGAGCGACTGGCCGAACGCATAGACGCATCCGCCCGGCACACTCGACACCAGCCGGCCCAGCCACAGGCGCAGGTCGCCCGCTTCGAGGGCGCCGAGTGTGCCGGCCGTGCCGCCGCTGGCGCCGTGGGCGCGCGCGTCGACTGCGAGGGCGCGGTAGCCGTGCTCGAGGAACATGCGGGCGGCGGGCAGCATCGCGGCGCGGTTGCTGGCGATGCCGTGAAGCAGCGCGACGCCGTGCCCGTTCGCGTCGCGCGGGGTGAACAGCCATCCCTCGAGCGACACGCCGTCACCCGCCGCGATCGTGATCGTGTCGAGCGCAGCGCCGACGCCGCCAGCGAGATCCCGAGCCGCCGCATGGTCAACTGGCGTAATCGCCAGCCTCGGGCGATGAAGCGCGCGCTCGACGATTAGCGCGCAGGCGACCGCCAGCAGGACGATTGAAGCGGCGACAGCAGCCAGCGGGCGCTTCATCGCGCTCATCGTACCAGCGTGCCAAAACGGTGAAGGAGCGGGCACATTTGCGCCGCCCGGCCTCTCGACACGAGGGCTAGAATGGGGCGGATCGCGCGATCAGCGCGTGGCAACCATGCTCTTTTCCGCCATCTCACTCGCGCTGCTCCTGACGCAAGTGCCGGCGCGAACACCGGCCGCGGCCAGCCTCGATCTCCTCGAGCCGGCGAAGCTCGGTCAGCTCGCCCGCGTGAAGGAGTTGATCGCCGCCGGTGCGCCGGTGGACGCGGTCGACCGGCGCGGCTTCACCCCGTTGATGTGGGCCGCGGCGGGCGGTCAGATCGAGATGGTGCGGCTGCTGCTCGAAGCTGGCGCCGCCGCCGACCGGCGCGCCAGCGACGGCACCTCCGCGCTGATGCTGGCGTCCGCCAACGGCTTCGCCGATGTCGTTCGAGCGCTGATCGCCCGTGGCGCCAACGTCGCCGCCGCCCGAGGCGGCGCCACCGCGCAGCAGCTCGCCGCCGCGCGCGGCCACGCCGCCACCGCCGCGCTGCTCGCGCAGGCCGAAGGGCTCGGCGTGCGCCTGCTTCAGGCGTCCAACGAAGGCCACGACGCCGCCGTCCGCCAGCTCCTCGCCCTCGGCGCACCGGCAAACGTCACCGACGAACGCGGCACGACGCCGCTGATGTTCGCGGCACGCAACGGCGACCTCGGCATCGTGCAGTTCCTCCTCTCGCGCGGCGCCGATCCGCAGCTGCGGGACGCGCAGGGCCAAGGCGTGTTCGAATGGGCCGAGCGCTCCCCCGAAACCGGCCGGCACGTCATCGTGTTCCTCACCGATCGCGGCGTTGCGCGCACGGCCGCGCGCGCGCCAGCGGCGAACGCGTCACCGCCGGTCGCGGCGACGCTGCAGGCGCTCGAAACGACGCTGGCGCGTGTGCCGCCGGCGTCCAACGAAATCCGCCAGGCACAGCGGCGCGCCGGCGCGGCGCTGGCGCAGCTGCGGATGCTCGCCAGCAACTGGCCGGCTGAATCGCCCGAGGATTACCGGGTCAACCTCGCCACCGACCAGAGCGCGCTCGAAGCGGCGCTGCGCGCCGGGGATGCCGGGAGCATCGCGGCCACCGTCCAGGCGCTCGCCGAGGATCTGGAGATCAAGCTCGAACACTGCACGCGCAGCGGCGGCAAGCTCGGTGGCGCCGTCACGGTCCGGGTGCGGACGCTCCAGGGCAGCGATGAGATCAAGAGCTGGCAGGTCTTCTACATGCCGAAGGTGCTCGAGGCAGCCGAGAACGCCTCGCCCGATCTGTTCCCGCAGTTGAGCAGCCCGACCGAGGAGGCGCTGGTGCCGGGCCGCTACGTGATGTGGGTGCGCGATCCCTCGACGTCGAAGGTAGGCGAGCGGACGGTCGTCAAAGTCGGTGAAGGGAAGAAGGAGCTGATCCTGGAGCTGCCGGTTCCCGCCGACACGCGGCGATGACCGCGGGCGCCCGCGTGCTCGGGCGCCGCAACTGGGTGTGGCTCGCGGTGGCAGCCGCGGCAGCCGCCGCGATCGCAGCCGCGCTCGCGCCGCCGCCGGCCGGGCTGGCCGACGCCGAACGGGTGTCGCGCGCGACCTTCGCCGCGCTCGCCTCCGCGGCGATCGTCGCGCTCTCGATCCTGCCGTTCGTCGTCATGCGCGGCCCGGCGCGGCGGCGTATTTGGCTCAGCGTGGCAAGCGCGGCGCTCGCGCTCGGGCTCGGCGCCTACGCGGCCGGCGGCTACGCGCAGCGCGCCTGCAGCGCACGCTACCTCGACAAGGCGGTGATCATTGGCACGGAGCTGACGCCGCTCGGCGCCGCCTACAGCCGCACCAACCCGACGCTGTCGAACGATGACCTGCTGTTCGACGCGGCCGGCGCCGCTGAAAGCGTGTGGACCCGCAGATCGATCGACGGCTGCCGGACGTTCATCGGCGCCACCTACTTCCTCTGGATCCCGTTCCTCGTCGTCTGCCTGCTCGCGACGGCGCAGGCGATCCCGGGGAGTACGCTGCCGTCCGTCCTTCGCGACCCCTCGGCGCCGCAGCCGTTAACCGCGGCCGACGCGCCAGTGCGATACGACGTGTTCATCAGCTACCGGCACGGCGGGCTCGACACCGAGGTGGCGACGCAGCTGGCCGAGGCGCTCGAGGCGGATGGCTACGCGGTCGCGATCGACGAGCGCGACTTCCCGGCGAACGCGAGCTTCCTGCAGGAGATGGAGAGGTGCGTGCGCGAGAGCCGCGTGACCGTCGCGGTGATCTCGCAGCGCTACCTCGAGAGCGGCAACTGCCAGGAGGAAGCAATCATCTGCAAGGTGCTCGACATGGGCGACCGCAAGCGCCGCCTGATCCCCTGGATCATCGAGCCCGTCTCCATGCCCGCCTGGCTCTACGGCATCGTCGGCATCGACTGCACCAAGCCGGATCCGATCGTCGAGCCGTTCGACAAGCTCAAGTCGACGATCGGACCGCCACTAGCGCGCCTGTGAGCCGGAGACCACGAAGATCGGGGTTGGACCCTGTTTTGTGGGTCCGTCCCCTATTGGCTTGTTGCAGCGGAGAGATCTCTTCAACCAGCCGGCTGATAAGGGGTCGGACCCACAAAACGGGTCCAACCCCGCCTTTGTCCCCTCTCACTTCACGTTTGCCGTCACCGAGCCGTTGCCGTTGAAGGGTAAACGTGCACGTCTTCCGCCTGTTGCCGCCGCTCGAGCACGCGCCAGACCAGATCGCCTCGCGCCCGTTCGAGACGCTCAGCGTGATCGACGTTCCTTTCGTGAACGACGCGGAGCCCGTGCTGCCGACGGCGACGTTGATCCCCGCAGGGGTTGAGGTGATGCGCGAGCCGCTCCGGCCCGTCGCCGTCACCGTCAACGTTGCTGTCTGAGACGGCGGCGCTGGCGACACGGTCAACACCGCCGTCCGCGTGTTCGCGCCCAGCGTGGCGGTGAAGGTGGCGGACGAGGTCGTCGTGACCGCGGTCGTCGCGATCGCAAAGCTGGCGGTGGTGGCCCCGCCTGGGACCGTGACGTTCGCCGGCGACGACGCCGCCGACGAGTTGTCGGACAAGGAGACGACGACGCCACCACCAGGAGCTGCAGCGTTCAAGGTTACCGTGCCGGTCGATGCGTTGCCGCCAACGACCGTTGTCGGATTGAGCGACAGGGCTGTCAGCGTGACTGTTGGCGGCGGCGGTGGCGGCGGCGCGCCAGACGGGTTGACGGTCAGCGTTGCCGATCGCGTGACGCCGTTGAAGGTGGCGGTGAGCGTGACCGTTGTCGGTTGTGCGACCGCGAACGTCCTGATCCGGAAATCCGCGAAGGTCCCGCCGAACCCCACCGACACCTGCCTCGAGACGACGACCGCCGCTTCGTTGCTGCTCGCCAATGCCACCGTGACGGGACCGTCGCTCGGGTCGCGCGCCGGTGGGTCGATGCGGACTCTGCCAATCGATCGTGCGCCGCCGGCAACAGTCGCCGGGTTGACGGCGAGATCGATCAATGTCGAAGTCGCGGTCGAAAACGCGAACGGGCTCACGTTCATCGACGTCGTCCGGCTGACACCGCCAAGGCTCGCCGTGATCGTCACCGGCGTGACCTGGGTCACGGCGTCGGTTGTCACGCCGAACACCGTCGCGCTCTGGCCGGCGTCGACGGTGACCGTGGCAGGAACCGATGCGGCGCCGTTGCTGGATGACAGCGACACCACCGCGCCCCCGGCCGGGGCGACACCGTTGAGGATCACCTGGCCGATCGACGGATTGCCCTGCACGACCGAGATCGGGGTCGTGTCGACCGAAAAGACCGCGAGCGGTCCTGCCGGCGCTTCGCGGCCGGGCGACGGAACGACGGCGAGATAGTCCTCGGCGAAGCGCTCTTGCGGGTTCAGCGAGAGATCGACCCGGAACTGGAGGAATGCCGGCACGCCGACTTCGAACGTGTCGAGGTCGAACGGCGCGGTCGTGGCGCCTTGAGGGATCGGGAATGACCCGAGCGGCGAAACCTCTCCGCCTGGACTGACGCTGACGTTCGCGCTCGTCAGCGAATTGGCCGGTGTGTCGATGAACACCGCGCCGTTGGCGCGGCGCCCGCCCTCAAGCCGCTCGGGGCTAACCGCGATCGGAAACGGAGGCGCTGTGCGGCAGACGTCCTGGCGGTTGAGGCTGGGGGCCGACACCGTCTGGCAACCGAACGAACATTCCTGCTGGAAGCGGCACACCGAGAACCCGCCCGCCTGCGGAAAGTTGCACGTATACAGGATCCCGCGTTCCTTCGCGTCGCCGGTCCCGAAGGCGCCACCACACATGCGCCCCGCCGTTGCTCGTGCATCGGTGCTGCGGGTGCTGCCGGAGAACGGCCCGGGGATGGCCTGCGCGGTGACGTGGAGGACGGCCGACGCGGCTCCGCCGTCGGACGGGTCTGTCGCCGTGATCGTCACGTTGAACGCCAGGCCGCTGTAGGCGCGGTAGAGCGCGTTGGTGCCGACCGTGAAGGTCGCAGCCGTCGCACCGGCGGGCACGACGACGCGCTCGGTTGACGCCGCGAGATCGGTGTTGGAGCTCGCCAGGTTGATGACTCGTCCGCCGGCGGGGGCCGGTTGCCCGATGGCCACGGTCCCGGTCGTGCTCGCACCTGTGCCGCCGGCGATCGTCGCCGGGTTGAGCGTTACGGAGACGACGTTCGCGGCTGCGTGCCCTGGTGCCGCGACCACGAAAGCGATCAACCAGGCGCACGGCCACATCCACAAGGACCGAGCGATCGAGCAACGCATCGTCGTCCCCCTTTCTCCGAACGCGCCCTGTTCTTCCGACCTTCGCACGCCGCACGATCGCGTCGTCTACTTGCACCCTGCACGAGCGTCCCGTCCCCGTACTAGCTTGTCGGTGCGGAGCGTCCTCGTTCACCCTGCCGATTGTCCGGCGTCGTGCACCCGCACGATCGTCCCGTCCACGTGCACCTTGCAGAGCCCCCGTCCGCCTGCACCGACTGCACGTTGGCGCTACGACGCGTTGCCTGACAAGGTAAATGTGCACGTCTTCCGCTTGCTGCCGCCGCTCGAGCACGCGCCCGACCAGATCGGCATCGCGCCCGTTCGATACGCTCAAGGTGATCGACGTGCCGGTGTTGAACGAGGCCGAGCCCGAGCTGCCGACGCTCACGTTGATCCCGGCCGGGCTCGACGTGATGCGCTGGCCGCTGCGGCCCGATGCGGTTACGGTCAGCGTGGCCGTCGTGGTCGCCGACCCTTGCGGCGTGAAGCGCCGCGCCGCCGAGAACGGACCGAAGACGCCCGCCGAGTTGCGCGCGCGCACGCGCCACCACAGGGTTTGCGCCGGCAGGCCGGCCGCGAGCGTCGCCTGCGATGAGGTCGTCGTCGGGTTGGCGACAAACGGCGACGCGATCGTCGAGCTGTTGTCGACCTGAACTTCGTAGCTCGGTCGCGCCCGAGACGTCGCTCCAGTCGAGCGTCGCCGGCTGCGCGACACCGGTTGCCGCGTCGGCCGGCGACACGAGCGTCGGTGCTGCTGGCGCCGGCGGCGGCGGAGCCGACTGCGGATTGACGGTCAACGACGCGGTTCGCGTCACGCTGCTCCAGTCTGCCGGAAATCGTCGACGTGGTCGCGGTGGCTGACCGACGTCGTCGTGACGGTGAAGCTCGCGCTCGACGAACCGGCCGGCACCGTGACGCTCGCCGGAACGCTGGTCGCCGTCGAATTCTCGCTGAGCGACGACAACCGCGCCGCCGCTCGGAGCCGCACCGCTCAAGGTGACGGTGCCGGTCGACGAACTGCCGCCGGTGACACTCGACGGGCTCACCGAGACCGCCGACAACGACGCGGATGGCGGCGGTGGCGGGGGGCGGCGCCCCCTGTGTGACGGTGATATCCGTGAACTGGAACGCGCCGTCCATCGCGGCCGAGAGCTGCACCGTGGTGGTCTGGCTGGGGAACGTCGAGACGGTGAAGGTCGCGCTGGTCGCGCCGCCGGGGACGGTGACGCTCAACGGCACGTTGGCCGAGAGAGGCAGGAAGCTCTGGAGGTTGATCGCGACGCCGTTCGGCGGCGCCGGGCCGCCGAGCCTGACCGTGCCGGTCGCGGACGCGCCGCCCACGACGCTGCTTGGGACTGACGGTCAGCGACGTGAGCGGCGGCAGTGTCGGATAGAGCGTCAAGATCTTCGACAGCGTTGTCCCGCCGCCCGTGACCGAGATGGTCACTGCCGTCGGCGCGCTGACCGGAGCGGTCGTGATGTCGAAGAAGCCGATGCCGCTGCCGGCGAAGACCGTGACCGTGTCGGGAACGGCGGCGAGCGCGGGCTCGCTGCTCTCCACCTGCATGATCTCGTCGTGCCCCGCCCCTTCCGCCGCCGTGACCACGCCCTGCGAACCATTGGTCGTCGACATCGGCCTGACCAGCAACGATGTGGGCGCCGGGCCTGGCGTTATCGTGATCTTCCACGTCTGCGTGACGCCGGCGGCACTGGCGGTGACGTTGGCGACGGTGGTCGTCGAGACAGGACTGGTCTGGATCGAGAACCCGGTGCCGCTGACGCCCGCCGGAATGGTCACCGTCGCCGGCACCGACGCCGCGGCCGAGTCGGTCGAGAGATTGACCCTGAATCCCGCGGGACCAGCCAGGCCCCCGCCTTCGAGATCGACCCACCCGGCGATGGTCGCGCCGCCAGTCGCGCGCACCTGCGGCTGAAGCGTTTCGTCATTCAGCGTCGGTGGACGCAAGGTGAATTGGCTCGAGGCTGTCACCCCGTTGAGCGTGGCGCTGAGAGTAACGACCGTCGGCGTCGTCACCTGCCCGACCCTGAACGGGAACGATGTCCATGCGTGGCCGCCCTGCATCGAGATGGAGGCCGGCACCGGCGCGACCGCCGGGTGCGAGCTTGACAGCTGAAGCGTGGCGCCTGCCGGCGGGACTCCCGCCGTCAGCTGCACCGCCACCACCCCCTCACCGCCGCTGTACATCACCATCTGCGTGTTGCCCATCGGCGCAATCGACACCGGCCTGGCGGGTGCGGAGCTGATCGTGAATTGGCCGGTTGTCGACCAGTCGGTGTTGGCGTTGGTGGTCGGCGACGACAAGCCGTGCTGCGACAGCACGCGCCAGTACTTCGGGCCCGAGGTGAGCGACAGCATCACCGCGGTCGGCTCGGTGTACTGGTTGTTGAACGCCTCGATGTTGTTGAAGCCGGGATCTGTCGCCACCTCCCACAGGTAGCCCATCGCCTGCGGGTTGGGCACGTGCGCCCAGTTGAGGGTGACCGGCAGCGTCAGCGTCGGGTTTCCGAGCGGGGACAGCAGCTGAGGCGGCGGTCCGATCGGATTGTTGTAGAAGACGGAGAACTGGATCACGTTGGACGGCAGCCCGCGGACGCCTTCCTGAGGGTTGTCCGCGTCGACGGCGAACACGCGCGCGAACCAGTTGCCGATCATGGTGTGGACGTAGCCGTCGCTGTTGGTCGGGATGTTGTCGTTCCAGAACGTCGTCGTGCCCGCCGGCACCGGGCCGACGGGGAAGCTCGGATCGTTCGACACCTCGAGGCGATAGGTGACCGCGTTCGGCACCACCGACCAGTCGAAGTGAATGAATTCCCACGGATGGAACGTGGAATAGCCCCGCGTCGGCGCGAGCACCGGAGCGGCCAGCGAACCGGGGCCGGGGCCGGTGACGACGAAGCTGCGTGGCGCCGACCACGCGCTCACACCGGTGTTGTCCACGGCCTGCACGCGCCAGAAATACGTGCCGTTCGCGAGGCCGCTGACCATGTCCTCGGTGGTCGCCGGGTTCGTCGAGTCCGCCGAGCACGAGCGTCGAGAAGGTGGAAGACTTGCTGACCTGCCAGTTGTAGCCGCCGTTGATGTTGGCCGGGTTCAGCGTCGACGACCAGGTGATCTTGAGCGGCACGGTGGCGCTGGCGCCGTTGGCCGGCGTGAGCAGCGTTGGCGCCGACGGCGCGGCCGCGGGGCGCGCCGCACTGCCGAGCATGATGATCAACTGCACAGCCGCGAGAAACGACAGCCGACGCAATCTCATGGTCATCACCTTTCGAAAGGTTCGGGCGCCTCGCCGTGTTGCTGTCGAACGTCGCAATTCGCGTGAGCCTGAACGTGCACGAGTTACAAAACGACCGTGCGACTACAGGCACAACGAATGCCACGACGCATGTCGGCGGAAGTGGAATGCCAAGGTCGATACAGGTCCTTTCTGACAGGCGCCTCACGCACCGTGTTGTGAAAGGCGTTTCGGGCGACGTAAGTTCCCGTCAGGGAAATGGCTCGTGATGCCTTCGCGCGCCGCTCGATGGCAGAGTCGGAACTCGAGCGTGTGACATGCGGCTGTCGCCTTTTGATCGAAGAGCTTGCTGAACGATCGAAGAGCTTGTGGACACCAACGAAGAGTTTGTTTGACCGGTCGAAGAGCGTCGTCGCCGCCTCAGCGATGGCGCGCCTGTGCGCGGCAGAATTCTTGCGATCCAGAACCGATCCGCAACGACAACGCCTTGATGCGGAGCGTGGCTGGAGCGTCGATCGTCGTGCTGCTGATGGCGACCGCAGCGCACGCTCAGAGTAGTGCCGGCGTCGGCGCGGCGTCGGCCATCCCGTCGTCGAGCCCGTGGTTCGTGCGGACGAGCGTGGCGCCGGCGCGCGTGCTGGCGTCGAGCCAGTTCGACACCAGCGGCGACGGCGCGCGTGCGCTGACGCTGGAGGTGGGACGCCAGACCGACGGATCGCGCGACTGGCATCGCGTCTACAACCATCCGTCGTACGGGATTGGCCTTGCCGCCGCGTGGTTCGATCGCGAGCGCGAGCTCGGTCGGCCGTTGTCCGCCTACACCTTTTTCTCGTGGCCGTTTCCGGTGTCGAGCCGCGCGCAGCTCGCGGTCGACCTCGCGCTCGGCCTCTCGTGGAACTGGAACGAGTTCGATCGGCAGACCAACGCCGCGAACACTGCGCTCGGGTCGGACATCGCGTATCAGGTCGACGGCGGCCTGTCGCTGCGCGTGCTCATCACCACTCGCTCCAGCATCTACGCCGGCGTCAACCTGACGCATTGGTCCAACGGCGCAACCAGCCAGCCGAACCTCGGGCTCGCCAACGTCGGCCCGAAGCTCGGCGTGCGCTACGACTTCGCGCCGCGCGCCGTGCCGCCACGCGTCAGCGCCGACCAGTTGCCGGCGTTTGCACCGTCGTGGGAATTCGTACTTGGCGCCGCCGGCAGCCCGAAGAGCGCGGTCGCGAAGACCAGCACCCACGTCGCGCTGCCCGATCGCTGGCGCGAGTTCGCCGTCTTCAACCTCACCACCGGAGTGCAGCGCCACTTCTATCGCTTCGGCAAGGCCGCGGCGGGCGTCGACCTCACCTACGACGGCGCGACCGGCGCGCGGGTCGAGGCAATCGCCGGGCGGCAGATCGACTTGCGGGCGCCACGCGACCAGCGCTACGGCGCTGGCGTCTACGGCGGCTACGAGCACGTGATCGCACGCTTTGGCATCCTCGCGCAGTTTGGCTACACCGCCTGGCGTGGCTTCGATGACGAGGAGGTGCCGCGCTTCTACCAGCGCTACGCGACGCGCTTCTATCTGTCACCGCGGTTCTGGGGCAGCTTTGCCGTCCGTTCGATGAAGTTCCGGAAGGCGAACAACCTGGAGATCGGCGCCGGCTACCGCGTGCAACTGCGCTGACCCGGTCGAAATTCGTACCTGCGATGACGGATTTGCAAGCCGTCGACTTTTTTTCAATTGTCACGGATCGTGTCTGGACCGCCGCGCGCAAGCGGGTTATCGTGGCTGAACCAGCATAAAAGGGGGATCCGTGTTCGTGTCTCGTATCTCGTTGGGCACTCTTGCGCTCGTGATTGCCGCGGCCACGGCTTCGGCGCAGACACCGGGCGCAGAAGCCGGCCGCATCAAGGTCTCGTCGGGGGCTGCCTTCATCGTCCGCGGCACCGCGCTCGTGCCGGCGCAGGCCGGGCAGGTGATCTACGAAGCCGACGGCCTCAGGACCGGACCGGATGGCCGTCTCGGCATCACGCTCAAGGACGACACGCGCATCTCGCTCGGTCCGGCCAGCGAGGTGCGGGTCGATCGCTTTGTCTACGCCCCGGCGGAGGCGCGAATCGGGCTCGTGCTCAAGGTCGTTCGCGGCGTGATGGCGTATGTGTCCGGGCGGATCGCGAAGCTCTCGCCAGACGCTATCCGCCTCGAAACGCCGGCGGCCGTCGTCGGCGTGCGCGGGACGTCGCTCGCCGTTCGTGTGACCGAATGATCCGCGCTCGCGCCGTCGCGATGATGGTGGCGGCGTTCGCCACTGTTGTGGCCGCCGGCTGCGGGCCGCGGCGCGTGCGCACCGCCCCTGAGGGCGGCGACCTCGTCGTTCTGCTCCCCGATCAGGCCGACGGCACCGTTGGCCGTGCGTCGGTCACGACTCCGGCCGGGTCGGTGGAGCTCGCGGCTGTTCGCGAGTCGGTGTCGGTCGTGCCGAACCGGCCGATGCCGCCGGTGACGGTCATGAGCGAAGCCGACGTGCAGCGGCTCTTCGGCGACGTGATCTCGGCGCTCCCGATGGCGCCCGAGCACTTCATCCTCCACTTCCTGTTCGAGTCGGAGTCGTTGACGGAGGAAAGCCAGGCACTCCTCCCGCGGATTCTCGAGGCGGCGCGGAACCATCCGTTCCCGGATGTCGCCGTCATCGGACACACCGACACGACCGGCAGCGCCACCGGCAACTTCCAGCTCGGGCTGCGGCGCGCGAACTCGATTCGCAGCCGGCTGATCCAAGCCGGGATCGAGCGCAGCCTCATCGACGTGACGTCGCACGGCGAAGCCGACCTGCTGGTGAAGACGGCGGACGAGGTCGCCGATCCGCGCAACCGGCGCGTCGAAATCACGATCAGATGAATCTTCCGCCGCGCCGGCGCGTCCTCCTGAGCGGCGTGCTGCCGGCGCTCGTCGTCGCCACCCTGTCGCTCTACCACCCGGTGTTCCTGCAGAACCTCGAGACCTCGACCTACGATCGGCTCGTCCGGAACACGCCGCCCCGTCCGCTCGGCGGCCGCGTCGTCATCGTCGACGTCGACGAGCGCAGCCTCGCCTCCGTCGGCCAGTGGCCGTGGCGCCGCGATGTCATCGCCCGCCTGGTGTCGGCGTTGCGCGATCTCGGCACCGCGACCGTCGCGCTCGACGTCATCTTCGCGGAAGCCGACCGGTACGACGGCGGCGGCGAATCCACGGACCATGTTCTCGCGCAGACGCTCGGCGAGGGCGGGGTCGTGGTCGGGTACGCGCTGACTTTCGATCCGTCCTCGCCTCAGTCGACTCCGTGCGTGCAGCACCCCCTCGGGCTCGCCATCGTCCGGCGTGGCGACGACGCGCTCGAAGATCCGTTCTTTGAAGCGACCGGCGTCGTCTGCAGTCTGCCGCTGCTCGCGCAGGCCGCTGGTGCTTCCGGGTTTCTCAACGCCGCGCCCGACTCCGACGGCCGGCTGCGGCGTGTTCCGCTGCTGGCGTCGTATCGCGACCGCGTGTATCCCGGGCTGGGCCTCGCCGCGGTGATGGCCGCAACCAGGACCAAGGACGTCAGCCTCCGCGTCATCAACGTGAACGCTTCATCCTTGACGCTCGATGGCCGCACCGTGCCGCTCGACGGCAAGAGCAATGCGCTGCTGCGCTATCGCGGCCGCAAGCGCACGTTTCCGTACGTATCGGCGGCCGACGTCCTCAGCGGCAAGACGCGCGCCCGAGGTCTTCAAGGACAAGATTGCGTTCGTCGGCACGACGGCCCTGGGCACGCGCGAGGTGGTGGCGACGCCGATCGACACGCTCTTCGCCGGCGTCGAAGTGCAGGCGACGGTCGCCGACAACCTGCTGCAGCACGACTTCATCCACCGGCCCGAACACGGCAACCTGGTCGAGACGCAGATTGTCGTCGCCCTCGGCATCGTCGCGGCGCTGCTGGTTGGCCGCCTGGGCCTCGTCTGGGGCGGCGTCGGCTTCGCGGCCGGCCTCGCCGCTCTCTGGGGCGGATCGATCCTGCTGCTGTGGAGCACCGGGATGTTCATCTCGCCGCTGTATCCGTCGTTCGGCCTGATGGCGTCGTTCGCGACGATGGCGGTGGCGCAGATCACGCTCGAGCGGAACCGCGCCGACGAGGCGGGACACGACAAGGTGACGACGCAGCGATTGATGGTCCAGGCGCTGCTCTCGCTCACCGAGGTCAGGCACGCCGAAACCGGACGCCACTCGCGGCGGACCCAGGAGTACGCGCGGATTCTCGCGCGCCAGCTCGCCACCCACCCGGAGTACAGCGGCTACCTGACGCCGGAGCGAATCGATCTGCTCGCCAGCCTGGCGCCGCTGCACGACATCGGCAAGGTCGGCATCCCCGACGAGCTGCTGAACAAGCCCGGCGCGCTGACCGACGACGAGGTCAAGGAGATGCGGAAGCATCCCGCGCACGGCCGCGACGTCATCGTTCACGCGGAGCAGGACGTCGGCAAGCGCGACGACGTCATTCTCGCGATGGCCAAGGACATCGTCTACACCCACCACGAGAAGTGGGACGGCACCGGTTATCCGCAGGGGCTGCGCGGCACGAGCATCCCGATTGCCGGCCGGCTGATGGCGCTGGTCGACGTCTACGACGCGGTCACCTCGCGGCGCGTTTACCGCGAGCCGATGTCGCACGAGGACGCCGTCGCCTTCATCGTCTCCGGCAGGGGGACGCATTTCGATCCGTCGGTGGTCGACGCGTTCGTCAAAGTCGCGCGGGATGTCGAACGGCTTTCACGGCCGTCGGCGTAGGTCGTAGTGTCCGGCTTCAGCCGGACTTTGCGAGGTCCGCCTGAAGGCGGACACTACAGGATGAACTCTGATGCCGTCGGTCGATCCGGCTCTGCTCTCGGAAGCCCGCGTGTTCGCGGCCTACGTCATCTTCCTCGCCAGCTATCTGGTCTTCGCGATCGGCAAGTTCCCCGGACTGCGCATCGATCGGCCGGGCGCGGCGATCATCGGCGCCGTGCTGATGGTGGCCTTTCGTGTCGTCAACGCCCGCGACGCGCTCGGCTCGATCGACTTCGCCACCATCGTCCTGCTGTTCTCGATGATGCTGGTGGCCGGGAACCTGCGGATCGTCGGCTTCTTCGACTGGATCACCGAGCGGATCATCGTCCGGCTGCACCCGCATCACCTGTTGCCGACCGTTGTCTTCAGCAGCGGGCTGCTGTCGGCGTTCCTGGTCAACGACGTCGTCTGCCTGGTGATGACGCCGTTCGCGATCCACCTGGCCCGCCGCCTCCGCCTGCCGGTGCTGCCGTACGTGATCGCGGTGGCGACGGCGTCGAACATCGGCAGCGTCGCGACGATCACCGGCAACCCGCAGAACATGCTGATCGGCTCGTTGTCCGGGATCCGCTACGTCGACTTCATCGCCGCGCTCGGGCCGGTCGCGGTCGTCGGGCCTGTTCATGAACTGGGGACTGCTGCACTGGATCTACCTGCGCGGCTCGAGCGATCGCGGAGAGGTCGACGCGGCGGTGTCGGCGCCCGAGTTCCGGCATGGCCCGATCCGCAAGAAGCCGGTGGTCGTGCTCGCGATCGTGCTGATCGGATTCTTCGCCGGCGTGCCGGCGGCGATGATGGCGGCGATCGGTGCGGCGCTGCTGCTGGTGACGCGTTCGGTGGAACCGCGGACGATCTACGACCAGGTCGACTGGGGGCTGCTCGTCTTCTTCGTCGGCCTCTTCATCATCGTCGGCGGCGCGGAGCGCGCCGGGCTGACGGCGCGGCTGCTCGAGCCGGCGCAGGCGTGGAACCTGCACTCGCCGCCGGTCTTCATCGCCGCCACGACGGCGTTGTCCAACATCGTCAGCAACGTGCCGGCGGTGATGCTGCTGCGCACGCTCGTGCCGGCGTTTCCGAGCCCGCACGACGCCTGGCTCGTGCTGGCGATGGCGTCGACGCTGGCGGGAAACTTGACGATCACCGGTTCGGTCGCGAACATCATCGTCGTCGAGCGTGCGGCGGCCGAAGGGGTGCATGTCGGCTTCCGCGAGTATTTTCGGGTCGGGCTGCCGCTGACGGCGGCCACGTTAGCGGCGGGCGGTCTCTGGCTGGCTTTTCTACATTCGTAGTATCCGGCTTTAGCCGGACCTGAGTCGTAGTGTCCGCCTTTAGGCGGACCATCACCCGGATCGACAACCATGATGAACCGACGCCGATTTCTCGGACGCACCGCCGCCGCCGCGTTGGGTTTCAGCCTGCCGGCTCGCCCGCACGACGCGCACGCGCAGGGCGAGGTGCCGAATTCAGCCGGCACGGACCTTCCGCGGCTCAAGGCGCCGGCCAACGCCTGCGACTGCCACATGCACATCTACGATCCGGCGCGCTTCGCGATGGTGCCAAGCCCGCGGGTCGCGCCAACGAATGCCGCGGTCGGCGACTACCGGTTGCTTCAACGCCGGATTGGGACGACGCGCGTGGTGATCGTGACGCCCCGCAACTACGGCACCGAGAACGCCGTCACGGTGGATGCGATCACGCAGTTCGGATCGAATGCCAGGGGCGTCGCGGTCGTCCGCCCGTCGGTCGGCGACACCGACCTGCGGCGGCTGCACGAGGCCGGTGTACGCGGGATTCGATTCAGCCTCAGCGATCCTGCAACCGCGATCGTCTCGATCGAGATGCTCGACCCGCTGGCGAGTCGCGTCGCCGAGCTGGGTTGGCACGTGCAATTCAATCTCGAAGGGCCACAGATCGTCGAGTGGGCAGACCGGCTGCGTCGGCTGCCGACGCCGATTGTCTTCGACCACATGGGGCACCCGCCGCCGGCTGACGGGATCCGCCATCCGTCGCACCGTGTCATCCGCGAGCTCATCGATCGGGGCCGGACGTGGGTGAAGCTCTCAGGCGCCTATTCCAACAGCCGCGCCGGCGCGCCATACCCCGAGGCCGCGCCGGTCGCGCAGGCATTCGTCACGGCCGCACCGGAGCGGATGGTCTGGGGCAGCGACTGGCCGCACCCGAGCGAAGCCCCCGATCGGAAGCCGAACGACGCGATGCTGTTCGATCTGCTGACGCAGTGGGCGCCCGACGAAACGACGCGCCAGCGGATCCTCGTCGAGAACCCTGCGCGTCTCTACGGGTTCGACGTGTCGAGGTAGTCGGATGCGCGTCAGTTCTGGTGAACGACGCGCATCGTGTACGACGCGGGGCCGGTTCCGGACGCGTACGTGATGCGAAGCTCGTAGACGGCGCCGCCCGGCACGTTGGCGGCCACACGCTGGCCGGTCGCGCCTGTCGCCGTAGAGCGCGCGAGTGGTTCCCGCTGCCCCTTCTGAAACAGCGTGACGTTCAGGACGACCGGCGTGGCTGATTGCCACGTCAAGGTCGCATCGATCGCGCCGGCGTTGTGAATCGGGATCGCGCCGATCCGGCACGGCCTCTCCTGCGTGCCGTCGCTGCAAGTGCCGTCGCCGTCGCTGATCTGGTACTCGAAGGTGTCGGTAATGGTCTGCGGCACCGGCAGCAGCGAAAAATCGGTTGCCGCGTCAGCCGGAATCGTGAGCGTGCGCGTCGCGGTGACGTAGCCCGCGGCCGAAATGACAGCCTCATAGCGTCCGGGACGCAGCGAAGGAATCGAGTAGAGTCCCTGGGCTGCACCGCCGTACGTCTTCTCGGAGCTCCACGAAGCCGTACCGTCGGTGACCGTGACGACCGCATCCCACAGGCCCATGACGCTGGTCGGCACCGCTTCGGTCACGCGTCCCTTCAAGGTGGCGCTCCCCTCGACCGGTGGCGGCGGCGGCGCCGGCGATGGCGCGACGGGCGGCGGATCAACCGATGGCGCAGTAGGAGAGGAGAGCTCGCGGCTGCAGCCGCCCGCGGCGAGCGCAGCGCCGAGCGTGACCGCGATCAACAGAGTCGAAGACACGCCTGCCTTCGATCTCGTTTCGGCGTGCGTTCCGAGCTCCTGGCACTTCACACCGGCCGATAGTGCAATCGGTACACCGCGTGCTCTGCCGGTCCAGCAGCACGAGGCGATCTAATGCTGTTTCAATGTGTTACGAATGAATGCTCGTGCTGCCTCCAGGAATGCAATTGGGAGAATACGGCATGGCCGGAGCTTAAAAGATGAGCTCGTCGTCCGACAGGGTATGTAATTTCTCACCTGAACAGTGCGGGCCGTCTCGGCGCAGCCAGCGGTGCGGCAACGGGGCGCGTCACGCCGCGCAACCTGGCACCGGCTGGCCGCACTCGATGCCGCACTACTGGTGCGTCGCCTGCGGCATCTGCTTGAACAACGCGTCGGCTCGCTCGCGGATTTCCGCGTGCGTCAGGTCTTCCTTTCGCGTCGAGATCCACCAGCTGTAGCCGGATGGGTCGGCCACCGAACCGGCGCGATCGCCCCAGAACTGATCGGCGATCGGCATCTGCACCTTCGCACCAGCGTCGACCGCGCGTTTGAAGAGCGCATCGCTGTCGTCGACGTAGAGCCAGAGCGACGCCGGCGAGCCGCCGAACGCCTGCGGCCCTTTCGCGCCCATCACCGCGTCGCTCACCATGAAGCGCGAGTTGCCGATCGCCAGCTCGGCGTGCATGATTTTGCCGTCCGGGCCGGTGCTGCGGTTGATTTCCTTCGCGCCGAACGCTTTCACGTACCAGTCGATGGTCTGCGCGGCGTTGTCCAGCACCAGCTGCGGGGTGATGGTGTGAAATCCTTCGGGCACGGCGTTCGCTGCTTTCGCCATCGGAGCCTCCGTTCTCGCGTCACATCAGTGGTGACGCCGTTCAAATCGAGTTGACGATCGCGACGACGTCGCTTGGAACGTCGCCTCGCGGTGAATCCCTCAGACGCCCGCGGGCTGAATGTTCTGGTTCACCCGGAACAGGTTCTTCGGGTCGTACTTCGCCTTGATGGTCGCGAGCCGCGCGTAGTTCGGCCCCCATGCCGCCGGCAGCCGGTCGGCTTCGTCCTCGGGCATGAAGTTGACGTAGACGCTGCCCATCGCGTGCGGCGCCATCGCCGAGAAGAACTCCCGCGCCCAGCCGATGCACGCGGCATCCTGGCCCGGCTCATCCCAGCGCGTGTGGACGTTGATGATGAACTCGGCGTCGCGGCGGCTGAATGCCATCGCGTCGGGGGCGACGCGGGCGCCGGCGCCGCCGAGGTGGGCGAGGAAAATCTCGCACTGCGGCGACGGCAGCTTCGAGACGAAATCCTTGATGACGCCGACCGCGCCGTCGCTGATCTGCGTAAAGTCGTGCGACTTCCAGTAGTTCCTCGCGCCGGGCGTCAGCAGCGGATCGAAGGCTTGCTGGTAGGCCGTGTACGGCATCGGCCCGACATGCTCGCCAACCGGGCGGCCGAACTTCCGCAGCGGCTCGATGACGCGCTGCCCGGTCGCGATGTCGCCGGCGTAGAGGAACGCGATCACGACGACTTCGCGGCCGTGCCACTCGGCGGGGACGAACGGCAGCGGCGGCGCCTTGCGGAACACCAGCCAGGTGGTGAGATCCTCCGGAGCGCTGGCGACGAACTCGCGGTAGTGCTTCGTCAGCGCCTTGATGTCGTCGAACGGATGCACGATCAGGCCGGCGAGGATCTCGGGCCCGACCGGATGCAGCTGGAACGTGAACTCGGTGACGACCCCGAAGTTGCCGCCGCCGCCGCGAATCGCCCAGAAGAGATCGCTGTTCTCGGTCGCGCTCACGCGGCGCGACGTGCCGTCGGCGGTGATGATTTCGGCTCCGGTCAGGCTGTCGACCGTGAAGCCGTACTTGCGGGTCAGCCAGCCGAAGCCGCCGCCGAGCGTCAGGCCGGCGACGCCGGTGGTGGAGTTGATGCCGAGCGGCACGGCGAGGCCGTGCGCCTGCGTCGCGGCGTCGAGCTCCGCGAGCGTGGCGCCAGGCTGGACGCGCGCGGTTCGCGCCGCCGCATCCACCACCACGCGCTTCATCGGCGAGAGGTCGATCATCAGCCCGTCGTGGCACAGCGCGTTGCCGGCGATGTTGTGGCCGCCGCCCTTGATCGACACCAGCAGGTTGCTGGCCGCCGCGACGCGGACCGCCTGCTGCACTTCCGCCGCGGTCTCGCAGCGTGCGATCAGCGCCGGCCGCCGATGGATCATCCCGTTCCAAATCGTCCGCGCCTCGTCGTAGCCGCGCGATCCCGGGGTGACGAGTCGATCGCCGAACGAGGCTTTCAGTTCGGCCAGCTGCTGATCCGGCAGGGTGACGCGCTGACCGTGTGTCGTGACAATGGAGATTCCAAGCATGGCATCCTCGCGCAAGAACTTTGATCGTGTGTGTGTGAACGACCAAGTATCGTTCTTTCCACGCCGCCGCAAAATATGGAAATCGTGAGGGTGCCGCAGGAAACTGGACGGCGAAACCTTCGGCCGTCGCCGGCGTCTAAGCCCGATCACGCACGAACCGGGAGGTGACAAGCGACGTCCCGCTTTGTCACGTCCCGGTTCTCATCCCGCTACGGAAAGACGAGCGCCAGCGACAGGTTGGCCTCGCGCGCCATCTGATCGCGCGGCCGATCGCTCGTGCCTAGTGTCCGGCTTTAGCCGGACCGTGATGGTGCGGCCAATGCCAGATCACCTTTCGATGACGTGCAGCGACACCTGAGATGGATGTTCGCTGTCGTGGTGGATGCGAATCGTCGCCGTCTGCTTGCGAGAGGACGTTGTTTCGAGATCACCGCTGTGCAGGTTGCGCGAGAAGTTCGGGAAGAAGGTCGACGATATCTGGACGCGCACGCGATGCCCGCGAAGGAAGAGGTTGCTCGTCACCAGGTTGCCGAGCTCGACCTCGTAGATGTCATTCGGGCTGAGCAACTGCCGACCCTTGCTCAGATCGCGGTAACTGACACGCACCGCGTCGATGCCCGGACTCATCAGGTTCCACGCCGTGCCGTTCGGCGCGACGTCGAGGACGCGCACCCACAGGTCGGTATCGCGGCAGTCGCACGAGAGGAAGACACGCGCGCGAATCGGCCCGGTGACCTCCGTGTCTCGATCCAGCGGCGCCGAGTCGAACGTCAGCACGTCGCGACGCTTCGCGAGCATCTGGTAGTCGTGCACGCCGGACGACTCGTACGGATTGGTCACCGGATCGTCGGGATCCGAAAGAAACGTGCTCGGCGCGGGTGTTCCTTCCCACGGCGCCGGCGTGAGCGCCCCTCGCGATCCGGGGCTTGCCGGCGACAGATAGAAGATGCTGGGGCGTCCCCGCGGCGGCCACGTGTCCGACGTCTTCCACCGGTTGTCGCCCATCACGAAATACCGCGCGCCGTCGATCGGCGCGGCGTTGCGGTCGTCGCGGACGTAGCGGTCCATCCAGTCGAGCACGACCTCGTCGTAGTCGATCGCGGCGGCACGGCCGAAATCGCGGTCGCCGAACTTGGTCCGCGCGGTCGCGTCGACGCCGTGCACCCATGGACCGACGAGCAGCGCCGTGCGGTCGGGCCGCCCGCCGCGCGCCTCGATCAGGCCGAGATAGTTGGTGACCGCTCCCTCCGGCCCGTAGTTGTCGTCGTTCCAGCCGGAGAGGTTGAGCACCGCCGCCCGCGTGCGGCCGTACTTGCCGCGCAGCTCGGCGAAGTTCCAGAACGGATCCTCGGGCGGATGGTGCAGCCAGTCGTAGTAATACGGTGCGATCTCGCGCAGCTCCTCGAGCTGGTCGAGCGGTAGCGTCCGGAGCATCTTGCCGCCGACCGCGCTCCACCGCGGCGCCTTGCCGCCAGGGGCGCCCGCGTGCTTCCTCGCCCGCGCATCGTCGGCGATGCTGCCCCAGATCCACTGAATCCACGACAGATCCCAGATGCCGCCGCTGTAGAAGAAGTTCTGCGGCGTCGAGAACGTCATCGCCGGCACCATCGCGTCGAGATGGGGCGGGTTCTCGACCGCGGCCAGCCACTGCACCGCGCCCGGATATGAAAGGCCGAAGGTGCCGACGCGGCCGTTCGACCACGGCTGGCGCGCCGCCCATTCGATCGTGTCGTAGCCGTCGCGCCCTTCGTTCTCGTACGGGCGGAAGTCGCCGCCGGAACCGTAGCGGCCGCGCACGTCCTGAACGACGACGGCGTAGCCGCGTTCGATCGCGCGGGTGACGGTCGTGTATTCGGCGAGCGCATCTTTCCGCCCGTAAGGCGTGCGGTAGACGAGCGTCGGGAAGCGTCCCTCGGACGAGGGACGCAGCACATCGGCGCGCAGGACGACCCCGTCGCGCATCGGAACGGCCGCGTCAGGCTCGTGGCTTGAAGTGGATTGGCCGGCGGCTGACGGTCCGGCTGCCAGCCTTCGCGCCGGACACGACGTGCCACGATGCGATCAACAACATCACGAGCGCGGCGGACGCGGAACGACGAACGGTCATCGATCTCCTCCGGCGGCTTCGCGCAGGCACTGTTCGTAGAAAGCTCGCGCGCTGGCGATGTCGCTCATCACCGCCTGGCGTTCGTCGGCCGTCCTGTAGCTCGTGTTCTGTTCGGTCGCAGACTGGATCCGGTTCAGCCACTGCAGGAAATAGGTTGCGGCCTCGCGCGAACGGCGCGGCGTGCCGGCGACGCGAACGTAGATGGGACTGGTTGTCGCCCACGGGTAGACATCGAGGACGTCGTCGTGCGGCTCGTCGTTCCACGCACGCAGCAGCAGCCAGCCGCTGCCGTCGACGGTGACCTCACCGGTTGCATCGGCGGTGCGCCGATCCGATCCGGTGCTCAGGCTGGCGACGACGCGGCCGTTCCATACCAGCTCGAGGTGATCGACGGGGAAGTTGGCCCGCAGGCTCGCGCGGTAGCTCACCTTGCCGGGGCCGGTCAGCTGCACGGTGTCGCCCGGGACAGCGGTGCCGGTCTTCAACTGGAGCAGCGCGCCGTTGGTCGCCGTGGCGCGTCCCTGCTTGACCTGCGCGAGGAACGCGTCCTTCGTCAGCGCACCGTTTGCCGGGACGTAGACGCGGTTCAGGCCGACCGGCCCGCGCAGGCTCGCATAGTTGGCCATCGCATCGGTACCGGCGCCGGCCGGAATCTCCAGGCCGCACTCGAGCAGGCGATACCACACCGCGTTGGTCGCCTTCGGATCGGCGAAGCCGACTGCTTCGTAGTAGTCGATCTTGCCAAGCGCCGCATCGATCGGCAGCGCGTTGGTCAGCGGATCCGCCTGGCTGGTGTTGACCACCTCGTCGAACGGGTGCGCGTAGCCGACGAGCGCGTTCTGCAGGTGTGCCATGTCGGCGACCGCGGCGTTGTGCGGGTACGGGCTCGCCGCGGCGGTGAACGGATAGCCTGCATAGCCGGGCAGGAGCAGGTGCTGCGTGAGGTTCAGGATGCTCAGGTGTCCCCAGTAGCTGGTGTGGAACTCCTGGCCGTGCAGGATCAGCAGGCGATCGGTTGATGCGGGATCGGGATCCGGCCGAAACGCCGCGATGTCTGGAAAGCGTTGCTCCTTGTTGACGATGAGGTCGTAGATCAGGTTGAGATCCTCGGCCCTGCCTTGATCCGCCAGGCGGCTCGGCGTGTTGCGATACAGCCCGCCGTAGTTCATGTGCACGTGGAGATCGCCGCTCCACCATTCGCCCGAATCCGGGGGCGCCGGCAGCCGCTTGAGGGTCACCGTCCGCGTGCCGCTCCAGCCCGCGGCCCGCGTATCTTCTTCGATGTGCGCAATCTCGTACGCCGGCCCGTGGCTCACCGTGATGGCGAGCCGATCGAGCGGCACCGCGATCCGGCTGCGGCCGCGGCTGTGGAAATAGCGCGTCTCGATCGGCTGGCGCTCGCGCACCAGCAGATCATCGGCATGCACCCACGCATCGTCTGGCGCCAGCGCGCGATGGCGGCTGTCGCTGATGCTCACCCGCGCCGGCAGCGTGTTGCCCGCCTCGTCCACGACCTGCAGGATCAGCTCGCGCCGCGGCTGCAGATACCGCCGCTCGGCCGCTCGCAGCTGACGTTGTTTCCCCGAGACCGCGTCGATCAGCCAGAGCGCGGTGTTGCCGGAGCGATTGGAGATGAACGCGATCGTGCGGCCGTCCGGCGACCAGACCGGATTGGTGTTGTCGTACTCGCCATAGGTGAGCGGAAACGGATAGCCGCCGTCGACCGGCAGCAGCCACAACTGCTGCCATTGGCGCCCGAGGTAACTGCTGTAGACGATGCGCGTGCCGTCGGGCGAGACATGCGGCCGCGCGTGCCACGATGTCTCCTCGCGCTGCAGGAGCCGCGGGGTGTCGCTGCCCTCGACCGCCATCCGGACGATGTCGCCGGTGCCGTGCGCGACCTCGCGGTTGGACACGAACACCAGTTCCTTACCGTCGCGCGTCCATGCCGGGTTGATGGCGTGATCGAAGGGGCTGTAGTAGTAGCGCTCGATGCGGCTGCGCCGATCGGCCAGCAGCGGCCGCGAATTCGCGATCCGGCCATCGCGAACCTCGGCAACGTGCAGCAGGAAGTGTCCTGACCCGGCGGTCGAGACGTAGGCGAGATGGCGGCCATCCGGCGACCAGCGCGGCTCGACGTTGACGCCGCCGTTGGTCGTCAGCGCCCGCTCCGTGCGCGATTCGAGATCGAGCAGCATCAATTCCATCGCGCGGCCGTCGTAGCGGACAAAGACGACGCTCTTGCCATCGGGCGAGCAGTCGGGCTGATAGTCGGCGCCGCCAGCGTCGGTCAGCTGCTCGGCGGCCGTGCTGTCGGTGCGCTGCCGCCACAGGCTGCCCTGCATCGAGTAGATGACTGCCGAGCCATCGGGCGTCCACGCCGCGGACGATGGCCCGCTGGTGAGCTGGGGCAGGTACAGCTCGCGGAAGTAATAGTTGTGCGGCACCGCAATCTGGCTGAGCACCGGACTGCGGACCGGAGCGGCCGCCGCGGCGAAGACGGCGGCGCCGACGATGAACGATGCGGCAACGGCCTGTCGCATGCTCACGCTCGTGCCCGGGCGATCGCGCTCATCTCGACGCTGGCGCTGACGGCTTGAGGTCGACGTTGTGATACGCCTCGATCAGCCACTGGCCGCCGCGGCGGACGAACACTTCCATCAGCTGCGTCTTCACGACGCCGTCGGGCGGGACGACGATGCCGGCGGGCATCGACTTGACGCCGCGGACTTCGTTGTCGATGTCGACGATCGCGACGTCGGGCGTGACGAAGCGAATCCGCCGTATCGAGTGGTGCTTCGTCGTGCCCTTGTAGAAGGTGGCGAGGATCTCGCTGTGGCGCTTCGCGAAGGCGGGCGCGCCGTACATCACCATGCCGAAGAGGTTGGTGAACGCGGCCTCCGGCGCCAGGTGCTTCGCGTAGGCGGCGCCGTCGCCGGCGTTCCATGCCGTCACCTGCTCGGCGACGATTTTTCGAATCGCTGCCTCGCCGGCGGCATCGGCTGAAGCGAGGTGCGGCAGCGCGGCGAGCAGCAGCACCGCGAGCCGGATCGAGTGCGACATGACGTCGGTCTCCTGCCTGATGAGGCGTGTCAGACGTAGCTTAGCGGTTGCCGGATCCAAAAAGCCAAACCACGGTTCGAAAACCGAATCTTTCCAGCAGCTCGGCGTGACCAGTGTGGCGAGCTCCGTGCACCCGTGTCGATGGAGGAGGTGCCACGTGAAGCGATCGGTTCAGTTGGCAGGCGTAGGGATCTTCGCCGCGATTATCGGCGGCGTGGCGGCGCCCGCGAGCGCGCAAACGACGACCAGCCGGAGTATTGATGCGTCGATCGGATATCAGATGCTCCATATCCCGGACGAGACCTATCCCGTTGGATTCAATGTCGACGTCTCGCGCGCGATGAACGACCGGTGGCGGCTGGTCGGCGAACTCGGCCTCGCAATGGACGAGCAGAACGAATCCGGGGTCAGCGGCGATCTGAGCTTCTTCCATTTCGGCGCCGGTCCGCGGCTCGTGGCTCCGATGAGGCACGTGCAGCCGTTCGTACAGCTGCTGGCCGGCGCGGTGCACCCGCGCGCCAATCTCATCGTCAACGGCGCGCCGCTCGACGACAACGACTGGGCGTTCATGCTCCAGCCTGGCGCAGGCATCAGCGTTCCGGTTGGCAATGTTGTGAGCGTGTTCGGCCAGGGCGACTACCGGCGCGCGTTCTTCCGCGAGGAAGGGGAGAACGAGTTCCGGTTCTCGTTCGGCGTGCGCTTCGGCCTCCGTTAGCGTCTCACTTTCGGCGCCGGTCGATCGCGATCGACAAGAACTCGCGGACGCTCGCAGAAAATTTGCTCTGCGAGTTCCGCGAGTTCCGCGTTGATCGCGTCGGCTGGTCGCTGCCGCCGCCAGTGGCCGCGCGTCGTCCCGGCCGCCCGGGTTGAGCCGCGAACCTCATCCAGTTCACGAGTTGCGCCTTTCGTCTATACTCTGGCCTCCCGGTCCCTTCCATTACATCTGCAAGGAGGCTCTTGATGGCCAGAATGGTTCCCGACCAGACGTTCTATCCGTCTCCGGCCATGGCGATCAGCGCGCCGCCTGAGACGCTGGCCTACGTGGCCATGCTGAATCCCGGCAGCGGCCCCGATGCGATGGCGGTACTCGACGTCGCGCCGGCCTCGAAAGCCTACGGCCGCCAGATCGGCCAGATCGACATGCCGACGAGCGGCGACGAGCTCCATCATTTCGGCTGGAACGCGTGCAGCTCGTGCCTCTGTCCGTTTGCATCGCACCCCCACATGGAGCGGCGCTATCTCGTCGTCCCCGGGCTGCGGAGCTCGCGCATCCACATCCTCGACACGAAGGCGGACGCGGCCGCGCCGCGCCTGATCAAGACGATCGAGGCCGACGAAGTGGCGCGAAAGACCGGCTACTCGCGGCCGCATACGACGCATTGCGGCCCGGACGGCATCTACATGAACGCGCTTGGCGCCGCCGACGGCAAGGGGCCAGGGGGCATCTTCCTGCTCGATCCGAGCACGTTCGAAATTCGCGGGCCGTGGGAGCAGGATCGCGGCCCGCAGCAGCTCGCCTACGACTTCTGGTGGCATCTCGGCCACGACACGATGATCACCAGCGAGTGGGGGACGCCGGACATGGTCGAGAACGGCGTCAACCCGGAGCTGTTGCTTGCGGGCAAGTACGGCCATCAGCTGCACGTCTGGGATCTGTCGAAGCGCCGCCATCGCCAGGTACTCGATCTCGGCGCCGAGTACCAGATGGTGCTCGAGCTGCGCCCCGCGCACGATCCGAAGAAGGCGTACGGCTTCGTCGGCGTCGTCGTGTCGCTGAAGGATCTGTCGTCCTCGATCTGGATGTGGCATCGCAGCGGCGAAGGGAAACAGGAAACGTGGGCGGTGACGAAGGTCATCGACATCCCGGCCGAACCGGCGGATCCCGCCGATCTGCCGCCGCTCTTGCAGGGCTTCAAGGCGGTGCCGCCGCTCGTCACCGACATCAACCTGTCGCTCGACGATCGCCAGCTGTACGTCTCCTGCTGGGGCACCGGTGAGCTGCGGCAGTACGACGTGTCGGATCCGCTCCGGCCGCAGCTGACCGGCTCGGTGCACATCGGCGGCATCGTCCGCCGCGCGAGCCATCCGCTTCAGCCCTCGGCGCGGCTCAATGGCGGGCCGCAGATGATCGAGATCAGCCGCGACGGGAAGCGGGTCTACATGACCAACTCGCTGTACCGGTCGTGGGACGAGCAGTTCTACCCCGACGGCATCAAGGGATGGATTGCGAAGATCGACACCAACACGAAGGGCGGCTGCGCGATCGATCCAAAGTTCTTCCTCGAGACGCCCGGGCTGCGCCCGCACCAGGTGCACCTCGAAGGCGGCGACGCGTCGTCTGACTCGTATTGTTTTTCGTGAGCGGCATCGAACGCAGAGCCCGCTGAGGCCGCAGAGGAAGCCAAGATTTGTCGAACTCGTGGGGCCTGCTCGTCTTCCTCGGCGCCTTCCACGGCGTCAACCCGGGAATGGGCTGGCTGTTCGCGGTCGCGCTCGGAATGCAGGAGAACCGCTCGGCCGCGGTGTGGCGCGCAATTGTGCCGATCGGCATCGGCCATGCCTGCGCCATCGCCGCGGTCGTGCTGCTCGGCGTCCTCGCCGGCGTGGTCCTGCCCATCGACCTGCTCCGCTGGCCGATCGCCGCGCTGCTCGTGGGGCTCGGCGTCGTCCGCCTGTTTCGGCATCGGCATCCGCGCTGGGCGAGCATGCGGATCGGCCTCGCCGGGCTCGCGCTCTGGTCGTTCCTGATCGCGACGGCGCACGGCGCCGGGCTGATGGTGCTGCCGGTCTGGATGAACATGGCCGCTGCCGATGCGCATGGCGCGCACGTTCATGGCTCCGCGACACTGGCGTCGGGCCTCGCGGCGACGGCCGTGCACAGCGCCAGCTATCTGCTCGTCACGGCCGCGATCGCCTGGGTGGTCTTTCACAAGCTCGGCGTCGGCCTCCTGCGCAAGGCCTGGATCAACCTCGACGTGATCTGGGCGGCGGCGTTGATCCTGAGCGGCGGGCTGACGGCGCTCATGCCGCCGGCGTAAGGCCGCGCGCCGGTGTCGTCCTTGAGTTGCCCAGCCGCCAAGGTCGGGCTGGCGCGGACGCACAACGATTCGCTTGACCGCCATCCGGGGCCGGGTTAGAAACACGCCCATGATCAACTTCACCATTCGCCGCTTCCGCGTCAGCCTGGTGCCGTTCGCGCTGCTGGCCGCCCTTGCGCTCGTCGCCGCGTCGTCTTACAGGCTGGCCGCGCAAGCCGCCGGCGCTGGCGCGCCGCAGAGCGCCGCCACGAGCCAGAACGATCCGGATCGCTGGGAACCGACGATCAAGAAGTTCGAAGAGGCGGACAAGGTGACGCCGCCGCCGCAGAACGGCATCGTCTTCATCGGCGCCTCGAGCATCGTTCGCTGGAACCTGGCGGAGTCGTTTCCCGAGCTCGGCGCGCGCGCGATCAACCGCGGCTTCGGCGGATCGCTGGCGGCCGACTCGACGCGTTACGCCGACCGCATCGTGATTCCGTACAAGCCGCAGAAAGTCGTGTTCTACGCCGGCGACAACGATATCGAGAGACAGCGCACGCCAGAGCAGATCGCCGGCGACTTCGTGGCGTTCGAGAAGAAGGTGCATGCGGCGCTGCCGGCGACCGAGATCATCTTCATCTCGATCAAGCCGAGCATCCGCCGCTGGGCGTGGATCGAGCAGATCAAGAGCGCGAACGCGCTGGTGAAGAAGTACTGCGCGACGAACCCGCACCTGGCATTCGTGGACATCGTGCCGCAGATGCTCGGCCCCGACGGCAAGCCGATCAAGGAGATGCTGCTCGAGGACGGCCTGCACATGACGCCGGCCGGCTACAAGGTGTGGAACGCCGCGCTGCGTCCGCTGCTGACGGTCAGCCAGTCGCACCAGTAGCGCAGCCCTTTAGGGCTGCCTGGCGACTGCTGACAGTCAGTTGTCGCATTATTAGCGCAGCCCTTTAGGGCTGCCAGTGATTTCGTTCGTAGTGTCCGCCTTCAGGCGGACCGTGATCTCAATCGACGGCGTTGAGATCGATCATCGCGCGATCGTGTCCGCGCGCCGTGGACGGCTGGCATGGCAAACGTGTCCTCCAGCGCCAGCGCTCACGATGCGCACGCCGCCTTGGGTGATCCGGACGACAGCCAGCAATCATCCCGGCGGCCAGCTATTCCGATCGCCATTGTCGAATCGGCGGCGGCGTGCAAGGACCGCTTCCGAACACGTTTGCCGTCTGACGAATCCCGCATGCCAGGTCCAACGGCGCGCGGCCGCGACCGCGCGACGATCTCTCCCGCAATCATCTAAACCGGACGTCTCAGAGATACCGGCGGACGCTGCTGCGGTACCGCCGGTATTCCTCGCCGAACTTCCGCTCCAGATACCGCTCCTCGCGCCGCACGACGCCGACGTGCATCACCAGCAGCAGCGGCACGAGCAGGATGAGGCTCCACCACGTGTTGAGGAGCGCCGAGAGCCCGAGGTAGAGCAGCGTCAGCGAGCAGTACAGGGGGTTGCGCGAGAATCGGAACGGGCCCGAGGTGACGATCGCCTTCGCCGGGAGGTTCGGGCGGATGTTGGTGCCGGCATCCATCATCGTTCGCCGTCCCCACAGTGCGATGCTGACGGCGGCCGCGACCAGCACGAGACCAGGCCAGAGCGTCGAGCGTCCGGCCGCGATTGGCAGCCGCGCGAACGCCCGGCAAAGCGCGACGAGGAGCAGCGCCGCGAGATAGATCAGGGGCGGTGGTGCAATGACGCCGGGGATGTCCGCCGATTCTGCCGTGTGCTCCGTCATGTTTGACAATGTTCGTGGCGATCCGCGGGAAGTCTACATTGCCAGCGCGCGGTGAATGCGATAAGAATTCGTCAGTGCCTCGCCCTCGATGATCGCGCTGGACCAACTTGCGTCGCTTCGCCGTTGCGCGAAGCCTCTTCCCGCCGACCACGCTGAAACGCGCCCTGCACAAGCTGGGCTTCGTGCAGGCCGATCCGATCCGCGCGCCGGCGCGCGCCCAGGACCTGATCCTGCGGCATCGGGTGACGAGCTATCACGCCGGCGATCTCGAGCGGCGCTATCCGGCGCTTGGCGTCGAAGAGGACTTCTTCATCACCTACGGCTTCGTCACCCGCGAGGTGCAGGCGCTGATGCATCCGCGGTCGGAGA
The DNA here is from genome assembly GCA_963734375.1 of uncultured Acidobacteriota bacterium. GTDB lineage: Bacteria > Acidobacteriota > Vicinamibacteria > Vicinamibacterales > CAVVIG01 > CAVTHG01. Next base: position 125,443 of record CAVTHG010000001.1, on the reverse strand, counting down.
CGACGGTGCCGGCCGACGGCGTCCAGCCGTGGCGGGCCGCACGGCGGCGGAAGGTCGAGCAGTTGCTCGCGTTCGTGCGCGAGCGCGGCCCGGTGCACCCGCGCGAGGTCGACGCGCACTTCTCGCACGGCACGGTGACCAACTACTGGGGCGGCTCCTCGAACGCGACCACGCACCTGCTGGACGCGATGCACTATCGCGGGCTCCTGCGGGTGGCGAGGCGCGATCGCGGCATCCGTGTCTACGCCGCGCACCAGCACGGGCCGGCGCCGGAGGATGCCGCGGCGCGCCAGCTGCGGCTCGACGCGCTCATCGACGTCGCCGTCCGCATCTACGGACCGCTTCCGGCGAGGAGCTTATCGTTCTTCGTGCGGCGGCTGCGCTACGCCGTGCCGCAGTGGCAGGGCGACCTCACGGCAGCGCTGACGCGGGCGCGGCAGCGGCTTGCACATGCGCGCGTTGACGGCGTCGAGTGGTATTGGCCGGCGAAGGAACATCCGGCGCGCGCGGCTGCCGCGGACACCGTGCGGCTGCTCGCGCCGTTCGATCCGGTCGTCCACGACCGCTGGCGGTTCGAGATGCTGTGGGGCTGGGTCTACCGGTTCGAAGCGTACACGCCGGCCGCCAAGCGCGTGCGCGGCTACTACGCGCTGCCGCTGCTGTGGCGCGATCGCGTGATCGGCTGGGGCAACCTCGCGGTGAAGAACGGCACGCTGCAGTCGGAGGTCGGCTACGTCGATGGGCGGCCGCCGCGCGAACGCGCGTTCAAGCGCGAGCTCGATGCGGAGCTGGCGCGGATGGAAGCGTTTTTACGTCCGACGTAGTGTCCGCCGTCAGGCGGACGGTCACGGAGATGCGACCGCGCTCCGGCGTAACAGAGCCGCGGACCAAGATCGAGTTCGATCGTCGGACCCCATTACGCGCCGGTCAGCTCGTCGTAGGCGGTGCCCAGTGCCGTGGCGAGGCTGACGTCCGGCGGGTCTGGCGCCTCGTACTCCTCGAATCCGCGCAGCGCGGTGGCCTTGGTGATCGCTTCCCTGGACTTGCCGGCGGCGATCTGCTTCTTCGTGTAGTCGAGCAGCGCCGTCAGGTAGTCGCGGAACCGCGCGAGATCGGCGCGGCTGCCGGTGACGCCGGCGCCGTCCTTGCCGTGCCCGAAGATGTAGGTGGTCTCGGCGTTGTGCTCGCGCGGCACGCGATCGAGCACCGTGATCCAGTTGGCGATCGACGCGCCGGCCTCGCGATCGATGTAGGGGTGGAACCGGTTGAACACCAGATCGCCCATGTGGACCACGTTCGCCGATTCGAAGGCGACCGCGACGTCGCCGCTGGTGTGCGCGAAGCCGTAGTAGGTCGCGGTCACTCGCTCGCCGCCGATCTTCAGCTGCCACACGTTGGGGAACGTCTGATCCGGATACGCCTGCTCGGCTCCCGTCTTTGCCTGCTCCGCTACCATTCGCTGCCATTCCGCCGAGTTCGCGTGGGCGACGATGAACTTCGCCGCGGGACGGAAGATCTTGTTGCCGGCGGTGTGATCGCCGTGATGGTGCGTGTTGATGAGGACGTGGATGCCGCGGCGCGATCGGCTCTTGATCCCGTCGAGGCATGTCTCGGCCGTACCGGGGAACTGGCTGTCGACGACCACCGCGCCCTCGTCGGTGACCAGCCAGCCGATCGTCCCGCCGCGCCCGGTGAAGATGCCGGTGCCGTTGCGCAGCTCCGAGAATTTCGTCTGCGGTTTCGACGGCCGCCCTTGCGCGAACAGCGGCCAGTCGTGAAATGCACCGGCGACCAGCGCTGCCGAGGACGAGGCGAGAAAGGTTCGTCTATGCATCGAGAGGCTCCTGCCGGACGACATTATCGCCCCCGGCGCGCGCGACAGCGGCACTTATAATCGACGCGTCTGCTGGCGCGCAGCGAAAGGAGCCCGACATGCGAAGCGTGGCCGTTGCGGTTCTCTCCCTTCTCGTGCAGACACCGCCGCCCGACCTTCCGCCCGCCTACCCGCGGCCGGGCGTGACGAAGATCCTCGACAACGATCGGGTGCAGGTCTGGAACATCGCCTGGCTGAAAGGCGAGCCGTCGCCGCTGCACCGGCACATCTACGATCTCGTCGGCGTCTACTACGAGCCTGGCGACCGGATGATCATCTCGCCCGAGGGGGCGAAGCGGCCGGTCTCGACCAAGGCGTGGGACATCGCGTTTCAGCGCACCGGCGTCACCCACATCGAGGAGGGGACGAGCGACGCGCCGCTGCGCGCGGTGTTCGTCGAGATGAAGCAGTCGGGCTCGTATGGCACCGACACCGGGAGCGGTGCGCCGCCATTCTCGGGCGCGGGCGGCATCCAGAAGCTCGACAACGATCGGGTCACGGTGTGGGAGTTCATGCAGGCGCCCGCTGCCGCATCGCACCGGCACACGCGCAATGCCGTCGTGGTCGCAATCGACGGCCGCAGCCCGCGCGCGGCGTGGGTGAAGCAAGGCACCGTGCACGCCGCCGAAAGCACAAGCGATGCGTCGCGGTTCTACGTGTTCGAGATCAAGTGATCGTGCTCGATATCCGCTTCGCGCTGAGAGTGCTCGTGCGACGCCCTGGCGTGCCGCTGGTCCTCGCCGGCTTGTTCGCCCTGAGCATCGGCCTCGCGAGCGGCATGTGGGCGGTGATCGATGCGGTGGCCCTGCGGCCGCTGCCGTACCGCGACGATCGCCAGCTCGTCGCCGTGATGGAGCAGCATCCCGAGCGCGGGATGATGGCGGTGACGCCCGCGAACCTGCTCGACTGGAAGGATCGCGTCTCGACGCTGCAGGACGTCACCGGGCTCGGCGGCCTCGAGGCGAGCGTCGTCGCCCAGGGGAGCGCGGTGCGCGCGATCGGCACCAAGGTCACCGAGCGGTTCTTCGATCTGCTCGGCGTGACGCCGGCGCTCGGGCGCGGCCTGACGGCGGCAGACTTCCGTTCGAATGGCCGTGTCGTCGTCATCGACCACGGCCTGTGGAGCCGGACGTTCGGCAGCAACCGGAACATCATCGGCGCATCGATCATCATCGACGGCGACCCGCACACCGTTGTCGGCGTCATGCCGAGCGGCTTCAAGACGATCGGCAAATCCGAGCTCTGGATTCCGTGGCTGATGTCGCCGGCGGAGCAGACCGAGCGCCGCTTTCACCTCGCCGGCGTGATGGCGCGGCTTCGACCTGGCCGCAGCGCGTCCGACGCGCAGCAGGAGCTGGCGGCTTTGTACCGGCAGCTGCAGGCCGATCATCCCGACACGACTACGGACTGGAGCGCGCGGGTGCTGCCGCTGCGCGACCTGATCCTCGGCGATTCGCGGCGGGCGCTGTTCATGCTTGGCGCCACCATCGTCGTCCTGATCGTCGTTGCCTCGATCAACATCGCCGGCTTGCTGCTGGCGTGGCTGCCGACGCGACGCCAGGAATTCGTCGTGCGGATGGCGCTGGGCGCGCGCGTCAGCCGCGTGGTCGGGCAGCTGCTGGCCGAAACGCTGATCTGGGGCCTGGCGGGCCTGGCCGGCGGCGTCCTGCTGGCGCTGTCGTTCGTGCGCCTGTTCGGCGCGGTCGGCATCTCGCCGGCGCTCGAGTACGACTTCGAACCGACGATCGACGCGCGCAGCCTGCTGGCGATGACGCTGCTGCTGCTCGTCAACATCGGCGTCACCGCGCTCATTCCGAGCATCGTCAGCGTCAGGCAATCGCGCGATCTGGTGCCGCGCGGCGCCCGCGCCACGCGCGTGGCCGGCCATCGCCTGGCGATCGTGGTGCAGGTCGCTCTGTCGGTCCTGTTGCTGTGCGCGACGGCGGCGCTGCTCACCGGCTTCAACCGCGTCTCGAGCGTTGCGACACGAGGCCCGCGCGCCGGCTTCGTCATCGAGGTATCGCTGCCGGAAACGCGCTACCGGGAGGAGGCCAGCCAGCGGCAATTCTTCGACCGCCTGCTCTCGGCGCTGGCGACACGGCCCGAGGTCCGCAGCGTCGCCGCGGCGACCTACGTACCTCCGGCGCGGATCTTCGGCAACGTCCGGTTTGCCATCGAAGGGCGATCGACCGCCACCGATGCGCTCACGACACTGGCCAGCGGGGTGAGCCCGTCGGCGTTCAGCGTGCTCGGCATCCCGCTCGTGCGCGGCCGGCTGATCGACGATCGCGACCAGCCGCAGTCGCCGCGCGCCGGCGTGATCAGCGCCGCGCTGGCGCGGCGCTACTGGCCGGCCGAAGATCCGATCGGCCATCGCATCTCGCTCGTCGGCGATCCCGCACCGATCACGATCGTCGGCATCGTCGACAACGTGCGCCAGCCGCTGAGCGTGGATCCGCGCGCCGAATCGGTGCTCTACCTGCCGTACCGTCAGCTGGTGTGGCCGTTCATGAGCGTGCTGATCGTGCCGGCCGGAGCGGCGGCGCCGGCCGTGGCGGCGGCGCGCGAAGAAGTCGGCCGGATCGATCCGGCCCAGGCGGTCGGCGTCGCCCGCCCGATTGACGAGCTCCGGAATCAATGGCTCGAGCAGCCGCGGCTGCAGACGCGGATGGTCGCGCTCTTCGGTGTGTCGACGCTGCTGCTCACGCTCGTCGGGCTCTACGCGCGCGTCGCGTATGCCGCCGGTTCGCGCGCGCGCGAGTTTGCGATCCGGCAGGCGCTCGGCGCGCGGCCGGCTGACGTCGTTCGCATGCTCACCGGCGAAGCGGTTGCGGTCGTTCTCGCCGGCGCGTTCGCGGGCATGGCCTGCCTGCCCGCGGCCTCTTCGTCCATCCAGAGCATCGTCGGCGGAACGGCGCACACCGATCTCACGCTCGCCGGCGCCATCGCGGCCCTCTTTTCCGTGCTCGCGTTCGCCAGCGCGTATTGGCCCGCGCGGCGGGCGGGGCAGGCGAGCCCAGCGGAACTGCTCAAGCGCGAATAGCGGTCCTTGTCACGTCGCGTACATCTGGCTCGGCGTCGGAGTACCATCGCCTCGCAGCCCGCTCGTGACCTCGTCGCCGCCCGCCGACCGCTCCGTCTCCACCAGGCATCTGGCAGCACGCCTTCTCGTCCGCGCTGCGCATCGACCGGGCGCAGGTCGAACCGCTCTCGGCGCTGCGATGCACGATCGGCGTCGGCGTCCCGCTCGTGATCGCGCTCGTCGCCGGCCAGCCCGTTGCGGGCACGTTCCTCGCCATCGGCGCCGTCTCGGCCGGCTTTGGCTCCTTTCAGGGCGCGTATCGCAGCCGCGCGGCAATCATGCTCCTCGCTGCAGGCGGGATGGCGATGGCGCTCTTCGTCGGCTCGCTCGCCGGGCACTCGACGCTGGTCGCAAGCGTCGTCGCCGGCGCGTCGGGGCTCATCGCGGGACTCTTCGTCGCGCTCGGTCCCGCCGCCGCCTTTGTGGCGCTGCAGTCCGTGGTGGCGGTGCTGGTCGCGGCAGCGTTTCCCGCCGATTTGCATGCCGCCGCGCTGCGCGGCCTCCTCGTGCTCGCCGGCGGCCTCTTCCAGGTCCTCCTCGTCGTCAGCCTGTGGCCGCTGCGCAGGTTTCAGCACGAGCGCCAGTTGATTGCCGGGGTGTATCACAGCCTGGCCGGCTACGCGCACTCGCTGCCGCTGCACACGATGGCCGCGCCCGAACCGCACACGCTGGCGCGGGTCGGCGCCGTGCAACGCGATCCGCAACCGTTCGCGCGATCGAGTGAGCTGCTCGTCTTCCGCGGTCTCCTCGACGAGGCCGAGCGCATCCGCGCCGGCCTCGCGGCGCTCTCGTTGATGCCGGCGCACGACGTCGATGCCGTTGCCGATTACCTTGGCGTGGTGCTGCGTGAGATCGCGGACGCGGTCGGCATGGGCCGCGCGCCGGCCCGGCTTCCACGCGACTGGCGCGCACTCGACGCAGCGGCGGTCGGGATCCGCGACCGGGGCACGGGCATCGACGCGCTGCTCGCGCAACTGCGCGCCGCGTTCCGCATGGCGGGCGTGCCGGCGATTGAGCCGGCGCCGGGCGATCGGCCGTCGCACGAGGTGTGGAGGATTCCGCCGGTGCGCGACGCCGTGATGACGCTTCGGGCCAACGTCTCGCTGCGCTCCACCGCGTTTCGCCATGCCCTCCGCCTCGCGGCGGCGCTGGCATTGGCGACCTTCGTCTATCGATGGGCCGAGCTGCCGCGCGGCTACTGGTTTCCGATGACGGCGCTGCTGGTGCTGAAGCCGGAGTTCGGCGAAACGATGGTGGCGGCGATCACGCGCGTGCTCGGAACGCTCGCCGGCGCCGCGCTCGCCGCGCTGCTGGTGATGCTGGTTGGTTCGGAACCCAGAGAAGTCACCGCGCTGCTGCTCGTCTTCGTCTGGGGCGGCTATTCGCTCTTCCGCGCCAACTACACCGCGTTCACGGTCTGCATCACCGGCTATGTCGTCCTGCTGCTGTATCTCGCAAACGCGCCGGCGCCGGCGACGGCGACGTGGCGGGCAGTCGATACGATCTTCGGCGGCGCGCTCGCGCTGGTGATCTATCGCCTCTGGCCGACGTGGGAATCGAGCCAGCTGCGCGAGCTGCTCGCGGTGCAGGTGGAAGCGCTGGCGCGCGACGCCGACGCGCTGCTTGGCGCTTACGTCGATCCGTCGACCTGGGATCCGAAGATCCTCCAGCAGACGCGCGCGGCCGCGCGCCTGGCCCGATCGAACGTCGAAGTGTCGGTGGAGCGTGTGCTGCGCGAGCCGATCGTCCGCAATCGCTTCGACGGCGACCTTGCGCTCAGCCTGCTCGCCGCGTTTCGCCGCTTCGCGCTCGGCGCGCTGGCGCTGCACGCCGGCTTGAACGCTGGTCCCGCCACTCCCCGGCCGGGCCTCGCGCAGCTGCGCGCGGAGATCATCGCGAGCCTGCGCATCCTTGCGAACGCGCTGCGCCACGGCGTACCGCCCGACCCGTTGCCGCCGCTGCGGCAGACGCAGTTGGCGTTGTCCGGCACGGTTGATGTTGTCGTTCTGGAGCAAACCGACGTGCTCGTCGAGAGCATCAATACGGTCGCGGCCCTGCTGGCCTGACATCCCACAGCCGCCATGGTTGCGCAGAAGGATCGCCCGCGCGGTTGCGCCGGCGTTCCACTTGGCAGATGATGCGGTCGCGCCGACGCCTGTTGGCGCCAACACCTCTCCAGCCATCACGCCTCGAAAGGAGGGCAGGATGCATCGCCTCGCAGGTGCGTTGTGTATCGTTGCGCTCGTGTCAGTTCCTGGCGCAGCGTCTGCCCAGGTGATTCCCCTGGCCGACTGCGTCACTGAAGGATCGAGCCCCGAAGGGCAGATCACGATCCTGGCCGTGCCGCACAAGCGAATCCGCTTCGTGGTGTTCAAGTAGACGTGGAGGAACTGGACCGCGAGACGAAGCAGCGGCTGGTCGATGAGATCAGCCCGTGGCACCACTCGATCAGGGTCGCTGAGGGCGTGGTGACCCCGGGGAGCAAGACGCTCCAGCATCACCATCAGGAGCTGATTCGGCTCCAGCTGCCGAACCTGGCGGGCAAGTCGGTCCTCGACATCGGCGCGTGGGACGGCTACTACACCTTCATGGCCGAAGGCGCCGCCGCCAGCCGCGTCGTCGCGCTCGATCACTACGTGTGGTCGGTCGATTTCAAGAAGGCGACCGACTACACCTCGCGCCAGCTCGAAACCCGCCAGCCGATTCGCGCGTTTCACACGCTGCCGGAGTTGTGGGATCCGATCGGGCTTCCCGGCAAGCGCGGCTTCGATCTCGTCCATCGTCTGCTGAACAGCCGCGCCGAAGTCGTCGTCAGCGATTTCATGACGATGGATCTGTCCACGCTCGGCACCTTCGACGTGGTGCTGTTCATGGGCGTCATCTATCACCTGGAGGAACCGCTGGCGGCGCTGCGGCGGGTCCGGCAGCTGACGCGAGGGTTCGTGGCGATCGAGACCGAAGCGGTGCTGCTTCCAGACTCGGGGGGGCGTCCGCTCTGGCAGTTCGTCGACGCAGCGCAGCTCAACGACGACCCGACCATCTGGTGGGTGCCGACGGCCGAAGGGCTGCGGTCGATGTGCCTGGCCGCGGGATTTTCACGCGCGGAGATCGTCAGCGGTCCGCCGAAGCCTCCTCGCTTCGGACGCGCGAAGCCAGTGAACTACCGCGCCGTCGTCCACGCGTTTTCGTAGTACGCCGACGCGATTCTACGGGTGCGGCTGGACGACGGTGAACGTCTGGCCGGCGACGGTGATCGTGCCCGTGCGATCGGTCGTCAGCGGGTTCGGCGCCGCGGTGTAGGTCACCGGCGCTGAGCCGGTGCCGGGCGAACCGCTGGTCACCGTCAGCCAGTCTGCTGCATTCGAGGTTGCCGTCCACGTGCACGCCGGCGCCGAGGCGTTGACCATCACCATGCCGGTTGCGCCGGTGGCCGCCACCGTCGCCGAGCCAGGCGAGATCGAGAAGGTGCACGGCGGCGGCGGCGCGGAGGCGCGGCCTGCGCCACCGTGAAGGCCTGTCCACCAATCGCGATCGTTCCGGTTCGTGCCGCGCCGAGGTTCGCGTCAACGTTGAAGCTGACGATGCCGTTGCCGACGCCGCTGGCGCCGCCGGTCACGATCAGCCACCCCGCGTTCGATGACCGCCGTCCACGTGCACGTCGACGCCGACGCGCCGACGTTGAACATCCCCGACGTGGCCGTGTCGGCGACGTTCTGACCCGTCGGTGTGAGCGCAAACGTGCACGGCGGCGGGGCGGGCGCTGCGGCCTGCGACACAGTCAGCGTCTGGCCGGCAATCGTGATCGTGCCTGAGCGCGCTGCAGCCAGGTTCTGCGCAATCGTAAATCCGACAGTGCCGTTGCCGGCGCCGGTCGCGCCGCTCGTCAGCGTCAGCCACGGTGCATTCGACACCGCCGTCCACGCGCACGTGCCGGCGGATGCCGTCACCGTGGCCGTGCCCGATCCACCAACGTCGCCGACGTCCTGCGTGGTCGGCGAGATCGAGAACGTGCACGGCGCCGGTGGCGGCGTGGCAGCGGCCTGCGTGACGGTGAACGTTTTCCCGGCGGCCGCGATCGTGGCGCTGCGTGCGGTGGTGGTGGTGTTCGCGGCCACGTTGAACCCGACGTTCCCATCGCCGTTGCCCGAGTTCGGGCCGCTCAGGCTGATCCATGGCGCGCTCGTTGTCGCCGTCCATGAGCAGCTGTTCGCCGACGCGTTGATGGCGATCGTTCCCGGTCCGCCCGCCTCGGCGAAGTTCTGTGACGTCGGCGAGATCGAGAAGGAGCACGCCGGCGGCGGCGCGGCGGCCTGCGAGATCGTGAACGTCTTGCCGGCTGCGGTGATGGTCGCGTTCCGGGCGACGCCAGTGTTCGCCGCGACGCGATAACCGACGCTGCCGTTGCCGCTGCCGGATGATCCGGACGTGATCGTCAGCCAGTTCGCGCTCTCGGTCGCCCGCCACGTGCAGCCGGACGTGGTCGTCACCTGAATCGTTCCCGTCGTTCCGTCGGAGCCGACGCTGTTGCTGGTCGGCGAGATGTTGTAGACGCAGGGGCCCGGTGCCGGAGGCGGTGTGGGCGACGGCGGCGCCGGCGCCGGATCGGGCGCCGGGCCTGGCGCAGGTGACGGTGTTGGCGAAGGGGCTGGCGTCGTACCCCCATCGGCCGGCGCGGCAGCCTGCTGGATCGTGATCGCCTGCGGACCGACGGTCACGGTGCCGGTCCGCTCGACCGGCGACGTATTTCGCGCGACGGTCAACGTCACCGTTGCCGAGCGGTCGCCGTTCGCGCTTGCCGGCGGAGCGATCCACGACACCGCGCTCGTGATCGTCCACGCGCAGCCGGTGAGGGTTTCGATGGCGACGCGGACCTCGCCGCCGTTCGCGGAAACGGCTGTGTTCGCGGGCGTGACGGTGTACCGGCAGGGCGCAGCGTCCTGCAGCACCGTGACCTGCGTATTGTTGACCTCGAGGACGCCGCGCCGCTGCACCGGCTCGGCGTTGGCGCTGACGCGATAGGAGAGCGTGTCGCTTCCCTGGCCGGTCGTCGCCGACGTGATCGCGAGCCACGCCGCGGTGGTGCTTGCGGTCCACGTGCAGTCGCGGTTGGTAGAAATTGACAGAGAACTGGCAATCCCGTCGGCGGGTGCGGCGTCGCGCGCGGCGTTCTCGACCGCGACTTCGCACTTCGCCACGGTCGGAGATGTGACGGAAATAGACGAGGACGTTCCGCTGCAGGCGGTGGCGAGGAACCAAAGCGCGCAAATCGCAAACAGTCGAGCACGCATGGCGGCGAAGCCTGGTGCAAGCAGTTTGCCGGGCCGAGCTGTCCGAGCTCAGCACGAATGTCCTGAAGAGCTGTGATACGAGTCGCGCGCAGCGTCAGCGCTCAGCCGGACCGTTAGTTCTCTGTCGTAGTGTCCGGCTTCAGCCGACCGTGATCGTCCCGGCGCTCCCGTCGACCGTGATGCGCTGCCCCGTCGTGATGTGCACCGTCGCATCACGGACGCCGACGACCGCCGGGATGCCGTACTCGCGGGCGACAACGGCGCCGTGCGAGTTCGCGCCGCCCATCTCCATCACCAGCCCGCCGGCGATCAGGAAGAGCGGCGTCCACCCCGGATCGGTCGACGGCGCCACGAGGATCTCGCCCGGTTCGAGGCTTGCGCCGACCGGGTCGAGGATCACCCGAGCGATGCCGGTGACGACGCCCGCCGACGCGGGCGTGCCGGACAACCCGCCCTCGCTTGTCGCGGCTTTGGTGATCTCGGCCTCCGGCTCGGTACCGTCGGAGAGCAGCACGCGCGGCAGGTGCCGGCGGCCCAGCTCCTGGGCGTACGCAGCGCGGCGTTCGGCCACGAGCTCGCGCAGGTCGCGGCCGTCGAGGCCGGCCTTCGCTTCCACCAGGTCGATGAAGAAGACATCGTCCGCCCGCTCGATCCGCCCCGCGTCGGCCAGATGCTTTCCGACGATCGCGATCTGGCGCCGCAGCGCGTCGATCGCGACGATCAGGTAGAACTTCGGCAGCTCGCGCAAGCCGACGAGCGCGCGTGCCCGCTTCAGCGCGAAGCGGACGATGCGAGCGCGAAGACCGCTGCGCCGTGAAGCTCGCGTCGCCAGCGTCTCGATCATCGCGTGCGCCGCCGCCTCGCCGCGGGCAAACACAGCGTCGGGCGCCTGCTCGGCATCCTGGACCTTCAGGTAGCTGGCAATGACCCCGAGGATGTGCCGCGGATCCTCGGACCACCGCGGCATGCCGAGATCGATTTCGGCGACCGCCCGGTGGCCGTATTGCTTCAGGAACACTGCAAGCCCGCGCTGCGCAACCGCGGGCATGGCGCCGGCGTGATAGCGCTCGGCCAGTTCATCGGTCGAGACGCTGCGAACCGTCGCGGCCGCATCACGATCGGCGCGTATCTCCTGCGCCAGCGACCACAACGCGAGGTCCATCTCGGTCGTGACGTTGTCCGGCAGGCTGCGCATCACCGTCTGCAGCTCGTCGGCGTTGACGTCGTCGCCGAGCAGCTTCCCGGCCAGGCCCGCGAAGGCGAAGCCGGCCGCCGCCGCGGGCATGATTTGCGGCACGAGCGACACGAAGCCGCTGAGCAGCATCCGCTCGACGGCCGCGAGGCGCTCGGCGGGGCTCGCGTCCTCGGCCACGATCAGCTGCTCCGCGAGCTCGCTGCCGATCGCGGCGGCGCGACGATGGGCCGCCTCCGGGTGAATCAGCGCGCGAATCGCCGTCAACGGGATCTTGTAACGAGCCGCGATGCGCAGCACCCGGCGCGCAAACGGCCACACCGACGTAGTGGTTAACGTGAGCCGCGGGTCGTCGGACAGCCGGCGCAGGATGACAGCCGAGCGCGCTTCCATCATGTCGAGGACGCGCGGCACCAGCGCGCGTCCGACGCGGCTGCGCAGGACACCGGTGAGGTCGGCGAACACCCTCTGGCCGGCTTCGGCGTATCGCGTCGGCCCGCCGAGCGGATTGCGGACCGGAAAGCCAAGCAGCTCCGACGCCGACGAGGCGAGCAGTCGAAACGCCGCCAGCCCCATCGGCGTGATCGGCCGGTAGAGACCCTGCGCGACGGTGAAGCAGAAATAGACGCGGAGATCCTCGGGGTTGGCGGGCGCGTTCGCCGGCACCGGGAACAGCGTCGTGATCGGCCGAGCCTGGGTGAGCCACAGGCTGCCGCCAGCGTCGATCGCCCACTCGGTGTCCTGCGGCGCACCGTAATGCGCCTCGACGCGCGCGCCGAGCGCCACGAGCGCGCGAATCTGCTCGTCGGTCAGGCACGCGCCGTTCGACGCCTGCCGCTGGATGTGCTCGGTGCCGCCGTCCGACTTCGCGCGGATCTCGATCCGTTTGTCGCCGATCCGCCGCTCGACGATCTCGCCGCTGTCGGTGTTGACCACGAAGTGATCCGGGTTGACCGCGCCGGACACGACCGCTTCGCCAAGCCCCGGGCTCGCATCGATCACGGCCTGGCGCCGCCGTCCGGTCACCGAGTTTGCCGTGAACAGCACGCCGGCGACCGAGGCGTCGACCATTTTCTGGATGACGACGGCGAGCCGCACCGAGTGGGGATCGATGCCCTGCGTCGCGCGGTAGGCAACGGCTCTGTCCGTCCACAATGACGCCCAGCAGCGTTTCACGGCTGCCAGCACCGCGGTCGCGCCGACGATGTTGAGATAGGTGTCCTGCTGGCCGGCGAAGCTCGCGAACGGGAGATCTTCAGCCGTTGCTGATGAACGGACCGCAACCGGCACATCGTGCCCAAGCTGCTCGTAGCCCGCGACGACCGCATCGGCAACGCTGCCGGGAACGGGCGCAGCCATGAGCGCTGCACGTGCGTTGGCGGCGAGCATCGCCAGGCGCGCGGTGTCGGTGGCCGGCGTTGACGCAATCGCGTCGAGGATGTCGCTGACGCTCGCCCCCGCCGCCACCTGCCGGTAGGCGTCGGTCGTGACGCAGACACCCGCCGGAACCGGAAGGCCGGCGCGAGTCAGCACGCCAAGGTTGGCCGCCTTTCCCCCGACCACGGCCAGGGCGTCGTCGCCGATCGCGCTGAACTCGAGCACGAGCGGGGCCGCAGAATCAGTTTCCACCGTGGCCACTAATGGTATCGCTGGCATCAGCCTCTCTCTTCGAATCAGGTTGGTAGGGGACGGTTTCAGACAGTCACAATGACGTGTTGCGCGGCCTGCAGGTGCGCCGCTTCGACTCGCTATTCGATGCTGAACGCCAGGAACATCAATTCGCCGCGGCGCTCGAGCTGCAGCACAACCGGATTGCCCGACGTCAGGCGTTCGAGCGCCGTTCGCAGTTGCGCCAGATCGGCGATGAGCGTGCCGTTCAGCGAGAAGATCACGTCGCCCGCCGCCAGCCCACCGTCGCGCGGATCGATCGCGTTGGCTTCGGTCGACACGACGACGACGCCCGACGGGACGCGCACGGCCGGGAGCGCCTCCGCGAGGGCCTTGTCGAGCGTGACGCCGAGGATGCCCAGCCGCGGCACGAGGTTCTCTCGCGGGTCGGTGGACTTGGCGAGGCCACCAAACGGGTCGTTCCGCTCGGCCATCGCCACCGTCACCGTGACCGGCTTGCCGGCGCGGAGAATCTCGAGCGCGACGACGTCGCCCGCGACATGGCGATAGAGCGAGAGCTGGAACTGGCGCCCGTTCTCCACTGGTTTGGCGTCGACCGCGACCACGAGATCGCCGGGCCGAAGCCCGGCGCGGGCCGCGGAGCTGCCGGGAAGGACGTCAGCGAGCATGACGCCGTAGTCGCGCGTCAGCGAGAGCCCGGCCGCGAGCACCGGTGTGATCGTCTGAGCGCGAACGCCGATGTCCCCTCGGCGGACGCGGCCGTTCTTGCGAATCTGCTCATAAACGGTCCGGACGATGTTGCTGGGCGCGGCGAAGCCGACGCCTTCGTAGCCACCGGCGCGCGAAAAGATCAGCGTGTTGATGCCGACGATGCGTCCGCGCAGATCGACCAGCGGGCCGCCGCTGCTGCCCGGGTTGATCGACGCGTCGGTCTGCACGTAGATCATCGGCGACTCGGGCTGGAGTTGGCGCGCGACCGCGGCGACGATCCCCATCGACGCCGAGTTGTGGAGGCCGAGCGGGCTGCCGAAGGCGGCGACGATCTGTCCGGCTCGCAGCTCCTCGGAGTCGGCAAACGCCAGCGCCGTCAGGTTCCGCTCGTCAACCTTGATGACCGCGAGATCGGTTTCGAGATCGAGCCCGACGAGTTGCGCGCCGACGGTTCGGCTGCGCGCCGCGAGAATCGAGCGCCCTGCGGCTGGAATCGTCAACGCGACGCGCAGCCGCTGCGTGCCGCGGACCACGTGGGCGTTGGTGACGATGTAGCCCTCCGGATCGACGATGACGCCGGAGCCGGACGCGCGCTGCGTCGTCACCAGATCGCCGGTGCTCGGCACGACGCCGTCGCGGGCGGCGTACGACGTCGTGAAGATTTCGACCACCGCCGGCTCGACCTGGCGCGTGACCGACTGCAGGGAGGTGCTCAAGTCCTCGCTCGCAAGCGCCGCGCGGGACGCCGCCTGAGCGAACGCCCGCGGCGCAGGCAGCGCCAGGCTCACCGCAACAAAGGCAAACAGGATGTGTGTCGCAAAACGTCTGGGCATGGCTACTTGTCCTCGCCGCATTCAGTTCAGGGAGCCCGGGATAAATCGGGCCACCATATCTTCGGCGGCGTCGCTCTCTTCGGCATAGCGAATTGAGGAACCGGCCGTCATGCAGGTCAGGACCGGAATGCGCGCTGTTTCGCGGTCGAGCGTCAGCATCGACAGCAGCTGGCAGCCGTCGACGTCGTCGCCGCCGAGGCAGACGATGACCAGATCCGGCACGTCGCGCTTGATCTGCACGTAGGCGTGCGCGATCGACTGGATGAAGACGACGTCGTGGTCCACGGCGCCGAGCACCGCCTCGATTTCCTGGGAGTACGCCTGGCCGCCGACAACGGCGACGGTCCTGGGCGCGTGCGTCGAGCGGACCGGCTGGAGGCTATGGGTGATGGTTATCATGGCGGTGTCTCCGTTCACGCCTGGTGACAGGGCAACCGGAGTGCCGGCCAAGCGCCTTCGTCGTCCGTGCCGGGACGCAACGGCTTTCCGCAGACGTATCAAGCACTTACAGGTGAGCGCCGACCTCGGATCGGCGTGCGGGTGGTGGGCGTGGCGGCCGGGTGCGCAGTTCAACCTGCGTGGAAACGCGCAACCTGTCGAAAAGGGCGCAGCCGTGAGCGAGTTGTCGTGTGCGGCTTAGCCGGACCGTGAACGAATCGTAGTGTCCGGCTTCAGCCGGACCGTGATCACCGTTCGATCAGGCTTCGCAGCGTCCGCGCGAACTCGCGTGGTCCGTCGGTCAGGTTGAAAGTGTGAAAGAGATCCGGCCGGCGGCGCAGGTTCAGCGCTTCCGCCTTTTGACGGAGCTCGGCCTCCGCGCTATCCGCTGTCTGGTTGGCGAGCAGCGACACCAGAACGTCGGCGGCGCGGCCGCTGCCGCTGACCAGAACGATCGGCCGGCCGGCGCGGACGTTCTCATCGATTTCGGCCAGTGTGATCCCGCCGCCGTTGGCGACAACCGCGACCGATGGCTTGCCGTCGGCCAACCGCGCAAACACCTTGTACATCGCCCCGGTCTCCGAGCCGAAGTAGCCGTTGGTGCCGTCCCAGTCCGGGTTGTCCACGGCGATGATCGCGCTGTGATTGGGATCGATCGGCGTGGTTCCGCCTGGCGGAATCTCGCGCGCCGGGCTGATGCCCAGGAGAGGAAACGGCGCCTTGCTCTTCGCCCGCGCGTTCCCGGCCGCCTGCATGATGCCCGCCTGCGTCCCGCCGTCGCCGACGCCAAGCCGCAGCCCCTCCGCCGTCAGTATCGTCAAGCCGTCGAAGAGATCGAGCAGCGCGCGCTCGCTTTCGCTCGACATCTTCGAGGCGCCGCCGCTCAGGAAGACGAACGCGTCGGCCTCGGCGCGCATCTCGCGCACCAGCGCACCGACTGCCGGATCGTCGTCGATCCGTGATGCGACGACGGGAACGATTCGCGGATTGCCCATGCGTGATACCTCGGCGCGCTGCACCTGGGGCTCCGGCGATGCGCGGCCGCAGCCGGCGGCGACCGCGGCGGCGCCGCCAAGCGCGATCAACCAGGATCGCAGGAGCCGTGGCACGTCACGTCTCCAACCGTTTGATCGGCGACTGCTGGAGCAGGCCTTTGAGGCTCTCCATCTGTTTCTGCGTCGAGTCGCGCATCCAGTCCTTCGGCGCCAGGCTGTATGCGCTCTGCAGCGCCTGTTCGGCCAGCGGATCCTCCAGCCCGAAGAGCGCCTCGCCGCGGGTCGCGAGCACCCAGTAGCGCAGCGCCTCGAATTCGCTGGTGGCCTGGGGATCGCCGTCGACGGGCGGCGTGTTCGCCGCCAGCCAGGCGTCGCAAATCGTCAGCACCTCGCGGCGGATGCGGCGCGCGCCAACGTAGTCGGCGATCCGCTCGGCCAGATCGCCGGCTTCCGCGGCGCGCACGTTCAGCAGGTACGCGAGGTTGATGCCGTTGTAATAGTCGTTGCGCAGATAGAAGCCGCGCTCGTGCGCGCGAATCGCCTCGTTCAGGTCGCCAACCTGGCGCTCGATCAGCCACAGGCGCTTGTGGACGCTGCCCCACAGGCCCAGGGTCTCGGTGTCGTTCGAGCTCGAAGGACCGAGCGTCTCCAGCAGCTCGCGGGCCTGGTTGAGCGCGGCCGCTTTCGTCGGCTGCTCGCTCTTGTAGATCGCGAGCGCGAGCCGCTGCACGATGTAGGGATCCTCGGGCCGGCCTTGTTTGTCGGCCTCTTCCTTCACCTGGTCGCGGATGACGCCGAGAAGCGCCGCGGCCTTGACGAAGTTGTTCGCCTTCTCCGCGGCGTTGACCGCCTGCATCAGCGCGCTCAGCGTCTGCGTCGGCGCCGGCTGCGCTCCGGCAGCGGGTGCGCCCGCCGCAGCGGCGGCCAGGCGCTGCGCCGCCTTCTCCATCGGCGCGGAAAGCCGCGTCAGGAAGGTATAGACAGGACTGTCCGGGTTGCGTGCCGGATCGGGCTTGATCAGTTCCTTGATCGCGTCGGTCAGTTCGGCGCGGAAGCGCTCGACTTCGCTGTAGCCGATGTCCTCGCCGAGGTGATGGTACTTGCGCACGACGACGTGGTTGACGTCGAAGGGGAAGGTCTTGATGCCGTCCTCGCTGATCACCAGCGTCGTGTTCGGCCGCAACGCATGCCGCACGCCGAGCTCGTAGAACGCGTTCTTGTTGTTGGTCGAGAGGTCGGCGATGACGACGTCGGCGCGCAGCAGCTGCTCGTACATCGGCAGGTCGATGACGCCGGCGTGGACGATTTCGTCGGCGCGCACGCAGTCGAGCCCTGCCGCCTTGACCGCCGGCTTGATGACGTTGTGGTAGCTCTTATCGAGGTCCAGCGTCCGGCCGCTCTCGAAGTCGGTCTTCTTCCCGAACCCCATCACGACGAAGCAGGTAGCCATCCCGTGCCTCCCGACATCTGCCCTGTGACCTGCGTGACACCGGGAACCTTACCCGATCGCGGCCGGCTCCTGCCATCCAGTAGCGGGGGGCGTTTCCCGGCGATCTCACCGCTTGACGAACTCCACCGCCTGCAGCAGTACCCACGTATTCGGATCGAGCGTCACCGACGCCGGCTCACTCGTGACCGCCACCGCGAACGTACCGGTTGCCTGCGTCAGCTCGACGCGCTCGATCTGCGCCTGGCCGGCCGCGTTGACGATCCCGATGTCGAGCGGGAGGCGGTAGGCGTCGCCCTTCTGGACCTGCGAGACGTCGATCCGCACCTTGCCCGCGGCGGCGTCGTAGCGCCAGGAGCCGCGCAGCGCCGGCATGCCCGGCCGCTTCAACCACTGATCGAAGAACCACGAGAGCGGCGTGCCGGCCGCCTGTTCCATCACCTGGCGGAAATCGTCGGTCGAGACGTTCTCGTTGCGGTAGCGCCGGTAGTACTCGCGGATGCCGCTCCAGAACTTCTCGGTGCCGATCGTGCCGCGCAGCATGTGCAGCACCCAGCCCGCCTTCTGGTAGACGAGTCGATTGAGCACCTTGCTCATGTCCGAGAGGTTGCGGTGGATGACGGGCTGATCCGGCGCGGCGTTCTGCTCGGCGAGGATCGTCTCGACGTCGGCGCGCAGGCCGCGCACGAAGGCGTCGCGGCCGCTGAACTGCTCGGTGTAGAGATGGGTGAAGTAGGTCGCGAACCCCTCGCTCAGCCACACATCGTCCCAATCCTTTTCGGTGACCGCGTCGCCGAACCACTGATGTGCGACCTCGTGCACGACCGGCGCGCGGCCGGCGGTCACACCCTTTTCGCCGTAGAAGATCGCCGACGCGTGCTCGGTGCCGCCGCTCATGCCCGCGGCCTCGATGTGCGCGAGCTTCTCGTACGAGTACGGACCAACCCAGTCGCTGAAGAATTCGAACGCCTTGCGGCCGGTCAGCTCGAAGGTCTGGTAGCCCTGATCGCGGTCCTGCGGGAACACCCACACCTGCTGCGGGATGCCGCGCACGACGTCGTAGTGATGGACGGTGAATCGGGCGACGCCGAGCGCGTAGAGCCACGAAGCGATCGGCACCGATTGCTTCCAGTGCGTCCGCCGCATGCCGTTCGCCAGATCCGTTTCCTCCAGCAGCAGCCCGTTGGCGACGACCTGGTAGTGCGCCGGCGCGGTGACGATGAACTCGCCGGTCGCCTTGTCGTACGGGTGATCGATCATCGGCAGCCACTGGCGCGCGTGGTTCGGCCAGTTCTCGCTGAAGATCGTCCGGTCGCCGTGGATGTTCTTGATCAGCCGCAGCCCCTCGCGCGGAATGCCGCCGTACTTCACGGCGACCTGCACGTCGACGCCGGACGGGGTCTGTGCATCGCGCGGGATGCGCAGCCGGTCGTTGGCGTGGGTGAACGACACGGCTCTGCCGCCGAGCGTGACCGACGCCACGGCCATGCCCTTGCCGCCGGCTTCGGAGGTCAGGTCGAGCCAGAGCTCGCGGACGCCTTCGGCGAGGCGAACGGTGACGGAGGTTTCTCCCGCAATCCGATCGGAGCTGTCCTCGAGGCTGAGACGAAACACGTAGTGGATCGCATCGACGCCCGGCTGGCGCGGATACGTGTCAGCAAAGCTCGCAGCAGAGATCGCGAGCAGGACGAGAGCGATCGCAGGCGTCCGGACCAGCATGACCGGGCAGTATAACGAGGTCAGAACGTGTTCTTGAGGAATTGACGAAAGGTCGGAACGTGGATCTGCTTCACCTTCGATTCCACCTCCGCGGCCTCGCTCGCCGCGGCGGCCATGCGCGGTCCGGCCTCCTCAATCTCGCTCTGCAGGCGCTGCCGTAGCTGCTGGTAATTGCGCGCCAGCCGGCTCTCGACCTCAGGCGACAGCGTCGTCGGACCGCCGAGGCTCGCTTCTATCTCCCACTTCGCCAGCAGCCCGAGGATCTGCGTGCGGCGCTTGGCGCCGACGCCATCCACGTCCGGGCCGCGGCGCTTGAGATCGTCGGCCGTGTGAATGCCCGCCTTCTCCAGGTTGCCGACGACGTACGGGCCGATGCCCGCGATTTCGGTGATGCGCGAAATCGGGATCGCGGCCAGATAGGGCGCCGCGTGCGCGTCCTGAAGCTTTTTCAACTCCTCGGCATGCGCACGCCGCTCCCGCTGCGGCAATCGGTCCAGTTCGTCCTCGAGCGCCGTTTTCGCTGCCGTCTGCCTGTCGGACTCGAGCCGGAGCGCCGCCAGCCTCGACTTCAGCTCGCGCCGGCGCACCAGCGCCGGCAGCTGAACGTAGCGGCCCACGCGTTCCAGGAAATAGAGCAGCGCACCGCTCAACGCGGCAACGAACGCCGCCTGGACCGCGATCATCCAGGCCAGGGCGGCAACGACGGCGATGAAACCGAGGGCGCCCGCGCCGGTGTGGCGAAGGCCTGGCGCCGCCAGCTTGATCCGCGGCACTCCACTGGGCGAGGCCGGTTTCGACGGCGCGGGGGTTGGCGAGGTCACCCACCACGGCACGTGGCGAGTCGTCACCTGGAACGAGCCGGGCGGCGGCAGCGCGACCTTCATCGGCGGCTGCGCGCACGCCGATCTGAGCGCGTCCGCCAGGGTCTTGAGCTGCGCATCCTGCAGCGAAGACACCCGCTGGAACAGCCGCGAGTGGTGCGGATCCTTGAAGTCGGCTGGCGGTGAACAGCAGGTTGTCGCCGGTGTAGAACTCGTACCAGAGGCTCGGGTCGACAGCGAGCGCGCACAGCCCGGTGCACATCACGATCAGCGCGAATCGATCGAGGCCGACGGAATAATCCGCGGCGGTGCGGCGCGGATGCTGATACGAGGGGAGGCCCATCTCCGGCGCCGGCTTGCCGCGGAACGCGGGCACGAACATCCCGTCGTAGTCCACCAGCTTCAACCCGGAGGGCGTGATCACCAGGTTGCCGTGTTGAAGGTCGCCGTGCGCGAGCTGCCAGTACTCGAGGTCGCGCACCATCTTCATCAGGCTGGCGCCCAGGTCGAGCAGCGCCCGCGGACGATAGAGGTGCGACTCGACGTACTTGTCGAGCGACTCGCCCTCGATCCACTGCATCTTCACGACCGGGTAGCGCCGGCCGTTGACCAGCATCTCGTCGGGCATGTAGTGGAAGTCGACGAAGTAGGGCAGCTTCGAGGCCGCGATCGCTTTCGCGAGCTCGGAGTAGCGGTGCGTCAGATCGGCCGCCGATCGGGTGAAGCACTTCACGGCGACGCGTTTTGTCGGCGTCGTCAGCTCGTAGACCTGCGCGAAGTTGCCGGTCCACACTTTCGGCATCCGCGTCAGCTTGTTCCGCTCGACCGACGCGGTTTTGAGATCGTGATCGCGAAAGCAAATCTGGGGGCTCTGGATGACCGCGGTGTAGTCGTTGGAGCTCGGCCAGCCGCCCATCGCTAGGCGTCCGCGATCTCGATCGCCACGAGCGTCACATCGTCGTTGCGCAGCCGTCCCTGCTGTCTTTCGGACGACACGAGCGACGCGAGGTCCGCGTCGGAGACGATCGTGGCGAGCAGGTCCCAGGGGCGCTCGCCGTTTTCGAGACCGGTGAGGAACCAGCAGGCCAGGGCATCGCTGACCAGATACAGCCGATCGCCCGGGAGCGCCTCGCCGGTACGAACCTGGAGCGCGTGGTCGAGCACCGGCCGGGTGCTGGCGATGAGCGCCGGGAGGTTGCCGAAGTCGTCGCTGCGCTCGATCGGAAACGACTCCGCGACCGCGTCATCACGGATGATCAACAGGCAGCAGTCGCCGCACGCGAACGCGTGCCACTCGCTCGCCGACAGCGCGAGGCCGATGAACGCGGCGAAGGCGCCCTGACGCAGCTTGTCACGTGTGAACCAGGGCAAATCCTTTTGCGCCAGGTCGCGCTCCCATGTGGACCACTCGCGCTGGCACGCTTCGATCCACGAGGAGAACTCCGCCTCCTGCCATCCCGCCGCGTCGTCGTCGCAGAAGGCGCGGGCGAGGATGCCGGCCCAGACCTGCGAATACGACCCTTCGCTGGCGCCATCGGCGATCGCCAGCTGCGAGCCCGCGAGGCAGAAGGCGTCCTCGCATTCCGCCTCGGCGTTACCGGCCTTCGGCAGCGTTCCAGCGAAACGAGTAACGGGGCGGATGGCCATCGTGCGACGCCAGATCGGGCGCCGTCAACGCAGGCCGCTGACGCGCGTGCCGATGTCGATGAACCGGATCGCCTCGACGAGGTCGGCGTTGAAGGCGAAGCCGCGGCTGCCGTCGCTGACCGCGTACCCTTCGGCCGCCGCTTCCCGGCGGATGCGATCCTGGAGCGGCGTCGACATCGCGAAGAGCAGCCGCGCGAACTCATCGGGCAGTTCACTTTCCGACGCCGGGAAGGTGATCGGCTTGGCCGCGGTCGACGACAGGTGCAGGTTGTACAGGCACGCCGGGCCGTCGGCCGTGGCGACGGCTCGAATCTGCTGGGCGACCGCCGACGGGTCGCCATCGGTCGACTCGCCATCGGTGACGTGGATGACGGTCGGCGGATAGGAGGTCATGTGGCCGGCGGCCCACGACTCGACCGCCGATTTCGCGCGGCCGAGCGCCTCGCACATCGGCGTGCCGCCGTTGTGGACCGGATCGAACCAGACCGGAAATTGAAAGTTCTGATCGACGAGGCCGCCGGCGCCGTCCGGCACCTTGCGGTTCCGGCTCTCGAGCCGCACCGGGTTGAACGCGATCTGGCTGATCGGCACGAAGTCGCGGCCGGCGAGCGGGCCCTGCAGGCCCTGGCCGAGCGACTGCCCGTAGCCGATGACGCCGACGTCGAAGTAGTCGCGGACCTCTTCGCCCTTCGCGCATCGTGTGACGAGCGTCTGGAGCAATCGGTTGATGACGTCCGCGAGTTCTTCCGCCTTGGACCGGCCGGTGCTCGAGCCGGCGAAGGGATCGCTCATCGACCCGGACTGGTCGATGACGAACAGAAAGCACGAAGGAGTAGCGCGACTGACTTCCGCCGAGTAGGGCACGTTTGCCTCCGTTCAGCTGATCGGGGACGTCCGATCATCATTCCGGGCACCGCGGGGGATTTTAGCCGAAAACGCCTGAGCTCATGCTGGCGCTCTGCGCGATCTCTTCGCTGTTCAATGCTTGAGTTCATGTTCTGCTGCGGCGGACGCCGCACGATCGAGATCACTTAAGCTAGATCGATATCGCGCGCATCGCACCCACCACGAGGTCTCACGAATGAATCCGCAAGGCAGTACCCCCAACGAAAATGGCGCCGCAGTTTCGGGGCCCGGCGCCGGCATCGTCACGCTGGTCGTCAACGGCCGCACCGTCCAGGCGATGGCCGATCCCGGCGCCACGCTGGCCGAAGTGCTCCGGTACGGCCTCGGGCTGACCGGCACGAAGATCGGCTGCGACCGTGGTGCGTGCTCGGCGTGCACCGTGTGGCTCGACGGCGAGGTGGCCGCCAGCTGCATGACGCTGGCGCTCGACGCGCGCGGTCGGCAGATCACGACCATCGAGGGACTCGGCGACGGCGCGACGCTTCACCCGGTCCAGCGGGCGTTCGTCGAGCACGATGCCATGCAGTGCGGGTTCTGCACGCCGGGCATGGTGATGAGCTGCGCGGCGCTGGTCGAACGCAACCCCGCCTGCACCCTCGACGACGTGAAGGCCGCGGTGAGCGGCCATCTGTGCCGGTGCGGCACCTACCCGAACGTGTTCAAGGCCACGCTCGCCGCGGCGGCGCGAGGTGCGCACGTCCGCAGCCGACGCGGAGGGCCGGCGATGAGCGCCCAGAAGCACGCCGACAAAAACGCAGACGGTCTCCTACGGCATCGTCGGGCAATCGATCGACCAGGTGCAGCGGTCGGTGCCGGAGGACGAGCCGCCGCCGCTCGCCGCCAACGCCAGCCTGAAGGTGATTGGCAAGCCGGTCGATCGGCTCGACGCGGTGCAGAAGGTGACCGGCAAGGCGCGGTTACACCTTCGACGTGCAGCTGCCGGGCATGCTGTTCGCACGGCGCGTGGTCAGCAGCGTCGCTCACGCCCGCGTCGTCTCGGTCGATACCTCGGAGGCCGAGAGGCATCCCGGCGTGCGCGCCGTGCACGTGCTTGAACCAGCCATTGCTCCAGCACGCGCAGCTTCGCGATGAGAAGGCCGAGAGCGGCTCGCTATCCCGACCATCCGCTATCTCGGGCAGCCGATTGCGGGCGTCGCCGCGGAATCGCAGCGCGCCGCCGATGCCGCGGCGCGGCTGGTCAAGATCGTCTACGAGGCGCTGCCGCACGTCACCACGCTCGAGGACGCGATGCAGGAGGACGCGCCGCTGGTGTTCCCGGGCCCGACCGAACAGCCGTCGACGGCCGGCGGCGGCGGCGCCCCGCCGGGCCTTCCGCAGCGTGGCAACGTGCGCGGACCTGATACCGGCCAGATGTTCGGCCTGCCGCGCGGCGATGCGGCCGGCGCCGTGCGCGGCGCCGAGGTCGTCGTCGACGCGGAGTACCGCACGCAGGTGCAGACGCACGTGCCGATGGAGACGCACGGCATCGTCGCCGACTGGCGCGAGGACGGCCTCACGATCTACGCCTCGACGCAGTTCACCACCAGCGTGCGCGACGAGGCGGCGGACATGTTCGAGCTGCCCAAGAGCAAGGTGCGCGTGATCAGCGATTTCACCGGCGGCGGTTTCGGCGCGAAGTACGGCATCGGCAACTTCGGCCTGCTGGCGATCAACCTCTCGCGCAAGGCCGGCGCGCCGGTGCGCATGATGCTCGACCGGCGCGAGGAGCACGTGTCGTCGGGCAACCGGCCGGACAGCCTGCAGCGTCTCAAGCTGGGCGCGAAGCGCGACGGCTCGCTCACCGCGATCGAGCTCGAAAGCCATGGGACCGGCGGCGTCGCGGGCGGCGCGGGCGTCGGCTTCGCCCACGCGCTGATGTATCCGTGCGCCAACGTGTCGCAGCGAGCAGTACGACGTCTTCACCAACGCCGGGCCGTGCGCGGCGTTTCGCGCGCCGGGACAGGTGCAGGGCATCTTCGCGCTGGAGCAGTCGATCGACGAGCTGGCGCGAGCAGCTCGGCATCGATCCGCTCGCGCTGCGCGACCGGATCGATACCGGTCCCGACCGACGATGCGCAGCGCGCGGCAGGTCGAGCGGCAGGTCGGCGCGGAGAAGTTCGGATGGAGCGCGCGCCGGCCGCCGAACGCCGACGGCGGACCGGTCAAGCGCGGCATGGGCATGGCGCAGTCGCAATGGGTGTCGGTGATCCACCCGCCGACCGCCTGCGAAGTGCGAATCACCGACGACGGATCGGTCGAGGCGTTCAGCAGCGCGCAGGACGTCGGCACCGGAACGCGCACCGTGCTGGCGCAGGTCGTGGCCGAGGAGTTCGGCTTGCGCGCCGACGAGGTCGGCGCGCTACATCGGCGACACGCGGTATCCGACCGGCCCGCCGTCGGGCGGCAGCCGCGTCACCGGATCGCTGACGCCGGCGGCGCGCAACGCCGCCTACCGCGCCGCGCGCGACCTGGCCGGCCGGCTGGCGCCCGCGCTCGAGGCCAACGCCGACGACATCGTGTTCGCGGACGGCCATGTCGGGGTGCGCGGCAGCGCCGGCGACGTGGCTGTCCTTCAAGGATGGCGGTGAAGAAAGCCGGCGTGACCGAGATTTCGCACCGCGCCGTGCGCCAGGACGACTACGAAGGCTACATGATGTCGACTGCCGCAGTTCGCCGTCGGCCGGCACGGCATCGGCGGCGTGCAGTTCGCGGAGGTCGACGTCGATACCGAGACCGGCAGCGTCAAGGTGCGAGCGCATCGTGGCGGTGCACGACTGCGGCCGGCCGATCAATCCGAAGCTGACCGAGAGCCAGATCTACGGCGGCGTGATCCAGGGGCTGAGCTACGCGCTGTACGAGGAGCGCCATCTCGATCCGACCTCCGGGCATCCAGCTCAACGCGAACATCGATCAGTACAAGATCGCCGGCTCGCGCGAGATGCCCGACATCGAGGTGCACATCCTGGAGCAGCTGGGCGGGCAGTCGTCCACCGATGCGCGGGGCGTCGCCGAGCCGGCCAACGTCGCGACCGCCGCGGCGATCGCCAACGCGTTCTACAACGCCACCGGGAAACGCATTCGCACGCTGCCGCTCACGCCCGCCAACGTGCTCGCCGCGCTGCGCGCGTGAGCCTGGAGAAGACGATGGACAGCTTCGAGTGGGTGGATGCGACCTCGGTTGAACACGCGGTGGCGCTGCTCGGTTCGGTGTCCGGGCCAGGCGGGCCGGTCGTCGCCAAGGCCGGCGGGATCGACCTTGTCGATCTGATGAAGGAAGGCGTGGTGCGCCCGGCGCGGGTGGTGAACCTCCGCTCGATCGAAGGACTGGACCGCATCGCGTTCGACGAGGGACGGGGCCTGTCGATTGGCGCGCTGGTCACGCTGGCGCAGATTGAGTCGTCGCTGGAGATTCAGCGGCGATATCGCGCCCTGGCGGAGGCGGCGCGCCACGCGGCGACGCCGCAGGTTCGCAATGCCGCGACGATCGGCGGGAACCTGCTGCAGCGTCCGCGATGCTGGTATCTCCGCAACCACTACTTCCACGGCGAGGGCGTCGATGCAGCCGCGGCGCTCGCGCGCGGCGAGCATCAGTACCACGCCATCTTCGACAACGCCGAATGCGCGCTGGTCCACGCCTCGACGCCGGCAACCGCCCTGGTCGCGTACGGCGCGCAGGTGCGATCTCGCCGGGCCGGGCGGTCGTGAGCGGACGGTGCCGCTGGCCGAGTTCCTGCGTCCGCCGCGGTTCGAGCAGGAGCGCGACACGACGATCGAAGCGGCGGAGATCCTCACCCGCGTGACCGTGCCGCGCCCTGCCGCCCGGGTACTCGCGCGGCGTATCACAAGCAGACCGAGCGAGACAGCTACGACTGGCCGATCTGCGACGTCGCCGTCGTGCTGGAGATGAAAAGCGACGCGATCGCGGCGGCGTCGATCGTGCTCGGATGGGTGGCGCCGACGCCGCGACGGGCGTCTGCGAGCGAGCAGATGCTGATTGGCAAGCCGCTCACCGAGGCCCTCGCGCGCGAAGCGGCCGCGCGTGCGGTGACCGGCGCCACGCCGCTGGCGAAGAATCGCTTCAAGGTTCCGATCCTCGAGGCCGTCGTCCGGCGGACGCTGCTGGCCGCCGCATTCGGCGAATGAGATGACAGAGCCCGCTGCCTCGCCGGCGCCCGAAGTCTGCCGTCGCCTGCGTTCCAAAGGCGCGGGCGTCGTCTATGGCGAGCCGGTGCGATGGGAGAGTGGCTTCTATTCGACCGCCGTGTTCTGGTGTCTGCAGACGGCGGATGCCGTCGGGCCTGATGACCACTACGTGCACCCGCACGCCTGCGTGGAAGGCCGCGTCTGCTTCTGTTCAGCGCGCACTTGAAGGATTCGCGCCACCCGAGGACAATCAGTTCGAATCACCGGACGGAATCGGGCTCACACTCGGGAGGCCACCATGCGCGTATCTACTTCGACCGACGGACGACACCCGGGCGCCGTCACGCCGGGTCCGCCGTTCTCATCGCTCGTCCGCATCGATGTCGACGCGCGGTCGCACCCCGGCCACCACCGCACGAACAACGAGGACCACTTCCTGGTCAGCAGGCTCGACCGCACGCTTCAAACGCTTGATCACCAGCCTCCCGGCGGGAGCTGTGCCGGACCACACGGGGGAAGTCAACTACGTGATGGTGGTTGCCGACGGCATGGGCGGCCATGCCGCGGGCGAAATCGCGAGCCAGATGGCGATCTCCGCGCTGGTCAGCCTCGCCCTCGACGTGCCCGACTGGATTTTCAAAGTGGACGAAGAGCATGCGCTCGAGATCGAGCGGCGCGCCCGCACGCGCGTGCAGGAAGTCGGCGCGATGCTCGTCGACCGCGGCCGGCGCGAGGTGGCGTTGCGCGGGATGGGGACGACGCTGACAGCGGTTCGAAGCCTTGGCCGTGACCTGCTCATCACCCATGTCGGCGATTCACGAGCCTACCTGCTTCGCGCCGGAACCCTGCATCGCCTGACGCGAGATCACACGTATGCGCAGCATCTCGTCTCCATCGGACAACTCGCGCCCGGCGACCTCGCCGACTCGCGCCATCGTCACGTTCTGACGAACGCGCTCGGCGGCGCCTGCGTCGATGTCCATGTGGACACGGACCAGATGCAACTCGAGGACGGCGACCGCCTGCTGCTCTGCAGCGATGGCCTGACCGACCTCGTGGACGACGAGACGATCACCCGTATCCTGCTGGAGACGAGCCGGTCGAGCGACGCGTGCGAGCGGCTCGTGCAGCAGGCGCTCGACAGTGGCGGGCGGGACAACGTGACCGTGATCGTGGCCGCCTACCGGCTTCCGGAAGAACCAGGCGCGAACGACGGGATCGAGCGGCGACGCGGCCGACACTCAGGCTGGGCAGATGAAGCGCCGCGAATCGATAGCGTGTCGCCGCCGCGCTGCAGCAGCGGCATCGACCCCTAGCGCTGCGTCTGTCGTCGCGTTGAATGGCCATATGATGTGATGCGACCTTGAACATCGTTGTCGCGAATCGACCACCTTTCGAGCGAATGGAGTGTTCTTGAAATTGCATCGACTGGTCACTGCCACTGTCTTGCTGGTCATCGCCCCGGTTGCTGGCGCGCACGCGCAGGGTGTCGAGGGAACACGGTCGGGGACGATCTTTGTCGGGACCGGCCTCAGCCTGGCCGGCAACGCCATCAATGAGGGGATCGGGACGATCGACGGCCAGCCGTCGGTCCTCGTCGAGCAGGCCCTCAGCAACCACTTCAGCGACGCGCTGAGGCTCCGGTTCACCGGCAGCATGGGACTCGACTACAACAAGGAAGCGTTCGCGACGCTTGCCTACGGCAAATACAACGGCACCGAGCGGATCGTCGGATCGGTGTCCGGCTTTCCCCTCCGGGCCCGATTGTCCAATGCCGACGCGTTCGACATCGAAGGCGGCCTTCGCTACTACCTGCGGCCCGAGGGCCCGCTCCGCACCTACGTGGCGGGCGCCGTCGGCCTGCGCTTTCTGCAGGCAACGAACGCGACCTTCAGGGTCGTCGAGGTGGGCTTGACGTTGGCCAACCAGCCGTACTTCGAAGGTTCGACGCTGTTCATTTTCGGTGGCGACGCCGGCATCAGCTACGACATGTCCAGCACGACGGCGTTGGGAATCGAGCTCGGACTTCGGCACCAGGGCAAGCCGGGCGCTGCACCGCTCTTCGCGGATCCGAATCTCCAGGGCGTCAACGACACCGGCGGCCGCTGGTCGCTTCCGATCAGCGCCTTCGCGACGGTGCGGTTCTGATGCCGGCGCACGAAGAGCCGCCGGCTGCGTATCGTTCGTACTCCAATCATGCGTTCGCGGCGCTGGTGTGGACTCGCGGCGGCATCAGTCGTCGCGCTGGCCTTGAGCGCGCCCGGCTGGACCGCGCGCCGTGTCCGCGAATCAAGCGCCCGCGCCGCCCGCGTTGCCGCAAGTCGCACAGGACATCGCCAGTCCGTCGGCCAAGGTTCGGCGGCAGGCCTTGCGGGGGCTGCGCGAGCGAGGCGGACCGGAGACGCTTCCGCTGCTCGCCCGCCTTCTCGGCGACGCCGAGCCCGACATCCGTGAAGGCGCGATCGCAGGCGTGATCGGCGTCTATGTGCAGCCGCCAGGCAAACGCTCGATCGGCAGCGCCGCCGCTGCGTTCGAAGTGGCGCGGTTCCGCGTCGAGCTGTGGCCCGTGCCGGACGAACTGTCGAGCGCGCTGGTCAAGGCGCTTGCGGACGAATGGCCGTCGGTCCGTCGCGACGCCGCGTACGCCCTGGGGATCGTCCTGACTCCGCCGATCAGCGATGCCGTCGCATTCGAGATCGCGGCCTCCCTGAGTGACCGGGAGCCGTCGGTGCGAATCGCGGCGGCGCGGGCGCTCGGTCACCTGCAGGTGCGCGACCGCCGGCAGTGCCGCTCGTCGGCCGGATCAACGACGAGGATCTCGACGTCAGGCTCGCGTCGATGAATGCGCTCGGAGATCTCAGGGACGACGGGGCGGTTGTCGCCCTGACCGACCAGTTCACCTTCTACGTGCGCGGTGCGGCGGGCCGCGCCGCGCTCAGCGCGCTCGGGGCCATCGGTCCAGAGTCGAGCATCCCGCTGTTCGAAGCGCAGACCACGTCCGGGTATCCGGCCCATCGAAGGTCCGCGTACGAAGGCCTGGCGCGCTCGGGTCGCGCCGCTGCGGTAGCGCCGCGCATCGAGGCCGCGATGGCCTCCGAAAAAGACACGCGTGTGCTGATCGCGATGGCGTTCGCCCTCGCATCGGCGGGTCGTGAGGGCGTCACCCGCGTGCTCGACGCGCTGGCCGATCGCGACCGGGCGGACGCCGCGCTGGGATACCTGGTGGAGCTCGGCCGGCCGCACGTGCCGGCGGTCGCCGCGCGGCTCAGCGATCCCAACCCCGTTGTGCGCGAGCAGATCGCCATCGCGCTCGGCTTCATCGGCGGGCCGGAGGCGGCCGCGGCGCTGAAGGGTGCGAGCGGCGAGTCGGACCCGGACGTCCGGCACGCGATCGACGTCGCGCAGGTCCGCATCACGCGATCAGCAGTCGCGGCCACCCAGGCCGCGCAATCACTGACCCGGCAAGCGGCGTCACCGACCGCGCAACTCGAACAGGACGACGTCTGACTCTTCGCGTGCCTGATCGAAGATGATTTCACGGCCGTCCGGCGAAACATCGAAGTCGCCGATCGCAAACTGGCGCCCGAGATTGGTCAGTTGTCGCTCGCGGCCGGTCGGCAGGTCGACGAGCCAGAATTCCTTGTGCGAGATGTCCCCTTTCAAGAAGACCAGCGCGTCGTCGCCGCGTAGAAACGCCAGACGCCTGGCACCACGGGTGAGAATCAGCTTCGGCAGCGGTCGCGGCGCGCCGTCGGCGCTCACGGCTTTCACGGAAAAGGTCGTGCCGATGTCCGCACCCGAATAGACCAGAAATTCTCCACTCGGGGCCCAGATCGGGTCAGTCGAGTACTCCTTCACGAGCAGAACCGGCGTCCCGCCGTCGACCGGAACCTTGAACAGATGCGGCTCGTTGTCCCGATTGGCGGCGATCGCCACCCATTGCCCGTCGGGCGACCACGCCGGTGCGCCTCGCACGTCGAGCTCGGTGGCGAGGCGGCGCGCTCCGGTGCCGTCGGCATTGATCACGTAGAGTTGTGTCGATCCCTGTCGCTGCAACGAAAACACGAGCCGTTGACCGCCGGGCGCGATGGCCGCTCCGGCGAGCGCCCGCCCGTCGACGCCCTTCCACAGCTCTGTCGGTGCGCCTCCGTCTGTGATCTTCCACAGGCTCTCAACGCCGGCTTTCGGCGCGCGATAGACGATGTATCCAGGGCCGTACCGCGGTGATAAACCGTGTCCGCTCGGAAGCGAGATTGAAGCGGCATCGGATTCCTCGGTCACGCGGTCGCGAATCGGCACCCGCCAGAGCTGCGCCGTCGAGCGCGAAACGGTCGCCGCCACGCGCCGCCCGTCAGCGCTCGCCGCGAGAGACACGTACTGCTCGACGCCCGTGCTGATGCGATGCGGCACACGGCGTTCGACGTCCATCGCGTAGATTCGAGGCCCGGCTCCATCTTCGTCGGTGGCGAGGTAGAGCAATGTCCGGTTGCTCAGCAGGGTTGGAAAGCTGACTCGTGAGTCGTGGAACGACAGACGCTCGGGCTCACCGCCCGCCGCGCGAATGCGCCAGACGTCGCTTTTTTCCAGCGGCAGGCCCTTGACGAAGTAGATGTACGAGCCGTCGTGCGACCAGATGGGAAAGTGGTTATGGATCCCGGGCCGCGCAACATGGATTTGCCGCCCGACTTTCTCATCAGGCTCGGTGACGAACAGCGGATCGCCTTCCTCCGGAGGGTGGTAGACGATGCGCCTCCCGTCTGGCGACCAGTCGAGCTCAGAGATCCCTTTCAGATACGGTCGTAGCGGGCCGCCCATGGTCGGAACGGCCCACCCGGCATCGACCAGACCGCCCTGGCCTGAATCGGGCACGCGGCTCCAGAGCGTGACCAGCGAACCGTCCGGAGAGAAGCCAACCGTCCGCGTCGCCGGATTCCGCAGTTCCAGCACACGGCCTTTGGTGAGGTTGTGGACCTCACCGGTGCCGAGCTGGGTGGCCCAGGCGTCCCACGTCCCCTCGCGGTCGGAGAGAAACGCGACAAACTTCCCGTCGCGCGAAATCGCCGCATGATGCTCGGCGCCGTCGAAGTCGGTCACTCTGGTGACCGTCGCGCCTTCCAGCGGATTCCGCCAGAAGTATTCCGAGCGCCGCAGTTGACACGTCGCCGCGCCTGCCGCGACCAGCAGGCCGACACCCGCCGCCACCCACCATTCGAATCGGTTCGAACGGCCAGCGGGCTTCACGCGATCGCGCGCACGTTCAGCCGCCGCTGCCGCGCCCGAGGACACGAGGGCGCCAAGCGCCTCCTCGATTTCGAGGCGCGCGTCGCCGATGTCGCGTAGACGGCGCTTCGGATCTGTCTCGAGACAACGTTGGAGCAATCGCCGGATACTCGCCGCTTGGGCGGGGGTGGCGCTCCAGTCGGGCTCGCCTTGGTGGATCGCTTCGAATGTGTCGGCGATCGTCTTGCCGTGGAATGCCGGGCGTGCCGTCAACATCTCGTACACCACGCAGCCGAACGCCCAGATGTCGGTCCGCTTGTCGACCGCCTTCCCACTGGCTTGCTCGGGACTCATGTAGGCGGCTGTTCCGGCAATCGCATCCTCGCGGGTGTCTTCAATCGGGATCGGCATCGCCCAGACGTCTTGCGCGGAGCCTTCTCTCGCAAACACCTTCGCCAGCCCGAAGTCGAGCACCTTCACGGTGCCGTCGGGCGTGATCTTGATGTTGCCCGGCTTCAGGTCGCGGTGGATGATGCCTTTCTCGTGCGCGGCGTCGAGCGCGTCGGCGATCTGGCGTGCGACGGTGAGCGCCTCCTGAATCGGCAGCGGCCCCAGCGCCAGGCGCTCCGCGAGCGTCACGCCCTCCACCAGTTCGAGGACGAGGGCGCGGCCGCCCCCAGCCTCCTCCAAGCCATAGATCGCGCCGATGTGCGGATGGTTCAGCGTTGCCAGCACCCGCGCCTCGCGTTCGAGGCGCGCAAGCCGCTCCGGATCGAAAACGAAGTCGCTGACGACGACCTTGATGGCGACGTCGCGGCCCAGTTTTGTATCGCGGGCGCGATAGACCTCGCCCATGCCGCCGGCGCCGAGGAGAGAGAGGATCGTGTACGAACCGATCTGCTGCCCGACACGCGACGCCGAGCCTTCGTCGGCGAGAACATGCGCGGCGAGCTCGACGATCGGCGCTTCGAGAAATCGGTCCGCTGCCTGCGCGTGCGAGAGCAGTTCCTCAACCTCCCGCCGGAGGATTTCGTCGTCTCCGCATGCCGCCGCCACGAACGCGGCGCGCTGGCGAACATCGTGGAGGAGCGCCGCGTCGCACACGTCTTCGACCCGGCTCCGGCGCTCGGCGCCGGTCACCGCCGCTCTCCTTCGAGCTCGCGAAGCAGCCAGAGTTTCGCCAGCCGCCAGTCGCGTTTGACGGTGTCGGGCGAAACATGGAGCACGTCGGCTGTCTCTTCGACGCTCAAGCCGCCGAAGAAGCGCAATTCGATCACCCGGCTTTTGCGCGCGTCAACCGCGGCTAACGCCTCGAGAGCGCGATCCAGGGCGAGCACGTCGACTGGCGGTTCCGGGGACGTGACCAGCTCTTCGTCCAGCGTCACTCGTTCGGCGCCGCCCCCGCGTTTTCGATAGCCGCGCGATCGCGCATGATCGACGAGCACGCGCCGCATCAGGCGCGCCGAAAGCGCCAGGAAGTGCGCGCGGTCCTGCCATCGGACTTGCCGGGCGTCGGTCAGCCGGAGAAACGCCTCGTTTACCAGCGCCGTGGTTTGCAGCGTGTGACCGCGCCGCTCGCGGCGCATGTACGCACGCGCCTGACGGCGCAGCTCCGCCTCCACGAGCGGCGTCAGCTGTTCGAGCGCGCCATCGTCGCCGTCGCCCCACGCCCGCAGCAACTCGGTGATCGGCGCGCGTGACGGTGTGTCCGAGACCTTTTCGATGGGCGCAGTATGGCACATTCGCCACCGCCGACTCGGCACTGAACCCGGCCGTTTCCGGAGCATTTTGGGCGATGTTCACCCTGCCGCGCCGCGTTCCCGCATATCAGCGTACCGGCGACACGACCGCCGCCCGGTGGAGGACGCCATGACGAACACATCTCGGCACGTGAAAGTCGCGTTGATTGTGACCCTGGGGCTGGCGGCTGTTGGATGGGGGATCTCCGCGGACCTGGTCCCATCCTCGACCGCTCTCCTGCGCGATCAGGACGCACCGCAGGTCACCGCTGATCGCGACGATCACTCTGGAAGACGAGAAGTCGCTTCGGAGGTGCTGGACTGGAACCAGATTTTCATCGACACGCTGATTGCGACCAATACGGCGAACTCCTCGAGCCAACGGCTCGGGGCGATCGTTCACACGGCGATCTTCGACGCGTTCAACGGCATCGAGCGCCGTTACACGCCGATCTTCGTCGACCAGAAAGGCCCCCACAACGCGTCGCGCCGTGCGGCGGTCATCGCTGCGGCGTACACCGCGCTGGTCGGCTTGTTCCCGTCGCGACAACCGGCGCTGGACGCCAGCTATGCGGCATCGCTCGCCGCGTTGACCGACGATTGCGAGCACAGCCACTCGCGCGGACGCCGCCCGTGCGCACCGCGGATCGAGCGCGGCGTCGCCTGGGGAACCGAGGTGGCGCAAGCGGTGCTCGCCTGGCGCGCCACCGATGGCTTTGGCGCGAGCTACCCGCCGTTCAACGGCGGGACCGCGGTTGGCCAGTGGCGGCCGACACCGCCGGCGTTCGGCGCGATGAGCGCACAGGGGCTCGCGTTCAGCACGATGTTCGTCCTGGTCAATAACACCCAGTTCGATCCGGGGCCACCGCGGACGCTGAGCAGCCCGATCTACGCGGAGGATTTCAACGCCGTGAAGGCACTCGGTCGCAGGACGGGCTCGACGCGCACGGAGGATCAGTCGGCGCTCGCGGTGTTCTGGGAGGGCAATGCCAGCGTGCACTGGAACCAGGCCGCGAACCAGATCGCGCGCGCCAATCGCCTGTCAATGTCCGATAGCAACCGGCTCCTCGCGGTGCTGAACGTCGCGATGGCCGACACCGCATTCACGACCTGGAGCGGCAAACGATTCTACGGCGCGGTCGCGAACGAGGTGACGTGGCGGCCGGTGACGTCGATCCCCCTCGCCGACACCGACGGCAATCCCGAAACGGCTCCCGATCCGGAATGGCTGCCGCTCGTCAACACGCCATCGCACCCGGAATATCCTGCCGGGCACCCGAGCCTCAACGGTGCGGCGGCGACGGTTCTCCTCACCGCCTTCAGAGGGCGGCAGACGTTCAGGCTGACGACGGCCGGGCAGCCGGATCGTATCTACACCAGCATCACGCAAGCGCGCACGGACGGGAACAACGCCCGGGTCTGGGGCGGCATGCACTACCCGAGCACGGTCGAGATCAGCGACGCCATGGGCGAGAAGATCGCCAACTACGTCAGTCGACACGCGATGCAGCGGCGCCAGGCGGGCGAGGAGTCCGTCCCCCTCGTTCAGCCGTACCGCAGCACGAAACGCCACGAGATGGCGTTCATGTCAGGCCCGGCGACGAACGAGAAAGGCTACTTTGCGCGCCTTAGTGCGTGGTGGAAGCGACGAGACCCGGACGCGGCGATATGAAGTTGGGAAGTACGTGCCGCGTCCGGTCCTTGAAGAACACGACGCGCTCTGATGAACACGCGGCCGCCGCGGCCGTCGTGCTGAATCTGCTGTCGACGAGCGATCGGAGAAGACAGATGATGGACATGGGCTCGACCTCATAGCCCGCCTCGAGGCGCGGCGCGCGCACGGCGAACAGGGTCGAGTAGAAGTCCGCGTAGTCGGCGTGCGAAAACGTGCGCTCATTCTCGGTGGTAGGGTCGTTGCGCCCGATGCGCGAACCATGATCGCCCTGGACGATGAGGATGGCGTCCTGGCGCAGGCCCGCGGGCACGGCGGCGAGCAGCTGATTGATCATCCGGTGCGCGCACGTGACTTGCTCAAAGTAAAGGGCGTATCGTTCGGCGCGGCTCTCGGGTGTGTTTGTTCGTCCGGCACCATCGTTCGCGCCGCGCTTTTCGCCCCGCTGCCGCCACTCGCTTGGCGGACGCACCCGGCAATTCGCGTCGTACGCGTAAGGGAAGTGCGGCAGCAGAAGATGTGCAAAGAACAGCTCGCCCCGGCGGGACTGCGCGAGATCGGTTGTCATCACGTCGAGCGCCTGCATTGTCGCTACCGGAGCGACGATGGTGGAGTCGAAGTTCGATGCCGGGAGGTGCATGGGGCCCCAGACCGGGCGCTGCCGGATGCGCCGGTAAAGATGTTCAGTCCGCACGAAGGCTTCTGATTGCGCGAGCAACGCTTCGGCGAGCACTGAGGCCTTCTCGGACGCGGATACAGGCAGATGGTGGAGGACTCGCAGCGACGTTTCCGCGTAACCATGACAGTCCGATGGCGGAACCTGTCCTGCACATTCGTCAAGGTAGTCGGGGTGGTATACACGGATCGCGAATCCTGCCGACCGGAAGCGCTCGAAGTATGCGTTGCGCGTCAGGCGGTTGGTGCCGCCCGTTCGACCGGGCGCGTACAGACTAGAGTCGTAGCGGGAGGCGGCCAGGTTCAGCAGGTGGCTGATCGATTGGAGTGTCCACGGATGCTCGCTATAGGCACCGCCGAATACCTTGAACCCTTTGTCGGTGAAAAACGTGCGCGCCTCATCCTTGAACGACGCCGGCGCTAGGTCCTCCGGAATGCCTTCCAGGCCGATATGCTCGTCCAGAATCAGATGAACGATGAGCGGCAGTCGGTCGCCGGCAGCTTCGACCGTTCGCTCGACAACCGGCGCTCCGGCGGGCCGCGAGGCTTCGGAAACAGCCGGTCGCATCGGCAGCAGCGAAGCGGCGACAACCGTGGCCGTCATCAACGATACGATTTGGCGGGCATGTGCGCGGAGGATCCACGCGACGAGGCCGAGAACGACGAAGAGAAGGACGAGCCGTTTCGCGCCGGCATTCAGCAACTGAATGTCGGCCCACCAGGTTAGCAGGGCGGCGATTGTGACCACTTCGAAACCGGTGGACAGCGAGGCCACCGCTCCCAGCAGCAGACCGAGACCCGCCAGCGCCAGCAGGAGCAGAAACACTTCCTTCGCCGCAAACCCATACTGCTGGTGACGCAGGAAGAGCGTCAGCGGGACCGACAAAAGCAGGAAAGGCGCTGCCGACCGCTGAAGCCAATCATCGACTCCGGATGCTTGCCTGGACCGCATCGCTTGGTGATCGCGTGGGCCGGCTAACGCCGCGAAGTCACGTCCGTTCGACCGGTTTCCGGCCGAAGAACGTCCTCAATCTGGCCCAGTACATCCTGACGGACGCCAAGAGCGCTACGAGCCCGCCAAGAATGAGCTGGATGGCGATGCTGCCGGTTCCCGGGTCGAGATATCCGTATACGGGACCTTGAAGATGGGAAACGAACAGGAACGTCGCGACGAACAATGCTGCCTGCAACACGGGCATCGGCTTCTCCTGGTTAGGGAACTCGAACGACGCGCCTCCTCGTGCAAGACTTCAACCAGATGTAACGTTCATGTCACAACGGCAAGACGTTGGCTTATCGTCGAATCGGAAGCCAATGATGGGTAGGCTGATGCCAAACTCAGGCAACAGTTCTTCTGTATTGGGAATCCTGGAGACGTCATGCGCCTGACGACGCCACTCTCTACCCCCTTCGGAGCCTCGGGCGATTCGCCGGCTGAGGCGGGTCAAGTCCACCCGGCGTCGTTCCGCGATCCGTGCGCATTCGTGTTCAGGCGCGCTGGGTTGCTGTACCGGCAGGTCAACGAAAGCGGCCGGCGCGACTACGAACAGCTCATGCGGTCAGGGCTGTACGAAAAGCTCACCATAGCTGGCGACTTGGTCCGTCACGATGAAACTGCGAACGCTCTGTCGCCCGACGGTCGCGCCTTCAAGGTCATCCAACCTGAATGGATTGATTTCATCTCGTACCCGTACGAGTGGTGTTTCAGTCAACTGAAGGATGCAGCACTCTTAACACTTCGGCTGCAGAAGCTTGCGATGGCCCACGGGATGGCTCTGAAGGACGCGACGCCGTACAACGTGGCGTTCAGGGGCGGAAGACCCGTCTGGATTGACACGACTTCCTTCAGCATCGCGCCGCCGGACCAGCCGTGGGTTGCATACCGGCAGTTCTGCGAAATGCTCCTGGCGCCCCTTGCCCTGATCAGCCTGGTGGACGTTCGCCTGCTCGAGCTGATGCGGACCAACCTCGACGGCATCCCGCTCGATCTGACTAGCAGGCTGCTCCCAGCGCGCTCTCGGCTTCGCGCCGGGTTGCTCATGCACATCCACCTGCACGCCGCCGCGCAGCGACCCAAAAAGTCTGGCGGCGCTGGAAAGCCCTCGAGTCGGAAACTGAGCAAGAATGCACTCGCCGGCCTGATCGACAGCCTGAACACAACAGTCCGGCGGCTCGAATGGCACACCCCCGACACCACTTGGAGTAATTACTACCAACAGACCAACTACGACGCGCAGGCCTTTGTCATCAAACGAGACATCGTCGAGCGCTGGATCGAGCGGATTGCACCAGCGTCAGTGTGGGACCTTGGCGCGAACGACGGCACCTTCAGCCGCTTGGCCAGCAGTCGCGGTATCGCGACAGTCGCGTTCGACGTGGATCCGGTCGCCGTGGAGAAGAACTACCTGGCGCATCGCAACGACAGCTGCATGCTTCCGCTGCGGCTTGATCTGACCAACCCGAGCAGTAGACACGGTTGGGCGAACGCCGAGCGCGAAGCCCTGAGTCGACCGTGGTCCTGCGGATCTCGCGCTGATGCTGGCCGTCATCCACCATCTCGCGATCGGGCACAATGTCCCGCTAGCGCGGGTCGCGGCCTTCCTGGCGCAGGTCTGTCGAGCGCTCGTGATTGAGTTCGTCCCGAAAGATGACTCGCAGGTGCAGAGGATGCTCAGCTCCCGCGTCGACATCTTCGACGAGTACACACAGGAGGCGTTCGAATCGGTGTTCTCGCGTTGGTTCGTCATTGAGGACGTCGCTCGCGTCGGCGATTCCGCCCGTTCGTTGTACCTGATGCGGGCGCGGTCTGGCTTGCCCGAGAATCTCACGGATTGAGCGCTATCGACGGACATCATGGCGGTGGATGCCGACCGCCGACTCGCACCAGGCTTACCTCGTGTCCGGCAGGCGCGGCTGCGCCGCGAACTCAGTATGAAATGGCCAGCTGGACGAATTTGGTAGCGTCACCGATCGCGCAGCTCAGGACGACGTTTCAGTAACGAGCTCGCACGGTTTGGATCTCCACGCGTCAGTGCTCCGCCAGATACGTCGTCACGCCATTGGTCAGCGTGGTCGTCCGGTTCATGACCTCCTCGGCTTTGGCATCCGCGGGAAGTCCCTGCATCATCGGACTCCAGAGCGGCTCCGGCACCTCCGCCCTCGGCGCGTGATACCGGATTTCGACGGCGAAGACGGCGGGCTCTCCAGGCAGTGAGAGGCGAACCACTTCCGAGTAGCCCCAGAACGCGGCGAGCTTGAACAACTCGCACGTCTGCGGCGAAAAGGCCTGTGCCAGCCGTCGCGCCGTCTCGTTCCCGTCACTTTCGACGAACGCCACGAACTCGGTGTTGGCGTTGGCGATCCGAACATGACGGAACACGGACGGCGCCGGCACTCCGAGGCGGCCGGCAAGGACGCCCAGATCGGCGACCGTCTGCTCGAGCGACTGCGGGTTCGCTCGGGTGAGCTGGCGGAAGACCGCGTCGCGGCCCAGCCTGACGCCGAGCACCCACGCGTCCACGCGGGCATCGCGAAGTCCCGCCGCCGGCGGGCGCGGCTCCGCTGTGCCGGCCGTGCGCGCAGTGCAGGAGGTGGATTGCGTCACCGCCGGCGACAACGCGATCTCGCCGAAAACATTGGGAAGCGATGAAGCCAGGCCGAAACCGCCCAGCGCGAGGATCTCGAAGGCGACAAAGGTGGCGGCGACCCCCCAGACAATCGCGACGAACGCGATCGCGTGCCGGACGCGTGACGCCAACGAACGTGCAGCAGGCGCGGCCATTTCAGATGGCGGCACTATACTCGCTCCCAGCCGAAGCAACCATGTGACCGATATCCTGCCCGGTCAGCTTGTCTACATCTTCGGCGTGTCGATTCTCGACGCCGCGCTGCTCTCGTGGCTCGTGCTGCTCTGGTATCGGCGCTCCGTCCAGCGGCTGATGCGCGAAGGGGACGCGGGAACGACCGCTCCCCACGTCGAGCCCAGCCGGCGGCCGGTGCTCCCGGCGACAGCGGCGGCCGACGAGGGCGGTGTGTCGCTGGCCGAGGAGCGAAGCCGCACAGCCGCCGCGCACGCCTCTTGTCAGCCCGGGGATGGGGCGCGTCGTCCTCGCATACAGCCTCGGCGCCGCCGCATTCGCGGCCGTCATCACGACGCTGAAGTTCTCGCCGGTATCACCACCGCTGCTGCCGTGGCGTGGATCGTCGACTGGTGGGCGAACACCTGGCCGATCGTGCCGACGCTTGTCGCCTTGCTCGTGCTCGATCGGCGGGGGAGCGTGCGCGTCGCGACGCTGTATGTGGCCGGCGGTGCGATCGGCATCGCGCTGTTCACGACCGTCGGACAAATCGTCAGAGGAACCCTGAACACCGCGCCGCTGACGAATGTCTTCTGGGCGATGGTCAACCTGGCATGGATCGC
The DNA here is from genome assembly GCA_963734375.1 of uncultured Acidobacteriota bacterium. Lineage (GTDB taxonomy): Bacteria > Acidobacteriota > Vicinamibacteria > Vicinamibacterales > CAVVIG01 > CAVTHG01. The sequence continues at coordinate 84,993 of CAVTHG010000001.1, read as the reverse complement.
GTGGGTGCCGCTGGCGCTGGTGATGCTGACCGGCTGGCGGCGTGTCCGGGCGGTGATGCCGCTCGCGCTCGCGGCCACGCTGCTCTTCGGGTTCGGCTCGCTGCTCTTCCTCGGATTGTTCACTCGCCTGTTCGACGTGGAGTCTGCCAGGTCGCTGATACTCGGTGTCGCGTCCCTCTCGTCGCCAAATACCGTGCGCCACCTGTTCTTCATGCTCCTCAGCCTTCCGGTGGGCTGGATCGCATGGCGGCTCCTGATCGGTTTAGCGTCAGCATTCGGCCGGAAGCGGTTCAGCGATGTCCAGCTCGCGATCGATTGCTGGTGGGCCGTGGTCGCGGCGCAGGAGACGGCGACGACGCTGTCGACGACATACGGGCTCGCCGGCATCGCCGGCGGGGTTGGCGCCTTCGTCGCGTATCGACTCGCCGTGCTCGTCGTGCTTCGCGGCGCCCGGCCGCCCGCGACGGCGGCCCGGCGCCTGTTGATGCTGCGCGTGTTCGGCCACCAGGCGCGTACTGAATCGCTGTTCGATCGCGTCGCACAGCTGTGGCGGTTTCACGGTCCCGTTCAGCTCATTGCCGGCGTCGATCTGGCGATGCGCTCCGTCGATCCGGGAGATGTGCTCACGCTGCTCGACGGGCGGCTGGCGGAGCTGTTTGTCAGGGCGCCGGAGGAGATCGTCGAGCGGCTCGAGCGGCTGGATCTCGGCCCGGATCCTGACGGCCGCTTCCGCATCAACGAGGTCTACTGTCACGCCCACACGTGGAAGGCGATGCTGGAGGCGCTGCTCGATACCACCGACGCGGTGCTGATGGACCTGCGGAGTTTTTCCGCCGGCAATTCCGGCTGCATTTTCGAACTCGAGCAGCTGGTGCGGCGCCTGCCCAGCGACCATATCGTCCTGGTCTGCGACAACACCACGGACCTGCCGCTCCTGCAGCAGATCCTCAGCGACGCCTCGACCGCCGCGCGCGATGACGGCCACACACGTAGCGCCGGCAGGTTGTCCGTCGTCCGCGTCGAGCGCAATTCGTCGGCGGAGCTGCGGTTGTTGATGCAGCGCCTGCTCCGGACGCCCCAGCGCGCTGCACTGTCAGCGTAAAGCCTTCGCCCAGCGCCGCCACGGAGGCTGAGCTCGTCTGGTGAGGCTGTTCTGCGACTGATCATTTTCAGGCGAGCCGGACCGTTTCGAGAATGTGATGCCGCTCCGCAAATCGCTTGTGACAGACTGAATTGATTGCCGCTCGCTTCACGAGCGTGTCTGATGCAGGAGGTACGACATGGCAACGGTTGTTTCACGTTTGCTCGGACGTCCGGTCTGGTACGAATTGATGACGACGGACACGGCAGCTGCCGAGACGTTCTACAAGAACATTGTCGGCTGGACGTCCGCACCATTTGAAGGTTCGCCAACTCCCTACACCGTGTTCAAGCGGAGCGGTGACGTGGGCGTGGCCGGCCTCATGCCCAGGCCCGACGGCATGAACATGCCGCCCTTCTGGGCGATGTATGTCGCCGTCCCGAAACTCGAGGACGCCGTCACTCAGATCAAGCAGCTTGGTGGAAGCGAGCTGTCGCCGGTCATCGACGTGCCCACCGTCGGACGCATGCAGATGATGAAGGACCCGCAGGGCGCCGCCTTCTACATCATCCAGCCGGCGCCGGCCGAAGAGCGGCCCGAGACGGCGCCCGAAGTCGGCGAGGCTTCGTGGCACGAGCTGATGACGACCGACGCCCCTGCGGCGATGAAATTCTACAGCCAGATCTTCCAATGGCAGCCGAGCGAAACGATGGACATGGGCGAGATGGGCAAGTACCACATGTTCAATCGGCCTCACGGCATGATTGGCGGCATGATGAACAAGCCGCCAGAAATGGCGCAGGTCCCGCCGCACTGGATGATCTACTTCCGCGTGCCCGACATCAACGCGGCGGTCGAGCGGATCAAGAAAAACGGCGGCAAGATCCTCAACGGACCGATGGAGGTGCCCGGCGGCGACTGGGTGCTGAATGCCCAGGATCCGCAGGGTGCCGGTTCTCACTGCACGCCAAGAAGGCGCAGTAGCCGGCAGAAGATCGAATCGCGTGACGCGAACGCAGAGCTCGCAGAGCACGCAGAGTTTTCTGGTACAGGAATTTCTCTGCGGTCTCAGCGGTCTCTGCCGTTCCCTGTCGTGATCAGTGGAGGGCGCCGCTATCCAGCCATCTCGCGATCCACCACGAAGTCGGTTTCCGGTGGAACGGCTCGACTTGACGCAACAAAGTGGGCCGCCTGGCCCCGATGGGTAGGTGGAATGGTTGACGATGCGTGGCTCAAACATTTGATTCAATCAAAACTTTGACTTAAGCTATGCGTCGTCAAATGGTCAGGGATTCGGCGGCCCTCCTTCGTGAACGGGGCATTCAGGTTACCGCTCAGCGGCTGGCGGTCTTGCGGGCGGTCGCGGGTCAGCCCCACATCACGGCCGACGCCGTGGCCGACGTCGTCAGGACCGAGATCGGCGCGATCTCCCTGCAGTCGGTGTACGACGCCCTGAGTCTCCTTGTCGCCGAGGGGCTGATCCGGCGCATTCAGCCCGCCGGATCGCCGGCCCGCTTCGAGGATCGGGTCGGCGACAATCATCACCATCTGATTTGTCGAACCTGCGGCCGTGTGGTCGACGTCGACTGCGCGGTCGGCTCCGCCCCGTGTCTCACGGCGGCCGACGAACGGGGTTACGAGATCGACGAGGCCGAGGTCGCCTACTGGGGGCGCTGTCCGGATTGTGTCGCGCAGTCCCGCACCGCATCGCAGGCCAACCCGCCAACCGGACCACGCCGAAGCCAGCGACGGAACGCACGTGCGGGTGCCCCGACAAACCCGTCAACGGACCGTGAAGAAAACCCCGCGGGATAACAACCGCGTTGCACTCACGTCACACGAGAGGTGAACGTCAACATGGACAACGAACAGAAGTGCCCATTCTCGAGCAAAGCGCGCAGCGGCCGGTCGAACCAGGAGTGGTGGCCGAAACAGTTGAACCTGAGCGCACTCCACACGAACCACCCCGCGGGCGATCCCATGGGTGATGGGTTCGATTACGCAGAAGAGTTCCTGTCGCTCGATCTCGCCGCGGTGAAGAAGGACATCGAGGCGGTGATGACCAACTCGCAGGACTGGTGGCCGGCAGACTTCGGCCACTATGGCGGCCTCTTCATCCGGATGGCGTGGCACAGTGCCGGCACGTACCGCATTCACGACGGCCGTGGCGGTGCGGGTTCGGGCCAGATCCGTTTTGCGCCGCTGGGCAGCTGGCCGGACAACGCGAACATCGACAAGGCGCGCCGGCTGCTCTGGCCGGTCAAGCAGAAGTACGGCCGCAAGATCTCGTGGGCCGACCTGATTGTCTTGACCGGCAACGTCGCCCTCGAGTCGATGGGGTTCAAGACCTTTGGTTTCGCCGGCGGCCGCGAGGATGTCTGGGAGCCCGAGCACGTCAACTGGGGGTCCGAGAGCACGTGGCTCGGCGACGAGCGCTACAGCGGCGATCGGCAACTCGCGAATCCGTTCGGCGCGGTGCAGATGGGCCTCATCTACGTGAACCCGGAAGGGCCGAATGGCAATCCCGATCCGGTTGCCGCCGCGCGGGACATTCGCGAGACGTTCCGCCGCATGGCGATGAACGACGAGGAAACGGTGGCGCTCATCGCCGGCGGGCACTCGTTCGGCAAGACGCACGGTGCGGCGCCGGCGACGCACGTCGGCCCCGAGCCGGAGGGCGGCAACCTCGAGGAGCAGGGTTTCGGCTGGAAGGGGGGCTACGAGACCGGCCGGGGCGCGCACGCCATCACGAGCGGTCTCGAAGTCACCTGGACCACCACGCCCACCAGGTGGAACAACGACTTCTTCAAACACCTCTTCGAGTACGAGTGGGAGCTGACCACGAGTCCGGCTGGCGCGAAGCAGTGGAAGCCGAAGAACGGCGCCGGTGAGGGCACCGTACCGAACGCGCACGACGGTCGAAGAAGATCGCTCCGGGGATGCTGACGACGGACCTCGCACTCCGGCTCGATCCGGCCTACGAGAAGATCTCGCGGCGCTTCCACGAGAACCCCCAGGAGTTCGCGGACGCGTTCGCGAAGGCGTGGTTCAAGCTGACGCACCGCGACATGGGGCCGATCACGCGCTACCTCGGGCCGGAGGTTCCCAAGGAGCCGCAGATCTGGCAGGACCCGGTGCCCGCGGTGGATCACGACCTGATCGACGCGAAGGACATCGCCGGCCTGAAGGACAAGATCCTGGCGTCGGGACTATCGATCCCGCAGCTCGTCTCGACCGCCTGGGCGTCCGCGTCGTCTTTCCGCGGCACCGATAAGCGCGGTGGCGCCAACGGCGCGCGCATCCGTCTCGCGCCGCAGAAGGATTGGGCGGTCAACAATCCACCGGAGCTGGCAAAGGTGCTGAAGACCCTGGAGGGGATTCAGAAGGCGTTCAACGGTGCGCAAGCCGGCGGGAAGAAACAGGTGTCGCTCGCCGATCTGATCGTGCTCGGCGGATGCGCAGCCGTAGAAAAGGCTGGAAAGGACGCGGGACACGATGTGAAGGTCCCCTTCACGCCCGGCCGTACGGATGCCTCGCAGGAGCAAACCGACGTCGAGTCGTTCGCCGTGCTCGAGCCGGATGCGGACGGGTTCCGCAACTACGTGGGAGAGGGACACGAGGTGCCCGCAGAGCATCTGCTGATCGAGCGAGCCTCCAGGCTGACGCTGAGCGCGCCCGAGATGACCGTGCTCGTCGGCGGTCTGCGTGTGCTGAAGGTGAATTCCGGGCAGGGCGATCACGGCGTCTTCACCAAGCGGCCCGGGACGTTGACCAACGACTTCTTCGTCAATCTTCTCGACATGGGCACGGAGTGGAAGCCGACGTCCGAAGCCGCGGAGTCGTTCACCGGGTCCTGCCGAACGAAGGGCGACTCCCGATGGAACGCCAGCCGCGTCGACCTCGTCTTCGGGTCGAACTCCGAGCTCCGCGCGCTTGCCGAGGTCTACGCCTCCGACGACGGCAAGGAGAAGTTCGTGGGCGACTTCGTCGGCGCGTGGGACAAGGTCATGAATCTCGATCGATTCGATCGCGCCTGATTGGGCCCTCAGGACGATCACCTGGTGACGTCCACGATCGTGCTGGCGACCGACGACGAGTGAACGCAGAGCTCGCAGAGCACGCAGAGAATTTCCTGTACAAGACTTTCTCTGCGGTCTCCGCGGCCTCTGCGCTCCTTGTCGTGAGCAGGGGTCGCTGGAAGATAGCGCGCATCAGCTCTCGAGTCCTGGCGCACTCGAATTCACCGAACCGGTTGGGGTGGAATACGCTTCCCGGAATGTCTTCATCTGCGCGGGCGGATTGTTCCGGATGCCGGTAGACAACTCACGGAGCGTCATGTCGACGTAGTCCCGTTCGAAGACGAGCCCGTGCGTCAGCCCGTAGATCACGCCCGCATATCGATTGATCGCGACCGCCAGAAGCACCCCTCCCTCGCGTAGCACGCGATGAGATCTGAAGCGCACGCATGCGCTCTTCCCGCTCGTCGTAGCGTCCCGCAGCACGTGAGTCCACCCTCCTCCATCCTGCTCCCCACCTCACCCGCCCGGACCAGGCGTCGTTTGTTGCGCCGCGGCGATTTCGATGTGCCGTGGCACCAGGTCGACCAGGTGCACGCTGCCCGCGGCCAGCAAGCCAGAACGCATAGGCCCCCGTGCCCCGCCACGTCGATGATCTCGGCAGGGTGGCTGGAAGATACGCGCATCAGCGCGGTGTCAGACGGCCGTGCCCGGTTGACGCCGCCATGTTGAGGGTGCGTCGGCTCTGTATCCTTCAAACAACGGCCCGCCAGATCCTCTCAGGATGTCTTCCGCCAGGCGGATGACTCCCTCCGGATGGCCCCGCGCGAACAGGTCCGAGAAAGCCTCGGAGTATTCCGCGCTCAACGCGGCGTTGGTCTGCCGAAGAACTCGCGGAATTGCCTTGCCCTTCGCAGACCAGAAGCCCCGATGACGGAGGTAATAGTCCGCCAGTTGCTCGTACAGTCGCGCTCCGGTGCCGACCATCTCGTCTTGCGATCGTGGCGCTCGGAGATCGTCCAGGAGATCGGAGATGAAGTAACGCATCTGCCGTTCGGCCTCGGTGTCGAGCTCCGGCGGTCCCGCGGCTATGACTGCCGCCGCCCGTCGCTTCAGTTCGCGCGACCGCGCCGTCGGCGACGGAATCTCGATACCCTCAACAACCATTTGAGGCAACGCTGGCACGCCGCTAAGCCTGTCGACCTCTACGAAGAGGTACTCCAGCGTTGCCGGGTCATGAACGAACGCCTCAACAGGGTATCCACCAAACCTGAAGGATTCACGGAAGGCACACCGCAGCTCGGCGTAGACCACCACTAAATCGAGGTCCGAAAACGGCGTGCCCTCGCCCCGAATGATCGAACCGGCAGCAAAGACCGCTTCCGCGTCCTTGTAGCGGTTCGACCGAATTTCGTTCGCCACGTCGATGATGCGTTCGTCCATGCCTTCGAGATCGTGGAGTCAGCAGCCTGGCTTGCCAGCGCCGCGACGACGATGAACAACGCCGGAACCAGCGTGAACGTTGATCACCTTGTGCCCACGCTTTTTCTATCACAATCGCCGGTCAGGCAGCCCGGTCCCAGATACGCTCGAAGCGAATCATTGCGCTGCCTTCGAACTCCAGCCGATAGACGTCCGGAAAGGAGAGCCGGCGCCAGAAGTCGTACCCGACGGCGGAATCCAATCCGTTGAGGATCAGCGCCAGCAGGTTGCCGTGCGTGGACACCACCACGTGCTCACCAACATGCCGCGCGAGGATCCTTCGGACGGCCGCAAGCCCGCGAGTCTGAGCCTTGACGTTCGATTCCGCGCCAACCGTCGCGCTCTCTGGCGAGTGCCAGGCATCCGAGACGATGCGGTCGAACTCCCCGCTTGGCACGACTGGCAACTCTCGCTCGCGAAGATCGTGCATCAGTTCAGGACGAATCCCCAGACGGTCGGCGAGGGGCGTAACCGTCTCGACCGCTCTGCGGGCAGGACTCGAATAGATGGCTGTGATTGGGACTGCCGAGAGAAGCATACCGAGCACGTGCGAGGCTTCGAGGCCACCCTCCGAGAGCGGCCGCGCCTCGTCGCGCTGCCAGTCGGCGTGCGCATGGCGAACGAGGTAGATGGTCGTTGCCCCCATGATTCCCAGGATTGGACTGCCAATCGACGGAATGCGGCTCACCCCGGCGGCAGCATTTCATAGACAAGTCTTCGTACGAACCGCGCTGCGGAATCGAAGCGCTGGCAACTCGCCGCCGGCGGCTCCATCTCGTCTTGGGCCAGAGCGGGACGACGCCCCACGCGAGAACAGGCGCGACCCGTAGCCTACGCTTCGCGCGTGTCCAACGCCAGATCGCGGCCATCCGAGCGCCAGAGCATCGGGGCCGTTGCCCACATGAACGCGCCAACCGGAACCTGCAGCGACGACGCTTGTGAGCAGCAAGGCAATCCGCTGCGAGAACGCTGCGGTTGGTTCGATTACCAATTTGGTATCGAGATCCGCTTGTGTGGAATCAATACGTTGGAGATGGTGAGCCGCATTTCCGCGAGTTGGAACCAGATTGCGGGCTGGCTGCGCGTGCAACGTTGAGAAGCCGGCCGGGACCCAGTGGCGCTCCGTGTGAATCAGGAGCGCGCACACTCAGGGGGATCTGGGAGGAACGCGAGCGCTGCAACCTGTTCCTGGCTATCGAGATTGAAACGCAGCCTCGCAGAGCCTTCGTATAAGAATGACTCTGCGGTCTCAGCGGTCTCTGCGTTCCCCGCCGTGGACGGTGGGAGGCGCCACTGTCCCGGCAAGATCTGGACGAACCAGGCGGAGGCTGCACAGAGAACCGGCGTTTTTGAAGAACTCCCCCCTTTGCCCGATATCGCGACGGCATCGATGACCGATACGATGGATGACTCTTGCACAAATCCGCGCACCGTACCAGGACCTGTCGCATGGATTGCCGAACCACGCTCGTTGCAAGTTTCTCGCGCGGGCCGCTGCTCCCGTCGTCGGAACCTTCGGATAGGAGTCGTCGCCGCCGCGTTAGCCTTCTACTTCTCGAATTCCTCCCGTGCTCGCCACAGCGCAAGAGGCCAACATGTCGACGGCGGTGGCCTCCCTCGGGTCCGGGACCCCGACTTCTTTCACCAACTTTGACGCCGTCAAGCCCAAGCCGGCTACCGATCGCGGTCTGGCGCTGCCCTCCCTGGCCCTGACCGACGACGGCAGCGGCCCCCGCGTGAGTAGGCTGGTGCTGGAACTGCCGGACCTCGGCCTCGGCGATGTCGCGGTCGCGTCCCGGCTCGGCGACCAACCGCTCCCGGCCGTCTTCCGCGCTGCGCCGCTGGCTGGCTCGGCGCTGGCGTCGCCCATGCGCGGACTGACGTTCACGACCACGGGTGCCGCGCCGTTGAGCCTGTCGTTCGGGCAGATGGGGACCGTGCCGGCTACTGGCACGCCCGCGCTCGCCGCGGCGGCCGTGAGGTTCACCCCGAACACCCGCCTCTCCGTGACGCCTCAAGTGCTGATCCCCGTCGACTCGCCCGGTGCGCAGACGAGCGTCGGAACCGCGATCCAGGCGAACGTCATCGGCGGCCTCGCCCTGGTGACGGACGTGGGCGTCGCCGGGGCCGCCGACACGGCCTGGGTGCCGCTGGCGTCCGCCCGTCTCGTCGGCCAGTGGCCCCGCGCCGGCATCGAGACGAGCGTGCTGCACGGCGCTGCCGCGCCGCGCACCGAGACGGACACCGCGTTCGTGTCGTCACGCGATCGCGAGGCCGCGCAGGCACAGGTGCAGCCGCTGCCCGGCCTCACGCTTGTGGCGCTCACGAGCTCGTCGCGCCCCGCGGCCGACCCGGATGCCGACGACACGACACTGGGCTCGCTCCGCATCGCCTACGACGGCCTCCCGGCCGGGCAACTGGCCACGGTCCGGCAGCGCGAGACGACGGCCTCGCGGGAGTCGGACATCACCTCGCTCGAATGGCGCCAGCGCGGGCGGGGCCGCATGGCCGTGCGCTACGTACAACGACGGGCATCCGACTCGGCGCTGAATGGGGTCGACGAGGCCTCGTCTCGCGTCGAAGTAGACCTTCCCGCGCTCGCGCCCCGCTCTGCGGGCCGCTTGGACCTGCGCGCCGCGCTCACGGCAGGCTCCAGCTCGCTGACAGGCCCTGGCGTGAACTCCCGGGTCAGTGGTCGGGTCGCCCTGATTGACCACGCGGCGCTCACGGGCGAAACGGAGCTTGGGATTACTGGCGGCGACGGCCAGGTGCTGCGCGCCCTCCGGGTCACGACGGACATGCCGGTCGTCCCGGCGACGCGTCTCCAGCTGTCCTACACCTATCGCACTGGCGTGGACTTCCCGATCGGCCAGGTGTTCGAAGCGCGGATCTTGCGGCGAGTCAATCTGGGCTGGTAGGCGATCCGTGGCGCGGTTTGCTGTCGATTCGGAAATCGACGGCTCCGCCGCCAATTCCTGACCATTACATTCGACCGTGATCGACTCCGACTGCGTTCCCGGAGTGCGCACCGCGGACATCGTCCACTTCCCCCCCGGTCATCTTCAGAGTGACGAAGCGGATCGGCTGAAGATCAGCGGCCGCCGGACAGCTCGAGATTCCACAGCCATTCGACGATGCGGTCCTCGCCGCGGGCGAGGTGATAGCGGTAGGTGCTGAACGGGAGACCGAGACGTTCAGCCGCTCCTTCCTGCGTCGCTGCCGGCCGGAAAAACGTACAGAGCAGCGCGCGCCCGAACTTCTCGTCTTTCGGTGAGGCGTTGAGTGTGTCGGCCGCCTGACGCAGGAGCGCCTGTAACCGGGCGGCCTCGCCGGTGTTGCCAGTGCCGTCCGCCACCAGCCGCGATCGGACCAGCGGATTGGCGGCAAGTGCCGTCGGCCGCGTGTAATCCCGCAATGCCTGACGGACCGAGGCGGCGAACTCCTGTTCCGACAGCACGACGACCGACGCCGCCGGAGGCGGCGTCGCCTGTTCACCCACTGGCTCGCTTGACAGCGATCGCTCGCAGAGCTGATCCCACCACATCTCGAACGTTTCGACCCGCCAGTCGTGCGCGAACGTCGTGTAGTGCCGGCCGCCAACGGTGAAGTCGGCCTCGACGGCGCGCTCGAAGTTGATGTAGCGCATCAACGGCAGCATCGGCTCCGGATGCGCGAATGTCACGAAACTCCACGCCAGACGCCGAAGCTCCAGTGGCGCGAACGACGCGCGCGTCGCGAGCAGGTTGATGTTCGGCGACATCTGCTGGTAGCTGTCGCACGACATGTGAAAGCGGTGATGGACCATTTCCTCGCCGGTGCGCAGCGGTCCACGGCGGCGCGCGAACGCCCAGGCGCCCGGCACGGCGGGATCGACCGCTGCGTCTCCCGACGACCCGCTCGACAGGACGATGCTCGCGACCAGCCCCAACATGTTCTCCCGGGGACCGCGTGGAACGTGAAACGCCTGCGGCTGCCGATCGAGCCAGTGCTCCGCGATGCGCGCCGACTCCACGCCTTCATGCCGGCGCACGGTGTCGATGATCGTGGCCCGATCGTCAGGCCCCGCCATCTCACCGTAGATCGTTCCCAGCGTCGCGTAGTCGTGATAGCGCACGCCCGTCGCGCTGGCGCGATGCAGATACAGCTTGTCGAAGAACACGCGCTGCCGGACGCGCCCGGTCGCGGCGACGAGCTTCTGACGGAGATGTCGCCAGATCCGGCGGTGCATCTCGAGATACCCGTCCGGATCTCTCCAGCGGAAATCCGCGTCGAGGACTTCCCGCGCCAGATCGTGCGGGAAGACACCCTCGGCGGTCTGCTCGATGAAAGACAGCCCGCGCAGCCAGTCGAACAGCTCTGACGGATCGCGGTCGTCGAGCGCAGCGCCGATCAGCGCTTCCGTGGCGACGCGCACCTGCGCGCACGCTTCGAGCGCCCGCCGGTGTCGCGAAGTGGGCACGGTCGCGATCAGCCGGGCGAGAAGCTCGCGAACAACGTTCGGCGCGCTCTCCGGCGTGAAGTGCACGTCGGAACCGGCATGGCTGATGACATCGGCGACCAGCACGAGCGCCAGCGGATGGCCGTGCGTGAAGTTCAGCACTGCGTCGTGCTGCGCCTCGGGTACGTGCCGATCACAGAGCAGCGCGCGACTGTCCGCTGGCGAAAGGTTCCGCAGCGGAAGCGCATGAAAGATCGCCCCCAGCGCGGGATCGGCCGGCCAGTCCGCCGACGGTGGACAGCGGCCGGCCATCACGACCGCACCGCGTCCCGGAAGAAGCGGCAGGAACGTCTGGCGGAGCCACGGTTCGAGCGGCGTCAGCGCATCGCAGGAGTCGACCGTCAGCACGATCGCGTCTTCCTGGCCAAGGCGATCAAGGGCCGAGTCGGTTTGCGGGAGTCCGAGTGACTCGCCCAGGGCATGAAGGAATCCGCGCGGCGACGCTTCGATGTTCCGCGCGTCGACATGCACGCTCAGGACTCCCGCGCGCGAGGCCTCGTTCGCACATGCATCGAGGAACGCCGACTTCCCGACGCCGCCCGGGCCGTGCACGTACAACAGGCAGAACGGCGAGGCGCTGCCGACCAGCGCCCGCCGGAACACACCCAACTCCGACTCCCGGCCGCAGAGGCGGCGCCGGCGGTCGACCGCCAGGCGATCCCCCAGACGCGGAAAACGTTCAGTGGGGCGTCGTCTCTCCCGCATGAAATTCGACAGAAATTCGACAGCGACTTGGCTGGCGACTTGACAACGTTCGACGCGAGACTCCGACGAGAGGGCCGAAGTTTACTACGCCGGCCCGGAGACGAGGTAATCGATGCACGACGTGATTGTCATTGGCGCCCGCTGCGCGGGCGCGCCGACCGCCATGCTGCTGGCGCGCAAAGGCTACAAGGTGCTCCTCGTCGATCGCGCGACCTTTCCGAGCGACATACCGCACGGACATTTCATTCACCGGCATGGCCCCAGGCGTCTCGCGCAGTGGGGGCTCATCGACCGCATTACCGCGACCAATTGCCCGGCCGTCACCTCGTCGGTGATCGACCTGGACGACTTTCCACTCGTCGGCACGGACCTCGAGGTCGATGGTCTGGCGCTCGGGTACGGGCCGCGGCGACGGGTGCTCGACCAGATCCTGGTTGATGCCGCCGTCGAAGCCGGTGCCGAACTGCGGTTGGGATTCAGCGTCGAAGACTTCACGACCGACGGCGATCGCATCACCGGCATACGAGGCCGGACCCATGGGGGCGCATTGAGCGTCGAGTCTGCATCGCTGGTCGTCGGCGCCGACGGCCGGCGATCACGGCTCGCCCGCTTCGTGGACGCGCCGGAGTACGAGAGCGCTCCGACGGCCGCCTGCTGGTACTTCTCGTACTGGAGCGGGGTGCCGGCTCGAGGGGTCGAGATCTACTTCCGCCGCAACTTCGCGGTGTTCGTGTTTCCCACCAACGATTCGCTGACGGGGATCTTCGTCGGATGGCCGATTCATCGGCTCCCGATCGTCCGGGCCGACATCGGCGCGCACTTCATGGCGTCGATCGATGCGATTGCGTCATTGTCCGAACGCGTGCGCGCCGGCCGCCGTGAGGAGCCGTTCAAAGGCGCGACGGACATGCCGAACTTCCTCCGCAAGCCGTACGGTCCGGGATGGGCGCTCGTCGGCGACGCCGGCTGTCACAAGGATCCGATTCTGGCGCTCGGCGTGTGCGACGCGTTCCGCGACGTGGACCTGGTCACCGACGCGCTCGACGACGGTCTCTCGGGGCGGCGTCCGATCACAGACGCGCTGCACGACTACGAAAGGCGCCGGAACGAGGCGTCGATCGCCGAGTATCGCGAGAACCTCCACCTGGCCCGCTTCCAACCGGTGCCTGAAGAAACCTACCGGCTGCGCGCGGCGCTTCGTGAGGATCCGGAAGCGACCAGACAGTTCTTCCTGGCGCGCCAGGGCATGATTCCGCGGGAAGCGTTCTTCAACCCCGAGAATCTGCAGCGCCTGCTGGCGCTGTGCTGTCTGCTGGTGCTGCTGCTCACCTACGGGCCCTTCCATTGCCGGAGCAGTTCAACGGCGACGGCATGCTTCGGATTTCTCTGCAGCAACTGATCGAGCACGGCGATCCCCTCTTTCGAACGGCCGGCGCTGAAGTGGATCTTTGCCAGCGTCACGTAGGCGGCCTCGTACTCCGGTGTCTGCTGCAAAACGCCTTGCAGAAGCGCGACCGCCGCGTCGGTTTGCCCTCTCGAGACGAAGACGAGCGCCAGATTGTTGGCGGCCTCTCCGTAGTCCGGGCGACGGCCGAGCGCATCACGGAAATAGCGCTCGGCTCGATCCATGTCTCCCGCCCGACCGTAGAGCAGGCCCAGATTGTTCAGCGCTTCGGGGAAGTCCGGCTGGAGTGACAACGCCTTTTCGTAAAGCGCGCGGGCTTCCTCATTGCGGCCGGTCAGCAGGAGGGCATAGCCAAGATTGTTCAGCGCGTCGGGATATTCCGGAATCGACGTCAGCGCCGCACGAAACCGGACGATGGCCTCGTCGAGATTACCGCTCTGCGCGAGCAGCGCTCCGAGATCGTTGTTGGCCTCGGCCAGATCTGGCTGCAAGGCGAGCGCGCGCTCGAACGCGGCGCGAGCGCGGACCGTTTCCCCACTCCTGGCGAGCAGGGTGCCCAGACGATACAGCGTCGAGGCGCCCGGGTTCGCCCGGGCCGCGCGCTCGAACGCGATCACGGCGGCGCTCTCGAGTCCGTCATCGAGCAGCTCTCGGCCGTACGGCAGGTAATTACGGAGCGGCAGTCCGGAATAGAACGTTCCCTGAAAGGGCACGGCTCGAGCGAGGCGCTCCGCCGGAGAGGCCTCGATCGCGCTCGCGTCCTTGACGATCTGGCCGACGTCCACGCGATCGCGGTAGACCTTCACGACCTGGCTGCTCCCATCGAGGAGCAGATACGTCGGCAGGTGCAGATCCTGCCGATTCATGAACAGATGCCGGTTGAGGATGGCGTAGCTCAGGCTCACTTCAGGAGTGGCCATGACCAACGGTGTCGCCCCCGAGGGAAGGCTACCGAGCGGCACCTGCTGCTGAGGATCACCGATGGCGATGGCGATCGATCCCACGCCGGCCCGGGTCAACTCCTGTGCGTCGCGGCCCAGCGTCTCGAGCGCCGCACGTGCCGCGCTCGCGTCGAGCGAACACAAGAGGACGATTGCCGGCTTTCCCCGCAACGCCGCCAGCGAATGCGTCCTGCCCGCGGCGTCCGGGAGCGAAAAGTCAGGCGCCGGAAAGGGCTCGTACATCCAGGTGGCACGTGGCGCTGACGCCGGCGAGGACACCGAGGACGTTGTCTTTCCTGCCGCCTGCGGCTTGAAGCCCTCCGCCTCGATCTCGCTCCCTTCGACGATCCGCAGGCGAGTGTTCAGGGGCACATCGGTGAACACCTGCGTGACGCCCGAGGGCCAACTGACCGTCAGTTTCAGGACGCGCTCGCTCGCGCCCAGGCCGATGAGCAGTTCCTTCGAGTGCTGCGAGAGGAATCCGGAACCGGCCTGCACGACTTTGATCTTGCGGACGCGATCGGTCTCGACCGTCACGCGGGCGCCGATCGCGTCGCGGTTGCTGGTCGTGCCACGAAGGCGCACGGCGAGCGACACAGGCTTCGCCTTGAAATCGTTCCGGAAGATCCGCAGCTGCGGCGTCTGTCGGTCGGCCATCACGGCGAGGTCCGGATCGCCGTCGCCGTCGACGTCGAGGACCGCAAACGACCGGCCGTCCTGATCGAGGTCGAGACCGACCGCTCCGGAGATCTCGTCGTAGCCGCCGTGTCCGTCGTTGCGCAGGAAGACGTTGCGCTGCCGGCTGGCGATCGAGCCGTGAATCAGTAACTGGTTGATCGCACGCCATGCGTCATCGTAGGGCGTACCGGGCACCCGCGTGAGCGGTGACCGGGCCACGACCTGGCGCCAGAAGAATCCCTCGAGGTCGCCGCCGCCGCCGGCGTCCGTCTTGCGCGTCAGCATGCCGTTGACGATGTACAAGTCGTCCCAGCCGTCGCTGTCGAAATCGAGCGCGTCCGACGACCACGCCCAGCGGCCCATCTCGGCGTGCGCCTCGAGCGTCTTGTCCTCGAAGCGTCCACCGCCGAGATTGCGTAACAAGGAATTCCCGCGCACGTGACGACGATAGAGCGCGCGCACGTCCGGCGTCGCATCGGGCATGAACGTCGGCGCCGACGTGACGCGCAGCCCGGGCGCGCTCCACATGTTGCCGGTATAGATGTCGAGCAGGCCGTCGTTGTCGTAGTCGAGAAATGCGGCGCTCATCCCGGCGCCGTGATCGAGCACTCCGGCCGAGGCGGCGACGTCCTCGAACCGCACCTGACCGTTTTGCCGCCCGAGGTTGTGATACAGGTTCTTGGTCCCGAAGTCGTTTGCGACCAGGAGATCCGGCCAGCCGTCGCCGTCGTAGTCGGCCCAGGCCGCCGCGAAGTGATAGCGATCGTTGCCGGCGTCGAGACCGGCGTCCTCGGTGGCGTCGACGAATCGGCCGCGGCCGTCATTGCGAAAGAGCACGCCAGGCGGTCCGTTGCGTGCGTCGTAGTACGGGGCCGGCGTCCCGGCCTTGTCCTCGCCGGCGCCGAAGAAGTAGGAGTAGACGCACAAATACAGATCGAGAAAACCGTCCCTGTCGTAGTCCGCCATCGTGATCGACGTCAGCACTCCCCGCAGCGGCCTCGCGAACCTGAAGCCGTCCTGAACGGGCGTGAAGTGCCCTTTGCCGTCGTTGATGAACAGCAGCGGGTTGGTCGAGGTGGCCACGACGAGATCCTGATCGCCGTCGTTATCGACATCGGCAAACAGCGACTGCGCTGTGTCATCGAGGACGCCGACGCCCGCTTCGTCCGTGATGTCCTCGAACGTCGAGTCGCCGCGATTTCGGTAGAGGCGATTGGGCAGTCCGGCCGGTTGAGCCACGTACAGATCGTCGAGTCCATCTCCGTCCGCATCTCCGACCGAGACGCCCTGATGGCCGTTCGAGTCGCGCGTCAGGACCGAGTCGAACGTCGCCATCCACGAATCGAGATCGACGTTGAGCTGGCGGCGGAACGAGTCGTTGCCACCGAGCGCCGCCGCTGTGATCTCGGCGAAGATTGGGCTTCGCGCGCGGCTGACCAGGTGCGACGCGGCCGTCCATCGCACGACTTGCCAGCCTGACGGGTTTCGTCGCCATCCCATCTCCCACTCGCCGACGTGCTCGACGCGGTGCGCGTTCGTTCCGGCGCCGACGATGTCGTAGCGGACGGTGGTGCGGAGACCCGACGGCGAATCAGCGGGACCGTCCGGTTCGATGGCGGTGATGAGGAGTTCCGCGACGGCGACGTCACGCACACCGTCGACGAGCCGCCGCAGTTCCACGCCAAACGCGCGAGCGTCGAGCGTGGGATCGCGCGGCAGATTCGTCGCCCTCTTCACATCGAGCGGCCCTTGAGTCGTCTCGGCCGCGTCGATCGGGAGCAGTCGTGCGCCGCGGAAGCGAGGATCCAGCAGTCCTTTGGTGGCGTCGACGACGCGGCTCCCGCCGCCACGCAGCGCATCGGACAACTCGCGGAGCCTGCGCGTCGAGCTCCTGTGGCCTGACGCTCGAGCGGGAACCGATCGCTCCCTGGTTCGAGCTGCTTCAAAAATGGCTCGAGTGTGTCCGACACCGCGAGCTTGGGTCGATAGACGGCTTGCTGCGTCGACCTGCGCTGTCCCATCGACAACGACAGACGTCGAGAGAAGGCCCGCGATCAGCAGCCGCATCGTCCGAGCGGCGCTCTGCGAATTCATCGGGCGAGGCCTGCCTGCGGGAGGCTGGCTGATTCGGACAGTGTGAGTTGGTGGAGGCGGTCGCTCGGAAGCTGTTTCCATCCCCAGCGGCGGCCGCCCGGCAGGCGGATCTCAACGTCGACCGGACCTGCGTAATCGCCCAGCCCGACAAACGCCCGCAGGTCGTTCTGCGAGAGGAAGCTCCCGCCCGATCGGATCTCACGCACTTGTTTTGTCGCAGCGCCACTGATCGTCACTTTGGCGCCGATGGCGAATCGGTTTCCTGCTGCGGCGACGGCGCGCACCGCCACCCAGTGGTGCTTGGTCGCCTGCCGATTCTCCAGCAACGTCGGAGCCTCGTCCATGTTGCCGGCGAGGAGGTCGAGATCGCCATCGTTGTCGAGATCTCCAACCGCAAGGCCGCGACCGACCGCCGCGATCTGCAGACCTGCGCCCGCTCGTTCCGACACGTCGCGGAACCTGGTGCCAAGGTTCAAGAGCAGCTGGTTCTTCTGGCGGTAGGTTTCGCCAAGCTGCGGAAACTTGTCGATGTCCGCGAAAATGTGACCGTTGGCGAAGAAGAGGTCGAGCTTTCCATCGAGGTCGGCGTCGAAAAAGGCGGCGCCCCAGCCCATGCGAGCAAACGTGGGACCGGCGAGGCCCGCCGACATGCTCGCGTCCTCGAAGTGCCGGCCGTCGAGGTTGTGATAGAGCGTGTAGCGATCGTGCGCGAATGTCGTGAGCACCAGATCCATCCGCGCGTCGCCGTCGTAGTCGCCGGCGTCGGCGCCCATCCCGGCCTGGGCGCGCGCGTCGCCGTTCACCGCCACGCCCGCGGCCAGTCCCGTGCTTTCGAAGTGGCCGTTGCCGAGGTTGTGATACAGGAAATTCGGGTTCGAGTCGTTCGCGACGAACACGTCGACGAACCCGTCGTCGTCGTAGTCGGTGGTGACGACGCCAAAGCCGTAGCCCCGGGATGCGTCAGAAAGGCCGTGCGCCTCGGTGGCCTCCACGAAACGTCCGTTACCGACGTTCTCGAAGAAGAGATCGGACTCTCCGGGAAGTCCGGCCGGCCCGACCATGATCTGTGGCCCGTCGCGCCAGACGAGCGTCCGGCGCGCTCGCACGACTGAATCCCACGTCGTCTCGACGTAGCGAGCGACGTAGAGGTCGAGATCGCCGTCGCCGTCGGCGTCAAAGAACGCACAGCCGGTGCTCCAGCCGCCGGCGGCGACGCCGGCGCGAACAGCCACGTCCTCGAACGTGCCGTCGCCACGATTGCGGAACAGTGCGTTGGGTCCCCAGTTGGTGACGTAGAGGTCGAGGCGGCCGTCGCCGTCGACATCGCCGGCGCACGCGCCGCTGCCCCAGGCGGCGAGATCGACGCCCGCCCGCTTGGAGACGTCCTCGAATTTCCATCCCCCGAGGTTGCGATAGAGGGCATTGCGATGTGCGACACGCTCACGTGCCGGCGTCAGCTCCGCTGCGGTCACGAGATAGATGTCGAGCAGCCCATCGCCGTCGTAGTCGAACAGCGCGACGCCGCCGCAGGCCGATTCGAGGATGTGGTCCTTGGCCGGTCCCCCGCAATAGGTTTTCGTGGGCAGTCGCGCACCGACTTCAAAGGTGACCGGCACAGGCGCGCCGTCTTCGGGCGACGGGATGTTCGGCGGCGCCGGGCCCATCGCCGACGCATGGCCTCCGTACGCAGGATCTTTGGGCTTCGTCTGGCTGTAGCTTCCCTGGAACGTCAGGCCCAGCGCGACGTCCGCCTCGAGTTGAGCCCGCGCTTTTTCGAGAAGCGCGAGGACAGGGCCGGTCGCCGACGCGACGTCTCTCGTGTCTCCCGAGGCCAGGGTCTTGAGGTTCGACGCGGCGCGACGGAGGTCCGCTCGGAGCGAGGGGTCGAGACCTGTTGTTCCGCCGCCCAATGCTTCGAGACTGCGGCTGGCATCGACCAGCGCGCGTCGGACCTGATCGTCCGGCGCCCCAGGACGCGCCGCTTGCCGCAACTGGTTGACGGCGTCGCGCTGCAATGTCACCAGACGCGTGCGCTCCGCTGGGTCCGCCCGTGCCTGCTGCGCGGCAGGTATCGGCGCGAAAGCGCCGATCGCGCCAAGCAACGCGGACACCGCGAGCACGACCGCAGGCGGTTTCGAACGCTCGCGAACCCAGTCGCGCTGGACGTCCATGCGAATGTCAGCATCCGGGGCTGGCTCGCGGCAATGACTGCCATCGAATCAATCCCTGGGATCGAGCGATTCTAGCCGGAGTACGTCGCGTCCGAGCCATTTGCTGGGGCTCGAAGGCAGAGCGCCTTCGAGCCCCATGGCGTGACGGCCTAGAACGTCACGCGGGTGACGAGCTGGAGCGTGCGCGGCGCCGTCGTGCCCTTGATGGTTCCGAATCCGTTGCGTTGCACGAGATTCCCCTGCGCGTCGTACGGCAGGTTGGTGATCGTCCGGTCCGTCAGGCTCGCGAAGTTGACCGTGTTGTTGACTTCGGTGAACTGGACGGTGTCCAGCACATTGAACATGTCGAGCCGGATTTCGAACCTCGCCCCATGCACAAGGCCGACATTCTTCGATACCGACAGGTCGAAATTGTTGAGCGGCGGGTTGCGGGCGAAGAACCGCGGTGTTTCGTCGCCCTTGCTGCCCGGCTGCGGCGGTGCGAAGCACGCCGCGTTGGTGAACTGGAGAAACGGATCGCCGCTCCACCCGCGTCCCGGGTCGCACGTCAGGGCGATCCGCGCGTTCGGATTGCCGTCGGTACCGGTCAGGTTCGCGGCGCCGATGCCGGGAATCGAGAAGTTGACGGTATAGGGCCGGCCGCTCGTCCACCGGTAGACGCCCGAGAGTTGCCAGTCGTTCGCCAGCAGGCCGAGCCCCTTGCGGCTCGTCACCTGCGGTGTCTGGTAGATGGCGTTGACGGTGAAGTTGTGCGTCCGGTCGTAGTCGAGCAACGAGTAGTCGAGGTGCCTGATCTCCGCGTCGGTCAGATTCGGCACGCCTGCGGCAAAGTCGGTGTTGTTGATCCCTTGCGCCTTGCTCCATACCCAGAAGCCGGACACCATGAACCCGCGATCGAACCGGCGGGTCACCGACGTCTGCAACGCCTTGTAGTCCGCGTAACCGCTGTAGTCCCACATCCGGATGTCGCCGTAGCCCCGGTACGGACGCAGGAAGTCGTTGGGCAGCGCCGTCGCGCCCGGAGTTGCACTCGGGACACGCGTGGGATCCTGATTCTGCGGCAGGAACGTCGCGCCAAACGGCACCGCGTTGATTTGCACCTGCCGCAGCAGGTCGGTCGATTTGGAGCCGACGTAGGCGACGTCGAGGATGACTTCCTCGACCAGCTTGTGCTGAACGCCGAGGTTCCACTGGTTGACGCGTGGGGGCTTGAAATCGAACGCGGTCGGATTGAGCGAGAGCGTCGGGTTCGGATCGCCGCCCGCCGAACTCAGATCCTGCAGCCGGCCCCACTGCAGCGACGAGTTCAACACGCCTGGCGCGTTGGCGATCATGTCGAAGACCATGTTGCCCTGCGGCCGGTCGTAGAAGATCCCGAAGCCGCCGCGAATGATCGTCTCTCCTTTTCCGGTCAGGTCATACACCGCGCCGATGCGTGGCGAGACCCGGAAGGCATTCCCGCTTTGAAGCTGGTCGTCGATTCCGTTGCCAGCCTGGAAGCTGCCGTTGAAACGATTCGAGCCGGGCGTGAGCCGGCCGATGAAGCGCTCTTCAATGGTATTGCCCAGTGTCGGCGCCACACCCTGCGCGATGAGCGTCGGGTCCATCCCACGCCGCACGCAGCCCGCGCCGGGCGCGCCGCCGACGCAGACCGGCGTATAGAGCTTGGCGGCCGCATTCGGATCGAACTTGTCCGGCAGGAAATTCGACGCCTGCAGCGTCGTGTCCCACTGCGGCGTCAACTCGTAGAAGCGGACGCCGTAGTCGAGCGTCAGGCGGTCGTTGGGCTTCCAGTTGTCCTGCACGTACCACTCGATGTTCTTGTAGTTCCATTCGGGAAGCGCGTACTTCGAGGCCTGCTGGTAGACGTTGAACACGCCGGTCGCCGCGTTCGCGTAGCTGAACCCGGTGTCGAAGGGGTTGTTCGAATTGTCCCTGAAGTCGATCTGGCTGTTGAAGCTGGCGAAGATGCTCTGCGGCTTGAAGCTGTGCTGGAAGTAGAACCCGGCCTTCGAGGAGTGCGCTCCCCACACTTTCGTCACGTTGGCGATGACGTCGTGGGTGACGTTCTCGTTGGTGAACGGGCCGCGATCGGTTTGGTACTGGCCGGCGTTGCCGGTGCGCCCGCTTTGGTCGTTGTTGTCGCTGGCGCGGAAGAGGAGCCACGGAAGGTAGTCGGACTGGACGGCGTCGGGGAACAGGAGCGGCAGTCCCGACAGGCCCGCGTTCGTGCGGAACAACTGCTGTTGCTGGAGTTGATAGTTCAGCGAGTTCGCTGGCGCGTCCCCAGCTCAACTCGAGCGACGTGGTGGAGTTCAGGACGCCGGTCGCGGACAGCATGTAGTTCGAGCCGGGGTGCACGAAGAGCGTCGGCATCGGGAGCTGGTCGCTGCCGTTGCCGGCCCACGTCGTCCCGTACGCCTGCAGGATCTCCTCTTTATTGTTCATGTAGCGGCCGGTGACCCGCCATTTGTCCGTCGGCTGGAAGTCCATGCGCAGCAGTTCTTCGCGCCGCTTCGGGCTGTCCGGATCCTGGCTCGTGAAGTTCAGGCCGCTGCCGCCCGAGAAGTTCGCCTGCGGGAAAATGCTCAGTGCGGCGAGGCCGGGCGCATAGAGCCGGTTCGCGGGAATCCGGCCGAGGACGCCGCCGTCCTGGAAACAGCCGCGCGTGTCGGTGGCGATGCACGGCAGGCCGGTGCTGAAATCTTTGATGAAGGGGAACGGATTGCCGCTGCTGTCGACGCTCTGTGAGAAATCACCACGCCTCTCGAGGGCCGTCGGCACGCGCGTCTGATGCACTGTTGCCGGGTTGCTGCGGCGCTGGAATTCCTGGCTCCAGAAGAAGAACAGCTTTTTCTTCTCCTGGTTGAAGCCCGGGAACGCGACTGGGCCGCCGAACGTGTAGCCGGAGTCGTTGCGGGACGTCTTCTGCTTCGGGACTTCCGGCGTCTCGCGCTTGTTCAAGTACGAGTTGGCGTCCCAATCCGAGCGCCGTCCGTACCAGTAGCCGGAGCCGTGGAAGCTCTGCGTGCCGCTCTTGGTGACGACCTGGAGTTGACCACCGACGGCGCGCCCGTACTCCGCCTGGTAGGCGTTGGTCAGGATCTTGAACTCGGCAACGGCGTCGATGTTGGTCGTCGCCATGTTGCCGCCGTTATCGCCGGTGTCGATGTTGGCGACACCGTCGATCGTGATGTTGTTCGAGTTCGGCCGCTGGCCGTTGACGGTGAAACCGCCGACCGAGCCGAGCTCCTTGTTGCCGACTTCCTGCGACAGCGCGCCTGGTACGAGGGTCGCGAAGTTGAACATGGCGCGCCCGTTGTTCGCGATGTTCTTCAACGCTTCGCTCTCGAGCGTGAACGAGCGTTCGCCGCTCGTCGATTGCAGCTCGGTCACGCGGCCGGCCACGGTGACTTCTTCGCTCAGCGAGCCGACGTCCAGCGTCAACGCTCCGGTCGAAAGCTTGTCGTTGGCGTTGACGATCAGGTTCGTTCGCTCCAGCGTCTTGAAGCCCTCGAGCGTGACCTTGAGCGAATAGGTGTCGGGACGGACGATCGGCAACACGAAACGGCCACCGCTGTCGGTAACCGCCGTCAGCACGTTGCCCTGGGTGCGGCTGGTCATCGTGACCGTGACGCCCGGCAGGACGCCGCCCTGCGAGTCCTGGACCGATCCCGACACGGATGCGCTTGTCGTTTGTGCGTGAAGAGCTGTCGGATAGCCCGCGACGACGAAGGCTACCAGGGCAGGACACAGTACGCCCTCGAGACCTCTGACGAACCGCATAGACCCTCCTTTAACCGCGATCGCACCTTTCAACGTTCAAACTGGTTCCGTACCCCGAGAGTCGAAAACATCGACACGCAGCCGTCCGGCACATGCGCGACGTCGAAGCGCTCGAACGAAAGACCGAGACGGCCACGAGGACACGACGAAACGGTGATGAACCTGGGATAGGCCGCGAAGCCCGACCGCGGCGGGACGCCAGCGACCGGCCGACATGGCGGTCGCGATCGAGAGACCGACGCGCTCGTGAATGGCGCACGAGCGGGAAGCGCTCCAAGGGAGCACGAGGGTCAGGGCGAGTGTGGCGAGGCGATGGCAGTCCGAGCCCGGCGTCGGTGGGCCTGACGGTAACGTGCATGACCGTTGCCTTCGAGTCGAGCATATTTAGGTAATGTAAACGGTTGCATGCTCGACCGAGCGAACCCTACCACTGCCGTCGGGACGCCGTCAATAGGAACCGCGTCAAGGCGTGCATCGACTCGCGGCGGCGACAGAGAGCCGGCAGTGCTGAAACGCTCCGTCTGTCGATCGTGGTCGCATGCTCCCTTGGGCGGCGACACGGCGCCAGTTCAACCGACCGAGGATCGGCTCAATGCCGCGATCGGCTAAAAGCCACCAGTAGGCGCGCCCTGACTGTGCTCGGCCAAGTCATCAACTGCGCCCGCCTGGGCGAGCTGCCGGGGGAACCCGTCACCGCCCACCTGCCCCTTGCCACTCACGCGAAGATAGCTAACTGCTTTTCTTTTCATATGAACGCTTCGGACCGTTTTGACGCGCGGGACAGCTTGAGCCAGGATTCCAGCCGACATGGCGTTGACAGCGCGGAGTTCAGACGCTGTGAAATGGCAGGCGCGAGATGAGCACGATTGACGGGCGAAGTCGCTCAGGAGGGCGGACGACGCCAGCCGGAGGGCCTGACGGTGCGGACAGGAGCCGCGGGCGCGCGCTCATCGCGCCTTCCGTCCAAGGGTGGCTACTGCCACACCTCATCACACTTGTGGAAAGCCGCGGCGCCGACGCGGCGCCGATGCGCCGTCTCTTTGGCCGAACCAGGCTCGTGGATCCGAGCGTTCGCGTCGCCGAGGCGGCGGCCGAGACCGCCTGGCGCCTCGCAGCGATGCTCACGGGCGATGACGCGCTCGGTGTCCATTTCGCCGAGTCGTTGCCTCGTGGCGCGCTCGATCTCATCGAGTACGCATTGCGATCGAGCCCCTCTCTCGGAGACGGGATCGATCGTCTAGCGCGTTACGGGCGTCTGCTGAGCGATCGCGTGGCGGTGCGGACACACCGCGATGAGCGAAGCCTGTTGTTTCTGGTCCACGACATCGCCACCACTCCGTTGCACCCGGCGAGGGCAGAATTCGCGCTGTCCGTGGCGCTCAAGCTCGCCCGTGACTGTACGGGAGCGGATATCGCACCGCTCCGCGTCTGCTTCGCTCATCCAGCACCGGACGACACGTCGGAGCATCGGCGGTTCTTCCACGGACGTGTTCGCTTTGCCGCCGGATCGAGCTCGATGAGCCTCAGCGCAGCCGATGCGGCACGTCCCATGCGCGACGCCGATGTGGCGCTCGCGGGGATTATCCACCGTCGGCTTGAGAACGCGCTCGGAGCTCGCGACCGGTCGAGCGCCGGCAGCAGGACACGCGTCCGCCGCCTGCTGGTCGAACACTTGGGTCAGTCGGCCCTGACGCTCGACGCCGCCGCCACCGCGCTCGCGGTCAGCCGGCGGACGATGACCCGCCGTCTGGCCGAGGAGCGCGCGTCATTCCGCCAGATCCTCGATCAGGTCCGAGGGGACTTCGCGCGTGCCTTGCTGCAGGATCGCAGTCTGAGCATCGGCGATATCGCGTTCTTCCTGCAGTACTCCGAACCGGCCGCGTTCCACCGATCCTTCCGCCGATGGACGGGCCGGACGCCAAGCGCGTTCAGAGTCCTGACCGCCCGCCCTCACACAAAAACGCGCCCGATTCCCTAGCAATTGCGCTCGGCCGCATCTCGATTGACTCCTCGCGCCACGGGACGCGGAACTGGCCCGCCCGGGTATCTCGACATCGGTGGGCGTTCGCTACGCTCAAGGAGTGCAAGGGTCGCCTCGGAATCACCGGCAGTGCACCCTCACCGCGTTGAGAGTTCGCCATGGCAATTTTCATCACCTGGATCGCGCTGTCTTGCCAGTGCTACCTGATGGCCGATGCGCCGTCGGATGACTGCCCGATTCACAGCGGTGGCATCGTCGACCGGTGTGAGTGTGGGCGCTTCGTGGCGCCAGCACAGAACGGTGGGACGCGCAAGCGGCGTTTTGCGGCATTTTGCGACCGCCTGGACGAACCATGGCGCTGAGCCCGGCGGCCCAGCTGCGGCGGCTGCGACGCGAGCGTGCGGCGTTTGTGCACATCCTGTGGATGCCGCAAACCCGGTTCTCCTATCGCCAACGGTTGCGGCAGGCCATCGCCCGGCGCGACCGTCTGATCGCCCGACTCGACAACCCGGAGGTGAGAGCATGGACGACCCGTTGACGCCCGCCCAGGTGGAAGTACTGCAGCAGTGGCTCGAAGACCGACGGACCCGCATGCGTGCCGAGGAGGCAATGCTCGCCGCTGCGATCGTGCCGCTCCAGCGGCAGCTCGACGCGCTGACCCAACTGGTGACGACGATGCAGGAAGCGCTCACGACGCTCGACCAGGCGGCGGTGCCCTTCGGCAGCTCGATCGCCTGGCGGGCGTCGTCCGGCGCGATCGTCTGCGCTGAACACGGCGGCCCGACCGGCAGCGACGAGGCGCCGTTTGTCTTCCTGGCGCGCTTGAAATGTTAGTCATGGCATGGGCGTTATTTGGCGCGCTGATCGGCGTGGCTGCGGCGCAAAAGCGAGGCTTCTCGATCGCCGGGGGCGTCCTCGGCGGACTCCTCCTCGGGCCACTCGCCGTGCTGATGTTCCTGGTGAGCGGCGTCTCACGGTCTGATCAGCGGCGGAAGTGCCCCTTCTGCGCCGAGTTCGTGAAGGCGGAGGCGACGATCTGCAAGCATTGCCGCAAAACACTGACCTCGCTCCCGGCAGCGGTCGGCACGCTGCCGATGGCGGTCGGTTCTCGCACAGCCACCCGCAGCGCGCTCGGCAGGGTGGCGGTGGTGGTCGTCGGCCTCGGGTGTGCGGCCCTCGCCGTTGCGGGATACAACAGCGACTTGGTCTTGAGCGCGTTGGGCGTTGTCGGCGGCATCCTGGCGTTCGCCTTCGCGTGGTGATCAGGCGGAACCCCGAGCCGTTTTCCACCAAATTCGCAATCCTCAGTGGGAGATGAAGTCAGTGACGACTCGGAAAGCCGTGTGGGGGTCGTTCTGCTGGCGCTGGTTCTCGCACTTGCGCAGGCTGCGTCAGCGCGACCGTTGCTGGCTGGCGTGGCTGGTCGTGTTGCTGCTCCACTGCCCGCTGTCGGCCGTCGCACACGGCGAGACCAGGCACGTATTGGTGCTGTCGTCCGCCGAGCGACCATTTGCGCCGCAATCCGGCTTTGCCGACGCGCTCGTGCGGGAGTTGATCCGAGCGTCTCGCGAGCCCATCCGTTTCGTCGAGGTATCGGTACAGGCCGCGCGCGCGAGCGATGAGGCACCCGATGCTTCGATCGCGCAGCGCATACGGTCCGCGTTTGGATCTCAGAGGCTGGACCTGGTCGTGACGATCGGCGGGCCCGCAGCCACGTTTGCGCAACAGTTTCGCCAGGAGCTCTTTCCCGCCACGCCGATGCTCATCGCCGGTGTCGACCGCCGCTTCGTCGAAAACGGCAGGTTCACCGCCAACGAGACGACGGTGGCCACGCAACACGATCCGGCGCTGATGATCGACGAGATCCTGCGCCTGCTGCCCGAGACGCGCACCGTCATGGTGGTCGTTGGCGCCTCACAGGTCGAGCAGTTCTGGTTGCAGGAGATGAAGCGTGAGTTCCGCCGATTCGGCGACCGGCTGCACTTCATCTGGACCAACACGCTGTCGTTCGACGAGATCGTGGAACGGTGCCGGACGATGCCGGCCCAGTCCGCCATTTTCTTCGCGATCCTGTCGCTGGACGGCAAGGGTGAACCGCGGGTCGCAGGTGACACGTTGACGACGCTCCACGACGCAGCCAATGTGCCGATGTTTGCGTTGTACGGCATCGGGCGCGGTATTGTCGGCGGCCCGCTGCTGTCCACCGAGGAGCTGAGTCGAACCACCGCGCACGTCGCCCTCCGTGTGCTCGGCGGCGAATCGCCGGGCCGCATCAAGACACCCACGCAGCGCACCGGCCCGACGACCTACGACGCGCGCGAGTTGCAACGCTGGAAGATCGACGAGGGCCGGCTCCCGCCGGCCAGCGTCGTGTTGTTCCGCGAGCCGACGAGATGGCGGCGCGATCCGCGCGCGCTCACGTTCGGCGCGCTGATGGGTGGGATCCCGGTCGTCGCGATCGTCCTGCTCGTCGGCCTCATCAAACGACGTCGCGCCGGGAGCCGCGGACCGTTTGTGAAGGACGTTCTCACGCCGGGACCTGCGGATGACGCGGTGTGGGTGTGGACCGCGGGCGCCGATGGCCAGCGCGTGACCGCCGGCCATCCTGCCGGCGCCGCGCCGCGCGACTCGTGGACGGCCTTCGTGCATCCCGATGACGTCGAGCGAGGCCGCGAGATCTACCGTCGTGCGCTCGAGCGGCGTGAGCCGTTTCAGATGGAATACCGCGTCCGCGAGCCCGGCGGCGTGGAGCGATGGATCCTCGACACGGGACTCCCGAGATTCTCCGGAAAGGCGTTCGACGGTTACATCGGGTCGGCCGTCGATATCACCGGGCTTGGGCGGGCGCGCGCCGAGCTGTCAAATCTGAGCCGCCACCTGATACAGGCGCACGAACGGGAGCGCGCAACGCTCGCCAAGACGCTGCACGAGGACATCTGCCAGCGGATGGTGGCGCTCACGCTGCGGCTGCACAATCTGCACAGCGCGGCGCACGACGGCGAGGTACGAGCCATCGTCGCCGATGTCAGCAAGCAGCTGGCAAGCCTGGTTGGCGAGATCACCGCGGTGTCGGACCCGGTCCATCAGCGGCTCGAGCTGCTGGGTCTGACGACCGCAGGCCGGAGATTCTGCGAGGACTTATCCGCGCGGTACGACGTGGCGATCCACTTTCAGGATGAAGATGTTCCGCGCAAGCTGCCGGCCGACATCGCGCTCGCCCTCTTTCGGGTGTTACAGGAGGCAAGCGTCAACGCGGTCGTCCACTCTGCCGCACGCGAGGTCTGGGTGTCGGTGCGCGGGACCGCGGCTGAGATTCGTCTGCACATCGTCGATCGCGGGGTCGGCTTCGATCCGCAGCGTGCCGTTCCGAGCGGCGGGGTCGGGTTGGTGGCGATCCGCGAGCGGCTCAAACTCGTCAACGGCGACAGCGTGATCGTCTCGCGTCCAGGCGAGGGAACTCGCGTCGAAGCCTGGGTGCCATTGCGGCTAGACCCTTGAGCACTGTTCCCCACCTCGGTGGCTCGTTGTTTGTCGACGTTCCGAGGTCACCCTGCACAACTCTCACCCCAACTTGCTCCGACATGTCTCGATGTTCGTCGGTCCGCGTCTCACGCGGAGTGATCTCGAGTGAGCGCGGGCGCTAAAACGGAGCGGCCGGCCACCGTTGATGTTCAGGCCTCTCACGCGTCGACGGTCAAGCGGCCGGCGGCAGCGCGTGTCTGGAGCAATCGCGAGTCCCATCGCGTCGGCCTGGGACACGCAGCAGCCCACCACTTCGACTCTGTGCCGGGCCGACATCTCCGAACGCCAATCGCCGCGAGCAGCGCCTGCACTCGAACGGACTCACGAGCCTCTGACGGGGACGCGGGAGCGACCGGGGCCTCGATAGCCACGGGAGGCACCGTCACTGTCACGTCCTTGTCGGCGCGGTGAACGACGCCCGTGATCAGACGCTGAGACGCGTCCTGGAGGACGCATCAGCGCTTGAGAGCGCGGGTGCCGAATGTATTTGGCTGCACGTCGACGACGATGCTCGCCTCATTCAGATAGAGAAACAGCTTTTCACCACCCGCTTCATAGGTCCACCGGTGGCCCTCGATCTTTGTTGGCTTGCCAATCTTTAGTTTCAGCGCGTGATCACGAGCTGCGGCCCTGTCGCCCCTGCCTCCCTGGCGTCAAAGCTGACATACGCGCTCGTGTGAGCGGGTGCTCTCAGCATCAGGCTGATCGATTTGTGACCCGCCCGTATGAATCGATCACAACAAAGTTGTCGGAAGTCGACCGACGTGCGCGGTCGACCATAGTGTCCGGCTGACTTGGCGAGGAGCGATTGCTTAAAGTTGCGCCACTAGAGCACCAGACCGTGGTCCATCGCGGCTTCCGCCACTGTCAGCCAGACGCGTATCAATATTCGCGAAGACATCATTAGGCGACAGTGTGTTCGGAGTTAATGGCAGCGATCGATAACTGCACCGCCGTGCCCAGCACGTTCATTGACGGCGGCGACCACATCGTGGTCGCGTGCGTGGGAGTAGTAGCGCGTCCTACCGCGTCGGCCTGAGACGCCCAGGAGGCCACTCCCTTAGATCGCTGTTCCGTCGCGTCAGTGTCGCTCCTACACGCGCGACACCCCGCGCACAGTCGATTTAGCGCGTCGATGAAATGGTCGCACTTGCACACAAAATGTTCTGTTACCCCGAGGTGGCGCCAGAACTGCATCGACTCCGTGCGTGATGCGTAGCGAACCGTGTATGTGTCCCCACTGCGGCGAACTCGCAGGCGTTGAGTTCGACGTTGACGTCGGCAGATACCGCTGTATGAGGCCGGGTTGCCGGTTCAAAGCGGCGCTCCAGAGACAAATCGAGCGCCGCCGCGAAAATATGGGACCACCAGCCGGCGTGCGTGAGCGCCGGTCCGGTCGCGACAGGAGAAGCAGCACTGGTGCATGAGTGCTCGTCTGCAACAGCTTTCGACGGTTGTGGAATGCGTCTCCCACCCGCACTTTCAAGCGCTCCGTGTCGCGTCGCTGGGTCGCCTCGCCCGGTGTCCTTCGTGAACGCCTCCGCCACATGGCGTGCGCCTTGTGAGTCGATGGCGGTTAGCAGCACCGCTCTCGAAGCGGCACGCGTGCCCCCATACGGGGGATGTGGTCGAAGTCCCCTAGCTTTGGCTATACGACGATCGCCGCGCAGTTCTCGAAGGAGTGCATCAGCCCGTTCGAGCACGATCCTGCCTTCGGTGCGCCAACGCTCAAGCACGTTGAGATTGCCCTCCGCCTATGTGGCGTTGACACAGCAAGTGTCGATCGTGACGCGCCTGACCTGGATCGTTGCCGAACGCCAGCCGGCCGCCGTGAAAGGCCATGAGCAGCGTGTGCAGGCATCGCGCCATGGCCGCCGCGAACCCGATCACCCAAGAACCACCAGAGCCGCCGCGTCGACCTCTCGCGGCAGCTGCGCGTCTCGCTCCGCCTCTGGCGCCGGCAGCAGCGACGGGCTTGGCTAAGGTCGGGCGACCGTTCCCGGAATGGGTGTTCGCGTCGGTCACCGGGACGCCACTCGACGAGGCGAATGTGCGGAAGGCGTTCAACCGGATCCTCGATGCGGCCGAACTCGATCGCCGCGGGCCGCACCAGATGCGACACACGTTTGCGTCGCTGCTATTGCAGGACGGCGCGCCGATCACTTACGTCAGTCGACAACTGGGGCACAAAGACGCGTCGATCACATTACGCGTCTACGCTCACTGGCTGCCGGATCCGACGAGCGAAAAACTGGTCGACGGCCTTGACGACGCGGCCCCGGACGGCCCCCAGGCGGCACCCCAGGCATTCGACGACGGCGATCGAAAGCTGCTAAGTGGTTTGAAATCAGTGGTGAGCCGGGTGGGAATCGAACCCACAACCCGCAGATTAAGAGTCTGCTGCTCTGCCAATTGAGCTACCGGCCCGATGGGGTTTACCGAGGTGATCGGCGGGAGATGATCGCGCCCGGGCAAAACGTGATTCTAGCACAGCGGCACGCGCGGCAGCCTGGCGAGCCCGGATGCCGCGCGCGAGTGCTCACCTCGGATGATCTCGGCACGATGCTTCTGCCGACGTCGCGCGCGACCGCCTGCACCGCAGTCGCTCGAACAGACGGTCGGCGTCATCAGAACATGCATGACGCCGCTTGCCTGCGGCGTGACGCGCCGCATCGGTCGCACGCATCCGACCGACGCGCCCGCAATCCGGGCAACCCGCAGCGTCGTGCGCGGCCGCATCGCGGTCAGCAGCGGAGATGGCCGGACACTCCGACCGATCGCGATACAATGGGCGCGGGCGCCCGTAGCTCAGCTGGATAGAGCGGCAGGCTTCGAACCTGTAGGCCGGGGGTTCAAGTCCCTCCGGGCGCACCATTCGACTCGCCTGCGGTTCATTTCGCGCGCCGCAGGCTCGCTCATGGCAAGCCATGCGAAGGTTGTCCACCATGGCGGCGCGACGTGGACTGCTAGCTCGCTCATGGCAAGCGAGGCGACGTGGACCGACACGCCCTGCCATCGCAGCAGGTGATCACGATCTCGACCCGCCGGCAGACTCCGACCGGGCTGGCAACGTAGCAGACGTCAGTCGTCACACTGGATATCGCCGATCATGCCAGTCCATCCGAACAGCCTCCTCGACAACGTCAACCGCTACTTCGATGCCGCCGCGGCGTTCACGCCGCATCCGCCGGGGCTGCTGAACCAGATCAAGCTCGCCAACAGCGTGTATCGGTTCAAGTTTCCCGTGCGCAAGGCCGACGGCTCGATCGAGGTCGTGCGCGCCTGGCGCGTCGAGCACAGCCATCACAAGATGCCGACCAAAGGCGGCATCCGCTTCAGTCCGGATGTCGACGAGAAGGAAGTGATGGCGCTGGCCGCGCTCATGACCTACAAGTGCGCGATCGTGGACGTGCCGTTCGGCGGCGCGAAGGGCGCGGTGCAGGTCGACGCGCGCGGTTGCACGGTCGAGCAGTTGGAGCGCATCACGCGCCGCTACGCCGCCGAACTCTTCAGGAAGCAGTTCATCGGCCCCGGCATCGACGTGCCCGCGCCCGATTACGGCACCGGCGAGCGCGAGATGGCGTGGATTGCCGACACCTATCAGACACTCAGTCCCGGCCATCTCGACGCATTGGCCTGCGTGACCGGCAAGCCGGTGACACAGGGCGGCGTGCGCGGCCGAAAGGAAGCGACCGGCCGGGGACTCTTCTTCGCGCTGCGGCAGGCCTGCGATCAGGCCGACGACATGAAAGCGCTCGGGCTCTCGCGCGGTCTCGCTGGCAAGCGCGTCGTCGTGCAGGGGATTGGCAACGTCGGCTATCACGTCGCGAAGTTCTGCCGCGAAGGGGGCGCGATCGTCATCGCGATCGCCGAGCACGAAGGCGCGATCATGGACGCCGACGGGCTCGATGAAGAGGCTGTCTTCCAGCATCGGATGGCGACCAAATCGATCCTCGGCTATCCCGGCGCCAGCAACATCGAGCCTTCCGCCGCGGCGCTGGAGCTCGATTGCGATGTGCTGATTCCCGCCGCGCTCGAGAACCAGTTGACGGCTGACAACGCGCCGCGCATCAAGGCGAAGATTGTTCTCGAAGGGGCAAACGGCCCGACGACGCCGGAGGCCGAAGCCGTGTTTCGGGAGCGCGGCATCCTGGTGATTCCCGACATCTACGCCAACGCCGGCGGCGTCACCGTGTCCTACTTCGAGTGGCTGAAGAACCTCTCGCATGTGCGATTCGGCCGGATGGAGAAGCGCTCCCAGGAAGCCGCGGAGCGGCGCACGATGAACACCATCGAGGCAGCCACCGGTCGAAAGTTTTCTGAGGACGAGCGCGCGCGATTCGTTCGCGGCGACGACGAGCTGACGCTCGTCAACTCGGGACTCGAGGACACGATGGCCGCGGCGTACGACCAGCTGCGCGAAACGCGGCGCCGCGATCCGAAGATTCCGGATCTGCGCACCGCCGCCTTCGTCAACGCGATCGACAAAGTCGCGCGGTCGTACATGGAGCTCGGGATCTTCCCGTAAGGTCCGCGCGCCGGCGCAGGTTTTCCTCGATAGCGTGTCAGCGGCGCGGCGGCGAGCGATGCGCTATCTCATGCGTGTTCGTGATAACCTTTCGACACAGCGCGCCCGTAGCTCAGCTGGATAGAGCGACAGCCTCCGGAGCTGTAGGCCACAGGTTCGAATCCTGTCGGGCGCACCACCCTCCGCTCACGGATCCCTTCTCGCCGGTCACGGCCTGGTTCGCGCTGAGTGTTCACTCGTCCACCACGTCGATCTTTATTCGACCTCTGTGATGCCGCCGTTACGTCGCGGTGTGGTACCGCGCTTGCTGGCTTCGCTGGTCACGTTCATTAGCGAGGAGGCACACGATGGCTGACGAGCTCGATCCGAAATACCCGAACGAGGAACAGCGTCGCTCCAACCAGGAAGAAATTACCGGGGCGCTCGACGAGGAAGAGGAGTTCGAAGACATCGACGAGGCGGAAGAAGACGAGGAAGATCTGGAGTCGTAACCGCGATGCGTTCTGATGAGAAGACCGCTGCCGACGTCACCGCCGACGTCGGCAGCGAAGGCTGCACCCCGAGCGGCGAACAACCTCGGAGTCCTTAACGACATCAAAATGTTTCACGCCGTGATCTTCGACGTCGACGGCACGCTGGTCGACAGCAACGATGCCCACGCCACAGCGTGGGTGCACGCGATCGCCGGGAGCGGCCGGCACGTGGAGTTTTCCCGCGTCCGGCCGCTCATCGGTATGGGCGGCGACAAGCTGCTCCCGTCGGTGACCGGCCTTTCGATCGAGTCGCCGGAAGGCAAGGCGATCGCGGACCGGCGCCGCGAGATTTTCCGCCGCGACTTCCTGCCTCATCTGCAACCGACACGCGGCGCGCAGCGCCTGCTCGAGTGGCTGCGCGACGATCGCAAGACGCTGGTTGTCGCCAGTTCGGCCGAAGAGGATGAGCTGCAGGACCTGCTGCGGGTTGCCGGCGCCGCAAAGATGTTCGAGTCGACCGCATCGTCAGACGATGCCGAACGGTCGAAGCCCGATCCGGATATCGTCGTGGCCGCAATCAAACAGGCGAACTGTCCGGTCGCGGACATCATCATGGTCGGCGATACACCATATGACGTCGAGGCGGCGCTTCGTGCCGGCATCGAGATCATCGGCCTGCGTTCGGGCGGCTGGTCGGAGGCGGAGTTACGCGGCGCCGTCGCGATCTACGACGATCCGGCCGATCTCGTCGAGCATTACGACTTGTCCCCCTTCCGCCGCTTGGCCGCTGGCCGTTCGGTGTAACGCGTGACCCGCTCGAGGTTCACACCCTTCGACTTTCGCAGCGTCGCCCACAGATCACCCACCGTTTTCAGCCTGGCCGGCACCGTTTCGATCGTGAACGCCTTGCGGTCGAACCCCTTGTCCACCTCTTGCCAGGTGACCGGCGTCGATACGCCGGCATAGTCGCTGGCGCGGGCGCTGTACGCGGTCGCCAGCGTCTTCCCGAGGATGTTCTGCAGGCAGTCGATGTAGACGCGCTTGCCGCGCGCGGCGACCGCGCGCTCGACGGTGGCGACCTTGGGATGCCGCTGCGCGACGACGGTCGCGACGATCTGGCAGTAGAGCATGCCTGCGTCGTACGGCGTCCCGGCCGGAGGGGGACGTAAATGTGGAGCCCATCGGCGCCCGACGTTTTGGGGACACCGACCGCGCCGAGCGTATCGAGCTCGTCGCGAATCCAGCGCGCCACGTCGAGGACGTGCTCAAAGGGCACACCCTCCGACGGATCGAGATCGAAGGCGCTGTAGTCGGCGAACTCGGCATGCTGCACGCGGGAGAACCACGGATCCTGCGAGATGGCCGCCAGCTGCGTCGTGTAGAGCAACGTCTTCAGATCGCCGCCGATGATCTGCGGCCGCTGTTCGACCACGCTGACGACGGCGGTGCGGATGCCGGCCGGCACCTCGGGCGCGCGATGCTGATAGAACGGCTGGGCGGCGACGCCGTTGGGAAATCGTTTCATCACCAGCGCACGATCGAGCACCGCCGGCAGCACGAACGGCGCAGCCTGGACGTAGTAGCGAAACAGGTCGCCCTTCGTCAGCTTCTGCTTCGGCCAGAAAATCTTGTGCAGGTTGGTGACCTTGAGGCTGTCGCCGCCGGGGAGCTCGAGGACGCCGTCCTTGCGCGCTTTTTCGAGCGCCGCGAGCTGGTCGAGCACGTTCGCGAGATCCGCCGCCGTCGCCGTCGTTCGCGCGGGCTTCGACGTTCGAGTACCTCGACTTTTCGCCTTCGTGTCGGCCGCCTCGCTGACGTCGAAGGTCGCGCGCCGCACCGCCGCGTCTTCCTCGCGCCGGACCTCGCGCGGCTTCTTGTCGTCCCGCAGGCCGAGGTAAACCGGATGTCGCAGCTTCGCGTCCGCCGTCCACTCCGTGAACTTGATCTGCGCCACCAGCTCCGGCCGCACCCAAGTGCGGGCGCTCGTTCGTCTTCGGCCGGTTCTTGAACGGACAGTCGTCGATTTCGAGCGGCACCAGCAGCTTCATCACCTTGGAGAGCTCCCGCTCGTTGAAGCCGGTGCCGGTGTGCCCGACGTAGACGAGATCGGCGCCTTCGTAGACGCCGAGCAACAGCGCGCCGAAATAGGCGCGCGACTGCCGCGGTTCGGTCCAGCCGCCGATGACGAATTCCTGCTCGTGAACAATCTTGAGCTTGTGCCAGTCGGGCGTGCGCTTGCCCGACTTGTAGAGCGAGTCGGCGCGCTTCGCGATCAGCCCTTCCCAGCCGCGCGCCATCGCTTCCTTCTTGAGCGCGCGCCCGTCGCCGGCGACCTGCTGGCTGAGGCGAAGCGTAGATGTGCCGGTGCGGCTGAAGAGTTTTTCGAGCGCCGCGCGCCGGGTGGTGAGCGGCCGATCGCGGTAGTCGGTCGCGCCGTCGCGCAGGAGGTCGAAGGCGATGAAGGCGACGCGAAGCGCATCGGCAATCGCCGGCGGCTTGCGTGCTCCGCGCGAACGCGAGCTGCCCGCCGCGTCGGCATCGCGGCCGCCAAGATGGATGCGGCCCTGCAGGTTCTGAAAACCAGTCGGATCGCCCTCCGGATCGAGCGCGACGATCTCGCCATCGAGCACGCAGCGGCTGCGTCCGCCGGCGCGCCCACTCGCCGAGCGCCGCCGCGACTTCCGGAAACTGCCGCGTCTTCTCGTTGCCGAGGCGCGACCAGAGGCGCACGGTCTTGCCTTTCGGCGCAATCTCCGCAATCGCCCGGATGCCGTCGTATTTGGGTTCGTACACGAGGCGGGAGTCGTCGAGCGGCGCGTCGACAAGCGACGCGAGCATCGGCTGGAGGATGTCACTCATACAGTTGCTGGATGCTGGTTGCTAGTTGCTCGGCTGTGACCATACCAGCATCGAGCATCCAGCAACCAGCTCCTAGCATCCAGCAACTGTCCGCGCGCGTCATGCCGCGGAGCGCGTGCGTTTCTTCGTCGTGCGCTTCGCCGTACCGGCGCGCGTTTTGGCGCGCGCGGCGGTCTTGCGCGCGCCCTTGCCGCCGCCGCCTTGCTCCAGGCTCCGGCGCAGGCGCTCCATCAGGTCGACGACCTCGGCCTGCCGCGGCTCCTCGGCCGGCGCGAGGTCGATCTTCTTCCCCTTCACCTTGGCCTGAATCACCTTCATCAGGTTTTCGCGGTACTCGTCGGTGTACTTCTCCGGATCCCACGCCGCCGCGAGGTTGCCGACCAGCGCCTTGGCCATGTCGAGCTCGGGCTTGCGGATGCCGCTGTCGCTCGGCAGGTCGAACTGCTTCACGTCGACCAGTTCGTCGCCGAAGCGCATCACCGTCAGCACGATCGCGTTCTCGATCACTTCGACCGCGGACAGGTGCTGGGAGTCGCGCAGGATGAACTTCGCGATCCCGATCCGCCCGGACTCGCGAATCGCCTCGCGCAGCAGCGCATAGGCGCGCTCGCCGCCCTTGGCAGGCACGAGATAGTAGGGCGTCTCGAAAAAGCGATCGTCGATCTCGTCCGCCTTGACGAAATCGATGATGTCGACGGTGCGCGTCTTCTCGACCGCGGCGGTCTGGAAATCTTCCTTGGTGAGGACGACGAAATGGCCCTTCGCGTACTCGTAGCCCTTGACGAGGTCTTCCCAGGCGACCGGGTGGCCGTCGCGGATGCAGACGCGCTCGAACCTGACCGGCGACTTGTCCTTCGCGTGCAGCATCCGGAACTTCGGCCGGTGGTTGCGCACCGCCGTGTGCAGCTCGATCGGGATGTTGACCAGCCCGAACGAAATCGCTCCCTTCCAGAGGGCCCTGGCCATGCGCTACCGTCTCGTTCTCAGCTCGCGCTCGGCTTCGACCCAGTCGTCGAACTCGCTGCCCTGATGGGCGCCGCGCTCGAGGTAGCGGTGGTACGCGCGCTCGCGGATTTCAGCGTCGCTCGGCGCCTTCTCGTCCTGATTCGACCCGGACGACGAGGGGGCGATTGCCTGCACCACGGCGCCATTGTCTTCTGACCGCTCGACGCCCGGGTAGGCGCCGATCGTGTCGGCCTCCGGGCTGGTGTTGACGGGCGTTCGACGCGACCGCGTCCGCGGCGACGAAAGGGTTGCGGCATCGTTGGCTTCGGCTCGAGGGGTGGTGCGTTTGGCCATGGCAGTTCTCTCTCTTTACACGTTACAGTCGTCCATTGAACAACGGACGTCTTGAATCAATTCAATATCGCCGGGATCCGGCGCTGCTAGCCCAGGCAGTGCAAAGCGTTTACCAATAGCTGAACACTATCTGCCGATGAGCTTGCGGATTCCGACCAGCGGGATGCGCACCCAGTCGGGCCGGTTGTTCAATTCGTACCCCAGTTCGTACAGCGCTTTGTCGAGCATGAACGCCGACAGCAGCCGCTCGCGCACCGCAGCCTCGGCCGGGATGAGCGGCGCATCGTCCATCCCCGCCAGATATCCCTTGAGGAACGCGTCCGCCGACCAGTGCTGCCATGTATCGGCCCAGGGCTCGAGCGCGGGGTAGTTGTCGGGCGCGTGAACGGTGAACGCGAACAGCGCCGCGTACGCCGCGTAGCTGAACGATCGAATCATCCCGGCGACGTCCTTCAGCGGCGACTGCGGCGTACGGCGTTCGGCGATCGATCGCGCCGGCTCGCCCTCGAAGTCGAGGATGACGAAGTCCTCCTCGGTGCGCAGCACCTGGCCGAGGTGATAGTCGCCGTGTATCCGGATTCGGAGCCCGGACGCTGGTTCCGATCTCAGGGCGTCGAGCCGTTCGAGCAGCGTCGTGCGATGCGCCAGCACCGCCTCGGCATACGGCCGCGACGCCTCGCTCAGCGTGTCCAGCTTCTGCGCGAGCTGGTCGAGCGACGCGGCTGCGTGCGTGCGCATCTCGTCGGCCATCGCCGCCAGCGCGGCGCGATCCATCGGCTGCGGCGCGAAGTCGGGGCCCTGTCCGGTCGCGAGCGTGCGATGCAGCTCCGCGGTCCGCCGGCCCAGGGTCGCCGCGCTCCCGAGATACCAGTGTTCGAGCGCATCGAAAAACGGCGGCGGCTCCTCGGTGGATGGCGATGAGGTCCGAACCTGCGCGGCAGCCGCCGGGTCTGGCATCGCCACCGCCGGCAGCGAATCGGGGGTGGCGAACGCGGGCCCTCCCGATCCGCTGACGCGCGGGGTGATGCGCTCGTAGTAGCGGCGCAACTCGTCAATCGAGAAGTCCCAGCCCGAGCCCTGGTGCTTGACCATGCTCTGGACGATCGCGAGCGTGCCAGGCTCGAGGCCGGGACGCGGGTACTGGACCGCGCCGGCCAGATCCGGCGTCCGCGTGAAGCCGCGCTGCGTCAGGAAGCGTCCGATCTCGAACTCGGGATTTGGCGTCGGCTCGACACGCCGGAACAGCTTCAGCACGTAACGATCGCTGACGAAGGCGACGCTGTTGCTCTGGTCGGCCGGCCCGCGCACCCACTTGCGCGGCTCCGGCAGGTCAATCGGCACGGCGCGGTCCTGGACGACGACCCGGAGGCCCTCGATGCTCCCGCGCGAGGAGGCCACCTCGGTGTTCTTCTCGATCACCGCCAGCAGCCGATCGCACGCATCGTCGTCGTACAGCGCGTCGACCATGACGCCCTTGCGCGCGCCGGTAATGCGGGCGAGAACCGCGCCCGGGTTCGCCTTCAACGCCGCATCGGCGCCTTCACCGCTGACGAGCGCCAATGGCAGAAAGTAACTCTCGGTCCAGCCGTCGGTGTATTCGACCGACGCGATGGTCATGAACGCCGGCGTCGAGCCGTTGCGCAGCGGCGCCCAGTCGGTGAAGCGAGCCTGGCGGATCTCGCGCGATTTCGACGCGAACCAGCGCTGCCGCGTGAGGAACGGCCGCAGCGCCTGCCGCTCGAGCACCGCGCGCGTGCCGCCGTCGAGCACGTTCTGCCAGTCGACGCCGACGAGCAGCGCCGGAAGCGACTCGAGAATCGCGGCGTCGGGATCGGCGGTCGTCGTCGCCTTGGCGGTCACCTGGACGCCGTCCCGCTGCAGCGTGAACCAGTACGACGCGTATGGGCCGAGGGTGAGGAAGTAGGGCTGCTCGCCGATCCGCGGAAACTCGGTGAGGCCGGCCATCTCCACCGGGAGCAGGCCGGCGAACGCCTTCAGATCGAGCTCGACCGGCTGCACCGAGCGCGCGAGGTTGGCGACGATGAGGATGGTTTCGCGATCGTCGCGCCGGAGGTAGGCGAGCACCTTGCGATTGGGACAGGGGACGAACTCGAGCGAGCCGCGGCCGAAGACGCGATGCTGCTTGCGCATCGCGACCATCCGCTTCATCCAGTTGAGCGGCGAGAATGGAAAGCGCTCCTGCGCCTCGACGTTGATCGACTGATAGCCGTAGACCGGATCCTGGATGGCCGGCGCGAAGAGCCGCGCCGGATCGGCGCGCGAGAAGCCGCCATTGCGATCGCTGCTCCACTGCATCGGCGTGCGGACGCCGTTTCGATCGCCGAGATAGATGTTGTCGCCCATCCCGATCTCGTCGCCGTAGTAGATGATCGGCGTGCCGGGAAACGAGAAGAGCAGCGAGTTGAGCAGCTCGACGCGCCGCCGGCTGTTCTCCACCAGCGGCGCCAGCCGGCGGCGGATGCCGACGTTGACGCGCATCTGCGGATCGGCGGCGTAGACCGAGTACATGTAGTCGCGCTCCTCGTCGGTGACCATCTCGAGCGTCAGCTCGTCATGGTTCCGCAGGAACAGCGCCCACTGGCAGGTCTCAGGGATGTCCGGCGTCTGGTTGAGGATCTCGGTGACCGCGTGGCGATCCTCCTGCCGCAGCGCCATGAACATCCGCGGCATCAGCGGGAAGTGAAACGCCATGTGGCACTCGTCGCCGTCGCCGAAGTAGGGGCGGACGTCGGACGGCCACTGGTTCGCCTCGGCCAGCAGCATCCGGTTCTTGTAGGCGGCATCCATCTCGCGGCGCATGCGCCGCAGCACGGCGTGCGTCTCCGGCAGGTTCTCGTTGTTGGTGCCCTCGCGGACGCAGAGATACGGCACGGCGTCGAGCCGCAGCGCGTCGACGCCCATGTCGAGCCAGAACTTCATCACGTCGATCACGGCGTCGACGACCGCCGGGTTGTTGTGATTCAGGTCGGGCTGATGCGAAAAGAAGCGGTGCCAGTAGTACTGGCGCGCGACCGCGTCGAAGGTCCAGTTCGACTTCTCCGTGTCGGTGAAGATGATCCGCGTCTCCGGAAACTTCTGGTCGGTGTCGCTCCAGACGTAGAACTCGCGCTCGGGCGAGCCGGCCGGCGCGTGTCGCGCGCGCTGGAACCACGGGTGCTGATCCGACGTGTGGTTGACGACCAGCTCGATCAACACCTTGATGTTGCGCGAGTGGGCAGCGTCGACAAACGCCTGGAAGTCGTCGATCGTGCCGTAGCTCGGGTGGACGCTGCGGTAGTCGGCGATGTCGTAGCCGTCGTCCCGCAGGGGCGAGGGAAAGAACGGCAGGATCCACAGGCACGTGATGCCGAGCCCCTGCAGGTAGTCGAGCTTTTCGGTGAGGCCGCGGAAGTCGCCGATGCCGTCGCCGTTGCTGTCGAAGAACGACTTGACGTGCGCGTGGTAGATGACCGCGTCCTTGAACCACAGCGGATCGTCGGCGGCGGGCGCGGCGGACGCGACCGGATCGGTGCTGACGGTCAGATTCGGTGTGTCGGTAGCCACAGGATGTGTCCCTGGCGGATGTCCGGATCGAAGCGCACGTAGTTCCAGGCGCCTCGCCACTCGTAGGCCACTTCATCGAGGAGATCGCGGACGGTGTAGGTTTCGTCGGGCCCCAGACCGGGCAGCTCGACATGCCCGTGCTGCATGTGCAGCGGATCGAGGTTCACCACGACCAGGATCGTTTCGCCGCTGCCGGGCGCGCGCTTGCTGTAGGCGATGATCTCGGGGTTGTCGGTCGCGTGAAAGCGCAGCGTCGAGTCGAACTGCAGCGCGCGGTGCGCGTGGCGGATTTCGTTGACGCGGCAGACGAGCTCGGCGATGTTGCCGGGCCGATCCCAGTCCCATTTCCGGAACTGGTACTTCTCCGAATCGGCGTACTCCTCGGTGCCGGGAATCGCCTGGCCCTCCGCGAGCTCGAAGCCGCTATAAATCCCGTAGCTGGCGCCGAGCGTCGCCGCCAGGAGGAGCCGCGCCTCGAACGCCGGCCGCCCGCCGTGCTGCAGGTAGGCGTGCAGGATGTCGGGCGTGTTGGCGAAGAGGTTCGGGCGCAGGAACTCGCGCGCCTCGCTCGTCGTCAGCTCGGTGAAGTATTCGGTCAGCTCCGCCTTGGTGTTGCGCCAGGTGAAGTAGGTGTACGACTGCGTGAACCCGGACTTCGCCAGGTAGCGCATCACCGGCGGCCGCGTGAACGCTTCGGAGAGGAAGATGACGTCGGGGTGTTTCTGGTGCACCTGATCGATCATCCACTCCCAGAAGCCGAGCGACTTGGTATGCGGGTTGTCGACGCGGAAGATGCGCACGTCGCGATCGACCCAGAAGAGCGTGACGTCGAGCAGCGCCTGCCACAGCGCGCGCCAGTCCTCGCACTCGAAGTCGAAGGGGTAGATATCCTGGTACTTCTTCGGCGGGTTCTCCGCGTACTTGATCGTGCCATCGGGCCGATGGCGGAACCACTCCGGGTGTTCGCGCACCCACGGGTGATCCGGCGAACACTGCCAGGCGAGATCGAGCGCGATCTCCATGTCGAGGCTGCGCGCCCCGCGGGTGAACGCGTCGAAGTCCTCGAGCGTCCCGAGCGCGGGCTCGACCGCGGTGTGCCCGCCGGCCGCCGAGCCGATCGCCCACGGGCTGCCGGGATCGCCGGGGCCGGCCTGAAGCGCGTTGTTGCGTCCTTTGCGGAAGCTCGTGCCGATCGGGTGAATCGGCGGCAGATAGATCACGTCGAAACCGAGATCGGCGATGCGCGACAGCGCGGCGCGGGCTTCGACGAACGTGCCACTCCGCCGAGGGTCGGGCCCGGCCGACCGCGGGAACATCTCGTACCACGCGCCGAATCGCGCACGCTCGCGATCGACCCAGACACGCAGCGGCGCCGACTCGGTCGCCCGCGACCGGTCGGCATAGGCGAGCATCGCGGCGGCCAGTTCGTGGCCGAGCGCCAGCGCGACGCGCTCGGCAGGCGGCGTCGAGTCGCTGAGCGCGTCGGCCATCTCGAGCAGCCAGGCGCTGTCAGTGTCGCGCGCGCGGCCGCCAGCGTCGCGGACGAGAAGCGATCCTTCGAGCAGCTCGAGCGCGATGTCCTGCCCGGCGGCCGCCTTGATCTTCACATCGCGCCGCCAGGTCATGAAGCGATCGACCCAGGCGACGATCTGGTACTCGTGCCATCCGACGCCGTCGACCGCGAAGCGCGCTGTCCAGCGATCGGTCCCCGGCGCCTCGATGACCATCGGCGTTTCGCGCCACCCGGAAGGCGCAGAGGACGCAGCGGAAGCAGAGGACGATGCGCGATCGCGGAGCATTGCCGCAATCACGTCGTGCCC
Source organism: uncultured Acidobacteriota bacterium (assembly GCA_963734375.1). GTDB lineage: Bacteria > Acidobacteriota > Vicinamibacteria > Vicinamibacterales > CAVVIG01 > CAVTHG01. The sequence continues at coordinate 42,090 of CAVTHG010000001.1, read as the reverse complement.
GTCCGCGAAGATGCTGGCGGCGACGTCGACAAACTCGCCGGGCGTCCGCTTGATCGGAAAGCGGCCGCCGTCGATCTCGGGCTGGATGCGCTCGACGACGACGCGGCGCGCCAACGCCTCGGGGACTTCACGCGACGCAGCCTGCCGGCTGCCCGCTGGCGAATGCTGACTGGCGACTGACATGATTCACCGTTGCGCCTGCACGTTCGCCGCGCGACGCGCCTCGCGCGAGAACGCGCTAGCCTGGCCCTGCGGCGCTGACAGCCACGGGCGCCTGTTCGACGTCCGACATGCGACGCCGCTCGCGCAGCGGCGCCACGATCCTGAAAACGGCAACCGACAGCCCCTGCAGGCTGTAGCGGCCGCCGGCCTTGTAGATGCGGTCGACGCTCTGCGGATCGGCGGTGTCGATCACGCGCTGCCACTCGCGATCGCCCTCCGATGACGGCAGCGTGAACGCCATCTTGTCATTGTGCCCGTTCAGCAGCACCAGCACCGTGTCGCCGGTGATCGGCTCGCCGCGCTCGTTCACCTCTTCGATCGCGGTCCCGGACAGCAGCATGCCGAGCGTGCGCACGAACCCCGCCTGCCACGCGGCGTCGTCCATCTCGCGGCCGTCCGGCGACAGCCAGGCGACGTCCTTGCCGCCGCGGATTTTGCGTCCCTGGAAATACCTGCGGCGGCGCAGCGTCGGCTGCGTCCGGCGGAAGTGGACCAGCTTGCGCGTGAACTCGAGCAGCAACTGCTTGTCGGCGTCGAGGCTCCAGTCGATCCACGACAGCTCGTTGTCCTGGCAGTAGGCGTTGTTGTTGCCGAGCTGCGTCCTCCCCAGCTCGTCGCCGTGACTGATCATCGGCACACCCTGCGAGAGCAGCATCGTCGCCAGGAAGTTGCGCTTCTGGCGCGCGCGCAGCGCGGCGATCTGCTGGTCGTCGGTCGGACCCTCGACACCGCAATTCCAGCTCAGATTATTGCTCTCGCCGTCGCGGTTGTCCTCGCCGTTCTGCTCGTTGTGCTTCTCGTTGTAGCTGACGAGATCGGTGAGGGTGAAGCCGTCGTGCGCGGTGATGAAATTGATGCTCGCGTACGGCTGGCGGCCGCTGTGCGCGTAGAGGTCGTTGCTGCCGGAGAGCCGCGTTGCCAGTTCGGACACGCTCGTGCCTTCGCCCTTCCAGAACTGCCGCACCGAATCGCGATACTTCCCGTTCCATTCGGTCCACAGGACCGGGAAGTTGCCAACCTGGTAGCCGCCTTGCCCGAGATCCCACGGCTCCGCAATCAGCTTAACCTGCGACAGCACCGGATCCTGATGGATGATGTCGAAGAACGCGCCGAGGCGGTCGACATCGAAGAGCTCGCGCGCGAGCGCGCTCGCCAGGTCGAACCGGAACCCATCCACGTGCATGTCGAGTACCCAGTAGCGGAGGCTGTCCATGATGAGCTGGAGCACTTGCGGGCTCTGCATGTTCAGCGTGTTGCCGCAGCCGGTGAAGTCCATGTAGTAGCGCGGGTCGCCGGCGACGAGCCGATAGTAGGACGCGTTGTCGATCCCTTTGAGCGACAGCGTCGGCCCGAGCTGGTTGCCCTCCGCGGTGTGGTTGTAGACGACGTCGAGGATCACCTCGAGGCCGGCGTTGTGCAGCGCGCGCACGGTGCGCTTGAACTCGCGGACCGCGCCAGCGGGCGTGCGCGACGCGGCCAGCCGGCGCTCGGGTGCGAAATAACCGATGCTGTTGTAGCCCCAGTAATTGGTCAGCCCTTTCTCTTCGAGATGGCGATCGCGCGCGTGGTGGTGCACCGGCATCAGCTCCACGGCGGTGATGCCGAGCCGCTTGAAGTGTTCCAGCGCCGGCTCGGTCGTCAGCGCTTCGTAGGTGCCCCGCAGATGCGGCGGGATGTCGGGGTGCCGCATCGAGAAGCCGCGGACGTGCATCTCGTAGATGACCGTGTTGTGCCACGGCGTGCGCGGCGGGCGATCGTCGCCCCAGGTGAAGGCGGGATCGACGACGGCGGCCAGCGGCGCGAACGCGGCATTGTCGCGCTGGTCGAATGAGGCATCCGCCTCGGGACTGCCAACCTCGTAGCCGAACATTTCGTCGGCCCAGCGAACCGTACGCGCCACCGACCTGGCGTATGGATCCATGACAATCTTGTTCGAATTGAATCGATGTCCCGCCGATGGCTCGTACGGGCCATGAACGCGGTAACCGTAGAGCTGGTTCGGCCGCACGTCGGGCAGGAACGCGTGCCAGACCATGTCGGTGTGTTCAGGCAGTGTGATGCAGGCGCTTTCCTTCTGTGCGTCAGGGGAATCGAAGAGGCACAGATCGACGCGGGTGGCGTGGGCGGAGAACAACGCGAAGTTCACGCCAACGCCGGTCCATGTTGCACCGAGGGGGTAGGGGTCGCCGGGCCAGACGCGCACGACAGCCGAGGTTCACGTTCTGTGCCACGCCAGGACGACGGGCGCGCGAGGCGCACGGTGCAGGGTGCAAGGTGCATGGTGCATGGTGCCGCGCCAACTCAGCAATCGAGCCTATAATCCGCCGATGCTGAAGTTCTTTCTGCTGGCTCTCGGGTTGACGATGGCTGAGCAGCAGCCGGCCACGTCGGGCACCTACATCAGCGCCGATGAGATCGCGACGACGTTGAAGCAGTCGATCGCGAACAACGTCGTCGATCAACCGATCAAAGCGACGGACGTTCCGGGCGGGAAGGCGTCGCTGGCGATGCTGCGTCGCGTGAAGGCGGAGACCTCCGCGCTCATCCACGATCATGTGACGGAGATCTATCAGATCGTCGAGGGGGCCGGGACGCTGATCACCGGCGGGTCGCTCACCGAAGCGAAGCCGACTGACTTGACGCGTGTCAACGCCGGCATGAGCCAGACCGGCGTGCACAAAGGCGGTGAGAGCCGGCGCGTGAAGAAGGACGATGTGATCATCGTCCCCGCGGGCACCGCGCACCGCTTCAGCGAGCTGGACGGACCGATCACTTATCTCGTCTATCGCTTCGAACCGAAGCGATGAGCGAAAGCTGACTGGTTGCTACGGCTAGATGTTCAAGTCCGGCTTCAGCAACTAGCATCCGCAACGAGCACCTACTCCGTCGCGTAGCGGTCGTTGAACCACGGCTCGGCGGAGTTCGAGTAGCCGCGGACTTCCCAGAATCCCTTCTTGTCCTCGGCGAGAAACTCGATCTTCCGGATCCACTTCGCGCCCTTCCACGCGTACAGCTTCGGCGTGATCATGCGGCACGGTCCGCCGTGCTCGCGCGGCAGCGGCGCGCCTTCCCACGTGTGCACCAGGAGCACGTCATCGTCCAGCGCGCGCGCGAGCGGGACGTTCACGGTGTAGGGAATGTAGCTGCCCGGCATGAAGTCGTAGCCGGTGCAGAGGACGAACTTCGCCTGCTCCCTGGGCACCGCGAGCTCGGCGATGGTCGAGAAGCGGACGCCGCGCCACCGGTTGTCGTAGCGGCTCCACGTCGTCACGCAGTGGAAGTCGCTGACGTCGTCCACCTGCGGCAAGGCGAGAAACTCTTTCCAGGTCAGCGTGAACGGGTTGTCCACCAGCCCGCCGACCTCGAGCTTCCATGTGTCGAGCGAGACGGTGGGCGTCTCGCCGAGGTCGAGCACCGGCCAGTTCTTCACCTCGTGCTGGCCGACCGGCAATTGCGGCATGCCGTGACGGTTGCTCGGACCGGTTCCCTGCGGGCGCTTGCCCGCGAATTCCACGTTGACTGCGCTTTTGTCGAGCTCGAGCTGGCGGCGAATGAACTTCTGCCGCCGCTCGACCAGGTCGTCCTTGGACACGCTTCAAGTCTAACGTAGTGTCCCGCTTCAGCCACGTCCGCCTGAATGCGGACGCTACGCTCGTCCTGCGATGCATTCACGGCATAACGCTTGCGACGGCCAGTGATATGGCAGATCAAAATCAGGACAAGAAGGCAGGCCCACTCGACGGCAGCACGAGCGGGACCATCGGCGGCGGCGGAGCAGAAACGGGCGGGCCGACCGAGCGGCCAGACGCACCGGAGATGCCGAAGGCGAAACCGGAGAACGCAGCCAGTGGACGCATGGCGCCGGATCCGATCGGCGCGACGGCGGAGCCGGACGAGCTCGGGACCGGGCCGAGCGACGTGTCGCGACGATAGATGGCTGGTAGGGGACGCCTTCAGGGCTGATGGCTATGGGTGCATTGGCCATGTCCATCAGCCGATCAGCCATGACGCCGTTTTTACTACGACAGAATCTGCGGCAGCACGATAGGCGACGCGGTCTGCAGCGTCGTGTCGAAGAGTCCCGGCGCTCGCGTACTCGGCCGCGGTCGCTGACCTGTCGGTCAGCGGTCCGTGGCCGCGGCGCGACGCCTTGTCGCGATACATCAGGTGATCGGCCGCGGCGAGCATCGCTTCGTAGGTCGCGCCGTCGTGCGGGAACACCGCCGCGCCCGCGCTGGCGGCGAGGCGCAGCCGCTTGCCGGCACGCACGTCCAGCTGAATCTCCGCAATCCGCGCCTGCAGCTCGCGCCGCTTCGCGTCCGCGGCCTCGCGCGAGCAATCCGCGAGCACGACGATGAACTCGTCGCCCGCGTAGCGGACGCACAGGTCGTACGGTCGCAGCGCGCCCTGCAGCGCCGTCGCGACCTCGCGCAGCGCGTGGTCGCCGACGTTGTGGCCGTAGGTGTCGTTGATCGCCTTGAAGCCGTCGATGTCCATCACGATGATGCGCGAGCTCGCTCTTCAGCCGCTCGGCGCGCGCCAGCTCGCGCGAGAGGTGGACGAACATCGAGCGCCGGTTCGGCAGCGCCGTCAGCGGGTCGGTGAGCGAATCTTCCTGCGTCTGCTCGAACACGATCGAGTTGTGAATCACCGCGCCGGCCTGCTCGGCGATCCGCTCGAGCAGCCGGCGATGATCTTCGGTGTAGTGATTCGGCTCGACGTGGTAGAGCGCCAGGCAGCCGATGAACGTGTCGTTGTACTGCAGCGGGCAGACGATCGCCGACTTGATCGAGATCTCCTGGCTGAGCCCGGCCGCCTCGAAGGTGACCCGCGGGTCGCCGTTGATGAGCGTGCGGCGGTTGCGCGCCACCCAGCCCGCACAGCCCGTGGCCCGACTGCAGCGTCACGTTCAGCAGCTTCGGTGCGTCGACGCCGGCGGCGAAGCGGCACTTCAGCGTGTCGCTGTCCGGCTGATGCAGGAAGAGCGCGCAGCCCGACCACGACACGATCTTCGACAGCTTCGACGAGATCAGCGCCATCGTGTCGGAGACGCCGAGGCTGGTGCCCATCGACTGCGCGATCTCGTAGAGCGCGTAGATCTCGCGGTGCGCCAGCGCGATGTTCTCGAACGCGTTCGGCGCTCCCGACGGCGACCAGGCCAACCGAGGTCGAGCCCGGCTGCGCCGGGACCGGTTCGGCCTCGGCCACTTCCATCGCGCCCGGGCCGAGCTCGGCGACAAGCGACGGCAGCATCTCGATGAAGAGCGGCACCAGCTTCGGGTCGAGCGCGCGGCCGGCCTCGTGCCTCAGCAGACCGATCGCGCTGTCGTAGTTCAGCGCCTTGTGATACGGACGCTCGGTGGTGACCGCGTCGTAGTAGTCGACGATCGTCAGGATGCGCGCGCCGATCGGGATGTCCTCGCCGGCCAGCCCCTGCGGATAGCCCTTGCCGTCCCACCGCTCGTGGTGGCTCATGATCAGCGGCGCGACCGGATAGGGGAACGGCACCGCGGCGATGATCTCCGCGCCGACCTGCGGGTGGATGCGAATCTTCTGGAACTCTTCCTGCGTCAGCGGCCCGGGCTTCGACAGGATGTGCTCGGGCACCGCGAGCTTGCCGATGTCGTGCAGCAGCGCCGCGGTCTTCACGCCCTGGATCTCGGCCTCCGACAGCCCCAGCGCCTTCGCGAGGCCGGCCGCGTAGACCTGCACGCGCCGGATGTGCATCTGCGTCGTCTGGTCCTTCGCGTCGATCGCGCGGGCCAGCGCTTCGATCGTCGCCAGGTGCAGATCCGAGGTCTGCATGCACGTGCCGCTGCTCGTCCTCGATGCGGCCCATGTAGACCTTGTAGGTGCGATAGGTCAGGTACAGCGGCGCGAAGGTGAGCGGCGCCACCCAGTAGCCGGCGTGGACGACGAACGAGGCGGCGAGCGCGGCGGAGCCGGCGCCGACGAAGTAGCTCGGCGCGCTCCACAGGAAGTTGTTGTGCCAGGTGCTGACGATCGGCGTCCGCGTCGACAGCGCGATCGCGGTCGCCACCATGCCGGTGTTGAGCAGGAAGTACACCGTCGCCGCGCCGACCAGCGGCCGCGCCAGCGCGGCCAGCGACATCGCCATGTCGTGGCGGCCGCCCAGCAGGTGGAACGCGAGGCCCGTGGCCTGCACCGTGATCACGAGCGAGGCGACGCTGAAGAGCGTGCGATAGATCGGATTGCGCTCCTTGCTCGTTCAGATGGCACTGGCTGAACGCGCTGCCCGCCGCGACCAGCATCGTGATGTGCGGACCGAGCAGCAGCAGCGACGCGAAATCGACCGCGTACGACACCGACAGCGTCGATCCGCTCGTCGTCAGCGGCAGGTAGACCTTGAGCGACGCCGACATCGACGAGAGCAGCAGCAGCGCGATGAAGAGCAGCGGCTGATCGAACGTCGCCTTCGGCAGACACACCACGAACAGCGCCAGGCCGACGGCGATGACTGTCTTGACGTAATACCTGGCGGCGCGCGGCAGCTGATTCATCAGTGCACGCGAGGCTCGGTCGAGACCCAGTGCTCGCCCCAGTCTTCTTTCAGCATCGACCAGAGGACCTGGTCGAAGTATTCACCGCCGTAGCGCACCGAGCGGCGGAGGACGCCTTCCTGCACGGCGCCGAGCTTGCGCAGGGCGCCGTTGCCGCGGCCGTTCTGCAGCAGCACGCGCGCTTCGAGCCGGTGGCGTGCTGAGCGTGCCGAACGCGAACGACCCGGCCAGCCGCGCCGCCTCGACGAAGATGCCGGTGCCGCGCGCCGAGGGCAGCAGCGTGCATTCCCATTCCGCGGCTTCGAACATCGGATCGAGCTGGCGAACCTGAATCAAGCCGGCAATTTCTTTCGTCGCGGTGCGCGTGATCACCCAGATTGCCGCAACGCCATTGCCGCGGTCGCGCGCCGCGCGCTCGATGAATTCCTGCACCGACAGCTCGCTGATCGGATCGTCGAGCCCGAAGCGGGTGGCGTCGCCGAGCGACAGCACGCTGACGAGGAATGGGATGTCGTCGGCGACAGGCTCACGCAGCGTGACGGTGGGTCCCGAGAGCATCGGCAGCGCGGTGCGCCAGGCGGGAACGCCGATGACGGTGGAGTCGGCCATTGGGGTCTTGGTACGGGGAAAACGCTACACGTCGCCCGTTACTGCGTCATTAGCAACACCGCAGCCAATGGATGACCTTAGCTTGAATGCTTGTAGTTTCAATGATTTGCGGTAGTTGGTCGCCTGATTTTTCAGTCATGAAATGTTCGTTTATACGACAATAACGCCCGTTAACACCCAATCCATTCTACCTACATGCGTGAGGATTCAACAACTTACAGTGGTCATGCTCAGATTCGGACAGTGTGTGCCGTTTCAAATCACAATCTTTGGTCACCAGTGTCAATACCTTGTGCTTTGCGGTTATAAAAGCGCGTGGACGACGGCCGCTCCCCGGACCCGTTGGCTGACGACGCGCGGTTCCTCGAGGGGCTGCAGGATCTCGATCAGGGCCTCGGTCCCGAGAGCCCGCGACCGCCTGGAACGGCGAATCGGCGCGCTCCCACGGCGCCGGGTCCACGACCGGAGGGGCCTGCCGACGCCGGGTCGATCGACTCGCTCGATTTCCTGACCGAGGCCATCTTCGAGATCGATTCGACGGTTGCGCCGGTGCAGGCGCCGCCGCGTCCGCGCCCGCTCCTCGATCGCTTTCCGCCGGCGAAGGTTCAGCGCCGAAAGGGGCCGGCGGCGCCGCCTCAGAACGTGCCGGCGCCTTCCGCCGTCGTGCCGGTCGAGACGCGCCCTCCGCCCCCGGCGCCGCCCTACGGGGCGTTCTACGACCTGAGCGAAACGCCGTTCGGCCTCTCGAGCGATCCGCGATTCTTCTACCCGTCAGCGTCGCACGCGCACGTGCTCAACGCGATGCTCGAAGCGATCCACTCCAAAGAGGGGCTGATCGTGCTGACCGCGCCCGAGGGCGTCGGCAAGACCACGGTCTGCCGCATGGCGGAGCGCGACCTGGATCGGCGGACGCTCCTCGCGCTCGTCGTCGATCCGCCGCAGACGATCGAACAACTGCTGCAGACCGTGCTCGTCGACTTCGGCGTCGTGTCGCGCGGCGATCTCGCGGGCGCGCCGCGCCTGGATCTGGACGCGCTGCACCTCAACGCTCACCTCGTTCCTGAAGTCGCTGGTCACGCTGAAGGCCAATGCCGTCATCGTGATCGACGAGGCGCAGAGCGTGCCGGTCGCCGTGCTCGCCGCGGCAGCCGATCTGCTCGCCAGGCTGGAGCCGCCGCGTCAGCTGCAAATCGTTCTCGCCGGCGAGCCGGCGCTGACCTCGCACATCAAGCGCGCCGGGCTGCGAGCGCCGGCGGGACGCGACGGCATCAACGTCGAGCTTCGGCCGCTCGACGACGAGGAGATCGCACCCTATGTGCGGCATCGGCTTCGCGTCGCCGACAGCCGCGCGTGCGTCGATTTCTCCCCGGCCGCGATCGGCCGTCTCTACCTCGCGTCGCGCGGCATCCCGCGGGAGATCAACCGGCTGTGCGAGCGCGCGCTCGTCGATGGCGCGAGTCGCAAGGCGAAGGTGATCGACGCCGCCCTCATCGATCGCGCCGCGCAGGATCTGGGCGTGCAAGTGCCGGCCGCGAAGGCGCGGCCCGCCACGCAGCGTGCGGTGATGGCGATCGCCCTTCTCGCGCTGACACTTCTCGCCGCCGCGGTCGCGTCGTGGATCTTCCGCGACTCGCTGGCGGCGGCGTTCCAGCAGTGGCTGGACGTGCCGCCGTTGCGCGCCGCGCCCGCCCGCGAGGTGCCCGAGCCGATTCGCCCTCTGCCCCTGCCACCGCCGGCGCCGCCGCCAGCAGACAACGTTCCCGCCCGCCCTCCCGTCTAAGCTCCGCATGGTTCAGGACGTGCGCTACGCGCTCCGGTTGCTGCTGCGCGCGCCGGGGTTCGCCCTGGTGTCGATCCTGACGCTCGCCCTCGGCATCGGCGCCAACACCGCGATCTATTCCGTCGTCCGCAGCGCGCTGCTCGCGCCGCTGCCGTTTGCCGATCCCGATCGGCTCGCTGTCGTCTGGCACGGCTACCCGCCGGCGCTGCCGCGCGCGGCGGTGTCGGTGCCGGCTTTCTACGATCTGCAGGAGCCGCAGGCGCGCGAGATCTTCGGCGAGGTCGCGACCTTCACCACCGCCAGCCAGAACCTCACCGGCGGCGGCGAGCCCGAGCGCGTCGTTGTCGTGCGCGCGTCGCAGAGTTTCCAGTCGACGCTCGGCCTGCCGATCGCCGCGGGTCGATGGTTCACGTCCGAGGAGGATGCCCCAACGGAGAGCCCGGTCGTTGTCCTGAGCGACGGGCTCTGGCGGCGGCGATTCGGCAGCGATCGCAGCGTCATCGGCCAGACGATTCGCCTGAACGATCGGCCGCACCTGGTGATCGGGATCATGGCGGCGGCAGGCGACGTTCCCCAGGCTGGCCGAGGCGTGGGTGCCGGTTGCGTTCACGGCGGCACAGCGCGCCCCGGACGGACGCGGCAACGAGTTCCTCGAGGTCGTCGCGCGGCTGGCGCCGGGCGTGACGATGGAGCAGGCGCGCGAAGGGCTGACGCGGCTCGCGCGGACGTGGAAGCAGCAGTACTACGCCGACTCGCCGCGCTGGACGGTGGACATGCGTCCGCTCGCGGCCGATCTGGTGCGCGACACGCGGCCCGTGGTGCTCGCCGTGTTCGGCGCGGTCGGCCTGGTGCTGCTGGTCGCCTGCGCCAACGTCGCCAACCTGCTGCTGTCGCGCGCGTCGCACCGGCGGCGCGAGCTCGCGGTGCGCGCAGCAGTCGGCGCAACGCCGTCGCGACTGCGGCGCCAGCTGCTCGTCGAGACGGGAACCCTGGGTGTCGCCGGCGGGGGAGTCGGCGTGCTCCTCGCCGCGGCGGTGCTGCCGCTGCTCGCGCGCGCGGTCGCCTCGACCCTGCCACAAGTCGCCGCGCCGCGAATCGATCTGCCGGTGCTCGGCTTCGCGATCGCAGCATCGCTCGCGAGCAGCCTGCTCTTCGGGTTGATTCCGGCATGGCACCTGTCGCGGACCGATTTGCGCAGCGCGCTCAACGAGGAGACGCGCGGCGGCTCCGGACGGCGCACCGGCTACCTCCTCGTCGCCGCCGAGCTCGCGCTCGCTTTTACCGTGCTCGTCGGCGCCGGGTTGCTCGTGCGCAGCTTCGCGCGGGTCGCCGCCGTCGATCCCGGCTTCGGCATCGAGGATCGCCTGACGCTGCGCGCTGGCGCTGCCGGTGGTGCGATATCGCGATTCGCCGCAGCGTGCGGCGTTCTACGCGCGGCTGTTCGAGCGCCTGGCCGCTGTGCCAGGCGTGCGCGCTGCCGGCGCGGTGTCGGAGCTGCCGCTCGGCACGATGGGCAACATGGGCACGTTCGACATCGAAGGGCGCCCGACGCCGCGCGGCGGCGACCAGCCGCACGCCGACTGGCGCTCGGCGTCGCCGCGCTACTTCAACGCGATGGGCATCGCGCTCGTGGCCGGCCGCGTCTTCGACGAGCGCGACGGCGCCGGCGCGCCGCGCGTCGCGATCATCGACGAAGCCGCGGCCACGAAGTATTGGCCCGGTCAGAGTGCCGTGGGACAGCGCCTGTCGATCGATGGCGCCGGCCCGAGCGCGAGCGTGGCGGGAGATCGTCGGCGTCGTGCGCACGGTCCATCACGACTCGCTCGACACGGCGCCACGCGGCGCCGTGTATTTCCCGCTGGCGCAGCGCGCCACCGCGTCGATCTTCGCGGTGATTCTGACGGCTGGCGACTCGCTGGCGCTCCTGGCTTCTGTTCGCGCCGCCGTTCGTGACGCTCGATCCGGCGCTGCCGGTGTTCGATGCGCGCACGCTCGACGATCGGCTCGGCGAATCGCTCGGGCGGCGCCGCGTCGCGACATGGTCGATTGGCGTGTTCGCGTCGCTGGCGCTCGCGCTCAGCCTGATTGGCGTCTACGGTGTGATCGCCTACGACGTCAGCCAGCGCGCGCGCGAGATCAGCATCCGCATGGCGCTCGGCGCCGATCGGCACGCGGTGCTCGGGTTGGTGATGCGGGGCGGTGTGCGTACCGCGATGTTGGGAATCGTCGTCGGGGCCGCGCTCGCATTCGGACTGGCGCGCGTGGCGAGCGGGCTGCTCTTCGGCGTTGCCGCGCACGACCCGGCCACCTACGTGTCGCTGGCGATCGTGCTGCTGGGGTTCGCAGCAGCGGCGGCGTATATCCCGGCCCGCCGCGCCACTGCGCTCGATCCGATCAGCTCGCTTCGCGGCTGAGCTTTTCCAACGATGTAGTGTCCGCCGTCAGGCGGACCTGGGACGGGCCCGGCTCGAGCCGGACCCTAAGCGCTCCACGAGTCGTTAGCGGCTGGCTCGAGGCTCGTACGGATCGGCCTGCGCTTCGGGATGTCCCGGCGCGGGGTTGCCACGGCGCCCCGGGTGCGGCTCGCTTGCGCCGTCGGGAATACGCGGGCCCAGGCTGACCTTGCCCTTGCGGATTTCCTTCACCAGATATGGAACCAGCAGCGCCATCGCCAGCGCGAGCGCGATCAGAATGCCGTAGACCATGCGCGTAACCTCCACCGGTTCTCAACGCAACGCTTGTGCCTTGTTTGCGGATGCAGCAGAGCTCGGCCCGAACGACGCTCAGTAGGAACTGCGGGCGATTCGTATGGGACGGGTTGGCAGCGCACTTGAAAGGCAGAGCATGGGAGGGGTTGCCATGAAATCGTTGCTGATGTGCGTGCTGCTCGTTGTCGTGGCGGTCGTCGCCTTCAATTACTGGAACGGCGTGCCACTTCTGAGCGATCCGCGCACGGCGCGACCAGCGGCCGTGGGAACCACCGGCACGGTCGATGTGAACGCGGCGCGCGAACGCGGCGCCGAGGTGGGTGAAAAGGTGGCGGTGGCTGCCGCCAAGGTGCGCGATCAGGCGCAGGAAGCGGCGCTGACCTCGAAGATCAAGGCGAAGATGGTGCTCGACGACACGATCAAGGCGCGGTCGATCGACGTGAGCACCGAAGGCACCACCGTGACGATGAGCGGCGTCGTGCGCTCAGCCGCCGAACGCGAGCGCGCGCGTGCAGCTCGCGCGCGAAACCACGGGCGTGACGCAGGTGATCGATCGGCTGAAAATCGAGCGGTGAATCAGGTGTCAGAACTGGGGTGGATGACGGGACTCGAACCCGCAACCTCTGGTGCCACAGACCAGCGCTCTAACCATTGAGCTACACCCACCATAGCGTGGACAGACGCAAGGCAGACTTGGTGAGTTGGTGAATTGGTGAACGAATTCACCAATTCCTCAACTCGCCAACTCACCAACTGTTGAGTGTAGCACTTAGACTTCGGGTTCTTCCACTGCCGGCACCTCGCCGTCGACCGCGTCGACGACGGCGCCGTTTTCGATGCTTCGCGCGCACCAGGTAGATGTGGTTGGCGCGCTCGCTCTTCGCGTCGTACATCAGCTTGTCGGCGCGCTGAATGAGATCGGCGGCGAGCCGCCTGGCGATGAAGCGCCGCTCCGCCACGCGCCCCAGCCAGAGGCACACCACGCCAACGTCGACGCGCACCGGCTGCGCGGCGAGCCGGCGATCCTCGAGCGTCCAGTCGTAGCGCTCGACGGCTTCACGGAAACGCTCGCCGACGGCGTGCGCCTGGTGGCATTCGGCAAGGTCGGGGACGAGGAAGCAGAACTCGTCGCCGCCAAGGCGCGCGTGCAGATCCTCGTTGCGCGGCCCGAGGCGTTCCTGCGCGAGCAAGTCGTCCGAGCGCACCTGCTCGCGCAGCAGCGCCGCGACGCGCTCGATGATTCGATCGCCGACCGCGTGGCCGAGCGCGTCGTTGTACCACTTGAACCCGGTGATATCGACCAGGCCGACCGCGCACCATCGCCCGCGCTGCTCGAGCGCGAGAAACGACTCGAGCTGCTCGGTGAAGCGGCCGAAGTTCATCAGCTTGGTCTTCGGGTCGCGGTGCGACTTGTCGGTGAGGTCGGCGACGAGCGCTTCGAAGTAGCGCGAGATGCTGCTGACGGTTGCGTCCTCTGGCGAGCAGCTCGGTTTGCACGCGCGCCATCTTGTCGGCGAAGCCGGCCGACAGCGCCTGGATGGCCTCGTGCTTCGATTCCTGCCAGAGACGCTCGTGGCGGGAGAAGACGGCGTCGATCGCGCCGAGCAGCGAGCTCTCGAGCGGGGCCGCCAGGTGCAGGTTCTCGCGCACCCAGGCCTGCAGTTCGTTCCGCGTCTGCGGCTGCGGATTCGGCACCGTCACCTGTTCCGATCGCATCAAGTTGCGTGGCGCCACTCGCTCAGCCATACCCTCTGTTTCACCCACTACAAAGCGCGTACCCGGTAAAGCTGGGCCAGACCGGCGTGTTTTCGGACAATTTACAGGTACATGCTCAGCAGTACACCGCATCGGCCGTGTAATTTCCACTTAAGTGTCAGCAGGGTGTTGGGAGGCGGGAAGGTGATGGGGTGGCGCGCTGCCACCCCATCCGAGAGGAACGAACTACGAGCAGGTCGCCGCGATCATCTTGACCGACTGGACGTCCAGTCGCGGAGCGGCGTCCTTGGTCTCCTTGCGCTGTTCTTCAGTCGCCGTGGCGGTGGAGCCGGAGGTCCCGACCGTCCCCGCTGCCGCCGAACCCGCCGCCGCTGCCGTCGTATCCGGCGTGCGGTGATCCATCGCCGGATCCATGGCGGCCTTGCCCGTCACCTGGATCTGGTGGCCGACGTGCTTGTCGAGATCGGTTCCACCCGACAGTGTCCAGGAGGCGGCGGCGTTCATCGCCCCGGCGGTGCCCGATGTCGTAGCGGTTGGCGGGGTGGTGGTGCCGCTCGTCCCCGCTGTTGCCGCGCTCGGGTCGGCAGCCTTGGCGTTGGTGAGCATGTACTTGCCATCCGCGCCCTTGCTCAGACAGCCGGTGAGGGTGATCTCCTTCGCCGCGTCAGTCCGTTGAGTGCTCGTCGAAGGCGTCTGCGCGCCGAGGGTGGCCACGCTCAACGCCGCCGCGACGCAGAGTCCTGTTGCCATTCGTTTCATGCCTAGCACCTCCTCTGAAAACGCTCACGCGACGCGCTGCAGATCAACTGCCAGCGCGCGCGGTGCGTGTTATTGACCGATCTTGTCGCCGAGCTCGTTGATGGCCTGTCCGACTTTACGACGACCCTTGCCCAACGTTTCCTGCACCTCGCCTGCGGCCTGATCGGCCTCGCCTTCGCTGCGCAGCTGTTCGTCGTTGGTCGCTTCGCCGACCGACTCCTTGATCTTGCCCTTCACTTTTTCGGTCTTGCCTTCGACCTCATCTTTATTCCACATCTCTTCCGCCTCCATCTACTGCGAGTACGCACCAATGGACTGCAGGACTCATGCCCCGCGGTGCGCGGATGAGATGAATGGGAACGAGGTGAGCGGTTAGGTGCTCAGCGTTTTCAGCACGCTGATCAGCTGATCGGTTTCCTGCGACAGCGCGCGCCACGCAGCTTCGCAGCGTGGATCGGTCTCGAACTCCTGCGAGCGGCCGATCTCCTCGAGCGTACGCGCCGCGGCGACGACGCCTTCGGCATCGAAGTTCGCGGCGGCGCCTTTGAGCCCGTGTGCCGCGCGGCGCAGCGCTTCGCCGTCGCGCTCGTCGAGCGCGTGGCGGATCCGTTCGAGGTGGCGCGGTGCATCGTCGACGAAGAGACGGCTGATCTCGGCGAGCAGCTCGCGATCGCCGCCGACGCGCGCGAGCACCTGCAGCGAGATCGCCGCCGCCGGCTTTTCGTCGGGCACCGCCGGGGCGCGGCCGGCGGCCATCTGTTCGACGACATGGCACAGCTGCTTCGGATCGAGCGGTTTGGTGAGGTACTCGTCCATCCCCGCCGCGAGGCAGCGCTCGCGGTCGCCTTTCATCGCGTGGGCCGTCATCGCGACGATCGGTGTGCGGTTGCCGTTTTCGCGCTCGAGCGACCGGATCGTTTCGGTCGCTTCGAACCCGCCCATCTCCGGCATCTGCACGTCCATCAGCACGACGTCGAACGACTGCCGCTGCATCGCCTCGACCGCCTCGCGCCCGTTGCCCGCGATCACCACCTTGTGTCCGCGGCGTTCGAGCAGGCTCGTTGCCAGCCGCTGGTTGACGGTGTTGTCTTCCGCCAGCAGCACGGTCAGCCGCCGCTCCGGCAGATCGGCGGACAGCATCGCCGACGGCAGCGCCGCACGCTGGCCGGGCTCCTGCGCGAGCACTCGCGCGATCGCCGCCAGCAGCTCGCGCTGTTCGACCGGCTTGGTGAGATGCGTGGCGATCCCGACCTCGCGGCACTTCCTCGACTCGTCGAACTGGCCCGACGAGCTCAACATCATGATCGTCGCGCCCAGCTTCGCCTCGTCGCGGATCCGCCGCGCGACCTCGAAGCCGTCCATCTCCGGCATGTTCGCGTCGAGCAGTACCAGCGCGAACGGCCGGCCTCGATCGCTCGCCTCGACCAGTGCCTGCATCGCCGCGGCGCCGCTCTCGACCACGGTGGGCTTCATGTGCCAGCGCAGCAGCAGGTCGTGCAGCACGCGGCGGTTCACGCCGTTGTCGTCGACGATCAGCACCGGCAGATCGATGAGGTTGACGGCCGGCGGGTCCGGCCGCGCGTCGGTGAGGCCCAGGCGCACGGTGAAATGAAACGTGCTGCCTTCGTGCGGCGCGCTCTCCAGCCACATGCGTCCGCCCATCAGGTCGACCAGCGTCGCGGAGATCGTCAGGCCGAGCCCGGTGCCGCCGAAGCGGCGCGTCGTCGAGCCGTCGGCCTGCTGGAACGGTTCGAAGATCGCGCGCTGTTTGTCGTCCGGCACGCCGATGCCGCTGTCGCTGACGAAGTAGTGGAGCACGGCCGCATCGTCGCTCCGCGATTCGACCTCGACCTGAACGAGCACCTGGCCGCGCTCGGTGAACTTGATCGCGTTGCCAACGAGGTTGACCAGCACCTGGCGCAGGCGGCCGGGATCGCCCACCGCCGCGCTCGGCACATCGGGCAGCACGTGCGCGACCAGCTCGAGGTCTTTCTGCTCGGCGCGCAGCGCCAGCGGCTTCAGCAGGTCGGCGAGATGGTCGCGGACCGAGAAGGGGATCTCCTCCATCTCGAGCTTGCGCATCTCGATCTTCGAGAAGTCGAGGATGTCGTTGAGGATGGCGAGCAGCGCGTCGGCCGAGCTCTTCACCATCGTCAGGTATTCCCGCTGCTCATGCGACAGCGAGCCGTCGAGCGCCAGCTCGGTCATGCCGATGATCCCGTTCAACGGCGTCCGGATCTCGTGGCTCATGTTGGCGAGGAACTCGCTCTTCGCGCTGCTGGCCTCTTCGGCCGTGCGAGTGGCGGCGGCCAGGGCGGCGGTTCGCTCGCGCACCTTCCGATCGAGATCCTCGGTCAGCGCGCGCAGTTCCTGGTTGAGCCGCTCGCGCTGGACCAGCGCCTGTTCGAGCTGCTGGTAGGAATCGGCCAGGCGCTTCTGCATCCCGTTGACGTCCTCGACCAGCTCCGCGATTTCCGCCGGCGGGTTCGACGACAGCTTCACCTCGGGGATGGCGCCGTGGGTCGAGATGTTCCGGACGACCGCGATCAGTTCCTCGAGCGGACGGGTGACCGCGCCTGAGAAGGCGCGTGCCCCGAGCACCGCGGCGCCGAGCGCCAGCACCATCAGCGCGAGCGTCATCGCGTAGTAACCGGCCGTCTGCATCCGCAGCGTCAGCAGCGGCTGCTCGATGAACACCTTCCAGCCAAGCGACGGCATCATCGCCGACGCGACGATGCGCGCCGAGTCCCGAGCTCCGGCGATCGGCCGACGATAGCGGTAGATGCCGCTCGGCTCGGCCTGCGTACTGGCGCTGACGAGCGGATCCTCCGACAGGCTCTGCAGCGGGGTGAACCCGCCGGCGGCGGTGGTGTAGATGATGCGGTCGTGCTGGTCGAGGATCGTGATCGTGACGTCGGCGAGATGGCGGAAGCCGGCGGCAAAGCGCTCGAACTTCGACAGGTCGAGTGACCCGCCGGCAACGCCGGCGACGTTGCCATCGGCGTGTACGCGCGGCACGGCGATGGTGATGATCGGCACGTGCGAGAGGCGTCCGAGGATCACGTCGGACACGGCCATCTGCCGGCTCCGCATCGCCTCGATGAAGTACTCGCGGTCGGTAATCGACGGCATGTCCGCCGCCGCGCGAGGCGGGAAGACCTCGCGGACAATGCCGCGGCGATCGGCGGCAAAGAGGGTGATGAACCCCGGATAGATCTTCGGCACGAAGTCGACCATCCGCTGGCGATCGGTCGTGATGAACTCCTCGTCCGACATCGCGACCGCCAGGTTCTCCACCGCGTGCTGGTGGTTGGCGACGTACTCCTGGAGTTGCTGCGTCAGCGCGGTGACGGCGTCGTGCAGCCGCGCGCCGCCGTCGGCCTCCCGCTTGGCCGCGGTCAGCTGGTTGTCGACTGCCGCCAGCAGCAGGACCGGCAACGTGGCGACGAGCAGGAACGCGTGAAACGCGTAGCTGCGCAGGTGGCGTGACTCAGCCGGACGGCTGCGCTGCGCGAGCCGCTGCAGCCACGAGCCTGCCGCCAGCAGATCGGCGAGCACCACCGCCACCAGCCCGCTGAGCATCGTCTGCATCGCGATCGACCAGAGGGTCTCGCGCAGGTAGCCGACGCCATAGAGCGACGGTGCGGCGACCAGAGACAGCGCGGCAGCGCCCCAGACCAGCGCGCCCGCCAAAAGCGGCGACTTGCCGCGCTGCGCGAAGATCCCGACCGCCAGCGCCTCGGCGGGAACGATGGCGAACAACGCGGCGGACGTGGTGCGAAGCGGCAGCACGCCGATGAGTGCCGCCAGCGTACCCAGCCACGGTCCGAACAGGATGGCGATCGGAAGCGTGAAGACGCGGCCGAGCAGCAATGAAGGGCCGCCGGCGGTGAGGAGCGAATTGACGGCGAGCCCGGCGATGCCGCTGAGGACGGCGAGGCCAACGCGCAGAACGAAGGCTCGATTCATGAATCTTGTGAATGTCGGTCGCAGTCGCGCCCGGCGCGCGGCGCGCTAATTGTATACTCACGACTTATGCAGGTCCTCATCGCCGAAGACGATCGCGTAACCGGCGAGATTCTGGCCCGCACACTTCAGCGGTGGAGCTACCAGACGACGCTCGTTGGCGACGGCATCCAGGCGCTCGACCGGCTCAGTGTCGCGGTTGAGCCGACGCTGGCCATCCTCGACTGGATGATGCCGGGGATGGACGGTCCTGATGTGTGCCGTCGCATACGACAGGATATGCCGCTGGCGAACATGTACCTGCTGCTCGTCACGGCGCGCGAAGGGCGTGGCGACGTCGTCGCCGGGCTGGACGCAGGGGCTGACGACTACATCATCAAGCCGTTCGATCCGGAAGAGCTTCGGGCGCGGGTCGCCGTCGGCATCCGCGTACTCGGGCTGCAGCAGAAGCTTGCAGAGCGAGTCGCGGAACTCCAGGCGGCGCTGTCGAACGTCAAGCAGCTGCGAGGGCTCCTGCCAATCTGCAGCTACTGCAAGCGGATTCGCGGCGACGATCAGTACTGGCAGCAGGTCGAGGGCTACATCGCCTCGCACTCCGACGCCCAATTCAGCCACGGCATCTGCCCGACGTGCTACGTCGCCGTGTCGGCGGAGCTCGACGAGATCTCCCGGCAGCGGTCGCCGAATCCCGATAAGAAGAAATAGGAAAGTCGGGGAAGACGTCTCTAGCGAGACGCGATCTGCTTGACGATTTCTTTCGCGAGCGGCAGGCTCACGCCGCAAGCCGGGTCGTCGACCCGGCATTTGGCGAGCGTCAGGTCGCAGCCGCAGGTGCACGACTCGGAGTTGAGCTTCTGCAGCGCTTCGACACGCTTCTCCACCGGCAGCGCGGCGAGGTCGATGCCGGGGATGGTCATCAGCTGCGCGTTTTTATCCAGCTTCAGACCCTGCGTCTGATCCACTTCTTCGATTGACGCGTTGACCGGCAAGCCGGCGAGCGCGCGCATCTCGTACTCGGTGGTGCGCGCGGTGAGCATGCCGACGTGCTTCTGCACGATGCGCGACTCGCGATCGAGGATGAACGAGGTCGGCAGCGCGCTGATTCCGGGGAAGCCCTTCGCCAGCTCCGGCGTCTTCATCACGATCGGATAGTTCACCTTGTACCTGGCGGCGAACTCCCTGACGACCTCAGGCGGCGCTTCGTCTTCCGAGATGCCGACGACCACCACATGGTCGCGATATTTCTCCTGCAGCGCCACCAGATCCGGAATCTCGGCGCGGCAGGGGCCGCACCATGTCGCCCAGAAGTTGAGGATGACCACTTTGCCGCGCAGCGAAGCGGACGACAGTTCCTTGCCGTCCAGGTCGCGCACGGTGAACGCCGGGGCGGGGGCCGGGTTGCGGAAGAAGCGCAGCGTCGCGCGTTCGCCGCTCTCGCCCGCGTCGGCGGCCACGTGATCCTCGCCGGGCCGCTCCTCGAACTGTCGCGCGAAGCGCGACGCCGCCCACGTCAGCAGGACGGCACCGATGACAGCGACCACCAGGAGAGCGCGTCGGGGAGTCATGTCCACCCACAAGTGTAAGCTGAAGCGATGCCGATTCAAACCGTGTTCCTCGACGCCGGCGGCGTGCTGGTCAACCCCAACTGGTCGCGTGTGAGCGAGACGCTGGCGCGCCATGGTGTGCAGGCCGGCGCAGCGGCGCTCGCCGCGGCCGAGCCCGCGGCGAAAAAGCGAATCGATACCGGCGAGACGATCAAGGCCACCAACGATCGTCAGCGCGGCTGGACCTACTTCAACCTGGTGCTGACCGAAGCGGGAATCGCGCTGTCGGACGCGACCGCGGCGGCGCTCGCGGAGCTGCACGTCTACCACGAGCAGTTCAACCTCTGGGAGTCGGTGCCGGAAGAGGTGATCCCGTCGCTCGCCGCGCTGCGCGCGGCCGGCTTCAAGCTGGTCGTCGTCTCGAACGCCAACGGCGCCCTGCACCGCGCATTCGATCGTCTCGGGCTGACGAGCGCGGTGGACGTGATCGTCGATTCGTTTCTCGAAGGGGTGGAGAAGCCCGACCCGCGCTTCTTCCAGATCGCGCTCGAGCGCTCGGGATCGCGCGCCGAGACGACGATGCACGTCGGCGACCTGTATCACGTCGACGTCGCCGGCGCGCGCGCGGCGGGGATCACGCCGGTGCTGCTCGATGTGGCCGGGTTGTATCCGGAATGCGATTGCCTGCGGGTGCGCTCGCTCGGCGAGCTCGTCAACGTGCTCTGTGGGATCCGGCTGTAGCCAACCACGAAGATCACGAAGGACACGAAGAGCACGAAGAAGAATCATCCTCCGGGCCATTGATCGATTGGAGCGGTTGCGCACTCCGGTGCAGTCGTCAGAATCGCGTGCATGCCGCAACCGATCGTCCACGTCGACGCCTTCACCGCCGTGCCCTTTGCCGGCAGCCCCGCCGCCGTCTGCATCCTCCCGACCGCGCGCGACGACGCGTGGATGCAGCAGGTGGCGCGCGAGATGAACCTCTCGGAAACCGCATTCGTCGTGCCGCGACGGCGGCGCGGCTGAAGACTTCGAGCTCCGATGGTTCACGCCGACGGTCGAAGTCGATCTGTGTGGGCACGCGACGCTCGCCAGCGCGCACGTGCTGTGGGAGACCGGGCAGGTCGACACCGCCGCGACGGCGCGGTTTCATACCCGCAGTGGTCTTTTGACCGCGGCGCGGCGCGGCGACTGGATCGAGCTCGATTTCCCGGCGACGCCCGACGAGGCGATCGATCCGCCCGCAGGGCTCATCGAGGCCGTGGGCGCAAAGCCGCGTTACGTCGGCCGCAGCCGGTTCGACTTCCTGTTCGAGCTCGACGACGAGACCGCGGTGCACAACGTCCGCCCCGACTTCGGGCGGCTGCGCGGCTTCGCCGCGCGCGGCATCATCGTGACGAGCCGCGCCGACGACGCCGGCGTCGATTTCGTGTCGCGCTATTTCGCACCCGCGTTCGGCATCGACGAGGATCCGGTCACCGGATCGACGCACTGCTGCCTCGGTCCGTTCTGGAGCCGGCGCTTGAACAAGAAGGAGTTCGTCGCGCGGCAGGTATCGGCACGCGGCGGCGTCTTGAAAGTGGCGCTCGACGGCGACCGCGTGCGGCTCGGTGGCCAGGCGGTGACGGTGCTGCGCGGGGAGTTGCTGGCGTGAACGGTGCGGCGGCGAGATCTGCGGGCAGCAACCTCGAGCGCGTCGAAGAGCCCGGTAGCAATGATCAAGGTCTTCTTCGATCTCCTGACCTCCTCGACCTCCTGATCTCCTATGTCCGGAATCGCACAATTGATTCTCGGAAACGAACCGCCCCGGCGCCGCCAAACCCATCCCGCAACGAGATCCGGCGGCCCAGCCGTGGTATGTTGCTTGCTCCTCTAGATGCCCTACACGAGAGGACATCCATGTTCGATGAACTGCTGAACGACCTCCGCTTCGGCCTGCGCACGCTCTTCAAGAACCGCGGGTTCGCGCTGCTCGCCATCCTCACGCTCGGCCTCGGGATCGGCGCCAACACCGCGATCTTCAGCGTGATCCACGGCGTGCTGCTGAAGCCGCTGCCCTACGCCGACAGCGATCGGCTCGTGCTCATCCGCCAGTCGGCGCCGCTCGTCGGCCGCGCCGACGCCGGCGTGTCGATCAAGGAGTACTTCACCTACCGCGATCAGGCGGCGGACTTCGACGGGCTGGTCGAATTCCACCAGATGAATTTCGACCTGCTTGAAGCGCGGCGAGCCCGATCGCGTCAACACCGGCGTCGTCTCGCCGAACTTCTTCAACGTGCTCGGCATCGCAGCCGATCCTCGGCCGCTCCTTCGTGGCCGACGACGACAAGCCCGGCGCGCCGGCGGTGCTTGATCGTCAGCTACTCGTACTGGCAGCGCAAGTTCGGCGGCGATCGGAACATCGTCGGCCAGGTGTTCGAGATGAACGACCGGCCGCACACCGTCGTCGGCGTGCTGCCCAACGTGCCGCACTATCCGCAGGAGAACGACGTCTACATGCCGACCTCGGCCTGTCCGTTCCGGGCCGCGGCCGAACAGCGCATCAACCAGAACGCGCGGGTCTTCTCGATCCTGAACGTCTTCGGCAAGCTGAAGCCGGGCGTGACGCGCGAGCGCGCCGCCGCGAACGTCGACGTCCTCTGCCGGCGCTTCACCGCGGACGACAAGACGGCGTACCGGCCCGGCTCGGGCTTCACGGCGACGACCGTCGGCGTGCGCGAGGAGCTGACGCGCAACGCGCGGCCGATGCTGCTGATCCTGCTCGGCACGACCGGCCTCATCCTGCTGATCGCCTGCGCCAACGTCGCCAACCTGACGCTCGCGCGGCTGCTGCGCCGCGATCGCGAGCTTGCCGTGCGCTCGGCGCTCGGCGCCGGACGCGGCCGCCTGGTTCGTCAACTGCTGACCGAAAGCACGCTGCTTGCCTTCGCCGGCGGCCTGTTCGGCCTGCTGTTCGCGACCTGGACGGTCGGGCTGCTGACGACGTTCGTCGCGCGCTTCACCTCGCGCACCGGCGAGGTCGGCATCGACTGGCGCGTGCTGCTGTTCACGGTCGCGGTGTCGATGATCACCGGGCTGCTTGTTCGGCACGGCTGCCGGCGATGGCGTCGCGCGTCGATCTTGTCGGGCGCGATGAAGCAGGGGAGCAAGGGCGCGGGCGAGAGCGCCGGCCGGCGCCGCTTGCAGAGCGCGCTGATCGTCGCGCAGGTGGCCGTGTCGGTCGTGCTGCTCGTCGGCGCGGGGCTGCTGCTCGCGAGCTTCTACAAGCTGCAGAGCGTCGATCCCGGATACAAGGGCGACCGGGTGATGTCGGCGGAGCTGTTCACGAACTTCTCCAAGTACCCCAACGTCGACACGCAGCTGCGCTTCTATCTGCCGCTGGTCGAGCGTCTCGAGTCGCAGCCCGGTGTCGTGTCGGTCGCGGTGACCAACGCCGTGCCGCTGCGTGTCGTCGCAGCCCGGGTCGGCCGCCTTCCAGATCGAGGGACGCATCGTCGACGACCCGAACCGCCGGCCGACGGCCGACACGCGCATCGTCAGCGCCAACTTCTTCAGGACGCTCGGCGTCCCGCTCGTTCAGGGACGGACGTTCACCGAGGCGGACGGTCCCGAAACGCAGCGGGTGGTCGTCATCAACCGGGCGATGATGCGCTACTGGGACAAGTCCGATCCGGTCGGCTCGCGCATCTCGCTCGACAACGGGCAGACGTGGTCGACCATTGTCGGCATCGTCGGCGACGTGAAGCAGTTCGGCCTCGATCAGCCGGCGGTGGCGCAGGTCTACACGCCGCTGCGGCAGACGCAGCAGGGTCTTGGCGGCCTGGTGCTGGTGCGGACGACCGGCGATGCGGCGTCGGCGGCGGCGCTGATTCGCGACGCGGCGTGGGCGATCGATCCGAACATGCCGGTGCAGAACGTCCGCACGCTCGACGAGATTCGCGCGACCTATCTCGCCACGCCGAAGCTGACCGCGGTGCTGCTGACCGATGTTCGCGGCGCTGGCGCTGCTGGTGACGATGGCCGGCATCACCGGCGTGATCGCGACGTCGGTGTCGCAGCGCACGCAGGAGTTCGGCTTGCGGATGGCGCTCGGCGCCAGCCGGCAGGCGGTGCTGCGCATGGTCGTTGGCCAGGGCCTGGTGCTGGTGCTGATTGGCCTGGTGGTCGGCGTCGTCGCCTCGGTTGCGGCGACGCGGGTGCTGGCGACGTATCTCTTCGACACGAAGGCGACCGACCCGCTGACCTTCGTCGTGGTCGGCGTGGCGTTCCTGATCGCCGGCGGCGATCGCCTGCCTCGGCCCTGCGTGGCGCGCGACGACGGTCGATCCGATGCTGGCGCTGCGGGCGGAGTGAGAGTCGGACGGCCTCGCGGCCGTCATGGGCCGGTAGGCAGGTGGGGCAGGTAGGTCTGGACTGCCGAAGGCCGTCCCTACCGATGCCGAATCACGAACCCGTGGGACCGGTCTTCAGACCGGTCCCGATCGCGATCAATTCGTCGCGAAGCAATAGAACAACCCCGCCCCGCCGGTCGCGACCAGGTTCTCCTGGCTGCAGCCGCGGCTCGGGTGCGTCGAGTTCCACGACGTGCTCCCGCCGCCGGTGCGGTCGTGATGCCCGAGCTGCACGGTTCCATTGCCGCCGTTCGCATAGTTGCCGCAGGTGTGATCCTGGCCGTCGGTGAACGCCGTGCCATCGAGCTGCGATCCGGTGATCATGTCGTGACGGTTCGGCGTGTCGCCGACGCCGTTGACCGTTTCACCCTTCTCGTTCAGCGCCGTCACCTTCGTCAGGTTGTTGCCGCGCCGGGCCTGCTCGAGCGTGTCGCCGTGCAGGTCGGCGACGTTCTGCGCGACGCGCGCGCCCTTGGCGTTGTACCAGGGCCCCGCGCCGATGCGATCGCGCGCGTTCACCACAGGCTGCCCGCCCGCGGCCGGCGCGCTCAGGTAGGCGTGCCACGTCTTGCTGCCGCCGCCGGCGGCCGCGGCGAGCGTCTGGCAATGCCGATCGGCGCCGGCGATGCCGCCGAGATCGGCGCCCTTGCCGAGGCCGACGCTGGTGACGAAGAACGACATCGGCTGCGGCGGAGCCGCCGGCTGCCCAGCAGGCGCCGGCTGCCCGGCAGGCGCCTGGGCGAACGCCATCAATGAGCTTCCGACCAGCGCGAGCGAGAATGCGGACAGGATGGTACGCATGAAGACCTCCCTTGTGGGTCGCATATTACACTTACCGCCATGCTGACGACTGGATCACTTCGACGGGCGACGGTGGCGCTGTGCACGCTCGCCATCGTTCCCGCGCTCATCTTCGCTCAGCGAAGCGGTGCGCCGAACCCGTTTCCGGGCGGAACCAACCCCGACGGCTCGCTCAGGCCGACGCCGCCGGTCGCGCGGCTGTTCACGCAGGACGCCTACACCGAGTACGCGATCCTGGCGCCCGGCAGCGAGGAGTTCCGGATCCGCTTCCTGCCGGAGGAGACGCGGGTCGGCGCAACCGAGCTCGTCAACGCGACGCGCGGCGGCAGCGAGGGCTCCGACATCGAGGTCTACGATCCGCGCACCGGCAAGCCGCTGAAGTTCACCTACCAGGACGAAGGCAGCGATACGCACGCGATTCACGCCGCGCTCCCGATTCCGGTTCCGGAGGGCGGCGTCGGCCGCGTCCTGATCTACAAGACCTACAAGGATCCGCGCACCTACATGATGCACGGCGAGGACATCGTCTGGGTGCGGAGCCTGAGCGGATACCGCCTCGGCGTGCTGCTGCCGAAAGGCTTCTCGTTCCTCTCGTCGAACGTCGCGGCGCAAGTGACGACGACGGCCGACGGCCGGCTGAAGCTCGCCTTCGCCAACCCGAGCGGGCAGAGCAACCCGGTGACGATTCATGCGCGGCGCACAACGACGCGTGTTCCCACCGCGCACCGATCCGGACATGTTCTTCGACGACGTGAAGACGCTCTACGACCTGGGGGCGCCGGAAACGGGCGCGATCAAAGTCGAGCAGACCTACAGCGACTATCGCAAGGGCGAGAAGGCGAGGCTGAGCTCGCTCGAATACCTGGCGCTGCAGGAGCTGAAGGTCGTCGACCTCGACACCGCGAAGGTGCTAGCGCCGGTGAAAGAGGGGAGCGCGACGAACGTGAAGCTGGATGTGCCGATCGTCGATGACAGACAGAGCGCGCACCTCCAGATCACCGGCACGCTGAAGGATCCGGCGTACAAGGTGGCGAACGGCGAGCTCGTCTTCGAGCGGACGCTGCACGGGCTGCGAAACACCGTGCTGCTGCCGGCCGGTTGGGACGTCGTCGCCGTCTCGCAGTCGGGGACGCTCGGGATGTATCAGGGGCGTGCGTTCGTCGCGCTGATCAACCTGAACGCCGAGAACAATTACCGCGTAGCCATCCGCGCGAGGCCACGGGGCTAGGGGCTGCGGCTCGGTGACCGGCGAGACGCCAGCGCCGGCAGGGTCGCGGCCGACCGTCCGTGACACTCGCGTGGGAAACGCATCCGCCTGCGGTTGTGATGTCGGTGAGCACGTCGCCTTTCCTACTCCGCGCGACAGCCCCAATCAGGGTCAGCAACAAGCAGGCTCACACGCTGGTGGCGAATCGGTGGCGCCGTGCGACCGACGCCTTCGGATGCGTTTCCCGTCTGTCGCTCGCCCACGCGAGGTCTAACGGACGGGTCCACGACCCTGCCGGCGCTGGCGTCTTCCGCTGCGGGACAGCTTGCTGCTGGTTGCTAGCGAGGCACGGCTGAAGCCGTGCCCGACGTACGCTCGGGCAGTGCCAGGCGATACAAGTGCGTGCCGGTGCGGATGAAGATCGATCGCTCCGACACCGCCATCGACGCGAGGATCTCGCCGTCGAGCGCGCTCGAGGCCAGCTGCTTGAACTCTCTTCCCGGCGCGATCACGGTTGACGTGCCGTCCTCGCTCAGAAAGTAAATCCGCCCGTCCGCGAACACCGGCGACGCCGAGTACGCGGGCCCGAGGCGCTGCACCCAGTGCGTCGTGCCGGTCGCGGCATCGAGGCACTGCGCGATGCCGCCGTCGTTGACGATGTAGAGCTCGTCGCCGACGGCCAGCGGTGACGGCGTCAGCGGTGCGCCGCGCTTCAGCGTCCACGCGACGTGCGTCTTGGTGACGTCGCCGCTGCCGTCCGGCCGCACCGCCAGCAGCGTCGGCTGCTGAAAGCCGGTCGCGATGTAGACCAGGCCGCCTGCGAACACCGGCCGCGGGACGTTCGAGAAGCCGTCGGCGTAGCTGACCCGCCAGATTTCCTTGCCGGTTCGAGGATCGTAGGCCGCCGCGCGATAGGCGCCGACGCTGACCAGTTCGTCACGCTCGCCGACGCGGATGACGAGCGGCGTCGAGTACGCCTGGTCCCACGGCTGCCGCCGCGACGTCTTCCAGCGCACCTTGCCGGTCCGCTTGTCCACCGCGACGACGAACGCGTCGTTGCTGCCGTCGCAGCTGAAGATCAGGAGATCGTCGTAGAGCACGGGCGAGCCGCCGTTGCCGTGCTGCGACTCGTACGGGAACTTCGCCTTCCAGACGATCTCGCCGGTGATGGTCAGCGCTGCCGTGCCTTCGGCGCCGAAATGCACGTAGATGCGGTCGCCGTCGACAATCGGCGTCGGCGACGCGTGGCTGTTCTTGGGGTTGCTGAGATCGTCGGAGCGCAGGCGGAAGACTTCGACGTTTACCGCTTCGCGTCCGGTGGCGACGTCGTAGGCGATCGCGCGCAGCGAGGCGCCCTTCTCCCTGACCGAGGTCGTCAGCCACGCGCGGCCGCCGGCGACGACCGGTGACGACCAGCCGCGGCCCGGCACCGGCGTCTTCCAGACAACGTTCTGCGACTCGCTCCACGCGAGCGGCAGACCCGTTTCGCCGGAATGGCCCTGGCCGGACGGGCCGCGGAACTGCGGCCAGTCTTCAGCCCGGATGGCCGCGCCGCCGGCCAGCGCGAGAAGCAGCGAGAGCGCCGCTACTGAGAATGGCCGCGCGCGGAGATCGGCCATACCGCCTCGACTCGATCCTTGCGCGTCGCGTAGATCTGGTCGTATTCGTTCACCGCCGGATCGCAGTGCGGGACGATCAGCTCGAGCTTGTCGCCGACCTGATACTGCTTGCTGGCGGTTTCGTACTGGATGGTGCCGAACTCGTCGGAGCCGGCCGTATACGAGAATCCCTTCTCGCCGATCACGATCGGGTCGGGCTTGTTCAGCGTCAGCGCCTTCTGGCCGGCGTCGGTGGTGAGCCGCTTCGGGAAGTAGTTGTTCAGGATCGTCGTCATCACCGTCAGCGACGGCGCGAAGTCGGTGAACAGCTCTTCGTTGCCCTCGCCGCCGATCTCGAGATACTGCGCGTCCATGAAGATGTAGCTGCCGACCTGCACGTCGGTGACGCCAGGTACCTTCGGCATGATGTTGTAGGTGCCGGTGCCGCCGCCGCTGAAGATCTCGGTGTTGAGGCCGGCCTTCTTCATCGCCTCGAAGGTGCGCAGCGACGGCTCGTAGCGCTTGAGCGTCTCCTCGGCGCGCTTCGAGAATCCCTTGATGTGCTGGGCGCTGCCGTCGTAGCTGATCATCCCGCGCAGCTTCAGGTTCGGCAGCTTGTCGACGAGCTGTGCCAGCGCGAGCGCGCGTTCGTCGGCCGGAATACCCGACCGGGTGCCGACCGCGACGTCGACGACCACGTCGGCGACGATCCCCGCTTCCTTCGCGGCGTCGGACAGGTCCTGTGCGTTCTTCGGGTTGTCGACCGCCTGGATGAAGGTGCGGTTGGCCTTGCGAATCTTCATCGCGCGGCGGATCTTGCTCGCCGACACGTTGCAGGTGGTCATCAGGATCTTCTCGACGCCGTTGGCGAAGAGCGCCTCGGCTTCGCTGACCTTGGCGGTGCAGACGCCGACCGCGCCGGCCGCGAGCTGCAGCTTGGCGATCGCCGGGCACTTGTGCGTCTTCGCGTGCGGCCGCGTGACGACCCCGGTGCCGGTAGCGGCGAGCTTCTGCCGCATCGTCGCCATGTTCGCTTCCATCTTGTCGAGGTCGACGCAGAGCGCCGGCGTGTCGAGCTCCCATTTCGAGACGCCGAGCGTCGAGGCGGCGGCCGCCTTCTCGCGCATCTCCGGCGCGGTGTAGCCGCTCGCATGGGTCGGAATCCACATGGTGACAGTGCCGGCTCCGGCGGTCTGCAGGAACCCGCGACGCGACACAGAACCTTTCATGGCCGCCTCCTTGGCTCAGTAGTCTAGCAGCCCGCGGCGCAACTCCACCTGCATTCGAGCGGCGCTGCATCCCTCTGGCTGCGTTTGCTCCCCATCAAATATTGCCGGTATTTCTCGGTCGTCGCGCCTTGCCAGCCGGACGCATCGCCGCTCTCAGTGCCACGGTGACTTGCCCCACGGGCTGCTAACGCCAAATCCGCCATTGTCACGGGTCCGCCTGCAGGCGGACACTACGGACGGAGGAACCATGAACCAGCGCCGCCTGACCCGCCGTGAATGCCTGGGCACGCTCACTGCCGCCGCCGCGCTCTCGCCGCGCCGCATCGTCGGCGGCGCCGACCCGTGGCCGGCGACGCCAAGCCGATGCGCGGCGCGTTCATGATCCTGACGACCCCGTTCACCAACGCCGGCGAGGTCGACTGGGACGACCTCGCGCGCGAGGTGCGGTTCGTCGACGACGCCGGCGCCCACGGCATCGTCTGGCCGCAGGGTTCGAGCGGCGTCGCCAACCTCACCAAGGAGGAGAGGCTGCGCGGGCTCGAGGTGCTGGCGAAGGCGAACCAGGGGCGCAAGCCGGCGCTCGTCTTCGGCGTGCAGGGGCGGACGACCGAGGAGATGCTCGAGTACGCGCGCCGCGCCGAGGCGCTGGCCCCCGACGCGATGATCGCGATGCCGCCGAGCGCCGCGAAGTCGCTGGACGAGTATCGCGAGTACTTCCGCGCGCTCGCGCAGGTGACGCGGCGGCCGGTCTTCATCCAGACGAGCGGCGGCGCGAAGGACCTGCCGCCGTCGGTCGACCTGATCGTCGAGCTCGCGCGCGAGCATCCACACCTGGCCTACGTCAAAGAGGAGTCGGTGCCGCTCGTCGATCGGATGAAGGCGGAGCTCCGGCAGCGCCCGCCGATCAAGGGTGTGTTCGGCGCGTCGTTCGCCGACGGCTGGCTGTACGAGATGCGCCTCGGCCTCGACGGCGTCATGACCGGGATGGCGATGTACGCCGATCTGATGGCGCGGATGTGGGAATTGCACGTCGCCGGCGACGCCGACCGCCTGCGCGACGCCTACAGCAAGTTCCTGCTGATGCGGAACATCAACGAGTCGGTGCCGGGCGCCGACCTCTACGTGATGCAGAAGCGCGGCATCTTCAAGTCGACGACGACGAGGACGGGCGGCTTTGCCGCGTGGAAGCCGAAGGCGCTGACGCTGTCACCCGACGCGATTGCGGAGATTGAATTCAGGTTCGCGGCGTTGCAGCCGTATCTGTCGTCCACCGCACGTAGCTGGAACGCAGCGCTCGCAGAGCACGCGAGAAATCCAAAGACGTTTTCTTTCGCTGCGGTCTCAGCGGCCTCTGCGTTCCACGACCGCCGACGCCGCTATTTGGTGTTGCCGTAAACGACTTTGCCGCGGAACAGCGTCAGCTCGCATTTCAGATCCTTCAGCGCGTCGGTCGGCACCTCGTACATGTTGCGGTCCCAGACGGCGATGTCGGCGTCCTTGCCGGCTTCGATCGAGCCGACGCGGTTCTCCATGAACATCTGGTGCGCGGCCCAGATCGTGTACGAGCGCAGCGCCGTCTTGATGTCCACCGACTCCGCCGTGCCGAACGGCGTCGCCCCGTAAGTGCCGTTCAGCGCCTTGCGCGCGACCGACGACCACAGGCCATAGCGCGCCGGGAACGGCGTCACGCCGTAGTCGGAGCCGCCGGACCAGATGATCCCCTTCTTCACGTAGGTGCGGAACGGGTTCAGCCGCTTGCCGCGCTCGGCGCCGAGGTTGCCGGCGTAGTTGTCGCCGAGCCACCAGGTGAACGGGCCCTGCGATTCCGGGTAGCCGGCGTCGAACTCCTTCTGGAGACGCGCCATCACGTCGATCGCGTGATCGGTCGGCGTGTTGTCGTGGATGATGCCGTGGCGCAGCCCCTTGGTCGGCTTCGCCGCGAGCATCGCCGCATAGGTATCGATCACCCAGTCGATCGCGCGGTCGCCGATCGCGTGCGTGCTGACGTGCACGCCCGCGTTGTGCAGTTCGGTCACAATCTGCTTGTAGGCGTCGGGCGGGGTCGTCGGATAGCCGCTGTTGCCCGTGTCCTTCTCGGTGAAGTTCTTGTTCCAGTCCTCGTGCATCCACGCGGTGCGCGCGCCGCCGCTGCCGTCCATGAACATCTTGACGCCGCCAGAGACGAGGTTGCCGTCGCCGAACGACGCCGGCGGACGCGGCTGCGCGTTCACGCGCGCGAGCACCTGGGCGTTGTCCTCGGCGCGGCGGGCGCCCGACCACAGCGCGAACAGGCGGACGGTGAGCTTGCCTTCCTTCTGCAGCTCCTGATACAGCTCCCACTTCGCCGGGCTGATGCCGGGATCTTTCGCGCCGGTCATCCCCTCCTTGTTGAAGTCCTCGATGATGCGGACGATGCCGGCGCGCTGCTGGTCGCGGGTGAACGGCGGCACGTTGCGCGACACCAGGCCCATCGCCGATTCCTTCATCACGCCGCTCGGGTTGTTGTTCGCGTCCTTGTCGATCGTCCCGGCGGGCGGCGCCGGCGTCGCGGCGGTGACCTCCGACATCTTCAGCGCGTAGCTGTTGGCGACGCCGTAATGGCCGGTGGTCTGCACCAGCCACACCGGGTTGTTCGGCGCGACCTTGTCGAGATCGGCGGCGGTGACGTAGCGGCGCTCCGCGAACTTGCCTTCGTCCCAACCGCGGCCGCGCACCCATTCACCCGGCTTCGACTTGGCGACCTGCTCGCGCACCTTCGCGAGCACGTCGGCGATCGACGCCGCT
The DNA here is from genome assembly GCA_963734375.1 of uncultured Acidobacteriota bacterium. Taxonomy (GTDB): domain Bacteria; phylum Acidobacteriota; class Vicinamibacteria; order Vicinamibacterales; family CAVVIG01; genus CAVTHG01. The sequence goes on along the minus strand of CAVTHG010000001.1, from coordinate 10,255 downwards.
TCGCTGAGCTCGACGGCGAAGAGCGCGTCGACCTCGGAGAAGTGCACGTGGGTGTCGATCAGCCCGGGCGTCGCCGTGCGGCCGCGCAGGTCGACGACCTGCGTCGACGGTCCGACCCGCGCCCTGATGGCGTCGTTCGAGCCGACCGCAACGATCTTCCCGCCCGCGATCGCGACCGCCTGCGCAACCGAGTCGGTGGCGTCGACGGTGAGGACGGTGCCGTTGACCAGGACGAGATCGGCCGGCGCCGGCGCCTGCGCGCGCATCGGGCCGGGCGCGGCGAGGGTGGTGAACGCGATGATGAGAGCGAGGGGCAGGGCGCGCATGAATCCTCCGCGCCTTCGCTCGCCACCGAACGAGGGGCGAGCTTCGGCGCGGCTACGCCGGGCGCGGCGGCGTCCGGCTGAATTGGTCGGCAGATGATAACCTCGGGGCGTCCGGGGAGGACGGCGCATGGGGACGAAGATGGGACGGGTGGCGGTTGTTCGTGGTGATCTGCGCCGGCGTGGCGGCGCGGCCCGCTGGCGCAAACGCATCAGAACGCCGTCATCGATCTGTGGGCGCAGGGCAAGCCGGCCTTTGGCGTCTACGCGCCGAATGAACACCCCGGACCGCGAGGGCAGCGCGGCCAGCCGCCCTTCGACGCGGCTCAGGGCAGGCCGCAGCCGGCCGTCTACACGCGCGAAGGCGCCGAGAAGCTGGCGATGAACCCGCTCTACGATTTCGTCTTCCTCAACCTCGAGGGCAGCTACGACGCCGGCGCGGTGCGGGCGATGGCCGAAGGACTGCGCAGCCCGAAAGCCGCCGGCAGGAAGATGCTGCTCGTGCGCATCCCGCCGATCGAGAAGGATGGCGCCGCCGTGACCAAAGGCCGCGTCAAGGAGATCCTCGACGCCGGCGCCGATGGCGTCACCATCCCTCACATCCGCACCCTCGACGAGGCGCGCCAGGCGATCGGCTTCTTCCGCGACGCGAACGCCAACGTGTGGTCGCCGAAAAATCCGCGCGGCGAAAAACTCGCGATGCTGATGCTCGAGGATCCGGCCGCGGTGGCGCAGGCGAAAGAGATTGCCGCGCTCGACGGCCTCAGCATCCTGGCCTGCGGCATCGGCAGCCTCGCGCAGGCGCTCGGCGGCGATCGCGCCGGCGCGGAGGCGGGCACGCAGAAGGTGCTTCAGGAAGCGAAGGCGGCGAAGCTTCCCGACATGCTGACGGCGAATACGCAGGATGTCGCGCAGCGGGTGAAGGAAGGATTCCTCGCGCTGCTGATGCAGGGCCCGACCGCCGACGAAGCGATCAAGGCCGGGCGGGCGGCTGCCGGCCGATGAGGCGCTGAACGATGAGGCGCCCCTAAAGGGGCGCCCTGCGTACCGTCGCTGAAGGCGTCGAGCAGGATCGGCAGCAGTGTGTGCATCTTGCCGAGCGCCGGCCGCTGCGGGATGAGCCCGGGCCGGAATCCGCGCGCCGTCAGCCGCGCCAGGATTGCCGATCGATCCGGCGTCGATCCTGCCGGCGCGATGACGTGTACCGGCACGTCCCACGGCGCGCCCTCGCCGCTGACCGCCGCGGCCGGCTGGTGATCCCCGAGCACGATCAGGATCCGATCGCTCCCGGCGTTCGCGCGCAGGTAGCCGGCCAGCGTCTGATAGGTGTAGCGCACCGCGCGCACGTAGCCGGGGCCGAACGAGGTCCAGTCCGGCTCCTGATCGTACGCCTCGACGATCGCGCTGCCGCTGTACGGCGTGTCGGTGAGCATCCGCGCCCAGTCCGGCTGATAGGGCGGCGTCGGGATGAACGGGAAGTGCGTGCTGATGGTCGGAAAGAACATGAACGTCGGCTTCGGCGACGGCTGGCTGCGCTCGAGCGCATCGGCGCGCGCGAGCGAGAACTGATCGGGAATCGCGAACCAGCCGAACTCGGGGCCGCGGTAGTCGAGGCGGGTGGCGCCGTAGATCTCGTCGAAGCCGTAGAACGCACCTTCGGGCCATCGCTGCCGCAGCCCCGGCATCAGCGCCAGCGTTCGATAGCCCTGCCGCTTGAAGGTTTTCACCAGCGTCTCGCGCTGCTGCGTCATCAGGCTCGCGTTGGTGGCCGGGTCGCGCACCTCGACGCCCGACATCAGGCTGATGTGCGCCAGCCACGACGAGCCGCCGAAGGTCGGCGACTCGACGAACGCCGAGACGACCTCCTGGTGGGTGTCGCGGATCGCGGCGGCCAACTCCGCGCGCTCGGCGACGAGGTTGGGCGCGATGTCGACGCGCTCGTAGGCAATCGCGCCGTACGCCTCGATGAAGATGAGCGAGACGTCGGCGCCACGGACGAGCGCGAGGTCGGCGTCCATCGACGGGCTCGGCGGCAGCGTCTTCACCCCGGCGCGTGCCGCGAGCACGAGCCGCGCCTGCCGGATGTAGGTCTGCGTCACCGGTGTCGGGAACGTGACCGGTGGCTCGAACTCGTAGACCTCGGTCGAGAACCGCGCCAGCACGTGCTGCCCGGCGAAGACAGCGAGCGCGGCGATCGCGCCGCCGGCCATCCATCGCCGCATCCGCGCATCGGCCAATGCCTCGCTGACGCGTCCGAACGCCCACCGGAACACGAGGTAGAACAGGACGAGGATGAGCGCCACGGCGCATAGCGCGATGACGATCAGCCAGAGCGGCGCCGCCCGCGCGACCATCGCCACGACGTCCGGCATGTACCGCGCGTCCCAGTACAAGTTGATGTCGCGGCCGTAGAGCGCCGGCGTGGTGACGTCGGCGTAGTGGCCGATGAACAGCACCACCCAGAGCGCGGCGATCCAGCGCAGCGCCCGCTGTGACAGCGGCGCCGACCGCCGCACCGCCACGAGCAGGAGCAGCACGATCGCGAACTCGAGCGAGATCTCGCCGCGCCAGCCGACGACCGGCGTCGGCCAGACGTTGTGAAACGAGAGCGACGCGTTCAGGATCGTCAGCGCGGCGAGGAGCGCGAGCAGGGCCGATGTCATCGCCGCGCGAACACCGTGCGCTCCACGATCAGGCGGCGCTCCGCAGCAGCCAGCGGGTATCGACGAGGAACGACCAGGCGAGCGCGGCAAGCGCCACCGCCGCCATCGCGGCGCTGAGCGGCGGCTGGATGGCGGGCACGATGGCCAGATTCAGCGCGAGGATTTGCACGACGCAGACGGCCTGGCGGCGGCGGCTCGCGAACAGTGGCGCGCGCAGCTGCGGCCAGTACTTGCCGGCGCCGACGAAGATGTAACGCAACAGCCCCGAGACAATCACCCACGGCGCCCGCCTTTTCGAACTCGGTCACGAGGATCGCCAGGACGAGAATCAGCAGCGCGTCGATCTCCATGTCGAAGCGCGCGCCAAAGCTGCTCGCGATCTGGTGCCGCCGCGCCAGCCAGCCGTCGACGCCGTCGAGCGCGGAGACGACGACGGTCGCCGCCGCGGCGCTGGTCGCGACGTTCGGAAAGCGCGGCTCGCCGATGAGCGCGGCCACCAGCGCCACCAGCATCGCCCTCATCGTCGTGATCTGGTTGGCGGGGCCGAAGCGCGCGAACGGATGATGGCGCGGCAGGAAGCCGAGTGCGACGATCATCACGATCGAGAAGATCGCACCCGCCTTCACCGCGTAGATGCCGCCGACCGGCAGCACTCCGCGCGCGAGCTCGGCGATCGCGATCGCGCCGGCGAAGCCGGCCACCACCGTCGCGACAGCGCTGGCGCGCAGCGGGGCAGCGGGCAGTTGCCAATGGGTGGAGATCATTTGTGCAGGGTGAAAGGTTATTGTATCTCTCGTGACGGCCGAGGCACGCGCGTTCTGGATCGCGGAACCCGGGCGGGGCGAACTGCGCGGCGAGCCGCTGCCGGAGCCCGCTGCGGATGAGGTCGTCGTGCGCTCGCTGTTCAGCGGGATCAGCCGCGGCACCGAAGCGCTGGTGTTCGAGGGACGCGTCCCCGCCAGCGAAGCGCAGCGGATGCGCGCGCCGTTTCAGCGCGGCGAGTTTCCCGCGCCGGTGAAGTACGGATACGCCAGCGTTGGCGAGGTCGAGCGCGGACCGCGCGAGCTGCGCGGCCGAACGGTGTTCGTGCTGCATCCGCACCAGACGCGCTATGTGGTTCCGGCAGGCGCCGTTCATGTCGTGCCCGATGGCGTCCCGCCGCAGCGAGCCGTGCTCGCGGCAAACGTCGAGACCGCGATCAACGGCATGTGGGACGCTCGGCCGCACATCGGCGATCGGATTGCGGTTGTCGGCGCCGGTACTGTCGGCTGTCTCGTCGCGTGGATCGCCGCGCAGATGCCGGGCTGCGACGTGGAGCTGGTCGACACCAACCCTTCGCGCAGCGCCATCGCGCGCTCGCTTGGCGTTCGCTTCGCCGCGCCGGCCGATGCGGCCACAAACGTCGACGTCGTCATCCACGTGAGCGGGTCGCCGAGTGGTCTGGAGCTGGCGCTGCGCATCGCCGGCTTCGAAGCGACGATCGTCGAGATGAGCTGGTACGGTGCGAACCTGGTGCCGATGCCGCTTGGTGAAGCCTTCCACGCGCGCCGGTTGACGATCCGATCGTCGCAGGTCGGCACCGTCGCCTCGTCGCAGCGCGCGCGCTGGGACACGAAGCGGCGTATGGCCCTCGCGCTGTCGATGCTCGCCGATCCAACGCTCGACGTCCTGATCACCGGCGAGAGCGGATTCGAAACCCTTCCCCTCGTGATGGCGCAGTTGGCCGCCAACCCCGGTGACGCGTTGTGTCACCGGATCAGATACTGAATCCCCGATGTACACCGTCACTGTTCGCGACCACTTCATGATTGCCCACAGCTTCCGCGGCGAGGCCTTCGGCCCGGCGCAGCGGCTGCATGGCGCCACCTACGTCGTCGACGTCGAGTTCCGAAGCGCCAGCCTCGACGAGAGCGGGATGGTCGTGGACATCGGCCGCGCCGGCGAGGTGCTGCGTACGACGCTCGCCGAGATGAATTATCGCAACCTGGATGACGAGCCGGCGTTCACGGGGCGGAATACGACGACGGAGTTTCTGGCGAAGGTCGTGTTCGATCGCATCGTCGCGGCGATCGGACGCGGCGAGCTTGGAGGCGGTGCGCGCGCCGTCGACAGCATCCGCGTGACGCTGCACGAGTCGCACGTGGCGTCGGCCGGGTTCGAGGGACGCGTCAGCGCGGCGCCCTGATCGTGGCTGCCGAGCGTGCCGGGCAGGCGCTGACCTTCGTCGTCCCCGGCGATCTCGAGACGCGAACCGGCGGCTACGGTTACGACCGCCGGATCGTCGACGGCCTGCGTGAGCGCGGCTGGCGCGTGGACGTGGTGTCGCTCGACGGCACGTTCCCGTTTCCAACCAGGGCCGCGCGAGAAGAAGCCGGTCGAGCGCTGGCGGCGATCCCGGACGGGGCGACCGTCCTTGTCGACGGTCTTGCCCTCGGCGTCCTGCCCGACGAAGCGGAGCGGGAGGGCAAGCGGCTGAATCTCGTCGCGCTCGTCCACCATCCGCTGGCGCTCGAGACCGGCCTCGACCCTGCGGTTGCAGATTCCCTCGAAGAGAGCGAGCGGCGCGCGCTGGCCGCCGTCCGGTCGGTGGTCGTCACCGGCGAGTCAACGGCCGCCGGGCTTGCGCGCTACGGCGTCGGACGCGAGCGCATCTCGGTTGTCCGGCCCGGAACCGACCGCGCGCCGGTTGCCCGAGGCTCGTCCAACCAGCCGGGTGGCGCCGGCGAACTGGCGATGTTGTGCGTCGCGACGCTGACGCCGCGCAAAGGCCACGACATCCTGTTTCGCGCGCTGGCGGCGATTCCGCATCGGCGCTGGCGGCTGCGATGCGCCGGCAGCGTCGATCGCGATCATGCGCTGGTCGAATCGCTGACGGCGTTGCTGCGACGCGAGGGGATCGAGGATCGCGTCGAGCTGCTCGGCGATCTCGACACCGCGTCTCTCGCGGTCGAATACGACCGCTGCGACCTGTTCGTGCTGTCGACGCTGTACGAGGGGTTCGGCATGGCGGTGGCCGAGGCGCTGGCGCGTGGGCTGCCGGTGGTCAGCACGGCGACGGGCAACATCCCGGCGCTGGTCGGCGACGAAGCCGGGATTGTCGTCGAGCCTGGCAACCAGGCCGCGTTCACCGCCGCCCTGACGCGCGTCGCGTCCGATCCCGCGCTGCGCGCGCGCTTCGCGGCAGGAGCGCGAGGCGTCCGCGAGCGCCTGCCGACGTGGGCCGAGAGCGTCGCGGTAATGGAGAGCGTCCTGCGCGGCACGCCGATGCGGCAAACGGTGCCGGCGACCGGGTTCAGCCCCGCCTGGCTCGCGCTGCGCGAACCGGCGGACCGGGCGGCCCGTTCCGCGCGGCTGGCGCACCTCGTCGCAGCCCGGCTTCCGCGCGACACCCCGCTCCGCATCCTCGACCTCGGCGCGGGCACCGGATCCAACGCCCGCTACCTCGCGCCGATCTTCCCGCCGCGCCAAGCGCTGGCTATTGGTCGATCACGATCCGGCGCTGCTGGCGCAAGCCACCGTTGGAGACACTGCGTCAGTCGAGGTCGAGACACGGCCTGTCGATCTCAACGCGATCGCCGACGCGGACGCGCGCACGCTGTTCCCGAACGCCGCCGTCGTCACCGCATCCGCGCTGCTCGATCTCGTGTCGGAGGATTGGCTGCGCGCCCTCGCCGAGCGCTGCCGCGAAACCGGCGCCGCGCTGCTGTTCGCGCTGAGCTACGACGGGCGCATCGACTTCAGCCCGGACGAACCGGAGGACGCCGAGGTTCGCGATCTCGTGAACCGGCATCAGCGAACCGACAAGGGATTCGGCCCCGCGCTCGGGCCGGACGCCACGGATGCCGCCGATCGGATTCTGCGCGGGCTGGGGTACCACGTCGAGCGTGAACGCACCGACTGGACGCTGGGAGCGGAATCGCGCGAGCTGCAGCGCCAGCTGATCGACGGCTGGGCAGACGCGGCGATCGAGATGGCGCCGGACCGCCGGGATGCGATTGAGTCGTGGCGCTCGCGCCGGCGTGCGCACGTCGAGGTCGAGCAATCGCGGGTGGTCGTCGGCCATTGGGATCTCGCGGCGTGGAAAGACGAGAGCTCGTAGGAAGGCGGACACGAGCGTCTGCGTCAGATAACGCGAGTAATCGGCGGCTGCTCCTCGCTCGGGCTGTTGGCGTCCGCGCCGAAGTCGCAGTCGAACAGCACGTCGGCGCCCATCCGGAAGACGCGATAGCGCGGACGATGGCAGTCGCTGAGCGACGATCTCGGCGACAGGCGGATCGCCGGCCGGCCGTCGCCGATGATCAGCGGCGCGATCGCGATCTGCAGACGATCGAGCAGGTTCGCCTCGAGGAACATCGACACGGTGACGCCGCCGCCCTCGACGAAGATCCGGTGGCAGCCGCGCGCGCGCAGCAGCCGCAGTACCTCGGTGACGTCGATGCCGACGCCGCTGTCCTCGACCGCCACCATCGTCGCGCGGCCGAAATGCGTTTCGCCCTCGCCGGCGAGCGAGCGGCTGCAGACGTATAAGGTGTCTGCGGTGTCGTCGTTGAAGACGCGATAGTGATCGGCGAGGCGCCGCGTCGGATCGAGCACGACGCGCACCGGGCTCGGCCCGCTGACGTGCCGCGTGGTCAGCTGCGGATCGTCGGCCGCGACCGTGCCGGCGCCGACCACGACCGCGTCGCAAAGCGCGCGCATGCGGTGCAGGTGGCGGATGTTCTCCTCGCCGGTCACGTATTGCGACTCACCGGCGTGCGTGGCGATGAAACCGTCGAGGCTCTGGCCGAGGTGGCCGACCGTGATCGGCCGCGCGACCGTGGCGCTGCAGATTGGCAGATAGAGATCGATCAGCGCATGCGCCGGATCGTCGGGTGGGAGCAGAACGTTCCAGCCGGCGCCCGGGCGCCAGCCGACGACCGCCTCACGGCTGTCGCGCGAGACGACCCGCAGCTCGGCCGCGTCGCTCTCCGGCGGAATCGTCGCCGCGAAATCGACCGGCTCGTTGAGCTCGGCCGCACGGTCCGCTTCGTTGGCCGCGCCAAGCACAATCGCCCACGCATCATCGGGTGTGGTCGCTTTTACCAATCTGCCTGCGAGTGTAGATCAACTGGCGGCGGTTCCGTCCGCGGCGAGACACCGCGTCAGCGCGCGGATCTGGAGGTACAGCGTCTCCGGCGGGCACGGCTTCGAGAGATACGCATCGCAGCCGGCCTTGAACGCCGCGTCGCGCGAATCGGTCACCGCCGAGACGACCACGACCGGGATGTCGACGGTGACGCTCGATTCGCGGACGTGCTGCAACACGGTCCACCCGTCGACGCGCGGCATCGCGAGGTCGAGCACGATCACGTCGGGGCGGAGTTCGGTGATCTTGTCGAGCCCCATCCGGCCGTCGACGGCCGTGAACACCGTCCAGCGCTTGGCGCGGAGGAACTCGGAATAGATGTGGCGCGCGTCAACGTCGTCTTCGATGACGAGCACCGCGAGGGGCTCGGCGGAGGGATGCCTCGAGAACATGGGTAGCGGGCGACCTATTCGAGGGGCGCGCACACAAACAATTGCAACACCATTGCCATGAGATTTCCGCCCGGGAAACTGAGCGGGGTAGAATGCAGGTTTGGCAATCAAGGATGCCCGAGGAGGAACAGGTTCCATGTACCACCCAGTGAAGATGCGGTATGGCGTCGCGTGCGCGCTGGCGCTGACGATGGCGTCGCTCGCGATGCCGACAGCCCAGCAGCCTCCACCCGCGCAGCCGCCCCAGCCCGCTCAGCCTGCCACGCCGGCGGCACCTGCCACACCCGCGGCGCCGGCTACACCCGCGGCGCCCGCTGCGCCCGCGACGCCGGCGAAGGTGCTCGTGCCGGTCGCGACCAACACGCTCACCGCGAACCCCGACGCGTTCTACGGCCAGGCGGTGACGATGACGGCGTCGGTCGAGCAGGTGCTGTCGAAGACGGCGTTCGTGATCGATCAGCGTCGGGTTGGAACGGCGACGCTGAAAGGCGTCACCGGCCCGACCGATGTTCTGGTGCTGGTGCCGAACATCCAGTCGCCGGTCGACCTCAAGAGTTACGTCACGGTGATGGGCGAGGTCGTGAAGTTCGATCCGGCAGAGGTCGCCAAGAAGGCAAAAGACTACAAGATTGACCTGCCGCCCGATGCGGCGACGAAATACAGCGGGCGCCCGGCGCTCATCGCGACTTCCGTGATCAACGACAAGTTCATCGACGTCGCGAAGCGGCTGCCGCCGCCGATGAACGCCGAGGAAGAGGCGTTCAGCAAGGTGATGAAGCAGGTGGCGCCGGCGTTCGCGGCGCTGCGGGCCGGCGTCGACAAGAGCGACGTCGAGAACGCCAACAAGAACGCGGCCGTGCTGAAGCAGGCGTTCACCGACACCGAGACGTTCTTCAAGCCGAAGAAGCCGGACGCGACGCTCTGGGCCGCCGAGGCGCGCAAGCACGTCGAGACGATCCAGACGGCGGTCGCCGCGGGCAAGTGGGACGAAGCGAAGACGACGGCCGGGACACTCCAGCAGTCGTGCGGCCGCTGCCACGGGCAATACCGCGAGCGCTTCGACGACGGGTCGTTCCGGTATAAGCCGGGAAACTAGATGTCGCGCCAGGGACGGTCATCGGGCCGTCCCTGACGTTCGGCGTTCTCCGTTCGCCTGGCTACTCGGCTCGCAGCGCCTGCACCACATCGACGCGTGCCGCGCGCGCCGCCGGCAGAAGCGATCCGATGATCGCGGCAATCAGGAGCACCGCGGCCGACCCTGCGATCGGCACCACGCCCGGCAGCTGCACGTTCTGGATGTAGCTGCCGACCACCCGCGCCAGCGCGTATCCTCCCAGCGCACCCGCAACCAGGCCGAGCGCCGTCATCCACAGTCCTTCGCCGAGCACCCCGGTGAGAATCGAGTGCGGCTGCGATCCGACCGCCAGCCGGATGCCGAACTCGCGCGTGCGGCCGCTGACCGAGAACGCCAGCACGCCGGCGACGCCGACGATCGAGATCGCGAGCGCGACCGCCGCAAACCCGCCGAAGACGATCGCGTTGAGGCGATCCGGCGCCAGCACTTCGGCGCGCACGTCCTCGAGCGTCGCCGCGCGCTCCACGACCTGCTCGGTCGCGAGCTCGCGCACGGTGCGCGTGATCACCGGCACCAGCGAGTACGGGTCGGCGCGCGTGTGCACGAAGAGGCGGCCGCCGGACAGCTCCTGCTCGAACGGGTGGTAGACCGTCATCACCTGACGCGGGTCGATCCGC